>NZ_SDQE01000009.1 GCF_004153455.1 Allopusillimonas ginsengisoli | reverse complement strand
TGCCATTGCCACGGTGCAGTCGGCCGATGCGATCAAGGTGATCACGGTGCGTACCACCGGTTTTGATGCGGTGGCGGGCGAAGGCGGTAGCGCGGCCGTTGAGTCGATCACGGCAGTGGCCAATTCGGGCCTGTCCTCGTTTGTTGGGCGCGAAGTGGCCAAGAGCGACCGGCCCGAACTGGCCGGCGCGGCGGTGGTGGTCTCCGGTGGCCGCGGCATGGGCAGCGCCGAGAACTTCAAGCTGCTCGAGCCGCTGGCAGACAAGCTGGGTGCGGCGCTGGGCGCATCGCGCGCGGCGGTCGATGCCGGCTATGCCCCCAACGATTGGCAGGTTGGCCAAACCGGCAAGATTGTGGCGCCCCAGCTGTATGTGGCGGTGGGTATCTCCGGGGCCATCCAGCATCTGGCCGGCATGAAGGACTCCAAGGTCATCGTGGCCATCAACAAGGATGCCGAAGCACCCATCTTCGGGGTCGCCGACTACGGCCTGGTCGCCGATCTGTTCACGGCCGTTCCCGAGTTGGTTCAGGCGCTGTAATCGTTCAGTTTTTCGGCAAACTGGCGTACGTGCTGGTATCGAAGACCAGCAGCTACAGCATCCTGGCAGCAGGTCGGCAAGGCCGGCACTGCGCTCAGCACAAAGCCCACGATGTTTATCGTGGGCTTTGTGTTTCTGGCGTTGCCTGTTAGAACAGTATTTTGCAGCCCTGCCAGGTCTTGTCCTTGACCAACCGCCTGATCTCATCCTGGCAAATACTCATGACGCGTTTCACGGCCGGCGAGAGGGGCAGGCTTTCGCTCGCACACAGCACCAGTTCGCGCGATAGCGCCAGCCCCAAGCCATGCGCCTTGATGAGGCCGCTGGTCACTTCCGGCTGTGCAGCCGAGTAGGGCAGAATGGTTGCCGCGGCGCCATCACGCACAGCAGGAATGAGAATGGCGGAAGTGCTGGCTTCGGCGTAGAGCTTGCTATTGAGTCTGGCGGTCAGGAAGGCGTGATCGACACGTGCACGCAAGGTATTGGGCAGGCTGGGCAGGATGAGCGGAAGATGGGCAAAATCCCGGATGCACAGTTGGCGCCGGGGCAGGGAGACACTGGCATGCGTGAGCAGAAACAAGCGCTCGTGCAGCAGCGGTGTCAGCGATATGCCCTGAATGGCCTGTTGGTCTGGCGACAGAGAAAAATCCACACGCCCTTGCAGCACCAGCTTGGTGAGGTCGGCACTGGGAATGTCCACGATCTCCAGCACAACGGAGGGCAGTTCAGCCTTCACGCGCCGCATCAAAGGCAAGGACAGCATTCTGGCTGTACTGGACGCCAACCCGATGGAAACGGTGCCGGTGATCTGGCTGCCTGTTCGGGTCAGCAGGCTGCGGGTGCTGTCGACTTGTCGCAAAATGGTTTGCGCATGGCGATAAAGAAGCAAGCCTTCGGCGGTAGGCTGTACACCTTTAGAACCCCGAACGAGCAGGGAAACACCCAGGTCCCCTTCCAGCAGAGATATTTGCTGGCTGAGGGCAGGTTGAGCGACGTGCAGTGTTTCTGCTGCGCGTGTCATGTTTTGCATTTCGACGACGCGCGCAAAATATTTAAGCTGACGCAGGTTCATGGCGTGCATCGGGCGAGAGGCTGTAAAGAAATAAGTTTATCTTATGACTGAATCATTAAATAGTATTTTTATCATCTGAAATGCTTGCCTAGAATGGTTTTTGTATTCACGGAGACGAAAACCATGAGCTTGCCATTAGCAGGGCTGAAAGTGCTGGATCTTACCAGGGCGTTATCAGGGCCTTTCAGCACAATGATTCTGGGTGATCTTGGCGCAGAGGTGATCAAGGTGGAGCCGGCGCCTGCGGGAGAAATGGTACGGCAGTGGGGGCCTTTCGACGAAGACATAAGTGTTTATTATTTGAGTGCCAATCGCAATAAAAAAGGCATAGGTGTGGACTTCCGGCAGCCGGAAGGGCTGGCCTTGATCAGGAAAATGGCTTTGGCATCTGACATCGTCGTCGAGAATTTCAAGGTCGGCACGATGGAAAAAATGGGTCTGGGCTATCAGGCCCTGTCCGCAGAAAAGCCTGAGCTCATCATGGCATCCATATCGGGTTTTGGCAGCAAGGGGCCTGCCAGTCAGTGGGCAGGCTTTGATCAAATTGCCCAGGGCTATTCTGGCTTCATGAGCCTGACGGGCACGCCCGAGTCGGGTCCTATGCGCGTGGGTACGGCCATCGGCGATTTGACGGCCGGCATGTGGATTGTGATCGGCATCTTGTCGGCTGTAGTGGCCCGCAGGAACACGGGGCGGGGTCAACATGTGGAAACGTCCTTGCTGGCAGGGCTGATGAGTCTGCTCAGTGTGCAGGGGCAACGCTATCTCAGCGTGAACGAGATTCCTCAACCTTGCGGCAATGTGCATCCCGTGATCGCCCCCTATGGCACGTTCGATACCGCCGATGGGCCGTTGAATCTGGCGCCGGCGACCCAGGCGATGTGGGTGAAGCTGTGCAAGCTGCTGGAAATGGACCACTTGGTGTCTGACCCGCGATTTCTGACAAATGCAGATCGCATGCAGCACCGCCATGCGCTCAAGCTTGAGCTTGAGTCCAGCCTTGTTCGCAAGACGCGCATGGCGTGGACGTCGCTGATGATAGAGCACGGCATCCCTGCTGGACCGATCAATACGCTGGCCGATGTATTCGCCGATCCTCAGGTTGCAGCGTGCAAGTTGGTGCAATCCGTACATCACCCTGTTGTGGGCGAACTCAGGCAGGTCGGCCTGCCGTTGAGCATGACACACGTTGAAGACGGCACGTCCGTACGTACAGCGCCGCCAGTATTCGGCCAGCATACAAAAGAGGTATTCCGGGATTACGGTTTTTCGCCAGAGGACATCGAGCGCATGCTGGCGCGGAAAATCGTCTTTCAGGCCGAAGGCGACGCGCTGCTGGCTGAGGACCATCCAACGGCGCAGGCGGGAGGAAAGGCATGACACTCGCAGACCGCGCGCCGGCAGCGCCGAAGTCCGGGGCACCGAGCTTGCAGATAGAAGGGCGCGTAGCCACGGTGAGTTTTTGCCGCCCAGCACATGCCAATCGCCTGGCGCCCGAAGATCTGGACACCCTGCGCCGGCATATCGAAACGGTAAATCAGGATGCGCGTGTGCTGGTACTGCGTTTTGTTGCGCAGGGCAAATACTTTTGCAGCGGCTACGACATATCGTCTTTTGGCGCGCAGCATGCGCCCAGCTCCACCTATTTCGGCGAAACCATGGACCTGATCGAGTCCGCGCGGCCCGTGACCATTGCCGTCGTACACGGCGGGGTGTATGGCGGTGGTACAGATCTCTGCCTGGCCTGCGATTTTCGCATTGGAACGCCGCAATCAAACATGTTCATGCCTGCGGTGCGCCTGGGACTGCATTTTTACCCCGGAGGCATGGTTCGCTATGTGACCCGGCTTGGCGTGGACCAGGCCAAACGGCTGTTCCTGACTGCCGAGAAGATCGACGCGCCTGACATGTTGCGCATCGGATTCTTGACGGAGATGGTGGCCGAGACAGCATTGGCTGCCAGGGTCGACGCACTGACGGATCAGCTTGCGGGTATGGCGCCGCTGGCGCTGGTTGGGGTGAAAAAACATCTCAATCTGATTGCGCGCGGTCAGTGCAACGTGCGGGAAATAGAACAGGCGGTGCGGGCGTCGGAGCAGTCGGCCGATATGGCTGAAGGGGCACTTGCCTGGAAGGAAAAGCGTCGCCCGCTATTCGTCGGGCATTAACAACGCCGTATTCAACACCAACAATGATTAATGGAGACAAAAATGAACACATTCAAGGCTTTATGTCTGGCTGGCGTTCTCTTTGGCGCTGTCGCCGCAGGCGCGCAGGCCAGTGAGTCCTATCCGGCCAAGCCCATTACGCTGGTCATAGGCTTTCCGCCTGGAGGCGGCGCAGACCACGTTGGCCGTGTGTATGCGAACAGCCTGTCCAAATTGCTAAAGCAGCCAGTGGTCGTGGAAAACAGGCCTGGCGCCGGATCGACGATAGGCGCCAATCAGGTCGCAAGAGCGGCACCAGACGGCTACACGCTTTATCTTGGCAATTCCAGTGTCATGGGTAGCGACAGCGTCCTATACAAGGTCGATTACACGCCGGATGATTTTGTTCCGATTGCGCAACTGACCACAGGCCCCATGGTGTTGATCGCCAATGCCAGCCTGGGCCTCAAAAGCGTGCAGGATTTGATAGACAGGGCACGCAAGGATCCTGGAAAATTCAATGTCGCCTCATCCGGCAACGGCGTCATCACGCATCTTGCCGCCGTGGAGTTCATGGGTCTGGCCAAGGTTGATTTTATGCACATCCCTTTTAAGGGTGGCGCGGCCGCTACCCAGTCGGTGGCTGCGGGCGACACCGATATTTCCTTTGCCACGGCGCCTTCCGCGCGTGCGGTGATTGATACCGGGAAGGTGGTAGGGCTGGCCGTAACCTCTGCCCAGCCTTCCAAGCTGGTGGCGTATCCGCCGATTGCGCAGACAGTGCCCGGCTACGACCTGTCGAACTGGTGGGGTATTTATGCGCCCAAAGGAACGCCAAAGACCGCTATTGAGGTTCTGTTCAAGGCAACGAATCAAGTGCTGAGCGATAAAGAAGTTCAAAAAAGCCTGGAAGCCGGCTATGAAGAGGTGACGCCCTCCCAATCCACCGCGGCGTTCGAAACCTTTGCCCATCAAGAAGGCGCAAAAGGCTTGAGACTGGCAAAGGAAAGCACATCCAGCGCAAATTGACCATGGCGCATCCAGGACGATAGTGCCGTGAGTGTGGCAAAATGTTTTTCCAGCAGCTTGAATAAATAACAAGCGCCGAGACAGGCCTGCACGCTGTATCACGCCGGAAGCATTGGTTTTGTGTGCGCTTCGGATTGTGGCCCAAGAATACCTCAAGATTGTGGAGAACAAGTGACTTACCGCGCCCCCCTGGAAGATATCCGTTTCGTCATGAAAGAACTGGCAGGCCTGGACCAAGTGCTGGCGCTGCCAGGCTTCGAAGAAGTCTCAGACGATTTGGTCGATGCCATTCTGGATGAAAACGCCCGCTTTGTGGAGCAGGCCATTGCTCCGCTCAATCGCAATGGCGATACGACGCCGGCCAAATGGTCGGATGGCGAAGTGCAGACTTCCCCCGGGTTTCAGCAAGCCTTCAGCGAGTTTGCGCAGGGCGGTTGGCAGGGTTTGCTGCATGAGGGAAAATGGGGAGGTCAAGGCTTGCCCAAGCTGGTTGGGGCCAGCACCAGCGAAAACCTGAATGCCGCCAACCTGGCGTTTGCGCTATGCCCTTTGCTGACGGATGGCGTCATAGAAGCCCTGACCGCAGCGGGCACCCAGGCGCAGCAGGATCTGTATATCCCGCCCATGCTAGAGGGCCGCTGGACCGGGACCATGAACCTGACCGAGCCGCAAGCCGGTTCCGATCTGGCTCAAGTGGCGTCCAGGGCCGTAAGGCAGGACGACGGCAGCTATCGCGTGTCCGGCCAGAAAATATTCATTACCTACGGTGAGCACGATCTGGCCGAGAATATCGTGCACCTCGTGCTGGCACGCACGCCCGACGCGCCTAAAGGCGTCAAGGGCATATCACTGTTTATTGTGCCCAAGTTTCTCGTCAACCCGGATGGTTCGCTGGGGGCGCGCAACGATGTCTGGTGTGCATCGCTGGAACACAAGCTGGGCATACACGGCAGTCCGACGGCAGTGCTGCTGTACGGGTCTGGCAAGGGCGAAGTCGGAGAGGGCGCGGTCGGATATCTGGTTGGCGAGGAGAACCGCGGGCTGGAGTACATGTTCATCATGATGAATGCAGCGCGCTTCGCCGTGGGCACTCAGGGCATCGCGCTGGCCGAGCGGGCGCTGCAGCATGCCACCGAATATGCCAGTGAACGCGTGCAGGGCCAGGCGCTCGAAGGGTCCAGCGGGCCTGTTGCGATCGTGAATCATCCCGATGTGCAGCGCATGCTCCTGACCATGAAAGCCCTGACCGAGGGCGCGCGGGCGGTGGCGTATGTTGCCGCGGCCGCCAACGATACGGCGCGCCACCATCCGGACCCTGCCGAGCAGGCCCGCAGCAAATCCATTTATGAGTATTTCGTGCCTGTCGTCAAGGCGTTTTCCACGGAACTTTCGGTGGAGGTCGCCTCGCTCGGCATCCAGGTTCACGGCGGCATGGGCTTCATCGAAGAGACCGGCGCCGCCCAGTATTACCGCGATGCCCGCATTCTGCCCATTTATGAAGGGACGACGGCTATCCAGGCAAATGATTTTGTTGGCCGTAAAGTGCTGCGTGACGGCGGGGCGGTAGTCAAGGCGTTGACCGACGCTATGCGTCAGACAGTCGCCGAGGTCAAGGCTGCGGCGGTTGATGCGGGCGATGATGCGGAAGGCATGACTCTGATCGCGGTGCAGCTTGACGCCGCGGTGGATGCCTACGAGCGTGCGATGCGCTATGTGCTGACGCATGCCAAAGAAGGGCTGCGCGGCGTTTTCATGGGCAGCGTCACCCTTCTGATGTTGGCGGGTGTCGTTCACGCCGGATGGCAGATGGCGCGGGCGGCCCTGGCCTGCCGCAAATATCTTGCGCAACCCGGCGCCGCGGATTTTTACCGCCAGAAACTTGCGACAAGCGTGTTTTATGCGGGATACATTCTGCCCAGGGCAGCTGCGTATGCGGAAAGCATTGAGCAGGGCGGGGTGATAAGCCGGTATGCGGAAGCCGCGCTCAGGACATAAGGTTATACATAAAGCTTATTTCCTTCCGGGTACTTATGCTGACACAATATATGACATATCACTTTTGTCCACCCGTTTGCAGAGAGACATGCCATGACGACTTTACGTTTGGGCGATACCGCCCCTGATTTTGAACAGGATTCTTCCATCGGGAAAATCCGTTTCTACGATTACCTCGGAGACAGCTGGGGCGTGCTTTTTTCGCACCCAGCCGACTTCACACCGGTTTGCACCACCGAGCTCGGATATACCGCGATCGTGTCGGGCGAGTTCGCCAAGCGCAACGCGAAAGTGATCGCCGTCTCCGTGGATGACGCCGACTCCCACCGCAAGTGGATTGACGATATCAACGACACTCAGAACACCAAGGTCGAATACCCTATCCTGGCCGATGCCGACCACAAGGTGGCCAACCTGTACGACATGATCCATCCGAACGCCAGCAGCACCGCCACGGTTCGCTCGGTATTCATCATCGATCCCTCCCGCAAAATCCGGCTCACCATCACGTATCCGGCCAGCACGGGCCGCAATTTCGACGAAATCCTGCGCGTTCTGGATTCCCTGCAGCTTACCGACAACTACAGTGTTGCCACGCCCGTCAACTGGAAGGAAGGCGAAGATGTCATCATTGTTCCTTCCATCAAGGACGAAGAAGAGTTGAAAGCCAAGTTCCCCAAGGGCTACAAGGTCGTGCGTCCGTATCTGCGTATCACGCCCCAGCCCAACAAATAAAACCATCAGAGCAGATGCCTGCATCCGTGCGGGGCTGGTTTCTGCCAACCACTTCCTGCAACCCCGCAAGATGGCGTCATGCCTGGTCTTGCGGGGTTTTTGTCGTGAAGATACAGGCCTTTGCGCCACCGGCGCTTTCGCAGCGTCAGGCATGGAGGGCAAAGTGCGGATTCGCGACACCCTGGTCAAGACGTCAAAAAAGAGCTTGCAACGATAGCTGTTTGTTTATACAGTACTGGTTATTGATTCACTGTTTTGTTAAACAGTATTCGGCTGCCCAGCCCTGCGCTGATCAGGTCTGTGTTAGCGCTGTCAACAACTATCTTTGCGAGGCTACAATGCATATGTCTACTCCTACTCGACATGTTCCTGCCAAATGGCCGTTTCCCTCCCGCCAGGGGCAGGACAGCCAACCCTCCCGGCCAGTGCGGGGTCGCACGTCGTCCCGGCTCACACGCGGTTCCATGCTTGTTGATGTATGTCTGGTCCTTGCCTGGGGCGCTACCATTCCGGGGCTGATGTGGTTGGGCGTAGCTAGCGGGTTCTAACACTACCACCTCCCGTACTTTTAAATGTACGTGCTTCGTTGTACAATAGTTGGCTTTGCTAACTCATCCTCTGTCTGGCTTGCCGCGTATAGCGGGCAACTCAAAGCAAAATGGCCAGCGCAAGATGAAATCTGGAGTCACTACCGTGAACCTTATCGAAACCCTCGAACAAGAGGAAATCGCTCGTCTTACCGGCGATAGCCCCAAGCCTGAATTTGGCCCTGGCGATACTGTTGTTGTAAACGTGAACGTTGTCGAAGGCACCCGCAAGCGTGTTCAGGCATATGAAGGCGTTGTCATTGCCAAGCGCAACCGCGGCCTTAATTCGGCTTTTATCGTGCGCAAGATCTCGTCGGGCGAAGCCGTCGAGCGTACATTCCAACTGTATTCTCCCCAAATCGCCAGCATTGAAGTCAAGCGTCGTGGCGATGTCCGTCGTGCTAAACTGTACTATCTGCGTAGCCGTTCGGGTAAAGCCGCTCGCATCAAGGAAAAACTGGTTCGCAAGTCGGCAAAAGCCGCCGCTTAAAGCGGTTTGCTCGCTTAGGCACCAAAGGCACCCGCAGGGTGCCTTTGTCGTATCACGGAATACATGTCGGAAAGCACCTCTCCCCCTCGACGCAGTCGAGTAATCGTAGCGCCGAGTTTCGATCCCCGGAGCCAACCTGTTGTCTCCTCCGAAACACTGCCTCCTCTTTCACCGTCTTGTATCCGGCTTGATTTCATCCAATCCGCATTTGAACGGCCCATAGACTGGAAAGTCGAGCCTGTTTTTACCAGTTCGTTCAAAGTGGATCAGCTCAAGGGCCCGGATGTCCGCCAGGCAGCCGTATTTTTTCCGCTGATCGAAAGGCCCTCCGGCCTGCAGGTGCTGTTTACCCGTCGTGCTTCACACCTGCATGACCACGCGGGGCAGATCAGCTTTCCTGGCGGCCGTATCGACGCCCAGGACAAAGACGAGGTGGCCGCCGCGCTGCGTGAAACCTACGAAGAAATCGGCGTGGGGCTCGAGCATATCCGGCTCATCGGCACTCAGCCTGGTTTTTTGACGTCTACCCGGTTCACCATGAAGCCTATTATCGGGCAGATTTTGCCGGGCTTTACGATCACCCCCAATATGTCGGAAGTTGCTGAAGTATTCGAGGTACCGTTATCGGTATTAATGGATACCCGCCTGCATCGCCTGCATCGCGCCAACCTTCCGGGCGGCGGGCATCGATTCTACTTCTCGATTACCTGGCAGTCCTATTTCATCTGGGGTGCCACGGCTGCGCTGATCCGCAATTTTTATCACTATCTGGCCGCGGCGCAGTTGGTGATAAAGCCCTGACGCCCAGTGGCGGCAAGGCTTGCGTTGTGTCGCCTTCTGTCAGTAGCGTTGCAGTGCTTCGTTTTCTGCGAGGATGCGCTTGTAGAGATCGTGACGTTCCGCAGAGATCTCGCCCCGCGTCAGCGCCGCCAGCACGCCGCACCCTGGTTCATGCCGATGCGTGCAGTTATAGAATCGGCATTGCTTGACGGCTTGGGCAAATTCCGGAAAACCGCGTTCAATTTCCCCCGGGCCTAGATGAAACAGCCCAAAAGCCTGGAAACCGGGTGAATCAATGATGTCTCCGGAATTGTCCGGCAAGTGATACAGGCGCGTACTGGTAGTGGTGTGGCGACCGGCGCCCAGGGCAACCGAATGCGCTTGTGTTCTGGCTTCAGCATCCGGTACTAGCGCATTAAGCAGAGTGGATTTGCCCATGGCGCTTTGGCCCAGCAGCAGGCTGCAGCGGCTGCGCAGCAAAGGTATCAGGGTGGCGATGGCCTCGTCTTGTTCCAGGGCACTGACTTCCACTACCGGTACACCGCAATCCCGCAGTTTCTGCAGTCGCTGCCGTGCCTGGGGCAAACTGTCGGTAAGGTCGGACTTGTTCAGGATGATGGTGGCGTCCATGTCTGCCGCATGAGCAGCCACCAGCGCACGCCCGAGCAGGTCTTCAGAAAAAGCAGGCTCTGGCGCAATCACGATCAGCAGTTGGTCGACATTGGCGGCAAACTGCTTGGTTCTCATGTCGTCTGAGCGGTACAGCAGATTGCGGCGCTCGAGAATGCGATCTATGGATCCTTCTTCGGTGCCTTGCGGACTGATCTCAACCTGGTCGCCGACGGCGGCCTCGGATTTTTTGCCTCGGGGAAAACATTTTCGTATGGCGCCGTCGGGGAGCTCTACCGTAAAGTGGCGACCATGGGCGGCGATGATACGCCCCTGTAAGGGCGGACGGTTATCCATGCTTGAGTTGCTGTATGCGTCGCACTGCCGACGGGTGGCTGTCGTAAAACGCCGAGTGTACTGGATCGGGCGTCAGCGTGGCGGCATTATCGTCGTACAGTTTGACCAGCGCCGAAATCAGTTTTTCGGGCGGGCATTGTTTGGCAGCGTAACGATCTGCCTGAAACTCATCGCGCCGCGAAAGCCAGCTTGCAAGCGGCGTGATCCAGAAGGTAAATACCGGGATCGCGAGAAACATCAGAATAAGCGCCAACGCGTCATTAGGCCTGCCCAGTTGCGGTATTACGCCCAGGCCAGTGTAGAACCAGACTTGTTGCGAGAGCCATCCGAGCAACAGAAAGAAAACCAGCGCGCCGCCAAAGCTCAGTATCATGCGCTTGAGGATATGGTGATGAATGAAATGGCCAAGCTCATGCGCCAGCACGGCTTCGATCTCATCGACATTCAAACGGGAGAGCAGGGTATCGAAAAAGACAATACGCCGCGCCTTGCCCACGCCCGTGAAATACGCATTGCCGTGTGCCGAGCGCTTTGAACCATCCATGACAAAAAGGCCGTTCAGTGCGAACCCGCAGCGCTTGGCCAGGCTTTGGATGCGCGCGTTGATTTCAGCGTTATCCAATGGTTTGAAGGAATTGAACAGCGGTGCGATGACGGTAGGGAACAGCCACAGCAACAGAAAATTGAATGCCACCCACAGACCCCAGGCCCACCAGATCCAGTTCGGGCCGGTATTGCCCATGATCCACAATACACAGGCGGCCAGTGGGGTACCAAAGACCAGAGACAGCGCCAGCGTCTTGACGGTATCCTGGGCAAAAAGCCTGGGCGTGACGCGGTTGAAGCCGTAGCGCGCTTCGAGCTTGAATTTGCGCCATATGGAGAATGGCAGGCCGATAACGCCCATGATGACAAGCACAGCGCCCAGCAGGGCGAGCTGGCGAAGCATCTCGTTATCGATCAATCGCCCCAGATTGAAGTCTAGGAACTGCAGCCCGCCCAGCAAAGTAAATCCGACCAGGACGGCGGCCTCGACGACGCGCTCAACCATGGACAATTTGACTTTGTCCATGGTGTAGTCGGCGGCGCGTTGGTGGCTGAACAGCCTTATGCGATCAGCGAACTCCGGAGGAACGGCATTGCGATGCTGGTGTACATGACGGATTTGCCTGGCGCTCAGCCAGAAGCGCAGCAGCACGTCGACGATCAGGAAAACGGAAAAGAGTAGGGTAAACAGCATAAGCGGCGGCGGTGTGCGAAAATGACTCTTTTTAGGAAGGATTATATGGCGGCGAATGACCAGCGTCTGGTGTGGCTCGATATGGAAATGACTGGGCTGGATCCTGAAAAAGAGCGCATTATTGAAGTGGCGGTAGTCATTACAGAGGCCGATCTGTCTTTTGTCGCTGAAGGGCCTGTTCTGGTGGTCCATCAGAGCGACGAGCTATTGAACGCTATGGATAAGTGGAATCAATCCACTCACGGAAAAAGCGGGCTGATTGACAAGGTTCGCGCGTCCACACTCACCGAGGCCCAGGCCGAAGAACAATTACTGGATTTCCTGTCTGCCCATGTACCCTCGGGCAAGTCTCCACTTTGCGGTAATACCATCAGCCAGGATCGGCGCTTCATGGTCAAGTATATGCCACGGCTGGAAGGATATTTTCATTATCGCAATCTGGATGTCAGCACGCTCAAAGAGCTTGCGCTGCGCTGGAAACCCGAGGTCTATCGCAGCTTTGTCAAACAGAGCAAGCATGAGGCCCTGGCGGACATTTACGAGTCCATCGACGAACTCAAGCATTATCGCGAGTACTTCATCAAGCTTTAAGCGCGTCATGCGTGTCCGAACTGGCTGGCGCGGGCGCTGCCGGGCGATTGAACCGGGCATATACATAGGACTTGAGCGGCAGGTAATGGTTCCGATCCTTGCCGAGTATCGCTTCAAGATGGGCTTCGGCCCGGTCAAACACAGCCCAGTACAGTTGCCCGCACACTTTCCGGGCAGCCAGGCCAGGCCAGTCCGCCGGCAGCATTTGCTGGGGTAGTTGTGGGTCGTGCAGCACGATGCGCCGCCATTCATGCAGCGTCAGCGCACGCACAGCAAAAGCCTGATCTGGCCGTAGCGCGTCATTGACTGCGTTCAGCATGGGGGCAAATGTGGCGATAAAGTTTTCATACTGTCTGGCAACCCCCTCCATATCCCAGCATTGCGATATCAGCGCGCGGATTTGCAGCCCCGATGATGCGGGTGAGATTCGCCCGGATGAAGCTTGGCTGTCGTTCAGGTCGTGGGCGTTCAGTACCAGCGCATGGTCACTCAATTTGAGTTGAGCCAGCACTTTGCGCGCGGCGGCGGCGTGGTCCCGAGGCAGGGCAAATACGCCGGGCGCAATCACTCCAAAACCTGCCCAGACCAGCTGCCGTCGCAGTTCGCCGCGCCTGTCCAGGCTGCCGTTGCCGAAGCGCGGCAGGATGACCAGTGTCCAGTTCCCGGCCCAGTCTGTAGGCGACCCGTGATAAATCCGCGCAGAGGCCTGGTGTGTCAGGGCCAAACCCTGAGCACTGAGACGATACAAGCTGCGCCGCCCGTGGCGCTCGGACTGAAGCCAGTCCTGGGCGACCAGGCGAAATACGCTGGTGCGCAGCAATCGTTCATTGATGCCGAGCGGCGTAACCAGCTCGATCAGGTCGCTCAGCCAGAGGCTGCCGCCGTGAGGCTCGATCGCATCGCCCAGCAAGGTGACGCACAGCGACTTGGCCCTGGGTGGATCCTGCTGGAGTAGCACCTCGAGGAGGGATTGAAGCGTAGAGGAAGAATCTTCCATGAATAAGTGTGTCCGGTGGAAGCCGTCATGTTACCTGAATGGGTGTGCTTTCTAATTTGATACTAAAATCTGATTGACATCAATATTTTTGTATTAAATAATGAAGTATTAGTAAGCGGCCAAGGTGGTGGCGTGTCTGTGCGCAAAAGCCAGGCCGCCAGAAGACAGGAGACTATTATGTATGCCCAACTCGTTGATACCGGTGTAAGCCGGGTTCGCTCGGCAGATCAGCTCAGTGGTCCGGAACGCGAGTTTCAGCAACGCATCGACGAAGGCGTGCGTATAGAAGCCAAAGACTGGATGCCCGATGCCTACCGCAAGACCCTGGTACGGCAGATCTCTCAGCATGCGCACTCTGAAATTGTGGGCATGCTGCCCGAGGGGAACTGGATTACGCGCGCGCCTACGCTCAAGCGCAAGGCCATTCTCATGGCGAAGGTGCAGGACGAGGCGGGCCACGGTCTGTACTTGTACAGCGCGGCCGAAACATTGGGTGTATCGCGTGACCAGTTGGTCGACGACTTGCTCGCGGGCAAGGCCAAGTATTCCAGCATTTTCAATTACCCGACGCTCACCTGGGCGGATATCGGCATGATAGGTTGGCTGGTGGATGGCTCGGCCATCATCAACCAGATTCCCCTGTGCCGGTGCTCCTATGGGCCTTACGCCCGAGCCATGGTCCGGGTCTGTAAGGAGGAGTCCTTTCATCAGCGCCAGGGGTACGACCTGCTCATACAGATGTGCCGGCATGGCACGCCCGCTCAGAAAGACATGTGTCAGGACGCGCTCAACCGTTGGTGGTGGCCGGCATTGATGATGTTTGGCCCGCCTGATGCGGATTCGCCCAACAGCGCGCAATCCATGCAATGGCGTATCAAGCTGTTTTCCAATGATGAGCTGCGCCAGAAAATGGTGGATCAGTCGGTGCCTCAGGCCGAGTACCTGGGTCTGACACTGCCTGATCCTGACCTGCGCTGGAATGAAGAGCGCGGCCATTACGACTTCGGGGAAATCGACTGGAGCGAATTTTACGCCGTGCTCAAGGGCAATGGGCCCTGCAATCGCGAACGTCTGCAGGCGCGCGTGGATGCCCACAACAGCGGCGCCTGGGTGCGCGAGGCATTCAGCGCGTATGCGGCCAAACAGGACGCGCGCCAGGTGGCCTGAGGCCGCGTGCGAGGCATCGGGGGCCGCGACCGGCCGTTACCGCATCTAGGAAACAATGATTATGGACAAGACAGAATGGCCTCTCTGGGAGGTCTTTATCCGCAGCCAGCACGGCCTGGCCCACAAGCATGTTGGCAGCCTGCGGGCGAGCGATGCCGAGATGGCCATCAACAATGCGCGCGATGTCTACACGCGCCGCAATGAGGGCGTGAGCATTTGGGTGGTCAAATCGGGCGATATCGTGGCCAGTGTGCCGGGAGACAAGGAAGCGTTGTTCGACGCAGCGCGCAGCAAGGTCTATCGCCACCCTACCTTTTTTCCCATGCCTGACGAAGTCAAGCACATGTAGGAGCTGGCATGGACCATGCATTGTTTCAATACCTGTTGCGTCTGGGAGACTCGACGCTTGTGCTGTCCCAGCGCCTGTCGGAATGGACCGGCCACGGCCCGGCTCTTGAGGAGGATCTGGCGTTGACCAATACCGCGCTTGATTTGCTGGGGCAGGCCAGAATGTGGTTGACGTTGGCGGGGGAGGTCGAAGGCCTGTCTCGTGACGAAGATCAGCTGGCGTATCTGCGCGATGCGCCGGATTACCGGAATTATCTGCTGGTCGAGCGCGGCAATGGCGACTACGGCCACACCATGTTAAGACAGTTTTTTTTCGATAGCTGGCATTACTTCCTGCTACAGAGGTTGAGCCTGTCGCCGGATGCACGCATTGCGGATATTGCTGCCAAGGCCCTCAAGGAAGTCACCTATCATGCGCGCCGTTCGGCGGACATTGTGGTGCGTCTGGGGGATGGGACGGCTGAAAGCCATCAGCGCATGCAAAGCGCGCTGGACGATTTGTGGCGATATACCGGCGAGCTATTCGTCGACGACAGCATCCACACAGCGCTTGCACAGCGCGGGGTCATTACGCTCCATGAAACGCTGGAGCAGGACTGGTTGACGCACGTGCAGGCAGTGCTCAAGGAAGCCACGCTGAATCTCCCGGCGATTGAAGACGCACGCCATTCCGCCTATCAAGGAGGCATGGCGGGACGCCATACCGAAGCGCTGGGCTATCTGTTGGCAGAGATGCAGCATTTGCAGCGCAGCTATCCAGGCGCAAGCTGGTGACGATGCTTCGCGCGCAGGGCTATCAAGCCAAGGAGGCCAGGATGATGAGTTCGACCAATACACTGAGGCATCCGGACTGTCGTACCGCTGCGCACGCGGAGGCGGCGCAGGTCATGCAATGGCTGCAGTCGGTGCCGGATCCCGAGATTCCCGTGATCTCGATTGTTGACCTGGGCATCGTGCGCGAGGTCGCCTGGGAAGGTGACGAGTGCGTTGTCACGATTACCCCGACTTATTCCGGCTGTCCGGCGATGCAGGCAATTACCGAAGACATTACAGGTTTGTTGGGCGCGCGTGGCATCGAGCGCGTAAGGGTCGCTACCCGGCTTGCGCCGGCCTGGACCACAGACTGGATGAGCGCGCGCGGGCGGGAAGCGCTCAGACAATATGGTATTGCGCCGCCGCAGGAAAAAGCGATAGACGTGTCGGGGATTACGCGGCGGTCCGCGGTGAGTGTGGCGTGTCCCCAATGCCGTTCAGCCCGCACGCGTTTGATCAGTGATTTTGGCTCCACGTCGTGCAAGGCGCTCTATCGTTGTCTGGACTGTGGCGAGCCTTTTGATTATTTCAAGGCGCATTGAGCATGTATTTTGTCAAAATGATGTGCTGTTCCGTGCAGGCCGGCCAGCTGTCGACCGTGCGATTTTCGCGTGAGGTGCAATAGCGTGACGACTTCGTTTTATCCTCTCAAGGTTGCAGACGTTGCCAAGAATACGCGGGATGCCGTGGTGGTCACATTCGACGTGCCCGATGCGTTGCGCGACACGTTCACGTTCCGGCCCGGTCAGTACCTGACATTGCGCACGCAGGTAGAAGGCCAGGAGCTGCGACGTTCTTATTCGATTTGCGCAGCGCCGGGCGACAGGCTGCTGCGGGTGGCCATCAAGCGCATGAATGACGGTCTGTTTTCGTCGTGGGCCAACGCGTTCTTGAAGACTGGCCAGGTGATTGATGTGATGCCGCCGGATGGTCATTTTACGTATGCGTTTGAAGTCGACAAGGCGCGCAATTATGTCGCCTTTGCCGTGGGCAGCGGCATTACGCCCATTCTTTCGCTGATCAAGACGGCGCTGAGCGCCGAGCCGCACAGTCACTTCACCCTGTTCTTCGGCAATCGTGCTTCGTCGGCCGTTCTGTTTCGCGAAGAGATCGAGGACTTGAAGAATCTTTACATGCAGCGGTTCTCCGTTGTGTATGTGATGAGCCGCGAGCATCAGGAGATCGAGCTGTTCAATGGCCGGCTGGATGGGCCTAAAGCCACACAATTAATGAAATCCTGGATGGGCCGGGCGGAGGTTGATGCGGCGTTTGTGTGTGGGCCTCAGGACATGAGCGAGTCTGTCATACAGGCACTGAAGGACTTGGGTCTGGACGGGTCTCGCATCAAGTTCGAGCTGTTCGGTTCGCCGCCCGGCCCTCGTGCGCTTCGTACCGGGCAAGAGGCGCGCAAGGCGCCCGGTAGCCAGCAGTGCGAGCTGACCATTGTTCAGGATGGCCTGACCCGCACATTGACCATAGACAAGAATCGCGACAGTGTGCTCGATGAGGCGCTTGCCCAAGGCATAGAGCTTCCCTATTCCTGCAAGGGCGGGGTCTGTTCAACCTGCCGCTGTAAAGTAGTGGAGGGCGAAGTCGACATGGACGCGAATTTCGCGCTTGAGGATTATGAAGTGGCGCGAGGGTTCATCCTGAGCTGCCAGAGTTTTCCCGTCAGTGACCGCCTGGTGATCGACTACGACCAGGAGACCTAGTGTGCAAGATTACGATACAGGAGCAAGACACGTGTCTACCGATTTTTTTACGGCCAATCAGGAAATGCTGGAGCGGGCGGTTCAGGCCATTGCCGACCGTACCTACTGGAGTCCTTTTGCCGAATCGCCCAGTCCTCGTGCCTACGGCGAAACTGCGAATGATGACGGGCGCGCTGTCTTCGAGGCGTATAAGGGCGGTGATTTTCCGCTTGATCAGAACCCGGCTGCGGGCGCCGTCGATGGCGAGGCAAGCCCTTTTGGCTTTCCCTTAGGCATACGCTATCCCCGGCTGGAGGCCACAACACTGATCGAACGCGCCGAGCAGGCGCTGGACAGCTGGCGCGAGGCGGGCCCTGAGGCCTGGGTAGGCGTGTCGCTGGAAATTCTGCGCCGCCTGAACCAGCGCAGCTTCGAAATGGCTTATGCCGTGCAGCACACCACCGGACAGGGCTACATGATGGCCTTTCAGGCGGGCGGGCCGCACGCTCAGGATCGCGGACTGGAAGCTGTGGCCTATGCCTGGCAGGAAATGAAACGCATACCTGGCGAAGTCACCTGGGAAAAGCCGCAGGGCAAGCATGATCCCATACGCATGGGCAAACGCTTCACCATCGTGCCGCGCGGCGTTGCGCTGGTGATCGGATGCGCGACGTTTCCCACCTGGAACAGCTACCCCGGTCTGTTCGCCAGTCTGGCAACGGGCAATACGGTGATCGTCAAGCCGCATCCCGGCGCCATCCTGCCACTGGCGATTACCGTACAGGTAGCGCGCGAGGTGCTGGCCGAGGCCGGTCAGAATCCGAATATCGTGCAGTTGGCGGCCCATGCGGCGGATGAGCCCATGCCTCAGGCACTGGCGCTGGACAAGGCCGTTCGACTGATTGATTTCACAGGCAGTAGCGAGCACGGCAATTGGCTGGAAAACAATGCGCGGCAAGCTCAGGTCTATACCGAAAAGGCTGGCGTGAACCAAGTCGTGATCGATTCCGCCGCCGATTTCAAATCTGTTGCCCGCAACCTGGCGTTTTCCTTTGCGCTGTACTCGGGCCAAATGTGTACGGCGCCCCAGAACATTTATGTGCCACGCGATGGCATCGAGACCGCTGATGGGCATATGAGCTTTGACGAGGTGGCTCAGGCGCTGGCGCAGGCGCTGGAAAAACTGGTGTCTGATCCCGCCCGTGCCGTGGAGATCACCGGGGCAATTCAGAATGAGGGGGTGGTGGCTCGTATCGACGCAGCGCGGGCCACCGGCCTGCCGGTGCTGTGCGAGAGTCAGGCGCTGGCACATCCCCTGTTTGCCCAGGCACGCGTGAGGACGCCATTGATGCTCAAGGCAGATGCCAACACCGACCGCGATATCATTATGCGTGAATGGTTCGGCCCTATCATATTCGTGGTGGCGACGGATTCGACCCGGGCCAGCCTGATGCTCGCGGGCGATACCGTACGGGATCATGGCGCGCTATCTTTGTCGTGCTACAGCACTGACGATGCGATTGCAGAGCAAGCGCGCAAGGTAGCGGAGCGCGCTGGCGTGGCATTATCGCTGAACCTGTGTGGTGCGGTGTTCGTCAACCAGACGGCTGCCTATAGTGATTTTCATGGCACCGGCGCCAACCCGGCGGCCAATGCCGCCTTGTCCGATACCGCCTATGTGGCCAACCGTTTTCGTGTGGTTCAGACACGCTGGCATGTTTAATGTTGCGCCGGGTTGGGTGCCCGGCCTTATCGAGAGCCATTCATGACGTACGAGAATATTGAGTTTGATCTCCGGGACGGCGTGGCGCGCATTGCGCTCAACCGTCCTGAAAAGCTGAACAGCTTTACCGCAGCCATGCACGACGAGTTGGCGGATGCGCTGAGCCAGATCGAACAGCAGCCTGTCAGGGTGCTGGCGCTCACCGGCAATGGCCGAGGCTTTTGTGCTGGGCAGGATCTGGCGGACATTCTGCCGGGCGCCGGAAAGGCGGTAGATTTGGGCGACACGATTGAAAAATATTACGCACCGCTGGTGCGGCGGCTTCGCGCTTTGCCCGCCCCTGTGGTTGTGGGGGTCAAGGGCGTGGCGGCGGGCGCAGGTGCCAATCTGGCGCTGGCTGGCGATATCGTCATAGCCAGCCAGTCTGCGAGTTTCATACAGTCCTTTTGCAAGTTGGGATTGATTCCCGACACGGGCGGCAGCTATGTCTTGCCGCGTCTGGTGGGGCATGCGCGCGCAATGGGGTTGGCCATGCTGGGCGATAAGCTCAGTGCGGAGCAGGCCGCGCAATGGGGGCTGATCTGGGCATGCGTGCCTGATGAGATGTTCGAGCAGCGCCTTGAGGAACTTGTGCAGCATTTTGCGGCGGCGCCCACCACCGGGTTGGCGCGTACAAAACAGGCGATCAATCAAAGCCTGGGCAACACGCTGGATGAACAACTGGACCTTGAGCGCGACATGATGCGCGAGCTTGGATCGAGCCAGGACTATGCCGAAGGGGTTGCCGCATTCCTGGAAAAACGCCAACCCGTATTCAAGGGGAAATAATGAGTTCATTACCTGGGCGCGACGCAGCGGCGGCCGCCGGGCTGCCGGAGGATCCGCAGGCGCTGGCAGAGTTGACGGCGCGCGTCATGTATGAAAACGATGCGGCATCCAAGGCGCTGGGCGCGCGCATTGAATCGGTCGGGCCCGGTGCGTCCGCCATGACGATGACGGTCAGGCCAGACATGCTCAATGGCCACAAGACCTGTCATGGTGGTTTCATTTTTGCATTGGCCGACAGCACATTTGCATTTGCCTGCAATGCGCGCAATGCCGTGACGGTGGCCTCGGGCGCAAGCATCGATTTTCTCGCGCCTGCCTACGAAGGCGATGTGCTGACGGCAACGGCATGCGAAAGCGCGCTTGCCGGACGGACCGGACTCTACGATGTCGAGGTGGTTAACCAGGAAGGCAAGCGTATCGCACTGTTCCGGGGGCGCTCTTACCGCATCAAGGGACAAGTGGTTGGAGCGTGAGTCGCCGGACTGGGCGATACACAGGCGGCTCAATCACGCAAGACCAGGCAGAACACAGCAACAAGACCGCATCAGCAAGAACACCGTATCAATACGACAGCGACACAAGATAGCAGGAGACCTCCATGCCAGTACAACAGCCCACAAAAGCAGGGCGCGACCCCATCGAACACGCCAGCCTTGACGAACTGCAGAACCTGCAGCTAGAACGGCTGAAGTGGTCCCTGAAGCACGCCTACGACAACGTTCCGCATTATCACAAGGCCTTTGATGCCGCAGGCGTGCATCCGGATGATCTGAAAACGCTGTCAGACCTGTCCCGCTTTCCGATGACGACCAAGCAGGATTTGCGTGAAAACTATCCCTTTGACATGTTTGCCGTGCCGCGTGATCAGATCGCCCGCATCCATGCGTCCAGCGGAACGACGGGGCGGCCTACGGTTGTTGGCTACACCCTAAAGGATATTGATAACTGGGCGGATCTGGTTGCGCGGTCGATGTGGGCCGGTGGCGCGCGACCGGGCGATATCGTGCACGTCGCCTATGGTTATGGGCTGTTCACGGGCGGGTTGGGTGCGCATTACGGCGCGGAGCGGCTGGGGTGTGCGGTGGTGCCGATGTCCGGCGGCCAGACAGAAAAGCAGGTGCAGCTCATCCATGACTTTGGTCCCCGCGTCATCATGGTGACGCCGTCTTACTTCTGCAACATCATCGAAGAGATGGAACGCCAGGGGATGGATCCGCGCGAGAGCACGCTGCGCATCGGGATATTTGGCGCCGAACCCTGGACGGGCCGCATGCGCGAGGATATCGAAAAACGCGCCGGCATGGACGCGGTCGATATCTATGGTTTGTCTGAGGTGATGGGCCCCGGGGTGGCGATGGAGTGTGTGGAGGCCAAGGATGGCCCGGTGATTTGGGAGGACCATTTCTATCCCGAGATCATCGATCCAGTGACTGGTGAACCTGTGCCCGATGGCCAAGAGGGAGAACTTGTCTTCACGTCGCTGACGCGTGAAGCCATGCCGGTTGTTCGGTATCGCACCCGCGACCTGACGCGTCTGCTGCCGCCTACTGCGCGCAGCATGCGGCGCATGGACAAAATCACGGGTCGCAGCGACGATATGCTGATCATCCGGGGCGTCAATCTGTTTCCCACCCAGGTCGAGGAAATCGTGCTCAATGTGGGGGAATTGGGGGCGCAGTACCAACTGATCGTCACGCGCGACGGCAATATGGATCAGCTGGAAATCGTGGCCGAAGTGCGCCCCGAGTTCGATTATCTTGGCAGCGCCGACCGCGAGGCATTGGCCGGCAAGGTCAAGCATGCCGTCAAAAACCGTATCGGCGTGTCGTCCCAGGTGACGATATGCAATAGCGGCCAGGTAGAGCGTACCCTGACGGGCAAGGCTCGCCGGGTGATCGACAAGCGGCCGAAGTAGGGGCGGGGTATCATTCCAGCTTAGGTCATCTGGAGCTGGAATGAACAAGCAGGCAGGCCCGTCGTCGATTGCGGGCATCGGTGTTGATTTGCTGCGTCTCGAACGTATCGAGCAGGCCTTTGCCCGGCGGGGCGACAAATTCGTGCAGCGCATTCTGGGCCCGCAGGAAATCACCAAATTCCGCGCCCGCTATGCGCGCGATCCCATGCGCGGATTGCGTTTTCTGGCGACACGCTTCGCGGCCAAAGAAGCCTTCTCCAAGGCCATTGGCCTGGGCATGCACAGCCCCATGGCCTGGCATCGCATGCAGACACTCAATGAGCCCAGCGGAAAGCCGCGTGTACAACTGGCCGAACCGCTTGTCAGTTGGTACGCCCAGCGCTTCGGGGCGGCTCATGTTTCAATTACGGATGAAACCGATACGGTCACGGCGTTTGTCGTGGTCGAGACCTTGCTGCATGCAATCGACAATCCCACGGAAGACTAACACTCATGTCATTTGATGATACGCCTGCGCGCCAGGCGCCTGGTCCTGTAATGGTGGACGTGCAAGGCTGCACCTTGACGGCTGCCGAGCGAGAACGCTTGCGCCATCCGCTGGTGGGCGGGGTCATTCTCTTTACGCGCAATTTCGAGCATCGCGCCCAACTGACCAGTTTGTGTCGCGAAATTCATGCCGAGCGGGATGAACCGCTTTTGATTGCTGTCGATCACGAAGGAGGACGCGTGCAGCGTTTTCGCGACGACGGCTTTACGGCCTTGCCTGCCATGAGTGCCCTGGGGCAACGCTGGTCGGAAGATTCGCTGGCCGCAATGCGACTGGCGACCGAAACAGGTTATGTGCTGGGTGCGGAGCTGCGTGCCTGCGGCGTGGATTTGAGTTTTACGCCCGTGCTGGACCTGGACTACGGCGTGAGCAAGGTCATCGGCAATCGCGCCTTTCATCGCGATCCGCGTGTTGTGGCCATGCTCGCGCGGGCCCTGATACAGGGGCTGATGTTGTCCGGCATGGCGGCCTGCGGCAAGCATTTTCCGGGCCACGGCGCTGTCGAGGCTGACTCTCATCACGAAATCCCTGTTGATCTGCGTACCTTCGATGAGATCATGCAGGAGGACGCGGCGCCTTATGGTTGGCTGGGCGATATGGTTCTGCCGTCCGTGATGCCCGCGCATGTCATTTACCGCCAGGTGGATCCTCAGCCTGCTGGTTTTTCGCAGCACTGGATACAGAAAGTACTGCGTCAGGACTTGGGCTATGATGGGGTAGTGTTCTCGGACGACCTCACCATGGAGGGCGCCACCGTTGCCGGCGATATCCTGGCGCGTGCCCTGGCCGCGCTGCGCGCGGGCTGCGATATGGTGCTTGTATGCAATCGGCCAGACCTGGCCGATGATCTGCTGGCGCGGCTGGATTTTGCCCATGGCCAGGATTCGGTGGCTCGCATACGGCGATTGATGCCTCGCGTGCCCGCGCCGGACTGGGATACCCTGCAAGCAGAAGAACGTTACCAATATGCCCGACGACTTCAATCTCAAATCGTTCCTGGCTGACCTTCCGCATCTGCCGGGTGTTTACCGGCATATCGATGAGCGCGGCGAGGTGCTGTATGTAGGCAAGGCGCGAGACCTGAAAAAGCGCGTCAGCTCTTACTTTCAGAAGAATCTCGCCAGCCCGCGCATCAGTCACATGGTGGCGCGGGTGGCGCGGCTGGAAGTCACGGTGACGCGCTCCGAGGCCGAAGCGCTGCTGCTGGAAAACAATCTCATCAAGCGCCTCAAGCCGCGCTACAACATACTGTTTCGGGATGACAAGTCTTATCCCTATCTGATGTTCAGCGGTCACGAGGTGCCCCGCATTGCCTATTACCGCGGCAGCACCAGCGGGAAGGGACGCTATTTTGGTCCTTACCCCAATGCCTGGGCAGTGCGCGAAACCATCCAGATTCTGCAGCGGGTTTTTCGCTTGCGTACTTGTGAAGACAGCGTGTACGCCAATCGTTCCCGCCCCTGTCTGCTGCACCAGATTGGGCGCTGTTCCGCCCCGTGCGTCAAATTGATTTCGCCCGACGACTATCAGGACGACGTGCGCCGCGCAGTGCGCTTTCTCGATGGCCAGGCCGGCAAAGTCCTTAAGGATATCGAAGCGCGCATGCATCAGGCCTCCCAGGCGCTGGCGTTCGAGCAGGCCGCAGCGCTGCGCGACCAGATGGGCGCGCTGGCCAAAGTGCTGCAGCAGCAATCCATGGAAAAAGTCGGCGATGACGATGTGGATATCATTGCCATTTCGACCGCGGGCGGGCGTGTGTGCGTCAACCTGGCCATGGTGCGCGGCGGGCGTCACCTGGGGGACAAGCCTTTTTTCCCCAGCAATATTTCCGTGGAGAACAGTGCGGGGGATGTGCTGGCAGCGTTTGTTGCCCAGCACTACATCGAGAGTGTCCTTCCACCGGTCCTGGTCTGTTCCCATTCCCTGCCGGATGCTGGGCTGATGAGCTTGCTGGCCGAGCAGACCGGCAAAAAAGCGCGGGTAGTGGTCAGGCCGCAAGGAATACGCAAAACCTGGCTGGAGCAGGCGGTGCGCAATGCCGACATGGCCCTGGCCCGTCTGTTGACGGAGTCGACCGCCCGTGTGGAGCGCACCCTGGCGCTTGCCACCGCCCTGGATCTGGACGTAGACGAAGCCGCATTGGATGCGTTGCACATTGAGTGTTTCGACATCAGCCATACAGCGGGTGAAGCAACGCAGGCATCCTGTGTTGTTTATGAGCATCACGATATGCAGCCCACGTTATACCGGCGATACAACATTGCGGGCATCACGCCGGGGGATGACTATGCCGCCATGCGTCAAGTGTTGACGCGCCGTTTCAGCAGGGTAGCGGATGGCCAGGCCGATATGCCGGGCGTCGTCCTGATAGACGGCGGCAAAGGGCAGGTTGAGATCGCACGTCAGGTTTTCGCAGAGCTTGGACTGGATATCCACAGTATTGTGGGTGTGGCCAAGGGAGAGGGGCGCAAGGTTGGGCTGGAAACGCTGGTGTTCGCTGACGAGCGGCCGCCAGTCGCCCTGGGTATCGAATCGGCTGCGCTGATGCTGGTGGCCCAGATTCGCGACGAGGCGCACCGGTTTGCCATTACCGGTATGCGGGCCAAACGCGCCAAGGCGCGGACGGTATCGCGGCTGGAGGAAATAGAGGGCGTCGGCGCGCGCCGCCGGCAACGCTTGCTGGCGCGTTTTGGCGGCTTTTCAGGTGTTGTGGATGCCAGCATCGACGACCTGCGTTCGGTGGCGGGGATTTCCGATGAATTGGCCGAACGCATCTATCATGCGCTCCGATAGGGTAGTATTCAGCTTATGCCTATCAATTTGCCCATTGCCCTGACCTGGTTGCGTATCGCCATGATTCCGCTGGTTGTGGGGCTGTTCTATATTCCCGGAAGCTGGCTGTCCATGCCTGTCCGGGATGCGGTCGCCGCGCTGGCCTTCATCATTGCTGCACTTACCGACTGGTTCGATGGCTGGCTGGCCCGTCGCTGGAATCAAACGTCTTCCTTTGGCGCTTTTCTCGACCCCGTCGCGGACAAGCTCATGGTCTGCGCGGCACTGCTCATCCTGCTCGATCTGGGCCGGGTCGATGCCTTTATCGCCTTGATCATCATCGGGCGCGAAATCACAATTTCTGCCCTGCGCGAATGGATGGCCAAAATAGGCGCCAGCGGGAGCGTGGCCGTCCACAGGCTGGGCAAGTTCAAGACGGCGGCACAGATGATCGCGATTCCCTGCCTGTTGTATTGGCAGCCGCTGTATGGCCTGCCCACACAATGGATAGGCCAGATTCTAATTGTTATTGCTGCCATCCTGACGGTGTGGTCCATGTGCTATTACCTGAATCGCGCCTGGCCGGAAATCCGCAGCAGGGCGGATGCCCCCAAACAGGGTCCCAAGCAGTAAGCCCGTCCTGACACGCCGAAACATGATGACAACCGCAGCTCTCGATGCCGTGCCCGATACCCGCGCCCTGAAGCGCCAGGACTGGAAAATCATCAGTCTTGTGGGGGCGGCGCACGCTTGCTCGCACTTTTTTCAATTGGTGTTCCCAACGCTGTACTTGTCGCTCGCGCACGAGTATGGCTACGATTTCGTCAAGCTGGGTCTGCTGGCTTCGATTTTTTTTCTGGTGTCCTGTATCGGGCAGGCAAGTTCGGGATTCATCGTGGACCGCATCGGGCCGGGCCAAGTCCTGCGCTTTGGCTTGGCGTGCTTCGTGGCCGCCGGTGTCCTCATTGGCCTGTCGAACGGATACGCCATGCTGATGCTGGCTGCCGTGCTGGGCGGCGCGGGCAATTCAGTTTTTCATCCGGTTGACTATTCCATCATCAATCACCGCGTCAGTCCGCAGCGCCTGGGGCATGCATTCAGCACGCACGGTCTCACTGGAAATCTGGGGTGGGCATTGACGCCTGTGTACATGGCCGTGTTCATTCACTTGGCCAACTGGCGTGTGGCGGCCTTTGCCGCTGCGGCATTGGTGGCGATCGTGCTGTTGTTCACCTGGTTGGGCAGAGCGCTCCTATCGGGTGAGCGCAGCGAGGTGGCGGTGCCGCAGGCCCACGAAACCGCTTCGGGCGGCCCCGATCTGGCGCGCAAATCGGTGGGGCAGACGCTGGCAGCCTTGCTGGTCCAGCCCGCCTTATGGGGCGCGTTCCTGTTCTTTGCCTGCACCTCCATGGCGCTGTCTGCCGTCCAGAATTACACCATTCCCATGCTTGGTGACGTGTACGGCATCGACAAGGTATTGGCCGGCACGGCGCTTTCCGCATACATGGTGGCTGCCGCCATCGGCATGGCCGCAGGAGGGTTTCTGGTAGGCGCCACGGCCAAAACAGAACTGACGGTCGCTGTTTCCCTGATCCTTGCCGGTATGCTGCTTGTCGTACTGGGTTCGGGGATTGTGCCGGGTACGTTTGCTATCGCCCTGGTGGGCCTGGCCGGCTTCTGCTCGGGTGTCTCAGCACCGTCGCGCGACATGCTGATACGTCGGGTCGCCCCCAAGGGCGCGACGGGCACCGTGTACGGTCTGGTGTATTCAGGGATGGATGTCGGGTCGTCACTGGCCCCGGTCAGCTTTGGCCTGTTGCTGGATGCCGGAATCGGGCAGGGGCCGTGGTATGGCGCCGCGTCGGGATATGTGATTGCCGCGGTCCTGGCTGTGTGGATAGCGAAAACGGCCGGACGAGCACAGGTGCGGGCCGGCCAGCCCGCCTGATCCGGCAGCGCACAAAACCTGCCTCGTCGCGGCCATGAATGTCGCTGGTCACCTGATGTGACCTCGCGCCTGCCCGGCCCGCGCGCCTATTGTCTTAGCGTGCGGATTTCCTGCGGGCCGTGGGGCAGGCTGCTGCGCCACGGGTTGATATCCAGCCCACCACGACGCGTGTAGCGTGCATGCACAAGCAGCGCTTGCGGTTTGCAGGCTGCCAGGATGTCGCAATACATTTTCTCGACACAGTGTTCATGAAATTCGGTATGCCTGCGCAAGGACACCACATAGCGCAACAGAGCCTCTCGGTCTATGCGTGGCCCTGTGTACCGAATCTGCACACTGCCCCAGTCTGGTTGCCCGGTCACCGGGCAGTTCGACTTGAGCAGGTCTGAAACCAGGGTTTCAGTGACCAGGTCGTTGCCCGGCGCGCAGTGCAATAGATCAGGCTGGGGCTCATACTGGCTGATCTCGATATCGGCTCCGTCTATATTGATGCCTTCCAGCGGGCGGCACAGCAGTGTATCGGTACCGCATAACGGCTGCAGTTCGACCTGAACGGAGGCGCCGGCTGCGGCGCTGAGATCGCGCGCCATGATCCGGGCGAGCGCTGACGTGTTGTCGAATCGCTCTTCGCTGAACGCGTTCAGATACAGCTTGAACGATTTGGACTCCACCAGATTGGGGCTGGTCCAGGGGAAGGTAAAACGTCCAATGGCTACCACTGGCTTGCCCTTGGGGGTAAGCCAGGAGAGCTCGTAGGCATTCCAGATATCAGCACCATGCCAGACGGCCGGCAGATTCAGGGCCTGGCGATTGATGGCGCGCGCCACTGGGAAGAGCAGGGAAGCATCATAGGCGCTTGGGTAGACAACATCGCGGCCCAGCGGCGCGTGAGAAAGAGGGGTTTGCATGGTTATACGAAAGCACAAGGCTTGCAGGGATTCTGCACCTGGCCAGTCAGAAAGAAACAGCTGTCATTGTAATGCCTGAATCTTCAACTTACCGCATGGTGAAATGCCCGCTTCGTATTATGAAAAATCAATGCTGCGCCGCATTCAATTCTATTTCATTAACAAAAAAATCATTTCACAATGCGGTATGAATTATATAACTGTATGATTTTATAGGTAAAGATTTTTTGTCTTATATAAGAGTTGGCGCTGTTTTGCTGCGCAACATCCCGGTAGACTTTCACTCAACGCAAATGCTTTTTTATCTTTGTTTTATCTTCGAAAGGAAGTCATCATGAGCACACGGGAAAACGAAATCCGCGCATTACAACGCACATGGGCCGAAGAGCCTCGCTGGCAGGGCATCAAACGCGGCTATGGCGCCGAGGAAGTTATTCGTCTGCGTGGCTCCCTTGCTGTTGAGCATACGCTTGCCAAGCGGGGTTCCGAAAAGCTATGGGATCTTTTGCATAAAGAAGACTTCGTGAATTCCCTGGGCGCCTTGACAGGCAACCAGGCCATGCAGCAGGTCAAGGCCGGGCTGAAAGCGATTTATCTTTCCGGTTGGCAAGTGGCTGGCGATGCCAACGGCGCAGGTGAAATGTACCCGGATCAGTCGCTGTACCCCGCCAATTCGGTGCCCCAGGTGGTTCGTCGCATCAACAACGCCCTGACACGCTGCGACCAGATCCAGTGGATGGAAGGCAAGAATCCTGATGATGAGGACTACATCGATTACTTCGCGCCTATCGTAGCCGATGCTGAAGCAGGCTTTGGTGGCGTGTTGAATGCGTTCGAATTGATGAAAGCCATGATCGAAGCAGGTGCTTCGGGCGTGCACTTCGAAGACCAACTGGCCTCGGTGAAAAAATGCGGTCATATGGGCGGCAAGGTGCTCGTGCCTACCCGTGAAGCCGTCGCCAAGCTGGTTTCCGCCCGTCTTGCTGCAGACGTCATGGGTACGCCCACGATTCTGCTGGCGCGTACCGACGCGGATGCCGCGGACCTCGTCACCAGCGATATCGATCCGACGGATCATCCCTTCATTACCGGTGAACGCACCGTTGAAGGCTTCTATCGTACGCGTGCCGGCATCGATCAGGCGATTTCGCGCGGCCTGGCCTATGCGCCTTACGCTGACCTGATCTGGTGCGAAACTTCCACGCCCAACCTGGAGTATGCACGCAAATTTGCGGAAGCCATTCATCGCCAGTTCCCTGGCAAGCTGCTGGCCTACAACTGCTCGCCGTCCTTTAACTGGAAGAAGAACCTGGACGACGCCACCGTGGCCAAATTCCAGCGCGAGCTTGGCGCCATGGGCTACAAATTCCAGTTCATCACGCTGGCCGGCTTCCATGCGCTGAACTACGGTATGTTCGAGCTGGCTCATGGATACGCTCGCCGTCAGATGAGCGCGTTCGTGGAATTGCAGCAAAAGGAATTCGCTGCAGCCGATCTGGGCTTTACCGCCGTCAAGCACCAGCGCGAAGTGGGTACCGGCTATTTCGACGCGGTCACGCAGACCATCGAAGGTGGTCAATCATCCACGACCGCACTCACCGGGTCGACCGAAGAAGCACAATTCGAGGAAGCGCCAAAGGGGGGCTTGCACGCCGCCGCCTGATAGGCGCGCCGTAACGATGTCTGCGCCGCATCGCCGTCCGGCCCACCGCTCCAGGGGCGGGCGGCGGTGCAGTCAGGCAAGGGACGAACAAGAGGCCGGTTCCGGAACAGGAGCCGGCCTCTTGCTTTGATATAAATCAATACAAGGAAAACGTGCCAAACCTATAGTTTCTGGCATGCGCCCTTATTCCATTTTTTCCACACCGCAGGTGCTCTCCGATGAGGATCGGTTGGCCCGGCGGCGCCTTCTTGCCCGTATGGGCCTGGCTTGGCTGGGCATGATGCAGGTCATGATGTTCGCCTTTCCGGGCTACCTTCGCTCGGAGCGTATGGCGCCTGACAATCTGGCGCTGCTGGATCAGGCTATCTATCTGATGAACTGGATCAGCCTTGTGCTGACGGTACCTGTTGCGCTGTATTGCGCCTCGCCGGTCTGGCGCGGCGCCTGGGCACAGATCAGGCAATGGCAGATAGGCATGGACGTGCCGGTGGCACTTGGCATTGCCGCGGCCTTTGCACCCAGTGCCTATGCCACGCTGGCAGGGCAGGGCGAAGTCTACTTTGATTCCGTTGTCATGTTCGTCGCCTTTCTGTTGACTGCGCGCTACCTTGAGCTCTGCGCGCGGCAGTCCGTCGAGGCAGGCGAAGGGCATGCGTTGATCGAACAGTTGCGCAGCACACTATCCGTCCGGGCCAATCGGGTCGCTTTCTGGTTCGTGCTGGTCCAGCTGGGCCTGGCATTTCTGGTTGGTGGTGTTTGGCTGTTTCATGCTCCTGAGCGTGCTATCGGTGTCATGGTTGCGTTGTTCGTCATGAGCTGCCCCTGTGCCATGGCCATGGCTGTGCCAACGGCTGTTGCAGCGGCCCATGCTGCGCTATGTGCCAAGCCCATCTCGCCTGCGGATCAACGGTTGCTGGCCAAGGCGACGCAGCGAGTTGCCCGCCAGAACTTATTCTGTTCCGTCGCATGGCACTTGCTCATGACGCCGCTCGCCGCGGGTGGCCTGATGGCGCCGTGGGTGGCAGCCATCACCATGCTGTTGTCCTCTCTGGCGGTCGCCGCCAATTCATGGCGTATCTACCGCCGGGCAGTCCGTCGACCGACCCGCGCCTGGCTGCCTGCGGCGGCGCAAGGATAAGCCATGTCGTCGCTGTTACTGCTGCTTCCGATTTCGCTGCTGATGGCGGTGTTGATTGGCCTTGCGTTCTGGTGGGCGATCTTTGCCGGTCAGTTCGACGAGGCGGGCACGGCGGGGCAGTCCATTCTGGACGACGACGACACGCCGGCGATATCGCGCGATGCGCATAAAGATTGATTTTTGTTATTTACTTGTCTTGAGGGGAAACTCATGAGCGCTTCCGATACTGCTGGCCGGCAGGTCGAAGTCTTCAATTATGGCGTGGTGAGGCAGTTCACTATTGCCGCCGTATTCTGGGGCATCGTCGGCATGGGCGTTGGGGTATTGATTGCCGCGCAACTGATCTGGCCGGAACTGAACTTCAACACGCCCTGGCTCAGCTATGGCCGGCTGCGGCCGCTGCACACCAACGGCGTCATTTTCGCTTTTGGAGGCTCGGCGCTGTTTGCAACCTCCTACTATGTGGTGCAGCGCACCTGTCAGGTGCGGCTTTTCAGCGACAAGCTCGCTGCCTTCACCTTTTGGGGTTGGCAACTGGTACTTCTGGGCGCCGTCATCACGCTCCCCATGGGCTACACCAGCACCAAGGAATATGCGGAACTCGAATGGCCGCTCGACATCCTGATCACATTGGTCTGGGTAGCTTACGCCGTCGTCTTTTTTGGAACGATCGCCAAGCGCCGCGTCAGGCATATCTACGTGGCCAACTGGTTTTTTGGTTCCTACATCCTGACCATTGCGGTCCTGCACATCTTCAATAACCTGGAGATGCCCGTGTCGCTATGGAAGTCCTATTCCGTGTATGGCGGCGTGCAGGATGCGATGGTGCAATGGTGGTATGGGCACAATGCCGTGGGCTTCTTCCTGACCACCAGTTTTCTGGGCATGATGTATTACTTCGTGCCCAAGCAGGCCGAGCGGCCCATTTACTCTTACAGACTGTCCATCGTCCATTTTTGGGCGCTGGCCTTTACCTATATGTGGGCGGGTCCGCATCATCTCTTGTATACCTCGCTGCCGGACTGGACGCAGTCTCTGGGAATGGCGCTATCGCTGATCCTGCTGGCACCGTCCTGGGGCGGAATGATCAACGGCATCATGACGCTCTCTGGCGCCTGGCACAAACTGCGCACGGATCCCATTCTCAAGTTTCTGGTCGTGGCATTGTCCTTCTACGGGATGTCCACGTTCGAAGGCTCAATGATGTCCATCCGCACCGTCAATGCGCTGTCGCATTACACAGACTGGACTGTGGGTCACGTGCACTCTGGCGCGCTCGGCTGGGTGGCGATGATTACCTTTGGCTCTCTGTATTACATGATTCCTCGCCTGTATGGCCGCACATCCATGGCCAACATGAAGCTGGTTGAACTGCATTTCTGGATCGCAACGCTCGGCGTGGTGCTCTACATCAGCTCCATGTGGATTGCCGGGGTAATGCAGGGCCTGATGTGGCGCGCCACCGAAGCCGATGGCACGCTGACTTACAGCTTTGTCGAGGCCGTGAAGGCGACCTATCCCTTCTATGCGATTCGTCTTTTGGGTGGACTGATGTTTCTGTGTGGTGTTTGCATCATGGGCTGGAACACATGGCTCACCGTGCGCGGCCAGGCCAAAGTCAACCCGGCAGTGCCATTGTTCAACCCGGACGCACGCGACCCGGCCCTGCGCGGCCCCGCCACCGTTGCCGCTTGAGGAGAGAAAAAATGGCCAATCAAAAATCTTCCGGCTTCTCCCACAAGCTTATTGAAACCAACGTGGGCTTGCTGATTATCCTGAGTATCGCCGTGATCTCCTTTGCCGGCCTGGTGCAGATCGTGCCGCTGTTCTTTCAGCACTCGACCACGCAACCGATCGAAGGCGTGCAGCCCTATGAGCCGTTGCATCTCATCGGACGTGATGTCTATATCCGCGAAGGTTGTGTGGGCTGCCATTCCCAGCAGATTCGCATGCTCAGCTTCGAGGTGCAGCGCTACGGCCCGTATTCGCTGGCAGGGGAATCCACCTACGACTATCCCTTTCTTTGGGGATCCAAACGTACCGGCCCAGATCTGGCGCGGGTGGGCAAGCGCTACTCCGATGACTGGCACCGTCTGCATCTGCGCAATCCGCGTGATGTTGTAAAGGAGTCGAATATGCCGGCTTATCCCTGGCTGCAGCACCAGTCGGTAGAAAAGGAGAACGTGCAGGAGCGCATGCGCGCGCTGCGCAAGATCGGTGTGCCGTACACGGATGAGCAGATCGAGAAAGCGCCCGAGGCGTTAAAGGGGAAGACGGAAGAAGACGCACTGATCGCCTATCTCCAAGGCCTGGGCGTAGTGGGACGCGAGGCCGCCGCCAAGGCGGTCGTGGACGGGGGGCTGTAAATGATGGCGATCATCAATGGGCTGGCCACCATCCTGGCCACGATCACTTTTCTGGGCATTGTGTGGTGGGCGTTTTCCGCGGGACGGGCGCACGCCAACCGGGAGGCGTCGTTGCTGCCGTTCGCCGTGCCTGACGAGTCGGCAACCCAACATGAAGAAAGGAACGCATCATGAGTGATTTCGTCAGCGGCTTCTGGAGCTATTTTATTGCCATCATCACGCTGGGCGGCATCGCATTTTGCCTATGGCTGCTGTTCTCGCAGCGTGCCTGGCTCGGCAAAACAGTGCCTGTTGCGCAGGATACAGGCCATGTCTGGGATGGCGACCTCACTGAGCTGAACAACCCGGTGCCGCGATGGTGGACCGTGTTCTATCTTGGGCTGTGCATTGTCGCGCTGGCCATCCTGTTTTTCTACCCCGGTCTGGGAGAATATAAGGGTACGCTGGGCTATACGGCCGCCAACCAGGTCAAGGCACAGCAGGAAGCGTTGCGCGAACAGATCGAGCCGGTATACAGCCGCTATCGCGACATGCCATTGACGGCAATCGCCGCCGACGAGAACGCGCGTCAGATCGGCCAGCGTCTGTTTTTGAACAACTGTGCGCAGTGCCATGGCTCCGATGCGCGTGGCGCGGGCAATTTTCCCAACCTGGCGGATGGCGACTGGCTGCACGGTGGCGAGCCTGAACAGATTCTGCACACCATTGCCAAGGGTCGACACGGCATGATGCCGCCATGGGCCTCGGCGGTCAGCCCGGCACAGGCATCGGATATTGCACAGTATGTGCGATCGCTCTCGGGCCTGGCCAGCGATGCGCTGCGCGTTGTGCCCGGCAAACGCGGATTCGAGACTTATTGCGTAGCGTGCCACGGCATCGATGGCAAAGGCAATACTGCTGTCGGAGCGCCCAATCTTACCGATGGCATCTGGCTGTACGGCAGCTCTGAAGCGGCGATTGTGGAAACCATTCTGAAGGGGCGCGAGAACATCATGCCGGCGCAGGAAGGCATCCTGACTGACGATCAGATCCGCATGCTGACGGCGTGGGTGTGGGGGCTGACCAATCGCGACGCTGGCACAGCCAGGTAAACAGACAGGGATAGCGCATCATGGATAGCGAATCCGCAGCAAGACCTGCCGCCGGGGATAAAGAAGGCGCAGCGCCGGCATGGCCGCCGCCCAGGCTCCAGCGGGCCGGAGGCGCTTCGCCGCAGGTGGAGCGGGCGCTATCCGATGTGCGCAGCAAAATCTACCCTCGTTCTGTTTCTGGCGTGTTTGCGCGTTGGCGTATTGCCATGGTGATCATCACCCAGGTGATCTTCTATGGTCTGCCATGGTTGCAATGGAATGGCCGCCAGGCGGTGCTGTTTGATCTGGGGGCGCGCAAGTTCTATATTTTCGGCATGGTGCTCTGGCCGCAAGATGTGATTTATCTGGCGGTATTGCTGGTGCTTTCTGCGCTGGCGCTTTTCCTGTTCACAGCCATGGCCGGAAGGCTGTTCTGTGGTTACGCCTGTCCGCAGACGGTTTACACCGAAATCTTCATGTGGGTGGAGCGCAAGATCGAGGGTGATCGTCTTGCGCGCATCCGGCTCGACGAGGCGTCCTGGAGCTGGCGCAAGGTGCGCCTTAAAGCGACCAAGCATTTTGTCTGGTTGGCGATTGCGTGGTGGACGGGATCGACCTTCATCGGCTATTTTGCGCCCATTCGCGAACTGGGCATGGGTCTGCTGACGTTGACGCTGGGCCCCTGGCAATGGTTCTGGATGGCGTTTTACGCTTTTGCCACTTGGGGCAATGCAGGCTTCATGCGTGAAACAGTCTGCAAACACATGTGCCCCTATGCGCGCTTCCAGAGTGTCATGGTGGATGATGATACCTTTGTGGTTACCTATGATCATGTGCGGGGAGAACCGCGCGGAGGACGTTCGCGCCGGATCGATCACAAAGAAGCGGGCATGGGCGACTGCGTGGATTGCAGTCTCTGTGTGCAGGTCTGTCCCACCGGCATCGATATCCGTGACGGGCTGCAGTACATGTGCATAGGCTGTGGCGCCTGTGTCGATGTCTGTGACCAGGTCATGGACAAGATGGGGTACGAGTCTGGGCTGATTCGTTATACGTCCGGAAGCGCCATTTCCGAGGGTCTGACCCAGAATGAGGTTCGCAAGCGGGTGCTGCGTCCGCGGGTATTGATCTACTGGGCGATCTTGCTTGCCATTGCCATTGCGTTTGTCGTGTCGCTCAGCACGCGTACAACCTTGCGCATGGACGTCATACGGGATAGAGGGGCGTTAGGGCGAGAAGTCCCCGGCGGTATGATAGAAAACGTTTATAGGCTGCAGTTCATCAACGCGTCCGAACAGCCTGTCACCCTCACGCTGGAGGTTGAAGGACTGTCAGGCGTGTCCATCGAAACCACGGATAGCGGGGCAGACACCGTCCACGTCGGCGCAACGTCCAACCGATTGGTGCCGGTGGTCGTCAGGGCACCCGCTGGCCAGTCGCAGCCAGGTTTGCATGACATTCAGATCCGAACCATCGGCCACTACGATCACGGACGTGACATTGCGGTGACTGAAAAATCCAGTTTCTATGTGCCCCGATAGGGGCGAGCAGGAGAATATCGATGTCCGACAACTCACCGGCCGATAATGTGCCGCAGGCAGCGTCTGAGCTGGCCGCTCATGCAGGCCAGTCTGCAGAGATAGCGGCCGACCGGGCAGACCAGTCCAGACCGTGGTGGCGTGAGCCCTGGCCCTGGATACTGATGGCCGGACCAGCCCTGGCGGTGGTGGGGTGCATGATCACCATTGCCCTGGCGGTGCAGAATTTTTCGGACCAGGGGATTAGCGACGGCGGCATCAAGCGCGGCCTGGTCGTGGCCAGAGAGGCGCCGGACTTGGCTGCAGGCGCACGGCAACCCTGACCCGAAGCGGCGGGCTCGAAGAGATTGGATACACTACGTCAGCTTTTGCTCAAGGGGAGACACTATGCGTAATCGTTCCTGGATGTGGGTGTTATGGCCATCGTTCCTGGTCGGAGCGGCCGCCAGCGCCACGGTATTCGCACTGATCGATCCGCTGGACGTCGTGTTCTTAGGCCATATACAGGCCAGCCGGCAGCAAGTATATGCTGGCGGCTTCTTTTTATTCTGGCTGATGTCGGCGCTATCGAGCGCGCTTACCCTGCATATGGCGCCCAGGGCGCCCGCGCAGGACGAGTTTGGCGAGACTGCGTCAGGCTAGCCCCGTATGCCATCCAGCCTGGCCTAGTTGCAGTCGGCGCCTGAAAGCGCCTGCAAGGCGGGCAGATCCAGCAAACGTACTTCGCGCTGATGGATGCGAATCAGGTTTTCGCGCGCAAAACGCGAGAACAGCCTGCTGACGGTTTCGAGTGTCAGCCCCAGATAGTTGCCGATTTCGTCGCGGCTCATGCGCAGGATGAACTCCGTCGAAGAATAGCCCAGTATGGTCAGTCGCTGCGACAGATTCACCAGAAAGGCGGCCAGACGCTGTTCCGAGCGCAAGGCGCCCAGCGACATCACCATCTGGTGAGAGCGGTTGATTTCCTTGCTCATGAGCCGGCGGAACTGTTGCTGCAAGACGGGCAGGTGGCGCGACAGCTTGTCCATCTCTTGTATGCGGATCACGCAGACCTCGCTGTCTTCCAGCGCAACGGCATTGGAAACATGCGTATTGGTCAGCAGTCCGTCCAGGCCGATAATCTCGCCCGGCAATAGGAAGCTCGTAATCTGCATATGGCCTGAGGCATCTTCGAGCTGGGTCTTGAGCGAGCCAAAACGAATGCCGTAAACGGCATCGGCGGCGTCGCCCAGGTTGAACAGGGTATTGCCCTTGCTCAGTCGCACACGTTCTTGCACGAGCTCATCCAGTTTTTCGACGTCGTCGCGAGACATGCCGATGGGAAGACATAGCTCGCTCAGCATGCAGGTGGAGCAACGGGTGGCGTCCGGGGTGATGGATATTCGTCTTTGCATAATATCGCCCCGCGGGCGAATAATGAATGGTGGGGCACAGGATGCTTGCCCTAGGCGTATTGTAGGTAGGTGTTCTGAAGCTTGGAACGGGCCTGTAGCGTGCGCGCCGTCAGTTTGGCGCACGCCCGGAATAGTAACAAATATAGTGGTATTTTGCCTGGCGCTGCGGTTGCCGGTGTCAGTGTCCAAGGTGGGCGGAGCAGCCATCCATCCCTTGAAATAATGGCCTGCCGTCCACACATAAGCTGTATCCGAGCCTGTGGCTCCACCTTCATAACTGTGAAATCATTATGCGATTCGACAAACTTACAACGAAGTTTCAGCGGGCGGTCGCAGATGCGCAAAGCCTGGCTGTAACAAACGACAATCCTTACATAGAGCCTGCACACGTGCTGTCGGCGCTCCTGTCCGATAGCGACAGCGGGGCCGCCAGCCTGCTGGCGCGTGCCGGCGTCGCCGCCAATCGGGTTTTGCCGGCGGTCCACGCCCAGATCAAAGCGCTGCCGCAAGTACAGGGGGCGGAGGGCAATCTGCAGGTCAGCCGCGAATTGCAGGCCGTATTGGCACGCACCGAAAAAGAAGCTGCCCAGCGTGGCGACACCTATATCGCCAGCGAGCTTTTTCTGCTTGCCCTGGTCGATGACAAAGGCGAAGCGGGCCGCATTCTGCGCGACGCAGGGTTGCAGCGTCCGGCGCTCGAAGCGGCCATCGATGCGGTTCGTGGCGGTGCATCCGTGTCGGACTCCGAAGGCGAATCCAATCGCGAGGCGCTCAGCAAATACACAACCGATGTCACGGAACTTGCCTCGCAGGGCAAGTTGGACCCGGTCATCGGTCGAGACGACGAAATCCGACGCGCCATACAAATATTGCAGCGTCGCACCAAGAACAATCCCGTACTGATCGGTGAGCCTGGTGTCGGCAAGACGGCCATTGTGGAAGGGCTTGCGCAACGCATCATCAACAACGAAGTACCCGAAACACTCAAGGGCAAGCGCGTTCTGTCGCTGGACATGGCTTCGCTACTGGCGGGCGCCAAGTACCGGGGCGAATTCGAGGAACGCCTCAAAGCCGTGCTCAAGGAACTCTCCCACGACGAAGGCCAGAACATTGTCTTCATCGACGAGATGCACACCATGGTGGGCGCAGGCAAGGCCGAAGGCGCCATGGACGCAGGCAACATGCTCAAGCCGGCGCTAGCGCGCGGCGAGCTGCACTGCATCGGCGCGACGACGCTGGACGAATACCGCAAGTACATCGAAAAGGATGCCGCGCTGGAGCGCCGGTTCCAGAAAGTCTTCGTGAATGAACCTGACGTCGAATCGACCATCGCCATTCTGCGCGGATTGCAGGAACGCTATGAACTCCACCATGGGGTTGCCATTACCGACCCCGCCATCGTGGCGGCGGCTGAGCTGTCCAACCGCTACATCACCGATCGCTTCCTGCCCGACAAGGCCATCGACCTCATCGACGAGGCCGCTGCCCGCATCCGCATGGAAATCGACTCCAAGCCGGAAGTCATGGATCGCCTGGACCGCCGCATTATCCAGCTCAAGATCGAACGCGAAGCGGTCAACAAAGACACCGACGAATCGTCGCAGCGCCGCCTCAAGGCCATCGAAGACGAGCTCGTCTCGCTGCAGCGTGAATACAACGACTACGAAGAGGTCTGGAAAGCCGAGAAAGCCGCTGTACAGGGTTCCCAGGCCATCAAGGAAGAAATCGAGCGTACGCGCGCCGACATGGCGGAATTGCAGCGCAAGGGTCAATTCGACAAGCTGGCAGAGCTGCAGTACGGAAAGCTGCCCGAGCTCGAAAACCGTCTGGCGGCCGCCGAGATTGGCAAGCAGGATGTCGACAAAGGCGATAAGCCGCGTCTGCTGCGCACAGAAGTCGGCGCCGAGGAAATCGCCGAGGTGGTTTCGCGCGCCACCGGCATTCCTGTGTCCAAGATGATGCAGGGCGAGCGCGACAAGCTGCTGCAAATGGAAGACTATCTGCACAAGCGGGTGGTGGGCCAGGACGAAGCCGTCATGCTGGTATCAGACGCCATCCGCCGTTCGCGCGCGGGGCTTTCCGATCCTTCCCGTCCCTATGGTTCTTTCCTGTTCCTGGGGCCGACCGGCGTTGGCAAGACGGAGCTTACCAAGGCACTGGCAAGCTTTCTGTTCGATTCCGAGGATCATCTCATTCGTATCGACATGAGCGAATTCATGGAAAAGCACTCCGTCGCCCGGCTGATCGGCGCGCCCCCTGGCTATGTGGGCTACGAGGAGGGCGGCTACCTCACCGAAGCGGTGCGCCGCAAGCCTTATAGCGTGATTCTGCTGGACGAGATCGAAAAAGCGCACCCCGATGTGTTCAACATTCTTCTGCAGGTGCTCGACGATGGCCGGCTGACGGACGGGCAGGGCCGTACGGTGGATTTCCGCAATACGGTGATTATCATGACGTCCAACCTGGGATCTCATCATATCCAGAGCATGGTGGGCCAGCCTTACGATGTGGTCAAGGAAGTCATCTGGGGCGAACTCAAGCAATCGTTCCGGCCGGAGTTTCTCAACCGTATCGACGAGGTGGTCGTGTTCCACAGCCTTGAGGCCAAGCATATCGAGTCGATCGCGCGTATTCAGCTGCAACGCCTGGGCGCTCGCCTGGCCCAGAAGGAAATGCGCCTCGAAGTCTCGGATGCTGCGCTGGCGCAGCTTGCGCGCAGCGGCTTCGACCCCGTGTTTGGCGCCCGGCCGCTCAAGCGTGCCATCCAGCAGTACATCGAGAATCCCATCGCACGGCTCATCCTCGAAGGCAAGTTCGGCCCACGCGATGTGGTGCCGGTAGACTGGGATCAGGACGAGTTCGTGTTTTCCCGCACCTTGCAATGACGACGGCAGGCAAAGGGGGGCGCCCCCCTTTGCCTGCGCCATCTACCGTTTTCCCAGTATGTCGGGCGCGGCTCACGCGGCACGTTCTTCTTGAAGCGCGACACTTTGTGCGACAGTCTTATGGCAGGGCGCTGTACCGTTAGCGCCAGTTGGCCAACGGCAGCATGCCTTCGCGGGTTTTTACCTTGCGCATGATGATGTGAGAGCACAGATCGCGCACGCCCGGGATTTTGCTGAGTTTATCTTCCGCAAACCGGGAGAAGGCCGCGAGGTTGCGGGTATGCACGCGCAGAATGTAGTTGGAGGCGCCTGTCACAATGCAAGCCTCAGTAATTTCGTCGTACATGGCGATGCTCGCCTGGAACTCTTCGTTCCACTGGGCACGAGACTGATCCAACGACACGTGCACAATGGCTTCCAGTTCAAAGCCTAGCTTGTCAGCGTCCAGTACGGCGCGATAGCAGCGTATAAAGCCATTTTCTTCCAGGGCACGCACACGGCGCAGGCAGGCGGATGGCGACAGCGAAACCTGTTCCGCCAAATCCTGGTTGCTGAGCTGGCTATTCTCCTGGAGCCGGGCAAGGATTTTATGATCTATTGCATCGGGTTGCATGGCGATATTCCAATATTAAGTTTATTGCGCAACTTATAACGAAAATAGTTTCGCTCGACGCATGAATTTGCAATTTATCACCAATACCGCGCCTTTATCATGATGGGACTCGATACGTTCACTCAGGAGGCGTTTCCTATGCAAACTCGCGAAGACTGCTTGGCCGCAGACCGTCAGGATCCCCTTGCTCCCTTCAAGCAGCAGTTTGATCTTCCCCCCGGCATTATTTATTTGGATGGAAACTCGCTGGGAGTGCTTCCGCGCAGCGCCCAGGATCGGGCCCTGGATGTAATCAAACACGAGTGGGGCGCAGGGCTTATCCGAAGTTGGAACACGGCTGGCTGGTTCGATTTGCCAGCACGCTTGGGCAACAAGCTGGGAAGCCTGCTTGGCGCACAAGAAGGCGAGCTTGTCATTACCGACACCACGTCACTGAATATTTTCAAGGCATTGGCCGCTGCGCTGCGTATTCAGCAGCAGCGTGCGCCGTCACGTCGCGTGATTCTGTCGGAGCGTGATAACTTCCCGACCGACCTATACATGATCCAGGGGATGATAGACCTGTTGCAGCAGGGCTATGAAATGCGTTTGATCGATGACGATCTACCGCTGGAACAGGCCCTTGATGAGACCGTAGCGGTGCTACTGTTGTCTCATGTCAATTATCGCAGCGGCGAAATGTACGATATGAACGGCGTAACGACGCTTGCGCACGAGCACGGTGTGCTGACAATCTGGGATCTGGCACACGCCGCCGGCGCGGTGCCGGTTAATCTCACAGAGGCTGACGCTGATTTCGCCGTGGGATGCACCTATAAATACCTGAATGGGGGGCCAGGTTCTCCCGCCTTCATCTGGGTGTCGCCCCGACTCAGCAATGATTTTCGCCAACCGCTTTCTGGCTGGTGGGGCCATAACCGCCCCTTCGATATGGCCGTGGCCTACGAGCCCGCCGAGGGTGCGCGTCGCTATCTGTGCGGCACGCAACCCATCATCTCGATGTCGCTGATTGAATGCGGCCTGGACATTGCGCTGGACGCTGGCATGGCTGAGGTGCGCCGCAAGTCCTTGGCACTGGGTGATCTGTTCATCGATCTTGTGCAGCACCGCTGCGCCTCCCACCCCTTGGCGCTGGTTACACCCCGGAACCATGCCACCCGCGGTAGCCATGTCAGCTTCAGGCATCCCAATGGATTTGAAGTGATGCAGGCACTCATCAAGCGCGGCGTGATTGGCGATTATCGCGAGCCAGAAGTGTTGCGCTTTGGCCTGACCCCGCTGTATCTCGGCTACGCCGACGTCTGGGATGCGGTCGACGCCCTCAAGGACATTCTGGATACCCGTTCCTGGGATCGGCCCGAATTCAAGGAAAGAACAGCCGTGACCTGACGCAATACAGCGGTCCACCACAGCGTGGACCTCAGCCATGTACGGTTTTTCAACCTACACCTCACATGGCGGCTTCTTTCCGAACGGCTGGTGGGGCACATGGGTGGCAGTCATCATCTCCATTTTTAGCTACCTGAGCGTCGAGATGATCGCAGTCGCCGCTGCGGAGACCGAAGATCCAGAACGCGCCGTCAAGCAGGCCTTTCGTGCAACGATCGCGCGACTGCTTGTGTTTTACCTGTGCACGCTAGCATTGATCCTGGCAGTTGTGCCTTGGGATCAGGCTGGCAATGCCGGCAGCCATTGCCAGCGCAGCTTCTGCGGGCCAGACCGCTCCCGGGGTCGTTCGACCAGGCGGACGAATCATTTAGCATCTATTTAATCGGAATCCGCCCGACGAAATTTAACAATTGGTATTGAGATTCTCACTGAAGCACATCCAATCATTTAATTTTGCGATATGCGCTATCGAGGCTATAGTAGCCAGCTAAGTCGTATCCACGGCCAGGAAGCCCAGCTTGCACCTTCGAGCAGGCGGAACCTGGTTGCCTATTTAAGCAGACATCCGATATGCCCCATGAAACCTATATGCGCGAAGCCATTGCGCTAGCGCGTGCCAATATCGAGGCGGGCGGGCGCCCCTTTGGCGCTGTGCTGGTGCGCGATGGCACGGTTGTCGTTCGTGCCGTCAACGAAACCCACCGCACCCAGGATCCCACGGCGCATGCTGAATTGCTGGCGATACGCGAGGCAGGCCGTGTATTTGGTAGCCCCCGGCTGGTTGGCTGTGTTATCTACGCCAGTGGGCATCCCTGTCCCATGTGCATGGCTGCGATGCATTTGTCGGGGATTCAGTCAGCCTTTTTTGCCTACTCGAACGAGGATGGCGAACCTTACGCGCTGTCCACGGCTGCTCTGTATGCCGAGATGACCCAGGCGCCACAGTCCCAGTCCATTCCGCTCCAACCGCTGCGCCCGGCAGGCGAGGAAGGCTTATACGAAGCATGGTTGCGACATAAGGAGCTTGACGCTTGAGTGCTTCGAGGCCTGCGACCTGTCCGTCTTCGGGCGGGACACCCGCTCGGATTAGGCAGGGCCGAGTGAAAGCCGTCTGGCTGCCGATGATGGTGGTCATTGCCCTCGGGTTGAATCTGCGTCCCATCCTGACTGCGATTGGGCCCTTGCTGACCGAAATACGAGGCGCCACCGGACTGGGCTTTCAGGCTGTTTCATGGCTGACGGTGCTGCCCGTGGTCTGTATGGGCGTGATTGCCTTGTTTCTTCCCTGGATCAGCCGGTGTGTGAGCGAGCGACATGGCGTTGTGGGCGGTCTACTGGCGATTGCAGTCGCCTGCGGTTGGCGTCTTTTATTGGACAGTGGTGTATCGTTGATTGCCAGTGCCGCGCTGGCCGGCATGGGCGTGGCCATCATCCAGGCCGTGATGCCTGGCATCATCAAGCGCTGGTTTCCTCAGCGTGTTCCGGTCGCGTTGGGTCTTTATTCTGCGTCCTTGATGGCAGGCGGCGGCGCGGCCGCAGTGCTCAGCCCGCATGCTGCGGTGTATTTCGACAGTTGGCAGGCAGGGCTCGGCGTCTGGGCCTTGCCTGCCATCCTGGCACTGCTGTTGTGGTTTCTGGCCAGGCCGGCTGAAGCGGTCCCTCTGCCTGAACGAGGCCCCATCCAGCATTTCTTTGCCAATCGCCGTGCATGGCTGCTTGCTTTCTACTTCGGGTTGATCAATGGTGGCTATACCAGCATGGTGGCCTGGCTGCCCGTATCCTATCGCCAGTTGGGCTGGAGCGCGGAAGCCAGTGGTGGATTGATCGGCGTCATGACGATATTCCAGGTGGCGGCTGCACTCAGCGTGCCGATATTTGCGCGGGGAAGGCTGGACCGCCGCCCGTGGCTGATGCTTGCCTTGCTCGCACAGTTGGCTGGATTCGCCGGACTGTTGTCAGCCCCGCTCAGCTTCCCGCTGCTGTGGATAGCGCTGATCGGATATGGGTTGGGCGCCTGCTTTGCACTCAGCCTGACGTTGACGCTGGATCATTTGCATGAGCCACGTGCCGCCGGCAATCTGGCGGCTTTTGTTCAAGGCACAGGCTTCATCATTACGGGCATTATTCCCTATATCACGGGATGGCTGCGTGATATCACCGGAAACTTTCAGGCTTCCTGGATATTGTTGGCGGCAACCGTCACCTTGATGTTGCTGGTCACCCTGCGTTTTTCACCCGGCAGCTACGCGTCGGCGATGAAGCAGCCCGGGTTTCAGGCCTCTGGTGGGGGATTGAACTCCAGCTCGTCTTTGCCGTAGAACTTGATCCCGATCTTGATGCGCTCGCGCCCCTGAGCGCGGCGGTGCCGGTTCGTGTCGCGTAGCGAATAGACGCAGCCGCAGTATTCTTGCTGATAAAAATTTTCGCGCTTGCTGATTTCTATCATGCGGGCCGAACCGCCGCCTTTTCGCCAGTTGTAGGTCCAGTAGATCAAGTCAGGATAGCGGGCCGCTGCGCGTTCGCCGCAGCCGTTGATCTGGTTCATGTCTTTCCAGCGCGATATGCCCAGTGAACTGCTGATGGTGTCATAGCCATGCTCATGCGCATACAGCGCCGTGCGTTCGAAACGCATGTCGAAGCACACCGTGCAGCGCTGGCCCCGCTCCGGTTCGTTTTCCAGACCTTTTACGCGTTCGAACCAGTTGTCGCGATCATAGTCGGCATCGATAAAAGGAATGTTGTGTTCCTGCGCAAAACGAATGTTTTCGTTCTTGCGGATTTCGTACTCTTTATCCGGATGAATATTCGGATTGTAAAAGTAGATTGCATAGTCGATGCCCGATGCTGTCATGGCTTCCATGACTTCGCCCGAGCACGGCGCGCAACAGGAGTGCAGCAACACCTTTTTGCGGTTGTCGGGCAGTACGAGCTTGGGGCGTTTGATCTGGGTCATGGCTATGCTGGGCGCGTGTCGGCACCCTGTGTAAACGTTAATAGCACCATTTTAGTCGCCCGGCGCCATATTCCCAAGCCGCCTAAGTGGATCCGCCCATCACGGTATTCCACAACTGCATGACGGCGGCGCGTTCCTGCGTGAGTTCACTGCTCGGCACTCGGGCCTTTTCTGCGCCTTGCAGGCGCAGCGCATGTTGATGCTTGCGGAAACTGCGATAGGCATCGGCAACCTGCGCGGCCAGTGCATCGGGGATCAATCCGGCGGCGGCAGCCAGACCCAGCAGGGCGATGTTGCCCAGGTTGCCCAGGAGGGCGGGGTGGTTTTTCGCGTGGCAAAGGACCAAATACTGCGTCACAAATTCAACGTCAACCATGCCTCCCCGGTCATGTTTGAGGTCGAAGTCCGAAGTTGGATTGGGGTGGCCGGCGCTGATTTTCTCGCGCATGGCACACACCTCTTCACGTAGTTTGTCAGGATCACGCGGCAGCAACAGAACCTGGCACCGTATTGCTTCAAAACGCTCACCGATGGCGGGGTCGCCAGCCACAAAACGGGCACGCGTGATGGCCTGGTGCTCCCAGGCCCAGGCATGATTGACCTGGTATTGATCGAATGCGTCCAGTGATACGGCCAGCAGTCCGGCGTCCCCGTCGGGCCTTAGCCGCAGGTCGATTTCGTACAGGCGTCCGGAAGACGTCATGGTGGACAGCCAGGATGCCGTGCGGCGGCCCAGCTTCGCATAGAGTTCACTCGCCTCATCCGTGGGGTCTTGATACAGAAACACCAGGTCCAGATCCGAGGCGTAGCCGATTTCCTTGCCGCCCAGCTTGCCATAGGCGATGATGGCAAAATGAGGAGGTGCAAGGTTGTCGCGCTTGCCGCGCGGCTGAACCAGCGGCCAGACGCGGTTGATCGTTTCCGCCAACAGCATATCGGCCAGCGCCGACAATTGGTCTGCCAACTGCTCAACCGTCAGTACGCCTTCAAGATCCTGCGCCAGCAGCTGGAAGCTGATCTGGTGTTGGGTATCTCGCATGATATTCATTTGTTGCTCGATGTCCGGCTGCCCATCCGCCAGCACGCAGGCATCCAGCTCGGCACGCAACTGCGTGGAAATGGCATCAAAATCTGGCGGCTCCAGCAAGGAACGCCATTCGATCAGGCTGTCCAGCAGGATGGGGTGGCGCAGCAGGTATTGAGAGGCCCACGGGCTGGCGCTGATCATGCGCGCGACCCGTGCCAGGGTGTCGGGATACTCGGCCAGCAGGGCAAGGTAGGCGCTGCGCTGGGCGATGTGCTCAACCAGGTCCAGCAGCCGTACAGCGGTGATTTCCGGCTGCGTTGTGCGGGCCGCCACGGTGGCAATGGCGGGCAGCAACGCCTCGACACGCCGGCGGCTGTTGCCCGACAGGCTGCGTATGCGATGGCTGTCCAGCAAGGCGTCTACCCGTTGGCTGATTCGTTCCGCACTCTCGCCAAGCGTTTGCTGGATATGGTCGGACAGGTCAGCACACGGCGGCTCCGCCTGGGCCTGGGGTGTGGCACTATCGTGGTGCTCAGTTTCTTCGCCGCCCATGCCTGCGATGCGGAAGGCGTCCCGGAATGTCTGCGAGACAAAGGCGCGATGTGCGGTCAGGGTTTCATCGAATTGCGCGCGTGTCATGCCCATGGCTTCGGCCAGCCCTTCGCATTGCGCGGGGTCGCGAGGCAACAGGTGCGTTTGTTCATCCTCGCGATACTGCAACATATGTTCTACGCGCCGCAGAAATTCGTAAGCCTTGGCCAGTTGCGCGGCGACGTCATCCGCAATGACGCCAGCCTTGTCCTGTTTGTGCAGTGCCGTCAGCAGGCCACGTTGCTGAAGCGAAGGCGTGCGCCCGCCTCGTATGAGCTGGTTCAACTGCACGACGAATTCGATTTCGCGTATGCCGCCTTCTCCCAGCTTGATATTGTGTATCGTATCGACACCATTGCGGACGGAGGCACGACGTACCCAGTCCAGCCGTATTCTTTCACGCAGCCCCCGAAGCGCTGCCAGCGCGTCAAAGTCGAAATACTTGCGATAGACAAAGGGCCGACGCAAGCGCTCGAGTTGTTCGCGCTGTGCGCTGGCGTCACTGTCCGCAAAAGCCCTGCAGGGAATAATGCGCCCCTTGAGCCAGGCATATCGCTCCCATTCGCGTCCCTGGGCCACCAGATAATTTTCCAACGCATCCAGGCTCCATGCCAGCGGGCCGGCGTCGCCATCCGGGCGCAGCCGCAAGTCGCTGCGAAACACTTGTCCGTCGGCGTCCGGTTCCGAGAGCACAGGCATCATGCGCTGTGTGACGCGACCGTAAAACTCGTGATGACTGATTTTGCGTCGGCCTCCGGTTTCACCTTCTTCGCCATACAGCATGATCAGATCGATGTCGGATGATACGTTCAGCTCCCGGCCACCCAGTTTTCCCATGCCAACGATCAGCATTTCCTGGGGCCGTCCCGTGACGGGATCCAGGGGCACGCCATGGATCTCCGCCAGGCTGACGGCCACGCTTTTATAGGCCTCAGCAACCGCGAGATCCGCCAGCGTGGACATGGCGATAACGACCTCCTGCAGCGACGCTGCCGCATTGATGTCTCTGACCAGCAAGGTAAAAAACACCCGCGCCCGCAGTTGGCGCAGAACACGGCGCACCTGATCGACCGGCAAGGCAGCGTCACCCGATGCGCCTCTGAGTTCGGTCAGCCAATCCTGTATGGTCTTGCGCGTGACCTCGTATTGCGCCGCCTGCGCCAGCCAGCGGCCGAAGGCTTCGTTGGCATTGAGCTTGCGGCGCAACGCGCCTGACCAGCGGGTGGCCGACTCTAATATAATGGTCTGGGTCATAGGGCTATAGGGGCGAAGAGGCTTGAAAATCCATTAAAAAAAGCGGCGCTACAAGACTCAGGACGATACTGCAAATACTACTGCTCTGGCTAATCCCTCTACGTGTTTCGAACTTTTCGCTTTCTTCTCAGGCTGTTTGGCATCGTCTTGCTGCTGGCTTACTTTGCCGGCTGCGGCGTGGTGCTGGGCGCACGGTACTGGATACTGCCCAATATTGATGCCTGGCGGCCGCAGATCGCCCAGTACTTGTCCTCGCGACTCGGCGTTGATATCCACGCCGGGCATATCGCCGCGGGCTGGAAAGGCCTGAACCCGCATATTGCGCTCACGGACGTATCGTTGTCGTCGCCAGGGCTGACGGCGGCGAATACAGGCACCGCGTCTATCGCGCAGCCCCTCGAGCATACTGAACCTGGGCTGTCCCCGTCACAGCTCGGACAGGGTGGTGCCTTACATATTCCCTCACTGTATGCCCGACTGGACTGGCGCAGTCTGTTTCAGCTCAAGCCGGTATTCGTGAATCTGGAGGCGTCAGGCGTCAATATCGATTTGCGCCGCGATACTCAGGGCAGGTTGCACGCCTTGGGGCGTATGTTCGACCCTGGCGCTGCATCGACTTCAGATGATTTTTTCGGCAAGCTTGTTGGGTGGCTGGCAACACAAAACCGCATCGCCCTGAACGACTCGACGGTGCGCTGGACTGATGATTCGCGGGCTGCGGCCCCGCTGCAGCTTGATCATCTCACGCTGGCCTTCGTCAACGACGGCGATGTGCATGAGTTTTCTTTATCCGCAATGCCGCCTTCGCGACTCGGCGGTGCGCTGACCGCAACGGGCTTGATCACCGCTCTGGATGACCGCCGTCGGGTAACGCAGAAAACGCTGGGGCTGTCATTGCCAGACATGGATGCGCAGGTATATGTCAGCGTCGACAGGTTGCGGCCCGGGGCCTGGTCGCCCTGGGTGGATCTGCCTGCCACCATGGCGGCCGGGCAGGTCTCGGGCCAGGCGCGGGTAGAGATCGACGACGGCAGGGTCCAGGCACTGACGACAGACGTGGTGCTCAGCGACGGGAACTGGCACCCTGGACATGGGGTTCAGCTCGCTGCGCAGCGCTTGCAGCTCTATCTGGATGGGCCGCTGGATGACTATCTGCGCCTGTTTGCCCCAGGTGCACAGCGCCTTGACACCGCCGCCACGCAATCGGGGCTGTCTTATCGTCTATTGACGCGCGGCCTGCAAGTCACCGCCGACTATGTATTTGACCACCCTTTGTCCCTGGGCAACGTCGCGGCGCGCGGGGTAGCGGCGCGTGAACGCGGCGGAGGCTTGAGCATAGGCGCAGACGAAGCTTTCATTGCCAACGCGGATGCGCGTGCCCGCGTACAAGGGTCCTGGCGCGAGGGCGGATCCAGCGCTGCAGGCGTGATCGATCTGAAAGGCCTGGTTGATCACGCACGCATTGCGTCCATTGCCAGTTATTTACCGCAGCGGGTCGACGCCGATGCCAGCGCCTGGCTCGAGCACGGTCTGGTCGCCGGTGATCTGCATCAAGCCCAGCTCGTCCTGCGCGGTGATTTGATGCATTTTCCCTTCCAGGAGCATCCTCAGGCTGGGGATTTCATGGTATCGGGGAATTATGACGGTGCCATTATCGACTACCTGCCCGCCCGGGGTGGCGAGTTGGGTTGGCCTCGCCTCGAAGCCATGCGGGGAAACGCCATATTGCGCAGGGCGGATTTATCGGTGACCGCCGATGAGGCGATCATGCAGACCACGCCAGGTAAAGTGATTCAGCTTCGCGATGTACGGGCGCGTATTGCCAACCTGGAGCACGATCCCGTGCTGGATGTCAAAGGCGCTACCCATGGCGCCGCGGATACCTATCTGTCTTTGATGACGCATACGCCGCTGGGCGGAATGCTGGACCATGTGTTCGATCAGGCGCGCGCCAGCGGCCAATGGGAGGTGCCTTTATCGCTCACGATTCCTTTGACGCGCGGCGAAGATACCGAGGTGGACGGGACCATTCGTTTTGCCGGCAACATGGTCAGGCTTGCGCCCGAGATGCCTGCGCTGTCCGATACCCAGGGTGCACTGGATTTCTCTCATCATTCCGCTATAGCCAAGGGTATCAAAGGGCGTTTTCTGGACGGCCCCATGTCGATCACAGGCCAGGTGGGGGCGCCAGGCCAAAGCCTGCGCCTGCAGGGCCGGTTATCGGCCGATGCCCTGGCCCACGTCACCGATGCGCAGGGGATGAAGCGGCTGACGGGGCATGCGCCCTATACCGCCGTGCTTGAGCGCACGCAATCCAAAGGTTTCACCCTGACATTGACCTCAGACCTGAAAGGTCTGGCAGCCGACTTGCCGGAACCGTTGGGAAAATCGGCCGATGCCCTCGTGCCGCTCAGCGCGGTCTGGAAAACAGGGGCGCAGCCGGATCAGCGCCGTCTGGAGGTCGAAGTGGGCCGTGGCATTCACGCCCAATTGCTGCACCGCGACCGGAAGAATGGGAGCACGCCATTCTTTTATGCGGGCGCGGTGGGCATCAATGAGCCGGCGCGCGTCCCGGATGCCGGCATCAGTCTGGACGTTCGTTACCCCTCTATCGCGATCGATGCATGGAGACAGGTCAAGCGGGAGTTCGACAAGCCTCTTGACAACGCGGCTGGCCAGCAGACGGACGCGGCAAATCGGCCAACGGCTCCGCCTGCAAAGCGTCAATCGGCGGGCGTGTTTCCCCCTTTGGCGCAATTTCGCTTGCAGGCCAGAACGGTAACCCTGCATGGCATGACACTGGACAAAGCCACGCTCACCGCCCAGCAAACGGAACCCGGACAATGGCGAGCGGATATAAGCTCCACCCAGACTGCCGGCACCGTGCGCTGGACGGAATCCGGAGGCCGGATCCAGGGGCCTGTCGACGCCGCTTTCGATCGTCTCGACTTGGGTTCGGTCCAGCCCGATGATGCCGCGCGGCGGGCGTCCGACGAGTCTGCAACGGATGGCGTAGACACGGCCTCCGAAGAAGACAATCCATTGGCGCTCGACGAAGCGCTCGACCTGCCTGCCGTCAATTTGCACATCAAGCGTCTGCGGCTGTATGGCCACCACGTCGGGGAACTTTCGCTGACGGGAGTGAATGAGTCCCATGGCCAGTCATGGGGGCTGGAGCAATTCCAACTGACCAGTCCGCACGCCAAGATGAGTGGTTCGGGTCGCTGGCGGTTATCGGGGCCGCAGCGCGGCCTGATGCTCAACGCGCACGCGGATGTCAACAATCTGGGCAATTATCTGAATGACGCAGGCTATCACGATATATTGATTGATGGCAGGGGCACGATGGATGGCCAGATTGAATGGCGCAATATGCCCTGGGCTTTCAGCAGATCGGACGTCGGCGGCGCCCTGAAATTCGACTTGGCGAAAGGGCGCTTCAGCGGCATGAATTCCCATTCGGCAAGATTGCTTGAGCTGCTCTCCCTGCAGTCGGTGAAGCGTCTGGCGAAGCTGGATTTTGATCCAGGCAGCCTGGCCCGTGAAGGGTTTCCATTTGATACGCTGCGCGGCAGCGCTATCGCCCAGGACGGTATTCTGCACACCGATGATTATCGTATCGTCGGACCCGCTGGCACGATTGTTCTCGAAGGAAACACGAATCTTGTCGATGAAAGCCTGGATCTTCAGGCTGTTGTTGTGCCGAATCTGGATGTCAGCGGGGCTGCGATCGCAGCAGGCATTGTGCTTAATCCCATCGTGGGGGTAGGGGCCTTTCTGGCGCAATGGCTGTTGCAGGCGCCGCTGTCGCAGGCGATGGCAGCGCAGTATCACATCACTGGAAGTTGGGATAATCCCGACATTCAGGATGTGACACCGTCGCCCGCCAGCAAGCGGCCTGCGGCAAGGGAGGAGCCTACGCCCTGATGCGTAGGCTCAGAGCAGGATCAGGCCGGCGGGCAAAGATTAATACAGACCTTGTTGCAACATGGCGTCGGCTACCTTGACGAAGCCGGCTATGTTGGCGCCGTTGACGTAATTCACGCTGCCGTCGGCATTCCGTCCGTGCTGCACGCAGTTGTCGTGAATGCTGCGCATAATGGCGTGCAGCTTGTTATCCACCTGTTCGCGCGTCCATTGCAGGCGCTGGGCGTTCTGGCTCATTTCGAGCCCGGAAACCGCCACGCCGCCCGCGTTCGACGCCTTGCCGGGCGCATATAGAATGCCTGCCTCGACGAAAGCCTCGACAGCCTCCAGGCTGGTTGGCATGTTGGCGCCTTCTGCAACGCAGCGGACACCATTGCGAATCAGCATTTTCGCGTCTTCGAGCTCAAGTTCGTTCTGGGTGGCGCACGGCAGGGCAACATCGACGGGCACATGCCAGGGGCGTTTGCCAGGTTCGTAGACCAAGCCCAGGCGCTGCGCATAGGTTTCGATGCGGCCACGTTCCTTGTTCTTGATGTGCGCCAGCTCAGCCAGCTTCTGGGGCGTGAAGCCGGCCTTGTCGATGACTGCGCCGTGCGAGTCGGAAACCGTAATGACCTTGGCGCCCAACTGCATGCATTTCTCGATGGCGTACTGCGCGACATTGCCGGACCCGGATACCGAGACAGTCAGGCCTTCGATGGACTGGCCGACGTTCTTGAGCATTTCTTCGGCAAAGTAGACCGTGCCGTAGCCGGTGGCTTCGGGCCGGATCAGGCTCCCCCCGAAGCTCAGGCCCTTGCCCGTGAAGACGCAGGCGGCTGAATTTGAAAGCTTTTTCATCATGCCGGCCATGAAGCCGACTTCGCGCGCACCAACGCCGATGTCGCCTGCCGGCACATCGGTGTCGGGGCCGAGGTGGCGATGCAGCTCGAGGATGAGCGCCTGGCAAAAGCGCATGACTTCGGCGTCGGACTTGCCCTTGGGGTCAAAGTCAGAGCCGCCCTTGCCGCCGCCCATGGGCAGCGTGGTCAGCGCGTTCTTGAAGGTTTGCTCGAACGCCAGGAACTTCAGAATGGAGAGATTGACGGAGGGATGAAAGCGCATGCCGCCCTTGAATGGGCCGATGGCTGAATTGTGCTGAATGCGAAACCCCCGGTTTATTTGGGTCTGGCCCTGGTCATCCACCCAGGAAATGCGAAACTGCACGACGCGCTCGGGTTCCACCAGGCGCTCCAGGATGCCTTGTTCGGCATAGCGGGGGTTTTGCTCAATGAACGGCCACAAACTGGTCATCACTTCCTTGACTGCCTGCATGAACTCCGGCTGGTTCGGATCGCGGGCCCGAATCTGGTCAAGAAAGTGATCGAGTGTAGATAGTTTCATCAAGGCTGCTCTGTAGAGGTTTCAGTAAGGGTTTATTTTTTCATCATGTCGAAAAACTCGGCATTGGACTTGGTCGCACGGATCTTGTCCAGAATGAACTCCATCGCTTCGATTTCGTCCATGTCGTGGATAAACTTGCGCAGGACCCAGACTTTCTGCAGAAGATCTGGCTTGATGAGCAATTCTTCGCGGCGGGTGCCGGATTTGTTCAGGTTGATGGCCGGGTACACGCGTTTTTCGGCCAGGCGGCGCTCAAGGTGGACTTCGGAGTTGCCGGTTCCCTTGAATTCTTCGTAGATGACTTCATCCATGCGGCTGCCGGTTTCGACCAGCGCAGTGCCGATGATGGTGAGCGAACCGCCTTCTTCAAGATTGCGGGCGGCACCGAAGAAGCGTTTTGGCCGCTGCAGGGCATTGGCGTCGACGCCGCCGGTGAGCACCTTGCCCGACGCCGGCACAACCGTGTTGTAGGCGCGCGCAAGCCGGGTGATGGAGTCAAGCAGAATGATGACGTCTTTCTTGAGCTCGACCAGGCGCTTGGCTTTTTCGATGACCATTTCCGCCACCTGGACATGGCGCGTGGCGGGTTCGTCGAAGGTGGAGGCGACGACTTCGCCGCGCACCGTGCGCTGCATTTCTGTGACCTCTTCAGGGCGCTCGTCGACCAGCAGGACGATCATGAAGGCGTCCGGATAATTGGTGGTGATGGCGTGCGCGATATGCTGCATCATGACCGTTTTGCCCGATTTCGGGCTGGCGACGATCAGCGCGCGCTGGCCTTTGCCCAGCGGCGCAAAGATATCCAGGATGCGGCCGGTGATGTTTTCTTCGCTCTTGATGCTGCGCTCGAGCGTCATGACTTCATCTGGATGCAGAGGCGTCAGGTTTTCGAACATGATCCGATGCTTGATCGCTTCGGGCTGCATGCCGTTGACCTTGTCAACCTTGACCAGTGCAAAATAGCGTTCGCCATCCTTGGGCGTACGGACTTCACCCTCGATCGAGTCGCCGGTATGCAAATTGAAGCGCCGGATCTGCGAGGGCGAGATGTAGATGTCGTCCGTACTGGCCAGGTAGGAGGTTTCGGGCGAGCGCAAGAAGCCAAAGCCATCGGGGAGTACTTCCAGCACCCCGTCACCGAAGATCTGCTCGCCTTGTTTGGCGCGCCGCTTCATGATGGCAAACATGAGCTCCTGCTTGCGCAGCCGGCTGGCGTTGTCGATCTCCAGTTCGGCGGCGAGTTCCAGCAGCTTGGAGACGTGCTGTGTTTTTAATTCGTTGAGATGCATGTGAGAAGAGGAGGCGGGGTATTTGCAAGTGGTGGCGAGCCCAGAAAAGGGTCGCGCGCAAAAAACAACATGTTTTTACAGGGATTCGTCCAGGAACGCGTTGAGTTGCGATTTAGACAATGCGCCCACCTTTGTCGCGGCTGCTTTGCCGTTTTTGAATAGCATGAGGGTGGGGATGCCACGGACACCAAAGTTGGCTGCGGTGTCGGGGTTGTCGTCGACATTGACCTTGGCAATGATAACACGGCCAGCGTATTGTTTGGCGGCTTCGTCCAGCAGTGGCGCAATCATTTTGCAGGGGCCACACCAGGATGCCCAGTAGTCGACCAGGACGGGAAGGTCTGAGTTGATGACGTCTGCCTCAAACGAGGCATCGCTCACGTGTTTGATGGATTCGCTCATGATAAAAAGAAAAAAGAATGGGGTGGTATAAGAAAACTATACGTGATGGCAGGGCAATTGCACAATGTATCGTATGCAATGCGGCCTGTTTGGGCAGTGACTGCCCCTGTTGCGTTGCTGTTTTTCGACAAGCATACCACTCTGCGCTTAGTCGCGCAGACTGCGCCGGTTCGCATACTCCGTAAAATAGCGCATTCAATCACACGAATTCTGGGAACAAATTGGCTATACCACGTTACGACGAAGCATCCATACGGGTACTCAAGGGCCTGGAGCCTGTCCGGCAACGGCCTGGCATGTATACCCGTACCGACAATCCTCTTCATATCATTCAGGAGGTCATTGACAACGCGGCAGACGAGGCGCTGGCTGGCTTCGGCAGCCAGATTGGCGTCACGCTGCACACCGATGGCAGCGTCTCGGTGCAGGATGACGGGCGGGGCATTCCTGTCGGCCTGCATCCCGAAGAGCATGCCCCGGTGGTGGAGCTGGTCTTTACCCGGCTGCACGCAGGCGGCAAGTTTGACAAGAAGCAAGGGGGCGCCTATGCATTTTCCGGCGGCCTGCACGGCGTGGGCGTGTCGGTAACCAACGCGCTTTCGCGTCGCCTCGAGGTTCGCGTCTGGCGCGATGGGGCCGTGCACGAGCTGGTGTTTGCCGGGGGCGATGTCCAGACACCGCTGCAGCAAGTGGATACGGCGCCGCGCCGAAAGTCCGGCACGGTGGTGCGCGTTTGGCCAGATCCAAAATATTTCGACAGTGCGGCCATCCCTGTGCCAGAGTTGGTGCATGCCCTGCGCAGCAAAGCCGTGTTGCTCAATGGCATCAAAGTCTCGCTGACGCTGGAAAAGACCGGCGAAGTGCGCGAATGGCACTATCAAGAGGGCTTGCGAGGCTATCTCGACGAAGCGCTTGATGGCACCGAGAAAATCATTCCGGTTTTCGAGGGCAAGCAGTACGCGGGTGACGACGACGAGTCATTCGCGGCAGGCGAGGGCGCGCAGTGGGTGGTTGCCTGGACGGCGGATGGCCAGGTGCTGCGCGAATCCTATGTCAACCTCATATCCACCACGGCGGGCGGTACCCATGAGGCCGGCCTGCGCGACGGCCTGTTCAGCGCGGTCAAAGCTTTCGCCGAGCTGCATTCGCTGGTGCCCAAAGGGGTGAAGCTGCTGGCCGACGATGTCTTTGCCCGGGCCAGCTTTGTGTTGTCGGCCAAAGTGCTTGATCCGCAGTTCCAGGGCCAGATCAAGGAAAAACTCAACAGCCGGGATGCCGTCAGGCTGGTCAGCGGCTATGTCAAGAATGCCCTGGACCTGTGGCTCAATGCCAATGTCGAGTACGGGCGCAAGCTGGCCGAGATTGCCATTCGGCAGGCCCAGGCCCGGGCTCGCTCCGCCCAGAAGGTCGAGAAACGCAAAAGCTCCGGCGTGGCCGTGTTGCCAGGCAAGCTGACCGACTGCGAATCCAGCGATCCCGCCATGACCGAGATTTTTCTGGTCGAGGGCGATTCTGCCGGCGGCTCGGCGAAAATGGGGCGCGACAAGGAGTTTCAGGCCATCCTGCCTTTGCGCGGCAAGGTGTTGAACTCCTGGGAGGTGGATCGCGACCGTCTCTTTGCCAACAACGAAATCCATGATATTGCTGTGGCCATTGGCGTGGATCCGCACGGCCCTGGCGATAATCCCGATCTTTCCAGCCTGCGCTATGGGCGTGTCTGCATTCTGTCCGATGCCGACGTCGATGGCTCGCATATTCAGGTATTGCTCCTCACGCTGTTTTTCCGGCATTTTCCCAAGCTGGTCGAAGCCGGCAATGTGTATGTCGCGCGTCCGCCGTTGTTCCGTGTCGATGTGCCGGCGGCAGGCAAGCGGCCGGCTCGCAAGCTTTATTGCCTGGATCAGGCCGAGCTCGAAGCGGCGCAGGAAAAGCTGCGCAGCGAAGGCGTGCGCGAAGGCGCCTGGAGCATCAGCCGATTCAAGGGGCTGGGTGAAATGAGCGCCGAACAGCTGTGGGATACCACCATGAATCCCGACACACGGCGCCTGATGCCCGTGGTTTACGGCGAGCCGGGCATTGAAGCCACCACACGCATGTTCGACATGCTGATGGGCAAGGGCGAGTCAGCCCAGCGCCGTTCGTGGCTCGAAGAAAAAGGCAACCTTGCCGACGTCGACGTTTAAAACCGGAATATGAATCATGGATAGTACACAACCAGGTCTTTTTGACCAGGGCGACGCCGGCGATGGCGGCGAAGGCATTACCCTTGCCCATTACGCCGAGCAGGCTTACCTGGATTACGCGGTATCCGTTGTCCGCGGCCGGGCGCTCCCGGACGTAACCGACGGGCAAAAGCCAGTGCAGCGCCGCATTCTGTACGCGATGCAGGCGATGGGGCTGGCGGCGGGCGCCAAACCGGTCAAGTCGGCGCGCGTGGTCGGCGATGTGCTGGGTAAATATCATCCCCATGGCGACCAGGCCGCCTACGATGCCATGGTGCGGATGGCGCAGAGCTTTACGCTGCGGTACCCGCTGGTCGACGGGCACGGCAATTTCGGCTCGCGCGATGGCGACAACGCCGCCGCGATGCGGTATACCGAAGCGCGGTTGACGCCTTTCGCTCGTTTGCTGCTCGACGAGCTGGACGAAGGCACGGTGGATTTTGCCGCCAACTATGACGGCAGCCAGCAAGAGCCGTTGCAGTTGCCGGCCCGCTTGCCCATCATGCTGCTCAATGGCGCATCCGGGATCGCGGTCGGCATGGCAACCGAGATACCCTCGCACAATCTGCGCGAAGTCGCCCAGGCCTGCGTGGCCCTCATTCGCGACCCGCGCCTGTCAGACGAAGATCTCTACCAGATGGTGCCCGGGCCTGACTTCGCCGGCGGCGGACAGATCATTTCGCCTGCCGAAGATATCGCCAGTATCTACGATACAGGCCGCGGCTCGATCAAGGCGAGGGCACGCTGGAAGTTCGAAGAACTGGCGCGAGGACAATGGCAGCTGGTCGTGACCGAGCTGCCGCCTGGCGCGTCCGCACAGAAAATTCTCGAAGAGATCGAGGACCGCAGCAATCCCAAGATCAAAGCCGGCAAGAAGAGCCTGAGTGCCGACCAGCAGCAAACCAAGGCGCTGGTGCTGGGCATGCTCGATGCCGTGCGCGACGAATCGGGCAAAGAGGCGGCCGTGCGTCTGGTGTTCGAGCCCAAGACCAGCCGTATCGATCGCAACGAGTTCGTCAATATGCTGCTGACGCAAACCAGCATGGAAAGCAGCGTGCCGATCAATCTGGTTTGCATCGGCACCGACGGCCGTCCGGGCCAGCGCGCGCTGCGCCGGGTACTGACCGAGTGGTTGGAATTCCGGGCACACACCATGACGCGTCGCACCCGTTTCCGCCTGGACAAGGTCACCGACCGCATCCATGTGCTGGAAGGGCGGATGGTGGTCTATCTCAACGTCGACGAGGTGATCCAGACCATACGCGAATCCGACGAGCCTGGCCCCGCGTTGATGGCGCGTTTCGAGCTGTCCGAGCGGCAGGCCGAGGATATTCTCGAAATGCGACTGCGTCAGTTGGCAAGGCTCGAAGGCTTCAAGATCGAGAAAGAGCTGGCCACCCGGCGCGATGAGCAGGCGGGCCTGCAGGAGCTGCTGGATAATCCGCGCGCTTTCAAGCGTCTGATGATCAAGGAAATCGAGTCCGACGCAAAAACCTATGGCGATGACCGCCGCACGCTGATCGAAGAGGCCGAGCGCGCCGTCATGGAAGTCAAAGTGGTCGAAGAGCCTGTCACCGTCATTATTTCCCAAAAGGGTTGGCTGCGGTCGCGTCAGGGCCATGGGCACGATGCGTCGCAGTTCGGCTTCAAGACCGGCGATGCGCTCTACGACGCGATTGAGTGTCGGAGCACGGATGATCTCGTGGCGATTTCGGATCGCGGCCGGGTCTACACGGTGGCTGTGGCGAGCCTGCCTTCGGCGCGCGGAGACGGTCAGCCAGTCACGTCCATGATAGAACTCGAGCCTGGCGCGCACATTGTGCATATGGTGGCGGGCGATGCACAGCGCCGCTATGTGCTCGGCACGCGGTCAGGCTATGGCTTCATCACGATGCTCAAGGATCTCACCACACGGCAGCGCGCTGGCAAGCAGTTCATCAGTCTTGAAAAAGGCGATGTGATGCTCAAGCCGCTGTTGCTGCAGCAAGCGGATACCCATTTGGCCATGATGGCGAAAAAAGGCCGCTTCCTGGTGGTGGAGCTGGTCGAGCTCAAGAAATTGTCTGGGGGTGGGCGCGGCACCATACTCATGGGACTGGATGCAGGCGACAGCCTTGACCAATGGGTAGCGGCAGGGCCGCAGGGCATGCAGGTGCATGGCATCTATCGCAACAAGCACACTGTCATCGCGCTGGAGTTGCAGGCGCTGGGCGAGTATATCGGCAAGCGTGCGCGCAAGGGCAAACTGCTCGACGTCAAGGTCAAGGGCGCAAGATTGCATCGCGCATAGCCGGGCACGGCGCGACGGGGGGCGCTCGCGGCTCCCCGCTTTTGCCGATCAGCTTAAAATGGCCCTATTTTTCTGTCGTACTTCAATAAAGCAGGCTTATGAGTTTCAAGGTAACCGTTTTCCCAAGCAAGCACGAGTTCCAGGTCGAAGAGGGCCAAACCGTGCTGGATGCCGCCCTGGCCGCAGATATCGTCCTGCCTTACAGCTGTCGCAATGGCGCGTGCTCCACTTGCAAGGGCAAAGTGCTTTCGGGCTCGTACGAAGCGGGGCCTAATCCCGCCCATATCCTGCCGCCGGAAGACCTGGATCAGGGCTACACGCTGTTCTGCCAGGCCAGGCCCACGTCCGATCTGCAGATCGAAGCGCACGAAATCCGTATGGCCAGCGACATCCAGATACGCAAAATGCCCGCTCGCGTCATGGCGCTGGATAAGGTCGCAGACGATGTCATGGTCATCAAGCTGCAACTGCCTGCGGCAGACCCTTTTCGCTACTACGCCGGACAGTATCTTGAATTCATCATGCGCGACGGGCGTCGCCGCAGCTATTCGATGGCCAGTCCGCCCGCGGACAACAATCTTGTCGAACTCCACATCCGTCACATGGCTGGCGGGGCATTCACCGACCATGTATTCGGTGCGGGCGAAACGCAGATGAAGGTGCGCGAAATCCAGCGTGTCGAAGGGCCGTTTGGCTCCTTCTTCCTGCGAGAAGACAGCGACAAGCCGGTGGTGTTTCTGGCCAGCGGTACGGGTTTCGCGCCCATCAAAGCCATTGTCGAACGCATGATCGCGACAGGCTCGCAGCGCCAGGCTGTCCTCTATTGGGGGGGGCGCCGGCCCGCCGATCTTTACATGGACGCGATAGCCAGGCAGTGGGCCGAGACCATGCCGAACTTCAGCTATGTCCCTGTGATTTCCGAGGCTCTTCCCGAGGACGCATGGAGCGGCCGCAATGGTTTTGTCCATCTTGCCGTGTTGAAGGACATCCCAGACCTGTCGGGCCATCAGGTATATGCCTGTGGCGCACCGGTCATGGTGGACAGTGCCCGGCGCGATTTTTGCGCGCAGGCTGGGTTGTCCGAAGACGAGTTCTACGCCGACGCCTTCACGACCGAGGCCGATGCGGTCTAGTAGGGCAGGCAGTGGCCGTTCGACAGGCCCGCGCGCGAAGCGACCAATCAGCGACAAAAGGGGTAGACCATGAAAGTAGTGGTACTGGGCAGCGGAATCATAGGCGTATGCACCGCATGGTGGCTTAATCAGGCTGGTCATGATGTCGTTGTTATCGATCGCGCCAGTGGTCCCGCCCAGGGGACCAGCCGGGCCAATGGTGGACAGATCTGCGTGTCCTACTCGCAGCCCTGGGCCAATCCGCATGCGCCGCTACGCCTGCTGCGCTGGCTAACCCGCGAAGATGCACCCCTATTGTTCAGGCCGCGCCTGGATCCTCAGCAATGGATATGGAGTCTATTGTTTCTGAGAGAGTGCCTGCCAGGCCGCACCCTGGCCAACACCCGCTCCATGCTGCGCCTGTCTGAATACAGCCGCGCCACTTTGCAGGCCATGCGGCGGGAACTGGGTATCGAGTACCAGCATTCCGAATCCGGCATCCTCAGCTTCTATCGCGATCAAGAAGAATTCGAATCGTCTCAGGATATGACAGGCATATTGCGGGATTTCGGCATTGATCGCCGGATCGTCTCGCCGGATGAAATCGTTGCGCTGGAACCCGCGCTGGCGCCTGCCCGCAGCCGCATTGTCGGGGGTGACTTCACGGCGGGAGACGAAACAGGCGACGCTCACTTGTTCACTCTCGAGCTGGCCGCCCGAGCTGCGCAGGCGGGCGTCGAATTCCGTTACAACACCCGGCTCAGCCGGCTGCTGTCGCAAGGCGGTGCCGTAACAGGGGCAGAGGTCATTGACGCGGATGGCTTGTATCAGCGTGTGACGGGCGACGCCTATGTGGCAGCCCTGGGCGCTTATACGCCACACTTTCTCAGGCCACTTGGCATTGCCTGCCGGGTATACCCCACCAAGGGCTATTCGGCTACGTTTGATATTGTTGACAATTCCGCCGCACCGACCGTCAGCCTTACCGACAGCCGCAATAAGGTCGTGTACACCCGCCTGGGCAACCATATTCGAATGGCCGGCACCGCTGAACTGGCGGGGTATTCCCGCAACCTGAATACAATCCGTTGCGATAATATGTTGCGCCAGGCTCGGGATTTGTTCCCAACCGGCCTTGATTTTGCTAATGTACGATTCTGGTCGGGCCTACGTCCTTCTACACCTTCCAGTGTACCGCTCATTGGTAGGACTAAAATCCGTAACCTTTACCTGAACACCGGGCATGGTGCCTTGGGTTGGACTATGGGCGCGGGTTCTGGCCGCGCTTTGGCCGATCTCATTTCCGGTCGCCTGCCCGAACCCGAATTTCCTTTTTTAGGTTGACATGTCTATGAAGCAACATCGGTTGTGCGGTGCGCCTGGCGCTGGTCGCAGGCTCGCATGGTTGGGGGCGGGTGTGCTCCTCTGTTCATCTGGCGTCGTATCGGCCGCCACCGACATCCAGGTTTGGCATACGCTCAGCGGCCATAACCAAGGGGTATTCGAAAAGCTGGTCAAGGATTTCAATCGCAGCCAGAAAGACGTCGACGTCCGCCTCAAATCCTATGACAGCGAAACCGCCATAGAGTCTGCTCTGGCCGGTATCAAGAAGGCTTCCGATCGTCCGCAACTGGTGCAACTGGACGACGACCGTACGCCTGACGAAATGGCCAAGCGCAAAGACATCTTGCCGATGTATTCGTTGCTGGCCAAGCATCCCATCAAGAACGCCAAGTGGTTCCTGTCAGAGAAAAACACCTTCGCGCGCGACAACAGCGGGCGATTGGTTGCCTTCCCTTACATGGTGGATGTGCCCGTCATGTTCTACAACCTGTCTTCGTTCAAAAAGGCGGGCCTGCAGTCCACGGCGCCCTCGCGCGCCTGGAACGAATTGCAGGCCCAGTTGGTTACGCTGGCCAACAACGGCTCGCGCAAATGCCCGCTGACCTCCGATCAGCCGGTTTCCATTAATCTGGAGAACCTGGCCGCCGTCAATAACCAGCTTTTTGTCAGCAATAGCAACGGCCTGAAAGGCAAGGGCAAGCCTGCCTTCAGTTTCGATGTCATGTACATACGCCACCTTTCCATGATGATTAGCTGGGTGCGTAGCGAACTCATGGTCAAGCCGGAGTTCGATCAGGTCGCCACCAAGCGGTTTGCCAATAACGAATGCGCTGTATTGATGTCCACGTCCAGCAATCTGGGCTGGTTCCGGAGCACCCGCGTACTTGATTTTGCTGTCACTGGCTTGCCGTATTACCCGCAGGTCACCAGCAATCCGGGCAACCCGTTTGTGGGCGGCTCTGCGCTGTGGGCCACCTCGGGCCACGCCAAGGACAGCGATGCGGCCAGTGCAGCCTTTCTGGCCTGGCTGGCACAGCCCGAGCAGGCAGCGCGCTGGTACCAGGAGACAGGTTATCTTCCACTGACGCAGCAGGCTTTCCAGCAAACAGATAACAGTTACTACAAGAACCTGGGAGACTGGAAAAACCTGGTCGCTGCCTACGAAAAGTCGCCCAGCGACAGCAGTCGCGGCTTTCGCATCGACAACTACCCTCGTATTCGCGCCATGTTTCGCGATACGCTCGATAACGCGCTAAACGGTAAGGAGCCGGCTGTCACGGCGCTCAAGACCGCAGCGGCGCAAGCCAGCCAATTGATTGGCGCAAAATAGCAGGATCAATACTTGATTGCCTGAGGCAATGCGCGACCGATTCAATCCGGGCGCGCCGCCTCAGAAAGACAAACGCTTCTTGGGCGGCCGCCTGCGAAGCGTTTTTTTGCATGATCCCGATGCGCGTGTGCTCACCATGGAGCGGTGAGCCGGCGGTCTATCACCCCTGTGCTCACCTATCTGCTGTGCCGGGCGCATCTGTGGGGTCCGGGCCCTCCGCGGCTGCTGAAGCGCAGAGATAAAAAGCTCCGTTCGTATAAGCCAGTCTGGCACGAGGAGTTGGGTGCAGGCAGGATAACGGTCCACGTTGATCGACGACGCGTTTGTCTTTCTGGATACGTATCATGCCTCGCTTGTTGTTTGTCTTGTTGCTTGTTTCCTTGTTGCCTGCCTGCGCCTTGTCGCCCGGCATGTCCGCTTTGCGGCCGCTGCCGTTCTTGCCCTCCGTCTCGCCCGCAGCCACGTTCAGTTTCGATTGGCAGTTGTCCGGCAGCAGAGCTGTAGCGCCGCTGCAGGTATTCGACGACGGCCGGCGCACGTGGCTGCAGTTCAACCATGGCCAGGCGATTCCTGCCATTTTCGAACGTACATCGGCCGGCGACAGACCGGTGCATTACCGCCGCGAAGGCGCTTATCTTGTGCTCCCCGGCGTATGGCCTGAACTCGTTCTGCGTGGCGGCCATCTGCAAAGCCATATCAGGCGCAAGGGGGGCGTTCCCGTCGCAGCGCAAGGCGTTTCAGACGCCGTCGTGCCTGCAGCAGCAGGCGGGGCCTTGCCCGAACCAGATGCGCCGCAGGCGATCGCCCCGTCATCGGCAACGCCCTCTGTCCGGGCAGCAGCTTCCGCCCACGCGGCCCCGCCAACCGGGTCAGCCGCGTCAACGCTGGCACATCCCCCAGCACCGGCCCATGGCCTCGCCACGGCGCTGACGGCAGCCAGCTTTCCGGCACTGAATGCAGAAGCAACGCCGACTTATTCGGTCAATCCCTCCGATACCAATATGCGGCTCGCACTCGCCCGTTGGGCGCAACTGGCCGGATGGGTATTCGCCCCCGAGCATTGGGCCGTCGATGTTGATATCCCGCTTACAGCTTCCGCGGTGTTCGAACCAGATTTCAAAACTGCAGTCCAGGAATTGGTCGCCGCCACAGAGCTGGCAGATCGTCCGCTGCAACCCTGCTTCTATTCAAACAAGGTATTGCGCATCGTTCCCTATGCCCAAGCGTGCGATCGCAATGCCAGTCCAGTCAGGGCGTCGTGATGGCGGCTTCCTATCTGTTCACCCTCATGCATGGCGCAGTCCCTTCTATGACACTTTCTGCTTCCGGAACCTGGCGCAGTGGTTCGCCCATTCTCAGGATGTTCATCGTCGTCCTACTGTCTGGCAACCTTGGCGCTTGCGCGTTGGCTGATCGCTCAAGGCTTGCATCCTCGCTGTTTCGTGCCTCGCAGTCCAGCGTCCAGGCCGGACACAAGGCTTTCGAAGACGCGGCGGCTGATCCAGCCGCCCGGCGGGCGGCACAGGAAGTTGCCCGTCCATGGCTGGTCGGACGCGCACAGGCGCTCTCACGCGACGTGACCCTGCCGGCAGTGTTGCGGGCTGACGTTCACACTACCTTGCTGTTCGGGGATGGGCCCCTGGATCTGCCTGCCATTGCGCGCCGTATTACCGCCATCACTGCTATTCCCGTCCACGTCAGGCCAGATGCCTTGCTGCCACTCGAAGCCTTTCTGCCCAGGCTGTCTGCTACCGGCGATGCGGAAGGTGTCGTGGCGGCTCCTCGGCATGCCGATCTTGATGGCGACCCGGAGCCCTTGCCCAGGTTGCTGGACAGGCTATGCGCTCGTCTTGGCGTGTTGTGGCGCTATGAGCATGGCCGCATCGAGTTTTACCGGACGGAAACGCGTGTGTTCAACGTTCGCGCACTCACGCTCAACGCCAATGTTCAGGCTTCGCTCGGACAGCAGGGCGGCGATCAGGTCGAGGGGTTTGTTGGCACGTCTCGCACACAACTGGACAGCGGCGAAAGCAATGTCATGGCTTCGCTGCGTGCGCGGATCGAGGCGTTTCTATCCAGGGCAGGCGTGATGTCCATCGCGCCGGATACCAGTGCCAGCATTGTTGTCACCGATACGCCCGAAGTCCTGAACCGGATTGCCGTGTATCTGGAGCAAGAAAACCGTGCACTGACGCGCCGCGTACGCCTCGTGTTCGAAGAGCTTGTCGTCCAGGCGCACGATAATGCCGAAGCCGGTCTTAACTGGGAACTCATCTTCAACAGCGCCAGAAGTGCCGTGATGGCAGGTTCTTCCTCAGGCCTGGCAGCTGGCGCTTCAAGTCTTGGCGCAAGCGCGACGTTTGGCCGATTCTCTGGCTCAGAAGCCATTATCAAGGCATTGGGCGAGATCGGGCAGGTTGTGCGGCACAGCAGGGTTCCTGTTCTCACGCTCAACCGCCGGCCAGTTACGCACGCAGTGCGCACCACGTTCTCCTACATCGATAAAGTCGAAACCGTGTCGCTCCCACCGGCTACTCCCATGGCGATGCCCAGTGTGTCGGTGGGGCAGCGAGAGCAAACCGTCGGGTCCCTGCTCACGCTCATCCCTGATGCGCAGGAAAACGGCTTAATACTGCTCTCGGTTGCGTATGACAATACCGTTGCCCAGCCGTTGCGCTCGGTTACCTTCGGCGATAAAGGCAACCCCTTGCAGCTACAGCAAATAACGATAGACGGCAATGGCATCGTGCAGCAGCTTGCGCTGCAGCCTGGGCAGCCGGTCCTGATTTCAGGCTTCGATCATATGCGCCACGAAACCACTAATCGTCGGCTGAATCCCGGCATGCCGCTTGCCCTGGGCGGAAGCGACAAGGTGTCCAGTCAACAGCTGACTACAGTCATCATCGTGACGGCTCAGGTCGAAGAAGGGTTCTGAGGTCAGTATGACAGAAGCGCTTGTTCTACAGGTAGGCAAAGTCAGCCTTGTCTTAGGCCTGGAATGGTTTGCACTGCTGGATGAGGGCGGGGCGCGCGCAGCCAGGCGTCTGGCGCGCCGCCATCGGGCTACTCATATGATTGCAATCGGGCATGCCGCCGGCGCGGTCGGCGTGGTCACGCTGCCGCAACATCGGGGCAGAAACCATACGCGCGTGTCCCGCAATGCCAAGCCCGCGCCTGCACCATCAGACAGCATCTTGCATTCGGCGGCCATGCTGTTCGCCCGCCAATTTCCGACAGGGACAGTTGCCGCACTCATCGAGGTTTCGCCTGGCTTGTTATGGCTGATCGCCGTGCACGAAGGTGTCGTGGTCGCTCGCACAGACAGGTTGTACGTCGATGCCGCAGCTGCCCTGGCTGCAATGGCCGAACTCAAGCTGGCATATCCGCATCTGGTCACACCGGGGGAGGGCGCCGTACCGGCCGTCCCTGGCCTGGATGCGCTCACGCAGCACACGGGGGCGCACAGTCAGTTGCTCTATTTGTCCAACTGGCGCCAGATGAGTATCAGCACACAACTTGGCCTTGGGCTCATGTTTATCCTGGTGTTCTGCGCCGCCAGACTCAATGCGGGCAGTTATCAGATGGATCCGCTCAGCCACAAAGAACCGGCCACATCATGGCTGACACCTTCCTCAGACGCCATGCTGCCCACGGCATCCCCAGTGGTGCACGGCATCACCGGCCTACAGTCCCTGCTGGGCATCTTCCACGCATTGCCGACCAATCCCGGTGGATGGGCCCTGACATGGTCTCAGTGCCAGGCACATGCGTTGAGCTGGCATTGTGTCGCGCGGTATCGGCGAGAACGCGCCGAGGCAACTAACGAAGCCTTGTTGCAACATGCGCCGTCAGCATGGCGCATCTCGTTTGTGTCTCTGGACGAAGCCACGGCCGATTGGCAAACCGATGCGCCCGGCATACTGCTGCAGCACGCCAGGCCGATGTCGCCGGTGCATAACGATCGCCATCTGCTGAGCGCTCTGCAAGGACTGCAGGCCCTATTCACGCACTTACAGGTCGGGCAACCGATGCCGGTGGCCTCGGTGTCCACGCATTCCTCTCCGGCACAAGCCGCGGGTGACCTTGCATCGCAGTTTCGGCAACGCGCGATAAGGATAGAAGGGCCATTGCGATCCGCCAGCCTGCTGGTGGATCACGCGGCCTTCATGGGGTGGTCCACCGCCATGCTTCGTGTGCAGGCAATAGATGCGCCCGATACGAAACGGAGCCGTTTTCTTCTCACGCTCGAAGGAGAGCTTTATGAATCAAAACACGCGATTGAAAGCCGCTAAGTGGGTGCAGCGGTGCATGGCTTTTCTGCTTTGCCTGATACCCGTGTCAGTGCTTGCCGCAGCGACCGAGGCCTTGCATGAGCAAATCATTGAAGATCAATTGTCGGTGCGCGAACTCATGCGGCGGGAAGCAATTCAGGCTGGCGCCGCCTCCACCACAGGATTCGCCACAATACAGGGTGCGAGCCACAGCGAGGTGGCCCGCGTCGTATCCACGCAGACGTCAGGCCCAAGGTTGGTGGCGATCTACGGAACAGGTCATCGTCTGGTGGCACAGGTTGACATAGACGGCAACCACTACCTGTACATGCAAGGCCAGCCCCAGGCCATGGGTCGCCGCAATCCAGAGGTGGCCTATGTTCTGGAAGGCATCAGCAAGTCGTGCGTTCGGTTGATGAACGCCGAAACACCGCACACTTTGTGCCTGCATCCGGATTTTCGGGAGCCTCGATGATCTTCAGGATACTCGCACGCGGCCCGGGGCGTACCAGGCAATCGCGTTCCGCGGCACGTTTCGATACCGCGCAGGCCCGGGTGGTAAGCAGCACGCAAGAGCTTGCGCTCCTGCCGAACGCGGTTGTGCGCTCCCTGGCGAGTGAACTGAATGTTGTCGCGCTTACCGGACGCATGGTGCCGGTACTGATGGAAGATACCTGCGTCGCCATCTTTGCCCTGGCAGAACATGTGGGCAGCGACCAGGCCGACGAACTCGCTCAGCGCATTGTGCAGGCGGGGTATGCAGCGGCTACGCCGGCCCGCTATGTGGTACCAGCCCCACTGCTGTTGGCGATCAGCCGCCACGAGCACCAGCAGATCGTTGCCGGTTCCGCGTTGACGCAACGTCCGGAGCAAACGAGAACCGCGCTGGTTGCGGCCTTTCATGATTTGGTCGCCTGGGCTGTGCGACATCACGCAAGCGACATCCATCTCAATGTGCGCCTGACAGAAGACGAATCCGAAATTAAATACACGGTATCGGGACGCTATGTGGCGCCACACAGATTCCTCCATATGCCCACCCGTACCCTCATGGATATGCTGGCTGTCGCATGGATGGACGTTCGTGGCGGCAACGGCGCTGTATTCGACCCGTTCCGCGAACAGCAAGGCAATCTTGAAGTCAGCCTGGACGGCAAACGCCATGTATTGCGCTGGGCATCCGTGGCAGCAGATGCCGGTCCCAGTGTCTGCCTGAGGGTGTTGCCACGAGATACCACGCGGCTGCGGGCCGGGCTTGCCGGGTTGGGTTACCTGCCCGATCAATTGGATCAAATTCAGCGGGTGCTGCTATCGCAGGGTGGTGCTGTCATATTCGCCGGCACTGTGGGTTCAGGCAAGTCAACCTCGCTTGCCGCCCTGATATGTACACTGGCGCCGCACCGCAAGGTACTTACGCTGGAAGATCCCGTTGAATATTCAATTCCTGGCGCCATACAAAGCTCCATCCTGCGCAATCTGGATGAAACGGCCCACACTGCTTATGGCAGCAAACTCAGGGCCCTGAAAAGATCCGCCATGAGCGACGTGTTGCTGGGCGAAATAAGAGACCGGGAAACTGGGCGGGCCTTCGTTGATCTGGCCGCATCCGGTGTCAATGTTTACACCACTGTTCATGCTCCTTCTGCGGCATTGATTCCCGCACGCCTTGCGTCTGATTTCATCGGCGTACCTTCTGATTTTCTTGCCATGCACGGGGTGCTCAAGCTACTGGTTTACCAAGCCTTGCTGCCTGCCCTGTGCGGGCACTGCGCTCAACCTGCCAGCATCCTGCAGGACAAGGGTGGCCGTCATCCCGGAGGCGCGTGGCGCAGCGCTGCGCAGTGGCGTACATGGCTGACTCTCGTTCAGCGCCTGTATGGGGGCGGGCTTGATGCCTTGCGCATCCGGAACACGGAAGGTTGTCCTGAATGCCGCCAGAGCGGAATTCCCGATCTCTACGGCTATGCAGGGCGGGTACTCGTCGCCGAGATCATCGAGCCGGCGCTATCCCCGCACGCAGTTCAGACAGCCATGGATTGTGCCGTTGCCAAGGCCTTCCTGGGCTTGGTCGATCCACGCGACATCGAGTTACGCTTTCATGCGTTTGAAACACGTGGCCTCGTTGATGCGATGAACCAACGTAGCATTGTTCAGCAGCCGCGCCAGCCAATGCCGCGGGTTGCGGCCCCACCCGCGGTCCGGCCATGCGACGAGGGGTACTCATGATGAATTATCTTGCGTACGCCCGTCGTGTTCAGCATATTCTTGACTGCCGTCGATTTCGCCGTATGCGCGGAGATTACTGCGATTATCTCAGCGCCTTGCTGTCGGGGATGAAAGGCAGTCGAACGCTGAGAGAAATCTTCGCCCAGGATGCCGCTCGCTATAGCCAGAAAACATGCAGAGGACGGTTGTCCGCGCATTGGCTGCAGGTCTACCAGGCTAGTGGCGGTGATCTGTACGTGACTTGGCGCCACTGCTTTCCCGACGATGAGCTCGTGGTGATACGCAGCGCCCAGGCCGCGGGGAATAATGCGCTGGTTCGGGTGCTCGCAGCACTATCGCAGGCGAGCAGGCTTACGGGGCGGATGCGTCGTATTTTCTCCACTGCGCTCTGGTCAGCCGCTGTGGCCATGGCTTTGCTGTGGTGCACGTTGCTGGCCGTACCGTGGTGGACAGCGCCCCGACTGGTACAGGCTTTTGCTGTCTTGCCGCCGGAGGACTATGGCAGGTTGACGCTGGGGCTGCTGGCTTTGGCCCGGCAGGTGCACAACAACTGGATGATCGTGATGACGCTGGCCATGTCCGGATGGGCATGGTGCCTGTGGTCTCTTCCCAGCCTGACGGGAAGACTTCGCAACTGGCTTGATCGCCACGGCTGTTGGCGTCTGTACCGGCATGTGCACGGCTTGCGCTTGCTGGCGCTGCTCGCCATCTTGCTTGGCGATGATGATGTGGCCCCAACTCGTCTGCGTTCGGCGCTCAGCTCCTTGTCTTTCGGTGCGTCGCCGTGGATCGCCTCTCGCCTTGCTGCCATCCGTGCGCGAGTCGATGCCGGCCAGACAGGGGCGAGCAGTTTCGATACAGGGATGCTCGATCGTGACCAATATTGGTTCCTGGCGGACATGATCTGCGCTCGCGGTTTGCATGCCGGGCTGTCGCTGGGCACCGACCGGCTCAGGCGGCAGGCGCTGGATGTGGCTGAACGCCAGGCGCAGGCGTTGCGTTGGCTCTTGTTGCTTGGGGTCCTGATCTGCATCCTGGGGTTGGGGCTTTGGCACTACGCCGTCATCGATGAGATGCGGCACGCGCTCATGCTTTTTTATGCCAGCCAATAGCGCTGGAACATTACTTATTGGGAGTCTGCATGCAGTCTATTGGCAAAGCGTTTCAACGTGGTTTTTCGTTACTGGAGATTTCCGTGGCAATGGCCGTCATCCTGCTGCTCGCCATTACTGGAATTCCCGCTATCGGTCATTACGTGATCGAAAGCAAAGTCCCCAAAGTAGGGGAGGGGCTGGCACGCTTTATCGTTCAAGCCAAGGTTAACGCCATGGGTGTTGATCCCGCGCCTTATCGAGGCATTGACACAGCACTGTTCGCCCACTCGGTCCGTGATTCCAGCGTGTTTTCAGTACTCGGTACCGGCGCAGGGATGCGCATATTGCACGGCTTGGGCGATAAGGGCGAAGTCCGGGTAGCGGAACGCGTTGGCGGTGGCGCATTTGCCATTACGCTCACACGTGTCAATGATGCTGCATGCCCTTCGATTGCCTCGGTGATGCAAAGGGTGGCTGACACCATATCCATTGAGGCGGAAGGAAGGGCAGCAAAGGTGGTCAAGGCAGAGCAGGTCCCTTTCAACGCAATGGCAGCCCGGGCGCATTGCGGCCGGGGCAATAGCAACACTTTTATATTCGGCATTGGATGATGGCGTTTCGAATCATGCCTGCCCAGAAGGGGTTCGTTCTGTTGGAGCTCACCGTCGCGGCGCTGATTGCCACCTTGTTGGCCGTGTGGGGTGCCCACGCGCTGGCCACTGCCGTCAGGGATACAGGTCTACAGGCCAACGCAAAGTGGATGCTGATGGTACGCGATGGCGCCAGGCAATACCTGAAGCGCTATGGCGAAGCCATTCGCCACGCCGAGATGACAACAGCGCTTGTCCCGGCGGGTTTCGCAGACTGGTCAACCCCCACGCTGGCGGAGCTCAAGGCCTATGGCTTTTTGCCAGCGTCTTTCCCATTGCAGACAGGGCAGGGGGCTGCTGTCGTGCGTGTCCTGCGCGATGGCGTGTGCCCTGGAGCCGATTGCAGGCTAGAGGCGATTGTTCACAGCGAACGTCCCTTGGTCGATGCGCGTTCGGGACGTGTGGATGAGCAGAGCGTCGCGCAATGGCTGATGGCGGCTGAAGGCCTGGGCGGGTGGGTCAGCTCCAGGCATTCCAATCTGCTGCGGGGATCAGCATTTACGCTGCGCAATCCTTCGTGGCATGGGCCGGCCTTATTGCCAGGTACGGTCGCATTGAGTGTGAGGCACGACGCGGCAGGCGATTTCCTTCGCGTGCGGGATACCCGTGATCCGGACTTTCAGGGCCCATTGACGGTCCAGGATAATGTGCTTGCGAGGTCGGATATACAGGTTGAAGGGCATATCCGTCTGCATGCGCGCAGTGTGGCGGGCGTTCGATGCGACAAGGAAGGGGCACTTGCGTTTCAAACTCATGCGGGATTGCTTGGCTGCGTCGATGGGGTATGGCAGCCTGCGGTGCAAGGCGTGGCGGGTGGCTATGTGCACAACAGCATTACGAATTGCACGGGGCCCGGCACGACAGCCAACAAATATACGGGCAGATGTGCGTGCCCGCCCTGGTCACATGCCTTTCAGGTCGCGGAGTCTGGGCCACAACTGTTCTCCCTGGGCATCACCCGACGCTATCTGTGCCTGAATTGAGGTGTTTGTTGCGACTGCGTAAACACCCTCTATAATTAACGGTTACCTTTAAATGTTCGTTTTTCTCCAATGAAAACCTCCGAAATACGTCAGAAGTTTCTGTCTTTCTTCGAATCGAAGGGGCATCAGCAGGTACCATCTTCGTCGCTGGTGCCAGGCAACGATCCCACCTTGCTGTTTACCAACGCAGGAATGGTGCAGTTCAAGGACGTATTCACGGGCAAGGAAACCCGGTCTTATGAACGCGCGACCAGCTCGCAGCGCTGTGTGCGCGCAGGCGGCAAGCATAACGACCTTGAAAATGTCGGCTATACGGCCCGCCACCACACTTTTTTCGAAATGCTGGGTAATTTCAGCTTTGGCGATTATTTCAAGCGCGATGCGATCCATTACGCGTGGGAGCTGCTTACCACCGTCTATAAGCTGCCGGCAGACAAGCTCACTGTCACTGTTTATCAAGAAGACGATGAGGCTTACGACATCTGGGCCAACGAAATCGGTGTGCCGCGTGAGCGTATCATCCGTATCGGCGACAACAAGGGGGCTCGTTATGCCTCGGACAACTTCTGGCAGATGGCTGATACAGGGCCTTGTGGTCCCTGTTCCGAAGTCTTTTACGACCATGGCCCCGAAATCTGGGGCGGTCCCCCCGGATCTCCGGAAGAAGACGGCGACCGCTTTATCGAGATCTGGAACCTTGTGTTCATGCAGTTCGAGCGCGACGCGCAAGGCAACATGACGCCTTTGCCCCGCCCGTGCGTGGATACGGGCATGGGGCTGGAGCGGATTGCCGCTGTTCTGCAGCATGTGCACTCCAACTACGAAATTGATCTGTTTCAGGCGCTGATCAAGGCGGCCGCGCGCGAAACGGCCACCACCGACCTGAGCAATAATTCCCTCAAGGTCATCGCCGACCATATTCGCGCCTGCAGCTTTCTGATCGTAGATGGGGTTATTCCGAGCAACGAGGGTCGTGGCTATGTGCTTCGCCGCATTATCCGTCGCGCGTTGCGCCATGGCCACAAGTTGGGCCAGTCGGGGCTGTTTTTTCATCGGCTTGTGGCCGATCTGGTCTTGCAGATGGGGGACGCCTACCCCGAATTGAATGGGCAGCAGGCGCGGGTCGAACAGGTATTGCGTCAAGAAGAAGAACGTTTCAGTGAAACGCTTGAGCACGGCATCAAGATACTCGATGCCGCCCTGGCGACGGTTCCCGAGAATGGCGTGCTGGATGGTCAAACCCTGTTCACGCTGTACGACACTTATGGTTTTCCTGTGGATCTCACTGCGGACATCTGCCGGGAGCGTAATGTTCAGGTCGATCACGACGGATTTGAAACCGCCATGGACCATCAACGCCAGCAGGCGCGCGCGGCGGGCAAGTTCAAGGCAGCGGGCAACCTCGTATATACCGGCGCCGAAACACGTTTCGATGGTTATGAACATTTGCAGGGGCTGGGCAAAGTCACCGCCCTGTATGTAGAGGGCACATCCGTTGGAACAATCCAGGCGGGTCAGAACGCCATTGTTGTGCTTGACGCCACGCCGTTCTACGCTGAATCGGGCGGCCAGGTGGGTGATACAGGCGTACTTGAATCCGGCGGCGTGCGTTTTCGGGTCGATGACACGCAAAAAATACAGAATGGCGTATTCGGTCACCATGGCGGCTTGCTGGAAGGGTCGCTGTCGGTGGGAGATACCGTCGATGCGCGTGTGGATGCGGCGCAGCGTGCGCGCATCGTGCGTAATCACTCCGCCACGCATCTGATGCACAAGGCCTTGCGCGAAGTGCTGGGCGGGCATGTGCAGCAGCGAGGCTCACTGGTTGATGCGGATAAAACACGTTTCGACTTCGCGCATGATGCGCCCATGAGCGCAGAGCAAATTGCAGAGGTCGAGCGTATCGTCAACGATGAAGTGCTGGCCAACCGTGCTACGGCGGCACGCGTCATGCCCTACGACGAAGCCGTTCAGGGCGGCGCCATGGCACTGTTTGGCGAAAAATATGGCGATACCGTGCGTGTGCTGGATATCGGTTTCTCGCGCGAACTCTGCGGTGGCACGCACGTGGCTCGAACAGGCGATATCGGCCTGTTTAAGATTATTTCCGAAGGGGGGGTGGCAGCGGGCGTTCGGCGCATAGAGGCCATTACGGGTGAAAACGCCGTCAAATGGGTTCAGCAAACCAACGACACGCTTCTGCGCGTAGCAGGCCTGCTGCGCACGCAGCCAGCCGAGCTGCCTGATCGCATCGTCTTCATGCAAAACCAGGTTAAGACGCTTGAGCGGGAACTCGAACAAGCCAAATCGAAGCTTGCCGCCTCGGCGGGTAGTGATCTTGCCGCAAAGGCGATTGTCCTGCCAGGCGATGCACGGCTGTTGGTGGCCAACGTCAACGGCGCGGATCCAAAAGCATTGCGGGGCATGGTGGATCAGCTCAAGGACAAGCTCAAATCTGCCGTAGTGCTGCTGGCAACAGTGGCCGATGACAAGATCAGCCTGGTCGCAGGGGTCACTGGCGATCTCGCCGGTAAAGTCAAGGCGGGCGATCTGGTTGGCATGGTAGCGGCGCAGGTGGGTGGCAAGGGCGGCGGCCGGCCAGAGATGGCCATGGGTGGCGGCACCGACGCTGCGGCGTTGCCTGGGGCCACTGCCAGCGTCGAGCCCTGGGTGCGCGAGCGTCTGGCCTGAGAGCGAGTGTCATGACAATCTCTTCCTCTGATGCAATGCCCGATTTTGATCTGGAAGTAGATGCTTCAGGATTGAAGTGTCCGCTGCCTATCTTGAGGGCAAAAAAAGCGCTGGCCCAATTGCACAGCGGCCAGATCCTCAAGGTCATCACCACGGATCCACATGCCGTTCGTGATTTTGAAGCGTTTTCCCGCCAAACCGGCAACGTCCTGGAGGCGCAGTTGGATCAAGGCGACAGTGCTCTTCATTTTCTTCGACGCCGTTAGGTTTTTATCGTATTGATTCGTGGGTGTGTTGCGAGTATGTTGCTTTTTGCCTGTTGGCTGGTCACATATGGGTAAAGGGTTTGCGATGCCTCGCAAAACAATGCTAGAATCTCTTGTTTTTCACCGTATTTTCAAAGGATTACCATGGTTGTGATTCGTCTGGCCCGTGGCGGCTCGAAGAAGCGTCCGTTTTACAACGTTGTGGCAGCCGATTCGCGTAACCGCCGCGATGGCCGCTTTATCGAGCGCGTGGGCTTTTACAACCCTGTCGCTACCGAAGGCACCGAAAACCTGCGCCTTGCGCTTGATCGTGTTCAATACTGGACCGAAAACGGCGCCCAGCTGTCGCCGGCCGTTGCCCGTCTGGTCAAGCAATTCTCGGCCAACGCCGCTGCCTGAACGGCAAGGTTGCGGCACTGATAGGCTCGTGCGCCCAGCGTGAGCCAATCCGTGCCGTTACGGTTCCCATGGCAAGCGCAGCCTCAGTGTCCGACAAGGCGCCAGCAGATCTGGTAGAGCTGGGGCGGATTGTGTCCGCCTATGGGGTGCGTGGTTGGGTCAAGGTTCAACCGCATTCGCCTGGTGGCGAGGCCTTGCTCTCTGGTGATATCTGGTGGCTCAGAGCGCCCGTCCCCCCCGGGAGTACGGGCGCTTTGCCGCTTGCCCGACCCATGCGGGTCACAGCCAGCCGCCCCCAGGGCGCGACGGTGGTTGCGCAGCTCGACGCCAATACCGACCGGGATGTCGCCGAGGCTTTCAAAGCCTACACGGTCTGGGTGTCCCGCGCCGATTTTCCGTCGTCCGACGAAGATGAATACTATTGGATAGACTTGATTGGCTGCAGCGTGTTCGGCGAACACGAGGGCCAGCCCGCATTGATCGGTATTGTGCAAGACGTCGTTGACAATGGCGCGCACGGTATTTTGCGTGTGGTGCGGCACAAGGCTGATGACAGTGGGGTTCTGCAGCCGCTGCTCAGCGCCAAGGGCAGGCCGCTCGAAGAACTGGTGCCTTTTGTTGCTGCACATGTGCATACTGTCGATCTTTCCAATAAGCGCCTTTACAGCAATTGGCCAGTGGATCTCTAACCTCGCGGGCAATTCCCTTGGCGTTGGCATGGTTGGAACCGGCCTGATGAGCTCGTTTAACAAGGGCTGCCCGCCCGGGTGCCATTTAAGCCAGGATGTCCCATGCGTTTCGATGTCATTACGCTTTTCCCGGATATGTTTTCCATACTCCGAGATCTCGGCATCTCAGGTCGCGCTCACAAACAAGCCCTGTGGTCATTAAAAACCTGGAATCCGCGCGACTTCACGCACGATGCGCATCGCACGGTGGATGATCGCCCTTATGGTGGTGGGCCCGGCATGGTTATGCTGGCAGACCCGCTGGAGCAGGCCGTCACGGCTGTGCTTCAGGATAGGGCCAGCAATGGCCTGGCTGTAATGGGGGATGCTTCTGAACCAGATCTTGCCTTGGCGAACAGGCGGCAGCAAGACGGCACGCCTGTCATGCTGATGAGCCCCACTGGCAAGCGATTTGATCAGCGCATGGCGCAAGGCCTGGCCGAAGGCCAGGGCGCCATACTCATTTGCGGCCGTTACGAAGGCATCGACCAGCGCTTTGTTGACCGGTGTGTAACGCATGAGGTATCGCTGGGCGATTTTGTCCTCTCTGGCGGGGAGGTCGCTGCATTGGCCATGATGGATGCGGCTGTACGATTACTGCCGGGTGCGCTCAACGACGCTGGCTCGGCGGCCCAGGATTCGTTCAATACCGCGCTGACCGGCTTGCTCGATAGTCCGCATTACACGCGCCCCGAGGTGTATCACGGCATGCCGGTGCCGCCCGAATTATTGTCGGGGCATCACGCCAATATCGCTGTCTGGCGTCGTCGGCAATCATTGAGGCTGACGGCCGCGCGACGGCCTGATTTGATTCAGAGTGCCCGCGAGACCGGGCAACTTTCAAAGGCCGACGAACAATTCCTGCAGTCTTTGGCCGACCTGCCGCCACAGGCTGACCAATGAGTGTGGTAGCGTCCGGCGCGAAGGGCTGAAAGACACCCCGAGAGGCTGTTGGTTGAACGGTGGCCGAGCAAGGCCAATGGCTGAACAGGCACTACCAGAGGCTGTATCCGGACAACTCGGGCGCCATGTGATTTCCGCGCCGCTTGCCATTACCCCAGACGGGCCACTTGCGCCTGCACCTTGGACAGTGTTTCGCCAAACTGGGCCATACGGATTTTTTCCTGCTCGACGACGGCCGCCGGGGCACGCTGAACAAAGCTGGCATTGGCCAGCTTGCCCTGGGCCTTGGCGATTTCTTTCTCCAGCCGCTCGATTTCCTTGCCCAAGCGTGCACGTTCGGCCTCGACATCGATTTCTACATGCAGCATCAACTGTGTGGTGCCCACGATCTGGACGGGCGCGCCGACATCCGGCAGTTGCGAAACAACTTCCACGCCTTCCAGTTTGGCCAGGGCAGTCAGGTACATGCTGTTGCTGGACAGGGTGATTGCGTCGCCCTGAGCGACAAGCGGAACGCGCTGAGCGGGAGACAGCCCCATCTCGCCGCGCAGTGCGCGAACGGCATCGACCTGGGCCTTGAGCTCTGCGATGCGGGCTTCTGCATCCTCGTCCAGGTAGTCGCTGTTCGATTTAGGGTAGGGCTGCACGCAAATGCTGGTGATGTCGGATTCATGGCGCGCCCCCGCAACCAGCGACACCTTTTGCCAAAGTTCTTCAGTGATGAACGGTATGATGGGGTGAGCCAGGCGCAATACCGATTCCAGTACGCGGATCAGCGTGCGTCGCGTGCCAAGTTGCTGGGCAGGCGTGCCATGCTGGATCTGAACCTTGGCCAGTTCCACATACCAGTCGCAGTACTCGTCCCACACGAAATGGTAGATGGCATTGGCGATGTTGTCGAAGCGATAGTCTGCGAAGCCTTTTTCTACGTCTGACTCCAGGCGTTGCAATTGGCTGAAGATCCAGCGATCGGCAACGCTCAGCTCGGCGGCAACCGGCTGGCCGTCAATAACCGCGGTGTCCGAGCTCAGGGCATGGCCCTCGGTGTTCATCAGCACAAAACGGGTCGCGTTCCAGAGCTTGTTGCAGAAGTTGCGATAGCCTTCGCAGCGCTTCAGGTCGAAGTTGATGTTGCGGCCCAGCGTGGCATAGGCAGCCATGGTGAAACGCAGGGCGTCAGTGCCGTAGGCCGGAAATCCCTCGGGGTAATCCTTGCTGGTCTTTTTGCGTATGCTGGCCGCCTGCTTGGGGTTCATCAGCCCGGTGGTCCGTTTTTCGAGCAGCGCGTCCAGGCTGATGCCTTCGATGAGGTCGACCGGATCGATGGTATTGCCTTTGGACTTGCTCATTTTCTTGCCGTCCATGTCGCAGACCAGGCCATGCACATAAACAGTATGGAAAGGCACCTGGCCTGTCATGTGCATGCTCATCATGACCATGCGTGCAACCCAGAAGAAAATGATGTCAAAGCCAGTCACCAGCACGCTGGAGGGCAGGTATCGGGCCAGATCTGGCGTTTGCTCGGGCCAGCCCAGGTCGGTAAAAGGCACTAGTGCAGACGAGAACCAGGTATCCAGAACATCCGGATCGCGGGTCAGTGGGCCGGTAACGCCCGCCTGCGCAGCTTTTTCTCGCGCTTCGGCCTCGTTGCGGGCTACGAATATCTGGCCGTCTTCAGCGTACCAGGCAGGGATTTGGTGACCCCACCATAGTTGCCGCGAAATGCACCAGTCCTGAATTTTTTCCAGCCACTGGTTGTAGGTCGTGGTCCAATTTTCGGGGTAGAACTTGATGCGGCCATCTGCCACCACCTCGAGCGCAACATCGGTGATGCTTTTGCCGGGATGCTCGGTGCCGGCGGGTGCCGGCTTGCTCATGGCGACAAACCACTGATCGGTCAGCATCGGCTCAATGACAGTACTGGTGCGGTCGCCACGGGGCACCATCAATTTGTGAGGCTTGACGCTTTGCAGCGCGCCCTGGGCTTCCAGATCGGCCACGATCTGCTTGCGGGCTTCGAAACGGTCAAGGCCGCGATAGGCCTGCGGCGCGTTGTCAGATACTTTTGCATCCAGTGTCAGGATGCTGATCATGTCCAGGCCATGCCGCTGACCCACGGCGTAGTCATTGAAGTCGTGGGCGGGTGTGACCTTGACGACGCCGGTTCCGAATTCGCGGTCGACATAATCATCTGCAATGACGGGAATTTCGCGCCCGACCAGTGGCAAGGTGACAGACTGGCCGATCAGATGCGCATAGCGCTCGTCTTGGGGGTGCACCATGACGGCCACGTCGCCCAGCATGGTTTCGGGGCGGGTCGTGGCCACCACCAGGTGCTGGAGATCGCCGCTAGGCGTGGTCAGCGGGTAACGGATTTCCCACATGAAGCCATCTTCTTCTTCGCTGACAACCTCGAGATCGGAGACGGCAGTGCCCAGCACAGGATCCCAGTTGACCAGGCGCTTGCCCCGATAGATGAGGCCCTGTTCATGCAGGCGTACAAAGGTTTCGACCACGCCGCGCGACAGGTTGCTGTCCATGGTGAAGTATTCGCGCTCCCAGTCGCAGGAGGAGCCGAGCCGCCGGAACTGTTCGGTAATGGCGCTGCCGGACTGCTGTTTCCAGTCCCAGACTTTTTCGATGAATTTTTCCCGGCCCAGATCATGGCGCGATACGTTCTGCGCGTCGAGCTGGCGCTCCACCACGATCTGGGTAGCGATCCCGGCATGGTCCGTGCCCGGGATAAACACGGTGTCGTCTCCGCGCATGCGGTGATAGCGCACCAACCCGTCCATCACCGTCTGATTGAAGGCATGGCCCATATGCAGCGTGCCCGTGACATTGGGGGGTGGGAACTGGATCACGAAGGGCTGGCCGCCATCATGCGCCGAAGCGTTGACATGCTTTCCGCCACGAAAATAGCCGCGCGCCTCCCATTCGGCGTACCAGCGCGATTCGAGATCTTGTGGTTCAAAGCTTTTGGAGAGTTGGTCGGGGTGGCTTGTAGCAGAATTGGAAGTCATGGTGTACGAATGGAAGCGAGCGGTTGCCGGGCGGAGAAAGCCCGACTATATATGAAACATGAACCCGTTATTTTATGATGGAGTTGCCAGGCTAGGGCATGTTAAAATGCCCGGTTAACATAAACTTTGTCAAAGTTATTGTTTTTATTGAAGAAACCATTTTAGCAACCCACGGTCTGAGCCTTTTTTCGGGGTGCGGGCGGCATTTTCGTCGGCTCGCGCAACGAAAACCCAAGGCAGGCACATACTCTCTCTTTTGGATTATCCATGGCTATTGAACGCACCCTTTCCATCATTAAACCCGACGCCGTTGCCAAGAATGTCATCGGCCAGATCGTCGCCCGCTTCGAGCAGGCTGGTTTGAAAGTCATCGCCGCTCGCATGCAGCAGCTGTCTCGCGACGAGGCCGAGCGTTTCTACGCCGTTCATAAAGAACGTCCTTTTTTCAAGGATCTGGTCGATTTCATGGTGTCGGGCCCCGTTTTTGTGCAAGTGCTCGAAGGCGAAAGCGCGATCCAGACAAACCGTGATCTGATGGGCGCCACAGACCCCAAGAAAGCTGACGCAGGCACCATCCGCGCTGATTTCGCCGACAGCATCGACGCCAACGCCGTTCATGGCTCGGATGCCGCCGAAACTGCCGCCGTGGAAATCGCGTTCTTCTTCCCCGAAAGCAACATCCACAGCCGCTAACCGGTGCGAACAGCCATTATGCAACGTCCTACCGTCACGGCATCGGCCGAACCGGTCAATCTTCTTGGCATGGATAGCGCCGCGCTGGCCGAGCTGGTCGGCCAGTGGGGCGGCAAGCCTTTTCGTGCCAGGCAATTGCAACGCTGGATACACCAGCGCGGTGCCGATTCCTTCGACGAAATGACCGACCTCGCCCGTGTGTTTCGCGAGCAGCTTGCCGGGCATTGCGCCATTAAGGCGCCTGCCGTGGCAACAGAGCAGCGCTCCACGGACGGTACGCGCAAGTGGCTGTTCGATGTAGGTCGCAACAATGCGGTCGAAGCCGTGTTCATTCCCGAAGATGATCGAGGCACCCTGTGCATTTCCAGCCAGGCTGGGTGCACGGTGGCCTGCCCCTTCTGTTCCACGGGTTACCAGGGTTTCAATCGGAACCTCACCACCGCCGAGATCATCGGCCAGTTATGGTATGCACGGCGCGCGATCGAGGCAGATCGCGAGCACGCCCGGATAGGCGAGGCTGGCGCAGCCGCCGCGCCCGATCGTGTGATCAGCAACGTGGTCATGATGGGCATGGGCGAGCCGCTGCTGAACTACGATCAGGTGCTGGGTGCATTGCGGCTCATGCTGGATGACAATGCCTATGGGCTTTCGCGGCGCCGCGTCACGGTTTCCACCTCTGGTGTCGTACCCATGATGGACAGGCTGGGCCGCGACTGCCCCGTAGCGCTGGCCGTATCATTGCATGCGCCCAACGACGCGCTGCGGGACAGGCTGGTGCCCCTGAACAAAAAGTACCCATTGGCCGAATTGCTTGATGCGTGCAATCGCTATCTTGAGCATGCGCCGCGAGATTTCATCACTTTCGAGTACATTATGCTCGATGGCGTGAACGACAGTGATCAGCATGCCAAAGAGCTGCTGGACATCGCCCGTCAGGTGCGATGCAAGTTCAACCTGATACCATTTAATCCCTTCCCGCAGTCGGGGTTGACACGTTCTCCGGCTACGCGCGTTCGCCTGTTCGCCCAGCGCCTGATGGACGGCGGCGTCGTCACAACAGTACGCAAGACGCGGGGCGACGATATTGCCGCGGCCTGTGGACAGTTGGCGGGCGAGGTCAAGGATCGCACGCGTATCAGCGAGCGTCTGCCGGATCGTGCCGTCATCACCATCAATCAGGAGCGCGGATGAATCAGCCTTTGCTTAGAGAAGAAGCCAAACCCCAAGCACCGCTGCCCGAGGCGGCAGAAGATCCCTCTCTAGCCCGGCAGTCAGCCCAGGCTGCCGGCCATCCTGAGTCGGCCGGCATTGGCGCGGCCCTCCGATCCATGCGCGAGGCGCGCGGCATCAGTCGGGGCGAGGTCTCAAGCCGGCTCAAATTTTCATCTCGCCAGATCGAAGCGCTCGAGACGGAGCAGTGGGATCGCCTTCCCAGGGGTGTTTCGCTGCGCGGGTTCGTGAAAAACTATGCCCGTTTCCTCGAAGCGGATGTTCCGGCGCTGTTGTCGATGCTGGACCATCAGGTCGGTGATACCAACCCCCGCGAAGCATCTGTAACCAGTGCGGCATCACTCAGCACTTCCGACGTTCCCTTGCATGGGGAGCCCGTCTCACGGCCCTGGGGCTGGCTCGTCATCATTCTGATCCTGTTGTTCGTTGCCGGTTTTTATGCTGTCGAGCGTGGCTGGATACCGGACTCATGGCTGGTATTTGATTGGCTCAAATCTCTGAAAAATGACTGATACTACAGGCCCGTTTCCCGCGGGCAATCCCTTATCCGTTGGAGCCGCCGCAAGGCGGCACACGCGCGCGGCGATCGTGCGCTGGGGCGATCACAAGGTACGGGTTGGCGGGGGGGCGCCTGTCGTGGTTCAGTCCATGACCAACACCGATACTGCCGATGCCATTGCGACAGCGATACAGGTCAAGGAACTGGCGCAGGCGGGTTCCGAACTGGTGCGCATCACCGTCAATACCCCCGAGGCCGCGCGAGAAGTGCCGGCGATCCGCGAGCAATTGGATCGCATGAACGTGGCCGTGCCATTGGTTGGCGATTTTCATTACAACGGCCACAAGCTGTTGGCGCAATTCCCGGAATGCGCCCAGGCCTTGTCCAAGTACCGGATCAATCCCGGCAACATGGGTGGCGGCAAAAAAAGAGATGATAATTTCGCGCAGATGATCGAGGTGGCCTGCCGCTACGAGAAACCTGTGCGCATAGGCGTGAACTGGGGCAGTCTTGATCATGAGCTGATGGCACGCATGATGGATGACAACAACAAGCGTGCCGAGCCCTGGGAAGCGCAGGCTGTCATGCGCGATGCACTGGTGGTGTCTGCCATTACCAATGCCCGTCGGGCGGAGGAGCTTGGGCTGGACCCCAACGCCATTGTTCTGTCCTGCAAGGTCAGCCATGTGCAGGACTTGATCACCGTCTATAAAGACCTCTCTGCACGCTGCGACTATCCCTTGCACCTGGGCTTGACCGAGGCTGGCATGGGCAGCAAGGGTATCGTGGCGTCCACGGCGGCGCTCGCGGTCCTGCTCCAGCAGGGCATTGGCGACACCATACGCATTTCGCTCACGCCCGAGCCGGGCGGCGATCGCCGCCGTGAGGTCATCGTGGCGCAGGAAATCCTGCAAAGCATGGGCTTGCGTGCCTTCACGCCGCTCGTCGTGGCGTGTCCCGGTTGCGGGAGAACCAGCAGCACGGTGTTTCAGGAGCTGGCCAACGATATTCAGACGTTTTTGCGAGACCAGATGCCCATCTGGAAAACACGTTATCCCGGGGTGGAAACCATGAATGTGGCGGTCATGGGCTGCGTGGTCAACGGCCCGGGCGAAAGCCGGCATGCCGATATTGGCATCAGCCTGCCAGGCACAGGCGAAATACCTTCCGCGCCCGTATTCGTTGATGGCGAGCGCACGGTCACCCTCAAAGGCGATCACATTGCCGTTGAGTTTCAGGCTATCGTCGAAGACTACGTCGAAAGACGTTACGGGTCTGGCGCGCAAAAATACTCGGGTCGCGGCTAGCCGCGCGCAACACCTATTATCACTATGACATCATCGTTCAAGAAGGTCCGAGCCCTTACAGGCATGAAAGATGTGCTCCCGGATGGGGGCGCCTCCTGGGAAAACCTCGAAGCTACCGTTCGCGAGTGGCTGGCTTCCTACGGTTACCGCACTATGCGCACTCCGGTGCTGGAGCAAACGCGTTTGTTTACGCGCGGTATCGGCGAGGTCACCGATATCGTCGAAAAAGAAATGTATTCCTTTACGGATGCGCTGAACGACGAGCAGCTCACCATGCGGCCCGAATTCACCGCTGGCATGGTGCGGGCCACCATCGAGCACAATCTGCTCTACGATCGCGCCCATCGCGTATACGCGATGGGGCCTGTGTTCCGCCACGAAAAACCGCAACGCGGCCGTTACCGGCAGTTCCATCAGATCGATGTCGAGGCCTTGGGGTTTGCGGGCCCGGACATCGATGCGGAACTGATTGTGATGCTGGCCCGCTTATGGAAAATACTGGGGCTGACCGACATCCGGCTCGAACTCAATTCTCTCGGGCAGGCCGACGAACGCGCCGCGCACCGCGCAGCGTTGATCGAACATCTGGAGAAACACCGGAGCATTCTGGACGAAGAGGCGCAACGGCGCATGCACACGAATCCGCTACGTGTACTCGACACCAAGAATCCGGCGATGCAGGAAATGGCCAATAACGCGCCCAAGCTCTTTGACTTCCTGGGCGAGCAATCGCGGGCGCACTTCGAGGGTGTCTGCGAGCGCCTGCGCGATGCCGGTATTTCCTATACGCTGAACCCCAGGCTGGTTCGCGGACTCGATTACTACAATCTTACGGTTTTCGAGTGGGTGACCGACCGTCTGGGTGCCCAGGGCACGGTGTGCGGTGGCGGGCGTTATGATGGGCTGATTGAGTTGCTTGGCGGCAAGTCCGCCCCCGCCATCGGCTTTGCCATAGGCATTGAGCGTCTGCTGGACTTGTGCTCTCAGGTTGCCGGCGAAACGGTGCGGCCCGAATGTGACGTCTACATGGTGCATCAGGGCGAACCCGCGCAGCGGCGTGCCGCCTTGCTGGCCGAGGCCTTGCGCGATGCTGGATTGCGTGTCATCGTTCATGCCGGTCCGGGAAGCAGCTTCAAGGCGCAGTTCAAGCGTGCTGATGCCAGTGGTGCCCGGGTAGCGGTGATTTTGGGCGATGATGAGCTTGCGTCGGCCAGCGCCAGCATTAAATGGCTGCGTGAACCTGCGGGAGAAGAGCAGCCTCAGCAGGAAACAATACGCCTCGATAGTTTGGTAACAGAGTTGAAAAACAGGGTTTGAAGCATGGCATACGATTTAGAAGAACAGGAAAAACTGGACGCCTTGCGCGCATGGTGGGAGCGCTATGGAACCTTGTGCGTGGTGCTGGTGTTCATCGTAGTGGCCGGCGTGCTGGGATGGCGCGGCTGGCAATGGTACGAAGGTCACAAAAGCAACCAGGCCATGGGCTACTTCGAGGCGCTGGAAAATGCCTCCAGCCAGCAAGGGGATGATGCCGTTGCGCGCATCAAGGCCGCCAGCACCACCTTGCGCAATGATTTTTCCGGTTCCGGTTATACCTCGCGTGGCGTGCTGGTTGCTGCGGAGGCTCTCGAAAAGCGTGGCGATCTCGATGGCGCTCGCGAGCAGCTGGAATGGCTGGTGCAGCATGGCGCGGATCCGGCGTTGGCGCCTCTTGCCAGGCTGAGACTGGCTGGCGTTCTGCTTCAACAGCAACAATACGACCAGGCCTTGGCTCAGCTGGGCAATCCGCCGCAGCCCTTTGCCGGTCTTTACGATGACAGGCGTGGCGACATCCTGCTTGCCCAGGGCAAGCGCGATGAGGCCAAGGCTGCATGGGAAAGCGCGCTGAAAGCCCTGGATGGCAACGCCGCTGCCCAGATCATTCAGCTGAAAATTGATGCTTTAAGTGGAACCTGATTTATGCAAACAACTGTATCTCGTCGTGTATTGCGGGCAGCTGTCCTGGTGCTGAGCCTGACAGCCCTTGCCGGTTGTTCCATGTTTTCCAGTTCGGATGATCGTTACGAGCCCGCCGAACTCACAGAATACGCGCCGGGCGTTTCCGCGACGGTTGCCTGGAACGTTTCGGTCGGCAGCGGCGGGGGCTATGGCTTTGCGCCAACCGTGGTTGGCGATGCTGTCTACACCGCCACGCCCAACGGAAGCGTGGCCAAGCTCGATCTTGGCACCGGCGCCATTCAGTGGCGTTCAGATGCCGGAATGAAGCTTTCGGCCGGCGTCGGTTCAGATGGCATCATCACGGCCGTCGCAGCGTCCGATGGCACCGTTATCGCGTTTGATGACCAGGGCGCTGAAAGGTGGCGTGCCAAAGCGACCAGCGCGGTCAATATTCCGCCTGCCGTCGGCGATGGCGTGGTCGTCGTTCGCAGCAGCGATTACCGCATCCAGGCGTTTGATGCCGCCACCGGTGAGCCTCGCTGGGAAGTCCAGCGCCCAGGCCCTGCGCTGGCGCTCAAAACCAATATGCAGATGCTGGTTTTCCAGGGTATGGTTATTTCTGGCTTGCCCAATGGACGCTTGATGCTTATTGATAGCGCCGATGGTGGGGTTCGATGGGAAGGCGCCGTGTCCAATTCCCAGGGCGCTACCGATCTGGAGCGCATCCGCGATGTGGTTGGTACGCCTCAGGTACAGGGGCCGCTGCTGTGCGGGGCTGCCTATCAAGGGCGCATCGTGTGTTTCGATGTTTCGCAGGGCGGCCGGCCGGTGTGGGAGCAGCCTTTCTCAAGCCATACTGGATTGGCCAGCGATAACGTGCACGTGTATGCGTCGGACAGGCATGACGTTGTTCATGCCTTCAACCTGGTCGACGGGCAACCGGTCTGGAAGCAGGACGCCCTGCGCAATCGCAAGCTGTCGCAACCTGCCGTCGTTGTGCAGGCTGTGGCGGTCGGCGACCTGGATGGTTATGTACATTTCCTGTCGCGCGAGGACGGCCGCCTTTTGGGGCGCGTCAACGTGGGCGGCGGGCCTATCGTTTCGCCGCTGATCGGTACCACGCGCGGTGTGCTGATTCAGACGGGCAACGGTAATCTGGTTTTGGTTGGTGTCAATTGAGCAATCTTGCATTCAAACCGGTCGTTGCCCTGGTAGGGCGGGCCAATGTGGGTAAATCCACCCTGTTCAACCGCATCACGCGCTCGCGTGCTGCGCTGGTGGCGGATTTCTCTGGCCTGACCCGCGATCGTCATTATGGCGAAGGCCGGGTGGGCGACCACCCATTCATTGCCGTTGACACGGGCGGTTTCGAGCCGGTGGCCAAAGACGGTATCCTGCTCGAAATGGCCAGACAAACACGGCAGGCAATCGCCGAGTCCGATGTCGTCATTTTTCTGGTGGATGCCCGGGCAGGCGTCAACGCGCACGATCACGAGATCGCCCAGTTGCTCCGAAAAAGCGGGCAGAGAGTCGTACTGGCCGTCAACAAGGCTGAGGGCATGCGTTACGGTACGTCGATGGCCGAGTTCTACGAGCTTGGCCTGGGCGAGCCGGTTCCCATTTCCGCTTCTCACGGTGATGGCGTGGTGGATCTGATCACAGACGCCCTGTCTTTTCTCGACAAGCCTGAAGAGGGCGACCAGGATATCGAGGCGGATGCTGACGCCTTCGTGCCCGATTCGCAGTTGCCCGAGTCCGTCGAACAGCCTGATGGCGATGACGCGGCGGCTGACGCCAGCGACGTTCCAGGCGAAGGGGGGGCTGCGGTCACGCATCGCATCAAGCTGGCCATCGTCGGGCGGCCCAATGTAGGCAAATCAACGCTCATCAATACACTGCTGGGCGAGGAACGCGTTATTGCATTCGACCTGCCGGGTACGACGCGAGACGCGATCGAGATCGAATTCGACCGGGGCGGCACAGCCTTTACCCTGATCGACACGGCCGGTCTCCGGCGCCGCGGCAAGGTATTTGAGGCCATAGAAAAGTTTTCGGTGATCAAGACCTTGCAGGCCATCGAAGCCTGCAATGTCGTGCTCTTGATGCTGGATGCGGAAAACGGAATTTCCGACCAGGATGCCCACATTGCCGGATTTGTGCTGGAAACGGGCAGGGCGCTGGTTGTCGCCATCAACAAATGGGATAACGTCGACGCCCACCAGCGCGAGATGGTACTGCGCGACTTCGAGCGCAAACTCCGGTTTCTGTCGTTTGCGCGGATGCACACCGTCTCCGCCATCAAGGGCCAGGGCGTGAACGCCCTCATCAAGTCTGTCAAGGCTGCACACGCCGCTGCTTTTTCCAAACTCTCCACCCCGCGCCTCACCCGGGAGCTGCAGGCCTCGGTCGAGCAGCAGCCGCCGCCACGCAAGGGCATATTCCGGCCCAAGATGCGTTACGCCCACCAGGGTGGGCAGAATCCGCCACTCATCATCGTTCATGGCAACGCGCTGGATGCCGTGCCGGATTCCTATCGGCGCTATCTTGAAACCCGTTTTCGCAGCGCATTCAAACTGGATGGCACGCCCTTGCGCATAGAGTTCAAGTCATCCCACAATCCTTACATTCAGGGGGCGTAGTGAGCCGTTACTGGAGCGACCTTGTATCCGATCTGTCACCTTACGTCGCAGGTGAGCAACCCAAGATCGCCGATCTGCTCAAGCTCAATACCAACGAAAACCCGTATGGTCCGTCGCCCAAGGCGATCGAAGCGATACGGGCGGCGGCGGGGGACAGGCTCAAGCTGTACCCGGATAACGAAAGTATCGCGCTCCGGGACGCCATTGCCCGCCTTTATGGACTGGATCGCAATCAGGTGTTTGTGGGTAATGGTTCCGACGAGGTGCTTGCCCACGTCTTCAATGGCTTGTTCCGGCACGAAGGGCGCAGCCTGTGGCTGCCTGACATAACCTACAGCTTTTATCGCAGCTTTTGCGCGCTGTTTCGCATCCCTGTGCAATTGGTGCCCCTGGCCGACGATTACGCACTGAATCCGGCAGATTACACCGGGCCGCACGCCAAGCCGCCGGCCGGCATCATTTTTTCCAATCCCAACGCGCCAACAGGGATTGCCATTTCCTTATCTGACGTCGAGTCCATCGCTCGTGCCAATCCGGATACCCCCGTCGTGGTCGACGAGGCTTATGTGGATTTCGGTTGCGAATCCAGCGTTAGCCTGCTCAAAACCTGCCCCAATCTGGTTGTGGTTCACACTCTGTCCAAATCGCGCTCGCTTGCAGGCTTGCGCGTAGGTTACGCCATGGCCAGTCCGGAGATTGTCGAAGGGCTGGTGAGGGTCAAGGACAGCTTCAACTCCTATCCCCTGGACACGCTGGCTCAGGCAGGTGCCATTGCTGCCATTGAAGATACCGACTATTTCAACCAGACGTGCCAGGCTGTCGTCGCGACACGCGAGACCTTGACGCACAATCTCACAGCGCTTGGCTTCGAAGTTTTGCCCAGCAAGACCAATTTTGTGTTTGCCCGCCACCCGCGACACGATGCGGCCGACCTCTCTCGCGCCTTGCGGGATCAGCGTATTCTGGTGCGACATTTCAGACAGCCCAGAATAGATCAGTTTTTACGCATTACGGTGGGAACTCCTGACGACTGTGCGCGTCTATGTAAAGTGCTGTCCGGTATTGTGAAATAAGTGCTTTGTTTTTTTCGGTATCGGGAGATATTTTTGCCCAATCATCGTGCGATCATCGGGAAAACCCTGTAAAGTACATACTTTCACCAAACCACCTTAAAAACAAACAATTGGAGCCTAGCCAATGAGCAACAAAGGGCAAACACTACAAGATCCATTCCTAAACGCCCTGCGCAAAGACCACGTACCCGTTTCCATCTACCTGGTGAACGGGATCAAGCTGCAAGGTCAGGTAGAGTCATTCGATCAATATGTCGTTTTGCTGCGCAACACCGTCACGCAAATGGTGTACAAGCACGCCATTTCCACCGTTGTTCCAGCACGTCCCGTCAATTTTCAGGTGGATGAATCTGCTGATTAATACTTGCGATCAGTCCGCCGAAACGCCCGCCGTGCGCTTCGCGCCGGCGGGTCTTTCGTTTGAGGGCCATGCATGGGCATGAAGGTCCTAGTCATCAGTGTCGACCAGGGCGAGCCCGATTACGCGGCTCACGCCGAAGAGTTCGTCATGCTTGCCAGAGGGGCGGGGGCGGATATCGCCGCCATGATGAACGTGCGTCGATCGCGCCCCGATGCTGCGTATTTCATCGGTTCCGGCAAGGTTGAGGAAGCCGTGCTGCTGGCGGACGAAGCCGATGCCGAAATCGTGTTGTTCGACCAGCCGCTCAGCCCGGCTCAACAGCGCAACCTCGAAAGACGGCTCGAGCGCCGTGTCGTAGATCGGGTAGCGCTGATTCTTGATATTTTTGCTTTGCGCGCCAAGAGCCACGAAGGTAAGCTGCAAGTCGAACTGGCCCAGCTGCAGCACTTGTCCACGCGCTTAACACGCATGTGGAGTCACCTTGAGCGGCAGCGGGGTGGCATAGGCATGCGGGGGCCGGGGGAATCTCAGCTCGAGATGGATCGCCGCATGATCGGGGACAAGGTGCGCCTGCTGCGTTCGCGTCTGGCCAGGGTGCAGCGTCAGCGTGCCACCCAACGGCGCGCGCGATCCAGGGGCAGCACACTGTCCGTATCCCTGGTAGGCTATACCAACGCGGGCAAGTCCACCTTGTTCAACGCGCTTACGCGCGCCGACGCCTATGCGGCGGACCAACTCTTTGCTACGCTGGATACCACCACCCGTCGGGTCTGGATAGAAGGGGCCGGACAGGTGGTCGTTTCCGATACGGTAGGTTTTATTCGCGATCTGCCGCCAACATTAATCGCCGCTTTCCGAGCTACGCTAGAGGAAACGGTTCAAGCTGATCTGTTGTTACATGTCGTGGATGCATCGAGCCCCCAACGCGACGAGCAGGTTGCCGAAGTCAACAAGGTGCTGGCCGATATCGGCGCCGACGAAATTCCGCGCATTTTGGTCTACAACAAAATAGACCAGGCCGGATATGAGCCGCGTGTAGAACGTAACGAACATGGTACGATTGCACGAGTTTTTGTGGGCGCCTTGGGGCGCCTGGGTTTGGACGGTTTGCGTGGGGCAATCGTCGAATCAGGTCAAATCGCGGGAAATAATGCGTTTACTATCGAAAATCTTCAATCTGAATGATCCTGGCTGGGGCCGTGGCGGCAGCAACAACAACGGTTCGGAACCACCTCGCCGCCCGAATCAGAACGATGGCCCTCCAGATCTGGACGAAGTCTGGCGCGATTTCAACAATCGCCTGTCCTCCCTGTTTGGGCGCAAGCCCAAGCGTGGCGGCAATCGTTTCGGCGGCGGCGATAATGGCCCCGGCGGGGGCGGTGTGCAGTTTCCCAAAGGGTCGCCCAAGGCTGTTGGCGTCATTATCGCCATTGTTGTTGCGCTTTGGCTAGCCAGTGGCTTCATGATCGTGCAGGAAGGCCAGGTTGCAGTGGTGACCCGTTTTGGTCAATACACCAAAACGCTCAATCCCGGCCTGCAATGGCGCCTGCCGTATCCCGTCGAAAGCCATCAGATGGTCAATATCTCGCAACTGCGTACTTTCGAGGTGGGCTTCCGCGGCACGTCGCGCAATAAAGTGCTCCCCGAGTCGCTCATGCTGACAACAGACGAAAACATTGTTGATTTGCAATTTGTTGTGCAGTACCGGCTGATGCCCACGGGCGCGCCCGACTACCTCTTCAAGACCAGTCAGCCGGATGAATCCGTCCGCCAGGCGGCCGAAACCGCCATGCGCGAAATCGTCGGCAAGAAGCCCATGGATTTTGTGCTGTATTCCGGGCGTACGGAAGTCGCCACCGAAGTGCAGAAGCTGGCGCAAAGCATTCTCGATCGCTACGAAACCGGTATTCAGATCAGCACGGTTGCGATCCAGAACGTGCAGCCGCCCGAGCAGGTGCAAGCGGCGTTTGACGATGCGGTCAAGGCAGGCCAGGATCGCGAACGCCTGATCAACGAGGGTAACGCCTATGCCAGCAAAGTGCTTCCTGAGGCTCAGGGGCAGGTCGCGCGCATGATCCAGGATGCCGAAGGTTATCGCGCCCGTATCGTGGGTGGCGCCGAGGGTGATACCGCGCGTTTCACCAGTGTCGAAACCGAGTATGCCAAGGCGCCCGAGATCACGCGTCAGCGCATGTACCTCGCGACCATGCAGGAAATCCTCAAGGATGCCGGCAAGGTCATGATCGATACCGATGCCAGCAACAATATGCTGTATCTGCCGCTGGACAAAATCATGAACCAGGCAGCAAAGGATACTGTCGGGTCCGGCAATGGGTCTGATACCAATACCGCTGCCACAGCGGCCGCAGCCGCAAGCCAGTCTTCTTCGAATTCAACATCCAGGCCCGCCGCAAGTCGTCCCGCCTCTCAGGCCGGTGCTTCCCAGACGCCATCCCTGGCTGTGAATCCGTATTCGCGTTAAGAGGTCCAGATGCAACGTTTCTTTCCAGTGTTAATTGGCCTTGTCATCGTGCTGGCGGTGCTTTCGTCCTGCGTTTTTATCGTGCGAGAGCGCGACGCTGCCCTCGTGTTTGCCTTGGGCGAGGTGCGCGAAACCATCACCGAGCCCGGCCTTTATTTCAAGTTTCCTCCTCCCTTCGAGAACGTGGTCCGGCTCGACAAGCGTCTCCAAACCATCGAAAACAACGATCCTGAGCGTATCCAGACAGCAGAAAAGAAAAACCTCCTGATCGATTCTTTCGTGAAATGGCGCATTTCCGATCCACGCCTGTTCTATGTCACGTTCGGTGCAAACGATCGTGCTGCCGTCGAACGCCTCACTGCACAGATCCGGGATGCGCTGAATGCCTCGGTCAACGTCCGTACCGTCAAGGAAGTCGTGGCCAACGAGCGTGACACCATCATGCGCGAGGTGTTGGAAAATGTGGCGGTGCGCGCCAAACCGCTGGGCGTGGAGGTCATCGACGTACGCCTGCGCCGTATCGACTTTGCCCCTGAGATTTCCGAGTCGGTTTACCGCCGCATGGAGGCAGAGCGCAAGCAGGAGGCCAACCGCCTGCGCGCATCCGGGACGGCGGACAGCGAGCGCATCCGCGCTCAGGCTGATCGTGAACGCCAGGAAATTCTCGCCAAGGCGTATGTCCAGGCCCAGCAGGTTCGAGGCGAAGGCGATGCCAAGGCGGCATCGGTCTATTCGGCAGCCTATGGCAAGAATCCCGAGTTCTTCAGGCTGTACAAGAGCCTGGATGCCTACGAATCGGCGTTTGCCGATGGCAAGGGAACCATGGTCCTCAGTCCCAAGTCCGAGTTCTTCAAATTCTGGAATTCGGCAACAGGGCAGGGCGACGACACGGCCCCGGCAACGCCCTGATGTTGCGGTCATGCCGCACGTCTTATACGGCGCGCGGCATGACAGGCCGCTATGCCGGCGAATGCCGGCGGGCCCGCCCTTTCACTCTCATCGCTTATTCGTTTATACTAACGCGTAAGTTTTGATTACCTTTTCCGCAAGCGACTTGGCGGGCTTACGCCCCAGGTCGCTTTTTGTTTGGCTTAGTCCGCCTAGTTTTTATCGGGACTGCATGATGTCCACATGGTTGTTGCCAGAGCACCTGGCAGATATCTTGCCTGCCGAGGCGCGCCGCATTGAAGAGTTGCGACGCGTCCTGCTGGATCTCTACCGTACTTATGGTTATGAGCTGGTTGCCCCTCCTTTGGTCGAGTACCTGGATTCGCTGCTGTCCGCTGGCGGGGCCGATCTCAATCTGCGCACCTGCAAGCTGGTCGATCAGCTTTCCGGCCGCACCTTGGGTGTGCGGGCTGACATGACGCCTCAAGTGTCGCGTATTGATGCGCACCTGCTCAATCGTGAAGGCGTCACCCGCCTTTGCTATTGTGGTCCGGTATTCCATGCCCGCCCCAACGGCCTGTTGTCCGACCGCGAGCTCCTGCAGATTGGGGTCGAGGTATTCGGTCATGCGGGTTTTGAAGCCGACATCGAAGCCATAGAGCTGGCGCTCGAAAGCGTGCATCGGGCCGGGCTGTCCACCGCGCGTGTCGACCTCAACCATCCTGGCGTGCCGCGCGCCATTATCGATGCAGATCCCGCGCTGGCCAACTTCGCAGAAGACATCTTCGATTTGCTCGGTGCCAAGGATGTTCCCGGATTGACCGCACTTTCGGAGCGTTGCCCCGAGGCCAAGCCCGACAGCATCGATGCGCTGCTTGCGCTGGCCGCACTCTACGGCAACGCCGACGTTACCGCCAGAGCCCGCAAGGTTTTGCCAGGATTGCCGGCGCTGCACCATGCACTGGATGAACTTGATGCCTTGGTGTCGGCGTTGCCAGATCATGATTTCTCCATAGACCTTGCTGATGTGTCCAGCGGCTATGGGTACCATTCGGGGGTCATGTTTTCCATCTATGCCCAAGGTTGGCACGACGCACTGGTGCGCGGCGGTCGTTACGACGGGGTGGGCCGGGCATTTGGTCGCGCCCGTCCGGCAACGGGTTTCAGTCTGGACCTGCGCAAACTGTCTTCAGGTCTGCCACCGGCTCACGCAGCCAAGGCTATACGTGCCCCCTGGGGCACCGATGCCAAACTTGTACAGGCTTTGCGCTCCCTGCGCGCGCAAGGCGAAATCGTGGTGCAAATGCTTCCAGGGCAACCACACCGGCTGGACGAATTCATCGTCGATCGTGAGCTGGTGCAGGTCGACGGTGCATGGACAGTAAAAGGGATACACTAGCTCCGGCCTGCCGGGCGTTGTATCGTATGGATTAATCCTGCTTTGGCTCAAGCATGTGGGGCCAGCATTTTATTGATACGTAACATGAGCAAGAATATCGTTGTAATCGGCACCCAGTGGGGTGATGAAGGCAAAGGCAAGATTGTCGACTGGCTGGCAGAATCGGCACAAGGCGTTATTCGCTTTCAGGGCGGCCACAATGCCGGCCATACCTTGTGGATCAATGGCAAAAAAACCATTCTGCGCCTTATTCCCTCGGGCATCATGCATTCGCATGTCACCTGCTACATCGGCAATGGCGTAGTGCTGTCGCCCGAAGCCTTGTTGCAAGAAATCGCCGAGCTTGAAAAGGCGGGGCTTGATGTGCGTTCGCGCCTGCAGATTTCTCCCGCTTGTCCGCTTATTCTGCCTTATCACATTGCAGTGGATCAGGGCCGCGAAGCGCGCAAGGGCGAAGGCAAGATCGGCACAACTGGCCGCGGTATCGGCCCCGCCTACGAAGACAAGGTTGCGCGCCGCGCATTACGCGTTCAAGACCTCTACGATCCCGCGATATTCGATGAAAAGCTGGCCGAGGTGCTGGATTATCACAATTTCGTGCTCACCCAGTATCTGGATGCGCCAGCGGTTTCAATGGATGAAGTCCGCGACAAGGCCATGGCGCTCGCGCCACAGATCGAACCCATGGTTGCCGATGTATCCAGCAGCCTCCACCATGCCAGCAAGGCAGGCCACAAGCTGTTGTTCGAAGGCGCGCAGGGCGCCTTGCTGGATATCGATCACGGTACATACCCGTTTGTCACCAGCAGCAATTGCGTGGCGGGCGCCGCATCCGCTGGCGCCGGCATTGGCCCACAGTCACTGGACTACGTACTGGGTATTGCAAAAGCCTATACCACGCGCGTGGGCTCAGGCCCATTCCCGACCGAACTCCTGGACGACACGGGTGCGCGGCTTGCGACGGTTGGCAAGGAATTCGGGTCTGTTACGGGCCGGCCACGCCGCTGCGGATGGTTCGACGCCGCAGCCATGAAACGGTCTGTCATGATCAACGGGATTTCGGGGCTGTGCATTACCAAGCTCGATGTGCTGGATGGCGTAGAGCAGATCAAGATCGGGGTAGGGTATCGCTACAAGGGCGAATTCCTCGATGTGCTGCCTTACGGTGCGCACGCGGCGGCGGAAGCCGAGCCCGTTCTCGAAGAAATGGCCGGCTGGTCGGAATCCACTGTGGGCATCACCGAATACGACAAGCTGCCCGTCAACGCGCGGCGCTACCTGGAGCGTATCGCCGAGGTGTGCGATGTAGCCATCGATATGGTCTCCACTGGCCCCGATCGTATGGAGACCATCGTGCTCCGACACCCGTTCAACGGATAAACGGGTGATCCCAAAGGTGCTTGCATGATACGCCGGCTTTCCTCCAGCGGCGTACGGGTTTATTATTACGCCCTTGCAAACATACTGGGATGACAGCCTCATGAATGTGCCGTCAAGCACTGAACGCGACCTCTGGGTCAGTTGGGATCAATATCATCGCCTGATCGAAAAGCTGGCGCTTGCCGTTCACGAATCGGGCTGGCAGTTCGACAAAATCCTCTGTCTGGCGCGCGGCGGCGTACGCGTAGGAGACGTCCTGTCGCGCATTTACGATATGCCTTTGGGTATTCTGGCCACCAGCAGCTATCGCGAGGCTGCCGGCACCCAGCAAGGGCAACTCGATATTGCCCAGTTCATTACCATTACCCGTGGTACGCTAGACGGTAAGGTGTTGCTGGTAGACGACATGGTGGATACCGGAATGACCTTCAATCGGGTGCGAGACCATTTGATTACACAGTTTCCCGCCATTACAGAACTGCGTACCGCCGTTCTGTGGTGGAAGGGCCATTCGCACGCAACGCCCGATTACTTTGTCGAGAAGCTGCCCACCAATCCCTGGATACACCAGCCTTTCGAGGATTATGATAGTCTGCGCCCGCATCAACTCGAATCCTGGGTGCGCAAGGGCGAGCGGGGCTGATAGTGCTTGATTTGTTGTTATTTGCTGAAAACCAGTAGTGTCCAGGCTGGATCGCGTGGATTGCCTGTTTAAAGGCAGGCTTATTCATGATAAAATCATCGGTTGACGTATTACCTACTAATTTTTAACCTGCAAGGCTCTGGATTACATGCCTATTGTTCGTCTGAAAGAAAACGAGCCGTTTGAAGCTGCTCTGCGCCGCTTCAAGCGCACCATTGAAAAAAATGGCCTCCTGACTGAACTGCGTTCGCGCGAGTTCTACGAAAAGCCAACGGCTGAGCGCAAGCGCAAGCATGCTGCCGCCGTCAAGCGCCATTACAAGCGTATTCGCAGCCAGCAACTGCCTCCACGCCTGTATTGATTTACGCTAGGGCGAGGTACGCCCGGGCTGACTGCGGATCGAGCGATGCCATAACACCGCCATCCGCAGCATCAAGTCTAAAGTGCCTAGGTAAATGGCATGACGCCATCGCCAGATTCCAGGAATCCTGTCTTACGCTACGGCGAGGGCTTCAATGATACCTGAGTCCTTTGTCCAAGAGCTGCTCGCCCGTGTCGACGTGGTCGACGTTGTCGGACGCTATGTACAGCTACGCAAGGGTGGGGCCAATTTACTTGGCCTTTGCCCCTTTCACAACGAAAAAAGCCCTTCTTTCACCGTAAGCCCCACCAAGCAGTTCTATCACTGCTTTGGATGTGGTGCGCACGGCAGCGCCATCACGTTTTTGATGGAGCATACCGGCGCCAGTTTTCCTGAAGCCGTCCGTTCGCTGGCCGCCAGCACAGGGATGTCTGTGCCCGAAGAGCCTCGCTCTCCTCGGCAAAGAGCCGCGGACAAGCGTCGCAAGGAAGAGGTCTCTCGCCATCAGCAGGTGCTGGATATGACCCAGGCCCATTACGTTCGACAGCTCAAGGAATCGCAAAGCGCCATACGCTACCTCAAGCAACGCGGCTTGTCGGGCGAGACCGCAGCCCGGTTTGGCCTGGGATGGTCCGGCAACGATAGGCGGGGCCTGGCTGCCGTTTTCCCGCAGTACGAAGACCCCGTCCTGGTAGAGTCCGGACTGGTGATCGAATCTGAGGAAGGGCGCCGTTACGATCGGTTTCGTGAACGGATCATGTTCCCCATACGCAATACGCGCGGGAACCTCATCGGGTTTGGCGGGCGGATTATCGGCAAGGGCGAGCCTAAATACCTGAACTCGCCTGAAACAAATCTGTTCTCCAAAGGGCACGAGCTCTACGGGCTGTGGGAGGGGCGGGCCGGTATACGAAGCGAAGGCTTCGTGCTGGTGGTCGAAGGCTATATGGATGTGGTGGGCTTGGCGCAGCATGGCGTGGCGAATGCAGTCGCCACGCTTGGCACTGCCACGACGCCGTTTCATATTCAGAAATTGCTGAGGGCCAGCGACAAGATCGTTTTCAGTTTTGACGGAGACAAAGCAGGAAGACGCGCTGCGTGGCGAGCACTGACAACCTGTCTGCCGCTGGTGCGCGACGACATCTCCATGCGGTTTCTGTTTTTGCCTGCGGATCACGATCCCGATTCCTATATCCGTGAGTTTGGGGCAGAGGCTTTCAAGGCAACCGCATCCGAAGCGGTACCGCTTTCCCGCTTTATGCTTGAAGAGCTGGCCTCCCATCATGCAATGGATGAGGCTGAGGGGCGTGCCGCCTGCGTGCATGAAGCCAAGCCTTTGCTGGCCTTGATGCCGGAAGGTAATCTCAGGCTGCAGATCGAGCGCGAGTTTGCGCGCATGGTCATGCTCACGCCCGAAGAGCTGGGCAGAATGCTGGCCGAGATGCCGATGCCGGCAGCGCCTTCCGAGCCGGCGTCGGACGGGCTGGTGCCTATCGCGCGCAAGCAAGGTTTTGATGCGCCGCAATCTGCGCCTGGAAGTACAGGCGAGCGCTTTTACGATGAGCCGCCGGGTTTCATGGACGATGCGCCTGATTTTGGCGTGGGGGACTATTCTTCCGCACCCGATATGGCGCCCGCGGAAGGGTTTGCGCCTGCGTTTCCCGAAACCGGAGGTCGAAGGCCGGCAAAGGGAGGCGGATACAGCTCGGGAGGGCGCCATCGCGCGGGCGGACAGGAAAGCAGCGGGCGTCGAAGCGGCGCTGCACGGGCCGTGACACCCATGGCCAAGCGTCTGTTGAGGCTTTTGCTGGCGCATCCCGAGTTGGTGGGCACCCTGGGAGATCAGCAGCTTGAAATTCTGCACCATGGCCCCCATCTTGTCCTGGTAAGAGACTTGATTACATTGGCAAATATGAGCGGTGCGCGTCACGCAGGTGCTTTGCTGCAGGCTGCAGATCCAGGCACAGACCTTGCCGGCGTTTTGGCGTCCCTGACGCCTGAATTGCTCGCCCAGGAGGAATTGCCTGACCCTCAATCGGAATGGAACGACGCTTTGCGGCGCATAGAGCTTGAAGCCATCAAAGCCGAGCAGTCGGCGTTGATACAGACTGGCTTGAGTGACCTGCCCTCCCAAAAGCGGTATCAAGAATTGACGAGACGGATTGCATTGCTTTCTAATGCCTCTACGTCTCAAGTGCGGTAAAATAGAGAGTTTTCGCGCGGTAACGATATGCCATAACGGTGTTCTCGGGTGCGCGGCCCCGCCAGCCCCATTTGCCTTGCATATATCAATAAGCCAAGGATGGGTTATCCAGCATAGGGGAGGCGAGGGTCGGTGTCGGTGCTTCACATGAAGGCTTGTCAGTAGCGTGAAATAAGTTTGCCCTGCAGTGTGCGCCAGGTTGAATGGCCTGCAGCGCGTATCTGTGTCTACGGAAGCGACTATGACCAAAGTGACTGGTAAAACCTCCAAGGCAGCCGAGCAGGCTGCACCGAAAGCCAAAACGCTCGCGGCGGCTAAAGGCGCCGACAAGACGGCCGTGCAGGCAGGGGGAACCGATGCACCCAAGGCGCCGGCCAAGCGCGCCGCCAAAAAAGTGGCTACTGAAGCGGCGGTCAAGCCGGCACGCAAGTCGGCCAAGGCAAGCAGCGCCCAAACGGCCAAGGCCAAGGGGCCGGCCAAGCCGCGCGCCGGTTCCACGGGCCGCCGTCCTGGCCGCCCAGCCAAGAATGCCAACAACGACGCCGCTGATTTTAACGATGATGACAACGACAACGCGGAAGTCATTCCTGATCTCAAGCCTTTGCCCAAGCGCGGCAAGCGGGCAAAAGGCGACAAGGATGTGCCCTCGCGCAACCAGATGACGCCTGAAGAGCAGGAAGCGCGCCGCAACCGGCTAAAAGTACTTATCAAGCTGGGCAAGGATCGCGGTTACCTCACGTACGGCGAAATCAACGACCACTTGCCAGACGATCTGGTCGATGCAGAAGCCATAGACGGCATCATCAGTACGTTTAGCGATATGGGCATCTCGGTCTATGACCAGGCGCCAGATGCCGAAACGCTGCTCATGAGCGATAACGCGCCGGTAGCGTCCAGCGATGACGATGTCGAGGACGAAGCCGAAGCTGCGCTGACGACGGTTGATTCCGACTTTGGCCGGACGACTGATCCCGTCCGCATGTACATGCGGGAAATGGGAACGGTCGAGCTGCTCACGCGGGAAGGCGAAATTGAAATTGCCAAGCGCATCGAAGACGGCTTGAAGCATATGGTCATGGCGATCGCCGCCTGCCCGACCACCGTCAACGAAATCCTGCAGTATGTGCAGCGTGTTCGTGACGGTCAGGCGCAGATAGACGAGATCGTCGATGGCCTTATCGACCAGGAAGGCGAGGAGTATGCCGGCGCTGGCGTGTCGGTCGACAATGACGAAAACGAGGATGGCCCTGCTGGCGGGATGAGCAGCAAGCAGCTCGAATATTTGCGTACCACTTCGCTCAAGAAATTCGAGGTGATTGGCCAATGGTTCGACAGAATGCGCAAGTCCTTCGAGCAGGACGGCTACCAGGCGCAGGAGTACATCCAGGCTCAAGAAGCGATTCTCAACGAACTGATGGGCGTCCGTTTTACCGCAAAAATGGTCGAGAAGCTCGCTGATACGCTGCGTGAGCAAGTGGGTCAGGTGCGCGCACTCGAGCGCGCGGTACTGCATACCTGCGTAGACCGCGCGGGCATGCCGCGCGCCCATTTCATCAAGGTGTTTCCCGGCAACGAAACCAATCTTGAGTGGGTGCTGACCGAAGTCTCCGCAGGCCACCCTTATTCGGAAACGCTTGAGCGCCACGTGCCAGCCGTGCAGGAGCTGCAGCAAAAGCTCATCGATCTGCAAACTAGCGTCGTGCTTCCGCTCAAAGACCTGAAAGACGTCAACAAGCGCATGGCCACTGGCGAGGCCAAGGCTCGCAAGGCCAAGCGCGAAATGACCGAGGCCAATCTGCGCTTGGTCATTTCGATTGCCAAGAAGTACACCAATCGGGGCCTGCAGTTTCTGGATCTCATCCAGGAAGGCAATATCGGCTTGATGAAGGCGGTGGACAAGTTCGAGTACCGTCGTGGCTACAAGTTTTCCACCTATGCAACATGGTGGATACGCCAGGCCATTACACGGTCCATTGCTGATCAGGCGCGCACCATCCGGATTCCGGTGCATATGATCGAAACCATCAACAAGATGAATCGTATCAATCGCCAGATCCTGCAGGAAACAGGCGCCGAACCTGATCCGGCAACGCTGGCCCAGAAGATGGACATGCCTGAAGATAAGGTTCGCAAGATCCTCAAGATCGCCAAGGAACCCATTTCGATGGAAACGCCGATCGGTGATGACGACGATTCGCACCTGGGCGACTTCATCGAGGATACAGGCACGTTGTCGCCTTCCGAATGGGCATTGCATGGTTCCATGCGGGATGTGGTCAAGGAGGTGCTGGATTCGCTCACGCCGCGCGAGGCCAAGGTATTGCGCATGCGTTTTGGTATCGAAATGAGCACAGACCAAACCCTCGAAGAAGTTGGCAAGCAGTTTGATGTAACGCGTGAGCGCATTCGTCAAATAGAAGCCAAGGCTTTGCGCAAGCTGCGCCACCCCAGCAGGGCCGACAAGCTCAAGAGCTTTCTCGAAGGCCAATAGCGCTGCGTGTTCTGGCGGGCTCGCTTTCCATGCGGGCCTGGCTTGGCGATAAGCAAAACGGCGACTCAGGTCGCCGTTTTTGCGGGTATCTCCGGCGATGTGACATAACGGGCTATAGTGGTTGCGCGGATTCAGTCAGCGAAGCCGCACATCGGACGGTATGGGCGTATTTTTTCGTTGTCTCAAAGGAAAGCAGAACATGGATCAGATTCGTAATATCGCTGTGCTGGTGGGAAGCTTGCGCAAAGATTCGATCAACCGGAAGATTGCAATCAATCTGCAGACGCTTGCGCCGTCTGGCCTGTCCCTTGATATCATCGAAATTGGCCAACTGCCCCTGTATAACCAGGATTACGATGAAGAGTCGCCGACTGCCTACACGGCCTTTCGGGAGCGCATCAAGTCGGCGGACGGCGTATTGTTCGTGACGCCAGAACACAACCGGGCGATGCCCGCCGCCCTGAAAAATGCGATCGATATTGGATCACGCCCTTATGGCAAAAGTGTATGGTCCGGCAAGCCCAGTGCAATCATCAGTGCATCGCCGTCCATGGTGGGTGGCTTCGCCGCGAGCGCACAAGTGCGACAGTCGCTGGCCTGCCTGAACGTTTATTGCATGCCCAATCCCGAGGCCTATCTGGGGCAGGCAGACAAGCTTTTTGATCCCGCTGGCGATCTACTGGAAACAGGCCAGGCGCTGCTTGAAAAATTCATCAGCGCCTATGCGCAATGGGTGCGGCGATTCTAACGTTGGAAGGCCGGCGTTTCGTATCGGCCCGATTTTCCGCATGAGATAAACTACAGGGCAAGTAAACACGGGGAATTGCTCTGTCGCGCTTGCCAACGGGCGATTACTGGAGAACAAGACCATGGCCTGGACAATAGATCTCAATTGCGACATGGGCGAAAGCTTTGGCGCATGGACCATGGGGCATGATGCAGAAGTATTGCCTCACGTTACATCCGCCAATATTGCCTGTGGATTTCATGCGGGCGACCCCGCCATTATGCGTACGACAGTCGCCGCAGCGCTAAAGCATGGTGTTGCGCTTGGTGCGCATCCCGGCCTGGCGGATCTGGCGGGTTTTGGGCGTCGCAATCTCAGCTTACGGCCCGATGAAGCCTACGATATTGTGGTTGTCCAGGTCGGCGCCCTGGCGGCGGTGGCTGCCAGTCAGGGCGCCAGGTTGCATCATGTCAAGGCGCACGGCGCACTGTATAACATGGCCGCCAAAGACAAGGCGCTTGCCGCCGCGATTGCGCAGGCTGTTCATGACGTCGATCCATCATTGATACTGTATGCGCTGGCAGCCAGTGTTCAGGTCGAAGCAGGGCGTGCCGCGGGCCTTGCCGTTGCGCAGGAGGTATTCGCAGATCGCAGTTACCAGCAAGATGGCAGCCTGACTCCGCGCACGCAGCCCGGTGCAATGATAGAAGACGTTGACGAGTCTGTTCGCCAGGTATTGCGCATGGTAACGGAAGGGCGGGTAAAGACAATGCAAGGTGACGACATCGAAGTCAACCCGGACACGCTCTGTATACACGGTGATCAACCGGGCGCTGTGGATTTTGCTCGCACCCTAAGACGAGCGCTTGCAGAAGCAGGCGTGGAGGTCAAGACAGTTGGTGGATAACTGCTTGCTGTGCTCAGCCGGAGCACAGGCAAGGGTGGCGGACGGCATGGCCAGCCTTCGGCGGCTATTGTTTACGCCGTATCAGTGCGTGAACCGCCATGCCGAACACCAGCCCCCAGAAGGCGCTGCCTACGCCAAGGATGGTGACACCTGATGTGGTGCATAAAAACGTAACCAGTGCCGCCTCGCGGCCATTTGCGTCTTCCAGGGCTGCGCTCAAGCTGTTGCCAATGGTGCCGATCAAGGCCAGACCCGCGATAGCGGCAATCAACTCGGAAGGAAAGGCTGCGAACAGGGCGACGACCGCCGCCCCGAATATACCTGTGAGCAGGTAGAACATCCCCGCCCATACAGATGCTTTGTAGCGCTGTGCGGGATCGGCATCAGCGTCGCGACTCATGCAGATGGCTGCCGTAATGGCAGCCAGATTAAAGGCGAACCCGCCGAACGGCGCCAGCACCACACCGAGGGCGCCCGTCCAGCCAATAAGCGGAGAGGCGGGTGTCTGATATCCATTTGCGCGCAATACAGCAAGACCTGGGACGTTCTGCGATGTCATGGTGACAATGAATAAGGGAATGCCCACGCCGATCATGGCGGATAGGGAAAACTCCGGCTTCATGAACACAGGCATTGCGGGCGCCCACGACAGTTGCTCAAGATGGAGCAGGCCAAGCAGCCCTGCGCTGACAATGCCGGTCGCCAGAGCCAGAGGTACGGTATAGCGAGGCAACATGACGCGCCCCACCAGGAACGTGGCGAACATAATGAGTACCAATGTGAGTTGGGTCTGCATGGCGGAGAACAAGTCCATGCCAAAGCGCAGCAGGATACCTGCCAGCATCGCGGCTGCAATGTGCCGCGGCATATATTGCATCAGCTTCTGAAACCAGCCGGTTATGCCACTGAGCAGAATCAGTACCGAGGAAAACAGGAATACGCCCGTGGCTTGACCCATGGTGAGCCCAGTGAGGCTGGTGGCAAGCAGCGCAGCGCCCGGCGTAGACCACGCTGTCAGGACGGGGCTGCGGTAGCGAAGCGAGAGGCCTATGCAGCTAAGTCCCATTCCTATGCCAAGCGCCCACATCCATGAATTCAGTTGCGATGGTGTTGCGCCGGCCGCATTGGCCGCCTGGAAAATAATAGCGACAGAACTTGAGTAGCCAACCAGCACCGCGATGAAGCCGGCAGAAATGTGCGAAATCTTTAACCAGTTGCTCACGTGAGTTCCGATTCTTCTGGCAATTATCGAGAGGGGGCTATCCTAGCACGGACATGTTTGTCCTTGTTTGAAAAAAGGGAATGTGATGTTATAACATTACGTTTTTGTAAATTGTGTTCAAACAAGGGGAAGCAAGTGCTTATCAAAGTAAATGCATTGACGGCCGCTCTGGCTTTTGCCTTTGGTGCTGGCGGAGTCGCCCACGCGGCGTCGTCGCCTGATGCCAGCGCAGTCACCAGGCTTGAAACCATCACGATTAATGCCTATCCGCTTTCCGCGACGCCTTCCACGTTGAGCGTACCCGTGGAAACGCTGGATGGTTCTGCGCTGGTCGTCGCGCGTGAGGCCACGCTGGGCGCCACGCTGTCCAGCCTGCCAGGTGTGCATGCAGATACTTTTGGGGCAGGTGCCAGCCGCCCCGCGATACGCGGGCAAACAGCGCCACGCGTCAAAGTACTTTCCGGCGGATCAGAACTGATGGACGCTTCCGGTGTATCTCCCGATCATGCCATCACCAGCGAGCCCATGCTGGCGCAGCGAATCGAAGTCCTTCGCGGCCCATCTACATTGCTGTATGGCGGGGGGGCCATAGGCGGTGTTGTCAATGTCGTCGACAATAAAATACCTCAGGCCATTCCAGAAAAGGGTGTGGAGGGGTTTGCCGAGGTTCGTGGCGCAACGGGCTCACGTGAGCGCGCCGGCGCCGTCGGAGTCACGGCTGGCGAAGGCAATGTGGCGGTGCATGTCGAAGGCGTCAAGCGGCGCTCAGGCGATTATCGTGTTCCGGGATGGACACACAGCCGTGTAGCTGGTTCCTACGAAGAAGGCAACACGGGCAGCGTCGGGATTTCATGGATAGGCAGCCGCGGTTATACAGGCATTGCCTACACCCAGACACACAGCAAATATGGCCTGCCTGGACACAGTCACGAATACGAAGGTTGCCATCCGCATGGCACACATCTGCATTGCGGCGGTCACGATCATGACGACGAGCACGACGAGCATGATCATCATGATCACGCGCATGGCGATCACGATCATGATGATCATGCCGTTCCATTTGTCCGTCTGGATTCCCGCCGCCTGGATCTGCGCAGCGAGTATCGCGATCCATTCGCCGGATTCAGCAACGTCAGGTTCCGTGGCGGATATACAGACTACAAACATGACGAAATAGAAGGCACAACGGTCGCCACAACGTTCAAGAACCGTGGCTACGACGCCAGGCTCGAACTGGAACATCGTCCTGTTGCGGGTTGGCACGGCGTGCTGGGTCTGCAAAGTGCGCGCAGTACGTTCAGTGCCCTGGGTGAAGAGCGTTTTGTGCCCAAAACGGTTACCCGCAGCAACGGTATATTTTTGCTCGAGCAATACCATCTGGACGATTGGCGTTTTGAACTGGGCGCGCGGCAAGATTGGCAAAATGTCAGCCCAGATTCGTCTCAGCCCGCTTCCCGATTGCGCGGCACGTCCTTCTCCGCAGGCGCGGTGTGGGACTTTGCGCCTCAGTATGCGTTGGCAGTGTCGCTCTCACGCTCGCAGCGCCTGCCAAGCGCCCAGGAACTCTATGCCAATGGCCTGCATATGGCTACCAATACGTACGAGCTGGGCAACCCAGGCCTGGCGGCAGAAACCTCCCGTAATATCGATCTCACCCTGCGCAAGCAGGAGGGCGATGCAAGGTTTTCATTAACAGTCTTTCATAATCGCATCAAAAACTACATCTTTGCCAATACACTGGATCGTTACGAAGATTTCCGCCTCATTGAATACACACAGCGCAACGCACGGTTCACTGGGGTCGAAGGTGAAGCCAGCTACCGTTTCAATCGACATCTGACAGCTGGCGTGTTCGGCGATCTGGTGCATGGCAAATTGTTCAGTGGTGCAGATCTGCCGCGCATTCCCGCTGCCCGGGCGGGTGTCAGGGTCAATACGCGCTGGAATCAATGGACTGGCAATATCGAAGCCTATCGTGTATTTCGCCAGAATCGCGTTGCTGATTTCGAGGCCGAAACCTCTGCCTACAACATGGTCAATCTAGGCTTGGGCTACGACGGTACCTTAGGGGCCATGGATTATTCGATTTATCTGCGCGCGACCAATTTGCTCAACACACTTGCCTACAACCACGCTTCATTTGTCTCTCGAGCGGCACCGTTGCCGGGCCGCCGGGTGATGCTTGGCATGCGCATGGAATACTGATACGGCTCTATTGCCGCGCGGCCTCCAGGAACATTACTTGCTGATGCAATCCGAAATCCATTGACTTATCAATTTTGATTGCAATGCATCCTGGAGGTCAATCATGCGGAGTATCCGGCGCAGTATCACGCTTACCGTCTTGGCTGTAGTGTGCCTCGTTTTTGGGGTAGCTCTGCTGATCGGAGGCATCTGGTTGGCAGCGCTCGGAGGGTCGTGGTATTACCTTCTCGCCGGGATGGCGCTCATGTTCACGGGCGGTTTGCTCTATCAGCGCCGTGTGTGGGCATTGTGGTTATACGCAGCGCTTGTATTGGCGACGCTGATATGGGCGCTATGGGAAACAGGGCTGGACTGGTGGCCTTTGGCGGCACGCGGCAATGTGCTGTTCGTCTTGGGATTGCTGCTTCTGACGCCGTGGGTATTGCGTCCGTTGCTGACAGACAGGTCGCAGGATCCGGATGCAGTGACGGGATTCCTGTCTGCCGAATGGCGAGCCCGTTCCCCACTTGTCGTGGCGCTTGGGCTCTTTCTTTTAGTGTCCGTTATCTCGTGGTTTGTGGATCCCCATCGTATCGATGGCGAGTTGCCGGGTCCCCGGGCCGAGGTCGCTTCTACTGCTGGCACGATGACAGGCGGCGAGTGGTACGCATATGGTCGCACCGGGGCAGGGCAGCGCTATTCGCCGCTCACACAGATTACGCCTGATAATGTGGGCAAGCTTGAGGTTGCCTGGCATTTTCATACAGGTGATACACAGCGTACCGAAACAGATCCTGTAGAGACCACCTTTGAGGTAACGCCTCTCAAGATCGGTGAGCGTCTGTATCTGTGCACACCCCATCAGTCTGTCATAGCGCTTGATGCCACCACAGGTAAAGAAATATGGCGCTATAACACCAAGATTCAGGGCGAATTGGCTTTGCAGCACTTGACCTGCCGCGGCCTATCGTATTTTGAGGGTGCGCCCCGGTTCGTAGAGCCAGGTTATTCGGATCAGTCCGGCACCGGGGGCGATGCCATGACGCCCCTGCAACCAGCGCCTGCCTCCAAAGGGCAGCCTATTGCGGCGCAGAATGGGCCGGTTTCAACTGAATGTCGCAGCATGTTGTTCATGCCGACGGCCGACGGTCGCATCATCGCCCTGAATCCCGACGATGGTGCGATATGCAAGGATTTTGGCGGGGGCACGGGTCAAATCAACCTGTGGGCCAATATGCCGAATGTACGACCGGGAGGCTATTATTCGACCTCGCCCGTGGTGGTGACACGTTCGTTGATTATCGTTGGCGGTACCGTGCTGGACAATGCTTCGACCAAAGAAACCTCCGGCGTGATTCGTGCTTATGATGCACATACCGGTGGCCTGGTCTGGAACTGGGATGCCGGCAATCCCGATGCAACCGCGCCGCTGGCGCCTGACCAAACCTACACCGCCAATTCTCCCAACAGTTGGTCGATATCCAGTGTCGACGAGAAACTGGGGCTTGTCTATGTGCCCATGGGCAATGTACCGCCGGATCAATGGGGAGCCGACCGCAGTGATTACGATGAGCAGTACTCATCCTCGGTCGTGGCCTTAGATGTCAATACCGGTAAGGTCCGATGGGTCTTCCAGACGGTGCACCATGATTTATGGGATTACGACGTACCAGCACAGCCCAGTCTGATTGATTTGAGCATTAACGGTAAAACTGTTCCAGCGCTGGTGCAGGCGACCAAGCAGGGCGAGCTGTTTGTGCTGGACCGCCGCACCGGCGTACCACTGCTGCCGGTAACCGAAAAAGCCGCGCCACAGGCTGGCGAAGAGGGAGAAACATTGGCGCCCACGCAGCCAGTGTCAGCACTTTCCTTTGATCCGCCTCCTCTGACCGGCGCCGATATGTGGGGCGCAACCCTGTTCGATCAAATGGCTTGTCGCATTGCGCTCAAGCGCCTGAACTACGAAGGAAGGTTTACGCCACCCTCCACGCAGGGAACCTTGGTGTATCCCGGAAATTTCGGTGTATTCAACTGGGGAGGGATTGCTGTTGATCCTCAGCGTCAGGTGGCCTTTACAACGCCTGCCTACCTGGCTTTTGTTTCGCGTCTTGTGCCACGGCAAGATGACGAAACGATGTACGTTCAAGGCGGCACACCGCCCAAGGGGAGCTTGCCCGCGCTGAACGAAAATTTTGGCGCGCCTTATGCGGTGCAACTGCATCCATTTCTTTCGCTGCTGGGACTTCCGTGCCAAGCGCCACCGTGGGGGTACGTCGCGGGAGCGGACCTGACGACAGGCAAGATCGCATGGAAGCACAAGAACGGTACCGTTCGGGATAGTTCACCGCTGCCCTTGGGGTTCCGCATGGGCGTACCATCGCTGGGCGGGCCGATCATGACTGCCGGCGGCGTAGCCTTCTTGTCAGGCACCTTGGACAACTACGTGCGGGCCTACAACGTCACTACGGGCAAGCAGGTGTGGGAAAGCCGGCTGCCAGCCGGTGGGCAGGCAACGCCCATGACCTACACGGGTCAGGATGGTCGCCAGTATCTGCTGGTGGTAGCGGGAGGCCATGGTTCGCTGGGAACAAAAATAGGCGATGATGTCATCGCCTACGCATTGCCCGTAAAGTAAACAAGGGAAACATCAGGCGGGCCCTTCGTCTGCCTGATGCGCGCCCCTCATGCTTCGCGTCATGCAGGCATTTCGGTCAGGCAACTGCCACGGGAATGCCCATGCGCAGAAAGATCAGTTGGCCTACCGGGATGTCATAGAGCGCCCTCGTGCTGGATAAGGCGCTCTTTGTACGTGGGCTCCCGGTGTCAAGCCAGTAAACAAGTCCGAGAATCAGAAAAAGCCCCACGGCCAACCCGTACAGCATGAAAGGAATGAAGTCATAAAACATGCCAGTGCTCCTGAGGAGTAGCGTTTCTTGAGTTATTGATACGCTAGGTAGCAAATAGCGTGCCTGCGCCGTGGCTGTCAGCTTGCGGACTCTACGCTAAAGGCCCCCTCATTCTTGTGCGGCGCCGGCCGACGATTCTGTATCTGGCATCCTTTCGTCTAGGCAGGTTTTCCGTGTTTATGTAATAATTGCTGGCTATCAAGCTGCTGTGCAGCAGCCTGATTCGCCCCTCTAGCTCATGCCTGGTTAGAGCAGCGGACTCATAATCCGTTGGTGCGCAGTTCGACTCTGCGGGGGGGCACCAGAATTACTTAGTAAAATCAAGACATTAAAGCCGCGATTCACGCGGCTTTTTCTTTGTCAGTCTGCTGATGTGACCAAAACATGACAGTTCTTGCGTGACTGGCTAGGTGCGGGGGCGAGAGGTGCGCGTATGTCTGGACCATTTGCCGTGTGGGTGGTTGAATCGGCTCATGCCGTTCTAGACTGAGCGACGAGACTGATGAGGGCTGGTTTTTTTTGCATGCAAATCAGATTTGGCGGAACTCTCTGAAAAGTTTTGGTTTTTATCGGAATTTCTTTCTTGTAGCAACTGCTCAATGATGGCCTCTTGGAGTGTTTCTAATGCGACCTGCGCTTCGTACATGTATGCTGTTAATCAATTAAAAAGGCGCCTCTGTCCGTGACGAGTACAACAATCGGCATTGATGATGAGGCGCAGGTACGCGGCTTGCTTCGAAGTACAGTGCGGCGCGATGGTGCGCCGGATTAACCCGACAGGTGGCACATGAGCAAGCAGAAAGACCCCGTCCCGGCTGAGAAACCTACGGCCATTTCACCGCGCAAGCCCGATACGCGGCCCAATATCTCGACGGCCGATGATGTCAACGTGGACGAGGACAATGCGATTGAAAGTCCGAAAGAAAGCCTGACCGCCACTAAACCCGAAGATTCAAAGCGCTAAGGTAATTCGTCGCGGGTCCGCAAGTGTGGCAGCGCGAACCAACAAACCGTTGTGGCTGCCAGCCTTTTGGTCCTTGCGTCGGAGTCGACGACGCAAGTTCAACTGGATCTGAGCATTCGTGGCGGAGTACCAGGAATATGTACCGTTGAGCGGAGAGATTGCTCACGTGCTGGCAACGTAGAGGTTTGCAGGCCGGCGCGCGCAAGGCGTACTGCAGTGATTCTTCATCGGCTGATTGGCATCAGTTGGGGAGGATGCCGTGGGCACTCAATAAGGCAGACTAGGAAATCTTTCGCGTAGCCGGCGAAGAATATATTGTCGTTCGTCTGCTCGCTTTTTGTTGCGTACCTTCTCATCAGGTGAAAGGGGTGGAGAAGGACGACTGTTCTTATCTGCTGTCTGCAGTCCACGCGGCTCGAATGGTTCAATTCGATGAAATCTAGTCATAGTGATCTCCATGCGTTCGGCCTGGAGGCACAGCGACGTGAGAATGTCGGAGAAGGATGCCTCGGTGAGCCTCACTTGTTTGGCAACAAGTTATACAGGCCGTACGCTGTTGAGCGTGCAATTGGGCAGGGCTCTGGGAGAAAGCGTCATACGCGGCGGGGAGCCCTGAGCGTGTTAGCGCGTTGATGTAGTTTTCAGTATGGACTGGTTATGGAACTAAAGCTAGTCATGCTTGATATTCAGTCAGCGCCAGAGCGAAAGGACAGTCCACGCTCAGCGGGCTGGGTTTTTGTAAACCCTTACACCTTGCTTCCAGGATTTTGATTGCCGGCAGTCTCCTGCTCGGATTCTCCATTTTCCGGTTGGTTCCGCGTACGCGGTTCGCGATTGGGGTCGTGTGGACCAGGGTGTACTTGATCGTGGTCGTAGGGACCGACAATTTTTCCGACTGCCTTGAAAGGATTTTTGGCTTTAGGCGGTGTGGGAGGGCTGTCGTGGTCGGGCATTCTATTCTCCTGGAACGAAAGTATGGTCAGGCGTCTGTTGCCGTAGCGCAAGTCGGGCCTTTTTGCGGCATGCCGACCAGCTAAGCGTTCAGGCATTGTTGCTTTCGCCATAACAACTTTCGCTATAACAATTTACATGAAAGGGAGTTCATGACCAGCAAGCAGCGCGCCTGGCGGCGCGCAGCAACAAGCCTGTTTGCCGTTGACGGAGGGTTCGACGAATATTGGCACGCAATCGAATATGAGCGGTGTGGCCACAGCGGGTGAGTAGGTGGCTGGCCCATGCAACACGGACTGTGTGGTGGTGACATAGTGCGGGATTGTTTCCCGGGGATGAGCCCCGGCAACCATGCTGTAGTGCTGTGCGTCCCGGTGATACACTCGTCCCCAAATCAGTAACGTGACAAGCGTTACAAAAAAAATGCGTCATAACGGGAGGAACGCTCATGCTTGCATACAGACCACGGTTGTCGCAAGTGCTTGCCGTGCTATTGGCACTATCGTCGGTCACGGTGCAGGCGTCCCCGGACAGCATTTTCATCAATGCCAAGGTGTACACCGCGGATGAAGTTCAGCCTTTTGCGCAAGCATTTGCGGTAGAGCAAGGGCGTATCGTGGCGATTGGTCGTCAAGAGGAGGTGCTGGCGCGCAAAGGGGCGGGCACGCATGTCGTGGATCTCGAAGGCAAGCGGGTTTTGCCGGGATTGATCGACGCCCATACGCATGCGGTGATTGCCGGGCTTGCCGCGCAGTCGCCAAATCTGAATGACACGGAACTGGACATTGAAACGGTGAGGCAGCGAGCGCAGGCCTGGCTGAAAGCGGATCAGTACGGAGCGGAACGACCCCTGGTTGTTTTTGGCGTGAACCCGAGTACATTGGACAACCCCCAGGCGCTCAGTGAGGCGTTCGACACTGATGTGTGGGCATCGCAGCCCTTGCTGCTGATGGGCTCCGATTTGCACACAGGTTGGGCCAACCGGGCAATGCGTGCCAAGGCGAGCATTGACGCCCGGTACGTACAGGATCTTGCCAAGCACCTGCGGCACGCGATAGGCGTCGGCAGCGATGGCGAACCCAATGGCATTCTCATCGATGCGGGTATAGATCAGGTCACCCTGCAATTGCCCAAGCCGGATACACGCACCTTGTTGGAGGCAGGCAGGTTCGCGGTGCAAACCTACAATCGTTATGGCGTCACCGCCTGGATGGATGCGGCGGCCAACGCAGGCCCGGGCGAGGCATTATTCTCGCGTCGGGCACGCAGTACTGGCACAGGTATTCTCCCCGCGTACCGCGAATTGGCTCAAGCCGGCGCGCTGACAGCACATGTTGCGGCCTTGCTGGTTGCGAGCCCGCAGAGCGACACGGCCGATCTTGATGACTTGGCCTCCGTGCGCGAGCAATTTCTCGGTATTCCTAATTTGACGTTGCCGGGCATCAAGATCTTTGCCGATGGCGTTTTGGAGTATCCCGCGCAAAGCGCGGCCTTGCTGGGCAAGTACCGCAATTCCGGCAAGCAGGGAGCGTTGCTGCTGCAAACCGAAGGCTGGCGCGCACTCGTGGACGCGGCGGACGCACGCGGCTTGCTGGTGCACATCCATGCGCTGGGCGATCGCGCGGTGCAGGAGTCCCTTGATGCCTTTGAGGTTGCGCGAACAAAGCGCGAGAGCGGTATCCGCCATTCCATCACGCATCTTCAGTTGGTGGATGACAGGGATTATCCGCGTTTCGAGCGGCTGGGCGTTATCGCCGTGATGCAATTGCACTGGGCAGAATTAGACAACTACTTGCTTGACCTGGTGAAGCCTTACATCAGTGAAGCGGAATTCATGCGCCAGTACCCCGCCAAGTCTTTGCAGGACCACGGTGCCGTCATTGCAGGCGCCAGCGACTGGCCAATTTCCACACCGAACCCCTGGGAGGCTATGCATCGCGCGATGACGCGCCAGGGCCCTGGAGGAGGACTGAATGCGGCCGAACGTATGGATAGAGCCGACATGCTACTGGCCTATACTCGCCACGCCGCGCAGGCCATCGGCCTGGAGAGCCAAATCGGCTCACTGGTGGAAGGGAAGTTGGCGGACTTCATCGTTGTTGACCGCGATGTGCTGGATGTCGATGTTGAGTCTTTGAAGGATACCCAGGTACTGGCGACCTATTTTGCCGGCCGCAAGGTCTATGGCGTACGGTGAATCGGCGGTCAGTGCTGCGCATCGCCTGAGGCAACCCGTGGCCAAACCTGGAAAGCAAATCATGACCGACACCGCAGCGTTTGATCTTCTTGGCAGCGAGCCGGGGCGAGGTACGCGTTTTGGCGGAAAGGGTTTTCTCTCTGGCTGCGGGTGGGTATCCCATTTAGAATCAAATGCTGATCATCAGCGAATATAAACAGGCAGTTTCAGGAACGCGCGCTCTATGGCGTACGGTGCCGTGTCGATAAGTCCAAAATCATCAGGCTGTCAGACAAATGTTGCGTCATGTCTGGCAGCCCGCATCAACGGACATTGGGGAGTGGACATGATCATTCCTTCGGGAGAGCAGCACGGATTCGCCCATTGCGAAGGTGACGTGCGCTACGTAGACGCTAAAAGGGGATTACTGGGCTGGCGTGAGTGGGTGGTGATTGTATCGGCACTGATAATTGTCATTGGCGTCGCTGCCACGCTGTCGCCTGGATTTCGTGGATTTGTTGCCAGTGGTGTAACGGCTGCGTGGGTGCAGGCGATAGGATCAATCGGCGCCATTTTGGCCGCGATCGGCGTAGCGCATCACCAAGCGGCAATGAGTGAGCGCAAAGTAGAGGCCCAACGAAAACATGATGCCGACACCAAGCGAGCGCAGGATCAGAGGGTACTAAAATCGATTCACGCTGAGCTTGAGTCTTATTTGAGCAAAAGGCTTGTCACCTTCGAACACCTGCTTGACCCTCTGACGGAAGGGAAGCGTCTTCCCGATATACCCTTGAGCAGCCATGGCTTCCAAGTGTATAGACGGAGCATGTATCAACTGGCGTTGCTTGAGGATTCAGCACTGGGCCAGTCCATACACGATATTTATGCGGATATAGAAACGTTCCGGATGAATGTGGCGCTCTACGTTCAATATCGCCTGGACTACATTGAAGCCTATCAGGCTAATGAGGGCCGCTATGAGGCCACCAGCTATCTTGCAGTCAAGGCTGCTGATCACGCACTCACAAGGCAGGCGCAGGAGGTCGCGACGCAGTATGCAGGGTTGAAAGCCGATCTTGAGTTGCTGTTATCCCTGCTGGCGGTGAATATTTCGACCGAAGTGGCGATACAGGCCAAAGCACTTAATTCCGGCATAGGGATAAAGAGCGAAAACGATAGCCAATCGTAATGGATTCCACTATACTTCGCGTGTAGTACGTAAGATTTGAGCTTAGTGTTTTTTGCCTCTGCAGGTACGCCTTCGCAGAGGCTTTTTCTTTTGTGCAGGGGCACTTGCAGACACTCCGCCTGGCGAGCGCTTGCTTTGAGCTCCTTAGGGCGGACCAAAGCTGCCGGACTTTCTTCTGATGGTTACATAGACTGCAAAAACGGTGAATGCCAAGGCCAGCAGAATATGCGTGATGTCTCGGTCCGCATCAACAAGAAACTCCTGGACCGCAAATAGCACGATTCCGAAATCCGCACTCCAGATGTAGGCCAGGGGAATCAACACAACATGCCTGGTGTGAAGTGTCAGTGTCACGATAATCAAAGCGATACCGTAGACGCCCAATATAAGCGCCGCCTCCATATCTCTTCCTTATATTCCAGCATGCCGTATTTGCTCTTGCGTTATTGCACCGGCTGCCTGCTCCTATCGTATCACTGGTGAATCCGCAATGCATACGTCGCCTTTGGGACTTTAATACACGGATTTCTCGCCGTTCGGGCGCCGCTTGAATCGGCGATGCACCCAGTAATACTGGTCTGGCATGCGTCTGATCTGGGCCTCCAGGAAACGATTCATTTCGCGCGCATCTGCCGCGACGTCATTCGACGGGAAGTTTGCCAGCGGTTCAAAAATACGCAGCCGATACCCCTGGTATCCGTCACGCACTTCGGCAACGAAGGGCACGACTCTGGCGCCACTGAGCGCGGCCAGACGTGAAACAGACGTCAATGTGCAGGCTTGCACACCAAAAAATGAGACGAATACCGAATCGCGCAATCCAAAATCCATGTCTGCGGCGAGCATGATGGGTTTTCCGGATCGCAGTATCCTTAGGGTGTTTCGCGCGCTACTGTGGCGCGGCACCATTTCAGTTCCGAAGCGCGCCCTCTGGCGGTGGGCGATGCCATTGGTTGTCTGGTCTGACATCGGGCTATAGAGCGAAGCCACAGGGTGCAACGTGGAGTAATACATGCATACAGCTTCGATGGCAGCGAAATGAAATCCCAGGAAAATTGTAGGCTGCTCATAGGTATCCTGCAGAGGAATGGCACTGTGTAGTTCGGTCAGAGCCGTCAATCGCGCCGCACTGCCGTACCATTGCAGGCCACGTTCCAGATAGCTGCGGATGACTTGCTGAAAAATCTGTTTGCCAAGCAATTGGCGTTGTAGATCGGTTTGGTCAGGAAAACACAGCTTCAGATTTGTTTGCACGATGCGTCGACGTTTGCCGGGCATACAATGAAGCAGGGATCCGAGTTGCTCCCCCAGCCAGGCCACGAATGAATAGGGAAGTGCGCACAGCAGGCGGAGTAGCCCTGTGGTAATGAGGTGCTGGATGTGGGAGTTCAAATAGGCTCGATATCAGGCAAGAAGAAAAGGGCGCCGCACGATAAGTAAAAAGTGCGCTGCATGATAGTAAAAGCGTCGCATGATGGTAAAAAGCGCATCGCATGATAATGCAAACCAGAGTAACACGGGCCGTTTAATCTACAACCCTGTTGGGGAAGGAGCCGCCTGGGCCCGGATCTGCGACGAGGGAAAAAATCTAGGGTTTTCCCTGTTTGATAATCAAATGATTATGGTGCTTTTTCAAATGCTTGGAAGCAGAATCTGTCCTAAGATATGGGTTCTGCGGCCATTATCAACCGCAGTTAGCCCCTGAGGGTCTTGTCGCCGCCTCAGGGGCTTTTCTTTGGCCAGAGCTTTTAGCGCTGTGCGAGAGTAAACTGACATGCGGAGATGGGGTTCCTCCACATAACCGCCATGCTGGCTGATGACTCCTATTTGACAGATGACGGCGTCTGCGGAAAGCTGCGGCCTTTGCCTGCCGATATTTTGTTCGGCAACGCCTGTCAACCATGGCATGAGGGCCTGATGGGGTATCTACTTGTTTTTCTGGGCGCCGGAATTGGCGGCATGGCGCGCCATGCCATGAATACTGCCTTCGCAAGACTGGCGAGTCTGGGAGGTTTTCCATACGGAACCATGTCGATCAATATCATCGGGTCTATCCTCATGGGTGTCCTAGTCGAATATGTGGCGCAAAAGGGCGGGATGTCACGTCAGTTTCAGTTGTTTCTGGCGACCGGTGTGCTCGGGGGATTCACGACGTTTTCGGCATTTTCCCTGGAAGCCATGACGCTGATGCATCGGGGGCAGTTTATTTATGCGGCGGCATATGTGCTCGTATCGGTCCTGTGTTCGATTGCTGGTATGGGATTGGCAATGGCGGTAATGAGAATGGGCGCGTAAATTGCTGTAGGCCGCGAATATCTCCCAGTTCGCAAACAGGCAGATTTAACGTAGAATCAGGGTAATTACTAAGGGGGTGCGACATGAACCAATTGCTTGTTCCTCTGCTTGTGGTGACCGCCGCTACGCTAGGCGCTGGCGCGCTTTTTCTATTGGTGCTTATGGCCGTGGCAGGTGCCGAGCCAGCACAGCGCAAGGCCTGGCGCGCCTGGCTGCATCGCATAGTTTGCAAAATTTCGTTCGACTGCTTTGGCCGAGGCCATGGGATCAGCCGGTCCTGAGTTCCCGGCACCTATTCATGCTTGTATGCGGCGCAACGTTTTTACAGATGGTCCCCTTGATTCGGGACGATCAGTTGAGACGTTGCGCTCTTTGGGTGCCCGCATGGCGCCGAAACCGGCGCAGCCAGGAGCAGCGTAATCATGGTTTACCTTGGGTAAGCGCTATTGCGGACAGCGGCACCGGCAGCATATGATGCAATCGGCACCGCTGTGGTGCAGGAGAGCGTAGTGAAAATTGTAAAAACAGATGAAAAAGCAGATCCCGTCATTGGCGCCTTGCGCACTCAGTTTCCGGGGCAGCCGGAGGTGCAGGTCGACGAGTCTGGAAAAATCACGGTACGTGTCTCCGCCTATATTCCCGACAATGGCGAACATATCAAGCATCAAGTCGTGCTGAGCGGTGGGGAAATAGAACGAATACTGGACTGCCTGGCCCACCCGCAGGATGCTGAGGCCGCGCGCGCGGTAGCAAAAGTCATGAGTGCTAATCTCAAGAGCCTGATTCGGCTTACCGCACTTGGCGCAGGTACCCAGGACCTCGATTGAGGCAACGCATTATTGATGCAATGCTGGTGTAGGGATGATGGTATGCGACAGCTTCTGGCATTCGTTACACTAGGCGTTTGCCATCATGCTGGATAAGGGTATTCAATGGGCGGGCATCGCGACGCATCGGCAGCCGTGGGGTCTTCAAGACTGCCCGTTTTATCGCGTCTGACCTCTTACGCCTGTTTGGGAACCAGTATGTCGCTGGTCGGCTGTTACGTCGCCTTGACCAAGCCGCTGGCGGTCATTTTTCCCCTGTTTCTGCTGGCCTGGCTGCGTTTCGGGATAGGTGGGTTGGCAATGCTCTGCTGGCTGCGCAAGCCGGCCAACGAACCACCGCTGACAGCCCGCGTACGCACTCTTATATTCTTAGAGTCGTTTCTGGGCAACTTCCTTTTCACCTTGTGCATGATCAGTGGTGTCCGGCTGACCGGCGCCGTTGCAGCAGGTGTGATTCTGTCGTTCATTCCAGCCGCCATTGCATTGATGAGCCGCGTTTTCCTGAAGGAAGATATCAGCGGCAGAGTATGGGTGGCGGTTGCTTGCGGCGTGATAGGCATAGGTCTGCTGTCCCTGGGCGGGGATCACGTGGTCACCGACACACGGCAACCTTCATCGCATGTCTGGCTGGGCAATCTACTGCTGTTCGGGGCAGTATGTTGCGAGGCGTCTTATGCAGTGATAGGCAAGAAGCTGACCGCAGTACTGAGCCCGCGGCGGATCAGTGCAGTCATCAACCTATGGGGATTTGTGCTCACGACCCCCGCTGGGCTTTATGCGGCCTGGCATTTCGATTTTCTGGCGGTCGATCTCGGGATTTGGGTGTTGTTGGTGTTCTACGGTTTGGCCGCCAGTGTATGGACGGTGTGGCTGTGGATGACTGGCCTGCGGGGTGTTCCGGCCTCCAGAGCCGGCGTGTTTACCGTGATGCTCCCCGTGAGTGCTGCGCTGGTGGGTGTTGTGATCCTGGGCGAGTCCTTATCTGGCCTGCAGTGGCTTGCATTTGTCCTGGCGCTTGCCGGGTTGTTGCTCGCAACGCTGCCTTCGCGGCGCCTGGGCAGTGCCTGATATCACGTGTAAACCATCACGCACAAACCGCCAGGTGCGCATACATCCCCTGGGCTGGGGCTGTTGTAAAACTGATCGCACAGGGTACTATTCGTCGGAATAAAGCTAGATCCAGGCTGAGGGGGCGGGCGCCGTATAGTCCTGGTCTTTGGCAATGCCGACCCCTTCAGCAATATTTATGTTGCGCCCGATCACGTGTCGGGCTGGGGAGTTCCCGTGTATCGCTTGGCTTCTGCAATACTGACATGCAGTTTTTTGATGAGTCCGGTTTGGGCCGCGCGTATCGCCCAGTTTTCCCCACAGGGTACCGTGGCGCAAATTCAGGAGTTGAGCCTGTCGTTCGATACCGATGTCATGGCCTTTGGCGAGGGACAAGGGCCGGCGCCGGTCAGGGTTTCGTGCAATGACCCGAGCTTGAAGGGCCATGGCCGCTGGCTGGACGCGCGACGCTGGTCGTACGTGTTCGAGCAGGAGCCGGGCCCAGGCGTCAGCTGCTCGGCGGTTTTGAATCCGGCATTCCATACTATTGACAACCAGCCCATTACAGGTCCTGCGTCATTCAGTTTCGGGACTGGCGGGCCGATTGCGCAGGTGGAGCGTCCCTATGGCAACGTCATCGCCGAAGACCAGGTTTTCGTCTTGTCGTTCAATGGCGACGTTGATCCCGCTTCGGTGCTGGCGCATACGCATTGTCTGGTCGAAGGCCTGGGCGAAGCGGTACCCGTGCGCCTGATTACGGGACAGCCACGTACAGACCTGCTCGAGAGTCTCTATTATTCGCACAGCAACGACATGGATTCGCCAGCAACGCAACTGGCGCAATGTAAACGTCTTTTGCCCGCCGAGGCGCGCGTCCGTTTGAGTATTGGGGCGGGTGTGTCAACCCCGCACACGCCGCAACGGCCAGCGGTTGCCAGCACGCAGGCTGTCAATGTCGACTATCGGGTGCGCAAACCTTTCACGGCTAGTTTTACGTGCCAGCGCGAGAACGCGAGTATGCCCTGCACGCCGGTTACACCGGTCAGCCTGGCTTTCTCTGCGCCGATTTCGCGCGACGATGCTGCCCGCATCAAGCTGACAGGGCCGGGCAACACGATCGTGGCATCTGATGTGGATCCGCAAAATGCAGAGGATCGCAGTGGCGTCACCCGCATAACGTTTAAAGGGCCTTTTGCCGCCGACGCGGATTTTTCTCTGGCGCTGCCTGAAGGGCTTAAGGATGATGCGGGTAGAACGCTCGATAATGCGGAACGATTTCCGCTTTCATTCAAAACGGCGATGTTTCCACCGTTGGTCAAGTTTTCGGCGTCGCCATTTGGCGTGATTGAGCGCTTTGCGGCGGTTCCTCCTGGTGGCGATGAAACAGACCATCCTGCCACCATGGCACTGACAGTGCGCAAGGTAGCCCCAGATCTGATGACGCGGGATCTGGCCGTTTCGGCTGGGAGCTTGAGTGACTACAACACGCAGGACGATGCCGAAGTGCTCAACTGGTACGCCCGTGTGCAGCGACTCGACGAAAGAAGCCTCACACGCGGGCAGATTGAGGATGTCAAGGCGGGACGCAAGATGCGCTCTGCGTCGGGCGACAGGATCGATACCCGCAGCATATCGGCACTGGACGGCGTTTCCGGTGCGCGCAGGCTGACCTTGCCGGGCGCGGATAAACAAGGCGATCGGCCATTCGAAGTGATCGGGGTCCCGTTTCAGGCGCCAGGCTTTCATGTGCTGGAGATTGAATCGCCACGCCTTGGTGAGTCGCTGCTTGGCAAAAAAGCCCCTATGTATGTGCGTACAACTGCGTTGCTCACCAATCTGGCGGTACACATCAAGACGGGAAGGGACGATACCTTGGTGTGGGTCACGACGCTGGACGACGGCAAGGTTGTGCCTGGCGCCGCGGTGACCGTGCTGAGTTGCGATGGAAGGTCGCTGGCGCAGGGAACAACAAACGACCAAGGGATTTGGTACGAGAGCGCCAACCTGGCCGAAGCCTCGGGGTATTGCGAGAGCACTGGGCTCAGCGGCATTTATGCATCTGCCCGCATTGACGCGCGGCACCCGCTGGCACGTGGGCAGGCAGATTTTTCCTTTGCGCTATCGGAGTGGGACAGCGGCATAGAGTCCTGGCGTTTTAATGTTTCCACGGATACGAGCCGTCAGCCCAGCACGTTGACCCATACCGTTTTTGATCGAACCTTGCTGCGCGCAGGCGAAACGGTTTCCATGAAGCATTTTATCCGTCAGCAGGTTCGAAACGGCCTCCAGGTGCCTCAGGTAGACGAGCACACGATGCTGCCGACCAAGCTGGTGATCCAGCACCAGGGTTCCGATCAACGCTATGAGCAGCCGGTGGCATGGATCCCGACCGCAACGGGTGGCATGTACGCCACCAGCGCACTGGCTATTCCGCGCACCGCCAAGCTTGGCGCGTATAGCGTTATGTTGACTGACGATAACAATGGCTGGTATGGCAGCAGCGAGTTTCGCGTGGAAGCATTCAAGCTGCCTTTGCTGTCGGGGCACGTCAAGGTCACCTCCGGCGAGGAAGGCGAGGGGGCATCGCTGGTGGCGCCACAAAGCCTGATGGCGGATGTGCAGATCAATTACGTGTCGGGAGGGCCCGCAGGCAAGTTGCCGGTCAGTTTGTCGGGGATTGTGCGGGATCGCTATGTGGGGTTTCGTGATTACGACGATTTTTCCTTTTCTGCACCCGCTGAAAATGCTGATGATCAGCGCGCAAGCGATCAGGATGAGGTCAGGCAGAACCTGTTTCTTGACAAGAAACAAGTGGTCCTGGACGCAGAAGGCGGTGGGCGCCTGAACATCGAGCGCGTTCCTTCGGTGAACAAGCCGCAGGAACTGCTTCTGGAGGCCAGCTTCTTCGACCCGAACGGATCGTTGCAGACGTTGACGCAGGTCACACAAGTTTGGCCGGCAGCGCTGCAAGCGGGCATCAATGCCGGGTATTGGCTGGAGGCCGGGGCTCCGGCAACCGTGCATGCGTTAGCTGTGTCATTGACCGGTCAGCCTCAGGCTAATGTGCCCATGACAGTGCGCGCCGTGGCTCATGTCACGTACTCGACACGCAAGCGCATGGTGGGGGGCTTCTATAGCTACGACAATCATACCGAGCTGCGCGATTTGGGTCAGGTGTGTGAGGGGCAAACTGGGGCAGACGGCAAGCTCGCCTGCAAGATCACGCTGGATCAGGTGGGTTCGGTGGCGTTGATCGCCACCGCCAAAGATGCGCAGGGGCGTGAATCCAAGGCGTCCACAAAGATCTGGGTTACCGGCGCAGATGATCTGTGGTTTGCGGGCGCCAATGATGATCGTATCGATATCATTCCCTCGCGCAAGGAGTGGAAGCCCGGCGAAACCGCAGAGTTTCAGGTGCGCATGCCTTTTCGCCATGCTACTGCCTTGGTAGCAGTGGAGCGCGAGGGCGTACTGGAAACACACGTTGTGGCGTTGGATGGCGACAATCCGACGGTGAAGCTGCCCGTCAAGGCTGAATGGGGCCCGAACGTGTACGTGTCGGTTTTGGCTTTGCGGGGGCGTTTGAGAGACCTGGGGTGGCGCAGTTTCTTCGATTGGGGCTGGCGCGAGCCGACGTCTTGGTACCACGCCTTTCAACGCAAGGGCGAACCCTATGCGGCGCCGACACCGTTTGTGGATTTGTCCAAGCCTTCGTTCAGGTTTGGCCTTGCGGAAATACGCGTTGCGGATGATGAAGATCAACTGATGGTGGATATCAAGACAGATAAAAAATCCTACCAGGTACGCGAGAACGTCACCGCCACGATCCAGGTGCGTACGCCGGACGGCAAACCTGCTGCGCGGGGCACGATCGCTTTCGCTGCGGTTGATGAAGCACTGCTTGAGCTTGCGCCCAATAGCAGCTGGGACATCCTGTCTGCGATGCGGCAGGAAAGAAGCTATGGTGTGCGCACCGCCACCGCGCAAATGCAAGTGGTCGGCCGCCGACACTTCGGGCGCAAGGCACTGCCTGCTGGAGGCGGTGGGGGGGCTAGCCCAACGCGTGAGTTGCTCGATACGCTGCTGCTCTGGGAGTCGTCTGTTGACCTTGATGAGAATGGTCGTGCCACGCTTACGTTTCCACTGAATGACTCGTTGACGCGCTTCAGGCTGGTCGCGATTGCTGATTTCGGCGAACAGCGTTTCGGGACTGGCGCAACGGATATTGTGAGCACGCAAGACTTGCAAGTCATTCCAGGGTTGCCCGCCTTGGTACGGGAAGGAGACCATTACCAGGCGCTTGCGACACTGCGCAACACGACTGCCCGCGAACTATCGCTGAACATCAAGGCGTCTTACACAGGGAAAGGCGTTGAGGCGGGCCTTTTGCCTGAGCAAGAGGTGTCGGTGCCGCCCGGTGAGGCGCGTGTCGTGCGTTGGGATATCCAGGCGCCGCAGAGTAACTTGCTCACGGAGTCCACGACGCTGGCGTGGACGCTTGACGCAAGCGAAACGGGGAACACTGCCGCCATGGCGGCCCCGAGCCGTGAGCAAGTTGCCGGTACGGGCGACGCCGACCGTCCGTCACCCACGGCATCCGCGCCTGGCAGGCATGCCGCTGACAAGGGCAAGAAGCCTGCCTCGGACCGCTTGGTGTTCAAACAGCAGTTGGTGCCGGCGGTTCCGGTACGCACCCGCCAGGCAACGCTGTTGTCCCTGGATGCCGATGCGCCGGCCGTTGAACTGCCGATATCGGTGCCGTCAGGCGCGCTGAAAAATACCAATGGCCGTGCGCGGGGGGGGCTGCAGGTACATGTGCAGTCGTCCCTGGCGGGAGGCCTGCCGGGTGTGCGCGAATGGCTGCAGGCGTATCCCTATACTTGCCTGGAGCAGCGCGCTGCGCAGGCCATAGGCCTTGGGCAGGAGGCTGTCTGGCGCGACTTGATGGGTAGTCTGCCCGACTACCTGGATGCGGATGGCTTGGCAAGTTATTTTCCCGGCGCCCGGGAAGGCAGCGAGGTACTGACGGCTTACTTGCTCAGCGCCAGTTTCGAAGCCCAGGCGTTGGGCCTGGACTTCGCCATACCGCAGTCGTCCGTTGATCGCATGACATCCGGCCTGCAGGCGTTTGTGCAAGGCAAATTGTCGCGACAACGTTGGGCGCCGCGCAAGGATCTGGACATGCGCAAGCTGATGGCGCTTGAAGCCTTATCGCGTTATGACATGGTCAAGCCGCGCATGCTGGACAGCATCGCCATCGCCCCTGATCGTTGGCCAACTTCCGCAGTGATCGACTGGATGGCCGTGCTTCAGCGCGTTTCGGGCATTGCTGAACGTTCGGCGCATTATGAGCAGGCTGGCCACATTCTGCGTGCGCGTATGTCGGGCAGCGGTACAGCGCTTGTGTTTGCCGATAATGAGCAAAATGACAGTTGGTGGCTGATGCTCGGCGCTCAGGCCAATATGGCCAAATTCATGCTCATTGCCATGGATGACAAAGCCTGGGATGCGGACATGCCGCGCTTGGCGGCTGGGTTGTTATCCATGCAGCGCAAAGGCGCGTGGAGTACGACCAGCGCCAACTTGCTGGGTACCTTGGCGATGGAGAAATTCGCCGCGAAATTTGAACGCACGCCTGTGGACGGCACGGTGCGTCTTGATTTTGCATCCGGCGACCAACACAGGATAGAGTGGAGCAAAACGGTCCAGAATGAGCAGGGTGTGCGCGTGGGCGATGTGCTGTTGCCCTGGATGACGTCGGGCAAAGACAGCTTGATCCTGTCTCAGGAAGGCACGGGCAGACCTTGGGCTTCGATACGGTCGTTGGCCGCGGTGCCGCCGGCAAAGCCGGTGGTCGCAGGCTACAAGCTGACGCGGCAGGTTGTGCCAGTGAGCCAGTCCGCGCCTGGGGAGTGGTCCCGGGGGGATGTTTATCGCGTCAGGATCCACGTCCATGCTGATGCCCCCATGAGTTGGGTTGTGCTGAGCGACCCCATTCCTGCCGGCGCGACAATTCTGGGTAGTGGCTTGGGGCGTGATTCGGCTATCGGGACGGCAGGTGAGGCAGAGGGCGATTATGGATCCTCGCCAAGCTATGTCGAGCGCAGTTTTGAGGCGTATCGAGCTTATTACGATTTTTTGCCAGAAGGTGACTCGGTGATCGAGTACACCGTGCGGCTCAACACGGCTGGCAGCTTCCTCTTGCCCTCAACACGGATGGAAGCCTTGTACCAACCCGATGTCTATGGCGAGCTGCCCAATCCGGATGCGGTGGTCGTCCGGCCGGCGCCCGAGGCTGGTTCGTGAAGCAATGGCTGGCAGCCTTGATGCTGGCCCTGTGCGGGCCAGCATTCGCCTTGCCTGACTATGTACACGTCAAGCATGACTACGCGGCATCCGATATTCAGGTGCTGGACCGTCAGGGGCGGCTGATTGAGCGGGTGCGGCGTGACTTCGCCGTCCGGCGTGGTGACTGGGTAGCGCTTGATGATGTATCCGTGGCGTTGCAGCGTGCGGTCATTCTTTCGGAGGACAGGCGCTTTTACAGCCATGCTGGCGTGGACTGGCGCGCCATGCTGGGCGCGGCCTGGGACAATGTGCTTCATGAGCACTTGCGCGGCGCGTCAACCATCAGCATGCAGTTGCTGGCCTTGGTTGACGATGCCTACCAGCGCGGCCCCGGAGGGCGTAGTGTTGTCCAGAAAATTGACCAGGCGCTAGACGCCTTGGCGCTTGAGCGGCATTGGACCAAGCCGCAGATTCTCGAAGCCTATCTCAACCTTGCTGCTTTCCGAGGAGAGCTGGTGGGTGTTGATGCGTTGTCACGCGTCTTGTTTCAGAAGCGGGCCAGCGGACTTGATTTGAGAGAATCGGCGCTGGCCGCCGTGTTATTGCGCGGGCCAAATGCTTCGCCATCTGTGCTTACGCAGCGTGCTTGCGCTTTGCTTCGCGAAATGGGCGCGCCTGGCGAATGTGCAGGCCTGGGAGATTTTATTTATCTTGCGCTCCAGCGCAAATCGGCTTCATGGGCCGACAGTCGCAGCCTGGCGCCCCATTATGCAAGGCTTGCCCTGCAGCATGCGAAGGTGCCGCCGCGGGCAGGACGACGGGTGCGCACAACGCTGGACGGGGATCTGCAACGCTTTGTCATTGAGTCCGTCCAACGGCGATTGAATGCCCTGGGCATGGAGAACGTCCGGGACGCCGCAGTCGTCGTGCTCGATAACGAGAGAGGAGAGATTCTTGCTTACGTAGGCTCATCGGGCACATTGTCTGCTGCGGCCGACGTGGATCATGCCAGGTCCTTGCGCCAGGCGGGCTCTTCGCTCAAACCCTTTCTCTATGCGCAGGCGATTGAGCAGCAACGCCTCACGACGGTATCTTTGCTTGAGGATGCGCCGCTCAATCTGGCCACAGGCAATGGCCTTTACATCCCTCAAAATTACGACGAGCGTTTTGCGGGATGGGTGACCGTGCGTACAGCGTTGGCGTCTTCGCTGAATATTCCAGCGGTTCGCACATTGATGATGGTCACGCCGGATGTGTTTGCCCGTCGTCTGGTTCGTTTGGGCCTGCCGCTGGATCAGGGTGGAGACTTTTATGGTTACAGCCTGGCTCTGGGTAGCGCGGACGTAACGCTGTTGTCGTTGACCAATGCGTATCGATCACTGGCAAATCTGGGCAGTTATTCAGAGCCAGCGTTTCTCCGGCCCGCTGGGCATGAGATTGATATGGCCCAGAAAGCGGTTACGGAGAGCGTGCCGGTGATGTCGGCCGGCGCAGCCTGGATTGTGGGTGACATCCTGTCGGACAGGCAAGCGCGCGCGCGTACATTTGGCTTGGATAGTCCTTTGTCCACACCCTTCTGGTCCGCCGTCAAGACGGGCACCAGCAAGGATATGCGTGACAATTGGTGTCTGGGGTGGTCGGCGCGTTACACCGTTGGGGTGTGGGTGGGCAACAGCGGCGGGGCCAGCATGCACGACGTTTCAGGTGTTTCGGGGGCAGGGCCGATCTGGCACGATGTCATGACACACTTGCATCGTGAGATGCCCAGTCGTCAGACTCCCATGCCAGACTCGGTGCACAGCGCGACGGTAAGTTTCGACAATATGCTGGAGCCCACGAGGCAAGATGTCTTTCTGGGCGATACCGTGGTCACGCATGTCAGCCTGGCTGAAGGGCTCATGACACCGGAACAAACCCAGCCGCGCATTGCTCGTCCGGCAGATGGGGCAATTCTTGCCCTGGACCCTGACATCCCGTGGGACAAGCAGAGGCTTTGGCTGCAGGCGACGGATATTGCCGGCGTGCCGGCCGCAGGGGTAACCTGGCGCGTCGACGCGCAGCCGCTGGGCAGCGGAGGGCAATTGCCATGGCTGCCGCGACCTGGGCGGCATCGTATTGAACTTGTGGATGGACGAGGCCGGATCGTGGATGCCGTCAGTATCGAGGTTCGAGGCCTGGTCAGTGCCGGCAGTCACTGAGTAGCTGCAGGCAGTTTGAGGCGTCGATCAGGTTTTGTGCAATTTGACCCTACGTATCAGAACAAATTGACAGATTTTGACTTGGTTTAGCGATTGTTGCTGGTACACTTTTTGTTCAGTCATACCTAGCTGGGGGAAGTTTCATGAAAACTGTGAGAACATTGGGCCGAATTGTTGCGCCTTTTAGTCTGGTCATACTGGCAGCTTGCCAAACCGCGCCTACGCAAAAGGCGGCGCAATCGCCTGCGCCGGACGCGACCACAACCCAGCAACAGGCGACGGCTCAACCTGAGTCTGTGCAGCCAGCGCAAGCGCAGGGTGCGCGCGTGGCTGTCTTTTTGGCCGATACCGCTGTGCAGTCCGGTTGGACGCCTGTCGACATCAACTCGGGCCTGCTTTACGTAAACCCTCAACCGATCATTACGCGTGCTGATCTGAGCGGCATCCAGGCGGGCTCCAACCAATCTGGCGAGGGTTTGCTGGCGCTGCAGCTGAACGACGCCGGGAAAACCAAGGTTGTGGATGCGACCACTAAAAATCCCAACAAACGGCTGGCGCTGGTTGTCGGCAGCACCATGTTGGCCGCACCGGCGTACACGACACCGGTCAATTCTGATCATCTGGTATTTGCCGTGGGCACAGAGCAAAATGCCACTGCGGCGGCTCGGGCGATCGCGGGCGTTCCTCAGGACGGATCTGCCGACGAAGGCGCTGCAGCATCCCCCGCTGGCGCAGCGCCTTCCAGTACCGGAACGACGGGCGCTACGGGCGCGCAGTAGTACTGCCCGGCACAGCAACGGGTACAGCCCAGCGTGCATTGCGGCGTTGGGTGAGTGCCGGAGGACAAGCCTGCCGGTTGCCTGGGTCTGATTGACCCAAGAAAAGGGCGTTTCGCTTTGAACTGACCCCCAGAAGCTGGACATCAATCCAACTTTTGGGGTGTTTTTCATGGCGAAGCCTTTTTTTTGCATAGGGCGCCGGTTTTTAAGTCTCTTGCGCAGTTGGTCAGTGAGCGTCCGGTTATGATGGCAATCATGCCTGAATGTTTCCTGGATTCCGGGAGGCACAAAGGCTTTCCGGAGCCGTTAGATGAACACAACGCCTGTTCCTGGCGATAACGCAATCACTGTCCTTGGTCGATCGTTGACCCTTGGATTCAAGTTTCTGGCCTGGTTGAACGGGCTCGGCGTACTGCTTATTCTCTGCTGTTCGATAGGCGTCATAGAGATCGGACTGCCAGCCCTGTGGATGAGGTTTCCCCTGGTTTCTTTTTTGGGAGGCATGGCCTTGGCTGCGCTGGGCTTGATGTGGTCATATTCCGTGCAAGTGAGTCTGATACATCAGGCGATCAAAGGTACGCTGCGTCGCACTCACTGGGTGCCACTGGCCTGTACGACGATTGCGTACATGCTGAGCCTGTTCGGATTTCTCGCGGGCTGCTGGTTTTTTCAGCTTTTAATGGAATCGACATACTGATCCATGGCCGGGACGCATTTGTTGTTTTCTTGTCCATGTCTGAAAAAAGCCTCGCTGAATTTGTTCCAAGAAAATAAAATATACGCACTGCGTATATTTTATTTTCTTTAGGGACATCATCATGACCGTATCGCAACAGGTTTTCCTGCGTGACGCCATGCGCCGCCTCAATCTCACCCGCGATGTGTTCGCTGGACGCATCGGCGTTAAGCGGCGTGCGCTGGATACGTGGCTTTTGCCCGAAGGTTCGCAGGAATTTCGAGCCATGCCCGAAGTGGTCAGCCGGTTTGTGACCGAGATCGTAGAAAACGGGGCCTTGTTGCAAAAGTATGCGCAGCGCACGCAGTCTGGTCCTTTGCGCAATCGTATCGCCTACGAGGGCAGGCATCAGTTGCTATCGGTGGATCAGTTCACGCGCGAATCGGTCGAGGATTTTTTCCGTATTGCCGACCAGATGCAGCCCATCGCCAGGCGCCAGAAAGTATCGCGCGTGCTCGAGGGCGCGGTGTTGGGCAACCTGTTTTTCGAAGCCAGCACCCGTACCCGCGTCAGCTTTGGTGCTGCGTTTTGCCGGCTTGGCGGATCGGTGTGCGATACCACCGGGTTTACGTTTTCGTCCATGGCCAAGGGCGAATCCATCTACGATACCAGCCGCGTGATGAGCGGCTATGTGGATGCCATGGTCATCCGCCATCCCGAAAAAGGGTCGGTGGCCGAATTCGCGCAAGCGACCAATATTCCGGTGGTCAATGGCGGAGACGGTCCAGGCGAGCATCCTAGCCAGGCATTGCTGGATCTGTATACCATCCTCACCGAGTTTTCCCGCTTGGGCAAGTTGTTGGACGGCGCGCATATTGCGCTGGTGGGCGATCTTAAATACGGCCGTACAGTGCATTCATTGATCAAGCTGCTGGCGCTGTATCGCGGCCTGAAGTTCACGCTGATTTCACCCGTCGGGCTTGAAATGCCTGACTATATTCTCGAGCAGACCAGCACGCGCGGTCATGTCATCGAGCAGACCAATTCGCTGGAGCAGGGTTTGCAAGGCGCGGACGTTATCTACGCAACACGCGTGCAAAAGGAACGTTTCTCAGCAGAAGAGCTCGAGGGCTATCGCCCTGATTTTCAGGTGAACAAGGCGATCATCGACAAGTGCTGCGGCCCTGACGTCATTGTCATGCACCCCTTGCCGCGCGATAGCCGCGAAGGCGCCAATGATTTGAGCGTTGATCTGAATCACGACCCCCGCATGGCAATTTTTCGGCAAACAGACAACGGCATCCCGGTACGCATGGCTATTTTCGCCGTGCTGCTGGGGGTTGAAGGGCTGGTTCAGCATTCGCTGCGCGATGTCACCTGGAGCCCTCCGTCCCATATCGGGCCTGACGACAGCGTGTTCCACGGGCTGGACTGAGCCCTCGCACCTTGCGAGATGCCGCCACGTGCAACACCAAGCAAGCGCCCTGCAGGGCGCTTGCTTGAGTGAGGCTGACCAGGGTCAGGCGGGCTTGCGCTCGCCGCCCAGCGCGTCCACCAGGCTGCTGATCAGTTTGCTCAGTTCGCCAGTCATCAAGGTAAAGTCCGAATCGAACTGTTCCGCTTCATTATGTGATGCGCTGTCCTGGCCTTCTTTGAGCACATCAAGCGGCGCAACACGTTTGATCTCCAGGTTTTCCGTCAGCACAAAGGACACTCTGTCGGCCCATGTCAAAGCCAGGCGGGTGCACTGCTTGCCTGCTTGAACGTGCTTGCGCACGTCGTCGATCTCGACCGTCTGGCGCACATAGCGCACCGCAGCGCCGCTATCGCTGGTAGAGCGCAGCTCAGTGTCCTGATCGATGGAAAACGTTGCGGGCGCCTCGTCGCTGATGAGCCAGTTTGTCATGGCCGCCGCTGGGGATTGCTCTACATGCAGTGGCGTGACAGGGAAGGTTTCCAGCGATTTGGCAAGCAGGCCCAGCACCTCATCGCTTTTTGCCGCCGCGGCCGCATCAATCACCAGCCAGTGATTGCGTGTATCCAGCCAAACACGGGTGTCGCGGTAAATACTGAAGGCCTTGGGCAACAACTCGTCCGTCACTTGCTCCTTGATCTCCTTCATTTGCTTGCGACCAGGCTTGAAGCCTTGCTGCTCTTCGATTTCCTGGGCTTTGGCCTTGGCAACCTGATTGATGACGGTCGTAGGCAACAGCTTTTTGTCAGCGCGCAGATTGAGCAGGTACTGTCCGTCCAGCGCATAGACCAGGCCGCTGTCTTCTCGGGGCGCCGTCCAGCCCAGGCTTTGCATGTCGCGGCTGCCACTAGGCTTGAAGGCCTGCTTGGACAGTGCGTCTTCAAGCGTGTCCAGGGAGCAGTTCCAGGAGGGAGACAGGCGATAGATCCGGAGATTTTTGAACCACATATGCTGATATCTTGGTAAACGGCTGCTCTGGGATGGGTCATGCGAGAAGCCCGAGAGGCAATCCGTGAAAAATGAGAAAGGACGATTGTAAGCCCATAAAAAAAAATGGCCCGGAATGCCGAAGCACCGGGCCATCAGAGGAGCACGCTGTGTTGCGCTAAAAGGCTCGCGGGGGGCGCAATACAGGTGATAAAAAGAACCGCCTGGAGCTGACCGGGGGATCAGACGTCAAGCACCGTACGGAAGCCCTTTCTATGAGATTAATTCTATAGACCCACACTGACGTTCGCCTGAATTCGGACCTGCCTAGGCGTTAATGTTGTTGTTATGTGTTTCTTTGACGAACAGGCAGCCGACGACGAATGTCAGGGCAGCAATGGCGATGGGATACCACAGTCCATGATAGATATTGCCTGTTGCTGCAACGATGGCAAAGGCCGCTGGCGGCAAAAAGCCTCCGAACCATCCATTGCCGATGTGATAGGGCAGGCTCATTGACGTATAGCGTATCCGGGTCGGGAACATCTCCACCAGCATGGCTGCGATAGGCCCATATACCATCGTGACAAGTATCACCAGAAAGGTCAGCAGCAATACCACCATGATGTAGTTGATCTGGCTGGGATCGGCCCGGGCTGGATAGCCGTGGCTGCGGATGGCGTCAGTCAACGAGCGCGTCAGTTCGGTAGAGCGGGCGGAGAATGCCGCTCTGTTCAGGTTTTGCCCTTCGAATGACTCGAACTCATGCTCACCGATTTTGGCGCGTGCAACCGTACCTGGCGGCGCGGCCTGGTTGTTGTAATTGACGGCATTGCTGGCCATGAAAGCTTTCAGGATGTCACAGGAACTGGTGAAGGATGTGGTGCCTACCGGGTTGAACTGGAACGAGCAGGTCGCGGGGTCGGCGATGACGGTAACGGGGGCGTTGGCCAATGCGGTTTCCAGCGCCGGGTTGGCAAAGTGAGTGATGGCCTTGAACGCCGGGAAATATGACAGCGCAGCGAGCAGGCAACCGGTCATGATGATGGGTTTGCGGCCGATACGATCGGACAGCGCGCCGAACACGACAAAGAACGGGGTGCCCAGCAATAAGGCCAGCCCTATCATGATGTTGGCTGTATTGGGTTCAATGGCAAGGGTTTTGGTCAGGAAGAAAAGCGCGTAGAACTGCCCGGTGTACCAGACCACTGCTTGTCCCGCGGCCAGTCCGAATAAGGCCAGCAGTACGATTTTTAGGTTTCCCCATTTGCCGAATGACTCCGTAATGGGGGCTTTTGATCCTGCGCCTTCTTCTTTCATTTTACGAAAGGCAGGCGATTCATTGAGCCTCATCCGTATCCATACAGAGATCAGCAACAGAACGGAGGAGATCAAAAAGGGCAGCCGCCAGCCCCATTTCAGGAATGCTTCCTCTCCTAAGGTGACACGAAATCCGAGCACGACAATCAGCGACAGGAACAACCCCATGGTGGCGGTCGTTTGTATCCAGCTGGTGTAGAATCCGCGGCGGTTCTGGGGCGCGTGCTCGGCCACATAAGTTGCCGCGCCGCCATATTCGCCGCCCAGGGCCAGCCCCTGAAGCAGGCGCAAGACCACCAGAATCACCGGGGCGGCAATACCGATCGACGCGTAGGAAGGCAGCACGCCCACCAGAAAGGTGGACATGCCCATGATCAGTATGGTGATGAGAAAAGTATATTTGCGGCCAACCATATCGCCCAGTCGACCGAATATCAGGGCGCCGAACGGGCGGACGGCAAATCCCGCAGCAAAGGCGAGCAGGGCAAAAACAAACCCTGCCGTGGGATTGACGCCCGAGAAAAAATGGGCGGCAACGACGGCGGCGAGCGAGCCGTAAAGATAAAAGTCATACCATTCGAATACCGTTCCCAGCGATGAGGCAAAAACGACCCGGCGCTCCTCCGGCGTCATGGGACGGTTGGTTGCGTCCGGGGCACCCGTATGAGGGTTGTCGCCGGGAACGGGGGAGATAATGGCACTCATGCAAGCCTCCGCGCATGGGCGAACCGTCGTTGATACGCGTCAATATCCTGTTCTCTGTGCAGGTAATCGGTGTTTAAGCCCATTGCCGTTTGATTCCGTCGATCTGGCTGAAAACTATGCGCAGACATGTGCCTTGGTTGGTCGGCATAAACGCGAGGCTGGCTTTGTGCAGATCGGCTATTTCCTTGACGATCGAAAGTCCCAGCCCGCTGCCGTCGCTGTCTGTTCCGAGCATTCTGTAAAAACGATCAAAGACACGCTGTTGCTCCGCAAGGGGAATGCCGGGCCCGGAATCCTGAACCTCCAGGTAGGCGGATAGCGGATCGCCTCCCACGCGTACCGTGATCCGGCCGTGTTCAGGGCTGTAAAGAATCGCGTTTTCGATCAAGTTGTTCAGCAGTTCGGCCAGCATCAGGCGGTTGCCGTCTATGTGGATATCAAAGGGTGAGCGCTCAACGCCAAGGTCTATCTGTTTATCCAGCGCTGACTGCACCCATTGCGCCGTCTGGGTTTCAGCCAGGTCATTGAGGTCGACATCCATCATATTGCCCTGTACTGGCGTATCGGGGCTCTCGGCCCGGGCCAGTGCGAGCAATTGGTTGACGAGTCGCGTTGCGCGTTCGGAGCCGCGCACCAGTTGCTTCAGGCTGTCGTCCATTTTTTCAGGCGCATTTTCACGCAGCGCCAATTCGGCTTGGGTGCGCATGCCGGCCAGAGGCGTCTTCAATTGATGCGCAGCGTTGGCGACGAACCGTCGCTGGGCGTCATTGGCCGCCGCCAGCCGCGCCAGCAGGCTGTTCATGGCGGCAATCAACGGAACGATTTCGGCCGGCGCAAGCTCTGCGCTGATGGGAGAAGTGTCATTGGCGCGCCGCGCGCGTATTCGCTCTTGCAGGATGCTCAAAGGCTCCAGGCCCTGTGTCAGCCCCAGCCCGGCCAACAGGGCGGCGAGCGGCAGCACAATCAGTTGAGGCGTCAGCATTCCTGTCAGAATTTCCTGCTGCAGGGTTGCCCGCATTTCGTTGGACTGGGCGACGACCGTCAGAAACGGCATGCCGGTCGCATCGCGGCCACCCCAGATATAGGCCACCCGGATGCTGTGCCCCTCCAGCGTTTCGTTGCGCATGCGAATCTGATCCCGCTCATAGGTCCAGTTATCCGGCAACGGAATATCGCGATTCCCGGCCAGGGAGTTTCCGTTGGCGTCACGAATTTCCCAATGTATGAAGTGGCCGGGGTCGCCTTGCAGGATAGTGATGGCAGAGGGCGAAAGCTGCAGTCCAGACAAAATGGATTGTTGCTCTACCTCGTGCCGCAGCATGCGAAGATGGTCTGACAGCGCCCGGTCGTAGGGCGCGTCCGCGATGTTCTGCGCGATGAAGTAAGTAATGACCAGGCCGATAGTCCACAGCAGGAACAAGGGGCCGAACATCCAGATGATGATTTTGTTCAGCAAGGCGCCGTTGTGCTTGCGGCGCCTTTGCTTGCTGAACCAGCGCACCTTGCCCGCAGCCTGGTCGGCGGTTTCCTCCAGGATGCGCGGGTCGATCAGCATATGTACCGGGCGCGTCAGGCTGCCACCGATTCGTTGCGGCTTTCGGGTTCCAGGCAATAGCCCAGTCCACGCACGGTAACGATCTTGGCACCGCTGGGTTCGATTTTTTTGCGCAGGCGGTGGATGTAGACCTCGATGGCGTTGGGCGTGACCTCTTCGCCCCATTCGCACAACAAGTCGACAAACTGATTCTTGCTGATCATCCGCCCGCAACGGGACAGCAGGATTTCGAGCAGCTCGGTTTCCCGGGCAGACAGATCCAGAGGCTGCCCGTCGATACAGGCAATGCGTCCATTAAGGTCGAAGCTCAGGCGCTTGTAGGTGAGCAGCGTACTTGAGCGCCCGGCGCTGCGGCGTGTCAGGGCACGCACTCGCGCCTCGAGTTCGGACAGGGCAAAAGGCTTGGCCATGTAGTCGTCGGCGCCAAGATCCAGGCCCTTGACGCGTTGCTCGACCGAGTCGGCTGCCGTTAGAATCAATACCGGGATAGGGGTGTTTCGGTGACGCAGCTGGCGCAATACCGACAGGCCGTGCATCAGCGGTAAGTCCAGGTCTAGGATCAGGAGGTCGAAGCTTTGCAGCTTGAGGGCGGAGTCGGCGCTTGATCCGTCGTTCACAACGTCGACGGCATAGCCGTCGTATCGTAACGAACGGGAAAGTCCATCAGCAAGAATACTGTCGTCCTCAGCGATCAGAATGCGCATTTTTGTGTTTGCTTGTACTGTGTATGGCTGCGAATGGCCATGGGGCAATACCCCATTCTGACATGTGTACCGGTCGCTGACCAGTCAGGGTTAACGATGCAACACTGGATATCTGTTTATTTATACAGTATAATTTGATGCAATAATTGCTCTATCCTTTCGATATACCCAATACTCCGCGCCGCCTGCCGGCGCGTTTCCAAATTCTCGCCTTATATAGTCAAGGATCACATGGACGACAGAAACAGCAAAACCGCCGGCGAACGCAACAAGGCGCTGGCCGCGGCCTTATCCCAGATTGAAAAACAGTTTGGCAAGGGCTCGGTCATGCGCTATGGCGACAATGCCGTCGAACACGACATCCAGGTGGTGTCTACCGGCTCGCTGGGGCTTGATATCGCACTGGGCGTCGGCGGTCTGCCGCGCGGTCGCGTTATCGAGGTCTACGGCCCCGAGTCTTCCGGCAAGACCACGCTCACGCTGCAGGTCATCGCCGAAATGCAGAAAATCGGCGGCACATGCGCGTTTATCGACGCCGAGCATGCGCTTGATGTGCAATACGCCTCCAAGCTGGGGGTCAACCTTGCCGACCTGCTTATTTCTCAGCCTGACACCGGTGAGCAGGCCCTGGAGATCACCGATGCGCTCGTGCGCTCCGGTTCGGTCGACCTGATTGTCATCGACTCAGTCGCCGCGCTGGTGCCCAAGGCCGAAATCGAAGGCGACATGGGTGATTCGCTACCCGGCCTTCAGGCCCGTCTCATGAGCCAAGCCTTGCGTAAGCTCACCGCGACCATCAAGCGCGCCAATTGCATGGTTATCTTCATCAACCAGATCCGGATGAAGATCGGTGTCATGTTCGGCAATCCCGAAACCACCACCGGCGGCAATGCCCTCAAGTTCTATTCCTCTGTACGTCTGGATATTCGCCGCATTGGGGCGATCAAGAAGGGCGACGAGGTGGTCGGCAACGAAACCCGCGTCAAGGTGGTCAAGAACAAGGTGGCTCCCCCCTTCAAGCAGGCGGAGTTCGACATCATGTATGGCGCTGGTATCTCCCGCGAAGGTGAAATCATCGATCTCGGCGTTCAGGCGGGCATTGTCGACAAGGCGGGTGCATGGTTCAGCTACAGCGGCACCCGCATTGGCCAGGGCAAGGATAATGTGCGCGAATATCTCAAGGAACACCGCGAGATGGCGTTCGAAATCGAAAACCGCGTGCGTGAGCAACTTGGGGTTACCGCCATGGTGGCGCCTTCCGCACCCAAACCGGTGCCTGCCAAAGAGGCGGAAGAATAATCTCTTCCGTCACGACACATGAGTACTCGGGACAACGGCTTCGAAACCATGGCGCCCACGCCAGTGGAACCCGTGTCCCGCACTCGCGACACCTTGATGAATCGGGCCTCGGCGCACGCACACAAGCCAGGTCGGGCGTCGACACAAGACCAGGGGCGGGACAGCGACCCTGAAGAATCCCAGGGCAGCGATACTGCGCCAGCCTCCCGAAAAAGGCCCGGTCTGAGCCTCAAGGGCCGGGCGATTGGCTATCTTTCCCGTCGCGAGCACTCTCGTCTCGAACTGCAGCGCAAGCTTGCGCCTTATGCAGACGACGACACCCAGCTTCAACGCGTACTGGATGAGCTCGAACAGGGCCAGTGGTTATCCAACGAGCGTTTTGCACAGAGCCTGGTTCATCGTCGCGCGGGTCGTCAGGGCGCCAGTCGCATCATGCAGGAACTCAGGCAACATGGTCTTGGTGATGACGCGGTCTCTGACATCGGCGAACAATTACGCGAAACCGAACGGGACAGGGCGCAGGCTGTCTGGGAAAAAAAATTCAGCTACCTTCCTGCAGACCCCAAAGACTACGCGCGCCAATATCGATTTCTCGCTTCGCGCGGCTTTGCGGTTGATGTCATACGTCGCATTCTCGGCGATATTCCTTATGGCGCTTAGCTGCTAGCGTGCCGCCTTGATGCCTGTCAGTGTGGTGAAGCAGGTCTCCCGCGCCTGCTTTACAAATGCCTGTACGTAATCAGCCTGCATGTCTTCGGCGCGTATGGTTGCATACAGCATGCGCCACACGCCTTGGTCACCCAGGTGGCAAATGCGCAACCAGCCCTGGCTAAGATATTCCGTTAATGCCCAGTTGGGCAGGGCGGCCACGCCCCGCTGGCTCGCCACCAATTGCATGATCACTGGCGTTAGCTCGGCCTTGCGCAGTGCTGCAGGCTCCACGCCTGCCTCGTCCAGAAAAGCGGTAAATATGTCCAGCCGCTGGCGTTCTACCGGATACGTGATCAACACCTGGTCGGCTAATTGCTGTGGCTCGATATGTTTGTACTGGGCAAGCGGGTTGGCGGCAGCCACGGCCAGTACCAGCTCATAACGAAACAGTGGCAGGTATTCCACGGCGTCCATGGGCTGTGGATCGGACGTAATCACCACGTCCAGGTCGCCCCGAACCAGCGCTGGCAAGGGCGCGAAAGAAAAGGCAGCAGACAGATCCAGCTCGACTTCTGGCCAGTCGTGCCGGAAGACGTCAAGCGCCGGCATCAGCCACTGGAAACACGAGTGGCAATCGATGGCCAAATGCAAGCGACCGCTGCGCCCCGCAGCCAGGCGCTGGAGCTCGCGCTCGACAGATTTGATTCTGGGCAACACCTCGTCCGCGACGGCGAGGATGCGCAGACCCGCCGTCGTTAATCTGGCCGGGCGCGTACGCCGATTCAGCAAAGGCGTTTTAAGGCGTACCTCAAGATCGCGCAATTGATGCGAGAGTGCAGACTGGGTGACATGCAGCCTTTCGGCGGCTTCCTGCAGACTGCCGCCATCGCGGATGGCGGTAAGCGTTTCCAGGTGACGAATTTCCAGCATAGGGCGGTTTATCTTGATGGAGGATAAGTGGGCACAGGGCGCGAGCGGGTTCTGTGGCGCAGACAATAATTAAATGAGTAATTCTCATACTAAGGTTGTCGCATTTGATTTTGCCTGGAAGGATTATACGTAGACAATAGCTGTCTGTAAAAAAATTCAACTATTATGGTTTTAAAATGACGATTACTCATAATTTGGGCTTTCCTAGAATTGGCGTCCAGCGTGAACTGAAGCGTGCTGTCGAGGCCTATTGGGCAGAGAAAATGGATGCGGATGAGCTGGAGGCCACCGGCCGGGCGCTGCGCTTACGCCATTGGCAAACGCAGGCCGATGCCGGCCTGGCGTATGTCCCGGTAGGTGATTTCGCGTGGTATGACCATATTCTTGAATGGACAGCGCTATTGGGCGCTGTGCCCGCCCGTTTCGGCCAGCCTTCGGGTGAAGAGGTGGGCCTGGATACCCTGTTTCGCATGGGCCGTGGGCGGGCGCCCACCGGTACGCCAGCCGCCGCATGCGAAATGACCAAGTGGTTTGATACCAACTACCATTACATCGTTCCTGAGCTTGTTCCCCAGCAAACTTATCGCATTGCGCGCAGCTATCTGTTTGATCAGGTGCGCGAAGCGCAGGCCGCAGGCCATCAGGTCAAGCCTGTCATTCCTGGCCCGCTGACCTGGCTGTGGCTGGGCAAGGGTGATGCGTTTTCGCAAGGCGCAGGTGATCCGGGCAAGCTGGCGTTACTGGACGCCTTGCTGCCTGTCTATGCCGAGGTCCTGCAGCGACTGGGCGAACTTGGGGTGGAATGGGTACAGATCGACGAACCGATCCTGGTGCTGGATCTGCCCGATGTCTGGCAGAATGCCTACGCAAAAGCCTATCAACAGCTCAGCAGCACGGCCACGGCCACGGCCGGGCCCAGGCTGTTGCTGGCCACCTATTTTGGTGGACTGGGCAATAATCTGAACGTGCTCAAGGGTCTGCCCGTCCAGGGCCTGCATGTGGACTTGGTGCGCGCGCCCGAGCAATTGAATGACATCCTTTCCGTCGTAGCGCCAGACCAGGTGCTGTCTCTGGGCGTACTGGATGGTCGCAACATCTGGCGTACCGATCTCGACCGCATCCGGGATCAACTTGCACCAGTCGTCGCCCAGCGGGGTGACCGACTCTGGCTGGCTCCATCCTGCTCGCTGCTGCATGTGCCGGTGGATCTGGCTGAAGAGCAGACGCTGGATGCCGAACTGAAAAGCTGGCTGTCCTTTGCTACCCAGAAACTGGACGAGTTGCGTCTGCTCGCCGTCGCGCTCGATGGCAAGGAAGATGCCGTGACGCAACAATCGCTGCAGGCTCAGCGTGATGCGCTGGCAGCCCGCAATCGCTCCGCACGTATTCATAACAAGGTGGTGCAGCAGCGCTTGGCGCAGTCCAACACCCTGTCTCGGGAACGTACGCCGTTTACCGAGCGGATCGCACTCCAACAGATAAAACTTGGCCTGCCGGCCTTTCCGACGACTACGATCGGTTCATTTCCCCAGACCACCGAAATCCGCAAGCTTCGGCGTGAATGGAAGCAGGGCGCACTGAGTGACAGTGCCTACGAGAAGGCAATGCAGGACGAGATCGAACACGTCATCCGCTTTCAGGAAAAAGTGGGGCTGGATGTGCTGGTTCATGGCGAGCCAGAGCGTAACGATATGGTTGAATACTTTGGCGAGCTGCTCGGTGGCTTTGCCTTTACGCAGAATGGCTGGGTGCAGAGCTATGGTTCGCGCTGCGTGAAGCCACCAATTATTTTTGGCGATGTCGCCAGGCCTGCCCCCATGACCGTGGGTTGGTCAGCCTACGCTCAATCGCTGACTAATCGTCCGGTGAAAGGCATGTTGACCGGCCCGGTCACCATTTTGCAATGGTCGTTCGTGCGCGATGATCAGCCACGCGAGACAACATGTCGTCAACTGGCGCTGGCCTTGCGCGACGAGGTAACCGATCTCGAAGCAGCGGGCATTACCGTTATTCAAATCGATGAGCCCGCGTTTCGCGAAGGCCTGCCGCTGCGTCGCAGCGACTGGCAAGCCTACCTGGATTGGGCGGTGGATTGCTTCCGATTGTCCACCAGCAGCATCCGGGACGACACGCAGATACATACTCATATGTGTTATTCGGAATTCAATGACATCATTGAAGCCATTGCCGCCATGGATGCCGATGTGATCACCATTGAAACGTCCCGGTCCAATATGGAGCTTCTGGGTGCGTTTGAAGACTTTCATTATCCGAATGATATCGGTCCAGGGGTGTACGACATACACTCGCCCAACGTACCCAAACTGGAATGGATGGTGGATCTCATGAAGAAAGCCGCTGCCCGGCTGCCGGCCGAACGGCTGTGGGTGAACCCGGATTGCGGCCTCAAGACGCGTGGCTGGCCCGAAACAGAGGCCGCGCTGGTTGCCATGGTCAAAGCAGCGGAGACACTGCGCTATACTTAATGGGTTTACCGCCCAATCTGTATCAGCAAATGCCTTTGCCTCCTCCCGAGATCGCGCGCGAGCCTCTGCATACACGTTCCATACGTGTGGACTCGTACGCCCGGGAGGACGGCTGCTGGGACCTTGAGGCCGAACTCATCGACGTCAAGGCCTACGACTTCTCCGAAAGAGCCGGCACCCTGCACCGTGCCGGCGACCCCGTCCATCACATGCACTTGCGCGTCACCATCAATGACCAGTTCACGATCATTGATGCTGTCGCGGCCTATGACGCTGCGCCCTACGGACCGCATTGCATGTCCATTGCGCCGGATTACCGCGATCTGATCGGCCTGAATCTCCTGCGCAAGTTCCGTGAGGCCGTCAAGGCACGCTTTGGGCGCACGGCCGGCTGTACGCACATGACAGAGCTTTCCTATGTGCTGCCCACGGTGGCCATACAAAGCATGGCCAATCGTCGGCGCAAGGATAGGGAAGCGGGCGTTTCAGGAAAAAAACCCTTCCAGCTGGATGGCTGTCATGCCTTGCGCATAGATGGCGAAGTCGCGCGCGAGTTCTATCCCCGATGGTACATCGCACCGAACACAGAGGCAAAATGCGAATAGGTAATACCCATACGGGCTTCGGTGTTTTTCGGCATCGGCGCGTTCTTTCTTATTTTTACGTTCTGACAGGTAACACATGAAAATTCACGAGTATCAAGGCAAGGAACTGCTGAAGCAGTTTGGCGTCACCGTGCCGCGCGGGATTCCTGCTTTTTCGGTTGACGAAGCGGTGGCTGCGGCAGAAAAGCTGGGCGGTCCGGTCTGGGTCGTCAAGGCGCAGATCCACGCAGGTGGGCGAGGCAAGGGCGGTGGTGTAAAGCTTGCGCGTTCCATTGACGAGGTTCGCCAGTTGTCGTCGGAAATCCTGGGCATGCAGCTGATTACCCACCAGACAGGCCCGGAAGGCCAGAAGGTAGGTCGCCTGCTCATCGAAGAGGGCGCCGACATCAAGAAAGAATACTACGTGGGTATCGTGACCGACCGTGGTTCGCAGCGAGTTTGCGTGATGGCCTCCAGCGAAGGCGGCATGGAAATCGAAGTCGTTGCGGAAGAGTCGCCCGAGAAAATCCTGAAAGTCTTCGTTGATCCCAAGACCGGCCTGACGGACGCTGAAGCGGCTGAGCTGGCGCGCGGCATCGGTGTGCCAGACGCGTCGGTTGCCAAGGCAGCAGCCGAATTCCAGAAACTGTACAAGGCATACTGGGATACCGACGCCTCGTTGGCCGAAATCAATCCGTTGATCCTAACCGGCTCGGGTGACATCATTGCCCTGGACGCCAAATTCAATTTCGATTCCAACGCCTTGTATCGCCATCCGGAAATCGTCGAATATCGCGACCTGGCTGAAGAAGATCCAGCTGAAATCGAAGCAAGCAAATTTGGCCTGGCCTATATCCAGCTCGACGGCAATATCGGTTGCCTGGTCAACGGCGCAGGCCTGGCCATGGCCACCATGGACACCATCAAACTGTTCGGCGGCGAACCTGCCAACTTTTTGGATGTGGGCGGCGGCGCCACAGCGGAGAAGGTTACCGAAGCCTTCAAGATCATGCTGGCCAACAAGGGCGTCAAAGCCATTCTGGTCAATATCTTCGGCGGCATCATGCGCTGCGACGTCATTGCCGAAGGCGTGATCGCCGCGTGCAAGGCGGTCAACCTCACCGTGCCGCTGGTTGTGCGCATGAAGGGTACGAACGAAGAGATGGGCAAGAAGCTGCTGGCTGACTCGGGTCTTCCCATCATCAGCGCCGACACAATGGCCGAAGCTGCGACCAAGGTCGTGGCCGCCGCGAAATAAGCATTCTGAGGATTTGTAAATGTCGATTCTGATCAACAAAGACACCAAAGTCATCACACAAGGGATCACCGGCAAGACCGGCCAGTTCCACACCCATATGTGCCGCGAGTACGCCGATGGCAAGAATGCTTTCGTGGCTGGCGTACATCCCAAGAAAGCGGGCGAAAACTTCGAGGGCGTGCCCATTTTCGGCACCGTCAAAGAAGCCAAGGCAGCAACGGGGGCGACCGTTTCGGTTATCTATGTGCCGCCCGCAGGCGCCGCGGCTGCCATCTGGGAAGCCGCCGAGGCCGATCTTGATCTGGTGATCTGCATTACCGAAGGTATTCCCGTGCGCGACATGCTTGAAGTCCGTAACCGCATGCGCGACGAAAACAAGAAAACCCTGTTGCTCGGGCCCAATTGCCCAGGCCTGATCACTCCCGACGAGATCAAGATCGGCATTATGCCGGGCCATATCTCCAAGAAGGGTCGCATTGGCGTGGTAAGCCGCTCCGGCACGCTCACCTACGAAGCGGTTGCGCAACTCACCGAGCTTGGGCTTGGCCAATCGACGGCAGTGGGTATTGGCGGCGATCCCATTAATGGTCTGAAGCACATCGACATCCTCAAGATGTTCAACGACGATCCAGACACCGATGCGGTGGTCATGATTGGTGAAATCGGCGGACCGGATGAAGTCGAAGCCGCTCGCTGGGCCAAAGACAACATGAAAAAACCTGTGGTCGGCTTTATCGCAGGCGTTACCGCGCCTGCAGGCAAGCGCATGGGCCATGCGGGCGCCCTGATCTCTGGCGGCGACGACACCGCCGATGCCAAGCTCAAGATCATGGAAGAGTGCGGTATCCGCACAACACGCGATCCCTCCGAAATGGGTCGCCTGCTTAAATCGGTGCTGTGATAATCCTCAAGCATTGAATGTGGGTAACCAGACACGGCGAACCTCTACCAGGGGTTCGCCGTGCCTGTGCCAGGGTGGCCGGCTGGCTGCCGTCGACTGGTTCAAGATAGCGCAACGCGTACAAAAAAAGCACAACGCAGCCTGTTTCATTGACTTTTCTGAAGGGGGATCTTCATGATAGGAAAAATGAAAAATGGATGTCGGATCGACACAATTCTGGCTGGCTTTGCTGGAAATCATCTGGGTCAACATACTTTTATCGGGTGATAACGCGGTCGTTATCGCACTGGCGGCGCGCTCATTGCCCGCCAATCAGCAAAAAACGGCTATTGCGCTGGGCTCCACCGGCGCCATTGTTTTACGCATCATTCTTACCATTGTCGCGGCTCAACTGCTCCTGCTGCCTTGGCTCAAGGTGGTCGGAGGGCTGCTGTTGCTGTATATCGGCGTCAGCCTGTTGCTGCCAGAAGGCGACGACACGGGTAACGCCAGGGAACACGGCAGTCTGCTGGCCGCCATACGCACCATATTGCTGGCTGACCTGGTCATGAGCCTGGACAATGTAGTGGCCGTTGCCGCCGCGGCGCACGGCGATTTTGTGTTGCTGGTCATAGGGCTGGCCATCAGCATTCCGCTGGTTATCTTCGGCAGTACGCTGTTGTTGAAAGTCATTGAACGCTTGCCCGTGATCGTGTGGCTGGGCGCTGCATTGCTGGGTTATATCGCTGGTGAAATGCTGGTGAGCGATCCGGCGCTGGTAGGCACCGTCAATGACGTTACCCATCAACTGCATACCTCGGTGCATCATTTTGCCGTGGCGGTCGGGCTGGCCGGCGCAGTGATTGTTTTGGCAACAGGAAAACTCTGTAGAGCGCGAGCGTCCGTCTGACGCGTAGCTGAATTACAATAGGCTGAATCTTATCGGCCCCGGAGCGGGTATGCCGCCCCGGGGTTTCTCTTGACAGGGACCAACCGGCAAAGCCAGAGGCCCCAGCTTATTGGAAATTCAGATGCTTGAGTTTTTCGAGACGCTTCATTGGGGCGCCGTATTCCAGATTATTCTTATCGATATCCTTTTGGGCGGCGACAATGCCGTCGTTATTGCGCTGGCCTGTCGAAATTTGCACACCAGCAAGCGCATGCAGGGGATTTTATGGGGCACCGCCGGCGCAATTGTCTTGCGAGTAGTGCTCATCGCCTTTGCCCTGACGCTGCTCGAAATTCCTTATCTAAAGGTGGCGGGCGGGATTCTGCTGCTGTGGATAGGGGTCAAGCTGATGCTCCCCGATCAGGATGAGCATGGCAACGTGAAGGCGAGCAGTTCGGTGTTGAGCGCGGTCAAGACCATTATCATTGCCGATTTCATCATGAGCCTGGATAACGTGATTGCCATTGCCGGGGCCGCCCAGAATACGCATATGGACCATCAGTTGTATTATGTTATTTTTGGCCTGCTCGTCAGCGTGCCCATTATCATCTGGGGCAGTACGTTGGTGCTGAAGCTTATCGACCGCTATCCGCTCGTTGTGACTTTCGGCGCCGGCCTGTTGGGCTGGATTGCGGGCGGCATGCTGATTTCGGATGTCGCTGTGGTCCAGATGTTTGATGCGATCGACCACAAGGTCGAGATCGCAGCCTCAGTTGTAGGCGCCCTTTTGGTCATTCTGCTCGGCAAGATCCTGGCAGGCCGTCGGGCGTCCAAGGAAATTTCACATGGGTCTGTTTAAATCCTCTTCTCGCAAAAAACCCTATGAGTCGGGCTTGTCCCTGCTCCAGGGCTTGTTGATACTCGCGATTGTCGGCATTGTCGCTGCGGTCGTTGCCAATTACTTTATTTGATTCCTATGTCAGAAGCACCCTCCAGGCTTGTCATTGCGACCCGCGCGAGCAGGTTGGCAATGTGGCAGGCCGAGCATGTGCGCGATCGGCTGCGCGCGCTCTATCCCGATTGCGACATCAGCCTGCTCACCTTGACCACGCGCGGCGACCAGATTCTTGACCGCAGTCTGTCCAAGGTAGGCGGCAAGGGGTTGTTCGTCAAGGAACTTGAAACCGCCTTGCTGGACGGTCGTGCAGATCTTGCGGTTCACTCCCTTAAAGATGTTCCTATCGATCTGCAAAACCCTTTTGCGCTCCCGGTCGTCATGGAACGGGATGATCCCCGCGATGCCTTCGTCTCCAACGATTACGGCAGCGTCGACGCACTGCCTGCGGGAGCCGTGGTCGGCACCTCCAGCTTGCGACGCGAAGCGCAACTGCGCCAGCGCTATCCCCAACTCGAGGTAAGGCCTCTGCGCGGCAACCTTGACACCCGGCTTTCCAAGCTGGACAAAGGCGACTATGCCGCCATTATTCTGGCGTCGGCGGGACTCCGCAGGCTGGGCCTGCAGGATCGCATACGCAGTCATTTATCCCCCGAGCAAAGTTTGCCTGCGGCGGGGCAGGGTGCGCTGGGCATAGAAGTGCTCGCCTCCCGTCAAGATCTGCATCGTTGGCTGGCCCCGCTTATTCATGCAGAAACTGCAGCGTGCGCACTGGCCGAGCGCGCGGTGTCACGCGTGCTTGGAGGGTCTTGCCAGGTTCCGCTCGCCGCCTATGCCCAGATAGAAGGCGATCAAATTCAGGTCAGAGCCCTGGTGGGCGAGCCGGATGGTTCCCTCGTACTGACCGCGACCACGAAAGGGCCCGTCGCTGCCGCGGAACAATTGGGCGAACAGGCGGCGCAAACGCTGCTGGAGCAGGGCGCGCGTCCCATCCTCGCCCGATTATCGGCCGCAGGGGCTGTTTCCTAGCAGGCGCATTACTGTGTCAGACGCATTGGCCAATATCTGCGCGGTACTGACGCGTCCACAAGATAAAAATGGCGCGCTGGCCCAGCGCCTGCAGAATGAAGGCATGCGCGTCATTCAGGCGCCAGCCTTGTTGATCACTCCCGTTCTGGATGTTCTGGCGCCCGGTCACACACCGGATTGTTATGATCTTGTGATGTTTGTAAGCAGCAATGCCGTACGATGTTACCTTCGTGCTTGGCGGCGTCTGTACACAAAGGCCACCTGGCCCTCGTCAACGCTGGCGGCCGCGGTGGGCGGAGCGACCGCATGCGCGCTGCAGGCAATGGGCGATATACCTGCTCACGCTATCCTGTATCCCGATGATGAATCGTCCAGCCAGGATTCGGAAAGTCTTTGGGCGCTTCTGGAGGGCCGTGCGTCCTCAATGAAGCGAGCGCTCATTGTACGGGGAGAAACCGGCAGGGACTGGCTGGGCGAGCGCCTGGAGCAGGCGGGCGTGGCGGTGGACAGGCTCGCGGTATATCGGCGCGGCCCTTCAGTCTGGCATCCTGACCAAAGCAGTGCGCTTCGCGAGTGCTTCGAGGCAGGATGCACGGGTATTTTCTTGCTGACCAGCAGCGAGGGTGTGGAGGCGGTGGCCGACAACATGCGCCGTCTGGCTTTATGGCATGAATGGGAGCGGTCGCACTTTGTTGCGATACACCAAAGGATCGCGGCACGCTTACAATCGGTACTGGCGGCATCTGGTAAGGTGGAGCCGCCAAGGGTAAAAATATGCCAGCCTGGCGAAGAGTCTGTTTTTCGGGCTATGCTCCAGACGGCAGTGTGTACAGCCAGCTCCTAGGATTACAATCGCGCCATGACAGATAAAAACACCGAGCTCCCGCAAAACAAGCAGCCGGAAACGGCTTCCGCGACATCCAACGCGACATCAAGGCCCGAGCCAGCGGCGCGCCCTGCGTCACAGGCCGGCAAAGCTGCCACGAAACGCCGTGGCCTGGCGGGGATGGTGCTGATCGTTGTCGTGGTCGTCGCGCTCGTCCTGGCGGCGGCGCTCTGGTATCAGCAGCAGCAGTTCACGGCATTCTCAACCCAGCTCCGGCAAGAAGCGGGCAATAGTGCAAGCGCAGCCCAGCAGGCCAGCCAGCAAGCGCAAGAAGCGCTGGCCCAGGCCCAACGGCAGCATGAACAGATCACTGCATTGCAGCGAGAGCTGCGCGACTCGCGCGAGCAGATCGATGGCCTGGAGCAAGCCTTTCAGTTGATCACGGATAGCGGCTCCGAACTGGTTCTGCTGAACGATATAGATCATCTGCTGACCATCGCACAGCAACAGTTGCAGCTGGGCGGCAATGTCGCCAACGCCATCATTTCACTGGAAACTGCCCAGGCCCAATTGGCACGCGCCAATCGGCCCGGACTGGCGTCGCTGCAGCAGACGATCAATGGCGATCTGGACCGGCTTCGCGCTGCCTCGACCATCGACGTTGCACTGATTTCGTCTCAGCTTGAAGAGTTCAGCAACCTTGTCAGCCAGGCTCCCCTGCTCGTGCCAGACGAAGCGGCGCCCAAGCCTGTCGAGCCAGAACAATCCCCTTCCAATGCCCAGACCAAGCCCGGCGCATCGCAAGGCACGGAAGCACCTGCCAGCACCGCCCAAAGCCCTTGGTGGCGCCAAGGCCTGGACACGGCGAGCGCCTGGGCCACCCAGGCCTGGCGTTCGGTCCGTCAGGACCTAGGCGATTTCATCGATGTGCGCCGGGTGGACGACGCATCGGCGCTGCTGATGTCGCCGGATCAGGCAACCCGGTTCCGCGACAATCTGCGTCTTCGCACCATGACCGCGCAACTCGCGCTCATGATGCATCAGCCCGGTATATGGGAAACCGAGACCGATGCGCTGCTCCAGGCGGTTGAGCGTCGCTTCGATCCAAAATCTGCGCAGACCCGGCAGGCCTTGAAACTGGCTCGGCAGTTTGCGGACACGCCCATTGATGTCCGCGTGCCTACCGTCGACAATAGCCTCCAGGCCATTGAAGTGCTCCGCGAAGCACGAGACCGCAAGGCGCAAGGCGAATCCGACCAGCTCGACAGAACCGGCGAGGCACCTGCCGAGTCTGGCGACGACGCAACGAACGGGGCTTCGCCAGAGGCTGCCCCCACGCCAAACAGCGACGAGGCATTGCCCGATACCGGCGCGCCAGAACAGGGCGGGCCGCAATCGGGGGCCGATACGCCGCAGCCAGACGCAGAAGCGCCGAAACCCGAATCCGATGTGCCACAATCAGGGGCGGATGTGCCGGAGTCTGACGACGCTGCGCCGCAACTGCCTGATTCGGCGCCCGAGCGTGTGGAGGGTGGATCGTCCGCACGCGCGCCTGGATCGCCTGTCATGGCGGGCAGCACGGCTTCAATCGGAGCAGCGCACGCCCGGGCAACGGTTTTTTCCTTGAACCGGTCGTAAAGGGCATCCCATGAAAACCTGGTTCTGGACCCTCATTGTTTTTGTCATTGCCGTTTGCCTGGCGCTGGTGTTGCGCGAACACAGCGGCAACGTACTCATCATCGCCCAACCCTGGCGCATCGAATTGTCATTGACACTGGCGGTTTTGTTGCTGGTTGCCAGCTTTGTCGTGCTCTACATCGTTTTGCGGATGTTTGCGTGGATAGGCGCCGGCCCTGAGCGTTTCCGTTCGTGGCGGTCCCTGCGTGCCGAGAAACGGGATCATGAGCTTCTGGAAAACGGTTGGATAAAGGTGCTTGAAGGCCGTTATGCGGATGCGGACAAAGACCTTTCCAAGCTCATCGGGCGTACGCGCTCTGACGGACGAAAAGTGCTCGCGGGCCTGGCCTCGGCGCGAGCGTGTCACCACCTTGGCGAGTTTTCGCGTCGCGATGAAGCCTTGTCGCTCGCCTCTGCCAGCGCCAAGGACAATACGCGCCTGCGCGAAGCGACAACCACTGTCGCGGCTGAAATGTATTTGGATCAGAATCGCCCGCAGGAGGCGCTTGAACTGCTCAAACCCATGCAGGATGCCAGCGCAGCGCATCTGCAGAGCACTCACCTTTTGTTGCGCGCTCATCGTCAATTGCACAATCACGAGCGCATCTACGAGCTCACCCGACTGCTGCTGCGGCGAGGCGCCATCGAAAAATCGGAAGCGCGCCAACTGATAGAGATGTCGGCCGCTGCGCGGCTGCAACTGGCCGGTATCGACGGCTACAAAGCCATCTGGGGCGATCTCAAGTCGGATGAACGCACGCTCCCCGACATTGCCCTGGCTGCCGCAACTATTCAGACCGCTGCAGGCAATCAGGAAGAAGCGGCCAAGATCCTGGAGGCGGCGCTCAATGTCAAGCTCGAGCCGCGTTTGCTGAGCGCCTATGCACAATGTCCTTCCGAGCAGGTGGCGCGTCGTTTAAGCAAGGCCGAAGGGTGGCTGAAATCCCATCCCGACGATCCGGCATTGCTGGCCGCGCTCGGCAAACTGTGCTTGACGGGTGAACTTTGGGGGCCCGGGGAGCATTATCTGCTGCGTAGCATGAAGCTTCGCAGCGACTTGCGTATCCACGCCCTGCTGGGTAGCCTCTACGACAGCCTGGGTCGCACTGGCGACGCCATGAAGCATTGGCGTCTGGCTGCGGGTGTGGCAGGTACGATGCCTGTGTTGCCTGCCATCAATCGTTACTTGCCCGCGGCCGATGTGCGGAATGATCCCACGCTGGTGGATGCCGGCATGGTCCAGCAGACCCAGGTTCTGCGTGATATGCCGCCTCCCATGGCGGCCAGCGCAGCCGATTTCTTCGATGCGGATGGCGGTGGCGTAGAATCGGCTGGCCCGCCCGCATCGGCGGCCACGGCGTCTGCTGCCTCTGGCAATGTAGCCGCAGCGGGCGATAACGCCGGGCTGGACGAATACTTTGACAGCGCACCCATACCGGGCGTGGATCTTTCCGAAGCGACAGATCTCGCGGGGCGCAGCAAGCGGCGCGACTGATTTTCAAACACAAGATTTTTTATATTTAACACAAGGCAAGACCAAGCATGAGCTTAGATCGAGTACCCGCCGGCGCCAAATTGCCGGACGAATTCAATGTTGTTATCGAAATCCCCATGAATGCCGATCCCGTCAAGTACGAGGTTGATAAAGATAGCGGTACCGTATTCGTCGATCGCTTCATGCTGACAGCCATGCATTACCCATGCAACTACGGCTATATCCCCCAGACCATCTCCGATGATGGCGACCCTGTCGATGTTCTGGTGCTGGCACCGTTCCCGGTACAGGTTGGTTGCGTCATCCGTGCCCGTGCCATCGGTGTGCTCAAGATGGAAGATGAGGCGGGCGGAGATGCCAAGTTGCTGGCCGTTCCCGTGGACAAGCTCTATCCTCCCTATGGCAAGATCAAGACGGTTCAGGATGTTCCCGAGCTGGAGCTCCAGCGTATCCAGCATTTTTTCGAGCATTACAAGGATCTCGAGAAAGGCAAGTGGGTCAAGGTGCAGGGCTGGGACGGCCCCGAAGCCGCGTTGACGGAGATTCGGGATAGCGCCGCACGTTATGCGCAAGGGAGCAAATAGTGGAATCGGTGATTCCTTTTCATCCCCCGGTGGCGCTGCCGGTGTCCGGCAGCGAATTGGTTTTTCCTGTTCGGCGCGTTTATTGTGTGGGACGAAACTACGCTGAACACGCCAAGGAAATGGGTTTCACCGGCCGTGAAGATCCATTTTTTTTCTGCAAACCGGCCGATGCGTTGCTCAGTGTGGCCGACGGCAGTCAAGGCGTCATGCCTTATCCCCCACGCAGCACTAATCTGCATTACGAGATTGAACTGGTTGTTGCGCTGGGCAAGGGTGGACGTGATCTCAGTGTCGAACAGGCCGCCGAATGTATATGGGGCTATGCCATCGGGCTGGACATGACGCGTCGCGACTTGCAAGGCGAAGCCAAGAAGCAGGGCAGGCCCTGGGAAGTTGGCAAAGCCTTTGATCTGTCTGCGCCCATTGGTCCTTTGCATGCGCTAGCGCATACAGGGCCGCTGGATGCAGGTGCCATCACGCTCAGCGTCAATGGCCAGGCACATCAGTCCGGCGACTTGTCGCAAATGATCTGGAACGTGCCAGAAGCCATTGCCTATTTGTCCAGCCTGTTTGAGCTCAAGGCGGGTGATTTGATATTTACCGGCACACCAGAAGGCGTTGGCCCTGTGGTGACAGGAGACGTCATGGTGGGTGCGATCGCCGGACTGGGAGAGCTGCACGTCAAGGTGGGTAGTCCCGCATAAGCCAAATTCAGCTCGCACCGGGCGGGCATTCCAAGCTTGCTCGTTGCTGGCCATCGGCCTAAAAAGCCAGGCTTTTACACTGCACCCCAAAAATTGGACATCCATCCAGTTTTTGGGGTGCAGTGCATTTGCCGTGGCTTTTTTGTTTTCCGTTTTTATCTTTCACTGGCAAACGTGCCTGCGCTGAACGATTCAGGCAGACGGAATCACTGGCGAAAATGGAATGAGCCATGCAGGTGATTAAGTGTCATAGTGTGTCATCAAATCTTCACGCCTGGTTAATCTGAGGGTCATCTGTTCTCCCTACCATGCAAGTCATTCGAGGCAATGATGCCTGGTGGCCGGGAGTGCATGCAGCATGGATACAGTGATTCGCGTTGAGAGGCTGATCAAGAGTTTTGGTGGCAAGCAAGCGCTGCACGAGTTGGAACTGGACGTGTGCGCGGGCGAAATGGTGGCGTTGATTGGACCGTCGGGATCAGGCAAATCAACACTGCTGCGTCACCTGAGCGGGCTGGCATGTGCTGATCAGGGCGGAGACAGCCATGTCGCCATGCTGGGTCGAAGTGTTCAAAGCAATGGGCGCCTGGACCGGCAGGTGCGCCGTGTTCGTGCCGAGATCGGCTACATCTTTCAGCAGTTCAATCTCATTGGCCGGGTCAGTGTGCTGGGGAATGTGCTGATGGGACGCCTCGGACGAATTCCACGCTGGCGCGGCACGCTGGGCAGGTTCAGTGTTCACGACAAGGCACTGGCCATGGCCTCGCTTGAGCGCGTAGGCATGGCTGACTATGCCTGGCAGCGAGCCTCGACATTATCGGGGGGACAGCAGCAGCGCGTTGCCATCGCCCGTGCGCTCACCCAGCAGGCCGAAGTGATTCTGGCGGATGAGCCCATCGCATCGCTGGATCCCGAGTCTGCACGCAAGGTCATGGACATTCTGCGTGACATCAACGAAACCGATGGCAAGACCGTGGTGGTCACGTTGCATCAGGTGGATTACGCCACTCGCTATTGCGAGCGTGTCGTTGCGTTAAGGAATGGCCGCATTCATTTTGATGGATCGGTGAATGCGCTGAGCCACTCGTTTCTCAATCAACTATATGGCAGCGACACCTCCGCTTCGCTCCTGACGCCCGCCAGGTCGACAGGATCCGAACGCCACGGGCTGACGCTTGCGGCGGCCTGATTCAGGTTGTCCGCTTCTTATAAATGCGTGCCGAAGGATCGGTCTTCTCTTCACTGGAGTATTTTATGTTCAAACACATGCGCAAGGCGCTGATGGCTTCTGCGTTGGCTGGCGCCGCACTGTGCTGCACGGCTGGTGCCGAGTCGCTCAAGACGCTCAATTTCGGCATCATTTCTACGGAATCTTCACAGAACCTGAAGGAACACTGGACGCCATTCCTGAAAGAAATGAGCGACAAGACGGGTATGGAGATCAAGGCGTTTTTTGCGCCAGACTATGCCGGCATTATTCAGGGCATGCGTTTTGATAAGGTCGACATTGCATGGTATGGCAATAAATCGGCCATGGAAGCCGTCGATCGCGCCGGTGGCCAGGTGTTTGCGCAAACCGTTGCCGCGGATGGCTCGCCCGGATACTGGAGCATTCTGATTGCGCACAAGGACAGCCCCATCAATTCCGTTGAAGACATGTTGGCCAAGGCCAGTGAGCTGAACTTTGGCAATGGCGACCCCAACTCAACCTCCGGTTTTCTGGTTCCTGGTTACTACGTTTTTGCCAAAAACAATGTGGATGCGTCCAAGATCTTCAAGCGCACGCTGAACGCCAGCCACGAGGTCAATGCGCTGAGCGTCGCCAACAAGCAGGTGGATGTCGCTACATTCAATACCGAGGGCATGGACCGTCTGGAGCAAACGAATCCGGCCAAGGCGGCGCAACTCAAAGTGATATGGAAATCGCCGCTGATTCCAGCCGATCCCATTGTCTGGCGCAAAAACCTGCCGGAGGAAACCAAAGACAAGCTACGTCATTTCTTCGCCAGTTATGGCGCCAACGAGCATGAGCTGAAAGTGCTTGCAGGTTTGCAGTGGGGCAAGTTCCGTTCCTCCAGCGATGATCAACTGTTGCCAATACGCCAGCTCGAATTGTTCAAGTCCCGCAGTCAAGTGCTTGCCGACAGCACGATGGATGACAAGGAAAAGAAAGCAAAGGTCGAAAAGATTGACGCCCAACTCGAGACCTTGTCCAGTCAGATGGCCGCAGTAGAGAAGAACGTGGCCAGTGCGCACTGAGCGACCGGATGCAAGCCTGGCGTCTGGGGCGCCAGGCTATGCCTGTTGGAATCACGTTAATGACGACTAGTCACAGCACAACATCAGACTTTCAAGATGGGATTGTCCCGGCGACACGGGACCGCAACCTATCGCTCAGGACGTTGCCTGCCCCACCCAGACGCTCGCGCATGGCATGGCTGGGCTGGGTACTGCTGGCTGCCGCGCTGGCCTGGGCCTGGAAGGGGGCCGAGATGAATCCCGCCATGCTATGGCGCGATGCTGACAATATGAAGGAGTTCATTGCGGATTTTTTCCCGCCCGACTTCAGATACTGGCGGCAATACCTGTCCGAGATGATGGTGACGGTGCAAATAGCCATCTGGGGGACTGCGCTGGCCATCGTCTGCTCCATCCCCTTGGGCATACTCTGTTCGGAAAATATTACGCCGTGGTGGCTGTGCCAGCCCGTGCGGCGCGCCATGGATGCCTTCCGGTCCATCAACGAAATGGTGTTTGCGATGTTGTTTGTCGTGGCGGTTGGGTTGGGACCTTTCGCTGGCGTCATGGCGCTGTTTGTGGGCACCACTGGCGTCCTCGCCAAACTGTTCGCTGAAGCGGTCGAAGCGATTGAAAATGGGCCGGTGGAAGGTGTCAGGGCCAGCGGATCAAGCGCGCTGCAGGAAGTCATCTATGGCGTGATACCGCAGGTTCTGCCATTGTGGATTTCCTACTCCTTGTACCGATTTGAATCCAACGTGCGCTCAGCCACCGTCGTCGGAATGGTGGGGGCAGGCGGTATAGGCGTCACGCTCTGGGAAGCAATCCGCGGTTTTCAACTGGCCCAGACTTGCGCCATTCTTCTGATCATTATTGTGGCGGTAAGCGTCATCGACATTATGTCGCAGCGTTTGCGCAAGCACTTCATATGATTTATCCACACTCAGATCAAACACTGGAGCACAAGGGCGGCTGTCTATGAATGAGGTTCCAGACCGGAGTATTGCATGACCAACTCAACCTTTCCATCCGTTGCGCCGACAACGCAGCGCCAGCGATGGATGCAGATACTGAGCCGGGCGGGCGCGAGCCTGGAGGCGCACAGCGTCGCGTTGCGTGCACACGGCCATCGCTATGTCCGCACCCCCGAAACCGGAATGGTGATGGTTCGTGGACGCATGGGCGGCGATGGCGCATCGTTCAATCTTGGCGAGATGACGGTTACGCGTTGTGTCGTCCAACTGGACGACGGCACGACTGGGCACAGCTATATTGCGGGTCGCTCGCACCTACGCGCGGAGTTGGCCGCGCTGGCCGATGCCTTGTTGCAGGGGGCTCAGGCGCAGTATTGGCAGGAAGCGTTGATCGCACCGTTGCGTACCGAGCAGCAGACGCTGGCGGCAAAGCGCGCCATGGAAGCAGCCGGCACCCAGGTGGATTTCACCACGCTGGTACGAGGGGAGGATTGATGAGCGACAGCATGTTGACCCCCGCGTTTGATGCGCCTGTCGATGCGGCGCAAAAGGTTTTTCGGCACGCATTGAGCGCCATGTCCGAACCCGGCACCTGCCATGATATCGGCGCCGCGCCTGCGCTTGCACCGCTGTGCGCCGCCAGTTATGCGCTGTGCCTGACCTTGTTCGACAGCGAGACGGCCGTGTGGCTCGCGCCTACCTTTGATAACCCGGTGGTCCGCGCCAATCTGGCATTTCACTGTGGCTGCCCCGTTGTGGCGACACCCGGGCAGGCCGCGTTTGCGTTGTTGACGCCAGACGACCTGGGCCGATTGAGCGATTTCCGAGTTGGCACGGATCGCGATCCTCATACTTCCTGCACCGCCATCGTTCAACTGAATAGTTTGGACGATGGTCGTGCCACCACCTGGCAGGGGCCTGGCATTCTCGATAATCGCAGCATGCGCCTTCCGTTGCCTGCCGCGTTCTGGGCCCAGCGCAGCGCGCAGGCTTTTCCGCGAGGATTGGATTATTTCTTTACAGCAGGCCGGCAGTTGGCGGCGCTGCCACGCAGCACGCGTGTCCTGCACACTATCCAGGAGACGTCCACATGTACGTAGCCGTTAAAGGCGGTGAAAAAGCCATCGACAATGCGCACGCGCTATTGGCTGCGCGCAGACGGGGCGATCCCGCCGTGCCTGAGCTATCGGTAGCTCAGTTGCGTGAGCAGATGCCGCTCGCGGTGGCGCGCATTATGAGTGAAGGGTCTTTGTTCGATCCCGAGCTGGCGGCGCTCGCGCTCAAGCAGGCCGCGGGCGATATGCTTGAGGCGATTTTCCTTCTGCGTGCATACCGGACCACACTGCCACGATTCATGGCCAGCGTGCCGCTGAACACCGGCGCGATGCGGGCCGAGCGACGCATCTCCGCGACGTTCAAGGATTTGCCGGGCGGGCAAGTGCTTGGGCCCACGTTCGACTACACCCATCGCCTGTTGGATTTCACTCTGCTCAGGTCGAATGACAGCACGCCATGCGTGCCTCAGGCGCAGGCGCGCTCCGGACCGGCACAGCCCATCGAAACGGACAGCGCGCTGCCGCGCGTTGCGTCATTACTCGCAAAGGAGGGCCTGTTGGGGCGTGAGTCCGACAGCCATGGTGATGTGCCTGACATCACACGCGATCCCTTGGACTTTCCGACTACGCGCCCGCAGCGCCTGCAGGCACTGGCGCGGGGGGATGAAGGATTTTTGCTGGCATTGGGTTATTCCACCCAACGCGGCTATGGGCGCAACCATCCCTTTGCGGGAGAAATACGCGTCGGTCAGGTCGAAGTGTGGATCGAGCCCGAAGAACTCGGATTCGCCGTGCCGATCGGTGATATTGAGGTAACGGAGTGCGAAATGATCAATCAATTCGTAGGCAGCAAAACCCAACCGCCTCAGTTTACGCGTGGTTACGGACTGGCCTTTGGCAATGCGGAACGCAAGGCCATGGGTATGGCGCTTGTTGATCGCGCGCTGCGCGCTTCCGAATACCAGGAAGACGTTGAATCGCCTGCGCAACAGGAAGAGTTTGTGCTGATGCACTGCGACAACGTGGAGGCGGCGGGTTTTGTCTCCCACCTGAAGCTTCCGCATTACGTAGACTTTCAATCTGAACTTGATCTGATACGCAAGCTCAGACGCGCTGCGGCAACGAAAGAGAAGGGCGAAACCCCCGCTGTTTCAACGCAGGAGGAACAATCGTGACAACGATGCACCCCCACGGCGATAGCGCCGATGCGGCTGGCTATAACTTTGCCTACCTCGACGAACAGACCAAGCGCAGCCTGCGAAGAGGGTTGCTCAAGGCGGTAGCGGTTCCCGGTTACCAAGTGCCCTTTGGCGGGCGAGAGATGCCTTTGCCCTATGGCTGGGGCACGGGCGGCATGCAAGTTACAGCGGCCGTGCTCGGCCGCCAGGACGTGCTGAAGGTAATAGACCAGGGCGCAGACGATACCACCAATGCAGTGTCGATACGTCGCTTCTTTGTGCGAACGGCCGGTGTGCGAACGACAGAAAAAACGACGGAGGCCAGCATCATACAGACCCGCCACCGCATTCCTGAGACAGCTTTGCGCAAAGGGCAGATCCTGGTCTTTCAGGTGCCTATCCCCGAGCCATTGCGTTTCATCGAGCCTTCGGATGCCGAGACGCGAAACATGCATGCGCTGAATGACTATGGCGTGATGCATGTAAAGCTCTATGAGGACATTGCGACGTATGGACACATTGCCACAGCCTATGCCTATCCCGTCATGGTTGATGGACGTTACGTCATGGATCCCTCACCCATTCCCAAGTTCGATAATCCCAAGCTGCATATGAGTCCGGCGCTCATGTTGTTTGGAGCGGGGCGGGAAAAGCGCCTGTATGCGCTGCCGCCCTATTGTCCCGTGGTCAGCCTGGATTTCGAAGATCATCCGTTTGAACTGCCTGTCTGGAATCAGGCCTGCGCGCATTGCGAAAGCAACACATCCTATCTGGATGAACTCATTGTGGATGACCATGGCACCAGAGTGTTTATCTGCTCTGATACCGATTACTGCCATCAACGCCAACAGCGCCAGGAGGCGGCACAATGACACCCTTGCTGTCTGTAAGCAATCTAACGCGTCTCTACGCGCCTGATACTGGCTGTCAGGCTGTCAGCTTTGAGCTTTATCCGGGCGAAGTGCTGGGCATTGTCGGCGAGTCTGGTTCGGGAAAATCAACGCTGCTTAGCGTGTTGTCCGGCAAGGTACGGCCGGACTGCGGATCGGTGTTCTATAGAACATCCGCAGGCGAGCAGCTTGAGATTTACCAGGCTAGTGATGCGCAGCGACGCGCCTTGCTGCGCACGGAATGGGGATGTGTTGAACAGAATCCGCGTGATGGTCTGCGCATGAGCGTTTCTGCCGGCGCGAATATTGGCGAGCGATTGATGGCGCAGGGAATGCGTCACTACGGCAGGTTGCGGCAGGCGGGGCTGGACTGGCTGGCGCAGGTGGAGATAGATCCCCACCGCATAGACGATCTGCCGCGCACATTCTCAGGTGGCATGCAGCAGCGCCTGCAAATTGCGCGCAACCTGGTGTCGCGCCCGCGGTTGCTGTTCATGGACGAACCTACCGGTGGCCTGGATGTGTCGGTGCAGGCGCATTTGCTGGATTTGTTGCGTGGCCTGGTAAGGGAACTGCAACTGGCGGTGGTCCTTGTCACGCACGATCTGGCCGTCGCCAGGCTGCTGGCGGATCGTCTGATGGTGATGCGTCGCTCGCGTGTCGTCGAAGCCGGTCTGACCGACCAGATACTGGATGATCCGCAACACGCCTACAGCCAGTTGTTGGTGTCTTCTGTCCTGCAACCTTGAGGTATACACATGAATAGCGTCCTGCAAGTTCGCGGCCTGGCCAAGACTTTTACCTTGCATCACCAGCAAGGTGCGATGCTCGATGTGCTGCATAGCCTGGCATTTGAAGTCAAGGCGGGAGAATGTCTGCTGCTGCATGGGCGTTCGGGGGCCGGTAAGTCCACGCTGTTGCGTACCCTGTATGGCAACTATCTTCCCGCCTCGGGCAGCATCCGGATACTGCACGAGGGCAACATGATTGAAATGGTGGGCGCTGAGCCACGCCAGACCTTGGCGTTGCGCCGCAGCACGCTGGGCTACGTCAGCCAGTTCCTGCGTGTGATTCCGCGCGTGGCCTGCCTGGACGTGGTGATGGAGCCAGCGCTTGCGCGCGGCGTCGAGCCGGAGTTGGCGTGCGAGCGTGCCGCCTCGCTGTTGCAGCGTTTGGGTATCCCGGAGCGATTATGGCCGTTGGCGCCTTCCACGTTCTCGGGCGGAGAGCAGCAGCGCGTGAATATCGCTCGCAGCTTCATGGTTGAGTGGCCCATCATGCTGCTGGACGAACCGACTGCATCGCTGGACGACGCCAACCGGCGGGTTGTGCTGGCGCTTATTGATGAAGTCAAGGCACAGGGTTCCGCCCTCATTGCCATCTCGCACGATGAAAGAACACGAATGGCGATCGCTGATCGCTATCTGGATATGACGCCAGGGGAGCACGCTTATGTCTGCTGAGCAGATTTTTACCAACGCGCGAATTGTCACGGCGACAGAGATCATATCGGGCACCATCGCAGTGCGCGATGGCATGATCCACGACGTATGCAGCAGCCAGAGCAGCCTGCCCGGCGCCCAGGACGTTGAAGGGGATTACCTGATGCCCGGACTCGTGGAGTTGCATACCGACAATCTCGAAAAATACATGAATCCCAGGCCCGGCGTGGATTGGCCATCCGAATCTGCGGTGCTCGCGCATGACGCGCAGGTGGTCGCGGCCGGTATCACAACGGTCTTCGATGCGTTGTCCATCGGCGACGTCAGCCCTCGCGGCAACCGCATGCGTCAGTTGCCCATCATGCTGCGCGCCATCCGTCACGCGGGCGAGGATGGCCATATGCGGGCGGATCATCGTTTGCACCTGCGCTGCGAACTCAGTCACGAGCAAACACTGACGCTGTTCAATGAGCTGGTTCAGTCTCCCTTGGTACAGCTGGTTTCCGTCATGGATCATTCACCCGGCCAGCGCCAGTTCGTCAAGATCGAAAAGTATCGTGAGTACTACCAGGGAAAATATCACCTGACGGATCGGGAAATAGATGCCTTCATTGACACGCATCAACAGAACTCCCGCCGCTACAGTGATCGCTATCGGCGCTCAATTGTCCAGGAATGCCGTCAGCGCTCGCTATCGATTGCCAGCCATGACGACGCAACCGTCGCGCATGCGCGTGAATCGGCGGACCTGGGCATGAGCATTGCCGAGTTTCCGACAACTGTCGAAGCTGCCCGCACCAGCCATCAACTGGGGCTCAAGGTGCTGATGGGCGCGCCCAACATTGTGCGCGGCGGATCGCATTCGGGTAATGTCGCCGCGGCAGACCTTGCAGGGCAAGGCGTGCTCGATATCCTTTCCAGCGATTATTACCCTTCCAGCCTGTTGCAGGCGGCAGGCATCCTGGCGCACGACGTCCCAGGGTACGATCTGCCCAGGGCCGTTGCCTCCATTAGCCTGGCGCCTGCGCGCGCCGCGGGCTTGGCGGATCGCGGTGAGATCCGCAGCGGCATGCGTGCCGATCTTGTTCGAACCCGGCCTCACGGCAAGGGTTTTGTGGTTGGGCAGGTGTGGCGCGGCGGACAACGCGTGTTCTGATGCCGGGCCGCCTCGTTTATCTCATGGGACCGTCTGGCGCGGGAAAGGATACGGTGCTGCAGGGCGTTCTACGTTTGATGGGCAACCAGGCATTTCTTGCCCCTCGCGTTATCACCCGGGACGCGCATCTGGCAGAAGCGGGCGCTCTGGCAGTGACGGAGCACGAGTTTGCGCAAATGGAGGCTGCCGGCTTGCTTGCCATGGCCTGGCGCGCGCATGGGCTGGCCTATGGCGTCTTGCGCCATGTAAACGACCGGTTGGCGGCAGGTCAGGACGTTTTCGTCAATGGCTCACGTGCTTACTTGCCCACGGCCATGGCGCGCTATCGCGATCTGGTGCCCGTGTTGCTCAACGTCAGCCCACACTTGTTGCGTGAGCGGCTGCTCAGACGCGGGCGCGAATCGGCGGCGCAAATACAGTCCAGACTCGAACGCAACAGCACGTTCCACATGTTCCCCGAGTCTATCGCCAAGTCGATGCTGTGGATTGACAATTCGGGCAATCCGGAGGAGGCTGTGCATGCGCTGTATCGACGCCTGCAGCAAGGGCAGGCTGAGATCTGACGCTACACGTCTTGTCGCGGGGAACACATGTCAATGACATTCACGTTGTTGGGGACAGGCAGTGCCGCCCAGGTGCCGGTTTACAACTGCACGTGCATGGCCTGCCAGCGGGCGCGGCACACGGCGCGTTACCGACGCGGCCCCTGTTCGGCATTGGTGGAGACGGGTACGCAGCGATGGCTGATAGATGCCGGTCTGACCGATCTTACTGAACGCTTTCCGCCGGGAAGCCTGAGCGGCATCATGCTCACACACTATCATGCCGATCATGCCCAGGGCCTGTTGCACCTGCGTTGGGGGACCGGCCTGAAGATCCCGGTGCTGGGGCCGCCCGACCCGGAGGGTCTGGCCGATCTCTACAAGCATCCGGGCATACTGGATTTTTCCACTTCGCTGCGGGCGTTTGTTCCGCTGGTGCTGGGCGACCTGCGCCTGACCCCTGTGCCACTGGCGCATTCTCGTTTGACCTTTGGGTTTCTGCTGGAGCAGGCGGGCCGGTCTATTGCTTACCTGACGGACACCGTGGGCTTGCCCGAGGACACCTTGCTGTTTCTGCGCCAGCATGAGGTGGACCTGCTGGTGCTCGATTGCACGCACGCGCCTGCCTCTCAGCCGCCACGCAACCATAATGATCTGCCACGCGCGCTGGATTCGATCGCGGCCCTGCAACCCAGGCAAGCAGTCTTGACACATATCGGTCATGATCTGGACGCTTTTCTCATCGCGCATCCCGCTAGCGATCTGAAAGGAGCAGAACTGGGTTTCGATGGTGATGTGTTCCATTTGCCACCCTGATCTTTTCAGCCAGATCGGTATCTGCGAATAGCCAGCCAGCCTGGCTCGCGGCACACTGGGCACCTGTCAATTTTCCGGAGCCCGCTATGCCGTTTCGTCATCAGTCTCAACGCGGACAAGGCATGTCCGAATATGTGATCGTGGTCGCGTTGGTCGCCGTCGCCGCCATTGCTGTTTATCAATCCTTCGGTCAGGTTGTGCGCTCCCAGACAGCCGCCATGGCGCGGGAACTCGCAGGCGAAGACGGCGCCCGACAGTCTCGCGCTGCCCGTTCCGCGGCAGAAACCGCTGCCTCCCAGACTTCCTCCAAAACGCTCAAGTCCTTTACAGGTAACGCTGGTGCCGGCAAATGAAGGATTGCGTAGCTAAACCCGAACCAAAGCTGCTTGATTGCCAAAGCGGGCAAGTGCTTGTGCTGGGTATGTTGCTGGCTGGCCTGCTTGCGCTGGCGCTGTCGCGATACTTCGTGGTCAGCCAGACGGCGGCAGCGCGATCCCGCCAAATGCATGTGCTGGATGCGGCCGCCTATAGCGGCGCACTGGTGCAAGCCAGGGCCCTGAACATGCTTGCCTATGTCAATCGCAGCTATGTTGCGCACCAGGTTGCCCTAGCACATCTGGTCACCCTCGGTTCCTGGGCCAAATTTGGCGGAATGCAGGCATCCAGCCATGTGCGCGGAAACCCGCCAGGCTATCTGATCTCCATGCTGTTTGGCCCTGAGCACGGGGCGGCTTATCGCGCGTCGTTGCGGGCAGCAGGTCTGCAGCGCCACGCCGAGAGCCATGGCGAACTGGCAGATGCCTATGCGGCACACGAAAAGACGATACATCAGTTGTTGTCTGCGGTACAGCACGGTGTGGCCAATGGCATTGCCCAGGCGCGCGCCGAGGCCATCAACGCAGTGCTGGCTCGCAACTATCCAGCGTACCCACCGTCGCAGTTTGATCTGTCTTTCGATGACGACAACCTGCCGGGCTACATCCAGGCCCTCCAGGGCAATACCGGATCGCCTCAGCGCCTGCGCAACCTGGTCATGCAGTCCGTTGGGTTGTATCGATTCCTGGGGCGCAGGGATTTCACTGCCGTTAATCCCTGGCAGGTGTGGCCTGCTTGCCCTCATCTGCGGCATCAGCTTCGCCGGCGCGGCGCTACCTTGCTGACTGCGCAAGGTCTGTGGCAGTCCATCGATACCCAATCCTTTCACGCTCTGCGCTTCAATCGTAAAGTATTTTGTTACTACCGCGAATATCCCATGGGCTGGGCGTGGATGGCAGCCGGCACATCCCGGTTTATGGCGGGATCCGCCGTACGTCCACCCGCAGACAGTATCCAGGCCGAAGATTTCTGGCGCTTTGCCAGCCAGGGCATTACCGCAGGGCTATTCAGGCATCAAGGCAATCGGCGCGCCAATTTCAGAGCGGTCAGGCAGCGTGACAGATGGGCGACGCAAGGCTTACCAGACTATTACGACGTCAACTCCGCGCGTGCGGCTGGGGTGCTACGTTTTGGCTTGACGTTCCGGCACCCGGGCCTGGATGGCCTTCACGTCCATGCCCGCAGCGCTGCGGAAACCTTCTTTGATCTCCCCGAACCCCGCAAAGATGGACGCGCCGAGCTACCTAATCTATTTACTCCGTACTGGCAGGCGAGGCTGGCGCCTGTTTGGAGCGTGCGTCCATGAGTCTGTACCTTCAGTCGTCAAACGCGCAGGGCAAACAATCACTGCGCAGACCATTGCCTGCCGCGTTGCAGTGCGGCCAGGCCTTGGCCGAAGGGTTGGTCGTCATCACTGTGCTGGCGGCGTTCTGGCTGGCGCTGGGGTGGTTGGGCAGGCTGCAGGATATCGGTTTGTCCGCTCAACATGCGAGTAGTCTGACGGCATTCCTGTTTACGCGAAGCCCTGCCTTGAACAACCAAAAGGCCGTCAAGGAACAGGCGCTCGCGCGGCATTTCGATGGCCCCGCGCATCAATGGCGTGATCTCCAGGGCCACGCCTTGCTGCCTGCCACAACCACCATCCTTCCTCATCACCTGGCCAGCCCGCCTGCTGCGGATAAGGCCAATCTGGCCGCCGTCCTTGATCAGGGCGCAATGCTGCCGTCGCATGCGCAGCCCGGTGGCTCCAGCGAACTGGCCGATGCCTTGAGGGCAGACTGGAAAATCAAGGATGAAGGCATCTTCACTGTGCGCGTGTTACCTCGCAGCATACATGCTGTATTCGAAGGTCTGGCGCCGCCCATAATGGCTCGTCATACTTCAATCTTGTCCGGTGCGGGGCATGCAGGATCAGCTTTTATTGCAGCCGATCGCTTGGCCGCCTCTCGCCTGGGCTGGCGGCACGCAGCAGATCAATCGGTGCGTGTGGGCCGTGGCCTTGAATCAGCGCTCGGCACCATCGATCAGGGCTGGTCGCGGCCAGCGCCCCAGTTCGACTGGGTGCGGCCGTGGTCCGGCAGGATGCCCACTGGCCTGTTGCGTGGGCGTGCCTATGCTGATCATGTGGGTGTTCGTTCATACGCTGGCCGCGTGTCCCTTCGAAGAGGTCGCCATGATGATTGAGCGCCGTCGAGCCCCATGTATGAACGGCGTATGGGCGCTGTTATTGTGTGTCGGCGTGTGCATGTCGACATGGGTAAACGCGAAACCACTGCACGATCTCTGGGCAAGCCTGGACAACTTGTCCACAGCCGGTTTTGTATGGAATGACAGTCAGGCGTCCACCGTGAATGGTGTTCCCTTGCGTGTTCAATTGTTCCGGTCACGGAACTCAGCTATCGAGGCGGCACGCCTGCTGTCGGGGCGCATTGATCTGTTCCAGCACATCGTGACCAGCCCCGGTCTGATACGTCTTTCGGGTTATGCCGGCAACGCGCATTGGCTGGCCGAGATCGAGCCGGTTTCAAGCGGTGCCGTCGGGCGCGTGTCCTCCTTGGTCATTTCCGACGCCACGGCGTCGGGCTCGCATTCACCGCACCCCGCGCCATCTCCCTTGTCCTGGCTGCCTGCCGGCGCTCGACGTTTGCTGCACCATGTTGCAGATCCAGCCGGTGCGTCGGGGCCGAACCAAAGCATCTACGCCATCGACATGCGGCCGGCCGCGCTGGCCGCGCACATTGCATCAGCGTTGCGCAAACAGGCATGGCTATGCGAGACCGGCTGCAGCAGTACAGAGGGCCATCAGCGCTGGCGGCGGCATGGCAACGAACTTTTCCTGTTCATACAGGCCAGGGCGGCGGGTGCCGTTGTATATATTCACATTGATTAATTCATTGTATGCGTCTGTCAGTATTTCATCGAAGTTTCCCGATGCTCGTTGTGGCGTTGGCGGCTGGCTTGTGCGCCGCGTGGGCTGCCCAGCGTTATCTTCAGCAGCAAGTCTCGACAATAGAAGCGCAGGCGCGTGTGGCCATGGTCGAGCGGATCGTCGCCAACCAGGATTTACCGGCAGGTACCGTATTAAGACCAGAGCTCCTTGCTTTCAGAAACTTTCCGGTTGATTACGTCGCGAGTGACAGTGTCCCCATGGAACGCCTGCACGATGTGGTTGGCATGACATTGGCCGCGCCCTTGCTCGCAGGCGACGCCGTCTTGTCCGCTCACCTGGAAGCAAGCCGTATGATTTCGCTCTCACAGCAACTATCCACAGGTCGTCGCGCGATTACCTTGCCGGTGGATGCGCTCAATTCGCAGTCGGGTTTGCTGCAGCCCGGCGATCTGATCGATCTTTATGTGTCCTTTGATTATCAACGGCGGCGCTTGACTGCGCCACTGTTGCAGGGAGTGATGGTGCTTGCGACGGGTTCAAGCACTGACGCGCAGAACCTCGATCATACGGCTGAACAAGACTACAGCACGATCACGCTGGATGCTGCGCCAGAAGACGCTATCAAGCTTGTCGCCGCGCGCGAGAGCGGTGTCATCACCGCGGTGCTTCGTTCTCCGCAGGATACCGGGTCAACCCAGGTGGCGGCGCGTGGCGACCTTGCCGGGTTGCTTGGCGTGGCCAAGCAGTCTGCGAGCGCTTCAGGCAAGGCCAGGGTTATCTATGGCAACCAGGCAGTCAGGAATCTGCCTGCCCTGGTCGCACCTCGTTCCGAGACTGCGCAGCACAAGGGCCTGTTCCAGCTGCCCTATGTCCCGCCACTGTCCAGTCAGTGGATGCACACCGCGCAAGCGCAGGCAAGTGTTTCGTCTACCGCAGGGCTGGAAGAGAATGAAGTGCCGGGGCCTGTTTTTCCACACGCGGCGGAAGACTAGCAGGGATACACAAATGCTATCCATATGGAAACACTACGTGGCTGTTCTGTTTGTGTTCGGTGTGTCGGCGTGCGCGCCGGCGTGGGCCGATGACCTGGATTTGCAGGTGGGTGAGGTCAGGGTATTGAGTGTTCCTCAAGTGGCCCGGGTTGCCGTGGGCGATGGGCATGTCATGCACGCTGTTGCCACTGATGAGGAAGAGGTCATTGTTTTTGCGCGCAATGAAGGATCCAGTGCCTTGCAGATCTGGACCCGGGATGGCCACCGGCGAACCTATCAAGTGATGGTTGCACCGGAAGGGACGCGCAAGGCGCAAGAGGAGTTGCGCAGCCTGCTGTCCCGTATACCCCAGGCACGGGTCACAGTAACCGGCGACAAATTGATTGTCGAAGGCGATGATTTAACGGACGACGATCGCGTTCGAATCGCGGAACTCGCAAGGCGCTATCCTCAACTGGTCGATCTCACCGGCCAGGTCGGATGGGAAAGCATGGTGTTGTTCGATGTTCAGGTGGTGGAAATCCCGCGATCGCAGTTTCGCGACATCGGGATGCGATGGTCTTCGCCACTTGCAGGTGGCATGCATGTGGGCGGTACGTGGGATGCGGGCAGTGGCGGTCTGTCAGCCCGCCCAGGTGACAATCCTTTGTCCTTTCCATTGCAGCCAGGCGTGGCGGCAGGCTATTTCGGCATCAATGCCATGCTGACATCCAGGATACAGGCCATGGCACAGCAGGGCGAGGCGGTTGTATTGGCTCAGCCCCAGTTGCTGGCCCGCAGTGGGGCGACAGCCGAATTTCTGGCGGGCGGTGAAGTGCCCTATGCCACGACAGACAAAGATGGCGATAGCCGCACAGTCTTCAAGCCTTACGGCGTTTCACTGCGGATCACGCCACAAGTTGAGCGCAACGGTGTCGTGCGCGCGCGCATCGAAGTCGAGGTCAGCGCCGTGGATCAAAGCCTGTCGGTCTCAACAGGGCCATCGCTTAAAACCCGGAAAGCGGCAACAGAGTTCAACGTGCGGTCGGGGCAGACTTTGGTGTTGGCGGGATTTCTGTCGCGCGAGGCGGCAATGCAGCGCGATGGTCTGCCGGGCCTGTCGCGCATACCGCTGCTGGGGCATCTTTTTGGCTCGTCACGTCATCAGCGCAACGAAACCGAGCTCGCCATTTTCGTAACGCCGCAACTGGTTTCGGCAGATCACCCTGGCATGGATGCACGCCTACGTAATGGCCAGGGCATCCTGCAGGAGATGTTTCCGCATCCGCCCCGTCTCAATACTTCCATTGGGGATCATACGTCTCTTCCTGCGGTTGTCTCACACGCAGAGGCATCGGCCTGGAATCCATGGGAAGGGCCGGGCACACAATGGTTTACAGACAGCAAGGCGGCGATGGAACAGTCTGTAGTGGGGCGCAACGAATATTTATTCACGGAGTAGAGCATGGTGCATCTTGACGTTCGTTTTGAGGATGGATCACAGCAACGCCTGAGTCGGCCGTTGCCGCTGCATATAGGTCGCGGCAAGTCGTGCGGGCTGGTTCTCGATTCCTGGCGGGTGGCGCGGCGCCATGCCTGCCTGACACAGTGCGATATGGGGTTATATATCCAGGATCTCGGATCACTCGGCGGAACACGGGTCAACGGCGAGCGCGTCGCAAGTTACGGCCCTTTGAAGGAAACTGATGACATTGGCATTGGTCCGTGCGTGCTGCGGATTCTGTTGCCTCATGCCGATGATGTTTCGCCGTCAGCCATGGCCTTCCACGATAACGGGCCTGACGTCCTGGACATCACTGCTGATTCTGCCGTGGGGCGCGATGCGTCGTGGCTTCAATGCCCCCATCCTCAAGAGCAAGTGTCGCCGTGCGTGCTTGATTCACCATTGATGGATGACATGTCCAGCCATCGGCAGCGATTGCACACAGTTTTGCTTGAATCGCTTGATCTGCGCCGGCGCGATATCGCCACGCTGAGTGACGCAGCTCTGAGAGAAGAGGCATCACAGGTGCTGTCGGACCTCATTCACGCTGACATCAATCTTCCCGCCACGCTCGACAAGCGCGCGCTGCTGCGGGATGTCTTAAACGAAGCCGTCGGCCTGGGTGCGCTGGAGCCCTTGCTGGCGGATCCGACCATTAGCGAAATCATGGTCAACCGGTACGATGAAATCTTTGTCGAACAGGAAGGCAGCCTGTGTCGATATGCAGGCAGTTTCAGCAGCGAGGATGCCGTGCGCGCCATCATAGAACGCATTGTCTCGCCCCTGGGGCGTCGCATAGACGAAAGCTCGCCCATGGTCGATGCGCGCCTCGAGGATGGTTCGCGAATCAACGCCGTCATTCCGCCAGTGGCCTTGCGCGGCGCCAGCCTGACCATTCGCAAGTTTCCACAGTCGCGTCCAGGCATGGGCGACCTGCTGAGGTCTGGCGCGCTCGATGCCCGTATGGGAGAATTTCTGGCGGCATGCGTGCGCACCCGAAAAAACATCGTCGTATCGGGAGGCACCGGTACGGGCAAAACCACGCTGCTTAACATCCTCTCCAATTGCATAGGCGAGCATGAGCGAGTGATCACTATTGAGGATGCCGCAGAGCTTAGGCTGGCCCACGAGCATCTGGTATCGCTGGAGTCCAGGCCGGCCAACGCGGAAGGCAAAGGGCGTATCGAGATCCGCGATCTGGTCAGGAATGCATTGCGCATGCGTCCTGACCGCATTGTGATAGGCGAGTGTCGAGGGGGAGAGGCCTTTGATATGCTCGCGGCCATGAATACCGGCCATGAAGGTTCCTTGACAACCTTGCACGCCAACAGTCCCCGCGATGCGCTCGCTCGGCTTGAAACCATGATACTCATGGCGGGCATGGACTTGCCGCTGGCTGCTGTCAGGGAGCATATCGCCGCAAGCATTGACTTCATTGTTCAACAAGCGCGCCTGGCCGGCGGTCGGCGCGTGATTTCCTCCATTGTCGAGGTGACCGGTCTGGAAAGCGGCCGCATTCAGACGCAGGAGATATTCCGCTACCAGGCTCGGCCTTTGCCTGCCTTTACGGGCTGCGGGGTGGCGCCCGAATGCTTTCTGGACGAAACAGGCGTGTCTTCCCTGCCTATGGACTTATTCATTCAGCACACCGAATCGGGTGCCGATGAGGCGCTTCCCCCCTGGATTCAGTCGCAACAAGGCTTAACCATCGTATCCGAGGGGATGCGGCAGGCAGGGGGAGCAGCTTGATTGCATTAGTCATTGCCGGAGCCACCGCGGCTGGCGCAATCTTGGGATGGTACGTGATGCGCGGCATGCTCAGCGCCTGGCGGGCCTATCGCAAAGCGTTTGGCCAGGACGTCGCGGCGCGTTTGGCGGATTTTTTTCTGTTTCTGGATCCTTCGCGCCTGTGGGTGGCCAATCTCCTAGTATGCGCAGGCCTTGGGCTGGTCGCATTGCTCTTGACCCGCAGCGTCGCGCTTTCGGTTGGCGTTGCTGTGCTTGCGCTGGCCGCGCCAAGATATCTCGTGGCACTTGCCAGGCGGCGACGATTGCGGGCCTTCGAGATTCAGTTGCCGGATCTGCTCATGTCGCTTGCAGCCGCCTTGCGCGCGGGGGCCGCGCTGCAACCCGCATTGCGGGATATCGTATCCCAATCGCCTGCGCCCCTGGCGCAGGAATTCGCATTGATACTCAGGCAGCAGCGCATGGGCGTCTCCTGGGAAGCGGCGTTACTCGGCTTGCGGCAACGGATGCCTACAGAAGGCAGCAATCTGGTCGTATCAGCGCTGGTGATTGCATCACGCAGTGGTGGCGCTATTGCACAGACACTGGATGGCGTGGCCCAGACATTGCGTGAACGCATTCATATGGCGGCGCGTATACAGGCCTTGACATCGCAGGGGCGTTTGCAGGCCTGGCTTATGGCTTGCATGCCGTTTGCGCTGGCGCTGGCACTGTATATGCTCGACTCGGACGCCATGCGGCCCTTGTGGGAAACACCCGGCGGATGGGTGATGGTCGGGTTTATCCTCCTGCTGATGACTGCAGGGATGTTGCTGATCAGGCGTATTGTAGACATTGAAATCTGATGGTTCGCTTATGTGGTGGATGAGTGTCATCGCAACGGGCTTGTCGTTCTCCCTGCTTGCGTGGGCGGTGGGCCGGCGCTGCATGGCGTTACGCACGAACGGCGGGGTCGGTCCAGGCGATAATCGGCTGCTGAGCATGGTATGGCCTTGGGTTGTGGCGTTGATGCCTGTCTCCCGCCGTTTGCTGCCCGATCGTGCAAAGCGGATAGTTCAGCGCACAGTATCCACGGCTGGCCTTGCGAGCGAGCGATGGCAGGCCGAGCATGTTATTGCGCTGCAGTTATTCAGTTTGATCGTGTTTTTTTCCGTATCATTGATAACTATGCTGATCGGAACGAAGGCCAGCCTGGGAACAAGTCTTGCCGTGGCGGCACTGATCGGATTGAGCGGTGGCTGGTTACCCTATCAGCGCCTACAAGAGCGGGCCCGTCAGCGTCAGGCCCGCATGCTTCGGGAGCTTCCTTTCATGCTGGACATGGCAACGCTATGCGTGGAAGCTGGCCAGAATTTGCAAGGTGCGCTGCAACAGGCGGCCTGGCATGGTCCACCGGGGCCTTTGCGCAGCGAGTTGCAGCATGCGCTGTCGGACATGCGCGCAGGCGTGCCTCGCATCAAGGCCTTGCAGTTGATGGGTGGTCGAGCCGGGTTGCCCGCCTTGCAAAGCCTGGTGTCACTGATTGCTCAGGCAGAGCAAATGGGCATGAGTATGGGGCCTCTGTTTCGCGCCCAGGCGCAACAGCATCGCGCAGCGCGTTTTCTGCGCGCAGAGAGGCTGGCGCTTGAAGCGCCGGTAAAAATGCTGTTTCCGTTGGTGATCTGCATCTTTCCCTGCTCTTTTCTCATCATTGCTTTTCCTATTGCGACGCGTCTGCTGCAAACGGGATTCTGAGCGGCGAGGCAGTAATTCACAACACGGATTTTTGATGTCGGGCGCGACAGGATCACGGTCAGCATTCGGGACAAGGCTAAGCCTGTATAGCGCCGATACGTTCTGGCGTCGCTTGCGCGGCCTTTATGGCAAAGGCAGGCTGGCGCCCGGTCACGGCGTGTGCCTTGCCCCTTGCAATGCGATACATACCTGCTGGCTGCGTACCGAAATCGATGTGGTGTTTCTGGACGGCAGGGGGCGGGAACTGAGATGCGTACAGCGACTGAAACCCTGGCGAGCGGCCTGGTGTCGCCAGGCCAGGCTGGTGATCGAGTTACCGGCAGGCCACTGCGCAGCGCATCCCTATTATTTGATCCAGATTCATGAGGCGCTTGGCCTGAACCATCGTTCCTAGCGCTCGGCGTGGTAGTTGGCACCAAAAACGCTGATGTAGGCAGGATAGAAACTGCAATACAGCACGGCGGCCACGATAATATTGACGGGTGTAAGCAGAAGCTGTACGGCACCTGCCGATACACCCGCGTTACTGATAAAGTTGCCAATGAACTGGATCAGAAAGAATATGGCTGCCCAACTGATGCCATAGGCAAGAAAGGGCAGTTTGTTGCGCCAGCAGGCCACCATGGAATAGAACAAGGCTTGCCGCATGGGGATGCCATGCCAGCCTATGAGGGCCGGCGCATGCCAGAAAAACCCGGACACAATGATGTACAGCATCGCGAATGTCAGAAAAGGGCCTCGCATTGCGGTCATCAGGGCGGCCTCGTCGATCGCGCCCTGCGGATCGATAGCGCTGGTCAACTGGCTGATAAAGGGCAGTGTTGCCATGAATCCTGCCGCCAGGCTCACCAGCAAATAACTGAGCCCCAATGCCAGCAAACGTTTTCGGGTTTCTTTGTCACTCAGTGGCGCAAGCCACATGGGCAGCAGCATGGGACGGCCTGCGGCAATATTGCGGCAGGCACATAGGGTAACAAAGGTGAGCAGGGGCGTGCAGGCGATCAGGGCCATCTGGCCGAAAATGGGAATCAGATAGCTGAGCGTGATCAGCAGGCCAGTGACCATGCTCCAGAAAAACATAGCCATGGGCTGGCGACGGAACAATGTGAATCCGTCCTGTATCCAGCCCCATCCGGCGGTGATGGGCAGCTTGGCTGCTTGCATGTAAGCCTTCCCCTATAGTGAGCGTGGCGCGGTATTGCGGCGTTCCCGCAGTATGCGTTCGAAATGGCGCGGATCGTGCGGTTTGAGTGTCTGTGCCGGACGAGGCAGAAAATAATCGTAAAGCCGGGATATCCAGAATCGCAAGGCTGCGGCCTGCAATAGCATCGGCCAGGCCTGTTTTTCTTCTGTGGTAAAGGGCCGCACAGCCGCGTAGGCATTCAGCCAGGCATTAAGCTTAGGCTCGTCGAGTACGCCCGTGCTATGTTCGATGCACCAATCGTTGACGCTGACCGCGACATCGAACAGCCAGGTATCGCAGCCGGCGAAGTAAAAATCGATGATCCCGCCCATGCGTGGCATTTCGAACGTGCCGTCGAACAGAACGTTGTCGCGAAACAAGTCGCAATGCGCGGGGCCACGAGGCAAGGCCTGGTAGGTTTCGGTGGCGGCGAATTGCGTCTGTTCATCCAGCACCTGTTCGATCAGCGACGCCTGAGCGGCATCCAGAAAGGGTAGCACGGCAGGCATGGTGGTCTGCCACCAGGACAGGCCGCGCAGATTGGGCTGCTGGATATGAAAATCATGGCCAGCCAGGTGCGCGCGGGCCAGTGTATGGCCTGCCAGCTCACAATGCGTGGTGCTGGGCGCCGGCTCATAGCCGCCCGACAGGCGTGACACAATTGCGCAAGGCTTTGAGTGCAATGTGGTAATCAGGCCGCCGTCACGCAGCACCTGCGGCTCTGGCACGGGGATGCCCCGGGTGGCCAGATGGTGCATGAGCTCAATATAGAAGGGCAACTGCGCGTGAGTAAGCACTTCGAACAGCGTCAGGACATATTCTCCCCGCGTCGTGCTGAGAAAATAATTGGTGTTCTCGATCCCCGCGGTGATGCCGCGCAGGGAAACGAAGTCTCCGAGAGAGTAACGGGCCAGGAGCTCGCGTGCATCGCTGTCGCTGACGGGGGTAAAAACGGCCATAGGCTGCTGATTTTTCGCTGATAAACCGTGAATAAACAAAAAGCCCGTGCGAACGGGCCATTGATTTTAGTCTATCAGGCCAAGCCCTGCTTGGCAGGGCCTGGCGCTATTTTTTCATGAGCGGGCAGGTTGAGTCATGCGGGCTTGTAAATGCCTCTTCGCCAGGGATGGTGGCCACGGTTTTCATATAGTCCCAAGAGCCCGTGGATTCTTCGGGCGTTTTGACTTGCATCAGATACATATCGTGGATATAGCGACCGTCAGCACGGATATAGCCCTTGCTGTACATATCGTCCAGCTTCATGCTCTTGAGCTGCGTCATGACTTTGTCGGCGTCGGTGGTACCGGCCGCTTCCACCGCTTTAAGATAAGTCGCCGTGGCCGAATAGGCAGCCGCCTGATGGGTGCTAGGCATCTTGTGCATGGTTTTGTTGAAACGCTGGGCGAAGGCACGCGATGCGTCATCCTTGTCCCAATACCAACTGTCAGTCATCAGCAGTTTTTGGGCGACAGGCAGGCCCAGGCCGTGAATATCATTGATGGTCATCAACAGCCCAACCAGTTTCATCTTGTCTGCAAGACCAAAATCGTTGGCGGCTTTGATGGCATTGATGGTATCGGAACCGGCGTTGGCCAGGCCGAGCACCTGCGCGCCGGACGCGGCGGCCTGCAATATGTACGAGGACATGTCGGAAGAGGTGGGGGGATGCCTCACTGATCCGACCACGGTTCCGCCGTTGGCCTTGATGACCGCGCTGGTGTCGGCCTCGAGGGAATGTCCGAACGCATAATCCGCAACCAGGAAGTACCAGGATTTTCCTCCTTGCTTGATCACTGCTGAACCGGTGCCTTTGGCCAATGCGACCGTGTCGTATTCATAGTGAACGGTGTAGGGTGTGCAGTCTTCATTGGTGAGGCGAGCGGTGGCAGCCCCGATGTTGATATAGGGAACGCGTTTCTGATTGATGATAGTGTTCATGGCCAGACCGGCGGCCGAGTTCACGCCGCCAATCAACATGCTCAGGCCTTGCTGATCTATCCATTCCCGTGCGCGTGCTGAGGCGATCTCGGGTTTGTTTTGATGATCCGCCGACAAGACCTCTACCTTTTTGCCAAGCACAGTTCCCCCGGCGTCCTGTATCGCCATTCTGATCGCTTCCAGGCCTCCGGGGCCGTCGGTGTCCGCGTATGGGCCAGACATGTCGGTAATGAACCCGATGCGGACGGCGTCAGCGTCCGCCGCCGTGGCCGAACCGGCGGTCAAGCCAAGCACGGCTATGGCGGCGGCGACGGCGGGTCTTGAAATTCTGGCGTTCATGTATTGTCTCCTGATTGTGGATGCGCCGGCTCATTGGCCTGGCTTGCTGTTGGAATTGATGATTAAGTGCTTTGTGCGGCGCTGCCGCGCCGTTTCTGTAAAAGTTCGCGAGCGAAATCGGTGCGCACATCCCGCGCTGCAGCCATCTCGTTCGCCACCCAGGCAATTTCGTCGCCTTGCGCGCCGGCGGTCAGGGCGATATTGCGAGCGTGCAGCGTCATGTGTCCCCGCTGTATGCCTTCGGTGGAAAGGGCGCGCAAGGCTGCCATGTTCTGGGCAAGACCGACGGCGACCATAATTTCCCCCAATGCTTGCGCTGTCTGGACGCCAAGTATCTTGAGCGACAGCCGGGCCAGGGGATGGGTTTTGGTGGCCCCGCCGACCAAACCGACAGGCATGGGCATTTCCAATGTACCGATCAGGTCTCCATTTGCGGCGATCTCCCAGGTAGAGAGCGAGGTGTAGCGGCCCCCGCGGCAAGCATAGGCGTGGGCGCCCGCCTCGACGGCGCGCCAGTCGTTACCCGTGGCAACCACGATTGGATCTATGCCGTTCATGATGCCTTTGTTGTGCGTCGCGGCGCGATACGGGTCCACCGCGGCGAATTCATAGGCATCGACAATCCCTTCGATGACATCCTGGCCTGGATAGTCGGCGCTGTCCAAGGCTTGGGCGGGGATTTGCACACGGGCGCGAGAAAGGCGCAGATCAGCAAGATTGGACAGAATGCGCAATCGGACGCGGCCACCGGTGATCTGTTCGATACGCCCGGCGACAGCCTCTGCCATCGTGTTGACAGTATTGGCACCCATGGCGTCACGCACGTCCACCAGCAGGTGAACCACCACCATGGCGCCGCGCGAAGTGGCTGGAAACACATGCACTTCGATATCTTTGCAGCCTCCGCCCAATTCGGCAAGGATGCGGTCCCGACTGTTGGCATGATCGATGATGGCCTGGCGGTGCTGCAAAATGGCCAATCGGGCGCCGTAAGGGTCGCGCACGCCAGTGACCTGTATCTGCGCCCGCATGATGGGGTCCGTGCTTGATGTCTGGAATCCACCATGCGCCCGCGCAATCTTGGCCATATAGGATGCGGCTGCGACCACGGAGGGCTCTTCGACCACCATGGGTACAAGCACGTCGTCTCCATTGATCTGAAAGTAACCCGCCACCGCGTAGGGCAGTTCAAAGGTGGCGATGACATTTTCAATCATGCCGTTGGCGGTTTCCAGGGGAAGTGCGCCAGCCTGAGACAGTCGTTGGACGTCATCGAGTTCCAGCGGTGCAAGGCTGGCGATCTTCTCCAGGCGCTGGGCTGGGGTGAGGGAGCGGAAATCAGGGAGACGGGAGTCCATGCGAGCGGGTCCTGGAGGAGGGAAGAGAGGCTTGATGGGCATGCGGCCATCGAGGGATAGAAGCAGTGTAGGAAGGAAAACACAAAGAATATATGGATTAATAAAACATTAATGCCTACTATTTATATATGGTTTTCACATAATCGGATCATCAGACATCATGGTTGACAAGCAATCCAGCACCCGCGCAAGCCGGGCTATGCGTGCCCACCTTATCGAGATTCCGTTCGACGCGGAGATCATCCGATTGCTGTATCGCGATGCCGGAAGGCAAGACTGGACCGCCTTGCAGGATCGTCTGGCGCGCCTGCCCGATGGGGACAGCAAGGCTCAGCTATTGCAGCGCCTATCGATGGGGTTAACGATCAAAGACAGGCTGGCGCAGCATCAGCAGCGGGAACGGGGCCTGATGGCCGTCATCGAAACAGCGCAGGATCTCACGCGCATTACCGATGCGGATAATGTCCTGCAAGCCATCGTCCAGCGGGCCAGGGCGCTGCTGGGCTGTGATGTTGGCTATTTGTCCATTTACGACGCCGAGCGTAGCGATTTCTATGTCCGGGCAACGGACGGCGCGTTTTCAGAGCGTTTTCGCAGCATCCGCATCGGCCTGGATACCGGGGTGTGCGGATATGTGGCGCGGCATCGCAGCCCTTACTCGTCATCTGATTATGCAGGGGATCATCGGTTTAATCACAGTCGCTACATTGATGACGCTATGCGCGATGAAAACATTGCCTCCATACTGGGTGTGCCCTTGTTGACCGACAACGAGGTTTCCGGCGTGCTGTTTGTGGGCGATCGCTACGTCCGCAGCTATACGGCTTGGGAAAAATCCATTCTTTCTACGCTGGGCGCGCAGGCTTCGGTAGCGATCGGCAATGCACGTCTGTTTGAACAGGCTCAGGATGCGTTGGCGCGGGCGGAGGCGACAAATGAATTGTTGCTGCGCCAGACGGCAGATACCCGGGCCGCGGCGCAAGCGCATGAGCAACTGACTGCGTTAGTGGCGCGTGGTGGCGATTTGCCCGATTTGTGTGCAACCTTGGCTCGACGACTGAATGGACGTATTGTAGTGTGCGATGAAGGGGGGAGAGAGATCATGCTCTGCAGTGTCGAGGAGGGGGTTCGGGACACCGCAAGAGATGATCGCTGGGTAGACGATGCGGTTTACGCGGCGCTGGCGGAAAGCCGCCGGACAGGACGCGCCGCCAGTTGTGAAGCGCCTTCGTCGTCATGCACAGTCTGTGCTGTGGTCGGCGGCGAAGGGCTGCTGGGGGGCCTCATACTTTATACCGCTGAGCCATTGAACGACGTCACCGCGCGGATTTTCGAGCGGGGCGCCATGGTGACCGGTGTCGTGCTTTTGCTTAAGGCGCAGCGGGACTCTTCGTTAATGTCCGACGCGCCGGTGATCCTTCGTGGCCTTGTGCATGGTCCTCATGGCCGCTTCGAGCGGCTTGCGGAACAGGCAGGGCAATATGGCGTTGATGTACGCCGGCCCATGCGGCTACTGTTGATCAGAACCGACAGAGATTATTGTTCCTATTTATGCCGGGAACTGCAAAACCGGCTGGGAGCGTCCAGCTCGCTGTTCGACTGCATTGGAGACGCCTTGCTTGTGCTGGCCAATGACACGCAGATGACATTGGCACGTGAAACGCTTTTGGCCTGCCTGCGCCGTTATCGCGGCACATTCTCCGGTGTGATGACGAATGCTGTAAATAATCCGGACAGCCTGCTGTTGTCGTTTGACGTGGCCGAGCGATGTCTGGCGCTGCTCGAAGCCTTGGACAGGCATGGCGAAGTGTTCAGCGAGAACCAGCTCGCCCTCTATACGCCGTTGCTTAACCGGGCAGACGCCACAGCCATCGACGATTTTCTCGTGGCCACCCTGGGCCGGTTTTACGCTGGGCCGCAGGCGCGTGATGCCCGCCGCGTCGCGCTGGCGCACACCTTGCTCGCCTATCTTGACCACGGCTATAACGCAGCACAGACAGCGCGTACGCTGTCTGTGCATATCAACACGCTCAGGCAACGGCTCGAGACAATAGACACCCTGCTAGGATCCCGGCGCGAGGCCGGACGGGCGCTGGAAGTGCATATGGCGCTGCGTCTTTGGCAACTGCGCGACCACGATCAGTTCGCCGGCTTCAATGCCCGGGCATGATGCATCAGATGGTCATCGATAAACGTTGAAATAAAGTAATAGCCGTGGTCGTACCCTTCATGTTCGCGCAACATCAAAGGTTGGCCTGCCGCCTCGCAGGCCTGCTTGAATCGTTCGGGATGAAGCTGCTCAGCCAAAAACTGATCGGCAAGCCCCTGATCGATCAGAATGCCATCCGGAAACGGGGCATGGTTCATGCCTTGCATCAGTGCCGTTGCATCGTAATCTTGCCAGGCGCTTTTGTCGTCGCCCAGATAGCCGCTGAACGCTTTTTTCCCCCAGGGGCAATGGCTGGGTGCTGCAATAGGTGCAAATGCGGAAACAGACCGAAAGCGGTCAGGATTGCGCAAACCAAGCACCAGCGCGCCGTGCCCGCCCATGGAATGCCCCATGATGCCCATTCGGTTGTCACGCACGGGCAGCGAGGCGCTGACAAGATCATGCAATTCGTTCACGATATAGCTGTACATACGGTAGTGCCGGTTCCAGGGGGCCTGGGTGGCATCGAGATAAAAGCCCGCTCCCGCGCCAAAATCCCAATGCTCTGTTTCACCGGCCACACCCGCATTGCGCGGACTGGTGTCTGGCGTGATCAGTATCAGCCCCTCTCGTGCAGCCGTACGCTGCGCGCCTGCCTTGATCATGAACGTTTCTTCGGTGCATGTCAGCCCCGCTAGGAAAAATACGGCAGGACACGGTTTCCCCTGCACGGCAGCGGGTGGGAGATATACCGAGAATTGCATCGGTAATCCGATGGTGGTGGACGTATGACGGTAGAACCGTTGAACGCCATCGAAGCAGCGGTGTTCGCTGACAAGTTCCAGAGTTTGCTGCAGCATTCCTTGATCTCCAGATTGCCGGCGTGAAGGCCGGCGGATTGATGCCCGGCGTGACAACCGGGCAGGCGTCGGCGCAATGATGCGCCATTCTGGCCGGACGTGTTCAGTACATGACAACCGAGCGTATGGATTCACCGCGCTTCATGAGTTCAAAGCCTTCATTGATCTGTTCCAGCGCCAGGGTGTGTGTAATGAGGTCGTCGATATTGATCTTTCCATCCATA
>NZ_SDQE01000008.1 GCF_004153455.1 Allopusillimonas ginsengisoli | reverse complement strand
GCTATCCTATACGAGGAGCGATTCACCGATGTATATCGTTATCGCGATCCTGAGTCTCAGGGAAAATAGGCAGACTAATGTTTAACACCAACTGCCTGAACACAAAAAATCTGACATTCCCGGGCGAAGCGCTACACCACACACGCGCCTAAAGAACCCCCACTACCCCGAGCCAAGCACCCCCCTCCCAGCAACAACCACCTCACCCCAACACCCCAAATCCCCCCCAGCAACAAAATCCATTTGTAGCCAAAAACTATTCAGGTTATGCTTTCACGTTGCTGATATCGCACAGGGTGGGAGAGCGTCGGCACTCCGACCGCCGAAGGCGCAATTCGCCCAGAATCGCTCAGGCACCCCGTACCGCCCCCGTGCCCTGCTGCACCACCATCGCAGCAAAACAGCATTCTGGAGAGACCCGCCCGCACAATCGCGGAAACGAGCGCCGAAGGGGAACCCCGCCAAGGGCCAACTCTCAGGCAAAAGGACAGAAGGGCGACGCAGCCGGCCAATTCGCCGGCCCGCTTCGTTTTTCAATCAACGCCAGAGGCCCCCATGTCAGCAGCTACCCCCAAGCATACCGTCCTGCACCCCGTCCACCTCGAAGCCGGCGCCAAAATGGTCGACTTCGGCGGCTGGGACATGCCTCTTTCCTACGGCTCCCAAATCGAAGAGCACCACGCCGTTCGCCGCCAGGCAGGCATGTTCGACGTATCCCACATGCTGAACATCGACATCTGTGGCCCGGACGCCCGCGCCTACCTCTCGCGCCTGCTCGCCAACGACGTCGCCAAACTCACCGTGCCCGGAAAAGCCCTGTATTCTTGCATGCTCAATGCCGAGGGCGGCGTCATCGACGATCTGATCACCTATTTTTTCGACGAAAACACATGGCGCGTCGTCGTCAATGCCGGCACCGCAGACAAAGACCTGGCCTGGATGCAAAACGCCGCCGCATCCGAACACTTTAACGTCGTCATTACACCGCGCCGCGACCTCGCCATGATTGCCGTGCAGGGGCCGCAAGCGCGAGAGCGCGTATGGTCAGTTCGCCCAGACTGGGCGCCAGCAACGCAGGCGCTCAAGCCCTTCAATGGCGTCTATGTTGCCGAGGATACATTAGTCGCCCGTACCGGCTATACCGGCGAAGACGGCTTCGAAATCGTCTTGCCCGCCGATCAGGCGAAGTCATTCTGGCAAGATCTTCAGGCACAGGGCGTCAAGCCCTGCGGACTGGGCGCGCGCGATACGCTGCGTCTGGAAGCCGGCATGAACCTGTATGGCCAGGAAATGGACGAAAGCGTTCACCCGCTGATTTCTGGCCTGGCCTGGACCGTCTCATTCAAGAACGCCGACCGCGCATTCATTGGTCGCGAAGCCATCGAACAGGCGACGATTGATCGTACCCTGGTCGGCGTCAAACTGCTGGAACGCGGCGTGATGCGCGGCCACATGAAGCTGCGCACCCCTCAGGGCGAGGGCGAACTGACCAGCGGCTCAATGTCGCCCACGATGAGCGTCTCCATCGGCATGGCCCGCGTTCCCGCTGGCGTGCAGGCAGGCGATCAGGTCCAGGTGGAGATCCGGGGCAAATGGCTGCCCGCAGAAGTGGTAAAAATGCCTTTCGTGCGCAATGGCGAGATTGTCGCCTGACGTAACAGGCACGCGCCGCGCTCGATTTCCGATCAGGCACTTCTTGACAACAATATTTTCTTTTCTGGGGTAAACAATGAATCTTCCGAACGACCGCAAATATACGGCCTCGCATGAGTGGGTCAAGACCGAAGGCGACGTGCTGGTAGTGGGCATTACCGACAATGCCCAAGACCAGTTGGGCGACCTGGTTTACGTGGGCGACTTCAATACCGGCGTCACGCTATCCGCCGGTGATACAGCCGGTGTGGTGGAGTCCGTCAAGGCGGCGTCCGACATCTATGCACCCGTCGACGGTGAAGTCGTCGAGTTCAACGAAGCACTCAGCGACTCGCCCAATCTCATCAACGACTCTGCCTTCGACAACTGGATCTTCAAGATCAAGCCCGCGGATCCCGCTGCGGTCGATGGTCTGCTGGATGCCGACGGCTATAAAGCCTTGGTCGACGCAGGTTGATCATGCTGCGCGACCTAGACCCCCATTCCGATTTTATCCCCCGCCATATTGGCCCGGGCCCTGACGACCAGGCTCGCATGCTGGCCGCCATCGATGCGCCTGATCTGCACAGCCTGATCAGTGATGTGGTGCCAGGCAGCATCCTCAAGCGCGGTGCGCTTGATCTGCCGCCATCGCGCAGCGAAGCAGATGCGCTGGCGGCCTTGCGTGAGATCGCAGGTCGCAATCAGGTGTTTCGCAACTACATCGGGCAAGGGTATTACGGTACGCAAGTGCCTAATGTCATTCTGCGCAATATCCTTGAAAATCCCGCGTGGTACACAGCGTACACCCCGTATCAGCCAGAGATCTCGCAGGGACGCCTGGAAGCCTTGCTGAACTACCAGACCATGGTGGCCGACCTGACCGGATTGGACATTGCCAACGCCTCGCTGCTGGACGAAGGCACGGCAGCGGCTGAGGCCATGGCGCTGGCGCGCCGTGGTTCGCGTGCCAAGAGCAATGTGTTCTTTGCCTCCATGCACTGCCACCCCCAAACACTCGAAGTGGTGCGCACGCGTGCTGAAGGGCTGGGCATTGAGTTGCAGGTGGGCGACGAAGCCCAAGGGTTGCCGGAATGTTTTGGCGTGCTGTTGCAGTATCCGCACAGCCTGGGCAGCATCGCGGATTACCGCGAACTGGCCGCGTCCGCGCATGATGCCGGCGCCATTGTCGCCGTGGCAACGGATTTGCTGGCCCTGACCTTGCTGGCGCCGCCGGGAGAATGGGGCGCTGATATCGCCATCGGTTCGGCGCAGCGCTTTGGCGTGCCCATGGGTTTTGGCGGCCCGCACGCCGGGTTCATGGCCTGCCGTGACAGCTTCAAGCGTAATTTGCCTGGCCGCCTGGTAGGCGTGTCGCGCGACAGCCAGGGCGCACCAGCGTTGCGGTTGGCCCTGCAAACGCGTGAGCAGCATATTCGTCGCGAAAAGGCCACTTCCAACATTTGCACGGCGCAGGTGCTGCTGGCAGTGATGGCGGGCATGTATGCGGTATGGCATGGTCCCGAGGGGTTGCGCCGCATCGCCAATCGCGTTGCCACGCTTACCGCCTATCTCGGCCAATCATTGGCTGGCCTGGGTGTGAAGGTGGCCAACGCATCGTATTTTGATACATTGCTGCTGGAAACCGGCGCTCAGACGCAGGCTGTTGTTGACGCGGCGCAGGCCGCTCGCATCAATCTGCGTCAGGTGGACGGCGATCGCCTGGCCGTATCGCTGGACGAAACCGTCACCGTGGCGGATGTCGAGACGCTGGTGTCAGTGGTTGCCGGCGCATTGGGCAAGAACTGGGACGCACAGTCTGACAGGTCCCAGTCCCCGGTCAACGGCATCCCCGACGCATTGCGCAGGCAGTCGCCCATTCTGGCGCATCCGGCGTTCTCCCGCATTCAGTCCGAAACGGACATGCTGCGTTATCTTCGCAGCCTGGCAGACAAAGACCTGGCCCTTGATCGCACCATGATTCCGCTTGGATCATGCACCATGAAGCTGAACGCCACCGCCGAGATGATCCCCATCACCTGGCCCGAATTCAGTGATATTCATCCTTTTGCGCCCGCCGAGCAGACGCAGGGGTACAAAGCGCTGGTCGACCGGCTTTCGAAAGCCCTGTGCGAGATCACGGGCTACGATGAAATCAGCCTGCAGCCCAATTCAGGCGCGCAGGGCGAATATGCGGGCCTGCTTGCCATTCGGGGCTACCATCGCGCCAACGGACAGGATCAGCGCAATGTCTGCCTGATTCCCGCATCTGCGCACGGCACCAATCCCGCCTCTGCCCAATTGGCCGGCATGGACGTGGTCGTGGTCGCGTCCGACAGCCATGGCAACGTTGATGTGGACGATCTGAAGGCCAAGATTGCCAAGGTTGGCGATCGGCTGGCAGCACTGATGATTACCTATCCCTCGACGCATGGCGTGTTCGAGACCGCGGTGACCGAAATCTGCGACCTGGTGCACGAAGCGGGCGGGCAGGTTTATCTGGACGGCGCCAACATGAATGCCATGGTTGGCCTGGCGCAGCCGGGCAAGTTTGGTGGCGACGTGTCTCATCTGAACTTGCACAAGACCTTCTGCATTCCTCATGGCGGCGGTGGCCCTGGTGTGGGGCCTGTGGCGGTGCGCGCGCATCTTGCGCCTTATCTGCCGGGTGTTGTGAACGAAGCCGGCCATCTGCCCGAGGGCACGCGAGTTGGCCCGGTCTCGGCGGCGCCTTATGGTTCGGCGAGCATTTTGCCCATCTCCTACATGTACATCGTCATGATGGGTAACGAGGGCCTGCTGGCAGCCACGGAGATGGCCATCCTGAACGCCAACTACATTGCAGCGCGGCTCAAGCATCACTATCCCATTCTGTACGCTGGCCCCAAGGGGCGCGTGGCGCACGAGTGCATCCTGGACATCCGCCCCATCAAGGACAGCTGCGGCATTTCAGCCGAAGATATTGCCAAGCGCCTGGTGGATTACGGCTTCCACGCGCCCACGATGAGCTTCCCGGTCGCGGGTACGTTGATGGTCGAGCCCACAGAGTCCGAAGGCCTGGCCGAACTGGACCGCTTTATCGATGCCATGATTGCCATTCGCGAAGAAATTGCGCGCGTGGAGCGTGGCGAAAGCGACGCCCAGGACAATGTGCTCAAGAATGCACCCCATACCGCGCAGATGTTGCTGGTGTCGGAATGGCATCATGATTACACGCGCGAGCAGGCCGCCTATCCGGTGGCCAGCCTGCGCGAAGGCAAGTACTGGCCGCCCGTGGCGCGTGTCGACAACGCCTATGGTGATCGCAACCTGGTGTGCTCCTGCCCGCCGATGGAGGCGTATCAGGATGCCGAGTCGGCGCCAGCGGCACAAGCGTTGTAGTATTGCAGCCCTGCCTGGGGCAAAGAAAATCGGGCGGCACCGCATAAGGTGCCGCCCGATTTTTTTATGCCCGACGTGCCGTGCCCGCCGGGCACGGCGTAGGCGGCTACTTCACGGTATCCAGTACTTTGCGTAGGGTCTGGAAAATGTGATTGATTTCCTCTTCGTTGATGATGAGCGGTGGCGAGATTGCCAGAATGTCGCCGGTGTAGCGCACCATCACGCCTTCGTCAAAGCATTTGCCAAAGACCTCGGCCGCGCGCGCGCCCACTGCGCCATCCCGGGACTTGAGTTCGATTCCGGCGACCAGGCCCAGATTGCGGACATCCACCACATGTGGCGCATCTTCCAGTTTGTGAGCGGCATCCTCAAATGTCTTGGACAAGCCTTTGGCGCGATTGAAAAGCTGGTCGCGCTCGTAGATGCCCAGTGTGGCCAGGATGGCGGCGGTTGCCAAGGGGTGCGCCGAATAGGTATAGCCGTGGAAGAACTCAATGCCTGCGGAGGCCGCCGCCAGAATGGTATCGTGGATTTCACGGCGGACGGCCACAGCGCCGGCGGGCACGGCTGCGTTGCTGATGCCCTTGGCCATGGCGATGATGTCTGGTTTGACGCCGAAGAACTCGCTGGCGGTGGGCGCACCAAGTCGTCCATAACCGGTAATGACTTCGTCAAAAATCAGCAAAATGCCGTGCTTCTCGGTGATGGCGCGCAGTTTTTCCAGATAGCCTTTGGGAGGGATCAGCACCCCTGTTGATCCGGCCAGCGGTTCCACAATGACAGCCGCGATGGTAGAGGCATCATGCAGATTGATGATGCGCTCCAGATCGTCGGCAAAGTGCTCGCCCCAGGCTGGCTGGCCGCGTGTGTTGGCATTTTTGGATAGATCATGGGTGTGGGGCAGATGGTCCACATGGGGAAGTAGCGCGCCCGAGAAGGTTTTGCGGTTCGGGGAAATGCCGCCCACCGAAATGCCGCCAAAGCCGACGCCGTGGTAGCCGCGCTCGCGCCCGATCAGGCGGGTGCGCTGGCCTTCGCCGCGTGCGCGATGATAGGCCAGCGCAATCTTGAGCGACGTGTCAACGGATTCAGAGCCTGAGTTGGTAAAGAAAATGCGGTCCATCCCCTGCGGCATCAGTTTGGCGACGGCCGAGGCGGCGCGAAACGAGTCGGTGTGGCCCAATTGAAAGCTGGGCGCATAATCGAGCTCAGTGGTCTGGCGTGTAATGGCTTCGATGATTTCTTCGCGGCCATGACCGGCGTTCACACACCATAGGCCGGCGGTGCCATCCAGGATTTGCTGGCCGTCGGTGGATGTGTAGTACATGCCTTTGGCCTTGGCCAGCATGCGGGGGTGCTCTTTGAACTGGCGGTTGGCCGTAAATGGCATCCAGAGATGCGACATGTCGGGAATATTGGCTTGGCTGGTCATGGTTTGCCTCGAATATCGGTGTGCGTATGTAAACGGGAAAGAATCCGTTCAGCTATTCTCGGCTGGCGGGCACCGCAAATGAATATACAGAATGGTTAAAAAATGCCAACTGTACTGTTAAGATTATAAAAATTGTACTGTAAGGATCAGGGCATGCAATTCTTTCAGCCTGTGCGCGATCGCCGCCACGCGGAACCACTTGTGGATCAGGCAGTTGCAGCGATAGAACAGGCAATACGTTCGCAAGTGTTGAGGCCCGGCATGGCCTTGCCTTCGGTACGCGCGTTTGCCCGCGATCATGGCTTGAGCCCTTTTACTGTATCGGCCGCCTATAGCCGTCTGGTCGCGCAGAATTGGCTGGTCGCCCGGCCTGGATCGGGTTATCGGATCGCGGCAGATCTTTCCACCAAAGCGCGTTCGCCGCGTGATCAGGCCCTGGCAGGGTGGGAGCCTCCAACATTGGGGGCTGCCTGGCTGCTGTCGGATGTGTTTGCCGACCACTCCATTCCCATCAAGTCCGGTTGTGGCTGGCTGCCTACCGAATGGCTGGATGAAACCGGCCTGCGGCAGTCGTTGCGGCAGGTCGCCCGCACCCCTATCAATCAGTTGGCTGGCTACGGGCACCCCTACGGCTACTACCCGCTGCGGGAATATATCTGCCAGGCGCTGGCGGAGCACGGGCTGGCCATTGATGCAAATCAGGTGCTTCTGACGCAGGGGGCCTCGCAGGGCCTGGATGTCGTGATACGCACCCTGCTGCAGCCAGGTGATGTCATTGCGGTAGAGGTGCCCAGCTACGCCAATATCCTGCCTACGCTTCGTCTGGCAGGATTGACGGTGCGTGGCATCCGTCGCGCCGAAGACGGCTTGTGCGTGGACGAGCTCGAAGCACTCGCCCAAAATGAAGACATCAAGGCGTTGTTCCTCACCACCGTGCTGCACAATCCAACGGGTACCAGCCTTTCAATGAACAACGCCTTTCGCGTGCTGCAGCTGGCAGAACGCTATGACTTTCGCATCATTGAAGATGATGTCTCGCGAGATCTGTTGCCGGGGTTGGGTCCAATGCTCGCAGCGATGGCAGGCGCGGGCAGGGTGGTGCAGGTGTCTGGTTTTTCCAAAAGCATCATGCCCTCGATGCGCGTGGGTTACGTAGCTGCCGATGCCATTCTGGTTCGCGAGTTTGCCAAGACCAAGATGGCATTGGGCCTGACGACACCCGAAATGATGGAGCGCACGGTGCATCAGGTATTGCGTCAGGGGCGGCATCGCGCGCATTTGCAGCGCATCCAGGAGCGCCTGCGTCAGGCGCACGATGAAGTGTGCACGCTGATAGACGAACATGGCCTGGAAGCTTATGTCAGGCCCGGCGCAGGCCTGTTCCTCTGGGCGCGCTTGCCCGGTGCGTGGCGTGAGCAGGGAGCCGCGCAGCTTGCTGAACTGGCGCTGCGCGATGGCATCTGGATGGCGCCCGGTTCGTACTTCGATCCCGCCCAGGCAGATACGGGTTGGTTGCGTTTCAATGTCGCGTATTCGCGGCATCCGGCGTTGTGGCAGTTCATCCGCAAAACGATGCTGACGGTTCCCTAGGGGGTAGGGCAGCACTCTTTATTTCTGGCTAGATTATGCTTACTTTCAAACAAATAGAAGCTCTTTACTGGGTTGTGCAGCTTGGCGGGTTTTCTAAGGCGGCAGAAAAGCTCAATACGACCCAATCTGCGATCACCAAGCGTATTCAGGAACTCGAGTCAGATTTTGATGTTCAGATTTTTGATCGTGGAGGCCAGAAAGCACTTCTGACTCGCAAAGGCCAGCAGATTCTGGATCTCGCAGCACAACTGCTTTCGCAACGCGACTTGATGCTCATGAAGATAAAAGGCTTTCATACATTTTCAGGCGTGCTGCGTTTAGGCATCACCGAAATCACGGCGATGACATGGTTGCCCGATATGATTCAGCAATTGCGGTCGTTGTTTCCCAAGCTGATTGTCAGCCCGAAGATCGGAATGGCGGCAGAATTGCAGCAACATCTTTTGGGAGGGCAATTGGACATGGCGATGCTGCATGGAGAATTGCGCCACCCTTCGCTGGAATCGCAATCACTGGCCACCGTCCCGTTTGCCTGGGTTGGGAGCCCTCGACTCGTGTCGGCTGATGTCATCTATTCGCCAGAAGATATTTCGAATATGTCTTTGATCAGGCAAGACGCTGAGTCGGGCCTCAATCTCATCTACGATGAGTGGCTATCCCCATACAAGGCCAAGTCCAACTTGTTTACCATCAATAGCTTGCTTGCCATGGTAGGCCTGACGGTGGCCGGGTTTGGCATATCCTGTGTGCCCATCGATTATTTTCGTAGCTTAGTCCAGGCTGGAAAGCTGGTTGTGGTGCAAACAAGCAAACCACTACCGGCGTCGAATTACTGCGCGATGTACGCAAACGATGCTAATAGCGTGTTCTACGGAGAAGTCGTGGAAATAGCCAAGGCAACATGCAATTTTGCGATACCTTATGGCCGTGGGGTTAGTGTCTGATGTCGGCCAGGAATTTCGTTGCCCGAGCCGTCTCCGGGCTGGTGAAAAAATTTGCGGGCGGTGCCTGTTCCACGATCTTTCCTTCATCCATGAACCAGACCATATCGGCGACATCTTTTGCAAAATTCATTTCGTGCGTGACGCATACCATCGTCATACCGTCCTTGGCCAAGCCTTTCATCACCTGAAGCACTTCGTTGACCATTTCGGGGTCCAGCGCGCTGGTGGGCTCGTCGAACAGCATGATGCGCGGTTTCATGGCAAGTGCGCGCGCGATGGCGACGCGTTGCTGTTGGCCGCCCGACAGTTCGCCAGGAAATGCGTTAGCCTTGTTTGCGAGTCCGACCCGATCCAATAAAACCTTGGCCTGGTCCTCTGCGTCGCGCTTGCTCGCGCGTTTGAGCATGACTGGTGCCATGGTGAGGTTGTCAAGGACATTCATGTGAGGAAAGAGATTGAATTGCTGGAACACAAAGCCAATATGACTGCGCATCTCGTCAATTGAGCCGCAATCATATAGATCGACCTTGTCGATCAGTATATGACCTTCCTGTATGGGTTCCAGTCGATTGATGGTACGAATAAGGGTAGACTTTCCGGACCCCGACGGGCCGCAGACGACGAGTACCTCACCTTGGGTTACATGCGCCGAGATGTCAATCAGCGCCTGATAGTCTCCATACCACTTGTTGACGTGCCTGAATTCAATCATGATCTATCCTTGTGCTGCCAGAATCCGACTGTTGGCGATGCGTATCTCTACCAGCTTCACAAGCCCTGTCAGGATGAGGTTGAGCGTGAAGTAGGTCAGCGCAAGCAGGCCGAACACTTCGAACGGTTTAGTGAGCAGGATATTGTTGATCTGCGCCGCTGCAAAGGTGAGTTCATGGACGCTGATTACAAACCCAAGAGAAGTCTCTTTGACGGTAGAGATAAACTGGCTGAGTATGCTAGGTATCGTATTGAAAAGCGCCTGCGGCAAGATGACCTTGCGCATGCTTTGCATATAGCTCAAGCCTAGGGAGCGGCCAGCTTCCAGTTGACCAGCAGGTAATGCCTGGATGCCGCTGCGTATGATTTCGGCCATATAGGCGCTTTCGTAGAAAACGAGCGCCACTACCATGGTGGTGGCACCCGCAACCGGTCGGTTAATCACGATGGGCACAAAAAAGTAAGCCCAAAAGATGAACATGATTAGCGGTAAGCCTCGTACGATATATACGATGGCCGTGGCTGGATAGTAAAAAATCTTATACGGGCTGATGCGTCCCAACGCCAGAAGAATGCCAAATGGAAACGCCAGTAACAAGCTGATCAAGGCAAGGCTAATAGTGGCGACCAGGCCGCCCATATCGCCGTTGGGGTACTGTCCAACAAGTAGCAACAACCAGTTGTCCGAAAGTATGTCTAGCATGGCAGGTCTACTTGGCGCGGAACGCGGAACGTTTTGACAGATGGGCGCCCAAAAACATCAGCACCAGCGAAATAGCCAGGTAAAGAACCGTAACGACAAAATAGACTTCAAATGTTTTGAATGTTGCTGATTCGATTTCACGTCCTGCTCCAGTCAGTTCGATCAGGCCTATCGCCATCGCGAGGCTGGTGTTCTTGAACAACAAAAGCGTCTGATTGGTCAGCGTTGGTATAGAAATAATGAACGCTTGCGGCAGGATGATTTTGCGCATGGAGCGCAGGTAGTTCAGGCCCAATGTGCGAGAAGCCTCCATTTGACCGACTGGTATGGCTCGTATCGCGCTTCGCAGGTCTTCAGATACGTATGCGGCGGTGACAAGGCCTATTGCAATCGTGGAATAGAAGAACTCACCGCCCAGGATGTTGATCCGGTCGTTGATGGATGCAGGCATGATGGCCGCGATGCCGAAGTACCAAAGCAGGATATGCACCAACATGGGCACGTTGCGATGAAATGCAATGTAAAGGACGATAAGATAGTCCAGCGCTTTGATCTTTAACGTGCGCAGCACCGTTAGCAAGCTACCCAGCCCGAAGGCCAGCAACCAGGCAAGCGCCGTCATCTCCAGGGTGGTCGCCACCCCCCGGAGAATCAAACCAGGGTAGTCGTTGCTCAGTAACGACGCGAAATCAAGTGTGTAGTTCATGGCGTGAGCACCCTGGTGTCATGCTCAGCCTTTGATCTCTTCAAACTTGAACTCTCGTTTGGTATAGAAATTTGTATCTTTACCGAACCATTTTTCAAAGATTTGTTCGGCTTCGCCGGAAGCCTCGAGATCGCCGAGCGTGTCATTGACCTGTTTTAACAGCGCGGTTTCGCCTTTGCGCACGCCTATGCCCCACGGTTCGGTGAATAGTGCCTTGTCGACAATGTCGAGCTTGACGGGCGTGTTTTCGGATTGCTGCTTGAACTTGAGCAGCATGAGTTCGGATCCTACAAAGCCCGATACCTTCTTTTGTTGCAGGGCCAGGAAGGCGGTAGGTGGATCCTTGAACGTAACCGTGGTGACATCAGGAATGAGCCGTTTTGCACCAGCTTCAGAAGATGAACCGTTGACCGCACTCACTCTTTGTCCGGCAAAATCGGCAGGCGTCTTGAATTTGTCGGCATCGCTCCTGCGTATCAGTATTTTTTGTGGACTCACATAATCGGCGTAGCTATAGTCGATCTGCTGAGCGCGATCAGGCGACCAACCCAGATTGGCGGCGACGACGTCAACGCGGCCAGCGACGAGCTCGGGAATTCGCGCCGCCACCGAAATCATCTTTACTTCAAGCTTCACGTCGAGGTGTTCAGCGATTTTTTTGCAGAGATCAACTTCATAACCAACCACCTGACGTGTGGCGGGGTCTTGGAAGCTGAACGGTTCTGAGGTGCCCAATGTACCGCATACGATTGTGCCGCGATCCTTGATGTTTTCCAGGACGTCTGCATTGGCGATGCCAACGATGCCCAAGGACAGGATGAGAGGCAATGCTTTGGTGAATATTTTCGTTTTCATAGTTTTGTCTCCGTTAAGTAGGGGCGTTACGTAAGTTGACTGCAGGCTTTCGACAGTTGCCCGCAGCCGTACTTGATTGTGTCCAGATCGGTTGCGAAGCTCAGGCGAATATGCCCAGGCACGCCATAGGCAGTGCCGTCCAACACGGCGACACCAGCAGTGTCCAGAAAGTAATGCACAACATCAAGGTCGCTGCTCAAGGTTTTGCCTTGTGGAGTGATAGTGCCGAGCAAGCCTTGAATATTTGGGAAAACATAAAATGCGCCTCCAGGCGTGGCGCATGCGACGCCCGGGATCTTATTGAGAAGCTCTACCATTACATCGCGTCTTGCCTGATAGAGCGTGGTGGTTTCCCTCACGCAAGATTGGTCGCCGGATAAGGCTGCGGCCGCGGCTTCCTGACTGATCTCGCTGGCACAAGATGTCGTTTGCGAAATGAGCGTGGTAATTGCCTTGATTAGAAATGAAGGCCCAGCGGCATACCCAATGCGCCAGCCGGTCATGGCATAAGCTTTGGAAACCCCATTGACTAGCAGTGTCCTGTCGCGCATGGCTCTGCCAACCGCCAGCGGCGAGACATAATGCTGCTCGTAGCTGAAATTTTCATAGATTTCGTCCATCATCAACAATACCTGCGGATGACGTTCCAGCACATGCAGAAGTTGTCCGAGTTCACTCTCTGTGTACAGCGCGCCGCACGGGTTGTTGGGGCTGTTCAGAAGCAGCCATTTTGTTTTGTCAGTGATCGCGGCTTCAAGCGATTCAGCCGTGATCTTGAACCCGTTGCTGTCAGTTGTCTGGAGAATCACAGGTGTGCCATTGTTCAGCAACACCATGTCGGGATAAGAAACCCAATAGGGAGCTGGGATAATGACCTCGTCATCTTCGTCCAATGTGACAGACAGCGCAGAGAAAATCAGCTGCTTTGCGCCGGTGCCTACTACCAGTTGATCCAGATTGAAATCCAGTTGGTTTTCAATCCGGTATTTGTTTTGAATGGCTAGTAAAAGCTTCTTGATACCTGAGGTCGCGGTGTATTTTGTGTGCCCATTCTGGATTGCGTTGATCCCCGCCTGTGCAATATGAGCGGGTGTGCTCCGGTCAGGTTCGCCTATCGTGAAATCGATGACCTGTTTGCCTTCGACGCGCAATGTATCCACCTTTTTTTTCGCCATCATGCTGGCCGAAGGCTTGATGAGCTGCATTCTCTTGGCTAGATATGCTGATGCATTTAATTCAGTGGTACGCATTTGCTTAAAGACCTTTCGCTTTCAAAACGGATTGCAGCCAGCTCTGTTCTACGCTGCCGCTGGATATCTCATCCATGATTCGTGCTTCCTTTTCTGCATGTGCGTTGCCTGCTTTGATCAGCGCCTCAGTCAAATCAGGAGCAAAGGCCACAATGCCGTCTTCATCGGCCACGATGACATCGCCTGGGTTAATCACTTGGCCGCCAATACTCACTGGGACATTGATTGCGCCAGGACCATCCTTATAAGGACCGCGGTGCACGTTGCCCCTGGCATAGCACGGGAAGCTGTCCTGTTCGAACGCGGCGACATCGCGTATGGCGCCATCCACGATTAAGCCTGCACATCCTTGCTGCTGCAGATACTTCTTCATGATCTCGCCGACGCAGGCATTGGATAGCTCACCGCCTGCATCCACGACCAACACGTGGCCTTTCTTCAGCAACGTCATGGCCTTGTAAATGAACAGGTTGTCACCTGGCCGAGTTTTTACCGTCAGCGCGGTGCCCACCAATTTTCCTGTTTTGTTGTATCGCTTTAATCCCACTACACCGACTTGGCGTTGAAGGTTGTCACTGAGGTGTGGAGTCACGATGCGCTGTAAGGACGCTATCGTGTGTTCATCCAACACATGTGGGACCGTATGAATGCCAACAGAATGAGTTTGTTGAGTCATGTTTGTACTCCTTGAGTGCATGATGCATACAAGGGTCCTTTCGAAAAAGGGAATAAAACTCAGGTTTACTTATTCCTTTAAGGAATCATACCAATACACGGAGGCCGTGCGTGATTTTGTCGCGGATAAAAATGATACATATCAATAGGTTGGGGGCGGATTTGAAGTTTGCGTGTTTTGTTGCCGCCCGAGGCTCTCGCGCCCTGTTTTGGTGCGTGGCGATGTCAATCTACGGGAAAGTACTAGGCTGCGCGTTGCAGTGCCTCGCCGATGCGTTGAGTAGGGCGCTTCGCTGGGTAGCGCGTGATCACCCGCGCTTGCGTGCGTACTCGACAAAATCGAATGTCAGGCCATTTTCCTCGGGCTGAGGCAGACGTTCCACTTCCGTCCACATGTTGGGATCCAGCGGCGCAAACCATGTGTCGCCATCAATGTGGGCATGGACCTCGGTGGCGATGACGCGATCCGCCAAATCCAGTGCATGGCGGAAAATCTGTTCGCCGCCGATGATACTGATTTTTTCGGCAGCAGTGGCGGCGCAGGCCGCCAATGCGGCATCAAGTGATGTGCATACGGTGGCGCCTGGCGCATCGTACGACGGGTTGCGGCTGATGACGACGTTCAGCCGGCCAGGCAATGGCCGGCCCAGCGATTCCCAGGTGTTGCGGCCCATGACAATGGGATTGCCCAGCGTTGTTCGCTTGAAGTGTGCCAGGTCGGCGGGCAGACGCCAGGGCAGCGTGTTGTCGCGCCCAATGACGCGGTTCTCGGAATAGGCGACGACGAGCTGGATAAGCGGTGAAGACATGTTGGCGGATAAGGGGTGTGTTGATGACAGGCGCCCTCTTTATACCAGAACCTTTGCGTATGCCGGCGACGATGTTGTGGTGTGCCATGCACACAGCGCCTCATGCCAGCACGACTTCGCCAACCTTGGCCTTGAGTTCACCGTAGCCCTCCTGCTCGGCAGCGCGTGTATTGGTGAACAGCATGTCTACTTTGTTGGCCGCGCAATAGGTAATGCGGCTTCGCTGTCCGATCTTGCTGTAGTCGGCAAGGATGAAAGTTTGCCTGGCGTTGCGTACCATGGCCTGGGCAATGGCGGCTTCGTCGTGCTCGAAACTGGTCGCGCCGCGCGCGGCGTCGATGGCAACAGGCGAGAGCAGTGCGTAGTCGACGCTGTAGCGGGATATCTCCGCTACCGTCACGGAGCCCGATGTGGCGGGCAGCCGTGGGCTGAGCTCGCCGCCCAGCACAATGATGCGGCTGTTGCTTTCCTCGGCCTCTTCGCGGAACTTATAGGCAGCGTCCAGGGAATTCGTGATGATGGTGAGATCCGACAGGCGGGCGAGCTCGCGTGCCAGCAGGGTGGTGGTGCTGCCAGCGTCCAGGAACAGTGTCAGGGCGCGATCCAGGCGCTGGGCCACGGCATGCGCGATGCTCTGCTTGTACTTCACGCGCGTGGCGATACGTTTGCCGATGGGAGGTTCGGGCTGGATGCGCACGGCGCCGCCGTGCACGCGGCGCAGCACGCCCTGGGCTTCGAGGTCCAGAAAGTCCCGCCTGACGGTTTCGCGCGAAACGCCCAGCTCGACAACCACCTGATCCGTCGTCACGCGGTTCAGTCTCTCGAGTAGGGACTGGATGCGCTGATGTCTTGCTTCCAGCCACATTTAGCTCTCCTTCATGCCGGTTTTGGGTGTGATGCGGGCGAGAAACAGGTGCATGAGCAGCATGGCCGTGACGACGACGGCGATGATGATGGTTGAGAACGCCGCAGCCTGGGAGACGAAACCTGCTTCATTCAAGTGCATGACAGAAACAGAGGCCAGGTCGAGCTGTGGTGTGACCAGGAAAATGACAGCGGACAGGGTAACCATGGAACGCATGAACAAAAAGAAAAACACTGATAGTACTGTGGGTGCAATAAAGGGCAGCACCGCGTCGGTGAGCACGCGGCGTACGCTGCCGCCCAGGCAGTTGATGACTTCTTCGAGGGCCTGGGGTACAGCCCGCATGCCGGTCATCATCGTTAAAAATCCCTGGGTATGATAGTGATAGAAATTACACAATGCGATGAGAATGGCAGTGCCGTACAGTAGATAGAGCGGCGTGCTTGGGTTGTTGAAGGCAAAAATATACGACAGGCCCAGCACGAGGCCGGGTACGCCAACGGGCAGCACGGCGATCAGATAAATGGCCTTGGAGATGCTGCCCGACACATGCTTGGCGCCATATGCCAGGCTGAACAGCAGCACGACACCAATGATGGCGGCAATAAAGGACACGTACAGCGTAGTCCAGATGGGCTGATAGCCGCCACTGACCTGCACGTCGAAGTTCTTCAATGTGAAACTCATGTTGTAGGGCCATAGTTTGACAAAGCTGGCGAAGATCACCACGGCGATGATGGCGACGATGCAGAACATGAAAAAATAGCTGATGGCGGCGAAGATCGCGTCGCGTTTGAATACCGGCGCGGGCCGCACGGGAATCTGACCTTCCGACGCGGTGCCGAACTGTTTCTGGGATGACACACGCTCTATATAGACCGATACCAGCGAGGGCAGCAGCAGAATGATGCCGACAACAGAGCCCATGCCGAAATTCTGCTGACCCGAGACCTGGCTGAAAATTTCGGTGGCCAGCACGCGGTAGTCGCCTGCGATAACGGCGGCGTTGCCAAAGTCCGTAATGGTGATGGTAAAGACAACAAAACCCGCGCTGAGCAGGCCGAACTTGGCATTGGGCAGCGTGATGTCGAAGAACTTGCGCCATCCGGTGGCGCCCATCACCGAGGCGGCGTCGTAGTAGCGTGCGTCGGAGTTGCGCAGCGCGGCCTGAATAATCATCACGGCTTGCGGCAACGCATAGAAGATGTCCGACATCAGCAGGCCTGAATAGCCATATACGTTGATGTCCCAGCCAGTCCATTGATGCACCAACCCGTTGCGCCCTAGGATGAACAGCAAGCCCAGTCCCTGTACCAGCGATGGCGCCAGAAGGGGCAGCAGCAACACGATGCGCAGGGCGCGCTTGCCGGGCATGCAGGTGCGTTCCAGCGAGTAGGCGATTGCAAAGCCTGCGACAACGCAAAAGAGGGTGGTGCTGACGCTGACGACCAGGCTGTTCCAGCCGGCCCTGAGCAGGCCCGGCGTCGAGGTAATGGCCACATAGTTGTCCAGCCCCATGCTGCCGTCGATCAGCGTGAAGCTCTGCCAGAAAATAGTGGTCAGTGGATAGGCCACGAAGATGATGAGGCCCAGCGTCGGAAATACGACGCAGGCCGTGACCAGCCACTGCTCGGCGTTGCGCGGCATGAGGCTGGCGGGCGTCATCGTCTGACCCAGCTGCAGAACTGGGCGTCAAGCTGCAGGCGCACGCGCGAACCGGTCTGCAATGCCGTTGCGCGGGGCGCTTCGACGATAAACATGCGGTCATGCCAATCGACGCGCAGGCGGCTGAGATTGCCCAGAAAGGTGATGGCCGTAATGACGGCATCGCCGTCAACTTCCGGCAACACCAGAATGTTCTCCGGTCGTACGCATACCTCCAATGCGTCATCGTCGCCGGCAGGCCTGCTTTCCAGCAGGTGGGGCAGATGTGCGCGCACCCATGCTGTGGACAACAGGTTGCTGATGCCCACAAAGTCCGCCACAAAGCGGGTTTGCGGATGCAGGTAAAGTGCTTGCGGCGATCCCACCTGCTCGATGCCGCCGTTGTTCATGCAGACAATGCGGTCGGCCAGCATCAAGGCTTCTTCCTGGTCATGGGTCACCATGATGGTCGGAATCTTGAGCCGACGCTGCACTTCCCGAATCTCCACCCGCATTTCGTTGCGCACGCGGGCATCCAGTGCCGACAAGGGTTCATCAAGCAAGATGAGCTTGGGATCGACTGCCAGCGCGCGCGCCAATGCCACACGCTGTTGTTGGCCGCCCGACAGTTGCCAGGGATAGCGTTGCGCCAGATGCGAAAGCTGGATCAGATTGAGCAGTTCCTGTGTTCGCGTCTCGATCCGGGCTGCGGATTCCCGGCGAATACGCAGGCCATAGCCGATGTTCTGCGCCGCTGTCATGTTAGGGAACAGCGAGTACGACTGAAACACGATGCCGAAGCCGCGCTCGCGCGCAGGCACATGGCTCAGGTCTTTTCCCGCGAAGCTCAGGCTGCCGCTGGAAAGCGGAAGCAGGCCAGCGATGATGCGCAGCAATGTGGTCTTGCCGCAGCCACTGGGGCCGAGCAGGCAAACAAACTCATGCTCGCCTACAGTGAGGTTGATGTCTTTCAGCGCGACAAACGAGTCGAAGTCCTTGCATACGTTGCTAATCTCTAAGGTCATGTTGTCCCCGGTTTCCGGCGCCAGCATGCTTGATGGCGTACCTCTCACTGCTTGTCTTGTGCCAAGCCTGCCGCGTGCTCTCCTTTTATATTGAGCACGCGGCTGCGCTCGTCTCCCCGCACATAATGATGTCTACTTTTGAGTGGTTTGCTGCCACTTCTTGATGATGTCTGCGCGATCATGCGCCGACTTTTCAAAATCGATCGGGTACAGAACGGTGGATACATCTTCCGGCAGACCAGCCTTGAGCGAGGCGTCCGACGGCGTAATGCCGGGGATGGTGACGATTTCCTTGTATTTTTTGTACAGGCTGGCCACTTCCGGTGACAGCGTCCAGTCCAGAAAACGTTTGGCATCTTCGGCATTCTTGGTGGTCGCCATCAGGCCGGAAGCCTCCAGCTCGTAGCCGTCGTAATCGCTGGGGATCACCATCTTGATCGGGAATCCTTCTTCGATGGACTGCATGGCCGGGAAGGCGAAGGAGGCGCCTATGGTGTATTCGCCGGTGCGGGCCATTTTGCACGGCCGCGAACCCGAGTCCGTGTATTGGGCCATGTTCTTGTCCAGGTCGGCAATCAATTGCCAGCCTTTATCGTCGCCCATGCCCTGGAGGAGGGCGGCGATCTGCAGATAGCCGGTCCCGGAGGCGGCGGGATTGGGCATGACGATCTCGCCTTTGTAAACGGGGTTGGTCAGGTCTTGCCATGAGGCAGGCATGGGCAGTTTCTTGCTTTCAAGACGCTTGGTGTTGACACAGAAGGCTGCCATGTAGCCTGTGGCCGCGAACCATTTATTGTTTTTGTCGCGATAGATGTCAGGCAGTTTGGAGGCGGCTTCAGGCATATAGGGTTGAAGCAGCGCCTGAATGCGCGGGTCCAGCATGTTGGTGACGGCAAAGCCCCAGATGACATCGTTGCGAGGGTTCTTGGATTCTGCCAATAGCCGTGCGGCGAGATCGCCGGTAGACAGGCGCAGCACATGCACGGTGATGTCCGGCAATGCCTTTTTGGCCAGATCCATGTATTCGGAGATTTCGTCGTTTTCGAGCGCGGTATAGACGGTGATGGAGCCGGCCTGTGCTGTCCTGAGGCCCAGTGTGCCCAGGACAGCCAGTGCCAGTACGAACGTGTGTGAAGCTTTCATGGTGTCTCCTGACTCTTTTTTTAAGCGTTTTGGATTTTGCTTGAACAACAGAGGGAGTGCTGCTTCGTATTTCTTTTCAGGCTAAATGGCTTGATTTCGCCGTGGTTGTTATTTTGTGGAAATTTGCTTATTTATGCAAGCGTGTATAGAATTATTTTCAGGCAACCCACCGGCCGAGGCGAAGTAAATCAGGCAGCACAGCGCTTTTACTGGTCAGTACTCGAGAAGCCCGCCATGAACGATATACATCAAAAGCCCGCGTTTTTAGTCGAGATAGCGCTTTTTGCAGAAGACATCGCCACCCGGTCCCGGGCCATCGCCTTGCGCAATTTTCGCCATCCATTGGCAATTACCACCAAGGCGGATGAAAGTCCCGTTACGATTGCCGATCGCGAGGTCGAGCAGGCTTTGCGCCAAGCCATCGGGCAGCGTTATCCCACACATGGCATTCTGGGCGAAGAGTACGGCACGGAACACGCCGACGCTGAATTCGTCTGGTCCATAGACCCTATCGACGGCACGCGCAGTTTTGTATCCGGTCATCCGCTATGGGGCACGCTGCTGGGCTTGCTGCATCGCGGCCACCCTGTTTTTGGCCTGATCGATATCCCTGTGACGTCTGAGCGGTGGGTGGGCATGGCCAATCAGCCGGCAACGCTGGACGGCGTACCCTGCCATACACGCGACACGGCTACGCTGGCGAACGCCATCCTGTATGCAACAGACCCCGATATTTTCGATGCCCATGAGGCTCCCCTATTCAACACGCTGAGCCGAGCGGTGTATCTTCGCCGCTATGGCGGAGACTGCTATAGCTATGGTTTGCTGGCCTCGGGGTGCATCGATCTGGTGATGGAGGCGGGGCTGCAGCCGTACGATTATCTGGCTGTCGCGCCTATCATCAAGGCGGCAGGCGGCATCATTACAGACTGGGAAGGCAAGCCCTTGACCATGCATTCCTGCGGTCGCGTGCTGGCGGCGGCCAATGCCGGCTTGCATCAGCAGGCGCTGGCGTGTATTCATGCGGCGGTCGGCACATAAATACTTGATCTTCAGAACAAGAACGGAGACGACACATGCAGGAACGCAGAGTCAAGGATGCCAGCGAGGCGATACGCCTGGTCGAGTCCAGCGGTCTGACGCATTTCAAGATCGGCCTGTCCGATATTGATGGTGTGATGCGCGGCAAATACATGCGCAAGGACAAGTTCATATCGGCGCTGAAATCGGGCTTTGCGTTCTGCGATGTGGTGATGGGTTGGGATTCCAACGACGCCATGTATGACAACGTGCAGTTCACCGGTTGGCACACGGCTTACCCCGACGCCCAGGTGCGCATTGATCCGACGAGCTGTCGTCGCCTGCCGCTGGAAAAAGGCATCAACGGCGAGGACATGCTGTTTTTTATCGCTGAGCTGGATGGCAAGGCCGCCGAGATCTGTCCGCGTCGGGTATTGCATCGGGTGCTGGCCAAGGCGGAAGAAATGGGATTCGATGCCCTGGCGGCGCTGGAGTATGAATTCTTTATGTTCAATGAGACGCCCAAGTCCGTGCGCGCCAAAGGCTATCGCAATCTGGAAACCTGGACACCGGGAAACTTCGGCTATTCAGTGCTGCGCAGTACCGTCAATGGCGATTTCTACACCAGCCTGCTTGCACTGTCCGAAGCCATGGACATGCCGATCGAAAGCCTGCACACGGAGACCGGCCCGGGCGTACTCGAGGCCGCGATCGCCGTTGATACCCTTGCCAATGCCGCCGACAAGGGGTTTCTGTTCAAGACGTTCAGCAAGGCGCTGGCGGAGCAGCACGGATTGATGGCGACCTTCATGGCCAAATGGGCGGCCGAGTATTCGGGCCAGAGTGGCCATATCCATATTTCGCTCATGGATAGCAGCACGGGAGGCAGTGTCTTTCATGATCCGTCTCAACCTTATGCAATGAGCGCCAGGCAGGCGCAGTTCGTGGCCGGGTTGCAGCGCTATATGCCGGACGTCATGGCAATGTATGCCCAGACCATCAACAGCTATACACGACTGGTGCCTGGCTATTGGGCGCCGCTGGACGCCACGTGGGGCGTCGAGAATCGCACGACGGCCTTGCGCGTCATTCCCGGTTCGAGCAAGTCGCAGCGGGTCGAGGTGCGGATAGGGTCGGCCGATGCCAATCCGTATCTGGCATTGGCGGCGGCGCTGGCCTCTGGATTGGCCGGCATCGAACAGGAACTGTCGCCAGATACCATGGTGAGCGGCAATGCCTATGCGCAGGACTTTCCTGCACATCAGAAACTGCCGGGCACGCTGTGGGAGGCAGCACAGCACCTGCGCGCTTCCGAGATGGCACGCGCTTATTTTGGGGATGCTTTTGTCGAGCATTTTGCAAGTACGCGAGAATGGGAAGAGCGTCAGTTCCGCCACCACGTCACAGACTGGGAGCTGGCGCGTTACTTTGAAATCATCTGAACGGCGGCGCGCTTAAACAGGATTCTTCATGCCATCCGAATTGACGGTCATCAGTCCCATAGACGGCACTGCGCTGCTGCACCGCAGCTATGCTTCCGACGCGCAAATCATGGCCACGCTCACGCGCGCGCGCAAAGCGCAGCGTGCCTGGAAATACGAGTCGCTGGATACGCGCTGCGCATTGTTGCGCAAAGCCGTGCGGGATTTTGTGGCGCATGGTCCGGAGATCGCCGAAGCGATTACACGGCAAATGGGGCGCCCTTTGCGCTATACACCGGGTGAAGTGCGCGGATTTGAAGAGCGGGCCATGTACATGCTGGATGCGGCGGCGCAAGCGCTGTCGCCGCTCAAGCTGCCCGTCCGGCAAGGGTTGACGCGTTTTATTGCGCGGGAGCCGGTGGGCGTGGTGCTTACCGTTGCGCCATGGAATTACCCTTTGCTGACCGCAGTCAATAGCATCGTGCCGGCATTGGCGGCAGGGAATGCAGTCATTCTGAAGCATTCGGATCAAACGCCGCTGTGCGCAGAGCAGATGTACCGGGCCTTCCATGAAGCAGGGCTGCCCGAAGGCGTGTTCCAGTTTGTGCATGCCAACCATGGAACGGTGGCCAGGCTGGTGCAGGCGCCTGAAATTGATTATGTATCATTTACGGGCTCGGTGCCGGGTGGCGAAGCCATCGAGGCGGCGGCTGTCGGCCGGTTTATTGGCCGGGGCCTTGAGCTGGGCGGCAACGATGCCGCTTATGTACGGGCTGATGCCGATCTGACGCAGGCAGTCGAAACCATTGTCGATGGGGCCTTTTTCAATGCGGGACAATCGTGCTGCGGCATACAGCGTGTTTATGTGGATCACGCAATATATGACGATTTCGTTGATGCCGCGGCGGCGCTGACGCATGAATACGTGCTGGGCGATCCGATGGACCCGGACACCACGCTGGGCCCGGTCGTGCGCAACAGCGCGGCACAGGAGATTCGCGGGGTCATTGATGCCGCGCTGCGCCAGGGAGCATCCAACCTGATCGATGGCAGGCGCTTTGCGGCTGCCCAGGAAGGCACTGCTTACGTGGCGCCCGCTTTGCTGGTCGACGTCAATCACGACATGGCCGTCATGAACGATGAATGTTTCGGGCCGGTGGCCGGCATTATGCCGGTTCGCGGCGATGCCCAGGCGATCACCCTGATGAACGACAGTGCCTACGGGCTGACGGGGGCGGTCTTCACCGCGGATGCCGATGCGGCGATGCGTATCGGGCGCGAGCTGGAAGTGGGTACGTTTTTCATGAATCGCTGTGATTATCTGGATCCGGCGCTGGCGTGGTCTGGCGTCAAGAATACCGGGCATGGCGTATCGTTGTCGGCGCTGGGGTATCACGCCTTGACGCAAACCAAGTCTTTTCACCTGCGCACCTCCTAGGTTCAGATCATGAACAAGCTCAACGTCAACTGGAATTATCCGACCGCGATCAAGGCGGGCCCGGGCCGCATCGGCGAACTGGCCGGCCATTGCCGCGCGCTCAACATGTCACGTCCGCTTTTCGTGACCGATCCAGGGCTGGCCGACTTGCCCGTGTTCCGCGCCGTCGTGGAACAGTGCGAGGAGGGGGGCTTGTCCTGCGGCGTGTTCTCCGGCATCAAGAGCAATCCTACTGGCAGCAACGTCGAGCAGGGGGCCCATGCTTATCATTGCGGTGGGCACGACGGCGTCGTTGCATTTGGCGGGGGGTCGGCGCTGGATGCAGGCAAGGCGATCGCGCTCATGGTGGGGCAGAGCAGGCCATTGTGGGATTTCGAAGACGTCGGCGATAACTATTTGCGTGTGAATGTGGCAGGGATGGCGCCGGTGGTTGCCGTGCCCACCACGGCGGGAACGGGATCTGAGGTTGGCCGCGCGTCCGTGATCACGGACGAGGAGGCGCACATCAAGCGTATTATTTTTCATGCGCGTATGCTGCCGGCTGTTGTGGTGCTCGATGCCGAGCTCTGTGTGGGGCTGCCTGCAGGCTTGACGGCAGCTACGGGCATGGATGCGCTGTCGCATAACCTGGAGGCGTTGTGCTCACCCTTGCATCATCCTATGGCGCATGGCATCGCGCTGGAGGGTATTCGCCTGATACAACGCTATCTGCCGTCAGCGGTGGAAGATGGCAGCAATATCACCGCACGTCACTACATGCTGGTTGCGTCGTGTATGGGCGCCACGGCCTTTCAGAAAGGATTGGGGGCGATGCACGCGCTGGCCCATCCGCTGGGCGCGCTATACGACGCCCATCACGGCACGCTGAATGCCATTCTCATGCCTTATGTGCTGGCGTCCAATCGCGAGGCCATTCTCGAACCGATTGCGGGGCTGGCCAGGTATATGGGCCTTGTTCCGCCTGATTTTGACGGCTTCATGCAATGGCTGCTGCGCTTGCGGGCGTCCATAGGCATACCGCACACGCTGGCGGAAATCGGCATACCCGCCGACCGCGCCGAGGAGATCGGCAGGATGGCTGTGGCCGACGGTTCGGCGCAGACCAACCCCATTGCCTATACCGCGCAGGACTATACCCGCATCTTCACACAGGCGCATGCCGGGAAGCTGGCGCGGGGTCTGGCGTTTGCATAAGCGGCTTAGCCCTCGTCACCCTGCTTGCGCAGCGCGGTGATGGCGGTTGCCGCGTGGCATCACGGAGGGGAGAATGGCAGTCATAGGCGTTGCAGGATTCCTGCACGAAACCAATACCTTTGAGGAAAGAGCCACGCCACTGGCGCGCTTTGTCGAGGCCGACGCCTGGCCTGGCATGCTGGAAGGCCAGGCGGTGGTTGACGAAACCCGGCACATGAATCTGGCCATCAGTGGCTTTGTGGAAGCGGCCGAGCAGGCCGGGCATACGCTGGCGCCCTTGCTGTGGTGTTCGGCCAATCCCTCGGGGCCGGTGGCGCAGGCTGCCTATGATGCGGTGCTGGACAGCCTTGAGCAAAGGCTGGCAGCGCACCCTCAGCTTGATGCACTCTTTCTTGATCTGCACGGCGCGATGGTGACCGAGCAACTGGACGATGCGGAAGGCGAACTGTTGGCGCGCATGCGGTGGCTCAGGCCTGGGCTGCCCATAGTGGTGGCGCTCGACTTCCATGCTAATGTCAGCCGCGCCATGATAGAAAACACCCATGCCCTGGTTGCGTATCGCAGCTATCCGCATGTCGATATGGCGGACACTGGCCGCCGCGCGGCGGCTCTATTGGCGCGCATCCTGGCGGGGGAGACTCTGCACTGCGCATGGCGCCGCTTGCCGTTTGTCATCCCCATGCCCTGGCAGAGCACGCTCGCCCATCCGGGCGCGCATCTGCTGGATGTGGCGCTGTCGCTGCAGAACGACTCCGTGCGCCTGGCGCAATTCATTCCAGGCTTTCCGCTGGCCGATATCCAGGATTGCGGCCCCTCGGTGCTCGTCTATGCCAATACTGCGGCATCGGCGGCGCATGCCGCCGATGCCCTGTATGAAGCGGCTGTGCTGGCCAAAACCGGGTTCGCGGGCAGGCTGCTCAGCGTGGAGGATGCCGTTCGGCATGCGCTCGCCGGGCAGCGCAACATCATTCTCGCCGATACCCAGGACAATCCAGGCGGGGGCGGGTCCGGCGACACCACGGATTTGCTCAGGGCGTTGCTGCTAGGCGGGGTGCGGGCTGCCTGTGCAGGCATCGTATGCGACCCCGAGTTTGCCGCCATGGCGCATGCCACAGGTGTCGACCATACATTGACCCAGCCCCTGGGCGGGCGCAGCGGTGTCGGCGGCCCGCCGCTACAGGCCACGTTTCGCGTGATGGGCCTGGGCAATGGTCGCTTTATCGGCACAGGTCCATTTTATCGGGGCTGCCGGATGGATCTGGGCCCCATGGCGCGGGTGCGGGTGGGCGAGCTGGATATCGTGGTGTCGACGCGCAAGCAGCAGGCGGCCGATCAGGCCATGTTGCGCCATGTGGGTGCCGAGCCCGCCGACTATCAGGTACTGGTTTTAAAGAGTTCGGTGCATTTTCGCGCCGACTTTGCCGGACTGGCGGACGAGATCCTGGTGGTGGCCGCGCCGGGCGTGAATACCGCTGATTTGCATGCGCTTGACTACCGGCATCTGCGATCGGAGATGGAAATACTGTAATCGAAGGATCGGCGTGACGAGGCTGCAGCGGGCGCAACGGCGGATGTTGCTGTCGCCCCGCGGGATAGGGCTGATCTCAAACGGCGACGGGCGCCTTGATATGCGCATGAGGTTCGTAACCCACGACGTCGAAATCTTCGTAGCGGTAGTCGAAAATCGACGCCGGCTTGCGCTTGATGTTGAGTGTGGGGTAGGGCCGTGGCTCGCGCGAGAGCTGCAGCTCGACCTGCTCCATGTGATTGCTGTACAGATGGCAATCGCCGCCGGTCCAGATGAAATCGCCGGGCTCAAGGTCGCATTGCTGCGCCACCAGATGGGTGAGCAGCGCATAGCTGGCGATATTGAACGGAACCCCCAGGAAAATGTCCGCGCTGCGCTGATAAAGCTGGCATGAGAGCTTGCCATCGGCAACATAAAACTGCATGAACGCATGGCAGGGCGGCAAGGCCATGTTGGGGATGTCGGCGACGTTCCAGGCGGACACGATATGCCGCCGCGAATCCGGGTTTTCGCGGATTTGCGCCATCAACTGCGAAATCTGGTCGATATGGCCGCCATTGGGCGCGGGCCAGGATCGCCACTGCACCCCGTAGACTGGCCCGAGGTCGCCATCGGGGCCTGCCCATTCATCCCATATCGTCACGCCTTGTTCCTGCAGCCAGCGCACATTCGAGTCGCCGCGAAGAAACCACAGCAGTTCAATGAAGATGCTCTTGGTGTGCAGTTTTTTGGTGGTGATCAGGGGGAAGCCCTGGCTCAGGTTGAATCGCATCTGGTAGCCAAAGACCGAGCGGGTGCCCGTGCCGGTGCGATCGGATTTGAATGTGCCGTGTTCGTAGACATGGCGCATGAAGTCTTCGTACTGATGCATGATGAAATCGTATTGAATTGGCGGGTGGGAGGGGGGCGCGCAGCGCGCTATCCTTCCTGGATCGTAACGGAATGGGTGATTTCTGCCGTCTTGGCCAGCATGGCCGAGGCTGAGCAGTATTTTTCGTGCGATAGCTGCACAGCGCGTTCGACCGCCGCCTGGGGCAGGTTCTTCCCCGTGACGGTAAACGCAAAATGTATCTTGGTAAAGACCTTGGGGTCGGTGGTGGCGCGCTCCGCCTCGAGCTTGGCCTGGCAGTGGCTGACAGCGTGGCGTCCGCGCTTGAGAATCAGGACGACGTCGTACGCGGCGCAGCCGCCCGCGCCGGTGAGCAGCATTTCCATGGGGCGCGGCGCCAGATTGTTGCCGCCGCCGTCGGGCGCGCCATCCATGGCGGTGACATGGCCGGTGCCGGTGCGGGCCACGAACAGCATGCCGTCGGGGCCATGCCAGTCTATTGTGCATTCCATAGTCGTCTTCCTGCTGCAGGGTAAAGTGTAATGATACCGGCTTCACGCGGCTGCCCTCGCGGGACCTCGTGCACGAAACGGGGAAATGACGCCTGAAAGCGTCACGATGCCGTGAATTCTGTTGCTTTTGGACCACTGGGACAATATGTCCCACTTTTTCGGCGAAAGGCTGATGCCATCATGATTACGGCGCCTGCAAAGCGCTCAGCGCGGTGTCAGATTACCGTATGTGGATCAAGGTAATTGCTTAATCTTAAAGAAAGAATACGTAGCATAGCAATTGTTTTCACCTGAAACGTTTAGCCCGCCAGCGAGCAAGCAGGGGGCGAAGAGAGGCGTTTCAGATTCTTTGCCTTGGAACACACATGAACACTACCGTCATACTGTTGCTGACATTTGTCTTGTCGGTGACCGGCCTGTTTGTCTTCATTTGGTCACTACGGCATCATCTTTTTGATGATAATCCAGCGGCCGCCAACGTCATTTTCTCCGAAGGAGAGATCGGCAAGGTGGAAGAACCTTCCGCCACGGCGGCGCAGCAGAAGGCCTTGCAACAGGCTGTCGACGCCACCCATACCTCGCTTGCGCCCGCCGATGAGGCGCTCGCGCGTCAGGAGCTGGCCGATCGGATACAGGCCGACCGTTCGTCCGCCTGGGTCGTTTTCGTGTTTCTGTCCTGTGCAATTGTCTGGCTGGTCTTTGCCTCGGTGGCTGGCCTGATCAGCTCCTACAAGCTGCACGAGCCCGATTTTCTGACCCAGTACGCCTGGCTGACCTTTGGCCGGATGCGTACCTTGCATCTGAATGCGGTGGCCTATGGCTGGGCCCCCATGGCGGCGTTCGGCGTTGCCATGTGGACGCTGCCGCGCCTGCTCAAGAGCGAGCTGATGGGCGGACGTTTTGCATTGCTGGGCTGCATGCTGTGGAACGCGGCGCTGATCGCGGGACTGGGCAGCATTGCCGCGGGCTTCAGCGATGGGCTGGAGTGGCTTGAGATCCCCTGGCAGGTCGACATTCTGTTCGTGGTCGGCGGTGCATTGATCGGATTGCCGCTGGTGTTCACCCTGCAGAACCGCAAGGTCAAGCACTTGTATGTGTCGATCTGGTACATGGGCGCAGCGCTGTTCTGGTTTCCCATTCTGTTTCTGGTCGGCAACCTGCCCAGCGTGCATTTTGGCGTGCAGCAGGCCACGATGAACTGGTGGTTCGGCCATAACGTGCTGGGTCTGTTCTACACCCCAGTGGCGCTGGCCTCGGTGTACTACTTCCTGCCCAAGATCATCGGGCGCCCGATCCAGTCCTACAACTTGTCCCTGATCGGTTTCTGGGCGCTGGCCTTCTTCTATGGGCAGGTGGGCGGGCACCACCTGGTGGGCGGGCCGGTACCCAGCTGGCTGGTCACACTGTCTATCGTGCAGAGCATGATGATGATCGTACCGGTGCTGGCGTTCTCGGTGAACCAGCACCTGACGATGCGCCATCACTTCAAGACCTTGATCTACTCGCCCACACTGCGATTCATTGTGCTCGGGGGCATGATGTATACCTTGAGTTCGGTTCAGGGTTCGTTCGAAGCGCTGCGCAGCATCAATACCGTGACGCACTTCACGCATTTCACGGTAGCGCATGCGCATCTTGGCCTGTATGGGTTCTTCTCATTGGTCATGTTTGGCGCGATTTATTTTGTGATGCCGCGCGTCATGTCATGGGAATGGCCTTACCCCAGGCTGATCGCCCTGCATTTCTGGCTGGTTGTCGTCGGCTTCAGTGTGTATTTTATTGGCCTGACTATAGGCGGCTGGCTGCAGGGGATTGCCATGCTCGATGCCACGCGTCCTTTCATGGATTCGGTGCGTCTCACCATTCCCTATCTTGAGTCGCGCACCGTGGGTGGCGCCATCATGACCCTCGGCCACATTGTATTTGCCTTTCACTTTGTCACGATGGCCTTGCGCTATGGCCGCAAGCGCGTCGGCCCGGCCTTGTTTCACAAACGCACTCCGTCGCTGGACAGCGTTGTTGCCCAGGAAGCCTGATCATGGAAAGCGAATACAAACTTTTGGGCGGCGCCATGGTGACGCTCGCCCTGGCGACTGCCACACTGGTTGTTCTGCCTTATATGCAGCTGTCGGACCTGGAGCCGCCGGCGGATCTGAAGCCTTACAGCTCGCAGCAACTGCGCGGGCGCCAGCAGTACATCGACAACGGCTGTGTTTACTGTCACACCCAGCAGCCGCGGGCCCAGCAGCAGGCGCCGGACTTCAGCCGCGGCTGGGGCAGGGCGCCGGTGGCGGAGGACTACTACTACGACCACCCGCATTTGCTTGGCACCATGCGCACGGGCCCCGATCTGCTCAATATTGGCGCGCGCCAGCCCAGCGTGGACTGGCAACTGGGCCACCTGTACCAGCCGCGCGCCTATGCGCCGGGCAGCATCATGCCGTCTTATCCCTATCTCTTCGAAGTCAAGGACAAGGCCGAGGAGGGCGACAAAGTGGTTCATCTGCCGCCAGGCTATGAGCCGCCAGGCAAGGTGGTGGTCGCCAAGCCCGAGGCCCTGGACCTTGTCGAATACCTGATTTCGCTCGACCGCACGTATCCAGTCCCGCCGCCGCCCGGGCAGGAAGCTGAGGCCGCGCAAAGCGAATAATCTCTGGCGCCGGCCGCAGGCCGGCCTGCCATGGAACTGTCGTCGGAGAACAGAATGTCGGAACAATCCAAAAAAACGCAGGCCCAGCAACGGGAGATGCCTGAACCTTATGAGGGCAACCGGCCCGTGCCCTGGCTGGTCGTTGCCATTGTCGCGGGGCTATTCATCTGGTCGATTGGCTATCTTTATCTTGCCTATGAACCGAACCCGCCCTCTTATGGCGACCGCCGCACGGCGGCGGATTTCAAGGTGGCGGCCGCTGCCGCAGGCGGCAAGGTCGATGGCGGGCAGCTCTACACCGCGCATTGTGTTGCCTGTCACCAGGCGACCGGGGCCGGCTTGCCTGGGGTCTTCCCGCCGCTGGCGGATTCCGAGTGGGTGATTGGCAAGCCTGAAACGCTGGTGCAGATTATTCTGCATGGCATTACTGGAGAATTGACCGTCAACGGCAACAAATACAACGGCATGATGCCGGCCTTCAAAGACAAGCTCGACGACGCGGAGATCGCGGCGCTTGCCAGCCACCTGCGCACAAGTTTCGGCAACGACAGTGGCGAGGTGGATCAAGCCATGGCCAAGACGGAACGGGAGGCGACCGCCTCGCATGAAGCACCCTGGAATGGAGATGCAGAGCTCCAGGCGATGAAATAGCATGAAGACACTGCTGGCGCTGCTGCTGGTATGCGTTGGCGGCATGGCTGTGCTGTATGCCCAGACCGACCGTTTTACGGTGGTGACTACGGAGTCGGCCCGCCGGGCCGACATCGCCCGTTCACCACGGCAGCTGCCCGATGCGGCATTGGGTACTGCGTCCGGCGAGGCCACGACCTTATCCAGGCTCTTGCGTGACGATGGGCGCCTGACCGTCATCAACTTTATGTACACACGCTGCATCTCGATCTGCCTGGCGATGGGGTCCGAGCTGCAGCAATTGCAGGCGCAACTGAAAGCGCAAGGGCTGGGCGGGCAGGTGCGCATACTCAGCCTTAGTTTCGATCCCGCCGATACCCAGGCGTACCTGACGCGGTACGCAGCTGGCATGCGGGCAGACACGGATCTGTGGCAGTTTGCGACCCTTACTGATGCCACGCAGCGAAAGGCGCTGCTCGACGCATTTGGCATTATTGTCATACCCGCGCCTTACGGGCAGTTCGAACACAATGCCGCCTACCATGTTGTGACCCCGGGGGGGCGTCTGGAGCGCATCCTCGATATCGGCAACCGGGACGCCGTGCTGGGCTATGTGTCGCGGCGCGCGGCCCCTCCCAAAGAGGCGGCATCGCCAGTCCAGGCGCGCGTTGAGGCTGCATTGCGTGATGAGGCGGTGCAGGAGATGCTGCCATGACGACAGATCGCCGTGTAGACATGCAGGGCCGAATCGGTCGCTGGGGCAGTCTGTTCCGGCCGGGGGCGTGGGGTGCCAGACCCTGGTTGTATGCCGGCTGGCTATTGCTGCTGCTGGCGGTGGTTCTGGACCGGCCGCTCACGCGGACGATGTCCTTGCATATGCTGGTCCATATCCCTTTGATTCTTTTTTCGGGGCTGTGCTTTGCCCGTGCGTGGGTTCTGCGCGACCGCGATGCATGGGCCTGGCTGTCCGGATTCAATGGGCACGGGCTGGCCGGGTTGTTGTTTTTCAATCTGGTGGGTGCATACTGGATGATCCCCAAGGCGCTGGACGAGGTTTTATTATCCTGGCCGGCAGCGCTGTCCAAGTACGTCAGCGTGTTGATCGCCGGATGGGTGCTTTATCATTCCCTGCGGCGTGCAAATATCGTCATTCAGGTTTTCTTTATCGGTAATTTCTGCTGGATGACGGCGATTGTCGGGCTGCTGTATCGCGATAATCCCGTCAGGCTGTGCAATTTCTATTTGCTGGATGATCAGGAAATCGCCGGCAATGGGCTCGTGGCCTTGTCTATTTTGCTTCCGGCCATCTGGTTCTGGGTCTGGCGTCGTCGGATCTGGGACTTTTTGCGATAATGAAGATGTATTGGTTCAAGGACACATGTCATGCAAAATGCGATCGATTCCGGAAAGCAAGCCTTCACGCGCCATATGAGTGTTCTGGATCGCGTGCTGGCAGAGGCGGGTCGCGCGGCGCAGGTGCTGGGCGGGTCTGCCCAGGCCAGCCGGCCCAACCCCGCGGGCAAACCTGAAGTCCTGGTCGCTCACGAGGACCCGCAAGCCCTGACACCCGAAGAGCAGAAACATGCGGCGGGTCTTATGCGGGTTAACCATGTGGGCGAGATTTGCGCCCAGGCTTTGTACCGTGGCCAGGCGCTTTTTTGCCGCGATGCAGCAATTCAGAAGGTGCTCTACAAGGCGGCAGCCGAAGAGGTCGATCACCTTGTGTGGTGCCGCGACCGCATCAACGAACTGCAAAGCCGCCCGAGTTTGCTCAATCCGCTCTGGTATGCCGGATCGTTCTCGCTCGGCGTATTGGCCAGCAGGGCAGGCGTCAGTCGAAATCTGGGGTTCATGGCCGAAACCGAAAAGCAGGTTGAACAGCACTTGGACAAGCATTTAAGCGAGCTTCCGCGTGGCGACGAACGTTCGCGACGCATCGTGACCCAGATGCGGGACGACGAAATTCAGCACCGAAATACCGCGGAATCAAACGGGGCGCACAAGCTGCCGGGGCCCATCAGGTTGGCCATGCGGGCGATGTCCCGCGTCATGACAACGACCGCGTACCGAATCTGAGAAACCTCGGCTACGCCTGGCAATCCGTAATAACACTTACTTACGCCTTGCCCATCCGCCCTATGGCATAGTATGAAAAACGCAACATCACAACACTGTTACAGTTTTTTTGGTTTTATATCTTGCAACGCACAAACTAAGGCTATACAATTCAGTTATTGGATGTCGCAACGTGATTGCAGCGGGTAAACCCTCAGTCACTGGTCTCAAGCTAAAGCGCAATGCGCGAGGCTTTCGTAGCGGCGACATGCCACGGTTGTCTCCTCCACCCTCCTCCTTTGGTGGATTTAGCCCGAGATCTCACGATCTCGGGCTTTTTTTTTCTTTTTTAGGTATTGTTACGTTTATTTTTTCTCAAGTGCCTAGATTGCTGTCAATGCGGCCGATAATATCGGCAGCGCTCTCTATCTCATAGGATCTTTGTGTTGTCGCCTCAGCTTTGGGAATCCTTCACCTGGTTCTATATCTGTATTGTCGCGTTCATGGTGGGCGGCCTGATTGTCGTGTCCGAACGCTGGCACGGCAAGCTAACCGGTGATACAGACCTGAACAAGCCCCAGGCCAGCCATTCGCGGTCCACGCCCCGTGTAGGCGGGCTGGCGGTCGTCGCGGGCAGTCTGGCGGGCCTGTTGGTCCTTGGCCCCAGCAACATGACACTTACCTGGCTTTGGCCGGTGTTGTTCATTGCCGTCATGCCGGTGTTCGTCGCTGGCCTGCTCGAAGACCTGACCAAGGACATCGGTGCGGGCAAGCGCCTGCTGGCGGCTTTTTTGTCTGCCGCCATTGCCTGGTGGCTGTTGGGCGGCGTTTCTCGGGTTGGCCTGCCCTGGGCGGACATGATCCTGGCGTACTGGCCCGTGTCCCTGCTTTTTACAATGATTGCGGTGGGCGGCTGTACGCATGCCCTGAATATTGTCGATGGCATGAACGGCCTTGCGGGAATGATCGCCACGCTGATGGCCATTTCGCTGGCATTGGTTGCCTTGCAGGTTCAGGATATTCCCATTTTTCTGATTTCGACGGCGCTCGCGTCGGCCACACTGGGGTTTCTGGTCTGGAATTTTCCCTTTGGCCGGGTGTTTCTGGGCGATGGCGGGGCGTATTTTCTGGGATTCATGCTGGCCGAGCTGGCTGTGCAGTTGGTGGTGCGCAACCCAAGCGTGTCGCCTTTCTACGCGCTGGCAGTGCTGTTCTACCCCGTGTTTGAAACCATTTTCTCGATTTGGCGCCGCCGATTCAAGCGTGGCACGCCGGTTGACCAGCCCGATGCCTTGCACCTGCACCAATTGGTGTTTCGCAGGCTGGTGCGCGTTACCTTCAGCCGCGACCGGCGCCACGCGGTCCCCGCCTTGTGCAATGCCATGACTTCGCCGTATCTATGGGTGCTGGCTTTGATTGGCCTGGTGCCTGCCACCATTTGGTGGGATAGCGCCTGGATACTGTGCGGGAGCATACTCATGTTCACGGCGGTGTATCTATGGCTTTATTCGCGGCTGGTGTCCTGGAGGCGGCCATCCTGGCTGCTGCTGCCTTCGCTTGGGCGCGACAAGCCTCCAAAATAATCGGATAGTTCGCCGCGGCAATCTATATCAGCCTTTAAAATTTATTTTTTAGCGTACAGCGTGGGAGAATCAAGTTGCAGATTGAAGATGTGAAACTCGCGGTAGTAGGATTGGGTTATGTCGGCCTGCCGCTGGCGGTGGAGTTTGGCAAGAAGCGTTCCGTGCTGGGCTTTGACATCAATGCGCGCCGTATCGCCGAGCTCAGGCAGGGCACCGACCACACGCTGGAAGTCAGCGAGGCAGAGCTGGCGCAGTCGCAGGGGCTGTCATTCAGTCACGAAGCCGAGCATCTGGCCCAGGCCAATGTCTTCATCGTGACCGTTCCCACGCCGATCGACGAATACAAGCAGCCCGACCTGACCCCTTTGATCCGCGCCAGCGAAACCATCGGCAAGATCCTCAAGCGCGGCGACATCGTCATCTACGAATCCACGGTCTATCCGGGTGCGACCGAAGAAGACTGCGTGCCGGTGCTCGAGCGCATCTCGGGCCTGCGCTTTAACGAAGACTTCTTTGCCGGCTATAGCCCCGAGCGCATCAATCCGGGCGATAAAGAGCATCGGGTGTCCACCATCAAGAAAGTCACCTCCGGCTCCACGCCCGAGGTGGCCGACCTGGTCAATGCGCTGTACAGTGAAATCATCGTGGCAGGCACCCACAAGGCGCCGTCCATCCGCGTGGCCGAGGCGGCCAAGGTCATCGAGAACACCCAGCGCGATGTGAACATAGCGCTGATCAATGAACTGGCGCTGATCTTCAACAAGATGGGCATCGATACGCAGGCCGTGCTTGAAGCGGCCGGCACCAAGTGGAACTTTCTGCCGTTTCGCCCGGGGTTGGTGGGCGGGCACTGCATAGGCGTGGATCCGTACTACCTGACGCACAAGGCGCAGTCCATCGGCTACCACCCGGAGATCATCCTGGCCGGTCGCCGGCTCAATGACTCGATGGGCGGATACGTGGTCTCGCAACTGGTCAAGGCCATGACGATGCGCTGCATCCAGGTGCAGGGCTCGCGGGTGCTGGTCATGGGGCTGACCTTCAAGGAGAACTGCCCGGACCTGCGCAACACGCGGGTGGTGGACATTGTCAAGGAACTGGGCGAATACAACATCGAGGTCGATGTGTACGATCCGTGGGTCGAGGCCCAGGAAGCTCAGAACGAATACGGCATCACGCCCATCGACAAGCCGGCCGATGGCGCCTACGACGCCATCATCCTGGCGGTCTCGCATCACCAGTTCGTGCAGATGGGCGCGGCGGCGATTCGCGCGCTGGGTAAGCCCGAGCACGTGCTGTACGACTTGAAGTATGCGTTGACGGCCGAGGAATCCGACCTGCGCCTGTAAGCAGGCTGCTCGATACTATGGCGGCATGATGCCGGTTCACTTCTGTCAAAGGTCAACTATGAGTACGCGCTACGAAGAAATCACCACCAATCTGCAGACCTCTCCGAAGGTCTGGCTCGTTACTGGCTGCGCAGGCTTTATCGGGTCTAACCTGTTGGAGTCTTTGCTGCAGCTGGGCCAGACCGTGGTGGGTCTGGACAATTTTGCCACTGGCTACCAGTACAACCTGGACGAGGTCGAGAAAAATGTCGATCCCAAGGCCTGGGCCAATTTTACTTTTCACGAAGGCGATATCCGCGATCTGGATACATGTCGCAAGGCGCTGGCCGGCGTGGATTATGTCCTGCACCAGGCTGCGCTGGGCTCGGTGCCCCGTTCGCTGAACGACCCGATTACCAGCAACAGCGTCAATGTCGATGGCTTTCTGAACATGCTGGTGGCGGCGCGCGATGAACAGGTGAAATCGTTCGTGTATGCGGCTTCCAGCTCAACCTACGGTGATCTCGAGGCCCTGCCCAAGGTCGAAGACCGCATCGGCAAACCCCTGTCCCCCTATGCCGTCACCAAGTACGTCAATGAGCTCTATGCGGACGTCTTTGCGCGTGCTTACGGCTTTGGCAGCATTGGCCTGCGCTATTTCAATGTGTTCGGCAAGCGGCAGGATCCGAACGGCGCGTATGCGGCCGTGATTCCGAAATGGATCGCCGCCATGATCAAGGGCGAAGATGTCGTCGTCAATGGCGATGGTGAAACCAGCCGCGACTTCTGCTTTATCGATAACGTTGTCCAGGCCAACATCCTGGCCGCGCTGGCTCAACCCGATGGCGTGAATCAGGTCTATAACGTGGCCTACAACGCCCGTACCAGTCTGAACGAACTCTTTGAGTACCTGGCCAAGGCGCTGGGCAACAATGGTATCGTCTACGACAAGCCGCCCGTGCACGCGGATTTCCGTGCGGGCGATGTGCGTCACTCACAGGCCGATATCAGCAAGGCCCGTGATCTCCTGGGCTACGAGCCTATGCACAATATCGTGCAGGGCCTGGAGGTTTCCATGCCCTGGTACACGCAATTTCTGCGTTGATTTGAAGTCCCTGAAGCAACGGCTGGCCAGCCTGCATTCTGACCACAGGCGCATTGCACAGGGGGCACTGCGTGTTGCCTTTTTCCTGCTTCTGGGCAAGGCGGCGGGCGCGTTCAAGGAAATGGCCGTCGCTTATCGCTACGGCGTCAGCGATGCGGTGGATGCCTACCAGTTCACCATGGTCATGGCGAACTGGATCCCCACTACGATTGTGGGCGCGCTGTCTGTCGTGCTCATCCCCGTCCTCGTTCGCATGCGACAGGATAAGCGCCAGGACAGGGCGCGCTTCCTGGGTGAACTGCAGGGGTGGGTGATAGGCATAGGTGTGGTGCTGGCGGTGGGGCTGTATGTGGCCTGGCCTTGGGTGCTGCAGATGGCGGGGCAGGGGCTGCCTGCCGAGGCGCAGCGCATGAGTAGCCAGCTCATGCTGGCCTTTTCGCCGGCGGCGGTGCTCACTTTGCTGACTGGCATCAGCGCCGCTCGGCTGCGGGCGCACGAACGCCATATCAATACACTGCTCGACAGCGTGCCAGCCGTGGTCATTCTGGTGTGGGTCTTGCTGGCCGCGACGGTCAACGACATCGGCCCGCTATTGTGGGGCACGCTGGTCGGCTATCTGATTCAATCCATCTGGTTGCTCAAGTTGGCGGCGCGGGCCGATGGCATGTGGGGCCGGCCTCGCCTGACCCTGAGCTCGCAGCACTGGCCCGATCTGGTCAAGGCGTCCGGCGTCATGTTGCTGGGCCAGATAGCCATGAGTTTTGTAGGCCCGATCGACCAATATACGGCGGCGAATCTTGGCGCCAACGCCAACGCCACGCTGGGCTACGCGAGCCGGCTGCTATCGCTGCTGCTGGGCGTGGGCGCGGCCTCGGTGGGGCGTGCCGCCTTGCCGGTGCTGGCGGATATTCAGAGTCGCGGCGATGCCGAGCGCGCGCGCACCACAGCGCTGAAATGGTCCATGCTGATGTTGCTGGCGGGCGGCGGCGTCACATTGATAGGCTGGGTGCTCGCGCCGTGGGGCGTCGCCTTTTTGTTCGAGCGCGGCGCGTTCACCGCCGAAAACACCGTGGTTGTCGCCCAGGTGCTTCGCTGGGGGCTGTTGCAACTGCCTTTTTATTTTGGGGTGCTGGTGCTTGTGCAGTTGCTGGCCAGCCAGAATCGTTACCGTATCATGGCATTCATAGCTGTCTGCAATTTTGCAGTCAAGGCTGTCATGAATTTTCTGCTGGCACCTGTCATGGGGCCCGAGGGCATTATGCTGGCGACCAGTCTGATGTACGTCTCGTCTTTCCTTTGCTATGCCCTGGTGGCCCGGCGACCCGTAGACACGCCAGCAGCTTCCTAGTATTTCATTACAGGTATTGTATTGAGCCATTCTGCTTTTCAACCTCATCTGATGATCGTTATCCACTCTCTTGCGGGAGGCGGGGCCGAGCGGGTAGCGGCGGATCTTGGCGCTTTCTGGGTGGTGCGTGGCTACCGGGTGACTGTGGTAACCCAAGAGGGGGCCGACACAGACGCGTATCCACTGCATGAAAGCGTCACGCGCCATGTGCTGGGTACGGCGGGCGCCAGTGCCAGCCGTGTTGGTGGCGCGCTGGCCAATCTGCGCCGGGTTTGGCGCCTGCGCAAGCTGATACGCCGCGAACGGCCCAGCATTGTGCTGGGCATGATGACGACATCATCAATACTGGCGATCATCGCGGCGCGTGGCCAGCCCTGTAAAGTCATCGCGACCGAGCATACGCATCCGCCCTCCCAGAGTCTGCCGGATATCTGGCAGCGCTTGCGCCGCTGGGCCTATCCGCAGGCCGCAACAGTGGTCGCGCTCACGTCGGGCACCGCCAAATGGCTGGAAGACAATGTACCCGGATCCAGGCTTGCCGTGATTCCAAACGCTGTACGCTGGCCATTGCAGCGGGCTGAACCGGTTGTGGAACCGCCGCCGCGCCGTGGACGCTTTCGTTTGCTGGCGGTGGGGCGTTTGCATCCGCACAAGGGGTTTGGCGTATTGATACGGGCATTCGAGATGATTGCGCCTTACTTTCCCAACTGGGATCTTGTGATTCTGGGCGAAGGGCCGTTGCGTGACGCGTTGCAGGCGCAGATCGACGACGCCGAGCTGTCTGAGCGCATCACGCTGGTCGGGCGGATCGGCAACGTGAGCGACTGGTACATGCAGTCGGATCTATATGTGCTGAGCTCGCAATTCGAAGGGCTGTCCAATACCTTGATTGAAGCCATGGCGAGCGGGCTGGCGCCCGTTGCTTTCGATTGCGATACGGGCCCGCGCGAGATCATACGCAACGGCATAGATGGGGTGCTGGTGCGTCCGGTCCAGGACCACGAAGCGCTGGCCGCGCATTTGTCCGATATGATGGCGCATCCAGAGCGCCGCGAGGGCTATGCGCGGCGCGCGGTCGATGTGCGGGATCGGTTTTCCATGGCGCGTGTCATGGCATTGTGGGAGCAGCTGTTCGTCGGCCGCTGAGCCGTGTCCCAGACAACCGCAGGAGCAAACAGACGATGTGTGGAATCGCGAAGATTGGGGGCGGAACAGTATGAGAATCCTGTTTTTCGTAAGTTCCATGCATGCGGGCGGCGCCGAGCGGGTGGCTGCCACGCTGGCCAGTGCCTGGGCCGCGCGCGGGGATACCGTTGCGCTGGTGCCGACGTACACAGGCCGCGGCGATTGCTTTTATCCTCTGCATGGCGATGTCAGGCTGCAATGGCTGGCAGATCAAATGGGCTCCTTGGGCAGGAAGTTTTGTCCGCCCTTGGCCAAGTGGCTGGCGATGCGCAGGCTGGTGCGCGATTTCAGGCCCGATGTCATCGTTTCTTTTCTGACCAACGTCAACGTGATGGTGTTGCTTGCCACACATAAGCTTGGCGTTCCAGTGATTGTGAGCGAGCGCACCAATCCGGCCTTCAGTACCAGTGCCGGCGCGGTGCTGCGTCGGCTGCGCAACTGGACCTATCCCTGGGCGTCCAAGGTGGTACTGCAGTCGCGCGACAGCGTGGCGTCCTTTCGAACAATGGCGCCGCATATCCAGCAGGAAAAACTCGCCGTCATGCCCAATCCCATGCCGGCAGACATGCCTGAAGCCCGCACCGGGCCGCGCGTGCCCGCCGCGGAACGCCCTCGTCTCATGGCCATGGGACGGCTGGTCGCGTCCAAGCGCTTCGATACCTTGATCCAGGCTTTTGCGAGCCTGGCAAAGACTTTTCCGGACTGGGATCTGGTGATCTGGGGCGAGGGGCCATTGCGCGCGCAACTTGAGGCACAGGTCACAGCCTTGGGCCTGGATGAACGTGTGCAGTTGCCCGGCCGTACCGAACAGCCCTGGGACGCATTGCGACAAGCGGACGTGTTTGCCTTGGTGTCGGCGGTGGAGGGTTTTCCCAATGTGCTGCTTGAGGCCATGGCGCTCGGGTGCGCCTGCGTCACGGTAGACTGCCCCAGCGGCCCGCGTGAAATCACTCAGCACGGACAGTTTGCGGAGCTTGTACCATTGGGCGATCAGCAGGCCTTGCAGGATGCGATGGCCCGCCTGATGTGCGATCCGGTGTTGCGCGATGCGATGGGGCGACGCGCTGCGGGCTCGGTGCGCCAGCATTATGGCATTGCCCAAATTCTTGCGCGCTGGGATGCGCTATTCGAAAGCATCGGCCGCTCCCATCGGGAGAGTATGAATGATCAATAGAACTGACACGGCAGACACACCCTTGCGGGTTGTGCATATTATTTCGGGCCTTTACCTGGGCGGCGCGGAAACGGTGCTGCACCGCCTGCTTACCGCGCCGGGCCAGGCAGACTGGCATTGCGTGATTTCCATGAGCGGGGAGGGCGTGTTCGGCCCGCGCCTGCGCGAGGCGGGCATCACCGTTCACACGCTCGACATGCAAGGCGCTGCCGGAACATTGCGCGGCTTGCCGCGCATGCGCCGCCTATTGCGCGAACTGAACCCGGACGTGGTGCAAACCTGGATGTATCATGCCGACCTCATCGGAGGGGTCGTGGCCCGTGCGGCAGGCATCAAGGCGGTGTCCTGGGGCATACGCAATTCCGGCACCGACCTTGGCAAGAGCAGTCGCTCGGCTTCCGTCTGTCAGGCGGTGTCCGCGCCATTGTCGGGTCTGGTGCCGGGCGTCATCGTTGCCTGCGCCGAGCAGGCGCGCAGAGGCCACCGGCGCGCGGGGTATCGCGATGATCGCATGCTGGTGATTCCCAATGGCTATGATCTGTCACGCTGGCAACCTGATGCGAACGCACGCCAAGCCTCGCGCGAGGCCTGGGGGGTCCGTGATGGATCGCCCGTGATCGGTAGCGTGGCGCGCTGGAATCCGCTCAAGGATCACGAGAATCTGATTCGCGCCTTTGCGGCAAGCTTGCGTGCCCGCCCGGATATGCGGTGTGTCCTGATCGGCGAAGGGCTGGATACGCGCAATGCGGTGTTGATGGATATGCTCGCGCACCACAATGTTCAGGACAGCGTCATTCTGCTTGGGCGGCGCGATGATGTGCCAGCGTTGATGAATGGCCTGGATGTACATGTGCTGTCCAGCCGGGCCGAGGGCTTTCCCAATGTGGTGGCTGAAGCCATGGCGACGGGCGTACTGTGCGTCGCCACGGATGTCGGCGATGCGGCCGCAATGGTAGACGACACAGGCTGGATCGTGCCGTCGCGCAACGCCGCCGCGCTGGCGGGTGCGATCGACGCCGCCGTGGGGGTGCTGAATACACCGCAGCGGCTTGAACGCAGCGAGCGTGGCCGGCGCAGGGTCGAGGATTTGTACAGTCTGCAGGCGATGGTGGATAACTACCATGTGGTGTGGCGTCGCCTGGCCCAGGATTTTCCGGTGCGCAGGCCGCACACGCCGGAGCAGACGTACGCCGCGTGGTCGCTGGCCGACAGCGCGACTGCGTTGCGCCGTGCCGGGCGGGATGGCGCGGGTGGGCAGGAGGGGACGGAAACAGGGCAGGAGCGCGGCGCGCAAGGCGGCTGGGCTGCCTCCGGTGCGGACGGCGTGGCGGGCAAGCGCCTGTTGATGGTGGTGAACAACCCGGCCTTTTTCCTGTCGCATCGCTTGCCTGTGGCATTGGGCGCCAAGGCCGCTGGCTACGACGTTCATATCGCCACGATGAACGGCCCTGCCGTGGCCGATATCTTGCGCCATGGCCTGGCGCACCATGTGATCCCCATGTCGCGCAGCGGCAAAAACCCGGTGCAGGAGTGCCGCAGTATTCACGCGCTGTGGCAGTTGTTTCGGCGTCTGCGGCCTGATGTGGTGCATGGCGTGACGATCAAGCCGGTGCTTTATGGCGGCATCGCCGCGAGACTGGCCGGCGTGCCGGGTTATGTCGCCGCGATTTCAGGGCTTGGCTTCATATTCACGCGGCCCAGAAAAGGAGTGGACGTCTTGCGTACCGCTGCCGCCGTGCTGTATCGCCTGGCGCTGGGCCATCGCAACAGCCGGGTGATTTTCCAGAATACCAACGATCGCGATGTATTGCGCAAGCTGGGCGTTGTGCGGCCTGAGCAGGTCGTGATGGTGCGAGGGTCCGGGGTGGATCTGGACAAGTTTCGCTACGTACCCGAACCGGATGGCGCGCCGGTGGCCATCATGGCGGCGCGACTGCTGGAGGACAAAGGGGTGCGCGAATATGTCGAGGCCGCACAGCTGGCGGCGGGCGATGACAGCGGCCTGCGCTGGCTGCTGGTTGGGTCGCCCGACCCTGGCAATCCAGCCAGCATCACGCAGGCCCAGTACGATCATTGGCGCAAGGAAGGCGTAGTCCAGTGCATGGGCGAGCGGAGTGATGTGGAACAGCTTTACGCCGACGCGCACATCGTGGTTCTGCCTTCCTACCGCGAAGGTTTACCGAAGTCGCTGGTCGAGGCGGCAGCGGCGGGGCGCGCCGTGGTCACAACCGATGTGCCCGGCTGCCGGGATGCCATAGAGCCAGACGTTTCAGGCCTGCTGGTGCCCCCCCGCGATGCCGTGGCGCTGGCCGATGCCGTGCTCAGGCTTGCGCAGGAAGCAGATTTGCGGCGAAGCATGGGGGCGGCGGGGCGCCGCCTGGCCGAGCGCGAGTTCGATGTGCGCAGAATCGTTGACCATCATCTGGACATCTACGAAACCCTGCTAGAAGCTCGGCGTTAGCCCTGGCGCCAGTGTCTGGATGGCATTGCGGAATTCATCCCTGATACGGTCCAGGTCTTCCTGGCTGTCGCCTTCGAAGCGCAGCACAATAACCGGGGTGGTATTGGACGCACGCGCCAGCCCGAAGCCGTGCTTGTATTCCGCCCGCACGCCGTCTATGGTGCTCAGGCTGGTCGCCGTGGGGAACTGCCCCTCGGCCTGCAGGCGCGCCACCAAAGCGTGAGACTCGCCTTCTTTCATCTCCATCTTGATTTCGGGGGTGGAGATATCCTGGGGCAGCGCCTCGAGCACTTCCGATGGGTTCTCGTGGCCGGACAGAATTTCGAGCAGCCGGGCGCCCGCGTAGAGTCCATCGTCAAAACCGAACCAGCGTTCCTTGAAGAAGATATGGCCGCTCATCTCGCCGGCCAGCGGCGCACCGGTTTCAGCCAGCTTGGCCTTGATCAAGGAATGGCCGGTTTGCCACATGAGAGGCTTGCCGCCAGCGTGTTTGATTTCACGCGCCACGTGGCGGCTGCATTTGACGTCGAAAATAATGGTGGAGCCGGGTTCGCGCCGCAGCACATCCTGGGCAAACAGGATCAACTGGCGGTCGGGCCAGATGATCTGGCCCGATTTGGTGACCACGCCGATGCGGTCGGCATCGCCGTCAAAGGCAAGCCCGAGCTCGCAGTCGGTTTCCTGTACATGCTTGATCAGCGCCACCAGATTATGCGGATCAGCGGGGTCGGGATGATGGTTGGGGAAGGTGCCGTCGACATCACAGTACAACTGGTCTACAGTGCACCCCAATGCCTCGTACAGCTTGGGGGCAATCTTGCCGCCGACGCCATTGCCGCAGTCTATGGCAATTTTCATGGGGCGGGACAGCTTGACGGTTTCGACGATGAATTGCACGTAATCGTCGACAAGGTCTATTTCCTGGCGGGTGCCGGGCTTGATGCCTTCGATGGGTTCGGGTGCGGCCATGATGCCTGCCAGCGCCTGTATGCCGTCGCCATACAGGGCTTTGCCGTCCATCATGATTTTGAAACCGTTGTAGTCTGGCGGGTTGTGGCTGCCTGTAATCGCCACGCCCGAGCCGGTATGCCTGCGGTAGGCTGCAAAGTAGACAAGCGGCGTGTGGACCATGCCCAGGTCTATGGTGTCTATCCCGCCGGCCAGGATACCGTCCTGAAGGGCCGCGGACAGTTCGGGGCTGCTGAGGCGGCCATCGTAACCCACAACCAGTCCGGACAGGTGCAGGCTGCGTGCCTGCTCAGCGAGCGCCAGGCCGAGCCTGCGGGCAAAGTCGGGATTAAGCTGTTCGGGAACAATGCCCCTGATGTCGTAGGCTTTGAATACGGCAGATGGCAATGCGGTGTTGGTCACAATGTATCCTCGGTGAATGCTGGCCGGGCGTGCTGCGCAAAGTAGCGGCCTGTGGACAGATTATCCCGTAAACGCAAGAAACGTGCCTGCGAATCTGGTCGGGCGAGCCATGGCATACGGGACTGTTCACGGCACGAAAGGGTGGCCTGCCTTAAAATGATGGGCAGGCACTGTCGCGATGTGCGCGGCGATTCTTTTCAGTAAAGGCGGACAATGAGCCGGATTGACGAATTGGTACAGATGTTGGGGCAGCCTTACGTGCTGACGGGCGCGGATGCACAGTCCTATGTTAATGACTGGCGTGGACGCTATCAAGGCGAAGCCCTGGCCGTGCTCAGACCCGGCTCCACACAAGAGGTTGCCGAAGTCGTGCGCTGGTGCGCAGCCCATAAGGTGCCCATGGTGCCCCAGGGGGGCAACACAGGGCTGTGCGGCGCCGCTACGCCAGATGACAGCGGCAAGGCGGTTGTCATCTCGCTTACGCGCCTAGACAAAGTACGTGGCATCGATACGGATAACGACACCATGGTGGTCGAGGCCGGCTGCATCCTGCAGTCGGTGCAGCAGGCCGCGCGCGACGTGGATCGTCTCTTTCCGCTGAGCCTTGCAGCCGAAGGCAGTTGTACGATCGGCGGAAACCTGGCCACCAACGCAGGGGGCACGCAGGTGCTGCGCTACGGCAATACGCGCGAACTGGTGCTGGGGCTTGAGGTTGTCACCCCGGATGGAGACATCTGGCACGGTTTGCGCGGGCTGCGTAAAGACAACACAGGTTACGATTTGCGTGATTTGTATATAGGCAGCGAAGGCACGCTGGGTATCATCACGGCAGCCACGGTCAAGCTTTATCCTCAGCCCGTGGCCCAGTGTACGGCCTTGCTGGCGCTTGACTCGGTTGAATCAGCCGTGTCTGTGCTGTCGCGGGCGCGCAAGGGGTTTGGTCCGGCGCTGACCGGTTTTGAGCTGATCGCCGGCAATTGCCTGCAAGGCGTGGTGCGCTGCTATCCGCAGCAGCGCCTGCCGTTCGAAGGCGAATCCGCCAATATGCCGTGGTATGCCTTGCTGGAGCTGTCAGACAGCGAAAGCGCCGAGCATGCGCGCGAACGTTTCGAAACGGTGCTGGGCGAAGTCATCGAAGACGGCCTGGTGCTGGATGCAGTGGTGGCGGAGAACATTACCCAAAGCAAGGCGCTCTGGCATCTGCGTGAAAGCATTCCCCTGGCCGAGAAGGAATTCGGCAAGAGCATCAAGCACGATGTTTCGATTCCGGTGTCGCGCATGGCAGAGTTTGTATTGACCACCAATGCAGCCCTGCAAAAAAGCTTTCCGGGCATAGAGCACGTTATTTTCGGCCACTTGGGCGATGGCAATCTGCACTACAACGTGGCCAAGGGCACGGCATTCACCGAGGCGTCCTTACTCGACAAGCAGTATGAGGTATACGAGCTGGTGCACGAAAGCGTGCATCGGTTTGGCGGTTCGATCAGCGCAGAGCATGGCGTGGGCCAGCTCAAGCGTGATGTTCTGCCCCGGTACAAGGACCCGGTCGAGATGGCGCTCATGCGTCGCATCAAGGATGCGCTGGATCCTCACGGGCTGATGAATCCGGGCAAAGTGCTGGCCTGACCGATCTTTATTCTGTCGGGCCCGTTGCCTGCGCATGACGGCCTCCAGGTCCTGCGCTGCCATGCGTTGTGGCAAGCCGAATCGGTTATGCCGCGAGGCATGCCAGTTGTCTGGGATACCGATTCGGGGCTGGACCTCGCCCCGAATCGGTAGAGCGTCAGGCTAGCCCTTGGCGGGCAATACCATGCCGCGGCATTCTCCCAGGCTGATCGTGGGGTACCCTGGCTTGCTGCAGCGAGCGCGCAGGATGACCTCGTCGTTATCCTCCAGAAAGGTCCGTTCTTCACCCCAGGGCAGTGCCACCGGTTTTTTGCCGCCCTGGCATGCTTCCAGTAGCGAGCCTTCCTGCCCCGCTTCGCGGCCAGACAGCGTACCCGTGCCCATCAAATCGCCGGCCGCCAGATTGCAGCCATTGACCGTGTGGTGGGCGATCAGCTGGCCTACGTTCCAGAAGGCGGCATCCTTGAAGTTGCTGCGCGCGATCACGGCGGGTTCTACTCCCTGGGCGCGGGAGCGCTCGGTGGCCAGCAATGTTTCCAGGTCAATATCAAAGGCGGCGGAATCCGCGTTTTTGGCTTGCAGATAGGGCAGGGGCTGGGGATCTGTTGCCGCGCGTTCAAAGGCTGCGCGGAAGGGCGCCAAGGCGTCGAGCGTGACGATCCAGGGCGAGATGGTGCTGGCGAAGTTCTTGGCCAGAAAGGGCCCCAGTGGCTGGTATTCCCACGCCTGAAGATCGCGCGCGGACCAGTCGTTCAGAATGCACAGACCGAACACGTGGGATTCGCTCTCGTCCACCGGGATGCGGTCGCCCTGTTGATTGCCTTTGCCAACAAATATGCCCAGCTCGAATTCATAGTCCAGACGCTGACACGGGCCAAAACCAGGCTGCGCACCGTCTTCGGGGGGGCGCGTCTGGCCGACCGGGCGCCGGAACTGCTGGCCCGATACGCCAATGCTGGAGGCACGGCCATGGTAGCCAATGGGCACCCATTTGTAGTTGGGCAGCAGGGGGTTATCGGGACGGAACTGCTTGCCCACGGCCGTGGCATGGTTCAGGGAGATATAAAAATCGGTGTAGTCGCCGATGTGCGCAGGCACGCTCATCTGTGCCTGCGACATGGGGGTAAGCAGCGGCTCAAGCGCCGATTGCATGGTCGAGCCTGTGCGCAGGGCGCGTGACAGGGCCAGCCGCAAGGCGGACCAGTGCGTCTGGCCCAGTGCCATCAGGCCATTGAGTTTCTCCGAGGCGCAGGCCTGCAACGCTTCGCCCGCAGCATCCGTCCAGGGTTGCAGCGCGGCGAGGGCGGCGAGATCAAGAATCTGGTCGCCGATGGCAACGCCTGGACGGAAGGCTTCATCGCCACCTGTGCGGCGGAACACGCCGAATGGCAGGTTCTGGATGGGAAAGCCGTTGTCTGCCACATTGGCGGAAGCAACCCAGCTCTGTAGCGCCGGGTCGTGGGTTTCGTTCAGATAAGACATGTAAGATTCCTATGGTGAAGCCAGAATGCGTGTCGGCCTGGTTGGACGCTCAGCGTTTTTCGGGGTTGAAATGCTTGCGTATCCCTGCCCAGACCTGGTCATAGCCCTGCTGCAGTGTGGGGGCCTCCATGGCCGTCTGTGTGGGTCGGATGACTCTGCGCGTTTCGAACATAAAAGCCATGGTATCGCGAATGTAATGGGCTTGCCCGGTGTCGGCCGCCGTGGCCTTTTCGAAGGTTTCGGCATCCGGGCCGTGCGGGCTCATGCAGTTGTGCAGGCTGGCGCCGCCGGGCACGAAACCTTCGGCCTTGGCATCGTATACGCCCTGAATAAGCCCCATGAATTCGCTGGCAAAGTTCCGGTGGAACCACGGCGGCCGAAAGGTGTCTTCCATGGCCAGGATGCGTGGCGGGAAAATCGCAAAGTCCACGTTGGCGGCGCCGGGTGTGTCGGAGGGCGAAGTCAGCACAGTGAACAGGCAGGGATCGGGGTGATCGTAGCTGATCGACCCGATCACGTTGAATCGGCGCAAATCGTACTTGTACGGCGCGTTGTTGCCGTGCCAGGCCACGACATCCAGCGGAGAATGATTCAAGGTGGTGTGCCAGAAGCCACCCGTAAACTTGGCCACCATGTCGACGTCTTCGTCCACCTCTTCGTACCAGGCAACGGGAATCTGGAAATCGCGAACATTGGCCAGGCCGTTGGAGCCGATCGGACCGAGCTCGGGCGGTCTCAGCGGCGAGCCGTAGTTCTCGAGCAGGTAGCCGCGCGCGGTCTGATCCAGCAGTTCTACGCGAAAGCGTACGCCACGGGGGATGACTGCGATTTCGCAGGGCTCGATGTCCATTCGGCCCAACTCCGTGGCCAGGCGCAACCGCCCCTGTTCCGGCACAAAAAGCATTTCTGCATCGGCGTTGTAAAACACACGGCGTGTCATGGACAGGTTGATGGCGTACAGATTGATGGCGATGCCCACCTGGTCGTCGGCGTGGCCGTTGCCTGCCCAGGTATGCACGCCGTCGATGAAGTCCGTGGGCTCGGCCGGAATCTCCAGTGCATTCCAGCGCAGGCGGTTGGGCGTGACCGGTGCCTTGCCGAAATCGCCGCTCCATTGCGTGGCGCCCCCATAAGGCTTGAACGCATCCTGGAGCGCCGAGGGGCGGATACGGTACAGCCAGGAGCGGCGGTTTTCCGCGCGTACCATGGTAAAGGCCGTGCCCGACAGCTGTTCCGCATACAAGCCATAAGGGCAGACTTGCGGCGAATTGCGGCCAATGGGCAGCGCACCGGGCAAGGCCTCGGTTGAGCACTGGTTGCCAAAACCTGTTTGATATTCGAGTACGGTCGTCATGACAGATTTTCCTGTGAAGTAGCGGTGTCTGTTGTGTCAACAGTGGCGCGTGCGTAGTTCAATGCCTGGGAGATCACGTCGATGTCCCCAATGTGGTTGGCCAGCAGCAGGACAAGTGCCACATTCATGGCATGGCTTTGTTCGGTGCTGAGATCGCGGTGCGCATCAATAAGCCGTTCATAGACATCATCGGGCGCATCGAAGGCGGGTTGGGTGTTCAATCGCTGCATGGCTAGTCCTCCTCTCTGCCGATGGCGCGTTGCAGCGCGCTGTCTATGCTGGCCATGTCCAGTTGGCGCCAGCGGGCGGCAATATGGTGGTCTGGCCGGATCAGGTAACAGGCGCCATCGCGCGCGTCGTAGCGGCGCGCCAGTGTCATCTGGTGATCGATCACGCAGTGCACGCCGGCCGGCGCCCTGGGGGCCAGGGCAGGAGAAAGGGCCAGTATGATTTTGACGCCCAGCGGGCCCTGCGCTCTGGCCTTGAGCTGCTCCAGGGCAGACGCTGACGGGATGCGCGTGTTGCAAAACAGCGCAATCACGAAATGTCCGTCGAGTTCGCCCAGCCACCATCTGAATTCGTCATCAACCGTGACGGGACCGTCTGGCGCGACATCGCCCAGCGCGGGCGCTTGCGAGAAGTCGTCGGTATCGGGTGTGTTCAGGCTGGAGTGCCGATAGGCGGTCGGCGTCGACAGACGCCCGCTATTGACCAGCTTGCGCGCAAATTCGTGCTGTTTGGATAACTTGAGCACGGTGTTGCGGAACAACAGGCTGATCTCGCTTTTGGGCGTGATGAAATCGGTTGAGCGCGAGGAGTGTGTAATGTTCTCTTGGGCGGCCTGCTCCCGCTCGGCGGCATAGGTGTCAATCAGCGCTTCGGGTGCTTGGCCCTGGCAGACCAGCGCCAGCTTCCAGGCGAGATTGTCGGCATCCTGTACGCCACTGTTCGCGCCGCGCGCCCCGAAGGGCGAGACACGATGAGCGGAATCACCGGCAAAGATCACCCTCCCGTGGCGGAATTTGTCCATGCGTTCGCAAGCAAAGGTATAGATGCTTACCCATTCCAGCTCGAACTTCGTATCTGCGCCCAGAAGCGCCTGGATGCGGGGTATGACATGCTCAGGCTTGGTCTCTTCCGTGGGATCGGCATCCCAGCCCAGCTGGAAGTCGATGCGCCAGACGTTGTCTGGCTGGCTGTGCAGCAGCACGGACTGGCCGGGATGGAAGGGTGGGTCGAACCAGAACCATCGTTCGGTCGGAAAATCCGCTTGCATGCGAACGTCGGCGATCAGGAAGCGGTCCTTGAAGATGCGGCCATGGCTTTCCTGGCCCAGCAGTTTGCGCAAAGGCGACCGCGCGCCATCGCAGGCAATCAGCCAGTCTGTCGTCAGGGTATAAGGCCCGTCGGGGGTGTCGACGGTGAGCCTCACCTGGCTGCCTTGCTGTTCAATCCCAATTGCCTTGTTCTTCCAGCGTAACTCGATATTGGGATGCGCCGCAGCTGCTTCGTGAAGAAAGCCTTCGCAGTAGTACTGCTGCAAGTTGATGAAGGCCGGGCGTCGATGCCCTTGCTCGGGCAGCAGATCAAAGCGCCAGACTTCGTCGTCTCTGAAGAATACACGCCCCACATTCCACGACACGCCCTTGCTCACCATGCGCTCGCCTACGCCCAGCCTGTCCCAGATGTCCAGGGTGCGCTTGGCAAAGCAAATGGCGCGTGAACCCGTGGACAGGCGGTAGTCGTCATCGATAAGCACTACCTTCATGCCGCGCTGGGCCAGGTCCAGGGCCGTGGTCAGTCCAACTGGCCCGGCGCCTACAATCGTAATGGCCTGGTGTTCGCTGCCGTGTATGGCTTGCGGTCTATATTCGAACTCCAGGCCTTGATAATCAATGTCTCCCACCGCCTGTTCCTCCAGCCGTCAGCCTTCGAGCTGTTTCCACATTTCTATATCGCGCTCGGCCGTCCAGATGCGTGGATCGTCGTAGCCGGTGGCCTCGTCGTAGGCACGCGAGACATCGAAGGGCATGCAGTGGTCAAAGATGACCCAGTCCGCATAGCGTGGTTTCATGAAGTCGTAGGTTTCGCGGTAAATGGTCTTGAGGTCCTTGCCTTCGGCAACGCCACTGTTCACGCAGGCATAAAGATCGGTCAGGAACGCGCGCGTGCCTGCCAGGCCCTTGCGGACTTTTTCCGCCGATTGCAGTGCGGGGCCGCGTCCCGGCACCATTTTCTCGGCGCCGAAGCCGGCCAGGCGATCGAGCGTCTGGGGCCATTCGCGAAAGTAGCAATCGCCGGCATAGGGCGTGGACTGGTACTCGACCAGATCACCGGCAAAGAGCACGCGCTGCTCGGGCAGCCAGGCGATGGTGTCGCCCTTGGTGTGGCCGCGGCCGATCTGCATGATCTGGACCTCGAGGTTGCCGAGATTGACCGTCATCCGACCCTCGAATGTGATGGTGGGCCACGTCAGGCCGGGCGGCACGGACTCGACATTGCGAAACAGCCGGGGGAAACGGCCAATTTCGCTGGCCTTGTCCTGTTCACCGCGCTCGACGATCAGATCCCAGGTGTCGCGGCTGGCGATGATTTCTTGAGCGTTATAGGCCGATGCTCCCAGCACGCGTACAGCGTGATAGTGAGACAGCAGGATGTATTTGATGGGTTTGTCCGTGACTTCCTTGACGCGCCGGATCACATCCTGTGCCATGACTGGCGTGGCCTGCGTATCAATGACCATGACTGCATCGTCGCCGATGATGATACCGGTGTTCGGATCGCCTTCGGCTGTATAGGCATAGGCGTTGTCCGATAGTTTGTCGAAGGAAACGACTTTGTCTTCGAGGTCTGCATGTGACGCAAATTGTTTGCTCATGGTGTGGTGTCTCCGTTGGATACAGTGGGGCGAGTGTGGCCGTGCGGGTTCGAGCGCATAGCGAAGCGGCGCTGGGTGGCCCCAGGTACGCGCCGACGCGTAGGCAGGACGTTCGATGCTTCAAATCATAGTAGAATATTCGCTTATGTGCAACGGATTCGTTAATAACAAATCATTGGCATGAAAAGCCGGGGGGCGAATCGCACGTCAGTGCCTGGGGTCTTGCACATCGGTACAGGCGGTGCATCAAGGAATCCGGGTGGAAAGCGCCCCGGTCAGCGCTTCTGGCACTGCGGGCAGTAGTAAGTCGCCCGCTGCCCCTGCACGATGCGGCGTATCGGGGCGGCACACACGGGGCAAGGTTTGCCCTGTTTCTCGTATACCGCGGCGTGCAGCGTAAAATAGGCGCCTGGCTGCCCGGTTGCATCGACATAGTCGCGCAGGGTGCTGCCGCCCGATTCCAGCGCCTGGGCCAGTGTTTGCTGTACCGCGGTCACCAGGGCGGCGCATCGGGCCAGGGATAATCTCCCGGCAGCGGTCTTGGGGTTGATACGGGCGCGAAAAAGCGCTTCAGACGCGTAAATATTGCCCGCGCCCACGACAATGTCACCGGCCAGCAGCGCCTGCTTGATCGGCTGGCTCTTGCCACGCAGGCGTGCATGCAGGTATTGCGGCGTAAAGCCGGGGTCGAAGGGCTCTATGCCCAGCCTGGCGAGCAGCAAATGGCTTTCTATGGGGCCATCGGCTGCGTCGTGCCACAGGATGGCGCCGAAGCGGCGCGGGTCGTGCAGGCGGAAACAGGCGTGGTCAAAAATCCATTCCGCGTGGTCATGCTTGAGGAGCGGGGCGTGCAAGGGCACGCTGCGCAAAGAGCCTGACATCCCTAAATGAACGATTTGCGTGCCGTGGGCGTAACGGATGAGCAGATATTTGCCCCGGCGCTCGCAGGCGAGCACGGTCTGGCCGTTGATTTTCTGGGGAAGATCGGCAGGCACCGGCCAGCGCAGCCGGGGTTCGTGCACCACGAAACACTGGAGGGCGTGGCCGGGCATAATCGTCGCTAATCCGCGACGTGTGGTTTCGACTTCTGGCAGTTCAGGCATAAGGGGGTGATAAGATCATTAAATCCGACTTAGTAATTTTGCCACCTGACGCCTCTGGCAGGCGCAGCGACAACGGTTCACCTGCATGAAATGTTCATCCCCCTTGCTGTTTGCGTTATGCGTGTCCATGTTTTCCGGCTGGCCGGCCCTCGCGCATTCCGCGACCGAAGAAGGTAAGCAGGTAGAGCAGACAGAACTCATCCGCTTGCGCGCCGGCGAATTGCCGGCCGTCACGCTTACGTCGGATATCCTCTTTCGGGTACTGTCGGCCGAGATCGGCGCTACGCGTGGCTACTATGACATGGCTGGGCAAACATTGCTGCAGCTTGCCACCGAAACTTCCGATCCGCGGCTGGCCAAGCGCGCATTCCAGTTTTCCATGGCTGATCGCAACATGGCGCGGGCACTGCGGGCCGCCCGCGAGTGGGCGTTGCTGTCGCCCAAGGATCCCGAAGCCGTCGCGTCTTCACTGGCACTGGCGGCATCCAGCGGCGAAACCACAGGGCTGGCGGGCGCGCTCTGGGAGCGCATCGACAAAGCGGAAGATAAGGAGCAGGCTATTGCCCAGGCTTCTGCCATCGTTGGCAAGATGCCTGACAAGGAGCTCGCGCTCGAGGTACTCGAAAAAGCCCTGCATCCTTCGGTGCTGTCCTTGCCTGTATCGCATCTGGCACTGGCCGATGCCGCCTGGGCCGCTTCGGACCCTTATCGCGCTTTGGAAGAGGCCGACAAGGCGCTGGCGCTCGCCCCCGATATGGAGCCCGCTGCCCTGCGGGTGCTCGAATACGGCATGAAGGTTGATCCCGACCGGGCCATTGATGGCGCGCGCGAGTATCTGCAGCAGCACCCCGAAGCACGCAAGCTGCCGCTGGTACTGGTCAATCGCCTGGTCGAACGCAACGACTTCGATGGGGCGCTGGCCTTGGTGGGGCAGATGCGCAACAACGCGCCCGAGGATTTCGACCTGCTCTATACCGAGGCCGAGGTCAATATACGGGCCCAGCGCTACGATCAGGCCAAAGCGCTGCTCGAAGAATATATTTCTGTGCAGACGCAACGCAGGCAATCGCTGCGCGATGATGCCACCAGCGCGGTGGCGGATTCGTCCGATGCCAGGTTGTTGCTGGTGCAGATCGCAGAAAAGCAGAACAAGCCGCATGACGCCATCGCGCAACTGGACAAGATCGATGATCCGTCCTTGCAGTTCCAGGCGCAGGTGCACAAGGCGGTATTGCAGGCCAGGCTGGGCGACCTGGGCCGAGCCCAGGCCACGATAGACACATTGCGTCCTTCGGACGATCACCAGCGCTCTGTGCTGGCGCTCACGCTCGCTTCCATTTACCGCGAGGCAGGGCGCACCGACAGGGCGGTAGAAATTCTGCTGCAGGCCGACAAAGACATCCCCGACACCACCGAAATCAAGTACGACCTGGCCATGCTGTACGAACGGCAGGGCAGGATGGACGAATTCGAAAAGCTCATGAAACGCGTCATTGAGCTGGATCCCGATAACGCCAATGCCTATAACTCGCTGGGCTACACCTACGCCGACCAGAACCGCAATCTCGACGAGGCGCAGGACCTGCTCGAGCGTGCGCTGGATCTCGACCCCGACAACCCTTACATCCTGGATAGCGTCGGTTGGTATTTGTATCGCACCGGCGATTTAGAGGCTGCCATCGAGTATCTGGAGCGCTCTTACAAGCAGATGCCGTCGGCCGACGTGGCCGCGCATCTGGGCGAGGTGCTGTGGGTAACGGATCGCCGCGACGAGGCTGTCGACGTCTGGCGCCAGGGGCATGAGCAGGAGCCTGACAACGAAACGCTGGTCAAGACGCTGAAACGACTGGGAGTGAGCCTCAAATGAAGTCAGGTTTGTCCATTGTGTGGCGGTCGGCCACAGGCGCAGCGCTGGTCGCGCTATTGCTGGCAGGATGTGCCACACCGCAAAAAATAAGCCGCACCGAAGGCATGGGCGATCCGGCACTTGTGGCTGCGCCCTTCGAGCGCACCGGTCGTTTTGCGCTCAATGTTGGTTATGCCAATGGCCAGCGCGACGCCGTGCAAGGTGGTTTCGCCTGGCTGGATTCGGGCAAGCGGTTGCGGCTGGATCTGGCTAATCCCGTGGGCAGCACGCTGGCCCGGATCGATGTCACGCCCGCCAGGGCGGTGGTCACGCGCAGCGATGGCAGCACGGAGCAGGCCGCTGATGCAGACGGCCTTGTCGAAATGGCGCTGGGCAGCCCGCTGCCGGTTTCCGGCCTGCGAGATTGGCTGCGTGGTCGCACCGGGCAGGGCGGCCAGGTGTCCAATCTCGAAAAAAACAGCCAGGGGCAGATTACCGGCTTCACCCAGGACGGCTGGCGAGTGCGTTTGTCGCGCTACAACGACCAGGGGCCAGGCCTGGTGCAATTGAATCGCGACGACAGCAGCCGCAGCATCAGCGCGCGCCTGGTCATTGACGGCTGAACGGGTGCGTCATGGCTTTGTATGACGTGCCGGCGCCCGCAAAAATCAATCTCTTTCTGCATGTCACGGGGCGCCGCGCTGATGGCTACCATCTGCTCGAAACCGCATTTCGCTTTGTCGGGCTGTACGACACACTCAGCTTCGATGCGCGGCCCGATGGGGTGATCGAACGCGAGGGCAGCACCCTGCCTGGCCTGGCCGCCGACGATGATCTGGTCATTCGGGCCGCCCGTGCCCTGCAGAAGGCGACCGGCATACGCCAGGGCGCCCAGATACGCTATACCAAGCAGATTCCATCTGGCGGCGGCTTGGGCGGCGGGTCGAGCGATGCAGCCACGACACTGATCGCGCTCAATCGTTTATGGGGAACCGGGCTGGACCGCAAGGCGCTGATGGCGCTTGCCCTGACGCTTGGCGCAGACGTCCCTGTCTTTATTTATGGCCGTCCTGCGTTTGCCAGCGGGATAGGCGAGGTGTTTCAGCCGCTCGATTTACCCGATCGCGCCTATGTTGTGGTGCAGCCGCCGCAGAGCGTGGCGACGCCCGGTATTTTTTCGTCACCCGATTTGACAAGGAATTCTGACTGCGTCAAAATAACGGTCTTTACCGAGTGGCAAAAAACAAACGCGCCGGAAAATGGTTTTCAAGGTGGCGGGTTTTTTGGTCGTAATGATCTTGAGCCAGTCGTTTATGCGCAGTACCCCAAGGTTGCAGCCGCTGCAAAATGGCTGGAACAAGAAGGTGTCAGTGCACGAATGAGTGGATCCGGCGCATGTCTGTTTGTGGAATTTGTAACGCAGTCTCAGGCAAACATGTTCGGGCAAAGGATTCTCGGTAAAATAAAACATGTGCACAATAGTGCAACGGTTTTCCAGAATGCATGGGCCTGTCCCGGTTTATTGGATCATCCGCTGCGATACTGGACACGAAACTAATTTTGGGGAATCGCCAAGCTGGTTAAGGCACTGGATTTTGATTCCAGCATGCGAAGGTTCGAATCCTTCTTCCCCAGCCAAATTTTCAGGCCGTAAGGCTTGTTGTTAACGCGAAGCTGTTGAGTCGGCCCCCCATGGTGCTGGTCAACAGCTTTGTCGTTTGACGCCACGCAAAATACCCTTCGCCATGGCAAACGACCGATTCATGATTTTCACCGGCACAGCTAACACCCGTTTGGCTGTCGACGTAGCCAATCACCTCGATATGTCGCTCGGGAAAATGACAGTAGGACGGTTCTCAGACGGCGAGGTCATGGTCGAGATCAACGAAAATGTCCGTGGCAAGGATGTCTTCGTGCTGCAGCCCACGTGCGCGCCGACCAATGACAATCTGATGGAAATCATGGTCATGGTCGATGCCTTGCGTCGTGCCTCTGCGGGTCGCATCACGGCGGCCATCCCGTATTTTGGCTATGCCCGCCAAGATCGCCGGCCGCGTTCGGCCCGCGTGTCCATTTCGGCCAAGGTCGTGGCCAACATGCTGCAGGTCGTGGGTGTGGACCGCGTCATGACCATGGACCTGCACGCCGATCAGATCCAGGGTTTTTTCGATATTCCGGTCGATAACGTTTATGCCGGCCCCATTTTGCTCGGCGACATCTGGCGCCGCAACCACCAGAACCTGGTGGTGGTCTCGCCCGACATCGGCGGCGTGGTGCGCGCCCGGGCGCTGGCCAAGCAGCTCGAGGTCGACCTGGCGATTATCGACAAGCGGCGCCCGCGCGCCAATGTGTCCGAAGTCATGAACATCATCGGCGAGATCGAGGGCCGCACCTGTATCATCATGGACGACATGGTCGATACAGCCGGCACATTGTGCAAGGCGGCGCAGGCCCTGAAGGAACGTGGCGCCGTATCGGTTTATGCGTATTGCACGCATCCTGTTCTTTCGGGCGGCGCAGTGCAGCGCATTATCGAATCCGAGCTGGATGAGCTTGTCGTTACCGACACCATTCCGTTGTCCGATGCGGCGCGCGAATGCAGCAAAATCCGCCAACTGTCCTGCGCTTCGCTGCTGGGTGAAACCATGCTCAGAATTTCCAACGCCGAATCGGTCAGTTCCCTGTTCGTCGATTAAAACTTTGCCATACGCTGGTCGCGGCGGATGGCAAGTCGTACGTGATTCCAGGATCACGTTTTTTTAACAAGGCATATGCCTTAGCATCTGGAGTTTTCCATGCAATTTAAAGCCACAGCGCGTAGCGTCAAGGGTACGAGTGCGAGCCGCCGCCTGCGCCACGCTGGCCGCGTTCCCGCCATCGTTTATGGCGGCACCGCCGAGCCCCTGAGCATCGAGCTCGACCACAACGAAATCTTCCACGCCCTGCGCAAAGAAGAATTCCACGCTTCCATTCTCGACATGCAACTGGACGGCAAAGGCCAGCAGGTTCTGCTGCGCGCCGTGCAATGGCACCCGTACAAGCAACTGGTGCTGCACGTCGATTTTCAGCGTGTCGATGCCAAGCAGAACATCACCACCAAGGTGCCCCTGCACTTCATCAACGGCGAAAACTCTCCGGCCGTCAAGCTGGATGGCCAACTGATCAGCCAGGTGGTCACAGAGCTGGAAGTCACCTGCCTGCCTTCCAAGCTGCCTCAGTTCATCCAGGTGGATCTGGGTAACATGGTCGGCGGCGGCAACATCTTCCTGTCCGACATCACCTTGCCTGAAGGGGTTACTCACACCGTCCACGGTGCGGAAGAAAACCTGGTTCTCGCTGCGGCGCTGCCTGTTCGTGGCGGTGCTGCCACCGACGGTGCCGCAGAGGAAAACGGCGACGCACCTGCAGCCGACCCCGCAGAGTAATCTGTGCCTGCGCAACGCGGCGCCTCGCAGCGCCGTGTTCGTCCGGCAAACCCCTGACTGGCCTGGTGGCCCGCAGGGGTTTTTTCTTGTGTAGACTCCGGCTATGACTTCGCAACCCATACGTCTCATCATTGGCCTGGGCAACCCCGGCCCCGAATACGAAACCACCCGGCACAATGCCGGTTTCTGGCTGGCCGATCATCTGGCTGATGACCTGCATGCAAACTTTTCGCTGGAAAAGGCGTTTTCGGCATGGGTCGCCAAAGCGCGCTTCGAGGGAGAAGCCGTCATCATCGCCAAGCCAACAACCTTCATGAACCGCTCCGGCCTCGCGGCAGGCGCTTTGATGCGTTACTACAAGCTGGCGCCCGAGCAGGTGCTGGTGCTGCATGATGAGCTTGACCTGCTGCCCGGCGCGGTCAAGTTGAAGCGGGGTGGAGGGCATGCCGGCCATAATGGATTGCGTGACATTACTTCTGCATTTTCCAGTCCGGATTTCTGGCGCTTGCGTATCGGCATCGGGCACCCCCGTACCCTGGGATTGAATCAGCAGGTTGTGGGGTTTGTGCTGGAGCGTCCGCGCCGCGATGAACAAGAGGGCATTGAAGCCGTCATTGATCGCTGCCGTGCCATCCTGCCCGCGCTGTTGCGTGGCGAGTTCGCCCAGGCCACGAATCAATTGCACGAGGCCAACCGTGGCTGACCTTCCGCCATCCACGACATCGTCAACGGCGGCGGCGGACACGTCTGCCGCTGGGGCAGCGTCTGCCATGGCTAGCCGGGGCGGCGGAGCGGGCTCCCCGCCGCCCAGACGTACGGGCAAAACGGCGGGGGGGCTGCGTTTTCGTGACGAGCTCGGCGATTTTTTTCGTTTTCTGCGACATCCCCGATTTGGGCCCAGGCTTTATGGGCCCCGTCATGGCAGCGGCTGGTGGGCAGACTGGTTTCCGCCGCTATCACTCTGGCGATTGCTGCAGTGGGCTGCCTGGCTCTGGTTCTTCAATCTCGTGATCTGGGGCCCGCTGGCCGTGGTTGCCGCCGGCGCCGGCGGTGCAACGCATCGCCTTGATTTGAACAATGTGCCCTGGTTGCAGGCACTGCTGTGGGCACCCGTCGTGGAAGAACTCGTGTTTCGATACGGGCTCAGACGGCCCGGCGTGGCGTGGTGGCTGGTGCCGGTGTCGATCGCCATTATGCTGACCGGCCCCAAGTGGCCTGCGTTGCTGATGCTGGCGGGCGTGATCCTGCTGTGCTGGTGGCCGTATCTGTCACCACGCGCGCCAGCCTGGGCGACACGGTGCTGGCCCTGGCGCTATCGCGTCTTTTACCGTCGCTGCTTTCCCGCCCTGTTCTATCTGGCCTCGCTGCTATTTGCCGCTGTGCATCTGTATAACTTCAAGCTTCACCAGACGCCCTGGTGGGTGCTGCCCATACTGGTGGCGCCGCAGTTTGCAACAGGCCTGGTACTTGGCTGGGTGCGCATACGCAGAGGCATCGGCGCTTCCATGCTGTTGCACTGCATTTTCAATGGCGGGCCGCTGCTGGTGGTATGGATCATTATCCGGTACATGCCGGAGATGGTGACCTGAGCTTGCACACCTTCGGCAAGGCGTGGCTCTGCGCGGCCCGCCCCCACGCACTACAATAGCTTCTTTTCGAATACTCTTTATTTTTCAGGACACTCATGGCTTTGCAATGTGGCATCGTTGGCTTGCCCAACGTCGGGAAATCCACCCTTTTTAATGCGTTGACCAAGGCCGGCATCGCCGCCGAGAACTACCCCTTTTGCACCATAGAGCCCAATGTGGGCGTGGTCGAAGTACCAGACGCGCGGCTGGGCGCGCTGGCGGGTATCGTTAAGCCCGAGCGCATCCTGCCCGCAGTCGTGGAGTTCGTGGATATCGCCGGCCTGGTGGCGGGCGCATCCAAAGGCGAAGGCCTGGGCAATCAATTTCTGGCCAATATCCGTGAAACCGATGCCATTGTGCACGTTGTCCGCTGTTTCGAAGACGAAAACGTGGTGCACGTTGCTGGCAAGGTAGATCCCGTCTCAGACATCGAGGTCATCAACACCGAACTGGCCCTGGCTGATCTGGCCACCGCGGAAAAAGCCCTGCAGCGCAACCAGAAAACGGCACGCGCAGGCGACAAGGAAGGCATCAAGCTGGTTTCCATTCTTGAGAAAATCATCCCTGTGCTGAACGAAGCTCGTCCCGTACGGTCGCTCGACCTAGACGAAGACGACCTCGCGCTGATCAAGCAGTTCTGCTTCATTACCGCAAAGCGCTGCATGTATGTGGCGAATGTGCGCGAAGACGGCTTTGAGAACAATCCCCATCTGGATGCGGTGCGCAACTATGCCGAGGCCGAGCATGCGCCTGTGGTCGCGGTATGCGCCGCTGTCGAGGCCGAAATCGCCGAGCTCGACGACGAAGACAAGTCAGTCTTTCTGGAAGACATGGGCATGGACGAGCCTGGCCTGAACCGCGTCATCCGGGCCGCCTATGGCTTGTTGGGCCTGCACACCTATTTCACCGCGGGCGTCAAAGAAGTGCGTGCCTGGACAATTCGCATTGGCGATACCGCGCCCAAAGCCGCTGGCGTGATCCACACCGATTTCGAGCGCGGCTTTATCCGTGCGCAAACCATTGCGTACGACGATTTCATTGCCTGCAAGGGCGAGCAGGGTGCGAAGGAATCCGGCAAAATGCGCGCCGAAGGCAAGGAGTACGTCGTCAAGGATGGGGATGTGCTGAACTTTTTGTTCAACGTTTAAACGTGTGATCAACGTCTGACGATTTTTGCTGGATCTCGGTGGCGTTCAGTAGCGCTTGGTGGGCGGGTTGACCCGTTTCCGATGAAATGATCGTGCACGAGGTGCTGCACAACTGGCACGAAGCCAAACAGCGGATACTTGAAGATCGCTGGCTGAAGGCGCTTGGCTGGATGCGAGAAAAAGGTTTTGTGCCCAATGGAGCGATATTGCCATGACCGACACGCCGACCTCATTAATTCCAGCCCCACAAGGCTACGCTGATTGGCTGGCCGACCTGAAGAGGCGTATTGACACCGCGCAGCAGCGTGCGGCGCTGGCGGTCAATCGGGAGTTGGTGGGCCTGTACTGGCACATCGGTCGTGACATTCTGGCACGGCAGGCCGAGCAGGGTTGGGGCGCCAAGGTGATCGATCGGCTGGCGCATGACTTACGGACTGCCTTTCCGGACATAAAAGGCTTTTCGCCGCGCAACCTCAAGTACATGCGGGCGTTTGCCGAAACCTGGCCGGACGAATCGTTTGTGCAAGAGGTGCTTGCACAATTGCCCTGGTACCATCATCTGGCGCTATTGGACAAACTGCCCGACCCCGAAACCCGCAAGTGGTACGTTGCCAAAGCCATCCAACACAACTGGTCGCGCAACGTGCTGGTGATGCAGATCGAGTCACGGCTATTGGAGCGCAGTGGCCAAGCGGTCACCAACTTCCCAGCTACACTGCCTGCGCCGCAATCCGACCTGGCACGCGAGTCTATCAAAGATCCGTACCGTTTCGACTTCCTTGGCCTGACCGATGAGGCGCAGGAACGGGAGATTGAGGGTGCGCTGGTCAGGCACGTCACCGAGTTCTTGCTGGAGCTGGGCGCGGGCTTCGCCTTCGTGGGCCGCCAGGTTTTGCTGAACGTAGGGGGTGACGAGTTTTTCATCGATCTGCTGTTCTACCACCTCAAACTGCGCTGCTACGTGGTGATCGAGTTGAAGGGCGGCAAGTTCAAGCCCGAGCACCTGGGGCAGTTGGGTTTCTACCTGACGGCGGTGGACACACAAGTGAAGCACCCAGACGACGGTCCGACCATAGGTCTGCTGCTGTGCAAAGGCAAGAACAAGGTCGTAGCTGAATACGCACTGCGCAACAACACCCAACCGCTGGGTGTCGCCGAGTATCAACTGGTCGAGTCTCTGCCCGCCGAATTGCAGACCAGCTTGCCCAGCATTGAGCAGATAGAGCGGGAGCTGGGCAGCTCTATGGATGATGGCGCGGAGAAGTGATCCGATGACCCAACCCATGCCGTGCTCCGAGCGCAATAGCCAGAACAGCGTAGCGCGTCTGCTCACCACCTCACTGGCCGATGGTGGCCTGGTCTACGAACACCTGGCAACTGGAGCAGGCGCGAGAACAATCGCGCCGTCGCAGTCGATCTGATGCGTGCCAATTTGGCCGCGCGGGGTTACTCGCCTACTCATATCAGCGCTGCCTTGCAGAAGCTGGAGGCTGCGGCTGTGCTGCAATTTCTCCAGCGTTCGTCGGGGCGTTCAGCATCTTGCGGATGTTGGCGGTGTGTACCAGGGCAGTTTCAAGCGATGCCGGTTGTGCAGTCGGCTCCGGGCAGGCTTCGGTGCGCGGCGGAGTTGTAGGATGGCTTCCAGGCAGCCACGCACGCTGCAAAAAAGCGCGGTCGGCACGCCTGATGTGCCGCGGGCTAACCTTAACCCCGGTTTGCGATCGGGTCGCGCTGCATGCCTTGTGCGGCCAGGAAGATGGCCGCGCCCACTGCCAGGGGTATCCATGATGCGGTCACAAGGGTGACGACACCCAGGGCGATCCCGGCCAGGGAGCCGATGAAAAGGGATTTGGTGCGTGGGCCGAGAACGGCGCCGATCGCCGTGCCGATAAGTATGGCAGCGAGAAGTTGAATGACGTAGTGCATGGAGGGCCCCCGATCTTTTTTATGTGAAAGCCGCGGGCGGCACGAACAAAGCCCGCGTCGTCGTCCGTACAGGACGGCCAAAGTGTAGCATCGAACGCCGCAAAAAGGGCGGAGCGCAGGGCGGTACTGGCTGGCTAACGACAAGCCGTCGATAGCCTCTCTATTTGGGACAATGTGTCTCGTGCGCAGTAGTTTATCTATTTGCCAAATACTAATAAGGTAGAACATGTGCGTCCCAGCGCGTGTGCACCACGGCTGGTGTCTCTATCTTCATCCTTATCCCAGGTAAATCCCATGCTTACTGCCCCAAAAGCGCCCGTCCTGTTTGTTTCGCATGGTGCGCCCATGTTTGCCCTCGAACCTGGCACCCTTGGCGCGCAACTTGGCAAGGTGGGACGATCCCTGGCCAACGTGAAAACCGTCCTCGTGGTCTCGGCGCACTGGTTTACGCCTGGCGGCGTCAAGGTCACGACCAGCCAGCACCCCGAGACCATTCACGATTTCAGCGGCTTTCCCGCCAGCTTGTATCGCCTGCAGTACCCGGCAAAAGGGCAGCCATCGATGGCGCAGGACGCAGCGCGACGGCTGGCGCAGGCAGGTTTTCCGGTTGAGCAGGATGCGCATCGGGGGCTGGATCACGGCGCCTGGGTGCCGTTGTATCACCTGTTTCCCGAGGCTGATATCCCGGTATTCCAGGTATCGATGCCCGCGACGTTGACCCCCGCTGAAGGGGTGGCGCTGGGTAAGGCATTGTCGCCGCTCAGGGATCAAGGCGTGCTGATTCTTGCATCAGGAAGCATGACGCATAATCTGCGTGAGTTCCGCCAGCAGGCTGATGGGGCTGAGCCGTATGTGCGCGAGTTTGCCGAGTGGATACGCGCACGTGTCGCGGGCAACCTTGTGGAGGATTTGCTTGCGTATCGTACCCACGCGCCGAGTGCCGAGCGGGCTCACCCGACACCGGACCATTTTCTGCCGCTGTTTGTCGCCATGGGGGCGCGCGATGATGCCGACACCCTGCAGGTATTGGACGATAGCGTTACCTATGGGGTGCTATCGATGGAATCCTACATGTGGGCGCACTCAAGCTAGCGGTGCGCTGGATTGGTCGTTGGGCCGATCAATGATCTCTGCGATATCGGCAATGCTGCCTAGTGTTACCTTAACCGGCGCGATCTGGCCCACCGGCTTGCCGGGTTGCCAGACAAAGCGGAACTCCCGTTGGTGCTGGAACGTGAGGGGCTTGGAAAACACGGGCCCGAGCTGATTATGCTTTCCGTAACTGACGCGGGCCTCAATGCCGTGCCAATCCGGCAGCGCTGCCTCGACGGCGGCGTGAATACGCTCGCTGAACGAATGAACATTGGTGATCGCCAGACAGGCGTCAGCATCCTGGAACTCGTCAAACAACGCGTCGCTGAAGTAGTCCGAAAAGCACACAAGCAGATAGCTTCGAGGCGTGCCTGTGCCTGGTATTGATCCACCGTCCTGCACCGTATAGTTACTGGCTGGGCAGAGCCGGAACTCTCCCAGATTCAGGCTTCGCTCCAGATGTTGGCGGGTTGAGTAGCGATAGATTTTGGCGGGCAGTGAGACGTTGATGATTTTCATGCTTGGGCGCTACCGTAAGTTTGATTTTGTAGTACAACCTCTACTTTACCCTGCCTGCCGCCTTGCAGCCGGGCATGTTTACCTGGCAGGCGTGCAGCAACGAGTGGAAAGGCTCAAGCACGCATGAACACTATTCAAGAAAGAATCGCATCCAGCTTTAACGCGCAGGGACTGATGGAAACACTTGGCGCACAACTTGTGTTGGCCCAGGAGGGTGAGGTGCACATTGCCTTGCCGTTCTCAAAAAAACTGTCTCAGCAGCACGGCTATGTTCATGCGGGCGCCATTACGAGCGTGGTTGACAGTGCCTGTGGGTATGCCGCCTTGACCAAGGCGCCTGCTGAGTGCGAAGTGGTGACGGCCGAATTCAAGATCAATTTTGTTCGGCCTGCGATTGGTGAACGTTTCCTGGCTGTGGGCAAGGTGCAGAGTTCGGGCAAGTTGCTGACGGTCTGCGCGGGCGAGGTTCAGGCTTTTACCGGAACCTCGTATAAAGTGGTCGCCCTGATGCAGGCAACCATCGTCAATGTTCGCGCCTGACGCAACGGTTCGGGGCTTGGCGTACGTATGCGGCAGGCATGGCAGCAGGCCATGGGCCCGCTGCCATGTCATCTAAGCACCTGCCATGATCATGAGATTCTGCAGCGCTGCGCCCGAGGCGCCTTTGCCAAGGTTGTCGTAAACGGCCGCCAAGGTAAAGCGCGAACCGTCTGCGTCGGCGAGCACATACAGGTTTACCTTGTTGGTGCCGTTCAGGCTGTCCGGCCGCAGATAGGCGGTGGTGCCCGATTCGAACGGCGGTTGTACAGATACATACTCGCTGTTTGCGTAATGCTGCGCCAGCGCTGCATGCAGGTCTTTCGCGCCGGCGTTGTCAGACAGCATGCTGGCATGCAGCGGAATGTACAGCAGAATGCCCTGGGCATAGTCGCCCAGTACTGGCATGAAATGCGGTGTGCAAGTCAGCCCGGCGTAGTCGCGCATTTCGGGCTGATGCTTGTGCTTGAGGCTGAGCGCATAGCCGCGTAGCGGCGCGATATCCTCGCCTGCGGCATGTGCGCCTTCGTACTCGCGTATCATGCCGGCGCCTGCGCCGGAATAGCCCGACACCGCAAACACGCTGGCCTGGTGGCTAGAGGGCAACAGCCCTGCGTCGACCAGTGGACGCAAAAGCAGAATGGCGCCCGTGGGATAGCAGCCAGGATTGGACACGCGCCTGGCCTGCCGGATGTCCTCCTCTTGCTGCGCGCTGAGTTCGGGCAGGCCATAGACCCAGCCTGGCGAGGTGCGATGCGCCGAGCTGGCATCAATGATGCGTACGTGTTCGTCGGCGAGGCTAACGGCTTCGCGCGCGGCGTCGTCTGGCAAACACAGGATGGTGAAATCGGAGGTGTTCATGGCTTGCGCCCTGGCGGGCGGAGATTTTCGGTCTTCATCGCGCAGTTGCACGACCTCGAAGCGCGGTGCGTGCGCCAGGCGTTCGCGTATTTGCAGGCCGGTTGTGCCAGCGGCGCCATCGATGAAGACTTTGATGCTCATGAGAGGGGCTCCCTTGCGCCCAGGCCTGTTTCCAACATGGAGCGGTCGCCTGAGCGTTGCTCCCTATTGTATCGTTCGCGCGCGCCCCGCCAGCAATCCGAACAATGTCATCACCAGCGACAGCAGGACGCAGCCCGCAAGAGGTAGCATCCAACCTCCTGTTCGATCATGCAGCATGCCGATCAAGGGCGGGCCGCAAGCGGCCAGGGTATAGCCCACGCATTGCGCCATGCCAGACAGTGCTGCTGCCTGTGAAGCGCTGGAGACGCGAAGGCTCATGAAGATCAGGCTCAGCGTCACACCTGCGCCGGTGCCGGCGCCAAAGCAAAGCACCCAGATGACAGCCCCCGCCGGATACATGAGCAGCCCCAGCAAGCCTGTGGCGGTTAACAGTGAGCTCCAGAGGGCAATGGCTTTCTGGTCTTGCATGCGGCTCACGAGAGAGGCCAGCGCCAGCCCGGGGATGGCTGATGCCAGTTGCATGAAGCCATGCAGGGAGCCGGCTTCGCTCGGAGAAAAACCGGCGTCAGCAAGTATGGCAGGCAGCCAGCCTGCCAGAACGTAATAGAGAAAGGAGTTCAGGCCCATGTAGAGTGTGACCTGCCAAGCGAGCGACGCGTGCCAGATGCGCCCTCCGCGGGGTGGCGTGCTGGTGGTCGAGGCGGGAGGCGTATGGCGTGAGCGCTGCGGAATCCAGCATAACAGGGCTGCCAGGGGCAGAAGCATCATGGCGCCCAGGGCAACGGGCCAGCCCGCGCCGGGTATGCCTGCCAACGGAACCGCGCTGGCGGAAGCGAGCGCGGCAGCGACGCCCATCGTTACCACATAGGCGCCGGTCAGCCCCGCGATGCGCTGCGGAAAATCCCGCTTCAAAAGGCTGGGGAGCAGGACATTGCCGACCGCGATGCCTGAACCAATAATCCAGGTACCGAGGTATAGACACCAGACTGGGCCGGCTGAACGCAGCGCGATACCGCCGGCCATCAGGATCAGGGCGCAAAACAGCGAGCGCTCCAGTCCGTATTTGCGCGCGAACAGGGCAGAAAAAGGAGAAATAGCGGCAAAGGCCAGTAGCGGCAAAGTCGTCAGCAGTCCGGCCTGTGCGGTGCTTAGGCCGAAGCTGTCCTGAATCATGGACAGCACGGGCGCAACGCCGGTAATCGGCGCGCGCAGGGTGGAAGCAATAAGCAATATGCCGGCAATCAGCAGCAACGGGCTGGTGGCGCGGTAATACGTCTGTTGGGCCGTCATCAAGAAACCTGGAAAATGCGTCAGGCCTACACAATACGGGCAGGATGAGAAAATTAATTTAGATATAATGACAATTTATCGCTATTTCCAGCCAAATCGTGCAAACCCAATCGCTGCAACTGTCTCTCTGCGATTTCGATCCCGACGCCACCACCAGCCCTGCCGTTGCCTTGCGGCTGGACGTCGCCGATAACGAGAGCGAAGCGCCCGTGCACCAGCACCGTAAAGGTCAGTTGGTCTTTGCGCTCAAGGGCGGTGTGGTGTGTGAAGTGCCCAATGCACTGTGGATGGTGCCGCCCAATTGCGCCGTCTGGGTGCCCAGTGGCATGCCGCACAGCAATCGTGCAACGGCTAACGCCAGGCTTTGCTTTTTATTCGTCGAGCCCGGCGCTGCAAAGATGCCCCGAGATTGCTGCACATTGGTGATCAGTCCATTGTTGCGCGAACTTATCCAGCATCTGGCCAATCAGCCTCAAGCCTACGCGCGCAATAGCGCCACTGGCCGCATGGCGTGTGTCTTGCTCGACGAACTCGTACAGATGCCGGTCGAGCAATTGCATTTGCCTATTTCGGATGAGCCTCGCATCAAGGCCATTGCCCAAGCGCTGGCAGACAATCCTGCCGATCGCAGTACGCTGGCGCAATGGGGGCGCCGTTTTGCCATGAGTGAACGCACACTGACAAGATTGGTGCTCAAGGAAACAGGGCTTAGTTTCGGGCGATGGCGGCAGCAATTGCAATTGATTATTGCCTTGCGGCAGTTGTCGGCGGGCGCGTCCGTGCAGCAGGTGTCCGGCGAGCTGGGTTACGAGTCCGTCACCGCCTTTATCACCATGTTCAAGAAATCGTTGGGCCAGCCGCCTGCGCGTTATTTTGCTTCGATGGCGCAGCAGCGCCAATCAATGCGCTGAACGGGGCGCCGGCAGTGATTCTTGTCCGCTTAATCCCCAGGCCTATATCCATATAGCTTGAATCCCGTATTCCCCTAGACCCGGAATGGCCTCGCCTGCATTTAGTCCTAAAATAGTCCACAATTAATGTTTCACGTTGTTTGCTGGATACTCAATGACCCGCATCGTCCTTTTCGAAAATATTCACCCTAGTGCCAAAGAAGTTTTTTCAGCCGCCGGCTTTGATGATGTCATCACGCATGCATCGGCGCTGCCGCCCAAGGAATTACGCGCCGCAGTACGCGGCGCGCAGGTTTTGGGCATCCGGTCTCGTACTCAGCTCGACACCGAAGTACTTGCCGAAGCAGAAGACCTGCAGGTGGTTGGGTGCTTTTGCATAGGCACCAATCAGGTTGATCTTGACACCGCCATGCTGCGTGGTGTGCCTGTATTCAATGCGCCATTTTCCAATACACGTTCCGTGGCTGAACTGGTGTTGGGCGAAGCCATCCTGTTGCTGCGACGCATTCCCGAAAAAAACGATCGGGTACACCATGGTTTTTGGGACAAGACGGCCGACGGCGCCTTCGAGGCGCGCGGCAAGACGCTGGGCATCATTGGCTACGGCAATATCGGATCGCAGGTCGGCACGCTGGCCGAATCCGCAGGGATGCGCGTCATCTTTCATGATGTCGAAGCCAAGTTGCCGCTGGGCAATGCCCGGGCCACGACTTCACTCGAGAAACTCCTGGCCCAGGCTGATGTTGTCACGCTGCATGTTCCGGGCGGCAAGGCAACCGAAAACATCATGAATGCGACCACCCTGGGCGCCATGAAAAAAGGGGCCATTCTTATCAATGCCTCGCGTGGCACTGTGGTGGACATAGATGCCCTGCACCAGGCCCTGGAATCCGGGCATTTGTCCGGCGCTGCGCTGGATGTCTTTCCTGTCGAGCCCAAGAGCCGGGACGAAGCGCTTGCCAGCCCGCTGATCGGTTTGCGCAATGTCATCCTTACGCCGCATATTGGCGGCAGCACGCAAGAATCCCAGGAAAACATCGGTCGGGAAGTAGCCGAGAAGCTTTCGCGCTTCCTGCTCAGCGGCACAACCAAAGGCGCCGTCAATTTTCCCGAAATTTCCTATCAGGAACAGGTGGGTACGGCGCGCATTCTCCATGTGCACCGCAACTTGCCGGGTGCCATGGGTACGCTCAGCAATCTCATGGCGGAACGCGGCCTGAATATTGTCAGCCAGCAATTACAGACCCGTGGCCAGATCGGTTATGTCATTTCAGACGTAGAGGGCGTTGTCGACGATCAGGTGATGTCCTTGTTGCGCGATCATCCGATCACGGTGCGTTGCAGCGTTGTCAGGTAGTTCACCAGGATAGCCGCTGGGCGCAGCATGCGCGCCCAGCGGTAATGCGTCTACGCTTTCAGGAAACGAACAGGCTGTTCATCGGAGTCAGATCGGCTGGCAGGCTGTTCGAGCACATCCGCCAGGGTGTAGCCGTCCAGATGTTGCATGAACGCGATCAGCGCACCCTGGAATATGCCGGTGAGCCCACAGGCGCCGCTCAGGGAGCAGCGGTTGTCTGGCCCCAGGCATTCCACCAGCGCCAGGTCGTTTTCGGTATCGCGTACGACGGCGCCCAGATTCACGTTCTGCGGCGCCATGGCCAGACGCATTCCGCCATTCTTGCCCCGTATGGTTTCCAGCCAGCCTCGCTGGGCCAGCCTGTGTGTGATTTTCATCAGGTGCGGCTCAGAGATGCCATAGGCGCGGGCGATTTCCGCGATCGTGCACAGGCGGTCGGGGTGCCGGCCTACATACATAAGTAGGCGTATCGCATAATCTGTCATGGTGGTTAGCCGCATGTTTTCACCTGCCGTCCGGACGCGGGCGTATGAGCAGGGGAACAAAGCGCCATAGATACAGCGCCATGCAGGCCGTCCAGCATAGCGCCGACGCCTGAAGCAGCAACAGGCTGAACTCACCGGGCGCAAGTGCCGCCAGACGCAGCACAAAGGCTGCGATCATCAAGTAATAGCTGGCCAACATACTGGTATCAAGCGCCAGCGGCCGACCCAGATGGCCCAGTGCGGTACGTGTGACCATGCCGATAATCAGCACCGAAAATCCCCCTATGCCAACGATATGCACATGCACGGCCGCACGCGCCAGTGTTCCTGCGGTCAGGCCCGCCGCATACGCTGCGGCAAAGACAAGGCCAATGGCCAGGGCGGCGTACCCCATATACAGAATCCACAGCATGGGTTTGCGCAACACAGCCAGCGGCTTCCAGTTGAGCAACTGCCACAGGCCAACGAGGCCGGTCGCCGCCAGCGCCAAGGCCATCGGGATAGGCCAGCCTATCAGGCTGAACGCGATCGCGGCGACGCTCAAAACCATTTGCACGCGCCCGCTGCGAACCAGCATGGGGATGTCAAGGCCCGGCAGCATGCGCATGGAAAAAAAAGGAATGACGCGTCGTGCGATCAACAACGCGATGATTGCCATGCAGATCAGCCCTTGCTCAAAGCGCTGCATCAGCCCGATGTAATCATTGTCTTGTGCAGCCAGCGCGTAGAGCAGGTTGGCAGCCCCCAGGCCCAGAGTAAGAAAAGGCAAGCCCAGATTGCGTCGGCTTTTGCCCTTGACGACCACGCGCAGCAGACAGAGCGAGGCAATTCCGAAGAACAGGGTTTCGCTGCACAACGCGACATGAAAGGCGATGTCGCCGCCCGCCAGATAGCCGATGCGGGCAATGACCCACAGGGTGCATACGGCGCCGAGCGCCAGGCCCTTCAGCGGGTTGAACCCCGTCCAGGTGGCGCTGGCCGTAAGCAAAAAACCCACCGCGATGGTGGCAATAAACCCCCATAGCATTTCGTGTGCGTGCCAGGCAACACCCCACATGGGTTGACGGATCAGCGCTGGCGCAAAAATCCAGATGGCCAGCGAGATCAGCGCCCAGCCGCAACCCGCGATGTACAGCGGACGAAATCCGAGACTGAGAAAAGCCTGAAGGTCGGGGGAGGGCTTGACGGTCGGGGCGCCATGATGGGCGCCGGAGGACGGCGTTGGCGGTTGCGCGCGGATGCCCGGTGCCGGGTTGGTGTCAGCCATGAGTGAACTCTGTGGGCAGGCGGTCGGGATGATTGTTCATTTGATAGCCAAACCACAGGCTGCGCGCGATGCGCTGGGCAGCCTCTTCGACGCGTTCGGCAAACAAACGATTGGGCAGGGTTTCGGTGGTCTGGTGAAACAGATCCAGCCAACGGGTGAACATATGGGGTTGCAGATTGGGCAACGCGACATGCTTGGGCATGGGCGTGCCGCTATAGGTGCCCGCACGAAGCAGGACGGAAGACCAGAATCGGACCATGATGGCCAGGTGTTTGTCCCAATCGCTGATATGGGTGTCAAAGATCGGGCCGATGAGATCATCTGCGCGCACGCGGGCGTAGAAAGCATGAACCAGTGTGGTGATTTCTTCTTCGGTACAAAGAGCGTCTTGGGTCATGAGGAGCAGTCCGGATGAGAGAGCGGGGCGGTTGGAAAGAAAGGCTGGTGCGTTAAAGATTCATTTTAAAGTAATCTTATAAAAAAGGGACGATGCCGTCAATTGAGCCGTCATTGGACGGGCGGGTCTATTTAGGCGATATCAAGGCGGTATCGAGGCGGTATCGGGGTGGTATTGAGGCAGTGTTGGGGCAGTATTGGGGCAGTATTGGAGCGGCTTCGCCTGGCTGAAAACGCAGTGGGATCAGGCGGGCGGGCCCTGCCAGGGCTCTGGCGGCGTGTCGGCGCCGGGGCCCAGTGCGCGCTGCATGAATACAACATCTATCCATTGATTGAATTTGTATCCGGTCGCCGGTTGCGAGCCGACGTAGGCAAATCCAAGGTTGCGATGCAGGGCGATGGAGCCGCGGTTGTCGTGGCCGGCTATCACCGCAACCATCTGCCGCCAGGGGCCTTGCTCGCACCGGCGGATCAGCTCGGCCAGCAGCACTTTGCCCAGGCCTTTACCTGATTGCGCGGGCGCAAGGTAGATGGAATCTTCGAGCGTGTAGCGGTAGGCGGCTCGCGGGCGATAGAGCGTGGCATAGCAGTAGCCGGCGACCTTGCCATCCAGGATGGCGGCCAGATAGGGCAAGCCCAGCGCCATGGTTTTTGCCAGCCGTTCCTGCATTTCCTGTACGCTGGGGGGGATTTCTTCGAATGTGGCGATGCTATGCTGAACATGATGCGCATAAATACGCTGTATCTGTTCCATGTCTTCCGGCCGGGCGTCACGGATTTCCAGGCCGGCTTGCGGCTGGATGCTGGTTTTCGGACTCGAGGGGGGAGAAGCTTGCGCGCCTTTAGCGCTGGTCATACTATTTCCTTGATCGACACGTCTGATCTAAACATCAGTATATACAGGAGCTACACATGCCGGTTCAAATCAATGCGCTTACCTCAGATTTTGCGGTAGCGCCGCAACTCACCCCCGACGATATGCAGGCTGTTGCAGACGCCGGCTTCAAAAGTGTAATCATCAATCGGCCCGATCTTGAGGGCGGTCCTGATCAGCCGCTGTCGGCTGATGTCATGGCAGCCGCGCGGGAGGCTGGGCTGAGCATCGAATATCAGCCGGTCGTCAGCGGCGCCATGACGCCCGACGATGTGGCGCGCTTTGCCGAACTGCTCGACACGCTGCCCGCCCCGGTGCTTGCCTATTGCCGTACGGGCACGCGGTGCACCCACCTTTATCAGGCCGCCAAACAGCCTTGAATCCAGGCGTCTTTGGCCGGCCAGGTGCGATTGTTGTACCAAATGCCAGGTTTCTTGATCCAAATCAGCCACGGTGATTGAGTAATTGGCTACCGTGTATTCACTACTTATCATTTTATAGACTTTGCAATTAATCTTGGGAGGCAGTGCAACTTTATGGGGGCTACTACAATGTTCAAAAAAATTCTTATTCCAACCGACGGGTCTGCGCTGTCGGCTCAGGCAGCCAACAAAGGGGTATGTTTTGCTCGCGAAACCGGCGCGGAAATCGTTGCGCTTTATGTCACCCAGCCGTTCGCTGCAACGGTCGGTTTTGATGGCATGGCCGCCGCCTACGCCATTACCGACGAAGACTACGACAAAACTGCTCAGGAACAGGCTCAGAAGTATCTGAAGGCCGTGCTCGACCGCGCCGAAACCGCAGGCGTCAAGGCCAAAGGCAAGGCGGTTTCCAACTTCAATGTGGCAGATGGCCTTGTTCAGGCCGCCGAAGAAGAGGGCTGCGACCTCATCTTTATCGGCAGCCACGGCCGCAGTGGCTTGTCGCGCCTGCTGCTGGGCAGCGTCACCATCAAGGTGCTCAGTCTGGCCAAGTCCGCAGTGTTGGTGTATCGGGTCAAGGAGTAATTGTGTTCGGCGGTGCGTTACTCGAATCAGCGTGATGCATGATTCGGGTAGCGGCGGCTATGCGCTGGCCAATCTGTCGTCACCAGCCGTCAGGCACGCCTGAAGTTTTTCTAGGGCCCCATCGTCCAAGCCCTTTTGCGCCGCTTTCCTGCAAGCAAGGCCTTCCAATACGGCGCGAACCTCGTAGGCGCCAATAATTTCGTCACGTTTATACACGCGTACTGTGTAGCCGCGCTTGGGCTGATGCTCCAGCAGCGCCTCGCTGCCTGGCGTCGCGAGCGCCGCGCGCACCGGGCTGCGTGAAACCCCGAGCTTCTCTGCCAGCGGGATTTCCTCCAGCCGGGCGCGACTGCCTACAATAGATACCTTGGCGACCCTGCTGGGCAAGCGTTGGCAAAACACTAAACAAGAGGATTCTGAATGAAAATCTATTATTCCGCTGCATCGCCTTATGTGCGCAAATGCATGGTCGTGGCCAGCGAGCTGGGCCTGACCGATCGTATCGAGAAGTTGGCGTGCGCAGCCAGCCCCGTCAAGATGGACCTTACCGTCGCGGCGTCCAACCCGCTGGGCAAAGTGCCGGCGTTGATCACCGACGATGGCCAGGCGCTGTTCGATAGCCGGGTGATTTGCGAATACCTGAACCATCTAGGGCAGGGCAAACTGTTTCCCGATGCGTCAGGCGAGCGCTGGCAGGCGCTGACCGAACAGTCGCTGGCAGATGGTCTGCTGGATGCAGCGCTGTTGGCGCGCTACGAAACCGCCACGCGCCCGGCACAGCATCAATGGAAGGATTGGACGGATGGGCAGATGCGCAAGATTGCGAATGCGCTGGGCCATTTCGAAGCGGTTGTGACGCAGCGTGCAGGACAGGTCGATATTGGCATGATTACGCTGGGCTGCGCACTGGGATACCTGGATTTACGCTTTTCTGATTATGATTGGCGCAGCGCATATCCTGGCGTGGCCAACTGGTATGCCGAGTTCAGCCAGCGCCCGTCCATGCAGGAAACCATTCCTCACGGCTAATGTGTCATCGCATCAACAACAACGCCTCGTGATCGTGAGGCGCTGTTGTTTTGGGCGGATTGAATAACGGCTTACTTGAACAGTGCGCCGGCCTTGATCAGGGTTTCCCAGATGCCGAGCACCAGAGGGATACCGACATAAAGCCAGAAGATGATCAGAAGGACTGGCGATGTCGTGCTTTGCGTTTTGGTGTTCATGAGGCTTCCTTATTTGTGCGCGGCCATGGCGGGTTCCAACTGGCTGGTCTGTTTGCCTGCATCGGGCCGCAGTTGTTCATCGTTCATGTGATGATGCGACGCCACTGGACGAACCAGCAGGTTGCAGAAGAACCCGACGATCAGCAGGCCCGCCATGATGTACATGGTGGTGGTGTAGGCCTGCGCTGGCGGCACGCCGCTGTCCACCTGATACTGGCGTATGTAGTTGACCAGCACGGGGCCAAACACGCCTGCCGCCGCCCATGCGGTGAGAATGCGGCCATGGATGCCACCCACATATCGCGTGCCAAACAGATCGGCCAGATAGGCTGGAATGGTGGAGAATCCGCCACCGTACATCGAAATGATGATGGCATAGAAAAGTACGAACAAGGCAACATTGCCCGCCGACCCCATGCCAGGCACCAGGAAGTAAAGAATCGCGCCCAGTACAAAAAAGGTGAAGTAGGTATTCTTGCGCCCGAGGTAGTCGGATACCGACGACCAGAAGAAGCGCCCCAGCATGTTGGCCAGCGACAGCAAGCCCACAAAGCCGGCCGCAGCGCCGGGCGTGATGGCGCCCTTGAAGCTTTCCTGGATCATGACCGAGGCCTGGCCCAGCACGCCGATGCCCGCCGTCACGTTCAGGCACAGCGCCCACCACAGCAACCAGAACTGCGGGGTTTTGAGCGCTTGATCAATATGCACGTGATTGCGCGAGATCATTGCATTCTGGGTGACTGGGGGTGTCCAGCCATCTGGCTTCCAGTCGGGCGCTGGAATGCGGATGGTCAGAGCGCCTATCATCATCGAAATAAAATACAGCGCGCCCATCACGACAAAGGCCTGCGCCACCCCCACCGAGGTTGGCGAAGAGAAGTGGTTCATCAAGGCGACCGACATCGGAGAAGCGATGAAGGCACCGCCCCCGAAACCCATGATGGCCATGCCTGTTGCCATGCCGCGTTTGTCGGGGAACCACTTGATGAGAGTTGACACCGGCGATACATAGCCTATGCCCAGACCCGTGCCGCCCAGTACGCCATAGCCTAGATACACCAGCCAGATCTGATGCCAGGCAACGCCGAGCGCGGCGACCATGAATCCGCCTCCAAAGCAGCAGGCGGCGACAAACATGGCTTTGCGCGGGCCAACCTCTTCCAGCCACTTGCCCGCAAAGGCAGCGGCTAGCCCGAGAAATACAATGGCAATGCTGAATATCCATCCCAGCGTAGGCAGGTCCCAGTCTCCTGGCGCCGATTGGGTGACACCGATCAGCCGGGTCATGGGGTTGTTGAAGACAGAGAAAGCATAGGCCTGGCCTATGCACAGGTGGACGGCAAGTGCAGCCGGCGGGATCATCCACCGGTTGAAGCCAGGTGGAGCGGTAATGCGCTCCTTACTGAAAAAGCCGTGTGTCGATGGTTCACTCATGCAGTCTCCTTGCGCGGCTCGGCGTTTGCCGCTTTGTTGTCATGGCTATCAGGCTGTTGCGGATTTGCGGGGTGTCAGGCGCTCTTTGTTGAGCAAAATGGCCTGTAGCGTGATGTCGCTCAGACCGGTGTCGCCGGCTTGACCGTCCGGCTGTGTATTCAGAAAGTCGAGCAAAGCGGTGCGCATGCGCGGCTCCCAGAATTTTTGGATATGGTTGGCGATGCCTTCCAGCGCTTCGTCATGGTCCGGCATGGCTTCGAAGAACGCGCCAATACGGTTCGCAAGGCGAATAAGATGGGCAATATTGTTCATGGATTTTCCTGATCTATGCGCAAATACTCAGCATGGCTGTACACGTTGAAGGTGTCGCCTCGCGCGAATCCAGCCAGCATAAGATTGAGCTGCTCGGCAAGGTTTACGGCATAGGTGGTGGGCGCGGATACGGCGATCAGCGCAGCAATGCCGGCTGCGGCGCATTTCTGCACCATTTCAAAGCTTGCGCGGCTGGAGATGGCGGCAAATCCTGTCTCCACGGGCACATCGTTGCGCAGCAGATGGCCGATGAGCTTATCCAGGGCATTGTGCCGGCCAACGTCTTCGCGCACACACTGAACCCGGCCGTTGACATCCGCCCATCCCGCAGCGTGGGTGGCGCCTGTTGCCTGATGCAGGGGCTGAAGCCCGCGCAACTGCTGCACAGCCTCTGCGAGCGCGCGGGTGGCGTAGCGGTCGGGTTGCGCTTGCAGGGGCTGAAGCTCGCGCTGCACTTCATCCAGGCTCTCTATCCCGCATAGTCCACAGCCGGTGCGGCCGGCCAGGCTGCGCCGGCGCAGTTTCAGCGCTCTGAGCCGTGCGCTGGCCAGCCGCACCTGCAAGACCATGCCGTTGCGGCGCTCGACGATGTCGACGTCATAGATATCGCGGGGCGACTGAATGATGCCCTCTGTGTACGAGAAGCCATAGGCAAAGTCCTCAAGGTCAGCGGGCGTTGCCAGCAGGGTGGCGTGACTGATGCCGTTGAACTCCAGGGCGATGGCTACTTCTTGCGCGACTTTGTCGGACTCGTAGTGGCCGTGTCGCTTTACGCCGCTACGCAATACGGTGTGGATGCGCTGGCCGGCTCCTTGCCCATCTGAATTGCCGCGGTGCGCCAGGGTACCTGGCGGGTGGGCTTCTCCAGTATGTATGGTGAGGCTGGCTCCCACATCGCGTTGACGTGTTCCATTGACGTGGAGCCAGGCTTCAGGGTTGGTTAGTTGCGCGACAGACATGCTGCATGGTCCTTAATTGCCGCCTAGCGCGGGCGCGGGCGCTGGCTTGACGGTGGGCTCGGCCTTGGCAGAGTCCGCCTGCGCCGTTTGAGGCACGGCTTCGCCACCCAGACGCTGGCGCTTTTCCAGTAGCGCGAGCTGGGTATCACTGAAGCGCGACCAGTTGGCCTGCCATTCGGAGGGCTCCGTGACGCGTCGTGCCTGAATCGCCGTTACCTTGTATTCGGGGCAGTCGGTCGCCCAGTCGGTGCTGTCCGTGGTTACCACGTTGGCGCCGGACTCCGGAAAGTGGAAGGTGGTGTAAACAACGCCCGGCTGCACCCGGTCGGTCACGTCAGCCCGCAGTACGGTTTCGCCAGCCCGACTCTGTATAGCAACCAGGTCGCCTGGCCGTATGCCGCGATCCTCTGCATCGTGGGGGTGAATCTCCAGCAAGTCTTCGTCATGCCATTGCACGTTGGGCGTACGCCGGGTCTGCGCCCCGACGTTGTACTGGGACAGAATGCGGCCCGTGGTGAGCAGCAGCGGGAACTTGCGCGTGCTGCGCTCGTCGCTCGGTACGTACTTGGTAATCATGAAACGGCCCTTGCCGCGCACGAACTCGTCAACGTGCATGATGGGTGTGCCGTCCGGCGCTTCCTCGTTGCATGGCCATTGCACGCTGCCACCCAGATCATCGATCTTTTTGAACGAAACGCCTGAGAACGTCGGCGTCAGCCGTGCAATTTCGTCCATGATCTCGGAGGGATGACTGTAGTGCATGGGGTAGCCCAGCGCGTTGGACAGCGCGCACGTGGCTTCCCAGTCCGCAAGGCCGCCTTTGGGCTCCATGACTTTGCGCACCCGCGAGATGCGGCGTTCGGCATTGGTAAAGGTGCCGTCCTTCTCCAGAAAGGATGAGCCTGGCAGAAAGACGTGGGCATACTTGGCTGTTTCATTCAGGAAGATATCCTGAACGATGACGCATTCCATCGCCGCGAGCGCTGCCGCCACGTGCTGCGTGTTGGGATCGGATTGCACAATGTCTTCGCCCTGGCAGTACAGGCCCTTGAACGAGCCACTGATGGCCGCATCGAACATATTGGGCAAGCGCAGTCCGGGCTCGGGCTGCAATGTGACACCCCAGTCTCGCTCAAAGTCTCCGCGCACCGCATCGTCGGAAATATGCCGGTAGCCTGGCAATTCGTGCGGAAAGGAACCCATGTCGCAGGAGCCTTGCACGTTGTTCTGGCCGCGCAGCGGGTTCACCCCCGCGCCTTCCTTGCCCAGGTTGCCTGTTGCCATGGCCAGGTTGGCGATGGCCATGACGGTTGTCGAGCCCTGGCTGTGCTCGGTGACCCCCAGGCCGTAGTAGATGGATCCGTTGCCACCTTGGGCATAAAGGCGTGCCGCGCCTCGCAGGTCGGCTGCGGGCACGCCGGTTTCGGCTTCCATGGCTTCGGGGGAGTTCTCCGGCAGACAAACGAAGTCGCGCCATTGCTGGAAGGCCTGCGGTTCGCAGCGTTCGGCGACATAGGCTTCATCGATAAGGCCTTCGGTAGCGATCACGTGAGCCATGGAAGTGAGCAGGGCTGTGTTGGTGCCAGGGCGCACAGGCAAGTGGTAGGCGGCCTTGATATGGGCGGTATCCACCAGTTCGATGCGGCGCGGATCAATGACGATGAGCTTGGCGCCTTCGCGCAGGCGACGCTTGAGTCGAGAGGCAAACACAGGGTGGGCTGCACTGGGATTGGCGCCCATCAGGATAACCACGTCGGTAAACATGACCGAGTCGAAGGTCTGTGTACCGGCGGATTCGCCCAGGGTTGTTTTCAGGCCGTAGCCGGTAGGCGAGTGGCAGACACGGGCGCAGGTATCGACGTTGTTGGTGCCGAAGGCAGCGCGAACGAGCTTCTGAACGAGGTAAGTCTCTTCATTGGTGCATCGCGACGAGGTGATTCCGCCGACCGAGTCGCGTCCGTATTTGGACTGTATGCGACGGATTTCCGACGCAGCGTATTGTATGGCTTCATCCCAGCTGACTTCTCGCCATGGATCTTCGATGCGCTGTCGGATCATGGGCTTGAGCATGCGATCCTTGTGGGTCGCATAGCCCCAGGCAAAGCGGCCTTTCACGCAGGAATGGCCACGGTTGGCCTGACCGTCCTTCCAGGGCACCATGCGCACGACTTCCTGGCCCTTCATTTCGGCCTTGAAAGCACAGCCCACACCGCAATAGGCACAGGTTGTGATCACCGAGTGCTCGGCCTGGCCCATCTCAATGACGGATTTTTCGATCAGCGTCGAGGTAGGGCAGGCTTGAACGCAGGCCCCGCAGGAAACGCAGTCGCTGCCCATGAAGTCTTCGTTCTGGCCAGCAGCAACCCGTGATGCAAAGCCACGTCCATCTATCGTCAGGGCGAAGGTACCCTGTACTTCGTCGCAGGCACGCACACAACGGCTGCACACAATGCATTTGGAGGGATCATAGGCAAAATACGGGTTGGACAGGTCCATCTCGTCATTGAGATGGTTGGCGCCATCGTAGCCGTAGCGCACGTTGCGAAGGCCGACGACACCCGCCATGTCCTGCAATTCGCAGTCGCCGTTGGCGGGGCAGGTCAGGCAATCCAGGGGGTGATCGGAGATGTACAGCTCCATGACGCCAAGTCGCAGTTCACGCAGCTTGGGCGTTTCCGTATGGATGACCATGCCCGCTTCGACTGGCGTGGTGCACGAGGCGGGATAGCCGCGACGGCCGTCGATCTGTACAAGGCATAAGCGGCAGGAGCCGAAGGCGTCCAGATTGTCGGACGCGCACAGCTTCGGGATGTTGATCCCGGCTTCGGCAGCGGCACGCATGACGGAGGTTCCCGCCGGCACTTCAATGTCGGCGCCGTCTATGGTGATGTTGATCAATTCGGTACTGGTGGAGGCGGGTGTGCCAAAATCACGTTCTCGTTTGGCGATGGTTTCGAGCATGTCGGACTCCGTCAGGCGACCGGCGTACCGGCCGGTTGGCCAGTGGTCTCGCCGAAATCTTCAGGGAAGTGTTCCAGGGCAGACAAGACGGGATAGGGCGTCATGCCGCCGAGGGCGCACAGCGAGCCTGCGAGCATGGTTTCACACAGGTCGCGCAGCAGAACCACCTGCGCCTCGCGTTGTTCATTGCTTTTTATCTTGTCCATGACTTCGACGCCGCGCACGGCGCCGATACGACAGGGGGTGCATTTGCCGCAAGACTCCACGGCACAGAATTCCATGGCGTAGCGCGCCATCGCGGCCATATCGACCGTGTCATCAAAGGCCACCAGGCCGCCGTGGCCGATCATGGCCGAGATGGCGACGTAGCTTTCGTAATCCAACGGAGTGTCCCATTGCGATTCGGGCAGGTACGCGCCCAGCGGACCGCCGACCTGTACAGCGCGCAGGGGGCGGCCGCTGGCGCTGCCGCCTCCAAAGTCATATAGCAACTCGCGCAGCGTGAGTCCAAAGGCCTTTTCCACCAAGCCACCCTGCTTGAGATTGCCGGCCAGTTGGAAGGGCAGGGTGCCTTTGGAGCGGCCCATGCCGAAATCGCGGTAATAGGCTGCGCCGCGAGCAAGCACGATGGGTACCGAGGCCAGCGATATCACGTTGTTGATGACTGTGGGCTGTCCGAACAGGCCTTTGATGGCTGGCAACGGTGGTTTGGCGCGCACCAGGCCGCGCTTGCCTTCCAGGCTTTCCAGCAGCGAGGTTTCTTCGCCGCAGATATAGGCGCCGGCGCCAACACGCACTTCCAGATCGAAGGCGCGGCCGCTGCCGTGCACGTCGTTGCCCAGCCATCCCTCGGCGCGGGCATTGGCGATGGCTTCTTCCAGTGTTGCAATGGCCAGTGGGTATTCGGACCGCACGTAGATGTAACCGTAGGTGGCCTCGACGGCCAGGCCGGCAATGGTCATGCCTTCTATCAGGCAATAGGGATCGCCTTCCATCAGCATGCGATCGGAGAAGGTGCCCGAATCGCCTTCGTCTGCATTACAGACGATGTATTTTTGCGGCGCCGGGGTAGCGAGCACCGTTTTCCACTTGATCCCGGTCGGAAAAGCCGCGCCGCCTCGCCCGCGCAGGCCCGACTCGATTACTTCTTCGACAATTCTGGCGGGCGTCATGGCCAGCGCTTTTTCCAGACCTCGAAAACCTCCAAGCGTCTGGTAATCCTTCAGTGAGACGGGATCGGTAATGCCGACGCGGGCAAAGGTCAGGCGTTCCTGGTTCTTCAGATAGGGAATTTCTTCGGTCAGACCATGCCCCAGGACGTGTTGGCCCCCGGATAGCCAGTCCGCGTCGAACAGGCCTGGAATGTCATCCACCTCGATGGGACCATAGGCGATGCGCCCGGACGGCGTGTCGATTTCCACCAGAGTTTCCAGCCAGAGCAGTCCGCGCGATCCGTTTCGTACGATCTGCACGGCGAGATTGCGGCGCTCGGCTTCCTCCTGGATAGCCAGAGCGACATCGTTGGCCCCCACCGCAACTGCAGCCATGTCGCGCGGCACGAAAATCCGCACCGGTGTGGTGTGCTCCCGTGTCGTCATGCGTTGACTCCTTCTGCGTTGAGCAGTTGATCAAGCTTTTGCGGCGTGACTCTGGCATGCGGGCGACCGTTGATCATGACCGCAGGCGATTGGGCGCACAGCCCCAGGCAATAGACGGGTTCGAGCGTAACGGCGCGGTTGGCGGACTGCTCATGAAAATCGCACCCCAGCCGCTGGCGGGCGTGTTCGGCCAGATGTTCTCCGCCTCGGGCCTGACAGGATTCGGCCCGGCAGAGTTCCAGTAAGACGGGTGCTGCCGGCGTCTGGCGAAAATGCGGATAGAAACTGATCACGCCATGGATCTCGGCGCGCGAACGCTGCAGACCTTCGGCCAGCACCGGCACGGCGCTGGCCGGAATACAGCCCAGGGCGTGCTGGATCGCGTGCAGAACAGGCAGGAGGTTGCCCGGCTGGCCTTGGTAATGTGCCAAGGCTTGGCGGGCAACCTCTGCCACGGTGTCTTTGGATGGGCTGAACTCGTCAGAATCCGAGGGCGTATGCATGGCTTTTCCTTTGGAGCATCACGCAACAGCGAGCGCTGTTCGTCTGTTTTGTTGTCTCTAATATGTTTACGTGTGCATATTAGCTTTGAAACAATGCATCACTTCGTTGTATTGTTGAGGTAATCTACACGCTATATTTTGCGGATTCAATAAGAAAAATTGACATATAAAAATTTTCTAATATGAAATAACAAACATATAAAAGGGAAAAACAGGATGACATACAGGTTCAAGGCACGTTTAAGTTCGGAGTGGGTACTGGAGAAACCTTCCGGTACCGTCTTGCCTTTGAGCGATGTATTGCGCCTGCTGGAGGCCGTCGATGCAACAGGCCATATTGCAGGTGCCTGCAAGGCCTGTGGCCTGTCCTACCGGCATGGGTGGGGCATTTTGCGCCATGCAGAAAAAGAGTTCGAAGTCGCGCTCATCGAAACCTCCCGACGGCAAGGCTCCAAACTCACCTCTTTTGCGCAACATCTGATCTGGGCCAACCGCCGCGTCGATGCGCGCTTGACGCCTACCCTGGAAAGCATGGCGTCCGAGCTGCAGGAAGAGCTCGAACGCCTTTATCCTGAAAGCCAGCCGCGCCTGCGATTGCACGCCAGCCATGGCTTTGCGGTAGAAGGTCTGATGCAGTTGGCCAATGGCATGGATATGCTGCCGCTGGAACTGCGCTACCGTACCGCCATCGAGGCATTGGCCTCACTGGATAGAGCGGAGTGTGACCTGGCGGGGTTCCAAGTGCCTGTGGGGGAATTCGAGCTGCCGATTTTGCAGCGCTATAGCGAATGGTTCGATGCCGACCGTCATGTGCTCATTCATCTGGCAGTGCGCAATACCGGGATGTTCGTCAAGCCGGATAATCCCAAGGGGATCACTTCCATCGCCGACCTTGTGCGTGGCGACGTGCGGTTTGTCAATCGGCAGATCGGTTCCAGTACGCGTTATCTGGTCGAGCTCATGCTTGGGCAGTTGGACATCGACCCCAGTCTCATACAAGGCTATGACAACAGCGAGTTCACCCATATGGCGATTGCGGCCCATATCGCGAGCGGTATGGCAGACGTCGGCATAGGCGTGGAAACCGCCGCGTGGCGCTGTGGGCTGGCCTTCATTCCCCTCGCGCAGGAGCGCTATTTCTTTGCCGCAAATCGCGACAATCTGGACACGCCGCAAATGAAGCGTCTGCTCAATCTCATGAACGGCGAGCAGTACCAGGCCTATGTGTCCCAATTGGTGGGCTACGATGCAACCTTGCTGGGCGAAGTCCAGACACTGGAAGAGGCATTTGGCGCGGAATTCGTGTCTTTGCTGAAGACAGACGCCTGAAGGATTATGATTGCACTATGAGCACCGTCATTCGTACTGAAAATTTGCGCAATACATTTGCCGCACCGACCTCTCCGGCGCTGGACCAGCGTGCCCGGCCTTTGCGTGATCTGCGCATCTCGGTGACCGACCGCTGCAACTTCCGCTGCACGTATTGCATGCCGCGCGAAGTGTTTGGCAGCGATTACGCCTTCATGCCGCACTCAGATCTGCTGACGTTCGAGGAAATCACGCGTGTCGCACAGGTAGCGGTGGGACTTGGCGTGCGCAAGATCCGTCTAACCGGCGGGGAGCCGCTGCTGCGCAAGAATATTGAAGCGCTCATCGAAATGTTGGCCGCCTTGCGCACCACAGAAGGTGCGCCGGTAGACGTCACGCTCACCACAAATGGCACCTTGCTCGAAAAGAAAGCAGCGGCGCTGAAAGCCGCTGGCCTGGGGCGGGTGACTGTCAGCCTCGACGCGCTGGATGATCAGTTGTTCGAGCGCATGAGCGATAGCAAGGTCAGCGTCAAGACGGTATTGCGGGGTATCGAAGCGGCTGCGCGGGTTGGCCTGTCGCCCGTCAAGGTCAATATGGTGGTGCGCAAGGGCGTGAACGATGCGCAGATATTGCCGATGGCAGAGCATTTTCGAGGCAGCGGCCACATTCTCCGCTTTATCGAGTTCATGGATGTGGGCAGTACAAATGGCTGGAACATGCGCGAGGTCATGACGGGCGAGCAAATTCTTGCACGCCTGCGTGAGCGCTACGATATGCAACCGCTTGATGCGGGATACCGTGGCGAAGTAGCTTCGCGTTGGGTCTACGCCGACGGCGCAGGCGAGATCGGCATGATTACCAGCGTGTCTCGGCCGTTCTGTGGAGACTGTACGCGGGCCCGCCTTTCGCCCGAAGGCCAGCTCTTTCTCTGTCTGTTCGCGAATCAGGGGCACGACCTGCGTGCCCTGATTCGCGGCGGTGCCAGCGATCAGGCTTTAAGCGAACGAATTGGTGGCATTTGGGCGGGCCGCGACGACCATTACTCGGAAATACGCGGCCGAGAAACCGTGATCAAGAAAATCGAGATGAGCTATATCGGCGGATGATTCCTCGTGCTGAGTTTACCGGGTTGATTCTCGCGGGCGGTCTTGCCCGCAGGATGCAGGGGACCGGGCTGCGGGTGCCGTCAGGTCAAACCAATCAACATTCGGCGATGCCTGGCTTCTCTGCGGAAAGAGAAAAAGGCCTGGCCTTGCTGCGCGGCGAACCCCTGGTCGCCCATGCCTGCCGGGCGCTGGCCCCTCAGGTGGACCGTGTGCTCATCAGCGCCAACCGGCATACGGAGCAGTATTCCCGCTATGGGCAAGTGATCAGCGATGATCCCGGGCTTGGCACCGATCTGGGCCCACTGGCGGGCGTTGCCCAGGGGCTGGCGACAATCACGAGCGCATGGCTGGCTGTCATGCCGGTCGATGTGTTGGGTATTCCCGCCGATATGGTGGCGCGTCTGTCAGACGGCGCGACGCGGCACGGCGCCCATGCCGCCTATGCGGTAAGCCTTGTCGGGCAGTCGGCGCGGGCGCACCCGCTGTGCATGATCGTGCACCGCAGTATGGCTGCAGACCTGCAGGCCTTTCTTCAGGCCGGGGATCGGAAGGTATTCATGTGGATGTCGCGCATCTCGGCCGTGCCTGTTCATTTCGAGGACAACGACCAGGCGTTTGCGAATATCAATACGCTGGATGATCTGGAAAAGGCAAATCGCTTGTGTTCTCGTTGATGTAACGGCGCGGTAAAGACCACGTCAGCGGACAACGCTATTTCGGCGTGAGGTCCAGGCGCAGGTATGCGAGCCTCATGTATTCAGGAAATGGGATTGGTTCGGCCTGGATGCTTTGCCAACGCCGCTGTTCCCCGCCACTGCAGCAGTGCTGGCGTGCTGGCGGAATACTCAAACACCCGCTGGCTGGTGCTCATATGCGATTGCCGGGATAGCAAGACTCTAAGAGGGTCATATGTGGGAGTGCCTGACACCGGAACGGGTCGTGGATAGCGCGCTCCTGCGACGCGTCGAAGCGGGTTCCCCCGCCTCCGCGCGCGTGTTCAGCGGTTCCCTAGAAAAATGCCTGCAGCCCGGTTTGGGCCCGACCCAATATAAGGGCGTGCACATCGTGCGTGCCTTCGTAGGTGTTGACCACTTCCAGGTTGACCAGGTGGCGGGCAACGCCGAATTCATCCGAAATCCCATTGCCCCCTAACATGTCACGCGCCATTCGCGCGACATCCAGTGCCTTGCCGCAGGAATTGCGTTTCATGATGGAGGTGATTTCCACGGCTGCTGTGCCTTCGTCCTTCATGCGTCCCAGCCGCAGGCAGCCTTGCAGGCCCAGCGTGATTTCGGTCTGCATGTCGGCCAGCTTTTTCTGTATCAACTGATTGGCAGCCAGGGGGCGGCCAAACTGCTTGCGGTCCATGGTGTACTGACGGGCAGTGTGCCAGCAGGCTTCGGCCGCACCCAGCGCACCCCAGGCAATGCCGAAGCGGGCCGAGTTAAGGCAGGTGAAGGGGCCGCGCAGGCCGGAGACGTTAGGCATCATCTGCTCTGCGGCAACGTCGACTTCGTCCATCACGATTTCGCCGGTGATGGAAGCGCGCAGCCCCACCTTGCCGTGAATGCCGGGGGCGCTCAGACCTTTCATGCCCTTTTCGAGAATGAAGCCGCGAATCTTGCCGTCGTCATCCCCGCCCACCACTTTGGCCCACACGACGAATACGTCGGCAATGGGGGAGTTGGTGATCCACATCTTGTTGCCAGTCAGCTTGTAGCCATCAGCAGTTTTAACCGCGCGGGTTTCCATGCTGCCGGGATCGGAGCCGTGATTCGGCTCGGTCAGGCCAAAGCAGCCTATCCATTCGCCCCGGGCCAGTTTGGGCAGGTATTTTTGCTTTTGTTCTTCAGAGCCGAATTCATTGATGGGCACCATCACCAGTGAAGACTGAACGCTCATCATCGAACGGTAGCCCGAGTCGATGCGTTCGACCTCGCGCGCGATCAGGCCGTAGCAGACATAGTTCATGCCGGCGCCGCCGTACTCTTCGGGAATGGTCGAGCCCAGCAGGCCGAGCTCGCCCATTTCCGAGAAAATGGCTGGATCGGTCTGCTCATTGCGGAAGGCATCCAGAACACGTGTGGCAAGCTTGTCTTGCGCGTAGGCCTGCGCCGCATCGCGCACCATGCGCTCTTCGTCGGTAAGCTGGCTGTTCAGCAGAAGTGGATCATCCCAATGGAAGGAAGGATTGGACGACATAGTATTCTCCGGTGCAATTCAGTTGAATTCAGTGTATTTGTGGTGAGGCAGCGCGAGCATGCGGGCGGCTCAGCCCTGTATGGTTCACTTCTGTTGCTGCATGGCCTGCTGGCGTATTTTCTGCAAGGTTGTCGTGGGCGTAATGGTTTCTGGGTCGATCAGGCAATGCAGTATGGCCGGCTTACCGCTGGCTAGCGCGCGTTCAAAGGCTGGCGCGAACTGCTCGGTGCTTTCGACACGTTCACCGTGGCCGCCAAATGCCTGGGCATAGGCGGCAAAGTCGGGATTGTGCAGAGTGGTAGCTGAAACGCGGCCAGGGTAATGGCGTTCCTGGTGCATGCGTATGGTGCCGTACATGCCGTTGTCCAGGATCACCACGACGATGGGCAGGTTGTATTGGACGGCAGTGGCGAACTCCTGGCCGTGCATCATGAAGCAGCCGTCGCCCGCAAAACAAACAACGGTTTTGTCAGGGTGGATGCGCTTGGCGCCCACGGCGGCGGGCAAGCCATAGCCCATGGATCCCGAGGTGGGCGCCAACTGCGTGCCAAAACGGGTAAAGGGGTGAAAGCGGTGCAGCCAGGTGGCAAAGTTGCCGGCGCCATTGCACATGATGGCGTCGGAGGGCAATACTGAAGCCAGATGGGACATGACCTGGCCCATTTGCAGCGCGCCCGGGTGGGTGATCTTGCGCGGGTCCGCCCAGTGCTGGTAGCTTTCCCGCATGCGCTTGAGTTCGCCCGACCAGGATGGCGCATCAGCAGGCACGTTCAGCTGCCCCAGCGCGCGTGTAAACGATACAGGCGATACATTGATCGCCAGGTTCGCCCGATAGACCCGGTTGAGCTCATTGGCGTCTGCCTGCACATGCACCAGTGTCTGCTTGGGTACCGGGATATCGAACAGCGTGTAGCTCTGGCTGGCGATTTCGGACATGCGGCCACCGATCAGCAGCACCAGATCCGCATCACGGATGTACTCCATCAGCGCCGGATTGCCACCTAGCCCGACGTCTCCTATGAAACAGGGATGGGTGGTGGGGAACAGCATCTGCCTGCGAAACTGCACGGCGACCGGTAACTGCATCGCTTCGGCGAACGCGGCGAAGTCGTCGACAGCCTCCTGGCTCCAGCGTGAGCCGCCGAGTATGGCAATGGGCTTGCTGGCTTTGGCCAGCCATTGGGACAGTGTTTCCATCTGAGCGCTGGTTGGCGCGGCGTCGACGGCTTCATAGCGAGGCGCATCGGGTACGTCGGCATATTCCACCAGCATGTCTTCAGGCAGTGCGATAACCACAGGGCCCGGGCGGCCAGAGGTTGCCACATGAAACGCGCGGGAGATGATTTCGGGGATACGCTCAACCTGATCGATTTCCGTTACCCATTTTGCCTGACTGCCGAAGACGGCGCGGTAGTCCATTTCCTGGAAGGCTTCGCGTTCGCGCATGCCGCGCTCGATCTGTCCGACAAACAGAATGAGTGGCGTGGAATCCTGCGAAGCAATATGGATACCGGCCAGGGCATTGGAAGCGCCGGGGCCACGCGTGACCATGCAGATGCCGGGCTGGCCGGTCAGCTTTCCGTGAGCGTCGGCCATCATGGCTGCGCCGCCTTCCTGACGGCATACAGTCACCTCGATATCGGCATCGTACAGGCCATCCAGTACGGCCAGGTAACTTTCGCCAGGAACGCAAAAAACGTGCTTTACGCCTTGCGCCGACAACTGGTCTACGAGAATATGGCCACCCATACGAGAATGCATCGTGGCAATAGAATCAACGGCAGGGGATGTCATGATAGAGGCTCTTGAAGGTGCAAGCGGCGACGTCAGCCAGCTTATGTAAGATAAAGAGAGTAATGTGCAGACGGTGCACAAGGCAATTGATAAAATTGCACAATGTCTTGCTTATTATGCAAGCATAAAGTATTTGCCGCTGTTTTGGAGTATTGGTACTTATGCGCAATGGTGTTCCCAATCTTGGCGCGCTGCAGGCGTTTGAAGCCACAGCCCGTCTCGGCTCTTTTTCACGCGCGGCCGAAGAGCTGTCGCTCACCCATAGCGCGGTTTATCGGCAGGTTACCGGCCTGGAACAGCGATTGGGCGTGCAGCTACTCACGCGGATACGGCGCAGAGTCGCCCTGACGGATGCAGGCGCGGAATATGCCGGACGCGTGCGCCATCATCTGGAACAATTGGAAAAAGACACATTTGGCCTGATCTCGCGTGCGGGGATGGGGCGCAGCCTGCATATCGCCGTGCTGCCGACACTGGCGACAACATGGCTGGTGCCCAGGCTGGCAACGTTTCATGCCCTGCATGGCGATATCACGATCAGCCTGTCCGCGCGCACCTTGCCTTTTCAATTCAAGGATCATCCATTTGACGCGGCCATTTATCACGCGGGCCAGATTTGGCCACAGACCACGGGTATCAAACTGTTCGACGAGGAGGCCCTGGTGCCCGTGTGTATTCCCGAATTGCTGACAGCGCTGCATCAGGAGGGCGACCTCTCCGCCATTACGCATTTGCACATGCTATCGCGGCCAGACGCATGGCGTCACTGGTACGAAGCCCAGGGCAGGGAGTACCTGCCCATCATCAGCGCTGGTCCTCGCTATGAACTGTTTACCATGGTGCTGGCGGCGGCCCGGTCCGGTCTTGGTATTGGCCTGCTGCCGCGGTTTCTCGCACAGCCCGAGTTGGATGCCGGCACCCTGGTCAAGCCCGCACAGGGTATTCTGAATGTGCCTGACGCCTATTTCTTCAGCTATCCCAGCGATCGTGAGCGGTCCCAGGCGCTCGGGGTGTTCGAGGCGTGGCTCGCCGAGGCGGCGCAGCCATGATGAAATCCCTGCTTCTGGCCGCGTGTCTGGCCTTTCACGTGTGGTCCCCGGTCGTGGCCGCCGATGTCCTGGCGCCGATTGCCGAGAGGGGGCTACCCCAGGATCCAGCCCTCAAGGAAGACATCAACCCCGAGGGCGCGACCGGCCGAGCTTCTCGTCAGCTTGTACAGGCTGCCCACTATATGGCGGTCAGCGCCAATCCCTTGTCCACGCAGGCAGGGGCGGACATCCTGGCCCAGGGCGGAACCGCGGTGGATGCGGCCATTGCCATGCAAATGGTGCTGACCCTGGTCGAGCCCCAGTCGTCCGGCATTGGCGGGGGCGCCTTTCTGGTCATGGCCGATCCCACAACACAGCGGGTGCATGCATTCGACGGGCGCGAGACAGCGCCGCAGGCAGCCAAAGGCGATCGTTTTATGATCGATGGCACAGCCATGGATTTCCAGGATGCCGTCAACAGTGGACGCTCGGTCGGCGTTCCGGGCGTGCTCAGGATGCTCGAACTGGCGCATGATCAGCACGGTCGACTGGCGTGGTCGCGCCTGTTTGCGCCGGCAATCGCGTTGGCCGAGCAAGGCTTTGCAGTATCCCCGCGTCTGCATGCCTTGCTGCGGGATGATGAATTTCTTCGCGCGCAGCCCGCTGCGGCGGCTTATTTTTATGATGCCCAGGGACAGCCCTGGCCAGTGGGCCACCGCCTGAAGAACCTGGCCCTGGCCCGCAGTCTGCGTGTCATTGCGGCAGAGGGCGCGCAGGCCTTTTACGGGGGCCAGATCGCGCAGGATATCGTGCAGGCCATTCAGGCGCACCCTGTGCCGGGCGACATGACACTGGCGGACTTGGCCGCGTATCAGGCCAAGGAGCGCCAGGCGCTCTGCATGCCTTACAAGGCGTATGACCTGTGTGGCATGCCGCCGCCCAGTTCGGGGCCGTTGGCGGTCATGCAGATGCTGGGGATGTTGTCACACACAGGCATTGCTGCCATGAAGCCCGATACGCTCGAATCCGTGCACTTGTTTTCCGAGGCGGGCAAGCTGGCCTATGCCGATCGTGATTTCTACGTGGCGGATCCTGATTTCGTGGATGTGCCGGTTGCCGCCATGCTCGACCCCGAGTATCTGGCCTTGCGCGCCAGTTTGATTAAGCCCGAACACACTATCGGGCGGGCGCCGCCAGGCGATCCGGCGGGCATGCGGGCTGAACGGGGCAAGGATGGCTCGCCGGAGTTGCCGTCCACCAGCCATATGGTGGCGGTGGACAGTGAAGGGGTGGTGGTTTCCATGACCAGTTCGATTGAAACAGCCTTTGGCAGCAAGATTTTTGTTGATGGCTTTCTTCTGAACAACGAGCTGACGGATTTTTCGCTTGTCGATGTCGACGCGGAAGGCAAGCCGGTGGCCAATCGCGTGCAGCCCGGCAAGCGTCCTCGCAGCTCAATGTCGCCCATGGTGGTGATGAAGGACGGCCAGCCTTTCATGGCGATTGGCTCGCCTGGCGGCGCAGCCATCATCAATTATGTGGCCAAGGCCCTGCTTGGCGTGCTGGACTGGAACCTGAATATCCAGCAGGCGATCGACCTTCCCAATCGCGGCAGCCGCAATCGTTTCACCGAGCTGGAAAAAGGCACGTCGCTGCATGATCTGGTCGGCCCGTTGCGTGCCATGGGACACGAGGTGCGCGAGATCGATTTCCCTAGCGGCCTGCACGGGGTGGTGCTGACCGAGCATGGGCTGGAAGGGGGAGCGGACCCGCGGCGAGAGGGGATGGCTGCCGGCGGTTGATACGCCCATCCTGAGACGGGCCGTCAGATGCGCGAACACCTTACGCGAGGCGCTGCGCCTGCAGGCGCGGGCTGCATCCGGCGCTGCGCATCAAGATGCTATCTGAATACGACTGTGCGCTGCCCGTTGAGCAGGATGCGATGCTCCACATGCCAGCGCACGGCGCGAGAAAGCACCAGCGATTCGATATCGCTGCCGGTTTGCACCAGGGCAGAGGGGCTCATGGCGTGGTCAACGCGCTCGATATCCTGCTCGATGATGGGGCCTTCGTCCAGGTCTGCCGTGACATAGTGCGCCGTGGCGCCAATGATTTTGACACCGCGCGTATGCGCCTGATGGTAGGGGCGGGCGCCCTTGAAGCTGGGCAGAAAGCTGTGATGGATATTGATGGCCTTGCCGGACAGCGCCTTGCACAGCTTGTCGGACAGAATCTGCATATAGCGCGCCAGCACCACGAGATCAATGTTTTGCTGCGTGACCAGATCCAGGATCTGCTGCTCTTGTTGAGGACGGGTGTCGGGCGCAACCGGCAAGTAATGAAAAGGAATGCCGTAGGATTCCACCATGCTCCGGTAATCCGTGTGATTTGACGCCACCGCCGCGATATCCACGGGCAGATGGCCGCTGTGGGTGCGAAACAGCAGGTCATTCAGGCAATGGCCCTGGCGGCTGACCAGTATCAATACCCTGGCCTTGCGATTTGCATCATGAAACCTTGCCTGCATGGCGAAAGCCTGCGCAATCGACGCGAAATCCTGTTCCAGCGTTTCGACCGGGGTTGCCTGTGGCAGGGCAAAGTGTACGCGCAGGAAGAACTGTTCGGTACCCAGATCTCCGAACTGCTGGGCGTCGATAATGTTGCCGTTCAGGCCCAGCAGCCAGTGGCTCACCTGATGCACAATGCCAATGCGGTCTGGGCAGGAAAGCGTGAGGATGTAATCGTTCATTGCGTAGTCTCAATCACTCGGATGCGTCGATGCGCTGTTCCAGGGGGTGTAGGCCTGGCCCTGATCAGTCAGGGCCGGCGCATGGGGCCGATTCAGGCCGCCAGCGCATTGCGGGCGGCTCTGGCGATGGCCATGCATGCGGTCAGGCCCGGAGATTCTATACCGAATAGGTTGATCAGCCCCGGCACGCCATGGGTGGCAGGGCCGGCAATCATGAAGTCCGCCGCCGTCTCGCCGGGGCCGACAATCTTGGGCCGTATGCCGGTATAGCCGGGGTTGAGCGCGCCATCGGGCAACGCTGGCCAGTAGCGCCGCACGGCCTCGTAGAAGGCATTGCCGCGCTGCGCGTCCAGGGTGTAGTCCTCATGCGCGATCCATTCGGTGTCCGGGCCAAATTTGGCCTGGCCACCAAGATCAAGCGTGAGATGCACGCCAAGCCCGGCATTGTCAGGCATGGGATAGATCAGATGACGGAAGGGTGCGCGGCCCGACAGGGTGAAATAGCTGCCTTTGCAGTAATAGGCATTCGGGATCAGGGCTTCTGGCTGTCCCTGCAATGCACGGGCGGTGCCCGGTGCAGACAGACCGCTGGCATTGATCACGCAGTTGGCGGTCAGTGTCATGGCTTCGTCGCCGGCGAAGGTTAGTTCAAATCCACCCGAGGCCAATACGGCGCCGCGGGTAAAGGTTGTGTGAAATACACATTGTGCGCCGTGATGCTCGGCATCGCCCTGTAGCGCCAGCATCAGTGCGTGACTGTCGACGATACCGGTGGAGGGCGACACCAGCGCGGCGTCGCAGGCCAACGCAGGTTCGAGTTCTCGCGCCTGCGCCCCAGTGATCTGATAGAGATCGCTCACGCCATTGAGGCGGGCGCGTTCTGCGATCTGGCTCAGCCCTGCGCTTTGCGCCGGGGTTGCCGACACAATCAGCTTGCCTGGTCGGCTGTGCGGAATACCGCGTTCGGCGCAATATTCGTAAAGCATCTGTTTGCCCGCGACGCACAGCTTAGCTTTGAGACTGCCGTGCGGATAGTAGATGCCCGCGTGGATGACCTCTGAATTGCGTGAACTGGTGCCGGTGCCGATGGCTTCGGTTTTTTCGACGATAAGTACTTCTCGTCCTGCCAGGGCCAGTTCGCGTGCCACGGCCAGACCGACAACGCCGGCTCCCAGGACAACGCAGTCTATATCTGCTGCCATAGTATGTAATGCATGTAGTAAGCCCTTGTGTACCTAACTGCTGGAAAGCGGCTCAGTGGAAGGGGTAAGGTCGAAATCCCCCGCATGGTACACCAGCGGCTGGTTGAAGCTGCGATCACAGCGTTCGACCTGACCGATAAAGATGAGATGATCGCCCGCTTCGTGTTGCGTCAGGTTGTAGCACTCGAACCAGGCGGCGGTTTCGGAATCGTCCAGCATCAGCGAGCCTCCCGGCGCGCGCTTGAGCTTCAGCCCCTGAAAGCGATCAGTCTGCGGGCCGCGGGCAAAGCGCCTGGCCAAATGCAATTGGCTGGCTGCGAGTACATGGATGACATAGCGCTCGGTCTTCAGGAAGTGCGGCAGCGTGGACGCCCTGCGCGTAAGAGACCACAACACCAGCGGAGGCTCCAGCGATACCGTATTGAATGAGCTGATCGTTAGCCCCAGCGGCTGCCGATCTGCTTCAGATTCGCAGGTGACGACGGTGACGCCGGTTGCAAACCTGCCCAGCGCTGAGCGGAAAAAGCGTGCGTCGAAGTCGTGGGGAATGATGGACATAAAGAGGTTCGCGCCCTGGCTCAGGGGGCCAGACGCTGCAGCGTCCAGGCGCCGCCGTCTTTGCGCTGAAACGCAAGGCGGTCGTGCAGCCGGGAAGGGCGACCCTGCCAGAATTCGATATAGTCGGGCTCGAGCCGGTAGCCGCCCCAGTGCTCGGGGCGCGACGGTTCATTGCCCAACGACGCCGAGAGCGCCTGATTGCGGGCTTCGAGTTCATCGCGCGTAATGGGTTGGCTCTGGGGCGACGCCCATGCGCCTATGCGCGAACCCAATGGCCTGCTGTGGAAATACTCATCGGATTCAGCCTCGGCGACTTTTGCAACCTTGCCTTCAATGCGCACCTGACGCTCGAGCGCCGGCCAGAAAAACAGCAGGGAAGCCAGAGGGTTGTCAGTCAGCTCGTGGCCTTTGCGGGAAAGATAGTTGGTGAAGAACACGAACCCGCGCGCGTCAAAGCCTTTGAGCAGTACGATGCGGGCGGCAGGGCGCCCATCGGGCGAAGCCGTGGCCAGCGTCATGGCGGTGGGCTCAGGAACGCCGGCCTGCAAGGCCTGGTCCAGCCAAAGAGAGAACTGATCCAGCGGATTTTTGGCAATCGCGCTCTCGAGCAGCTCGAACTTTTCGTATTTTTGACGGATATCAGCGACGGACATGGGGTTACAGCGAAAAAGAGTTGACCCCATAGTTTACCCGCATGTGGCGGCTGCCGTCGTCAGCTGACCGCGATATCCGTGGATTCTCGCAACTGGCTGACCAAGGCCTGCAGGCGTTTGTCGTGGATATTGGAATGCTTGAGCGCCTGGGCGGTTTCAAGCACATATTCGACGCAAGGGCCGTAGCTGCCATGTGCATTGCGCACGATGTGGATCAGCCTTTCGGTAGACAGACCCCGCACATAGGCGTCGGTATTGCGGTTCATGGTGAAGGCCAGCGCCTTGATGCTGCCTGCGCTGGTGCGGCATGTCAGCCATTTGGGCAGGTAGGCGCCGCTGGGCATTTCGCGTCGCCATAAGGCTTCCATGTCTTGCGGGACACGCGCGGCGGGTATGCGAAAGGCCATGCCCCGGCATGAGCCGCCAACATCTAGACCGAAAACCAGACCTGGTTGATCGGGCGTGCCGCGATTGACGCGAGACCACAGGCAAAGTGCACGATGATAGCCATGCAGCAGCGCTATGCGCTTTTCGGCAAAGTCGAATTCCGGTCTCCAGATCAGTGATCCATAACCATATACCCATATGTCTTGGTGGGGCTTCCAGTCGGCCAGCGAAGCTTCCAGCGATGATCGGCGTTCGGCTTCGGTCAGCAGACGAAAACTGGCCGAGCAGGGGTGTGCTGGCGTATCAGGAGATAAAACGGTGTTCACGTTGTGGGCGCCTCCGCAGCAGTGGCGTGTGATGTCCATTTTAGGACAGTTGACGCATAAAGCGAATTCAAGCCGCGTTGGTGTTGCTTTTTTTGTATTCCGCTGTGGGGTTGCCGTCTATTGGGGGCGCATGGCTGCGGGGTACACTTTGGGCTTGTTTCCCTTTGGCACAAGTTCGCTATGTCCGCTTTCTCTGATCCTGGGCTGTCCGCAGGCCAGCCTGTCCCCGACGTCGATCTGCCGCGCCGTTTCGGCGGCATGGAAAGGCTGTTGGGGCCCGTCGGCCTGCAAAGGCTCAGCAGCGCGCGCGTGCTGGTGGCTGGGATAGGCGGAGTAGGCTCCTGGTGCGCGGAGGCTTTGGCGCGGTCGGGGCTGGGCGGCCTGGTGCTGGTTGATCTCGATCACGTTGCTGAATCCAACGTCAACCGACAACTGCACGCCCTCACTGAAACCCTGGGGCAGGCCAAGATCATGGCCATGGCCCAACGCATACACGGAATCAACCCTGCTTGCGACGTTCGGCTGATCGACGACTTTGTGTCGCCCGAGAATGTGGCACAGCTGTTTGCCGAGGATGTTGATGTGGTGGTGGACTGCACGGATCAGGCGCAAGCCAAGATAGCGATGATCCTCGAGGCAGGTCGGCGCAGATTGCCTATTGTCGTGTGCGGTGGCGCGGGCGGCAAGACCAATCCCTTGGCCCTGGCGGCAGGCGATCTTTCTCAGGCGGTCAATGATGCGCTGTTGTCCAAGTTGCGCAATACGCTCAGGCGGCAGCATGGCTTTCCCAAGGCGGCCGACGCCGCCGGCAAGGTCAAACGGCGCGTTCCGCGCATGGGTGTGCGCGCCCTGTGGTTCGATCAGCCCGCGCTGTTGCCCCAGGCCTGGCTGCCGCCAATGGCTGATACACCGCAAGAGCGCGACGAGCTTGGCCTGCTTGCGGCGCATGCGCCGCAGGCCGCCGCCTTGCAGGGATTGTCCTGCGCCGGCTATGGGTCGGCGGTCACGGTAACAGCCACCATGGGCATGGCTGCGGCGCATGAAGCCATGCACTGGCTGCTGCACAGACGGTACGCCAGTTGATATTTTCATTCAAAAAGCTTTAAGCTTGAAGTATTATGGCGAAAGCAGAAGGATGCAGCGCCTTGCCGCAAACAGGAGACTTCATGTATCACGATACCAGCTGGCTGGATTGGCCATTTTTCGATGACGAACATCGTGCCCTGGCGCGCGACCTTGACGCCTGGTGCAAGACAGAGCTGAACGATATCGATCATGCGGATGTCTACAGCGGCTGTCGCAAATTGGTGGGGGCGCTGGGGCAGGCAGGTTGGCTGGGTTATTGCGTGCCCGCCGGTCAGGACGGTGCGCTGGGCGGCAAGCTGCCTGCCATCGATTCGCGTTCGCTGTGTATTCTGCGTGAAACGCTGGGCCGTCACGATGCGCTGGCTGATTTTGCCTTTGCCATGCAAGGTCTGGGTTCAGGCGCCATCACGCTTGGCGGAAACGAGGCCTTGCAGCAAAAGTATCTCCCACGCACGGCCAGCGGCGACGCTATCGCAGCGTTTGCTTTGTCGGAGCCCGATGCGGGGTCGGATGTCGCTGCGCTGGCTTGCTCGGCAGTACGGGATGGCGATGATTATGTGTTGAATGGCCGCAAGACATGGATTTCCAACGGCGGGCTGGCTGATTATTACTGTGTTTTCGTGCGCACCGATGCGAATGCCGGATCGCGCGGCATCAGTGCGTTTGTGGTGGAGGCAGATACCCCGGGGTTTGAAATCGAGGAAACCCTGCAGGTTATGTCGCCCCACCCGCTCGCTACGCTGCGCTTTGAGGATTGTCGCGTGCCGGCGAGCCAGATGCTGGGTGAGCTGAACCAGGGCTTCAAACTGGCGATGCGTACACTGGATATCTTCCGTTGTTCTGTCGCGGCGGCCGCCCTGGGGTTTGCTCGAAGGGCGCTGGCCGAGGGGCTCGCCCATGCGAGCAATCGAAAAATGTTCGGGCAGACGCTGGCCGATTTTCAATTGACGCAAGCTGCCTTTGGCGACATTGCGGCAGAAATCGACAAGAGCGCCTTGTTGACCTATCGGGCAGCCTGGACGCGCGACGTTGCCAAAAAATCGGCAACCGCGCCGACGGCCATGGCCAAAATGGCCTCAACTGAATCGGCGCAGTGGGTGATAGACCGTGTACTGCAGATGTTCGGTGGCCTGGGCGTGCTCAGCAACCAGCCTATCGAGCGGCTGTATCGTGATATTCGCGCATTGCGCATCTACGAAGGCGCGACGGAAGTTCAAAAGCTGATCATCGCGCGCGAGCTGTTGCGTGACCTTGGATCGCGCTAGCTTTTGTGCGGCAGATGGGCGTTCAGCCATCCGCGCAGCGCGTTGGAGACGCGGATGGCGCGCGCGGCCAGAAACTGATCGCGCGTGATGCGTGCTTCGGTGACCAGGCCGCGATCCAGCAGATGCTGGCGCATCACGCCCGGCAAAAGGCCGCAATCCAGGGGCGGCGTAAGCCATTTATCGTGCTGATCCAGGATATAGAGATTGACGCGGCTGCCTTCGCAGACCTCGTCCTTGTCGTTGCAGAACACAACATCAAAAACGTTGGGATGTGCGGCCAGCCATTCCTGCGTTTGTTGATACCAGGGCCGGTTGGTGGTTTTATGCAATAGCCACAAGCGCTCGGCTTGCAGGGGACGGGGGTCGAGATAAATCAATACCGGTTCAGGTGTGGGCGGCAGCGGTCCGGGCGTCAACGTGTATTCGCCATTCTTGGCGAGCAGCAGTCGTATCCGATGGCGGGCATTGGGATCGAGCGCTGCGGCGATTCTGCCCAGATCCGAAAACAGGGTTTCGCCAGGCCAGCGATAGCCCAACGCATCGCACGATGCCTGAAGCCGGCGCCGATGCCATGCCAGCAAGGGCATGGAGGGGCCGGGATCTACCTTCATGGTTTCGATCAACTGTATGTCGGTTTCATCGTTCATGCGGTTGTCCTGATTGCTCATTCATCATAGTGCACGACCGTGGGCGCCTCGGGGCCACGTCCCAGCACGCGCGCCTTCCATAAGCATTCTTCCCATTCGAGCGCGGGGTCGGAGTCATGGACGATGCCGCCGCCCACGCCCAGCACGCCGCGCCCTGACGCATCCATGGTGATGGTGCGGATCGCCACGTTGAGCGAGCAATCGCCGTCAGGCGCGAGCCAACCCACGCTACCACAATAAATTCCGCGTGGCGCGATTTCCAGCTCGCGTATTTTTTTCATGGCAGCGATCTTGGGCGCGCCGGTGATGGAGCCGCAGGGAAAGAGGGCATGCAGCAGAGTACGCAGGCTGGCCTGTGGCGCTTGCGCCGTGATGGTTGACGTCAGCGTCCAGACAGAAGGGTAGCGCTCAAGCGAGAACAGCGCCTGAACCTGCACCGAGCCTGGTGTGGCCAGGCGCCCCAGATCATTGCGCAACAGATCAACAATCATCAGGTTTTCCGCACGATTCTTCTCGCTGTGCTGCAACGCTTCCGCCGCCTGCCTGTCCTGCTCGGGGTCGGCGTACCGGGGCGCCGTGCCTTTCATGGGCCTCACCGTCAGCGTAGCCTGTTTTCGTTCAAAGAACAGTTCGGGCGAGAACGACAAGATGCTCCGTGCGCCGTCCTCGATATATGCGCCGTGCGCGGCAGGATGGCTGGCCGCCAAGTGGCAATACACATCGCGTGGGGCCATGGCGGTGTCCACGGCGATGGGGAAGGTATAGTTGGCCTGATAGATTTCGCCACGGGCGATGGCCTGGCGCAGTGTTTCGATATGGCGCATGTAAGATGCGCGCGTAATCAGCGCGCGTGCTGTCAGGCCGAAGGGCGTCCCGGCCTCCGGCGCGGCCCACACCTGGGTATCGTCTGCACGTTCATAGACCAGCGCGGTGAGACGGGGCGTGTCGCAGGTTGTGTCTTGCCTCTGCACTCGGGCAGCGGCGGGTTCCAACCATTCACCCAGCTCGTAATCGAGCAGCAGCGCGATCCAGCGGCCTTGCGACTGGGCCTGCTCAATGCGTTCAAAGGCCTCGTCGAGCGCTGCGGGCGATGTCACGTCTATTCGGTCGCGAAATCCTTCCAGCGACAGCGCACGGCCTGTCAGTCGATTCTCAAAACGGCACAGCATGTCAGGCATCCACGCCCTCGGCATGCATAAAGCGCGCCAGTGTTTCGCCGGTGTGGGATGCTTCTCTGAGCGCGATGACGGCCTCCGGCGCGCCCTGGGCGACCAGACGACCGCCGCCTGTACCGCCTTCGGGGCCGAGATCCAGAATCCAGTCCGCTTCCGCGATGATGTCCATATTGTGTTCGATCACAACGACGGTATTCCCCGCATCGACCAGTCTGTGCAGCACATGAATCAGCTTTTCGACATCCGCCGTGGACAGGCCGACGGTGGGTTCATCCAATACATAAAGCGTATGCGGCAAGCGCGAAGCGCGCCCTGTCTTGATGACACCATCCGTCATCCGCGCCTTGGCCAGTTCGGTGACCAGCTTGATGCGCTGGGCCTCGCCGCCCGACAGCGTGGGGGAGGGTTGGCCCAGCGTGAGATAGCCCAGGCCTACATCCTGCATCAGCTGCAGCGGGCGAGCGATGCGTGAGTGTGCCGAGAAAAACTCGACCGCGTCATCCACTTCCATTTTGAGCACATCGCCGGCGCTCTTGTCGCGCCAGGTCACATTAAGCGTGTCACGGCTGAAACGCTCGCCATTGCAGGCGTCGCAGAGCACCTTCACGTCTGGCAGAAAACTCATTTCTATCGTACGCATGCCCTGGCCCTCGCAGACCGGGCATCGGCCTTCGCCGGTATTGAAGGAGAATCGCGCTGCCGTCCAGCCGCGCACGCGGGATTCACGCGTATCCGCAAACAGCTTTCGCACATCGTCCCAGAAGCCTACATAGGTGGCAGGGCAGGATCGCGGTGTCTTGCCTATGGGTGTTTGGTCGACTTCGAGCACGCGGTCGATGTGCTCCCATCCGGCAATGTCCACGCATCCGTGCCAGGAAGGCGCTTTGCGGGCGGATACGGCCTGGGCCAGGTTGTCCAGCAAGACTTCACGCGCCAGCGTGGACTTGCCCGATCCGGAGACGCCAGTGACGACACTCAGGCGGCCGATAGGTATGCTGGCATCGACGTTGCGCAAGTTGTGCATGTGGGCGCTGTGTATCGTGATCGCGGGCGTGTGTTCATCCACCTCGCGGCGTGGCCTGAGCGGGTGCTGCAGCGGATGGCGCAGATAACGTCCCGTGACAGACGCGGGGTTGTCCATGACCTGCTGCGCGGTGCCTTGCGCCACGACCATGCCGCCGCGCACGCCTGCGCCGGGGCCAATATCGATGATATGCGACGCGCGCCGTATCGTGTCTTCGTCATGTTCGACCACGACCAGTGTATTGCCGTTTCCTTCAAGCGCAGCCAGCGCATTGAGCAGAATCTGGTTGTCGCGCGCATGCAGGCCTATGGTCGGTTCATCCAGTACATAGCACACGCCTTGCAGATTGGAGCCCAGCTGCGCTGCCAGTCGAATGCGCTGCGCCTCGCCGCCCGAGAGTGTTGGCGCGGCCCGATCCAGCGCCAGATAGCCCAGGCCGACTTCCTGCATGAAATCCAGACGGCCGCGTATTTCGGTCAGAATGTCGCGGGCGATCTCGGCCTCGCGGCCACGGCTGATCAAGCCTGTGAAGAAAGTCTGTGCTTCAGTCACAGGCATGGCGGCGAATTCGGCGATGGATCTGTCGCGCCAGCGAAAAGCACGCGATACAGGATTCAGGCGCTCTCCGTGGCAAGCCTGGCAGGGCTCTGTTGCACCTTCGTACCAGGCGTTCCAGTTCACCTCCTCGCCAGTCTGCTCTTCGTTGAAGCCAGCCAGCTGCAGGCCTGTGCCAAAGCAGCTTGTGCACCAGCCGTGCTTGGAGTTGTACGAGAACATGCGCGGATCAGGCTCAGGAAAGCTGGTGCCGCAGCTTGGGCAGGCCCGCCGCACTGAAAACTGGCGTTCCTGCTGGGCCTGGCCCAGTCCCGCAAGCCGCCGCTCTTCCAGCGAAGAGGCCTTGCCGTCGGTTAAGTCGACCAGCACTGTCAGCGTTCCCTGGCCATGTTCCAGTCCGTTGCGAACCGCTTCGCGCAAGGCGGCTTCATCCCGCGGATCGACCAATAGATCAGCGACCGGCAGCTCTATCGTGTGCTCCTTGTAGCGGTCGAGCCGTGGCCACGGTGAAACAGGGATGAACTCGCCGTCCACACGCAGATGCGTATAGCCTTTGCCGGCCGCCCACTTGGCCAGATCCGTGTAATAGCCCTTGCGAGCGCTCACCAATGGCGACAGGATACCGATGTGCCGCCCTTTATATTCTGTGAGTATCTGCGCCACGATCTGGTCCGCCTTCTGCGGCTGAACCGGAATATCGCAGGTGGGGCACATCTGGGTGCCCAGCTTCACATACAGCAGGCGCAGAAAATGATGGATTTCTGTCATGGTGGCCACGGTGGACTTGCGCCCGCCGCGGCTGGTGCGCTGTTCAATGGCCACGGTGGGCGGAATGCCATAGATCGCATCGACATCCGGCTTGCCGGCGGGCTGCACGATGGCGCGTGCGTATGCGTTCAGCGATTCGAGGTAGCGCCGCTGCCCTTCATTGAACAGGATGTCAAAGGCCAGTGTGGATTTGCCCGAGCCCGACACGCCCGTCACAACCGTAAACGTGTCACGCGGGATACTGACATTGATGCCTTTAAGGTTGTGCTCGCGGGCATTCAGAATATCGATGCTGTTCTTGCCGGCGCGGCGGCGACGCAGCACGCTTTGCAGCGGCTTGCCGGTTTCTTCGGCATAGTCGCGCACGGGCTCTGCCAGCGCGCGCGCCTGCTGCGACTTGGCTTCGTAAACGATGGAGCTGGTGTAATCAGACAGCGCCTGCCCGGTATGCGAGGCGGCGTTGCGCGCTAAGTCATCGGGCGTGCCGATGCCCACGACTTGGCCGCCTTCGTCGCCGCCTTCCGGCCCCAAGTCGATCAACCAGTCCGCGGCGCGTATGACATCCAGGTTGTGCTCGATGATCAAGAGCGAATGGCCTGCTGCCAGCAGCTTGCGAAAGGCCTGCATCAGTTTGGCGACGTCATCAAAGTGCAGGCCGGTGGTGGGTTCATCAAAAAGAAACAGACTTCCCTTCTTGGCGACACGCGCTGATGAAATACCGCTGCGCGACGCTTCGGCCAGATGGCCTGCCAGCTTGAGCCGTTGCGCCTCACCGCCCGACAGCGTGGGCACGGGTTGGCCCAGGCGCACGTACTCCAGGCCAACATCGGCCAGCGGCGCGAGCGCCCATTGCACATCGCGCAGTCCCTGGAAGAATGCCAATGCTTCGCTGATCGTCATTTCCAGTACTTCGTCTATCGAAGCGCTGCGCCCCACATGCTCCACCCGCACTTCCAGAATTTCCGGACGGAAGCGCTTGCCATCGCAATCCGGGCATCGCAGATAGACGTCAGACAGGAACTGCATTTCGACGTGCTCAAAGCCTGTGCCGCCGCAGGTGGGGCAGCGACCATCTCCGGTATTGAAACTGAAGGTGCCGGCGGTGTATCCGCGTTCCTTGGCCATGGCGGCATTGGCGAACAGCTTGCGGATGGGGTCGAAGGCGCCGACATAACTTGCCGGATTGGAGCGCGCTGTTTTGCCGATAGGGGTCTGATCCACCATCACGACATCCGCGAGTTGCTCCGCGCCCAGCAGGCGATCGAATTCGCCTGGTGCTTCGGTGGGTTTACCCTTTTGCTTGAGGATGGCCGGGTAGAGTACATCCTGAATCAGCGTGGACTTGCCGGACCCCGACACGCCGGTGATGCACACCAGGCGACCCAGCGGTACAGAGATCGATACGTTTTTCAGATTGTTTGCCCGCACGCCTTCCAGGATCAGCTTGGGGGTGTTGGCGGAGACAGGCATGGGGCGCGGCGCCTCGACGCGCAGGCGTCCGCCCAGATAGTTGCCGGTGAGCGTGTCGGCATTGCGAAGCTGCTCGGGCGTGCCATCGAACACGATGCGCCCGCCGCGCTCTCCCGGACCTGGGCCGATATCCATGATGCGGTCTGCGGCAATCATGACCTGTGGATCGTGCTCGACCACGACCAGCGTATTGCCATTGGCGCGAAGCCTGTGCATCACCTCGACGACACGGTGCATGTCGCGGGGATGCAGGCCGATAGAGGGCTCATCCAGCACAAATAATGTGTTGACCAGCGAGGTGCCCAGCGCAGTGGTCAGATTGATGCGTTGCACCTCGCCGCCCGACAGCGTGCGACTTTGCCGGTCCAGTGACAGATAGCCTAGCCCGACATCGCACAGAAACTTGAGGCGTGCCCGCACTTCGGTGAGCAACAGATCCAGCGCCGCATCCAGCGTGGCGCCGAAGCTGATCTCAAGAAAATAATCGCGCACGCGGCTGATCGGCAAGCGCATCAGGTCGTGGATGTTCAGGCCTGGCAGCGCGTTCAGTTGTTCGCGTGCCCAGGAAGCATGCACCGGCATAAAGCGTGCGTAATCGCCGTCGCCCTCTGTTCGGGTTTCATCGCCCAGACGCCACAACGTGGCGTCTGGCTTGAGGCGGGCGCCACCGCAGGCCGGGCAGGGCGTATAGCTGCGATACTTGGACAGCAGCACGCGCACATGCATCTTGTACGCCCGCGATTCCAGCCAGTCGAAAAAGCGCTGAGCCCCGTACCACTGCGTTTTCCATGCATTCTGGCCGCCTTTCCAGTCAGGCGTGCCGTCGATAATCCAGCGCTTTTCCTCGTCCTTCAAGTCCTTCCAGGGCACATCCAGCCGAACACCCGCGGCAGGCGCATACTGTTCCATTTCGGCCTGGCATTCCTTGTAGCTGTTGGTTTGCCACGGCTTGATGGCGCCGCCGCGCAGCGTCTTGGTTTCATCGGGAACCACCAGGCCATAATCGATGCCCATGACGCGGCCAAAGCCTCGGCAAGATTCGCAGGCGCCCAGCGGGGAGTTGAACGAGAACGTGCTGGGCAGCGGCGTGGTGTATTCAATATTGCATTGCGCACAGTGGAGCCGGTTGCTGAAACGCCACACGGTTTCCTGAGCGGGCGCATCGCCGGCGTTGGCGCCACTGGCATCTCCGCCGGTATAGGCTTCCTCACCGGCGTCGGCGCTGACGTCGGGCATGACATAGACGGCGATATGACCGTCGCCCTGTTTGAGTGCGGCATCCAGGGCTTCCATCACGCGCTCCGGCTCGGCGGAGCCATAGCGAAATCTGTCCTGAACAACATGCAGTACGCGCAGCTTTTCTGCCTTGGGCGTTTTGGCCTTTCCTTTTGCCTTGCGGGGCGCAGGCGGTGTGTGCATCCGGGTTTCTTCATGATGGATGCGTGTGTAGCCTTGCTGATCCAGAAATCCGCGAACCTCATCCTCGGTATAGTTGGCGGGAATGACCACGGGAAACGTAATCACCAGGCGGGGATCATCAGGCTGGCTGCGCGCGGCTATTTGCTGATGGATGCTTTGCGCGTCATCGCGCTGCACCCGGCGGCCACAGCACTGGCAGTAAAGCCGCCCCAGCCGCGCAAACAAGAGCTTGAGATGGTCGTTGACTTCGGTCATCGTGCCGACTGTGCTGCGCGAGTTGCGTACCGGATTGACTTGGTCGATGGCGATGGCCGGCAAAATGCCTTCGATACGCTCCACCTGCGGCTTGTCCATGCGGTCGAGGAATTGCCGCGCATAGGGCGAGAAGGTTTCTACGTAACGTCGCTGGCCTTCAGCGTACAGGGTGTCGAAGGCCAGGGAGCTTTTCCCTGATCCCGACACGCCGGTAATCACCAGCAGTTCGCCGGTATTGATGTCAACGTCGAGGTTTTTCAGGTTGTTCTGGCGGGCGCCAAAGATGCGGATCTGTGAGCTCATGCCGCTATCATAATCTTTCTTTGCCAGCGATTTTTAAGCAGCGATTTTCCCTGGCTGCCGGCCCGCCATGCTTGGCCCAGGCTGGTGATTTCATTGGCTTTTTGTGTTTGTCCTGATTTTCAAGGTAGAATATTGGGTTCACTGAATATTTTACGGGCCTGCATGTTAGCTGGCCTGTCATGCACAGACCGGAGATCATCATGGCAGAAATCAAACGTACGCGTCGCAACACCCTTGAACGCCGTTGCCTGGGCAAGGCATTCAAGCGTCTTTTTGTTCGTTCCCCCAAGGGCGTATTCAAGATGCTCGAAAAGGTTAAGCGCGCCTGATATCGCAGCACGCAAACTGCCAGTCTCCGAACCAGGCAGGTATGTCAGACAACGGCGTGGCCATTGGCCATACGGGTTAACCCGGCGCAATTTGTATCCTGATGTAAGGTTGGCAAGAAATCCGCAGTAGTTGCTTCTGCGGATTTTTTTTGGCCTATGATCAAGCTGTGTATTGCCGATTGCTTGGCGTATCTTACTTATAACAAACAGAGACAAGAAAAGTCCTATGTCTGGCTGGCGTCATCTTTTTACTGTGGTTACGCCCACTTACAATCGGGCGCATACATTGGAACGAGTCTACCTTTCGCTGCGCGAACAATCCTATCAGGACTTCGAGTGGGTGATCGTAGACGATGGTTCAGTGGACAACACCCGTGCCATGGTGATGGGTTGGCAGCAAGAGGCCAGTTTTCCCATCCACTATATGTGGCAGCGCAATCAGCACAAGAAAACAGCATTCAACCGCGGCGTGCAGAAGGCCAGTGGCGAGTTGGTTGTGGCCCTGGACAGCGATGACAGCCTGGATGCCAATGCCTTGTACAGCATGGCCATGGCCTGGCGCGAAATTCCTCTGGATGAGCGTGATCGCTACGTTGCCATCACCGGGCTTTGCGCTCGGCCGGATGGACACATCGTGGGCGACATGTATCCCAGCGATGTATTCGATGCCACGTCGCTGGACATGACCTTTAAATATCATGTGCGTGGCGAAAAGTTCGGCTGTCTGCGCACGGATGTATTGCGGCAGTTTCCGTTCCCCGAAGAGATCGCCGGGTTTGTGCCGGAAAGCCTGGTTTGGCGTGCGATTGCGCGCGCAGGGTATTTGACTCGATTTGTGAATCAGGTGTTCAGGGTGTATTACGACAGCGAGGATTCCTTATCGGCCCAGGGGAAGGAAAGTCAGCAGCACGCATTGGGGCTGTGGCTGCTGGCGCGCGATACGGTGGTGGAGTGCTTGCCGTGGTTTCGCTACCGGCCACAGGCTTTTTTGATGGCAGCGGCACGGTACACGAGGTTTTCGCTGCATTTGCGCCATAGCAAGCAGGCTCGCCCAAAAGGGCGTGGACTCAAGGGCCTGGCGTCGTATGCATTGGTGGCAACGATGTGGCCGATTGGCGTGCTTCTGTATATGCGCGATCGTGCCAAGTCGCATGTTCAGGCCTAGCGCGGCTGTTTAGTGCAGGGTGGGCGGGCTGCTGGGCGAGCTGTCGTCATCGCGGCTGTCTTCGTCCTCGTCTTCGTCGCTGTCGTCTTCTGGGGTGAGGACATCGTCATTCATGACGAACGGCAGGATATCCTGCAGGTTTTCTGTGCAGGCGATTTCGTCGCCCGCCTGGTCTACCTTGATGAAACGCACGCCTTCCAGATCTGCCAGTTGCACTGCCCAAAGGTATTCGCAGGTATAGGTGTCGTCTTCTTTGACTTGCATGCCGCCGGTGTTACCCAGCAGGCGCGCGCCTTTGCCGCCGATCTGGACGGTGGTGTAGTCTGCGGGGTCGTCCTGGACGTCGAGCGGTACGGCAAAGATGACCCATTCGAAGCCTGTTTCGTCGGGGTCCATGACTTCTGCCAGCACGGGCTTGCCCATATATGCACTCAAGGCATCGGCGGTGCGGCCCAGGAGGTCGAGTTCGTCGGCGGTGAACACAAGGTTGGATTGGTTGGCGTCGGTCATTGGCTCGATAGGTGCAGTGGCAGGTGAGCTCTATTTTACGGGCGCGCCGGGGTGTTGGATAGCCGGTATGGGGTTTTCTTGCAACCGTCTTCCGGTAAACGCTCTGTGGGTCATGCGTTGTGTCTTGTTGTTCTCTGTGATGATCGGTCAAATGCTTTACGCGGCTTTGGCGCAGTCTGCAACGGCTTATTCGTGGGGCTCTCTTCGTCTGGGTTCGCTTGTTCAGGTGTGGCTTGGGTTCTTTTGACGGTCGGCCCGTCTCTTGCCCGCCTTCCGGCACAACTTCGCCGGTTCGGTGCTCATGTGCTGAACACCGCATCGGCGTGTTTGCTTGGGCCTTCTCTTCGTCTGGGTTCGCTTGTTCAGGTGTGGCTTGGGTTCTTTTGACGGTCGGCCCGTCTCTTGCCCGCCTTCCGGCACAACTTCGCCGGTTCGGCGCCCACGCGCCGAACACCGCATCGGCTCGCTCGTCCGGGCGCTTCGGCCCTTCCTTCGCCTCCGCCTCGCTCGGCTCAGATCGTGCCTGCAGGCGGGCAAGAGACGGGCCGCCCTGCACTGAGTTGTTTTGCACTGCCGCTGGGTCGGTCAGGGTGCTTGGCCTTTTTGCGCGATGGCTTGTCTGTGCCAAAGAGCTCTTGCGCTGGTGATCATGGGCCCCCCTATCAGGGCCCATGATCACGTCGGAGCCGTGGCTGGTGAGAGGCTTGTGTATTCCCTGCAAGCGGTGCCGGGGACTTGAACTTACACTCTTTATGCCTATGCCTATGCCTATGCCTATGCCTATGCCTGTGGCTAGTGTTTTCCTTGTTGATGGCGATTGGTATCACTCGCGCGCATACTTTGTCAGCGCCTCGTGTCACTGACGCGCCAGATGAGGAGTATAGGGGGCATCTTCGACGGGCAAGCTCCCTCCCTGCAGTGCGATCCTTTCTCTGCGTTGCATCCTGTCTCTGCGTTGCATCCCTTTCTCTGCGTTGCACCCTGTCCCTGCGTTGCACCCTTTCTCTGCTTTACACCCTTTCGCAAACTACTGCCCCGACGTGCTTGCCGGCCCTGATAGGGGGGCCGGCAAGCACAAGCGCAAGAGCTCTTTGGCACAGACAAGCCACCACGCAAAAAGGCCAAGCACCCTGACCGTGCCAGCGACGTGACGCATCAATTCAATGCAGGTCGGACAGTCCCTTGCCCGCGTGCAGGCACGATCTGAGCCGAGCGAGGCGGAGGCGAAGGAAGGGCCGAAGGGCCCGGACGAGCGAGCCGACGCGGTGTTCGGCGCGTGGGCGCCGAACCGGCGAAGTTGTGCCGGAAGGCGGGCAAGAGACGGGCCGACCGTCAAAAGAACCGAAGCCACACCTGAACAAGCGAGCCCAGACGAAGAGAAGGCCGAAGGCCCAAGCAAACACGCCGACGCGGTGTTCGGCGCATGGGCGCCGAACCGGCGAAGTTGTGCCGGAAGGTGGGCAAGGGACGGGCCGACCGTCAAAAGAACCCAAGCCGCACCTGAACAAGGGCGACCGCAAGCATACGCAGCGATGCCCAACGCGTGACACCCGATCCGGCCTACAATCAAGCGTTCACCCACCAACGCATAATTATTACCCGGTAGTCATGGCTCAATACGTATACACAATGAACCGCGTCGGCAAGATCGTCCCGCCCAAAAGGCAGATCCTGCGAGACATCTCACTGTCCTTCTTCCCTGGCGCCAAAATAGGCGTACTCGGCCTGAACGGTTCAGGCAAATCCACACTGCTCAAAATCATGGCTGGTGTCGATCGCGACATCGAAGGCGAAGCCATTCCCATGCCTGGCATCAAGATCGGCTATCTGCCGCAGGAACCCATTCTCAATGCCGAGCATACCGTCAGGGAATCCGTCGAAGAAGGGCTGGGCGAACTCTTTGGCGCCCGCAAGCGTCTTGAAGAAGTTTATGCCGCTTACTCCGAACCCGACGCAGACTTCGACCAGCTTGCCAACGAGCAAGCCGAGCTCGAGGCCATCATCGCCGCTGCCGCATCAAGCGGTGCCGACGACATCGATCACCAGATGGAAATCGCTGCCGACGCACTGCGTTTGCCGCCCTGGGACGCCATCGTCGGTAAACTGTCCGGTGGTGAGAAGCGCCGCGTCGCGCTCTGTCGCCTGCTGCTGTCCAAGCCCGACATGCTGCTGCTCGACGAGCCCACCAACCACCTTGACGCAGAAAGCGTGGAATGGCTTGAGCAATTCTTGCGGAAATTTCCGGGCACCGTCGTGGGCGTGACGCACGACCGTTACTTCCTGGACAATGCCGCTGAATGGATACTTGAGCTGGACCGCGGACACGGCATCCCCTGGAAAGGCAATTACAGTTCCTGGCTGGAACAAAAAGATGACCGTCTCAAACAGGAAGAGGCCACAGAGTCTGCCCGTCAGCGCACCATCAAGAAAGAGCTGGAATGGGTGCGTCAAAACCCCAAAGGCCGCCAGGCCAAGGCCAAGGCCCGCCTCGCGCGTTTCGAAGAGCTTTCCTCGCACGAATACCAGAAGCGCAACGAAACCCAGGAAATCTTCATACCTGTCGCCGAACGTCTGGGTAACGAGGTCATCGAGTTCGAGAACGTCAGCAAAGCTTACGGCGATCGCCTGCTTATCGACAACCTGAGTTTCAAAGTGCCTGCTGGCGCCATCGTCGGTATCATTGGCCCCAACGGTGCGGGTAAATCCACATTATTCCGCATGATTGCCGGTCAGGAACAGCCCGACTCGGGCAACGTGAATCTCGGACAGACCGTCAAACTTGCCTATGTCGATCAGTCACGCGAATCCCTGCCGGACGACAAAACCGTGTTCGATGCCATCTCGGATGGCGCCGATCTGCTGACCGTGGGTCGCTTTGAGATGGCATCGCGCGCCTATCTGGGCCGCTTTAACTTCAAGGGAGCAGATCAGAACAAGCAGGTTGGCAAGCTGTCGGGCGGCGAGCGTGGCCGTTTGCACTTGGCCAAGACGCTGATTGCCGGCGGTAACGTGCTGCTGCTGGACGAACCCTCCAACGATCTGGACGTCGAAACCTTGCGCGCGCTCGAAGACGCATTGCTGGAGTTTGCGGGCAGTGTCATGGTCATCAGCCATGATCGCTGGTTTCTGGATCGCATCGCAACGCATATTTTGGCGTTCGAAGGCGATTCACAGGTTGTATTCTTTGATGGCAACTATCAGGAATACGAAGAAGACAAGCGCCAGCGGCTGGGCGAAGAGGGCGCCAAGCCTCGTCGTCTGCGCTACAAGGCCCTGAAGTAAGCGAGCGCTGACAGGAGGTCTACATGCCTACGCCACTGACACTCAGTACGCACGATTCCATGGTTCTGCTGGTGGATATGCAGTCAGCGCTCCTGCCTGCAATACATGAATCGCAAGCCCTCTTGTCCCGCGCTTCCCGTTTGCTGCGTGCAGCACAGCTGCTTGGCGTGCCTGTGTTTGCCACCGAGCATTGTGCTGACAAGATCGGCGGCACCAGCCCCGAGCTCAAGCCGCTGGTGGACCATGTTATTCACAAAACACATTTCGATGCCACGCTGGAGCAGCACTTTCAGCCCCAACTGCCGACCGGCCGATCCCGAGTGTTGTTGATAGGCACAGAAGCCCATGTGTGCGTGTTACAAACTGGTCTGGGCCTGGCTCGTTTAGGCCTGCAGCCCGTGCTGGTGACTGACTGCATCGGTTCCCGCAAAGTGAGTGATCACCGGGCCGCCTGCCACCGTTGGGCAGATCGAGGTCTGGAGCGAATCAGCGCTGAAATGGCCATGTTCGAGTGGCTAGGGTCGCCGGCGCATCCTCAATTCAGAGAAGTGCTCGCACTGATCAAGGCGGGATAGATGCACAATCAGCCCGGCAAGCATGCCTGTGATTCAGATACAACTGTTGCCCTCGCTCACAAGGTGAGCGGGGATTTAATTGCGTCTTACCAGTCTAATCAGGTAACTTAATTTCATCCGCAACACCTAGGAGAAATAGATATGAAACTCGCCACTGCAGGCAAATTCGCTGCCATGGGTATTCTTGCCATGGCGATGGCAGGCTGCTCATCGTGGGATAACATGAGCCATCGTCAGAAAAGCACCGTCACCGGTGCGGGTCTCGGGGGTGTGGCAGGTGCCGTGGTAACCGGCGGCGGTGTCCTGGGTACCGTAGGCGGCGCTGCAATCGGCGGTGTCATTGGCGATCAGGTCGGCAAGAACCGTTAATACGCGGCGCCATCCACAGCAGGCTCAGGCCTGCTGACGATCAGCCACCGTATCAAGAAGCTGCCAGGCAATGTGAATAGGCCTGGCAGTTTTTTTGACGTGGCAGTTTATGCCTTGACCCCATCGGTCTGTGGCATTTCAATCTTGACTTCCAGGATTTCGAGTGAATCCTGGCGGTCGAGATTGACCTTGATATCGTCAGGGTTGATTTTCACATAACGCGAAATGACCTCGACCAGTTCTTTTTGCAGGCGTGGCAGGTAATCCGGCGTGACGCCATCGCCGCGTTCGTTGATGAGAATGAGCTGCAGACGATCACGTGCAACCGTAGCGGACGTTTTCTTCTGACCGCGGAAAAAAGACAGCAAGGACATATTTATTTCCCCCCGAACAGGCGCTTAAAGAGGCCCGGTTTTTCGTAGTCGACGAAGCGCAGGGGTTTTTCTTCGCCCAGATAGCGTGCAACCACATCCTGATACGCCAGGGCCACTTCGCTCTCGCGCAAGTGGATGGCGGGGATGCCCTGATTGGAAGCCTGCAGCACGGATTCGGATTCGGGGATGACCCCGATCAGCTTGATGCGCAGGATGTCTTCAATGTCTTTCAGGGAGAGCATTTCGCCCTCGGCGACGCGTTTTGCGTTGTAACGCGTCAGCAGCAAATGTTCCTGTATGGGATCGTCGCCTTTTTCTGCCCTGCGGGACTTGGCGGACAGGATGCCCAGAATGCGATCGGAATCGCGCACGGAAGAGACTTCAGGGTTGGTGACAACCAGCGCGTCGTCGGCAAAATAGGCGGCCATCAAGGCGCCGGTTTCGATGCCTGCCGGAGAGTCGCAGACGATATATTCGAAATCCATGGTGGCCAGATCATCGAGGACCTTGCCCACGCCTTCGCGCGTCAGTGCATCCTTGTCGCGTGTTTGCGAAGCGGGCAGGATGAAAAGATTCTCGAGCTGCTTATCCCGGATTAACGCCTGATTCAGTGAGGCCTCTCCCTGGATGACATTGACGAAGTCATATACAACGCGGCGTTCGCAACCCATGATGAGGTCCAGGTTGCGCAAACCGACGTCGAAATCGATGACCACGGTCTTGTGGCCGCGCATAGCAAGCCCGGAAGCAAAACTTGCGCTGGTGGTTGTCTTGCCCACCCCGCCTTTGCCGGAAGTCACCACAACAATTCGCGCCATGACGATAGGTATCCTTATTGGTTTTTCACAAAAATCACATAATCGTAATTCAAAACAGAGCCTGAATTACCCATGCTTGCACTAATTTAAAGTTTGCTGGCAAGAATAAAGAAACAGTTACTTGTCCAGCGGGTTGATCTTTAGCCTGTCTTCGTCCAGTTGAATAATGGCGGGGCGGTTGTGCAGAGACTCGTCCAGGCGAGTTTCTATGACCCGATAAACACCGGCGATGGCCAGTAATTCTGGATCCAGCTGCGTGGTGAAAATGCGTGCGCAGGTGTCGCCGCGCGCGCCCGCCATGGCCTTGCCCCGCAAGGGCCCGTAAACATGTATGTTACCGTCTGCGATGACTTCCGCACCCTGGCTGACCACGCCGATGACAATCAGATCGGTGTTGCGGGCGTAAATACGCTGGCCAGAACGCAATGGCCGGTTGATGACCATGGCGGCCGGCGCGATCTCTGGAAGCTGGCTGTCGGGAGAGGTTGCTGCTGCGGCAGTGGTTTGAGAACGCGTCGAGACAGCCTCGGACGCCCCGCGCTTGCCGCCGCCGGATTTCTTTGCCTTGCCCTGGTTTTCGGCCGGCGCCGCAGCGGTTGGCGCAGCTTCGCTGCGCGGCGGTGCGACGACCGGCATGTCTGATTCGGGCGCGGGCGTGGCCTTGGGCCGGGGCACGGGGTTGGCCAGATCGACAGAAGCCAGCCCTTGCGCAACGGCAGCGTCGAGATTCGCTCCTTCGGCGACAACGCCGACCGGGTGCAGGCGGTGTTGCTTCAGGGCCTGGATCAGCGTGGCCCAATCAATGACGGTATCCAGCTGGCTGGCATCCACAACCACCGGTTCGTTTTCAAAAAAGGCGCCCGCGTCGTTCATGCGCGTGTCCAGCGCATCAATCAGCGATCCTGTGTCATCGCTGTGCAGCACGACCCGCACTGCATACAGGGTGGCGCTCTTGAAATCAAGCGCGGCCGGATTTTTTCGGGATGAAGAGGAATCGTTCACTGCTAGTCTTACTCACGAAAATTGAGCGGACCGGGGTGTTCATGCCAACCCCGGCATTCTCTGTTTGCTGCCCAGGTGCTACGACTTCTGTGCCCAGGAATCCCTGAGCGTGACCGCGCGGTTGATCACAGGCTGTTCAGGCGTGGAGTCTTCGCGGTCTGCCACGAAATAGCCTAACCGTTCAAACTGCCATACCGTACCTGGCACCGCCTGCACACCTGGTTCAAGCCAGGCTTGCTGCACCCGACAAGAGTCTGGATTGAGCGCCTGCAGAAAATCCCTATCGCCTGCATCGGGATGCGGATCCATGAACAGGCGATCGTAGAGGCGCACCTCAGCGGAAACGGCATGCGCGGCGCTCACCCAGGTGATGTTGCCCTTGACCTTGACGGAATCCGCCCCTGGCGTGCCGCTCTTGGTGTCAGGCAGATATTCTGCATGGACTTCGGTGACATTACCATGTTCATCCTTGATGCAGCCGGTGCAGCGTACGATATAACCATACTTGAGCCGCACTGTGTTGCCCGGAAACAGCCGGAAATATTTCTTCGGCGGTTCCTCGCGAAAATCATCGCGCTCAATCCAGAGCTCGCGCGACAGCGGGAATTCGCGTGTGCCGGCTTGAGGGTCGTGCGGATTGCCTGGCGCATGGCAGAGCTCGGTCTGACCTTCAGGATAATTGGTGAGCACCAGTTTGATGGGATCGAGCACAGCGACGGCGCGGGGCGCGATCGGGTCCAGATCGTCGCGCAATGCTTGCTCCAGCAGGCTGTAGTCAATGCGAGAGTCGGATTTGGAGACGCCCAATCGCTCGCAGAAAAGACGGATGGACGAAGGGGTGTACCCCCGGCGGCGCAGGCCCGCCAGCGTCGGCATGCGCGGATCGTCCCACCCGCTGACACGGCCTTCACGCACCAGTTGCAGCAGTTTACGCTTGCTGGTGATGACATAGGTCAGGTTGAGCCGTGCGAATTCATGCTGCCGTGGCAGTGGATGCGCCAGTTGCCCCAGATCCGCCAGGTGATTGAGTATCCAGTCGTAGAAGGGGCGCTGGTCTTCGAATTCCAGCGTGCAGATACTGTGCGTAATGCCTTCCAGCGCGTCTTCGACAGGGTGAGCCCAGGAATACATGGGATAGATGCACCATGCGCTGCCAGTGCGATGATGAGGCACATGCCGGATGCGGTACAGCACCGGATCGCGCATATTCATGTTGGGCGAGCTCATGTCGATCTTGGCCCGCAGCGCCATGCTCCCGTCGGGATGCTGGCCGTCGCGCATCTCGCGCAGCAAACGCAGCGACTCGTCTGCGGGGCGGTCCCGCCAGGGCGAGTTACTGCCTTTTTCGGTGAGCGTGCCGCGGGTGGCGCGGATCTCGTCGGCAGTCTGTTCGTCTACATAGGCCAACCCCGCACTGATCAGCGCCTCGGCGAACTGATACATGAAGCCGAAGTAGTCGCTGGCAAAGTAACAGTTGTTTTCGTTGGCATAGTGCCAGTCAAAGCCCAGCCATTTCACCATGTCGATGATGGCGTGCACGTACTCATCTTCTTCTTTTTCGGGATTGGTGTCGTCGAAACGCAGATGGCAGGCGCCGCCATAGTCGCGCGCCAGGCCGAAATTCAGGCAGATGCTCTTGGCATGCCCGATGTGCAGGTAGCCATTGGGTTCTGGCGGAAAGCGCGTGCGGATGCGGGCGGTATCGGGTTCGCCCTGCGCCTGCACGGCTGCCGGGCCCGGCCGTCCAGCCCAGCGTTTGTCTGCGTAACGGCCCTGGGTCAGGTCGTTATCGATGATGGTGCGCAGGAAATTAGAGGCGGGCGCGGGGGGAGACGAAGAGGTCATACTTGGGAAAACGTTACAGGGGCAAAGTAAGCATTTTGCCACGTTCGCAAACTTTTGCTGCCACAGCGGGTTTACAAATGCCGATCTCGCTCTAAACTAGCGCCCATGACGCATACGACGCTGTGGTTATCGCAGATACAGTTTTATTCCAGTCTTGGCTTCATGGCGCTCTTTCTGATGATGGCGCTGGGCTTGGCCTGGATGCTTGCGTATTTCCGGATCCGGTCGCTTTTCGCGCCTGCGGGCACGTGGATGGCTGCCTATCGTTTCTGGGTGAGGGTGTTTGCCCTGGCGTTCTTCCTGGGATTTGCCTCGGGTTTGCCTGTGCTCATCCAGTTTGGCAGTCTTTGGCCAGCCCTGATGGGCAAAATCGGCGATGTCGCCGGTCCGTTGCTCGCGGCAGGCGTCACCTCAGTCTTTATTTTCAAGTCCTGCTTTCTGGGCGCCATGCTGTTCGGCGAGCGTCAGCTGTCCGACAAAGCACATGCCACGGTGGTCGTCATGGTCGCGGTCGGCGCGCAGGTCATGGTGTTCTGGCTGCTGGCGCTGGTCTCATGGATGCACGTGCCCATGGGCGCCGTCATGCAGGACGACCATTACCGGGTAAGCGATTGGATGGCTGTTATTTTCAATCCCGCGATGCCCTGGTATGTCGGCATGTTTACGGTGGGAGGGCTTTTGCTCGCTGCCTTTCTGGTCATGGGCGTTGTCGCAGCCCAGTCTCTGCGACATCCTTCCGAAGAATGCCAGCGGCTTGCCTTTCGCACCGCCGTCCGGCTCGCCTGCGTTTGCATTGTGTTGCAGGTGGCTTGCGTGGCGGGCTCAGGCCTGGTCAGCGCGCGCTATCAGCCCGCCAAGGCGGCGGCGACCACGGGCTATTGGGACAGCGGCCAGCAGCCGGATCTCGTGCTGCTGGCCTGGCCAGACGCGGCATCGGGTACCAATCGCGCGGCCTGGCTATGGCGGCATGCGGGTGGCCGGTGGCTGGGCAAGGACGAGCAGGGGGAATTGCGCGGGCTGGATCAGTTTTTGGGCATGGCCCCGCCGGTCGCCGCCACATTCTGGTCATTCCGCCTGGCTGTGCTGGCGGGCATGTTGATGGCCGCGACCGCCTGGCTTACGGGATGGCGGGCGCGGCGCCATGCCTATGATCCTGGCGCACTGTCGCGTGGATGGCGTCACCTGCTCACCGGCATGGCCTTCCTGGCCTGGGGCATGGTACTGGCCGGGGTCGCGCATCTTTTGCTGGGCGCCTATCCCTACGTCGTCAACGGCACGATTACCGTCGATGAAGTCACCGGCGCCACATCGGCAGGCGTTCTGACAGGTGGTCTGCTGGCGTTCGCGGCCCTTTATGTCCTGTTCGTCGGAGGCTTCCTTCAAACAGTCAGGCATATTGCCCGTTATGGGGTGGTGCCGGTCGCCCGGCGCAGGGGGCGCGCATGATCGATACGCTCGCCGGCGCGTTGGGTTTCGGGGTGCAGGATCCATCCTTCTGGATGCCGCTTGTTTTCATGGTCCTGCTTTTCGCGATTATTGTCGCCGCGGCGGTGCTGGATGGTTTCGATATCGGCGTGGGCTGCCTGGCGCTCTTTGCGCCGGCCCATCTTCGGCCCCGCATGCTGGGACTGCTCAGTCCCTGGCGCGATGCCAACGAGTTCTGGCTGTTTCTCGGGCTGGGGCTGCTGCTTGCGGCGTTTCCCGGCGCCTGGGGCGCCATCATGGGGCAGCTTTACTTGCCGCTGACACTACTTGGCCTGGGAGTGTTGCTGCGTTCGATCTCCTTCGAAATGCGGTTGCGCTCCCCTCACCCTCAGCAAAGCCGGTGGCTCGCGGGCTTTGCGGCGGGGTCCCTGCTGACGGCGTTGTCCCATGGCCTCCTGCTTGCGCAGATCGTGGTGTCCTACCGTACAGCGTCTGGGTATTTGTGGTTTTCGGCGTTCATTGGCCTGTGCACTTTCGCCGCGTACTGCCTGCTTGGGTCGGCCTGGCTCATGATGCGTGTGGGCGGCGAGCTGCGGGCGCGGTCGGTAATGTGGGGCCGTCGGGCCGTGCGCTGGACCGCCGCCGGCGCGGTCGGTGTCACGGTCGTGCTGGCCTTCGCCAATGGCGGCATTTTCCTCAAATGGAGTGATGGCGCTTACCCGGCTGTGGTCCCCATCCTGTGGGGCGTGCTGCTGATCTGTTTCGTGTCTACCGAGATGTGCCTGCAGCGCATGATACATAGCAGCTATCGCAATACCGCATTGCCCTTTGTCATGACCTTGCTGGTTTTCCTGATTGTGCTGGGGGGCCTGGGCTACAGCTTCTTCCCCTATCTGGTGCTGGACGACATCACCCTGTGGGATGCGGCGGCGTCAGTGCCCTCCCTGAGGTTGGTGCTGTCCTGCGTAGTTGTGGCCATGCCTGTTGCACTGATCTTTAATCTGCGCGTTTACTGGCGTATGTTCGGCTTGTCCCGGCCACCGGAACCGCCGGATTTCCAGGGCAAGACAACCAAGGCTGTTTTGCTGTCCGCACCGCGCGCGGCGTCCGGCGTGCCACCCACGCAGGCGGAGGGCAAGCCGGGCCCGGACGCATTGCGATAGTGACAGAGATCAGCTTGGCTGGTCGGGCAGTGGCAGGGTAATACGGACCTCAAGCCCGCCGGATTTTGCTTCGCCCAGTTCCAGCGTGCCATGATGCGCGCCGACGATGGCCTCCGCCAGGGCGAGCCCCAGGCCCACTGATCCGGTGCGTGTCCGCGCATCGTCCAGGCGTGAGAACGGCCTGAGCGCTTCGGTTCTGCGCTGCGCGCTGATGCCGGTGCCGTGATCGGAGACGGTAATCAAGGCGTGGGCCTCCCGGATGCCGAGCGCGATTTCCACCGGCGGTGCGCCGTGATTGAGGGCATTGGTGATGAGATTGTCCAGCAGACGGCCCAGGGCAGCGCGGTCTGCCTGCATGCTCAGCGGCTGACGCACATTGCGCACCAGCTTCACGGGGCTGCCGGCGCTTTCCCAGGCCAGTACTTGCTCTTCCAGCCATGTGTTCAGCACAAGGGGCGCAAACTTGTATGAACCAGGATCCGAGCCGCGCACAAACCCGATAAACTGGTCTACCATGCGCTGCATATCCTGAAGGTCTTTGCGCATGCCTTCCTTGAGTGTCGCGTCATTGGTCATTTCGATGCGCAGCCACATCCGCGATAACGGGCCTTTGAGATCGTGCGGCAAGCCAGCCAGCAGCGTACGCTGCACTTCACTGGTCTGGGCCAGGGTGTCCAGCATGGCATTGAATCGTTCTCCCAGCACGCGTGTTTCGCGCGGGCCCGATGGCGTTACGCGGGCCGGCTGCCCTGCGGCATACTGATCGGCGGCTTTGGCCAAGCGCGTCAGCGGGCGCGTGATATGCCAGGAAAATGCGGCCGACAGCAGCAGCAACAAGCCCATGCCCGTCAGCCACACCACAATGACAGGGGTGGACACGGGTGGCGCAATGCGATCCAGCGGGATCACCAGCCATTCGCGGCTATATTCGGCCTCCTGCAGGTTGGCATCAGGCAGCAGCGAAATATACAGGCGCGGTGTCGGCCCCCGCGACAGTGCGACACGGGTATCGTCGTTCAGCCGCCGGTTCAGCGCGTTGATGAAGCCGCGCAGGTTGTCCCGGATGTCGTTGGCTGGCGCGGGCGGCTCAGGGTGGCGATGACGGGGCGGCGGCCCTCGGCGGCCTTCGACGCTGGCGTCCGATGGCAGGCTGCGCGACCAGAGCCGCCACTGGTTTTGCGAAGCGCGTTGCACGAAATCGGCGCGCTCGCCGCTGGGGATCTCAGCCAGCGATGCGCGCAAGGTTCGAATCGTGGTCGCCGTCATCTCCACGGCAACTTCTTCGGTGAACTTCTTGCGATAATAGGCGACCGTGGCAAAGGTGGCTGCCTGCACCAGCAGTATCGTCGCCAGGGTCAGCAGCACCATGCGGGCATGCAGGGAGCGGGGCAACAGCGCACGCAGTTTCATGGTGTCAGGGCGAGAAGCGGTAGCCGACACCCCACACGGTCTGGATCCAGCGCGGCTGTTTTGGATCGTCTTCGATGGCCCGCCGCAGTCGAAGGATGGCGATGTCGATGGCACGGTCATTGCGTTCGCCTTCGTCGTCGTCCCGCGCCAGGGCCAGCAGGCGGTCACGTGACAAAGGCTTGCCTGGGTTGCCGACCAGCGCCTCGAGCAGATTGACCTCGCCGCCCGTCAGTTTGATGATTTCTTCGCCCCTGGACAACTGGCGTGTGGCAGGGTCAAAGACAAACGGCCCAAATGCCACCGGTTTGTCCTTGTTGAGGGCCGACGCGCCCTTTTTGCGACGAAGCACAGCTTCGATACGCGCCAGCAGCTCGCGCGGGTCGAAGGGCTTGCCCAGGTAGTCGTCGGCGCCGGCTTCCAGGCCAATGACGCGGTCGACGGTTTCGTCGCGCGCGGTCAGTAAAATGACGGGGATGTCCTCGCCTTGCTGGCGCAGCTTGCGGCAGGCTTCCGCGCCGTCGCCATCCGGCATCATGCGGTCCAGCACGATGAGATCCGGCGAATACCGCTGTATGCGTTCCGGCAGGTCGCTGGCGTCTGGCGCCAGCAACGTGTCATAGTTGTGGCGGTTCAGGTAATCTGCCAGAAGCTGACGCAAGGCAGGGTCATCGTCGACGACCAACACTTTTACAAGGGAGTTTTCCATATGTTGCAAGTGTGCCCCGGGACCACTGCGCTGCGCAAGCGCATGGAAATCAATTGAAATAGATACACCGCTTGCGGTATGGTTTGCGACTCTTTTCCTATGGACCCTTTATGATCCGCAACAGTGTGCAGTCCATGCGCCGGCAGTTGGCTGGCTATTCCTGGCTGTCCGATCTGCCCGCCATGCTGTGCTGGGCCGCGCTGGTGGGCGTGCTGGGGGCGTTGTCCACCATAGCCTTCCACGAAGGCATGCGCTTGCTCCAATCGCTGGCCACTGGGCAAAGCGGTTCCATCGTCGGGGTCACCAAGAGCCTGCCCTGGTATGGGCGCCTGCTGTTTCCCGCAGTGGGCGGCGTTATCGCGGGCATATTGCTGTGGGCGGCGGCGCGGGTCAGCGGGAGCGCCAATTCAGACTACATGGAAGCGGTGGCCATCGGCGACGGTCGCCTTTCCATCCGGCAAGGTCTGTTACGTTCCCTGTCCTCCCTGTTTACCGTGGTGTCCGGCGGCTCTATAGGGCGAGAGGGCGCGATGGTGCATTTGGCCTCGCTCAGCGCCTCCACCATTGGGCGTTTCACGTATTTCAGCACCTCGCGGCTGCGCTTGCTGGTGGCCTGCGGTGCGGCGGCAGGGGTCGCTTCGGCCTATGGCGCGCCGATAGCGGGCGCTTTATTCGTTGCCGAGATTGTGGTGGGCACCATGACCATGCAGTCCTTTGGGCCGCTCATGGTGGCCGCAGCCACCGCCAATATCGTCATGCGTACCACGGGGCATTATCAAACCACCTACGCCATGCAGGATATGCCGCAAATCCCAGGGGTCGAAGTCCTGCCTTTTATCTTTCTCGGCCTGTTGTCGGGGTTGTGCGCGCCGCTGTTCCTCAAGTTTCTGGATCTGGTCAAACGGCAGTTTGGCCGCACGAATCTGCCGTTGCCGTTGCGTCTTGGTCTGGGCGGGCTGCTGGTGGGCTGCCTGCTGATCTTCATGCCACAGGTTGCAGGAAACGGCTACAGCGTCGTGCACGCCTTCCTGCACACCTCCTGGACATGGTACGCGGTGACGATCGTGCTCATCTGCAAGATTCTTGCCACCGCGCTGACGGTCGGCTCCGGTGCGGTGGGAGGGGTGTTCACACCTGCGCTCTTTGTCGGCGGCGCCATGGGCACGCTGTTCGGTATGGGCATGGCCGTGATCTGGCCGGCAACGCAGGTGCCAATCTACATGTACACCCTCGTGGGCATGGGCAGTTTTCTCGGGGCCGCGACCAGCGCCCCACTGATGGCCATATTGATGATTTTCGAGATGACCCTCAGTTACCAAATCGTGCTGCCGCTGATGTTGGCGGGCGTCATTGCCTATTTTGTGTCCAGAGCGGTGGCCGAAGTCGCCATGTACGATGTCACTGTGGCGCGCGAGCGCGATCAGGTTTTGCGTCAGCGGCTGCGCAGCACGATCATCAGCGACCTGGTGCGCCCCGCCGATACGGTTGTCCAGGCGACTGCGCCGCTAAGCGACGCGGTGCAGTTGTTCCTGGAATATCCTGTTCGTTATATCTATGTTGTCGATGATGACAATGTGTTCCAGGGCGTCATTGCACAGCAGGACCTTACCAGTTTATTGTTGAGCCAGGGCGATCTCGAGCAGAAGAGCGCTGGCGATGTGATTCGCCGCGATTTTGTCAAAACCCTGTATGCCGATATGTCGCTCGACCAGGCGCAGGATTATTTCGTCCAGTTCCGTGGCGAGCGCTTGCCCGTCGTCAGCCGTGATGAGCAGCCTGTGTTGCTGGGGGTTGTCTACAAGTCGGCAGTGCTCGAAAAATACAGTGCGCTCAAACGGTCTCTGGATGCCAGTGCCGAGGCCATGCTTGATTTTGTTGCTGGGCGCCGGCGGCGGTAAGGATGTTTGTTGTGTATCGTTTGTTAACCACTATTGTTGCCTTGGGCGTGGCGGCAGGCTGGGGTTCGGCGTCTGCCCAGCGGATGCCGGACAGCCGCCCATCGATCAGCGCGTCTGGCTACAGGGCTGATCCTGCCTGGCGAGGGTGGGGCACCGCCCACGCTTATCCGGTGCGGGAAGACGGGCCGGTGGTGGTCACCCCTCTGCCCGCGCCGCCGGCCGAGGTCGGGTCGGCGTCCGACGATCTCATCGAAGACGCACTGGCGCAGGATCCGGTTTCCTATGGCGCCATTTTGCCCGGGCTTCCCTTGCCCGGCGCAGCGTCGACAGACGACGTCCAGGACGGCGGTTTTTCCCCACCCTATATCCCGGACCGTTACACGTGGGATTACATTCACACCTCGTCCTGGCCTTCAGGCGGGGTTTCCAGTGCCTCTCCGGGTTTGCGCGGCGCGCCCGATCTGCGGCAGGTGGGGCTGGGCCATGCTGTCTCGAATCTGCCCTGGAGCGTGGGCGCCAGCAGCTGGGTGTTCAAGGGAGATATCGGTCCCAGGATTTCCGTGGGCAGCCAAGAGGTGGGCAAGCCCGATTGGGCTCGCAACGCCAAGCTGGCCGGCATCAACGTTGCAGATACCAATGCTTCAGGAAACGCTGCAGAAGATACCTGGAATTATTCTTTTGCGTTGGGTGCCATTGACAACACGCCCACAGCAACCGACGGTGATCTCGCTTATGGATCGGGGGCGGGCTATGCATCGCTCAGCTATGGGCTGAGTCCTGCGCTGACGCTGGAATCCCAGGTAGAGCTGGCGCCCTCATTAGTGTCAACAGGCCTGGGTGGCGAAATCCAGACAGACTGGGGCGCCTGGCGTGCAGGCGTAGCGCGCGCCAGCGGCAGCCTGTACAAAGGGTGGCGATATCAGGCGGCCTATACGGTCGATTTGCTTGAAAACATCCAGCTCACATGGCTTAACGAGGCTTCCACAGAAGGATTCACCGACTTGAGCACCTACGACACCGGCCCTTCGCGTGGCGCCAATCGGCAAAAGTGGTCGGCCACCATCCCCACGTCAGGTTGGGGCGATCTCAGCGGCAGCTACGAGAGCCTCAGACCCTCCTCGGGGGACCCCCGGCACAGTTTCGGCCTCACGCAGCAGTTCTGGTACAGCCCCAATTTGCAGATTGGGCTCAGTGCCAAGCGCGAGACGGTGACGGGGGACTATGATGTAGGCATTCGATTCTCCGTACCGGTATTCTGACTTTCTGGCATGACCCTATCTTCTCTGGAAACCCTGCAGCGTGTTTTTGGCTACGAATCCTTCCGTGGCGACCAGCAAGCGATTATTGAACATGTAGTGTCTGGCGGGGATGCCCTGGTGCTCATGCCCACGGGCGGCGGCAAATCGCTTTGCTATCAGATTCCGGCGCTTGTCCGGCCTGGCACAGGCATCGTGATCTCTCCGCTGATCGCGCTGATGCAGGATCAGGTCGATGCGCTGCAGGAACTGGGTGTGCGTGCCGCCTATCTCAATTCTTCGCAGGACTGGCGCGAGGCGCGCGAGGTCGAGCAGGCATTCCAGGCTGGTGAACTTGATTTGCTGTATGTGGCACCAGAACGTTTGCTGACGGAGCGATGCCTGGATCTGCTGTCGCGGGGCCATATTGCGTTGTTTGCGATCGACGAAGCGCACTGCGTATCGCAATGGGGGCATGATTTTCGTCCCGAGTACCTGGGTTTGTCCCTGCTTCACGAGCGCTGGCCGCAGGTGCCCCGCCTGGCACTGACCGCCACGGCCACATCGGCAACCCGGCGCGAGATCGCAGAGCGCCTCAAGCTCGATGATGCACCGCATTTTGTCGCCAGCTTTGACCGGCCCAATATCCGCTATCGCATCATCGAAAAAAACGAGGTGCGCAAGCAATTGCTGGCGTTCATTCAGGCGGAGCATGCGGGCGACTGTGGCATCATCTACTGCCTGTCGCGCGCCCGGGTCGAAGAAACGGCCAGTTATTTGTGTGACCATGGCATTGCGGCGCTCCCCTACCACGCGGGCCTGAATGCTTCTGTGCGCGCTGCCAACCAATCGCGCTTTCTGCGCGAAGAGGGCATGGTGATGGTTGCCACCATCGCCTTTGGCATGGGAGTCAACAAGCCCGACGTCCGTTTTGTGGCGCATATCGACCTGCCCAAATCAGTCGAGGGCTATTATCAGGAAACCGGGCGCGCAGGACGCGACGGCTTGCCCGCAACCGCATGGCTGGCCTACGGCCTGCAAGATGTCGTGCAGCAGCGCCGCATGATCGACCAGTCCGAGGGCGACGAAGTTTTCCGCAGGCGTCTGGGCGCGCAACTGGATGCCATGCTGGGCCTGTGCGAAACCGTATCGTGCCGGCGGCAACGCCTCCTGGCATACTTCGACCAGACCATACAGCCTTGCGGGAACTGCGACACCTGTCTGGAGCCGCCACAGGCCTGGGACGGTACCATTGCAGCGCAAAAAATATTGTCGGCGGTTTACCGATTATGGCGAGAGCGCGGGCAGCGTTTTGGCGCCGGGCATCTCATTGATATCCTGCGTGGCAAGCTCACGGATCGCATCAAGGAGTACGGCCACGATACCCTGTCTGTCTTCGGCATCGGCGCCGATCTATCCGAAAACGCGTGGCGCAGTGTATTGCGCCAATTGCTGGCGCAAAGCCTGTTGGCCGTGGATCACGACGGGTACGGCACCTTGGCCCTCACAGAGCGTAGCCGTGGTGTCCTGAAGGGCGAACACACGCTGATGTTCCGGCGCGAACCCGAAAAAAAATCACGCAGCCGTTCAGCCTCCACGCGCAGCAAAGAGGCGGTCATTGCCCTGCCGGAGGCCGCGCAGGCTCGTTTTGAAACCCTGCGGGCCTGGCGTGCCGAGGTGGCGCGCAGCCATGGCGTTCCCGCTTATGTGATTTTCCATGATGCAACCTTGCGTGAAATCGCCTTGAGCTGCCCGCAATCTCTGGACGACCTGGGCGGCATCAGTGGCGTAGGCGTGCGCAAGCGCGAGGCGTACGGAGAAGCCTTGCTGCAGTGTGTGCACGGCTGAAGCCGGCCAGTGGCCGCCGGGCCTGTACGGATTCCGTGGACATGCATGCACTGAGCCGATGCTATCAGGGCATTGGCCCGGTATTGTCAGCGCGCTTCAAGTGAAAAGATCGGGTGTAATGCCGCCTGCAGCCGTGGGCGGTGTCAGCCCGAGATGCCGCCAGGTGGTTTGCGTGGCCATGCGCCCGCGCGGCGTCCGTTGCAGGTACCCGTGCTGTATCAGATAAGGCTCGATGACATCTTCGATGGTATCGCGCTCTTCGCCGATGGCAGCCGCCAGGCTGTCCACACCGACTGGCCCGCCGTCGAATTTATGGATAATGGCCTCAAGCAGCTTGCGATCCATGAGATCCAACCCTTGCGGGTCAACCTCCAGCATGGAGAGCGCCGCATTGGCAATCTCGACATCAATGCGGCCATTTGCCTTGACCTCGGCGTAGTCGCGCACGCGACGCAGCAGCCGGTTGGCGATACGGGGCGTGCCCCGGGCTCGCCGGGCAATTTCCGCGGCGCCTTCCGGCGTGGTTTCGGCGTTGAGCAGGTGCGCGCTGCGGGAAACGATATGGGTGAGATCGTCGGCGTTGTAGAACTCCAGGCGCGACACAATGCCGAAGCGGTCACGCAGGGGATTGGTGAGCATGCCCGCGCGTGTCGTGGCGCCCACCAGTGTAAACGGCTGAAGATCTATCTTGACGCTGCGTGCTGCCGGGCCCTCGCCAATAAGAATATCGATCTGGAAGTCTTCGAGCGCGGGATAAAGAATCTCTTCGACGACAGGCGAAAGACGATGGATTTCGTCGATAAAGAGTACATCGTTGCGCTCCAGATTGGTGAGCAGCGCGGCGAGATCGCCCGGACGCTCCAGCACCGGGCCTGATGTCTGACGCAAGTGCACGCCCATTTCGTGCGCTACGATATGCGCCAGCGTGGTCTTGCCCAGGCCGGGAGGTCCGAAAAGCAGTACGTGATCCAGCGCCTCTTGGCGATTTCGCGCTGCGGCGATGAAGATTTCGAGTTGGTCGCGAACGCGCTGCTGTCCGATGTATTCGCTGAGCTGGCGCGGGCGCAAGGCGCGCTCGATGGAATCTTCGTTGGGCGACGCGCTTTGCGGCGCAACGATGCGTTCCGGCGCGGGGCTGCTGGATAGCGTATCGGAATGTATGGCCATGAGTGAGGTGCCGATTAGTCGTGCTGAGTATATTTACAGTGCTAGATGGTACTCTAACACGGGCGTTGTTGCAGCCCTTTTGACCCTCCCTCTTTCTCGTTCTGCATGGGGTGTCCGGTTGCAGCATAATCATGGGTATCAACAAACAGCCATTCTTTGAATCCACTTTTACGCGAGCCCTGCATGAGCCTTGTCCTTCCTGCCTACGATGATGTCGTTCGGGCCAGCCAAACGCTGAAAGGCGTTGCCCACCGCACTCCTGTGCTGGTGTCGCACACACTCAACGAGCGCCTTGGCGCTCAGGTGTTCTTCAAGTGCGAGAACTTGCAGCGCATGGGCGCATTCAAGTTTCGCGGCGGCTATAACGCCCTGGCCAATCTCTCCGACGCGCAACGCCAGGCGGGCGTTGTTGCGTTTTCGTCGGGCAATCATGCGCAGGCGGTCGCGCTGGCCGCGCAATTGCTGGGTGTGTCCGCCACCATCGTCATGCCTGCCGATGCGCCACGCGCCAAGAAAGCCGCTACCCTGGGGTATGGCGCGCGTGTCGTCGACTACGACCGTGCGACCCAAGACCGGGAGGAAATCGCCCGAGGCCTCGTCGACAAAGAAGGGCTGACCTTGATCCCGCCCTTTGATCATGCCGAGGTCATTGCCGGGCAGGGCACGGCGGTCAAGGAATTGCTCGAAGATACCGGCGGGCTGGATGCGCTGTTCGTGCCTTTGGGCGGCGGCGGCCTGTTATCGGGCTCGCTGCTGTCAGCGCAGGCGATCAGCCCGGATTGCGCCGTCTATGGGGTAGAGCCCGAGGCGGGCTCGGATGGTCAGCAATCGTTGCGCAAAGGCTCTGTGGTGCGTATTGCGCAGCCGAGCTCAATTGCGGACGGTGCGCTCACCCAGGCGCTGGGTAACCTGACTTTCTCCCTCATTCAACAGCATGTGCGCGACCTCCTGACGGTCACCGACTCACAGCTAATCCAGGCAATGCAGTTTTTTGCCGAGCGGATGAAAATTGTCGTTGAGCCCACCGGCTGCCTGGGCGCCGCCGCCGTGTTCAACGAGCTGGTGCCCTTGAAAGGCCAGCGGGTAGGTGTAGTGTTGAGCGGCGGCAATGTCGACCTTGCCGCTTTTGGGCGATTGCTGGAGCAGGGCGCGCAGACATAGCCGCCATGGCCCGTGGCCGAGCCGCCGCGCAAACGCCGTCTTTGCTGTTCGGGCACCCGGTTGCCCGCCAGCGGCTGGGCAAGGCTTTTCAAGTTCTGGACAGTGATTTCAGCGCCGTTCGTATGCCCTCGGCGACTTCCACGCCTTCAGGCACCTTCTTGAGCGCGGCCTGGCATTCGCTGTTGGAGTACCCCAGCGCCAGCAATGCATTGACGATGTCTTCGCGCCCGCCGCCCGAGACTGTTCCCGGCGCGGACGGCAAATCCGCGCCCAGCTTGCCACGCAACTCCAGCAGCAGACGTTCGGCCGTTTTCTTGCCGATACCGGGTACGCGCGTCAAGCGTCCGGTTTCCTGCTGCGTGATGGCGCTGCCCAACTCATCGACCGTCATGCCGGACAGCACGGACAAGGCCGTGCGCGCGCCTATGCCAGTGACCTTGATCAGCAGGCGAAACGCACTGCGCTCCTTGTCCGACAGAAATCCGTACAGTGTGTGGGCATCTTCGCGAACAGCCAGATGCGTATAGAGCGTTACGCGCGCTCCTGTTTCGGGCAGGTCGTACAGGGTGCTCATGGGCACATCGATTTCGTAGCCGATGCCCCCCACATCAATGCAGACGACGGGAGGCGTCTTCTCGATCAAAGTTCCGGTAATGCGTCCTATCATGATGACTCTGTTCCTGATCTATCCACCCACTCAAGTGGGGGTTGGGTGCGGTTGGTCACTATAGCCTGACGGCGGGTCAGCCGACCAGCCGTCCACCTCGCACGCGTCCGCGATAGCCAGCGCCAATCTGGCCGCTTTGCTTCAGGCGCTCCGACAAGGGGTTGAAATGAGCGTGGCAGATCGCGCAAGCGAGGGCGTCGGCCGAATCGGGCGCGGGCAAGCCATTGAGCGCCAGCAGATGCTGCACCATTTTCTGTACTTGTTCCTTGGCCGCATGACCGTTGCCGACCACGGACTTCTTGATCTGCAAGGCAGTGTACTCATGCACATCAAGCAAGCTGTCGGCCAGTGCGCACAGGGCAGCGCCGCGGGCCTGTCCCAACAGCAGCGTTGACGTCGGGTTGGCGTTCACGAATACTTTTTCCATGGCGGATACGGTAGGCCGTGTCGTCTGCACCACCTCGCGAATATTGTCGAGGATGATTTTCAGCCGGGACGCCAGCGGCTGATCAGCGGGCACCACAATGGTGCCACTGCTGACATAGCTTAGCCGCGTGCCCTGGACATCGATCACCCCGAAGCCGGTGCGGCGCAGGCCGGGATCGATGCCAAGGATGCGCATCAGTGACGGAAGTGGCGCATGCCGGTGAAGACCATGGCAATGCCATGCTCATCCGCGGCCGCGATGACTTCGTCATCGCGTATGCTGCCACCAGGCTGGATGACACAGTTCGCGCCGGCCGCGACAACAACATCGAGGCCGTCGCGGAATGGGAAGAATGCATCGGATGCCACTGCGGAGCCCGCCAGTGTCAGACCGGCGTTGTCCGCCTTGATCGATGCGATGCGCGCGGAGTCTATCCGGCTCATCTGGCCTGCGCCGACGCCAAGCGTCATCCCGTTGCCGACAAACACAATCGCGTTGGATTTGACGTACTTGGCTACTTTCCAGGCGAAGCGCAAATCCAGCATCTGCTGTTCGGTAGGCGCAAGTTTGGTCACCACTTTGAATTCGTTCTCAGCCACATGCAGGCCATCTGGATCCTGAACAAGCCAGCCGCCGCCCACGCGTTTGATGTCGAACAGATTCTGCGCGTCGCCCTGGGGAATTTCAAGCACACGCACGTTCTTCTTCGCAGCAAAAACGGCCAGCGCCTCGGACGAATAGCCCGGTGCCAGAAGCACTTCGACAAACTGCCTGCTGACCGCCTGCGCGGTGGCTTCGTCGACCGGACGGTTGAAGGCAATGATGCCGCCGAACGCGGACGTGGGGTCGGTCTTGAACGCCTGCTCGTAGGCGTGCAGCGCACTGTCCGCGACGGCCACGCCGCAGGGATTCGCATGCTTGACGATGACGCAGGCGGTTTCCTGGAAGCTGCGTACGCACTCCCAGGCGGCGTCCGCATCGGCAATGTTGTTGTAGGAAAGCTCCTTGCCCTGCAATTGTCGATAGCTGCCCAACAGGCCAGGCCGCACGGGTTGATCAACGTAAAAGGCGGCGCCCTGATGTGGGTTCTCGCCATAGCGCAGCACCTGCTGTTGCTTGACCTGCATGGTCAGCACGCGCGGCCAGGTGTCGCGCTCCGGCGTTTGGTCCTGGGCCGGTTCAGCCGTGGCCAGGCTGGTGAGATAGGCCGCAATTGCGCCATCATAGGCTGCTGTATGGGCGTAGGTCTTGGCGGCGAGTTCCAGGCGCAGCGCGTAAGAGGGCTGTCCTGCCGGACTATCCATGTCAGCCAGCACGCGTGCATAGTCCGCGGGATCTATCACGACGGCAACGCCGCCTTCGCTGGTGCCGTGGTTCTTTGCGGCCGCGCGCAACATGGCGGGCCCGCCAATATCAATGTTCTCGACAGCGTCCGCAAAGCTGCAATCGACCTTGGCGATCGTTTCGCGGAAAGGGTAAAGATTGACGACCAGCAGATCAATGGGATCGATGCCGTGTTCGGTCAATGTCTGCATGTGCTCGGTGCTGTCCCGACGCGCAAGCAGGCCGCCATGAATCTTGGGGTGCAAGGTCTTGACCCGGCCGTCCAGGATTTCTGGCGACCCGGTGTGGTTCGCCACTTCGGTGACATCAAGACCCGATTGGGCCAGCAGCCTGGCGGTACCGCCGGTGGATAGTAGGCGTACGCCACGGTGGGCCAGGGCCTGGGCGAACTCGACGATACCGGTTTTGTCAGAAACCGAAAGCAGTGCTGTCTTGATTTTCATGGATAAGGTTAGGGAGTTTAAAGAGGAGTCAGGGCTGCAGGTTGTGGGCCTGCAATTTTTTGCGCAAGGTACTGCGTGTGATGCCGAGCATTTCGGCAGCTTTGGATTGGTTGCCGCCCGATTGTTCGAGCGCTATCTGCAAGACGGGTCGCTCGACGCAGTTCACGACCATGGCGAGCATGTCGCGTGGCTCAGATTCGCCCAGATCAGCCAGATAACGTTCAAGCTGGTCGCGTACGGATTGTTCCAGAATATTGGGTTTGCTCATGATTCTTGGGTGGTGACGTATTCGTATTGTGTTTCGTGTTTTGGCCTTGCCGCCTAGGGCAGGGCCTTGGCCGTTATCGGCTCATCAGGCGCATGCAGGTCGAACCACCGGGCGATAGCGCTGGCTTGATCCTGCGTACTGTCTATCTTGTTGATGCTGGGCAAAAAATCCTGCGCGCCAGGCATATCGGCCAGATACCAGCCTATATGCTTGCGTGCGGATCTAACACCAGTGTATTCCCCGTAGAACCGATAATGGTCATCGAGATGATCCAGCAGGCAGTTTCGCAACTCGCCATAAGTAGGCGGCGGCAAGTGCGCGCCAGTGGACAAGTAATGACTGATCTCGCGGAAAATCCAGGGGCGACCCTGAGCGGCGCGCCCGACCATGATTGCATCGGCGCCAGTGTAGTCTAGTACAAATTTTGCTTTTTCGGGACTATCTATATCACCGTTGGCAATAACGGGGATCTCAAGTGCCTGCTTTACATCACGTATGGTGTCGTACTCCGCTTCCCCTTGATACAGATCGCAACGCGTGCGGCCATGGAGGATGAGCGCGGCGATGCCGATGTCCTGCGCCAGCTGGCCGATGCGCAGCGCGTTGCGTGAGTGCTGGTCCCAGCCTGTGCGTGTTTTCAGCGTAACCGGCACATCCAGCGGTTTGCAGGCGCGCACGACGCTTTGCAGGATGGCAATCACGCGCGGTTCATCGCGCAGCAGCGCCGAGCCCGATGCCACGTTACAAACTTTTTTGACCGGGCACCCCATGTTGATGTCGATAATGCGCGCGCCTTTGCCAATATTGAAGACGGCGGCCTCAGCCATCATGTCGGGGTCTGATCCTGCAATCTGAACCGCGATCGGATCGACTTCGCCTTCGTGGTTCAGTCGGCGCGAGGTCTTGACGCTATCCCACAGGCGCGGATTGCTCGCGGCCATTTCGGACACAGCGTAGCCCGCCCCCAGCGCCTTGCACAGCTTGCGGTAGGGGCGATCGGTGACGCCCGCCATGGGTGCCACGAAGACGGGGTTGGAAAAGGACCAGGTGCCGATGCGCATGGAGGGGATTTTAACCTTGTTGTTCACAAGGGGAGTCGAGCGCGGTGAGCGGGACGCTGCGAACATGCCAGCAACCGCGGTTTGGTTCAGGCTAGCTGCGCAGTCCCTGGAGCAGGTGCCGGGCGAGCGGCAGACGCAGTACAGGCAGTAGATCCAGCCCCAGTAAGGCCAGGCCGCCCGCATGCTCCACCAGGGGATTGCCAGTGGCAAATACACGGGGCAAAAAATCAGTGACGCCTGCGGTGAGCCAGCGATCGGGGCGTCGTCTGCGGGCAAAATCTGCGAGCAGGTCGGTGGGGTCGGTACTCGGTTGCGCCAGCCAGGGTGTCAGCGCCAATGCCAATTGCGCAGCGTCGCGCAAGCCCAGATTCAGCCCTTGGCCTGCCACTGGATGCAGCGTTTGCGCTGCGTTGCCGATGGCGATGCTGCGGGGTCCGAGCAGGGAGGGGCCGGCGTGCAGGCTGAGTGGGAAAACATGGCGTTCGCCCTGGCAGCTCATGGTGCCCAATCTGTCGCCAAAGGCCTCGTGCAACTGCTGTTCGAACTGCTCGGCCGGCAGCGACTGCAATTGCTGGGTTTCATGCGGCGGGTTGCACCACACCACACCGTAGATATCGGGGCCGGCCGGATGCGGCAGAAAGGCGAGGGGGCCGGAACGGGTAAAGCGCTCGTACGCCCATCCAGAGCGTGGGCGTGATACACGCACCGTCACCAGCAGGGCATGCTGTCCGTAGTGCCTTTCTATGCCCTTGGGTCGCACGCCATCGGACCGGACCAGCAGCGTGCTTTTGAGCGCTTCACCATTGAGCACGATGTCGATAGGCTCCGGCGATGTCCCCGCGCCGGCGGCCTGGTGTTGCTGCCCGGCGCTTGTCTGCGCGGCCTCGGCCAGGGTGACGCCGCTGCGTCGCAGCGCCGCGTGCAGGCTGGCCAGCACGGCGTCGTACCCTGCAACACTGCCCAGCCTCGGCACGCCAAGCTCATCATGGCGGATAAGTGTGCGGCCAAGCCGCCCTCGCTGTGAAACATGTACGTTGGTGATATCGGCGGAGTGGCGCGGCCAGGCCTGGAGTTGCTCCAGCAGCGTGCGGCTGCCGTGATTGAGCGCCAGCGTACGCGGGTCGGCAACCGGTTCGGCCTCGTGGGGCGAACTGGCTGCGGTGTCGTCAGAGGCAACCTTGCCCAGCAGGATAATGCGTTCGGGTTGCGGCGCCCGCGACGCCAGAAGGAGCGCCAGGGCGCTGCCCACGGGGCCGGCGCCGCTGATGGCAATGTCATACATAGGCATGATGGTGTTTATGCGGGTCCACGCTTGACGACTACAATGTTGTGGATTGTAAGCCTGCCGAGGGGAAACTGGCCTTCAGGCACGAGGCTTATCCACGCGAGGTCTTCATGGAACAATTTACCACTTCCTCATCCGGGCGGACACTAGCCGAGCGTGCGGGTGGGCGTGTACACCGCAGTAAAGTGATTGCCGCCTGGCTGGCTTCTCTGTTGGGCCTGTTCGGTGCGCACTGGTGGTACCTGGGCCGGCGCGGCGCCTGGGCTGTCACGCTGTTTGGCGTGTTGATGCTGGCAATCGCCCACCTGTATCCGGTCTGGTGGGACAATCCTCCCTTCCTGGTGCTGATCATTCCTATTACCGCCGGCTTCATCGAATCGCTCATTCTGGCGCTCAAGCCTGACGCCTGGTTTGACGCCCGCTACAACCCAGGATCCGGACAGCAGACCCAAACGGGCTGGAATGCCGTGTTGGCTGCCATTTTTGCCACATTTGTCGGCGCCATGGTGCTGATGTTCGGCATCGCGTTGATCGTCATGCACGTATATACCGCGCTGGGCTGGCTGGATGGGTATGTCATCTAGGCCTTTGTTGTTGTAGCCATGCCGCAAAGACACGCCTGACACATGGTTGCGCCCCGCTCAGGGTTGTCCACAGGCATGCGCGCGGGTTACACTGCCAAAGTGTTCATTATCAAGGAGCTGTGTGGTGAATCCCGACCCCGGCGATAGTAATAGTCGAACTTGCATCGGCTTTCATATCTCCAGGCGCGCGTCCGCTTAACGGCAGCTCACCCTAGCTTCCATAGCCGCGCCCCTGGCCAGTACAGAGGGCGTGGCAGTTTCCTGAATACATCCGTATTCAAACTCCCGCCATATTCATAGTCCGAACCCGTCATGGTCAATGGCAGGTTCACGCGTCGCGTGCGAGCGGCGCATCAGAACAATGGGGGGTTATATGCGTTTCTTCGATCTCTTCCTGCGCCGCGCCGGCGTGCGCCCAACGCCAGTTCGCGTTCCCAATGCGGTGTCCCGGCTTACGGTCGTGTGCCCCCGTCATCTGCTACCCAACCTGCGCAAACAGATCTATCTCGACTTCGAGGCCGCTGGGCTGCGCGTCTCGGGCCTGAGCATTGACAATGCCCAGCAGCACGATATGGCCAGGGCCTGTGTCACGGTCGCCTGCCCGCCCGAGATGCGTGCTGTGCTCATGAGCCAGGCCCGACAATTGCGCGACTTGCCTGGCGTGCACCAGGTGCATTGGGGGCATCGTCGTCAGCATGCATTAAACTAGCGGGTATTGTCGCCCTAGCGGATTGTATCCATGGATTTACTCGACTGGCTCCGGCCCTGGGAGCCCTCCCCGACACTGGTGCTGTTCTTTTTTATCGGCATCTGTCTTTTTGTGCGGGGCACGCGAGTCCATCGGGTGGGCAAGGTGCGCCAGGCGTTTTTCTGGGCAGGCGTTGTCATTTTGTATCTCTCGCTGCACACGCACCTCGATTACTACGCAGAGCGCATGTTCTTCATCCACAGGGTGCAGCATCTTATCCTGCACCATCTGGGGCCATTGCTCATCATGGGTGCTTATCCGGGCCAGGTCCTGCGCGCCGGGATGCCCATGTCCTGGCGCCTGCGTCTGAGAGACTTTCGCGTCAGCCGGGCGGGGCGCATCACGGAAGCCGTGCTGACCAACCGTTTCCTGGTGCCTTTCCTGTTTGTCGTGCTGGTGCTGGGATTTCTGCTCCCAACGGTGCAGTTTTACTCCATGCTCGACTGGCGTTTGTATCGGTTCATGAACTGGTCTGTTGTGATCAGCGGATTTTTATACTGGAACCTCATTCTCGATCGCCGCCCGAGCCCGCCCGCGGCGCTTTCGCCCGGCGGGCGCGTGATCTCGCCCATCATCACCATGGTGCCGCAGATGATCGTCGGTGCTGTCATTACCTTTACCGAGTACGATCTTTATCCCATATTCGACCTCTGCGGCCGCGCGATTCCCGGCATGACCGCTGTCACCGATCAGGCTATAGGCGGCCTGACGATGTGGGTATTGGCAGGGTTTGTCGAAGTCTTCGGCCTGCTGTTTGCGCTGGCGACGCTGATGCGGCTGTCCGGTAAAAATCGCTTGCCCAACAAACAGGACCGTCGCCGAAAATCGGCGCCAACGGTAGCGCCGGTATCCTGACCAGTGCGCCACGGAAACAGGCTACGCCCATGATTGGACGCACCGTTTTTTACAGACACCCCCTCACCAGACTGCTGTGCGCGTCGCTTGCGGGGCTGATGATAGCCGGCGCGCCCCTGGGCACGACCGCGCAGCCCGTGGGTATCCCCAGCATGGGGCCAGCTTCGTCGGCCGAGCTTTCCCCCGAGTTGGAGCGTACGCTGGGCGATGCCATCATGGAGCAGGGTCGCCACGACCCCAGCTACATCGCGGATCCCGATATCAACCAGTACCTCACGGGCATGGGCCGCAAGCTGGCTTCGCACGCGCCGGGTGGTGGTGTCGAGCACATCGCCGTGTTCGCCATACGCGATTCGCAGGTCAACGCGTTTGCGCTGCCGGGTGGGTACATCGGTATTCACAGCGGCTTGGTGGTGACGTCGGGCAACGAGTCGGAACTGGCTTCTGTCATGGCCCACGAAATCGCACACGTTGCGCAGCGGCATATCGCGCGCGGCATGACACAGCAATCGCGCAGCAGCCACGTAATGCTGGCCGCGCTGGCGGGCGCCTTGCTCGCGGCGCTGTCGGGCAGCGGCGATCTGGCAATGGGTGTGGCAGCCTTCGGCCAGGCGGCGGCCGTCGATCAACAGTTGGGGTTCTCCAGGCAAGCCGAGCAGGAGGCCGACCGTATCGGCCTCGAAATGTTGCGCAAGGCCGGCTACGATCCGCGTGGCATGGCCGAGATGTTTCAGCGGCTGGGTAACGCTTCGCGCTTGAACGAAGGGCGTGGCGGCGGTGCATACAGCAGTACCCACCCGCTATCGATACAACGAATGTCCGATATCCAGTCACGCTTGTCAGAGGTGCCGGCCGTCAGTCGTCGTGATTCCGATTCCTACTGGTATGTACGTGCCAAGTTGCGTGTCATGCAGGCGCGTGATGGACAGGCACAGCGCAATGCCCACGACGCGCTGGCGCTCGAGGCACAGCGTCACACGGGAGTGGCGCGTTCGGCTGCCTGGTATGGCATGGCGTACGCGGCCTGGACAAAGCGTGATTTGGCTGCCACCCAGAGCGCCCTGGCCAAGGCAAGAGAGGGTGGTCACGACTCACCTGAAATCGCAAGCCTGGACATCGATCTGGCACTGGCCGGCGGTAATGCTTCACAGGCACAGTTGCAGGCCGACGCCGCGTGGAAAAAATGGCCGGAAAGCCAGGGGGTGGCCCTGGCACGGGTAAACGCCATGCAAAAAACCGGGCAAGACAAACAGGCTGTGGAGTTTCTTGCCCAGCTCGCCCGAAAGTGGCCGGATTTGGCCGCGGTGCATCGGCTCAAGGCACAAGGGCAGGAACGTCTGGGCCAACAGGTGGCGGCCCGCCGCAGCATGGCAACCTACTACGAAATGACGGGCGCGCTGCCTACCGCGGTGGAGCAACTCAGGCAGGCCAGGGGCATGACCAGCGACTTTTACGTTCAGTCTGAGCTGGACGTGCAGATCCGTACGCTCAAGGAGCGCCTGGAGTCGGACAGGCAGTTACTGGAACGCTTCAAGTCCTGAGTTTGCACTGAATAAGCGTCAGAGCCTTGGGCTGCCTTGAAGCCCGAGGTTTGACGGCAGGAGGCAGCATGTGGCTAGCTTCGCAGCTCGAAGAATCGGGCCAGCCGGTTGGGCAGCCAGCCCAGGTTGCCTGGAAACCCTCCCGTTACAAAGCCCGCATGCCCACCTTCGGCCGGCTGGTGCAGCAGCACGCTGGATGAACATTCGCCCGAACTTGGCAGCGACGCTTCAGGCACAAAGGGGTCATTCCTGGCATTGAGCAGCAGTGTCGGCACGGCGATATTGCCAAGCAGTGGTTTGCAGGCTGCCCGGGTCCAGTAATCCAGCGCGTTTTTGTAGCCATGCATGGGCGCGGTGTAGGTGTCGTCGAACTCGCGCAGCGTGCGTGCCTGGGATAACCGCAACGCGTCGATATTGCCCGGAAAACGTTTGGCTTTCTCCTGGATTTTGACCTTCATGGTACGCAGGAAATACCGGGAGTACAGGGATTTTCCGAGCCAGGTTTCGGAAAGGTGCCTGCCGCAGACGGCGAGGTCGAGCGGCACGGATATCGCGGCAACGGCCTCGACCTGTGTCTGTGCTGTAGCGCCGAGTTCACCGAAATGCTTGAGCATGGCATTGCCGCCCATGGATACGCCCACAGCGTGCCAGCGGGCGAGGGGCGCGCGCTGTCGCACCACTTCCAGCATGAAGGCGATGTCTTCGGAATCACCTGAATAATAGGCGCGCGCCATGCGGTTGGGAAAGCCCGAGCAACTGCGAAAGTGAGCGATGACCACGATCCATCCGCGCGCGCGAAAATGCTGAGCAATAGCCTGGGCATAGTGACTGCGGCTACTGCCCTCCAGACCATGGAACAGGACGAGCGCGGGCGTATCCGCTGCGGTTGAGACGTCGGCCCAGTCTTCGGGCTGCATCCAGCGCCTGGCGGCTGTATGCGCCAGGCGAGGATCCGGCGTGGTCATTTGCCCATTGGCCAACCGATCTGAGAACAGACCCGGCGCCGTCCAGTCGAAGTCCAGAAAATCGCCGTCAGGCGTATCGACGCGCTCACGCACAAAGGCAATGTGATGGTAGCGGGCGACCAACGCGCCATACAGTGTTTGCAGGTGGCTGCCGGGCAACCAGGCGGGGCAGGGACAGGAGCTGGTGTCTATCTGTGCTGTCACGGCCACCTTCAGTGCAGGGTATCCGGGAAATCCTGCAGATCAAACAGACCCGCTTCCCGAGGCGCGTGCGAGGCATGGTGCAACACCATTCTCCAGCCTGCCGGCCCTTTTTGAAAAACATTGGTGGTGTAGCAGTGCGCGGTGCGCTCGCCTTGCGGCGTGTTGACGGTGATCTGCTCAAGCAGCACATGCACCGACGTCATGACACCGGTCATGATCATGGGCCTGAGTGGCACGATGGAGACGGGGCCATTGGCGAATATCTGCTGCCAGGCGCTTTGCATGGCGTTGTGTCCCACCGTGCGCATTCCTCCCGGATGTATGCAGACGATGTCGTCTTCGTCGGCCCAGACGCTCATCATCATGCCCAGGTTGGCGAGCCTGAGGGCATCGTAAAAGACCTGCTCGGCCTCTTGTGGCGTTGTGAACATAGGCGGAACCAGAGTTAAGAGGGAGGGGCGCGCATGCCTGCCGGCACACATCGAGGCAGCTTAGTGTCCGAGGATCTTCTCGCCTTCTTTGAGCTGATAGGCGGCGCCGCAATAGGGGCAGAGCGTTTTTCCCGTTTGGACGATCTCGATATAGACACGCGGGTGCATGCTCCAGAGCGGGGCCTTGGGCCCAGGGCAGTACAGAGGCAAGTCCTTGGCCTCGACGTAGATGGTTTCGTCTTTGGGTACGGCAGTTGTGGGAGCGCTGCTCATGGTCAATCCTGGATGATGATGCGATGCCGGCCGCATGCGCGGCCGCGTGGTGTGATTTATACCTTGCTTAACCAATGATGATATTTGTCGTTGTTGCCATTGACGATATCAAAGAAGGCTTTCTGGATTTTTTCGGTGAGCGGCCCCCGGGCGCCCTTGCCGATGACGCGGCGATCGACTTCGCGTATCGGGGTGACTTCCGCAGCCGTGCCCGTGAAAAAGGCTTCGTCCGCGATGTAGAGGTCGTCGCGGGTGAGGCGCTTGGTACACATGGGGATGCCCAGGTCTTCGGCGATGTGATGAATGGTGTTGCGGGTGATGCCGGTAAGCGCCGAAGCGATTTCGGGCTCGCAGAGCACGCCGTCGCGCACGACAAAGATGTTTTCGCCCGAGCCTTCGGCGACGAAGCCGTCGGTATCCAGCAGAATGGCTTCGTCATAGCCATGATCCAGCGCTTCGGCGTTGGCAATAATGGAATTGGCATAGGTGCTGGCGACTTTGGCGCGCGGCATCGTGACGTTGACATGCTGGCGCGCATAGGACGAAATCTTGACCTTGATGCCTTGCTGCAGGGCTTCTTCTCCCAGATAGGCGCCCCACGGCCATGCGGCGATCGCGACATGTACGGTGGCCCCTTTGGGCGACACCCCCATTTTTTCGGAGCCGTAGAACACCAGCGGGCGTATATAGCAGGATTCGAGCTGGTTGCGGCGCACGACCTCAAGCTGCGCGGCGTTGATGGCGTCTTGATCGTAGGGGATGGACATCTGATAAATATGGGCGGAATTGAACAGCCGCCGGGTGTGATCCTGGAGCCGGAAAATGGCGGTGCCCACAGATGTCTTGTATGCGCGCACGCCCTCGAATACCGAAAGCCCGTAATGCAGTGAATGCGTCAGCACATGGGTGGTGGCATCGCGCCATGGCACGAACTCGCCGTCATACCAGATAAAGCCGTCGCGATCAGACATTGACATCGGAAGTCTCCAGAAAATGATGCTTGATTGTACCAAGGGCGAACAGCTTACAATAGCCGTTTTCCGAGTGCGCTTGTTCGCTGGTTAAGGCCTTCCTTCAAGGTAGTACGTCTTGCGTCAGACACGATTTTCCTCCTGGGGGCCCAACGCCAGGAAACGCCAGAGCTTTGCCAGTGGCTTTGTAGATGTGCGCGCGGCGCTCGTGGCCACCAGTGTATGGGGCCTGGTTACGGGCGTGGCCATGGTCAAGTCGGGTCTGACCGAAAACATGGCCACGCTCATGACTGTGCTGGTCTATGCGGGTTCGGCGCAGCTGACCTCACTGCCGCTGATCGCATCGTCGGAACCGCTGTGGCTGATCTTCATGGCGGCCACGGTTGTCAACATGCGGTTTCTTATTTTCGGGGCGGCGCTGCAGCCGTACTTTCGCCATCTGCCCTGGACCCAGCGCCTTGCGCTGGGCTATGTGTCCAGCGATATCTCATTCGTCGTCTTCATGGGTCGCTATGGCGACAGCCCTGGTGGTGATCGCCAGACGCAACTCTGGTATTACTTGGGCATCGTGGTGCCGTGCTGGCTGTTCTGGAATTTCTTCTCGCTGCTGGGCGTATACCTGGGCGCTTTTGTGCCTGCGTCCTGGTCGCTGGACTTTGCCGCCATTCTGGCTCTGCTGGCCATCATTATTCCTTTGGTACGCACCCGGCCCATGCTCATGTGCTTGATTGTTGCCAGCGCAATTGCCTGGGCGGGGCAGCTGCTGCCCCTGCGCCTCGGCCTGGTGGGGGCCGTGACCGGAGGCGTGCTGGCTGGCGTACTTACGGATCGCTTTCAGCAACACAAAAGAGGCAGGGCATGACCGGCGGCGCCACAGATAGTCTATACGTACTCGGCGCGATTGCCTTGCTCGTGTTGTGCAGCGCCATCACGCGCACCAGCTATTTTCTGTTCGGCGATCGCATGCCGCTGTCGGAAGGGGTGCGCAAGGCATTGCGCTACGCTCCCACTGCGGCATTGGTTGGCATTGTTATTCCAGAGATACTTCCCTGGCATTCGGGAACGTTGCCCGAACTGGACGCCAAGGTATTTGCGGCCATCTTTGCAGTATTGCTATTCCTGCGCACTCAAAGCACCGTGCTGGTCATTGTCGGTGGAATGACCGCCTTCTGGGTACTCAGGGCAGTGTTCTGAGAAGTGGCAACGGTAATCCCCAGCGTCGCCTTGGCTGTCTGATTGCACAGTGTTTCCTGGATTTTCTGCTAAAGCGTCAGGTTTTAACGACAAACGCAGGCTTTTTGGGGCTAAACCGACTTGCGAATGAGCACCGAATATGGCATAGCCGCCCCCAGGGGGGGTAAAATAACCGGGCTAAGACAGCCGCGCGGGATGCTCCTGCGCAGTGCGCAAACCATTTTCAATGACAAACACCACTAAAACTACCTCCGACCCCACCGTTGCAACGTTTGCCGACTTCGGCCTGCATCCCAGCATACTCAAGGCAGTTGCAGACACTGGGTACACCATACCCACCCCCATTCAGGCACAAGCCATTCCCAAAGTGATGGATGGGCGCGATGTCATGGGCGCGGCCCAGACAGGCACAGGCAAGACGGCAGCCTTCACGCTGCCCATCTTGCATCGCCTGATGCCGTTCGCCAACAGCAGCGCCTCGCCAGCCCGCCATCCCGTACGGGCGCTGATCCTGACGCCTACCCGTGAACTGGCGGACCAGGTGGCAGAGAGCGTTGCCTCGTACAGCAAAGATGCGCCCTTGCGTTCCACCGTGGTGTTTGGCGGGGTGGATATCGGTCCGCAACGCGAGGCCCTGCGTCGCGGCTGCGAAGTGCTCATCGCCACGCCAGGCCGTTTGCTGGACCACGTCGAGCAGAAAAACGTCAATCTCAGTCAGGTCGGCATCCTGGTGCTCGACGAAGCCGATCGCATGCTCGATATGGGGTTCCTGCCCGATCTTGACCGCATCGTCCGGCTCCTGCCCTCCAAGCGCCAGGGTCTGCTGTTTTCCGCGACCTTCAGCAACGAAATTCGCAAGCTCGGGCGCAGCTATTTGAGCAATCCGGTCGAAATCGAAGTCGCCGCGCGCAACGCCACGGCTGATACGGTCAGCCAGGTTGCCTATCCTCTGCAGGGCAATCAAAAGCGTGCCGCGGTGGTGCATTTGGTCAAGTCGCGCGGCTTCAATCAGGTCATTGTCTTCTCCAACACCAAGATCGGCACCAGTCGGCTTGCGCGTGAGCTCGTACGCGATGGCGTCAAGGCCGAATCCATACATGGCGACAAAAGCCAGCTGGATCGCATGAAGGCGCTCGAAGCCTTCAAGGCTGGCGAGCTCGAGGTATTGGTGGCAACAGATGTGGCTGCGCGCGGGCTGGACGTCGCAGGCGTGCCATGTGTCATCAACTACGACCTGCCTTATAACGCCGAAGATTACGTGCACCGCATTGGCCGCACGGGTCGGGCGGGCAACAAGGGCGAGGCGATCGCGTTTTTCGCCCCCGAAGAAGAGCGCTACCTGCTGGATATTGAAAAACTGATCAAAACCAAGATTCCGCGTGGCGAGCTTGCGCTGCCGGCGGTCACGCGCCGTTCGTCGCCCACCACAGGGCGCGGAGAATCACGTCGCGGCCACAGCGGTTACGCTGCTTACAGCCCTGCCACCAAACCGGTAGACGATTTCTTCTACAAGCCTTATGTGCCATCGCCCTCGTCGGCTGCGGCAGAAAAGTCGGCGGGTAAACAGCCCGTCGCGAGCAAACGCTCGGTGGGTGTTTTGCTGGGTGGTGGACGCTAGGCTTTATTGCGGCGCCTGCGCTGTTCCGGCGTGTTCCTGTTGCCGTGGCGCACTTTGCTGGTCCATGCCCTGCGCATTGCTGCAGGGCATTTTTACGCTCCAGACTGCAGGAGCGTCTCCAGGCGCCGGGGCCCCTCTGCAATCAGCGGCGTATTCTGGTCATAGCGTTCCACCAGCCTTTCTAAATGGTTGATATGGGGCAACAGCGGGCCGAAAAAAACATTCCCCGACTGATTCTGGATCAGGAGTGTGGGAAAATTCTCGACGTCGTCGTCGTCCAGGAGCTCTGGAAGCGCTTCGATATCCACCCACACGAATGTGTGCTGCTGCCAGCGTTCAGCGAGCTCGCCGAAGCCGGGCCGGTATTGATTGCAGGTATCGCACCAGGCCGCGCAATAACAGACGATGACCAGGCCGTCTGACTGGCTGGCCAGTCTGGCGGTGAGGGCGGGCGTGTTGTGTTCTGGATCAAAAACCGGCATACGAATGAGTCACTGGTGAGGCTGGGCGATGTTGACTATGATATCTCTGTTGTCTTCCAAGGCTTATCGATGAGCGAATCCAATCTAGCAATCCGTACCCGGCGCCCCGTCACGGGGATGCCGGCCGTGGCGCGGGCCTTCAAGCGCGCCGCTATTTCGCAATGCCAGCCCAAGATGCTGGGCGCATTGTTCCTGCCCTTCATCATAGCCCTGTTGGGTGCCATTATATTGCTCTGGGCATTCTGGACGCCCCTCACAGAGTGGCTCAATGTGCAAGTATCCAGCTGGGATACCGTCAATTCTATCGACCAGTGGCTGGTTGCCATTGGGCTGTTTTCCCTCAAGCTTTATCTCATTCCCCTGATTGCCGTGGGCATTCTGCTGCCTCTGTCGGGCATACTGGGCCTGGTGATTGCGGCGGTGTTTGTCATGCCACTGGTGCTCAAACACCTCGAAAAACGGGATTATCCCGGCCTGAAGCGGCAAGGCCAGTACTCAACGGCCGTGAGCGGCTGGAACGCCACCTGGGTGGGCGTCCTGTTCGCCCTGGGCTGGCTGGTCACCATGCCTCTATGGCTGATCCCGCCACTGCCGTTGCTGTTGCCGGTATTCTGGTGGGCCTTTGCCTTTACGCGCATGCTGAGCGTAGACGCCATTGTCGAGCATGCCAGTTCCCAGGAAAGGCGCATTCTGTTGCGCCAGCACAAGCGGCAATTGTGGATGATTGGAGGCATACTGGCGCTGATTAATCTCTTTCCTCCTGCCTGGCTGGTCTTGCCGGTGTTTTCGGCGCTGGTCTACGCGCATTTCAGCCTGGATGCACTCAGGCAATTGCGCGCGCAGGATATCATCGATATTCCAACACCCAGGGCGCTCTAAACATGGCAGACATTCGCAAGATACGGCTCATCATCATTGGCGACGAAATCCTGTCCGGCAGGCGGCAAGACAAGCACTTCAGCAAGATGGTCGAATTGCTTTCCCAGCGGGGCTTGTTGCTGGGCGGTGCGGAATTCATTTCCGATGATCGTGCAACGATTGTGGATACGTTCACGCGTAGTTTTGCCACGCCTGATGTTGTGTTCTGCTGTGGCGGCATTGGCGCGACGCCAGACGATCAAACCCGGCAGGCTGCCGGCGAAGCGCTGGGCGTTCCCCTGGCCTTGCATCCAGACGCCGAGCGCCTGATTGCCGAGCGCTGCGCCGACAATGAACGGCGGGGGCAGGGGAGCGGCGATATGTCCTTGCCCGAAAACCAGCAGCGCCTGCAAATGGGGGTGTTTCCCCAAGGCGCCGAGATCGTGCCCAACCCATATAACAAAATTCCGGGTTTTTTTATCAAGGACCACACCTTTATGCCTGGCTTTCCGGTCATGGCCTGGCCCATGATGGAGTGGACACTGGATAACCGCTATCGGCATTTGCATCATCAGGTAACCCGCGTGGAGCACTCCTTTCTGGTGTTTCGTTTACCCGAATCGCGCATCACCCCCGCGCTGGAAGAAATCGAACAGCGCTGGCCGAATGTCAAGGCGTTCAGCCTGCCCAGCATGGGCGAAACAGGCCATCCCCATATCGATCTGGGGGTCAAGGGGGAGCCGGATGCCGCTGCCCAGGCCCTGGCCTTTTTGCGCGAGGAAGTCCTCAGGCTGGGCGGACAGCTCAATCCTCCGCAAACGCGATGAACCTGTGAAGATAATGAAAGGCTGGGAAAAAAAGCTTGCCAAAAATGGGGATGTTTTCCATAATATGGAAATGTTGCATTGCGTCAAAGAAGACTATGCCACGATCAACCCTGCATTCCACTAATGGCAACGGCCATACCTCGTTGAACGACAGCCACATCACCATACAGGTGCTTGAGCGGGCCATGCTGTTGCTCGATGTCCTGGCAACTCGGCCCGATCCCGTCCCGCTCAAAGACCTGGCCGCCGCCACTGGCCTGCACACCTCCACAACCCACCGCATACTTAACGATCTGGTCGTTGGCCGTTATGTCGAGCGCGTGGATAGTGGGCTGTATCAGCTCGGGATGCGCTTGCTTGAACTGGGCTCACTGGTCAAAGGGCGCCTAAATGTGCGTGAAGTGGCTATCGAGTACATGCGCGATCTTCACAAGCTTACCGGCCAGACAGTCAACCTGTCGCTGCAGCAAGGTGATGAAATCGTGTATATCGAGCGCGCCTGGAGCGAACGTTCCGGCATGCAGGTCGTGCGTGCCATTGGAGGCCGCGCGCCGCTACACCTTACCTCCACTGGCAAGCTCTTTCTGTCCTGTAGCGATCCACGGCAGGTTCGCGCATACGCCATGCGTACGGGTCTTGCGGGCACCACGCGCAACAGCATCACTGAAACCGATCAACTGGAGCGCGACCTCGCCTTGGTCCGCCGTTTGGGCTATTCACGCGATAACGAAGAGCTCGAGCTCGGTGTGCGATGCATTGCTGCCGGCGTGTACGACGACACCGGCAAGCTGCAGGCCGGGCTGTCTATTTCGGCGCCAGCCGAGCGCATGCGAGACGAATGGATTCCCGTGCTGCTGCAGACTGCTGCGCGTATTTCCGAAGAGCTTGGCTACGAAGCCATGCACTAGGCTTTGCCGAACAAAAGCCATGCCCAGGCCTTGGCCCGCTACCGAGCGCCTTGTCGCCGCTGGCCAGGTTCGACGCTTATCATCTGTTGAAATCCCCCTCTTTTCTTGACACATCGGCTTGTCTGAATGTGTATCCACGTGTGTGGATTCCATCAGCAATGTTATGATATAACATACTAATTTCAAGACGGATGCTGCTCGCTTTTTATCCCAATATGCAGTGCGGGTCTTCCTATTTCCAACAATCACAAGGTCACAGTCTTGCTTTTATCCTGTTGAACGCAATGCATGCCTGCCCACCGCAGGCATTGTCTTTTTCTAACCAGGAGTCTGGATATGAAGGTGTTGTCGTCCCTGAAAGATGCCAAGAACAGGCATCGCGATTGTCAGGTTGTCCGGCGCAGGGGCCGTTTATATGTGATCTGCAAAACAAATCCGCGCTTCAAGGCGAGGCAGGGCGGTGTAAAAAGATAAGCCCTGGCGAACCAGGGCTTTGTGTAATGCTCAGGCTTTTGCACGCGCCTGGGTTGCCTGCCCGCCGGCCAGTGGGTCGACTGGCCGGCGGGCTTGCCTTTATTGTGGTTCGATTCCGGCTTTCTTGAACAGATCGGCCCACTGAGGAACTTGTTGCTTAACCTTGGCTGTCAGGGCCTCGGGGTTGGCTTGAGAGGTAAGCACCTCTGCACCGAGCCCGGCCATGCGTTCCTGGAATTTCGGATCTGCCATACCTGCCTGCAGCGACGAAATCAGTTTGTCCATGACAGGCTTGGGCGTGTCCTTGGGCGCCCACATACCGTGCCAGATACCGACTTCAAAGCCATCGTAGCCAGATTCCTGCATGGTGGGCAGGTCGGGTAGCGTGGGTACGCGTTCCTTACTGGTGACTGCATAGGCCTTGACGGTACCCGCCTTGATATGTTGGGTGGTATTTGTGGTTTGGTCGCAGAGCAGATCGACCTGTTTGCCCAACAGGTCGTTCATGGCTGGGCCTGTGCCTTTGTAAGGAATGGTCAGCAGATCGACGCCGATGGCGCTGGTGAACATGGTGCCGCAAAGCTGACTGGCTGCGCCAATACCGGCATTGGCGAGCGTAACCTCGTCTTTATGCGCCTTGATGTAGTCGATGAGCTCTTTGATGTTGTTGGCGGGAAAATCAGATCGCGCGATGATGGTCATTGGAACATCCACGACCAGCCCAATGGGTTCAAAGCTGGTGTCGGGGTTGTAACCGGGGTTTTTGTATAGCGAGGGCGCGGTGGAAAAGCCGATGTGCATCAGCAGGATGTTGTAGCCGTCTGGCTTGGCACGCGCAACCTGGCTGGTACCAATCGTGCCACCCGCACCGGCCTTGTTTTCGACAATGACAGTTTCGCCCAGGGAGGGCCGCATCGCTTCCGACAGAGAGCGCGCAACGTTGTCGGTAGGACCGCCGGCCGAAAAGGGAACCACCATGCTGACGGAGTGGTCGGGAAAGTCGGCAGCGTGTACGGCGCCTGCGCCGAGCAACGCCGTTGCAAACAGGGCGGAGCCCAGCTTCAGGGTGAGGGATTTCATGGTGTCTCCGATTGCTTATGGCAAATGAAAAAATCGTGGCCTGATGTGGTCATCAAACCGCAACGGATGCTATGCCAAAATCCAGCCAGTGTCCATGCGTAATTTCGTCAGTGCACGCGCTGGTTCCGGCGCGGGCAAAGGGTAAATAATATTGTTGCATCGCAACAAAACGCTTGACACAGCAGGGCAGATCAGTAAAATACGAATTGTGCAACGCAGCATAGAAGGTTTTCTACCTGTAGGTGATTTGCTTAGCCTTCTCTATTCTGTTTTCTCATTTTTAAGCTTGAACTACCAGTTCATCCATTATCAGCCGCTTTTTATAGATGGCGGCCTTCAAAAGGAAACATCATGAGTGCAATCCCCGAACAAGTCGTAGCCGGCCAGAAAGCTTCGCTGAACAATCTCCTGGCCTTCCAAGGCGCTGTTTTCAGCGGCTTTGAAAAGCTGGTCGACCTTAACCTGAAGGTTATCAAGGCATCGCTGGACGAAGTTGCCGAAAAAACCCAACAAGCCATCGAAGTCAAAGACGCGCAAGAAGCGCTGGCTTTCACCTCGTCGCTGGCTCAGCCTAATGCCGAAAAAGCCATGGCTTACAGCAAGCATGTGTACGACATCCTGACCGGCGTGCAAGTTGACCTCACCAAGCTGACCGAAGAGCAAGTTGCTCAAGGCCAACAGCAAATCGCCGACGCGCTTGATCAAGTCGCCAAGAATGCTCCTACGGGTTCCGAAGGCGCCATCGCTTTGGTAAAGACTTCGCTGGCAACGGCTAACAACGCCTACGAATCCGCTGTCAAGGCTGCTCGTCAGGCCGCCGATGCCGCTGAGTCGAACTTCACCGCCGCCACCAAGGCTGCTACAGACGCCGCTACTGCTGCCAGCAAGGCCGCACCGCGTAGCCGTCGCACCGCCGCCTGATAAAAGGCTGGCGCCGGGCAGTTTGCTTGCCTGTGCATTATCCCCGAAAGCGCCAGCGCCTTCGGGGATTTTTTTATTCTAGCGCCTGCACACACTCATTGATCAATACGGGACCACGATAAATCAAACCGGTGTACAGTTGAACGGCGTTGGCGCCGGCCTGTATTTTTTCCAGCGCCTGGCGGCCAGAAACAATGCCGCCTACGCCAATAATGGGAAACCCGTCCCCCAACTGCTGGCGGAGCCGGGAGATGACTTGCAACGAGAGTGCGTGCACAGGGGGGCCTGACAAACCGCCCGCCTCATTGGCGTAGGGCAGGCCGCGTACAGCTTCTCGCGCAAGCGTGGTATTGGTGGCGATGACACCGTCCACCTCGTGCGGCATTAACAAGGAAGCGATAACGTCTACCTGATCGATATCCAGGTCTGGCGCAATCTTGACCACCATCGGGACACGCCTGCCCTGGCGATCATCGAGTTCCTTGCGCTTTTCCTGCAATGCCAGCAATAGCGCGGAAAGCTCGTCTTGACCTTGCAGCGCGCGTAAATTCTTGGTGTTGGGAGACGATATATTGACGGTCACGTAGTCGGCATGCGGATAGACGCCCTCCAGGCCCAGCAGATAATCGTCGGTGGCCTGTTCTATGGGGGTTGCGGCGTTCTTTCCAATGTTCAGGCCGAGTATGCCGCCCTGTGCGCGCCATTGGCTGCGTTTCACATTGGCGATAAAGGCGTCCAGCCCGTGGTTGTTGAACCCCATGCGATTGATCAGGGCCTGTTCACGCGGCAGCCGGAACATGCGCGGGCGCGGATTGCCTGGCTGGCCTTTGGGGGTCACGGTGCCTACCTCGACAAAGCCGAAACCCAGATTGCCCAGCGCATCGATATATTCGCCGTTTTTATCCAAACCCGCCGCCAGCCCTACTGGATTGCGCAGCGAGAGCCCCATCAACGTACAAGGCTTGCTGGGGCGAGCGCCCAACAGGGAGCGGGTGAGTTGACAGTCGTAGGCCTTTTTCAGGGAAGCCAGTGTGAGTTCGTGTGCTTTCTCGGCGTCCAGCGAGAAAAGGGCCGGGCGGGCCAGGCTGTATGTATTGAATAGGAAAGACATGCTGTGGGGGTCAAACCTCGGTGAGGTTTATCCAGTTTCCATTTTTGAGGATTTGCGCGGGCGTGTACCGCGATTTGTAAGCCATTTTACGGCTTTGTGCTATCCAGTATCCCAGATACAGCCAGGGAAGGCCCAGTTGGCGGCAGCGTTCAATTTGCCACAGGATGCCATAGGTGCCCAGGCTGCCGGCGGCGTCGGGCTCGAAAAAGGTATAGACGGACGAAAGCCCGCTGTCGAGTACGTCTACGATAGACACCATTTGCAGCTGGCCGTCGGGCAGACGGAACTCGATGAGATGGGAGTTGACCCGGCTGGTCAGCAGGAATTGCGTGTACTGCGCGTGGCTGTCTTCGTCCATGCCGGCGCCAGGGTGGCGCACGGATTGATACCGCTGGTACAGCTCGAAGTGCTCGTTGTTCCAATGCAATGGCATATCACGCGCCACGAGATTGTCATGCCGCCGCGCACTGCGCCGTTGCGCACGGCTGGGCTGGAAGCGGTGGGCATCGATGCGGATTGGCAAACAGGCCTGGCAAGTGTCGCAATGGGGGCGATAGGTGAACAGGCCGCTGCGCCGGAATCCTTGCTCTACCAGTACTGAATAGATTCTGGCGTCGATGAGATGCGTGGGCGCCGCAACCTGGGAGCGCGCATCGTGTTGCGGCAGGTAGCTGCACGGATAGATGGCCGTGGCGTAGAACTGCAGTGTATGGAGACCGGGCTCGGTGAGATGGGTCATGGATGCTTGCTCGGGCAGTACTGTCCGATCCATTATCGGGGCATTTAGGCAACCGGCGCAAGCTCGCCGGTAGACAGCAGTTGTCCTTGCTTCCAGGGCGGCGCAGGCTGATTCAGCGCAGTCTTCAGTATTGCGAGGAATTGTTCGCGGGCAATCGGTTGCGCGCCCAGGCTGGCCAGATGCCCTGTTTGTTGCTGGCAGTCGATATGATGCACGCCATGTCTTGCCAGAAAACGTGTCAGATAGGCAAGCGCCAGTTTGCTGGCGTCGTTGGCCCGGCTGAACATGGACTCACCGAAAAAAAAGCCTCCCAGGCTCACGCCATACAGGCCACCGGCCAGTTCGCCATTGATCCAGGTTTCCACGCTATGCACGGCGCCTGCCTCGTGCCAGGCCAGATAGGCTGCCTTGATGTGGGACGAGATCCAGGTGCCATGTTGAGTGGCGCGGGGCCCTGCGCAGGCCGTGATCACGTCTGCCATGGCCATGTCCAACGTGATGCGAATACTGGCTGCGGGCGTATGTTCATCTCTTGCCATCTGTCTGAGTCGCTTGCCCAGAGACCGTGATATCTTGAATTCGGCGCAGGCCAGGACCATGCGCGGGTTTGGGCTCCACCACAGGACGGGGTCGCCTTCGTTGAACCATGGAAAAATACCGCGGCGGTAAGCTTGCTCCAGCCGTGTCAGTGAGAGTTCGGCGCCGGCTGCCAGCAGTCCTTCCGGGAGAGCCTGTTCAACAGGCGGGAAGGGGGTGTCGATATCTAGCCAGATCAGCTTGCCCATGGCAGCGTCTTGTCAGCCTTTTTTCGGTTTGGGAGGGGGGTAGGGGATGTCGTAATAGTGAAGTGGAAAACTCCCTTTTCGACGGTCTGCGATGTAATGTTCCAGCGTCGTGATGACGGTTCTGAAGGCAAGCTGATCCCAGGGTATCTCTGTCTCGTCGAAAAATCTGGCTTCAAGGCTTTCGGGGCCGGGCACCATGTCCTCGCTGAGTACTTTTGCCAAATAGAAAAAGTGTACTTGCTCGGCATGAGGCACATCGATAACGGTGTATAGCGGGCCGAGCTCTATCTGGGCACCGGCTTCTTCCTGGGTTTCCCGCATCGCGCCCTGGGCGGTTGTTTCGCCAAGTTCCATGAAGCCCGCGGGCAATGTCCACTTATTGAAGCGTGGTTCGATCGCTCGGCGGCAGAGCAGAATCTTGTCTTGCCAGACTGGCAGGACGCCCACCACGTTGCGTGGGTTCTGGTAGTGCACTGCGCCACAGTTTTCGCAGACATCGCGTTCACGGTTGTCATCGGGAGGAATGCGGCGGGTAAGCAACGATCCGCATTGGCTGCAAAATTTTTGGCTGCGTGGCGCGGGAAAGTAAAAAGCGGTGGGGTGCGATGTCATGCGAGGATTCTAACCAAAGGCGATCAGTGTGTCAGGAGGTTTTGGGTTGCGGTCTGCGGGAGAATCCCAAAATGCCTGGTATATCGTCGGCTTTGGCAAAGCGAAATGGAATCATTGTCTGGCTATCCTCGAGGGTGGCTGCGTCGAGCGGTAGAACGTCGAATGGCGCCTGCCGTTCGAGATCATCGGCGAGAAAGTCCAGAACACGAGTGCCGTCCTTGGTTCTGACCTGCGCCAGCACCGCCTCAAGGTCACGTCCCTGAATCAGCGCGCCGCCATGAGATGTCTGGATGTACAGGCGGCCATCGCTGGCCAGCAGCCACATCCGGATCGTGGAGGCTTCCAAGCCTGTATGGCCCAACAGTTGAAATGGGCACTCGGGTGTTCGCAACGCGTACACAACAAATGGTGCTGCGTCGAGCCTGACATACACGCGTTGCGGGCCATTCTGGAAATACCATTGCCCCTGTTCGTCAGCCGCATAATTGCGACCGATAAATTGCAGTATCGGGGGGCTGGAAATGGCTTCACCGATGTCGTCCGGCGAGTCCAGCGCAGTGCCCTGCGGATGCAGCCGCCAGTTGCCTTGTTCGTTCAGAGACAGCCAGCCATAGACGTCAGGCACATCTGGCCAGCGCGCCATGGCATCAATTACGCTTTTGTCCATGCTTGGATTCTCCCGATTGGCATGGACAAAGTATAGAGGAGACGAGACCAAGGGTACGAGGCCGAGGTTGGGCACCGGCGGATGCCGTTCCCGAGCTTGGGTGGAGTCAGGTATTGACGGTGCGTTTTGCCGTGGTGTCGAGGGTTAGCGGCTGCGTCCGCTCATCAAGAAGCGTCGCCGGGTAGGCTGGGCGAGTTCAGCGTCCAGGCGCTGTGCGACGGCGTAGCCAAGCGCCTGGGCGGATTCGGCAAGCGCAATCAGCACAAGCACGACTGCCATAAGCAGCACGGGGCGAAACTCGCTGTAGCCATATTGCATGCCAAAGCTGCCCAGCCCGCCGCCGCCGAGCGCGCCTGCCAAGGTGGAATAGCCAACCAGGCAGGCTACTGTCAGGCCCAGCCCGGCAACGATGCCGGGTGCTGCCCGCGGCAGAAGCTCACGCGTGCGCAGCGGCGCCGCCGTGCCTGCCTTGATGGATTCATCGATGGCCTGGCTGCTGGCGCAGCGCAGCGCGGTTTCCGTTTGGCGCGCGACAAAGGGTGTGGCAATAATGCTGAGCGGAATCAACGCGGCGGTGAGGCCTCCCGATGCCTCAAGCACAAAATGCGTAAACGGGATGGCCATCACGAGTATGACAATCGATGGGGTGGCGCGCAGGGCGTGGGTGAGATAGCTTGCAGCCAGCGTCAGCCGCGATGCGGGATACCGCTGATGCCGGCCGGAGGAATACAGCACAATCCCCAGCGGTATCCCCAATGCCGTGCCGATGAGGCAGGATGCGCCGACCATAAGCAGTGTTTCGCCGAACGACGTAAAAAACAGATCTGCCAGGGCAACGGACATGGGTAACACTCCTTGTTGGGTTACAAGGATTGTAGGGACCGGAGGTGTTGAATCGAACTACTTATTTGGAACGTGGTTATAGCCTTGTGTCATAACCTTTTGTGCGTCAAGTGTTCTTACTGCTTGATCGCTTCCACCTGTACAAGCAATCGTACCTGATCGGGTATCCCCGGATCGATGCCCCAGTTCATGCCCCATTGGCTCCGATTGATCGTCGCTTCGAAATCGCCGCCGCAGACGGGCGCCTTCAGCATCGGGCTGTCGTAGCAATTGAAATTGCTGGCCCTAAGGGTGACGGGAAGCGTTTTTCCCAGCAGCGTAAGCATGCCATTTACGGTGGTTATTTTGTCGTCAGTGAAAACAAAATCGCTGGACGTGAAAGTGGCCTGAGGAAATGCCTGAACATCGAGAAAATCCCCACTTTTCAGGTGCTGATCAAAGTCGGCGATGCCTGAACTGATGCTCGCGGTGTCAATGCTTATTTTGGTGTTCGCCTTGCCTTCCTGGTTGTCCATGTCTACATATCCTTCGACCTTGTCGAAACGCGCTCGGACAGTGGAGGTACTGAAATGCCGAACTTCGATGTTGACGAAGGAGTGATGGGGATCCAGCTGGTATCGCGCAGATTCGGCCTGGGCCGCCAAAGGCGCCAGAAGGCCGAGGGCGACTCCAGCCGAGGCACAAAGGCCACGTTGAATGTATTTGCTGCCAGACAATCCGGCGTGGCGTGTTGTGAGCATGATGCTTTCCAATAGGGCTGGTCTGGATGTATTCACTTTTGTCTGTTCGTCTAAACCGGATCGCGGCTCTTGCGCCAGGATTTCCTGCCCATGGGTGTCAGGCGAAAGCGTCCCGGTTCATCTGCCGGCTCGATGAGGTTTTCGGCGGTGGCCCAGTCGAGGATTGAGGCGATGGCAGTTTTGTCCAGATCGGCAGCGGCTTGGGAACCGCGCAGCTCAGCTTCGGACTGCGTTGCATTTTCGTAGGGAAATACCTGAACCAAGGTAACCCAGCCGGTTTCCAGGTCAGCCCAGGGAGTGTTGTTGGCCATTTTTTTCACCATTATGTGCACATAAAACCCGCGAATGTGCAGTTATTCCAGATTTTCATTGGAAAAGAGATATTGTCGTTGACTAATATCCCCCCTGCGTCTATTGTAGTCGTAGGTTTCCCTTTAGGTTAGTTTAGTTTGACAATACGTGCGCTCTATCGTACCCATTGCATATTTTTTACGCCTGGTAAACCTGATGGACATGTCGTCCACAATTAACAGGAGTAACGTATGCAAAAAGAATTCGGTGTTGTAAAGTGGTTTAACAACGAGAAAGGCTTTGGGTTCATCATGCCCGAATCAGGCGGCAAGGATCTCTTTGCCCATTATTCGGAAATCGTCGGCGACGGTCACCGTTCGCTCGAAGAAAACCAGCGAGTATCTTTCGTGGCCGGTATGGGTCAGAAAGGTCCTCAGGCAACGTCTATCGAACCCGTTTAAGTTCGAATAGCAGTTACCTTCAGCGGCCCGGTCGTGCATGCACGACCGGGCCGCTGTTTTTTTATGCGATGGCTTGAGCGCTGGCGCAGTCGGGCGTCTGAATCCAGACCGTTAGTAGAGATACCAGTACACGCGGCAATCTTGTTCAGACCGCAATGACCCTATATCGTGATTGTTTTCCCAGCATAGAAAAAGGGTAGAGCATGCAGGCTAACCATAGCGAGACGGTTCAGGAACAATTTGATGCACAGGCGCAGGCATATTTGCAGAGTGCAGTCCATGCTGCGGGCCCGGATCTGCTAAGGGCCAATGAATTGATTCGCCAGGTGATCCCCGCATCCCGTGGCAGGCTTCTGGACGTAGGGTGTGGTGCGGGCCATTTGAGCTTTGCCGTGGCCGGGGCGCTGGCCAGTGTTGTGGCGGTGGACCCTTCGCCCAATATGCTGATTACGGTAGGCAAGGCCGCTGCCGACAAAAGCCTGCAGAATATTCGAACCGTGCAGGCCAGTGCGGAATCCTTGCCTTTTGATGATGCTCACTTCTGTGTTGTCGCATCGCGGTACAGCGCCCATCACTGGCTGGATCTGCCAAACGCGCTCAAGGAAATGCGCCGCGTGGTCAAGCCAGGCGGTTATTTGCTCATGATAGACATTGAAGGCGATGAGAACGCCTTGGTGGATACGCATCTGCAAGCCGTTGAACTGCTGCGCGATCGCTCCCATGTGCGGGATCGTTCGCCCTCGGAGTGGGGGCGGCTGATCGCTGATGCCGGTTTTTCTGATATTGCGCATCAGAACTGGATAACACGCTTGGCGTTCGAGCCCTGGGTAACGCGCATGCGGACGAGCCCCGAGCGGGTGGCGATGATACGCGCCATGCAGCGGGAAGCCCCTGCGGAAGTCCGGCAGGCATTGGCTATTGAGGAAGATGGTTCGTTTTCGATGAAGACCGGGTTGTGGTGGGCACAACGACAAGAGATATAATGCCGCCGAAAACCCACAGCCATGTGCACGCGTCCAAAGAGTGGATTGAAGTCGACAAGATATCTAAGGGATTGTCCGAAGCAAAATTAAAAGGCTCGCAGGGTCTTTTAACAATCTCACAGCAATTGAGGGGGCATTATAAAAATGCCGTTGACGGGGAGACGCAAGCGGCTACATCCCACGCCCGTTGTGGTCTTGAGTCGAATCACCTCAAGACCACAACGGGCGCGAGTTGCTGTGGATCGAGCCTGCTCAATGTTGCTTCACGGCGATAACCCTCTTTGCGTGATGGATGGGCAGTTCGCCGCGACGCGGCGCGCGTAGCGCTTAGAAGCGATGGCGCACGCCCACGCTGAGCAACGTGAAATCAAGGCTGTTTTGAAACTGCGCACTGTCGGCATAGCAGCCGTATGTATATAGATTCGTCCGCGGCAGCAGTCGGCTATTCACATTGCGCATGTTGCCGTCGCGAATGGCGATCAAACCTTTTCGGGTAAGCGGTAGAGGTAACATGGCGCCTCCATGCTGTATTTTTATATGGAGTTTTTAGCGCAAAAAAGCCCTCACGATGAGGGCTGAATTTAGTTTTGCGAAGCGGCGGGGAAAATAAAATCGCCCGAAACCAGCATGAGTACTGGAGGCGCAACTCGGAATCGAACCGGGGTACACGGATTTGCAATCCGCTGCATAACCACTCTGCCATTGCGCCGAACTATGCATTTCAAAAAGGAAGCTCATGATTCCTTTTTGGCCAAGGGCGGTAGCCGCCCGAAGCAAAGACCAAGATTCTACACCATAATGGGTGTTTATGCTGGCAAACTGACAGGCTTTTGCTTCGATACAGATGTCTTGCCAGCCAGCATACTGGCTGCCCTCTGGCATCAGCATTTACCGTGGTGCGCGCGGGTTGGGGCATCGGCCGCCGCTGGGCGCTGTCAGCAGGCTGACAGGGGCGGGCAGCGGTGTCCGGCTCATGGCCCAGAACACGAAGATTGCAGCAATACCCGCGATCACCGCCGCCACCATGAAAGCATGGGCAAAGCCCAGCGCATAGCTGGCCCGGCCTATTTGCAGCAGCGAAGCGTTCATGCCGACTGGGAATAGCTCGAGCGCGCGCTCAAAGTCTCCGGCCACCATGCGCTCAACAAACGCTTCCGGCTGCGCCAAATCCGCCTGGGCAAGCTGTTGCTGAACCGTTGTCCGCACGCTTGCCGCCATGACGCCGCCCAATCCTGCAAAGCCGAGCAGAATGCCTGAGAAGCGCGAAGTTGTGCTGATGCCCGATCCCATACCGGCGCGATGACGGGGTATTGTGCCCATGATGGCCTTTTGTGTTTCGCCATTGAGCAAGCCGCCGCCACTGCCGAGAATCGTCATGCCTGCGACCAGCGCTGTGTTGTTGCCTGAGTGGGCGGCACCCATCATGACGGCATTGCCGAATGCGACGATGGCTAGGCCGAGCGTCAGGATATGGAAGGAGGCCATGTAACGGGAAAGCCAACGGCCCACTTGCGGCAGCACCAGCATCGCTAGGGCGAATGGCAACATGCCGACCCCAGCGGTTAACGAAGAATGTCCTTGCGCGTTCTGCAGAAACAGCGGTAGAAGCGACGCCATGACTTGAGCGGTGGCGGCATAGGCAAACATCGCCAGAACAGCGCCAACAAATGGCCAGGAACTGAACAAAGCCAAATCCAGCATGGGATGTTGTCGGCGCCGTTCCACCAGATAAAACAGCAGGAAGAGGAAGGCGCTCAAGACAATACGGCTGCTCACGGCAATACTGAGCCAGCCTTTCTCCGGCCCAAGTATCAATGCCCAGGTACAAATGAACATGGCCGAGGCAAACAGGCCTATGCCGATAAAATCCAGACTGCCAGGTGACGGATCGCGCGATTCTTCGATGATCTTGACAACCGCGATGGCCAGTGCGGCGCAGATTGGTATATTGAGGTGAAAGGCCCATCGCCAGCCCATGAAGGCATTGATCAGCCCGCCTGCAAGGGGAGACAGCACCATGGTCAGCCCCATGATGCCGCCCCATATCGCCCAGGCGTGCGCGCGTTCGCCTTCTTCCTGAAACGCATGCCCAATGATGGCCAACGCAGGCGCCAGCAGAAACGCTGCGCCAGCGCCTTGTACCGCACGTGCCACATATAGCGCCTGGGCGCTGGGTGCAAGGCCGCAGGCCAGAGAGGCGACGGCAAACAGCAGAATGCCCGAGAGGAATATGCGCTTGCGACCATAACGATCCGACACTGAGCCGGCGGGAAGCAAAAGCGCTGCAAAGCACAGGACATATGTGCTGATCACCCATTCGATATCTGCGAACGATGCGTTCAGGTCGCGGGCGATGGTAGGCAGGATGATGCCCACCACATTGGTGTCGAGCACCGTCATGGCGCAGCCCGTCGATGCCGTTAACAGCAGTGCGGTCTTGTGGGTCCTGGCGGGGGCTGTGGGTGTCCGGTTCATGGCAGTGATATTTAAACAGCGAACAGTATTAAGTTCATTAGTCAAGATTCATAAGATAATTAGTTTTTACCTAACAGAAATGGAGTACTGACGTGGAGCTCAGACACCTGCGATACTTCATCGCCGTGGCCGAAACCTTGCACTTTGGTCGGGCGGCCGAACAACTGGGCATTTCCGCCCCAACACTGACAGTGCAGATCCAGAACATCGAACGCAGCCTTCATGCGCGCTTGTTCGCCAGAAGCAAACGTTCGGTTGCGCTGACCTCTGCAGGCCTGGCCCTGTTGGCTGAAGCACGCCAGGCGGTGGCGCAGTTCGAGCGCGCGATCGATGCGGGGCGGCGGGCGGGTCGCGGTCAATTGGGACGGGTTGAGGTTGGCTATGTCGGCTCTGCCGTATTTTCGGGCATTCTCCAGCAGCAACTTCAACGCTTTCGCGGGGCTTGGCCCGATGTCCTGGTGCAGGCCCGGGAGCTCCCCATGGATCGCCTTCCCGCTTTGCTGGATTCCGGCGCGGTGGATATCGCTTTTGTACGGATGCCCATTAAGCTGGATCACACCCTGCGGACACATGTGTTGTTGCAGGACAGGTTTTGCATAGCGTTACCTGCCGCCCATCATCTTGCTGCGTCTTCACAGCCTGTCAAACCCAGAGACTTGAAGGAAGCATGCTTTGTGGTTCCTGAGCAGGGCCAAGGTACCTGGGAGGTAGGGCGCCGGGGCAGGTTCATGCCCCAGGCTGGAAGTTCGCCTGGGAGTCTTTTTGAGGTGTTGACGCAGGTTTCCCTGGGTGTCGGGATTGCGATTGTTCCCAACGTGCTCGCCCGGGCGATGTCTTTGCCGGGCGTTGTGTTCAAGCCGCTGGCAGGCACGCCGATCAAGTCTGAGGTGGCGGCGGTGTATCGCCGGCATGAGCGCTCGCCAGAGGTTATCAATTTGATCGAACAAGTGGCGCAAACCCAACCGGTTCTCTTCAACTGAAGGCGTCAGCAGTGGTAAAACTACGAAGGCATGTTGTTTGTCGGTTGTATCGATGCGTTCCGACATATCATCTCGGCTTGTTTGCCGTTTTTACAAGGAGTAGCACCCCTCATGGATGCCACCATCAAGAAGGCCTTTACCCCCAATGGTGTTCTGCGCGCCTCCATCAATCTGGGTAACCCCATATTGGCACATCGCGATGCGGATACTGGCGACGTAAGTGGGGTATCTGTTGATCTGGCGCGGGCCTTGGCCAAAGTGCTGGATACAGATCTGGAACTGGTCGTGTTCGATACGGCGGGCAAGTCAGTCGAGGCTGTCACCAACGATGCTGCCGATATCGGCTTTTTCGCCATTGATCCCGTCCGCGGTGCCGGAATCAGCTTTACGTCGCCATATGTGTTGATCGAGGGAGCGTATCTGGTCAAAGACGAGTCTGCACTGCAAGGCAACGAAGAGGTGGACCGCCCAGGCACGCGGGTTACGGTCGGCAAAGGCAGCGCTTACGATCTTTACTTGACGCGTGAGCTGAAGCAGGCAGAGATCGTGCGTGCCGCATCCTCGCAGGCTGTTGTGGACACTTTTCTGGAACAAGGCCTTGATGTGGCCGCCGGGGTCAAACAACAGCTTGAGGCGGATGCGCAGCGGGTGGGCGGGGTGCGTTTGCTGCCTGGCCGGTTTATGGTGATACAGCAGGCCATGGGGTTGCCCAAAGCTCGTCCGGCGGAGGCGGCACGTTTTCTGGCCGATTTTGTCGAGCAACAGAAGGCCAGCGGCTTCGTCGAAGCGGCCTTGAAGCGCCATGGCGTGGAAGGGGCGTCGGTGGCGCCGCCGGCCTAAGGTCGTGATGGCTTTTGCGAACCCTCCCGCTTTCTGGATTTCTTGCATGGATCTCATCCGCATTTCTTTTTTGTTTTCCTTGACAGCGCTGTGCGAGGTCATCGGTTGCTATCTGCCGTGGCTGGTGGTCAGACAAGGCAAAAGCCTGCTGCTATTGATGCCGGCGGCGGTTGCCCTGGCATTGTTTGTGTGGCTGCTGACACTGCACCCGGCAGCGGCCGGTCGTACCTATGCCGCATACGGTGGCATGTATATTGCCGTCGCGTTGGCGTGGCTCAGGTTTGTGGAAGGTGTCGCGCTGACGCGCTGGGATATTATCGGCGCGGCGATTGCACTGGCTGGCATGGCAGTGATTGCGCTGCAGCCGGCGTCGACATGATTCGTTTCGCACAAAATTCGATGAACCATGGCCGCACGCCATGGTTACAGACGTGGCCTGCAATGATTCATGGTCGTGGGTTTCACCTGCTATTCCAGGAGTTTCGATGAACAAGCTGCGCGTGATTGTTGTGCGACCCGGCAAATCGGTGGAAGAACTGGATCGTATCCCGGATGCCGTGCCCAAGGATGGCTTTCTCTGGCTGGCCTGCATGCGCGAACATTTCAGGGAGCACGTCAATGCGCTGCAGATACAGTTGAACGGGTTGACAGGCCGGCGCCTGCTGGATCTGCATGTTTCCGATCTGCTCAATACCCAACTGCCTTCGCATTTTGACTATACGTCCAATTATGATGTGCTGGTGTTCAGGCGGCTTGCGGATGGCGAGGCGCCGGCGGTGCTGCGAGATGCGTCGGGCACACCGTCCAGTCATGCAAAAAAAGGCGATCAGGCAGACAGTCCGATCCCCGTCAGCCGAAAAGTCCAAACGCTTCCAGTTGGGTTTGTCGTCTTCGATAATGTGCTGCTTAGCGTGCATCCTGAAGGGTGCAGCGTGATGGAAGCATATACCAAGCGCTTGCTGCTGCTGGGGCAGGCCAATCCCGAACACACTACATCGTCATCGCCAATGCCGCATGCTGGTGTTCCTCGTTTGCCCGATTCACCCGCCGAGCAGACGCTGCGTATCGTCAGCCTCATGGTTGATGCCTATCTTGATCTTCGCAAGGTTATGACGCGCCAGCTTGATCACTGGCAGCAGCGGCTTATGCGCCCTAATGTGCGCTTCGACAACTGGGGCGGATTGCTGAAAGCGCAACAGGCGCTGCACCATCTCTATGATATCTGCGAAGATCAGCGCAATGCGGTGAGTCGCTGGATGGATGTGCTTGAAGACGTGCCTGCACCCAGAACCGACGAGGCCCGGCACCAGCTCGACCAACTGCTGGTTCGCTGCCGGGACGTGTTGGAACACATCGAGCGGGTGTCTCATCATATTCGGCAGTTGGAGCAAAGCGCGGAAACAGCCATCCAGATCCACTTCAATATTCAGAGCAATCGCACCAATGATGTGATGCGCACCCTGACCGCCATTACCGCAGTTTTCCTGCCCCTGAATTTGATTGCCGGCATCTTCGGGATGAATTTCGAGTTTATTCCCTGGTTACATGCAACCAGCGGATTCTGGTGGGCGCTGGTGGTCATGGTACTGATTGCCATAGTGCTTATTGCGTACTTCGCGCGCAAACAATATCTATCTTCCACGGATATCGAGTGATTCGGCAGGGCGGCGGTAACAATGCGGATTAAATGATCTTCTTCGCGCTATTGCGTGTATGCTGTCTGAATGCATCTCGCATATAGCACCCGTCATCAGGGAGTCCTATCATGGCTAAAGGTCAATTACGCGGCAACAGAGAGGCCAAAAAGCCCAAACAGCCTCCAAAACCGGCTACCCCAGTGTCGCCCTTCGGCGCCACCGCATCCAAAGGGGGCCCTCAGCAATCCGACCCCCGCAAAAAATAAGCTGGCGCGTTAGCGCGCTGTGCCCAGCTTCCCTCGCGCGCTTGTTTGCGCGCCGGGAGGGCTGATGAAAACCTTATTTTCCTACTTTTACAGGCATGGTTCCTTACCTTCTCCCTGGGAAGATAAAACGCCTGTCAGACATGAACTCTTCGGCATCGAGCGACTTGCACAGCATGCGCGCAGTCTCGCCGTGGAACAACTCGTTACGTCCCGGCCAGCCCGGGTGCTGCCACTCCAGCGACGGCTGAATGACAATGCTTCTGTACTGCTGGCAGCGTACCGCGCCAGCGCGGCCGAGCTGGAAAGCGGCCGTGGCGTAGAGCCCGCCGCCGAATGGCTGCTCGACAACTACCATGTGGTCGAAGAACAGATCCGGCAGATCCGCGATGATTTGCCGCCCGGCTTTTACCGTCAACTGCCCAAGCTGGCGCAGGGCCCTTTTGAGGGTTATCCGCGTGTGTTTGGCCTTGCCTGGGCATTCGTTGCTCATACCGACAGCAATTTCGATCCCACGACGTTACGGCGGTTTATTGACGCTTACCAAGCGGTCCAGCCCTTGTCCATCGGCGAATTGTGGGCAGTTGCCATTACGTTGCGTATCGTGCTCATCGAAAACCTGCGCAGGCTGGCCGACGAAATCTCGCAGGGCCGCAAGGCGCGCGTCGACGCCGATGGATTGGCGAACCGGCTATTGCGCTTGGTCGCCGTCCATCCCGCGCTGGATACGGACAAGCTGACTCGAACCAGCACACCTTTGCCGGAGATGTTTGCCGCGCAACTGGCCAAACGGTTCAGGGATCAAGATCCCTTGGAAACGCCGGCGCTGGGCTGGCTGGAGGATCGTCTCCGATTGCAGGGGAGTTCCGTTGACGAGGTGGTCGACCAGGCGCAGCAGCGGCAAGGTGCCTCCAACGTTAGCGTGCGCAATGTGATCACCAGCATGCGGTTGATTTCCGATATCGATTGGGCCGAGTGGTTTGAAAGTGTCAGTCAGGTGGACAGGCGCTTGCGTGAACACAGCCCGTTTGGCGAGATGGATTTCGCAACGCGCGATATCTACCGCAAGGCTATTGAGCAGCTTGCCCGCGGATCACCGTTGTCCGAAATCGAGGTCGCCCAGGCAGCGATCGAGGCCGCGCAGGTTGCTGTTAGCGAGACGGCGTCTGCGGAATCGGCCGAGCGCCTGGGCGACCCTGGCTACCATCTCATTATGGAAGGCAGGCGGGCGCTGGAAGCGCAAATCGGATATGTGCCTACGGTGCGCTTGCGCATCAATCGCGGGGCGGTCCATTCCGGCATCGCCGGCTATGTCGGGGTCATTCTTGGGTTGAGCGCGGTGTTGATGGCCGTGGCGCTGTGGATGCTCTGGCGTTCCGATGTCTGGCCGGCCGGCATCGTGCTTTTTCTATTATTGTTTTTCTTCCCCGCCACCGAGTTGGTGACCGCATTGATCAACCGGGCAATCACCTGGAATTTCGGCGCCGTCGTATTGCCTGGCCTGGATCTGACCAAAGGGATTCCCGCCAACTGCAGAACCTTGATTGCGATTCCTGCGCTGCTCACCAACGAGGCAGAGTTGCTCGCGCATGTGGAGCAACTGGAGGTTCACTATCTTTCGGGCGCCGGCGGCGACCTTACTTACGCCTTGCTCATTGATCGCCTGGATTCGGACGAGGAATATTCCCAAGATGATGCGCAGTTGCTGGCAAAAGGCGCGGCCGCACTGGCGCAATTGAACTTGCAGCATGGCCCTGGGCCTGCAGGCAGCCGTTTCCTTCTTTTGTACCGTCGCAGTGTGTTCAACAAGGCGGAAGGCAAGTGGATGGGGTGGGAGCGTAAGCGCGGCAAACTGCATGAGCTGAACCGACTGCTGCGCGGTGCCACCGATACGAATTTTGTGCCCATTGAGGGCCTGTCGTTTCAGGTTCCGGCAGACGTGCGCTACGTGATAACGCTGGATGCCGATACTCGGCTGCCTCGGGATGCGGCTCAAAGGCTGATCGGGAAAATGGCGCACCCCTTGAATCGTCCGCGCCTGGATCCCGCCCTGCAGCGCGTGGTCAATGGGCATGGCATTCTGCAGCCTCGGGTCACGCCCTCGCTGCCCCTGCATCGGGAGGGTTCGATTTACCAGCGGCTGTTTTCCAGCCCAGCCGGTCTGGATCCCTACGCGGCAGCGGTGTCCGATGTGTATCAGGATCTATTTGGCGAAGGTTCATATACCGGCAAGGGCATTTATGACATCGACGCCTTCGAAGCGGCAATGGCCGGCAGAGTCCCGGACAATGCCTTGCTCAGCCATGACTTGTTCGAGGGCGTCTTCGCGCGCGCTGGCCTGGCCTCGGATGTCGAGGTGGTCGAAGAGTTTCCTGCCCGTTACGATGTGGCCACCAAGCGTACGCATCGGTGGACGCGTGGCGACTGGCAACTTCTGCCGTGGCTGTTTGGACGCCACGCCGGCAACAGGGCGGTTCCGTCCGTAGGGCGCGGCAAAATGCTCGACAACCTCAGGCGTTCGCTGCTGGGGCCGAGCACGTTTCTGGCCCTTGGCGTCGCCTGGACGCTACCTCTGCCCTCAGCGCTCATTGGCACGCTGATTCTGATCGCCTGCGTGGCGCTCCCAGCCGTCCTGTCGGCTTTCAGTTCCGTGTTCTCCCGGCGCGGCGGAGTGCTGTTTGGCAACCGGATGTCGGTTTTTCTGAGCGATTTGCAGTTGGCGGGCGCGCAAACGCTGCTTTCCTTCATTTTTCTGGCGGACAGCGCATGGAAAATGATGGATGCGATTGTGCGCAGCATGTGGCGGCTGTTTGTGACGCGTCGCCACTTGCTGGAGTGGACAACGGCTGCTCAGTCTGCAGGCCATGCGCGATTGAGCGTAGTGGGTTTTGTTTGGTTGATGCGGCAAGGCATGATGCTGTCGGTCGCGCTTGCGTTTGTCGTGCTGAGCTTGACGCCCACGTCATGGCCTCTGGTTCTTCTGTTTTTGACGCTATGGCTGGCTGCGCCGGCCATAGCCTGGTGGGTCAGTCGCCCGCGCGTGCTGGCAGCCCGCCTGCATGTGTCCGCAGACACCGCCAGATTTCTGAGGCGCACGGCGCGCCATACCTGGCGCTATTTCGAAACCTTTGTGACCTCGGACGATCACATGCTGCCGCCTGATAATTTTCAGGAAACGCCACGTCCAGTGCTGGCACGCCGAACCTCGCCCACCAACATGGGCCTGTATCTGCTGTCGATGGTCGCTGCGCGGGATTTTGGCTGGATGGGCACCTTGCAGACTGTGGAGCGTCTCGAGGCTACCTTGGCGACCATGCACAGGCTGGAGCGTTACAACGGGCATTTCTTCAACTGGTACGCCACGGACGATTTGCGTGTCTTGCCGCCAGCCTATGTGTCGTCGGTCGACAGTGGCAATCTGGCTGGCCACCTGCTGACGCTGGCCAATGCCTGCGAGGCATGGGTCGATGATTTTTGTGCTCCGCAGGCGAACACCGGCATGCAGGACAGTCTTTTCCTCGCGCGCGAGGCACTGAATGGTCTGGCGATTGCGGGGGGCGAACGAAACGCGCGGCTGGTGGCGATTTTTGATGAAATTGACGCGCAGCTCCAGGGGCTTCAGCCGATCGAATCCTTGCTGCCTTCGCTGGGTCGCCAGGCCGAGAAAACGGTCGTGCTGGCCCAGGAACTGGTGCCGGTGCCCGCGGATGAATCCATCGGCGATCTGGTGTTTTGGACGAGTGCGCTGCGGAGTGAAGTGCGTGAACATGGTCGCGATCTCATTGCTGCCAATGGCGGCGCGCAGGCGCTGAATCAACGTTTGCGGGCGCTGGCGTCTGGTGCGCGTGAAATGGCCCTGGCCATGGACTTTTCATTTCTGCTGGATCCGGACCGCAAGTTGCTCTCGATCGGGTACTCGCTGGTCGATAACCGATTGGATTCGAGCTGCTACGATCTGCTGGCCTCGGAGTCGCGATTGGCGAGCCTGTTCGCGATCGCAAAAGGCGATGTGCCAACTCGCCACTGGCTTCGCCTGGGGCGCACCTCGACACCGATAGGCCATGGGTCTGCGCTGATATCGTGGTCGGGCTCAATGTTTGAATACCTGATGCCTTCATTGGTCATGCGCGCGCCAGTAGGCAGCCTGCTGGAGCAGACCAATCGGCTTATCGTTCAGCGCCAGCAGGACTATGCCGCATCGCTGGGCATCCCTTGGGGATTCTCGGAGTCCGCCTATAACGCCCGTGATCTCGATTTTACCTATCAGTATTTGAATTTCGGCGTGCCTGGGCTCGGTCTGAAGCGCGGCCTGTCAGAAGACAAGGTGGTGGCACCTTATGCCACCGGTCTGGCTGCCATGGTCGACCCTGAAGCCGCGCGGCAGAATTTCCAGCGGCTGGCGCAGGCTGGCGCACAGGGGCGTTACGGTTTTCATGAGGCGCTGGACTATACACCTGCTCGCCTGCGTGAAGATCAGCGCGTGGCGATTGTCCGAAACTTCATGGCTCATCACCAGGGCATGACGATTGTTGCGATTGCGAATGCATTGCACGATGGAGAAATGCGTGCCCGCTTTCATCGCGAACCCATGATCCAGGCGTGCGACCTCTTGCTGCAGGAGCGTGTTCCGAGAGATGTCGCCGTGGCACATCCGCGCGCGGAAGAGGTCAGGGCGTCCACTATTCTGGCGGACGTTGCCTCGGTGGCAATGCGTCGCTTCGATAGCCTGCCGCCGGGTCCACCGCATACGCATTTGCTATCCAATGGACGCTACAGCGTCATGCTGACAGCCGCGGGCGCGGGTTACAGCCGATGGCGCGACATGGCGGTGACGCGCTGGCGCGAGGATGCAACCCGGGATAACTGGGGATCCTATATTTTCTTGCGTGACCCCCACACCGGGCAAGTGTGGTCGTCCACGCCGCAGCCTGCATGGTTGGATACGCCGCAAATGCAGATCGGATTTTCCGAAGACCGTGTTGAATTCATGCGGCGCGACGGTTCGCTGGTCACGACGACGCAAATCCTGGTGTCGGGCGAGGACGATGGGGAAGTGCGGCAGGTTTCCTTGGTCAACAGCGGGCGTCGTTCGCGCGAAATAGAGATTACGTCTTATGCCGAGCTGGTGCTCGCCACGCCCGCCTCAGACCGGGCCCATCCCGCATTTTCCAAGATGTTTGTTGTCACCGAGTTTCTGCCGGAATTCTCCGCATTGATTGCCACGCGGCGGGTCAGGTCTCCGGACGAGGCTGGCATGTGGGTCGCGCATTTCGCCGTCGTCGAAGGCGATGTGATGGAGGCGGTTCAGTATGAGACCGACAGAGCGCGCTTTGCCTCGCGCGGGCATGGTGGCCAGATGCCTGATGTGCTGGCGCAGGGCCGACCTCTGACAGCTACCGTCGGTACGGTTCTGGATCCGGTGTTTTCATTGCGGTATCGGGTCCGCGTGAAACCCGGCCAGGCTGCCAGGCTGGCGTTCTGGACCCTGGTAGCTGCTTCGCGGGAGGAATTGCTGGACCTGGTCGACAAGCACCATGATCGCAGCGCTTTTGGGCGAGCCAGAACACTGGCCTGGACGCAGGCTCAGGTTCAACTGCGGCACCTGGGCATGCAGGCCGAAGAGGCTGCCGCGTTTCAGCGGCTCGCGGCCGCACTGTTATATCCCGATTCGCGATTCAGGGTGCCATCCGACGTCATCATTCGTGGCGCGGGCAGCCAGTCGGGGCTATGGCATTACGGAATCTCGGGCGATCTGCCGATTGTCCTGGTGCGCATAGACGATGTGCAGGACATGGCGCTGCTAAGACAAATGCTGCGTGCGCATGAATACTGGCGGATGAAACGGCTGGCCGTAGATCTGGTCATCATCAACGAACGCTCTTCGTCCTACGTTCAGGACTTGCAGAACGCGATCGAGACGTCGGTGCGCAGCAGCCAGGCCCGTCCGCGGTTCGGCAAGGAGTTGGCCAAGGGCGCCGTATACGCGTTGCGGGCTGATCTCATGAATGTGCAGGGTCGGGAGCTGATTCAGTCTATTGCACGAATTGTTTTGCAAGCGCGGCACGGACAGGTAAGCGAGCAGTTGGCCCGCATTGCGGAGGCCTCCACGCGGGCGAAACCGGTGTTCGCGTCCCGGCCGCCGCCTCTGATGACCAGCCTGCCACCGGCGCCCGCCTCGCAGGATCTCGAATATTTCAATGGCCTGGGAGGCTTTGACAAGCAGGGATGCGAGTACGTCGTTACGCTCCGCGGGAATCTGACCACGCCCATGCCCTGGATCAATGTTGTGGCCAACCCTCAGTTCGGCTTTCAAGTATCTGCTGAAGGCAGTGGCTACACCTGGTTCGCGAACAGCCGCGAAAATCAATTGACGCCGTGGTCCAACGATCCGGTCATGGATACCCCCGGGGAAGTGATCTATATCCGCGACGAAGCAAGTGGTGATCTCTGGAGCCCGACCGCGCTGCCGATACGCGGTGAAGGGAGCTATCAGGCGCGCCACGGTTTTGGCTACAGCACTTTCGCGCATGAGCACAATGGCATTGCGACGTCGCTTACACAATACGTCGCGCCCGAGGATCCCATCAAGATCTCCCGCCTCAGGCTGAGCAATCTTTCCGGCAAGCGGCGCCGTCTGTCTGTCACTGCCTACGTAGAATGGGTGCTGGGGGCGTCGCGCAGCGCTTGCGCACCGTTTCTGCTGACCAACCTGGATGCGCAGTCGGGTGCGATCTTTGCACGCAATCCCTGGAGCACCGGTTTCGCGGATCGCCTTGCCTTTGCGGATCTGGCGGGACAACAGACCACATGGACCGCTGACCGGCGCGAGTTCCTGGGTGATAACGGCGACTTGGCGCGGCCGGGCGCATTGGCAGGCTCGGAGCCCTTGTCTGGTCGTTGCGGTGCGGCGCTGGATCCATGCGCCGCACTGAGTTGTGTCATCGAACTGGAAGCGGGGGCCTCAATTGAGGTGGTGGCTTTCCTGGGGCAGTGTGGTTCTGCCGCGGAGGCCAGCGCGTTGGTGGCTCGTTATCGTGACGCTGACCTGGACGTGGTCCTCGATGCAGTCAAGGCAAGATGGAAGACATTGTTGGGCGCGGTGCAGGTCAAGACCCCAGATCGCGCCATGGACATTCTTTTGAATGGCTGGCTGCTGTACCAGACCATTTCGTGTCGCCTGTGGGCGCGGTCGGGCTTTTATCAGTCCAGTGGGGCGTATGGGTTTCGCGATCAATTGCAGGACAGCATGGCATTGACCTTCTCCATGCCGGAAGCTCCTCGCGAGCAGTTGCTCAGAGCAGCCTCTCGTCAGTTTGTTGAAGGTGATGTTCAGCACTGGTGGCTTCCCCAGTCTGGTCAAGGCGTGCGGACCCGCATTTCTGATGATCGGGTCTGGCTGGCCTACGCTGCGGCGCGTTACGTCGAACGTTCCGGCGATAAGGCGGTATTGGACGTAGAAGTAGGTTTTCTGGAAGGCCCGCTTCTGATGGAGCAAGAGCACGATGCCTTCTTTCAGCCCACGATCGCCGGAGAAACCGCTTCGCTGTTCGAGCACTGCGCCCGCGCGCTGGACCAGTGCATGGCGCTTACCGGTGAGCACGGCCTTCCTCTTATCGGTACAGGTGACTGGAACGATGGCATGAGCCGAGTCGGTGCGCAAGGCAAGGGCGAGAGTGTATGGCTGGGCTGGTTGTTGTTGAGGGCTATTGGCCTGTTCGAACCTATGGTGCGAGAACGTGATCCCGCCCGGACGCAAGCATGGCGGGATCATGCCCGGAAACTGCGCCAGGCGATTGAGGATAGCGCCTGGGATGGGCAGTGGTACCGCCGCGCCACATTCGATGATGGCGCCTGGCTGGGATCGAGCCAGAGCGAAGCCTGCAGGATCGATTCCATTGCGCAGACGTGGGCGGTGTTGTCGGGAGCGGCGGACCCTGAGCGAGCAGCGATCGCCATGGCCAGCCTGGATAGTCATCTGGTCAGCCAGGAGGATCGCATCGCAAAATTGTTTACTCCTCCCTTTGATCACAACCTCCGGGATCCGGGCTACATCCAAGGCTACCCGCCGGGTTTGCGCGAGAATGGCGGGCAGTACACGCATGCTGCCATGTGGGCCGTGCTGGCCTATGCAAAACTGAAGGATGGCGACAGCGCTGCCGCGCTCTATGCGCTGCTCAATCCGATCAATCATGCGCGCAACGATGAAGAAGTGCAGCGCTACAAGGTCGAACCTTATGTCGTTGCGGCAGATGTGTACTCAGTTGATCCGCATATCGGGCGGGGTGGATGGACGTGGTACACCGGGTCGGCAGGCTGGATGTATCAGGCTGGCATTGAGGGGATTCTTGGTATCCGCAGAGAAGGGGAGTTCTTGGTGCTGCATCCGTGTATTCCGGTCGCCTGGCCGGGCTTTGAGGCGACGGTTGTCGTTGATGCCGCCCGCTACGACATCCTGGTGGACAATGGAAGTGGCCGTGGGTCGGGCGTGGTTGATGCCAAGGTCGATGGCGTCACGGTCAATAACGTGAATGGCTCCCTGCATCTGCCGCTCGACGGTGAGCACCACACCGTTTCTATTATCTTGTGATCTGGCCCGGCCCGAGGGGTGCAGCGCTGTTCTCTGCCTGGAATCCTGCCAAGCGGTATGATCGATGTTGGCATGTGCAAGATGCTGTGTGCTGGTTGACATCAGCCGTTTCATGCCGCTGGTCAAGTTTCAATCTATTCACGTAAGGGTTTTGTTCATGAATGGCGCCAAGAGTCTGGTCAAGACGTTGTTGAATGCGGGTGTGGATACATGTTTTTCTAATCCGGGCACGAGCGAAATGCATTTTGTGGCTGCGCTCGATCAGATTCCAGGCATGCATTGCGTACTGGGGCTTCAAGAAAATATCGTGACCGGGATGGCCGATGGCTATTTCCGTATCGCCGGCAAACCTGCCTGCACCCTGCTGCATTGCGGACCGGGGTTGTCCAATGGACTGGCGAACCTGCACAACGCTCGCCGCGCATACAGTGGCATGGTCAATATCGTGGGTGATCAGGCCACCTACCATCGTCCGCTTGATGCACCGCTTACTGCGGATACCGAAGCATTGGCGCGTACGGCCTCCAGTTGGGTCAGAACCAGTTCGCGTGCTCAAGATGTGGGCCGCGACGCGGCAGTGGCGGTGCAGGCGGCCTGTACCGCCGGCCAGATCGCGACCTTGATTCTGCCTTCGGACACCTCCTGGGATGAAGGTGGCATTGTGGCGGAACCGTTGACGGTTCCTCAGCCTGCCGGCGTTGATCCATCCGTCGTCGAGCATGCGGCCAGCGCGTTGCGGTCGAGCAAGAATGTATTGATCCTGCTCGGTGGCCGGCGCGTCTCGCTGGACATCCAGGCGGTGGCGTGGCGTATCGCCCAAACCTGTGGCGCCGCGCTCATGACAGACTACACCACCGCCCAGGTTGCGCGCGGCCGCGGCCGCGTGCAACTTGAACGTGTGCCCTATGGCATAGATGCTGCGGTCGAAAAATTGCGCCGATTCGAGCACATTGTGCTGGTGGGCGTTAAACCGCCGGTTGGTTTTTTCGCGTATCCGGGCAAGCCAGCGTTCAAGTATCAGGAACAGGCGCAATTGCATCTGCTGGCCCGGCCCGATCAGAATTCGCTTGCGGCCCTTGAATCGCTGGCGGATGCGCTGAGTGTCGGGAGCGTACCGATTCCAGATCCGGGCGAGCGCCCGGAACCAGCAAGCGGCGCCCCAACGCCAGAGGGCCTGGCCCGCACGCTTGCCGCCCTGATGCCCGAAGAGGCTATCGTGGCAGATGAAAGCGTATCGTACGGTCGAGGTTTCTATCCCCATACCTACGCGGCTCCCGCGCACGACTGGCTGCACACCGTAGGCGGCGCCATTGGCAACGGCATGCCGCTCGCCACAGGTGCTGCCATTGGGGCTGGCAAGCAGCGGCGTGTCATCAATCTGCAGGCCGACGGCTCGGGCATGTACACGCTGCAATCGCTGTGGACACAGGCTCGCGAGCAATTGCCTGTAACCACCATCATTCTCAACAACAATAAATACAACATTCTGATTGGCGAGTACAAGGGTGTGGGCGCCGAGCCCGGGCCGACCGCCATGAGCATGCTGGATTTGAGCAATCCGGGTCTGAGCTGGGTGCATTTGGCCAACGGCATGGGGGTGGAAGCTCAGCGCGCGACGACGATGGAGCAGTGCGCAGACCTCATGGCCAGCAGCTATAGCCGGGCCGGACCATTTTTGATTGAATTGATGATCTAAAATCAATCCACCAAAGGGGCGGGTCGACATAAGCCCGGAAAGCGCGCGATACTGCGATACTGCTTATCGAAAGCCCGTCGATACCGCCCTCGTTTAATTTACTATTTCCTGGAGACGAATGTGCCTGGTTTACTGCCCAATGTCGATCCTGATGGCCTGCTGGAATACTCTGTGGTGTACTCCGACCGCGCCATCAATCATATGTCGAATACGTTCCAGGAAGTCATGAAAGATATTTCCCGGACACTGAAGAAGGTATATAACGCCGAGTCGGCCATAGTGGTGCCCGGTAGCGGCACGTTCGGCATGGAGGCGGTGGCGCGACAGTTTGCCACGGGCAAGCGCTGCATGGTGTTGCGCAACGGCTGGTTCAGTTATCGCTGGAGCCAGATCTTCGACATGGGCCAGATCCCCTCGGAGACTACCGTCCTCAAAGCCCGCCCCGTAGCCGAAGGGAGTCAGGCCGCGTTTGCGCCGGCCCCTATCGAAGAAGTGATTGCCGCCATCAAGGCAGAGAAACCCGATGTCGTGTTTGCGCCCCACGTTGAAACCGCCTCCGGCATCCTCTTGCCCAACGACTATCTGCGCCGGGTGGCCGATGCGGTTCACGTGGAGGGCGGGCTGTTTGTTCTGGATTGCATCGCATCGGGCACCATCTGGGTGGATATGCAAGCCACCGGGGTGGACGTCCTGATCAGCGCGCCGCAAAAGGGCTGGACAGCCTCTGCCTGCTGCGCGCTGGTCATGCTGGGCGCGTCGGCCCGCAAGATTATTGATGCGACCGTCAGCACCAGCTTTGCTTGCGATTTGCGCAAGTGGCTGCAAATCATGGAAGCTTACGAGCAGGGCGGTTTTGCCTATCACGCCACCATGCCAACGGACTCACTCACCATTTTGCGCGATGTCATGGCAGAAACAGAAGCCTATGGTTTCGACAAGGTTTGTGCCGAACAGCAAGCGCTTGGCGACAGGGTGAGAGCGGTACTGCGCAACAAGGGTTTCAAAAGCGTGGCAGCCGAAGGCTTCGAGGCGCCAGGCGTGGTTGTCAGCTATACCGTCGACGACGGCATACAATCTGCCAAGAAATTTGCTGCCGCAGGCTTGCAGGCTGCGGCGGGCGTTCCCCTGCAGTGTGATGAGCCCTCGGATTTCAAGACCTTTCGCATAGGGCTCTTCGGGTTGGACAAGCTGCATAACATTGATCGCACCGTCGGCAATCTTGAAAAGGCGCTGGACGAGATTGCGTAGGCAATGCAGGGCCCGGCCGATGCTTTAAATGCTCAAAACATTGGCCAGTGTCTCCCACGCGCTAGGGCTGTCCGCCATGGCGACCGAAAAGCGCATCATGGACGAAGGCGCCTGGGTAGGAGAAAACAGTGTGCCTGGCGCAAGCAGTAAACCCTGGTCTACCGCAGCCCTGGCCAGCGTTTCGGTATCGCGTTTGCAATCTGCCCAGATGAACATGCCTGCCTGAGGCTCGTGCGGGATAACCAGCCCCAGCGCCTGCAGTCGTGCGATGGATAGGCTGCGTGCCTTGTCGACGCGGGCACGTACGCGCTCCACATGGCGGCGATATTGCCCCTCGGCCAAAACCCGGTGTACGACACGCTCGCCAAGCTCAGGGCTTGTCAGGCCAGACAACAGTTTTTGATCTGTGAGTTTTCGTATGATTTCCGCGTTGGCGGCAATATAGCCAACCCTCAGGCTCGCGGCGAGTATCTTGGAAAAACCGCCGGTCAGTATCACCCGGTCAAGCTGATCCAGGGACGCGAGGCGTGTGGCCCCGCCAGGATGAAGCTCGCGGTAGGTGTCGTCTTCGACCACCATGAAATCATGTTTTTCAGCAAGGCGGAGAATATCGTAGGCCGACCCGGGCGATAGCGTAAATCCGGTCGGATTATGAACGCTGCTGTTGATGATGAACAAGCGCGGTTTGTGCAGTGCGGCGAGCCTTTCCAGCTGTTCCATATCGGGGCCTTCGGGCCCGCGAGGCACACCTATCAGTCGGGCGCCGAAGGCGCTCAGGCGTCCGAAGATGACGAACCATGCCGGATCCTCCACCAGGACGGTGTCGCCAGGCTTGATGAAAAGGCGCGCAACGAGGTCCATGGCATGTGTAACGCCGTTCGCGGTGAGCAGATTGTGCTCCGGATGTGCTGGCACGCCTTCATTCTGCAGACGCGATGCCAGTTGTTGGCGCAGAGGCCCGAAGCCAGTGGGGCAGCCGTAGGTCGTGAGGCTGCTGTTTGCTGTTCGGCCCACCGATCGCACTGCCGCAGCAACCAGGCCTGGGTCCAGCCACGAGCTTGGCAGCAGCCCGGCTCCGCCCGGCATGGATATTGAAGTTGATTCAAGAAAAATGCTGCGCAACAACCAGCTGACATCGATAGGGGTGGGCGGCTGCAATCGGCCAGCGTCGCTTTGAGGCGTGCTGTCGCGCCTGGGTGTTGTGCCATATCGTGTACTCACATAAAATCCTGCGCCTCGCCTGGACTGGACGAGCCCGCGGGCTGCCAACCTGTCATAAGCCTCGACCACGGTAAAACGGCTGACCTTGGTCTGTTCTGCCATGACTCGGATTGACGGCAGCTTGGTGCCCGGCCGCAAGCCGTGGGTTTCGATGCGTTGGGCCAGGGAGTCCGCAAGCTGGTTCACCAGAGATTTGCTGCCATTGCGCACGGGTTGCCACCCGGAAAAAGAGGATTCTGTCATGGTCGAAATACCGGGCCAGTGGATAAAATGTTATGGAAAATTGTACAGGTACTTTACTGGTCGGGTGTCATAAAGTAGTGCTGTAACCCATCTGATTCCGGACGTCGATCATGGCCTCATTCGTGCATGGCTTGCCTGCCTGGCTGCCAGTACCCCTCATTCTTTTTGCTTTTGCAACCTCCATTACACCGGGGCCCAACAATATTATGCTGGCCTCTTCCGGGCTCACCTTTGGATTTCGCCGAACCGTGCCTCACATACTGGGCGTAACCCTGGGTTTCACTTTACTGCTGGTACTTGCAGGGTTGGGACTGGGCAGTGTTTTTCAGCAGTTTCCCTGGTTATATACGGCACTGAAATATGTGGGCACGGCCTATCTCCTGTATCTTGCCTGGAGGGTGGCTACCGCCGGCCCGGTCGACCAGCAACAGATGCGTGGACGTCCACTGACCTTTATGCAAGCGGCGTTGTTTCAATGGGTCAATCCCAAGGCCTGGGTCATGGTCATCGGCGTGATCGCCGCTTACACCCCCCAACACAATTACTACCGCAATCTGGCCATCGCGGCGCTCGCCTGTTGTCTGGTCAACCTTCCCAGTGTCAGTGTGTGGGCGGCCTTTGGCGCAAGCTTGCAGAGACTGTTGCGCGCGCCCACGGCTGTACGGTTGTTCAACCTCTGCATGGGGCTGTTGCTGGTGGCCTCGTTGTATCCCGTTGCCCTGGAACTGGTCCATCAGTGGTGAGACCCTCGCAGCTAGGCATGGATTGCTGGCAACGGCCGCTCCCCTTCTGCAGGCAGCACTGATCGGGCGCATCACTGGTACATCCAGGCATTGTTAAAGCCAGCAGGCGGCCATGTCCAGCGGCCCGCTTTCCATCATTTCATGTTTCCCAGCCACTTGCCGTGGCGGCGCGTAATTTTCCATACCCGGGCCGGTGGTGCATTCAACAGCACGGTTTCCATCTTTTGGGCGCGCAGCCCCAGCCTGTCCAGCAGGCGCCCGGGAATAGGGCAGCGCATGCCATAGGAAAACAGGTAAAGGGCGCCGGTGGACCGCAGAGCACAGAACACGCCGTGCAAAATCCGCCATTGTTGCCGTGTAGACATGTTAAGCAACGGTAATCCACACACCGCGGCGCCAATCGTGCTTTCCAGGCTGGATTCCTGAAGATAAAGCTGACAGGCATCGCTGCAGAGAATTCGTGCGCTGGGAAACTTTGCCTGCAGGTGGCTGGCGAAACGCGGATCGGTTTCTACCAGGACGAGATCGTGTGTAGCGACGCCCTTCTTGACGATTCTTCTGGTAAACACGCCGGTGCCGCAACCAAGCTCGAGAATGGGGGCATGTTCTGTTCCGATTTCTCGCGTGATGGCCGACGACAGGGCGGGCCAAGATGGGAGGATGGCGCCTACTTTGCCAGGGTTCTGCCGCCAAGTCTTCAGAAAAAGCACACTATCCGCCAGGATATTTCTGCGAGCCAGACGGTTCAGGCCCTCACTTGCAGCTTTCGTCCATAACAACAGGGGGGCGATGGAGAGTGTTTTGGAAAGCGTCATGATGTCTTCCGGTGAGTGGAGTGTGGGCCGGTTCGAGCTGCCTTCTGCGCTGGAAAAAGCGTATGGCAAAGGCCGTGCTAAGAGGCTATGGGATAGCTTATCGTTGCGTCAAGCGTTGGCTACAGTTGGACACCACAATCAAGATTTGGATGCGTTAGTGCCTTGGTGCCCTTGTAATGCTAAGCTGACACGATGATTAAAAGAGACATGATGCGCGCCGTGGTTTCAGGGTGTGCCAGCCATGGATAAAGTGGAGAACAAGCTATGGTAGGGTTGAGTCTGTCGCAGGCACAGGCATTGCTTGCGCTTGGTATCGACAAAGTGCGCGAATATCCGGGCAAATCGGCATGCATCTCGGTATGCGACCCGCATGGCTTTCTCGTGAGCTTTGTCCGCATGGATGGCGCGCCCGTGCGCAGCATCCAGCTAGCCCAACAAAAGGCGTATACGAGCGTTCGGCTGGGGACCAGCACCGAGGCGTTTCTGGCTCGATTGCGGCGCGAGGACATTCCAATCGGTTATTTCTGTGATGCGCTGCTCACGGCCCTCCCAGGTGGGGCGGTGCTGCTCGACGCTCAAGGCGCAATGCTTGGAGGCATTGGCGTCAGTGGCCTGACGCCCGCCGAAGACCAAGCCATAGCCGATGCGCTGGTGTGTGATCGTGCCGGGCTGGCAGCGACGCCTCCTTCAATGGGTGACCCGCGCGGGCAGCGTGTAAGCCGCTAGGCAATAGTCGCGCCGCGCATCCAGCCCAATCCATCTACGGTTCCGCGGGCTGGGCGGTACTCGCATCCGACCCATCCCTCATAGCCCAAGTCATCCAGCAGCCGGAACACGTAGGCATAATCAACTTCGCCTGTGTCTGGCTCGTGACGCTCAGGTACGCCAGCGATTTGAGTGTGCCCGATATCTGGCAAGTATCGCTTGAGCGTTGTGGTGATGTCGCCCTCCATGATCTGGGCGTGATAGAAATCCATTTGAACCTTCAGGTTGGGCGCGCCGATCGCTTGCCGAATCGCATGCGCCTGATCCTGGCGAGTCAAAAAATAGCCGGGCATGTCCCGGGTGTTGATTGGTTCGATCAGCACATTGATGCCCAGCGGCGCGCACTGCTCGGCCGCATACGCCAGATTGGCCACATAGGTATCCTGGTACATGCTGTGCGGTGCGCCAGCAGGTACCCGACCTGCCATGATATGCAGGTTAGGCGTGCCCAGAACCTGCGCATAGGCGATCGCCGTGGCTACGTCGCGGCGAAACTCATCGCGGCGACCGGGCACGGCGGCGATGCCGCGCTCACCTGCGGCCCAGTCGCCAGGCGGCATGTTGAACAACACATTCTTTAGCTGGTTATCCGCCAGGCGCGTGGCGATGCTGCTGGCTGAATGTTCATAGGGAAACAGAAACTCGACAGCGCTGAATCCCAATTCGCGCGCTGCGTCGAATCGCGCCAGAAAAGGCACTTCATTGAACATCATGCTGAGGTTGGCGGCAAATTTAGGCATGGTTTTCCTAGGGCCAGAAATAGACCTAACCTCGGAATACGGCTTCGATATTGTTGCCATCCGGGTCCAGGACAAACGCCGCGTAGTAGCCGGGGCGGCGTGCGCCCGGAGCACCATTGTCCCTTCCGCCATGGGCCAAGGCCGCCTGGTGGAATGCATCCACCATCGCTCGGTCTTGCGCCTGGAAAGCAATGTGATGGCGGCCAGTCAGTTGGCCCTGCACCTCTTTACTGGCAGCCGTCGATATGAATAGTTCGTCTGCCCAAAAGTTGTTCTCGTCGGCGCCGCTCATGGGAATCTCGAGTGCGCCGAAGACGGCGCAGTAGAATGCCTTGCTGGCAGGCAGATCCCGGACGACCAGCCCAATGTGATCGATCAAGCGGCCTCGATGCCGTTCTTGTCCCACCATGGATGACACTCCTCGAAGTTGGGGATTGGCGTGCTAAAAATTCTATCATCGCTACCCATCGAGATCATATCAGGCCTGCAGCGATAGGATATGGAGATCGAAAAGGCTATGATCGATCGAAGGTTCCCATGCATGGATTGAACCGGCAGGAATCTGCTCAGGCGATAATTGAAGCACTCCTCCTGGGCATCACGTTGGCAAGCGTCATTGATTGCTTGTTATGTTTATTCTTGCAAGGTTTACGCAAGCTATTCAAGAACAACTGGAGTCATAATGAAGAAAAAAAATGGTCTACGAAATATTTTCCTGTCCGTCTCCGCGGCAGTGCTTCTGGCGGGTTGCGCCACATCATCGGCGCCAAAAGAGTCTGGTTTCCTGCCCGATTACTCGCGCTTGCATAAAGCGTCCACCTCCGTGCAAGGAGAGAGGCTGGTCTATGCGAACCCAGAATTTACACCAGCCCGCTATCACGCAATAATGCTTGATCCGGTCGTGTATTATCCCGAGCCTCAGCCTACGGCCGATATTTCGATGGATACGTTAACGCAGATTCGCGAACAGGCGGATCAATCACTGCGCGAAAAGCTCGGACAAAAGGTCAAGTTGGTCGACAGCGCCGGGCCAGGGGTTGCCCATGTTCGCATCGCGATCACCGCTGTCGGCGCTGAAACACGGGCATTGAAGGCTTACCAATTCATCCCTGTTGCGCTGGCCGTAACGGGCGCCAAGGCTGTGGCGCAGGGCGGCTTGCCGCGTGATGCCACCATTGCGATCGAGTCGTATGTTACTGACAGCGTGTCAGACGAACTGTTGTATGCCGCCGTGCGTGGAGGGACGGGCGAGCGCGTTGTCGACGCCGAGCAAGGGCAGGGGGGTGTTCAACTGGCCAGCCTGCAGCCTTTGATCGATGAGTGGAGCACGACCGTCGCCAACGCGGTCCAGAAATATGTCGAAGCAAGGTAAGGCAGAAGGTGGCAACGGTTTACCGTGCGCCGTCGCCTTGCAGCCATCGCTGATAAGCAGAGCGAGTCATCGCGGACACTGAGTCCAGCACAGTTTGATGATTGACCTGATGTCGCAACATCAGTCGCGCATCGGCCACAGCGCGGGATTTGCAAAACCAGTGGCAGCTGTGCTGCAGTAGATATAACTCTGCCGAAAGGTGATAGGCGCGACTTTTGGCATCCCAGCCGCCTTCGTTATCCACAACATGGCGCAGGCCGGCTGCATGAATATGCAGCAGCTCACGGAAATCCCGTGCCAGGGTAGGAAGAAAACGATGGGCATAAGGCAGGCAAAAAGGGAGTGTGCCCATGCTGGCTGCCGGCGCGCTTTCCTTTTGCATGGTGTTGGCCAGCGATTGCACTTGCGTTGCCACGGCGCTTTCGGTCTGGGCGAAGGTTGTCAGCACTTGAATCTGGCGTGTTTCAGATTCCTCATGGATGGCGCGGGTGTAACCCTGCGTCAACGTTTCCATGTGACGCTCAAGCTGTAAGTTGGCCAAATGGCGCCCCAGTAACGCTATGCGGGCGCGTTGGTAACGCACACGCAGCACTTGCCACGCTATGACAACTACCAACAGGGTTAATGCAAAGTCCATTGCCGGCATTCCTTCAGTGCCCAATCGAAATGTGGACACACAAAAAAGAAAAGGCCCAAACCGAGGTTTGGGCCTTTTCAAAATCTGGAGCGGGAAACGAGTCTCGAACTCGCGACCTCAACCTTGGCAAGGTTGCGCTCTACCAACTGAGCTATTCCCGCATTCTCGTTGTGCCCCTTGCCAGGAGCGCCGTCCAACGAAGAACAAGATTATATCAGTTTTTTTTGTTTTGAAAAGCCCCACTGGGCGCGCGATAAATTCGGAAGTGGCCGGACAGGTCGGCACTGTGCTGACGCTGAGCATGGGCTTATATTGCCTCTGCAGTACGGAATGCAATTCTGTAGTACAACGACAAGCGCGTGCAGGGCTTATCGTTGCGTGCAAAATCTCGTGCTGTGAACGTCGCTTGCCGGAGCCTGCACGGGATATGGGCAGTGTAGCGTGGCGGAGCGGCTTGTGCGGGAGCATCTCGCCGCGCGTTCGCGGTGGCTGGCGTTTCGGTCCAGATCGTCGCATATTTGCGTCGCGCCGGTCATCGTCTGAGCTGATTTATGTTGATTGAACGAACAAAGAACGGAGACAGTTTGAGCCATCACATCGTTAGCGAGTTGCGCGAGGGTGTATTGTCGCTGGGCATCAACCGCCCCGAGCGCAAAAATGCACTTACGCCGCAGATGTATACCGGCCTGGCAGACGCGCTGATCGAGGCCGGTACATCCGATCATGTACGCGTCGTCATCTTGCATGGCAGCGAGGAAATTTTCTGCGCGGGCAACGACATCGAACAGTTCGCGGCACATGAGCCTGCGCAGGATGAGCGGCCGTCCATTTATTTCATGCACGCGCTTTCGCGTTTGATGAAGCCTGTGATCGCAGCGGTAAACGGGCCCGCGGTAGGCATTGGCGCCACGTTGCTGCTGCATTGCGATCTGGTTTATGCGGGGCGCAACACACAGTTAGTATTTCCGTTCGTCAAACTGGGATTGTGCCCGGAGTTTGCTTCCACCTTATTGCTGCCTTCCCGTCTGGGACATCAGCGTGCGGCAGAGCTGCTCTTGCTGGGCGAACCCTGCGATGCGGATCGCGCTTTGTTGCTTGGATTGGTCAATGATGTTCTGGATCCGGAGGATGTGCTGCCGCGTGCCCGGGAAACAGCGGCACGGATGGCCTCTTTGTCGATGCAGGCATTACAGACAAGCAAGACCTTGATGCGCGAAGGCATTCAGCAAGCCTGCGAACAGCAGATCGCCAAGGAAACCGTGGCGTTCTCTCGTCTCCTGACGTCGCCTGAGGCAAAATCGGCTTTTGAGGCGTTTCTAAAGCGGCGCAAACCTGATTGATGGGGTGAGGGTTTAACTCACAACCCTGAAAATGCATCGACGACTCGGTTTGTGCTGGTGTTGTCCGCAATGCCGCGACTGATGACGGTGGCGGCCTGCCTCTTGTTGAGTCGGACAGGCCTGGAAAGCGCATTGAATAATGATCCACCTGGCCGTTGCTGAGCGTTGTTGTCTGTAGCCCTTAGGCATCAAGTTGTGTCGTAAGTGGTTGATTTGATGCTTGTGGGCTACAAAATTGTCTGCTGCAGGGAATTTATGCCGATTGGCGCATGGTAATTCAGCTATTCCTCTTGTTGTAGTGAGTCCCTTGGGCTACATTTTAAGCATTGAAGTGAGTTTTTGACGCCTAGGGGATACAGTGACAACACTATCTGATGTTGCAGAGTTGCTGCGTAATGTGCGCAGGGAGGCCGGTCTGAGCCAGGGTGCTCTGGCTCAACGCGCTGGGGTCTCTCGCACAACCGTTGCTCGCATGGAGACGCTTGCCAAAGGTGACATGAGCGTTTCCGCATTGCTGCGATTGCTGGAAGCCGCAGGCTACGATCTCAAGCCCGTCAAGCAGGGCCATGTCAGGACTGTCGAAGATATCCTGGCCGAGCAACGGCGGGGTGATGGGCTATGAAACTCGACGTGCATGTGTCCGGGAGCTCGGTCGCCAAGCTATATCGTGAGCGTGATGAGTATGTCCTGAGCTATTTGCCGGATACTGATCCCGCGGACTTTGTCAGTTTGACGATGCCGGTGCGCGAGGAGCCCTGGCGCTGGCCGCGTGATCTGCATCCATTCTTTCGCCAGAATCTACCTGAAGGTTATCTGCTGAGTATCATCCGTGAGGAATTCGGTCCTCTGCTCGATGGCACGGATCTTTCACTGCTGGCGGTGGTGGGCGGGATGGGGATCGGGCGGGTGACCGTCACCCCTGAAGGCGGTACGCCAAGCGGCGACATGGAGCCGCTGCAGATTGAGTCTTTGCTCAAGGCAGAGAACACCACGACGCATTTTGCCAGCCTGGTACGCCGGTATGCGCGGGCATCCATATCAGGCATGGTTCCCAAGTTCATTGCGCCGGAAGCGGGAGCGGACGAGTCCTCGCAAGTGCTGGGTAAGTCCACCTTGAGTACCAGCCGCCACATCATCAAAGGTTCGGACGACAGCACGCCTTATCTTGGTTTTAACGAGTTCTACACCATGCGGGTGCTGGAACGCCTGAATGTCGTGCCAGTGGCCAGAACGCGGATGTCGGAGGACGGGCGTGTCCTGGTCGTGGATCGGTTCGATGTGGATGCGCTGGGTGTTATTACTCATGGGGTCGAGGATGCCTGCGGCTTGCTGGGGCTGCCGCCGCATGAGAAATATGCGACGACGACTGAACGCGTGTTGAATGCCACCCGGGCATATGTGCCTGCTGCGGTCATGAGGGCGCAACTGGAGCAGTTCGGCTGGCACTTGCTAATCAACTATGTGGTGCGCAATGCCGATTGCCATGCCAAGAACATCGCTCTGTATTACACCGGTTTGAAAGATGTGGGCTACACGCCGGTCTATGACATCGTCACTACGCAGGCTTATCCACGCTACGCTGCCAATCCGCCGGGGTTGCCTGTTGATGGAAGGCAAGCGTGGGCGGTGGGGAAAACCTTGGAACGGTTCTTCAAGGCGAGATTGGGTATTGCGCCGAAGCAGTATGCGGAGATGGTGGAACGCTTATGCGAATCGGCGGTTGAGGTCGGACAGGAAGTGATCGAAGCGGCCAGGAATGAGCCTCGCTGGCATACCGTTGCCAAGCACATGGTGCATGCGTGGAATGACGGGATGGCGTCGTTGCGGAGCCCGAAGAGTTTGGTTTCCTTTAGAAGGCTGGATGAGGCGATTGCCCAGGCGGGATTTTCGGAACTTCAGAAGGTGGAAAGTGGGCGAGAGGTGATGGGGAGGTCGGAGTTGTTAGGTCGACGGAGCAAAAAGTAGGGAATGTCAGATTTTTTGTGTTCAGGCAGTTGGTGTTAAACATTAGTCTGCCTATTTTCCCTGAGACTCAGGATCGCGATAACGATATACATCGGTGAATCGCTCCTCGTATAGGATAGC
>NZ_SDQE01000007.1 GCF_004153455.1 Allopusillimonas ginsengisoli | reverse complement strand
TCTGCCCACGTACAAAGCGAGTCAGATCGACCAGCTCCTGCCGCACAACTGGCAACCCGCTACGGCCTGATCAACAACGCCTGCATCAGCAGGAGTCAAGGTGTGTTCGCCGGAACCTTACTCTCAACGAGATGATTAATCACGTCGTTTGCCGTTGGCTTTGTGGCAAGCAATTTAGCTGTATCTGAACTGTGATCATCTTTTGCTGGGATCATATCTTTGATGGAAAATTCAACGATATCTCGGAATTCATGGCTCGTTTTTAACGCTGCTTGCAAGCCGTCTTTTCTGAACTGGCCTTTGCCGTAGAGAGATTCAATCAACAGAAATGAGTAGCGAAAGGAGTTGATGAATTCCTGTGCCTCAAGAGCCTTCCGAGCGCTTCCTACAAGGGTCGCTTCAAACCTTGGACCGTCGCATTTCTCGGCGGCCATGATGGCGCGCGTGAACATATCGAAAGGGAGTGGCAACGCGGGATTATTTCGGCCCATCGAAAAGCTCTTTATCGTGATTCGGGCTTCTTCCTCAGGTGTTTCACCTTCATATTTAGCATTGATCTCGTCTGTGATGAGCTCAATGTCATAGATACACTCGAGAAATGTGGCAGCGTCGTCAAGTTGGCGCTTCACAAATATCATGCGGTGATCGCGTCCGGTTATTGTCGCCGCGACCTCGCCTTTGTTAGATCGCTGGAGCTGAGGTGCATATTCGAGAGGTTGTTTCTCAAACGTGAGTTCAAGGGCTTTGGCGTAACCAGTCTCGTCGATGATTCGGAGCTTCCCGCCCTGCACGGGGATTTCCCAATGGTCATCGATGATGATCTTGCGCTTGAATGGAACCGTATAGCGGATTCTCATAGGCTCTTAGCCTTCAGACTGTATCAAGCTGGCCCAGCGAAGAAAAGTCAGCGGAAAGGGATTAGTCATGCCGGGCTGCACCGTTAGAGGATTGAGCGGTAAGTGGCCAAGGCTTTGGTTGTCTGAACCAGTCCCTGCCGAAACAAAATTTCCAGATAGTGATCAACGTCGATAGGTGGAGTCTTGAGCTGAGCACGTTGACGTTGCGCAGCGGCCACTACCGCTGCAGCATCAAGATCGAAGAGATTCTCAACAAACTCGTCCGGATGCTGAGACTCCACTCCGTAGGAAGCGAGTACGTCCGTTGGAAAGTCCCGCTGGTTGAAGGTCACGATCACGCTGGCACTGCAGCGGATGGCCGCGGCCAGAACATGGCGGTCGTCGGGATCGGGCAGAGTCAGCCCGGCGATGAGATCTTCATACTCATCCACCAAGCCATCGGGGATTGCGCGATCCATCAAGTCTGAAGTGCGGTCTACCTGCGAACGTGTCAGATCGGACCTGTTGAGCAGTAGATTGCGTTTCTACTCCTCATGAATGTCGCGACTCCAGCGGGCACGGAATCGTCCCGACAGCCCTAGCCACATTAGAAAGTCGCGCAGCGGCGCAGGATAGAGAACGCAGGCATCGAAGATGGCAGTGAAGGGGGAGCGCCTCATTCGTACCCCATGCCTGATTCCTGAGCCTGGCGAGCGAGTTCGGCCATGGCTTCTTCGCTAGCGCGGTCACGTGCATCCTTGTACTGCATCAGGTCTGCAAACCGCACTCGGCGGTGTTTCCCTGTTCGATGGAACGGCAGCACACCATCCTCTAGTAGCTTGACCAGATGAGGGCGGGAGACGTTGAGCATGTCTGCGGCCTCCTGTGTCGTCAACTCCGCATGGACGGGCACGACTTTCACGGCATTGCCGTCGGCTAACTCAGCCAGGATATCGACGAGCAAACGCAGCGCGGAGGTGGGCAACTCCACCTGATGAGCTTGGTTTCGATCATCGAAGATCTGGATGTGTTGCGTTTCGAAGTGCGTTGCCAAGTAGGCCGCCAAGGCGCGCTGACCCTGCACAGCTGCCTGAACTTCCCGTTCGGCGGGCAGCGTTATCTTGGTTTGGGCGGTGGTGGTCATGGCTAGTTCCTGGGCTGTGAAGCAATCTGAGGAACTATCATATTCGAAATAAACGAAAAACGCAATAAACGAAAGGAGGCCGGGCTGTGGCTGAGTTAGATCGTTATGGCCTAGTTGCGTGAGCAAGCTTTTTCGACTCAATGGACGCTTACGGAAGGCAACCGATGCTGCTGCTCAACTGAGTCAATGACGAGAGAGCCGATTGGCTGTCCATGGTATTTTTCGTGGTATTGGTTGAAATGGCTATTTCAATTATTTGATTCAAAACATATTTTTATTCCTATTTATAATCGAGTGGGAGTGATACCGCGTCTGGCATAGCCAGGCACGACACGGCATAAAAAGCATCTAAGCCCGCGTAATTGCGGGCTTTTTTGTAATCTCGTCTGGCAGGGTCTGGCAACAGAAGGAAGCGCCAAGCACCGTTTGAGCATGGCATTAAAGCTGGTGGCCGTCACGCCTGCCGGGGCGGTGACGTTCCGCTACAACTACTCGCTCAACGGAAGGCAGGAAACCATCACCTTTGGTCGCTACGGCGTCGGTGGCATCACTTTGGCAGAAGCCCGAGAGCAGTTGGGTGACGCGAAGAGGATGGTTGCGGCGGGCAAGTCGTCAGCCAAGGAGAAGGCCCGCGACAAGACGCGTGTAAAAGATGCAGAGACGTTCGGTGCCTGGGCTAAAAGGTGGCTGCGCGGCTACCAGATGGCCGACTCCACCCGCGACATGCGCCGCTCAGTCTATGAGCGCGACGTGACGCGAAATTTGCCAATCAGAAGCTGCTGGAGATGAGCGGCGGTAGTTGCGCCGCAAAAACCAGCACCTGCACCGACGCTTGCGTCGAGTGAACTGGCACGTCGCAAAGCCAAGCTGCAAGTAGAGTTGAACACTAAGAAAGAAGAGCCGAATCAGCGTACGGAGCGTGGTGTTTAGGCCTTGATATACTTGAATGCAGTTTGCATAATTGATTTCACGGCAATCAAATAAAGCTTGTATACATGAGAACACTAACGATCAGGAATGTGCCGGAAGAGGTGTATCGAGCCATTCGGGTTAGGGCAGCGCAGAACGGCCGTACATTGCAAGCCGAGATGTGCGACATATTCACTACCGCCGTGAAACCGGAAGGCCGGGTAAAGCTGGGTGACTTGCTGGCAAGCTTCGGGCGCGAGGTGAAATTGACCGACGAAGAAATGGCGGTTTTTGACCCTTACCATTCACCCGCCCGCACAGCGAGTTTCGAATGATTTTGCTGGATACAAGCGTCATATCGGAGCAGTTTCGAGCTGTACCCGATGTGACAACATCGAACATCATGTGTTGCCGGTATTTACCGTTTCCGCTCACCGGACTACATCGTGGATCGACTGTTCGGCGCGGCTGTGGACGCGATGACGCTGATCCTACATATGCTCGATGCGTTCATGGCGGGGGATCGAGGGTTTAGGCGGGGTAGGGGAGTCGATGTCCGATCATATGCGCCGAAGGGGTGAGAGTTTGAAAAACTGTCCGTTGCCGTATCCAGACTACGACTGGTTGAATGACAGAGCGCTGGCTGACCGATACTCGCATACGGGTCATTCCAAAGGATTCGTTCGAAAAAGCTCTCGTCAGGATCCTTGTGTCGATTAAACGCTTCTACGGGAGTGCTTATCATGTTATTGAAAGCATGATTTAGTGACATGTTAGGGGTTCATGTCTTTGAGAGCGGCATACATTCAGCATGTGTCGCTATTTTATTAAATTGAGAACATGAGTCGTTGACGTGTCGCTGGCGACGACGTAAGCTGGAAACGTGTCGCTAAAATGGTATTTTTGCATCATGGATGATATTGCACTTGCTTGGCATCCCGAGCAACCCCACAATCAGTTGCCAGCATTGCCGCCAGTGCAGGAACTGGAGACCCGGCCCGTGCTCAAGGCCTGCATCGAGGCCCGTGCCGCGTTGGCCGAACTCAAGCAGGCGGCCGAGTTGATTCCCAACCAGGCGATGCTGATCAACACCATTCCGTTGCTGGAGGCTAAAGACAGCTCGGAAATCGAGAACATTGTCACCACAACCGACCAACTGTTCCAATATGCGCAGGGCCACGACAAAGCCGATCCGGCTACCAAAGAGGCGCTGCGTTACCGCACCGCATTGCATCAAGGCTTTCGGTCGCTCAAGACGCGGCCGTTGTGTACCGCTACCGCCGTGGATGTCTGTCGCACTCTCAAGGGGGTGGACATGGACATCCGTCGCACGCCGGGCACCCAGCTCGCGAACGACCGCACGGGCCAGGTGGTCTATACCCCGCCTGAAGGCGAGGCCCGTTTGCGTGAGATGCTGGCCAACTGGGAGCGCTTTCTACACAATCAGACCGACCTGGACCCGTTGATCCGCATGGCCGTGGGCCACTACCAGTTCGAGGCCATACACCCGTTTACCGACGGCAACGGTCGTACCGGTCGCGTGCTCAATATCCTTTATCTCATCCAGGAAGAGCTGTTGAATCTGCCGATCCTGTACCTTAGTCGCCATGTGATCGCCAACAAGGCCGACTACTATCGCATGCTGCTCGGTGTCACGCGAGATGGCGCCTGGGAACCCTGGCTGCTTTTCATGCTGCAGGCCGTCGCCGACACGTCCAAATGGACCACGGGCAAGATCGCAGCCATTCGCGGGCTGGCCGAACACACCACCGAGTACGTGCGCACACGCCTGCCCAAGATCTATACCCGCGAATTGGTGGATGTCATCTTTGAGCAACCCTATTGCCGCATCGGAAATCTGGTGGACAAAGGAATAGCCCAACGCCAGGCCGCTTCGCGCTACCTGCACGAGCTGGTCAGCCTGGGCGTGCTGCGCGAAATGCCGTTTGGCAAGGAAAAGCTCTTCATCCATCCGAAGCTGATGCAATTGCTCGGTCAGGACAACAACGACTTCCAGCCCTACGTCTGAAGGTTGCGGTACGGCAGTCGCTTTTGGTGAGCGGCCCAAGGTTTGAATTTATCCAGAAAAGGTCACTCTGGATGGTCTTTTAGACGGTCGTCAAACGCAACATCTTGCGAGGGTGCGTCGCCTGCGGTTGGCTGGTTTTGCCGCTGAGGGTTTGCATGGGCACCTGCGTGGAGTCTATGTCTAGGAAGAGTTGAGTGCATCACATCGAGAGGTACTCGGCCATGAAACGTGTCTGTTTTTTAGCGGGTAAAACCGCGCTTGGGACGTTTCGGGTGAGCCCGGCGGATAACTACTGAGCACTCTTGCGGCGGCAGTGCTGGTACTGACTGGCTGCGGTAAAAAAGGATGTCGGAACCAAACACTGCGACGTGTGTCCCGGCTGCGTTTCAGTCTGCATTGAACGAGATGCGTAGCGAAGCGAATCATCAACAACTAGGCTGCCACGTCACGCGTCCGCCGCTTGATTCTCACAGTCGACAAGCACGACTCAAGAGATCAACGCACGGATCAGTGGCTGTTCCCGGGAAACGAACTACAAGAACCGAAGGCTTCTCAAAGAAAAAGGTCCTCTGGCGCTAAAGCGCACATTTTGTTCTGATATACACCACAAAACCAGAACCGCTAAAAGCACGGAAGAGGTTGTAATCGCCTTTTCATCAGAGAGCCCGCATTTAGGCCAGGTACTGGTATCGGCTCAATTGAAAACAACTCACCTGCTTGAGATCGGTCCTGCCGGTGTGCAGCAGGTATGGCTAAGGAAAAAAAAGAACACGAGCGTTCTGAGAGGGCGCAGAGCAAAAGCATCTCTGGCCGCCGCATAACAATGCCTTGCCCATTGCTTAATGATCAAGTTGTCAGTACGCAGCTAGGACAAAGTCCTTTGGCAGTCCGCCAGCTTCACTTGGTAATTACGTCAGTTTAACGGACTACAATAGGGTCCACGAAGACTCAATTACACAATTTTAACGGTCACGTGTAGTACCTCACTAATCATGGAACTTCGACACCTACGCTACTTCATCGTCGTTGCCGAGCACGGGAGCGTTCGGGTTGCATCGAGCCATCTACATATCTCTCAGCCTGCAATTTCTCGTCAGATCCACGATCTGGAAGAAGAGCTTGGCGTGCAACTGTTTGATCGCACAACGCGAGGTCTGCGTTTGACGAAGGCTGGCGGGCACTATCTGATCGAAGCACGTCGCGCCTTGGCCATGATCGACGCCGCCGGTAAGTCCACGCAGATGGTCGCCCGCGGGCGGTTGGGAAGGCTAAGTATCGGGTTGGTTGAAATCGCGGCCTGGGAAGGTTTTGTACCGCTAGCCCTCGGCGAGTTCCAAAAGAACTATGGTCAAGTCTACCTGCAGTTGCACCCCGTAACGACCCCCGAACAACTGCTAATGATCGAGAACGGGACATTGGATGGAGGCTTTGTCTATGCCTTTGATCCGTTGCCGGAAGACTTCGAGTCTGTGATGCTGGCTCGGCATGATGTTGTGCTGGCAACACCTCTGAATTGGCGCGAAAGAGTATCTTCCCATCCGTCGATTCGCAGCCTGGTCAACGAGCCGTTCGTGACTTTCCAACGGCCAGTCTATCCAACCTATTATGATCGGCTGCTCAATGCATGTTCTCAGACGGGGCTGACGATGCGCATCGTACAGGAAGTGGGCAGTGAGGCTGCCGTACTTTCGCTGGTGTCAGCCGGTATCGGTATTGCCATCGTTAACTCGTGCAACCGATGGCGCGCGCCATCGCGTGTCCGTTTTCTGGAATTGGAGGATCTTTCGGTTCCATTGCCGTTGTCTTTCGTGTACCTGCGATCAAATTCCAATCCGGCATTGGTGCGTTTTGTGGAAACACTCAAAGAAGCCTTGCAGCCTCGCGGTTGATGGTTCTGAATCACCATTTTCCCGTGATGCCTCGGAGGCATCAGGTAATTCAGAAAACGGCATTGGCGGTTTAAGACTGCGTCGGATATCTTTGGCTATCGGTGCGCTTTACTGCGCGAAATCGAAATTCAAAAGGTGTTCCACATGTCGTCTATGTCTTCAAACTCGCTGATCACCACCGACGTTGACTACGATCAGGGGGGCTATCAGGCGGGATATTTGCGTCTGCCGTATTCACATGACCGTTCGGGTTATGGGTTCATACCTATTCCAATAGCTGTGCTTAAGCAGGGTGAAGGCCCGACTGTGTTGTTAACCGGCGGCAATCACGGCGATGAATATGAGGGGCCCGTGGCCCTGATGAAGCTAATCCGTAGAATGCCAGATCTGCAGATATCTGGAAGAATAATTGTCATTCCCGGGCTGAATTTTCCGGCGTTGCTCAACGGGTCAAGAACTTCGCCTATCGATAATGCTAATCTGAATCGCGTATTCCCTGGCAAGCGCAACGGCTCGCTTACCGAAATGATTGCTCATTACGCGGACACGGTCTTGTTTCCCATGGCCGATTTCGTATTCGACATACATGCGGGAGGCTTGTCCACAAATTATTTGCCAACGGTGCTCGCCTACCCGCCTCTCGACCCTGTGCGTCGCGAAACTTATCGGAAAATTGTGCAGGCGTTCGGGGCACCGCGCGTGATGATCATGGATATGCTCGGTGAAGATCGTACCTATGGTGCTGCGGTGGAGCGCCAGGACACCTACTTTTTGTGCGGCGAGTTTGGCGGTCATGCGACGTGTAGCGTCGAGGGCACGCGGATCGTCGAGCAAGGCCTGGAGCGCATGATGCATGCGCTCGGTGTACTTAACTCGAGGGCACCGCTTGCTCCAACACTAGGAAATCGTCTTTTGAAAGTCGAAGGTGCAGAGCACTATATCTTTGCTCCCGTGGCTGGCATCTTTGAGCCTGCTTTTACCCTGGGCGATGAGGTGGTAGCCGGCCAGCTCGCTGGTCGAATTCATGATCCGCGCCGTCCGCAAGCCGTGCCGGTGGAGATCTTCTTTAAAGCAGCCGGGCTAATTATCTGCACCCGTACTCTTGCTAGTGTCGAACCTGGCGATTGCCTGGGCCACTTGGCCTCGGATACTGATTGGCCCTGATTCAGCGGGCCGCAACCTTTTTTCTTTCCTGAGAGCTGACATGATCAAAACTATTATTACCGGACTTGTGTCGTTATTGGTCGCGGCTAACTGCGCTTTCGCAGCCTCTTCAAGTGTGTTGCCGGCCAAAATTCTGCGTTTCGTGCCGCAAGCCGATCTCAAGGTGCTGGATCCTATGTACACCACCAACTACGTAACTCGGAACTTCGGATATATGGTGTATGACACGCTGTTTTCCCAGGATGCCCAGGGCGTGCCACAGCCGCAGATGGTAGAGAAGTATGCAAAATCGCAGGATGGCCGGCGCTGGACTTTTACCCTGCGCCCCGGACTAGAATTTCAGGACGGCAGCGCTTTGACATCGGCGGACTGTATCGCGTCGCTCAAGCGCTGGGCGACGAAAGACAGCTATGGTGGTGCAATGATGGCAGCCGGAGCGAAATGGGAGTCGATCGATGATCATACCTTCACGCTTACACTGGACAAGCCGTTCGGACTGGTCCTGGAGGCGCTGTCCAAGGTTTCCAGTTATGCACCATTCATCATGTCGGAGAAGGCCATTACGGCCGCAGGTATCGGACCAGTAACCGACATCAACAGCAGTGGGCCTTACATTTTCAAACGTGATGAGTGGGCCCCTGGTAATAAGGTTGTATTCGTGCGCAATCCGCACTACGTTGGACGCAGCGATCCGCCCAGCTATCTCGCCGGTAATAAGTCTGCTTCCAACGACAGGGTGGAATGGCTAATTTTGCCTGATGCAAACTCTGCGTCAGCGGCGCTGATGAGTGGAGAAGTGGACGTGCTGGAGCTCGTGCCACCCGACAACGTTCCCTCGCTACGAACTGATCCCGATGTGAAGGTGGGCACCGGAGGTGCCTATCAAGCTAGCCTTATTGTCAATCAGCTACATCCGCCTTTCAATAATGCACAAGCTCGGCAGGCGATGCTCTACGCGGTCAATCAAGAAGCGTTCATGGCTGGGATGGGGTACGGAAAAGACATGCGGCTAAAGCATTGTTCGAGTTTCTTCATTTGCGGCGCGGCCAATGACACGAATGCGGGGTCTGAACCCTTCCAGAAGCCTAATATAGAAAAAGCCAGACAGTTACTAGTCGAATCGGGCTACAAGGGTGAAAAAGTAGTAGTCCTGGTACCTACTGACTATGCGAATCTCAATAGTGCGGCGCTGATTACCATTCAGACCATGAAACAGGTCGGATTCAAGGTCGATGCGCAGTCGATGGATTGGGCGACGATCGTATCGCGCCGTGTCAAAAAGGTCGCTCCTGAGGAAGGAGGATGGAGTGCCTACGCGACTTTTGCTGTGGCGTCGAGCGTAGACTCGCCCTTGAGTAATTTTATGTTAGGTGCTAGGTGTGGAAACAGCATGCCGGGCTGGCCCTGTGATGAAGAGCTGGATGCTTTGAGAGCGGCGTGGGTCCGCGCTACAGACTCGGTCACGCGCAAGGATGCGTTGGATAGGTTTCAGCGTCGTGCGTTCGAGGTGGTGCCCTATATACCCTTAGGTCAATATTCTGGTGTTTTTGCCGTGCGCAAGGTGATCAAGAATTACGACGCGTTGCATTACGACGTGCCGACACTCTGGCGGCTTGGTAAGTAACGGCCCACGCACTTGTAATCAGGACACTAGCATGAACTACGTATTGCGTCGCATATTGGCAACCATTCCTGTAATGGCCGTTGTAGCTATCCTAGTTTTTCTGCTTATTCATCTCTCGCCGGGGGACCCCGCGGCACAAATCGCGGGAGACACCGCTAGCGCTGCAGATATCGCGACGTTGCGCGCAGGGCTGGGGCTTGATCAACCGTTGTGGCAGCAGTTCTTTCAGTGGGCTTGGCATACGGCGACAGGAAATTTCGGTACGTCTCTTTTTACGAAAGTGCCAGTTAATGAGTTGTTGGCCTCCAGATTAGGGCCGACATTATCCATCACTGTAGTCACTACTTTCTTGGCGGTTGTCGTGGGCATTCCTCTGGGTGTCGTAGCCGCATATCGCGCTGGTACCTGGATTGATCGGATAGTTATGCTTTTTTCCGTATTGGCGTTTTCCGTTCCAGGCTTTCTGGTTGGTTATTTTTTAATCTACACCATGGCAGTCCATGTGCACTGGTTTCCCGTGCAGGGCTATGTGCCCTTTGATCAGAATCCCATGGCGTGGTTTCGCAGCCTGGTATTGCCGTGCGTCAATCTTGCTTTGATCTATGTGGCTCTCATTACCCGCATGACGCGAGCCACAGTGCTCGAAGTACTGAATGAGGACTACATACGCACGGCGCGCGCCAAGGGGCTGGGTGTGCTCGCGGTATTGAGTCATGCGCTGCGCAATGCGGCCGTACCTATCGCGACCACGGTGGGTGCCGGGATTGCGCTGCTGATCGGGGGAGTGGTGGTCACTGAGACGGTATTTGCCATTCCGGGTCTGGGCAGATTGGTGATTGATTCGGTACAGCGTCGTGACTATCCAGTGATCCAGAGCGTCCTGTTCATTTCAGCTGGTGTGTATGTCCTAATCAATCTGCTGATCGATTTGAGCTACGGCTTGTTTGATCCGCGTATCAAAAACTGAGTGGGTTTTCACAATGACCAACACTTCGTCGATTGCCCAAACCATGACACTAATAATACCCGAACCGGAAGATGAACCCTTTGTGCCGGCCCGTTGGCATTGGGCACGCAAGCGTCCGACGCTAATTATCGGTGTGCTTATTTTGGTCCTCATTGCGGCGCTGACAATCGCCGCGCCGTGGCTCTCCAACTACGATCCACGAGACATGGACCCGCTGGCACGCCTGCAACACCCGTCGACCGAACACTGGCTCGGTACAGACGCACTAGGCCGAGACGTGTTTAGCCGCGCCATCTGGGGCGGTCGTGTGTCAATGATCGTTGGGCTGTCGGTGGCTATCCTTACCACGGTACTGGGTGTACTGCTGGGATTACTCGCGAGCTTCGTGCGTTGTACCGACGTATTTGTAATGCGATTGATGGATGGATTGATGGCGATTCCCGGCATTCTGCTTGCAATCGCATTGATGGCAATCATGCAGCCCAATCTGACTACTGTTATAGCCGCCATCACCATTCCAGAAATTCCTCGTATGGTACGGCTGGTACGTTCGCTTGCACTAACGCTGCGCGAACAGCAGTATGTCGAGGCAGCTCATGCCGTCGGCACACGCTTGCCGATGATTCTGGCTCGCCATGTCTTGCCGAACATGATTGCGCCGTTGGTCGTTCAGGCTACTTTCGTGGCTGCGTCAGCGGTGCTGATCGAAGCAGCGCTATCGTTTCTCGGCGTTGGCGTCCCGGCACAGACACCAAGTTGGGGGAACATGATTGCCGAAGGCCGCAATTTCATAGCCGTGGACTTTCATCTCATTCTGTATCCGGGAATCTTGCTGGCTACGACGGTGCTGGCAATCAACCTGCTCGGTGACGGCATGCGCGATGCGCTTGATCCACGTTTATCACGTCAACTGTAAAGCTGGGAGCTTTCGTTATGACACTGTCCTTAATGCCTCGGCCTCCACTCGTTAACGGCGAACCGCTGCTCGAAGTTCTGAACCTGCACACGAGTTTCGATACATTGACCGGGCCCGCACGGGCGGTTGATGGAGTTTCCTACACTGTACGCTCAGGCCAAACGCTGGGCGTAGTCGGTGAGTCTGGATGCGGCAAGAGTGTTACAGCGATGTCCATTCTACGCCTGCTGGCCACACCCCCGGCCCGCATTCGCGGCGAAGTCCGACTGCGCGGCACCGAGTTGCTGAGTCTGAGCGAAAAAGAGATGCGCCGGATTCGCGGCAATCGTATCTCGATGATTTTTCAGGAGCCGATGACCTCATTGAATCCTGTTTTGTCGATCGGGCGGCAAATTGCCGAGACTGTGCAGGTACATCAGGGCGCAGGCCACGCCGAGGCGATCGGGCGCGCCATCGAGATGCTGCGTCTGGTACAGATCCCAGAACCGGAACGACGCGTCAATGAGTATCCCCATCAGCTCTCCGGTGGCATGCGTCAACGTGTGATGATCGCGCTGGCACTAGCCTGTAATCCAGAGGTGTTGATTGCGGACGAGCCGACTACCGCACTCGATGTGACGATCCAGGCACAGATCCTCGACTTGATCCGCAGGCTACGTCAGGAGCTTGGAATGGGGGTGGTGATGATCACCCACGATCTCGGGGTGGTCGCGGAAAACTGCGATCGTGTTGCCGTAATGTACGCTGGGCGCAAAGTTGAGGAGGCTTCAGTGTTCGACTTGTTCGACCGACCACTGCATCCTTATACCCGTGCTTTGATGAAGTCCATGCCTTCCATGAGTGTCAACAGCCGGCGCCTGACTGAGATTCCGGGCATGGTTCCTTCCCCACAAGAGCCACGGCATGGTTGTTCGTTTGCAGCCCGCTGCGCCTATGCGGATGATCTCTGTCGCAGTGCGATACCTCAACTCACGATGCCGGGCGACGACCATGCCGTAGCGTGCTTCGCGGTCGAGGATGGCCGCATTAATCTGAAAGAGAGCGTCACTGCATGACCACATCCAAACAACCATTGCTCAGAGTCGAGAACCTCAAGAAGCACTATCTCTTTCCTCGGCAGTGGCTGGGTAAATCGCGAGCTCCGATCCAAGCGGTGAGTGGCGTCTCATTCGACGTCGCCTCAGGTGAAACCTTGTCCCTCGTTGGCGAATCTGGTTGCGGCAAAACAACCACAGCTAAATGCGTGATGCGATTGGTCGAACCGACCTCGGGTTCGGTGCGACTGGCAGGTCAAGAGTTGCTGGTATTAAGCGACGAGGAAATGCGAGCACATCGACGCGATATACAGATCATTTTCCAGGATCCGTACGCGTCGCTCAGTCCTCGCCTTTCGGCGGGCAATATCGTTGCCGAGCCTTTGAAAAATTTTGGGCGAATGTCTCGTCCCGAGCAGCGCGAGCGGGTTGAATGGCTATTTAGCAAAGTCGGGCTGCGCCCTGAAGCGGTAACCAAGTATCCACATGAGTTTTCAGGCGGCCAGCGACAGCGCTTGGGTATTGCGCGTGCGCTTGCGGTGAATCCCAAGCTCATCGTTTGTGATGAGCCTGTGTCGGCGCTTGACGTGTCGGTTCAGGCTCAGGTTGTGAACCTGCTGATGGACCTTCAGGCTGAATTCGGGATTGCCTATCTGTTCGTGGCGCATGATCTTGCGGTGGTTCGGCACATCAGCCATCGCGTGGCGGTCATGTATCTTGGCCATATTGTGGAGACTACGGATCGCGATACTCTGTTTTCGGCTGCCCTGCATCCATATACAGAAGTTTTGCTTTCGGCCGCTCCTGTGCCAGATCCGCGTAAACCGGCCGTGCGCATATTGCTGAATGGCGATCCGCCGAGCCCCGCGAACCCGCCATCAGGTTGCTGTTTTCACACACGTTGCCCTCTGGCGAGGGATATCTGTAAGACAACAGTTCCTCCACTGACAAAGCGCCCTTCTTCTAACGGTGTAGAGCATCTGGTTGCTTGTCATTTCCGGTAGTTGATTCTGTGCGATGCTATATAAACTCTATTTTCAGTTGATACAGTCGTCAAAGTCCGCCACCATTTCTGCTGGCATTAGCCCGCAATTTATTAGTGAACGATAAATCATGAGATTCCGCCCGCTTTGCCTGTGTGCGTCTATCTTCGCAGCGGCATCTGAGCACTGCGTAGTACCCTCGGCGCCAACCATTGCTAACTCCGTAACACCATTGCTACGCACGCAGGCACCCGGTTTTTATCGGATGGCACTTGGCGATTTTGTCGTGACGGCGCTGTCCGACGGTACTGTTTCTCTTGCACTCGACAAAGTGCTGAATAACATCACGCAAGCGCAGATCCAAACCTTGATAACGCGCAATTTTCAATCGTTGCCGGTCGAGGTATCGATCAATGCCTTTCTCATCGATACCGGAACTCGCGTCGTGTTGGTAGATACCGGCGCTGGAGAGTTGTTCGCTTCACGAGGGGGAGGAGGGCAACTGCTTGCCAATCTTCGTGCTGCTGGTTATCAGCCAGGGCAAATCAACGATGTGTTATTAACCCATGTGCATGCCGATCACTCCGGCGGCTTGGTGATTGATGAAAAAATAGTATTTCCCAACGCGGTCGTTCACGTGCATCAGGCCGAGCTCGATCATTGGTCTGATGCTCAAGCCGAGGCAAATGCGCCAGCGTATCAGCAGCACTCTTTTCCACAGGGGCGCGCCTCGATGGCGCCCTATCATATTTCTGGCAAAGTGGCGCCCTTCAATGGTGCAACCGAACTTTTTCCCGGGATTCGGACTATTGAGGCACCGGGCCACACACCGGGCCATACCTTTTATTCGGTGGAGAGCAAAGGGCAAAGGCTGGTTATATGGGGCGACACGGTTCATTTCGCCCCGATCCAGCTTGCCGACCCGTCCGTTACCATTCAGTTCGACAGCGATGCCGAGCGCGCGCGGACGCAACGCGAATCGGCTTTGGCCGACGCGGCACGGCAAAGATATATGGTTGCCGCGGCGCACATTTCGTTCCCAGGACTCGGCCACATTCGGCATATGGGAACGGAGTATGAGTGGGTGCCGGTGAGTTATAGCGCCGCTTAGTTCTAGTGACGGTGGGGTTTATTTTCCCGCGTCCCATTTCCATTCTTGAATCTCGGGCATGTCTTCTCCATGCTGGCGAATGTATTGGGAGTGTGTGTTGAGTTTGTGCACCATCACCTCACGCAAGTTGTCAGCCTCGATGCCCAGGCCTGCAACGTAATCCAGGACATCGCACACCAGATGGAACCGATCCAGGCGATTTAGCACGGTCATGTCAAAGGGTGTCGTGGTGCTCCCTTCTTCCTGGTAGCCGCGTACGTGGATGTTGTCGTGGTTCGTGCTGCGGTAGGTCAGACGGTGAATCGTCCAGGGATAGCCGTGATAGGCGAAGACAACGGGACGATCCGCCGTGAACAACGCATCGAATTGCTCACGAGGCAGCCCGTGTGGGTGTACCTCGGCCGGCAGCAGCGTCATCAGATCGACCACGTTGATCACGCGAATTTTCAGCTTTGGAAGGTGTTCGCGCAGAATACCTACGGCAGCCAGCGTTTCAAGCGTTGGGACGTCACCTGCGCAGGCAAGAACAATATCGGGCTCGTCTGCCTCATCGTTGGAGGCCCATTCCCATTTTCCCAGACCCCGTGCGCAATGTGCCTGCGCGGCATCGAGCGACAGCCATTGATGAGAGGGTTGTTTGCCCGCGACGACGATATTGATGAGATTGCATGTGCTCAGGATGTGACGCGTGGTCCACAGCAGTGTGTTGGCGTCAGGCGGTAGATACACTCTTACGATGCCGGGTTTCTTGTTAAGCGCCACATCGATGAACCCTGGATCCTGATGGCTGAACCCGTTGTGGTCCTGCCGCCATACGTGGCTGGTCAGCAGGTAATTCAGAGAGGCAATAGGTTTACGCCAGGGCAAGTCGCTGCATGCATCCAGCCATTTCGCATGTTGGTTGAACATGGAATCGACGATATGAATAAAAGCCTCATAGCACGAGAACATGCCATGACGCCCAGTCAACAGATAGCCCTCCAGCCAACCCTGGCACGTGGTTTCTGACAAGACCTCGAGTACTCGGCCCTCGGGACTCAGGTCTGTGTCCTCGGGAAGCATCTGGGCCATCCAGGCGCGAGAACTTTCGGTAATGACCGCGTCAAGCCGGTTCGACGTGGTTTCGTCCGGACCCACCAGGCGAAAGTTGCGCTGGGAGGCATTGGCTCGAACCACGCCCGCAAGGTACTGCCCCATGATTCGCGTTGACTCGGCCGTCGCTTCGCCGGGCGAGGGTACCTTCAGCGCAAACTCATTCAGTTCAGGCAGAATCAGCGGTTTGTACAGCAGTCCTCCATTGGCGTGAGGATTGGCGCTCATGCGCCGGTTGCCCTTGGGCGCCAGGGCCCGTAATTCCGGCCGCAGACGTCCGGCCTCGTCGAATAGCTCTTCCGGACGATAGCTACGCATCCATTGTTCCAGCAGCCGCAAGTGATCCTTGGACTTGGCTAAGTTGGCCAAAGGCACCTGGTGAGAACGCCAGAAGCCTTCTGTTTTGAGTCCATCCACTTCCTTCGGCCCAGTCCAGCCTTTGGGGCTGCGCAGGATGATCATGGGCCATGCCGGGCGAGTTATCTCGGCCCTATTGCGTGCACTCTGCTGTATGGCCTGTATGCGCGCCAGGCTCTCGTCAAGGGCGGAAGCCATGTCTTGATGCATGGTCAGCGGATCGCTACCTTCTACGAAAATCGGATGGTAGCCATAGCCCTTGAACAGATTACCCAACTCGTCATGAGCGATGCGGGCCAAGATGGCAGGATTGGCAATCTTGTAACCGTTCAAGTGCAGAATGGGGAGCACCGCTCCATCATTGCGGGGGTTCAGAAACTTGTTTGAATGCCACGATGCCGCCAAGGCCCCGGTTTCGGCCTCGCCGTCACCCACTACGCAGGCAACGATGAGATCGGGATTGTCGAACGCGGCACCATAGGCGTGGCTAAGCGAATACCCCAGTTCTCCGCCCTCGTTGATCGAGCCGGGAACATCCGGCGCAACATGGCTGGGAATGCCGCCTGGAAACGAGAACTGGCGAAACAGGGCTAGCATTCCCGCCTCGTTCTGCGGCACGGCGGGATAGACTTCGCTGTATGTCCCTTCCAGCCAAGTGTTGGCGACGATGGCCGGGCCGCCATGTCCTGGGCCGCAGACGTAGATCATATCGATGTCATGCTTCTGAATGGCGCGATTCAGGTGTACATAGATGAAGTTCAGGCCGGGAGAGGTTCCCCAATGGCCAAGCAGCCTGGGCTTGACATGATCGATAGTCAGCGGTTGCCTGAGCAAGGGATTATCCAGGAGATAGATTTGACCTACCGAAAGGAAGTTCGCCGCCCTCCAGTAGGCATCCAGCAATTGCAGATCCTGACGCTTACTTGGTGAAGTCATGTCGATCTCTCCATTACGCTCAGGGAGTTGGGCGGTCCATGCAGACGAATCGTTGAGCGACGAAGGCGCTTGCATCAGAAAGGTCTTGTCAGCGTGAGTTCGCCAGGGCGCCCTGGTGGTAGTATGCAGTATCTCCCCCGGGCGTAGTTGAAATGCATGGGCTATCGGCAATCGCGCCCCACAAGTTTGATTCTTGCATATCGCAAAGCACTTTAAGAAGCGTTCTTTTGTAAACCTGACACAGATCAACTCATCACGCTATGCTGAGCCTCTGGAAAGAGGGGGGAGGGCAGCCGGGTATGTCTTGCGCATCAATGCAAACAGCTTAAAGATCATGCTGTCATCGGCATGTGTCATGTGGCGTCGGCATCGGAGCGCGCCGGCAAACCGTGAATTGCTAAGCGGCCAGCGGTCTCACTCGCGCTCGCCGCCTTCAAGGTGCGCACATGACGGACATATTGCTTGTGGTCAATGCCGGAAGCTCGAGCCTGAAGTTTCAGGTCTATCGACTTCCAACAGCAACCTCATTGGCGTTCGCCTATGGTGGGCAGATATCGGGAATTGGTGGTTTAGAGCCTACTTTTCGCGTGAAGGCCGAGAACGGGGCCATTCTGGTCGATGACGCGGTGCCCTCGATCGACGCGGCTGATCTGCGCCTGGCGCAGGACTTGTTGTTGAGTTGGTTGCGCCGCAAAATAGACCGTGCGCCGATTGCAGTGGGGCATCGAATCGTTCACGGTGGGCCGCGCTATGCTCAGAGCGTTATCCTCGATGACGAGGTTCTCGGGGAACTGGAGACACTGGCGCCTTTGGCGCCCCTGCATCAGCACAACAACCTCGCACCGGTCCGTGTCATCAGGGCGCTGTGGCCGCATGTCAGGCAGGTCGCGTGTTTCGACACGGCGTTTCACAAAGGACATAGCCAGGTTGTGCAGCGCTTTGCCATACCCCAGTATCTGCACGAGCAGGGTATACGCCGCTATGGTTTCCATGGGCTGTCCTATGACTATATCGCGCAGAGGCTACGGCACGATTGGCCCGAAGTCGCCCGCGGCAGGGTGATCGTGGCGCATTTGGGGGCTGGCGCATCGGCGTGCGCCATGATAGATGGCCGCAGTGTGGACAGCACAATGGGCTTCACTGCGCTGGATGGTCTGCCGATGAGCACGCGTCCCGGACGGCTGGACCCGGGCGTGGTGTTATGGATGCTGAAACAGGGATACACCCCTGAGCAAGTTCAGCATCTTCTCTATAACGAGTCAGGCCTCAAGGGCCTGTCGGGGCTGAGCGGTGATATCCGGGATCTGCTGGCCTCGGCGTCGGGCGCTGCAAAGCTCGCCGTGGACTATTTTATTTATCGCGTCGCGGAAAGCCTGGCAGGCCTGTGCGTGGCGAGCCGCGGTCTTGACGCGCTGGTTTTTACCGCAGGTATCGGGGAGAACTCGCCAGTGATCCGCGCCGGCATCTGTGAGCAGTTGAGCTGGATGGGAATCACAATCGACGCCGCAAGCAATGTCGCCGATGCGTGCTGTATTTCAGCCTCAAATAGCGCCATCGCCGTGTATGTGCTGGCGACAAACGAAGAGGTGGTCATTGCTCGCCAGACGCTCGACAGAATAACGGAATAGGCGTTTCCGGTTCGGACTGGCGTCTGGTTCGCCCTTTAACATCACGTGGGGAGGATGCGCCCGGACCTGAGCCGGCCCGTTGAATCACCGCCGGAATCTTCCGATGAGAACGGCAACACACTCATGCCAGGCACGCGCTATTCAGTCTTTGGTGTAGTCCAGGCCGTCATGCGCAAGCCCTTTCCCCAGCACTCCTGCCATAGCCAACATAAAAGCCAGGCCGCGCCTGACATCCGGTTCGCATTGTCCCTAATTTGTTGTTTTTACCCGATCCGCTGAATAGGAAGGCCCTTTTTAGCGGTTGCCGCCACCAATTCATCGACCTTGGTCGTGAAGTCCTCGAGCAGGTGGGTCATGTCAGCGACCACTTTTGCGGGAGCTGTCTTGACTGATCCAGCATTGAACGGCGGCTGGGGATCATACTCGGCCATGAGCTGGGTACATTCAGCATAAAAACGGCTGCGCAGTTCCGCCACCATGGCAAGAGCGAAGTCCAGTCCGGCGGTCACGCCAGCGCCTGTGAAGCGGTTGCGGTCTCGCACGACGCGGGCATCAATGGGGATAGCGCCGAATCCCGATAGGGCATCTCTGCATGACCAGTGCGAGGTCGCCTTATAGCCGTCCAACAATCCAGCCGCGCCGAGTACCAGCGACCCCGAGCATACACTTGTGATGTACTTCGCCCGCGCACCCCTGTCAGCCATGAAGGCGAGGGTGTCGGGATCGGACGCTGCGGCAAGTGTGCCGTCCGTGCCACCCGGCGTGAACAGTACGGTAAGGTCGCGGGGGCAGGTGTCGAAGGTCGCGGTCGGCAAGATTGTCACGTCTGCGTCGCTGGTCACCGGATCAAGCGACTTCGCGACGAGATAGATTTTTGCTCCCATGAGCGACGCAAACATGCTTTGTGGCCCGATGAGATCCATGATGGTCATCCCTGGGTAGATGAGCATCCCTATCTGTTCGTCCCCTGTCCAATGCGCCACGCTATCGGGCGCATACACATAGGGCTCGCCAGTAGCGGACGATATCGCCTTGGTATTAGCGGTGGCCGCCGCGGATAAAGGGCTAAGCAGCGCCATTAGAACCAGATTGCGACGGTCGGTATCAATCATATTTCTACCTTTAAGGTTAAATAGACAGAACGTGGTTGGATTGGCATCACAACCGGGAAGGAAAGGTATTGGTAGGGGGCGTAGGCGTGACGGTTTGCCAGGTTCACGCCAGAGAGCGTGATCGTGTATTTGTCGAAGGTATATGCCGCCTGTGCGTCAACGAGCGCGTAGCCCGGAGTGGTAACCGTGTTCGGCAGGGTGAGCCCGCGAGCGCTGAATGCGGTGATGCCCGCTCCGAACGATAGCCCTTGGGCAGGCCCGCTCAGCACGCGATACCTGGCAGCAATACGCCCGCTATGTTTTGGCACACGCGGCAGTGTGTCGCCCATCGGAATGGCATTGTTCTTGGTTACTTCGGCGCGAGTGTATGCATAATTCAGGAGCAGGGAGAAGGCCGGTACGGGTTCCCAGACCAGGTCCGTCTCAAAGCCACGCGCTCGCTGCTGGCCGCTCTGGATCGAATAGAGCAGATTGGTCGGATCAGGCGTGGCGACGTTATTGCGTGTTTGCTCGAATACCGCGATCGTGCCAGACACGCCGATGTCCTCGAGCGCCAGCTTCAGACCACCCTCGATATTGCGCGAGGTCTCCGGCTTTGGGGGCTCGAGCCCGATATAGCTGAATGCGCCCCGAAATCCGGTCGCATAAGCGGCATATGCCGCGACGCCAGGTACGAGGTCGAAGCTCGCTCCAATTCTTGGGGAGACGTGGTGATAGGTTTCGTTGGTTCCTTGCTCTCTTTCGCGGAGATGAAGTTGGGTGTAACGCAGCGAACCGGTCAGGTGCAGTCGACCGTAAGTCGCCTGGTCCTGCAAGTAGGCCGCGGTCGTCTGGTAGCGGTTGGTCTGGGTGAGGTTGACAGGCGTTGGTACACCGAACTTGAGGTCGTAGGCCGGACTGGCCAGGTCTATCGAACCGACGGGGACGCCATCGAATCTCATATCGCTCGCAAAGTTGGTGTGGTCATAGCTGGCGCCCGCAAGTATTTCGTGGTAACCCCCCAGCACGTCGACCTTCGCCAACACATTGACGTCAAGCGCGCTTTCCGACGTGGTGGTCAGTAAGTTGAGAGGAAGAATGGGATAAGTAGTCGGCGTAGCCGGATTGGGAGGGTAGAGTTCTGGATAGATGAAGCTGCCGTATTCAGGAACCCTGCTGTTGTAGTAGCGGCCCGTGGCAGCCAGCCGCAAACTATTGCTGAACTCGTGCCGGAGCTTGACGGTTGCCAGTTGACTGTCGTTTTGGGTGCGCGGTTGACCAACCGGCGCACCGGGAAAGGCGTAGCGGTCAAGCTCGCCAGCCAATGCTTGGGCAGCGGGCAAGCCTGAGTATTCAAGCTGGCTGCTGTGGTTGAACTGTCCCTGAACTTGCAGAACCGTTTTGGGAGCGAGCTGGAACGATAGGCTGGGCTGCACTGACCATCGCTCCCCCTTAACCTTATCGATCCAGCTTCCATTGCGTTGATACTCGCCCGCAATGCGCGCATTGGTCGTCGAGGTCAACGGTCCGGTCAGATCGAAGTAGGGGTTGACGGTTCCTTGGCTTCCGGTGCGGATCGCTACATACCCGCCAGCCTCATCCTCCGGTTTTTCGGACTCGATATTGATGAGACCTCCCAGAGGCGATCCCTGGCCGCCGCCATACAGGGTTGAGGTGGGTCCCTTGAGCACGTTGATCCGCTTGATGCCGACAAGACTTGTCGGGCTGTTGGCGGCGCCCGAGCTGTACATGGGCAATCCGTCCATATAGATCTCGGCGGGAAAGCCTCTCACGATAGGCGCGACAAAGAGATTCTCTTCTGGCTGGCTGGGAGTCACGCCTGACACATTCACGAGGGCGTCGGACAGGGTGCGGGCGTCCTGCGCCGCGATCAAGGCATGAGGAAGCACCTGCACCGACTGTGGCACTTCGATCAAGGGCGTATCGGTGCGCGTCGCGGAGCTGGAATCGAGCTCGGTGATCGAGGCCGAAAAGTGATATCTGGCGCCGGTGACTTTGATCGCCGACAGGGTCGTCGTATCGACAGCGGAGATAGTCTCCTGCGCATGCAGGGGAGCGCCCAATGCTGCGAACGAAGCGACAGCGACGGTCGCCAATCTATTCATCATGCGTGACTCGGCATCATGCATGCGCTGGGCACTTTCTCTGAACTTGCGAGGCCTGTCGGTGTCAAGTTGGAAAAAGGCGAGGAGTGAATGCACAAGGAAGAGTTCATGGCGCTTTACTTACTTTTAAAAACAGGTTCAGTTTAGCGATGCCTCTCTTGGCATAAATGACAATAGAAAGCTAATATCTGCCAATGTCAAAACCACACAATATTGCGATCCTTGTGTTTCCTGATTGTCAGGTGCTCGACGTTACCGGCCCGGCTGCAGTGTTCGAGGCGGGCAACTTTGCACTAGGCAACGCCTACTACAAAGTCCACATTCTTGCTGCGAAACGTGGTGCAATCCAGACCAGCAGTTCCGTCACGCTGATGGCGCACTCCATCACTGATCTGTCGCCGCATTCCGTTGACACTTTGCTGATTGCCGGCGGAAACGCCATCGGTCTCGAGTCCCTGGCGGCTGACGAACGGGTGCGTAAATGGGCGATGTTGGTCAGCAAGAAGGCACGCCGGTACGGCTCCGTCTGCACGGGTTCGTTCGCACTTGCACACTTTGGCCTTCTCGATGGAAAACGTGTCGCCACGCATTGGTCGGCCTGCGCCGATCTGGCGGCGCGATGGCCGGATGCCGATGTCGATCAGCAGTCACTCTTCGTTAACGATGGGCGGCTCTGGACCTCTGCAGGCGTCACCACTGGGATAGACATGAGTCTCGAAATGGTCGCGTCAGACCTCGGCAATGCTGTGGCCAATGCCGTCGCCAAGCGCCTCGTGCTTTACGCGCGCCGGCCCGGCTATCAGTCGCAGTTCAGCCCGGTGTTAAGCGCGCAATCCCACGCGGATGCGCCGTTCGCTGCGCTTGTCCACTGGATGCGGGAAAATCTCACGAAGCAGCTGGATGTACCGCGTCTGGCTGAAAAGGTCTTCATGTCCGAGCGCACATTCGTGCGTCACTTTATTAAAAGCATAGGCGAGACACCTGCGCGTTTTGTAGAAACGTTGAGGTTGGACGAGGCTCGCAGCCTGCTCGCGACGGGTATGACGATTAAGGAAATCGCGGCGCGAACTGGCTACTCCACCGGTGCGCAGCTCTCGAAAGCGTTCGACCGGCGTTTTGGCATGACCCCGCAGCTTTTCAGGCAGTTGCATTGTCACAGCGGTCGTGAATAGCTGGACGTTGTGGCTGGTCAGGGATTTTGTTAGAACGTTGTGACACTCGCGCCGAATCTATATACACATAGCACTTATCCAGCTTGAGTTTTGCGGACACTGCCGCCGTGCGTTCATCCCTGTCATCCTTATGCCGCGTGTGGAATTGGATAGGCAAATAAGGGTGCGATGACTGAATCAGCGTGGATAGCGATGTTGCGCTTAACTGGGCAGGTCAACCAGGAGTGCATTTCATCTGGCATACACTAAGGAAAAATTCCGTAGGAGTTCTCGTTGATGCAATCCTCCAGTTCGACAAAGACTCGCCGTCGCGGGCCTGAACTCGACGAGGCGATTATTGAAGCTGCCTGGGCCGAACTCGCGGAGCATGGGTATGCGGGTTTGACGATGGAAACCGTGGCGACGCGTGCTCGCACGAGTCGCTCTGTGCTTGCGCGACGTTGGAATGGAAAAGCGCTGCTGGCCATTGCGGCAATCCAGTGGCAGTTAGCCAAACACCCGCTCGATGTTCCGGATCGGGGCAGTGTGCGCAAGGAGCTCTTGGAATATCTCGATCGCCTCAGCGATCTTATACCGTTTCTTGACGTTGTTTTCTCAGTATCACTGAATAAGGCTTTTCGCGAGACGTACGCCTCGCCGCAGGCCCTGCGCAAGGCGTTGAATGAGGGCCGGCCCCCCGACTTAGGCGTGATCTTGAGCCGAGGCGTGGCGCGCGGTGAAATTGATCCAGCTAAGCTTATTGCGCCAATTGAATCGCTTTTAAGCGATCTCATCCGCCACCATGTGCTGATGAACCGATCAGCTCCGTCGAAGCGCTTGCGCGCCAACTGGGTCGACGCGATTTTCCTGCCACTTGTACGGACGGGCTGACGCATACGACAGTGATGATTTGGCGTACATGATGCGCAAATTCTCCGATGCACTCCAGAACAATCCCGCAGTGATATCGCCATGTCATCGGCCAGTCACAAATAAGACGCATATATGTATCTTGACGAATGACTGAATTACTCATTAAGATACGTCAATGTATCCTAATGTGGAGCTTCAGTATGAATCGATTGACCCTTGTACGCGCATGCTCAGGCCGCTCTACACAACCCAGTATTGTTCGGGTATTGCATGGCCTCGCGACCGGGACGGCGGTTCACGGCGCGGATAGTGATCGGTTCTCCACCGACTTGGCGGGAGCAGTACGGACGTCGTCCGTCATCCAGGCGATCACTGAAAGCGAACCGAGCCCGATTGCCAATGCTTACGGCAATTCCAGTGTTTTCCCGCCTTGGTTGAGTAGCTCCACTTCGAGATTGATCCAATTCCTCGTACTCGCTGCGATCGTTCTGGGTAACACTGCATGCGCTAGCAACGCCGTCAGGCATCAGACCCCAGCCGATTCATCGGTGACGCGATCCTCACCTGAATTGTCGCTTACCGATTCAGCAGACCACGCTTTGGCGCTCGTCACCTTTTCAACGAATAGCCTTGCGCCGCCAGATGAGGCTTCTGACGGCATGACGACCCCAGCAATGCGCGATGGCGGGCAGGCGCTCGATGCGAGCCAGGCCATCAGCAAAGCGGATTGGCCTCCACCAGCGATCAGCACATCGGGTGCGCCAGACGCCGCCTCGGCAGTGGCGGTTAATCTTGACGAAAGCGCTGAAATAGATGGTGATGACCGCTACGCCATGAGAGTCAATGACCCATGGGAGGGGTATAACCGTCGGATGTACAAGTTCAACTCGAAAGTCGACAAATACATCGCGCGCCCGGTTGGCGTGGCTTACGACACGGTGGTGCCGGATGTCGTGCAGCGACACGTAACGTCCGTATTCGCAAACCTGGAGGAGCCCCGGACCTTGATTAACCAGCTTCTGCAGGGTCGACCGATCGGCGCTGCCAGGACGCTTGGTCGCTTTGTTGTCAACACTACCGCGGGCGTTGGGGGCATCTTCGATCCGGCGAGCAAGCTGGAGCTTCATCGCGCCAACGAAGATCTGGGTCAGACACTGGCCGTCTGGGGGTGGAAGGACTCAAGGTTTTTCGTCGCGCCGCTTATGGGACCCAAGACAGTACGAGACGCCATTAGTGGATTTGGCGACTCTCCATTGAACCCTACGGGATACATCGACGATAAGGGGATCAGCATGGCCGTCACGATTATAAAGATAGGCAGCATGCGTTCCGCCGCTTTGCCGTTGGAAAAGATGCGCGCAGAGGCGTTGGATGAGTATTCGTTTGTGCGCGATGCGTGGATGCAAAGGCGCAGCCACCAGATTAACGAGAAGTGATCGGCGTGATTCAACTGAGTTCGTTGCCTGCAATCAATCTGGTTACTTTCCCGTGTCCCATTTTTATTCGTGAATCCCGGGCGTGTCGCCTCCATACTCGCCAATGAACGGAGAGTGTGCGTTGAGCGCGTGCACCATAGATCTACGCAAGATGTCTGTTTCGATGATCTGGCCTGATACGTAACGTTAAGCAAGTTCCCCGCTTTGGTGCGTATCAGGCAACACTGTGAGCCCGTCCGCAGGTCTACCGCCTCGCCCCCTTGCTGCCTACGATGACGACATGCGGCCTACTGCCGTGACCAGTTCCCTCCAACCAGGGTGCTGCCCTCATCATCATCAGGAGCAATCATGACACAGCGCATCAACTACATTCAACAATCCCCTGAGCTGTTCAAGAAGTTCATGGACTTCAGCAATACGCTGAAGAACAGCACTATCGAGACGTCAATCCGCGATCTGGTGTCCATTCGCGCTTCTCAATTGAACGGCTGCGGGTTTTGCCTCGACATGCACGTAAAAGAAGCACGCATTCACGGAGAACGGGAGCTACGTATTCATCACGTGGCAACGTGGCGCGAATCCTCGCTCTTTGCGCCACGCGAACGGGCTGCGCTGGCCTGGGCTGAGGTACTGACCAAGCTGCCTGAACATGGCGTAGCGGACGACCTCTACGAGCGCGTACGCACTCAATTGAGCGAAAAAGAACTGTCCGATCTGACTTTCGATGTCATGGCCATCAATGCCTGGAATCGTGCAAATGTTGCATTCAAGACCGTACCGGGATCGGCTGATAAGGCATTCGGCCTGGACAAAGCCAACCTCGCCTGACCGGCCATCTGCTGCCAGTTCGCAGGCTGGTTTGGCCCGTGCAATCGGGCCGTCTCTCTGGAGGATTTCATAATGTTAAACGTAGAAAACACCATACAAACCGTCGAATCGGAATATGACGAGCTGGTTCCCTCGCGTTACGCGGTGCGGATCGGCGAGATTGATGTGCTGGTGGTCAGCGATGGAGTGCTTTCGCTGCCGACCGCGACGATGGCCACCAATGCCGACCCGGCTGATCGGGCGACCTGGCTGGATGAAATGTTTCTGCCGCCCGATGCGTTTGGCTGGCCGCTGAATGTGCTTGTGGCGCGCAGCGGAGACCAGAACATACTCATCGACGCTGGACTGGGCGTGGAATACCCGGACTTCCCGCGGGCGGGGCAGTTGCCCTTGCGGCTAGCGGCTGCCGGCATTGATCTTGGGTCCATCACCGACATAGTGATTACCCATATGCACATGGACCATGTTGGCGGGCTGCTTGTCGACGGCGTGAAAGAACGCTTGCGTCCGGACTTGCGGATTCATGTGGCTGCCGCTGAGGTGAAGTTTTGGGCGTCGCCGGATTTTTCCCATACCTCCATGCCTTCTCCAGTGCCGAACGTGCTTCGGTCTGCCGCCAGGCGCTTCCTGGACGAATACCGCAGCCAACTGCGGGTGTTCGACCAGGAGTACGAAGTGGCGCCGGGAGTGGTTGTGTGTCGCACAGGCGGTCACACCCCGGGACACAGCGTCGTCCGCGTGGAGTCTGGTGGTGATCGATTGACGTTTGCAGGCGATGCCGTGTTCCCGGTCGGGTTTGACCACCCCGACTGGCATAACGGTTTCGAGCACGACCCCGAAGAAGCCGTACGTGTCCGGGTGAGCCTTTTACAGGAACTGGCTGCGACCGGCGGGCTCCTGGTGGCGACTCATCTGCCGTTTCCATCTGTAGGCCGGGTGGCAGTCGACGGCGCCGCTTTTCGTTGGGTGCCGGTCTTCTGGGAATACTGACCGCTGATGGGGCAGGGTAGAACAAAACAGCACGCCCGTATTCGTCCTATGAACCACCTTGTTCTGTGAAGGGCGCTGTCTGTTCGCCCCTGCCACCCATCAGCACAGCATCTTCGGCCAGGAACGCACTGATTTCATCGGGGCTTCCTCGATGGAGTGCCTGGACGAATAGACTAAGCAGATAGTGATAGGTTTCCTGAGACACAGTAAAGCGCGGCTGTTCGCCGCGCAACTGTATCTTTGCACGGCTTACCAGTTGCCGGCATGCCACTTGATTTTTATGCAGCGTTTTAGCTATCTGGTCGTAATCGGTATCAAAAATCTCGTGCATGAGAAAGGCCGCGCGTGCTTCGTGCGAGAGTCGTTCCAGCAAGGCCAGGTATGCCATTGACATATCATCCGCGCGCTCGTTGATTTCTTGGGGCGTTGCGGGCAATTCTGTCATCTGAGATCCGCGCCGCCATAATTCTGAACAGCATTCACGCTGGATCTTGAGGGTACGCAATCTATCAATGCACAACCTTCTGGTGACCGAGACCAGCCAAGCTTCCTCATTGTCGATCTTTGGCCCGGCAGCCTCGTTCCATCTGAGCCAGGCATCCTGAACGACGTCTTCGGCGTCGGCGAGTGATCCGAGCATGCGGCAGGCAATTTTTTCCAGTCGCCGGCGAAGTCGATTGAAAGTGTGGCTATCGGCGCCTGTAGCTCGCCTATTTGTGACACCTGAAGGGATGCTGGACATGGGGAGTTTTCCTTCAAAAATCAAACATAGGCACTGAGCTGTGCGACAAATATAAATGACCAGTCGTCTTTAAATGGAGTAAAAAAACTAGATAAATCACTCCAGAATGAGCGGTAATGTCGTGTTGAGAAAACGCTGAAACGAATTGCTATTGCGTTCTACCTTGGTCCGCAATGCCGCGCCTTCCCAGCTTTCTATGATGATCGCGGCCAGCTTGTGCGCGTCTCGCTGTTTGGAAACGCCCGTTTTGCTGGAGGCTTCTCCTATGCAAAAGGCTAACGCAGCTTCCCATTTTCCCAGAATATGCGCCAAGGTTGCTCGTACTTCGTTGCTGTTATTGGCCAGCTCCAGGGAGAGGTTCCCTATGAGACAGCCTATTGCGAACTGATTCAACGCGTGTTCGTCCACAAGTAGTTCAAAAAAACGTTTAATGCGCGCCAAGGGTTTTATGCGTGCGTCATACAGTACGGGACCCAGACGATTTTCAATATCAGTCCAATATGCTTGCAATATGGCAGATGCAAATGATTCCTTGCTATCGAAATAACTGTAGAAGGATCCCTTGGGAATGTTCGCCGCAGCCGCTATGTCTTGAACGCCACACGCATGGAACCCGACCTTATGCACCAGGCGCCCGCCGTCGGTGAGAAGGCGGTTGAGAATCTCTGGATTGGGACGTCTGGACATAGTGTAATCTGATGATTGGTAGTGATAAATATAAATGACCAGTCGATTATCGTCAATGATTTTTTTTTGTGAAATGGATGGCGATCGGAAAAGCCAGTAGCACAAGCTTGAATTTTACTTGTTCTTTGATGGGCTCGGTTTCAATCTACTTGCGTCCCAGTATTTGCGCCAGGTTGAGTTTCTTGCTGCCATATTGTGAGCCTACAGATGCCGCGCATATACTTTGCGGGACTACAAAAAGCAAAAGGTCAGGTAATTTGTTTATGAACCAATCAACGAGTTTCCCACCCGCCGCATCGGAACTGCTTCCGCGTCAGCTGGACATTGTGCAGTGCGCCAAGCAGCATGGTTTTGTGACAATCGATGCCTTGGCTGAACGCCTGGGAGTTACGACCCAGACGATCCGCAGGGATATCAATTATCTATGCAGCCAGGGCATTTTGTCGCGCTTTCATGGGGGGGCGGCCTTCCGTTCAAGCATTGTGAATTTGCCGTATGAAACCCGGCGCGACTCCCTTTCTCGCGAGAAGACACGAATAGCGATGGCGGTTGCAGCGGAAGTTCGTGATGAAACATCCGTCTTCATAGACATCGGCACGACCGCCGAGGCGGTGGCAATGCAGTTGGTGAAAAAGCGAAATATGAGGGTTGTCACCAACAATCTGAACGTGGTCGATATTATGCGCGCCAGTGAGGGTGTGGAAATCATCGTGAGTGGTGGAAGCGTACGGGTGGCTGATAGGGCATTGGCAGGGGTTGCTACCGCCGATTTCATCCGACAATTTCATCTTGATTATGCTGTTTTGGGTGTCGTGGCCATATCCCGATCCGGTGATATTCTGGATTTCACGATGGAGGAGGAGCCGGTTACTCAAGCGATTCTTGGCTGTGCACGTAATGCTTACGTAGTGGCTGACCACAGCAAATTCGATCGTAATGCCATGGTCAAAGTTGCGCATGTGTCTCAAGCTTCCGCTGTCGTTACGGACGCATTGCCTGATGAAGGGGAATGGCTGCGTTGCCTGTCTGATGCTGGGGCGCGGGTGATTGTGGCGCCGATGTGAGGATCTGCCTTTCGTTCATGTAGCCGACAGCTTTCCAATTTGTTGGCGGCAGCCCTTGCGGCCTTAGCTTAGCGCCGCAAGGGTTTTTTACTTTTCATGGTTGATGGGCAATTAAATGAATCAATTTGTCCATTGGTGACTACACCTAATTACACCATCTGAATGTTCATTTAAATTCATATATGTTCAGAAATGAATAAAAATATGACGTTCTCGTTGGTATTCGATCTTTTCGTCAATCAATAAGATAATTTGTGTACTTGAAGGTGACATGATGATGTGGATGCGTAGTGAGGTCCTGACTGGGGCGTTATACGGAGGTGCCTGGTTGAGTCTCGGGTCCGCCATAACTGCGGAGATCGCCGGACAGGCTGGATATGATTGGCTGCTGATTGACATGGAGCACGGCTGCGGCGACTACAGTGACTTGATGCATCAAATGCAGGCGCTGGGCGCCTCGTCCAGTGGGACCATCGTGCGTGTACCCAAGGCAGAAGCAAGCATTTTCAAGCGCGTGCTGGATATGGGGCCTGCTGGCTTGATGGTGCCTAACGTAACATCCCCGGAGTTGGCCAGGCAGATTGTGGATATGGCCCGGGTTCATCCCATGGGCAACCGAGGCGTTGCCCAGACCACCCGTGCAAGCGGTTATGGTGCGGTGTATGAGCAATACATCTCGAGTGTGAACGACGGTTTGCTCATCGTCGCGCAGATTGAGTCGCGACAGGCCATGGATCAGATCGAAGATATTGCGGCTGTTGATGGCATTGATGTCTTGTTTGTTGGACCTTTGGATCTGAGTATTGATTTGGGGGTGAGTCACGACAGTCCGGAATATCTGGCGGCGATCCACAAGGTTGCCGTGGTAGCTAAAAGTCACGGGAAGATTGCGGGGGTTCTGGTACGAAATGATCAGCAGGCAACCGCTTACCGCGATTTGGGTTATTCATTCATTGCGATGGGCTCGGACCGTGGCCAGGTGATCAGTGGCATGAAGCAAAATGCCAGTTTTTTCAACAGAATGCGAAGTGGCGCCAGCCACGCGGCCTGAAGGTAAGAGTACTTGTGAACGCGCTCTCTTTCTTGGCCATCGACCTAGGCACTCAAAGCCTACGCTTCAGCGTTATCGACAGCACGGGCGGGCGACTGTGGGAATGGTCGGCGCCGGTCGAGTCGTTCATCAAGGGTGATATTTTTGAACAGTCTTCTCAGCAATGGGCCGCTCTTTTGGATGAGGGGTTGTACAAGGCCGGACGTGAGGGGTTGAGGCCGGATGCGATAGCCGTTGCCGCGCCGTTGGCTGGTTATGTTGCATTGAGTCAGGACGGTCAGGCCTTGACGCCGGCAGCCATGTATCCGGATAAACGTAGTTCGTCCTATTTGGGTCAGGTTGAAGAAATCGTCGCTGGTCATTCCGGTGCGAATCCGTACGGCTTGCGCGCTTATATCCCGGATCCTCTGCCACATTATCTGCGTATACGAGATCAGTCGCCTGAAGTTTTTGCACGCATGCGGCATCTGCTGGACGCCACGGGATGGATCAATTGGTATTTGACAGGCTGCCATACTCTCAATTACTACACCGCACTCCGTCTCTATGACAATGCCGTACGCGAAACGCTAGGTGTGCGGGACGGAGTCTTCGGTGATTTGGTCGGGATAGGCGCGATCATTGGCCCACTGGGGGCCGATCTTTGCGAGCGATATAGATTGCCTCCGGCTCCTGTCGTTGCAGCGACGTTCGACAGCAAGACGGCCTATATCGGCAGCGGCATCAAGGATCCTGGCGACGCGCTGGATCTGTCTGGCACCGTCACATCATTCGGCGTTCTCTCCACCACACCGCTTTCCGATTCAAAGCGAAGAGTATATTCAGTGCCATTTTCTTCCGGTGCATTTCTGGCCCGAGGATCGACGGCGTCCTCTGGTGGAACCCTGGAATGGGCCCGCAAAGAGCTTTTCTCAGATAGCTTTGAAGTTATTGACGAAGAAATAAGCAAGACGCAAGCGAGGATAGACAGTCCGATTTTCCTGCCTTATCTCGCTGGTGAACGTACTCCTTTATGGAATCCGTATGCGCGTGGGGCTATGCTCGGCTTGTCGCTGGATGCCAGCAGCCGCGGCATGATGGCAAGAGCGGTTTATGAGGGCCTTGCATACTCTTTGTTGCACATTATTCGGTCGCTAAAAGATCAGCAGGTCGAGGTTAACCGCGCCATCGTTGCAGGCGGACTGGCTCGTAACGATGTTCTTTGCCAGATCAAGGCAAACGTACTGGGTTTGCCACTGACTCGTTTTCAGGACAACGAGCTGACGACGATAGGGCTGTGTGTCATTGCCGGCCTGGCGTTAGGTGCATGGCCGGATCGCGCCGCAGCGGCCCGTGCTTGTTCAACAAGCGACAGGATTTTCACACCTGAAATGTCTGAGCACGAAATCCATTGCGTTAATTTTCGCCGCTACCTCGAGTTTGCTTCTGCGCTGGAGCCTACGTTCATCCCTCAAGGCCGGGAGGGGGTATGAACTACAACTTTCAATACAGGGAGATTTGGCAAAACTGGGATCAGTTACTAAACGGCGTTGTGACGACGTTGCAGCTCTCTGCATCCGCCATGGTGATCGGGCTTGCGATTGCGATTATCTGCGCCGTACTGCGCATGACATCGTCCAGGTCATTAGGGTGGCTTGTGACGTTCTATGTCGAACTCATCCGAAATACCCCTTTGCTTGTTCAGGGATTTCTCATTTTCTTTGGACTGCCATGGCTTGGGCTGCGTCTGGATTCGAACACTGCTGCGTTGATCGCACTTTCGGTCAACGTAGGGGCCTATGCCACCGAGATCGTACGTGCGGGCCTGGAGTCGGTCTCGAAAGGTCAAATCGAGGCGGGCCAGGCCCTGGGCATGACTCGTTGGCAGATCTTTTTGAAGATTGAGTTGTTTCAAGCCCTCGCCGCTGTCTTTCCTTCGATAAGCAGCCAGTTCATTCTGTTGCTGTTGGCGTCTTCATTGATGTCGACTATAGGCGCCTCCGAGTTGACCGGCGCGGCGAATGACATCCAGTCACGCTCTTTCAGAAGCTTTGAAGTCTATATCGTGGCGACGGCGCTGTATTTTGTGATGGCCGTTGCGTTTTCAGGCCTTTTTTCGCTCATCGAAAGGTGGATCTTTCAGGCCCGTAACCTGTCCAGGAGCAAATCCTGATGCGCGCATTTGAATGGCTCGATATGGCATCGTTGGTACTGGCCTTGCGCTGGACGGTTTTGCTGTCTGTCATCGGCATCTTAGGGGGCGGCACGCTGGGCTTGATCGTTGCGCTTGGCAGGACCTCCAGCGGTCGAATGCTCCGCATAGTGTGCTTGTTATATATCCGCATATTTCAAAGTACTCCGCTGTTGATGCAGTTGTTCCTGGTTTACTTCGGCATCAGCATATTGGGCGTTTCCGTGGACCCCTTGACAGCTGCGGCGCTCGCCCTGTCACTGAATGCGGCGGCGTTTCTAGGAGAAATATGGAGGGGCTGCATCGAATCTGTTCCGCGTGGGCAAGATGAAGCCGCTCAGGCACTGGCGCTGAGATCCTGGCAACGGGTATTTCTGATTGTGCTTCCGCAAGCGGTGAGAATTGCAATTCCTCCCACCGTGGTTTATCTGGTGCAGCTGATCAAGAACACGTCATTGGCATCCATCATTGGCTTTGTTGAGTTGACGCGCACGGGCCAGATCATCAACAACGCGACATTTCAACCCTTTCTTGTGTTTTCGCTTGTGGCCTTGTTGTATTTTGTTTTGTGTTGGCCGATTTCCCGGTATAGCCGGAAGCTGGAGCTTCGCTTCGCGAAGTGATGGGACGCGGAGCCATATACGCTGAGTTTTTAGTATCGATGTCACATGAAACCAGGCGTCGATTCACGGTGCCCAGCAGCCCAAATCAACAAAATGGCAACTGGGATTTCAATTCTGGAGGAGCTAGCAATGAATCTGAGATTACTAAAAAAAGCCCTATCGGGCGTGGTTCTGATGATGGGTTTGGCGGTTGCCGCGCAGGCGCAGGCAGAGGTCACGGTGGATGATATTGTAAGTCGGGGCAAGCTGCGTGCCGGCATGTTGGTTGACCTTCCGCCATTTGGGGTCACAACGGCAGATGGGAAGCCGGATGGACTTGATGCGGATGTCGCACGGTTGATGGCCAAGTACCTGGGAGTTGAACTGGAAATTGTGCCGGTGACCGGGCCAAACAGAATCCCTTATCTGCTCACCAATAAAGTGGATGTGTTGACAGCGACCTTTGGCATCACGCCGGAACGCGCTAAGCAGGTAATGTTCTCAATTCCTTACAGCCAGCTTGAAATGATTGTCATGGGCCCAAAGAGCCTTGAGATGAATTCCTATGAGGATACCGCAGGACACACCATTGCGACTCCGCGTGCCAGTACATCCGACATTCCTTTGACTAAGTATGCGCCCAAGACAGCGAAAATTCTTCGCCTGGATGATGACGCGACCGCTGCACAAGCTTTATTGTCTGGACAGGCTGAGGCGTTGGGGACAAATCAGCTTATATTGGCGCAGCTTGCCAAAGACAACCCCAAGTTGGAACTCGAGAAGAAATTCACGCTCGCACGGCAGTTTCAAGGGGTGACGCTGAGACGAGGTGATTACGACCTGCTGCAATGGACGAACACCTTTATTTACGCCATCAAGAACAGTGGCGAGCTGGACACGATTACCCAAAAATGGCTTGACACCCCTCTACCCGAATTGCCGACATTCTGAGTGAATACTGGATAGCGGTGACATCGTGTCTCTGGATGTCATCCCATCAAGTACGGTTGCCATCCTGGGCGAATCGCCAACATGTAGAAACTCGAGGAGGCTGTATGGTCAGAATCAGTGGATTGCAAAAATGGTTCGGGAAGTATCAAGCACTGAGGAACATCAATCTGGATGTTGCGAAGGGTGAGCGCATTGTCATTTGTGGTCCATCCGGATCAGGGAAATCCACGCTGATTCGCTGTATCAATCGTCTGGAGTCCTGGAAGGAAGGCGAGATCACTGTCGACGGGGTTACGCTGAGCGATGAGCAGCATGTGATTGATGAGGTTCGTAAAGAGGTGGGAATGGTGTTTCAGCATTTCAATCTCTTTGCGCACTTGACCATCTTGCAGAATTGCATGTTGGCGCCCATGTGGGTCAAAAAAGTGCCGCGAAAGCAGGCACGTGAACTCGCCATGTATTACTTGGATAAGGTTCGAATCCCAGAACAGGCAGACAAGTATCCCAATCAGTTGTCAGGGGGGCAGCAACAGCGGGTAGCGATCGCGCGCGCCTTATGCATGCAGCCTCGCGTCATGCTATTTGACGAACCAACATCCGCCCTGGATCCAGAGATGGTAAAGGAGGTTCTGGATACCATGGTCGGCCTAGCGATGGAAGGAATGACCATGCTGTGCGTTACCCACGAAATGGGTTTCGCTAAACAGGTTGCAGACCGCGTAATATTTATGGACCGCGGGGAGATTGTCGAGATGAATAAGCCTGACGAATTCTTTTCGGCGCCACAGCATAGGCGTACCAGGGAGTTTCTGGGAAAGATCCTACATTGATTTTTTAGCATACTGGCTCTTCTGTCAGTGTGCTGGTACTTTTACCTGGCCGCCGCTTCCTCCAGCCCTTTCAGATAACCACAAAACATATCGGCCATGGCGTTGGAATAGGCCCGAATTTCCGCTGGGGTGCGGCGGCTTTCCGAAAAGTGCTTGCCGACTTTGCTGAGCGTTGTGGTGATCAGGTCGCCCGCCAATGCGCGGGTGCGTTTTGATGCGTGAGGCAGCACTTCCTGCATGAAAACAGTCATCGCCCGATCTGATGACGAACGTGCAGCCTGCGCTTCGGGGGCGTCGCGATAGAGCGGGGCAGCATCATTGAGCGCCACACGCATTTCGGCTTCATCGCACTCCGATTGAATAAAGGCGTGAACCAGTGAACGCAGCCTTTCGAATGGCGGCTTGCGCATATCCTCAAGAATGTCGCGCAACATATCAGCCGTCTGCTGCCACTCGTCGCTTTGTAGACGAAACAGAATGGCCGCCTTGTTCGGAAAGTACTGGTACACCGAGCCAACGCTGACGCCCGCTCTTTCCGCTACCCGTGCTGTGGTAAAGCGGTTTGCCCCTTCTTTCGCCAAAACCTGAGCAGCGGCTTGCAGAATTGCTGCGACGAGCTCGGTTGAACGCGCCTGTTGGGGCTGTTTTCGTGAAGCGATTTGCAGGCTTTGGCGATTGTTCATGACAGTGTGATGGCAGGAAGGTAAATGCGAATAGCGAATGCGACGATTTGATCGTATTCTTTTATTGTGATGAATTAATCGCATTTTAACTGTAAGGCCGAAAGACACACAACCATGACCCTGCACTTGGCCGCTGACCTGCGCGACAATGGTGGCGGACGGCTGATCACCAGTGAGTTTGAACCCTCAAAAGTGGCGCGTGTAGCGGCGCATCTGGTCGACGCTGGCCTCAGTGATCTCGTGGAAATCCGTGAAGGAGACGCACTCAAGACGCTGAGCGTCAATCTTCCCGAGACGATCGATTTTCTACTGCTTGATGGGGCCAAGGCACTCTACAACGATATCTTGAATCTACTGGAAAGCCATCTTAAACCGGGTGCCCTCATTGTGGCGGACAATGCCGACTACAGCCCCGATTATCTGGCGCGGGTGCGCACGCCCAACGGGGGCTATCTGTCAACACCATTTGCGGAAGATGTCGAGTTATCGTTGCGGGTCAAGTGAGATGGATATGCATGTTTTATTTGATTTGCCCGTTTTTTTACCAGACAATGCTCAAGAGTCGAATTACAGGCGATTGCGGGGGAGGGCCGATGGGGGTTGCTATGCGTGTGGCGCAAGACCAAACTTTGCTCAAGGAGCGCGCTGCGAATGCAATGCGTGAAGCCATCATGAGCGGCGTATTGGCACCAGGCCAGAAGCTGGTGGAGCGAGCGTTGTGCGAGCAGCTGGAAGTCAGTCGATCCTGTGTGCGTGAAGCATTGCAGCATTTGCAAAGCGAAGGGCTTATCAAGATCATCCCGCACAAGGGTCCGGAAGTGGCCGCTATCTCCAAAGAAGAGGTGATGCAGCTATATGCGGTTAGAAGGAAACTCGAGGGCCTGGTTGGGGCCAGCTTCTGCGACAACGCCACATCCGAAGAAAAAGATCAGTTACGAAATCATGTAAAAATGTTTTCCAGATATTTCGACCAGCCAGACAACCCCGATCTTCTCCGCTTGAAAAATGAGTTTTACGGCATCCTCATCAAAGGAGCCGGTAACGAGGTAGCTGGCGCCATGCTGCGTCAGCTCAATAACAGGGTAACGATGCTGCGTCGCATCTCCATGACTCAACCGGGCCGTCTTCGCAAGACCATTAAAGAATTGGAGGCCATTGTGGCCGCCATTGATCTGGGCGAGCCTAAAAAAGTCGAAAGGCTTTGTGAGCAACATGTGCACAATTCCGCCCAAAATCTCCTGCGCACTTTATGAGTGCGCGTCGATAGTTCAGGGGGAGCCACCATCCCCTGATTCTTGACGTACTACGAGTTAGATGCGCAAGGCCCTCATGCGGCGCCAATTCGGTTACGATTGACGTGAAACCTAATGGGGCGACGCATGGCTATAACATTCCAGCGCGTGTTCAATGTTCGTCGCGCAGAAGTGCTGCCGGTGGCCTTCGCGATTGCGTTCTTCTTTTGCGTTCTGACTGCGTTGATGATGCTCCGGCCTGCGCGTGAAGCGCTGGGTATGCGGGGTGGGCTGGATACTGTCCGATGGCTGTTTGTCGGTACCGCGATTGCAACACTGCTGGTCAACCCAGTATTTAGCACCCTGGTCAGCCGATTTCGGCGGATAGTATTTATTTCCGCTACCTATCTGTTTTTTGCAGCCAGCCTGGCCGTATTCTATCTGCTGATAGTGTTGACGCCTGAAGTTATCGGCCTGGTTACCGGGCAGGTTTTTTACGTCTGGTTCAGCGTCTTCAATTTGTTTTCGTCCATGGTTTTCTGGGCGCTCATGTCGGACAGGTTCTCCCTGGAGCAGAGCAAGAGGTTCTTCGCGTTGATTGCCGTGGGCGGAACCTTGGGCGCCATTTTCGGACCCTGGCTTGCTTCTGTGCTGGCAGCTCCGCTGGGTACTGCTTCCTTGCTGCTGGTCTCCAGCGGCTTTTTGATACTGGCGCTATGCATGGCCGGTGCGTTGGTACGAGTTCAACCTGCACAGGCAACGCAGGGCACAGATGGCCGTTCTTCCAGCGTATCCGTGGCCGACGATGGTGTTATTGGCGGTGGCGCATGGGATGGCATCAAGGCAGTATTCCAGTCAAGGTATTTGTTGGGTATTGCCGCCTACGTGGTAATTCTGGCCATCATGGCAACCTTTCTTTACTTTATACGTTTGCAAATGGTGGCTGCGCTGGGTGATGAAGTGGATCGGCGTACAACGCTGTTCGCTCAAATCGATTTGATCACGCAGGTTGCAACGTTGGTGATTCAGGTGTTGGTGTCAGGCCATTTAATGAAACGTCTGGGCGTTCATATTACCTTGGCATTGCTTCCGATCACCGCGCTTTTTGGTTTTGTGGGCCTTGCGCTAGTAGGCTCATTAGCCGCCTTGATCGTGTTCGAATCAGCCTTCAGGGCGGTTCAGCGCGCGATTATGCGTCCGGCTCGAGAAACCTTATTCACCGTAGTCAGTCCAGAGGAAAAGTACAAGGCCAAAGCGTTTGTTGACACCTTTGTTTATCGTGCCGGCGACGTCACAGGCGCTCAGTTGGAGGGCGCGTTGGGCCGCCTGGGCATAGGCCTGGCGGCAGTGGCTAGTGTTGCTGTACCTCTTGCAATGGTCTGGGCAGCGCTGGCGCTTTGGCTCGGTCGCACGCAGCAAAGAATGGCTGCTCCAGACCTTCCTTCGCAGATGGCCAGGGATTTACCTTCTTCACTTTGAACCAGGATAAAGGACTTCCATCATGATGACTCGTCGCAATTACTTAAAGCTATGTGTGGCGGTTGGCGCGGGATCCACGCTCGCGCCAGGCCTGCTGTGGGCGTCTCAAACGGGTGCTTTGATTACACGTCCCATCCCGTCCTCCGGTCAGCGGTTGCCGGTAGTAGGTTTGGGCAGTTCCGCGACATTCTCCAGCGCGGCGGGTGGCGAGGACGTTCAGGCGTTAACGCAGGTGTTTCGCGCTTTTGTCGAACAGGGTGGATCCGTCTTCGATACGGCGCCCAGTTACGGTGCGTCTGAAGCAGTGTCCGGAAAAATCGTCAATGAGCTCGGCATCAAAGACAAAATCTTCTGGGCTACCAAGCTGAACGTGGCTGGATTTGGAGGCGGGAAAGCGGATGTTGGGCACGCCCGGGCCCAGATCGAAGCGTCATTCAAAGCGATCGACAACCCTGTCATCGATTTGATTCAGGTGCACAATCTCGGCGATCTGGGCACCCAGTTGCCGGTTCTGAAGGCGCTGCGTGAAGAGCAACGAATTCGCTATATGGGCGTGACGACAACGTTTCCGCGTCAGTACGAACAGTTGGAAAAAGTGATGCGCGAAGAGCCCCTGGATTTTATTGGCGTGGATTATGCAATTGATAACCGCGTTATGGAAGAGCGTATTCTGCCGTTGGCGGCAGACCGCGGCATTGGGGTTTTGGTGTACGCGCCATTTGGCCGCACGCGGTTGTGGAGCCTGGTCAAAGGGCATGATGTGCCAGCCTGGGCCACCGAGTTGGGTATCCGTTCGTGGGCGCAATTTTTCCTCAAGTTCGTGATCTCTCACCCAGCGGTGACGTGCGCAACGCCTGCCACCAGCCGCCCCAGGAATGTGATCGACAATATGGGAGCCGCTTTTGGAGACTTGCCGGATGCGGCGACACGCGAACGCATGGCGGCGTATATACAGGCGCTTTGATCTTGTAAGGTTGCAAGGTGTGCAAGGCCATCGTCCTGGGCGCTTTCTGTCGTCAGGGCTCCCAACCATCCCAGTTATGGCATTATTGCGGCCAAAGCACTGTCTACTGCATTGTGGGTGAATGCTGAGTAGTGCTAAACGCTATGATCTACTGTTACGCGGGCGTTGGAGGCTGCATGGACAATATGGGTATACAGAATAAAACCAAAATTTGTGTGATTGGGGCAGGAGCTATAGGCGCCTACCTTGGCGTGCGATTGGCACACAGCGGCGCTCAGGTCAGCGTCGTGGCTCGCGGCAAAACTTTGGAATCCATTCTCGCGCGCGGCTGGGTGCTGGAGGATGGGGGAGAGCGGTTGGTGGCGAAGGTGCAGGCTGCATCGGATGCGCGTGAGTTTGGTCCGCAGGATATTGTCATTATCTCGGTCAAGGCATATGCGTTATCGGATATTGCATCGATGGTCCCGTCGCTTTGTCACGCCGATACGATTGTCATCCCGGCCATTAATGGCATCCCGTGGTGGTTCACGGACGGGCTCAGCAACAGCGAGCGGCTGCCTCGTCTTGAATCCCTTGATCCTCAAGGAGCCATTGCCAGCGCAATTGAAGCCAGCCGTATCATCGGCTGTGTGGTCTATGCGTCCTGCTACAGCCCGGAGCCAGGCGTTTCGCACCATAGTTCCGGCGAACGACTGGTATTTGGGGAAATCGGTCGGTGTCCGGATGCCTTGAACTCGAACAGATTGGACCGTGTGGTATCTCGGTTCAATGCAGCCGGCCTCAAAGCCGAAGGCACACAGGCCATTCGACAGGCGGTGTGGGAAAAGCTGCTGGGCAATGTCTGCTTCAACCCCATAAGTATGCTCACGGGTTCGCCGACAGATCTGATGATAGAAGATTCTGCGACTTATCATTTATTTGTTGCAATGATGGAAGAGGTCATAGCGGTAGGCGCGGCACTGGATATCCCTGTCGAGATGACTCCGCAGCAGCGTCTCGCCATCACACGCAAACTGGGTGGCATAAAAACCTCTATGCTGCAGGACACAGAAGCAGGCCGCCCGGTAGAAGTAGAAGCGATTGTCGGTGCCTTTGTTGAGCTGGCCGAAAGGCTGAAAATGCCTACGCCAATCGCCTCAACAATCTACGCGCTGGCACATATGCGTGCCAAGACACTAAAACTGCTCAAAGAATGAAAGGCCTCTTTGCCGAGAGTATGGGGCCTCGATACGGGTAGCCCGACTCGATAGCGTTGTGCATTGTGTATATAGCGCAGGGTGATTTGATCCCTGCGCTGACATCGGAGCTCAGGGCAGCTCTACTCACACTGCCCCAAACGCCACTGCCTTGGCGACATTCCCGTCTGCGCCTTGAATGCCCGCGATAGCGCAGCCTCGCTACTGTAGCCCACCTCTTGAAGAATGAGTTTCAACGGTTGGCCCTTGAGCAGGGACTGTTGAGCCAGCCCAATTCGCCATCGCTGCAGATACACACCTGGTGTGCAACCGACGCTGTCCCGGAACACATTGGCAAATACACTGCGTGACATGCCAGCGCGGGCGGCGAGGGCATCAAGCGACCATTCCCGTTCGGGGTTGTCGTGCATGGCCACCAAGGCGTTGCGCAGACGGGGATGCGACAAACCCGCCAGCATGCCGGCCTGAGTCTGCCCTTGCTCCATGAGATGCCTGAGCACCTGGATCAGCAGGACCTCGAAAAGGCGATCAAGCACTGCCTGGCGTCCGCAATTCTGCTTGAATGCCTCATCGAACAGCAGCGACAGCACGCCGTCAGCGCCCTCCAGTTCGTCCAGAGGCAGGCAACTGACGGGTGGAAGTGCTGCGCAGATGGGATTGGCGGCGCCGCCGCCGAAACTCAAATGCGCACAGGCAAAATCAGCACCGTGTTCGGAATCGGTGACGAAGCGATGCGCCATCGGTCGCGGATAAAGCAGCAGGCTGGGCCGAGTTACCTGCAGCGCCATGATGCCGCCGTGATGCACCTCCACTTTTCCGCGCTGAATCAAATGCAGTTGGCCTGTCGTACCATTACCGTCCAGTTCATTCACTCCGCATAAGGCGCCGGTATGAAAAACATGCGCACTGACTGAGAAGTGTTCCAGTAGTGCGGCAAGGCGGTCAGTCATGAAAATACTCAGGGTTAAGTTATTAGGACTAATTGATCCCAATCGTATCATGTTAGGGCGCATAGTTACTCCTGTCAGCCGCAATCACTTTTTTGTTTTTATGTCGGCTGCACCCCTCACAACTTTCAACAGGAGAATACTCATGAATGTCTTCAAACGCACGCTGGCGCTTCCCGTTCTTGCCTTGGGCGTTTCAGCGCCAGGCCAAGCTGCGCCATCGGATCCAGCCGTACTCAATACTCAGATCGTGATGACTGAAAGCACCATCACCACAAACGACGGTGTCCGGCTGTACTACAAGGATTGGGGCCCGCGTGACGGTCAGGTCGTCACGTTCAGCCACGGCTGGCCGCTGAACTCGGACAGTTGGGAATCGCAAATGATCTTTCTGGCCTCTCAGGGTTATCGCGTCGTGGCGCATGATCGACGTGGCCACGGCCGCTCCAGCCAACCCTGGCATGGCAACGACATGAATCATTATGCGGACGACCTGGACACGGTGATCAAGGCATTGGATTTGAAGGACGTGACTTTGGTTGGCTTTTCCACGGGTGGCGGCGAGGTTGCACGCTATATCGGTCGCCACGGTACGAGCCGTGTAAAAAAGGCTGTGCTCGTCAGTGCGGTGCCGCCGCTGATGCTGAAAACACCTGACAATCCTGGCGGACTTCCACTTGAAGTGTTTGATGGTTTGCGCAAGGCATCACTGGAGAATCGCTCTCAGCTGTATCTGGATCTGGCTTCAGGACCTTTCTTCGGCTTTAATCGCCCCGGTGCGAAGCCTTCTCAAGGTTTGATCCAATCGTTCTGGGTGCAGGGCATGCAGGCTGGTCACAAAAACACCTACGATTCCATTGCGGCTTTTTCAGCGACTGATTTTCGAGAGGATCTGAAGAAGTTTGATGTGCCCACGCTGGTAATTCACGGCGACGACGACCAGGTGGTGCCGATCGACGCTGCCGCGCGAGCATCAGCGCAACTGATCAAAGACGCTACGTTGATCGTTTATCCCAACGCACCTCATGGCCTGACGGATACGCACAAAGATAAGCTCAATCAGGATCTGCTTGACTTCCTGTCGCGCTGAGCAAATCTGGCCTGCAGACTTAAAACTTGTATTGCAGGCCCGCGACAAACAGATTGTATTTCTGGTGCCCAAGATCCACGTGCCACGGTGCAGTGGGCAGGTGCACACCGGGGTAGTCCGTTGCGCCAAATTTATAGTCTGTCGCGTTGATTGACAGATATCTGTATTCCGCAAACAGGCGGACGTTTTTGGATATCTGCCCCTTGAAACCCGCTTTCAGTTGCATGGCAAACGCCGTATCTGACGCGTCCGGATCGGAGTTGAAGTGGTTGATGCCGGGTTCCGAGGGGTTCGCAGAGTCTGATCCTTTGATGGACAGTCTGGCCATGCCGGCGCCTATACCGATATAGGGAAACACCTTGTCGGAGTAGGGCGTTTGAAAGGTCGCAATCGCGTTGGCCAAAAAGACGCCGGCCGTCATGGGGATGGTTACATACTGTGTGCCTAGGGCACGCGGCTTGACCGGCATCACGCCTGTGGGCGAATGCTTTCCGATGTAGATGCCTTCAAGCTCCGCGGCGGGTTTCAGGCCCCATGCCGAACCGCCAAAATCCCAGCGCTTCCATTCGTAACCTGCTTGAGCGCCGCCCAGTGAAACATGGGTGCTATTTCCGGTGGAGCCACTAGCATTGATGGGCAGCGACCGCGTGGCGTTAAGGTGAACCGCTCCTCTTTGCTGCAGGGTTGCGCCAAGCGAAGCGCCGACTCCGCCGAACACGCCCACGTAGATGCCCTGATCATTTATCGTTTCCGCTGCCAGGCTCGAACCAGCGACCGCTGAGCCTATGGCCAAGGACAAGATACTTTTCGAATTCCACATGTTTTTCCCCGCGAGTGCTTGTCGTGCGGCAATGATTTGCCTTTTATTGTGCTGAATAGATCAGGCGCAGGGGTGCTGCGCCTGACAGGCGTCTCAAGTGGCAGCCGGCCTGCAGTCTTTGCCCAGGTTCTGCTGGATTATTTTCAGATCGGCATTGTCCGTCATGCCATCGTGGTTAAAGTCGTACCAGCTGGAATGACCGCCGTTGGTGGTGTGAAAGTGCTTCCAGTTCTCGATATCAGTGTCATCGACGACGAGATCAAGATTGCCATCCCCTGGGCATTCTATGTTGCTGGCCAGCAGTGCGTCCAGGCTGGATACCAGCGCCGCGTAATGTCGCTGCTGTTCAGGCGTCAGGTGTTTGCGGCTCAAAAGATTGTTGGGCGCATTGTCCAGTTTGGGAAGTGGTGTAGCTTCATTGATTTCGTAGAACTCATCGGTGGATTCCAGTTGGCCGCTGGCGCAGTTCAGGCGCTCGATACGCACCAGCTTGAACTGATCATCGCGTAGCGCTTTCTGAGAGTCCGGGAGGATATCGACTGGGTCGTCTCCTTGCGATACCAGATACTCATTGACCTCGCAGCAGTTTTTCAGCCCCGTGCTGCCTGCGACTCCGTCAGGACCGTACCAGATTCCGCCCTGATCTGAGCACACGCCTTCCTGCGGAAATACCTGCACGCAAACATTGGACGATGGAATGACGCAGGGCGGGGCCGGTTCGGCGTTGATGGACGCAATATTGTTCCCCATTTCGGTGTAGTTGGTGCTGCGGATGCTTGCACGATCAGGTTCGGTCAGATAGGGCAAAACCGGCTGTGCGTCCAGCCCTCGTGCCTTGGGCACAGTCTGTTGGACATCGATGCCGGCAAGCTCTCCAAACAGGCTGAACATATCCGCGGAATTCACCATGTGGGGAATATCGCGGTTTGGCTCTCTCACCATGGGACCGGCAACGATCAAGGGCACCCATACGCCCGTCTGATAGGGGAAGCCTTTGGCGCGCGTGGGATTGAAGGGCGCTTTTACACTTGGCGCATAGGTGCCGTTGTCGCCGATGATAATGACGACGGTATTGGTGTCTTCGGGTCGATAATCCAGGGTGCCGTCGTCATTATGTCGCGCAAGACCTGTCTCCACGAGCAGGCGACCTATTTCTTTGTCCATTGCTTCGAGCATCTGGTTCGTCAGCACGCGCTGCTCCTGGGCATCGGTGCACGTATAAGTGCCCGTCTCGGTCGATCCAGCGGGCAGCAGTGAAACCGGAGGAGGTTGCACGGGGGTGTGGATGGCGGAGTAGCCGAGGCTGAGCATCCAGGGCTGGTCAGGTGCCTGCTGATTGATCCAGCGGACAGCCGCATTGGTTTCAGTCGTGGACCGATACCCGCGGCTGCGCGCATCGGCGACGGGCACAACCTCAACACTGCCATCAGGCTGGTTGATAATCAGCTCGCTGGTGTAATAGCCATTTTGGGTGCCAAACCCAAGATAGGAGGGCGGTGTCGCGTGACAGGACTGGCCAGGATCAAAGATGCCGCCGCCTTCCAGGCAAATACGTCCAGGCGTTGTGAATTTCGCTGTGGACATTGCTGTGCAAGTACCGTTGGGTTGGTAGCATGCGCCCGCATCGGCGCCGTTTGCAGGATCATCCTGGGTGTTGGGGACGAAGCCGCAGCCATAAACGCCGGGGGCGCCCACGCCGCCAGCTGTCGTGTCGATGGGGTATGGGCCGCCGTCCAGATAGCCTTCAAAATAATCCCATCCCAATGCGTGCATGACACCGTCGCCCAATGGGTTGTTGTCAGCGTTGAGATTCGAACCAGAAAGATGCATCTTGCCAATCACTGCATTGGCGTATCCTTTTTCTTTCAGGACATTTGGGGTCGTGATTTCGTAGGGAGATACCTGGGAATTCGCGAGATCAAGCGCAACAATCGCGTTTTTTATATTTGTCCGGAAGGGATAGCGCCCCTGAAAGTACGTGGCCCTGCCCGGCGAGCATGTGGGCATGGACCAGGCATTGCGAAAACGCACGCCCGCATGGGCAATGGCATCAATATTCGGCGTTTGGGCGGGCGTAATCCCGCCATACCCAAACACAGGCAATTGATCAACGCCCAAATCATCCAGCACAACAAAGAGAATATTGGGCCGTTGAGGATCCGGCTGCGGATCGTTCGACGCAGTATGGTGACTGCTGTCGCATGCGCTTAGGGTGAGCGCGGCAAAGGTGACAGCGAGCGCAGTTGAGAGCGTCTTGTACACAGGAGTCTCCAGTGGCGCTTTCAACAGTCTGTACCGCTGTCGAGGCACTGCTGCATCGAAACAGTGCCTACCCAGCTAGCGTGTGCGCCTGATTTTAATTGTAAGTTTCGGAGAAAATCGTAACATAAGTTTTACAACAGGTGCCAGCTATTTTGCCCTTTCGGCGTTTGCACTCACGGCGAAAATTCCCAACGTCCAGTCTTGTCGCCGGCCAATACCAGCTGGTTCGTGTGGTGTTTGAGCAACGTGCTGCGGTGTCCGACGCTGGCCAGCATCAGTTGGGGCAAGCGTAGCAGCACGAGTCGATACATCGCTGCTTCCAGGCCTTCGTCCAGCGCTGAGGTGGCTTCGTCCAGCAAGGCGGCTTTGGGCTGCAAGAGCAGCAGGCGTCCAAATGCAAGGCGTTGCTGTTCTCCCAGTGAGAGTATGCGGCTCCAATCGGCGATTTCGTCCAAACGCTCAGCCAGGTGTCCCAACTGAATGTCATTGAGTATTTCGTAGACGGAGCCATCGCTATCCGTTGGCGTATTTTGCACGTTCGATGATAGTTGCGGGTAATACAAGGCGCTGCGCAGGGTGCCCAGGGGCAGATAGGGTTTCTGGGCAAGGAACAAGGTGTCGTGTTCGGGGCGGTAGATATCACCCGTGCAGTAAGGCCACAATCCGGCGATCGATCGCAACAGGGTTGTCTTGCCTGCGCCAGAGGGTCCGCGTATCAGCAGTGGTGCGCCCGGGACAATCTCCAGATTCAATCCTTGCAGAATCAAATCACCGTTAGGCGTCGTCACCGTCAGGTTGCGAGCGGCAAGTCGATCCCCGTGTTCGTGCAGATTTGGGCTCGGCAGTTGCTGGACCTGTCCGATTGCGCGAGTAAAGCCGCTCAGTCGATTGAGGGTTGCGCGGTAGGTAGCGAACGCATCATAAGCGTTACGAAAAAATGAAAGATTGTCCTGAAGTTGGCCAAAAGCCTGTGCCGTCTGCATCAGATCTCCCAGGCTGATTTGCCTGGAAAAGAAGCGCGGTGCTTGAAGAATGAATGGGAAAACCACTGCAGCCTGAGTAATCGAAAAGTTGAACCCAAGAAACTTGAGGGATCGGTGCACGATGGCCCAGGCATTGCTGATGACATGAGCAAAGCGAGTACGAAGTATCGCGCCTTCTACTTTCTCTCCGGCGTAGAACGCGATGCTCTCTGCGTATTCACGAAGCCGCACCAGTGCGTATCGATAGTCGGCATTGAAGCGTTCGTTCAGGAAATTCAGCTGGATCAGCGGCCGGCCTATCCAGATCGCAAAAACCGTTGCGGTGATCACATAGATAAACACCAGGAACACCATGCCGCGAGGAATTTCAATGCTGCCGATGGCGACGGGGCCGGATAGCGTCCAAAGTATCAATGTGAAGGCGAAGGTGGATACCAGGGCATTGACAACGCCTAGCGACAACGTCAACGAGCCTTGCACGAAGTCGGAGACATCCTGCTGTATGCGCTGGTCAGGATTGTCTACCGGGGAGGGGAGATACTGCGTACGGTAATAGGATTGCCCGTCAATCCATTGGGTCAGCAGTTTTTCGTTAAGCCACACCCGCCAGCGAATGATGAAAGCCTGCTGAAGATAGAAGTCGAGCAAGGAACGCAGCACATGAGTTACTGCCAGCAGTCCGAATAACGCCATGGCAGTCCAGAATTCATGCTCATCCAGACGCTGTAGAGCGGTGTACATGGTGTTGTACCAATTTGAAAACAACACCTGCAGTCGCACTGCGCACAGCGTAAGTAACAGCATGAGCGCCAGTACGGCGAGTGGGCGCCAGTCGCGCCGAGGAGAAAAGTACCCGGCGGACAAACGCCAGAATTGTCGGCCCCATGCCGTAAAACGTGTCAGTATCCATACAACAGGTATCGCGACCGCCAGGGTAATACCATATGCCTGGGCTACCCATATGCCGCTTTCGGTCAACGTATTGTTCCAGTTCATCACATTTACTTGCTGTCTTTTTGTTAAAAGCTCTAAAGACAGAATGCTATGGAAAATAGTTCAAAGAAATGATTGGTTTTTTTCCTCAGTCTGCGGTGTCGTCCGGCACCAGTCCAGGCGTAGAATGATTGCTGGCGCGTCACAGGATTAGCGCGCCTCAGCATGTCGCTCCAGACGTATATAGGCGGGATCAATATGAAAAAATATTTCAAGGCGATGAGAGCACTTTGCCTGATGGCTGCTGGAGCAGGGCTAGCGGTGTTGTCAGGCTGCACGCCGATGATGGCTGGTCAAGTGGCCGAGGCGGGCTATACCGCCGCAAAAAACACCTTAGGCGTGGGCGATCTGTCGTCAAGGGGGGCCGAAGAAAGGCAAGGACGATTGCAGGCCATCATGAACGCCATCGACATCGGCCAGGATGTGAAACCCGTGCTGGAACAAATGGGAGAGCCACCCAAGATCAAGTCGGGCAATGCCTACGGCTATACATGCTACGAGTATCCGTCCGTGTATTCGGCGGAAGAGGCTGCGGTCATTGTCGCTCAACAGGACAAAGTCGTTTTCTATGGCAGCTCGCGATGCAGCAATGAAATGCAAGATGCCAATTTCAGGAGAGACGGCAAGTATATGGAGAGCAAACTCCCGCAGGCCGTCGAGCGTACAGACACAGCGTCGCCACAGCCGGAGGCGAGCACCAAGGTCGCGCCGTCGCAGCCAGAAGACCACAATCGGGCCGAGCCGCCTAAGGCAAGCGGATCTGGGCTGCCGCAGTTGGGTGAGCAGACGGAGACTGAATACCCGGGTAGCGAGCCGGCTGCAGATTAAGCCGCGCTTGTGGCGCTCGCTCTGCGCCTGAGATAGTTTTGAGCCAGCACGACACAGACCATAAGTTGGATCTGATGAAAGATGATCAATGGCAACAAGGCCGGGCCGATGGCGCTGCTGTTGAACAGCACCTGCGCCATGGGCACGCCGGTCGCCATGCTTTTCTTGGAACCGCAAAAGACAATTGTGATTTCATCTTCGGTGTTGAATTGAAAGTGGCGGGCCAGCGAGGTCGTGGCGTAAAGCACCAGCGCCAGCAGTGCGCAGCATACGACTGTCAGGATGAGCAGCGACGTTACCGGTACTGTTTGCCATAGACCACCGGTCACTGACGCGCTGAACGCCGTGTAGACGACCAGAAGTATCGAGGTCTGATCTACGTTTGCCAGGCGGAAACGGTTGCGGTCCACCCAGTTTCCAATCCAAGGCCGCAAGAAGTGGCCTGCCAGGAAAGGCAGCAGAATCTGAACACTGATGTTCGCAATGGCATCGACGGTGGACGCAGCGCCCGCATCGGTTTTCAGGAACAAGCTCAAGAGTAGGGGCGTGAGTCCGATCCCGATCAGACTGGACGCGGATGCGCTGCAGACCGCGGCTGGAATGTTGCCGCGCGCGATGGCGGTAAAGGCGATGGCCGACTGGACTGTTCCGGGCAGTACGCACAGGTAGATGACGCCCACGTACAGCGGCTCACCCAGCAAAGGCTCCAGCACGGGTTTGAGTGCATAAGCAATGCAGGGGAACATGATGAAGGTGGAGGCAAACACCATCAGATGCAGGCGCCAGTGGGTGGCGCCTGCAACGATGGCTGGCCGGGACAGCTTGGCGCCATGCAAGAAGAACAGCAAGGCAATCGCCAGGCTGGTGATCCGTTCGAAGATGAATGCGCCCTGGCCGTGTGCAGGGAACAAGGTCGCTGCGACGACGATGGCAATAAGAATCAAAGTGAAATTGTCGAAGAGCAGGCGCAGGCGACTCATTAGGGCTGAACTCACAGAGTGTGGAAGAGCGGTTGTGGGAAGAGCGGGCAAAGGTTAACCTATGGTCGTGCGGTTGTTTAGCGCTGAACGGAAATGAAATATCGCCAAAAGGACACGAAACTGGATGCGTTTGCGCAATTGAAGGCGCTCAAGAGCTTGCCCAGGCCACTATATGGGCAAGCTTTGGCCTTGCCCAATACTGCGATCGGCCGCCGCCATAGCCATCCGTGGGAGCAATTGTCCTATGCAACCCAGGGGGTCATCGAGGTGATTACTGCAGCGGGGCGGTTTGTCGCGCCCCCTCACCGCGCCATATGGATTCCAGCCGGTGTGCCGCATGGCGTTAAATGCTACAAGGGCACTGAAATCCGCAGCCTGTATATCGACAGCAATCTGATGCCAGCCTCGTCGACCGGCTGCCGGGTAGTGGTGGTCAGCCCCTTGCTTCGTGAGCTGATACGCGCGTTCAGCGCAGCACCGATAGCGTACGATGAACATGGGCCGGATGGGAGGTTGGCCCGTGTGCTGCTGGATCAATTGGCAATCGCGCATGACGCCAAATTGGCGCTGCCCTGGCCCAAGGATTCCCGGTTGCGAAAATTGTGCAGCAGCCTGCAGGCGCAGCCGGCCAACCGCAAATCGTTGTTGAAATTCAGTACTGAGCTGGGTGCGTCCGCCAAGACGCTGAGTCGGCTGTTCCAGCAGCAAACTGGCTTGAGCTTCCGGCAGTGGCGACAGCGTTTGCGTATGCTCAGCGCGTTGCCGATGCTCGAGCGCGGAGATCGGGTTACCGATGTTGCGTTGGCGTGCGGCTACGAAAGCATGTCTGCGTTTGTCGCCGCGTTTGGCGAGCAGATGGGAGTTACGCCCGGCGAGTTTTTTTCAGAGTACCGTTCCTTGCCCGAGTGAGGCGTGGCTTTGCGTTATGATGCCTGAGTCACGCATAGAGGAGCGACGTCATGGCAAAAAAGAATAGTCAGGAACCGGATCCGGACGAAGTCGCACTGATTCAATGGTGTACAGAAGTCGAGGAGTTATTCGTTCAGGCAGGCGCAACACGCAAAGAGGCCCAGCAACATATCGAAGACGAAGCCGACTGGTTTACTGATATGTTTTATGAGGGGCTGACGCCCGCCGAGGTGGCAAAAGCCGCACTGAACTGAACTGCAATCAGCGAGGCTTATGGAACGCATGCGGACGAGAATACTGGCCGACCTATCCGCCGATGCCTATTGCCGTGCCGCGGCATTTCTCGCGGCGCAGGATGAAGACTGGGCACGACATATCGCGGCTATTGGCCCCTGTCGTCATGAGTCCCGACCGGGTAGAGAGCCCTACGAAGCGCTTGTACGCGCTGTTGTCTACCAGCAATTGCATGCTAAAGCGGCCGAGGCCATTCTCGGGAGATTGCTTTCCTTGTACCCCGGCGATACATTCCCGGCTCCGCGACAATTGCTGGCAAGCGATCCTGAGCAGCAGCGCGCCTGCGGCTTGTCCAATGCGAAACTGGCCGCTGTACGTGGTATTGCACAGGCGGCAGAAGAAGGCATAGTGCCGTCGCTGGTCCAGGCCTTGGCCATGACGGATGACACGCTCATCGAGCGCTTGGTTTCTTTGCGTGGCGTCGGACGCTGGACGGTGGAGATGTTCCTGATTTATTCGCTGGAGCGCTCGGATATTTTGCCGGTTGGCGATCTGGGCGTGCGCGAAGGATACCGTCGGCTCAAAGGGTTGGATAAGGCGCCCGCGCCTAAGCAGATGCAGGAAATAGGCCGGGCCTGGAGTCCGCATCGAACCGTAGCCGCCTGGTATTTGTGGCGGCTGCCTGTGTCGACAGGAACGACTGCCCCCATGCCTGGGCAGCGTCGATGACTGGACGAGGTGGCGATATGGACAGCCTGGATAGGCAGCTCAGATATTTTCTCAAGATTGCACAGTTTTCTTCGCTTTCCAAAGCGGCGGAGGAGCTCGACGTAAGCCAGTCAGGGCTGAGCCGTCAGTTGTCCGTGCTCGAAGCGTATCTGGGAAAGCCGATTTTCGCGCGCACGGGGCGCGGGGTTGCACTGACCGGGGCGGGAGAGAAACTGGCCGAAGTTGTAGGGCCGGCATACGACAGCATCGATCAGATTCTGGATACTCTCAGGGAAAGAGAGGGCATTACCGAGGGCAGTCTGCGGATAGCGACTATTCATACACTGAGCTATTACTTTGTCTCAGACCTTCTGGCGCGCTTTATCACGCAGCATGAACGCGTCAATCTGTCAGTCATGGCGCGCAGCTCCCCAGATGTGGTGGACCTTGTGGAAAAAGGCAAAGCCGACATCGGGTTTGTCTACGATTCTGCTGTTGCGTCTGACATGCTGGATTCGGTGGTTCTGCTCGAGGATGAGATGTGCCTTATGGTGCAGGCGGGTCGTTTGTCCGAGGATCTGGTGTTGAATCTTGACGCCTGTCCTTTGCAGCTGGTGGGTTTTCCTGAGCACTATGCGCTGCGGCGCATGCTGAAAAACGCGGGGTTGGACGACAGGGTCGTGGCCGAGGCTGAAACCATTGATTCCATGTTGCGCCTGGTGTCGCTCGGTGTCGGTGCCTGCATCCTGCCGGTATCGATGCCGTCGCGCCTGCTGGCTGATTATGGTTTGGTCAAGGTAGGTCTGGCATCCCCAGGATTGCGCCGCCGCGTCGTTGCGATTGTGCGGTGCGACACGCCAACACCATCGTTGGCACGTGAACTCCTAGAGATGGCTGTGACGCACCGACCCTAAGCAGGGTCGGGTACAGGCTCCGTTTCCGGTACCGAGCCATTTTTTGGCCAGATGGCTGTTTGCCCTCCGGCCTGCATACCTGTTATCACTTTTGCTTCATGGTTCTTTCCGTGGACGCTTCCTAGAATTGACGCATGTCAAGAAAATACCGCCATCCGGCTTTTCGGTCGACGTCGGAGGCTGTTTTTTAAATAGGAAGCCATCAGATGAATGCACCATTGCGATCCAAAGATTATTTCGACAACCGAGCAACCGCGGAGATGCGCCAGCACCTTCGTCCGGTACAGCGCACCGTTCAGGAGACGCTGGCCTATACCTGTAGGATTCTAGCCGCAACAGGCCAGGAAGCGGGTCTTGCTGGCCAGATCAGTGCGAGGTCGGACACGCCCGGCGCCTATTGGACGCTGCGCTTTGGTCTTGGGTTCGATGAGGCGTCAGCAGCGGACTTTATAGAGGTGGGCCCGGACCTCGAGACGTTGCAAGGCGAGGGCATGGCCAACCCGGCAACACGATTTCACCTGTGGGTTTATAAAGAGCGCCCAGACGTTAACGCCATTATTCATGCGCATTCCCCCTGGGTATCCGCATTGGTTGCTGCGCGACAGCCGCTTGTCATCGCTCAGATGGACATGACCCCGTTTCATGACGACTGCGCATTTCTCGCGGATTGGCCGGGCGTTCCCATTGCAGACCAAGAGGGCGTGCTGATCTCAGAGGCATTGGGTCGAAAGCGTTCCATCATTCTTGCGCATCATGGTTATCTGACTACCGGAACCACCGTTGAGGAAGCCACCTATCTGTCTGTTTACCTTGAACGCGCCGCTCGCATGCAAACACGTGCGCGAGTGTATGGCGAACTGACACCCGTGCCGGATGACCTGGCTAAAGAGGCGCATGACTATCTGCTTAAGCCTTCCATCGTCAAAGGGACCTTTGACTATTGGTGCCGCCAGATCGACAGGGATCAACGCCTGTAAATGATCGCAGCATAAGCCACCATGCGGCCAGATTGCATGGTGCAGGGAGCAGGCTGCGCACCGGAAAAGATCATTGGTGAGCGGCCTTCCAGCAATAAGAAAACCAGTCTACGGACCGAGGAGACAGTAGTGAAAACGCAATCCAACAAGCAGGGTGCTGGGACGGGACGCGAACGTTCATCCCCAAAACATTATGTGACGGCCGGTGTTGCCAGCATGATGGGCACGACAATCGAATGGTATGACTTTTTCCTGTATGGCACTGCCGCCGCGCTTATTTTCAACAAGATATTTTTTCCAGCCTTCGATCCACTTACAGGCACGCTGGCTGCATTCGCAACTTATTCCGTAGGGTTTTTTGCTCGTCCTTTGGGCGGGATTGTCTTCGGGCATTTCGGCGATAGGGTAGGACGAAAATCCATGTTGCTGATCACCTTGATGCTGATGGGCATTCCCACCATATTGATAGGCTTGATTCCCTCTTATGACAGCATTGGGTATTGGGCGGCGGTGCTGCTCGTGCTCTGCAGGCTGCTTCAGGGCATCGCGGTGGGCGGAGAGTGGGGAGGCGCTGTATTGATGGCTGTCGAGCATGCGCCGGAGGGCAAAAAGGGATTCTTTGGTAGCCTGCCTCAAGCGGGGGTCGCGCCTGGCCTGATCCTGTCCTCACTGGCCATGGCAGCCGTTGCGGCGCTCCCCGAGGAGGATATGCTGACCTGGGGGTGGAGGATTCCTTTCCTGGCCAGTGTTGTGCTCTTGCTGATCGGATGGTTCATCCGCGTGAAGGTTGCCGAGTCTCCGGACTTCGAAGCGATGCAGCATGCGGGCAAGAAGGCCGACGTACCTTTGAAGGTCGTGCTTACACAGCATCCGCGCAGCGTCTTTGTTGTGATTGGCGCCCGTCTGGCGGAAGTGACATGGTTCTATACAGTGGTGACGTTTGCACTGGCCTACGCAACAGGTACGCTGGGTATTCCCAAAACAGTCGTGCTGGACGCCATTATTTGGGGTGCCTGTGTGGCATTCATTACTATGCCACTTTGCGGGATGCTGGGCGATCGAATCGGACATAAATGGGTGTTCATGATAGGCACAATCGGAATAGGTGTGTTCAGTACCTATTTCTTTGATCTGCTCGCAACCGGAAACGCTTCCATGATTACGCTGGCCATGGTAATTGCCATTGGCGGTGTGTATGCGTCACTGTACGGCCCCGAGGGCAGTCTGTTCTCCCAGCAATTTCCGCCCGAGATCCGTTACAGTGGAATATCACTGGCGGTGCAAGTGTCCGGCGCAATCGGAGGCGGTCTGGCTCCGCTGGTTGCGACGTGGCTGCTGGCTGTTGGGGACGGCAGCCCGCGATATGTTGTCTGGTATCTTTCGGGGCTTGGTATTGTGGCCATGTTCAGCGCCTGGCGCATGCGCTCAAATGACATCGCGGTGAGCGCTCCCGCAACCTTATCCGGTAGCCGTGTATAAAACATCGACTTTCCCCTTCTGCAGTGCGCCGCCAACCGTCAGGCCTATCAGGAAATCGAATTGAGGAATGATTTTTGCTGAACACTTGCCAGAAGAACGCTTTCTGTTGCGGTTATTGCACGCATTTTTACAAGAGGGGATCATCATGTTCAAGCGTAGTTTGTTGGCGGTCGTGGTATCTGGCAGCCTGGCCGCCTGTGTGGCTCCCACGCAGTCCTCAGCCCCCACCACCCCCGGTGTTTGCTCGACCGAGCGCACCAGTTCGATTCAGGGGCATCATATTTCCCCGGAGCTGGAGCAGAAGGCCGAGCAGTTGAGCGGTGCTAGTACCGTTCGCGTCTTGCGGCCTGGGCAGGTGATTACGCGCGAATATCGTGCTGATCGGCTGAATCTGCAGCTTGATTCATACGATGTGGTGGTGCGGGTGCACTGCGGATAAACACGTTCGACATCGCCGGGACGGGCAGCAAACACACTGTGAGCGCCGTCTACAAAATCAGCGGGCGGCTCAGCCGCCCACGATTATTCATTGTCTTCCGGGTGTCAAAGGCGGCAGCCGCCGTGACACCGTTGTCGCCTTGACGATGGCGGTATTGGTCTGCGCGCGATCTGTCAGGGTGTCCAGGATCGCGTCCAGCTGCTCCATGGATTTGACAGCCAGGCGCGCCACGAAGCAGTCTTCTCCTGTCACTTTGTCGCACTCCGTAAATTGCGGTGTTTCTGCGATAAGGCGTTCGACGGCGTGCAACTGACCGGGGAGCGGGCGAATCCGGACGATAGCCTGGAGCAAATAGTTGAAGGCGCGCGGATCAATGGTTACGGTGTATCCCGTGAGCACACCGCGCTCTTCCAGGCGCTTGAGCCGTTCTGCCACGCTGGGCGATGAAAGGCCCGACAGGCGTGACAACGCCTTGAGCGACAGCCGAGCGTCTTTCATTAGCGCGGTTATTAAAACCTGATCGATGTCGTCTGTCATGAATGTCCTTTTATCTGACTAATGAATGTGCTAGGTTGCCTTCGTTAAAAAAGAAAATAGCTGATCCGGCCTAATAATAGCGCTGGAGTGATTGTCGTGAAAGAGCCAAAATACACGCTCTGAAACAGGAGCGATACATCATGGATTACGAAATCCGTAGAGGTTCTTTCGACATGGCGGCTGCCATGTTGGTGTCGGGCACCATAGGCTGGTTCGTACTGATGTCGGGGCAGCCCGTGCTGGATGTCGTATTCTGGCGCTGCGTTTTCGGTGCGCTCACCTTGCTGGCCATTTGCGCGGTCATGGGCATGCTGCGCGCAGATGCCATCAGCTTGGCGGGCTTTGGGTTGGCTGTTGTCAGCGGTGTCGCCATCGTCGGCAACTGGGTGTTGTTGTTCGCGGCCTATTCGCGCGCATCCATCGGCATCGCCACAGCGGTATACAACACGCAGCCTTTCATGCTGGTGGCGCTGGGCGCGCTTTTTTTGGGCGAACGCATTAGTTTGACGAAAATGGCCTGGCTCGCCTTGGCTTTTCTGGGCATGCTTGCCATTACCCAAGATCATGGCTCGCCAGTATACGGCGAGGGTAATTATCTCTTTGGTGTTGTGCTTTCCCTGGGCGCGGCATTCCTGTATGCCGTCGCGGCATTGCTGGTCAAGCGTTTGTCGGGCACGCCTCCCCATCTGATCGCATTGATCCAGGTATGTACCGGCATACTGCTGTTGGCGCCGTTCGCCCACCTCGGCGCTGGCCTGACCTTGCCGGTATCGGCATGGCTGAGTCTCGTCACCCTGGGCGTGCTACATACGGGGCTCATGTATGTCCTTCTTTATAGTGCCATACAGCGCCTGCCCACAGCGCTCACAGGTGCCTTGTCATTCATCTATCCTATCGTCGCTATTCTGGTTGATTGGGCAGCCTTCGGGCAACGGCTGGAATGGTTGCAGTGGCTGGGTGTCGCCCTGATTCTGCTCGCCGCAGGCGCCATGCGGCAGGGTTGGACTTTCTCTTGGTTCAGTCGTCTGACTCGTGCGGCCAGATAGTGTGGCTAGCGGATTTGTTGAGGGGAGGCTATTATTTTCCAAACAATCAGGAGACCACTATGTCCGGCATTTTCGACCAGGATCTACCCCAGACCCCTGCCAACTACGCTGCAATTTCCCCGTTGTCGTTTATCGAGCGCAGCGCCCAAGTCTATCCCGACGCGCTGGCGGTCATCCATGGCCAGGGCCCGTCGGCGCTGCGTCGCAGTTGGTCGGAAGTCTATGGCCGCTGCCGCCGTCTGGCCAGCGCCTTGGCGCAAGAAGGCATAGGAAAAGGCGATACCGTCGCGGTCATGCTGCCCAACACGCCACCCATGGTGGAGGCGCATTTCGGCATCCCTATGCTCGGGGCGGTGCTCAACGCACTGAATACCCGGCTGGATGCCGAAATGATCGCTTTCATGCTGGATCATGGAGAATCCAAGGCGGTTATTGTGGACACAGAGTTTGCGCCGGTCATGCGCAAGGCGCTTGAGCTGCGCAAATCGCCGCATCCCATCATGGTCATTGACGTGGTCGATGCGCTGTATGAAGGAGAGAACGAGTCCATCGGCAGCATTGAGTATGAACAGTTTCTTGCTGCCGGCGATCCCGAGTTCGCCTGGCGTCTGCCCGACGATGAATGGGATGCCATTACACTGAACTACACTAGCGGCACGACCGGCAACCCCAAGGGCGTTGTGTACCACCATCGCGGCGCAGCGACCGCGGCAATTTCCAATATCCTCGAGTGGGACATGCCCAAGCATGCGGTCTACCTGTGGACACTGCCCATGTTTCATTGCAATGGCTGGTGCTTTCCATGGGCTGTGGCGGCCCGCGCCGGTGTCAATGTATGTTTGCGCAAGGTAGAGGCCAAAGCCATTCTTGACGCCATTCGTGTCCACGGCGTCACGCACTACTGTGGCGCGCCCATTGTCCATAGCCTGTTGGTCAATGCGCCCGAATCCATGAAGCAAGGTATCGCGCCCGGCGTAAAAGCGATGGTCGCGGGCGCGGCGCCGCCGGCATCCATGATAGAAGGCATGGAGCGCATGGGTTTCGACCTGTTGCATGTATATGGGCTAACCGAGGTCTATGGCCCGGCGACTGTGTGTGCCAAGCACGCGGCCTGGGACGATCTGGATATTGGCGAGCGCGCCCGCCTCAATTCCCGCCAGGGGGTCACCTATCATCTGGAACGTGGCATCAGCGTCATGAACCCCGAAACAATGCTGCCTGTTCCTGCCGATGGCGAAACGATGGGCGAGATCATGTTCCGTGGCAATATCACCATGAAGGGATACCTGAAAAACCCCAAGGCGACTCAGGAAGCCTTGAGTGGTGGCTGGTTTCACAGCGGTGATCTGGCTGTGATGGATCCTGATGGCTATGTCAAGATCAAGGATCGCAGCAAGGATATTATTATTTCCGGCGGAGAGAACATTTCGTCTATCGAGGTCGAAGACGTGCTGTACCGGCATCCTCACGTCCTGGCTGCGGCCGTTGTGGCGCGGCCGGATGCGCGTTGGGGCGAAACGCCTTGTGCCTTTATCGAACTCAAAGAGGGCTCCCACGCGAGTCCCGAAGAAATCATCGCGCATTGCAAGAAACACCTGGCCAGCTTCAAGGCGCCCAAGACTGTCGTGTTTTGCGAATTGCCCAAGACGTCAACCGGAAAGATCCAGAAGTTCGCCTTGCGCAAGCAGGCCGAGGCGCTGGCAGAGGCTTCGACGCAGTAAATTTTTTTAACTATCTGGAGGATACATGCCCTCGTTTGACGTTGTTTCCGAAGTCGATAAGCATGAGCTCAGCAATGCTGTGGATCAAGCGAATCGTGAGCTTTCTACCCGTTTCGACTTTAAAGGCACGCAGGCCAGCTTCGAGCTCGAAGGTTATGTCGTAACGCAGTCCGCACCCAGCGTATTTCAGCTTAATCAAATGCTGGACATACTGCGGGGGCGCTTGTCTGCGCGCAGCATCGATGTGCGCTGTCTGGACGTCGGGGAGCCGCTGGAGAATCTGTCGGGAGCGCGCCGCAAGGTTACCGTGCGCCAGGGGATAGAGCAGGCAGTTTCCAAAAAACTGATTGCTGCGCTCAAGGCTGACAAACTCAAGGTCGAAGCACAGATAAACGGAGACAAGCTGCGCGTCAGCGGCAAGAAACGCGATGATCTGCAATCGGCGATGGCATTGCTGCGCAAGACAGATGTTGAACTGCCCCTGCAGTTCAACAACTTCAGGGATTAAGCTTTGAGCTTGTAGCCTGTCTTGAATATCCAGCCGACCAATACCACACAGGCCGCCAGGAAAAACAATGTCATTGCCAGGCTTACCATCAGGCTTACGTCGGCAACGCCAAAAAAGCTCCAGCGAAATCCGCTGATCAGATACACGACCGGATTGAGCAGCGTGACTTTTTGCCAGAACGGGGGCAGCATATCTATCGAGTAGAAGCTGCCACCCAGGAAGGTAAGAGGGGTCACGATAAGCAGCGGGACCAGCTGCAGCTTTTCAAAGCCATCGGCCCAGATGCCGATAATGAAGCCGAACAAGCTGAATGTCAGGGCCGTGAGAATAAGGAAGGCCAGCATCCAAACTGGGTGATCTATGCGCAGCGGCACAAAGAACTCGGCCGTAATCAGGATGATGGCTGCAAGGATCAGCGATTTGGTGGCTGCGGCTCCCACATACGCAATAGTGATTTCCAGATAGGACAGCGGTGCGGAGAGAATTTCGTAGATGGTGCCGGTGAATTTCGGAAAATAAATGCCGAAAGAGGCATTGGAAATACTTTGCGTCAGCAGCGACAGCATGACAAGGCCGGGTACGATAAACGCGCCGTAGCTGATGCCGCCGATTTCGGTGATGCGATTGCCAATGGCCGCGCCGAACACGACAAAATACAGCGATGTTGAGATGACCGGCGCAATAATGCTTTGGAGCAGTGTGCGCCAGGTGCGGGCCATTTCGAATACATAGATTGCGCGCATGGCATGAAAGTTCATCTGTCGCTCCGAGAAAGGCCGGTGTTGCTGAGTGCGGTGAAGATGGGATTCAAGATGGGTCTCGCAGGAGGTTGACGAAAATATCTTCCAGCGAACTCTGCGTGGTATGTAGATCGCAAAAGGGCACGTTGGACCGCTCCAGCGCCTGGAATAGCGCGGCAATGTCGTTATGCTCCTGCCGTGCATCGTAGGTAAATGTGATTTCCTTGCCGCCAGGGGCAAGCGTCAACTGGTAGCTGCTCAGCGTATCGGGCAAGGCATCCAGCGGCTGGCGCAATTGCAGGATGAGCTGTTTTTTGCCCAATTTGTGCATGAGCTCGGCCTTGTTTTCGACCAGAATGATTTCCCCGTGGTTGATCACCCCCACGCGATCAGCCATTTCTTCGGCCTCTTCGATGTAGTGGGTGGTCAGGATGATGGTGACGCCGGTTTCGCGAAGCTTGCGAACCAATCCCCACATGTCCTTGCGCAGCGATACATCCACGCCGGCAGTGGGTTCGTCCAGAAACAGTATCTGCGGCTCGTGGGCCAGTGCCTTGGCGATCAGCACACGCCGCTTCATGCCGCCCGACAGGGTGATGAGCTTGTTGTTGCGCTTGTCCCATAGCGAAAGCGAACGCAATACCTTTTCGATATGGGCGGGATTTGGCGATTTGCCAAACAGGCCGCGGCTAAAGCTGACCGTGGCCCAAACGGATTCAAAAGCGTCTGTGGTGAGTTCTTGGGGCACCAGGCCAATTTTGGCTCGTGCGGCCCTGTAGTCCCGGATGATATCGTGCCCATCGGCCACCACTGTGCCCCCCGTGGGGTTGACCAGCCCACAGATGATGCTGATAAGTGTGGTCTTCCCAGCCCCGTTGGGGCCGAGCAATGCAAAGATTTCGCCTCGCTGGATTTCAAGATTGATATTACGAAGCGCCTGGAACCCGGACGCGTAGGTTTTATCCAGGCCGTTGACGGAGATGACTGGCTGCATGGGTGATTTTCCTGTGGCTCTGCGGCACAATAGCATATTCACCATCAGCCATGAAGGCCGCCGTTCCCGCCCGGGGGCCGCGGGGCGTACTACCATGACCACAGCAGCAGGCTTGCGCCACGCAACCCGTGGCGCGCCGAATGAACTCTCTCACGATGCAAACCTTGATGCACTGCTTACGCCGCAACAAATGTCAGCGGCGGATCAGGCCGCCATCGCCGCTGGCCTGAGCGGCGGCGCCTTGATGGAGGCCGCCGGCGCGGCCGTTGCCAACGAGGTTGCGCGCAATTGGCCCCGGTCCTCGGTGTTGATCCTATGTGGTCCAGGCAACAACGGGGGAGACGGCTTCGTCGCGGCCAGGCATTTAAAGGCTGCTGGCTGGTCAGTGCGGCTCGCCTTGTTGGGCGATCGCAATATGCTTTCGGGCGACGCCGCAGAACAGGCTGGACGCTGGCAGGGGCCGATAGAGCCGATATCTGACGCCTTGCTCAAGGGCGTTGATATTGTCATTGATGCCCTGTTCGGGGCAGGGTTGTCGCGCCCGGTTCAAGGAGTCGTAGCAGAGTTGCTCAATGCTGTTGCAAGCCAGGGGCTGCCGGTTTGCGCCATCGATCTACCCAGCGGCGTGAACGGGGCATCCGGCGAGGTCATGGGCGCAGCCTTGCCCGCCCAGCTAACGGTTACTTTTTTTCGCAAGAAACCTGGTCATGTCCTGGAGCCGGGACGCAGTCTTTGCGGGCGGGTATTTGTCGCTCAGATCGGCATCTCGGCGTCAGTCCTGACAGGCATCAAGCCCCTGGTGTACGAAAACAAGCCGCGGCTCTGGCTGCATGCCTATCCGTGGTTACCCGTCGACACACACAAATACAAAAGAGGACACGCGCTGGTCGTAGGGGGCCGTCTCATGACAGGCGCCGCCAGGCTGGCGGCGGTGGCCTGCGCCCGCACAGGCGCAGGGCTGGTCACGATTGCCGCGCCCATGGCCACTTGGGCGGTGTATGCATCCGCCCTTACCAGCGTCATGGTTCATCCCATCAAGGAGAACGGCTCGCTCGAGGACATCCTTGCCGATCCCCGCATCAATGTCGTGGCCATTGGTCCGGGTGCGGGAATATCCGATCTTACTCGCAAGCATGTCTTGCAGGCGCTTGCTGGCGACCGGTCGGTGGTGCTGGATGCAGACGCCATCAGCGTGTTTTCCACGGATGCACAGTCGCTGTTTGGCGCCATTCAGGGGCCTTGCGTGCTCACACCCCACGAAGGCGAGTTCAACCGCATCTTTCCTTCAGAAGGCAGCAAGCTGGACCGTGCGCGCAGCGCTGCTCGTCAGAGCGGGGCGGTCGTTGTGCTCAAGGGGCCTGACACCGTCATTGCCTGCCCGGATGGGCGTGCCGTGATCAATACCAATGCGCCTCCCGAGCTCGCAACGGGCGGAACGGGCGACGTCCTGGCCGGCATGGTTGCGGGTTTGCTGGCGCAGGGCATGGATGCATTTCTGGCTGCTTGCGCAGCCGTGTGGATGCACGGCGAAGCCGCGCGCCTGTTCGGGCCGGGGCTCATTTCCCAAGACCTTCCGCAGATCATTCCGCGCGTGCTTAGGCGCCTGAAACGGCACGCCTGAGGCGGCCACGCGGATACACGCGTTACACTCCTGTTGTTTACCCTATCCTGGCCGGATGCCAGCGAGCGCCGGCCTATCCAGAGATATACACATGTCCGATGTTATTGCACTAGTATTTGATTTCGACGATACGCTCGCCCCAGACAGCACGTCCGGTTTTCTGGCCGATATTGGCGTGGACGTGGAACAATTCTGGGCAAATGATGTAGGCCCCTTGCTGAACGAGCACGACTGGGATCCCGTTCCCGCTTATCTCTACCAGATGATAGAACTCTCGCGCGCGGGAACTCACGGGCCGATCACTCAGGAGCGTTTGCAGGATTGGGGGCGGCGCCTGCCGCTTCATTCAGGGGTAGAAAGCCTTTTCAACCGGTTGCGCACGATGGTTCGCGAACACCACCCGCAGGTCCAGCTTGAGTTTTACCTGATTACAAGCGGCATTGGTGATGTTGCGCGCAGTACTCCGATCGCCCGGGAGTTCACGGACATCTGGGCCTCCGAGTTTGTCTACGAGCCTCGTCAAGGCGGCATCCATTTCCCGCGACGGATCGTCAGCTTTACCGACAAAACCCGTTATCTGTTCCACATCCAGAAGGGCATTATTGGTGTTCATTCGCGCAGCAAGCCTTTCGAGGTCAATCGCAAGGTTCCTCCCGAAAAGCTGCGCGTTCCCTTCGAACAGATGATATTCGTGGGCGATGGCTATACCGATATTCCTTGTTTTTCATTGATACGGCGCTCGGGTGGCGTAGCCTTCGGTGTGTGGGATCCTCGCCACCGCGACAAGCGTAGCAGGGCCTGGGGCTTCATCCAGGAAGGTAGGGTTTCCAACCTGAATCAGGCTCGCTACGATGACGAGGCCGAACTGTATCAATGGCTGGAAGAGGCCGTGGAAAGTCTGGCGGGCCGCATTGCGCTGAACAGTCGGATCTATCGTGGTTGATGGCCGTGTCGCAGCAGAACTTTCCTGATCCACACCCGGCAGAAGGGCAGGGCGGCGAATCGGCGGCTTTTACCGAGAAAGATGCCGCCTTCATGCGACTTGCGCTGGCCCAGGCTGAGCGCGCCCGCGAAGCTGGCGAGGTGCCTGTGGGCGCAGTCATCGTCGACGTGGCTGGCCAAGTAATCGGTCAAGGATATAACCGCACCATTACCGATAACGATCCTACCGCGCACGCGGAGATCGTGGCCTTGCGCCAGGCTGCGGCCGCTGCCGGTAATTATCGGCTTCCCGGCGCTCGCTTGTACGTGACGCTGGAGCCTTGCGTGATGTGTTTGGGGGCCATGATGCACGCAAGGCTGGAGCACGTGATCTTTGGCGCGCAGGATCCCAAAACCGGGGCCTGTGGCGGCGTGGTCAGTCTGCATCACGAGCAGCGGTTGAACCACCATACGCAGGTTGCAGGCGGACTGCTGGCTCAACCGTGCGGCGATATCCTGCGACAGTTCTTTCGCGCGCGCCGCCAGCAGTCGCAAGGCTAGCAGGCACACAAGGCAGGCAAGGCAGGCAAGACAGGCAAGACAGGCAAGACAGGCAAGACAGGCAAGACAGGCAAGACAGGCAAGACAGGGCAAGACAGGCAAGACAGGGCAAGGCAATGCAATGCAAGGCAAGGCAGGCCAGGGCAAGGCAGGCAAGCCAGGCGCCGGCTTTTCCTGCCCACGGCCATAGACATGAAGGGCAGGCCGATTGGTCTTTCCAGGCCTTGTATTACTATACGTCTGTTTTTTTCATTACATTCATTTCAATTGAATCGGGCCATGGCAAGAGCACAGCGCAGTAAACGAGCACAACACGTCGATGAGCATTCTCATGACCATGGCGATGGTATCGATGACGGTAGCGGGCATGTGTCGACGCCCCATGGCGCCCGTCATGCGCATCGTCACACGGCGCCGTCCGGCATTTACCTGATCTCGCCCTCTGGCGCTGTGGCCGATCCCAAAACGCTGGACAAGGCGCGGCTGCGGCTGGCCAAACAGGGGTTTCGCACAGCTGTGGATCGTACCGCGCTGGCCGTACATGAGCGTTTTGCGGGAACAGACAAACAACGGCTTGCTGCCATCACCCGCGCACTCAAGCAGAAGCATCCCATCGTCATGGCCACGCGCGGAGGCTATGGCTTGAGCCGTCTGCTGCCGCTCATAGACTGGGATGCGGTTGCCGAAAGCGGCAAGATTTTTATCGGCCAAAGCGATTTCACTGCCTTCAATCTGGCACTGCTGGCTCGTACCGGCGCCTCCAGTTATGCGGGGCCAACGGCCGTATTTGATTTCGGTGGATCGAAAATGGACGAACTCACCGCTGCGCTGTTTGGCGAAGCGATGCGAGGCGAACTGGAGGTTCTTGGGTTCGAATCGCCGGATTCCGACCCCGTAGACGCGCGCGGCGTGTTGTGGGGGGGCAACCTGGCCATGGTGGCGTCGCTGATCGGCACGCCCTATATGCCTAAGGTGCGTGGTGGTATTTTATTCCTGGAAGATGTCGCGGAGCACCCTTTTCGCGTGGAGCGCATGCTGCTTCAACTGTTCCACGCCGGCATTTTGCAGCGCCAAAAGGCCATTGTGCTTGGCCGCTTTACCGAATACCGTCTCGGCCAGAATGACAATGGCTACGACATGCCTTCGGTCGTCGCGTGGCTGAGAGCCAATGTCGGTGTTCCGGTTGTGACGGGACTGCCATATGGGCATGTCAAGGTCAAGGCCACGCTGCCAGTGGGGCGCAAAGTCGGGATTGCCACGGAACAGGGCATGGCGCATTTGGTGCTGGACGAACACCCCCATTGAACTGCAGGTGCCAGCAGGGTTGCGCGCGGCTTGTTAAACTTATCTGTTTAACTGACTACTTAACGCGAATACATCCCTGTGATCTCCACTGCGAACCTAACCATACAATTCGGTCCCAAACCGCTCTTCGAGAACGTCAGTGTCAAGTTCGGCGAAGGCAATCGCTATGGCTTGATCGGCGCCAACGGATCGGGCAAGTCCACCTTCATGAAAATCATCGGTGGCGACCTGGAGCCCAGTGCAGGCAACGTCTCACTGGAACCAGGTGTGCGTCTGGGCAAGCTGCGCCAGGACCAATTCGCATATGAAGACGAGCGGGTGCTTGATGTCGTGATGATGGGCCACGAGGAAATGTGGCAGGTCATGGCCGAACGGGACGCCATCTACGCCAATCCCGATGCCTCGGAAGAAGACTACATGCGGGCGGCCGACCTTGAGGCCAAGTTTGCCGAATACGACGGCTATACGGCCGAGGCCCGGGCCGGGGAGCTGTTGCTTGGGCTGGAGTTTCCGGTGGAGCAGCACAGCCTGCCCATGAGCGAGATCGCGCCGGGCTGGAAGCTGCGTGTATTGCTGGCACAGGCGCTATTTTCCAATCCGGATGTGCTGCTGCTCGACGAGCCCACCAATAACCTCGATATCAATACGATACGCTGGCTGGAAGACGTGCTCAACGGCTACCAGAGCACAATGATCATCATCAGCCATGATCGGCACTTCCTGAATCAGGTGTGCACACATATGGCCGATCTCGACTATCGGGAACTGCGCATCTATCCCGGCAATTACGACGACTATATGCTGGCGTCGACACAGGCCAGGGAGAGACTGAGCGCCGCCAATGCCAAGGCCAAGGAACGCGTTGCGGAACTGCAGGATTTCGTGCGCCGGTTCTCTGCCAATAAATCCAAGGCGCGCCAGGCTACCTCGCGCCTCAAGCAGATTGATCGCATCAAGGCCGAAGCAGTTGAGGTCAAGCCTTCGTCCCGCCAGAATCCCTATATTCGTTTCGAACAGTCCAAGGTATTGCACCGCCTGGCTGTCACGGTAGAAGCCATTTCCAAGTCTTACGACAAGCCCGTCATCAAGTCTTTCTCCGCCATGATAGAGGCTGGGCAGAAGGTCGCCATTATTGGCGCCAATGGCGTTGGCAAGACTACCTTGCTGCGCATGCTGGCACTTGATCTCCAGCCCGACAGCGGCAGTGTCAAATGGTCCGAGAGCGCCGATCTGGGCTACATGGCGCAAGATGTCTCGGATCAATTCGAGTCCAGCAAAAACCTGTTCGATTGGCTTGCCGATTACCGGCAGGCGGGCGATGATGACCAGGCTATGCGCTCCGTCATGGGCAGGCTGCTGTTTTCAGGCGATGAAATCAGCAAAGAGGTGCGCGTGCTTTCGGGCGGCGAAAAAAACCGCCTGAGTTTCGGGCGCCTGATGCTGGGCCGGCACAACATCATGCTGCTGGACGAACCTACAAACCACCTGGACATGGAGTCGATAGAGTCGCTGCAATTCGCGCTTGAGCTGTACAAGGGTACCTTGGTGTTTGTATCGCACGACCGTGAATTTGTATCAGGGCTGGCTACGCGTGTGATTGAAATCATGCCCGATGGACAAATCCTGGATTACCAAGGCAGCTACGACGACTATCTCTCTTCCAGGGGCATAGCGGCCTGAGGCCGGTGGTGTGACGGGGCTCTATACGCTCGCAGGCCTGGCAACGCACCAGGAGGACATCCGCAAGAGCCGTTTTGTGGCCATGGCGGATGGCGTGCAAACCCCCGAGGATGCCTTGCGGTTCATTGCCACGTATGGTGTCCCAGACGCCACGCACAACTGCTGGGCCTATCGCATAGGGCAGGCGTACCGTTTCAACGATGATGGTGAACCAGGCGGAACGGCGGGGCGGCCCATCCTGCAGGCAATAGAAGGCCTGCAGTGCGATCGGATTGTGGTGTTGGTCGTGCGCTGGTTCGGCGGCATCAAGCTCGGTGCCGGTGGGCTGGTTCGCGCTTATGGCGGTACCGCGGCCCAGTGCCTGCGCCGCGCCGACAAGATAGCAATTGTGGATGAAGTCCTGGTGGATTGCCATTGCGGCTTTGCCGACATGGCCGTGGCGCGTACACGTCTGCTGACACGGGGCGCGCGCCTGGTCGGTGAAACCTTTGATGAGGCTGGCGTCCGGTGGCAGCTCGCTATCGTACGCGATCAGGAACCCGAACTGGCCAGGCTATTCACCAATCTGACGCGGGGTCAGGGCCGGTGGCAGTGCAAGCCGCAAGACTGAGCGATGGTGTCCTGGTCCTGAAAATCTGTACAGGTTTATGCCGACGCCTGGCCAGGGCGTTGATGCGCCATTTGGCTCCGCGCCCGCAGTGAGCGCGTGCATCTACCCGGGTAATTATTGCGGTGGTTGCTCGTCTTCGTCCTTTTGCGCGGCGATTTCTGCATGTACCTTGGCCATGTCCAGGCCTTTGACCTGGGCAATCAATTCGTCCAGCTGGGATGACGAAAGCGCGCCAGCCTGGGAAAACAGCAGTACCTGTTCGCGAAACACCATCAGTGTCGGGATGGAGCGTATGTTCAAGGCAGCGGCGAGTTCCTGCTGCTCCTCGGTATTGACCTTGGCGAAGGTAATATCGCCGTGTTGTTCCGCCGCACTGTCGAAGACTGGCGCAAAGTTGCGGCATGGGCCGCACCAGGGCGCCCAAAAGTCGATGATCAGAGGCTGACCATCTTCTATTGCGGACTGAAAACTGTCTTTGTCGAGATCAATGGTACTCATATATGCCCCTAAAAATAGAAAAAGCGGCCCGCATTAGCCGCTTGTTCTTGATAGTTTGAAACACCAGTGTAGCGTCTTTGAGCAGCTTGTGCAGGCGCCGGGGCGCCTGCCCGATCAATCGGGAAAGAAGGCATATTTGATGACAAACAGCACCGCAACCAGCAGCGTGGCAGAGTGAATTTGACGAAAACGCCCTGTCACCGCCTTGAGCACGACGTAACTGATGAAACCGAAAGCCAAGCCGTTGGCAATGGAATAGGTAAATGGCATGGCAATGGCCGTCAAGGCTGCCGGGGTCGACTCGGTGACGTCGTCCCAGTCGATATGCGTGATTTCGCGCAGCATCAGGCCAGCAACATAGAGGAGGGCTGGCGCAGTGGCGTAGGCAGGTACTGCGCCAGCCAGCGGGGCCAGAAACAGCGACAGCAGAAACAAGATGGCGATGGTCAGCGCGGTCAGCCCGGTGCGTCCGCCGGCCTGGACGCCGGAGGCGCTTTCCACATAAGCGGTTGTGCTGCTGGTACCCAGAAAGGAACCGGCCACGATGGCGGAACTGTCTGCCAGCAGCGCGCGGCCCAGGCGATTGGGCTTGCCTTCCTGGATCAGTCCGGCGCGGGTTGCAACGCCTATCATGGTGCCGGTCGCATCGAAGACCTCGACCAGTACAAACACCAGAATGACATGAACAAAACCCGTGTTCAAGGCGCCCATGATATCGAGCTGCAGAAACGTTGGGGCAAGGCTGGGGGGCGCAGAAAAGATGCCGTAGAATTCGCTGTTGCCGGTAAGAATGGAGAGCACTGTGACGACCAGAATGCCGATAAGTATGGCGCCCCGTATTTTCAGCGCATCCAGCCCCGCGATAATGAAAAAGCCCAGCATGGCAAACAGGGCCGGCGCGGAGGTGAGATCGCCCAGCCCGATTTTGGTGGCTGGATTGGCGACAACAATGCCCGAGCTACCCAAGGCAATGATAGCCAGGAACAGACCAATCCCCGCAGCGATGGCCGAACGCAAGGACTTGGGTATGCCGGCAATCAGCCAGGCACGGATTCCGGTAACCGTCAGAATCACAAATATCACGCCCGAAATAAAGACCGCGCCCAACGCTTGCTGCCAGCTGTAACCCATGCTGCCCACCACCGTGAAGGCAAAGAATGCGTTCAGCCCCATGCCCGGCGCCATGCCAATGGGCCAGTTGGCGAGAAAGGCCATGATCAGCGTGCCCAGCGCCGCGGCAAGGCAGGTGGCGACAAACACGGCGCTCTTGTCCATGCCTGTTGTCGACAGGATGTCAGGATTGACGAAAATAATGTAGGACATGGTCAGGAACGTCGTCAGGCCGGCCAGTATTTCCGTTCTCACAGTCGTTCCGTGCGCTTGCAGCTGGAATAGGCGCTCTAGCATAGGTCTTCCCCGATATTGCATTGATTTTTTCTTGTGTACGTCCGGATAGGGACGCACAGTGGATTCTAAGACGGTTTCGCGGCTGGTTGTAAACTGTGGCAATGAATATTATTGGTTTTGAAAGCTCCTGCGACGAGACCGGTGTCGCCCTGGTCAGTACAGAAAAAGGTCTTCTGTCGCATGCACTGCATACGCAAATCGCCATGCACCGTGAATATGGCGGCGTGGTGCCCGAACTCGCCTCGCGCGATCACATCAGGCGTGTGTTGCCGCTCACCCGGCAGGTGCTGGATGAAGCTGGCCTGACGATGGATCAGATTGATGCCGTTGCCTATACGGCCGGGCCAGGCCTGGCCGGGGCCTTGCTGGTTGGCGCGAGTGTGGCCCAGTCTTTTGCGTGGGCGCGTGACCTGCCGGCCATTCCCATCCACCATCTTGAGGGCCATCTCCTATCGCCGCTGCTGGCGGAGCCCAGGCCACAGTTTCCCTTTGTTGCCTTGCTGGTGTCGGGCGGCCATACACAACTGATGCGGGTCGACGGAGTGGGTGCCTATGAGTTGTTGGGCGAAACGCTCGACGATGCGGCGGGCGAAGCCTTCGACAAAACAGCGAAACTGATGGGGTTGGGCTATCCTGGCGGCCCTGCCTTGTCCAAGTTGGCCGAGCGGGGTGACGCGGCCAGCTTCGATTTGCCTCGTCCCATGCTGCATAGCGGTGATCTGGATTTCAGCTTCAGCGGTCTGAAAACTGCGGTATTGACGCGCCTGAAATCGATCGAGAAGCGCTCGGGTCATCTGGAGCCACAACAACAGGCCGATCTGGCTGCGGCAACCCAAGCCGCCATTGTCGATGTGCTGGCAGAAAAATCACTCAAGGCGATGAAGCGGACTGGCTTCAAGCGCTTGGTCGTGGCGGGGGGCGTCGGCGCGAATCGTCTGTTGCGCGATCGCCTGGTCCTGGCCATGAAGAAAATGGGTGGCGAGGTGTTTTTTCCGCCTCTTGATTTATGTACAGACAATGGCGCGATGATTGCCTATGCGGCGGCTTGTCGGGTGCAGGCTGGCCTGGTGGATCTGGCCAGCGGGGACCACGCCTTTACCGTGCGGCCACGGTGGGATCTGCAGGAGATAAGCCAGGGCAGGGCAGAAGGCGAGGCTCACGCCTGAGCGTGCGACCTTATTTGTGGCGTTCACGCCGGATGGGTTTGGTTTTTTGGGGCGGTGTGTGCTTGTCAGCGGCGCCGCCGATACGGCTTTCTTTTCCTTGCAACAGGCGGCTGATATTGGCTTTGTGGCGGAACAGCAGGATGATGCTGATGGCGGTGATGGCAATCATCAGCGATGGCTCGAGCGGCCATGCCACGTTGCCGCCGAGTACATAGAACAGCGGGGCGAAAATCGCGGCGCAGATGGACGACAACGATGAGTAGCGCATAGCGTACGCGACGATCGCCCAGGTTGCCGCGGTAGCCAGGGCGAGCCACACGTTGATGCCCACCAAGACCCCCAGTGCCGTGGCGACGCCTTTTCCGCCCTTGAAGCCCAGAAATAGCGGGAAAACATGCCCCAGGAAAACAGCGACGGCGCAGAGTGCGACAACCGCCATCGGCAGTTGAGCTTGCTCGCTCAGGCGGTTGGCCAGAAACACCGCCAGCCAGCCTTTTGCAGCGTCGCCCAGCAAAGTAAGCGCTGCGGCTGTTTTGTTGCCTGTCCGCAACACATTGGTGGCGCCCGGGTTGCGTGACCCAAAGCTGCGGGGATCGGCCAGACCCATGGCTCGGCTTACGACCACAGCAAACGGGATAGAGCCGATCAGGTAAGAGGCGGCGATAAGTGCAAGCGCGATGATGATGGACATATTCGAAGTTTTATGAGAGCGTCAATGGGAACTGCGAGTTCCTGGAGGGTGCAGCAGGATTCTAACCAGTGCAACCCAAAATACCAAAACGACCGGGTACAATTCGCTACGTTCGGTTGAGTTTTCCTGGAAGGGCAATGCGCATACTGGTATCCAATGATGATGGCTATAACGCCCCGGGGCTCGAAGCCCTGGTGGGTGCCCTGAAAGGGCTGGGCGATGTCACGGTGGTCGCGCCCGAAACCAATTGCAGCGGGTCTTCGAATTCACTGACGCTGAATAGGCCTTTGTGGGTGAGGCAGGCCAGCAATGGCTTTTACTACGTCAACGGTACGCCGTCCGACTGCGTGCATATCGCACTGACGGGGTTGCTCGATTTTCGCCCGGATCTGGTCGTATCAGGCATCAACAATGGAGCCAACATGGGCGAGGATACCCTGTACTCCGGCACAGTCGCTGCGGCAACCGAAGGCTATCTGTTCGGCATTCCGTCGATTGCGTTTTCGCTGGTACGCAAGGGCTGGGAGCATATCGAATCCGCCGCCGAGATCGCCCGCAAGGTGGTTGAGCGTCAAACCAGCGAACCCCTCACCGGCCATTTTTTGCTGAACGTCAATATTCCCGCCGTACCTGTCCAGGCCATCCAGGAAATTCGCGTAACGCGTCTGGGCAAGCGGCACCCTTCCGAGCCTGTGGTCAAAACCAAAACGCCGTACGGCGATCCTGTCTATTGGATCGGGCCAGTGGGCAGCGTGTCCGATTCGTCGGCCGACACCGATTTTGGTGCCATTGAACAGAACGCGGTTTCCATCACTCCGCTGCGCTTCGATCTTACCCATTACGATCAGCTGGACTTGGTGCGCGACTGGGCGGAGCCCCTATGCGCAAACCCGTAGCACCTTCGCCTTTTGCCACTGGCACTCGCAACCGTTTCGGACATTCCAGGCTGGGCGGCGGCGTGTCTGCAAGCAACAGCAATACACGCATCGTCAAGGCGGGGCAGCTGGAAACAGAAAACAGCAATATTGCGCAGCGCAGCAAACCGACGCGGACAGTGGATGCCGCTTCAGGTGCCCGTCATATCGGTGCAGTCCCGGGAGCGCATCCCCGTCACGGCGCCAGCGCGGTGCGCCAGGCGGTTCAAGGCGTTACAAGCCGCGCCGCTGGCAATCTCGGGCTCAATTCCGACCGCCTGCGCGCCAGCATGATCGAGCGGCTGCGCAGGCAAGGCATTCAGGATGAGCGCGTGCTCAACGCCATGCAGGCGGTTCCACGTCACATTTTTGTAGACGAAGGGCTTGCCAGCCGCGCCTACGAAGATGCCGCATTGCCTATCGGGCATGGCCAGACGATCTCCCAACCGTGGGTGGTGGCGCGCATGATCGCCGCCGTGTGCGAAAATCGAGTTCCGGTTAAAGTACTGGAAGTGGGTGCGGGTTGCGGCTACCAAACAGCCGTACTCGCCCAGTTTGTCAAAGAGGTCCATGCTATCGAACGTATTCGGGGGCTCTACGAACCAGCTCGCGATCGTCTCAGGGCGCTCAGGCTCATGGCGCGTGTGCGGCTGATATACGGAGATGGCATGGCAGGATTACCCGGCGTGGCACCTTTCGACGCGATCGTCGTTGCTGCTGCTGGTATTAAAATTCCCCAAGGATTGCTGGAACAGCTTGCCATTGGGGGCCGTTTGATTGCTCCAGAAGGCACGACGGCACAACGATTGATTCTTATCGAGCGTACGGGCGCTGCCAATTGGCGCCGTGTTGAGCTCGAGTCAGTGCGTTTTGTGCCGCTGCGCTCTGGGGTACAGCCGTACTAAGAACAGGAGAGCCTTATGCACGCGGAGACTGCAACGTCTGACGTGACTTTGACATTAAATAACAATTCCAGGCCGGCATTACGCAGTCTTGCGCTGGTCGTTTTGGTTTCTGCGGCGCTGCTGGCAGGATGCGCCTCCAAGACGCGTGCACCGATCACCGACCTGTCTGACGGCCAAGCCGGCGCTTCGCAGGCGGCCACGGGCGCCATGTATACCGTACAGCCGGGCGATACGCTGTACAAGATCGCTACCGCCAACAACATGGACGTTGGCGAGCTGGCTCGGTTGAACAATATCGGCAATAGCAACGTGCTGCGTGTCGGTCAGCAGCTTCGTCTGGACAGCGCTGGCCCTGCGCCCACCGCCCCGGCCCCCGCGCCGGATAGTGGCACCGCCACGCCGCTGCCGGTCACCCCTGTGACGCCGGCCGAACCGACCGCGACCGCCCGGGCCAGCGACTCCAATCTGATCAGTTGGGGTTGGCCTGCGTCCGGAGATATCATCCAAAGTTTCAACACCAACACCAAAGGCATAGATATTTCAGGGACTATCGGCAATCCGGTCTATGCCGCTGCCGATGGCAATGTGATGTATGCCGGCAACGGTGTTCGTGGCTTGGGCAATCTCATTCTGCTCGGCCATGGCGACGGGTTCGTAACCGCCTACGCGCACAATGACCAGTTGCTGGTCAAAACGGGGCAACAGGTCAAGAAAGGCGACAAGATCGCAGCCCTGGGGCAAACGGACACCAGTTCCCCACGATTGCACTTCGAGATTCGCCGTCGCGGTACGCCGGTCAACCCGCTTTCCTACCTGCCTACCCGATGACGCCGGTTCTGGTCTTTGATCTCGAAACCATACCTGACGCAGACGGCCTGCGCCGGTTGAACCCCCAATGGGGGCCGGACATGTCCGATACCGAGATTATCGAGGCGGCGATTGCTGCGCGCCTCGAATCGCATGGGAACGACTTTTTGCCCTTGCATCTGCATAAGGTCGCGGTCGTCGGCTGTGTTTTTCGCGACGATCAGGGGTTTCGGGTCAAGACACTGGGCAGCGCGGATGATCCCGAACCTGTACTGCTTTCGGGTTTTTTCAAGACCATAGAGCGCTACACGCCCAGGCTCGTCAGCTGGAATGGATCCGGCTTCGACCTGCCTGTGTTGCATTATCGCAGTCTCATTCACGGCATTCCCGCGCCCCGGTATTGGGATATGGGTGAAGATGACCGCGACTTCAAGTTCAACAACTACATCAGCCGATACCATAATCGCCATGTCGATCTGATGGATGTACTAGCCAAATACAACGGGCGCGCCAACGCACCGATGGACGATCTGGCCAAACTGTGTGGCTTTCCGGGCAAGCTTGGCATGGATGGAGGCCAGGTGTGGCGGGCCTGGTCAGAAGGCAAGGCAGACGAGGTCCGGGCGTATTGCGAAACCGATGTGGTCAATACGTGGTTGGTCTATTGCCGGTTCCGCCTGTTGCGCGGTGAGCTCGATCGTGTTGCCTACGAGTCCGAGGTCGCTTTGGTGCGGGACACGCTGCGGGATAGCGATGCGGCGCATTGGCAAGAATACCTGGCGGCGTGGGATAACCTCCCTTCTGCAATCAGCTGAAAGAAATCGCGTGCGCATTGAAACAAGACCGAAATGGCTTGGCTTGCATACTGAAGGCTCCTTAAACAAGCAAAGGATCTCCTCATGCAAGCCAACCGTTTTTCTTCCTCCGCAAAAATTGCCGTACTGACCGCGGCGCTGGCGTTTGGCGGATCCGCCTTCGCCGCCTCGAATCAGGCTGCCGGCGCGTCCGCGGCCTCGACAGCATCCGCCACTTCGGCCGCCGCAGCTGGCCAGGCTTCTTCCACGGATGCAACCCCCCATGTCCGTCATAAGCAGGATCGTCATCATCGCGGCATGCACAAGCGTATGCGTGATGTTGGCATGTGGGTGCCTGGCTATGGCCCGCTCGACAAGCCATTTGTCGCGTCATTGTCGTTGACCGATTCGCAGAATAAGCTCATTGACGACGCGCGCGCCGCGCAGGACGAGGCCCGCAAGTCGCGTCGCGAGGGCATGAAGGAAGGCCACAAGTCACGGATAGATCAGGCTAAAGCTGGCAAGATAGACCCCAAGGCCGCGCTCGCCAAACGGGAATCCGCACAGGAGCAAGCGCAGGCCCAGCGTACCAAGCTGGACGAAAAGTGGCTGGCTGTCTGGGATGCGCTAGACGACACACAGCAGGATAAGGTCGCGCAATATTTTGCGGAACGCGCGGAAAAATTCGCAAAGCGCGCTGAAGCACGCAAGCAGCATCGCGCCGAACGCAAGGCGGGCGAGGCCAAAACACCTGAAGCCGCTGCGTCGGTAGCGTCATGAGTTACTTCTGAAACACGTGTAGCGGTCCGGGTGCCCGCTATACTGGGCCCATGCTTGGCAGCATGGGTTTTTTTTCGTCGCAGGCCCGTGCAGAACGAGGCGAGGGCGAGTGCGGGGTTAAAATTCGGGCCTGCCTGATTTGGACACCTGACTCATGACACTGGAAGTACTGGATATAGAATCTCTGGATCTCGAAGCGCGAGGGATAGCGCGTCGAGAAGGAAAAGTCGTTTTTGTCGACGGGGCCTTGCCCGGAGAGCGCGTGCTGGCGCGTATGGGGCGCAGCAAACCTTCCTACGATACCGCCAGGGTGGAACGCATCTTGCGGACCTCCTCGCAGCGGGTGGATCCTCCCTGCCCATACTTCGGCGTATGCGGCGGCTGCGCGATGCAACACTTGGAACCTGCTGCACAGGTGGCCGTCAAACAGCGCGTGCTCGAAGATGCATTGGCGCACATTGGCAAGCTGCGTTCTCAGCGCATATTGCCCCCCATGCATGGCCCGGCCTTAGGATATCGTTATCGCGCCCGCTTGTCCGTGCGTCTGGTCAGAAAGAAGGGTGGTGTGCTGGTGGGTTTCAGAGAGCGTCGTGGCAGTTATGTGGCCGACATGGCCAGTTGCCTCGTATTGCCGCCCCATGTGTCAGACATGTTGATGCCTTTGCGGCACTTGATCGCTACATTGTCCAAACCAGACCGCATCCCCCAAATAGAACTTGCTGTGGGTGATACGGTCACTGCTTTGCTGATGCGGCATATGGAGCCCCTGCTCGACAGCGATATTGATTTGCTGCGCGATTTTGCCCAGGCCCACAACGTCTGTTGGTGGCTGCAGCCCAAAGGCCCCGACACCGTTCACCCGCTCGATCCGGAGGATGTGGACAGGCTGGCGTATGCCTTGCCTGAATTCGGCCTGCGCATGCCGTATCGTCCCACGGATTTTACGCAAGTCAACCACGCAATCAATCAGGTGCTTGTGTCCAAGGCCTTGAGCTTGCTGGACGTCCAGCCTCAGGATCGCGTGGCAGACCTGTTTTGCGGTCTGGGTAACTTCACCTTGCCGCTCGCAACCCGTGCTGCGCAGGTCACTGGCGTGGAGGGCAGCGCAGCCCTGACCGACAGGGCATCGGACGCGGCAAAACGACACGGCCTGCAAGACAAGACGCGCTTTGCCACCCTGAATCTGTTTGAGGTGGACGTCGCATGGCTGCGCGGTCTTGGGCATTTTGACCGCATGCTGATTGATCCCCCCAGGGAAGGGGCCGAAGCCGTCGCGCGCGCGCTGGTGGCCTTGACGCCCGATGAGCGTCCGCGCCGCATCGTCTATGTTTCCTGTAGCCCCGGCACGTTGGCGCGGGATGCAGGCATACTGGTCAACGAAGGCAGCTACAGTCTGGCGGGTGCAGGCGTGGTCAACATGTTCCCGCACACGGGCCATGTCGAGTCAATAGCGGTGTTCGAAGCCGTTTAATGCGCGGCAATGCAATGTGGCCGTGGCGAGGCCGCCACGGCCGCACTGCGGTTTAGCCGCCGGTTTTCGCCAGCACCTGTTCGGCTTCTATCCGAACGCGCTCCGGTGCGGTGCCGCCGATATGGCGCCTGGCGGCAACGGAACCTTCAAGGGTAAGCACCTGGTGAATGTCTGCTTCGATGGAAGGGTGGAATTCCTGGAGTTCAGCCACGGACAGGTCTGCCAGATCGCAGCCTTTGTCTTCGCAGGCCCGCACTGCATGGGCCACGGTTTCGTGTGCATCGCGAAAGGGCACGCCTTTCTTGACAAGATAGTCGGCCAGGTCGGTGGCGGTTGCAAAGCCTTGCAGCGCCGCTGATCGCATGGCATCGGCATTGACCCGGATGCCGCCAATCATGTCGACAAAGATGGTGAGCGTGTCGCGGATGGTGTCCGCCGAATCGAACAACCCTTCCTTGTCTTCCTGGTTGTCTTTGTTGTAGGCCAATGGCTGGCCTTTCATGAGCGTGAGCAAGGCGATCAGATGTCCATTGACCCGCCCTGTCTTGCCACGGGCGAGCTCAGGAACGTCTGGGTTTTTCTTTTGCGGCATGATCGAGCTACCGGTACAGAAACGGTCGGCCAGGTCGATGAATCCGACACGTGGGCTCATCCAGAGCACGAGTTCTTCCGACAGGCGGGAGATATGTGTCATGATGAGTGCGGCCGCTGCGCAGAACTCAATCGCGAAGTCGCGATCGGAAACCGCATCCAGCGAGTTGCGGCAGACTTCGTCAAACCCCAGGGACGCGGCGACGCGTTCACGGTCGATAGGATAGGAAGTGCCCGCCAGCGCGGCTGCGCCCAGGGGCAGGCGGTTGGTGCGCTTGCGGCAATCGGCAAGTCGCTCGGCGTCACGGCCGAACATTTCGGCATAGGCAAGCAGGTGATGGCCGAAAGTCACCGGCTGTGCAACCTGCAGGTGTGTAAAGCCGGGAAGAATCGTATCGGCATGTTCCAGCGCGAGCGTGGCCAGGCGATGGCGCAGTTGGCGCAGCAGATCCAGCGCGATATCGATCTCGCTGCGCAGCCACAAGCGTATGTCTGTTGCAACCTGATCGTTACGCGAACGACCCGTGTGAAGTCGCTTGCCGGCGTCGCCGATGAGCTCCACCAGCCTTTTTTCAATGTTCAGGTGCACATCTTCAAGGTCGAGCGACCACTGAAAATCGCCTTGGTTGATCTCGTCGAGGATGGCGGCCATGCCTTCTTCGATGGCCGCTTTGTCATCGGCACTGATAATGCCGATGGCAGCCAGCATATCGGCATGAGCCAGGGAGCCCTGAATGTCGAATACCGCGAGGCGTTTGTCGAAGTCGACAGAGGCGGTATAGCGTTTGACCAGGTCGGACACTGGCTCTGAAAAGCGGGCGGACCAGGCCTGCGCCTTGTTTGCAAACTGGTTATGCAAGTCGGAAGTTGTGTTTTTTGCCATAGTGCGTGAATTATAAGGGACGAGGCTACGTTATATTAGGGGCCGTCCAATCAGATTACAGCCGGTCCCTCGCGTAGGGGCGTTAACCCATGGAACAACCCACCTTGCTGGCCCAGTGGCTGGCCAACGAACGGATCGCCGCCTATATTCCCGAATCGCTGTGGGCCCAGATCGCCGTCGGCTTGCTGGGGCTTGCGCTGTTGATGCTGCTGGCGGGCTGGCTTACGTCCAGCGTGGTAACCACCATTGCGCGCCGAACGCTGGTTGCCATGGGCCATCAGGATTGGTCTGTGTCGTTGTCCCGGCGGCGGGTGTTTCGCAGCATCAGTTACGCGGCGCCCCTGCTGGTTGTGGCGGGCAATATAGGCCTGCTCCCCATCGAAGAAAAATACCTCAGCTTTATTGCGCGGATGTTTCTATCTGTGGGCCTGGTGTTCGTGTTCATGGCTGTCAGCGGCGCGCTGTCGGCCTGGCAAGATGTTTATGCATCCAGTACCCGGGCGCAAACGCGCTCCATCAAGGGATACCTCGAGATCGGCAAGATTGTCCTCTGGGCCATATGTCTGATATCAATTGTTTCCATCCTGATAGATCGTTCCCCGCTACTGATGCTCTCGGGGCTGGGTGCACTGTCGGCGGTGTTGCTGCTGGTGTTCAAGGACACCCTGCTGTCGCTGGTCGCCAGCACGCAAATGACGCACAACGACATGCTGCGCATTGGCGACTGGATAGAAATGCCGCAGGCGGGCGCTGACGGCTTCGTCATTGACATCGCCCTGCATACCGTCAAGGTGCAAAACTGGGACAAAACCGTCACGACTGTGCCCACGTACAAACTGTTCGCCGAAAGCTACCGGAACTGGCGGTATATGTTCGAATCGGGCGGCCGGCGGATAAAGCGCACCTTGCGCGTGGATGCCAGCACCATTCGTTTCCTCGATGAGGACGAGATCATCGCTCTGGGGCGTTTTGCGCTGCTGAAGGACTACCTGGCCGGCAAACAGCACGAGCTCGAAGAAAGCAATCTCGCTCTGGGCGATTTGGCAACGATACAGGGCAATCGCCGTCGCCTGACCAATATCGGTACCTTCCGGGCTTATGCGCTTGCCTATCTGCGGCAGCACCGGGAACTCAGGCAGGACATGCTCATGATTGTGCGCATGATGGAGCCGGATTCCCAGGGCGTGCCAGTGGAGGTCTATTGCTTTTCGGACAAGACTGCCTGGGTCGAGTACGAACGCATTCAGGGCGATATTTTCGACCATCTGCTCTCCATCCTGCCCGAAATGTCGCTGCGCCTGTATCAGGCACCGTCTGGCACGGATCTGGCGCTGGCGTGGCGGAAGGGGCCCAATTCGTTAGACGCAAACTGAAACGAGGCTGGCATCGTGCGATAATTCCCCTTTACGCGGAGCTAATACATGAAACAGATTGCGGCAATCATCAAGCCGTTCAAGCTGGACGAGGTGCGTGAAGCGCTGGCTGATGTCGGCGTCAGCGGCCTGACGGTTACCGAAGTCAAGGGGTTTGGCCGCCAGAAAGGCCACACCGAGCTGTATCGCGGGGCGGAATATGTGGTCGATTTTCTGCCCAAAATCAAAATAGAAGTCGTGCTGCCTGAAACCATGCTTGAAACAGCGATCGATGCCATCATCAAGGCTGCTTTTACCGGAAAAATAGGCGATGGCAAGATTTTCGTGATGCCTGTCGAGCAGGCCATCCGGATACGCACTGGCGAAAGCGGGGCAGACGCACTGTAGCGTTTCTTTTATGGCATTGCGAGCAACCATTTTCAAGCTGGCGCTGCATATCGCGGATATGCAGCGCGGCTACTATGCCAGCCATACCCTCACGTTGGCCCGGCATCCCTCTGAAACCGACGAGCGCATGATGCTGCGAGTGCTCGCCTTTGCGCTGCTGGCAGATGAAGGTCTGGCGTTCACGCGGGGGTTGAGCACGACGGAAGAACCATCCTTGTGGCAAAAAGACCTCACAGGCGCCATTCTGAAATGGGTGGAACTGGGCCATCCGGATGAACGCCGCCTCCTGCAGGCAGCAGGCAAGGCCGAAGAGGTCGTAGTGCTCTGCTACGGCGGGCCGGCCAGCAAGGTGTGGTGGCGTGGTGTTCAGACGGGGGTCGGCCGGTTGAAGAACCTCAGGGTGTTGGCTGTTGATCCCGCAGACGCCCGGGCGCTCGGCACGTACGCTGCACGCTCCATGACGCTGCATGTCAGTGTCGATGAAGACGCGGTGCTTGTGTCGTCGGACAGCAACAGCATGTCGTTGCACATCGAGGATTGGAGCCCGGACCGCCACGGCGCGGTCGCCTAGCCAGCAAACAGCGGACAAGTCAATGCTGTTCCTCAGGCGTCGGGACCCTGGTTTCGCAGGCAGTAAACTGCTAATCAAACCGATGCAGGGGACAATCCACGGTCATAGGCTGCCTTGGCGGCCACGCCCCAGAAGGCTGGCAAAAAACCTTCGGCAACGAGCAACGGTTGCCCTTGTCGCCAGAAAACGGAACACCGCGCCAGAATTTTTTGCGCGGGCGGGCAGTTTTCAGCTAGTATGGCGGCCGCTGTTCGGTACAGCGGATTCTGTTCGCGCAGTCTGCACGAAAAAAACGGCGATCGAATAATCTGCGGATTGTGATAAAGCATGTCGGCCAAAGGGCGCGTGCGCAGCCGGCGCATACCCTGCCACCAGCTATGAGAGGCAATAAGCGGCGTGAAGCTGCGGGCAAAGACGCTGTCTGTGCCATTGATCGCCATGATGATTTCCCGCACCCATACGGGGCTGTGTGCGGGTCGACCCAGCATCCAGGATTCCGCCGGCAATAAGCCTTGGGCATATTCCTGCGCGACGCGAAGTTGTACATCCCCCAACTGCCTGAGTCCCGACGTCAGGGCGCCGGGGCGAAACAACCAGTATTTTTGTTGGCGGTTAAAGGAAGGTGAGGGCGCTGCGTGCCAGTCGCTATGGCGGGGCGGAATCGGTTGCATAATGCGTATTATCGCAAATCACTCGGGGAGGCGAATCGGCATTTTATATGCGCCGGGCAGTCTCCCGTCTTAAAATCAATCATTCGCCAGGCGCCGTGCGAGTCGGCCCAGGTTATTTTCAAGCAGGATTCGACCCTTAAAGGTTATGGAAGAAAAAATACGCATTTCTAAACTTATGGCCGAGCGCGGCATGTGTTCACGCCGTGAGGCAGACGCTTACATAGAGCGCGGCTGGGTACGGGTCGATGGCCAGGTCGTGTCTGAGCTTGGCAGCAAGGCATGGCCGCATCAAAAGATTACGCTGGAAAGGCAGGCGCAGCGCCGCCAGACCTCCAGGGTGACGATACTGCTCAATAAACCGGTTGGGTATGTGTCGGGTCAGGCGGAGGGCGGGTATCGAACCGCAGCCTCGCTGATTTCAGCCGCTACCCGTTATCGCGGCGATCATTCTCCGCTTCGTTTCGATCCCGCTCATCTGCGCGGCCTCGCACCCGCGGGGCGCCTCGATATTGATTCGCAGGGTTTGCTCGTGCTGACGCAAGACGGCAGGATCGCGCGCCAGTTGGTCGGTGAGGATTCCGACATCGAAAAAGAGTACCTCGTGCGCGTGCAGGGCCGGATCGCCGGCAATGGCCTGGCCCTGCTCAATCACGGACTATCACTGGATGGCAAGCTCTTGAGGCCTGCTCATGTCGAGTGGCAGAACGAAGATCAGTTGCGGTTCTTGTTGCACGAAGGCAAAAAACGTCAGATTCGCCGTATGTGCGAGCTCGTCGGGCTGAAAGTGGTCGGCCTGAAGCGCGTTCGCATGGGAAATGTTGTGCTGGGCGACCTTCCGCCCGGTAAGTGGCGTTACATGAAGGAGAGCGAGCGGTTCTGATGCCGCCTTAGTTGCCGTATTGCTTCAGGGTGAATGCAGATCGATCATCCTGTTTCAGGTGTTCTGCCAACCAGGGCATTGCCGATTCCAGGGCTTGATAGAGCGTCCAGGGCGGGTTGACCACAAACATTCCGCTGCCGTGCAAGCCATAACCGTCCGCGGCCGGCTTGCGTACAGTGAGGGTTGCGTGGACCCACGACACCTTCAGGCGTTCGAGTGTGCGAGCCATTTCGTTGGCCTCGCGTCGTTGCACCAGGGGATGCCAGATCGCAAAGCAGCCCGTCGCAAAGCGTTTGAGCCCTTCGTTCAGGGCCTGCAGTGTTTTGCGGTAATCCAGCTTGTCCTCATAAGATGGATCGATGATGGTGATCCCGCGGCGAGGTGCGGGCGGCAGCTGGCCTTTGAGCCCATTGAATCCGTCGGCCTCGTATACCGTGGCCAGGCGCAGGGCGGTTCCTCCCAGCGTCTGAAGATTGTGGCGCAGCGCATCGGCTTCGGACGGATGCATCTCGAACAGGCGCAGCCTGTCATGCTCGCGCAGCAAGTTCAAGGCCAGCCAGGGCGAGCCGGGGTAAAAGTTGGCAATGCCGTCTGGGTTGAAGTGCGCCACTTCTTCCAGGTAGCGTTGCAGTATTGCTGGCAGATTGTCGACGCCCAGCAGGCGATCCAGTCCCTCGGTGAATTCGCCGTTTTTCAGGGCCCAGTCGCTGCGCAGGTCGTAGATGCCCGCGCCTGCGTGGGTGTCAATCACCCAGTAAGGGTTGTCCTTGCGGTTGAAGTAGTCGAGGATGTGCACCAGAACGGCATGCTTGAGGACATCCGCATGGTTGCCTGCGTGAAAGGCGTGTCGATAGCTGAACAAGGATGACCTCCGTCAGATGGGATGGCGAGGCGAGATTGCCTCGATTTCGTCGGTGACGATGGCGTCGCAGCCCCATTCAAGCAGTTCCCGAGCGCGGTCAACATCATTGACTGTCCAGACCACCACGGTATAGCCGGCATTGCGAAGCTGCTCGACACTGCTGCGGTCGGTATGTTTATCGTTGAGGTTGGCACCGCAACATTGCAATCGTTGGAGGCGTTCCTGCCAGTCGGCAGGCAGCGCTTTTTCAAGCAGCAGCGCCCGTGGCAGCTCAGGCGCTGCCTGTTGGGCGGCCAGCAGTGCGGTTTCCGAGAACGACGACAGCAGTGGGGGTAGGCTGGCATCGCGCCACAGCGCCTGCGCCAGTAACGCAACCTGTCGCCCTGTTTCCGCTTCGCTGCCGGTAGTGGGCTTGATTTCGATGTTGCTGTGTATGCCATTGGCAATTGTGTAGGCGGCAATGGCGTGCAAGGATGGGATCGGCTCGCCCGCATAACTGGGCGAGTGCCAGGCGCCAAAATCAAATCGCGTCAGTTCGGCGAATGTCTGGTCGCTTGCGCGCCCGCTTCCGTTGGAGGTGCGATCCATGGTGTCGTCGTGCAGCAGCACGGCAACGCCGTCACGGCTGAGCTTGACATCATATTCCATCATCAGGAAGCCGTGGCCGGCGCCCAGGCGCATGGAGGCCAGGGTGTTTTCGGGCGCCTGGCGGCCCGCGCCGCGGTGGGCAATGAGACGGGGATAGGGCCAGTTAGGGCAGGTGGTGGGCATCTTGGCAGGATCCGGGAAGATAAGGGCTGAGGCAAACCGCCTATTTTATCCCGCCGGCGTGTTAAATGCGGCAGGGATATGCCGGGGGTAATGGTAAACTTCGAAGAATCTTTCGAAACAACTGTTGCGCGCGTCCGGTCCTGCACAGGGCGCGTTGTCTGTGAGTGATTCATGTTCGATTTCATTCGTTCGCATCAACGCCTGATGCAACTTGTCCTGTTGGTGCTGATCCTGCCTTCCTTCGCGTTGATCGGGGTCAGTGGCTATACCAACTATGTTTCGGGCGATCACGATCTGGTCAAGGTCGGGTCGGGCGCGGTAACGCAACAGGAGTTCGACCAGGCTCGCAGCAATCAGTTGCGTCAGCTGCAGCAGAGCAGCCAGGGCGGCTTTGATCCGGCCCTGGTCGATAATCCCCAGGCACGCCGCCAGTTGCTTGATTCGTTGGTCGACCGGCGCGTGCTCATCGACACCGCTACGGTAGAACGGTTCAGCGTGTCCGATACCATGCTGCGTCAGGCCATTGCCTCCATGCCAGAATTGCAGGCAGACGGCCATTTTTCTCCGGAACGCTATAACCAGATACTCGCTTCCAGCGGAATGAGCACGCGAGACTTCGAAGAAAGCCAGCGCGCGGAGCTTGCCCTGCGGCGCGTACTGGGCCCGGTCAGCGGCACGGTGATGTTGCCCGCCCCAGTGACCGAACGTCTTGAGCGCGTGCTCACCGAGCAGCGCACCGTTAGCCTGAAAACCTTCCCTGCGTCCGATTTTGAAAAAGACATCGTCATCAGCGACGACGATATTCAGGCGTGGTACGACAAGAACAAGCAGAGCCTGGAATTGCCGGAACAGGTTACTGCGCAGTATCTCGTTCTGGACGAGCAGGCGGCCATGAGCAACCTGCCGTCTGTCAGCGACAGTGATCTGCAAGCTTATTACGATCAGAACAAAGCCCGCTACGTCCTGCCGGCGCGGGTCAACGTCAGCCATATACAGATTACCGTGCCCGCCGGCGCGACGGGTGAGCAACGCCAGAAAGCGCGCGATCAGGCAGCCGCGATCGCCAAGGAGCTCAAGGCCGACCCGGCTTCCTTTGCCCAGGTTGCCAAAGAAAAGTCGCAAGACGCCGGTACTGCCTCCAACGGCGGCCAGTTGGGCTGGATCACCAAGGGATCCTGGCCCGCCAATCTCGAAGACGTGGTCTTTGCGCTTAAAAAAGGAGATATCTCCAGCGTTATCGACGGTCCCGGCGGTTTTCATATCTTTTCCATCAACGACGTACAACCTGAGCACGGCGAGTCTTTCGAAGAGGCCAAAACCAAGGTTCAGGCCGAGGTGCGTCGCCAGATGGGCGCAGACCATTTTGCTGAAATGGCCACGCAACTCACCAGCCTGGTCTATGACAACCCCGATAGTCTGGAACCCGCCGCCCAGGCGCTGGGGCTGAAGCTGCGCACTGCTGCGGGCATCGCCCGCGATCGCCTGCTTGCCTCCGACGAAGTACCAGAGAACGCGGCCTCGGCGAGCGAAGATGCCGCCTTGCTCGACGATGTGCGCGTGCGACGGGCGCTGTTCACGTCCCAGGCACTCAAAGACAAGCAGAATTCAGGCGTCATCGAAATCTCCCCTGATACGATGCTGGTTGTGCGCGTGCAGGAAATCCTTCCGGCGCACGTGCCCGAGTTGGCGCAAGTTACCGATCACATTCGCAGCACATTGCTGGCCGAACGTTCCCTTCAGGCCGCTACCAAGGCCGGAGAGCAAGTCTTGGCGGCTTTGCAGAAAGATGACGGCACGCAGGAGTCCGAAGGGTTTGGTTCACCGCTATCCGTGAGCCGTATCGATCCGCAGGGATTGCCCAAAGAGGTTACTGACGCGGCGTTTGCGGCATCCACCAGCGACTTGCCTCGCTACGAAGGCGTGACAGGTCCGCAAGGATATGTCGTGGTTCGCGTCCAAGACGCCAAGGCGGGCACCACAAACAATCCCGAACTGGCCGGTCTTCAGCAAAACCTTGCGCGCTTGTGGGGCGAAGCTGAAGAGCAGGCCGTGCTGGCAACCATGCGCGTTCAGGCCGGCGTCAAAGTCCTGCCCGAGGCCGAGCAAGCCATACAAGGCGATAACGAAGACAGTTGACCTCCAGGCTGCGCGATCAAGCGTAGAACCCGGTCCAATGAAAAGCCCTCAAGCCCGAATACTGTTTCGGACTTGAGGGCTTTTTCATCCACTTGCGACGTTCCGCTTTACATGGTCATGTTGCGAGGCAGCCAGGTTGCCAGCTCTGGGGCAAAATAAATGATCAGCAAGCCCAGGATCATAAGCCCAAACATGGGTAGTGACACGCGGGCAAGATAGGGCAGTTCCTTTTTGGTCATGCCCGAAAGCACAAACAGATTGAAACCTACCGGGGGCGTAATCTGTGCCATTTCGATGACAAAGACCAGGAAGATGCCGAACCAAATCAGATCTATGCCTGCAGCCGTCACGGTGGGCAGCAGCACGCCCATGGTCAGTACGACAATGGAAATGCCATCCAGAAAACATCCCAATACGATGAAGAACACCGTCAGCGCGCAGATCAGGCCAAACTGGGACAAGCCCAAAGAACTAATCCATTCTGCGAGCGCCCGGGGCAAACCGATATAGCCCATGGACAAGGTCAGAAACTGAGCGCCAGCCAGTATAAGTGCGATCATGCAATATAAACGTGTCGCGCCCATCAGCGATTCTTTGAATACTGGCCATGTGAGCGAGCCCTGAACGGCCGACAGAATCAGCGCGCCGATCACGCCCACCACAGCGGCTTCTGTCGCCGTGGCAAAACCGGTGTAGATTGTGCCCAGTACAACGCCAATCAGGACAATGACGGGAATCAGGTGGCGCGACTGATAAAGTTTCTGAGAAAAACTCATTGCGCGGTCGGCCTGCGGGATCTTGTCCGGATTGAATAAAGCCCAGATGGCGATATAGCCCATGAACAGGCCGGCGAGCAACATGCCCGGCAGGATGCCTGCTATGAACAGTTTGGAAATGGACACGTCTGCCGCCACGCCATAGACAATCATGATGATGGACGGAGGGATGAGCAAGCCCAGAGTGCCGGCACCCGCCAGCGTGCCAATGATCTGGTCCTGGGGATAACCTCGGCGAGTAAGCTCAGGGATGGTCATCTTGCCGATCGTTGCGCACGTAGCCGCCGAGGAGCCCGATACCGCCGCAAAAATCGCGCAGCCTACGATATTGGTATGCAACAGCCGGCCAGGAATGCGATCCAGCCAGGGGGCCAGGCCTTTGAACAGATCTTGCGATAGACGCGAGCGAAACAGAATTTCGCCCATCCAAAGAAAAAGCGGCAGGGCAGTCAGTGTCCAACTGGACGCCGCGCCCCATATCGTGATCGCCATGGCATCGCCTGCGGGACGGCTGGAAAACAGTTCCATGCCCAGCCATGCGGCTCCCGCCAGCGTCAGGCCTACCCAGACACCGCAGGCAAGAAACCCGAATATCGACAGCACCAGCAGAGAGATGACGAGTACTTCATTCATGATGGGTGTCTTCCTGTACGGTTTCCGGGATGCCTTTGAGACGCCGCAATGTTTCATCGACGACGGCAATCAGGAAGATAATGGTGCCTACGGCCATGGTGATCTGCGGTATCCAGAGCGGCGTGGCATCGTCCCCGGTCGAGATGTCCTGATAGGAATAGGAATCCAATACCAGCTTGGTGCTGAACCATGCGAGGCTGGCCGCAATGAGGCAGGCCACGGTCAGCGCAAAAATATCGAGCCTCAGCCGCCCTTTGGACGGCAGGGCGGCCAGCAGCAGTGTCACTCGTATATGCTCACCCTTCTTGAAAGTATGGGCAAGGGACAGAAAGCCTGCCGCTGCCATGGAATAGCCGGCGTAGGCATCCAGCCCGCCAATGTGCACGCCCAGCTGGCGGGTGGCGATCGAAAGGGTAATCGCCACCAGCACGCCTATCATGAACACCGCGGCCAGCCCGCCGGACAGTGTGTACAGACTGTCCAGGAGTTTACGCATAATGGTCTACTTGTCTGCGCGGTATGCGTCGATGACCTGTTTCCCGTCCGCGCCTGCGCGCTCAAGCCATTCGCTGAGCATGGTTTCGCCGACTTTATCCATGCCCTGCATCAACGCATCGGAGGGCTTGATGATGTCCATGCCGTTTTTTGCCAGGTTATCCAGATACCATTGCGTTTTTTCGCGAGACAGTTCCCAGCCGCGCTTTTCCGCGGCCGCACCGGCGTCAAGCAACGCTTTTTTGTTGCTGTCGCTCAGTTGGTCAAAGGCCTTCTTGTTGACGATCACTGCATTCTTGGGCAGCCAGGCCTGGGTATCGTAGAACTTTTTGATGTACTCGTAGGTTTTGGTGTCCCAGCCTGTAGAGCCCGACGTCATGAATGCTTCGACGACGCCAGTGGCCATGGCTTGCGCAAGCTCGGACTGCTGGATGGTAACGGGCTGTGCGCCGACCAATTCAGCGATGCGGGCCGTGACCGGACTATAGGCACGCCATTTCAACCCTTTGAGATCCGCGACCGATTGAATATCCTTGTTGGCGAAAATGCCTTGCGGTGGCCAGGCAACGGTGTAGAGCAGCGTCATGCCTTGCGACGCAAGCTTTTTCTCCAGCACGGCTTTCTGCGCCTGATACAGTTTCCAGGCGGCATCATAGCCCGTGGCCAGGAAAGGCAAGCCATCCAGGGCGTAGATGGGATCTTCGTTCGCGAAATTTGTCAGCAAAATCTCGCCGGCCTGAGCCTGATTTCCTTGGACGGCGCGCTTGATTTCCGGCGCCTTGTACAGAGAGGCATTGCTGTGCAAGGTGATTTTGAAGTCGCCCTCTGACAGTTTGTCGACATCGCTGACAAACTGTTCCAGATTCTGGGTGTGCAGATTGGAAGCAGGGTAGGCACTGGGCAAATCCCATTTCGTGGCCGCCTGTGCGTTCAAGCTTAAAGCAGCGCCTGTCGCAGCAAGCAGAGCGAGCGTCTTGTTCATTGAGTATCCTCTTTTATTGTATGCAGCATGAATTCCCGCTACGGGAACACGCTGGGGCTGAGTAGGACGCCGACGCCAAGGCAGTTGGTGGGACCTGTCCCTGGCGCGATGTGGCCGCTTGATTGTAGTTCCAGTGTTTTCCATTCCAGCCAACCGAGTCTTAATTTAAGGGTAAATCCTAGTCGCCATGCAGGGATGGCCAAGAGCGCCGACAGCCGTTTGCGCGTCCATCATTACCTGGGTTCTAATCTTCTTGGTTGCGGTCGGAGTGCTTGGTCGGCAGGGCGGCCTGCTTAGGGTGTTCGCCCTTGTGCCGCAGAGTGGACAACTTTGTTTCAGGAGATAAATTTCGATGCTGGCTTTACGACGATTGCCGCAGGCCATAACAGGCGTGGCTGTCGCGCTGTTGCTGATACCTGCACTTGCGAGCGCACAGGGCTTCATTGCCCGCATGCTGCACCACCCTGTACCCGGAGGGATTGCGGTGGTGAGCTTGGGGAGCGATGCGGCGGGTTCATCCGCGACCTATATGGGTAGCCCCGTCATGATATTGCGCGATAGCGATGAGCAGTGGATTGCGGTGGTTGGACTTGGCCTGGAAACGCGTGTCGGGGATGCCGGCTTGCAGGTGCGCGGGCGGCAGGGTGAACGCACGCTGAGTTTTGCTGTTCAAAGTCGTGAGTATCCTGCTCAGCACATACGCCTCAAGAACAAAAGCCACGTCAATCCCGATCCAGCGCAGGTAAAGCGCTTCGAGCGTGAGTACAAGGAGCAGGTCGACGCCTATGCGAGTTTCAGGCCGCAGGGGCCCAGCAACATCTCGCTGGACAGGCCGGTTGATGGCGGGCGGCTGTCCAGCAGGTTTGGCTTGCGGCGTTTCTTTAATGGCGAAGAGCGCAATCCGCATTCAGGCCTCGATTTTGCCGTACCCACCGGTACACCGGTGAAAGCGCCGGCTGATGGCGTGGTAACCATCGTCGCCGATTATTTTTTCAACGGCAAGACGGTCTTTATCGATCATGGACAAGGCCTGGTCACCATGTATTGCCATCTGTCTGCATTTGAGGTTCACAAGGGCCAGCAGGTTACCCGCGGCCAGGTGATTGCAAAAGTCGGTGCAACCGGCAGAGCGACGGGACCGCATCTACATTGGAATGTCAGCCTGAATAATGCAAGGATAGATCCGGCCATTTTTATTAATGCCTATCAACCATGATGATGCGAAAGCCGACATGAGCCGAGCATTTTTCAGCGGCCTTCGCGACAGCATGTCGATTGCGGTCGGTTATCTGCCCGTTGCGGTTTCGTTCGGCCTGGCAGCGATGTACGCAGGCATGACGCCCTGGTTGGCACTGTTCACTTCGCTGCTGGTCTACGCGGGCGCGAGCCAGTTCATACTGGTCAGCCTGATTGCGGCAGGCGGTGCGCCCATCAGCGTGATAGGTATTGTGCTGTTGATGAATTTGCGCCATCTGTTTTATGGCCCCGCTGTCTTGGGCCGTTTCGACATGACCCAGCGGCGGCTACCCTTGCCTTTGCTCGCTGCCGGCCTGACCGACGAGGTATTTGCCACGGCCATGGCCAGAGCGCAGACACAGCCGGCGCAGGGCAGGGAATACTGGTATGCGGGCTTGCAACTGGGCGCCTATGCGTCTTGGGTAGGCGGTACTGCCATCGGCGTGTGGTTTGGCAGGGATTGGCTTGCGCAGTCGCCGCTGTTGGCGCAAACGCTGGGGTTTGTGCTGCCTGCGCTGTTTTTTGCTTTGCTGCTGGAAGTACGGAAACTGGTGGCCAGCCGGGTACTTGTTGCGGCGATGGCCGCAACAGCCATCCTGCTGTACTTATTGCCTTCGTATATTGCCATCATCGCGGCCATGGCTGTCGGGGCACTGGTGAGCAGCCGCTTTCCTGCCGGGCCACCGCTTTCGTCGGCCCGTCACGCTGCACGCGATCAGGCAGACGTCAAATGACCAGCGGCATGAGTTCAACACTGGTTTTGTGGGTGATCGTCGTATGTGGCGCGGGCACATTCCTGATTCGCTGGCTGCCCATGATCTGGCACACAAGGGGAGCGGGTCGCGCTGCGCAGGCAGGCGTGTGGCGCAGAGCGCTCGATGCCATAGGCCCATCGGCAATCGTAGCCTTGCTCACTGTTTCGCTATGGGGATTGGTGGATATACAGGCGCTGGTCAGCAGCGCAGCACCAGTGCTGTTGGGCCTGCTGGGGGTTGTGTTGGGGCACAGGTATTTGCATGGCATTGCGTGGGCAACGCTGGCCGGCGTGCTGGCTTACGGGATAAGCGTCTGGTTGCTGGCGACGCCAGCCGTCAGCCCTTGACCCGAACGATCTTCTGTACTTGCGGTACGTGTCGCATGGCGCGTATAACCTGTGCGAGATGCTTGCGGCTATCTACCTGTACGGTCAGGTGAAGCACACCTGTTGCGCTGGCGTCATCCTGCATGGTCAGATGCATGATGTTTGAGTCTGCCTCGGTGATTTCGGCGGCCAGCCTTCCCAGCACACCCCGTTCATTGATGACGGTGACATCCAGACGCGTGGACAGATGGCGGGCGGTATTGGTGTCCCACACCACAGGAATCCATCGCTCGGGCTCGCGTGCGCGCGCGCGTTGTGCGACGGCGCATTCTTCCATGTGTACGACCAGGCCATGTCCGAGCCGGATGCCGCCTATGATGGCATCGCCGGGCAGGGGACCGCAGCATGGCGCCAACTGTACCGCCTGGCCTTCGTTGCCGTGAATCACAATAGGCGATCCTGCGGACGACGTGAATTCGTCCACTGCCGCGGCGGTTGTGGCAAGCAGTTTGTTCTCGGGCGCAAAACGGCGCGCCACCACTGCGGCCAGGCGTTTTCCCAGCCCGATATCGGCGAGGATCTCGTCGCGGGAGCTTGCTCCCGAGCCCTTGGCGAGCTTTTCCCATTCCGGGTCGTCGCTGTCGGGATGGGGGAGCTTGAGCTGATCAAAGGCCTGATTGAGCAGACGCTGTCCGAAAGCCACCGACTCTTCGTATTTGACAGTGCGCAGGTAGTGGCGAATTTCGGACCGCGCCCTGCCGGTACGTACATAATTCAGCCATTGCGCGCTGGGCCGCGACGCCGGAGAGGTAACGATTTCGACCGAGTCACCGCTTTTCAGCTCCGTACGCAAAGGCGCAAACTCGCCGTTGATCTTTGACGCCACAGTTTGGTTGCCCACATCGGTATGAATGGCATAGGCAAAATCCACCGGCGTCGCACCACGGGGCAGCGAAAGTATTTTGCCCTGGGGGGTAAAGACATACACAGCGTCGGGGAAAAGGTCGACCTTGACGTGTTCGAGAAACTCGCCGGAGTCCCCCGTCTGGCTTTGGATGTCGAGCAGGGACTGCAGCCACTGATGCGTACGTTTTTGAAGGTCGTTCAGCGTGACATCGTCGTCTTTGTATAGCCAATGCGAGGCGACGCCTTCTTCGGCGATATGGTCCATTTCGCGGGTGCGGAACTGGAACTCTACAGGCGTGCCGTAAGGGCCCACCACGGTAGTGTGCAGGGACTGATAGCCATTGAGCTTGGGAATCGCCACATAGTCCTTGAATTTGCCGGGTACGGGGCGATACAGCTGATGCAGTGTGCCAAGGGCTAGATAGCATTCCGGCAATGTATGCACGATCACACGGAAACCATAGATATCCAGGACTTCCGAGAAGGATTTTTTCTGCTCCAGCATCTTGTTGTAGATACTGTAGAGTGATTTTTCGCGGCCTGTGATTTCGGCCTCGATCCCGGCCGCGGGCAGCGCGACACGCACAGCGTCGGAAATTTTGCCCAATACTTCGCGGCGATTGCCGCGCGCCGCCATCAGCGCTTTTTTCAGTACCTCGTGGCGATCGGGATAAATGGCCTGGAAACAGAGATCCTGCAGTTCGCGAAACAGCGCGTTCAAGCCAAGACGGTGGGCAATCGGCGTGTAGATCTCCAGCGTTTCACGGGCGACCCGGCGCCGTTTTTCGGTGCCGACGGCGCCCAGAGTGCGCATATTGTGCAGGCGATCAGCCAACTTGATGAGTATGACGCGGACGTCGCGCGCCATGGCCAGCAGCATCTTGCGAAAACTTTCTGCCTGTTGCTCAGCCTTGGTGGCGAACTCGAGTCGGTCCAGCTTGGAGACGCCATCGACGATCTCCGAGACATCGGCCCCGAATTTTTCGGCCAGCTCTTGTTTGGAAATACCCTGGTCTTCGATGACATCGTGCAGGAGCGCCGCCATGAGAGAGTCGGCGTCGAGTTTCCAGCCGGCACAGATTTCTGTGACCGCGATAGGGTGGGAGATATAGGGTTCGCCGCTGGCGCGAAACTGACCTAGATGGGCCTGGTCTGCAAAGCGGTAGGCTTCTTTTACCCGTTCAACATCTTTGGGGTCGAGATAGCCGCTGATGATTTCGCTGAGCGGCGCCAGCGAGGCTATCGTGTTGGCGCCGGTGTCGGGTTGGGCAGGCTTGGGCGGGTGTTTGGCGTTTTTTTTTCGGCGCAGGCGCGGGCCTTTTTTCAGGGCAGCCAGAAGCCCGGAAGATGCGCCACGCAATGCTGAAAATGCCATAGGCCGCCTCGGTAGTTCAGGTCGGCACTTTGCGGAGCATTTCCATACCGGTGGCGCCTGCCGCAATTTCGCGCAAGGCGGTGACGGTGGGTTTATCCTTGGTGTCCAGGCGTGGTTCATGACCTTGGGCGAGTTCGCGGGCGCGATACGCCGCAACCAGGGTCAGGTTGAAGCGATTGGGGATATGATCCAGACAGTCTTCGACAGTGATGCGTGCCATTTTTAACCTTGAGTAGCGGTATCAGTACGGAAAAAGCGATCAGGCAACAGTTTTACTGATGCCCAGCTGGGAAAAAAGTTGCTCGTTGCGCATCGCCTGGGATGCGTAACGCAAGCGAGCTGCTGCAACAATTTGACCAAGTTGCAGCAGCGCGGTGCTAAATTCTTGATTAATAATAACATATTGGCACTCCGAGGCATGCGACATTTCGCTGCCCGCGGCCAGCAATCGGCGCGATATGACGTCAGGCGCATCCTGGCCGCGCTTGGTCAGGCGCGCTTCCAGCGCTTCCACCGATGGGGGCAGGACAAAAACGCCTATCGCCTGGGGAAAATGCTCGCGCACCTGGCGCGCGCCTTGCCAATCGATTTCAAGAATGACATCGCGGCCTTGAGCCAGCGCTTCGTCGATGCGATCACGTGGCGTGCCGTAGAAATTGCCATGGACTTCGGCCCATTCGAGCAAGGCCTGCTGTTCTCGTAACGCCAGAAAATCTTCCTGACTGACAAAGCGGTAGTGCTTATTGGCTTCTTCACCCGGCCGCGGCTTGCGTGTGGTGCAGGAAATGGAAAGCACGATGGACGGGTCCTGCGCGAGCAGGGCGTTGACCAAGCTGGACTTGCCCGCGCCGCTGGGCGCGACCACCATGAATATATTGCCGGAAAAAGAGGACATTTTGGACATTCTGTCTGGTAAGACTGCGTATTTTACACAGCTGTGAAGCCCAGTTCTTCGAGCGTACGCTCGTACACCGCCTGGTTGCCGCAAAGAAACACAGCGGCATCGCCCAGATTCATGTTGAAAGCGAGATCTTCGACTTGCGTTCGGGCTTCGTCTGGGTGACTGACGGCGGTAACGTGTACATCGCCGTCCTGTTCGAATTGTTCGGCTGGCACGAAGTCGGCAACGCGTTCGATATCCGGCGCACTGACCACGACATAGGAGCGGAATTGCAGGTCTTCGATGGTGACCTCAAGAACAAGCCCTTGCTCCAGCGTGCCGACAACCCTGCTGCTTGTGACGCTGCTCATCCTGCGGCTCCTTGGGTTGTATCCCGCGTGAAATCCAGCTCGGCGACGACAGGTGCATGATCCGACGGCTGTTCGTTGCCACGGGGCCCCTTGTCGATAAAGCAGGCTGAGCACAAGGGCTTGAGTGCTTCTGACAGCAGAACGTGGTCGATGCGCAAGCCGGCATTGCGGCGGAACGCGAAGCGTCGATAGTCCCACCAACTGAATGATTTTTCTTCCTGGGGAAACAGGCGGAAGGCGTCAGTCAGCCCCAGATCAAGCAGGCGGCGAAACGCGGCGCGCTCAGGGTCGGACACCAGTACGTCGCCTTCCCATTTGGCGGGGTCGTGCACGTCGGCATCTTCTGGGGCAACGTTATAGTCACCCAGAATGGCCAGGCGCGGGTAACGTTTCAGTTCTTCTTTCAGCCAGGCGTGCAGCGCCTCGTACCATTGCAGCTTGTAGGCATATTTCTCGCTGCCGACAGCCTGCCCGTTCGGACAGTAAGCGCTGATAATCCGGATTTCGCCCACGGGGCTGTCCAGGGTGCTTGCAATGATGCGACGCTGATGATCGTCGAACGACGGCATGTTGCGCTGAACGTCCAGGCATTCAGCGGGTGCGATGATGGCCACGCCGTTATAGGTTTTTTGTCCTGCCCATTGGGCCTGGTAGCCGATCTCGGTAAATGCGTCGAGCGGGAATTTGTCGTCGGCCAGTTTCAGTTCCTGCAGGCACAGGGCATGGACGGGGTTATCGTTCAGCCAGTCAAGAACCTGCGGTAAACGTACCTTGAGGGAATTTACATTCCATGTGGCAAATTTCATTGTGTGCGCTTTCTTGTGGGGTTTTCGGCGACCTCGGGTCGCTGCTCATCTGCTTGGCAGGCGTATCAGGCGCTATTGTCCCATGAGACAGAAACCGATGGCCATGCAGCGGCACCTACGGAATTGATTACGGCAGCCTACAGAATTGATTACTATACCCGGACTCATTTTTCCGTGACAGCCAGACTGCCTGGTAGAGCGAACTGCCCATGAATCCTGTTTCTCACACCGCCGAAGCGTCCACTGAGCGTCGCCATGTTCAGCGCAATGTCTGGTTGTTGGTCGCCGCGCAATCGCTGGGCGGCGCGGCGCCGCCGATTATCATTTCGCTGGGAGGCATCGTCGGGCAAATGCTTGCGGTCAATCCGACGCTGGCCACCTTGCCCGTCAGTCTCTATAACCTGGGGCTCGCGCTGTCGACGATTCCCGCGGCCTTGCTCATGCGGCGTATTGGTCGCCGCAACGCATACTTGCTGGGGGCGTTACTGGGCATATTGTCCGGCATTGTCGCCACCGTCGGGGTATTGCGGGGCAGCTTCGAAATATTCTGCACGGGCACGGCTGTGGCAGGTTTTTACGGAGCCTGTGTACAAAGCTATCGTTTCGCGGCCTCTGATTCCGTCCAGGCGGCGATGCGCGCCAAAGCCATTTCGCGCATTATGGTGGGTGGGCTGGTTGCTGCGATTATCGGCCCACAGGTGGTCATCTGGACACGCGATGCATGGCCCGCGGCGCCGTTCGCTGGAAGCTTTCTGGGCCAGGGTGTCTTGGCCATGCTGGCCCTGCCGCTCCTGGCGATGTTGCACATGCCTCGGCCCAAGACCGAATCGGTCGTCGGCCAAGCCCGTCCTCTCGCCGTGATTGCGCGCAGCCCACGCTTTGTAGTGGCGGTCACAGCCGGTATTGTTTCGTATGGATTGATGGCTTTCATCATGACCGCGGCACCCATGGCCATGGTGGGCTGTGGCCATACGGTCGGCGAGGCGGCATTGGGCATACAGTGGCACGTGCTTGCCATGTTCGGACCAAGCTTTTTTACAGGGCACTTGATTGCGCGATTCGGAAAAATCGCAATTACGGCGATGGGCCTGGTGCTGATTGCCGCCTCAGGGTTGTTGGCCCTGGCGGGTCTGGAGCTGTTGAATTTCTGGGGGTCGCTGGTCTTGCTCGGCCTGGGATGGAACTTCGGTTTCATCGGCTCGACCGCCATGGTCACAGAGGTTTATACCCCTGCGGAGCGGGCCAAGGTGCAGGCGCTCAATGATTTTCTGGTGTTCGGCACGGTGGCCGTTGCTTCTTTCGGATCGGGCAGGCTGCTCACTACAGCGGGTTGGGATGTCATCAATACCCTGATGATGCCGCTCATCGCTATCGTTCTGCTCATGCTGGGATGGCTGGCCTGGCAAATGCGCCGCGAGGAAGTGTCATCAGCCGCTTCCTCTTAGGCCATGAATTGGCCGGTATCGTTTCTGCCGCAATCGTGCTGTCAAACTATGTCAGAAATGCTTTATCTTCGCTTATTTTAGGCTAAGTGCCTGACAATATTGGATTTATTTCTCTAAATGGTGTATGCTTGAAGAGTACGGGGCGCACAGTGTGCCCCTGTAATGCATCAAGGAGAGATAAACAATGGCAACCAAATCTACTGCCAAGAAGCAGCCCTTCGTGATCGAACCCCTGAACTGGGTCGCGCCGAGCCAGTCCAACGAAGACACCGAAAAGAAAGAAGAGAGCAAGAAGGCCGCTCAGGCAGAAGAATTGCAGGACTGACGAATCCTCAGTCAATCTGCCCATCGATGCATGATGGCATGATACCAACCCACATGCACCTGTTTGGGCGTATACAAAAAAGCGACGGTTCCAGGCCGTCGCTTTTTTTATGCTGCGCCGCGGCATGAATGTTCCTGAACGCGTTAATATGGCAGATTCCGTACATCAATCAACTGGAACAGCCAATCGGGAGACCATGATGGAAGAAGTTGTCATTGTCGGCGCATGCCGTACCGCTATCGGAGATTTTGGAGGCGGCCTCAAGGACGTGTCGCCTTGCGACCTCGGGACAACCGTCTTGAAAGCGGTGCTGGAACGCAGCAAGGTCGCTGCGGACGATGTCGGGCACGTGGTGTTCGGTCACGTGATCAATACCGAGCCTCGCGACATGTATCTATCCCGTGTGGCAACGCTCAATGCCGGCATGCCGCAGTCTACGCCCGCATTCAATGTCAATCGTCTGTGTGGATCGGGTTTGCAGGCTATTGTTTCCGCCGCTCAGGCCTTGAAACTGGGCGACGCTGAAGTGGCCATCGGCGCCGGCGCCGAAAGCATGAGCCGCGCCCCCTATATCGCTCCGGCCCAGCGCTGGGGAGCGCGCATGGGCGACAGTGTAATGTTGGACATGATGACTGGCGCGCTGTCTGACCCATTCGAAAAAGTCCACATGGGCATTACGGCCGAAAACGTGGCAAAAAAATACGAGATCAGCCGGGAGGACCAGGATGCGCTAGCACTCTCGTCTCATCAGCGGGCAGAGGCTGCGATTCAGCAAGGGTATTTCAAGGAGCAGATCGTTCCCGTTGTGCGTAAAACGCGCAAGGGAGAGGTTGTATTCGACACAGACGAACATGTCCGCCTGGGCGCGACGGCGGAGAATTTCCAGTCGCTCAAGCCCGTTTTCCAGAAGGAAAACGGCACGGTGACCGCAGGTAATGCCTCAGGGCTGAACGATGGCGCCGGCGCGGTGCTATTGATGACCGCCGCGGCCGCCAAGGCCCGCGGGCTTGCCCCCATGGCGCGTCTCGTGTCATATGGCCATGCGGGCGTCGATCCTCAATATATGGGAATAGGCCCGGTACCTGCCACGCGTATTGCGCTCCAGAAAGCAGGGCTGGATATTGGACAGATGGATGTGATCGAAGCCAACGAGGCATTCGCTGCCCAGGCATGTGCAGTCAGCAAGGAGCTCGGCCTGGATCCGGCCAAGGTCAATCCCAATGGCAGTGGCATCAGCCTGGGGCATCCGATTGGCGCAACGGGCGCCATCATAACGGTTAAGGCGCTGCATGAGCTTACGCGCATTCAAGGCCGTTATGCGCTGGTTACCATGTGCATAGGCGGCGGGCAGGGTATTGCGGCGATTTTCGAACGTGTCTGAGGCCTTGCGTCGCAAGCCAGGCAGGCAGGCAGCAAATGCAGCTTACGCCATAGACGAGCCCACGTTGTCCGAAGAGTACGGGGTACGTTATCTGCATTTCGGTTCACAATGGATTCAGGGCGCCATGCGGATAGCGGCGCCCGCCGAACTGGTCCTGGCCTATACCCAGCAAATGATGGCTTGGTTGTTGTTTCTGGAGCCCAGCCGCAAGGATGAAATAGGCGTCCTTGGGCTGGGGGCGGGTTCGCTGCTGCGCTATACGCTCAAGCACACGCCCGCATCGGTGGTCACCGCCGAGTGGAATCCGGCTGTCACGGCTGCCTGCCAAATGTACTTTCGACTGCCTGGCACCGCGCGTTCTGTCGTTGAGCATTGCGATGCGGGCGAGTGGGTACACGAGAGCCGCAATATCGGTCGCTACATAGCGTTAATGGTTGATCTTTACGATGGCCAGGCGCAGGGGCCCGTGCGTGACAGCGTGGCATTTTACGAGGGTTGTCGCCGAACGCTCGCAGATGTGGGCATCATGACGGTGAACTTGTTCGGCAATCATGACAGTTTTCCGCGCAACCTCGACAACATACGCGAAGCATTCCGCGGTCGCGTGCTTGAGTTGCCCGAAATAGACGAAGGCAATCGTATTGTGCTTGCATTCAAAGGCCCGGTATTGGATGTGACCGTCGCCCGCCTGTTGCAACGTGCAGAGCAGATAGAGGCTGCCGGTGGCCTGCCTGCGCGGCGATGGGCCAGGACGCTGCTTGCGGGGCGCGATGGCGGTGGTTCCCTGGTGGTATGAGCGTGCCGGCAGGGACGCCATGTTCGCATCGCTGGCAGGGATATCCCTTGAGGAAAATTCCGCCCTTACGCGTTAGACTTACGGCCATTGGCGAGGTCGCACCTTGCAGACTTACGCTGCTTTTATATCGGACAAGGAGCACTAGATGAAGTTCAGCAAATCTGCCAGCCTGCTGGCAGGCGCTGCGGCCGTGGTGGCGGCGCTCGCGCAGGCGCCGGTTTTTGCGCAGTCGGTCGCGGTGACCTCTATCGTCGAACATCCCGCACTGGATGCGATCAAGGATGGCGTCAAAGAAGTCCTGGATGAAGCCGGTTATGCCAAGCAAGGCGATTTCAAATGGCAATTCCAGACGGCCCAGGGCAATACCGCGATTGCCGCGCAAATTGCCCGCAAATTTGTTGGCGACAATCCTGATGTGATCGTCGCCATCGCCACGCCGTCGGCACAAGCTGTTGTGTCGGCAACCAAAACCATCCCTGTTGTGTATTCCGGCGTCACGGATCCTGTGGCAGCACAATTGGTTCCTTCCATGAATGCGTCCGGGACAAACGTTACGGGTGTGTCGGACAGTCTGGCGCTGGAAAAACAAATCGACTTGATCAAACAGGTTTCGCCGCAGGCCAAACGTGTTGGTATCGTCTACAACCCGGGTGAAGCCAACTCGGCGGTGGTCGTCAAGCAGTTGCGCGAATTGCTCCCCAAGGCTGACATGTCCCTGGTCGAGGCCACTGCGGCCCGCACGGTTGATGTGGGCGCGGCGGCCCGTAGCCTGGTGGGCAAGGTGGATGTCATCTATACCAATACGGACAACAATGTGGTGTCGGCCTATGAATCCCTGGTCAAGGTGGGCAACGATGCCAAAATCCCATTGATCGCCTCCGATACCGACAGTGTCAAGCGCGGGGCCATTGCGGCGCTCGGTGTCAATTATCATGACCTTGGTTTGCAGACAGGCAAAATAGTCGTACGCATTCTCAAAGGCGAGAAGCCAGGTGACATTGCCTCCGAAACCAGCGACAAACTCGAACTGTACGTCAATCTGGCCGCCGCCAAGAAGCAGGGCGTCACGCTGTCGGATGAGTTCATCAAGTCGGCCACGCAAGTCATCGAATAGTGGCGTGGATAGACCATCGGCTGACGCCTCGATCTTTTTCTGGCAGAGCAGGCGGGGCTGTTTCGTTTTTTGATTAAAATTTCTCGCTAGGCAAAACAGGTGGGTTGTCTTCAACAGCCCGCCTGTTTCTTTTTCAACTCAACGAGCCGGACAATGTCTATTTATTCGTTATGGGGCGCACTGGAAATTGGGCTGATTTTCGGACTGGTTGCGCTGGGGGTTCTGATTTCGTTTCGAATTCTGCGGTTTCCTGACCTTACCGTCGATGGCAGCTTCCCGCTGGGCGGAGCCACTGCGGCAACACTTATCAGCGCCGGAATGGATCCTTTCACGGCGACGCTTATCGCGACGCTGGCGGGAGCCGTGGCCGGCATGATGACAGGTTGGCTGCACGTCCGGTTGAAAATCATGGATTTGCTCGCCAGCATTCTGATGATGATTGCGTTGTATTCGATCAATCTGCGTGTGATGGGGCGGCCTAATGTGCCGTTGATCACCGAGCCAACGGTCTTCAGCATATTGCAGCCAGAAGGGTTGAGCGACTATATCGCAAGGCCGTTGATGTTGCTGCTGCTGGTGGTCATCGTCAAGCTTGCGCTGGATTGGTATTTTTCAACCGAAACGGGCCTGGCCATGCGTGCCACCGGCTCAAATCCGCGCATGGCGCGTTCGCAAGGAGTGGCAACCGGTAATCGCATTCTTGCCGGCATGGGGATATCCAACGCCTTGTGTGCCCTGGCCGGGGCGCTATTCGCCCAGTCTCAGGGTGGTGCGGATATTTCGATGGGGATTGGAACCATCGTGATCGGCCTGGCCGCTGTGATTGTGGGCGAAAGCATCATGCCGTCCCGGCGCTTGCTGATTGCCACGCTCGCCGTCATCGTGGGCGCGGTGCTTTACCGTTTCTTCATTGCTCTTGCCCTTAACGCCGATTTCATCGGCCTCAAGGCGCAGGATTTGAATCTGGTCACGGCCGTGCTTGTGACGGTCGCATTGGTCATTCCGCTGGTCAAGCAGCGCTTGCGCGGCAAGGGAGGGCGCTAATATGCTGAGCGCAAAAGATGTCACGATTACATTTAATGCGGGCACCCCGATCGAAACGCGCGCGCTGCGTGGCCTGTCACTGGACATTCCGGCCGGACAGTTCGTTACGGTGATCGGATCCAACGGCGCGGGAAAATCCACGTTTCTGAACGCCGTATCCGGTGATCTGGCCATAGACAGCGGTTCCATCGCCATTGACGGCAAGGATGTCACGACCGAGCCTGTCTGGAAACGTGCCGAGCGCGTCGCGCGGGTTTTTCAGGACCCCATGGCCGGCACCTGCGAAGATCTCACCATCGAAGAAAATCTCGCCCTGGCGTATGGCCGCGGAAAGCGTCGCGGCTTTGGCAAGGCCGTCAAGGCGGCCATGCGGGATGAATTCCGCGAACGCGTGGAGATTTTGGGGCTCGGATTGGAAAACCGCTTGACGGACAGAATAGGTCTGTTGTCGGGTGGGCAGCGCCAGGCCGTCAGCCTGTTGATGGCGGCCCTGAGGCCCTCACGCATTCTGTTGCTGGACGAACATACTGCCGCGCTCGATCCGCGTACCGCCCAGTTTGTGCTGGATCTCACTGCCCGCATCGTGGCGGAAAGCAAACTGACCACCATGATGGTCACACACAGCATGCGGCAGGCGCTGGATGTCGGCGATCGCACCGTCATGCTGCACCAAGGCAATGTTGTTCTCGACGTTTCAGGCCCTGAGCGCAAAGGGTTGGATGTGCCCGACCTCCTGCAGATGTTCGAGCGCGTAAGAGGCGAAAAGCTGGCTGACGACGCCTTGTTGCTGAGTTAACCGCCGTTAGCCTCAGGCACGTTACTTGCTACGGGTTGGCCTATAACAACAGGCCAGCCTGACTCCATGACGAAAGAGGACAAACCGCTCACGCTCAGAATACTTACTGTCAATACGCACAAAGGGTTCACGGTTTTCAATCGCCGTTTTATCCTGCACGAGTTGCGAGATGCGATTCGTGCAACGCGTGCCGATATTGTGTTTTTGCAGGAAGTGCTCGGTGCGCACCATCATCATGCCGAGAAACTGGCTCGGTGGCCGGCAACCAGCCAATATGAGTTTCTTGCGGATACGATCTGGCCCCAGTTCGCCTATGGACGCAACGCTGTTTATCCGCATGGGCATCATGGCAACGCGATCCTGTCAAAGTTTCCCATAACAAGTTATGAGAATATCGATATTTCGGTAGACAAGCAGGAAAAGCGCGGCATGCTTCATTGCGTGCTGCAGCCTCCCGGCTACGACGGGCAGATCCATCTCATATGCGTGCACATGGGCCTGCGAGAGCGGCATCGGCATTTTCAGCTGAGCGATCTGTGCCGGTACGTCAACGAAGATATTCCGCCGGACGTGCCGCTGGTTATAGCAGGTGACTTCAATGACTGGCGGCAGATCGGCCAGCGTATGCTGGTGCGTACCTGTGGGATGTATGAGGTTTTTCGCGAAAAAAAAGGCAAAGTGGCCCGAACCTTTCCCGCCCGCCTGCCACTGCTGCGACTGGATCGGATCTACGTGCGCAATATTTCCCGTTTTGAAGCCATGTCGCTGGCCCGGCGTCCATGGTCACAGCTGTCGGATCATGCTCCGCTGGCGGTGGAGCTTGCGATATGAAAGCGCACTGGACCTCAGGGAACACCATTGAATTGCTCGAAAATGGAGAGGATTTTTTTCCGGCTGTCAACGAGGCCATCAACGAGGCGACGCACAGCGTCATCATTGAAACCTTCATTATCTTCGACGATAAGGTTGGTCAGGCGCTGCAACAGGTGGTCATCGGGGCGGCGCAGCGGGGCGTGCAAGTGGATATCGCCGTCGATGGCTATGGCACTGCCGATTTGCCGCCGGACTTTATCGAGGCAATGACCTCGGCCGGCGTTCGCTTCCACGTGTTTGATCCACAGCCGCGTCTGCTTGGGATGCGAACCAACCTGTTTCGCCGACTCCACAGGAAAATCGTTGTTGTCGACGATGCCATTGCATTTGTGGGAGGGATCAATTTTGGCGCGGACCATCTCGCGGATTTCGGTCCCACAGCCAAACAGGATTATGCAATCTCCATCAAAGGGCCCTTGGTCAAGGAGATCGCGCATTTCGAAGCTCAGGTACTGGCGCCGGTCAAGCCGGAGCGCAGATCCTGGCGCAGGCGGCGTCGCCAGCCCGAACGACGCGCTACGTCCGCCGCGCCTGCGTCGGAGGGCTGTTCCGCAGCGCTGGTCGTGCGCGACAATGATGAACACAACAATGACATAGAGCTGCACTATCGCATGGGTATACGGGCAGCCAAGGACTATGTCACGATTGCAAACGCTTATTTTTTCCCTGGCTACCGTCTGCTCAGAGACTTGCGCGGTGCGGCGCAGCGCGGTGTAAAAGTTCGGCTTATCCTGCAGGGGGAGCCCGACATGCCTGCAGCCCGCTTTGTGGCGACCATGCTCTACGACTATCTGTTGTCTGCGGGCGTGGAAATCTACGAGTATTGCGAGCGCCCGCTGCACGGCAAGGTGGCTGTGGTCGATGATGCATGGTCCACGGTAGGCTCCAGCAATCTGGATCCACTCAGCCTTGCGCTCAATCTGGAAGCCAACGTGATGATTCTGGATCGCGACTTCAGCAGGCATTTGCAGTCCCGGCTCGACAAGCTGATCGACGAGCACTGCAAGCAGATGCTCAGCGACACGCAGCCTCGGCGGAAGATTCAGCGTGTCGTCCTGGGCGTGTTCGTGTTCCATTTCCTGCGACGCTTTCCTTCATGGGCCAGTTGGCTCCCTGCCCGCAAGACCAGATTGCTGTCCATGCCCCCCGAACACGCCAAAGCCACCTCGCCGGCGACAGACCCGGACGATGCGGCGGACACCCACGACAAGCGCGGCCATCACGCTGTCCTTCAATGGGCCAGGGCGCGTTGGCCGATGCTGCGCAGGATCCTGGCTGGCGGATTCATCGCGCTGATCGTCGTGCTTCTGGGGCTTGCGGCCACCCGCGTCAAGTGGGACGAGGTACTGCAGGCCATAGGCGATACGCCCTCCCGAGCGCTATTGTTTGCATTCGCCCTCACGCTGGCCAGTTATTTGACCTACGCCTGTTTTGATCTCGTGGGAAAATGGTACACCGGCCACACCCTGACAAGGCTCAGGACGTTTGTGATTGGGATCACGACTTATGCCTTCATCATGACTTTAGGCTCATCTGTAGGCGGGCTGGGTCTGCGTTTGCGCCTGTACACCAAAAGCGGGCTCAGTCCTGGTAAGGCCACGCGTATATTCGGCGTTGGCGTGGTGACCAACTGGGCCGGCTATGGCCTGCTTGCAGGCGCCATTTTCGCTGCGGGCGGTGTAAGCCTGCCGACGGACTGGGGCTTCGGAACAGGCGCGCTCAGGGGGCTGGGCGCGGTCATGATGCTGTTGTCGTTGTGCTACGCAGGCGCTTGTTTTTGTTCACGCAAGCGGTCCTGGACACTACGTGGCCATCATATTGAGTTGCCATCCGGCAAAATTGCGCTCGTCCAGCTCGGACTTTCCACGCTCAACTGGAGCCTGATGGGAGCCGTGCTGTATGTGTTGCTCCCCGATGGTCCGGGCTATCTGCTGGTGCTTGGCGTTGTGCTGCTCAGTGCCATTGCTGGCCTCATCGCCCGCGTGCCTGCGGGCCTGGGCGTGCTTGAAGCGATGGCGGTGGCGGTACTGTCGGCGAACGATGATGTGACGCACAGTACCGTGCTGGCGGCCACACTGGTCTACCGCGCAGTGTATTATCTGTCGCCGCTTTTTGTCGCCGGCCTCTGGTATCTGCTGATGGAAGCACGTATGAAAGAGCAAACCGGAAGTCAGCAGAAAAATCCCGGAACCGATATGCCTGGGGGTTGAGCACTTAAAGAGTGGTCGTCATGGGCATACGAATTGCTGCGCTCCAACTATCATCACCACAAGGAGAGCAACATGTCCCTGATCGTCGCTGCCCGTTTCGAAACGTTTGACGCAGCGCAGGTTGCCGCCTCCCGCCTGATGGAAGCGGGCATTACACCAGACCGGCTGCATACTTTTTATGTTAATCCCGCAGGAAGCCATGACCGCTATCCCCTGGGCGGAGATCATGCCGCCGACCCGAACTCCATCGGCGCGCCGTCCGGCGCTGTTGCAGGCGCGGCAGTGCTTGGCGGGATCGGCGCCATTATCGGTGGGATCGTTGTGTCTGTATTTGGTGCGGACACCGCTGCCATCGCCGGTGGCGCGGGCGTGGGGGCCTATGTGGGATCGCTGGTAGGCGCCATGCGGGGACTGGGCCGATCCAGGCCTGAACAAACCCACGCGCAGCGCAAGGAAACCCAAGCACACGAGGGGCGCAGCTCCGGGGTGGTGCTGGCCGTTCATACTGAACCCGCGGACGAAAAGCGGGTTGGGGGAATACTGCGTGATGCCGGCGGCGCAGAAGTGGAGCGTGCAAAAGGCAACTGGCGTGATGGCAAGTGGGAAGATTTCGACCCCCTCACCAGCCCTGAGCTGGAGAGGGATCTCTAGTCCAGGAACCAGTTGCCGCTTTTACCGCACGCTTAGATCAGTAGCTGGACTTTACGCTCATGTCGTAATCCACTGTCTTGACGCCTTCCACCTGCCTGGCCGCCTGGATGGCGTTTTGCGCGGCTTTCTGGTTATCTACCATGCCGCGCAACTTCACCACACCTTCATACGTGCTCACTTGTATGTCATTGGCATGCACACCGGGAACTCCGAGCACTGCCGCCTGCACATTGGTGTTTATGCTCGTGTCATCCGAGTACTCCGCCGCGCTGCGTTGCGAGTCGGTGTCGTGATGCGCGCAAGCGCCGAGCGCGAGTGTCATGACTGTAATCGCCAGGGCTTGGGCAATTCGTTGCTGGGACATAAAACCTCCTGTTCGTAAAAATGCAACCCCCACAAGGGCGCTGTCTTACAACAGCAAATGACATGCCGCCGGGCAAATGAAACATATTGAAATGAGTAAGAATATTTGTATAGTACCTGTTTACCCTTATACTTTCGCTTTGCATAAACAACCAGAAGCGATGCAGTTAGCCTCAAAAGGGCGCCAATACTGCACAGGAGCCATCGGATGCCGAGTTATCGCTTGCCCTCGGGGCAGCAGATCCGCGTTATCATATTTTCTTCTTTACTCTTGCTCGGTGCTTGCAGCGAAAAGGGCGAACCCCAAGGCGGGGGCATGAAAGTCCCTGTCAGTGTCGTGACAGTGCAGCCAGCAAAAACCCAGATCTTTGTCGACTTGCCCGGCCGCGTCGAGGCAATCAAAGACGCGCAGATCCGCGCCCGTGTCGACGGCATCGTCGAAGAGATCAATTTCGAGCAGGGCAGCGAAGTCAAGCAAGGCCAATTGCTCTTTACGATCGATCCGGCTCCGTATATCGCCATGCGCGACCAGGCCTCCGCACAGCTCAAGAACGCCCAGGCCGATGTGCGTACGGCCCGCTTGCTTGCCGAGCGCTACACCAAGCTGATCAAGGCCAATGCCGTCAGTCGGCAGGAATACGATAACGCCGTGGCGCAGGCCAGCCAGGCCGATGCCGCCGTGGCAGCCGCTCAGGCAGCGCTGAAATCTGCCGACATCAACCTTGGCTACACCAAGGTGGTATCGCCGATTGATGGCCGCATCGGCGAATCGCTGGTCACCGAAGGCGCGCTGGTGAGTGCGGCCTCGGCAACGCAAATGGCCACGGTGCAGCAGCTTGATCGTGTTTATGTCGATATCACTCGCTCAACCGCGCAATTGGCACAATTGCGTCGTGCCCTGGCCTCGGGCCATCTGACTCCGTCAGGCGAAGGTAATGCGCTTGCGCAGGTGTTGCTGGATGACGGAACGCCATATGACCACGACGGCAAACTCCTGTTTTCCGGTGTGAGTGTGGATCCTACGACTGGTCAGGTACGCCTGCGCGCCTTGTTCGACAACCCTGATCAAATCCTGTTGCCGGGCATGTATGTGCGGGTTCGCCTTGAGCAAGGGGTGGACGAAAAGGCGCTGGTTGTTCCGCAGCAGGCGTTGCAGCGCACCGCCGATGGTCTGGACAGCGTCATGACCGTCAAGGACGGAAAGGTCAGCCCAATGGCTGTGTCGTTGGGACCACGCGTCAATGGCGGCTCGATTGTCACCAAGGGGTTGAATCCTGGCGATGTCGTCATTGTCGAAGGCTTTCAGAAGATTGGTCCGGGTGCGCCGGTTCAACCCATACCCTGGAAGCAGGGGCAGGGCAAAGGCGGCGCGCCTGCGGCGCAAGGCGGGGAGCCGGGCGCTCAGCAGCCCCCTCAGGATGCTCCCGCCAGACAAGGCGAAAGCCAGGCGGATAAAACGCCGGCAACAGCGGAATCCCAGGGCTGAATCACAGCCAAAACAAGCGGGCCCATCGGGCCCGCAGCGCTTATGCTTGAAAAAGTGAGCACACATGCCACAGTTTTTTATAGATCGTCCGATTTTTGCGTGGGTCGTTGCCCTGGGCATCACGCTGGCCGGCTTGCTGGCTATCCCCAACATGCCGGTGTCGCAATATCCCGAGGTCGCGCCACCCACGATATCGATTCAAGCCACTTATCCGGGTGCATCGGCTGAAGAGGTATCCACGACAGTCGCCAGCGTGATTGAAAACGAGCTCAATGGCGCCAAAGACCTGCTTTACTACGAGTCAGTCAGTGATTCATATGGCAGCGCCGAGATCTCGGTTACCTTCAAGCCCGGCACCGACCCTGACATGGCGCAGGTCGATGTGCAGAATCGTCTGTCTAACGTCACTTCCAAGCTGCCGTCGGCAGTCACGCAACAGGGCCTGCGCGTCAACCAGAGCAATACAGGCTTTCTCATGGTGGTGGCCTTGTCCTCCACTGATGGCTCGCTGGACCAAACCGCGTTGGCAGACTATATAACCCGCAACGTGCAGAACACGATTTCCCGGGTGGAGGGTGTCGGTAATTTCCAGCTGTTTGCCGCGCCACGGGCGATGCGCATCTGGGTAGATCCCGATAAACTCACGGGCTTCAACCTGAGCGCCTCCGATGTCAATGCAGCGGTTTCGCGCCAGAACGTGCTGGTCTCCGGCGGTATATTGGGTGCGCCGCCCAATCCTGACACTCAGCGAACCTCCGCGCCCATTGTCGTGAACGGGCAGTTGGCCACCGTTGAAGAGTTCGGCAATATCGTGTTGCGATCAAATGTGGATGGCGCGACAGTGCGCCTGAAGGACGTCGCGCGCATAGAGGTAGGTTCTGATTCGTATCAGTTCGGCGCGCGCCTGAACGGCAAGCCTACTGCGGCGTTTGCCATTGCCCTGTCGCCTGGCGCCAACGCGCTGTCCACGGCAGAGGGTATCAAGGCCGAAATGGAAAAATTGTCCGAGTTTTTCCCGGACAACATTACCTACTCCATTCCCTATGACACCTCGCCCTATGTGTCGATCTCCATCGAGCAGGTTGTCCATACCCTGCTCGAAGCCATGGTGCTGGTGTTCATCGTCATGTTCGTGTTTCTGCAGAACGTACGCTACACATTGATACCGGCGCTGGTGGTGCCTGTAGCCATGATGGGGGCGTTCGCTGTCATGCTGGCGCTGGGCTTTTCGATCAACGTGCTTACCATGTTCGCCATGGTGCTGGCCATTGGTATTCTGGTGGACGACGCCATTGTGGTGGTCGAGAACGTCGAGCGGATCATGGTGGAAGAGGGATTGTCTCCCAAAGACGCCACGCGCAAGGCCATGCCGCAAATCAGTGGTGCGATTGTCGGGATTACGCTGGTGCTGACCACGGTGTTTCTGCCGCTTGCCTTCATGTCGGGTTCGGTGGGCGTGATTTATCGCCAGTTTTCGGTGGCCATGGCGGTATCCATCATGTTCTCGGGCTTTCTGGCGCTTTCGTTTACGCCTGCGCTGTGCGTTACCTTGCTCAAGCCCATCCCCAAAGGCCATCACGAAAGCAAGAAGGGCCTTTTTGGCTGGTTCAATCGCGGCTTCGAGCGTACGACCAACAAGTACGAACGCATGGTCGCAGGCAGCCTCAAGCGTGGCGGCCGCATGATGCTGATCTATCTGGTGCTGGTGCTTGCATTGGGCTGGATGTATGTTCGCCTGCCTACGTCTTTCCTTCCCGAAGAAGATCAGGGCTACGTGATTGCCAATATCGAGCTGCCTGCTGGCTCGACGGCCAACCGCGCGCTTGAAGTCATCGAAAAGGTCGAGAAGTTCTTTATGGATCAGCCCCAGGTTGCCAATATTGTGGCTGTCCAGGGTTTCAGTTTTAACGGCAATGGCTTGAATGCCGCCATCGCATTCGTGCCACTCAAGGATTTCTCCGAACGCAAGGGGGCCGAGAATTCAGCGCAAGCCATGTCTGGCAAGGCAATTCAAAACCTGTTGTTCGGCATTCCGGATGCCATGGTATTTACGGTTGTGCCGCCCGCGATTTCTTCGCTGGGCAATGCCACCGGCTTTGACCTCAGGTTGGAGGACCGGGGTGGGGTGGGCCATGATGCCCTGTTGGCCGCCTCCCAGCAATTGCTGCAGTTGGCAGGCAAGAGCGAGATTCTCAAGGATACCCGTGTCACGGGGCTTGCCGGCGGCAAACAGCTCAAACTGAATATTGACCGCAGCAAGGCCGCTGCGCTGGGTGTGGATTTTTCCGAAGCCGCGCAGCTGATTTCGACGGCCCTGGGTTCGTCCTACGTGGGCAACTTCACGAACCAGGGTTGGGTCCAGAACGTATGGGTGCAGGCCGAGCAGAAGCATCGCATGGATCCGGAGGATATTCTCAAACTCAACGCCCGCAATACCGACGGCAAAATGGTGCCGCTGTCGTCGTTTGTCTCTGTCGAGTGGGGACAGGGGCCGGTGCAGGTGGTGCGCTATAACAGCTACGAAACCGTCCGTATCGGCGGCTCGGCACAGGATGGCTATTCCACCGGCCAGGCCATGGCCGAGATGGAGCGGTTGGTGGCGCAACTGCCCACAGGGATTGGGTATGAGTGGACCGGGCTTTCCTATCAGGAAATCCAGGCAGGCAATCAGTCACTGATCCTGATGGCCTTGTCGGTGCTTGTGGTGTTCATGGTGCTGTCCGCACTCTACGAGAGCTGGGCGATTCCGCTTTCGGTCATGCTGGCGGTGCCGCTGGGCATGTTGGGCGCTGTGGCAATGATTACGCTGATGGGTATGTCCAATGATGTGTATTTCCAGGTGGGCATGGTGACGGTGATCGGCCTGGCGGCGAAGAACGCCATCCTGATTGTTGAGTTTGCCAAGGATATATACGCGCAGGGGGGCAGTTTGATAGATGCAACCGTTCAGGCAGCCAAACTGCGGTTCCGCCCCATTCTGATGACCTCCTTCGCCTTCATCCTGGGTGTTGTACCGCTGGCGCTTGCCACTGGCGCAGGCGCGGCCAGCCAGAATGCCGTTGGCCTGGGCGTGTTGGGCGGCATGCTTGCCGCTACGCCGCTGGCAGTGATTTTTGTGCCTGCTTTCTTTGTCGTGGTACTGGGGCTTTTCAAGACCAAGCCCAAGGTGTTTGGCGATCATGGCGTGCCGGCCAGCTCCGGTGCAACCGCGCACACCCTCGAACATCAAGAAGGCCATGGCGGACACAACGAGGATAAAGCATGAGTCGGCGAATTTACCGTTATACGGCACTGACAGCGTTGCTGGCATTGACGCTGTCCGGGTGCTCGTTTGCGCCCAAGTACGAAAGGCCGCAACCGCCTGTACCGGGGCACTACCCAGACGCGCCGGCCGCCGGCGATACGGCGCACGGCGGCGCGCAGTCTGGATCGCGGGTCGACTATAGTGCTGATCTGGGCTGGGGCGAGTTCTTTCGCGATGAGCATCTGAAGGCACTCATTAATGTCGCGCTGGCCAATAATCGCGACCTTCGCATTGCCGTCCAGCGCGTAGAGGAAGCCAGAGCGCAATACGGGATTGTGGATGCCGACCGCTGGCCAAGCATCGGCGCGGGCGCAAATGCACAGGTCACTCGCAATCCTGAGAACCTGCGCATGGCAGGTCCTGACTCTCCCAGCGTGTCCCATTCCTATCAAGCAGGCATCGGCCTGACCGCATTCGAGCTGGATTTCTTCGGCCGCATACGCAATCTGAGCGAGGCAGCTTTCCAGCAATACCTGTCCACGGCTCAGGCGCGCCGTACGGTGCATATCAATCTGGTGGCGCAGGTGGCCGAGGCCTATTTCCGCTTGCGTACCGCGCAAGAGCTGAGCAAACTGATGCACAGCACACTGCGCTCGCGCCAGGATACTTTTGACTTGGTCAAGACCCGATATGATGCCGGGATATCGTCTGCACTGGATCTCAATCAGGCCCGTGGCCAGTTGGAGACCGTTCGCTCGGACATGTCTGGCATAGAACGCGAGCAGTCGCAAGCCAGAAACGCGCTCCATTTACTGCTGGGCGCCGAGCCTCCGGCCAATCTTCCTCCGGCGGACACTTTTGGCCGTGATCAGGTTCTGGCTGCCATTCCGGTAGGCTTGCCTTCCGATTTGCTTGAGCGCCGGCCAGATATCATGGGTGCCGAGAATGCCTTGCGCGGCGCCAACGCCAATATTGGTGCAGCACGCGCAGCTTTCTTCCCCAATATTTCCATTACAGGGCTGTTGGGTTTTGCCAGCACTGAGCTGGGTGGGCTTTTCAGTTCGGGGCAGCGCTTCTGGCAGTACGCGCCTCAGATACAGGTGCCGATTTTTTCGGGCGGCAGCCTAAGGGGTAACCTGGCATTAGCGGAAGCTCGCAACAATATTGCCGTATCGCAGTATGAAAAAACCATACAGATCGCCTTTCGAGAAGTCGCAGACGCCCTGGCCGGCGAGGCAACCTATGCTAACCAACTCGATGCCCTGCGTGCGCTTGAAGCATCGGCAACCGAAAGCCTGAAGCTGGCACGCTTGCGGTACGAAACGGGCATAGACAGCTTTCTGCAGGTGCAGAGCGCTGAAGTTAATCTCTACAGCGCGCAGCAACTGTTCCTGCAGACAGGCATGAACTCCTTGCTGAACCGTGTCGAACTCTATAAAGCCTTGGGCGGCGGCTGGCTGGAAAGCACAACGCAGGCCGGTCCCGAGGGTGACGCGACGCGTGTCACAGGTGAGGTCGATGGCGCACACCCGGTTCCCTTGTCGGCACAGTAGGCTTGTCAATGGCGTGCTGGGGGCCGGTTGGTTCCCTGGCGCCGCCACACCTTTATCGTAAAAGGCGATAATAGAGATGTGCCTGAGACAGGCACATCCCGCAGAACCAGTATGAAAGAGGGTCGCATGTTAGAGCTGGGTGTAAATATTGATCACGTTGCTACCCTGCGTCAGCAACGGCACACGTTTTATCCTGATCCGCTGCAGGCGGCGTTGCGCGCGGAAGACGCCGGGGCGGACCTCATCACTTTGCATTTGCGTGAAGACCGTCGCCATATTCAGGATGCGGATGTTGAGGCGATCAGGCCGGTGTTGCGCACCCGGATGAATCTTGAATGCGCCATTACGCCAGAAATGCTGGATATTGCCTGTCGCGTGCGCCCGCAAGATGTCTGCCTGGTGCCCGAAAAGCGTGAAGAATTGACGACAGAAGGCGGCCTGGATGTTCAGGGTAAATTTGAACAGGTCAGGCAGGCAGTGTCGCAGTTGCATGATGCTGGAATACGCGTATCGTTGTTTGTTGATCCCGAGGCGGTGCAGATAGACGCCGCTGTGCGAGCGGGCGCCACAGTCATTGAGCTGCACACTGGGGCCTATGCCGAGGCGTACGAGGCGGCGCAAGCCGAAACTCAGGTAGGGCAGGCCTCGGCCGACACCGCAGAAGCTGGTCGCGCAGCGGTTGATTTTGAGCTGGCCCGGCTTCGCACCGCCATTGCGCAAGGCGTCGGCCACGGTTTGCGTGTCAATGCGGGCCATGGCCTGCATTACGACAACGTGGATGCCATTGTGGCTTTGCAAGGGATAGCAGAGTTGAACATCGGCCACGCCATTGTGGCGCGCGCCGTGTTCGACGGCTGGGAAAAGGCGATACGCGATATGAAGGCGCTACTTACTAAAGGATGATAGATGTCTGTTGCACCCATTGATTTTTTACTTTCGCGTCGTTCCGTCAAGTTCGTGCAGGAACCTGCGCCCTCCAGCGAGGAACTCGCGCGCATTCTCCAAAGCGCCATGTCGGCACCTGACCATGGCCGTCTTCAGCCTTGGCGTTTTAAGTTGATCCGTGGCGCTGCGGTTGGCCGCCTGGCAGATACCGTTTTTACTCTGATGGAGGAGGCTGGTTCGCCTATCCCCCCTCACAAGGCGGAAATCACGCGTCGCTGGCTGAGCAAAGTGCCTTTGATGCTTGCTGTGGCGTGCAAGCTGGATCACGCCAATACCAAAATCCCCGAAGAAGAACGCATGCTGGCCACAGGTGCGGCGGTCACCAATATTCTTAACGCGGTCCACATGTTGGGTTACGCTGCGTATTGGAGCACCGGCCTGGGAACATATGTTGATCAAGTGACTGATGCGCTGGGCTTTGACAGCCTGGATTATCGATTCATGGGTTACATCGCCATTGGCACGCCGATAGAATCGGGTCAGGCACCTGAACGGCCTGATTACCACCAGTTTGTCAGCGAGTGGACCGGCGCGTAAACGGGCAGGACAACGGAGGTTGTGCGGCATGGAACGAGTAAAGACAGATGTGGCGATTATCGGTGCGGGTACGGCAGGGCTTTCCGCGTACCGCGCGGTCAAGTCTGCCGGGCTGGATGCGCTACTGATTGAAGGCGGCCCTTATGGCACAACGTGCGCCCGCGTCGGATGCATGCCTTCCAAGTTGTTGATTGCAGCGGCAGAAGCGGCCCATGGCGTTGCAGCTGCGCATGCCTTCGGCGTGCACATTGATGGCAGCGTGCGTATCGATGGCGTGGCGGTCATGGACCGTGTTCGCCGCGAACGTGATCGTTTTGTTGGTTTTGTACTCGAGAGTGTCGAGCAGATTCCCGACGACGACAAACTGGTTGGCCGCGCCCGCTTCATTTCGGATACGGGGCTGATCGTCGGTGATCATACCGAAGTCGAGGCAGGGCGGGTTGTTATCGCGACAGGCTCGTCCCCTGTCATGCCGGATATGTACGCGGCCCTCGGAGACCGCGCCATCGTCAATGACGATGTTTTCGAATGGAAAGACCTTCCTCAAAGCGTGCTTGTTGTCGGCACCGGTGTGATTGGCCTTGAGATAGGCCAGGCGCTCGCGCGCCTTGGCGTGCGCGTGCGTTTCATTAGCCGTAGCGCCGGCGTGGGTGGCCTGACAGATCCGAAGGTCAAGGCAAGTGCCCTTGCCGCATTTCGCCATGAACTGGACATCTGTCTGGAAACCGAGGTCATTCAGGCCCAGCGCGACGGCGACCGGGTTGCGGTGCGTTACCGATCAGAAGGCGGCGAAGAGAAAACCGAACAGTTCGATTATGTTTTGGTTGCCGCGGGGCGCCGTCCGAACCTGGCTGGTCTCGATCTTCACAATACGTCGGCACAGGTCAATGATAAAGGCATGCCGGATTTCGATGCGGGCACCTTGCAAATTGGCAGCCTGCCGATTTTCATTGCAGGCGATGTCAGTGGCATCTTGCCGGTACTGCATGAAGCGGCGGATGATGGGCACATCGCAGGAAGCAATGCAGCGTCATATCCCGAGGTAGAGATAATCGTCCGCAGGGCGCCGATGGCCGTTGTGTTCACCGACCCTCAACTGGCCCAGGTGGGCACGCGTTTCAAGGAGTTGGCGAGCCCCTGCACGGTGTTTGGCGAGGTGGATTTTTCCAATCAGGGCCGTTCGCGCGTCATGCTCAAGAATCGCGGCATGCTCAGGGTTTATGCCGATCGCAGCGATGGGCGTTTTCTTGGTGCGGAAATGGCAGGGCCGGCCATGGAGCACATTGCCCATTTGCTGGCTTGGGCATTGCAGCAGGAACTGACGGTTGGCCAGATGCTGCAGATGCCGTTCTATCATCCTGTTATCGAAGAAGGGTTGCGCACCGCGCTGCGCATGGCGGCCAAGCGCCAGGTCGAGGCCGACCTGCAGTATGTGCGCGAATGCGAACAGGCGGTCAACAGCGCCTGATCCGGGCCGATATCACCCCTGTTTCAGCAGCTGCTCGACACCTGACTTGAGCACTTCTACCGATTCGGTGTCGGGCGCCAGAAAGCGTGCCCGGCCTTTTTCATCGAAAAAATACACGCCTCGGCTGTGCGCAACGTCGTAGACTTCAGGCGCGTTGGGCTTGGGCTTTTCGATCTGATAAGCAACGCGATAGCGGCGAGCGACATCGGCGATCTGTTTTTCGGTGCCAGTCAAACCGATGGCATTGCCTTCGAAGGCATCGACATAGGCTTGCAAGACCTCTGGCGTATCGCGATGCGGATCGACGCTGATAAACAGAATGCGCACTTTTTCTGCCGCGTCGCCCAGCTCGCGCACCACCTGCGTGAGTTGGGCCATCGTAGTCGGACAGACGTCCGGGCAACTGGCATAGCCAAAAAACAGCAGGACGGTTTTGCCTTTGAAGTCTTCCTGAGTATAGGTTTTGCCGCCGGCGCCTTCCAGCGTGAACTGCAGATCCGGGAGGAATCCACGAATCTTGTGTAGAGTGGCGTCTGTCTGAGCGGCCGCCGAAGTGCAGAGCACGAGCGCAGCGGCAAGGCCAGACAGGAAACGAAACAGCTTAGGCATGACAGTGGAAACCAGCGAGGCGGGAACCCTCGGATAACAATAATGGAACTGTAGCCATTATAGGCTCGATTCCGCCAACCCACTGTGCCGGAGCAGGGGTTCCAAAGAAGGGGCGCGTCCACGGAATGCCTTGAAGGAATCCGCAGCGGGCCGGGCACCACCAATCGCGAGGATTTCCTGGAGAAAACGCTGCCCTGTTCCGGGATGCAGGGTATCCCGCTCGCTGTCAGGCATGCACTGAACGGCTTCTTCAAATGCGGCGTAGGCATCGGCAGAAAGCACTTCGGCCCACTTGTAGCTATAGTAGCCAGCCCCATAGCCGCCCGCAAATAGATGCGAGAAGGCATGAGGAAAGCGATGCCACGACGGGGGGAACAGGACAGCGACTTCCTTGCGCACGTCGTCAAGCGTCGCGAGCACTTGCTCAATGCTCATGCCCTTGGGCTGATGGTGGATGACCATGTCAAACAGCGCGAACTCCACTTGCCTGAGCATCTGCATGCCGCTTTGAAAATTGCGTGCGGCCACCAGCTTGTCAAACAGCGCTCTGGGCAGATGCGCGCCGCTTTCCACATGTGAGGAAAGGCTGCGCAGTACCGGCCATTCGTAGCAGAAGTTCTCCATGAATTGCGAAGGCAGTTCAATGGCATCCCACTCGACACTCGCAAACGCTGCCGCACCCGGATCATCTATCTGCGACAGCAGAGTGTGCATCGCGTGCCCGCTTTCGTGGAAAAGCGTAATGACGTCATCGTGGGTCAGCAGGGCTGGCTTACCGTCCTGTGGCGCGGAAAAATTGCAGGTCAGGTAGGCAACAGGCGTTTGCAGGCCAGCAGCACTGCGGCGACGGCTGCGTTCGCTGTCGACCCAGGCACCGCCTTGCTTGCCTTGCCGTGCATAAAGATCAATGTAGAGCACGCCGAGCACGTCGCCTTTCGCGCTGAGCACTTCCAGCGCCTGAGCGTCCTTGTGCCAGGTAGGGGCATCGCTGCGACGCAGCGTGATATTGAACAGGCGATTCATGACATGAAAAAGGCCGTCCAGTACCTGGGGCTCGGTAAAGTATTGCTTGATTTCTTCTTCCGAATACGCATAACGCGCTTCGCGCAGCCGCTCCGAGACAAACGCGATGTCCCAGGGTTCAAGCTCAGGCATGTGAAGCGTGTCGCGGGCGAATGCCCGTAATTCGGCAAGATCCCGCTGTGCGTAGGGCTTGGCTTTTGCCGCCAGCTCCCTAAGGAAATCCGTCACCTGCTGGGCGCTGTCTGCCATGCGGGTTTCCAGGCGCAAGGCCGCAAAGCTATCGTAGCCAAGCAAATGCGCTTCTTCGGCGCGCAAGGCCAGCAACTGTTCGATCAGCGCAGAATTGTCCAGTTCAGGGCTGCCTTGTTCGGAGGCAATTGTTGCGTAGGCCTTGTACATTTCCTGCCGCAGTGAGCGATCGAGCGCCCGCTGCATGACAGGCAGATAGCAGGGCATCTTGAGCACGAGCTTCCAGCCTGGCTTGCCATCGGCTTCTGCCGCAGAACGGGCTGCCTGGCGGACATCGGCGGGAATGCCCTCGAGTCGCTGCTCGTCTGTGATCATCAAAGCCCATTGGTCGACTGTGTCGAGTACATGCTCCGAAAATTTCTGAGAAGCCTGCGCTTCCTGATCTGAGATTTCCGCATAGCGCTTGCGTTGACTGCCTTGCAGCGCCACACCACTGAGGCGAAAATCGCGCAGCGCAAGATCAACGATGCGCTGTCGCACTGGCGTCAAGTCTGCGTAATCCTGAGAGGCCTTGAGACGCTTGTATTGCGCGAATAAGCCTTCGTGCAGTCCAACCCACGTGGAGAATTCGGTCACTAGCGGGAGGCACGCGTTATAGGCGGAGCGCAATTCCGGTGTATTGACGACAGCGTTGAGATGGCCTGCCACCGACCATGCTCTCCATAGCCGTCCAGATGCGTCTTCAAGCGGTTCGACAATGGCTTCCCAACGGGTGGGCAAAGTTGGGTCGGCGGCCCGTTCCACCGCCTGCCTGGCTTCTGCAATGAGCATCGTGACGGCTGGCTCGATATGGGCAGGCTTGACCGCTGCGTAGTCGATCAATTGCGTGACCGGTGCAGTGAGTGGATTTTGCGACATGGTTTTCCTGGAACGGTGTAGTAGGGTTGCGCAACCGGGTGTCTGCGCTTGCGAGGCGTGCGCGCGCTTCGCAAGCGTTTCTGCTGGCTTGGCGGGATCAGGCTACCGGTGTGGCAACCACGCTGCGCTCGGCTGCTTCGAGCGTGTTGACCAGCAGCATGGCGATGGTCATGGGGCCCACGCCCCCGGGCACCGGAGTGATTGCGCCCGCGACTTCGCGTGCCGAGGGATAGTCGACATCGCCGACCAGCTTGCCCTGTTCGGTGCGATTGATGCCGACGTCAATGACCACAGCGCCTGGCTTGATCATATCGCCGGTGACAATGCCGGGCTTTCCGGTTGCCACCACCAGTACATCCGCACGGCGTGTCTGGGCGCCCAGGTCGCGCGTCTTGGAGTTGCACAGGGTAACGGTGGCGCCTTTGGCCAGCATGAGCATGGCCATGGGTTTTCCAACGATGTTGCTGGCACCGACAATCACCGCCTCCGCGCCCCAGAGCGAAACTTCTTCGGATTCCAGCATTTTCATGATGCCGTATGGCGTGCAAGGGCGAAACAGCGGCTGCCCTGTCATGAGCAGGCCAGCGTTGCTGACGTGAAAGCCATCCACGTCCTTGCGGGCGTCTATGGCTTCGATGACCTTGGCTGCGTCCATGTGGCGAGGCAGCGGAAGCTGAACCAGAATGCCGTGAACGCGGTCATCCTGATTGAGCTGATCAACCTGGTCCAGCAAGGCCGCCTCGGTAATATCCGCATCGAGGCGGATGACGCGCGAATACAGGCCGGCTTTCTCGCAGGCGGCCGCCTTGTTGCGCACGTAGACTTGCGAGGCGGGATCTTCGCCGACCAGCACGACGGCCAGCCCGGGCACAATGCCTTGCTGCTTGAGTTCCTGAACGCGACGCGCTACGTCGAGCCTGACGGCGTCGGCGAGCGCCTTGCCGTCGATAATGCGAGCCGTCATGCTGTGCCCTCGGCTTTGGTCAGGGCGATTTTCATGAGGTCGGCAACCGTGGTGACTTCGAGCTTTTCCATGATGTTGGCGCGGTGCGCTTCAACTGTTTTGATGCTGATGTTCAGGTCGCCCGCGATCTGCTTGTTGAGCCTGCCGGCGACAATGCGCTCGAGCACTTGCTGTTCGCGCGCCGTCAAGCGTCCCAGCACCGCTTCGTGATTTTTCTGGGCCATGGCCTGGCTCACCCGCTCGGTGGCTTCTTCCAGCATGCGCGCCACGATATTGCGTAAATCGGTTTCATTGAATGGTTTTTCGAGAAAATCCACCGCACCTTTTTTCATGGTGGAGACGGCCATCGGCACATCGCCATGCCCTGTGATGAAAACAATGGGCAAGGGCGCCTTGCGCGCGATGAGTTCCTCTTGCAGCTCAAGGCCGCTCATGCCGGGCATGCGAACGTCTGCGATCAAGACGCCGATTTGATCCGGCTCGTAAGCATTGAGGAATTCTTCTGCGCCGCTGAAGCTGCGAACCCTGTACCCATTGGCTTCGAGCAGCCAGCGCAGGGAATCGCGTACAGCTTCATCGTCATCCACGATGAATATGGTGTTGGGCGCTTGAAGTGTAGTCATGCATGCAACTCCTGAGTGTCTTCTGTCGAGCGGGGCGCTTCTGGCGCGGCGCAGGGCAGGGTAAAACGAAAAATAGTGCCGCCTTCGGGGTTTGCGCTGGCCCACAGGCGTCCGTGATGTGACTCGATAATAGTACGGCAGATATTCAGGCCCATGCCCAGGCCTTCGGATTTGGTGCTGTAAAACGGCTCAAACAGGCGTTCCGGATCGCGCAGGCCGTGACCACGGTCGATGACAGCAATTTCGATGATGGGCCCCTGGTCGGTGATAACCAGATGCAGCGTGCGATAGTCGCTCTTTTCCATGGCTTCGACGCCGTTCTTGAGCAGGTTCAATAATACCTGTTCGATCAGAATGGGGTCGGCCATGACGTCGGGAATGGTTTCGGGCACGTGCAATTGGATTTCGACCTGCCGCTTGCGCGCGTCGATATCGGCGAACCCTACCGCATTGTCGACGATGCGCATCACATGGACGCGTTGCCGGCGTGGTTCGCTGCGCTTGACGAACTCGCGGATGCGAATAATGATCTTGCCGGCGCGCTCGGCCTGTTCCGCCGCTTTTTCCAGCGCCGGCAGCAGGCGCTCGGGATCCGCGTTGCCTGACTTGATCATGGCGACGGCGCCCATGCTGTAGTTGCTGATGGCGGTGAGTGGCTGATTCAACTCATGAGCCAGCGACGACGCCATCTCGCCCATGGTGGTCAGTCGACTGGTGAGCTGGACCTTTTCCTGCTGCACACGTGACGCTTCTTCGTGCGTGCGCCGCTCGGTAATGTCGCGTGCCACCTGAAGGCGCACACGCCTGCCATCCGTCCAGGCCAGGATGCGATGATGGACTTCGAACCAGCGCTGGGCTGATTCCGAGAACATTTCTACGGTTTCGTCGGTAAAGCGGCCCAGGCGGCCGCCCAGCAGCTCGGCGTGGCCGCTGGACTGCGCGCCAAAGAATCGCCGGTATGTCCGGTTGGCAAACAAGAGTTCCAGGCCGTCGGAAGTATCCGCCGCAACGGATATGGCATCGTCCAGGCCTTCGAGCACCGTCATGAACCGTTCGTGTGCCGCCGTGAGTGCCTCGCGTATGCGTTTGGGCTCGGTGATGTCGGTCATGGACGTCATCCAGCCGATCTGCTCGCCATTGGGGTCGCGCAGGGGAGACACATACATGCGGGCGGTGAATCGTGAGCCATCGCGCCGTTGCGCCTCGACCTCCAGCCCGCTGCTGGGCGTGCGGCCGGAAAGCAATACGTCCAGGGTTTCCTGATGTTGGGCGTGCCTGCCCGGCACCCAATAGGGAAAAGGCGTTGTACGCCCGATGAGATCGGCTTCGTTCCAGCCTATCATGCGGCAAAAGGCTGGATTCACATAGGCAATCCGGCCATGCATGTCGAATACGCGCATACCTGTGGACATGGAGTTTTCCATGGCGCGGCGAAAACCGGTTTCGGCGATCAGCGCGGCTTCTGCCCGTGTCCGAAAGCGTGTATAGCGCCACAGCGCCAGCAGGCTAAGGACAATCAGGCACGAAAGGGCCACGACCACCATGATCAGACGCTGCTGCCGGGTTTCCTGATCTATGGTTACGAACATGACGCTGTCCTGGTGCAATTGCTGCAGCCAAATGAACACGCCCATTACGCACAAATACAACACGAGCACCAATACCGGCGTCAGCCAATAGAAGCCGCGCCGGGTATTGTGGGCCTGATCATAAAACGTGGTTGGGATCAGGGATTTGCGTGAGTTACCTGCCATGGGAGTGCATAGTGGGCTGGAGATGCATAGCGCATTTTAGACCGTAACAAGGATGCAAAACGAGGCTTATTTTTCACATTATAAAAACTCATACCATAAAATGAAATTTTTCTTGAACATCCGGTAGGTCTTTCCTAGAATGGGTACATTCTGTGTATGAAGGCAGCCGCGGGTGAGCCTGCCAGGCGTCCGCGAAACGGGCGGCGTGGCACAGACACAGGGTACGGGCTTGGCCGCCAGGCACTCAAGATGCTGGGGCACCGGAATCCACCTTTCCAACAGGAGACAGTGAATGTCCTCTTTAGATCGGGCCGCCAACACGGCCGGCACCACCGACGATGAAACCCTGGAAACCCAGGAATGGCTTGAGGCCCTGGAGGCTGTACTGGATCGCGAAGGCCCCGAAAGGGCGCACTTTCTTCTCGAACGGCTTATCGACCTGGCACGCCGCTCGGGCGCGCATATTCCATTTTCGCCAAATACTGCCTATGTCAACACGATACCGCCAGGGCTGGAACCTCCCCACCCGGGCAATATCGTGCTCGAAGAACGCATTCGTTCCTATGTAAGATGGAACGCGATGGCCATGGTGGTCAAGGCCAATCGTCACAGCCCGGCCGACGGCGGAGATCTGGGCGGCCACATCGCGTCGTTCGCGTCACTGGCAACCATGATCGGCTGCGGCCAGAATCATTTCTGGCATGCCGAAACCCCTGATCACGGCGGCGACCTGGTTTATTTTCAGGGGCATTCGTCTCCCGGCATGTATGGTCGCGCCTACCTTGAAGGCCGCCTGACCGAAGAACAGCTGGACAACTTCCGCCAGGAAGTCGACGGCAAGGGCTTGCCTTCGTATCCTCATCCCAAGCTCATGCCGGATTTCTGGCAGTTCCCCACCGTATCCATGGGGCTGGGCCCGCTGATGGCCATCTATCAGGCGCGTTTTCTCAAATACCTGCACGCGCGCGGCCTGGCCGATACCAGCCAGCGCAAGGTCTGGGTGTTCTGTGGCGACGGCGAAATGGATGAGCCCGAGTCCCTCGGCGCTATCAGCCTTGCCGCACGCGAAAAACTCGACAACCTGATTTTTGTCATCAACTGCAATCTGCAGCGCCTGGACGGCCCGGTACGCGGCAACGGCAAAATTATCCAGGAACTCGAGGGCGATTTCCGGGGCAGCGGCTGGAATGTCATCAAGCTGATCTGGGGCGGATACTGGGATCCTCTTCTGGCTCGCGACAAAGAAGGCATTCTGCGCCGCGTCATGGAAGAATCCGTCGATGGCGAGTATCAGGCATACAAAGCGCACGACGGCAAATTTGTTCGAGAGCATTTCTTCGGCAAACACCCCAAGCTTCTCGAAATGGTCAGTCGCATGAGCGACGAAGACGTCTGGCGTCTGAACCGTGGCGGTCATGATCCCTACAAGGTCTATGCGGCCTTCAAGGCAGCTTCCGATCATGCGGGGCAGCCTACCGTCATCTTGGCCAAAACCATCAAGGGCTACGGCATGGGCCATGTGGGTCAAGCCAAGAATCCCACTCACCAGCAGAAAAAACTAGATATGGATGCGGTGCGCGAATTCCGCGATCGCTTCAACATTCCCGTGCCAGACGACAAGCTCGAAGCGCTGCCATACTTCAAGCCTTCGGAAGATTCTCCCGAAATGAAGTACCTGCACGAGCGTCGCAAAGCGTTGGGCGGGTATCTGCCGCGTCGTCGCGAAAAGGCCGACGAGCAGCTCAAAGCGCCTGCGCTGGAAGCTTTCAAGGCAGTGCTCGAACCCACCGCCGAAGGCCGCGAAATCTCCACCACCCAAGCGTTTGTTCGCATTCTCAATCAGGTGCTTCGAGACAAGGAGCTCAGCCCGCGTGTCGTGCCTATCCTGGCCGACGAGTCACGCACTTTCGGTATGGAGGGCCTGTTCCGGCAGATCGGCATCTATGCGCCTGAAGGCCAAAAGTACATCCCGGTCGACAAAGACCAGGTGATGTACTACCGAGAAACCGAAAATGGCCAATTGCTGCAAGAAGGGATCAACGAAGCAGGGGCGTTCAGTTCCTGGATCGCAGCTGCCACGTCGTACTCGACCAATAATCGCATCATGATCCCGTTCTTCATTTATTACTCGATGTTCGGGTTCCAGCGGATTGGCGATCTGGCGTGGGCCGCGGGCGACATGCAGGCGCGTGGCTTCCTGCTGGGAGGTACCGCGGGGCGCACCACGCTCAACGGCGAAGGCCTGCAGCACGAAGATGGCCACAGCCATATCATGTCGGGCCTGATCCCCAACTGCGTCTCCTACGATCCGGCCTTTGGCCACGAGCTGGCGGTGATTATCCAGGACGGCCTGCGCCGCATGGTCGAAAACCAGGAAAATGTCTACTACTACATTACCGTGATGAACGAAAACTACCCGCAGCCTGGTCTCAAGCCCGGCGACGAGGAAGGCATCGTGCGCGGCATGTACAAGTTCAAATCCGCCGGAAAAGCCAAACAGCCTCGCGTCCAGCTCATGGGTTCGGGCACGATTCTGCGCGAAGTCATCGCGGCGCAGGAACTGCTCCAGAGCGACTGGGGTGTTGCGTCGGATGTGTGGAGCGTCACCAGCTTTACCGAACTGCGTCGCGACGGCCTGGATTGCGAGCGTTACAACCTGCTGCACCCCGAAGAAGGCAAGCAGCAAGTTCCTTACGTTACGCAACAGCTCAAGGACACCGACGGGCCCATTATTGTGTCCACCGACTACGTCAAATCGTTTGGCGATCAGATCCGTCCCTATCTCCCGCAAGGTCGTAGTCTGCGTGTGTTGGGCACCGATGGTTTTGGCCGTTCGGATTTTCGCTACAAACTGCGTGAACACTTCGAGGTAGACCGGCATTTCGTGGTGCTGGGCGCGCTGCGCAGCCTGGCCGACGAGGGCAAGGTACCGCTGGCCAAGGTGGCAGAAGCCATCAAGAAGTATGGCATCAATCCAGAAAAAGCCAATCCGCATCACGCATAAGGGGGGAAGGACATGAGCAATATTACCGAGATCAAGGTCCCGGACATTGGTGATTTCGATGAGGTCGAAGTCATCGAAGTGCTGGTGTCTGAAGGCGATGCCGTATCGGCCGAACAAAGCTTGATTACTGTCGAATCGGACAAGGCATCGATGGAGATTCCGTCTTCCCAGGCCGGCATCGTCAAATCCGTCAAGGTCAAAGTCGGCGACAAGATCAGCGAAGGCACGGTGATTATCGAAGTAGAGCAGGGCGACGCCAAGGCTTCAGACAAGGATGCCGAGACCGCCGCTGCTGCTCCCGAAACCGAAAAGCAGGCGCCGGCGGACGCCGCGCCGCCCGCTGCGGCAGGCGCCGAATCGCCCGCGGCCAAACCGGCAGAGGCGGGCGGTGAAACCGTAACCATTTCCGTGCCGGATATCGGTGATGCCACGGATGTCGAAGTCATCGAAATCCTGGTTAAAGTTGGTGATTCCGTCAATGCCGAGCAAAGCCTGATCACCGTGGAGTCCGACAAGGCCTCCATGGAAGTACCTTCATCGCAGGCCGGTGTCGTCACGGCCATTAAGGTCAAGCTGGGCGACAAAGTCAGCGAAGGCTCGGATATTCTCGAAATCAAGACGTCTGGGGGTTCTGCCCAGGGCGACGCCAAACCTGAGGCCGCGGCGCCAGCTGCCGCGTCAGAAGCCCAGCCGCAGGAAGCGGCCGAACAACCTGCCCGGCAAGACAATAGTGCGCCGCAAGCGGCCTCTGCGGGCGGTCTGGCATCGGTTCCGCCAGAGCGGCACTCGCCCACCGAGGCTTTTGCCGAGGCGGACGTGCCATTGCGCAATCTTCCGCACGCTTCGCCTTCCGTGCGTAAATTTGCACGTGAGTTGGGCGTAGACCTCAAACTCGTGACGGGTTCAGGAGCCAAGAATCGCATCACGCAGGACGACGTGCGCCAGTATGTGAAGCGTTCGCTGGCCACTGGCGCTGCGCCCGCGGCGCCGGCAGGCGTGGCGGGTGGCGGTCTGAATGTGCTTGGCTGGCCCAAGGTCGACTTTGCCAAATTCGGCGAAATCGAAGCGCGCCCACTCTCGCGCATCAAGAAGATATCGGGCGCCAATCTGCATCGTAATTGGGTCATGATTCCACATGTCACCAATAATGATCAGGCGGACATCACCGAGCTTGAAGCGCTCAGGCAGGCACTGAATAAAGAGAACCAAAAGTCTGGCGCCAAAGTCACCATGCTCGCCTTCATCATCAAGGCGGTCGTGGCGGCGCTCAAGAAATTCCCCGAGTTCAATGCATCGCTCGATGGCGATAATCTTGTCTACAAGCACTATTACCATATTGGCTTTGCCGCCGATACACCCAATGGGCTTGTTGTGCCGGTTATCCGCGATGCCGACAAAAAGGGTGTCATGGAGCTGGCCAAAGAAACCTCCGAGCTTGCGGCACTGGCTCGGGACGGCAAGCTTTCTCCTTCGCAGATGCAAGGAGGGTGTTTCTCGATTTCGTCGCTGGGTGGCATTGGCGGCACATCCTTCACGCCTATCATCAATGCGCCAGAAGTAGCCATACTTGGTGTGTCCCGCTCTGCTCATGCACCGGTCTGGAACGGCACTGCATTCGAACCGCGCCTCATGCTGCCTTTGTCACTGTCGTATGATCACCGCGTCATCGATGGCGCCGCCGCGGCACGTTTCAACGCCTACCTCAGCGGCCTGCTGGCCGACTTCCGACGCATCGCGCTATAGGAGCCGTCCATGAGCACCATTGAATTAAAAGTTCCGGATATCGGAGACTTCGATCAGGTAGAGGTCATCGAAGTGTTGGTCGCGGAAGGCGACACCATAGCGCCAGAGCAAAGCCTGATCACTGTGGAGTCCGACAAGGCCTCCATGGAGATCCCGGCCGAGCAGGGCGGGGTGGTCAAGCAGGTTCAGGTCAAGGTCGGCGACAAAATAGCCGAAGGCGCCGTCATGGTAGTCATTGAAGCTGCTGGAGCTGCCGAGGAAAAAGCGTCAGCATCCGGTGGCAAGGATAGCGCGCCAGCGCAACAGCCCAAAGCGCCTGCGGGGGCCTCAACTGATGCATCCTCCCAGGCAAGCGGCGCGGGCGGCGCGCGGGAAGCCAAGGCGCCGAGTGGCCAGCAGGCGGCTGCGCCAGCACCCTCGAGTTATTCCGGCGCAGCCGATGTGCAGTGTGATGTGCTGGTGCTGGGCGCAGGCCCAGGCGGATACTCAGCCGCGTTTCGGGCAGCCGACCTCGGGCTTTCCGTTGTGCTCGTCGAGCGCTATTCAACGCTGGGCGGCGTATGCCTGAATGTTGGCTGCATCCCTTCCAAGGCCTTGCTGCACACTGCAGCGGTTCTGGAGGAAGCCCAGTCACTGACCAAGCACGGAATTACCTTCGGTGCGCCATCCATTGATCTCGATGGCTTGCGTGGCTACAAAGACAGCGTGGTGGGCAAGCTGACGGGAGGCCTTGCCGGCATGGCCAAGGCGCGCAAAGTCAAAGTAATCACCGGAGTGGGTGAGTTTGCCGATCCGAACCATCTTTCCGTCAAGGGTACGGATGGCGCGTCTCAAACAATCAAGTTTGGCTCGGCCATTATTGCCGCTGGCAGTCAGTCGGTAAAGCTGCCATTCCTGCCTCAGGATGAGCGCATTGTCGACTCCACGGGTGCGCTCAAGCTCACCAGCATTCCCAAGAAAATGCTGATCATTGGTGGCGGCATCATTGGTCTGGAAATGGGAACCGTCTATTCTGCGCTGGGCACTCGTCTGGACGTGGTCGAAATGCTGGATGGGCTGATGCAGGGTGCTGATCGGGACCTGGTCAAGGTATGGGAAAAAATGAACGCCCGTCGCTTTGACAATGTGATGCTCAAAACCAAGACTGTGGCCGCTCACGCAAAGGACGATGGCATTTGGGTGGAATTCGAGGGCGAAAAGGCGCCGCAGGGTCCGCAGCGCTACGACCTCGTGCTGCAGGCAGTTGGCCGGGCGCCCAATGGCAAGAATATCGGAGCGGACAAGGCGGGCGTCGCAGTAACCGATCGTGGTTTTATTGACGTCGATCGCCAGATGCGCACCAATGTTCCACATATCTACGCAATCGGCGACATTGTCGGGCAACCCATGCTGGCACATAAGGCCGTCCACGAGGGACATGTCGCGGCAGAAGTCATTGCGGGCCAGAAAAGCTTCTTTGACGCACGGGTGATTCCGTCTGTTGCCTATACAGACCCCGAGATCGCGTGGGTGGGTCTGACCGAAGAGCAGGCTCGCGAGGAGGGCATCGCCATCACAAAAGGCCTGTTCCCCTGGGCGGCTTCCGGGCGGGCCATTGCCAACGGCCGCGACGAAGGTTTTACCAAACTGTTGTTCGATGCCGAGACGCATCGCATCCTCGGTGGCGGTATCGTCGGCACGCACGCCGGCGATCTGATCAGCGAAGTTGCGCTGGCCGTCGAGATGGGCGCGGATGCAGTGGATATCGGCAAAACCATTCACCCGCACCCAACCCTGGGCGAATCCGTTGGTATGGCGGCCGAGGTGGCCGAAGGTAGTTGTACCGATATTCCGCCCGTCAGGAAGAAATAGCCTCAGGGTTGGCTGAGCCCGTCGGTTCAGGCGCTGTCGGGTTCGGCCCTTCCTGATCCCGACGGCGTCAGCCTATTCGGCAACGGTGCATGATCCGCGAACCATGCGTGGTCTTGCCTACGTTTGCTGGCGGCAGGTGCTAATATCAGCGCCTGCCGTTTCTTTTTTGTCTGTGCATACCATGTCTTCTTCTGTACCCACCACCGCCGACCCCCTGCATACCTGGCTGGATTATCTTGAGTCGCTGCATCGGGTCGCCATAGATCTTGGCCTGGATCGCATCCGGGAGGTCGCCCGGAAGCTGGATCTTAGCTTGCCGTTCGTCAAGATTACCGTGGGGGGAACCAACGGCAAGGGATCCACCTGCGCCATGCTCGAGGCCATATTGCTGGCGGCAGGGTACAAGGTCGGGCTGTACACCTCTCCCCATCTGATCGACTTCAACGAACGAATACGCCTCAATGGCGAGTCGGCTGGCGACAGCGCCATCATTGAGCAGCTCGACATCATTGAGCACGCACGCGGTGATACATCGCTCAGCTACTTTGAATACACCACCTTGGCTGCGCTGATGCTTTTCAGCAAACAAGGCGTAGATGTCGCCGTTATGGAAGTGGGCTTGGGCGGGCGGCTTGACGCGGTCAACCTCGTGGATGCCGATTGCGCCATTATCACCAGTGTGGACATTGACCATGCGCAGTATCTGGGTAATACCCGAGAAAAAATAGGTTGGGAAAAAGCGCATATCTTCCGTGCCGGCCGGCCGGCCATCTGTGCGGACCCCGTTCCGCCAGCCTCGCTGCTTGATTATGCCAGGCAAATCAATGCCGACCTCTGGCTGTTCGGCAAGGATTTCAACTACTCCGGGGATAGGCAGCAGTGGGCTTATGGCGGCCGATCGCAACGCCGCGCCGCATTGGCCTATCCTGCGTTGCGAGGGGCCAATCAATTGCTCAATGCCTGTGCAGCACTGGCGGCGCTGGAAGCTTTGCGGTCTGTGCTGGTTGTTCCGCAGCAGGCAGTGCGGTTGGGGCTCTCCCAGGTATCACTGCCTGGCCGACTGCAGATATTGCCGGGCACGCCCACCGTCGTGCTGGATGTTGCGCACAATCCCCACGCCGCCGCCGCTCTGGGCCAGAATCTGGACAATATGGGGCATTTTGCCAAGACCTATGCCATTGTGGGCATGCTGGCTGACAAAGACATAGACGGTGTCATCGAAAAGCTGGCCAGCCGGGTGGATAACTGGTATTGCGTGACGCTGGGTGGCGAACGCGGTGTCGATGGCGAGGCAATGGCCGGGCATGTTCGCAAGGTGCTGGCGGCTCGCAAGGCGTTGAGCGCCGGCCAGGCAGGCAATACCGATAGCCAGGACCCCGACATCGATCCATCGGGCCGTCGTGATCATCAACCCGCTGTCCGGGCGGTGGCGCAACGCCCTGTCGACACAGAGGCCGCAATCGTGTCAAGTTTTGATAATCCGGTACAGGCCTTTAACGAGGCACGGAAACAGGCCGCTTTGAATGATAGAATTCTTGTGTTCGGTTCTTTTTCGACTGTCGGCCCCGTGCTTAACGAACTGGGGCGCACAACTGCTTAGTTCTTCAGGCATGGTCGCGCAGCGCCGGCTGGCCATCCTGTACACAGCATAGGTTTCTAGTCTCATGGGTCTGTTCTCTCGCAACGAGTCTGCCTCCAAGTCGGAGCGTCGCCCGGCTTCCCGGTCCTCCATGTCCAGCGAGGCGCAAGCCAGCGAACTGCGCAACCGCGCCCGTCGTCGCCTCATCGGGGCTCTGGCGCTGGTGTTGCTCGCTGTCATCATCGTTCCCATGCTGTTCGAGTCTCCGGACCCCGCAGTCGAAACACCAACGCCAGTGGTCGTCCCTGCAATACAGCCGCCAGCCATCGACTCTGGCACCCTGGCCGATGCGTCCTCTGGCGGAACGGACGGCACGCATGGGGCCGATGCCTATACCGGCACGGTCCAGCAGCCCGAAGGCGCGAATCCCGCTTTGCCGGATGACAGCACCGCCGCGCAGGCGGAGGCCCCTGCTGAACCCGATGCCAGCGCAGCAGACCCAACAGCGTCCACACCTGAACCCAAACCTGAACCCAAGCCTGAGCCCAAGCCAGAACCTAAACCGAAAGCTGAGCCCAAGCCTGAGCCCAAACCTTCCAAGAGCGCAGATCAGATCAAGCGCACCGACGATGGGTCAGTGGCGCTTGCGCTGCTTGAAGGCAAAACGCCGCCAGCCAGCAAGCCCGCAGCGCAAAAAGGCAATTTTGTGCTGCAGATTGCCGCCTATACGTCCGAATCCGACGCCCAGTCGCGCCGGGATCGTCTGGTCAGTTCAGGCGTCACCAATGCCTATGTGGAAAACGCGGTGTCCGGCGGCAAACCCACGTATCGCTTGCGGGTAGGCCCATTCCCGTCCCGCGATGCGGCCCAGGCAGCCCAGGCGCGCCTCAGGGCGCTGGGTTACGACAACGGTTTCATTTCTGCTAAGTGACAAGCTTCGACTACCTTGTCCTGGCCATACTTGCAGTGTCCGCATTACTCGGGCTGCTGCGTGGCCTCATCAAGGAAGTCCTTTCACTCATCGCTTACGTTGTAGCATTCATGGCTGCCATCTGGTGGGGGCCGCTTGCGTCCGACTGGCTGAGCCACTGGCTGGAAAATCCATTGCTTCGTGCGGGTGTTGCCTATGCCGCAGTGTTCTTTGTCGTATTGTTACTGGTCGGGTTGCTCAATGTCATGCTTGGCACCCTGATCGAAAAAACCGGCCTCACGCCTGCCGACCATGGACTGGGCGCCGTCTTCGGCCTGCTTCGCGGCATGATTTTTGTACTTGTTCTGGTCGGGCTGGCCGGTTATACCGAACTACCCAAGGAGCCGTGGTGGCAAGAAGCCAGGCTCTCTGGCACGGCGGTGCGTGGTATACAGCAAATTAAGCAGATGCTGCCGCCTTCGCTCGCGTCGTGGCTACCTTATTGATCGCATTACAGGAATCCAAAAATGTGTGGAGTCGTAGGGGTTGCAGGTAACGGCCCCGTGAACCAGTTGATTTACGACAGCCTGCTGCTGCTGCAGCATCGCGGTCAGGATGCGGCGGGCATTTCCACCTCGCATGAGCAGTTCTTCAATATGTACAAGGCGCACGGGCTCGTGCGCGATGTTTTTCGTACCCGCAATATGCGGTCTCTGCCGGGCAACAGCGGTCTGGGCCAGGTTCGTTACCCAACGGCGGGCTCCAGCGACAGCGTCGACGAGGCCCAGCCTTTTTATGTGAATGCGCCATTTGGCATCACTTTTGTTCATAACGGCAACCTCACCAATTGGCGTGAGCTGCGCGAAGCCCTGTTCAAGGTGGATCGCCGTCATATCAATACCAATTCCGACTCCGAAGTCCTGCTCAATGTGTTTGCCCACGAGCTGCAGCAGGCCTCCAGCGGTGGAACATTGGACGAAGATGCCATTTTTACCGCTGTATCCTCTGTGCACAGGCGTGCACGAGGCGCGTATGCAGTGATCGCCCAAATTGCCAGTTACGGTCTGGTGGCGTTTCGGGATCCTCATGGGATACGGCCGCTGTGCCTTGGCAGCGTCGAAACCGACGCTGGCACCGAATGGATGGTTGCCTCCGAGTCCGTCGCGCTCACCGGCTGTGGCTACACCCTTGTGCGGGATATCGAACCTGGCGAAGCTGTTTTTATTGATCTCGATGGCCATCTTTCCAGCCGCCAGTGCGCCGAGCAGCCAGCCCTCACGCCCTGCGTTTTCGAGTATGTGTACTTCGCAAGGCCTGACTCCGTAATGGACAATGTGTCCATTTACAACGCCCGCCTCAATATGGGCGAGTATCTTGCCGACAATGTCGCCAAAACGTTGCGTTTGGGCGAAATAGACGTGGTGATGCCTATTCCTGACTCATCACGCCCTTCAGCCATGCAATTGGCGTCGCGACTGGGTCTGGACTATCGCGAAGGGTTTATCAAGAATCGCTATATTGGCCGCACCTTCATCATGCCGGGTCAGGCCGTTCGAAAAAAATCCGTGCGTCAGAAACTCAGCGCCATTGATATGGAATTTCGCGGCAAGAACGTGCTGCTGGTGGATGACTCGATCGTGCGCGGCACTACCAGCCGTGAAATCGTCGATATGGCAAAGGCGGCGGGCGCCCGCAAGGTATTTTTCGCGTCTGCCGCGCCGCCCGTCCGCTTTCCCAACGTGTACGGCATCGATATGCCCACACGGCGCGAACTGATCGCGGTGGGCCGTTCGACAGATGAAATAGCGCGTGAAATCGGTGCCGATGGCCTGGTGTATCAAGATCTCGCCGACCTGGAGCAATCGATTCGCGACCTGAATCCCGCCATGCTCAGTTTTGAGTCGTCCTGCTTCAACGGCCAGTACGTCACGGGCGACATCGATGACAACTATCTGGACCGTCTGGAGCGCAGCCGCGGTGAGCGGGCGACGGCGGGCGAGATGGCCACCACCGAGAAAGACGAATAGACGTGTTTCAGCTTCCCTGAGAGGGTCGTCAAAAGCTATGCCCTGCATGCAGGGTGTTTTATTTTTGGTCAGAGTCCCGCAACATGATCGCCAGCCCCAACAAGGCAGTGATGATGAACAGTCCCATGCCCCAAAGCGCATATTCAATACCCAGTATCGATACGCGCGCGTCCATGCAGGTTGCATAGATGCCGAACAGCCAGGGCAGGGCAGCATCCAGGCCCGAGCCGGCGATAAAGCGATCGGCAAACGTCAAGTCGCACGAAAACATATTGGACGCGACGGAGTACTGGTACCACGCAGCGACAACACCTGCGCCGCCGAGCAGGGCGACCAGTGCCCCGGCCATTCTGTGCAGCCCCGCCTTAAACCGCCCGACCAGCAGGCCCAACCAGCAGACGGCGGCGATGGCCAGAAAGATGAGCCGCTGCAAGACACACCATGCGCAGGGCTGCATGTCGAAGGCAAACTGTGAAATCAGCGCCACGGCAACTGCGGCAATACAAAGTAATGCGGTGAGGTGAAGAAGTACTCTGGGGTGGGCAATCATCGAACGCGAAAATCCATGGCAAAAAGTTAGACAATGATAGCAGCCGCGCTCAGGTAGTCGAGGTGTCAAGCGTTGTCAATAAATCGCGCTCGAAACGAAGTTGTTCGCGAGGATGCCCAAGGATGTCGCCCTCAATGATGAAAATGTCTTCGACACGATCGCCCAGCGTCATGATCTTGGCCATTTTGAGCCCTATGCTGTTTTTTGCGAATACTTGCGCCAGGCTATAAAGCAGTCCGGGCCTGTCGGCCGCCGTGACGGATAGTCGCCAGGACGTGCTGTGTTCATCTGGCTGAAGCTCGACATTGGGCACAATCGGAAATACCCGCGCGCGGCGGGAACCGACCCGTCGGGCAAGCGTATTGGAGGGCGCACGCAAAGAAGGCGGGGCGACGGGGCGCAGCGCCTCGTTCAGTTCGTGTTCAACCAGTGAAGCATTCGAGCGATAGTCTCTGTCCAGACCAGGCAACAGCACGATAAAGCTGTCCAGCGCCCAGCGATGATGAGTGGTATGGATGCGTGCATCCTGAACGCTGAATCCTCGGCGATCGAAATAATGGCAGATATTCACGAACAGATCCTCCCGGTCGCGGGTATATACCATGACCTGCAGGGCTTCATTCTGGCCAATGACGCGTGCCTTGACGACCGGCTCTTGCGTGTCGACACGATAGTAAAGCTGCCGCGTATGCCAGGCGATTTCACTGGATTCATGGCGCAGGAAGTAGGCCACATCGAGCTGGCTCCAGAACGCGTCACGGCTTTCGTCGCGCAGTCCCATGAGGCGGATTTCATTTGCTGCGGCCTGCTTGCGCTGTGCCAGGACGGTATTGGTGTCGGGCTGTGCGCCACCCAGCATAGCCAACGCCTGCCGGTAAAGATCTTCCAGCAGTTTTCCTTTCCAGGTATTCCATACCTTGGGGCTTGTGCCGCGGATATCGGCAACCGTTAGCAGATAGAGCGCCGTCAGTCTGCGTTCGTCGCCGACCTTGAGCACGAACTCCCGAACGACATCCGGGTCGCTCAGATCGCGCTTTTGAGCCACCATGGACATGGTCAGGTGATCGCGGACCAGGAACTCGACCAAGTCTTTGTCTGCGCCGTCGATGCCATGGTCGTTACAGAAACGCCGCACTTCAATGGCGCCCAGCTCGGAGTGATCGCCACCGCGTCCTTTCGCAATGTCATGGTAGAGCGCTGCGACATAAAGCAGCCAGTGGCGGTCGAAGTCCGCGATCAGCTGGCTGGCTAGCGGGTATTCTTGCGCATGTTCGGGCATGGTGAAGCGGCGAAGATTGCGCACGACCATCAGAATATGCTGATCGACGGTGTAGGCGTGAAACAGGTCGTGCTGCATCTGCCCCACGATGCGGCGAAACACGGGCAGGTAGCGTGGCAGAATATTGAGCATGGTCATGCGCCTGAGCGCATGCACAATACCGCGCGGCTGTTGCAGAATCTGCAGGAACTGATGACGGTTCACGGGATTGCGGCGGAACTGCGCATCGATGCGGCGCCGCGCATGCCACATGGCGCGAAGCGCCTGAGCCGTTGTGCCTTCAATTTCGGGGTGCTCTTGCATCACCAGAAAAGCACGAAACAGCAGCGCGGGATTGCGCTCGAAACCATCTTCGCGCTTGATGCCCAGCCGCCCGCGCACGACACAAAAATCGTCGTCGATGGCGCGTGTCTGGTCTGCCGGCAGCGCGAACAGGCGCTCTTCCATGCTCTGCATCAGAATGACATTGAGCTGATTGACGACCCGCGCTGCCCAGTAATAGCGTTGCATGAGTATTTCGCTCGGCCTGCGATTTCGGGTTGCCTCGAAGCCATATACGGCAGCCAGCGCTGGCTGCAGATCGAACAACACGCGATCTTCGCGGCGACCAGCCAATAGGTGCAGTTCTATACGCAGGCGCTTGAAGGCTTGTTCGGCACGGCGCAGCGCTCGGTATTCGGAGGGCATGAGCCAGTCGGTCCGGGCGATCTCACGCCAGCTTTGGCCCAGTCCCGCAGCCTGGGCGATCCACAACAGAATTTGCAGATCACGCAGGCCGCCGGGCGCCTCTTTGCAATTTGGTTCGAGTGCGTAAGGCGTATCTTGATGCCGAGCGTGGCGCTGCTGCATTTCGGCCCGTTTGGCCTGGAAAAACGTCTGGGGATCAAGTTGTTCTCGCATCGTCGTGCGCAGGGCCTGCAACAGATCTTTACTGCCTACCAGCCAGCGGGCCTCGAGCAGGGACGTTTCCACAGTGATGTCGTTGGCCGCTTCGCGTTGACAGTCCTCTACCGTGCGGACGCTGTGACCAGGCTCAACCCCCAGATCCCACATTGAGGCGATCAGGGACGATATCTTGCTGCTTTCATCGGGGCCAGGGGGGTGGCGCAACAGGACCAGCACATCGACATCAGAATAAGGGTAAAGCTCTCCGCGGCCGTAGCCACCGACTGCAGCGAGCGTCGCGCCGGCAGGCAGTGGATGCAGGCGCACCAGTTCGCGCAGTGTCTGATCGGTGATTCGGCGCAACGCGGTCAACAGCGTGTCGGGGCGCAGGTGATGGCGAAACGCGTCGATGGCGGCGTTCCGCTTGCTGGCAAGCTGCTTGCGGAGCACCTCGAGCGTGACGGCTGGCTTGGCCACGCCGTTCATGGTTTCAGGCACCCGCTATGAAAGCCGGTGGACGGGGCATGCCTTCGGACACTGTAAGCACTTCGTAACCCGTGTCGGTGACCAGCACCGCGTGCTCCCATTGGGCGGACAGGCTGTGGTCGCGCGTGACGACGGTCCAGCCATCGGCCAATGTGCGAATTTCCTTGCGACCGGCATTGATCATGGGCTCGATGGTAAAAATCATGCCGGGTTCGAGCCGAACGCCTGTGCCTGGCTTGCCATAATGCAGTACCTGGGGATCCTGATGGAATTTTCGGCCTACGCCGTGTCCGCAGTATTCGCGGACCACTGAAAACCCCTGTTTTTCCGCATGCTTCTGGATGGCGTGGCCAACGTCTCCGAGCGTTGCGCCTGGGCGCACCTGGTCGATCCCCAGCCACATGCATTCGAATGTGGTTTCGGTGAGGCGCCGCGCCAGAATGGAGGGTTCGCCAATGTAAAACATGCGGCTGGTGTCGCCAAACCAGCCGTCCTGAATGATGGTGACATCAATATTCATGATGTCGCCATGCTTGAGCACTTTGTCGCCCGGAATGCCATGACAGATTACATGGTTGACGGAAGTGCAGATGGACGCGGGAAACGGCGTGTAGCCTGGCGGCGCATAGCCCACCGTCGCCGACTTGATGTCGTGCTGCGCGATGTAGTCCATGCATAGCTTGTCCAGCTCGCCTGTGGTGACACCTGGTTGAACGTGTGGCGTAAGGTAATCGAGGATGGCAGCGGCCGTTTGGCATGCAGTGCGCATCTTTTCGAGATCAGCGGGGTCGGTAACGAGACTACTCATGGTAACTTGATATGTATGGCTTAAAAATAGTAGAATTATAGGCTTTCTCGGATTTTTACCCCTTGTTGGGGCACTTAATCCGCAGGCCGCGACGGCAAATCAATGCCGTATTTATGTAAATCGCGTGCCGGGTCGCCTTAGGGTGTTCGCAATACATGTGCATTGCTGCACAGCGGATGCTGGCCCGGTACAAGACCAAACCCTTGGAGAATATCATGTCTTTAATGCGCGAAATGCTTGAAGCTGGTGTGCACTTTGGCCACCAGACCCGTTACTGGAACCCCAAGATGGCTCCGTTCATCTTCGGTCAACGCAACAAGATCCACATTGTCAACCTTGAGCAAACGGTTGGCAAGTTCCAGGAAGCCGCCAAATTCGTGCGCCAGACGGCTGCCCGCGGAGGCACCATCCTGTTCGTCGGCACCAAGCGCGCCGCGCGCGAAATCGTCGCTGCCGAAGCTGCCCGCTGCGGCATGCCTTATGTCGACAGCCGCTGGCTGGGTGGCATGATGACCAATTTCAAAACGGTCAAGACGTCGGTCAAGCGCCTGAAAGAAATGGAAGCCCAGTTGGCCGAAGGCGCCACCGAAACCATGAGCAAGAAAGAAGCGCTCATGTTCGAGCGCGAGTTGGCCAAGCTGAACAAATCCATTGGCGGCATCAAAGACATGAACACCTTGCCCGATGCCTTGTTCATCATCGACGTTGGCTACCACAAGATTGCCGTGGCCGAAGCCAGCACACTGGGCATCCCGGTCGTGGGCGTGGTTGACACCAACCACTCGCCCGATGGCGTTGCCCACGTCATTCCTGGCAACGACGACTCTGCCAAGGCGATTGCCCTGTATGCCCGCGGTCTGGCCGATGCCGTCCTCGAAGGCCGTGAGCAGAATCTCAATGGCCTGGTCGAAGAAATCACCGAAGGCGATGAAGAGTTCGTCGAGGTCGAAGAAGAGCGCGAATAAGCATACGCCGCCTGGCGCCACGCCAGGTGCCGGCCGCCGTCGCCTTCGCGGCGGCGCGCCGCCGACATTTCGCACCTGCCCCGGCCCGACCGGGGCGTGTTTTAGATAATTGGAGAAAATTGTGGCTCAAATTACCGCTTCCATGGTCAAAGAATTGCGCGAAAAAACCGACGCACCCATGATGGAGTGCAAAAAAGCGCTCACAGAGGCCGACGGCGATCTGGCCCGCGCCGAAGAAATTCTCCGCGTCAAGCTGGGCAACAAGGCTAGCAAAGCAGCGGCCCGCGTTACCGCCGAAGGCTTGATCGGTCTGCACATTTCGTCTGACGGCAAATCCGGCGCTGTCGTCGAAGTCAACTGCGAAACCGACTTCGTTGCCAAGAACGACGATTTCATCGGGTTCGTGAACGCACTGGCTGCATTGATCACAGAAAAAAATCCTGCGGATGTGGCTGCGCTCAACGATCTGCCCATGGGCGAGGGCACGGTGGAAACCACCCGTTCGACCCTGGTTGGCAAGATTGGCGAAAACATCAGCGTGCGTCGTTTTCAGCGCTTCGAAACCGAGAACCAGCTGGCCAGCTACCTGCACGGTGGCCGCATCGGCGTATTGGTGGACTTCTCCGGCGCTGACGAAACCGGCAAGGATCTGGCCATGCATATTGCCGCCACCAAGCCCAAGGCGCTTGACGCCAGTGGCGTGCCTGCAGACGTAATTGCGACGGAGCGTTCCGTTGCCGAGCAAAAGGCGGCTGAATCCGGCAAGCCTGCAGAGATCGTCGCCAAGATGGTCGAAGGCTCGGTTCAGAAATTCCTCAAGGAAGTCACCCTGTTGTCCCAGCCGTTTGTCAAGAACGATAAGCAGTCGGTGGAGCAGATGCTCAAAGAGAAGGGCGCCAGCATCTCTCGCTTTGCACTTTACGTAGTGGGCGAAGGCATCGAGAAGAAGTCCGAAGACTTCGCGGCAGAAGTGGCCGCAGCCGCCGGCGGCAACGCCTGATTACCAATTACGGCAAAATATTCGGGTCTGCGCTACCACGCAGGCCCGGGTCTGGCTTACACTTTCGTTGGTTTGTTTACTGGGAAAACTACCTATGACCACCAGATCGTATAAGCGTGTCCTCCTCAAACTGTCCGGCGAAGCGCTGATGGGTGAGGACGCCTTTGGGATCAATCGTGCCACTATCCTGCGCATGACCGAAGAAATTGCCGAGGTGTCCGCGCTGGGTGTGGAGCTTGCTATCGTCATAGGTGGCGGCAATATTTTTCGCGGCGTGGCACCCGGCGCGCAAGGCATGGACCGCGCCACGGCGGATTACATGGGCATGATGGCAACGGTCATGAATGCGCTTGCCCTCCAGGACGCGCTCAAGAACCGGGGCATCGATGCACGCGTTCAGTCGGCCCTGAATCTCGACCAGGTCGTTGAGCCATATATCCGGCCCAAGGCATTGCGCTACCTCGAAGAAGGAAAGGTCGTTATTTTTGCTGCCGGCACGGGCAATCCGTTTTTCACCACGGACACGGCGGCTGCCCTGCGTGGCGCCGAAATCGGCGCTGAAATCGTGCTGAAAGCCACCAAGGTCGACGGGATCTACAGCGCTGATCCCAACAAAGACCCTGACGCAACCCGTTATGCGCGCATCAGCTTCGATGAAGCCATTGTGCGCCGGCTCGAGGTCATGGATGCGACCGCGTTCGCGCTATGCCGCGACCAAAAGCTGCCTATCAAGGTGTTTTCCATCAACAAGCCAGGAGCACTCAAGCGCGCCGTGTCCGGCGAGGACGAAGGCACTTTGGTGCACGTTTGATAAAGGAACCGCAATGAGCCTTTCAGAAGTCAAGAGTTCGGCCGAAACGCGCATGGGGAAATCCATCGAAGCGCTTAAAACCAGCCTGGCCAAGATCCGCACAGGGCGTGCGCATACAGGTATACTCGACCATGTCCTGGTTGAATACTACGGTTCGCCGGTGCCCATCAGCCAGGTTGCCAATGTCAACCTGATCGACGCGCGCACCATCAGCGTGCAGGTCTGGGAAAAAAACATGGCGGGCCCGGTCGAGAAGGCCATACGCGAATCCGACCTCGGGCTCAACCCCATTTCCATGGGAGACAGCATCCGTGTGCCCATGCCGGCGCTGACCGAAGAGCGTCGTCGTGACCTGACCAAGGTCGTGCGCACCGAAGGCGAAGACGCCAAGATTGCAGTACGCAATCTGCGCCGCGATGCCAACGATGCGCTCAAAAAAATGGTCAAGGACAAGGAAATCTCCGAGGACGACGAACGCCGTATGCAAGATGATATCCAGAAGTTGACTGATCGCCACGTGGCCGAGATTGACAAGCTTGTCAGTCAGAAAGAAGCCGAAATCATGACCGTATAGCGCCACGTGCGCCTTCCGGTTTTTTCGATGTCAGCAACTTCATCTACGCTCGCCATTCCAGATGCCTCGGAAGTTCCGCGGCATCTGGCCATTATCATGGATGGCAACGGACGGTGGGCGACTGCTCGATTTCTACCACGTACCGCAGGCCACGTTCGAGGCGTACGGGCCGTACGGCGGATTGTCGAGGCGTGTGGACGGCGTGGCGTCGAATACCTTACCCTTTTTGCATTCAGCTCCGAGAACTGGCGCCGCCCTCCGGAAGAGGTTTCGCTTCTGATGCGCTTGTTCATGCAAACGCTTGAACGCGAGATCGTGCGGTTGGAGGCACAGGGTGTCCGTTTGCGCATCGTTGGTGATCTCTCCGCCTTCGATCCGTCATTGCAGCGCCTGATTCGGGAAGCCGAGGAGCGTACTGCGCACAATAGCTCACTGAATCTCACCATTGCGGCCAATTACGGCGGTCGCTGGGATGTCCTGCAAGCGATGCGCCATCTGCTTGCCGAGCACCCTGAGTTCGCCACCAACCCAGAAGCGCTGAACGAAGCGGCGCTCACCAAGTACTTGTCCATGGCTTTCGCGCCGGAGCCAGACCTTTTTATTCGCACCGGCGGCGAACAACGTATTTCCAATTTTTTAATTTGGCAATTGGCCTATACAGAACTGTATTTCACTGGCCTGTACTGGCCCGATTTCGGCGCCAAAGAAATAGATGCCGCGTTCAGGTGGTACAAAGAAAGAGAGCGTCGTTTCGGGCGCACCAGCGCCCAGTTGGCTGCGCAGGAAAAATAACCGCAAGGTTCAAGGGGGGCTTTCATGCTCAAGCAGCGCGTTATTACCGCCATCGTCTTGCTCGCTGTTCTGCTGGCGGCCTTGCTCGCCCCCAGCCCATTGCCTCTCGTGCTGTTGTTGACGCTGATCGCCGCATGTGCGTTATGGGAATGGTTGCGGCTGACCTGGCCTGGCGCGGGCCAGTCCGGTCCCGCCGCGGTTGCCGCAGTGGTCGGCGTGGGACTGATGATCCTGGCGCTGCAGTGGCTGTCCACCCAGCCGCCCCAATGGACATGGACCGCATTGCTACACGCCAACCGCTGGGCATTGCCCGTTGTGGCTGCCATTTGGTTGGTGGGCGCCACAGGGATGGTATTGCGCGGTCAGGCAGCGCATCGCGCCAATGGGCTGTTGCTCAGCCTCTTTGGCCTCGCTGCAGTAGTGACCTGCTGGGTCGCGCTGGTCCAGCTCTATCGCATACATGGCGCCTGGTATCTTGTGTCCTTGCTCGCGCTGATCTGGATCGCTGACATCAGCGCCTACTTTGTCGGCAAGGCGCTGGGCCGTCACAAGCTCGCGCCCAGAGTAAGCCCGGGAAAAACCTGGGAGGGCGCTGCGGGGGGGGTTGTCGGCGCGACGGTCTGGGTCATGCTAACCATGTTGTGGCCTGGCAGTTTCGGCGCAGTGCTGGCTGAACGTTGGGCATGGTGGGGCGTATTGTTGATCGCCGTTTTTCTGGCGGCGATCTCCATTATGGGTGATTTGTTTGAGTCGTTGCTTAAACGTCGCGCTGGGGTCAAGGACTCCAGTCAACTGCTGCCTGGGCACGGAGGCGTTTACGATCGTATCGACGCATTGCTCCCCGTGGCGCCGTTCGCGTTTTTGCTGTCAACAGGGTTCGGATCGTCATGAAGGTGCAACAGATCTGCGTGCTGGGTTCCACCGGATCCATTGGCGAGAATACGCTTGACGTCATCGCACGCCATCGCGATACGCTGAACGTCTATGCGCTGAGTGCGTATAGCCGCATCGAGCGTCTCGCTGCGCAGGCGCAGGCAACGCGTGCCCGGGTCGTTGTGGTGCCCAATGAGGCGGCTCGCGCGCGCTTTGTACAGGCATGGCCCGCCAGTCAGCGTGCGCCTGAAATCCGGGTAGGCGCCACCGCGTTGGCCGAAACCGTTGCCGATACCGAGGTAACGTCGGTGATGGCGGCCATCGTCGGCGCGGCCGGCTTGCCGGCGGCATTGGCCGCGGCACAGGCGGGCAAGCGCGTTTTGCTGGCCAATAAAGAAGCGTTGGTGGCCGCCGGAGAGCTGTTCATGCGTACTGTACGAGAGTGCGGCGCAGAACTGCTGCCCATCGACAGCGAGCACAATGCCATTTTCCAATGTCTTCCCCACAGCTCAGGATGCCCCGGAAGCCACCCGGCGCCGGGGGTCCGGCGCTTGCTGGTGACCGCTTCAGGGGGCCCGTTCCGCAGTACGCCACTGGACCAACTGGATCATGTCACGCCCGACCAGGCATGTGCGCATCCCAATTGGAGCATGGGCCGCAAGATTTCTGTCGACTCGGCAACCATGCTGAACAAAGGGCTTGAGGTCATCGAAGCGCATTGGTTGTTTGCCATGCCGGTGGAGCGCATTCAAGTGCTGATTCACCCCCAAAGCAAAGTGCATTCCATGGTCGAATACGAGGATGGTTCGATACTGGCTCAGCTGGGCCAGCCTGATATGCGCACGCCCATTGCCTATGGTCTTGGTTTCCCGGACCGCATCGATAGCGGGGTGGGCCTGTTTGATCTGGCAACACTGGGCAGACTGGATTTTGAATTACCCGATCTGAACCGCTTTCCGTGCCTGCGATTGGCGTTCGAGGCGCTGCGAGCAGGGCAAGTTGCCTGCATCGCCTTGAACGCGGCCAACGAGATCGCGGTAGACCGTTTTTTGAAACAGCAGATTAGCTATACTCAGATAGCCCGTATTATCGAAGCCTGTCTGAACCGAGTTGGAGGGCAGGCGATTTCCTCGCCGGAAACCCTCGATGATGTGCTGGCGCTTGACGCGCATACGCGCGCCATGGCGTCCGAGTTCTGCCTGTCGGCGGCCTGACGCACTGTTTTTCTGGAATTTGATGCTTTACACCATACTTGCCTTTGCCATTGCCCTGGGCGTTCTGATTACGTTTCACGAGCTTGGGCATTACTGGGTAGCACGGCGCTGCGGCGTGCGCGTGTTGCGGTTTTCCGTGGGATTCGGCAAAGTACTGGCGCAGCGCACCGACAAGCAGGGCACAGAATGGGCGTTGTCTGCCATTCCGTTGGGGGGTTACGTCAAAATGATGGATGAAGCGCCAGAGGGTGCTTCGCCAGAACTTGCCAATCAGGCCTTCAATAACAAATCGCTGGGACAACGCAGCGCGATCGTGCTGGCCGGCCCCATGGCCAATCTGATCCTTGCCGCGCTCCTGTACACGATGCTCAATCTCGTTGGCACCAACGAGCCAGCGGCCATACTGGCCCAGCCTGCGGCAGAAACAGTCGCCGCACAGGCAGGCATTCAGGCGGGCGATCGCATTACCGCTGTAAATGGCCAGCCCGTGCAGTCCTGGGGCGAAGCTCGTTGGCAACTGCTGGATGTTGTCACCGCAGGCGGTGAAGCATCGCTTCAGGTGGATTCCGAGGGCGCGTCACGTCAGCGGCTTCTGCGGTTTGCGCCGGGGGCAGTCGAGCCGGATGGTCCGGATCCCATGGCGCAGGCCGGTTTGGCTCTGGCTGCGCCGCAGCCCATGGTCGGCAACGTCAATCCTGATAGCGCAGGCGAGGCGGCGGGATTGCGCACCGGAGATGTTATTGTTTCCGCGGGCGATTTACAGCATCCCGGCGCCAATGCCCTGGTACAGGAAATCCAGAAACACGCTGGGCAAGCCCTCGCGATCTCCGTATTGCGAGATGGGGCGCTCGTTACGCTGGACGTTACCCCCAAGGCGGAGACGTCACCCGACGGGGGCACCATTGGGCGAATAGGCGTCATGCTGACCGCCGACTTTCCCATGGTTACAGTCCGCTACGGTCTGTTCGATAGTGTACAGCGCGGGTTCACACGCACCGCAGAGACAGTCTGGTATTCTCTCAAGATGATGGGGCGCATGGTCACAGGGGATATTTCCCTGCGCAATGTCAGCGGCCCGGTCACCATCGCCGATTACGCGGGCCAAACCGCCCGCATCGGTCTTGCGGCCTATATAGGGTTTCTTGCACTGATCAGTGTCAGCATTGGCGTGTTAAATTTGCTACCCATCCCCATGCTCGATGGCGGCCACCTCATGTATTACCTTGTCGAGGCTGTCCGGGGCAAACCCATACCTGAAAAGTGGCTGGAAAATGGCCAGCGGATCGGCCTGGGTCTGCTTGCTGCACTGATGAGCCTGGCTTTTTTCAATGATTTTTCGCGCCTTTTCAGCTAGAGGCATTGTGCCGTACAATCTTCCACCATTTAGTCGCCCAAGGACTGTTCAGGATGTCGTTTAGCCGGAAACCCTATTTTGCCAAACGCAGTTTGCCCGCGCTGCTGGCCGCATTGCTGCTACCTTGCATTGCGAACGCGTTCACGCCATTTGTTGTGCGTGATATCAAGGTTGATGGCATACAGCGCGTCGACGCCGGCACCATCTTCAGCTACCTGCCTGTCAAGGTGGGTGAGCAGTTTACCGAAGCCCAGGCCAGCGAGGCCATTCAGCGGCTTTACGCCACAGGATTCTTCAGCGATGTGCGGATCGATACCAGCAATGATGTGCTGGTCGTCACAGTGCAGGAACGCCCCACCATCGCCTCCGTCAGTTTCAATGGCATGCGGGAGTTCGACGTCAAGGCCATCACGCAGTCGCTGCGCCAGGTAGGGTTCGGCGAGGGCAGGGTGTTTGATCGCTCCATGCTGGAGCGCGCCCGCTTCGAAATCGAACAGCAGTACCTGTCCAAGGGCAAGTATGGGGTCGAAATCAATCCCATTATTACGCCGCTGCCACGCAATCGCGTCGGCGTCAGCTTCGAAGTGTTCGAGGGCGACCGCGCCAAGATCAGCGAAATACATGTCGTTGGCAACAAGGCATTCTCCGAGGGCAAACTCAAAGACGAAATGGAGCTCACCACATCAGGCATGATGACGTGGTACACCAGCACCGACAAATACTCGCGCGAAAAGCTCGAAGGCGATATCGAGCGCTTGCGGTCGTTCTATCTGGATCGGGGTTACCTCGAATATTCTGCCGAGCCGCCTCAGGTCACGATCTCGCCAGACCGTAAAGATATCTTCATCACCTACACGCTGCACGAAGGCGAACCCTACAAGGTGCGCAGCGTCAAGCTGGCGGGCGATCTGCTCGGGTTGGACGACAAGATACAGGAATTGGTCAAGGTCAAGGCCGACGAAACGTTTTCCGCCACCAAAACCAACGAAACCGCCAAGGCAATCACCGAATATCTCGGCACGCTGGGATATGCCTTTGCCAACGTCAATCCCAATCCAGTGCTGGATCGCGAATCTCACGAAACCGATCTTACCTTTTACGTGGATCCGGGCAGCCGCGTCTACGTCAGGCGCATCCAGATCGGTGGCAATACGCGCACCCGCGACGAGGTCATCCGCCGCGAAATGCGTCAGCAAGAGGCTGCCTGGTACGATGGCGATGCCATCAAGCATTCTCGCGACCGCATAGATCGCCTCGGTTATTTCAACCAGATCGATGTTTCCTCGACACCTGTTGCAGGCTCGCCCGACCAGATCGACATCAATGTCGATGTCAAGGAAAAGCCCACAGGCCTGATCAATCTCGGGGTCGGCTACGGATCCACCGACGGCGTGATTCTGTCGGCCGGCATCAGCCAAGACAACATCTTCGGCAGCGGCAATACGCTGTCGCTACAAGTGAACACCAGCGAAACCAACCGGGCAGCGGTTATTTCGCATACCAATCCATACTGGACGCGCGACGGTATCAGCAAAACCACGTCGATCTACTATCGCCGCACAACGCCTTACGATAATGATTACTCCCGTGGCGATTATCGCGTTACCGCCATTGGTGGCGGCCTGAACTTCGGTGTACCCATCTCCGAATTCGACCGTATCTTTGCTGGCGTAAGCTTTGAGCACAACAAACTCACTGAACTTGATCCTCAATATACGCCGCGTGCCTACCAAGACTTCGTCGAAGAATACGGCGAAGGCACCAACGCGCTGATCTTCAACGTGGGTTGGTCCAAGGATACGCGCGACAGCGCTTTGGCGCCGCACAGAGGCAGCTATACGCGCTTGTCGGCGGATGTGTCCACGATGGATCTCAAATACTACATGCTGAGCGCCCAGCAGCAATACTACGTGCCGCTGGGTCGTGCGTATACGCTGGCCTTCAATGGTCTGGTTGATTGGGGCCGCAGCTACGGCGGCAAGAGCTTCCCGGTCATCAAGAACGTATACGGCGGCGGTATTGGTTCCGTGCGCGGCTACGAAGGCGCCTCGCTGGGCGGGCGCGACATTCTTACCAATGATTACCTGGGCGGCTCGCGCCGTGTCGTCGGTAACATGCAGTTGTATCTGCCGTTCCCCGGGGCGACGCGAGATCGTACACTACGCTGGTTCCTGTTTGCCGACGCAGGCCGGGTCGATAACACGGCCGGTGGCGGATGCGGGCGGGGGATAGATAATTACGCAGAAGATCCATGTGGTTGGAAGTATTCAACCGGTATCGGTCTGTCCTGGGAATCCCCGCTGGGGCCGCTGCAGCTGTCATGGGGCCACGCGCTCAATGCCAAGGAAGGCGACGACAAGCAGGCATTCCAGTTCCAGATAGGCACCGGTTTCTGATGTACGCTGTTTAATGGCACAATAACCGTTTTATCTCTGCATTTTCGCAAGGTAGATTGTTCATGAAGTCTCAAATCGCATTAAAACTTTCCGCTATATCCAGTGGCCTTGCGCGCAGCAACCGCGCCCTGATACTGGCTGGCGCACTGGGCCTGGGTGCCATGGTGGCGGCTCCGGTCGTTCACGCGCAAGCCACCAAGATCGGCTTTGTGAGCACCGAACGCATTCTGCGCGACTCCAAGCCTGCCAAGGCTGCCCAATCCAAGATCGAGTCCGAATTCAAGAAGCGCGATGAAGAGCTCCAAAGCATGGCCAACCGGCTGCGCAGCGAAGCCCAAAAACTCGACAAAGACGCGCCTGTGCTGTCAGAGTCCGAGCGCGTGAAGCGCCAGCGCAAACTGGCTGATCTGGATTCCGACCTGCAACGCAAGCGTCGCGAATTCCAGGAAGATTTCAACCGCCGGCGCAATGAAGAGTTCTCGGGGATCGTCGAAAAGGCCGACGCCGCCATTAAGCAGATCGCGGAACAACAAGGCTACGATCTCATTATTCAGGATGCCGTCACCGTCAGCCCACGTGTCGATATCACCGATCAGGTGATGAAGGCCCTGGGCGGCTAACACACGATGCCAGTATTGCTAGCGCCCAAGCAGGCGCCCACACTGCAAACACTGCTGGCCGAAGCCAATACCGTAGGCCTGGACTGCAGGCCAGCCCAAGCAACAAATGAGCCCGGCCCTCGCATTCGGGGGCTGGGCTCTCTGCTTTCTGCGGGGCCAGAGGAAATCAGCTTTCTTTCCAATGCTCGCTTGCACGAACAACTGGCCTCATGCCGGGCGGCGGCGGTCATCATGACCGAAGCGGATTTTCAGGCTTATGTCGGATCGGATCCGGGCTATCGCGTCATTGTGTGCAGTCAGCCCTATGTCATGTATGCCTTGCTGGCACAGTGGTTCGACAGCCATCGTGTGCAAGGTCTCGAAAAAGGCATACATCCCACAGCCATTATTGCGCCGGATGCGCAGTTGGCCGATGGCGTCAGTGTGGGCCCACATTGTGTGATCGAGCCTGGCGCACGCATCGGCACCGGCACCAGGCTTGGCCCAGGCTGCATCATCGGCGCAGGCTCCGTATTGGGCAGCGATTGTCTGCTGCATGCGCGGGTCACCCTTTATCATGGTGTCCAGGTGGGCGATCGCGCTATCCTGCATTCAGGCTGTGTGCTGGGCGCCGACGGGTTTGGGTTCGCGCCAACGCCGGGTGGCGCAGGCTGGACCAAAATTGCCCAGATAGGTGGCGTCAAATTAGGAAACGATGTCGAGATCGGCGCGAACACCACTGTTGATCGCGGTGCTCTCGAAAGCACAACGTTGGGCAACGGCGTCAAGCTGGACAACCAGATCATGATTGCGCACAACGTGCAGGTGGGGGATCACACCGCCATGGCGGCGTGTGTCGGTGTGGCGGGCTCCACCATCATCGGGCAGCGGTGTACCATCGGCGGTGCGGCAATGCTGTCCGGCCACCTGACATTGAGCGACGATGTGCATGTTTCCGGGGGCACAGCAATAACGTCCAGCATTACCAGCCCGGGCAGGTACACTGGGGTTTATCCCTTTGCAGAACATCGCGATTGGCAACGCAACGCAGCTGTTTTAGGGCAGCTGGCTCAGTTGCGCCGTCGTGTGCGCGCAACCGAAAAAAACAACGCATAACGCATTTAACTACACACATACAAGCATCGCCAGGGGCGGTGCGCGCAAGCAGGAAATAAAAAGATGGAACTCGACATTCGACAAATCATGGACAGGTTGCCGCATCGCTATCCCATGCTGTTAGTGGATCGCGTTATCGAAATGGTGCCTGGGAAAAGCATCGTGGCCATCAAGAATGTCTCGATGAATGAGCCTTTCTTTACTGGACATTTTCCTCACCATCCGGTGATGCCGGGCGTGCTGATCATCGAAGCACTCGCGCAAGCGGCCGCGCTGTTTTCGTTTGAAGACGATTCCGATGTCAACCCTGCCGACAAGAAGATTGCTTACTACCTGGTTGGCGTGGACGGTGCGCGCTTTCGCCGACCGGTAGTGCCTGGCGACCAGCTCAGGCTCGAGGTCACGGCCGATCGTATCAGCCGTTCCATCTGTAAATACACCGCACAGGCAACCGTTGATGGCCAAGTCGCAGCCGAAGCCAAGCTTATGTGCGCAATTCGTGTGCTGGAAGAATAGCAATGGCAGAACGTGTTCACCCGACGGCTATCGTAGCGCCTGGTGCGAAGATAGCCGATGATGTGACGATAGGGCCCTACAGTATCGTAGGCGAGCATGTGTCCATCGGACCAGGTTCCGTCGTGGGGCCGCATTGTGTGATCGATGGCCACACTACCATAGGCGCCAACAATACTTTCTACCGGTTTTGCTCCATAGGCGGCATTCCGCAAGACAAAAAATACCAAGGCGAGCCGACACGCCTGGAAATCGGCGACGGCAATACGATTCGTGAATATGTCACGATCAGCACGGGCACGGCCCAGGATGTCGGCGTTACCCGTCTGGGCGACGATAACTGGATTATGGCTTACGTGCATATTGCCCACGATTGTCAGGTAGGCAGCCACACCATCATGGCCAACAGTGTTCAGCTTGCCGGCCATATTCATATCGGCGACTGGGCCATTATTGGCGGCTTGTCTGCAGTGCACCAGTTTGTACGTATCGGGGCACACAGCATGATAGGTGGGACCAGCTCCATTCGGCAGGATATTCCCCCCTTCGTGATCGGCGCCGGCGATCCTTTCCGGCCCGTTGGCGTGAACTCCGAAGGTTTGAGCCGTCGCGGCTACAGCCAGGAAGCCATTTCGGCTGTCAAAGAAGCCTATAAGCTTGTTTTTCGCCGCAACCTCAAGGTAGAGGAGGCAACCGAGCAGATCCGGCATCTGCGTACTGAACGTCCCCAAGCCGATGAGGTGCTGACGATCATGGCGGATTTTCTGGCTGCCTCAACCCGGGGCATCGCACGCTCATGAGCCCGCGCATAGGCATGGTTGCTGGTGAGCCGTCTGGCGACATGCTGGCTGCCAGGGTCATACAGGGCATACGGCGGCAGGCGCAACAGGCCGGTTGCGAGGGCATAGGCGGCCCCGCCATGAAGCGAGCAGGCCTTGACGCATGGCATCCCATGGACGCGCTGACTGTGTTCGGCTACGTGGACGCCTTCAAACGCCTGCCGGGTTTGCTCACCACCTACTTTGATGTCAAGAAGCGCTGGATGCGGGACAAGCCGGATGTCTTCGTAGGCATCGATGCGCCTGATTTCAACCTGCGGCTTGAGCACCAGCTCAAACAGGCGGGCGTGCCCACCGTCCATTTTGTCGGCCCATCGATCTGGGCCTGGCGCTACGAACGCATTCACAAGATTCGGGCTGCCGTGTCACATATGCTGGTACTGTTTCCCTTCGAGGAGGCTATCTACCAGAAAGAGGGCGTTCCGGTTACCTATGTTGGACATCCGCTGGCCGGCGTGATCCCTATGCAGCCGGATAAAGTGGCAGCCCGGCGCTATCTGGGTCTGGATGAGTCTGTTCGCATGCTGGCCATCCTGCCGGGCAGCCGGTCGTCGGAAATCAATCTGCTCGCACCCCGCTTTCTACAGGCTGCCCAGATACTGTCCCATCAGGATCCCGATCTGCATTTTCTGGTACCCATGGTGAATGCCCGCCGTCGCGCAGAGTTTGAGGACATACTGCGGCGCTTTCCGTTGCGGCATTGCCGCATTATCGATCAGGACAGTGGCGCTCAAGAGGGCGACAGCGAGCGCAGGCAGCGTCCGCAGGCCTGGAATGTCATGGAAGCGGCCGACGCCGTGCTCGCTGCCAGCGGTACAGCAACGCTGGAGGCCTGCCTGTTCAAAAAGCCGCTGGTCATTTCTTATGTGCTGTCGCCCACAATGCGGCGCATCATGGCATGGAAATCCGGACAGGCACGGCCCAGCGTGCCATGGGTAGGCTTGCCCAATGTGTTGGCACAGGACTTTGTCGTGCCCGAGTTGCTGCAAGAAGACGCTACGCCTGATGCGCTCGCGCAAGCGAGCTGGACGGCGTTGAGCGACAAGGCCTATGCCGATCAGGTCGGCGAGCGTTTCAGGCTTATTCACGAGTCTCTGTTGCGCGATACGCCTGCGCTGGCAGCGCAGGCTATTCTTGAGCAGGCTGGCCGTGGCTAGGCAACCGGGCCGCCAGCCGGATCTTTTCAGTGTCTTGAATACCGGCGATATGATGCGTATAGCAGGCATAGACGAAGCGGGCCGCGGCCCGCTTGCGGGCCCAGTATTTGCGGCCGCCGTCATACTGGATCCGGGGCGCCGCATACGAGGCCTGAATGATTCCAAGAAACTGACTGCAGGGCATCGCGAGGAGCTTGGCTACCTGATACGCGAGCGGGCCCTGGCCTGGTGCGTAGCAAGCGCAAGCGTCGACGAAATCGACACGCTCAATATCCTTCAGGCGACCATGCTGGCCATGCGCCGAGCCTGCGAGGGGTTGTCGATGCAACCCGACAAAGCGCTGATCGACGGCAATTGCCTGCCCAGAGGGTTGGCCTGCGTAGCCGAACCCGTCATTGGCGGCGACGCAACCGTCAAGGCGATATCTGCTGCCTCTATCCTGGCCAAGACCGCCCGTGACGCAGACTGCTTGACGCTGCATGAGCAGTATCCCTGTTATGGATTTGATCAGCATAAGGGTTATGGAACTGCCGTGCATCTCGAACGGCTCCGCCAGCATGGACCATGTCCTGCCCATCGTCGCAGCTTCAGCCCTGTACGCCGCCTGCTCATTTTATGAAATACATTAGCTCTCGAGACAATGCCGTTTTCAAATATTTGTCGCGCGTGGCGGCGGGCAAGCACGGCGTGGGCGAGGGACGGCAGGTGCTGCTCGAGGGTACGCATCTGTGTCAGGCCTGGCTCCGGTTTCAGGGGCCTCCTGAGCGGGCGATTTTCGATGACTCGCGGCTGGCAGAAAGCAAAGAACTCCAGGCGCTGGCTCAATCGCTGGATACCGCAATCTGTATTGCCTGCGACGAACGCCTGGCTCGCAATCTTTCGCAGGTGGAGCATGGGCAAGGTGTGTATTTTCTGGTAACGCCGCCCAACCCTGGCGTACCCGATCGTATCGATCACCTTTGTCTGTGGCTGGACAGGATCCAGGATCCTGGGAACGTCGGAACATTGTTGCGCACAGCCGCGGCGGTCGGCATAGAGCATGCCTATTTGTCTGTGGGTACCGCCTCAGCCTGGTCGGCGAAAGTATTGCGCAGCGCCCAGGGTGCGCATTTTGTGATGCAAATTCATGAGCGGGTAGATCTGCTTGGCGCCTGTGACAGACTCGCCGTACCGTTGATTGCCACTGCGCTGAACGAAGCCGTTGCGCTTTACGATCTCGCCCTGCCTGAACGGTGTGCATGGCTGTTGGGCAACGAAGGGCAGGGGGTGGCGCCGCAACTGCTGGCTCAGGCAAAAACGCGGGTATTCATTCCACAGGCAGAGGGCGTGGAGTCGCTGAATGTGGCTGTGGCCGCCGGTGTTTGCCTGTTTGAGCAACGCCGGCAGACATTCGCCGCCCATCGTTAATAACTGCGGCGGTTAAGCCCTACCTCGTCCAGCACTTTGGTGGAGATCTCTTCGATGGAACGGGTGGTCGTGGACAGCCAGGGAATGTCTTCCATGCGCATCAGTCGTTCAGCCTCGGCGACTTCATGCCGGCACTGCTTGAGCGAGGCGTACTGGCTTTGCGGGCGCCGCTCATTGCGAACCTCTGCCAGACGTTCGGGCTGGATAGAAAGCCCGAAGAGCTTTTTGCGGTAGGGCAGCAGCGTTGCGGGCAGCGAACCTCGGTCGAAGTCTTCGGGGATGAGCGGGAAATTGGCGGCCTTTACCGCATACTGCATGGCCAGATAAAGGCTGGTGGGCGTTTTGCCGCAACGCGAGACGCCAACCAGGATGACATCAGCCTGTTCCAGCCCATGCACGAACTGGCCATCGTCATGCGCAAGGCTGAAATTTATGGCTTCGATGCGATTGGTGTATTGCTTGCTGAGGCCGCCCATATGCGAGCGGCCCACCGAATGATTGGACTTGACGCCCAAGGCGGTTTCAATATGTTGCACAAAGGTGCCAAACAGGTCTAGAAAGGTGCAATTGGCAGCTCTGATCTTGTTTGCACTGACGGGGTTGACCAACGTACTGAATACGAGTGGACGGGTGTTTTTTTCGGCTGCGCAATGATTGATGCGCGCTGCGGCGGCTTCCGCCTTTTCGGGGCTGTCGATAAAAGGAATGCGTATGGCCTCGAACTTCACCTGTTCGAATTGCGACAGGACAGAGTTGCTGAAGGTTTCGGCAGTAATGCCTGTACTGTCGGAAACGACAAATACGGTGTGTTCGATGGTGTTTTCGGACATGAGGAGAAATGCAAGCGCAGAGGCGACCAGAAACGGTACAATCGCGAAAGGTTAACAGTCACCGTACCAGCAGGCAAGGCTGGTTTGCTCAGCGCACGGGTGCAACGTCAATTCCGTTGCTTGGGTGCGTTGAGCAAACACGCTTTTTTATATTGTCAAAGGTGACTTCATGTCTTATGTAGTGTCTTTCGAGCAACTCCGCATGACGGACGTAGACTCGGTAGGAGGAAAAAACGCATCACTAGGTGAAATGATCAGCCAGTTGGCCGAAGCCGGTGTCCGGGTTCCAGGTGGATTTGCCACCACGGCGCAGGCCTTTCGTGAATTCCTGCAGGCAACAGGCCTGGATCAGCGTATTGCACATCGTCTCGAAACGCTCAATTCCGAAGACGTGCGAGAGCTGGCCAACGCTGGCGCGGAAATCCGGCAATGGATTATTGATACGCCCCTGCCTGCGGATTTCGAGCAAGCCATACGCGTTGCGTTTGCGGAGCTCGATGCCGACGGGAAAGGCAGTTTCGCCGTACGATCCTCTGCCACCGCCGAAGATCTTCCCGATGCGTCCTTTGCAGGCCAACAGGAAACCTTCCTGAACGTTGTCGGTATCGACGATGTCCTGGATAAGGTCAAGCACGTTTTCGCCTCGCTTTACAACGATCGGGCCATTTCCTACCGTGTGCACAAAGGCTACGCTCACGCAGAGGTTGCACTGTCCGCTGGTATCCAGCGCATGGTGCGTTCCGACTGTGGCAGCGCTGGCGTCATGTTCACTCTGGACACCGAATCAGGCTTTAGCGATGTGGTCTTCATCACATCGTCTTATGGCCTGGGTGAAACCGTGGTCCAGGGCGCCGTAAACCCAGACGAGTTTTATGTGTTCAAAGCCACGTTGGCGACGGGTCACTATCCGATCATCAGCCGTCGCATCGGCTCCAAGCTGATCAAAATGGAGTTCGACCCTGAACGCACCTCTGGCCACGCGGTCCGCACAGTCGATGTGCCGGTATCCGAGCGAAACCGCTATTCGCTGACCGACGACGAAATCATTGAGCTGGCCCGCTACGCTGTCATCATCGAAAAACACTATCAGCGTCCCATGGATATCGAATGGGGTCGCGATGGTGTGGATGGCAAACTGTATATCCTGCAGGCACGGCCCGAAACGGTCAAATCGCAGCTGGGCCACAACGACGTGCAGGAGCGTTATCGGCTCAAGGCTACCGGCGACATCCTGATTACCGGCCGCGCGATCGGCCAGAAAATCGGCTCAGGTCGCGTCCGTGTCGTGGGCGATATATCCGAGATGGATCAAGTCAAGGCGGGCGACATTCTGGTTACCGACATGACCGACCCCAACTGGGAGCCCGTCATGAAGCTGGCTTCGGCCATCGTCACCAATCGCGGAGGGCGTACTTGCCATGCGGCCATTATTGCTCGCGAACTCGGCATCCCGGCCGTGGTGGGTTGCGCCAATGCAACGGACGTGTTGGCGAATGGCCGTGAAGTCACTGTATCCTGCGCCGAAGGCGACGAAGGCCGCATCTATGACGGCCTGATCGAAACCGAAATCGAAGAGGTACGCTGGGGTGAAATGCCGGCCATCGATGTCAAGATCATGATGAACGTCGGGAACCCTCAGCTGGCCTTCGATTTTTCGCAGATCCCCAATAACGGCGTGGGGCTTGCGCGTCTCGAGTTCATCATCAACAACAATATAAATGTGCACCCCAAGGCGGTGCTCGACTATCCCAATGTGGACGGCGAACTCAAGCTGGCGGTTGAGTCGGCGGCGCGAGGCTACGCCAGCCCGCGCGCGTTTTTTGTCGAAAAACTCGCCGAAGGCATCGCCACCCTGGCAGCGGCGTTCTATCCCAAACCGGTTATCGTGCGTTTGTCGGACTTCAAGTCGAACGAATATCGCAAGCTCGTCGGCGGCTCGCGCTATGAGCCTGAAGAAGAAAACCCGATGCTGGGTTTCCGGGGTGCGTCGCGTTATATCTCTGAAGAGTTCGAAGAGTGTTTCCGCATGGAATGCGAAGCGCTCAAGAAAGTACGAGACGACATGGGCCTGACCAATGTCGAGATCATGGTGCCCTTTGTGCGCACTTTGTCGCAGGCCAGCCGAGTGGTCGATTTGCTGGCGCACAATGGCCTGGCTCGCGGGGAAAACGGTTTGCGCGTGATCATGATGTGCGAGGTGCCGTCCAACGCCATCCTGGCCGATCAGTTTCTGGAGTATTTCGATGGTTTTTCCATCGGTTCCAACGACATGACCCAGCTTACGCTGGGCCTTGATCGGGATTCTGGCATGGAATTGCTGGCCGCGGATTTCGACGAGCGCGACGAAGCAGTGCAGTTCATGCTGCGCCGTTCGATTCAGGCTTGCCTGAAGGCCGGCAAGTACGTGGGTATTTGCGGGCAGGGCCCCAGCGATCATCCGGATCTGGCAAAGTGGCTACAGAAAGAAGGCATTCTGTCCATGTCACTGAATCCGGATACGGTAGTGGATACCTGGCAGCGTCTGGCGCGCGAATAATTCGCCGCCAGGGAGTTAAAGTGATCCGTCACGCGATGTCGCGCATGACGGACACCACTGCGGGCCTGGGTGGCTTTTTTGCCACCCAGGCCCGCTTTGCATTCAGCGTGTAGTCGCCATGCGTGCGCAAAGGTCCACGAAGTTCTCCGCCGCGCTTGATGGCGTGCGGGCGGCGAGACGGATCGCGCAGATGACGCGCACCGCATCGGGCGCGTCGATCATCCGATGCACAACGTATTGCTTATCTGCGTAGTTCACCAATGACAGTGGCATGATTGCGACCCCCAGGTTTGCGGCAGCAAAGCTCATGGCTGATGTAGCGCGCTCTACCTCGAAAGCGGGTTGAAGTTCTCTGGCATAACGTGCGAAGGCGGTTTCAACAATCTGCCTGACACTGCTTTCTTTTTTTACCGCGATGATCCGCTCCTTGACGATGCTGGTCCACTTCACCTTGTCTTGCTTGGCAAAAGCATGGTTTGGCGAACAGAGCACCACCAGGTGATCGTTGAACAGTCTGGTCTGGCAAAGATCGTCGAAGTCTTGCCGACCCGGTGTCAATGCGAGATCCACTTTCCTTGCCCGCACCAGATGAATGCATGAGGCGTGCACTTCTTCGCGTACCTCCACACTGACGCCAGGATAAGTTTCACCGAATCTGTTCAGGGCGGACGGCAGCAGCCCGGCCATGACAGAGGGCGAGGCGGCAATGTGTAAACGTCCCTGTGCGCCGCTGACGAAATCCTGTACCCGCTGGATTGAATAATCAAAATGGGCCAGCAGCTCCTCAGCCTCTTTTTGCAGCACCTTGCCGGCAGGGGTCAATTCGACCACGCGTGTGCTGCGATCGAATAGCCGAGTCGATAGGGTCTCTTCAAGCCCTTGTATTGCTGCGCTTAACGCTGACTGGGATATATGGAGCGCTTCAGAGGCTTTGCTGAAGTTTAGATTGGCAGCGAGCATGAGAAATACTTCGAGATCTCTGATACGGATGCGCCGTCTTAGAATATCTATCAGCATTAGATATAAGTGTTTAAGTATTAATGATAATTAATGATAATACAAAACCTATACTTTTCAAGTATCGAACTCGTACTCAGGGAGAGGAAGGTGGAGAACGCAGAAGGGGTAACCGCTCAAATCATCGCCCAGCCACTTGGGGAACACTTGGCGGCGCAGGTGACTGGCGTGGATATTTCAAAGCCAATGTCGGCGGAAGCACTGCAAGCTATCAATGACTTGTGGGGGCAGTATCTGGTGTTGAGGTTCAGGGGGCAGGAAAGGCTGTCGCCTGAGGAGCTCATCCGATTCTCAAAACAGTTTGGAGCATTGGATTCCCGTCCCATCGGAACGCGAACACGGGCCGTTGGGCCGGCCTCCGCATTTCCGGAAATCACCACAATCTCGAACATCCAGATCGGTGGCCAAAGTATTGGCGGGCTGGGGGCGGGCGAGGCTGTCTGGCATACCGATATGAGTTATGCCACGAATCCTCCCAAAGCTGCATGTCTATATAGCCTGGAAGTACCCGAGTCGGGAGGCAATACTCATTTTCTGAACATGTATACGGCATACGAGACACTGCCTGCGGCGCTCAAAGCGCGTGTGGACAGGCTGACCTGTCTCCATGACGCAAGCCATAACAGCGCCGGCGAACTGCGTTTGGGCTTCAAGCAAGTTGATGATCCTCGTGAAACTGTCGGCGCCGTGCATCCATTGGTCAGAGTGCATCCTGAAACTCAACGAAAATGCCTCTTTCTGGGGCGGCGGCAGAACGCGTATGTTGTGGGCCTTCCTTTGGAAGAAAGCGAAGCGCTGCTGGATGATTTGTGGGCGCACGCGACCAATCCTGCGTTGGCCTGGTCGCAGACATGGAAGCCAGGGGACCTGGTGATGTGGGATAACCGCTGCACTATGCATCGTCGAGACGCTTTCGACGATGCTGCGCGGCGATTGATGATACGCACGCAAATTTCCGGTGAGCCCGTTCATCGCCCGCTGAACTGATCCATGATTGGAATCGGCGACCAACTTCAATTCAATTCGACGAACAACTTCATGACCATTCAAGAAGTAGTGCTACGGCGGCTTAATGCGCCGCTGAAGCAGCCTTATGTTGTCTCTACAAGAGCGATTCATGCATTTGATCCCATTGTTGTTTGCATACGCAACGACGACGGAGGCCATGGATGGGGCGAGGCGTTGATCGCACCCGGCTATACCGCTGAAACGGTAGAGGATTCCTGGCAGTTTTGCAGAGGCGCCGCAATGGCGATGCTTGGCGAAAGGCCGGCAGCGGCCAAAGACATGTTGCTCGACGCCGCAAGCAGACATCCGGGTGGTGCCAGCGCAATGCTCAGTGCGCTGGACATGATGGAAGAGGCCCCAATACTGCGGATTGATGAAAACCTGCGCATTCCGCTGCTGGCTCCCGTCAATGCGCATGAACCGGCAGCGATGAGGCAGGAAATAGAGCAATTGCTTGCAGCAGGCTATCGGACATTGAAGATCAAGATAGGATTCGATTGGCAGCAGGATCTGGCCCGCATAGAAAAGATCCAGCAAATTGTGCGTGGCAGGGCGATGCTCAGGCTCGATGCCAATCGTGGCTATGACCTGGGCGCCGGCAAGGCAGTCGCGAGCCGTCTTCATCCCGAAGGGATAGAGCTGTTTGAACAGCCCTGCGGTTCTGATGAGTGGGCAGCCCATGCGGAGATAGGCATGTGTTCCACGGTACCGCTGATGCTGGACGAGTCCATTTACAGCATTGAGGATATTGCCCGATGCGGCCCGCTGGAAGGGGTTGGGTTCGTCAAGCTCAAACTCAAGAAGGTCGGCAGTCCCGGCATGCTCGTCAACGCTCTGCAGTACATCAGGGATCAGGGTATGGAGCCGGTGTTGGGCGACGGCGTCGCCACCGACATTGCCTGCTGGGCGGAAGCCTGTGTGGCCACGCGCTGTATACGTAACGCGGGAGAAATGAACGGATATTTGAAACTGGGCCGAAGTCTTTTCAAGAACCCGCTTTGTGTCGAGGAAGGCGAAATGGTGATTCCCAAGGGATATTGGCCGCAAGTCGATGATGCGGCACTCGATGCCGTGACAGTGATACGAGACGTACTGACCGCTCAATAGCATGCCGCCTGGGGCGGGCTCGCTTCGCTGCGTCGTGATTCAAGATACAACAGAAAGGAGACAAGTTATGTTCGCAAAATTCATCCATGCTAAACGCGCGCTTGGTGTCGCACTACTGGCATCCTGCTCTGCGTTCGTTCTGCCGGCCATGGCATCCACTGGCAGTGTCGGCCAATATCCGGAACGCAATATAGAGATCATCGTGGCCTATCCAGCCGGAGGCGCTATCGATGCGCTTGCGCGGCTGATTGGTTCAGAGCTGGCCAAGAAACTGGGTAAATCCGTTATTGTGGTCAATCGCGCCGGCGGGTCTGGCGTGATCGGAACAAATATGGCTGCAAAGGCCAAACCTGATGGGTACACACTTTTGATGAGCGGCGCCAATGCAATTATCAGCCCCGCCGTGGATGCGAAAGTGCCTTTTGTCATGGCGGATTTCGACCCGGTCGCACGCATTAGTGAAACTGCGTTTGTCCTGACCGTTTCTCCCGACTTGCCCGTGAAGGATGTGCACGGTTTGATTGAATACAGTAAGCAGCATCCGCAATCCATGAACTACGCATCGACCGGGGTGGGGTCCGTTCAGAACATTCTGAGCGAACAGTTCAAGCAGCGGTATGCCCTGAACTGGCTGCATGTTCCTTATCAGGGCGGTTCGCCCGCGCTCAACGATGTGGTTGCCGAGCGGATACAGCTTATGTTTGCCAACCCTATGCTGGTCGGCCCCTATCTTGAAAAGGGGCGCGTGCGCGCCATCGCGACAAGCACGCCAGAGCGTATGGATGTTTTCCCGGATGTTCCGACGATGAAAGAACAGGGGCTCAATGACTTGGCGGTCCTGACGTGGGTGGGATTGCTGGCACCGGCAGGAACGCCAGAAGCCATTCGCGAGACACTGAGCCGCAACGTCATGGAAATTCTGAAGGACCCGGCGATCAGTGAAACCATCTTGAAGCAGGGAAGCCTGCTGTCTCCCTTACCCATGAAGGAATTTGGCGTCTTTCTCGAGCAGGATATCAAACGCTGGACTGATATTGTCCGGGAATCCCGCGTGGCGCTTGAATAATCAGCATGTAGTGTGAAATACCCGGGCTTTCAGTGTGAATGACTTGTGTTTTTTGTGAGGCTGTTTTGCGTATTGTAACTTTTCATCATGAATCTGATGCGTGTGTGGGATTCGTTCTGAATGATCGAACCTTGTTTCCTTTGACCGGCACTCCCTTCGCCCAGTTGAGTGTCACTGACCTGCTTGAGATGTCTGTGCGCGGTCGTCAGGATATCGTCGATGCTGTGACAGCCGGGAGCCAGGCTGTATCGCTGCCACTGGATGAGGTGCAACTACTTCCACCGTTATCCAGACCAGGAAAAATCATTTGTCTGGGGCTCAACTATTTTGACCATGCGGCGGAAAGTGGCCATGAGAAACCTGAATATCCCAGCTTTTTCCTTCGCACCGCTGATTCCCTGATTGGTGCTGGCCAGCCCATTGTGCGCCCGGCGTGTTCCGAACAGCTCGATTACGAGGCGGAGCTTGCCGTAATCATGGGGCAACGCTGCAGGCACGCCGCACCCGAAGAAGCACTTTCATATGTCGGCGGTTACTCGTGCTTTAACGATGGCAGTATTAGAGACTTTCAGCACAAGACCTCGCAATGGACAATAGGCAAGAACTTCGACGCTACGGGCGCTTTTGGCCCGGTCATTGTCACCGCTGATGAGATGCCTCCAGGCGCGTCCGGACTGAAAATAAGTACCCGTCTGAATGGCAAGATCTTGCAGCAGGACAACACGGCCAATATGGTGTTTACAGTGGCTGAGGCCATTGCAATGCTATCCCGGTGCATGACCCTCTTTCCTGGCGACGTGATTGCAATGGGTACGCCAGCAGGTGTCGGTTCCGCTCGTCGACCACCCATCTGGATGCGTCACGGAGATACGGTGGAGGTAGCTATCGAAGGTATCGGCCACCTGAGGAACCCCATTTGCGATGAGGGCGAGCGCACTGGGCAAGTTCCAGGGCGCACGAGCGCTTGAGATCGAATTTTCCTGTTGCCCTCTGCCGGGTGCTTGCCAGCAGAGCGGGCGCAAGCGTCAATGGACGCGGATGTCGCAATGTCACCTGTTTTTTGTCAGGCCTTATTTAGGCTTATAGGCAGTATGGATTAAGGTAACATGCTTTCTCACAGCGTTATGGAGAAGCAGCATGAGTCACGACAAGCACAAAGTTGTCATCGTCGGAGGAGGTGCCGGAGGCCTGGAGCTTGCCGCAAAACTGGGCCGCGAATTCGGCCCTGAGCACATTGTGCTTGTCGACAAGGCAGACAGTCACATCTGGAAGCCTTCCTTGCATGAAGTCGCGGCGGGAACACTGGACATACATCGCGAAGACCTTTCTTATTTCATGCTGGCCCGCGACTGCGGATTCACATTCATGCATGGCGAGCTTCAAGGGCTGGATCGCGAAGCCCATCAGTTGACGCTCAGCGCCGTCGTCGACGCCGCCGGAGAAGAAGTGTTTCCGGTCAGGACACTCGCCTACGGTACCTTGATCATGGCCGTAGGCAGCAAGTCCAATTTTTTTGGCACGCCAGGTGCCGCGCAATATGCGCTTGCGTTGGATTCAACGGCCGAGGCCGAGCGTTTTCGGCAGCGCCTGCTCAATGAGCTGGTTACGCTCAATCGCAAAAAGACGACGGGCACACCGCAAATTCTCAATATTGCCATTGTGGGAGGCGGTGCGACCGGCGTTGAACTGGCCGCCGAATTGCTTGAAGCGATGGCCGGTCTGGTGTACTACGGCCTGAACGAGCTGGACCCCGAGCGCGATGTTCGCATAACGCTGCTCGAAGGGGCCGATCGCATTTTGTCCGCCTTGCCCGAAAAGCTTTCCGCCACCGCTCAGGCGCTGCTTGTGACGCGCGGCGTATCCGTCAAGACCTCGGTCAAGGTTGCTGCTGTAGAGGCTGATGGGCTGGTCGATAGCGAAGGCAATCGCTACCCGGCCGACTTGTGTGTATGGGCGGCGGGCATAGAGGCGCCGGTTTTCCTGACAACACTGGGCCTGGAAACCAACCGCCTGCATCAGATTGTCGTCGATGAGCGCATGCGTACGGCCGACCCTGACATCTTTGCATTGGGCGATTGTGCACAGGCGCCCTGGGCGGGTGAAAGCAGATCGTTGCCGGCACGTGCCCAGGTAGCGCATCAACAGGCCTCTTTTCTCAGACCTGTTCTGCGTGCCCGCATCAAGGGGGAGAGCGAGCCTCAGGAGCACTTTCGTTTTCGCGATTATGGCTCGCTTGTTTCTGTTGGGCACACGCGCGGCGTGGGCAGCCTGATGGGTGTGCTCAAGGGCAAGAGCTGGTTTGTCGAGGGCCTGCTCGCGCGATGGATGTATATGAGTCTACACTTGATGCATCACATGGCAGTGCTGGGGCCTTTGCGCACCGGTTCCATGGCCCTGGGCCGGCTGCTGCTCAAGCGCGGAGCACCGAGGGTCAAGCTGCACTGATTCCATATTCGCCAGCCAAGGCGCTATGGCTGACCTTTTGAGAGCACAGGAGTCGGACGATGGAGTTTCATGCGCGGCTGGAGTCGCCACTGGGCCGCATATTGCTCTGTTCCCGAGGCACGGGACTTGCAGGGTTGTACTTTGTCGGCCAGAAAGATTGCCCCAGTGTGCCTGGCGTGCGGCCACCGCAGCACGCCAGCCCTGCCGCAGGCGACTTGAATGGCCGTCCGATCCGCAGCCTTCACGCACGCCGCCGCGCACTCGAACCGGATCTGTTCGGCGAGGAAAACCTCGCGCGAACAGCCGGCAATCAGGCCTGCATGCGGTATGCCCGGCAAACGCTGTCCAAGACAGCCGGGGGTGGCGCCAACACTGGACAGGATGATCAGGCCGGAACGCTTGAACTTCTGCAGGCGGATACGCCTTTGAATGTGCAAGATATCTTTGCCCAGGCAGGCGCGGAACTGGGTGAATATTTTGAAGGCTCGCGCCGCGTTTTTTCCGTGCCTCTCCAGTTGGACGGCACGCCGTTCCAGCAGCGGGTCTGGCAGGCGCTGCTTGGCATTCCATACGGCGAGTATGTGTCGTACGGCGATGTTGCCGTGGCGGCGGGCATGACGCGCCATCATGGCCGCCCGGTGGGCGCGGCGGTAGGGCAGAATCCCGTCACCATTATTGTGCCGTGCCATCGGGTGCTGGCGAGCTCGGGTCAGTTGAATGGCTACAGTAGCGGCCTGGAACGCAAGGTGGCCCTGCTGGAGCTCGAAGGCTTTGAGGTAGGCTGATGCGCCCTGATGGCGAAATCAGGCCTTGTTGCGCGTATCATGTTTCATGATGCGCTCTTTTTCTCGTTGCCAGTCCTTGTCGCGTGCCGTGTCTCGCTTGTCGTGCAGTTTCTTGCCACGCCCCAGGCCAAAATCCAGCTTGATGCGGCCATTCTTGTAATGCAGATTGAGCGGCACCAGCGTGTAGCCGCGCTGCTCCACTTTGCCGATCAGCTTGCTGATCTCTTCGGCCTTCAGAAGCAGCTTGCGCGTGCGGGTAGCGTTCGGATGTATGTGTGTTGAAGCGGTGGGAAGCGGGCTGATATGCATGCCCAATATCCAGAGCTCGCCACCGCGCACGATGACGTAGCTTTCCTTGAGCTGCACGTGACCCGCACGTATGGCTTTGACTTCCCAGCCTTCGAGCACGAGTCCCGCTTCGAAGCGGTCTTCGATGAAGTAATCGTGCGTTGCTTTGCGGTTATCGACAATGCTCATGAATCAATATGCCTATAGAGGCTAAAATCGCTACATTCTATCTATTAACACGGCTCGATGCATAAAGTACAACGCTCAGTTCTCGTCCCGCACAGTCGCGGCCAGATGTTCGACCTGGTTGCCGACGTTGAAAAATATCCAGAATTCATGCCGTGGTGTGGAGGCACTACGGTACACCGAAAAGATGAAAAGGGCATGGAAGCCTCTGTGACGATCAGCATTGCCGGGATACGTCAGACTTTCACCACCCGCAATGAGCATGATTATCCGGAGTTGATTACGGTTAATCTTGTTGATGGCCCATTTTCTCAGCTCAAGGGTACCTGGGCGTTCCAGGAGTTGGCCGCCGATGCCTGTAAAGTATCCTACACAATGGAATACGCGTTTTCCAGCCGTACGCTGGAAGCGGTGGTCGGCCCCATTTTCAATCGCATCGCCACCAGTTTCATCGACTCTTTCACGCAGCGAGCCCAGGCATTATATGGCGGCTGAAACCTCTGGTGCCGGCGAAAATCCTGCAAGGCCAAATCACGCAACAGCCACTGACAGCCGCGGCATCACCGTGCAAGTCATTTTCGCACAGGGGCCGGATGAAGTCTGGGCTGTGGAGATGCGGATGGGGCCAGACGCCACCCTGGGGCAGGCGATAGACCGCAGCGGCTTTGCGCAGCAATTCCCCGACTACGACATGGCCGATCTCAAGGCAGGTATTTTTGGGCAGCGATGCAGCAGAGACCATCCGCTTTCCGAGGGCGATCGGGTGGAAATCTATCGTCCACTGGACTTCGACCCCATGGAATCGCGTCGCCGGCGCGCTCAGCACAGAAAAAGCCGATTGTCGCGCACATGACATAAATCCTCGCCCAAGCGCGCTATGGTAGACCACTATAATTAATCGGCAGCGCGGACGGATCCCGGGCCGCGACAAGGAGACAGATTACATGGATTTCCGCCTTAGCGATGAACAACAGGCCTTTGCACAGGCCGCCCGCGACTTTGCCCTGGGCGAGCTGGAGCCTAACGCGGCGCGATGGGATGCCGAAAATATATTTCCGCGCGATACCTTCGCACGGGCCGGTGAGTTGGGTTTCTGCGCCATCTACGCGCCCGAATCCATAGGCGGTCTGGGCCTGCCCAGGCTCGATGCCACCCTGGTGTTCGAGGAAATGGCCGTCTTCGATCCTTCGACGACGGCCTTTTTGACCATCCACAATATGGCCACCTGGATGATCGGGTCTTGGGCGAGTCAGTCGGTCCGGGATGTGTGGGGCCCGGTGCTGGTCACCGGCGAAAAGCTCGCCTCGTACTGTCTCACCGAACCCGGTTCGGGATCAGACGCCGCTTCGTTGAGCACGCGCGCCGAGAAACGCGGCGGCGCCTATGTGCTCAACGGCGCCAAGGCTTTCATTTCCGGCGCGGGCGATACGGATGTGCTGGTGGTTATGGCGCGTACGGGCGGCCCGGGCGCAGCGGGCATTTCGGCTTTTGTCGTCCCTGCGGACACGCCGGGGATCACCTATGGTCGCAAAGAAGACAAAATGGGCTGGAATAGCCAGTCGACACGTCCTATCGTGTTCGAGAACGTCGAAGTACCGGCCGAAAACCTATTGGGCCAGGAAGGCGAAGGCTTCAAATTTGCCATGAAAGGGCTGGACGGCGGCCGGATCAATATCGGCATCTGCTCGGTGGGCGCCGCGCAGGGGGCTTACGACGCGGCACGCCGTTATATGGGTGAACGCAAGCAGTTTGGCCAGCAATTGGGCGCTTTTCAGGCGTTGCAATTCAAGCTGGTCGACATGCTGACACATATTGTGGCTTCGCGGCAGATGATTCGCCTGGCCGCCTCCAAGCTTGACGAAGGCGATCCCAACGCATCTTCCTATTGCGCCATGGCCAAACGGTTCGCCACCGACCTCTGCTTCCAGGCCTGCCTGGACGGTCAGCAGATTCATGGCGGCTATGGCTACCTCAAGGATTATCCGCTCGAACGCCTGGTACGCGATACCCGCGTACACCAGATTCTCGAGGGTACCAACGAAATCATGCGGGTGATTGTCGCCCGCCAATTACTGGATAAAGGAGCAGACATCCGATGAACTCCCCCGTGTTATTCCGGGAGCTGGACACAGCCAATGACAAGAAAATCGGCGTCGCCACGCTGAACGCCCCGCAAAGCCTGAATAGCCTGTCGCTGGAGATGTGCAAACTGCTTGCCGCCCAGCTCTCGCAATGGGAGTCCGACGAGCGCATAGCGTTTGTGGTGCTCGATGCCGCGGGGGGCAGGGCATTCTGCGCAGGCGGCGATCTGCAAGGGATCTACAAAGGCATGCTCGAGAATGTGTCGCGCGATCCCTGGAATAATCCTTACGCGCGTGAGTTCTTCGAGGTTGAGTACCGCCTGGATTACCAGATTCACACTTACGCCAAGCCATTGGTTTGCTGGGGCAGTGGCATTGTGATGGGCGGTGGCGTAGGTCTGATGATGGGCGCCAGCCATAGAGTTGTCAGTGAAACCACGCGCTTTGCCATGCCTGAAGTGTCCATTGGCCTGTTTCCGGACGTCGGTGGCACCTGGATGTTGGCGCGGTTGCCCGACGGCATCGGCAATTTCCTGGCGATGACGGGCGCCCAGTTGGGGGCACGCGATTGCATGCGTCTGGGCCTGGCCGATTACACCGTCGCCACCAGCCAATGGGACGCTGTACTGGCGCAGATGCAGGCCCAATCCTGGACAGGTAGCGCCACCGAGAACGCCACGATTCTGCGGCAAGTAATGCTGGCGAACAAGCCCTCGGAATCGTTGCCGCAGGGGCCGCTCGAAACGCATTTTGCGGCGATCCGCGAAGCCTGCGATGGCGAGGATTTCGACGCGGTGTGTGCCAGCATTGCCGCCTGGGCCAGCCATGATGATCCCTGGCTGCAGCGGGCCGCGAAAACCTTTAAGGCTGGCTCGCCAGGATCGGCGCGCCTGAGCTTCTCGCTGCTCAAGCGGGTTCGGCTGTTGTCCCTGGCCGAGGTATTCCGCGAGGAGTACATTGTTACTTTGCAGTGTGGTGTCCAGGGCGATCTGCAAGAGGGCATACGTGCCCTCATCGTCGACAAGGACAAACAACCCAAGTGGAATCCGGCCACGCCCGCAGACGCCACGTCCGCATGGGTGCAGCGGTTCTTTCAGCCGCCATGGCCAGCTGGCACCTCCCATCCCTTGCGGGATATGGGCCAAGCCTGAGCCAGCATTCGTTCAAGAATAATATCGTTCCAACAGGAGACAGCAATGAGTCGCATCGCATTTATCGGCCTGGGGCATATGGGAGCCCCCATGGCTCAAAACCTGCTCAAGGCCGGTCATGAAATGGTCGTTTTTGATTTGGTACCCGCTTCCGTGAAAATGCTGGCGGATTCCGGCGCCACGGCGGCGGGGTCAGCCAAAGAGGCAGTACGAGGGGCAGAGGTCGTCGTAACCATGCTGCCTGCCAGCAAGCATGTGGAAGGGTTGTATCTGGGCGATGATGGCTTGTTGCAACACATTGCGTCGGGCACGCTGGTACTTGAATGCAGCACGATCGCGCCTGAGTCAGCGCGCAAGGTGGGCGAGGCGGCGAACGAAAAAGGCATCCGCATGATTGATGCGCCGGTGTCCGGCGGCACCGGCGGCGCCATCGCCGGTACGCTGACTTTCATTGTTGGCGGCGCAGTGGCGGATCTTGAGGCAGCTACGCCGTATCTGGAAAAAATGGGCAAAAACATCTTCCATGCCGGCGATGCCGGGGCGGGTCAGGTGGCCAAGATTTGCAACAACATGCTGCTGGGCATCCTGATGGCCGGCACTTCGGAAGCATTGGCGCTGGGTACAGCCAATGGTCTGGATCCCAAGGTGCTTTCCGACATCATTGCCAAGAGTTCGGGCCGCAACTGGGCCACCGAGCTCTACAACCCGTGGCCAGGCGTCATGGATCACGCGCCGGCCTCCAAGGAGTATGCCGGCGGTTTCGGCGTAGACCTGATGCTCAAGGACCTGGGGCTGGCTGCGGAATCCGCGCTGAATGCGCGGGCTTCCATTCCGCTCGGAGAGCTGGCGCGCAACCTGTATTCGCTGCACAGCAGCAAGGGCAGTGGGGCGCTGGATTTCTCCAGCATCCTGAATTTGTACCGAAAGTAGAGGTCAGGCCTCGACCTTCAGCGGATACGGCAGGTCAAACGGCTGAATAGCGAGGCCGTTCGCGCTTTCCAGCCGGTAATCAGCCTGACCGAGGTCTGCCAACTGGGTTTCCATCAGCACATGCAGCGTTTCGCCATTGAGCGCTGCATTAACAATCCGTCCGCAGGGGTTGTCCGGGCGCAATGCATCGTAGGTGTCCATGCCCGGCAATGCGGCCGCGTCAATGCTTTTTGCGCTCGCGACTTTGCCATATGCCATGCGACGTTTTACCGTGCCGCGATAATGGGCCCTTGCCACGACTTCTTGGCCCGGGTAACACCCCTTGGTGAAATTGACCCCGTCGATGAGATCAAAATTGAGCGTCTGAGGAATGAAGAGGTCCTGCGTTGCGGCCTGCACCCAAGGCAATCCCGCAGCGATGTCCGCCGCATGCCATGGCGCGGTGTCTTCTGCCGAGTCCTCCAGGCCAGGATGTGGGGACTTGTCTTGTTCGGACGCCTGGAGGCTGGGAATCAGCCACCACCGCACCATGTCGGGCTGCGCAGACGGGGCGCCAATGGCCTGCCAGTCGTTTTTGAGCATGGCTACTGACCAGGGCGCGGGCTCCGCCGGCAGCGCAGCCCACTGCGCCTCATCGAAACCGGGCAGCCCTGGGAGGCTGGCCTGATCCTCTTGAGCGTGTCGAATCAATCCATAGACGGGAAGGTTGGTAATCTCTATTTTCACTTTGGCACGAAGGATAAACATCGATATCCGCTTGGCCAGCGCCTGGGCGAGGTCGGCTTTGACAAGCGCTCGTAATACAGGTGATGTGTCGCCATCCTGCTGAGGCGTTTTCCAGATAAGAAGGCTGCCCAGCAGGCGGCCCTTGGCCGTGCAATAGCCTGCGAGTCGCGCTTGCCCTTCAGGCAGGCCTTCAACGTCCTGAGTAAGCTGGCCATGCAGAAAAGCAATGGCATCCGCGCCAGTGGCTTGCAGGACGGCAAGATCGTGTAGGGGAAATAAAGTAGTAGGTGTGCGATTCATGGATTTGGAGCTGATAACAACAGTGATGCGCCGGGCGTGAAGTGCGCTTGATGCCTATGATACCGGCCCTGGCGGTATTTGCCCAAAATATCGGGTCCTGCGAGCTTGGGACAAGGGTTCGCGCAAGCCCGGGTCTGGGCTAAACTGGAAGGCTGATGAAAAAATTCAAGCTGATCCTTCTTTCTGTGTTTCTCCTGGTGGCCCTGGGCGCCGCCTTGCTCAGCGCCGGCGCCTGGTATTGGTCGCAGCGCCCGGTAACCATGGACAGTCCGCGTATCGATTACATTGTTGAGACGGGCAGCGGCCCAGCCACCATAGCACGCGCGCTGAACGAGGCGGGCATTCATATCAACAGCAGGGGCTTTGTGGCGCTGGCGCGGCTGACCCAGTTGGACAAGCGACTGCAAGCTGGCGCCTACGAGGCGTTGCAGGGGGATACCCCTCGACGCCTGCTCGAACGCATGGCCAATGGCGACATGACCCAAACTCGCCTGACCCTGGTCGAAGGATGGACATACAAGCGTATCCGGCAAGCTTTGCAAGACAACCCGGCCGTACGCCAAACGCTCGATGGCGTGAGCGACGACGAACTCCTGGCACGCCTGGGCGCCGATGTTCAAAGCCCCGAAGGGCTGTTTTATCCTGATACTTATGTATTTGTGCCGGGTACGACCGATTACGACATTTTGCGGCGCGCTTTTCATGCCCAGCAGAAAATGCTGGACAACCTGTGGGCGGAACGCGACCAGCAGTTGCCGCTGAAAACGCCTTACGAGGCCTTGGTTCTGGCCTCCATTGTTGAAAAGGAGACTGGCCACAGCATGGATCGCGGCAAGGTTGCAGGCGTGTTTGTCAATCGCCTCAAGCTCGGCATGCCCTTGCAAACTGATCCCACCGTTATTTACGGCATGGGCGACGCTTATCAGGGGCGGATACGTAAAAGAGACCTGACCACCGACACCCCCTGGAATACCTACACACGTAACGGCCTGCCGCCTACGCCCATTGCCGCGCCGGGGCGCGCGTCCCTCCTGGCCGTGCTGCACCCAGACGAGCACGGCTATCTGTATTTCGTTTCGCGTGGAGACGGTACCAGCGAGTTTTCCACCAATCTGGCCGCGCACAACCGCGCGGTTGCCAAGTACATACTGGGGCGCAAATAAATGCAGAACCAACGGGGTTGCTTTATTACACTCGAAGGCCTGGACGGCGCCGGAAAGAGCACGCATGTGCAATGGCTGGTAGATCGCCTGCGCGACAAGGGATTGCAGGTTTTGTCCACGCGCGAACCCGGCGGCACGGCGCTCGGTGAACGGCTGCGCGACATTCTATTGTCCTGCGACATGCATGCCAAAACAGAGGCATTGCTGATGTTCGCGGCGCGCTGCGAGCATGTGATACAGGTGATTTTGCCTGCCCTGCAGCAGGGAACGTGGGTGGTCTGCGACCGCTATACCGATGCCAGTTATGCGTACCAGGGTGGCGGGCGGCAACTGGGCAGCGAAGCTGTGCAACAGCTGGAAAGCTGGGCACTCAATGGGCTGGAGCCCGATCGCAGTTGGCTGTTTGATGTGCCGCTCGACGTTGCGCGCCAGCGGCTGGCCTCTGCGCGCGAGCCAGACCGTTTCGAGCAAGAGGGCGCTGCGTTCTTCGAGCGCACTCGCGCGGCCTATCATGAGCGTGTCAATACGCAGCCAGAGCGACTGCGGCTGATCGATTCGACCTTGCCGATAGAGGTCATCCGGGAACAGCTGGGTGCGCAGATTGATAGCTTGGTGTCGCACTGGCAAGCGCGGCTGACAGGCAGTACGGCATGAGCGCGTTACCTGATTTTTTGCCCTGGCAGCGTGAGCTTGCCCAACAATGGCTTAACCAGCGCGAGCGCTTTGCACATGCGTGGTTGCTGCATGGTCTGCCAGGCATAGGCAAAAAACAGTTCGCGCTTGCGGCAGCGGCCAGCCTGCTGTGCGAGCAGCCGGCCAACGGCCTGGCCTGCGGCACGTGTCCTGCCTGCCTGTGGGTGGCGGGCGGTAACCACCCTGATCTCAGGCGCATCCGTCCTGATGCCGTGGCCCAGGAAGAAGGGGTGGCAGTTGAAGAAGACACTTCGGTGTCAACTGTTAAAAAAACGCCTTCCAGGGATATACGCGTCGAACAGCTACGCGCTTTGGGCAGTTGGTTCAATACGGCCACGCATCGTGGCGGCTGGCGCGTCGCAGTGCTGTATCCAGCCAGAGCCATGAACATGATTGCCGCCAATGCCCTGCTCAAGGTACTGGAAGAACCGCCCGAGCATACGGTATTCCTGCTGGTGGCCGATGCCCCAGACCGCTTGCTGCCCACCCTGGTGTCGCGTTGTCGCCGGCTGCCGTTGCCGGTGCCGGATCCGGCGCAATCCCTGGCGTGGCTGCAGGCGGAACAGGTCTCGCGCGCCGATGAATGGTTGGCGGCAGCGGGTGGGGCGCCCTTGCTGGCCAAAGCGTTGTCGCTCTCGAACGACAGTCCGTGCCCCGACTGGCTACAGCAACTGACAAAAGGGCTGGCTGGCAGCGCGACGTCCGATATTGGGCCCTTGGCGGACCAAATCGAAAAATTGGCGCCAGACGCCTGGATAGACAGCCTTCAGCGCTTGTTTGTGGATATTCTCCTGGCCGCATCGGAGGCCCAGGTACGCTATTACCCGGCGCTGGAATCGCATATCAACACGATTGCGGCCCAGGCCTCGCGCCAGCATCTCGGGGACACGGCCCGGTGGCTCACTCAGCAACGGCGCATTGCAGGGCACCCTCTCAATGCCAAGCTGTTCACCCATAGCGCATTGCAGCGGGTAGCGCTTGCCTGCAACCCTGTCCGTCAGCCCTGAAGGTTTTTTCTGATTACGTAGGCGGTTTCGCATGTTTGTAGATTCACATTGTCACCTGAACTTTCCCGAATTGGCCGACAATCTGCCAGACATTCTAGAACGCATGAAACAAAACGATGTGCGTTATGCGCTGGTGGTCAGTGTTAACCTGCCGGCGTGGCAGGGCCTGATGGACATGGTGGCGCCCCACGATAACTTATTTGCCTCGGTGGGCGTGCATCCGGACTACCAGGACACGACCGAACCCACAGTAGAGCAGTTGATTGCGCTGTCCCAGTCCCCCAAGGTGGTTGCGTTAGGCGAAACCGGGCTGGATTATTTCCGGCTGGTCGAGCCCTTATCCTGGCAGCGCGATCGCTTTCGCACGCATATCCGGGCCAGCCGCGAAACAGGCCTGCCGCTCATCATTCATACGCGGGCCGCGAGCGAGGACACGCTGCGCATCATGAAGGAAGAGGGTGCCGCGCAATATGGCGGCGTCATGCATTGTTTTACCGAGTCCTGGGAGGTTGCCCAGGCAGCCATGGAGATGAATTTCTATATTTCGCTATCCGGGATAGTAACGTTTAAAAATGCCAAGGATTTACAGGAAGTTGCCAGAAAAGTACCCTTGGATAGATTATTGATAGAAACTGATTCCCCCTATTTAGCGCCCGTTCCACACCGGGGCAAGATGAATGACCCCTCAAAAGTCATGCATGTTGCCGAGAAAATTGCTGAGTTACGCGGTATCAGTGTTGCTGAGGTGGCACAAGCAACTACTGATAATTTCTTCAATTTATTCAATAAGATAAAGGTAGATATTAAAGTAATTTAATTAATGTAATTTATTTAAATCAAAGTATTTAATATTACAGAGTTAAGAAATTAAATTTAAAGTAAATTATCTGATAATTTACTTTATAATATTTATATAACTTATTGATAATAATCTGATTTTAGTCGATAAATACGGCTTTGCATGTTTACGACAGCGAAGTCCCCTCCCAGCAGGATAGTGACCGCTATGTATAGATATCCGCGTTTAATTGGGCTTCTTTGCCTCTTTCTGGTTTCCATGGCCTGCCGGGCGGCAAATCCTGCTGGCTGGTGGGTGGATATCGCAAACGACAGGGCAGACAAAGTTCGAGTGATGCTGCAGCAAGGCGCAGACCCCAACGAGATCAGCCCCGATGGACAGCCGGCGATCATGCAGGCGATCCGTGACGGCGCCTGGAAAGTCTACGAGGTGCTGCTCAATGACAGAAACACTGTGCTGAATGCCATCAATATCAACAAGGAAACGCCCTTGATGTATTTGGCGGTCGTTGGCGAAACAGAGAAGGCCCAGGCCCTCATTCGTCGTGGAGCGCTGGTCAACAGGCTAGGTTGGACGCCATTGCAGTACGCGGCGTCGACGGGCCAGCTCGATACAGTCAAAATGCTGATTGCCAACAAGGCGTTGGTGAATGCGCCTGCGCCAGACGGCACCACGGCGCTCATGATGGCTGCCAGGGCAGGGAGCGAAGAAGTTGTCAAGTATTTGCTCAGCGTGGGGGCCGACGCAACCATGCAGAATCTTCAGAAAATGGATGCCGCCGATTGGGCGCGCCTCAAGCATCATGACAAATTGGCGCAACAATTGGATGATTTGACCGCGCGCATCATGGCTGACCGTGAGTCGCAGCGTAAGGCTGCCTCGGGCCTTGCTGCGCCCACAGGCACCGGACACCCTCCCTCCGCCGGGCCCGCTACGCCCCAACCCGCCAACACGAAGCCCGCTGGCGTTCCGGATGCCAGCGATAATCAAGCTGGTGCGCCACGCTCATCCGAAAGCACCGATTCCACGTCACGCTATTTTGACTTGGATCGCTTCAATGAACCGGCGCAGCCCTGACGCTTGCCGGTTCGTTGGTGTCCTCAGGCAGGCAAAAAGGCAGGCTTGAGGACATTGGCCAGTGCGGAATAAGGAATGAGCAGCTCCGGTTGGCCTGCCGAGTAAGGCGCAATTTCGTATGAGTTGTACTTGACGACCAATCCCTGGTCGGTAAAGCCGAAATTATCGCTTTCCTGGAAGGGCCACATACGGCTATAGGCAGCGGGATCTTCCTGGGCATTGGGGTCGCGGGCCAGCCAGCGGGCGTGCGCCTCCTTCAAGGCGGCCACGTAGGCGGCCTTTTTGCCTGGCTGCAGGACATCATCCAGGCTCAACAGTCTTTCCGCTGTATTGTCCCAGTTCAGAAAGCGTGTGGCCGACAAGCCGTGTGCCATGCCTGTCATGTATTGCCAGGTATCGAGCTCAACAACCGTCAGGCTGCGATTGCGGTAACGGGATTTAGCAATCAACACCGTTGAATCGCGCGACGCGGCCGTCTTCCAGAAATAGGCTTCGTATTCTGCGATGGTGCCATAAGGCGGCGAGGTGTTTTCACCTACCCCCGTCATGTATGCCAGGCCATGATCCACCATATCGGTGAGCTTGGGATTGCCAGGAAATACCAGCGAATCAACCTTGATCGTCGGGCACTCGCCCTTGCAACCAGGTTTGGCGCGTTCCCATTTAACCGGTTGAGTGAATACGCCTTCTTTACTGGTTTCCTGGCTTATCTGGGTGGGAATCCTGGAAATATCGGTAGGTTTGGTGGCGCACGCCGCCAGCGCGAGGCTGGCTGCAACCGTCAAGGTTGCGCGATAAAAAAGTCTTGTCGAAATAGCTTGGCTTACCATCATTTCACTGTCCTGGCATTCTGGTCGAAAAGGATTTTTCTTGAGGCCTCATCACTGACCGAAGGCGCTGTGTTGATCTGCTCGGCCAATGCGTAGGCCCGTTGGGTGGCTGGCCGTTGCGCGATGGCCGAGAACCAGCGCATGAGATGCGGAAATTGCGCCAGATCCTGCTCCTGGCGCTCATGGGGAACAATCCAGGGGTAGCAGGCCATATCGGCGATGGAGTAATCGCCCGCAATAAACTCATGATCTGCCAGCTGTTTGTTCAACACGCCATAAAGCCGACCCGTCTCGCGTACGTAGCGGTCAATGGCGTAGGGGATTTTATCAACTGCGTAGGTATTGAAGTGATGATTCTGACCGGCCATCGGGCCAAGCCCGCCCATTTGCCAAAACAGCCACTGCAGGGCTTGATTTCGGCCTCTCAGAGTATCTGGAATGAACTGGCCTGTTTTGTCGGCAAGATACAGCAGGATGGCGCCAGACTCGAATAATGAAATAGGCGCGCCGCCATCTGCAGGTGCGTGATCAACAATGGCGGGAATACGGTTGTTAGGGGCAATCTTGAGAAATTCAGGCTGAAACTGATCGCCGGCGCCAATGTTGACAGGGATTATCTTGTAAGCAAGCCCGGCTTCTTCCAGAAAAAGGGTGATCTTGTGGCCATTGGGCGTAGTCCAATAATGCAAATCAATCATACAGACAGATCCTCTTTGGTAAAGGGCAAGGGACGGTGGAGGAGGGAGGACGTAAACTCGGCTAACATATATATGTATGGCGCGCGGCGTTGCCGCCAGCGCGTTGGTGCTTTGTCTTACTCATAACCACGATGACTAAAATCTATCACAATCCCCGTTGCGGCACTTCCCGCAATGTACTGCAGGCACTCCAGGACCGCGGCTTGCAGCCTGAGATTATCGAATATCTCAAAACCCCGCCATCACGCGCTCAGATTGAGCAGTTGATCGGCGATGCGGGGCTTGGCGTACGCGATGCCATGCGAAGCAAGGAAGCTGTCTACCAGGAACTCAAGCTGGATGACACCTCACTCAGCGACGCACAGCTGCTCGACGCGATTGCCGAGCACCCCATTCTGCTGAACAGACCTTTTGTTATCACAGCCAAAGGCACGCGCCTGTGCCGGCCTGCCGACGTGGTAGAAGAGATCCTCTGACACGTGTGTTTCGCAGATAACCAGGAGCATGTGGCGTAATGACCATAGAAGCATTTGTGCTGGTCATTATTGCGGCAGCGTTGCACGCTACCTGGAACCTGGTGTCGAAAAAGGCGGCCGCAGCGGCGGGAGACTTCGTCTTTGCCTATCGGCTGCTTTCCACCTTGTTTTATGCTCCCTGGGTTATTTACATACTCGCCGTCGAGGGTATGCATTGGAGTCTGCCAGTCGTATTTTTTATCGCGCTCTCCAGCGTTTTGCACCTGGGCTACAGTTTGTGCCTGCAGTGGGGCTATCGGGCGGCGGATTTGTCGGTGGTCTATCCGGTTGCGCGTGGCACGGGGCCTTTGCTTTCCAGCCTGGGCGCGTTCATGTGGCTGGGGGAGCGGCCCTCATTTCTGGGCGTGATCGGCATATTATGCATTGTCGCCGGTATTCTTCTGATTGCCACCGGCGGCAATCTGCGCCGCTTTGCATCGCCGCAGGGATGGGTAGGTGTTCGGTGGGGCGGTTTCATCGGCCTGTTCATCGCAGCGTATACCGTGGCCGACGCCTATAGCGTCAAAGTGCTGCTTGTGGCGCCGGTCATTCTGGATTGGCTTTCCGCAGCGGGGAACGCCGTCTTGATGGCCCCGCGTGCATGGGTACGGCGCACTGTCATGATGCAGCAAATGCGCGGAAAGTGGCGCTATGCTGCGATCGTCGGCGCCCTGTCGCCCATGGCCTACATCCTGGTTTTGTATGCCTATCGCTTGGGCGGGCAGGTCAGCCTGATCGCGCCGCTGCGCGAAGTGTCTCTCATGCTGGCAACCGTTGCCGGCTTTTTTATTCTCAAGGAAAAAGCATCCTTCGCCCGCCTTGCCGGCTGCGCCGTCATCATCGCAGGCGTCATCCTGCTGTCTGTCTGACTGCTGCATCCATGGTGTTGGGCCACGTGCCCGTTTACTGGAATAGTGCGTCAATACCGTGTAAACTATCCGTATATGGAGAAAAAACTATCCGTTTACGGAGACATCTCATGAGCCTTGCCTACGCCTATCCGCTTAGCCGCTTCGAGCCTGCCATCGTGCCAGACCTGAACGACAAGTCGGCGCGCCAGCGGCTGTCAAAATCCGCGCTCAAGGCCTTTTATAAATTGGCTGATGCCTGGCAGCTCAGGGACGAAGATGCCTGCACACTGCTGGGTGGGCTCTCCAGCAGCGCTTTTTACGAATGGAAGAAAAAGCCCGATCGTTTGCTGGAGGTTGACCGCATTACGCGTATTTCTTATTTGCTGGGCATTTACAAGGCATTGCACATTCTTTATGGCAACACTTTGGCCGATCAATGGGTCAATATGGCCAACCGCAATTTGTTGTTCGGCGGCAAAACACCTTTGAGCTATATGCTTGAGGGCGGGCTGCCAGCCATGCAAACCCTGCGCCAACTGCTCGACGCCCGGCGCGGCGGTATGTAAGCAATGCAGGGTACCTGGCGTGAACCACCGCTGACTTCGCTGCGCCAGGCAGACACGTGCCGTCTGTTGCCGTCGCGTTTTGTCGACGAAGAAGACTCCGTGCTGGCACCGTTGGCGGACGACACCGACGCGCTCAAGGATCTGTTTGCTCTGGATAACGCAACCAATCAGCGTCTTGCCGCTGAAAGAGGCGCCATGCCAGGCATAGGCATCGATGAGTTGGTGTTTGGCGTGCCCAATTTCCGGATTATTAATGGCGCATTCACCTATCCCAGGCCCGAAGGCAGCCGCTTCAATGACGGACAGCGGGGCGCCTGGTATTGCGCCTTCGACGCCGAAACCGCGCTTGCGGAAATTGTGTTCCATAAAATCGTGGAATATACCGAGATCGATTACTTTCACGATAGCGTCAGCTATCAGTTGATGCTCGCCGACTTCAGTGGCGATTTTCATGATATTCGACAGGCGCGTGGTTATGCCAAATGTCTTGATCCGCGAAGCTATGTGGCGTCACAGGATCTTGCGCTGCAATTGCTGGAGGCGGGTTCGCTTGGCATCGTCTATCCCAGCGTCAGGCACCAAACGGGTATCAACCTGGCCTGCTTCAGGCCTGCGCTGGTCGGTAATGTGCGTCGTGATGCGGCCTATCAACTGGTCTGGACGGGTGACCCCCAGCCTACCATCACCCTCAAAAAGGGCCGCAAGAAATCGGCCGGACGCAAGCGCCCGGCCAAATCCTGATTCTAATATTGCGCGCCGCACGAGCGTACACGCGTTTGGGACACGGGTTGCTTAGTCCCAATAGCCCTGGCGATCATAATGGCGATGCAGCCTGTTCTCATAATCACGATCGATGCCCGCCTCGGGGTCATATTCCGGGCTTTCTTTGATCTGGTCGCGGGTCAGGGTGGTTTGCACAGTGGCGTCCGTCCAGTCTATATGCGCGATCCAGTTTGTTCCCAGCAAGACTTTTCTTCCGCCTGGCCACCAATTGCGGGTGTCAACCAGAAAATAGCGTATCGCCCAGGCTTCGTCGTCAAAAATAAAGTCTTCAACGTGTCCGATTTCACCATCCGTTCCACCGATATGGTAGCCGTCCACATTGGCGCTGCTGCGCAAGCGGGTATCTTCCGCGTTATCTGCCGCGCGTGCGGCAACCTGGTCGGGCCTGTCTTCAATGGGTGGAATGGATGCTGACTCGGGCAGCGGTAGTACAGGATAGCCACCGGCGCCCCAAAGGTAAGGCCCACTCCAATAATTGCTATAGCCGTAGTAATCGGAGAACTCACCTTCCAGTTGCCGTGAAACCGGTTGATGGGTATCGATATCAGGACTGTTCTTGACCTGATCCATGGACAGAGAGACGTGGATGAGTTCGTCGGTGTCGTCTATGTCTTGTATGGAAAAAGGTGAGATCAGCACGCTGCGCCTGGAAAGCCAGGAGCCTGTTTCGACCACCAGATAGCGTATCCCCCATCGTTCATCATCAAAATATGCCTCTTTAACGCTGCCCAGTTCGCCGTCCGTGGCCTGGATGGCGTAGCCTTTAATACTGCTCACTTTGCGTAGCATGACAAGCTCCTCATCAATAGGTGTTTCTACGCTACAGCAAGACTCATGCCCAAGCATTTCGCCATCGGCCAGACGTCAGGGTAGGACCATTTGTCCCTTTACCCAGTGCGGATATGTGCGATACATTGGCTGAAAATACGACACCGAGCAACTCAGCACGTGTATTGCCAGGGCTGTTGTAATGCAGGAGTTATTCATGGATCTCGACGCGTTGATGCTGGCCCGTATCCAGTTTGGCTTTACCATTTCCTTTCATATTATTTTTCCTGCAATCACGATCGGTCTCGCCAGCTATCTGGTCGTGCTCGAGGCCTGTTGGCTCAAGACAGGCAAGCCAGTCTATCGGGAACTCTATCACTATTGGCTCAAAATATTTGCCGTCAATTTTGGCATGGGCGTAGTGTCGGGCCTGGTCATGGCCTACCAGTTTGGCACTAACTGGAGCTATTTTTCCGCCTTTGCCGGCAGTATTACCGGCCCTTTGCTGGCTTACGAAGTACTCACCGCTTTTTTTCTCGAAGCGGGCTTTTTGGGTGTGATGCTGTTCGGATGGTCACGTGTGGGGCCTGGCCTGCATTTCTTTTCCACGCTCATGGTGGCGCTGGGCACACTGATTTCTGCGACCTGGATACTGGCGTCCAACAGCTGGATGCAGACGCCAGCGGGTTATGAAATCGTCAATAACCAGGTTGTGCCGGTTGACTGGCTGGCCGTGATCTTCAACCCATCCTTTCCGTATCGTCTGGTGCATATGAGCATTGCCGCTTTTCTGGCCACGGCGCTCTTGGTCTGTGCGTCCGCAGCCTGGCATTTGTTAAGGCGGCACGATACACCAGCCATCCGCATGATGTTTTCCATGGGGCTATGGATGCTGTTGTTTGTCGCGCCCATCCAGGCCGTGGTCGGTGATTTTCACGGCCTTAATACACTCAAGCATCAGCCGGCCAAGATTGCCGCCATAGAAGGGCATTGGGAAAACCAGCCAGGGCAGGGGGTGCCGTTAACGTTGTTCGCGTGGCCGGACATGGCGCAGGAAAAAAATCACTTCGCGCTTGAAATCCCGCGCCTGGGCAGCCTTATTCTCACTCACAGCCTGGATGGGCAATTCCCCGGGCTCAAGGAGTTCGCGCCGCGCGACCGCCCCAACGCAACTGTGGTGTTCTGGACATTTCGCATTATGGTGGGCCTGGGCCTGCTCATGATTGCGCTGGGTTTCTGGGCGGTGTGGGCGCGGTATCGCAAGACGCTTTACCACTCGCGCCCATTGTTGCGTTTTGCCTTATATATGGGGCCTACAGGGCTGGTTGCGATTATCGCCGGATGGTTTACAACAGAAATAGGGCGGCAACCCTGGATCGTGTACAACGTCATGCGCACTGCGGATGCGGTCACCCCTCATGGCGCGCCCGAGGTGGCGCTCACCCTGTTGCTGTTCGTTGTTGTCTATTTCGTCGTGTTCGGCGCGGGCATTGCCTATATTTTGCAATTGATCCGAAAAGGCCCGGCGGACCATGAACCCCCGCCTTCCATCAGCGCACACGGCCACGAGCACCGGCCCGCGCGGCCATTGTCGGCCGCAGAGAGCGGCACTGACGTGCCGCCAGCCTCCACACAGGAAAAAGGGTGAAGATATGGGTGTAGATCTGGCTTTGTTATGGGCTGTCATCATCCTTTTCGGGATCCTGATGTATGTCGTCATGGACGGCTTCGATCTGGGCATAGGCATACTCTTTCCCTTTGCCAAAGCCAAGGAAGATCGCGACGTGATGATGAACACCGTGGCGCCCGTCTGGGATGGCAACGAAACGTGGCTCGTGTTGGGCGGGGCGGGGCTGATGGCCGCGTTTCCGCTGGCCTACGCGGTGATACTCGATGCCTTCATGCTGCCACTCATCTTCATGTTGCTGGGGCTTATTTTCCGCGGCGTGGCCTTCGAGTTTCGGTTCAAGGCGAGCGAGGCGCACCGGCATCTATGGGATAAGGCGTTTATTTTCGGATCCGTGACGGCTACTTTTTTTCAGGGGGTGACACTGGGCGCGTATATTCACGGGCTGCCCGTTTCCGGCCGCAGCTATGCCGGCGGGGCGCTGGATTGGATTACGCCGTTTTCCCTATTTACCGGGCTTGGACTGCTCGTCGCCTACGCATTGCTGGGCTGTACCTGGCTTATCTTCAAGACCCATGGCGAGCTTCATGACCGCATGCGCGGGCTGGCTCGCCCACTCACATTGGGCTTGCTGGCGGTCATTGTAGTGATCAGTGTCTGGACGCCGCTCACGCACGAAGCAATTGCCGCGCGCTGGTTCAGCTTACCCAACCTGTTCTGGTTTGCACCGGTGCCCTTGCTGGTACTTGTGTGTGCGTACTACCTGCTGCGGTCACTGTCCAGCCAACCACACGCGGGCCCTTTCATGTTGACGCTGGGGCTTGTCTTTTTGGGATACAGCGGCCTGGGCATCAGTGTGTGGCCCTACATCATTCCACCATCCGTCACGATATGGGACGCATCATCGCCCGCCCAAAGCCAGGGCTTTGCATTAGTGGGCGCCTTGTTTATTGTGCCCTTTATTCTTGCCTATACGGCCTGGTCCTACTATGTATTTCGAGGCAAGGTGTCTGTAGATGACGGATATCACTGACAAAAAGCCAGCTCGGCGCTGGCCCAGACGGGTGGCTTGGTTGGTCGCGATATGGGCCGCCAGCATTGCTGTACTGGCGGTGGTTTCGTATGTGCTACGCATCCTGATGAATGCGGCAGGATTGACTGCCTGACAACGGCCATACGGGGCAAGGCGTGGAAGCATCGCGCCTACGTGCCGCCCACATTGATTCAGCGTGCGTCAACACGCAAGGGAGAGTAGCCTGCCTGGCGTATGGTTGCCTCGATGATGTCGGGATCGCCGACGTTTCCTACGCTGACGCGGTGTCGTCCGAGATCGATTTCGATCACGGCATCGGGTGCTATATCCTTGACGGCTTTGGTGATGGTCTTGACACAATGAGAGCAGGTCATGTCGTGCACTTTGAACTGAGGCATATCGTTCTCCATAATGAACACGCTTTCAATGGTACATTGATCACAGGCTACACGTCGCGTAAAAGGATGACAAATCATGCGTGAAATCAAGGAGATTTCCTCGCTACCTGTATCACCCGTGTTCAATATCGGCCAGGCCGCGAATGCTTCGGGCATCACGCCGAAAATGATACGCTACTACGAAGAAATAGGCCTGCTCAGGCCCGCTGCGCGCAGCGCATCTGGTTATCGGCGATATGCCGATGCCGAGGTTCAGACATTGCGTTTTATAAAGCGAGCCCGGGATCTGGGTTTTTCGCTGGATCGCATCCGGATGTTGCTGGGGCTCTGGGAGGATAGCACCCGCCAGAGCGCAGATGTCAAGAAACTGGCAAGCCAATATATTGTTGAACTGGACGAGGACATTCGAAAGCTGCAGTCGATACGTGATCAGCTTAGACACCTGGCCAATTGCTGCAGCGGCGACAGCCGGCCCGAGTGCCCTATATTGGACGATCTGGCAGCGAAGCTGCCAGACCCAAAGATTTCGTGAATCGAGTTCCGGGCGAACCAGAAGCCGGGCTAGCTGCCCAGCTGTAGCTTGCCCGTCATGATGGCCCAGTGACCGGGGAAGGAGCAGAAGAAGGCGTATTCTTCGCCGGCGGCCAGCTTGGATACATCGAATGTCACCGAGGTGGTTTCGCCGCCGCCTATGATATCGGTGTGCGCAATCACGCGATTATCATCAGGCTTGACATAGTCATTATCCAGCCCCGCGGCCATGCCGTCGGTTGCCACTGCTTTTTCGTCGGCCTTCTTTGTGATGACGACGTTGTGGCCCATGCTGGCCTTGGGCAGCTTGCCGACATGGTGCAGGTTGATTGTGAATTCCTTGCAGGTTTTGTCTACCGTGATTTCCTTGGTATTGAACTGCATGGCATCGTTGGCTTCGACGGTGATGTCGCACGCGGCAAGCGCGGGCAGGCTGGCAACGGAAAGAAGGGCAGCGAAAGAGAGTTTTGCAAGCATAGTGGCTCCAGTTTGCACAATGATAAACGCAGGAAATATTGGCACAAAAAATGCATTAGCTCAAACGTGTCCATTTGAACGCATTTTGGCGACTCGCGTTTTGATACACATCAGAGGTGTAGGGTTACTGGCAGCCGCTTCGCGTGCCCAGCGAGACGGATTTTTCGCCGGCTGAGCGAACCTGGTTTAGTCTGGGATGCGGCTGCGGATTTGCCTTGCGCGCAGTGCCTGCAGTTCGGATTCAAGCTCGTCCATCCTGCGCAGCAAGCGCATGGCCAGCGTTAGCCCAGAAGGGTCCAGCTCGAAGTCATCACGCAACCGGCGGGCGCGGCGCGCGAGCACCACACATTCGGTATGAAAAAAATAGTTGTGCGGGTCGTCGTTGGATGGTTTGAGGATACCGGTATCAACGAGGTCGAGCACATCCTGCTGGCTGAGCCCCGACACCTCAACGATGTGTTCCAGCGAGCAGATGTCTGAGGCGTTCAGCCAAACCGTTTCGGTAATGTGGACTGTCATGTTCAGGCTCCAGCATAAAGTTGGGCGCGAGGGTCGAAGCGGGATTCGGCCGCAAGCTTCTCGAACAGCGCTCGCTCGCCGTCTGTGAGCGTTCTGGGAATATCGACGCGTGCAATTGCATACAGATTGCCCGCCGATCCCTGGCTTCCCGGCAGCCCGCGTCCGGCCAAACGCAGTTTGCGCTCGGAGGTGGTGCCGGCCGGGACACTCAATTCGACACGGCCTGCGGGCGTAGGCACCTGAACACGGGCGCCCAACGCGGCTTCCCAGGGAGACAGCGGCAAGTCCACATAGAGATCGCGGCCGTCTACGCGGTACAGGCGGTGCGGCTGCAGTGTCATCACGAGATACAGGTCTCCGGGCTTGCCGCCGTTTAGGCCGGCACCGCCTTTGCCGGGCATGCGCAGGCGTTGGCCATCGGCGGCGCCCTTGGGGATGTGCACCCGAAATGTGCGCGGAACGCGATGGATCATTCCATGTTCGCCGTACTCTGGCAAGGTGACCGTGAATTCTGTTTCGGCGCCTGTAAAGATCTGCTCAAGCGTAACCGGCATGGCCATTTCAAAATCTTCGCCCCGGATAGGGCGTTGCGCGCGTTGCTGCTGGCCTCCCTGCCTGGCTGCCGCAAAAGCGGCCATGAGATCGGCCAGATCAATATCGGAAAAGTCGCCCGTATTTTCATACACGTTTTCCTGCCAGGCATGTGGCGGAACGAATTCTTCGCCTTGCGAATGCTGGCCCAGATTGTCATAGGCTTTTCGCTTTTCGTCATCTTTGAGCGTGGCATAAGCTTCGGCGACTTTCTTGAACTCGTCTTCAGCGCCGGGCTCCTTGGAGACATCAGGATGATACTTGTGCGCAAGATTGCGATAGGCCTTTTTAATGTCGGCCTGAGACGCATCGCGGTCGACACCGAGAACCTGGTAATAGTCGATATATTTCATCGAAGCTCCTGAAATGGCCGTCTTGCAGGAAGTTTGGGACGTTTATTGCCTGAGGCGCCGCAACGCCAGCCCCACAAAAAGCAGTGTCCAGCCCTGGAAAAGCAGATCAATGGCAAGCACAAGCCCGAGCACCCACACGCTGTTGCCCGGCCAACCGACAGCAATAACCAGGCCTGCCAGCAGCGTGACGGTACCGGACAGTGCCAGCCATTGCCAGTGTCGTTGTGTTCTGTTGTTGAACCAGATCCACAGCCGCAACGCACCCGTTGCGATAAGCACGGCGCCCAGCATCAAGGTGAGGATGCTGGCACCGAAGGCTGGATTGATAATGGCAAGGGCGCCCGCGCCTGCGTAGAGCACCCCGGTAATGCTCCAGAAGAGAAACCCGCTCCAGTGCTGGACGCGCCAGGCATGCACGAGCTCGAGAATGCCGCCAGCCAGCATGAGCAGCCCGACAAACAGAACACTGATCAATGTTGCGGTGAGTACGTGTACTGACGCGGCCAGCCCGAGCACGACAAGCACAGCGCCCAAGCCCATGAACCAGCCCCATTGAGCCCCGAGCCTGGAGAGCGCAGTGGCGAGGGTTTCGGATCGAGGCGAAATGCCAGAAGGTTGATTCATGACGAAGCTCCTGTATCGAACCTGCAAGATTTAATGCCCGCATGCCGATGCGATGCGCGATCATCGAATCTCATGTTCCATTCTATCCGAAGCCCAGGAAGATGGCGCATATGTCACACAGACATAAGCAATCGAAAAACGAGTAGTTCCTTTCCAGGACATCAATGGGCAAGATGACGACTCATATCCCATAGATGGAGCCGTCATGCAGAAGAAGGCAGGTTTTCTCGCCGCCATGATCATTGCCAGCACAGCACTCGCATTGCCCGCCGGCCCTGGGCGCGCGCAGGAGCCACAGGCCTTGCTGAATGTGTCCTATGACCCCACCCGGGAACTCTATCGAGACATCAACGAAAAATTCATTCAGTCATACCAGGAGGCCACTGGCACGACGTTGCGCATACGCCAATCGCACGGTGGTTCCGGGCGCCAGGCGCGCAGTGTTATCGATGGCCTTGAAGCGGATGTCGTCACCCTGGCATTGGCCTACGACATCGACGCAATCGCTGACGCGGGCCTGCTGGCCGGCAATTGGCAGACACGCCTGCCGGACAATAGCGCACCGTATAAATCAACCATTGTGTTTCTTGTACGCAAGGGGAATCCCAAGCATATCCGCGACTGGGACGACCTCATCAAAGAAGGCGTGCAGGTGATTACGCCTAACCCCAAGACATCAGGCGGTGCACGGTGGAATTATCTTGCCGCGTGGGCCTATGCGCTGGACCGCAGCAACGGCGATGCCGAGAGCGCCCGTGATTTTGTCCGGCAACTGTTCCGGCATGTGCCTATTCTTGATACGGGCGCGCGCGGCGCAACGACCACCTTTGTCGAGCGAGGGCAGGGCGATGTATTGCTGGCCTGGGAAAATGAAGCCTTTCTTGCGCGCAATGAGCTTGGCCCCGACAAGTTCGATATCGTTGTGCCGTCGCTGTCCATACAGGCGGAACCGCCCGTCGCCGTGGTCGACGAAAATGCGGCTCGCAAGCATAACCGCGAGGCGGCGCAGGCCTATCTGCAATTCCTGTATACGCCCCAGGCGCAGGAAATCATTGCGCAGAACTATTATCGGCCGGTGGATAAAAACGTAGCCGAAAAATATCGTGATACCTTCCCCACGCTGCGCCTGGTGACCATTGACGGCGTCTTTGGGGGTTGGCGCGAAGCGCAGCAAACGCATTTTTCGGATGGCGGAACATTCGATCAGATTTATAAACCGTAATGACCGCCTCACGCATCCCCACCGCTGCCGTGCCGCCACCACACGGCCTGTGCACCGTCGATGCCCCCCCTGCGTCCCCTGCACATGCAGGCAAGCGCCGCGCGCGCGGTATTGGCGTTCTGCCAGGCTTTGGCCTGACCATGGGTTACTCCATGCTCTACCTCAGCATTCTGGTGTTGCTACCGCTGGCAACGCTTCCGCTCAAGTCTTTCGAGCTTGGCTGGGAGGGCTTCTGGACCACCGTCACCGCGCCGCGTGTACTGGCCTCCTATCGGCTTACCTTCGGTGCGTCGCTGATTGCCGCCACCATCAACGCTTTCTTTGGCTTTGTCATTGCATGGGTATTGGTGCGTTATCGATTTCCCGGTCGTCGCCTGCTTGATGCGCTGGTCGATCTTCCCTTCGCCTTGCCAACGGCAGTGGCGGGCATAGCGCTTACGACCTTGTATGCGTCCAATGGTTGGCTGGGCAAACCGATAGCGCAGTGGTTCGGATGGCAAATAGCCTACACGCCTGCGGGCATCGTGATTGCCTTGATATTTATCGGCATGCCTTTCGTCGTTCGTACCGTACAGCCAGTGCTGGAGGATGTCGAGCAGGCGCTTGAAGAGGCAGCGGCCAGTTTGGGCGCGAGCCGCCTGTGGATATTCCGGAAGGTGCTGCTGCCTGCAGTTTTGCCTGCCTTGCTGACCGGTTTTGCCTTGGCGTTTGCGCGCGCGATCGGCGAGTATGGCTCGGTAATATTCATTGCGGGCAATAGGCCCATGGTTTCGGAAATCACACCATTATTGATTATTTCCAAGCTAGAGCAGTTTGATTATGCAGGGGCTGCGGCCATTGCGACCGTCATGCTGATGTTCTCATTCGCGTTATTGCTCCTTATCAACGGATTGCAATGGTGGCAAGGCCGCCGTCAAGACGGGAGACGCCGATGAGCATGAACACGGCCACGCTCAGTCTTGCCGGCAGCCACTATCCCGTGGCCGGGCATCTAACAGAACCCAGGTGGATGCGCTACCTGCTTTTGTTGATGGCGCTCGGCTTTCTGGCACTATTTCTGCTGGCACCCTTGCTGGTAGTGTTTATCGAGGCTTTTCGTCGAGGTGCCGCGCTTTACTGGCAGGCCATTGCCGACCCGGATGCCTGGTCAGCGATACGGCTGACCTTACTGGTTGCCGCCATCTCGTTGTCTGCCAATATGGTGTTTGGCGTGGCTATCGCATGGGCGATTACACGTTTCCAGTTCCGTGGAAAACAAGTACTGGTTACGCTGATCGATTTGCCTTTCACGGTATCGCCCGTTGTGGCGGGCCTGGTTTTTATTCTACTGTTTGGCCGCAACGGCTGGTTTGGCGATTGGCTGGGCGGTCATGATTTCAAAGTGGTTTACGCGGTGCCTGGCGTCATTCTTGCGACATTGTTCGTGACATTTCCCTTTGTGGCCAGATCATTGATACCACTGATGCAGGCACAAGGCAGCGACGAAGAGCATGCGGCGCTGACATTGGGCGCCAGCGGCTGGACCATATTTCGCAGCGTAACCCTCCCCAATATCAAGTGGGGCCTGCTCTATGGCGCCATTCTCTGCAACGCCAGGGCAATGGGAGAGTTCGGTGCGGTGTCGGTGGTATCCGGACATATTCGCGGATTAACCAATACGGTCACGCTGCACATCGAAATTCTCTACAACGAATACATGTTTTCCGCCGCGTTTGCGGTGGCCTCTCTGCTTGCCTTTCTGGCGCTGCTGACCCTGGCGCTCAAGAGCTGGGTAGAGTGGCGTACAGGGAGCGGCCAGGAGCCGGCATCATCATGAGTATTGAAGTGAGAAATCTGTCCCGCGCATTTGGCAACTTTCAGGCGCTCAATAATGTGTCATTGCATATCGACACGGGCGAACTGGTTGCCTTGTTGGGTCCTTCGGGCTGCGGCAAGACAACGCTGCTGCGTGTAATCGCAGGGCTGGAGCGACCGGATTCGGGCAGCGTGCTTTTTGCCGGTGAGGATGCGACCACCGTCGATATTCGCAAACGGCGAGTCGGTTTCGTGTTCCAGCACTATGCCTTGTTTCGACACATGACGGTATTCGAGAACGTCGCGTTCGGCCTGCGGGTGCGCCCACGTGCGCAGCGCCCCGCGGAGCGGGCAATCCAGCACAAGGTGCATGAACTTCTTCAGCTCGTGCAGTTGGACTGGTTGTCCGACCGCTATCCCGCGCAGTTGTCCGGTGGACAGCGTCAGCGCATTGCGCTGGCGCGCGCCCTGGCCGTCGAACCACGCGTGCTGTTGCTGGATGAGCCTTTTGGCGCGCTGGATGCCAAAGTCAGAAAAGAACTGCGGCGTTGGTTGCGACGCTTGCACGATGAGCTGAATGTGGCAAGTGTCTTTGTGACGCACGACCAAGAAGAAGCGCTTGAGGTTGCCGATCGCATCGTACTCATGAATGCCGGAAAGATAGAGCAGGTCGGTACGCCCAGAGAAGTGTGGGAGAAACCCGCAACGCCCTTTGTTTATGGTTTTCTGGGAGATGTCAATCAGTTCAGCGGCAGGCTGGAAGGCGGCGTACTGCATGCCGAGGGCATATCGTTTCCTTCTCCACCCCATGCCCAGGCGCAGGGCGCGCAGGCAACCGCCTATGTGCGCCCTCATGAGTTCGATATTGGCCGGCAGGCGCCACAGGGCCGGACGGGCATTGCTGTTCGGCTCAGTCATGCCTACCTGGCGGGCCCTAGCGCCTATCTTGAGCTGGCACATATCGATACCGGAAAGATCATCGAAGCCCAGGTGCCGGAACATCGATTTCGCGAACTGGATCTGCGCATTGGCGAGTCCCTATATGCCTTGCCCAGACATGCGCGGATCTTTCCGACTCCAATAGCACCGTAGAGGAAAACAATGACTGCTGATCGATGGACCACCTTATTGATGCATCTTCGACAGATTGCCAGCGATCACCCCAAGGTTGCCTTCGCTTCGTCGCTTGCTGCAGAAGACATGGTGTTGACGCATGCCATTCTGAGCGAAGGTCTGCCTATCGCTATCTTCACGCTGGATACTGGCCGCCTTCACGCCGAGACGCTTGGCCTGATCGATGCGATACGCGAGCGCTATGGCCGCGATATTGAGGTCTGGCGCCCAGATGCGAAGGCTGTGGCCCGGCATGTTGACGAGCATGGCGCCTTTGCCTTCTACGAAAGTTTGGCACTGCGCAAGGCCTGTTGCAATATGCGCAAAGTCGAACCGCTGCGACGCGCACTGGTCGGTCGTGATGCCTGGATTACCGGGCAGCGGCGTGAACAGTCCACCACGCGCACCGAACTTGCGCTGAATGAGTACGACGCGGTGTTTGGGCTGCAAAAGTACAACCCGCTGGCGTTATGGCATCACGACGACATCTGGCGCGCGATCCGTGCCATGAATATTCCCTACAACCCGCTGCATGACCAGGGCTATCCGTCCATTGGATGCGAACCCTGTACGCGAGCCATCAAGCCTGGCGAAGATCTGCGCGCCGGGCGCTGGTGGTGGGAAAACGCCGACGCCAGGGAGTGCGGTCTGCATACCGGCAATCTGCGAAACCGGGTTTTTGTTCTGGAGGAAAGATAAGCATCATGGTCGCATTACAGATAGACAGTCATTTGGACTGGCTGGAAGCTGAAGCCATTTACATCATGCGGGAACTTGCCGCAGAGAGCGAACGCCCCGTGCTGCTCTTCTCGGGTGGCAAGGACTCCTGCGTGCTCTTGCGTCTGGCCGAGAAAGCATTCAGGCCTTCGCGCTTTCCGTTTCCGCTGATGCATATCGACACGGGCCACAACTTTGACGAAGTAATCGCATTCCGAGATCGCCGCATCGCCGAGCTTGGCGAAACACTCATCGTACGCAGTGTCGAGGCGTCGATACAACGAGGCACTGTTGTGCTGCGCAGGGAGAACGATTCCCGCAACGCGGCCCAGGCGGTAACACTGCTTGAAGCCATCGAGGAATTCGGCTTTGATGCCTGTATCGGCGGCGCGCGACGCGATGAGGAAAAAGCGCGTGCCAAGGAGCGAATTTTCTCGTTTCGCGATGAGTTCGGAAAATGGGATCCCAAGGCCCAGCGTCCGGAGCTTTGGAACCTCTATAACACGCGTGTCCATGCAGGCGAGAACATGCGTGTCTTTCCAATTTCGAACTGGACGGAACTGGATGTCTGGCAATACATCCAGCGGGAAAACATTGCGTTGCCGTCCATCTACTATGCGCACGAACGGCAGGTGGTACGCCGACACGGCCTACTGGTGCCTGTCACCCCACTAACGCCACCCGCTCAAGAAGACATCATCGAAACACTGTCTGTGCGTTTTCGCACTGTTGGCGATATCTCGTGCACGTGCCCTGTTGCTTCCGTTGCATCGAGCGCAGCCGACATCATTGTCGAAACGGCCATGACGACGGTGACGGAGCGTGGCGCCACACGCATGGACGATCAGACGTCGGAGGCTTCCATGGAGCGCCGCAAGAAAAACGGGTATTTCTGATGGTCCTTATTTACAAACAGTCGGTCCAGGCATTCATTGATCGGATGCCGGGTATCAAGAACGAGTATCCACTATGAATGCCATCAACGAACAGTTTATCCAGACCAATGATCGCAGTGTTCTCCGTTTCATCACGGCAGGCTCTGTCGATGATGGAAAGTCCACACTGATCGGCCGCTTGTTGTTCGACAGCAAAACGGTGTTCGCTGATCAACTGCGCGCCATAGAGCGCTCTCGCTATCGCCGTCCAGAAGACCTTGAACCGAACCTGGCCATGCTCACCGATGGGCTCGAAGATGAGCGCGAGCAAGGCATTACGATCGATCTGGCCTATCGCTATTTCTCGACACCCAAGCGCAAGTTCATCGTAGCCGATGCCCCTGGGCACGAACAGTACACGCGTAATATGGTCACTGGTGCATCAACGGCGCATGCCGCCATTATTCTCGTGGATGCCAGCAAGGCGCGCGATGGGCAGCTGTTAGTGCAGACTCGGCGTCACAGCACAATCGCGCACTTACTGGGGGTGCGTCATATCATTGTGGCGGTGAACAAGCTTGATCTGCTCGATTGGAATGCAGACGTCTTTCAGCGCATTGAACATGCATATACGGAGCTTGCAAAAAAACTTGGCATCCCCCGTTTCCAGGTGATCCCCGTATCTGCGCTGCTTGGCGACAACATCGTTCGCGTATCCGGCAACACGCCGTGGTATAGAGGGCCGACTTTGTTGACGCTGCTGGAAACGCTGGAGGCGGATGAAGGCCTGGACCAGGGGCCGCTGCGCTTTCTGGTTCAATGGGTCGCACGGCATAACGGCAGTCAGGCAGATGGCCTGCGAGGTTACGCCGGCCAGGTGGCCAGTGGCACGTTGCGCAAAGGTGATGAGGTCATTGTCCAGCCCTCGGGCGTGCGTGCGACAGTCAAGGCGTTGCTCACCTTTGATGCAGAGGTGGAGCAAGCCAGTGCAGGCGTGCCTGTCACAGTGCTGCTCAATGAACATATCGATATATCCCGGGGAGACTGGCTGAGTCATAGCGTTCAGGCGCCTACGATTACGCGCGAGTTCGAAGCGGACCTTTGCTGGTTGGGTACGCAGCCACTGAATCCCGCACGCAAGTATCTGATCAAGCATGGCGCGAAAACAAGCAGTGCTCGGGTTGCTGACATCATCAATCGCCGCGACTTGCAGCACCTGGTCGAATTGCCCATGAACGGAGAGGCGCTGTCCATGAACGATATTGGCCGCGTCGCGATTCGAACACGAGATTCGTTGGCCGTGGATGGCTACGATGAGCTTGCCGCGACAGGTGCGTTTATTCTCATTGATGAGGCGACGCACCTCACGGTGGCAGGCGGTCTGATACGCAGGGCAGCGCCTGCTGATTGACTGGCTCTCAGCATGGCGAAATAGCGGTTTCATCGCTCACGCCGAACACAGGCGAGAAGGGCGGCTGGGATTGGAATGGTAAATTGGGCTGGTAACTGGCTGTGCAAAGCCCGTTCAATCAATATTGTATTGATGCTTACCAATCCACTGTCCAGGAGAAACCGTCATGGCAGATCAATTGAACGATGACCACCCGCTCGAGGTCGTCGTGGTCCCTCGCACCCACGATCTTGGGGATCAGTTCGAAGTAAGACGCGCGCTGCCCTCGCGCGAACGGCGTATGGTGGGCCCATTTGTATTTCTGGATCAGATGGGACCTCATGTGTTCAGTGCCGGCAAGGGGCTGGACGTCCGGCCGCATCCTCACATCGGATTGGCCACGGTCACCTACTTGTTCGATGGCGAGATTCTGCACCACGACAGCCTGGGTAGCCTGCAGACAATTCAGCCGGGCGACGTCAACTGGATGACAGCCGGAAAGGGAATCGTCCACTCGGAACGAACTGCGCCAGAGACAAGGCAGAGCGGTTCAGCGTTGTTTGGCATGCAATGCTGGGTCGCACTGCCCGAAGCACATGAAGAAGATGAGCCCGATTTCTTGCATGTTGGAAAATCTTCGCTTCCCGTCGAAGAAGGCGAGGGCGTATCGGCCAGAATTATTGCAGGCTGTTTTCTCGGGCACCGCTCCCCGGCGCCCATTCTGTCGGATTTGTTCCAGGCTGATGTCATGTTGGCGCCAGGCGCGACGCTGCAGATGCCCGCAGAGTATCCCGAACAGGCGATTTATGTTGCCCAAGGGGTACTGGATATTGGTCGCAACGAGCGCTATGACGCTGGACAACTGCTGGTGCTCAAACCCGGAAAAAGCGTCACACTGACTGCGGCGGGGCCAACTTCCACCAGATTGATGCTGTTCGGTGGCGCACCGATGGAATCTTCCCGCTATTTGTCCTGGAATTTTGTCTCCAGCTCCGCCGACCGTATCGAGCAGGCAAAGGAGGACTGGAAAGCAGGCCGTTTCCCCAAGGTGCCCGGCGAGTCGGACTTCATTCCTTTACCGGATATTCCCGGTAAGCCGGTACGATACCCATAGTCAGGAGGGAGTGCCGGGCGGGCATGGCACTTGCTGGAGGTGACTGACGCAGGGACGCGCCTGATGTACTGGGCGTGGACCGCGCATCTGCCAAATCGACAGCAAGGAGTGAAATATGATCGTCAAGAAGGGATCCGCCGTTTGGAAGGGGAGTTTCAAAGAAGGAGAAGGCTCCATCTCCACTGAAACCGGCGTGCTGAGCGACGCCCCTTATGGCGCGAAGGCACGCTTTGAGGATGGACGTGGAACCAATCCCGAAGAGCTGATCGGCGCTGCGCATGCCGCCTGCTTTTCGATGGCGCTTTCGCTGATGCTGAGCGAAGCGGGACTGCCACCGGAAGAAATCCGCACCACTGCCGACATTACGCTTGAAAAAGTAGGAGATGGGTTTGCCATTACCGCCAGCCATCTGACTGTGGTGGCGACAATCCCTGGCGCAGATCAGGCCAAGTTCGACGACATCGCTGACCAGGCGAAAGCGGGATGCCCTGTATCCAAACTGTTGAATGCGAAGATCTCCATGGATGCGACCCTGCAGTCCTAGATTGCAGCGCACTGAGGGAGTCTTCCCATGTCGACGCATCAACACTCGGCGGGAGGCTTGCGTCACCGCATCTCCTATGTGGATCAGCGCATCGTCTCGCCGCCCCCCTTGTCCGGGCAAGATCTTGACCCGATAGGCGCATCGTCGTCTGCGGTGCTGGTGCCAAGCGACCACGATGGCGCGCATCCAGCGTTGATACCGCTGCGAAGTTTTGTGCTGTTTGGCGACAGTCCTGGACAGGCGGAGCGTTGGCTTTCCACTGGCACCGAGCATGCGCTGGAACACGGGGTGCGGCCTTTGCTTGAATGGGCTGCCGCAGACAGCGCGGGGGTAGTGTGTCGCCGCCCCATGCAGGTCGATGTGTCGATATGGCAGCAGATTATTGCCCGCGTTCACCTCGACTACCCTGATTTTGCGTTTGTTGCCTGGACTCCTGGCCTGAATCCGCGCCAGATTGCGTCGCTGATCCCCGCAGGCTTTAGCGCGACCTGCCTCTCGCTTCCCTGGTGGGATGGTCGAGCGACGTGGTTGCTGGAGGAACACAAGCGCCTGTCACAGCTGGCGCCTGTTCTGGCACCTGTCGTGGACCTCGACGCGGCAAATGGGCAAGTCCAACCATCACAGCAGTTTGCAGGGATCCCGATGTCGGATCGTTTGTGGATGGCTGCTTTTTTTGGCGACGGCATTCTGATGACGCCATCTTCTGTGGCGGACGCAGACCCGGCTACGCTTGCCAAGGTGCAGCGATGGCTCGTACAGCAAACAACGTTGAACAACAGGCAAACGGGTGGTTCGTCTTGCATGGCGCATGCAGAAGCGCCCGTGCCGGGCACAGTTTCAGGGGAACGCATCGTGTGCCTGACCGGGCCGTTGGCGCAGGTATCGGCGTTCGCCCGCAGCGACGGGACAAGCAGTGCGCTGGTCGTCAACCCCGATAGGGAAGCGTCCACGATCGTGGATTGGAATATGCTGGCCGCGCGATTACCTGACGACCATGTTTTTCCGGAGGGTGCGACGACACCGGAAAAGTTGCCTCCGGGCGGGTTGACCCTCGCGCAGATTTGTCGCGCCGACCGGACAAGTGAGTCGATGCGAGGCGAAGACGCTTCGCGTATTGCCATTGAACACGTGACGCCTGCCGTCGATAACGGACTATTTGCGGCCAAGGCGTGCGTGGGTGATCGCGTGAGCGTGCAAGCCTCAATCTTTTCCGATGGCCATGAACGGATTTCAGCCAGCGTGCTGTGGCGATCCGCAAGCCAGACACCCTGGCAGCGCGTCACCATGCAAGAGGTGGGCAACGATGTATGGGAAGCAAGTTTTTATCCCCGGATTGTAGGCAGCTGTTTCTATATTGTTCAGGCATGGCGCGACGAATGGTCATCCTTCAGGGAGTATCTCGGCAAGAAGGTACAAGCAGGGCAGGAGGTCGCACTCGAGATCGAGGAGGGGCGCCAACTGTTGACGCAGACCATGGCGCGGATGCACGCTACCAGTCCAGAGATCGCTGTGCGCATTGAAGATTTTCGGCAAGCAACCGACGCGCCAGCGCCCGAGGCGATTGATGCGCTCCTTTCAACGGAGCTGGCACAGCTTATGCAGGCAAGCGAGCACCGACCTTTTCAGGTATGTTCGAACATGTATCCGCTGACCGTGGATCGTCGCAGGGCACGCTATGCCAGCTGGTACGAGTTGTTTCCGCGCTCGCAGGGTGCGGGGCGCGACACGCATGGCACCTTTCTGGATGTCGTGAATCGATTGTCCGATATTGCTGCGATGGGGTTCGATGTGTTGTATTTTCCGCCCATACACCCCATTGGGCGGGCCAACCGAAAAGGCCGGAACAATGCACTGCGCGCCGAACCCGACGATCCCGGCAGCCCCTATGCCATTGGCTCAGAGCAAGGCGGACACGACGTACTGCATCCCGAGCTTGGCGAGCCAGCGGATTTCCGGATGCTCCTCAACGCGGCCCAGGCGCATGGCATGGAAATCGCCATGGACTTTGCCATACAGTGTTCTCCGGATCATCCGTGGCTGACGACGCACCCCGATTGGTTCGATTGGCGAGCGGATGGAAGCTTGCGCTATGCGGAGAACCCGCCCAAACGCTATGAAGACATTGTTAACCCTGATTTCTACGATGCGCAGGGACGTCCGCGCGATGATTTATGGGCTGCGCTCCGCGACATCGTTCTCTTCTGGGCAGAGCAGGGCGTATCGACTTTTCGGGTCGACAACCCACACACCAAACCGTTGCCATTCTGGCAATGGATGATAGCGGAAGTGAAGACCAGATACCCACAGGTTGTTTTTCTGTCAGAGGCCTTCACCCGACCCAGGATGATGTATCGATTAGGCAAGATTGGATTCTCTCAGTCGTATACCTACTTTACCTGGCGCAACACCAAGCAGGAGCTGGAATCGTATTTGAGCGAATTGAACGCTGCCCCGGTTGCGGATTTTTTCCGTCCCAATTTTTTCGTGAATACGCCCGATATCAACCCCTGGTTCCTGCAGGATGGGGGCAGGGCGGCCTTTTTGATTCGCGCAGCGCTTGCAACCACGCTGTCAGGAGTGTGGGGCATGTACCAGGGTTTTGAACTGTGCGAAGCGACAGCGTTGCCGGGAAAGGAAGAGTATCTGAACTCGGAAAAGTACGAGATACGGCAATGGGATATGGCCCGACCCGGCAACATCGTGGCGGAAATTACCCAACTGAATCACTTGCGCCGCCTGAACCCGGCGCTGCAGTCGCATCTGGGCGTCCGTTTTCATCATATTGACAACGGGCATATTCTCTTTTTCACCAAATCGACGCGCGAAGCAGACAGTGTGGTCATTGTCGCCATCAGCCTGGATCCGCACGCCCCGCAGGCCGGCACGCTCCAGTTGCCTTTATGGTTGTGGGGCGTTCCCGACGAGGGAAAGGTGCATCTGCATGACCTGTGGGCCGATCAGGCATTTGAACTGACGGGCCAGCATCACCGTATTGAACTGACGCCTGAGCGCCCGTTCGTGATCTGGAGACTGTTGCCGTCATGGTAAAGCATACAGGAACCCCTTCGGCCCAAACGCAATCCGGTACGCTGCTGCGCGATGACGCGCTCTGGTACAAAGACGCCGTGATCTACCAGTTGCACGTCAAATCGTTCTTCGATGCCAATAACGATGGCGAGGGAGACTTCGCCGGGCTTGTCTCCAAACTGGACTACATCGCCAGCCTGGGCGTCAACACCATCTGGCTGCTGCCGTTCTATCCATCGCCAAGACGCGACGATGGCTACGATATTGCGGAATATAGAGGCGTACACGAAGGCTACGGCACACTGGGGGACGTGCGCAGACTGATACGCGAAGCGCATCAACGAGGGTTACGCGTGATTACCGAGTTGGTGGTCAATCACACCTCGGACCAGCATGCCTGGTTCCAGCGAGCACGGCGCGCAAAGCCAGGATCCGCGGCACGCAACTACTATGTCTGGTCCGACAACGACCAGGCCTATGCCGGGACGCGCATTATTTTCTGCGATACCGAGAAATCCAATTGGACCTGGGATCCTGTTGCCGGAGCCTACTTTTGGCATCGTTTCTATTCACATCAACCCGATCTGAACTACGATAATCCCAAGGTGCTGAAGGAAGTCATCGCAGTCATGCGGTTCTGGTTGGATATGGGGGTGGACGGTCTCAGGTTGGATGCCGTTCCCTACCTCGTTGAGCGAGAGGGTACGAACAACGAGAATCTGCCCGAAACCCATGCGATTCTGCGCCAGATCAGGGCCGCCATGGACAAGGACTATCCTGGTCGTCTGTTGCTTGCAGAAGCCAATCAATGGCCAGAGGACGCACAGGAATACTTCGGCCAAGGCGATGAGTGCCATATGTCGTTTCATTTTCCGTTGATGCCGCGCATGTATATGGCCATCGCACGCGCCGACCGGTTTCCCATTACCGACATCATGCAGCAGACGCCGGAAATACCCGCCAATTGCCAGTGGGCCATTTTTCTGCGCAATCACGATGAACTGACGCTGGAAATGGTGACCAGTAGCGAGCGTGATTATCTATGGGATGTCTATGCGGCAGACCGCCGCGCCCGCATCAATCTGGGCATACGCCGCCGCCTGTCTCCGTTGCTTGAGCGCGACCGCCGTCGCATTGAGCTGATGAATAGCCTGTTGCTGTCCATGCCTGGTACGCCAGTGCTGTATTACGGTGATGAAATTGGAATGGGAGACAACATACACTTGGGCGATCGCGACGGCGTGCGTACACCTATGCAATGGTCCCCGGATCGCAACGGCGGGTTTTCACGGGCAGATCCGGAGCGGCTCCCCTTGCCGGTGCTGATGGGACCACTGTACGGCTACGAGGCTGTCAATGTCGAGGCGCAACAGCGCGACCCGCACTCGCTGCTTAACTGGACTCGCAGAATGCTCATCAAGCGGCAGCAGCAAACCCATGTATTTGGTCGCGGCAGCTTGCGCTTTCTGTTTCCCGGCAATCGCAAGATTCTGGCTTATCTGCGCGAATACGAAGAAGTGAGTCTGCTTTGCGTAGCGAATCTCTCGAATGCATCGCAGCCTGTCGAACTTGATCTATCCATGATGTCGGGTAGGGTGCCCATTGAAATCCTGGGTGGTACGCCGTTTCCGACGATCGGCGAGTTGCCTTATCTTTTGACGCTGCCGCCCTATGGTTTTTACTGGTTTGAACTGAGCGCAAGCGCCGCACCACCTTCGTGGCATGCGGCGGCGCCGGAACAAATGCCCGAGTACGCCACGTTGGTGTTAAGACGTAAAGCAGGCTATCAGTTGATGGAAGGATCCATGCGCACGTTGTGCCAAACGGTGTTGCCTGTCTACCTGCAGCGCCAGCGCTGGTTTTCGGGTGGACACGGGCCGGCGTCGATCGCGATTTCCTATGTTGTGCCATTACCCTCCCAGACAGATCTGTTCCTGGCTGAGATAACGCTGGAGCAGGAAGGTAGCCAGCAGGCGTATTTTTTGCCGCTGGCGCTGCTGTGGAGTGAGGCGATAGGCGGCATGCCTGCGCAGTACGCGATGGCAAGAGTGCGTCGAGGCTCGGAATTGGGCCTGGCTACCGACGGCTACTCGGTGCCGGAGTTCGTACAAGCTCTGCTCGAGAATTTCCGCGCGGAGACAAAGCTGTCTGTAAGAACGACTGTTGGCAAGGCCAGCATACAGTTTCGCGCAGAGTCCAGATTGCATGACGTGCCATGGCCACCTGATCCAGAAATGCTGTGGTTTCATGGTGAGCAGAGCAATAGTTCTCTGATGATAGGTGACGACGCCGCCCTGAAACTGGTGCGGCACGTCGTGGCCGGCATACATCCCGAAGCGGAAATGTCACGGCATCTAGGTCGCGCGGGATATGGCAATATCGCTGCGCTGCTTGGGGAGTTGTTGCGCGTGGATGCGGATGGAACGCCTCACACGCTGGCGTTGCTGCATTGCCGGATCAACAATCAGGGCGATGCCTGGTCCTGGACGCAGGAATATCTCAAGCGCATGCTGGAGAATGCCGCCTTTACGGACGTGTCCGATGAGTCTCGCGTCGAGCACGAGGAAGAGTTGCATGGCTACCGGAGCATGGCGGCTACCATAGGCCGACGGCTGGCGCAGATGCACGCCGTGCTGGCACAACCCTGCGAGGATGAGGCCTTTCAACCGACACAGGCGCGGCGGCGCGACGCTCAAGCATGGGCGAGATCCGTTCGCACAATGCTTGAACGCGCAATCAAAGCAGCCGCGGGAATGCGCACGCAATTACCGGAGTCTGCGCAATCACAGTTGCGCGAACTGGAGCAGGACAAGAAGTCGCTGTCGGGGCAGATCGACAAGATTGCGCAGGCGCTGACGGATACTGTCTTAACGCGGATCCACGGCGATCTGCATCTCGGGCAAGTACTGATTGCACAGAGCGATGCCTACTTCATCGACTTTGAAGGCGAGCCGGTGCGGCCGCTGGATGAACGCCGCACCAAGACGAGCGCATGGCGTGATGTGGCTGGAATGATACGCTCTTTCGACTATGCGTCGGCGGCGTTTGCCATGGCCGAGGCGTCTGCGTCTCCCGCCGCGAATACAGACGACGCGCAGGAGGCGGCCAGGATATCTGCTCAGAGCGCCGGGCCCAGTGGGCCACCTGGTCTGGCTCAGATCCGCCAGAGGATGCTCGACCAGTTTTGCCTGAGTGCCACCACCGCATTTCTGGAAGGATATGCCAATGCCATGGCCGAGGCGGCAGGCCCGCAGGTCGAAACGCAGAGTGTTGATCAATCGGCAACGGATTCCTGGCCTGCGATGGAGGACCATGGCTTGCTCAATCTCGCCTTGCTGGAGAAGGCAGCTTATGAAGTGTGCTATGAGGTTGCGCATCGGCCGCTCTGGGTGGGCATCCCACTGAAAGGGCTGTTGGACGCGGTCAGGCGGATACAGAGGGCCAGCGCATCGGCCGGAGGTGCCAGCCGATCATGAGCAATAAGCACCAGACGTCCCCAGGAAACACCACGCAGAAGGCTGCTTCGTCGGACCAAGAATCCGTACCCCTGCTCGGCGCGCTCGATATTCATCTGATCGGAGAGGGCAGACATCAGCATATTGCCGACTGCCTTGGCGCCCACGTTATCGAGCGGCAAGGTGTTCTCGGTACACGATTTGCCGTCTGGGCGCCTAACGCCAGTGCGGTGGCAGTGGTTGGAGATTTCAACGATTGGCGCGAAGCCGCCCATCCCATGAAACTGCTGCCCGATTGTGGCGTCTGGGTGTTGTTCATCCCCGAGATCCAGGCCGGCGCCCTTTACAAGTTTGCCTTGCGCAATCATGCAGGGCAAGGCTTGCCCTACAAGGCAGATCCCTACGCAAGGCAAACCGAAAGGCCGCCAGCAACGGCCTCTGTGGTTTCTGATCCAGAGGAATTTGCCTGGACCGATGACGCCTGGATGGCGCACCGGGCGCTCAAACAGGCGCCGAATGCGCCTATCTCTATTTACGAAGTCCATGTCGACTCATGGTTGCGTCAAAGCGGCAGCACCAGTCTATGGGAAGAAATGGGCGCTCGCCTGATCGACTATGCTGTCGAGATGGGCTTCACTCATCTAGAGCTGTTGCCGATTACGGAACATCCCTTTGGCGGCTCTTGGGGATATCAACCGCTTGGCCTTTATGCGCCTTCTGCGCGGTATGGAACGCCTGCGCAGTTTGCCGCATTCGTGGATCGCTGCCATGCCGCGGGGCTGGGCCTGATTCTGGATTGGGTACCCGCGCATTTTCCGTCAGACGCACATGGCTTGGCTAACTTTGACGGTACCGCCCTTTACGAGCATGCCGATCCCAGACAGGGATTTCACCCGGACTGGAATACGCTCATCTACAATCTGGGCCGTAATGAGGTGCGCAATTTCCTGGTTGGCAGCGCGCTGGAGTGGCTGCGCCGCTATCATGTCGACGGATTGCGGGTAGATGCAGTAGCGTCTTTACTCTATCTTGATTACAGCCGCAAAGCGGGCGAGTGGCTGCCTAATCGCCATAGCGGCCGCGAAAATCTCGAATCGGTGCAGTTTCTGCAGGCGTTGAACACCCTGATCAAGCAAATATGCCCCGGCGCCCTCATGATTGCGGAGGAGTCAACCGCATGGCCGGGCGTGACCGCCGCGGTGGAGCAGGGCGGGCTGGGATTTGATTACAAGTGGAATATGGGATGGATGCATGACACCTTGCGTTATATGCATCTTGATCCCGTCCATCGGCGCTATCACCACAACGATATGACATTCGGCATGGTGTACGCCTATTCCGAACACTTTGTCCTGCCGCTTTCGCACGACGAGGTTGTGTACGGCAAGGGGGCTTTGATAGAAAAAATGCCCGGCGACAGCTGGCAGCGCTTCGCGAATCTGCGGGCGTATCTCGGCTTCATGTGGACCCATCCGGGCAAGAAGCTTTTGTTCATGGGCTGCGAACTGGCCCAATGGCAGGAATGGGACCATGACGGCGAGCTGGACTGGGCATGCCTGCATGATGCAGCGCGAGCGCGCGACGCCAGGCTGCCTGATACGCGCGGCAAGGTGTCTGACCTTGCAGGCAATCCTCACGCGGGCGTACAACGCTTGCTTGGCGATCTGAACATGTTGTATCGCCAGGAGCCTGCCCTGCATGGCAGCGACACTGTACCGGAAGGCTTCGCCTGGGTCATCGGCGACGACGCCGACAACAGCGTTTTCGCTTTTCTGCGCCGCCACCACGACCGAACTGTGCTGATGGTCAGCAACATGACGCCCATGCCCCGCAGAGATTACCGCATTGGCGTCCCCAAACCCGGGCGGTGGCGCGAAGCCATCAACACCGACGCAGAGCACTATGGCGGATCGAACGTTGGCAATCAGGGCGCAGCCCATACGCAGGCGGTGGTGTCACATGGATACGCTCAGTCACTGTCATTGATGCTGCCGCCTCTCGCAACACTTGTTTTCATCGCAGAAGGGTAAAACATGAGATTGACGTTGCCCGATATATTAGCGCCAGGTTTGCCCTATCCACTGGGCGCCTCCAGTGATGGGTTGGGTGTCAATTTTGCAGTGTTCTCCGCGAACGCCAGCAAAATCGATCTGTGCATTTTCGACCCTCGCGGCCGCAAAGAACTCAAACGCTATAGCATGCCCGAGTGTACGGATGAGATCTGGCATGGCTACCTGCCAGATGCCGAGCCTGGCCTGATATACGGCTACAGAGCCCATGGCCCTTACGACCCCAGGCACGGCCATCGTTTCAACCCTCAAAAACTGCTCATCGATCCCTACGCGCGCAAGCTTGCAGGGCAGTTGCGATGGTCCGACGCGCTGTTCGGGTATCGCGTCCAGCACGCCAAGGCCGATCTTAGCCAGGATAGACGCGATTCATCTCTGTTTGTGCCCAAATGCGTGGTCACCAGCGATAACTTCAACTGGGGCACGGCGTCGCGCACGACGATTCCCTGGGCGGATACGGTTATCTATGAAGCACATCTGCGCGGCGTTTCGTTGCAGCGCGAGGATGTGCGTCCGGAGTGGCGAGGAAGCAGCGACGGGCTGGCGCATCCTCGCTTCATTGACCATCTTCACAAACTGGGCGTGACGACGATTGAACTGCTGCCCGTACATGCCTACCTGAACGATCATTTTCTCGTCGAGCGCGGGCTTCGAAACTATTGGGGATACAACAGCCTGGCTTTTTTTGCCCCCGAACTTTCCTATCTGACAGGCGGCCGCAACAACGACTTGCGCATGGCAATACGCCGCCTTCAGCAGGCCGGCATTGAAGTGATACTGGACGTGGTCTACAACCATACGTGCGAAGGCAATGAGCTTGGTCCAACGCTGTCGTGGCGTGGCCTGGACAACGCCAGTTATTATCGCCTGGTCCCGGGTGACGAACGCTATTACATCAATGATACCGGTTGTGGCAATACCGTTAACCTCTCGCACCCCAGGGTGCTTCAGATGGTCATGGACTCGTTGCGTTACTGGGCACAGAGCTACCGCATCGACGGCTTTCGCTTCGACCTGGGTACGACCTTGGGGCGCGAGGGCACTGGTTTTGATCCGGGTTCAGGGTTTTTTGACGCAATTCTGCAAGACCCCGTGCTGTCGCGCCTCAAACTGATTTCAGAACCTTGGGATACGGGGCCCGACGGCTATCAGCTGGGCAATCATCCCCCGGGATTTGCCGAGTGGAATGACCGCTTTCGGGATGGCATGCGCCGGTTCTGGAAAGGCGAGCCCGGATTGCGTGGCGATCTGGCAGACTGGCTGATCGGCTCGCCAGCCATCTTCGATCGCCGCCACCGACGCCCCTGGGCCTCTGTCAACTACATCGCATCGCATGATGGCTTCACCGCTCACGACCTCGTATCATTCAACGAGAAACACAACGAAGCCAATGGTGACGACAACGCCGATGGCCATGGTGAAAACTACAGCGCCAACTGGGGCCATGAAGGAGAGACCGATAACATCGACATCCTTCGCATCCGCGGGACGGTGCTGCGCTCAATGTTGGCCAGCGTGTTCTTTTCGAATGGCACACCCATGCTGCTTGCAGGCGATGAGTTCGGCAATAGCCAGGGAGGCAACAACAACGCGTACTGTCAGGACAACGAAACCTCGTGGCTGGACTGGACCCAGGCAGCGTCGCCACAAGGTCGAGCATTGACTGCCTATGTTGCCAGGCTGGGTGCGTTACGACGCCAACACCCCTCATTGCGTGTTGCGCGTTTTGAAGATGGCAATCATGAGATCCAACAGGGGCTACCTCGTATCTGCTGGTACGACATGGATGGCAAGGCCATGTCGCAGGCAGCCTGGGATTACCACGACGGGCGCGTGCTGGGATTGCAGCGGGCAGCGTCATTGCAGGACGGCACTATCGACATCACCTTGCTCCTGCTCAATGCCGGCGACAAACCCATTGAATTTATGCTGCCGTCGTTACCTTGCGCCATGGCCATACAACTGGACAGCAGTGCGCCCGATGCCAGGCCAGGTGTGCCCGCGCAGCATCATGTCAAGGTCGCCGCTCACGGACTCGTGCTGCTTGCCGGTATAGAAGCTCAATCCCAGCCGGAGTCGTAAATGGGGGAAAAGGGTAGCGCGGACTTACATCGACTGGCGTATGCAGCAGGACTTACCCCTGTCTGGCAAGATGTATTTGGCAATATGCGCCAAGTATGCGATGACAGCCTGCGCAGCCTCCTTGTGGCAATGGGGCTTCCGTGCGCATCCGCAGCGCAGATACAAGACAGCTATCGCCTCTTGGCAGCAAGCGAAGCCGCTGACAATGTGGTTGCGAGCAAGCGGTTATGGGTGATCGATGTGGGGCAATCCTTGATCATCCCCTGGCGCGACGCCTTACCTTATCAGCTCAGGCTTGAGTCCGGCAAACGGATTGATGGCACTGCGGAACGACAAACGCATGACAGGGTGTGTATTCCTGCAATCAATGAGCCTGGTTATCACACACTTTGTATCGGCAATGCCTGTATATCGATTGCGGTCTGTCCACACTGCTGTCCTTCGGTGCGCGCAAGCGCCGATGCAGAGCAGTCGCGCGCATGGGGCATCGCCACGCAGGTCTATAGTCTGCGCAGCGCAGTCGCCGCCAACGGGGCTGGCGATTTTTCCTTGCTCGCCAGGTTTGCCACGCAGGCGGGCCATGTTGGCGCCAGTGCGCTGGCCATCAGCCCCGTTCATGCAATGTTCACCGCAGCGCCTGAACGGTACAGTCCCTATTCGCCCTCCAGCCGATTGTTTCTGAACGTTGCTTACGCCGAGCCGGAGCTGGTGTTGGGACGCAAAGTGGTGGCCTGTGCGATGACTGACAGCCCCATTGCCTCTGATGTGCTTCGTGCGGCAGGCTGGTCTCATCTGGCGGATCCCAGCGAGGCGAGGGCAGGGGATAAGTGCATGCAGGCAGACACGATAGATTGGCACGCTCTGGTGCCAGCGCGTCTTGCCATATTGCGCGTGCTATTCGAGCGGTTTGAAGAGTATGCCACCGATACATTGGCACGGGATTTTCGCCAGTTTTGCCAAGAGGGTGGCGATGCATTGGAAAGCCATGCGCGCTACGAGGCATTGTCAACGCAATATTGCCGTGAACTGGGGCCTGAGAGCGGCTGGCAGAATTGGCCATCGCCACTGCACAATCCGGACGGAGAGGCCGTCCGCCATTATGCTCAGGCGCATCGCGCAGAGGTGGACTTTCATTGCTTCACCCAATGGCTGGCCGATCGTGGGCTTGCCAACGCGCAAGCGGCAGCGCGCGCCAGCGGCATGTCTGTTGGACTGATCGCCGATCTGGCCATTGGTACGGATGCGCGAGGCAGCCACGCATGGCGCCGTCAGGCCGATATGCTGCAGAAGGTGTCCGTAGGCGCGCCACCAGATTTGTTTCAGCCGCTAGGCCAGTCCTGGGGCATTACCGCGTTTTCACCGCATGCTTTGCGCAACAGCGCATATGCGGGTTTTGTCGAAACGCTGCGCGCCAACCTGCGCCATGCTGGCGGCATACGCATCGATCATGTTATGGGCCTGGCACGCATGTGGTTGGTGCCTGAAGACGCAGAGGCTGGCGACGGCGCATACCTGCAGTATCCATTCAGGGAGATGCTCGGCCTGCTTGTGCTTGAGGCGTGGCGACACAAGGCCATTGTCATCGGCGAAAATCTCGGCACTGTCGAGCCTGATTTCAACAACACGCTGAAGCAAAAGGGCATTTTTGGCACCAGTGTGCTGTGGTTTCAGCATGACGAGCCCTGGCCCGACTGGACCATGGCAACCACCACGACTCATGATCTTCCCACGATAGAAGGGTGGTGGAGAGGTCGGGATATACAGTGGCAGGCGCAACTGGGGCAACTATCAGCTGAGCAGGCTGAAACACAGCGCCAACTGAGGGCGGCGGAAAAAACAGCGCTGCTGTCCAGGCTGCCTTCATACCGTGCTCAGGATGCGGGTGAGAACGTTGCACCAAGACAGGCTATTCTCGAGTATGTAGCCGCGACCCCCAGCCCGCTGGTGATGATTCCCATCGAAGATATCCTGGGCGTACTTGAACAGCCCAATCTACCTGGCACAGTCGCTGTTTCTGCACTGCCATCGTTTTCGATGCGTGTATTGTCCCCGTTGCCAGCCTTCGTCCAGACGGTGTCATCAATGGCGGGCGCAGCCGCTCCCGACAGCCATCCCAGCTGGATCCAGCGCTTACCGCAGCCTGTCTGCCGCGTGTTTGACCAGGCAGACAGCCAAAAAAGCCTGGCCAGCATCATACAAGGCAGGTCAGGCTAGGCCGAATCTTTGAGCGCATTCAATCAAACTTGACGATCTTGAACGTAAGCCGGTCCTGATCATCATGGCCCACACTGTAGCCAAGGCGCTCGTTGATGGTGTTGTCGGGGTGAAACGTCAGGATGGAAGGCTTGATGTGTTCGATCTCGTTTTCGTTCACATAAACCGAGTTGGCAATGATGACTTCGTCGCCGCGTTGGCATGTGCGGGCTGCCGCGCCATTCAGGATGCAGCAGCGCGAACCGCGCTCACCATATATGACATAGGTGCTGATGCGCGCGCCGGAATTTTTGTTCCAGATATCGACGAACTCCATGGGCAGGATGCCCGCCGCCTCGCAGTGATCTGGATCCAGGGTAATGGATCCGTGATAGTCGAGGTCTGCGCCGGTAACGCGTATGCCGTGGAGTTTGCCGCGAACTACTTTTCTCACTGGTATTCTCTAAGTAGGGGAAGGGGACGCGTATTGTAATATGGGCGATTGCGCGACGTGGGTGCGCGCCCGTCTTTCGCCCGCCTGCCAGAATGATAGGTTGTAACGATACATGCTCCATGTCAGCGATGCGGTTGTCCTGAACGAAGACGAAATCGAATTCTCCATGATTCGTGCGCAGGGCGCGGGCGGCCAGAACGTCAACAAGGTGTCCAGTGCCGTTCATCTGCGGTTTGACATTGCTCGCTCCAGCCTTTCTGACAGCAACAAGACTGCGTTGCTTGATTTTCCGGACAGGCGCATCTCGAAAGAAGGCGTCATCATCATCAAGGCGCAATCATTTCGCAGCCAGGAGAAAAACCGCAGCGATGCAATCGAACGCCTGATCGCATTGGTTCGCACTGCGCTGGACAAGCCAGCCCCTCGCAAACCGACCCGACCGACACGGGCATCCCAAAGACGCCGGGTGCAGCGCAAGATAGTGCACGGACAGGTGAAGCGTTTGCGGGGAAAATCCATCGACTTGGCATAGGGCATGCCTGAGTGCATTGATTGGAGGCATTTATCCTGCGTACTACGCCATGTGGGTGAAAAGGACGATAGCCGATAGAACGCATAATGTATATTATGTAAAGTCTCATAGGGAACGGCAGCATCTTCAAGTCAACAGGAGCAACCTGGATGATGGCACAGTGGGTTGATCTGTCAGGGGGCACGACGCGCCCCTGCCCCACCTGCAATATCATGCACCCTGTAGCGCCTCATTCCATCAGTACATGACAACCGAGCGTATGGATTCACCGCGCTTCATGAGTTCAAAGCCTTCATTGATCTGTTCCAGCGCCAGGGTGTGTGTAATGAGGTCGTCGATATTGATCTTTCCATCCATATACCAGTCGACGATGGCGGGAACATCTGTTCGGCCACGCGCACCGCCGAAAGCCGAGCCTTTCCAGACACGCCCGGTCACCAGCTGGAACGGACGGGTGGCGATTTCGGCGCCGGCTTCGGCGACGCCGATGATAATGGACTGGCCCCAGCCGCGATGGCAGCATTCGAGTGCCTGGCACATGACTTTGGTGTTGCCGATGCATTCAAAGGAGTAGTCCGCGCCGCCGTCGGTAAGCTGGATAATATGGTCGACCACGTTCTCGACCTGGTTGGGATTGATGAAATCTGTCATCCCGAAC
>NZ_SDQE01000006.1 GCF_004153455.1 Allopusillimonas ginsengisoli | reverse complement strand
GCCATGATCGATGGCCAGCGAAGCCAACGCGACATTACCCTCCAGACATTGGGCGACCAGCTCTGCCTTGAACTGCGGGCTGTAAGTGCGCCGCACCGGACGCGGGGGAAGAGAGTTTATGGCCATATCGTGTCCACGATAAATAAGCGGATGCTTATCCTCTCTTATTCAGGCAGTCGACTCAATGTGTGTTCACCGGATGCATACTGTACAACCTCAGTCATGCCATGACTACGAAAGTTGGCGCGCCTCAATCATCTACCTCTGATAAGTTACTACCTCTACCCGTGTATTGCTGGCTGAATGTTTTCATATATAAAATCAAAACTAAACAAATATGAAGTAAATGATGTGGCCGGAGCCGTGTAATCTAGGGTTTTCCATCACTAAAATAAGGCTTTGTCGCATTGACGCTGGACATTGAGAGGGCATACGATTAATTTTTATATAAAAAGTCATTTTCCATATGAATTGGAAATAGGCATCCAACGGACAGGAGTGCTTCATGAGCGGTCGTTTGACGGGAAAACTGGCGGTGGTGACAGCGGCGGGGCAAGGTATAGGCCGGGCCACGGCTGAGCGGTTCATTCGGGAAGGCGCACGCGTTGTGGCAACCGATCTGAATGAAAAATTGCTGTCGGATTTGAACGACTGTCAGACAGAACGCCTGGACGTGACGGACCGCGCCGCCGTACTGGCGCTGGCGGATCGGCTCGGGCCCATCGACGTGCTGTTCAATTGCGCGGGTTATGTGCACGATGGCACGATTCTGGACACCCAGGAAGATGCCTGGGATTTTTCCATGCGCTTGAACGTAACGTCCATGTACTACACGATCACCGCTTTCCTGCCTGGTATGCTTGAGAAGCAGGGTGGATCCATTATCAATATGTCTTCGGCTGCCTCCAGCATCAAAGGCGTGCCCAATCGATTTGTCTACGGAACGACCAAGGCTGCCGTCATAGGGCTCACCAAATCGGTCGCTGCCGATTATGTGTCAAAGGCGATACGCTGCAATGCAATCTGCCCGGGTACGATTGAATCCCCGTCGCTGAAAGAGCGCATCGCCCTGCAGGCGAAAAAGTATGGCAAGAGCCAGGAAGAAATTCATGCCGCCTTTGTGGCGCGCCAACCAGTGGGTCGGGTAGGCAAGGCAGAAGAGATTGCGGCTTTGGCTACCTATCTCGCCTCGGACGAATCCAGCTTCACGACCGGCACGACGCACGTCATCGATGGCGGCTGGTCAAACTGATAACACTTATTTAGGAGATTGATGTGAAATTGCTGCGCTATGGGCCTGTCGGCATGGAGAAGCCCGGCTGTCTGGATGCACAAGGGGCGGTGCGTGATCTGTCGGGCAAGCTGGATGACATTACGGCAGCCACACTGGGCACGAACCCGTTGAATGCCTTGAAGGGCATTGATGTTGCCTCGCTACCCGTGGTCGAGGCGCCAGGGCGCATCGGTACGCCTTATTCGGGCGTGGGCAAGTTTATTTGCGTTGGGTTGAACTATAGCGACCACGCGGCGGAAACGGGAGCAGAAGTGCCGCCAGAGCCGATTCTTTTCACCAAGTGGTCTGAACCAACCGGCCCGAACGATCCCATCGTTTTGCCGCGCGGCTCCGTCAAGACGGACTGGGAGGTTGAGCTGGGCGTGGTTATCGGTACCAAGGCCCGCTACGTGTCGCTGGAGGATGCTCTGGATCATGTGGCTGGGTATTGCATTGTCAACGATGTATCGGAGCGCGAATATCAGATCGAGCGCGGCGGTACCTGGGACAAGGGCAAGGGTTGCGATACTTTCGGTCCGGTAGGCCCCTGGCTGGTGACACCCGATGAGGTGGCTGATCCGCAGAATCTGGGTATGTGGCTGGATGTCAACGGCAAGCGATTCCAGGATGGCAATACGCGAACCATGATTTTCAATGTGGCGTACCTGGTGCATTACATCAGTCAGTTCACAACGCTGATGCCCGGCGACCTGATTTCCACCGGAACGCCACCCGGCGTCGGGCTGGGTCAGAAACCACCGGTTTATCTCAAGGACGGCGATGTCGTGCGCCTGGGTATTGAAGGGCTGGGCGAGCAGCAGCAGCGTGTGCACACGTGGAATGCCGACCTATTGCCTTGATGCGGCGTGCTTTGCGCCGGCACTGCGGTAGACAGAGGTCCGCCTGCCAATGCAAGGGCCGCCGCGGCTGTTGTCGCGGCGGCCCTGTTTTTTACATTGTCGCGCCGATTATCCAGGGTGCGAATTCATTCTGGCCATAGCCATGCAGTTCGCTCTTGGTGCGCTTGCCTGACGCGGTGTCCAGCATGATGCGGTAGATTTTCTCACCCAGGCTGTCCACAGTTTCTTCGCCAGTGATGATGGTGCCGCAATTGATGTCGATATCTTCTTCCTGGCGTTCCCAGCAGGCATTGTTGGTACTGAGCTTGAGCGATGGCGAGGGTGTACAGCCATAGGCCGAACCACGGCCTGTGGTAAAGCAGATCAGGGTGGCGCCAGACGCCACCTGCCCCGTGGCCGATACCGGATCAAAACCGGGCGAATCCATGAACACCATGCCTTTGCTGACGACTGGCTCGGCATATTCATAGACATCGTTCAGGTTGGTGGTGCCCGCCTTGGCGACCGCGCCCAGAGACTTTTCGAGGATGGTGGTCAGTCCGCCCGCCTTGTTGCCGGCCGACGGGTTGTTGTCCATCTCAGCACGATTGCGTTCGCAGTAGTCTTCCCACCATTTGATGCGTTTGATCAGCTTTTCGCCCACGTCGCGGCTGACCGCGCGCTGCGTCAGCAAATGCTCCGCGCCATAGATCTCTGGGGTTTCGGACAATATTGCGGTACCCCCCGCGCGTACCAGCCTGTCCACGGCCGCGCCCAGTGCCGGATTGGCGGTGATGCCCGAGTAGCCATCCGATCCGCCGCACTGTAGCCCGACCGTCAGGTGCGAGGCGGATACCGGCTCGCGCTCAACCTGATTGGCCTCGGCCAACATTTCCTTGACCTTGGCGATGCCCTTGGCCACGGCCTTGGCGGTGCCGCCGGCATCCTGGATGGAGTAGGTGAACAGGCGTTTGTTTTCCGTCAGCTTGCCTGCGGCCAGCACGCCTGAGATCTGATTGGTTTCACAGCCCAGTCCGATCATCAACACTGAGTGAAAGTTCGGTTGGCGGGCATAACCGGTCAGTGTGCGTCGCAGTGTGTCCATGGATTCGCCGGAGGACGCCATACCGCATCCCGTTGCGTGGGGCAGGGCGACCACGCCATCGACGTTCGGAAACGCGGCAAGCGCGTCAGGATTGATGTCGCGTCGAAAATAATCCGCAATGGCTTTGGCGACCGTGGCGGAGCAGTTCACCGAGGTCAGGATGCCGATGAAGTTGCGCGTGGCCACACGCCCGTCCGGGCGAAGGATACCCATGAACTGGTCAGCGTCGCTGTTGATCTGAATGTCTTTCTTGTGTGAACAGAAGTCGTAGTCGCGCTCAAATGCCATCATCTTCATGTTGTGCGTATGCACATGCTGCCCCGGCTTGATATCGCGTGTGGCCACGCCGATGATCTGGTTGTAGCGGCGTACCGGGCTGCCTTCGGGGATATCCTGCGCGGCGATCTTGTGGCCCGCAGGGATGAGTCCCGATATCGTGATGCCCTCGGCGACATTGCCTTGCATCAGCTGCGTGGTGGCGATGATGACGTTGTCATGCTCGTTCAGTCTGATCGTGGTTCTTTGCATGATAAGCCTTGCTATGTGAGCGCGATGTTGTATGAAAAAAGATGGGCGGGATCAACCAATCATGGCAAGCAGCCGGGCGTGTGCGCGAGCCAGATGGCGCTGCATGGCTGCCTGGGCCTGCAAAGGGTCTTTGGCCGCAACCGCCTCGTAAATGTCCTGATGCTCCTCGACGGCCGCCTGCCACGCAACGTGATCATCGAAATGCTTGTGCATGGTTTTGGCGACAGGTAAGTAACGCTGGTCGAACAAGTCTTCCAGTGTTTGCATCAGCAATTCGTTATCGGTACTGGTCGCCAGTGTGAGATGAAAGCTCCGGTCGGCATCGATAATGGCCTTGGTGTTCACGCTGTGTTTTTTTGTCAATGCGGCACGCATGGCGTCCAGGCTTTTCTTGAGCTGGCGTAGCTGCACAGGGCTGATGAACCGTGCCGCATGCGCGGCGATTCCGCCTTCAAGAAAGCCGCGCAGTTGATTGACTTCCCTGGGGCTGTCGCCCAGTCTGAGCGGAGAGGCCGCGTCGATGTTTTCGTTGCCCGCCTTGTCCAGGCGATTGTCGTTCGCGCCGTTCGCTGCGGACGTTTGCCGCAGATAGATGCCTGAACCTACACGGATGTCGATTTCTCCTTGCAGCTCGAGCGCAATCAGTGCTTCGCGCAGGCTGGGTCGGGAGATATCCAGCAATGCGGCCAGTTCGCGTTCGGAGGGGAGGCGTCCGCTGACATCGATATCCATTTTTCGGATTTCTTGCCTGAGCAGCTCCGCGGTGTGCAGATAGCTGCGCGTTCTGTCCGTACCGCGCAGGAGAGAGCCTGATTTCATGGGGAGCACATCCGGAATAAGTAGAGAGGTTGCAATAAATGTTAGGGAATGCCGATTAACTGGTCAAACCAATAATCGAATATTTGCCATATTTCAGGGTTATCGATAAGTGGTTTTACCAATTCTCCAAGGTAGCATACACCTCACTCACCTTTAATGAGCGATCGCACGGTATGGTGTATCAATTCGATTTCGGGTCAGTGCTCGAATACTGGCCCATGTTCCTGCAAGGTGTGTCCACGACGCTGGTGATGTCGTTCTGGTCCACGCTTGCAGGCTTCATCATGGGGGTGCTCTGTGCGATTGCGCGCAGTTCAAGCGTACCGTGGCTGCGCAGGTGCGTGGGGGCCTATGTCGAAGTGATCCGCAATACGCCGCTGATCATTCAAAGCTATTTTTTCATTTTCGGGCTGTCGAGCGTCGGGCTGACCATGCCTATTCTGGTCGGAGCCATTCTTGCGCTGGTGATCAACATCACCGCCTATACCTGTGAAATCGTGCGGGCAGGCATTGAGTCGGTGCCGCGCAGTCAGCGCGAAGCCGGCGAATGTCTCGGGTTGTCGCCACTGCAGGTGTACTGGCACATCATTCTGGTGCCGGCGCTCGAACGCGTCTATCCCGCGCTCACCAGTCAATTCATTCTGCTCATGCTGGTGACCAGCATTCTGTCAGCGGTCGGCACAGAAGATCTGTTCGGGATCTCCGGCAATATCCAGGCGATGACCTTCCGCAACTTCGAGGTGTTCATCGTGTTGTGGGTGATCTACCTGGCCATGTCCTTCCTGGTGCGCGTGATCTTCACCCTGCTGGGGAAAATCATGTTCGTGCGCAAGCGCAGGCTTGGAACACTGCTGTAGGAGACCAGGATGAATCACGAACAATTGATGTATCTGCTCGAAGGTGCTTATGGCACGCTGTTGCTGTCGGTGCTGACCTTTATCTTCGGCAGCATGCTGGGCTTGGTGGTGGCCCTGATGCGCGTGTCGGATAACGCACTGGTGAAAAATTCTGCCTTCACCTATATCAACATTATTCAGGGCACCCCGCTGCTGGTGTTGATGGGGGTATGTTTTTATGGCCCTTCGATTATGGGCTATAGCTCGGTGCCGGCGTTGTTTGCCGCCGTCCTGGCGTTGACCATACAGTCTGCCGCGTTTCTTGGCGAGATATGGCGCGGATGCATTGAGTCCGTACCCAGGAACCAGTGGGAGGCCGCCGAATGTCTGGGCCTGAATCGCGTGCAGCGCATGTTCAAGGTGATCTTGCCTCAGGCGCTGCGCATCGCCACGCCGCCCACGGTGGGCTTTATGGTGCAGATCGTCAAGAACACCTCGTTTGCTTCGCTGGTCATCGGCTTTGCGGAGCTGTCCTACAACGCCAAGATTCTGAACAACGCCACCTTCAAGCCTTTTCTGTATTTCGGCGTGGCAGCCATGCTGTATTTCGCGATCTGCTACCCCTTGTCCTGGATGAGCCTGAGGCTCGAACGCAGATTGACGCTTGCCCGCAGCTAAGGACAGGCCTTCTCTTTTAAGGAACACTTATGTCGGAAGTCGTTCGCCTGACCAATGTGCACAAATGGTTCGGAGACAATCACGTGCTCAAGGGCGTGGATTTGTCGGTGGCCACAGGGGAAATTGTCGCCATCATTGGCCAGAGCGGGTCCGGGAAAAGCACCGCGCTGCGTTGCATGGATCATCTGGAGCAGATCAACGAAGGCGAGATCATGGTCTGTGGACATACCTTTGGCGCAGACATTCCGCGAAAGGATCTGAAACAGCTCAGGCAAGATGTCGGCATTGTTTTCCAGAGCTACAACCTGTTTCCGCATCTGACGGTCGAGCAGAACATCACGCTGGCGCCCCGGTCGGTTCGCAAGGTGTCCAAGCCCAAGGCCAAAGAGATTGCGGCGGCAGTGTTGGCGCAAGTAGGCCTGTCTGACAAGATTGATCACTATCCCGAACAGTTGTCGGGCGGCCAGCAACAGCGTGTGGCCATCGCGCGCTCGCTTGCCATGGGCCCCAAGCTTATGCTGTTCGACGAAGTCACCTCCGCGCTGGATCCCCAACTGACGGGCGAAGTGCTGCGCGTGATCGAGAAGCTGGCCAAAGAAGGCATGACCATGGTGCTGGTGACCCATGAAATGGGCTTCGCCATGAAGCTGGCGCACCGCGTCATTTTCATGCATGAAGGCAGGATCCATGAGCAGGGTAGCGCCGATATTCTGCGTAACCCCGCAACACCGGAACTGAGGCAGTTTGTCAGCAACGGGCTCTGATGTACACCGGACATCCGGTTTTCGACGCATTCTATTCAGGAGACAATCATGAAAAAATTTCGCCCCCATCTGATGTTGGCCACCCTGGCGGTTGCATGTGCCGGATTGACCGCGGGCAGCCCGCAAGCCCAGGCCAATACGCTGGATGAAATCATGCAGCAGAAGGTGTTGCGGGTTGCCATCGATCTGAACGCGCCGCCTTACGGTATGAAAGACGATGCCCTGAAGGCGGTCGGGTCAGATGTTGAAACGGCCCAGCTGATCGCCGACAATCTCGGGGTAAAACTGGAAATCGTACCCACCACCCAGGCAAACCGCATTCCCTTCCTGCTGACCAACAAGGCGGATGTCGTCATATCCAGCCTGTCGATTACGGATCAGCGCAAGAAAGTCGTTGATTTCACGATTCCCTATGCGGCGATCCAATCGGTCATCGCCGCACCCAAGGACATGGCTATCAAAGAAATGTCTGATCTGGCCGGGAAGACCGTCGTCACGGCACGAGGCACCACCAACGATAACAACGTAACCAGGCTGGCACCCGCCGGTACCAACATTGTTCGTTTTGAAAACGATGCCACCGCGATTACCGCGATCACCAGCGGTCAGGCCAGCATCTTTTCAACGGCGCCGTCCATTGTGGCGTCGCTGAACAAGAAAGATCCCGCCAAGGCACTGGATATCAAGGTTGTGATGGCGACTGCGATGATGGGGTTTGGCGTGACCAAGGACAATACCGCGCTCAAGGACAAGCTGAATACCTTGATCCGTGAAGACCTGAAGAGCGGTCAGCTCAATGAGATATTCAAGAAGTATCACGGTACCGATCTGCCCGAGGAGGTCATCGCCGAAGGCGCGTGAGCTTGAACCCTGGTGAGCGATTACCTTTTGTTCGGGATACTATGCCGATAGGTTGCTGATTGTTTTTCAGCGTATGTTCATTCCAAGTGCCATAGGTGTTCAATGCAAGTTCCCGTCAATCATTTCAAGCACGCTCTCGCCCAGGGGCGGCATCAGTTGGGCCTTTGGGTATCGCTCGCCAGCCCATACAGCGCAGAAGTCGTTGCTCGCGCCGGCTTTGACTGGTTGCTGTTCGATACGGAACATGCACCCAACGATGTGGGCTCTATTCTGGGCCAATTACAGGTGGCGGCGGCGTTTCCTGTGTCATCGGTGGTGCGCCCCACCTGGAACGATATGTTGCAGCAAAAGCGCTATCTGGATATTGGCGCGCAGACACTGCTGATTCCCTATGTGCAGACGGCCGACGAAGCGGCCAGCGCGGTGGCTGGCATGCGCTACCCGCCGCGCGGCCTGCGTGGCGTTGGCGGTACCAGCCGGGCCAGTGCGTTTGGCGCGACGCGCGACTACATACAAACCTGCGAGCGCGAACTGTGTCTGCTGGTGCAGGTAGAAACGCGCAAGGGCCTGGACAACCTGGATGCCATTCTTGATGTGGAGGGCGTTGATGGCGTCTTCATAGGGCCTGCCGATCTTTCCGCCAGCCTGGGCCATCCGGGCAACCCCGGCCATGCCGAAGTCCAATCCACCATCGAGGACACCATACGACGCATCCGTGCCAAGGACAAAGCGCCGGGTATTCTCACGTTCGACGAATCACAGGCCCGCCATTACATGGAGGTTGGCACCTTGTTCACAGCGGTAGGCATGGACCTCGCCATGCTGGCGCGGGCCACAGAGCAATTGGCGGCGCGCTTTCGCTGAGCGGGCGGGTTCCAATGCAAAAAAGAGCGAAATCGCTCTTTTTTGACTGTCTATTTCACGATGGTGAGCCGTGGCGGCTTGGGATCGTCGTCTGGCGGGCCGCTGGTTGCCGCTGAGGTGCGGGCGCCGTTATCGGCCACCACCTTCGGGCCTGAGGCTTCGGCGGGGGGAGCCTCGGCATCCGAACCCGGGTAAGGCTGAGAGTCGGCCACATCGAACCCCATGCCTGCGCCGGTTTCCCGCGCATAAATCGCCGAAACGGCGGCCACCGGCACATAAATCTGCTCCGTGACGCCGCCGAAGCGGGTCTGGAACTCAATGTAGTCATTGCCCAGTGTCAGGCGATTGGTCGCCAGCGTGCCGATGTTGAGCGTGATCTGGCCATCATGGATATGCGCCGGAGGCACGACAGTGTTGGCGTCAACCGTAACCACGATGTGCGGCGTATAGCCGTTGTCAGTGCACCATTCGTGCAGCGCGCGGATCAGATAGGGTTTGGTTGAGGATTCTTGCATGGCAGTCCGTGGTGTCTATCGGCGCATGACCTTTTCGGAAGGCGTCAGTGCTTCAATGTAGGCGGGGCGCGAAAAAATGCGCTCGGCGTACTTTTGCAGCGGCGCCGCGTTTTTGGGCAGTTCGATGCCGTAGTGATCCAGGCGCCAGAGCAGCGGCGCGATGGCCACATCCAGCATGGAGAATTCTTCGCCCAGCATGTATTTGTTCTTGATGAGCAATGGCGCAAGCTGGGCAAGGCGGTCGCGGATGCTCTGGCGGGCCAGATCCTGGGCCTTGGTGTCGGCAGTGCCGCGATCTTCGAGCACGGATACGTGCACGAACAGCTCTTTTTCGAAGTTATACAGGAACAGCCGTGTACGCGCCCGCATGACGGGGTCGGCAGGCATGAGCTGCGGATGTGGGAACCGTTCGTCGATATACTCGTTGATGATGTTCGATTCGTACAGAACCAGATCCCGTTCTGCCAGGATAGGCACCTGACCGTAGGGATTCATGACCGAGATGTCTTCAGGCTTGTTGTACAGGTCGATATCACGGATTTCAAAATCCATGCCTTTCTCGAACAATACAAAGCGGCAGCGTTGTGAGAACGGGCAAGTCGTTCCAGAGTAGAGCACCATCATGTCGCGTATTCCAATCTTAGAAAATGATGGGCGGGAATCGAAGCCATCCCGCCGAAAAGGGAAATAGGCGTATAACCCTACGCCTATTTCCTGGCTGATAGTGTAAACGTTGTCCAGGCAACGATGCCAACTATCGATATGAACGGTTAATGACCGTTTACTTTACATGTTTCCAGTAAGACGCATTCAGACGCCATGCGACGATCAGGAACAGCCCCAGAAAAAGCAGAATCCAGACACCCATTTGCTTGCGCTGCAGCTGCATGGGTTCTGCCATCCAGCCCAGGAAATTGGCCAGGTCGGCGACATTGTTGTCGAATACCGCCGTCTTGCGGGTGTCCTTGGCGCTCAGCACGGCCTTGTCGACGGGCGAGCCTTCATAGTCTTTCAGGACATCTGTCTTGATCTCGGAGAAACCCTGCTCGTCGAATTTGGCGGTGACCCGTTGCCACTGCGTGGTGCCGTCTTCCTGCTCGACCTCGTGCACCGTGGTGCGATCCAGGGTGCGCGGACCTTGCAGTTCCCACAGGATATTGGGCATGGCGATGTTGGGATACACCAGATTGTCCCAGCCGGTGCCTTTGGTGGTGTCGCGATAGTACGAGCGCATCAGGGTGTAGACGTAGTCGACACCGGAGTGGCCCAGGTTCTCGGACTTGGCGCGGGCGATCACGGACAGATCCGGCGGCGTCGTGCCAAACCAGCGCTTGGCATCTGCGGGCTTCATGGCGATGTGCATGAGGTCGCCCACCTTCTCGCCTGTGAACAGCAGGTTTTTCTGGATCATCTCGTCTGTCAGGCCGATCTCGTTGAGCTTGTTGTAGCGCATCGAGTTGGCACTGTGACAGCCCAGACAGTAGTTGACGAAAAGTTTCGCGCCGTTCTGGAGCGCGGTCATGTCGTTGACCCGGTTGGGCGCCCGGTCCAGTGGGTGACCACCGCTCGATGCAAGTGCAACCGTGCAGGTGAGTGATAGGGCAATGACGCCTAGCAGCTTTTTAATCATGATCAATCCGTAACGTGTTGGTTGCCTTAGTGAGCGTGGAACGTGACGCGATCCGGCACCTTCTTGAAGGTTCCGAGTCGACTCCATACGGGCATCAGCAGGAAGAAGCCCAGATAGATCACGGTGCCGATCTGGCTCATGAGGTTATATGTGGGGTTGGGTGCTTGCGTACCCAGATAACCCAACACCAGGAAGTTGACGATGAAGATACCGTACAGGTACTTGTGCCAGGTTGGACGGTAACGGATGGATTTGACCGGCGAGTGGTCAAGCCACGGCAGGAAGAACAGAATCACGACCGCGCCACCCATGGCCACCACGCCCCAGAACTTGGCATCGATCGTACGCAGCAGAACCGCAACCACCAGCAGGATCACGGGAACGAGAATACGCCAGATGCCTTTGAGGTTCCCCTTGAAGAAGAGGGCGATGGCAGCGATCACTGTCGCACCCATGAGGATGAGCGTGAAGTCGGCAGTCGTGGCCCGCAACATGGAGTAGAAGGGCGTGAAGTACCAGACCGGCGCGATGTGCGGTGGCGTCTTGAGCGGATCGGCCGGGATGAAGTTGTTGTACTCCAGGAAGTAGCCGCCCATTTCGGGTGCAAAGAAGACGATAGCCGCAAAGACGATCAGAAAACCCGCCACACCCATGATGTCGTGCACGGTGTAGTAGGGATGGAAAGGAATGCCGTCGACGGGGCGGCCATAGCGATCCTTGGGGCCTTGCTTGATTTCAACGCCGTCCGGGTTGTTCGACCCTACTTCGTGCAGCGCAATGATATGCGCAACGACCAGGCCCAGGATCACCAACGGAATGGCAATCACGTGGAAGGCAAAGAAGCGGTTGAGCGTGGCATCGGAGACGACGAAGTCGCCGCGGATCCAGATGGCCAGGTCGGGGCCGATAAAGGGAATGGCCGAGAACAGGTTGACGATCACCTGGGCGCCCCAGTAGGACATCTGGCCCCAGGGAAGCAGGTAACCGAAGAAGGCTTCAGCCATCAGCGACAGGAAGATCGCCACACCAAAGATCCACACCAGCTCACGTGGCTTGCGGTAAGAACCATAGAACAGGCCGCGCAGCATATGCAGGTAGACGACGACGAAGAACATCGACGCGCCGGTGGAGTGCATGTAGCGGATCAGCCAGCCCCACGGTACTTCGCGCATGATGTATTCGACAGACTCGAATGCCAGCTTGGCATCGGGCTTGTAGTTCATGACCAGGAAAATGCCGGTGACGATCTGGATGACCAGTACCAGCATTGCCAGGGACCCGAAGAAATACCAGAAATTGAAATTCTTGGGTGCGTAATATTCCGACATGTGCTCTTTGAACATGGTGGTAAGCGGAAAACGCTTGTCTATCCACCCCAAGAGTCCTGTCGTCTCGACGGTTTTTTCGCCAGCCATGAAACGGCTCCTTATTCTATCTAGGCGTATAACGGGTTCAGTTCGCACGGCGCCTTAGCGTGGCGCCGGTGTGGATCAGGCCTTTTTGTCGTCCTCAACCCCGATCGTGACATGCATGCCATCGTCGGAAAAGACGTAAGGCGGCACTTCGAGGTTGTCGGGAGCTGGTTTGTTGCTGAACACACGCCCAGCCAGGTCGAAGGTAGAACCGTGGCAAGGGCAGAGGAAACCGCCTTTCCAGTCGCCTGGCAAGCCGGCGGCTGGCGTGAACTCAGGCGTGGGCGAACAGCCCAGATGGGTACAGATGCCTACGCATACGAAGATTTCGGGCCTGCGGGAGCGATATTCGTTCTTGGCGAACTCGGGCGTGTAGCCGGGACGGTCGGATTCGGGGTCGGCGAGCTTGGCGTCCAGCCCAGGCAGATCTTTGATCTGCTGCTCGGTGCGATGCAGAATCCAGACGGGCTTGCCGCGCCATTCGACCGTCATCATCTGGCCGGGAGCAAGAGACGAGATATCGGCTTCGACAGGGGCGCCGGCAGCTTGCGCTTTTGCGGACGGAGCAAAGGAGCTGACGAACGGAACGGCGGTCGCCACACCTGCCACACCGCCGACCGCACAGGCGGTTGTTACCCAGAGGCGTCGCGAGGGATCTGGCGGGAGGTTTGGATCGACCGCGCCGGAATCGTCTAGCTGTGTCGTAATCTCACTCATTCTAGTATCCTTATTCTGCCCCGGCAGGGCATGGCCTGTTCACTATATTTGGCTATGTACAATCTTTTCAACCGCGTATTATAGCGTTAGCCCGGATAGCGGGTGTAATGGTACAAATCAAAGGAAGAAGACACCATGAGTAAAGCACGTGGTTTTCTGCAGGAATTCCAGGAGTTCGCCGTCAAGGGCAATATGATTGACCTGGCTGTCGGCGTCATTATCGGTGCTGCTTTCGGCAAGATAATAGATTCCCTGGTGAAAGACATCATCATGCCGATCATTTCTTTCATCCTCGGCGGGGAGGTCGACTTCACCAGCAAGTTCTGGTTGCTGCGCGCACCCGAAGGCTATTCAGGCCCCGAAACCTATGATGCCCTCACAGAGGCCGGTGCGGTTGTCCTGTCCTGGGGCAGTTTCATTACCGTTCTCATCAATTTTGTTCTGTTGGCGTTTGTGGTGTTCTGCCTGGTCAAAGCGGTCAATTCCGCGCGCAACCGCGTTGCCCGCCAGGAAGAGCTTGCCCCCGAGCCCGAAGCGCCTGCAGAAGATGTTGTGCTTCTGCGCGAAATCCGCGATCTGCTGCGCAAGTAGCAGCGCGTCCTCAACATGATTGCCTGATCCGGAACAGCCTGGCCCGGGCTTTTCGGGCCAGGGCCGCACTGGCCTGGCTCAAACGGGATTGTCGATATCCACAAATTCGACCTTGATGCCGAATTCGTCGGCGACGGCCCGGCCCAAGGCCTGCACGCCATAGCGTTCGGTGGCGTGGTGCCCCGCGGCGATAAAGCCAGTGCCTGTTTCCATGGCCAGGTGAAACGTCGGTTCAGACACTTCTCCCGTAATATAGGCATCCGCACCGGCCGCAATGGCAGCGTCCATCATGCCTTGCGCCGCGCCAGTACACCAGGCCACGCGCGACAACTTTTGTTGTGGATCGCCAACAACCAGCGATTGGCGTTGCAATACTTTGCAAATGTGGGTGTTGAGGTCTCCCAGTGTGGGCGTATCGGGGCAGCTTCCGAGCCAGATCAGCCCCTCGGGGCCGCAGGTGGCCGGCATGCCCGCATCGTCGTAATCGGGCCGCAACCCCAGTATTCGTGCCAGCTGCGCGTTATTGCCCAGGGTTGGGTGGGCGTCCAGCGGCAAATGATAGGCGAGGATATTCAGGCCATGGCTGAGCGCCAGTGACAGCCTCTGCCGCTTGGGGCCGCGTATGCAGGGGTCTTCGTTTTTCCAGAACCAGCCATGATGCACCAGTATGGCGTCGGCGCCTCGCTGTACAGCCGCTTCGAGCAATGCCTGACTTGCCGTCACTCCGGTGATAATGTGACGAATGCTCGGCTTGCCTTCCACTTGGAGCCCATTAGGGCAATAATCCCGAAAGCGCTGGGCTTGCAGCGTGCTATCAAGCCAGGCAGTGAGCTGTTGTGTAGAAACATGATTCATGGATGACCTTTTCCCTTATAGCCTTATGCGTCGATTGTGGTTGCTATTCGCCCAGACAGTAACCGTCTGCCTGGGTATTTTATTCATCGTGGCGACACTGAGGCCGGAGTGGCTGCACGGCGTGCCTGGCGCTTCGAAGCCTGCAAGCCAGCCCGAGCAGCCTGTTGCGCCTATTGCGGCGGCCCAGCCGCCCCAGTGGTCTCTGGCGGACGCCGTGGCCCGGGCCACACCCTCGGTCGTCAATGTCTACACACGCAAGCATGTCAATGTGCCACTGCTGCCGCTGCCGGCCGACCCTGAACTTGAACGTCTGTTCCGCGAGGTGCCCGGGTTCAGCCGGCGCAAAGAATCCACCAATCTTGGCTCGGGCGTGATTGTGCGCCCCGATGGCTATATTCTGACCAATTACCATGTGATCGAGGCCGCCGATTCGATCGAGGTTGCCTTGAGCGATGGGCGCGAAACCAGGGCGAAGCTGGTGGGCGCCGACCCTGAAAGCGATCTGGCCGTACTTAAGATCGATCTCCCCGAGCTTCATCCGATCGCGTTCAACGACAGGAAACCAGCGCGTACCGGCGATATCGTCCTGGCCATAGGCAACCCTTTCGGGGTTGGCCAGACGACGACCATGGGCATTGTGTCTGCGGTGGGGCGCAACCGCCTGGGTATCAATATATACGAAAACTTCATCCAGACAGATGCGGCCATCAATCCAGGCAATTCGGGCGGCGCATTGATCGATGCTTCAGGCCGTCTGGTGGGCATCAATACCGCCATTTACTCGGAAACCGGTGGGTCGCTTGGCATAGGGTTTGCAATTCCCGCGCAGGCGGCGCAGAACATTCTGGCACAGATTATCGAGACGGGCTCGGTGACGCGTGGCTGGCTGGGCATTGAGCCTCAGGACATCACTGCGGATCTTGCCAAGGCATTCGGCCTGAAGCAGGATCACGGTGTGATCATTGCCGGTGTGCTGCGCAATGGCCCTGCATGGGCCGCGGGCGTACGCGTGGGCGATATCGTTCGCGAAATCGACGGCGCAGAGGTGTACGACTCCATTGGTTTTCTTAACCAGATTGCCCCGCTCAAGCCTGGGCAGGCAGCCAGGGTCACGCTGCTGCGCAATGGCAAACCGGTGCAACTGGACATCAAGGTGGGAACGCGGCCACCCATACGCCGTCCGTGACGGCCGGCGTATCAGTCGTTTTCGCGCGTAATGTCGCTTGTGTCTTCAGAAGGTTCTTTGGCCTCGCGTTCAAGCATGCTGGCAATCATGACGCCCAGTTCATACAGCAGGCACAGCGGCACGGCCAGCATGAACTGGCTGACCACATCTGGCGGGGTGACCACCGCGGCAACGATGAAGGCGCCGACAACGACGTAACCGCGCGCAGCGCGCAGTTTTTTGACTGTGAGCATGCCCGTCTTGACCAGCAGGATCACCGCGACCGGAACCTCGAATGTGATGCCGAATGCCAGGAACATGGTCATGACAAAGCCCAGGTACGCTTCGATGTCAGGCGCCGGGGTAATGGATTCGGGGGCAAAGTTGGCAATAAAGTGGAAGACCGTGCGGAACACCACGAAATAGCAGAACGCCATGCCCAGCAGAAACAGCAGGGTGCTCGACGCGATGAGCGGCAATGCCAGGCGCTGTTCGTGCTTGTACAGGCCTGGCGCCACGAAGGCCCATGCCTGGTACAGGACAACCGGTAGCGACAGCACGAAGGCAGCCAGCAGCGTCACCTTGATGGGCACCATGAAGGGTGTGATGACACCCGTGGCAATCATGCGCGTACCCTGGGGAAGCGATGCCAGCATGGGCTGTGCCAACAGGTCGTAGATGGCCGATGGCCCGGGATAGATGAACAGCACGACAAATACAACGATCACCGCCATGGCGGCGCGAAGCAAGCGTGTTCTCAGCTCGACCAGATGCGAGATGAAGGTGTCCTGGGGGGCTTCCTGCTCTGTCACGATGGTTTACCTGTGTGGGTCGTAGTGGTGTCCTGGTCATCGAAACCGGGCAGCGGCAAGGTTGCCGTGTCTTCTTGAGGTGCGGCGTTCTCGTGATCCTGCGCCGTGGCGTCAGGCAGGCTGACCGGCGCAGAGGCCGTGTCGTCGCTGTCCGACGAAGCGTTGTTTTCTTCTGTGCTGGCCGGTGCGGGGCCGGCTTCTTCGGTGACCGTGGTGGCCAGGTTCTCGATGGAGGCCGAGGCTTCCGTCAACGCTTTGCGCGCGTCGTCGAGCGGTTCTCGCAGGCTGTCCGAAGCCGTTTGCATGGAGGATTTAACCGAACGGGCGGCGTCTTCCATCTGGCCCTTGAGGCTGTTCAGCTCGTCCAGGTCCATTTCGCGCTGGATGTCAGTTTTGACGTCGCTGACATAGCGCTGCGCGCGCCCGACCAGATGGCCGATCGTGCGTGCCACCTTGGGCAGCCGTTCAGGCCCGATCACGATCAGCGCGATCACGCCGATCAGCATAAGTTCGCTAAAGCTGACGTCAAACATGATGTCGCGGTACGCTCAGGGAAAAATAAGGCTCAATACAATGCACCCGCGCGCTGGCCATGGGTGCGGCGAAAACAGGCGACAGCAGGCAATGGGCGCGATGATGCCCGATTGCCGGCTGCCGCGAGGCGCGCCGCGCGGCCATTGGCCCTGCGGCGATACAAGCTGGTATTCGATCTGTCTGGGACATGGAATACGTACGCCTCAGGCGTCCGTCTTTTCCTTGGCCTGTACGTCGATCGTGTCCTCGCTTTGCGTGCGCTGGGTAACGGCTTCGGGCGCCTTCGCGTCGCTTTCTTCGCTGGCATCACGCATGCCCTTCTTGAAGCCCTTGACGGCACCGCCAAGATCTTCGCCCATATTGCGCAGCTTTTTCGTGCCGAAAATCAGCGCAACAATCACCAAGACGACTAGCCAATGCCAAATGCTGAAACTACCCATAAGGTTTCTCCGTTTAGGCGGCGGGTGCCGCGCGTTTGTCCCAGGGGCGGGGGCCCCCGATTATATGCATGTGCAGATGGCCGACTTCCTGTCCGCCCTCTGCGCCTGTGTTAATGACCACCCGAAAGCCGCCTTCGGGCCCCGGCGTGCAACCGTTTTCCTGTGCCAGCCTGGGGGCGAGCGTCATGAGTCTTCCGAGCCAGGCGGCATCCTGCTCGCTGATCTCCTGCAAGGAGGTCACGTGATGCTTGGGTACCACCAGAAGATGGACGGGCGCGGCTGGATTGATATCCTGGAATGCAAAGAATTCGTCGTCTTCGTAGACTTTTTTCGAGGGGATCTGCCCCTCGACGATCTTGCAGAACAGACAGTTGTCACTCATGTCTTGACCTTATTGATTGGGCCGGCTGGCTTTTTCGGCCAGTCCGGAAGTGCCTTCGCGGCGGGCCAGCTCGTCCAGCACCTGTTCGGGGCGCAGGCCGTAATGGGCCAGGGTGACCAGGCAATGGAACCAGAGATCGGCCGTTTCGCTGACAATGCGCTCAGGCTGGTTGTCTTTGGCTGCCATGACGAGCTCGGTGGCTTCTTCGCCGATTTTCTTCAGGAAGGCATCCGGCCCGCGCGCCAGCAGCTTGGCGCTGTACGACGTCGCGGGATCGCCGCCATTGGCCGGCAGGCGGGTTTCCAGCGTGTCGGCCAGTCGGGCGAGAAGGGTTGCGGTATCCGGTTTCATTTATAGATCAGTTCGGGATCTTTCAGGACGGGGTCGACAGTGGTCCAGACCGCTTTCTCGGAGGCGCCGTCCAGGCGGCGGAAAAAACAGCTTTCGCGGCCAGTATGGCAGGCAATGCCGCCTTCCTGGCGCACTTTGAGCAGAACGACGTCGCCATCGCAGTCGAGACGGATTTCGTGCACGATCTGAACGTTGCCGGATTCCTCGCCTTTGCGCCACAGGCGGTTGCGCGAGCGCGACCAGTACACGGCGCGCGCGGTCGCCACCGTTTCTTCGAGTGCTTCAGCGTTCATCCAGGCGATCATCAGCACAACGCCGGAGTCCACGTCTTGCGCGATCGCCGGAATCAGGCCTTTGTCGTCGAAGTGAACGGCTGAGAGCCAGTGAGTTTCCTGTGTCATACGGGTAATCGTACCTTAATACCTTGCTGTGCCATAAATTTCTTGGCTTCCTGCACGGTATGCTGGCCGTAGTGGAAGATACTGGCCGCCAGCACGGCGCTTGCGCGGCCTACTGTCACCCCGTCAGCCAGGTGCTGCAGCGAACCCACCCCCCCGGATGCGATCACCGGGACGGGTACGGCATCGGACACGGTTCGGGTGAGCTCGAGGTCGAAGCCGGATTTGGTGCCATCACGGTCCATGCTGGTCAGCAAGAGTTCGCCAGCGCCGTAGTCGGCCATTTGCCGCGCCCATTGCACGGCATCCAGGCCGGTTGCCTTGCGGCCGCCATGGGTGAAGACTTCCCAGCGTGGCGGTTCGCCGTCTGCCGAGACGCGTCGCGCGTCGATGGCGACAACGATGCACTGCGAGCCATGATAATCGGCCGCCGCGCGTACGAGCTCCGGATCCGAGACGGCGGCGCTGTTGATGGAAACCTTGTCTGCGCCAGCGTTGAGCAGGCGCTGGATGTCGGCCACACGGCGCACGCCGCCGCCGACGGTCAGCGGGATGAACACCTGGCGCGCCACGTCTTCAATGATGTGCAGGATCACGTCGCGCTCGTCGCTGGTGGCCGTGATGTCCAGAAAGGTCAGTTCGTCTGCGCCCTGCTCGTTGTAGCGTTGCGCGATTTCCACCGGGTCGCCCGCATCCATGAGGTTGACGAAATTGACGCCCTTGACCACCCGGCCCGCGGTCACGTCGAGGCAGGGGATGATGCGCCGGGTCAGGCCGGTGTCGAGAGCGGGGCTGGCAGCCGTCATGATGTGCCGAGCTGGTCTGCGAGATCTTGCGCCGCAGCAAAATCCAGCGTGCCTTCGTACAGGCTGCGTCCCAGGATAGCGCCTTCGATGCCTTCGTCTTCGACCTCGCACAGCGCTTCGATGTCTTTCAGGTTGGTGACGCCGCCCGAGGCGATGATGGGTATGTTGACGTGGCGCGCCAGGTTGACGGTTGCTTCGATGTTGACGCCGGAGAGCATGCCGTCGCGCCCGATATCCGTGTAGATGATGGCTTCGCAGCCATAGTCTTCGAATTTATGGGCCAGGTCCAGCACGTCGTGGCGCGTAAGTTTGCTCCAGCCGTCTGTGGCCACCTTGCCGTCGCGGGCGTCCAGGCCGACGATGATATTGCCGGGAAAGGCGCTGCAGGCGTCGCGCAGAAAACCCGGATCCTTGACGGCCGCAGTGCCGATGATGATGTAAGACAAGCCAGCGTCGAGATAGTGCTCGATGGTGTCCAGGTCGCGTATGCCGCCGCCGATTTGCACGGGGATGTCGTCGCCCATGGCCTCGATGATGGCCTTGATGGCCGCGCCGTTCTTGGGCTTGCCGGCCACTGCGCCATTGAGGTCGACCAAGTGCAGGCGCCGGGCCCCTTGTTCCAGCCATTGCGTGGCCATGGCGGCGGGGTCTTCGGAAAATACGGTAGCGTCGTCCAGGTCGCCCTGGCGCAGGCGCACACAACGCCCGTCTTTGAGATCTATGGCGGGGATCAGTAGCATGATGTTAAGGATTCCAATCTACGAAATTCCGATAAAGACGCAGGCCGTGGTCGGCGCTCTTTTCGGGATGGAACTGTACCGCGAAAATGTTAGCGTTTGCGATCGCACAGGTAAAGCTCAGCCCGTAGTGGCTTTCCCCAACAGTCAAGCCGGGGTCAGCGGGTTGCGCATAGTAACTGTGCACGAAATAAAAATGTGTTTCGTCCGGTATGCCTGCCCACATGAGATGCTTGCGCGTCTGTTTGACGCGGTTCCAGCCCATGTGGGGCACCTTGAGCCGTTCTGGCGTCTGGCCGTCCGGCTCGATATTTGTCTCAGCAAATTGCGGGCCTGCAAAGCGTTTTACGCTGCCGGAAAAGATATCCAGGCAGGGCGTGTTACCTTCTTCGCTGCTGGAAAACAACATTTGCTCGCCCACGCAGACACCCAGCAGGGGCTTGGTGCGCGCGGCGCGCAACACGGCATCGCGCAACCCGGACTCATCCAGGGTGCGGATGCAGTCAGGCATGGCGCCCTGGCCGGGAAACACGACGCGGGCAGCGCTGTCGATGTCGGCGGCATTGCGGCAGATGCGGATGTCGGCATCCGGCGCGGCAGCCTGCAAGGCGCGCGCAACCGAATGGAAATTCCCCATGCCGTAGTCAACAATGGCGATAGTATTCACGATAGTCAGGCGTTGGTTTGCGGTATGGAGGACGCCGGAAAGCGCCGTTTACAGAACCCCTTTCGTGGAAGGCACCACACCCGCGTTGCGTGGGTCAAGCTCTGTGGCCATGCGCAGGGCGCGGCCAAATGCCTTGAAGACGGTTTCGCACTGGTGGTGCGAATTTTCGCCGCGCAGATTGTCGATGTGCAGCGTCGCCAGCGCATGGTTGACGAAGCCCTGAAAGAATTCGCGCGCCAGATCGACGTCGAACTGGCCGATATGCGAGCGCGTGAAAGGGATATGGTAATAAAGCCCCGGACGGCCCGAAAAATCGATCACCACGCGCGACAGCGCTTCGTCCAGCGGTACATACGAGTGGCCATAGCGGCGCAGGCCGGCCTTGTCGCCGACAGCGGCCGCAAAGGCCTGGCCCAGCGTGATGCCCACGTCTTCAACCGTGTGGTGGTCGTCGATATGGGTATCGCCATCACAGTGGATATCCAGGTCTATCAGGCCATGCCGTGCGATTTGATCCAGCATGTGATCCAGGAAGGGTACGCCGGTATTGATGGTCTGACGGCCGGTGCCGTCCAGATTGATGGCCACGCGCACGCGCGTTTCGTTGGTGTTGCGGGTAATGTCGGCAGTACGCATGATCAGGAGCTTTCAGTAGTGTTCAGGCGGTATTCGGCACTGGCGGCGTGAGCCTGCAGGCCTTCGCCATAGGCCAGTGTCGCGGCGATGGGGCCCAGGGTCTGGGCGCCCTGTTCCGATATTTGGATAAGGCTGGAGCGTTTCTGGAAGTCGTACACGCCCAGCGGCGAGGAAAAGCGCGCCGTGCGTGACGTCGGCAGCACATGGTTGGGGCCGGCGCAGTAATCGCCCAGGGCTTCAGAGCTGTAGCGGCCCAGGAAGATTGCGCCTGCGTGCCGGATGCGATCTGCCCAATGCTGGGGATCGAGGGCGGATATTTCCAGGTGTTCCGGCGCAATGTCGTTGGCAATCGCACAGGCTTCATCCATGTCTTGGACATGGATGAGCGCGCCGCGATTGCCCAGGCTGACGTGGATGATGTCGGCACGCGGCATGGTCGGCAGCAAGCGATCGATGGCTGCCTGGACCTGGTCAAGGTAATCGGCATCGGGGCAAAGCAGAATGGCCTGGGCCAGTTCGTCGTGTTCGGCCTGCGAGAACAGATCCATGGCTACCCAATCCGCCGGCGTGCTGCCGTCTGCGATGATCAGGATTTCGCTGGGGCCTGCGATCATGTCAATGCCCACTGTGCCGAACACCCGCCGCTTGGCCGCAGCGACATAGGCATTGCCCGGGCCCACGATCTTGTCGACAGGGCCGATGGTATCTGTGCCGTAGGCCAGGGCGCCAACCGCCTGTGCGCCGCCTATGCTCCACGCGCGATCGACGCCACCGAGCGCCGCGGCGGCAAGCACGATGGGATTGCGCAAGCCATCTGGCGTGGGGGTTACCATGACCACTTCGGGCACGCCAGCCACTTTGGCGGGAATGGCATTCATCAGCACTGATGAGGGGTAGGCGGCCTTGCCGCCGGGTACATAAAGGCCGACGCGATCAAGCGGTGTGATCTTCTGGCCCAATACCGTGCCGTCTGGCTCTGTGTAGGTCCAGGTTTCGGCCTGCTGGCGCTCGTGATAGCGGCGTACGCGCTGCGCGGCGGTTTCGAGCGCGGCGCGTTGCGCAGCATCGAGCCCATTCAGCGCAGCCTGAAGCGCACTGCGGGGAATTTCGAGATCGGCGACGCTTGCAGCATCGACGCGGTCAAAGCGCTGGGTGTAGTCCAGTACCGCCTGATCGCCTCGCTGTTGCACATCGCGCAGGATATCGGCGACAGCGCGTTCTATGGATTCGTCCTGCGAGGCGTCAAAGGCCAGCAGAGCGCGAAGCGTTGCCTGAAACCCGGAAGACTGGGTGCTGAGGCGTTTGATCGATGACATCGTTGCGAACCAGTGAGTAAATAAGTGCTTGCTTATAAGCCTGAGTGTATACCGTAAGCGCAGGTGTCGTCGGGAAAAGCCGCCAGCATGCCGCACCCAGCACAACATGGGGCCCTGTGAGCCCTGCCAAACCACCCTGGCAAAGTCTTACTTATTGGCCAGCGAAGCCCTTGCAAAGGCATCGATCAAGGGTTGCAGGGCCGCTGAGCGCATCTTGAGCGACGCCTGGTTGACGATCAGGCGCGAGGAAATCTCCGTGATGTCCTCTACGGCGACCAGGTTGTTGGCCTTGAGGGTTCCGCCGGTGGAGACAAGGTCGACAATGGCGTCGGCAAGACCAACCAGCGGGGCCAGCTCCATGGAGCCGTACAGCTTGATCAGATCGACGTACACGCCCTTGCCCGCAAAGTGTTCGCGGGCGGCGCGCACGTATTTGGTGGCGACACGCAGGCGTGAGCCCTGGCGCACGGCTGCTTCGTAGTCGAACCCCTGGCGCACCGCCACGCATAGGCGGCAGCGCGCGATGTTGAGGTCTACGGGTTGATACAGGCCGCCTGGGTGAGTGGCAACATGCTCATGAAGCACGTCCTTGCCTGCAATGCCGAAATCCGCCGCACCATATTGGACATAGGTCGGCACGTCGGAGGCGCGCACGATAATGATTTGCAGGTCGGGGCTGCTGGTGGGCAGGATCAGCTTGCGTGAGGTTTCCGGACTTTCTGATACCTGGATGCCCGCTGCGGAAAGCAGAGGCATGGTTTCGTCGAAAATGCGTCCCTTGGACAGAGCCAGGGTCAGAGGTTTGTCCAGGCTGGCGGGGCTCATGCGTCTTTTCCTGTCAGGCGTTGGATATTGGCGCCTACAGCACGCAACTTTTCTTCCATGCGCTCGTAGCCGCGATCCAGATGGTAAATGCGTTCTATCGTCGTGTCGCCCTGCGCCGCCAGGCCGGCAATGACCAGGCTCGCCGAGGCGCGAAGGTCTGTTGCCATGACCGTGGCCCCCAGCAGTTGCTCAACGCCGCTGACGACGGCGGTGTGGCTGTCGATGTCTATCATGGCGCCCATGCGAACGAGCTCCTGCACGTGCATGTACCGGTTTTCGAAGATGTTTTCGGCAATGACCGCCGTACCCGAGGCGATCGTGTTCAGGGCCATGAGCTGGGCCTGCATGTCGGTAGGGAAACCCGGGTATTCAGCGGTGCGGAATCCCGTTGCGCGGGGGCGGGCGTTCATGGCGCCGCGTATCCAGTCATCGCCGCACTCAATGTGCATGCCGGCTTCCTGCAGCTTGTCCAGGGTGGCGCCCATTGTATGGGGCGCAGCGCGGCGCAGCGTGATCTCACCGCCCGTCGCCCCGACGGCGCACAGAAACGTGCCCGCTTCGATGCGGTCCGCGATCACCTGGTGAGTGGCGCCGTGCAGGCGTTCCACGCCATCAATCACGATCCGGTCGGTTCCATGGCCTTGTATGCGGGCGCCCATTTTATTGAGTAATTCAGCCAGATCGACCACTTCAGGCTCGCGCGCGGCATTTTCCAGCGTCGTTCTGCCTTCGGCGAGCACGGCTGCCATCATCAGGTTTTCCGTTCCCGTGACGGTGACCATGTCGGTAACGATGGAGGCGCCTTTGAGGCGGCTGGCCTTGGCGACCACAAAGCCGTGCTCGATGCGGATGTCCGCGCCCATGGCTTCCAGCCCTTTGATATGCTGATCCACCGGGCGTTGGCCAATGGCGCACCCGCCCGGCAGGCTGACGCGGGCCTCGCCAAAGCGCGCCAGCAGCGGCCCGAGCACCAGAATGGAGGCACGCATGGTTTTGACGAGCTCGTAAGGCGCTTCGAGCCTGTCCACGTGTGCTGCACTGAGCGTGACGCTGTCCCGGCCGGATTTCTCCGACTTGACGCCCATTTGCCCGAGCAGCTTCAGCGTGGTTCCGATGTCCTTCAGGTCTGGCACATTGTGCAGGGTGATGGCGTCGGCGGTGAGCAGGCTGGCGCACAGTATGGGCAGGGCAGCGTTCTTGGCGCCAGACACGTCGATTTCGCCGTGCAGGCGGTTGCCGCCAGTAATCAGCAGTTTATCCATTCGGGTTCGCTTCGTATTCTGCGGGGGTGAGGGTGCGCATGGACAGCGCGTGTATTTCGGCTTTCATGCGTTCGCCCAGTGCCGCATAGACCAGTTGATGGCGGGCGATAAGGCGCTTGCCTTCGAACGCGGGGCTGACGATGATGGCCTCGAAATGAGAACCGTCACCCTGCACCTCGATATGCTCGCAATTCAGATTGGCGGCAATGTACTCGCGTACTTGGTCGGGGGTAGGCAACATGGCGGTCAACTCCTGAGTTTGTAGCCGCTGGCCAGCAGGCGCAGGGCAAAAAAGCAAAGTGCGATGAATACTGCCGAGACAACCAGCAGGCTGTGCCAGGGCGAAACATCGGACACGGCGAAAAACCCATAGCGCATGCCGTCTATGGTGTAGAACAGGGGGTTCCAGCGTGAGACGGCCTGCCAGAAGGGAGGCAGGCTGTGAATGGAGTAGAACACGCCTGACAGAAAGGTGGCAGGCATGATGAGAAAGTTCTGGAAGGCGGCAAGCTGGTCGAATTTTTCGGACCACAGGCCAGCAATCAGCCCCAAGGTGCCCATGATGCCACAGGCCAGTATGGCGAAGACGAGCACCCAAAGCACGTTGGCGGCGGGCAGGGCAACAAAAAACAGCGCCACGATCCAGATACAGGCGCCTACGCACAGGCCGCGCACAATGGCCGACAGCAGGTAGGCGCTGAAGATTTCCCGATGCGAAAGCGGCGGCAGCAGAATAAACACCAGATTACCCGTGATGCGGCTCTGGATCAGCGATGAGGATGGATTGGCAAAGGCGTTCTGCAACATGCTCATCATCATGAGCCCCGGAATCAGGAAGGAGGTGTACGGCACGGTGCCATATATATTGACGCGCCCTTCGAGTACGTGCGCAAAAACCAGCAGATACAGCAATGCCGTGACAACGGGCGCCGCGATCGTCTGGAAAGCGACCTTCCAGAAGCGCAGCAGTTCCTTGCGCAACAGCGTCGGAAAACCCGAACCCATGTCGGTGCGGGGTTGGAGCAGCGGAGTGGGCTTCATAGGGTCGGGATCTCCAGCGTTTCGGCGCCATCGCGTTCGCCCGTACCCTCGTTATCTCCGGCATGCATGATGCGCACGAACGCATCTTCAAGATCGGAGCCGCCGACGCGCGCGAGCAGCGCCTGCATGGTGTCCAGCGCGGCAATGCGCCCACCCTTGAGCATGGCGATACGGCCGCACAGGGCTTCGGCCTCCTCGAGGTAGTGGGTGGTCAGCAGAATGGTGTGGCCTTCCTTGTTCAGGCGCGAGATGAAATCCCAGAGCGTGCGGCGCAGGTCTACGTCCACGCCTGCGGTGGGTTCATCGAGAATGATGACAGGCGGCCTGTGTACCAATGCCTGGGCCACCAGAACCCGGCGCTTCATACCGCCCGACAGCGCACGCATATTGGCGTCGGATTTGTCCGAGAGGCCCAGGTTCAGAAGGATTTCGTCGATCCAGTCGTCGTTGTTGCGCAGGCCAAAGTAGCCGGACTGGATGCGCAGGGTTTCGCGAACCGTAAAAAAGGGATCGTAGACAATTTCCTGGGGGACGACGCCGAGCGAACGCCGTGCCTGGCGAAAATCTCCCTGGACGTCGTGGCCACAGACACGCGCCGTGCCGGCGCTGGCGCTTACCAGTCCGGCCAGAATGGAAATTAGCGTTGTCTTGCCAGCGCCATTCGGACCCAGCAGGCCAAAAAATTCGCCGTGGTCTACGGTAAAGCTGACATCGTCAAGCGCCTGGTGTCCGGGTTTGCCCGGGACGCGCAGCAGCCGGTCTTTGAGGCTGGGCGGGCTGGGGGCATACGTCTTGGAGATATGTTCTAGGCTGAGGGCAGGCATGGGCACACAAAAAAAGCTCGGCCTTGATGCAGGCCAAGCTTTACATTATAGACGCTGTGAACCGCGGGCAGGCCCCGCGGCGCCGCTCGGTCAGGCTGCGCCCTGGAGAAGCGGCTGCCGCGTGTCACGGCTGCAGCAGGGAGCAACCCCTGTCGGCTTGCTGCGCAGACTGTTACGACGGCTGTTTGGCCTGGTTTTTGTTGAGCGCGTCGATCAGGCCGTCGATGCCATTTTGCGAGATCTGCTGGGCAAACTGGTTGCGGTAATTCTGAATAAGCCAGATGCCTTCAACATTGAGATCGTAGATTTTCCAGCCTGAGGGCGTTTGCTCCAGCCGATAGTCGACGCCAACCGCAGGGCCATTGCTTTGCGACACCGAAGAGCGCACGACCACGTCGTCGGCCTTGGGATCGCCGCGGAACGGCTGCATCGTCATGGTGGATTTCTGGTCGACATTGGCCAGCGCGCCGCTGTAGGTGCGGATGAGCGTATTGCGAAAGGCGTCGACCAGGCGCTTTTGCTGGTCGGGCGTCGCCTGACGCCAGTAACGGCCGGCGGCCAGGCGCGTGGTTTTCTCGAAATTCACATAGGGCAGTATGTATTGGTCGACCAGCTGGTTGATGCGGTTCAGGTCGCCGGCTTGCGCCACCTTGTCTTGCTTGAGCGCATTCAGCGCATTGTCGGCAGCAGCCTGGACGAAATCGTTGGGCGCCGCCTTGGGATCGACCGTGGCGGCATGCGCCGACGCCGCTGCCAGGGCGATGCCCAACAGTGCAACAGCCATCATGCGTTGAAGCAGGGAAGAAGATCGTAGAAACGAAAAAATCATGAACTGTAACCTCCGGGATTATTGAGCCGGCGCCGCAGTGGCGTTCTGGCCGGCACTTGAGGGTTGCGTGGCGACCGTACCCGATTGGGCGCTGGCGGCAGGTGCGCTGGCAGCGTCATCATCAGAGTAATCGGGCAGATCGTCGTCGGAATAGTCTGGCAAGCCGTCGTCGGAGTAATCGGGTGCGGCGGCGCCCTGCTTGCGGCTGTCGACCATGGATTTGCGCCGCTGCAGGTAGGCATCGCGTATGAAGCTGTAGCGATCCAGCGCGATTTCGTCGACCAGTTTGTCGGCATCGAGCAGGTTGGCGCGCGCGTCGACAAAATACAGGCCAATGATAGCGTTGCGCGTCGGCACGTCGTCGATGGCGAGAATGGGGGTGGTGGGTGAGAAGCCCGTGCCCAGCGTGATGGCGGTGGCGCTGCCGTCGCGAACGGTGCTCGAACCCAGGAAGGGGAGCACGACATACGGACCGGATTTCAATCCCCAGACACCGAGCGTTACGCCAAAGTCGTTGACGATGCGTTTGGAGCCGTTCATGGAGGCGACGTCGATACAGCCGCCCAGCCCCATGGTTGTGTTGAACAGCACACGGCCCAGGGTGTTGAAGAAATCATGCCCCCGGCCCTGGAGAAAGCTGTTCGCGGCAGACCAGACATCGCCCAGGTTATTGAACATGTTGTGGATACATGTCTGAATGGGATTGGGCATGATCTGGTCGTAACCCGACGCGATGGGCTTGAGCAGTGCCTTGTCGAGCGTGTCGTTAAAGGTGTACATGCTGCGGTTGTAGCTTTCCCAGGGGTCCTGGGGCGTGGGATTGTTGACGGTTGCGCAGCCGGCCACGAGGGATACGGCCCCACAAAGGCCTGCCAGGCGGACATATCGTTGCGTGCGCGAAGGCGCCGGGGTATGAAGTTGCGTCATAGGAATGAAGTGTTGTTTTGACCGCGATGAATGATTGTAATCGCCGGGTGCATCCGGCTCCAGTTTGCCCCGGCGGCCCCCGCATGGCAGTCGTGAGGTGCAGGAAGGCCAGCCCGCGTCATTATTTGGAACCGCCTTCTTTGTCGGCGGTGCTGTACAGGAACTTGCTGATGAGCTCTTCCAGAACGACAGCGCTCTGGGTGTACTTGATCTGGCTGTCGTCGGCGAGCATTTTTTCGTCCCCGCCCGGCGTGATGCCAATGTACTGCTCGCCCAGCAGGCCTGATGTCAGGATAGAGGCAGAGGAGTCATCTGGAAACTGGTAGCGTTCCTCGAGATCCAGCGTTGCGACTGCCTGGTAGCGTTCGTTGTCGAAGCCTATGCTGGACACCCGGCCGACCACCACGCCGCTGCTTTTGACCGGCGCACGCACCTTGAGCCCGCCGAGGTTGTCGAAGTGCGCCGTGACCTGATAGGTAGACGAAAATGAGAACGAGCTCATGTTGCCAGCCCGCAGTGCCAGGAACAACAGGGCAATGCCGCCCAGCAGCACGAAAAGGCCCACCCAGAAATCGGTTTTTTCACGCGTCATGTTTAATCTGCCTCTCGTTGAATTGTCTGGCTATGAGTTGCTGAACATCAGTGCGGTCAGGACGAAGTCCAGACCCAGCACGACCAGCGATCCGGTTACCACCGTACGGGTCGTGGCGCGCGATACGCCTTCGGGCGTCGGTTTGGCCGTCCAGCCCGCATGCAGGGCGATCAGCGTGACGGCAATCCCAAAGACCACGCTCTTGACCACGCCATTGAGCACATCGTTGAAGACATCGACGCCGCCTTGCATCTGCGACCAGAACGCGCCTGCATCGATACCGATCAACAGCACACCGACGACCCAGCCGCCAATGATGCCTACCATGGAGAAAACCGCCGCCAGAACCGGCATGGCGATCACCCCGCCCCAGAAGCGCGGCGTGAGCACACGCCGAATGGGGTCGACCGCCATGACTTCCATGGCGGCGATTTGCTCGCCGGCCTTCATCAGGCCGATTTCGGCCGTGAGCGAAGTGCCCGCCCGCCCGGCGAACAGCAGGGCGGTGACCACAGGCCCCAGCTCGCGCGTGAGCGACAGTGCAACCAACAGGCCCAGCGCTTCTTCGGAGCCGTAGCGGTTAAGTGTGTAGTAGCCTTGCAGGCCGAGCACGAAGCCGACGAACAGGCCCGATACGGCGATGATCAGCAAAGAATAATTGCCAATGAAGTGCACCTGCTGCGACACCAGCCCGGGGCGTTTGAGCGCCACGCCGCTGCGGGCGAGGATGGCGCCCGCCAGCCGCATGAATGCACCCAGGCCGCTGACGCTGTGCCGGACGCGGGCGCCTAGCCCGGCGATGGTTCGGACGGGATGAATCATGGGCGTCCTGTGTGGTGTTGTTCCAGCCATGTGTCAAACGCCGGAGTCGTTGGGTAATGGAAAGCGATGGGACCATCGGGCTCGCCATTGAGAAACTGTTTGACGTAGGCATCCTCAGACCCTGTGAGCGCCTGAGGGCTGCCGTTGGCGAGCAGCTTGCCCTGGCCAACCACGTATACATAATCCGCAATGGCGAACGATTCCGCGACATCGTGGGTAATCAGGATGGAGGCGCACTGGAGGCGATCCGTGAGGCTGCGAATCAGCTGCGCGGTGATGCCAAGCGAGATGGGGTCCAGTCCGGCAAAAGGCTCATCGTACAACACGAGCTCTGGCTCCAGCACGATGGCGCGTGCGAGGGCCACCCGACGCGCCATGCCGCCTGAGATTTCCGAAATGCCGAGATGGGCTGCCGCCCGCAGGCCGACGGCATCGAGCTTGTCCAGCACGCGGTCGATGATTTCGGGTTCGGTCATGCGGGTGTGTTCGCGCAGCGGAAAGGCAACGTTCTCGAATACGTTCAGGTCGGTAAAGAGGGCGCCTTGCTGGAACAGCACCCCCATGCGTTGACGCACTTCGCGCAGGGGTTCGCCATCCAGCGCGCTGATATCCTGCCCAAAAACCTGAATCGTGCCGCGCTGGGCCTTGATCTGGCCGGTGGTTCCACGCAGCAGCGTGGTCTTTCCCGAGCCTGAGCCGCCCATCATGGCCACGACTTGGCCACGGCTGACGCTGATGTTGATCCCTTCCAGGACGGTGAAGTCGCCGTAGCCGAGGGCGACGTCGCTGAACGTGACGAGCGGTGCACCGGCAGGTTGGCTGTTCGAAGTCATAAGCAGTCACTTTTGACGTTAAGCCCTGCATTGTAGCGTTTTATGCTCCAAACTCCGCATGATGCAGGATGTTTCCTTGGCATAGCGGCAGTTTCCCTGGGTTCGTGACCGCTTGCGGGGCCTCAGCCGCGCTCGGGGTCTTCGCGCCAGGCCTGGCATTCTGCGACCAGCAAGCGGCCCATGGCCTTGCGGCGGGTGGCATCAAGGCGCTGGCTGATCGCGCCGAAACTGATGGCGACTTTGGTGATTTTTGAAATCGCAAAGGCACACCCTACGCCGGAGACGCCCGGCGTGATGCCATCAACAATTTCTGCATACCCGAGCTCCCTTGCCGTTCTGGCATGGCGAAGCAGGGTTTGCAACGGCAGGCCGGCCTTGAGGTAGGCCTTTTCGTGACGCGCATGGATTTCGGCGATTGCTGCGTCGCTGTAGTCCGCGATGAGCGCGAGCCCCCCCGCGCCAATGCCCATCAATCTTTTTTCTCCGGCGTCGATGGTGAAAATGCGGACGGGAAACTCCCCGTGCTCGCGCAATAGGCACAGGGCGTAATCCCCCTGCTGGACCACCAGGAAAACAGTATCGCCGGACAGGCGGCACAGCCGCTTGGCCAGTGGCCGCAGCGTATCGGCGATGGGTGCGCGATACATGGCCGAGAATCCCATCTGCATGGCGTCGATGCCGAGATAGTAGCGGCGCGAGGCGGCATCGCGCTGGGCGAAATTTTCGTCGACCAGGCAGCTTAACAGCCTGTGCGCGGTTGAACGCTCCAGATTTGCCTGCGCCATGACGTCTTGCAGTGTCAGGCCCTGCGCGTCGTGTTCGGCGAGCAGACGCAGAAGATGCAGTACGCGGCGAATGCTTTGTGTGCCAGTTTTTGATGTGTTGTCCATATAGTGGGATATTTTATATTAATTGTTTGTATTGTAGGAAATCGGCTGGCTTAATCCTGCTCCATGCAAGTTATTTCCTTGGGGCGGCCATGAACTACACCTTTTTGCTTGTTGAAGACACGGGCTCGGTCAGGCGTATCAGTCTGAATCGCCCGCAAGCGCGCAATGCGCAGAGCCAGCAACTGCTGGATGAACTGGATCATGCGGTGTCTGAGGCTGCGCGCGACGACGCGGTGCGTGTGCTGGTGATCGCCGCGGCCGGAGACCATTTTTCCGCAGGCCACGATTTGAAGGAGGCCCAGGCAAAAAGGGCTGATTTCAGTGTGGAGGAGCGGTGGGCGTACGAGTCCTTGCGCTATTTCGACTACTGCCTGCGTATCTGGGATTTTCCCAAGCCTACGATCGCGCAGGTGCAGGGCGCTTGCGTGGCGGGCGGCTTCATGATTGCGAACATGTGCGATCTGGTGGTGTGCTCGGACGATGCGTTTTTTTCCGACCCTGTCGGCCACACGCTCGCGGCAGCGGCAACAGAAGTGCTGATACATCCTTGGGTGATGGGTTTGCGCAAGGCCAAGGAAATGCTGTTCACGGGCGAACGTGTCGAGGCGGCTGAAGCCTATCGGATAGGCATGGTCAACCGTGTGGTTCCGGTGGCGGCGTTGGAAGATGAAACCCTGGCACTGGCGCAGCGCATTGCGCAAGCCCCGCCTTTTGGTCTGCGGCTGCTCAAGAAATCACTGAACCGCAGCCTGGATGTACAGGGCCTGCGCACGGCCTTGTCTGCCCATTTCGACACGCACCAGTTGTCGCACATGAGTAACGAGTTCAAGGCGGTGCGGGATAAAGGTCTGGCGCAGGCGATTCAGCGCAACAAGTCTGGGGATTCCGCATGAGCCAGGATCTTCGCCCTTTGCTGGATCCGCGTTCCATATGCTTTGTCGGCGCCAGCGACAACGCTGGCCGGATCGGCGGGATGCCGATCGAACTGCTGACCCGTTATGGCTATCAAGGCAAGATTTACCCGGTCAATCCCAAGTATCAGGAGGTTTTCGGCCTGCCTTGCTATCCAGATGTGGAAAGCATGCCCGAGGCGCCTGACCTGGCAGTACTCGCGATCGGCGCGAAAGATGTGCTGCCCATGTTGGCGCGCTGCCACGCCAAAGGGATACGCGCGGCGATTGTCTATGCGGCGGGGTTCGCCGAGGAGGGGGAAGCCGGGCGGCGTCTGCAAGAGGCCGTACAGGCTTTCTCCGTGGAAACGGGCCTGGTGGTCGCAGGGCCAAACTGCATGGGTTTTGCCAACCTCAATACCCAGGCGCACACTGCCTTTGCCTCAGTGTTCAATGCTGTGCCCATGCAGGAAGGGCGAGGCAGGATCAGTTTGTTGACGCAAAGCGGCAATGTCTGTGCTGCTGTCTACGGCTTGGTGCGGAAACTGGAGCTGCCCGTCTCGCATTTCATCAATACCGGCAATGAGGCGTGCGTGGAGTTCGCTGAGTATCTGGACTTTCTTGTCGACGATGCCGACACGGAGATCGTGCTGGGATATGTGGAGCAGCTGCGCAATGGGCCGCGGTTCATTGATGCCTGTCGCCGGTTGGCGCAGAACGACAAGGTGCTGATCGCCCTGAAGGCCGGTACCACCGACAAAGGCGCCGCCGCCGTGCAGTCACACACCTCGGCGCTCGCCGGCGATCAGCGCGTCTATCGCAGCGTATTCGATCAACTGGGGGTCATTGAGGCCAGGGATTTTGCGCAAATGGCGGTTCTGGCACAGCTGGCTCAGTTGCGACATCGCACCGCTGGCGAGCGGGTGGCCGTGATCACGATGTCGGGCGCGCTCGGTGCCATCCTCGCCGATCGATTCATCGAGTCGGGTCTGGCGCTGCCGGATTTGCCGCAGGAGGTGCAGGCGGCGTTGCGCAAAGGCATCCCGGACTATGGCATGGTGGGCAATCCGGTTGATGTAACGGGTAACGTTGTCAATGATCCGGGCTTTGTTCACAGTGTATTGGAGGCCTTGGCCACCTCGCCCGCGCTGGATGCCGTGGTGATCTACGCACCCGGCTATATGCTGGATCGCATGGCCGACAGCATTGTCGCCGTGGCGCGGGCGCACAATCGGTTCTTTGCGGCCATCGACACGGGTCATGCCACATCCCGCGACCTCTTGCGAGAGGCAGGCGTGGCGGTCTTCGATGATCTGGGGCTTGCTGTCGCTGCCCTGGGGCCGTTCCTGTCCTGGCAGGAGCGCAGGCGCCATCGTGTGTTACGGGCAGGCTCGCGGGGCGCTCAGCCACTGCCGGTGAATCAACCGGCGCTGCCCGATGGGCCGTTGAATGAAGCGCAGGCCTTGCAGTTCCTGGGCAGCGCAGGTGTGCCGGTCAAAGCGGAGCGCATTGCGCATAGCGCTCAGGAGGCTATCGAGCATGCTTCGCATCTGGGGTATCCCGTCGTGCTCAAAATCCTGAGCGCCGATATTGCACACAAGACAGAAGTGGGTGGGGTTGTCCTGAACTTGCCCGATGCCGGGCACGTGGCAGCGGCCTACGCGCAGATGCTGCGAGAGGTGGGTGAGCGCGCGCCCGCGGCCAGGTTGGACGGCGTACTGGTGCAGCGCATGGAGCAGGGGGGCGTCGAATTGATTGTCGGCGCGCGGCGTGATCCCGTGTTTGGCCCAATGCTGACAGTGGGGCTGGGGGGTGTGCTCACCGAACTCTACAACGATAGCGCGCATGCACTGTTGCCTCTGGATGAGGAAGACGCGTGCAGGCTGCTGCGCCAGTTGGTTGCGTTCCCATTGCTCGACGGGTATCGCAATGCGCCCAGGGCTGACGTTCAGGCGGCCGCACAGGCGATCGCTGCCATCGGAAGGTCCATGACCTGCGCACCGGCCTCAGTGAAAGAAATTGAAGTTAACCCGCTGCTGGTGAGACAGCAGGGGCAGGGCGTGATTGCTCTGGATGCGTTAATTCTCGCCGGATAGGGATCGAAGGAGGTATCCGGAAACACAGTGTCGGCTGTCGGCATGCGATCGATGAAGCAGGCATTTCAACACAGCGGTAATCCAAAAGTATTCATGGAGACATCATATGTTCAAGAAACTACTCGCAGGCCTCTGCATGGGGGCAATCATGACCGGCGCGGCGTTTGCGGCCGACCGCTATCCCGAGCGGCCTGTCAGTATCGTTGTGCCGTTTTCGGCTGGCGGCGCTACCGATATCCTGGCTCGCTTGCTGGCCGAGCGTCTGGAGTCGCGTCTGGGCCAGCCAGTGATTGTAGAGAACAAGCCGGGCGGCGGCACCATCATTGCCTCCAATCATGTGGCACGCGCCAAACCGGATGGCTATACCTTGCTGCTGGCGGCATCGTCTCTGGGTATTGCGCCCAGCATTTACAGCAAGATTGACTACGACCCTGTCAAGGATTTTGCGCCGGTCACGCAGGTTGCCTCGGTTGTCCATGTGCTGGAAGTGACCGCGTCCCTGCCCGTCAAGACTGTGAAGGAGCTTATCGATTATCTGCACGCCAATCCCGGCAAGCTCAGCTATGCGTCGGTAGGCGTGGGAACGTCAACGCAACTCGAGGCCGAATTGTTCAAGAGCATGGCTGGCGTGGATATGCAGGAGATTCCCTATAAGGGCAGTTCACAGGCCCTCACGGATTTGGTCGCGGGACGTGTTGAGATCATGTTCGACGCCTGGGCGTCCTCCTCGCCTTTTGTGAAGGATGGGCGTGTTCGCGCTTTGGCCGTCACGACTGAAGGGCCGTCAAAGTCGGTGCCTGATGTGCCGCCGATTGCTACCGTCGTGCCCGGTTTCTCGGCCATGCCATGGCTAGGTCTGGTGGCGCCTGCCGGCACCCCCGATACCGCCATCCAGACTATTTACCAGGCGGTCTCTGAAATACTCAAGGAGCCGCCCGTGCAAGAAAAACTGGTGACGCTGGGGCTGGATGCCATCGGCAGCGATCCAGCCAGCTTTGGCGAGTTCATCAAGCAGGATATCGAAACCTGGTCCAAGGTAGCCACTGAAGCCAACATTCGCATCAATTGAACACGAGTGACATGGCAGTAGCGACAAGGGTATGACACACATGAGTTTTCCGAATGACGACGGTGCGTTTCGCGCATACATACGCGCATGGCTGGAGGAACACTACGCGGCATTCGTCGCGCAGTGGCCTGCTGATCCAGACCCGCGCGATCTGGCTTTTCGCCGCGCTTGGGAAAACAAGCTGTGTGCGCATGGTCTGTCGGGGCTGGGCTGGCCCCAAGCCTATGGCGGTCATGCCCTGAGCCTGGCCAAACAGGCCATTTTTCATGAAGAGCACGCCCTGTGTGGGGCGCCTTTGGGCGTCAACCTGATCGGTCATGGCATCCTCGCGCCCACGCTGCTGCATTTCGGAACTGAAGCCCAGAAGCGGGAATTCCTGCCAGGCGTGCTCTCAAACAGCACTATATGGTGCCAAGGCTATTCCGAGCCTTCGGCGGGATCGGATCTCGCTTCCCTGCGTACCCGTGCGCACCGCGATGGCGACAGTTACGTGCTGAACGGTCACAAGATTTGGACATCGTTTGCCGATCTGGCGGACTGGTGCTTTGTCCTGGCGCGTACCGACAAGGCGCAGCCACGCCATCGTGGGCTCAGCTTCCTGCTGGTGGATATGTCGCTGCCAGGCGTCCGTGTTCAGCCTATTCGGCAGCTTACGGGGGAAGCTGAGTTCTGCGAGGTGTTCTTTGAGGATGTACGGGTAGAGGCGCGTTATCGCGTGGGCGACGAAAATCAGGGCTGGAAGATCGCCATGGCAGCGGCCAGCTATGAACGGGGTACCTATTTTCTACCCCGGTTGGTCCGGTTCCGGCAGGAGCTCGACGACATCCGTGGCTGGCTGGCGCACGAATCGGTCGCCACGCGTCGGCGCTGGGCGCGATTGGCCATCGACAGCCATGTCCTGGGCTTGAAGACCAGACGCGCGTTGAGGCAGGCAATGTCGGGCGGTCCGCCGGGCCCGGAGGGCTCCTCCACCAAAGTGCATTGGAGCGAAGCGCACCAGGCATTGCTGGATTTTGCCGTGGAGCTGTTGGGCGATTCGGTGTGTCTGGACGCGCCGGGCGAGGATGCCCGCAAGGCCGCGCTGTATACGCATGCCTATCTCTGGTCGCGGGCTGAAACCATTCTTGCGGGCACCTCGGAGATCCAGCGCAACATCATTGCCGAGAAAATACTCGGCCTGCCCAAGGGAGCCTGACTGATGACCATGGTATTGAACGATGAGCAGACCATGCTGGTCGATGCGGTCAGGCATTTTCTGGAGGGTGAGCTGGCGGATGGGGCAGTCCTCGTCCCTTTGGATGCCGAGCGCGCGCGACAGCTATGGCGGCAATGCGCCGAAATGGGTTGGTTGCAGACATGTGCGCCAGAGGCAAGCGGCGGCTTGGGGCTGAGTCTTGTCGATGCCGCCCTGATGGTCGAGGAGATGGGACGCAGGCTCCTGCCCTTACCGATTGCGGACGCGATGGCCATGCTGGGCTATCTGATTACAGCAGAGGGTCCGGACACTCCGCTCAAGCAGTTGGCGCGTTGGCTGGACGGCGAGGCATACATGGCGCTGGCAAGCGATGCCGATGGAGATGATGGGAGCGGAACAGCGCAGGACGATGGCATTGATCGGCGCTCCCCGAATCTCGGTCTTGTCACCCATGCGATCAGCGACGCGACGGCTCTGCGGCTTTCGTGGCAAGAGACTCATCTCACGTTATCCGCGCACGCGGTTGATCACCTTGGTTACGGGATCGATCCATTGATTGCAACTGGCCGCCTGGTCACACACTCGCCTCCCCAATGGCAGGTCACGCGAACCTGTCCTGAGCCGACATGGACGCGGTTTTGTATGGCACGCCGCTGTCTCAGACTTGCAGAATTGCTGGGCGTAGGCGCGCAGGCGCTGGACCTCGCATCCGTGTACGCGTGCGAGCGCGAGCAGTTCGGCAAGCCCATTGGCGCAAACCAGGCCATCAAGCACAGGCTGGCGGACAACTGGATGGCGTTGGACAATGCGCGCTTGTTGCTGCATGAGGCCTGTGAACTTACAGATCAGCACGGCGAGGCCGCGCAAGCTTCAGTGCTGATGGCTGAACTGTTGATTACCGAAGCCGCGCTCGCCACTGCAGGGCAGGCTATCCAGACTTTTGGCGCCATGGGGATTACCTGGGAGTGCCCCGCTCATTTATATCTCAAGCGTGCCAGGCATCTGTGCGCCATCCTGCGCCGGGATGGCGATGCTACGTTTATCCTGGACCGGCTCTGGGCCTTGATCTGAACGGCGCGTAAGTCGACGCGACATTTTCTGGCCGGACATGGCCGCAGCGCCCGTGCCAGATTCTATAGTGGGCAGTTTCTTTCTCCCCAGAAATTGCTGTATGACTGTCCACGACGCATGCTATCGCAGCTTGTTGAATCATCCTCTTTTAGTGCGCAGCCTCTTTCAGGACATTGTCGACATCAGGGAATTGCAGTCTCTTCATTGGCCCGCCATGCAGGCCGTTCCCGCATCCTATGTGAGCAAACGCCTTGCCTTGCGGCAGGGCGACCATGTCTGGCGCATTCCCTGCAGCGAGGGGTCGGACGCGCATGTGTTGCTAATGCTGGAACACCAGTCGTCATGCGAGCGATTCATGGCGCTGCGCATGGCGTCCTATTGCAGCTTGCTGTGTGAAAGCCTGTTGCAGCGACGCGTTCAAAAGCCGCAGCGGCAGTTGCCGCGCCTGCTGCCCGTGGTGCTCTATAGCGGTGTTCGTCCATGGCGCGCGCCTACCAGCACGCGCCATCTGTTTGATGCACTGCCCGCGGCGCTCGAACCGTATCTTCCACAGTTCGAATACCTGTTGATCGACGAGGGTGAGTGGGTGCGGTCAGGCAAACTGCCGGATCAAAACCTGGCTGCATTGCTCTTTCGTCTTGAACACAATCGCGGTATTGAAGATACGATTAATTTAATGCAGACTATTGGCCTGTGCACGCAGGGGGAAGCGCATGCTGAACTGCGGAACGCTTTTGCAAATTGGATACGCCGCGTGTTGCTGCCGCGCTCGCTGCCTGCGGTTCAGCTGCCGGCCATAGACGATTTCATGGAGATCAAGAATATGCTTGACCATCAGTCCCGATCCTGGACGCATCAATGGAAGATGCAGGGTCTGAGCGAAGGCCGCAAAGAGGGCCGCAAAGAAGGTCGCAAAGAAGGCGGAGCAGTATTGTTGCAGCGTCAATTGGCCCATAAGTTTGGCCCTCTGCCTGCCTCGGTGGCACAACGCCTGGCGACAGCATCCATACGGCAGATGGAAAAGTGGTCTGTACAACTGCTCGGCGCGTCAACGCTGGACGAGGTCTTTGCCGATAGCCGGCGGCCGCGCTCCCGCCCTTAAGCCCGGCCACGAGCAACCTGTATCCCGGCGCCAGATCCATGCGACAAGGCCGCTTCTAAAGTAGCGGCCTTGTTCATCTTCATCGTGATGCGCAACGGTTAGCGGGGCAACGTCGTGCTACCCATCAGGAACTCATCCACCGACCGCGCGCATTGCCGGCCTTCCCGAATCGCCCAGACGACCAGCGACTGTCCGCGCCGCATATCGCCGGCTGCGAACACTTTGGCGTCACTGCTGCGATAGTCCTCCGTATTGGCCTGAGCATTGCCGCGGGCGTCCAGGTCCAGGCCAAAGGCATCAAGCACATTGCGAACAGGCGACACAAAGCCCATGGCCAGCAATACCAGATCGGCAGGCAGCTCGAATTGCGAGCCCTCCACTTCGCGCATCTTCAGTTGTCCGGTTGCCTTGTCCTTGATCCATTCCAGGCGGACCGCGATCAGCTTGTTGATCTTGCCGTCCTTACCTTCGAAGCACTTGGTGGACACCGCCCAGTCGCGCTCGCAGCCTTCTTCATGCGACGATGAACTGCGCATCTTGGCGGGCCAGTAAGGCCAGGTCAGTTCTTTGTTCTCCACATCGGGCAGGCGTGGCATCAGCTCGAATTGCGTGACGGACGCAGCCCCCTGGCGGTTGCTGGTGCCGACACAGTCCGACCCGGTGTCGCCACCCCCGATGACAATGACGTGCTTGCCCTTGGCGGTAATCTGCTTGCTGATCCGATCGCCATTATTCACCTTGTTCTGCTGGCGCAGGAAATCCATTGCAAAATGAATGCCCTGCAACTCCCGGCCAGGGGCGGGCAGGTCACGAGGCGTTTCGGCCCCACCCGCCAGGACGATCGCGTCAAACTCTTCACGCAGCGAATCGGGCGTGCGAACCGTCAGGCCTTCCTGGGCGTCTTCGGGGGCGCCGACATACGTGGAGGGCGAGAATTCCACGCCCTCGGCCTCCATCTGTGCCAGGCGCCGGTCGATATGGAATTTTTCGAGCTTGAAGTCTGGAATGCCATAGCGCAGCAGGCCACCAATGCGATTGCTTTTTTCGAAGACAGTCACTGAATGGCCGACCCGTGCCAGTTGCTGGGCGCAAGCCAGCCCGGCAGGGCCGGAACCGACAACGGCCACTTTTTTTCCCGTGCGCCGATGTGGTGGCTGAGGCGTGACCCAGCCCTCGTTCCAGCCTCTGTCGATGATGGCATGCTCAATAGACTTGATACCGACAGCATCGTCATTGATATTCAGTGTACAGGCCGCTTCGCAAGGGGCCGGGCAGATCCGGCCGGTAAACTCCGGAAAGTTATTGGTGGAGTGCAGTACAGCCAGCGCCTGACGCCATTCCTGCCGATACACCAGATCGTTCCAGTCCGGAATGATGTTGTTGACCGGGCATCCGTTGTTGCAGAAGGGTATGCCGCAGTCCATGCAGCGAGCACCCTGCTTTTTTGCTTCCGCGTCAGTCAGTGGCGCAACGAACTCGCGCCAATGTTTCAGCCGCGTCAGTGGTGCCTCATAGGTCTCTTTGACACGTTGAAACTCCAGAAAACCAGTAATCTTGCCCATCTTAAGACCCTCAGGCAGCAATTTGTTGTGGATTGGCTGCGCGCCAGAGCTCACCGAGCGCGCGTTTATACTCAATAGGCATGACTTTGAGGAAAGTCAGGCGGCTGCGGCTCCAGTCGTCCAGGATGTCCCGGGCCCGGAAGCTGCCGGTCAGGCGGTAGTGTTCTTCGATCATACGGCGCAGTATGGTTTCGTCCGTTTCCCGTTCAGCGCCCCGCGTTTGACTGTGCCAGCCTTGGACCTGTCCCTGATCCTCCTGCTCCTGATGCGACATCATGCGTTCCAGCTCTACCATGGACAGATTGCAGTTGCGGCGGAAGTTGTCCTGCGGATCCCAAATGTAGGCCACCCCACCGGACATGCCCGCCGCAAAGTTGCGGCCCGTTTGGCCCAGTACGACGACGGTGCCGCCCGTCATGTATTCACAACCATGGTCGCCTGTGCCCTCGACCACCGTCGCCGCGCCGGAATTACGCACCGCAAACCGTTCGCCCGCTACGCCGTTGAAATAAGCTTCGCCCGCCAGCGCGCCATACAGCACCGTATTGCCGACAATGATGTGATCAGGGCCGAATCCCCTGAAATCGTTGGGAGAGCGCACGATGATGCGGCCTCCCGACAGGCCCTTGCCGACATAGTCATTGGCCTCGCCCACCAGATCCAGGGTAATGCCCTGGGCCAGGAATGCGCCGAAACTCTGCCCGGCAGTGCCGTTGCATTGAATGTGTATCGTGTCGTCAGGCAGCCCGTCATGTCCATAGCGTGACGCGACGACGCCGGACAGCATGGCGCCGATGGTGCGGTTGCGGTTCCGAACGGGCGTAATGAACGATACTTTCTCGCCACGCTCTATGGCTGCCTTGCTGCGCTCGATCAGTTGATGATCCAAGGCATGATCCAGTGCATGGTCCTGGCTTTCGGTCTGATGCAGCGCGCCTTGCGCCTGGACGGCGTGAAAAACGCGGCTGAAATCCAGGCCCTGCGCTTTCCAGTGCTCTATCCCCTTGCGCATATCCAGCAGGTCGACACGCCCAATCATGTCATCGAAGCGGCGAATACCGAGCTGCGCCATGATTTCTCTTACTTCTTCGGCGATGAAGAAAAAGAAGTTCACCACGTGCTCCGGCTTGCCCTGAAACTTCTTGCGCAACACCGGATCCTGCGTCGCGACGCCCACCGGGCAGGTATTCAGATGGCATTTGCGCATCATGATGCAGCCTTCGACCACCAGCGGCGCTGTGGCGAAGCCGAACTCATCGGCGCCCAGCAGCGCGCCGATCACGACATCGCGGCCGGTTTTCATCTGGCCGTCGGCCTGCACACGGATGCGAGTCCGCAGGTTGTTCAACAGCAAGGTCTGCTGCGTTTCGGCCAGGCCAAGCTCCCAGGGCGTACCCGCGTGCTTGATGGATGACACCGGAGACGCACCGGTGCCGCCATCGTGGCCGGCAATCACCACATGATCGGCCTTGGCCTTGGCGACGCCGGTTGCGACGGTGCCCACGCCTACTTCCGACACAAGCTTGACTGAAATAGACGCCCTGGGATTGACGTTCTTGAGATCGTGAATGAGCTGCGCCAAATCCTCGATGGAATAAATATCGTGATGGGGCGGTGGTGAAATCAACCCGACGCCAGGGACTGAATAGCGCAGCTTGGCGATATAGTCTGTAACCTTGTGTCCAGGCAACTGGCCGCCTTCGCCGGGCTTGGCGCCCTGCGCCATCTTGATCTGTATTTGGTCTGCACTGCTCAGGTATTCGGCCGACACGCCAAAGCGCCCGGAGGCCACTTGCTTGATCCGTGAACGCAGCGAATCGCCTGCGGCCAGCGCAATATCCGCTTCAATGCGCTCATGGCCCAACACCGACGCCATGGTGTCGCCCTTCTTGATGGTTTGCTTACCCGTGCGCATTTCCTGACGATAGCGCAGTTCATCTTCACCGCCTTCGCCCGTATTCGACTTGCCGCCAATGCGATTCATCGCCACCGCGAGCACAGCATGCGCCTCGGTGGAAATAGACCCCAGCGACATGGCGCCTGTTGCAAATCGCTTGACGATTTCCTTGGCGGGTTCGACCTCGCTGAGCGGGATTGCACGCGCAGGGTCAACCTTGAATTCAAACAGGCCGCGCAGCGTCATGTGGCGGCGTGTCTGGTCGTTGATCAGTTGAGCATATTCCTTGTAGGTGCTGTAGTTGTTGGCGCGCGCCGAGTGCTGGAGCTTGGCGATGGAGTCTGGCGTCCACATATGGTCTTCGCCGCGGACACGCCAGGCATAATCGCCGCCCGCATCCAGATCGTTGGCCAGCACCGGGTCATCGCTGAATGCCGCATGATGCACGCGCAGCGCCTCCTGCGCGACTTCGAAGATGTTGATCCCTTCGATATTGCTGGGGGTGCCGGTAAAGTACTTCTGTACCAACGCGGAGCTCAGGCCTACGGCCTCGAAAATCTGTGCGCCGGTATAGGACATATAGGTCGAGATGCCCATCTTGGACATGACTTTGTTCAAGCCCTTGCCTATGGCCTTGATGTATTGCTTGATGGCCTGTTGCGGTTGTGGCAGCGTGGCCAGTGTTTCAAGGGCCAGGTAGGGGTGGATGGCTTCGGCGCCGTAACCGCCCAGCAAGGCAAAATGGTGCACTTCGCGCGCCGATCCCGTCTCGACGACCAGGCCGGTATTGGTGCGCAAGCCTGCGCGAATCAGATGCAGATGGATGGCGGATGTTGCCAGCAAGGCTGGAATCGCCACGTGTTCGCTGTCGACGTTGCGGTCAGTAATAAGCAGGATGTTGTAGCCGCTGCGTACGGCATCCGCCGCATTGGAACAGAGCCCGGCAATACAGGCCTCGATGCCGTCCGGGCCCCAGGCAACTGGATAAGTGATGTCCAGTTCCAGGCAGCGGAATTTGTTGGAGGTAATGTCGGCAATATGACGGATCTGCGCCATGGCCGAGAAATCCAGGATGGGCTGGCTGACCTCCAGCCGCAGCGGCGGATTCACATTATTGATGTCGAGCAGGTTGGGTTTGGGGCCGATGAACGACACCAGGGACATCACCAGTTGTTCGCGAATCGGATCGATCGGTGGGTTGGTCACCTGGGCAAACAGCTGGCGGAAATAGTTGTAGAAAGGCTTGGCGCGGCTCGACAGCACGGCGAGCGGCGCATCGTTGCCCATAGACCCGGTGCATTCTTCGCCATTGGCGGACATGGGCTGAAGGACGAACTTGAAGTCTTCTTGTGTCCAGCCAAAAGCCTGCTGGCGATCCAGCAGTGAAACATCCCTGCGCGCATCTTCGACTTTCTGGGCGGGCAGAGACTCAAGCTTCAGGCGCAGGCGCTCAATCCACTGCCGATACGGCCGCATATTGGCCAACTGCGACTTGATTTCGACATCGTCGATGATGCGGCCTTGCTGCAGGTCGATCAGAAACATCTTGCCAGGCTGCAGGCGCCACTTCTTGACGATGCGATGCTCGGAAATCTGCAGCGTGCCGGCTTCCGAGGCCATGATCACCATGTCGTCATCGGTGATCAGGTAGCGGGCGGGGCGAAGGCCGTTGCGGTCAAGTGTTGCGCCGATTTGCCTGCCATCGGTAAACGCCACCGCCGCGGGGCCATCCCAGGGCTCCATCATGGCCGCATGGTATTCGTAGAACGCGCGGCGGTTTTCATCCATGTCGTCATGCTGTTCCCAGGCTTCGGGAATCATCATCATCATGGCATGGGCGAGTGAATAGCCCGACATCACCAAGAGTTCAAGACAGTTGTCGAAGGTGGCTGTGTCCGACTGCCCCTCATACACAATGGGGTACAGCTTGGGCAAGTCGTCTCCGAGCACGGCTGACTGCATCATGCCTTCGCGGGCGCGCAGCCAGTTGAAGTTGCCCTTTACCGTATTGATTTCGCCATTGTGCGCAATCATGCGATAGGGGTGGGCGAGCGGCCAGGCAGGGAAGGTATTGGTGGAAAAGCGCTGGTGTACCAGCGCCAGCGCCGACACCGCGCGCGTATCCGCCAGATCGCGGTAATAGCAGCCCACCTGATTGGCCAGCAGCAAGCCTTTGTACACCACGGTACGCACGGAAATAGACGGCACAAAATACTCTTGCCCGTGCGCCAGCTCCATGTGCTGGATGGCGTGGCTGGCTGTTTTTCGGATGACGTAGAGCTTGCGCTCGAGCGCATCAGGCACCATGATGTCCGCGCCACGCCCAATGAAGAGCTGACGGATCACCGGCTCACAGGCGTGCACAGTGGGAGACATGGGCATGTCGCGGTCGATCGGCACGTCGCGCCATCCCAGCACGACCTGGCCTTCGTCGCGCACGGCGCGCTCGAGCTCTTGCTCACAGGCCAGCCGCGAGGCGGTTTCCTTGGGCAAAAACACCATCGCAACGCCGTATTCGTCGGGCGGGGGCAGCTCGATGCCTTGCGCCGCCATTTCCTCGCGATACAGCTGGTCTGGTATCTGTATGAGTATGCCGGCGCCGTCGCCCATGAGCTCATCGGCCCCGACCGCGCCGCGGTGATCAAGGTTTTCGAGGATCTTCAGACCCTGCTGGATGATCGCATGGCTTTTGCGCCCCTTGATGTGGGCCACAAAACCAACCCCACAGGCATCATGTTCGTTTTCGGGGTGATATAGGCCCTGGCGCGACGGCGCGCGCTGGCGATCACTTTGTTGGTCGGCGAGGCGAGCAGCGGGCGCGCGAGGTACCACGGTGGGAGTGGGTGCATAAGACTGTGACATGGCGGACTCGTGTATTGGTGCGGTGCGCAAAGATGGGCGCAGAAGATTGAAGATACCGCGTAAGTCCAGTGTGCGCAACAGAAATTTGATGGTGCGTCCCTTATTTTATATGCACAAAAATAGTGCGTAATTAAATAGGGACGCATCTAAATAGCTACATCATAATGATTTATCTAACCCCGTTTAAGGGATGTCGGTGGAAAATCGCGCGCCCGCGGTTCTCGATATTGCACCCTCGCTGTTGACGCGCTGCCGGAACGCCGAGCCGTTATGTTGCGCCGAACAACGCTATAGCTGTTTGCATAAGTCGATGAACGATTCTCTGAGCCACCGGTGCGCGACATCGTCGTTGGCGGATTGATGCCAGATCAGATAGACCGGAAAGTCCGGGGTTCGCACAGGAGGCAGATAGTGCTGCAAGCCGAAGTTGTCGGCATACAGAAGCGCCATGCGTTTGGGCATTGTGCAAAGCAAGTTCGTGTTCTGCACTATCACAGGCATGGATTGGAAATAGGGCACCTGTACGGCAATATGGCGCTGCAATCCTCGTTTGGCCAGCGCAAGGTCAATCATCGGCGTGCTTTTGGTCCGGGGAATCAGCGCAGCATGTCCCAGCGTCAGAAAGGTATCCAGGGTGAGGCGGTCCGCGATGGCGGGATGGTCGCGGCGGGCCAGGCTGAGCAAGGTATCGGTCATGACGCAGTGATTGCGGAATTCGGTCATGCCTGGAACAAAGTAGCTCAAAGCCAGATCCACGGCTCCTTGCCGCAACTCGTCTCGCAACTGGATGCCTGGCTCGGGTCGGATAACGATCCGTATGCCCGGCGCAGCCAGGTTCAGCCATTTGAGAAAGCGGGGCAGGATGACATTTTCGCCATAGTCTTCCAGGGCAAACTCAAATGTGCGTGTGGAACTGCTGAAATCGAACCCGCTGCGTGAACTCAGGCCCTCCCGCAGAAGGTCGAGTGCGCGCTGTATGGGTTCGGCAATCGTTTTTGCCCGCGGCGTCGGTGCCATGCCTTCCGCCGTTCTTTCGAACAAGGGATCGCCTACTCTGTCGCGCAGCCTGGCCAGTGCATTGCTCACGGCCGGTTGGGTGAGATTCAGGCGCAATGCGGCTTTCGATATGCTGCGTTCAATATAAATGGCATCGAATACTCGGAGCAGGTTCAGGTCGAATGTTTCAAGATTCACATCGAACTCCCGGGAAAGCAACGGATCTTCAATTTATATTCATGTGATGAATATAAATTATTATGAAAATAAATTTCAAAAATACACCTCCGCTTTCTACTATAGCTTTATTGATTTCAATGTACGGAGGCGGTTCGATGCCAGACGTCACGGATAATCTACTTTGCCACATCGGCGATTCAGGGGTGGCGCTTGTGCAGTTGAATCGGCCTGATGCACGCAATGCATTAAATCTTCCATTGCGCAGGCTTCTTTCAGAAACGTTTACCACGCTTCGGGCTGATGACCGCGTCAGGTGTGTCGTGATCGCTGGAAAAGGCCCCTGCTTCGCCGCTGGAGCGGACCTGCGAGAGATGGCCGGTTTGGGGCCATCTTCAGTCTGGGCGATGGACGTATTGAGCTATTGGCACACCATCAGCGATTTTCCGAAGCCGCTGATTGCCGCGGTTCATGGCGCGGCGTTGGGTGGCGGTTGCGAGCTGGCCATGCATGCGGACATTATCGTTGCCGAAGACAGTGCGCGGTTTGGGCAACCGGAAGTCGCCGTCGGCATCATGCCGGGGGGCGGTGCGACGCAAAGGCTGATGCGTGCGATAGGCAAGTTCAGGGCCATGCAAATGCTGCTGACAGGCGAGGCAATATCGGCGCAGCGCGCGTACGAGGTCGGGCTGGCCAGCGAGCTGACGCCAGACGGCAAAGCCCTTGAACGGGCGATGCAGATTGCCGACACCATCGCCAGGCGACCGGCCATTGCGGTCAGGCTGACGAAAGAGGTCGCGCTGGCCGGCGCCGATGCGCCGCTTGCTACCGGATTAATGCTGGAACGCAGGGCATTCGAGACGTTGTTCGATACGCAGGATCAGAAAGAGGGCATGCGTGCATTTCTCGAGCGTCGAGCCGCAAATTTCAAAGGAGCATGAGAATGTCGTCTGGAATTTCGCGCGTTGGTGTCGTCGGGTCGGGCGCAATGGGCCGCGGCATAGCGCAAATATGTGCGTTGTCGGGCAAAACCGTCATGCTGTTCGATGCGGGCCATCAGGTTGTTGAAAAAGCCCTGGCCGGCATCGCCCAAGCGATCAGCATCGATGTACAGAAAGGGCGCCTGGATGACCGTGCCGCGCAACAGGCGGCAAAGGCGCTAATCGCCATAGACAACCTAGAGGCACTTCGAGATTGCGAACTGGTGATCGAGGCCATTACCGAAGACCTGGATGCCAAGCTCCATCTACTTTCGTCGTTGGACGATGTGGTCGACGCATCGTGCATACTCGCGTCCAACACTTCGTCGTTGTCGATTACATCGCTCGCCTCGAAATGCCGGTATCCAGGGCGAGTGGCGGGTATGCATTTCTTCAACCCGGTGCCACGCATGCGTCTGGTGGAAGTGATTCGCGGCCTGAAGACAGAGGATGCCGTTATCGCGCAGCTCAAGGCGGTGGGGCACGATATCGGCAAGGAGGTCGTGGAGGTCAACGACACCCCTGGCTTTCTGGTGAATCAGATCGGGCGCGGCTATACGCTGGAAGCGGTCAACGTGGTCGCGGAAGGCGTGGCGAGCTATGCGCAGATCGATCAGATTATGCGCGAGGCGGCGGGCTTTCGCATGGGGCCGTTCGAGTTGCTTGATCTGGTCGGGCTTGACGTCAACCACCCTGCGACGGAACTCATTTACAACCAGCTTTTTCAAGAGCCACGCTACCGACCTTCTTCGCTGATGAGCCTGCGTTTGCAAGCGGGAACGCTGGGACGAAAAACCGGAGAAGGGTATTACCGTTATGAGGTTGGCGCTCCAGGTAAGCATGGAGCGAAGCCATTGCAGGCAAATTTGCCTGCTCCCAGCGCGCCCCACGTGAGTGCCCCTGTGTGGGTTAGCTCGGCAACGCCCGAGGCGGGTGACACGCTGCGCGCATTGGCCTCCTCGCTCGGTGCCAGCATAGAAGCGGGAACGCGTCCGAGTGACAAAGCACTGTGCCTGGTGACGCCGATGGGTCGCGATGCTTCACGCACAGCGGCGATCGAGGGCTTGGATCCAGTGCGTACGGTCGCCGTTGATACGCTGTTTGGCTTGCAGACACATCGCACGCTGATGACTACCTGCGTCACGAGTCGCGCATGGCGCGACATGGCTCATGCGATTTTCAGTGCGGATGGTGTGCCGGTCACTGTTATTCGCGACAGTCCGGGCTTTGTTGCTCAGCGGATTGTTGCCATGATCATGAACATCGGCGGCGCCTTGGCGCAATCGCGCACTGCGGCGCCCCAGGATATCGATCGTGCAGTCGTGCTGGCGCTGGCTTATCCGCACGGCCCGCTGGGATTCGCCAATCGCCTTGGCGCGGCGTCTGTGAGCCGGCTGCTTGACGGACTATACGAAAGTTTTCGTGATCCTCGTTACCGCCCCGCTTTGTGGCTGGCACGTCGGGCTGCGCTGGATATGGATTTTTGCGAGGGTGATTGACGCTCGCAACACGTTGGAGAAACAACATGCTGGATGCCTACATTTATGACGGAATTCGATCTCCCTTTGGCAAGCAGGCGGGTGCTTTGGCAAGCATGCGCCCGGATGATCTCCTGGCGCAGGTGTTTGCAAAGCTCCTGACCCGTAGCGGTGTGGATCCCGCACAACTGGATGACATCGTTGTCGGTTGCGCGAATCAGGCAGGCGAAGATAGCCGGTGCGTGGCGCGCCACGCCGGGCTGCTCGCCGGATTGCCGGTTGAACTTGGCGGCACCGTGGTGCAGCGCAACTGCGGTAGCGGGTTGGGCGCGCTCATTACGGCGGCGCACGCATTGACGTCAGGAGAGGGCGCGCTGATGCTTGTGGGGGGTGTGGAAAGCATGAGTCGCGCGCCATTTGTGGTGGGCAAGGCGGAAGCCGCCTACAGCAGAGCCATGACGGTGTTTGACTCTGCGGTGGGCGTGCGTTTTCCCAATCCAGAAATCAGTGCCGCATATGGCGACGACAGCATGCCTCAGACGGCCGACAATCTGGCCATTGAATATGGCATAACGAGAGAGCACGCAGACAACTTTGCTCACGCATCGCAGGAAAAATACCGCGAGGCCAACGAACGCGGCTGGTTCGACGACGAGCGGACCGCGATCGATTTGCCTGCCAAAGGCAGAAGGGCCGCTGCCAGCGTGGTCGGCGATGAACACCCAAGATCTACCACGGTGCAGGCACTCGCCTCGTTGCGAACATTGAACGCTCAAGGTGTGACCACTGCAGGCAACGCATCCGGCATCAATGATGGGGCTGCGGCACTGTTGGTGGGCAATTCGGCGATCGGGGAGCGCTTGGGGCTCATGCCGCTGGCGCGGATTGTATCGAGTGCCGTCTGTGGTGTACCGCCCCGGATCATGGGTATCGGTCCGGTGCCCGCGACCGTGAAAGCGCTGGCCCGCGCGCAGCTCGATGTTGCCGACCTTGGGGTCATTGAGATCAATGAAGCGTTCGCGGCTCAGGCACTTGCCTGCATGAAAGGATTGGGCATGTCGCTGGACGATGAGCGTGTCAATCCAAATGGTGGCGCAATCGCATTGGGCCACCCACTGGGCGCCTCTGGGGTAAGGCTGGCGTTGACCGCAAGCAGGCAATTGCACACGGCAGGAGAAAAATATGCAGTGGCCACGATGTGCATCGGGGTAGGCCAGGGGATCAGTGTTGTGCTTGAACGCTGCTGACATGTTATGCAAGGACACTTTATGCAAGCACAAACTTATGAGCAGAATGAAGCCGCGCGAGATGCGGTGAGCATGGGCAATAGCGGCTTTGACTGGCGTGATCCTTTCCTCATTGACCAGTTTCTTACTGATGATGAGCGCATGATGCGCGATAGCGTGGCAGCTTACGCCAAACAAAAGTTAATGCCCAGGATAGTGCAGGCGCATCGGCATGAAACCTTCGATATCGAGATAATGCGCGAAATGGCGGAGCTTGGCCTATTGGGTGCAAATCTTCAAGGGTACGGCTGTGCCGGCATAGGCTATGTCGCGTATGGCCTGATATCCCGCGAGCTGGAGAGAATAGACTCCAGCTATCGGTCTGCCCTCGGCGTGCAAAGCACGTTGACCATGGTTCCCATTTACCTGTTCGGCACTGAAGCGCAGCGCACGCACTGGTTGCCCAAACTGGCCCGGGCGGACGTGCTGGGCTGCTTTGGTCTGACCGAGCCGCAGTCGGGATCAGACCCTGCCTCCATGGCATCCAGGGCTCGAAAAGTGGACGGCGGGTATCGTCTGAGCGGAGCCAAGACCTGGGTAAGCCACGCCAACATTGCCGACTTGTTCATTATCTGGGCCAAGGATGACACCGGTATGGTCCGGGGATTCATCCTGGAGCGCGGGATGGATGGGCTGGCAACGGCGAAGATCGAGGGTAAGTTCGCCGTCAGGGCTTCGCCCACCGGCCAGATTTTCATGGACGATGTATTTGTGCCGGAGGACCATGTGTTGCCTGCCGCCCAAGGGCTTTCCGCGCCCTTTGCCTGCCTGGCCAATGCGCGCTTTGGCATATGCTGGGGAGCGATCGGGGCGGCTGAGTTCTGCTGGCATACAGCCAGGGATTATGTGCTGGAGCGGCAGCAGTTTGGCAGACCTCTCGCAGCGAGCCAGCTTATACAGAAAAAACTGGCTGACATGCAGACTGAAATTACCCTTGGACTGCTGGCCTGCCTGCATGTCAGCAGGCTGCGGGAGGCTCAGAAGGCCACGCCGGAGATGATTTCGCTGCTCAAGCGAAACTGTGCCGGCAAAGCGCTGGAGGTGGCACGGACCGCCCGCGACATGCTGGGGGGCAATGGCATCAGCGACGAATATCATGTGGTGCGCCATCTGATGAATCTCGAGGCGGTCAATACGCTCGAAGGCACACACGATATTCATGCGTTGGTCTTAGGGCGTGCGCAGACAGGCATCGCCGCTTTTTCCTGAGGACACACATGAGCGCCGTTATGAGCAAAACCATGAAAGCACTATCTCGCCATGACATATTGGCCAGGATGCTGCGCCCTGGCTCCATTGCAATTGTCGGTGCCTCATCGCAACTGTCCAAAGTCAATGGTCGGCCGCTCAAGCACCTGCTGGAAAAGGGCTATCCGGGTCGCATTTACCCAGTCAATCCTAAGTACCAGGAGATTGCCGGTCTGACGTGCTATCCCAGCGTTGATGCGTTGCCGGAAGCCCCTGATCTGGCTGTCGTCGTCGTTCCGGCACAAGAAGTCGCGACAAGCCTGATAGCCTTGGGAAAAAAGGGTGCGCGAGCCGCGGTCGTATTCAGCTCGGGATTTGGCGAGACGGGAGAACACGGCCTTGCCAATGAACATATGCTGCGCGACATCGCACGGGAATATGGGATGGTGGTTTGCGGCCCTAACTGTCTCGGCTTTATCAATGCGTTCGAACAGGTGTATGCCACCTTTAGTCAATATGCCGATGGCGACGTCGATTCCGGACCAGTGGGTTTTGTCACTCAGTCGGGGGCATTCGGAACCGCCATTGCGGCGTTGGCGAGAGACCGGGGACTTGGCTTGGGCTACTTCGTCAATACGGGCAACGAAGCGGATGCAACGTTCTGCGAGTTGATGCATGTTGTCGTGGAGGACCCCAGGATAAGCGTTGTAGCCGGTTATCTTGAAGGTATTCGGGATGGCGAAAGCCTGATCAACCTGGCGAGACGTTGTCATGCACTTGGAAAGCCACTGGTGCTGGTAAAAGTGGGGAGAACGACGTCTGGCGCCCGGGCTGCCTCATCGCATACCGGCGCGCTGGCTGTCGAGGACGCGCTGTTCGACTCGGTCGCAAGACAATATGGCATTCTGCGCGCCGGCAATGAAGAGCAACTGCTTGACATGGTTCAGGCTTTATCGGGATGCGCACTCCCTGCGGGGAATGGGCTTGGAATTGTGACGCAATCTGGTGGCGCGGGCGTCATGATGACTGATCGCGCAGAGGAACTGGGCATGACTGTACCCGCTCCACAAGCTGAAACCAGCGTTGCGCTGGCAGCGGTCATGCCCGCGTTCGGATCCAGCGGCAACCCGGTTGATGTGACAGGGCAGTTTGTCGCAGAGCCGCAGTTACTTCGAGATGCTGTCTTGCTGCTGCTGGCGGATGCGCGGGTTCATGTAGGCATTATCTGGATACAGCTGATGCATGCGCATGCGGACATGCTGGTCGATCTGCTTGCAGAGATTCGCGCAAGAACGGATACCCCCTTTCTGATCTGTTGGGTGGCGGCGCCGTCGGGCATGGCCAGACGGTTGCGCGAGAAAGGCGTCGTGATGTTTGGCGCTGGCGAACGTGCTGTGGAGGCTGCCGCCGCGCTGTCGCGGTACGCCGTCATACGCGAAGCCTGGGCTTGTCCAGAGCATGAGATGCGTGACCCGCCGCCCGCGCATCTGGCGCTGAAGGATGGACCGGTGCCTACCGTTGAAGCGGTGGCGTTGCTGAGCCGCGCGGGGGTCACCATGGCTCCGGTTGTGCTGGCGAAAAATGCCGGTCAGGCCGTGCAGGCGTGGCGCCAGTTCAGTGCGCCGGTTGCACTCAAAATCGAGTCGCCGGACATTCTGCATAAAACCGACATTAGTGGTGTGGTGCTCAACCTGAATGACGCGGCAGATATTCAGTCAGCGTTTGACTCGCTCATGGATCGCAGCCATGCCCGTGTGCCAGAGGCCAAGCTGCTGGGCGTCATTGTTCAGCCAATGCAGGCAGGCGACATTGAGCTTGTAGTGGGCATCAAGCGCGATAACGTATTTGGCGCCATGGTCATGGTTGGCTACGGCGGCATTTTTCTGGAAACGTTGCGCGATGTGGTTTTTCGTCGCGCTCCGTTCACAGAACGCGAGGCGCGGAGCATGCTGGCGGAGATGCGCATGCGGCCGATACTGGATGGCGTTCGTGGGCGACCGGGCGCGGACATCGACAAACTGTGCAGCCTGCTGTCCCGTTTATCGTACTGGGCAGCATCGGTCGCGTCGCAGCTGGCAGAGCTGGATCTGAATCCTTTATTAATAGACTCCGATGGTCCGGTTGGAGTCGATAGCATCATGATCATTCGGACCAAAACATAGCATATATAGGCCCAGGAATAGGCCTCAATACCGAATTCCGCAAGGCGGAAGAGGAGACAAGCATGTTACAGGAGAGTTTCAGAGCGATCGCAATACCCTCATTATTTTCAATAACCGCATTGGCAGGCAGCCTGGCAGCGACACCGTCATGGGCTCAGGACAAGTACCCTTCTCATGCGATTACGCTGATCACACCCTACAGCACGGGCGGTGATTCGGACCTCGCCGCCCGAAATTTCAGCGCTGTTGCGCAGAAGCACTTTGGACAGCCCGTTGTGGTCATCAACAAGCCGGGTGCCAGCGGCGTGATCGGTTCCGAGCAGGGCAGAATGGCACCGCCAGATGGATATACCCTGCTGCTTTCAAGACCTGGTTCACAAGCGATTCTTCCTGCGATAGCGCCGTCGAAAACCAACTACAAGTGGAGCGACTTCACGCCAATAGGGTTGTTGGAGCTGAACCCCTACGGCTGTTATGTAAAGGGTACGTCCTCCTACAAGACATATAAAGACCTGGAAACCGCATTGCGCACCAATGCCGGCAAAATGAATTATGGGTCGGCCGGTTCCTTGACGACCAATGACATGGGGCCGAAGCTGCTCTTCAACATCCTTGGCCTGAAGACTTTACCTACACAGATACCCTACAAAGGCACCGGAGAAGCGACCAGTGCCCTGTTGGCTGGGCAAGTCGATTTTTCCTGCAGCAGCATAGGACCAGCCTATGGTCTGATCAAGGCTGGCAACCTGCGCGCCTTGTTTGTGACAACGCCTGAGCGTCTGAAAACCCTGCCTGATGTGCCCACTGCGTCCGAACTGGGCATAAAGAAGATGAATCAAATCACCGGGTGGAGTGGCATTTCGGGGCCGCCGAATATGCCACCTGAATTGGTACAGAAGATCTGGTCGTTTATGGAGCAGACCGGTAAAGATCCAAAATGGATCCAGGCTACCGAAAATGCCGGCTCGGTTCCTTACATGAAAGGTCCGGACGAGGCAGCGGCATTTACCGAGGAGCAGTTCAAGGTCTATCGTGAACTTGGCGAATCTCTGGACATGATAGACAAGACGATGTAAAGACAGGAGAGGCGCAGTGGCTTGCGCGCCTCTCCTTTCTATAACGGCGATTCGGCGTGATAACGCGTATGGTTCTGCTCATCGAACAGCGCGCACAAAGCCTGTGTGATGGGCTTCTTGCTGTGCTGAAGGCGCTCGAGCATACCCACCGCGCGCATAATGGGGCGACCCGGCAGCGGCTTGACGATAAGCTGCTGCTCGGACCATTCTGCATTGGCAAGATGGGGCACGATGGCCACGCCATAGTGCTGTCGAACCAATTGTGCAATGGCCTCGATAGAGTTGAGTTCCATGGCGATGGTTGGGGCGACTTCCAGCATGTCCAGTGCGTAGTTCACGAGCCGCCCTGTCCATAGCGACCTATCGAACTGCAGAAAAGGTTCGGTGCGGAGCAATTCGAGCACGGGCTTGCGGCCAGACGCCAAGGGCGCAATGAGTACCAGGGGCTCCTGGTAGAACGGCGTCCACATCAGCCCGTCCGGCACGAAACCCGGCGGTTCGGTCACTACCGCCGCATCCAGCTCGCCCTCGGAAACCATTCTCGCGAATTGCGCCGATTGGCCTGCAAACAGGCGAACATCCAGGGCGGGATAATCCCGTTTGATGTGCGCCAGCGCACTGCCAAAAGAACCCATCAGTGCCGATACCAGGGCGCCGATGTGCAAGGTGCCCCGCAGAACGCCATCGGCGCGAATACGCAGGCTGTCGTAGTCCGAAACGATGGCATTCAGCCGCGCCAGTACTTGCCGGCCGTCGGGGGTTACGGTGAGTGAATGTGCGCCGCGCTCAAACATCCTGATCTCAAGCTCGTTTTCGAGATTCTTGATCTGCAGGCTGACGGCTGCCTGGGTCAAACCGATCTGGCGGCCAGCCTCGGCAAAACTGCCCAGCCGGGCTGCGGCAAGCGCCGTGCGAAATTGCCGTATGGAAGACATGATTGCCTATAAAAAATACTTGGTCTGAACAAAATAATTAATAGTTTTACTTTTGTCAAAGAGAAAGGCATGATGACTTATCCCCTTCCAGGCATTTGGACGCGAGGCAATGGCTAATCCAACCGAAACTTTACATGTGGATGTGTGGCGCGGTGGCGCGCAAGGCGAGTACCAAACGTTTGAGGTGCCGCGCCGCGAAAGCCAGACCGTGCTGGATGTTGTGACCTATATCCAACGCTATCAGGACGCCACGCTCTCTTACCGGTTTGCCTGCCGGGTAGGGATGTGCGGCTCGTGCGCCATGCAGGTCAATGGCGTTGCCCGCTGGACCTGTCGGACTCATGTTGCCAAGGTGTGCCCGGGCAACCGCTTGCAATTGGCGCCATTGTCCAACCTGCCTGTTGTCAAGGATCTGGTTGTCAACATGGATGATTTTTTCAACAAAATGCAGGCGGCGCGGGGGCGGTTTCTGGGCGCAAGCACGCGCGATGAACCTGTCGCCCTGGTAAAGCCGGACTCGCCTGCCCGGCAGGAGGCTGAAGCGGGCATCGAATGCATAGGCTGCGGCGTGTGTTATTCCTCATGCGATGTCGTGAGCTGGCGGCCTGACTTTCTTGGCCCTGCCGCGCTGAATCGCGCCTGGACACTGGTGAATGATGAGCGGGATATCGACGGGCAAATGCGTCTGGCCGCGGTGGCAGGCGATGCGGGCTGCCACGCCTGTCACACACAAGGTTCCTGTACGGTGCGTTGTCCCAAGCATCTGTCGCCAACTGCCAGTATTGCGGGACTCAAGCGTACGGTGAGCAGGGCGGTCATGCGCGGCGAGCGGTTTGAAACAACCGGAGAGTCATGATGAATAGCCATGCCATCAAATCTGTTCGTCGCTGGTACTGGCAGCGCGTGACCGCCATGGTGATGACGGTGTTTGTGCTGATTCATATCGTCGTCATTGTGTACGCCATACAGGGAGGGCTGAGCGCCGAAGAGATTCTTGCCCGTACACGCGCAAGCCTGATCTGGGGACTCTTTTATACGGTGTTTGTCGGACTCGTGGCGGTGCATGCTTCCATTGGTTCGCGAACGGTATTGCTTGAGTGGTTCAGACTGAAGGACAGCACGGCGGGGATTGCCGCCAACCTGTTGGCCTTGGCGCTGCTGGTATTGGGATGGCGGGCGGTCTGGGCCGTTACGTTCGGAGGCGCAGCGTGAAGAGGAATGATTTTCGCGCACGATCGCATGCCAGTTGGATCGCATTCTGCATCCACCGCATTTCGGGAATATTGCTCACGCTGTTTCTGCCGATTCACTTCTGGACGTTGGGGCTTGCGCTGGAAGGCGAGGCAAGCCTGGATTCGGCGCTGAGATGGTACGAGGCACCCGTCTTCAAATTCGGAGAATGGGCCTTGGTGTTTCTGCTGGCCGCTCACGCGCTGGGAGGCTTGCGTATTTTGCTGATCGAGTTCCGCCCGTGGCGCGGACTGCGGCGGGGTTGGATTGCCGCCAGTCTTGGCACCGCATTGGCGGTCTCTGTCGTTTTCATTGTTGCAGCACTGAATTGAGTCACATCATGAAAGAAATCGATTATGGCCAGGTGGAGGAAGCGTCCCGCGAACTGTACATACGAGCATTGAAATTGTTGCCCGACGATATCAAGCAAGGATTCGGCACCTTGCAGGGTATGGAAACATCGGAACGCGCGCGCACTATTCTCGACACCATGGTCACCAATATCAAGGTCGCCGAGTCCAACAACAATCTGCTGTGCCAGGATACGGGGATACCGATATACAACGTATTTCTCGGGCGCAATGTCGCTGTGGATGGCTGGCGCCTGAAACAGGCCATACGCAAGGGCTGCGAACGCGCAACGCGGGAACATCCGTTGCGCTCCAGCGTGGTTCATCCGATTAGCCGGGAAAACAATCACACCTCCTGTGGCATCGGCGTGCCGGTGATTCACGTGGATTTCGTCGAAGCGCCCGACACGCTGGAAATTCAGATGATTCCAAAAGGCAGCGGATCCGAGAACAACTCCTTTCTGCGAATGGCGATACCTGCTGAAGGCCTGGCGGCGGTCAAGCGTTTTGTGATCGACTGCGTCATCAATGCTGGCGGTCGCACCTGTCCACCGACCATTGTGGGTGTTGGCGTGGGAGGAACATCCGACCTATGTGTTCATCTGGCCAAAATGGCCGCAACGCGAAAACTCGGCTCAGCCTGTGATGACCCCTTGGGCGCGGAACTGGAGCGGGAACTGTCTGTTGCGGTCAACAAGCTGGGCGTTGGGCCGCAGGGTCTGGGAGGCGATGCGACTTCCTTTGCCGTGCATGTGGAGTTGGCTGCCACGCATATCACCATGAATCCTGTGGCCGTGAACATGCAATGCCATTCGGCGCGGCGCGCCCTGGCGCGATTGGGCAATGGCGAGATCGAATACGGATTCTGAAAAGAGAGAGGCGCGATCATGGCTCATTACGAACTCGATATGCCCGTGACGCAGGCCCAGATACGGGAACTGCATGTCGGGGATACGGTAACACTGCAGAAAACCCTTTTTGGAATACGCGACGCGACGTATATCGCGATGTTCGACAAGGGGAGAACAACGCGTTTTGACTTGGAAGGTCATGCTGTCATCCACACGGCGCCCAATGTGCGCAAGGTGGAGGTGTCCGAAGAATTCCCGGCAGGCTATCAGTCGGTCTGCATCGGCACAACGACCTCTTCCCGCATGGAACGCTTTACCCGTCAGCTGATGTCACAGTGCGGTGTGCGCATCATTATCGGAAAAGGGGGAATGCATGAGGGATCGCTCAAGGCATTCCAGGAACTCGGGGGGGTCTACCTTGGCATTGTCGGCGGCACCGCCGCGCTGGAAACAACCTGGATAGAGCAGATCGAGGATGTGGACCTGGATGACCTGAATCCAGAATCATTATGGAAGTTTCGCATACGCGACTTTGGCCCGTTGCTGGTCGCCATGGACAGTCATGGCGCTTCGCTGTACGACCAGATCAGCGACGACGTTCAAAGCCGCCGGGACGCGATTCTTGCGTCGCTGGGGGCCTCATGATGCCCGCTGTCGACGTGGTCACGACGGATGTCCTGATCCTGGGCTCAGGCGGGGCGGGGCTGTTTGCAGCATTGCATGCGCACGATGCAGATCCCTCGCTGGACATCACGGTAGCAGTTAAAGGGTTGCTGGGGAAATGCGGCTGTACCCGTATGGTTCAGGGCGGCTACAACGTTGCGCTCGCGGCGGGTGACTCGCCCGAACGGCATTTCATGGACACCATCACCGGCGGCAAATGGCTGCCCGATCAAGACTTGGCGTGGACATTGGTCAATACGGCAATCAAGCGGATTCACGAGCTCGAAAATGAGCTGGGCTGCTTTTTCGATCGCAATCCAGACGGCTCCCTGCATCAGAAAGCGTTTGCCGGCCAGACATTCGACCGTACCGTTCACAAAGGCGATCTCACTGGCATAGAGATCATCAATCGTTTGGCTGAGCAGGTCTGGGCGCGCAACATCAAGCGTTTGGAAGAGCATCGCGCCATTGAGCTGATTCCTTGCGCCGACGGCAGTGCGATCGCGGGCGTCCTGATGATCGACATACGCACGGGCAGCTATCGCCTGGTGCGGGCTAAAGCGGTCTTGCTTGCCACGGGTGGCGGGCCCACGATGTATAAATTCCATACCCCATCAGGCGACAAAAGCTGCGACGGGCTGGCCATGGCCTTGAGGGCGGGGCTCGGCCTTCGCGACATGGAGATGGTGCAGTTTCATCCCACCGGCCTGTTGGCCGGGCCGGATACGCGCATGACGGGCACGGTGCTGGAAGAAGGCTTGCGCGGTGCGGGCGGCCATCTGTTGAATGGCGATCACGAGCGTTTCATGCACAACGTGGACGCGCGTGGCGAGCGGGCCACGCGCGATGTTGTCTCGCGAGGCATCTTCGCGGAGATGCGTGCCGGCCGCACGTCGCCCCATGGCGGTGTATACATCAAGATGAGCCATCTTGGCGCAGACAAAGTGCGTAAGCAGTTCAAAGGCATGGTGGAGCGTTGTGCGGACTGTGGATTCGATTTGGCCGGAGGCCTGGTAGAGGTGGTTCCCACCGCGCACTACATGATGGGGGGCGTGGTCTTCAAGCCCGATTGCAGTACAGCATGGCCCGGGCTGTTTGCCGCCGGGGAGGACACAGGCGGCGTGCATGGCGCCAACCGTCTGGGTGGCAATGGGGTTGCCAACTCCACTGTATTTGGCGGCATTGCGGGCGACAGTATCGCAAAATGGGTCAAGGACAAGCCGCTGAGGGAGTACAGGCAAGAGAAGATCGAACATGCCATCGAAGCTGTCGAACGGCCTTTCGGCGTGCCGGCGGGGGATCTTCATGGATTGCGGGAAAGGCTGGCCGAATGTATGTGGAACGATGCCGGCATTGTTCGCGATCAGGCGGGACTGCGGCGCGCCGCTGCTGAGCTGGAGGTGCTGCATGAGGCGCTGTTGAACACCGGTCTGGAGGACAGCAACCGCGCGTTCAACCTGACCTGGCAAGACTGGCTTAACATCGACAGCCTGATTCATGTCAGCAAGGCGATTGTTCATGCAGCGCTTGCACGCGAGGATTCTCGTGGCGCGCATTTTCGCGAAGACTTCCCGGAGGTGCGCGACCTTGAGAACTCCTGGTTTTCGGTCATCCATCTACACAATGACAGCTTGCAGCTTACGCGCCAGCCTGTCATGTTCACACGCGTATCCCCTGGCAATACAATTCTGAACGATCAAGATCTTGCGGCAGCCCAGGCTTGATGGTCGAAATCATGCATGCCGGCACAACTGTTGCACGCGATACCGCAGGCAAGACACATAGTATTCATATAAGGAGTGATTGATGAGCGGCCCCATGCGTGGTTCAGATATGCTGGTAAGTTCAATGAGGCAGGCAGGCATTCACACACTGTTCAGCCTGTCTGGCAATCACATCATGCCTATCTATGACGCTTTGCTCGGTCAGAACATCAGGTTGGTGCATGCACGACACGAAGGCGCGGCAGTGCATATGGCTGACGCTTGGGCTCGCCTGAAAGGCGAGGTGGGCGTCGCCCTGGTAACGGGCGGCCCGGGCCACGCCAATGCCGTGTCCGCGCTGTACACGGCATTGATGTCCGAGTCTCCGGTGATATTGCTGTCTGGCCATGCACCTCTGTCGCGTCGAGGCTATGGCGCCTTCCAGGAAATGGATCAGGTGGCGATGGCCTTGCCCGCGGTCAAGGCGGCGTGGGTCTGCGGCAGCGCCGACGAGCTCGCCCATGATTTTGCCAAGGCCTGCCAGATTGCGCTATCAGGCAGACCAGGGCCCGTGCATCTCAGTCTGCCAACGGATGTACTGGAGGCGCTCGCCAATAACCAGCAATTGCCCGCTGCCGACCGCTACCAGGCCGTTGCCCAAGCCTTGCCGGACACAGCGGCACTGGAAATGTTGACGCAATTGCGGCAAGCCGAACGCCCTATGGTGGTGCTTGGCCCCCAAGGCTTGACCGATGCCGGTCGCGCCGCCGTTGCATCGCTTCAGGCGGCCCTGGGGATACCGGTTGTGGCCACAGAAAGCCCGCGCGGCGGCAATGATCCCAGCCTTGGCGCCTGGGCGTCGGCATTAAGCCAGGCGGATTGCATTTTGCTTGTCGGCAAGAAGCTGGACTTCACGCTTGGTTTCGGACAAGCGCCGGTCGTTGCGCCAGAATGCATCTTCCTTCAAGTCGATGCCGATGAGGCAGAGTTCGCGCGATCCGTCCAGGCCGTGGGAAAGCGATTGCAGTTGCGCCATCAGGCAGATGTGCCCGCTGCGCTGCAAACGTTTACCCGTCTGGCGGCGGGTCAGCAAAGTGACGCCCATCGGGCATGGCAAAAGCAAGTGGCGTCCGATCTCGCCTATCGGCCCTTCGGCTGGCATGAGGCCGCTCCGGATCCCAGCGGCTCTGTGCATCCCGCTCAAGTATGCCGGTGCGTGCAGGATGTGCTCAACCGCCACAAGGACGCTGTACTCGTGGTCGACGGCGGCGAGTTTGGCCAGTGGGCCCAGGCCTGCCTGACAGCGCCTCACAGGATCATCAACGGTGCGGCAGGCGCCATCGGCGCTGCCCTGCCTATGGCCGTGGCGGCCAAGCTGGCTTATCCCGAAGCGCCTGTCGTTGCCCTGATGGGAGATGGCACGTTCGGCTTTCATTGCGCGGAGCTGGATACGGCGTTGCGCAATCAGGCGCCCATCCTTTGCGTGGTGGGCAATGATGCGCGCTGGAATGCGGAATATCAAATTCAGGTTAGAGACTACGGCGCGGATCGCACGATAGGCTGCGAACTGTTGCCTTCGCGTTACGATAAGGTTGCCGCGGCCTTTGGCGGCCATGGCGAATGGGTGGCGTCATTGCAGGCCCTGCCTGTGGCCTTGGACGATGCGGCCGCATCGGGCTTGCCCGCATGCATCAACGTGATGCTGGCAGGTCTTCCCGCGCCCGTCATGCGACGTGCGTAGCCTTATCCGGACAACGAATTGATGAGTATTTGGCTGGTTCTGGCTGTGGGCAGTATTGCTGCGGGCTTTGTGCAAGGCCTGGCGGGCTTTGGCTTCGGGCTGGTGGCGTTGAGCGTATGGTCGTGGTTCATCCAGCCCAGCATGATGGTGCCGCTGATCGTGTTCGGATCGCTGGTCGGGCAGTTGCTGGCAGTTGGATCCCTTCGCCATGGATTCAGCCTGCGCCGTCTTTTTCCTTTTTTGATAGGCGGCATCCTGGGCGTGCCAACCGGGTTATGGCTCTTGACCCTGATGGATCCCTTGTTCTTCAAGTTCGGTGTGGGATTGCTGCTGGCGGTGTATTGCCTGACCGCATTATGGATAGCGCATATTCCACGTATTACAGTGGGCGGCCGCGTTGCCGACGGCGTGATTGGATGGGTAGGCGGAACCATGAGCGGGTTTGGGGGCTTGCCGGGGGCCGTGCCTACCTTGTGGTGTCAGCTCAGAGGCTGGCCTAAAGACCAGCAGCGCACTGTCTTTCAAGCATTCAACTTATTCATGCACATGCTGACCATCACCGCATTTGCGGCAAATGGCCTGATCACGCGCGAGATGACAGGGTATTTTGCAGTGGTCGGTGCAGCCATTCTCTTACCCTCCCTGCTCGGCATTCGCCTGTACAGGCGTTTTTCCGACAGTTCCTTCAGAGGCATGGTCTTAGTCATGCTGACGATATCGGGGATCATGCTGCTGATCTCGACGGCGCCCCAGGTTTGGCGCTTGCTCTAACTGAAAGGCCTGGGGCGCAGAGGCTTACTGTGCAATGCTGATATTGCGTTCCGCAATGACACCGGCCCACATCTTGGATTCCTTGTCGATTTCCTGGGCGAACGCTTCCGGCGTATTGGCAATGGGCGTCATCCCTTGATCGGCCAGGCGCTTCTTGATGTCTGGTTGCGCCAGTACGTCGGCTGTATCCTGCTGGATTTTGTGAATGATCTCATTTGGCGTGCCTGCCGGAGCAATAAAGCCGAACCAGCCATAGTTCTCGAACCCCTTCAGGCCAGCCTCGTCGGCGGTGGGAACATTGGGCAGCATGGGCGCGCGCTTGCTGCTGGTGACCGCCAGCGCGTTGATACGTCCAGATTCGTACAAGGGTGTGACGGCGCCGATATTGCCGACCACAACATCAATCTGACCCGCCATCAGGTCCGTATACGAGGCGGCTTCCCCCCGATAAGGCACGTGCGTCATGTCTATGCCTGCGGAGTATGAAAAGTTCTCTCCGGCCATATGCACCTGGCTCCCCAGGCCCGCGGAACCCATATTGATCGTCTTTGGATTCTTCTTGGCCATGTCGATCAGTTCTTTCAGCGTCTTGGCTTTCAGCTGCGTGGAGGTCGCGATGACCATGGGTCCACTGGCGACGTTTGTAATGGGCGCGAAATCCTTTTTGATGTCGAAAGGCAGGTCTTTGTACAAGTGAGGGTTGACAGTCAGTATGCTGCCGGAAGCCATCAGAATGGTATAGCCATCAGGCCGGGCCTTTGCGACAGTGGCGGTGCCTATGTTCCCGCCTGCGCCCAGCTTGTTGTCGACGACAACGGATTGCCCCCATTTCTGGCCGAGCTTGTCGCCAACGAGACGAGCGACGATGTCTGTCGTGCCGCCTGCGGAAAATGGCACAACAATGGTCACGGTGCGCTCGGGCCATGATGCCGCACAGGCGGCCGACATAAAGCCGAGCGAAGCGAGCGTGACGACAGCGAGTTTTTTGATGCGAGCCTGCGTAGTGAATCGGTATTGCATGGACGTCTCCTGATCGGTGTGGGTGGCATTGATTGCCATCTAACGGGCGATACCCAGAACAAACACAGCGACCTCTTTATTGGAAGCCGCTGCGTCTGGGATAGTGCTGATACGGTGTGACCCTGTGCTGCTTTGATTCCGGAACTGTGCTTAGGCGCTTTCGAACAGCCTGGTCAGCACAAACTCGCGATGACCCAGGACTTCAGCCGCTGTCCAACGCCCGTTTGCGGTTTCCAGCATGCATTCAAGCAGCTTGTCTCCTGCTTGATCGAGATCCAGCTCACGTTGAAGCAACGCCGACGTATCCACGTCGATGTGTTCCGACATGGTGCGTACCGTACGAGGATTGGCGCAAAGCTTGATAACCGGCAGAATCGGGTTGCCGATCACGTTGCCCTGGCCGGTGGGGAAGAAGTGAACGGCATAGCCCGAGGCGGCGCACAGTGTCACCATTTCTGCGGCAGCCGAGGACGAATCCATGAACCACAGGCCTTTGCCGGTAGGGGTTTCGGCTTTGTCGAGGACGCCGTCCACCTTGCACTTTTTGCCTATCTTTTGGATATTGCCCATCGCCTTCTCTTCGATGGTTGTCAGGCCACCCGCGATATTGCCCTTGGTGGGCTGGGATTCGGACAAGTCACTGGTCTTCCAGCGGTTGATCATGTCCTGATACCGGTTGAACATGAACATGAAGCGCTCTCGCACTTCGTCATTGGCGCAGCGGTCTGCCACAAACTGCTCGCCGCCGGTGATTTCCGACGTTTCGCCAAAGCACAGCGTGCTGCCAAGCTCATAAAGCTTGTCAAACGCGTTGCCGACCGTCGGATTGCTGCCACAGCCGGATGTCGTGTCGGATTCTCCGCATTTGGTCGATACCCATAGATCGCTGATCGGGCAGGCGGTCCGAGAGAGCCCGGTGGCATAGTGCACGAATTCCTTCGCCTTCTTGGACGCACGCATGATGGTGTCGTGGTCGCCATGCAACTCAATACTGAAACCGGCGACCGGCTTTCCTGTGGCGGCGATGCCATCGACGATGCGCTTAGTCCATCCTTCTTCGATGCCGATCACGATGACAGCTGCCACATTGGGATTGCTGCCCGTGCCGATGAGCGTGCGGAAATGCAGATCCAGATCTTCGCCGAATTGCAGGCGACCATAAGGATGCGGCAGCGCGATCGTGCCTTTGATGTTGTTGGAGACGGCTTCGACTGCTGCGTTGGAGATATCGTCCACGGGCAGAATGACGACGTGGTTGCGGACACCCACGCGCCCGTTGTCGCGACGATACCCCATGAATGTGGTGGATGATGAGATGACGGCCATGTTGAAAATCCTTTCGCTCTAAAGGCGGACTATGTGTGTAGTGGAGACAGCGGCTTACCAGCGCTTGGTCTTGATGTTCTGTACGTGGGCGTGATCCCCCGCCGAGATCGGCGCGACAACCTTGCCAATATCCACGCCGTACTTGAACACTGTGTCGCCGACTTTCATGTCTTTCAGGGCGACCTTATGGCCGATAGGGATGTCCTGTTTTGCGGTTACATGGATCATCTTGTCTTCGTCCATGATCCATGCGGTCAGTTCGGTGCCGGCGGTAAGCCCCTCCACGACGGCGACCGCCACCGTATCTTTAGCGTCATGCAATATGGCGTGAATCATTTTTCCCTCTCTCTAGAAAAGAAGCCGCCGAATGAACCGGGATGGTCGGCCGGCCGATATGCAATTATTAGATAAGCTACTGATATATGTCAAGCAGATCATCTATATGAATTATAAGATATGGGTTAATATAAACTACAACGCAGGAACCGCTGCACGCGATCGCTGATCCGATGACGCTGCGGCGGCTTGTGATGACGTTTTTTCAGGAATAACCATGAGTGCAACGATTTCGCATCTCAGTCCGTCTGGCACCCCGCTGTATCAGCAGGTAAAGCGGGCCGTACTCGGCACGCTTGCGTCCGGAGAATGGAATCAGGGGGAGGCGATCCCCCCCGAGAAAATGCTCGCCCAGCGTTTTGGCGTATCCATAGGCACCTTGCGCAAGGCGATCGATGAGTTGGTCCTCGAGAACATACTCATACGGCATCAGGGGCGCGGCACATTCGTTGCCATCCATGCCCATAACCAGCATTTTTTTCGCTACTTCCGCATCGTTCGCCAGGACGGCGTCAAAACCTATCCAACACCGCAGTTATTGAGTTTTCGGCGCATGCGGGCGAATGGCGAGGCCCGCGAGAAACTGCTGCTGGGGCCGGGTGCCTATGTCTTTGAGTTTGTCAATCTGCTGACGCTGCACGATTCCCAAGTGATGGTCGATACGATTTGCGTGCCGGAAGCCCTGTTCAGCGGGTTGAGCGAAGAGCAAGTCCGCAACCGGCCTGGCACCGTCTATAGCCTGTATCAGGAAGATTTCGGCATCAACGTCATTGGCACCGTCGAGAACGTAAGGGCATGCACTGCGGATGCGGACCATGCGGGCTGGCTGCATGTGCCTCGTGAGACGGCATTGCTGGAAATCCGCAGATTGGCGTTTTCGTACAACCAGCAGCCTGTGGAGTGGCGAGTGTCGCGCGTCAACACAGAGCATTACGAGTATATAGGGCAGGAACACCAGAGCCACTGACGAATGTCGGCGGTCCTCGCATGGCCCCGCTCGTTGTTTTCAACACTGCTTTCGGAGTCCGTTTATGAACATCGTTATTTCAGAATTCATGGATGCTGCGGCTGTGGATGTCCTGCGCCAGCGTTTCGATGTCGTTTACGACCCTGAGCTGGTCGACCGGCCCGACGCGTTGCGGGCGGCTCTGCCCGGCGCGCACGCCTGGATTGTCCGCAATCGCAGTCAGGTGGATGAGTCTATGCTGGCCATCGCCCCTGCGCTCAAAGTGGTGGGCCGGCTGGGGGTGGGGCTGGACAATATCGCGGTACAGGCCTGCCAGAGCAGAAACATAGCGGTGATTCCCGCCGTGGGCGCAAACGCTCAGGCAGTGGCGGAATACGTGATTGCGACAAGCATGATGCTGTTGCGCCGGAGCTATGCCTCTTCTTCCGACGTCGCCAATGGGCGCTGGCCCAGAGCGGAACTGTCCCAGGGCCGGGAAACTGCCGGCAAAACCCTGGGTCTGGTGGGTTTTGGCGGCATCGGCCAGTTGGTAGCGAAGCTGGCACGCGCCTTAGGCATGGAAATCGTCGCCTACGACCCTGCAATTCCCGACAACGCCTCACTTTGGCAAGATTCGGGTGCGAAGCCCATGCCGCTTGATGATCTGCTTGGCGAAGCCGATGTGGTCAGCCTGCATGTGCCCCTGCTTGACAGCACCCGCAAGCTGTTTGATGCCCAGCGTCTGCGCAGGATGAAACAGGGCGCCATTCTGATCAATACCGCCAGAGGCGGCATCGTGGACGAACCCGCGCTGGCCCAGGTGTTGGTGTCCGGGCATTTGGGCGGGGCCGCGCTGGATGTCTATGAAGACGAACCATTGCCGGCCGGCACGGCGCTTTCAGGCATACCAAGCCTGATTCTGACGCCGCATGTCGCAGGCGTGACGAACGAGTCCAACCAGCGCGTCAGCTGGCTGATCGCCGATCGGGTAAGCGCTTATCTACAACAATAATCCAACCCCTTATACAGGAACGCACATGGCAATTTACCAGGCTGATGTCCTTACAGAACGCGTCACGAAGACACTCCTCGCAGCGGGCGCATCCGCTGAAATGGCCCGCAGCACGGCGGAGGCGCTCGTGGCGGCGGAAATGCAGGGGCTGAGTTCCCATGGGCTTTCGAGGGTTGGGCAGTACGCTTCGCATATACGCAGTGGCCGTGTCAACGCTCAGGCCTGCCCCACCATCTTGCGATCACATGGGGCAGGGGTGCTCATAGATGCCGATGAAGGACTGGCATTCCCGGCCTGCGAGCTTGCCGTCCAGGAAGGCATCCGCAGAGCACGGGCGTTCACCATCGCTTTTTCCGGCGTCACCCGCAGTCATCATTTCGGTGCCGCCGGCTTGCATCTGGATGCGGTTGCGCGGGCGAACATGATAGGCTTTGCATTCACCAACTCACCCGCCGCGATGCCGGCATGGGGCGGCCGCCGGGCGTTATTTGGCACAAACCCCATCGCTGCTGTTTTTCCCCGTCGCAATGATGCAGCCGTCAGCATTGATTTGTCGCTGTCCGAAGTGGCGCGCGGCAAACTGATGGTCGCCGCGCGCGAGGGCAAGACTATTCCCGAAGGCTGGGCGCTGGACAAGCAGGGCCTGCCAACAACGGATCCCAAGGTTGGCCTTGACGGCATGATGTGTCCAGCGGGGGGCGTTAAAGGTGCGATGTTGGCCCTCATGGTGGAAATGTTGTGCGTATCGCTGACGGGCGCGTCCTTTGGTTTCGAAGCGGATTCGTTTTTCTCGGACGAGGGCAACCGGCCTCACATAGGCCATGTCTTTCTGGTGATAGACCCGGCAGCGCTGGGTGGCTTGGATACCTATTACGCGCGCACGGAAACCTTGCTGGCCGCCATGCTGGCCGATGATCAGGTGCGTTTGCCCGGCAGCCGCCGTCAGCAACTGGCGCAGCAGGCTGCCCAAGCGGGCATCGACGTGCCGGATGCCATTGCCAGTGAACTGGTTGCGTAAGCGCTGATTCACCGTAGGTACGGCGCGCCGACTACGCGCGCCTCAGCCAATCTCTATTCGCCAGATACCACGCGACCGTCGTCCGCAAACCGAGGGCGAAATCGTAAGTGGGGCGCCATCCCAGCTCATGCTGAATCCGGGACGCGTCGATGGCATAGCGGCGGTCATGGCCAGGCCGGTCCGTCACATGCGCAATCAGCGCCGCATAATGGGACACACCGGCAGGCTTTTCCGGCGCCAGCTCCTCCAGCAAGGCACACAGACTGCGCACAACATCGATATTGCGCTGCTCGTTCTGGCCGCCAATGTTGTAGCGGGCGCCGGGCGCAGCCTGGGTAAGCACCAAATGCAAGGCGCGCGCGTGGTCGTCTGCATATAGCCAGTCGCGCACCTGCAGGCCATCTCCAAATACGGGCAAGGGCAGTCCGAGCAGGGCTCGTTTGATGATCAGCGGAATGAGCTTTTCGGGGTACTGCCAGGGGCCATAATTGTTCGAGCAGTGGGTAACGACGGTGGGCAGGCCATAGCTGCGGGCCCAGGCGCTCACCAGGTGATCCGCGCCTGCCTTGCTGGCGGAATACGGAGAGCTGGGCGAATAGCGGCTGGTCTCGGAAAAGCAGCCGCCATCCTTCCCCAGATCGCCAAACACTTCGTCGGTGGACACATGATGAAAGCGGAACGCCTTGCGCGCCGCGGGTGCGAGCTCCTCATAGTAGGCGCGTGCCACCTCGAGCAGTATATAGGTGCCGATAATATTGGTTTCGATGAAGGCGGCGGGGCCGGCCAGCGAGCGATCCACATGCGATTCGGCGGCCAGGTGTATGACCGCGTCCGGCCGGTGCTTGCGAAAGATGCGCTCCAGGCCAGTACGGTTGCAGATATCCAGATGCTCAAACGCATAGCGCGGACTGTCCGCGACTGCGGCGAGGCTGTCCAGGCTGCCGGCATAGGTAAGCTTGTCAATATTGATCGCCGCATCGCCCGTGTGCTGAATGATATGGCGAATGAGTGCCGAGCCGATAAAGCCAGCGCCACCTGTGACCAGGATTTTCATTTAAATGCTCCGTCACGCGTCACCGTGTCTCCCGCAGCACGCTTGCCAGGGGGAGCCCGGGGTGTTTTCAGGCAGGCAGTGTACCGCTCAGCGGTCTCGAGTGTTGTTTGCGGTGCACAAAACCATGGTGTAAAACACCCTGCTGTGGTAACATGTAAAAGCTAAATGCTTGTGCATTCAGCAAAAAGTAGCCCATCAAGATCCCGTCAATACAAGCGGGCACGCCTCAAACGCGTATCGCTTGCCACGCATTTAACCCTAGCGTCCTTCTCGTTTCGTAGCAAGGTAAACCAGCAGGTCTTGCGCGCTGCTTGGATATTTCCGGTAAATGCTTTTCCGAAGCGCAGCATCGGACACCTTTGCCGGTGTCATCGCAGCAATCTTTATCCTCTTGTCCATAGCGGACGACAGGCGCCGTTCCAGACGCGGCCTGCCCGCATCGGTACGCTGGCTTCATGGGTCACGGCACGGTTGCAGCACGGTTTGACTGGTAGATCCACAGTCCGGATCCCGTCTACGTGCACATCTATTGGCTTTTTACAGGAGTAATCTATGGCTAAAGAAGAACTGATTGAAATGGGCGGGCTCGTCACAGAAGTCCTCCCGGATTCTCGCTTTCGCGTTACCCTGGACAACGGACACCCTGTCGTTGCCTACACTGGCGGAAAAATGCGCAAGCACCATATCCGCATTCTCGCTGGCGACAAAGTGTCGCTTGAAATGTCGCCCTATGACCTGACCAAGGGCCGTATCACCTATCGTCACATCGCCGGCCGTGCGCCTGGCGCGAGCAGCCAGCGCCGCCGTTAATACCGATTTTTGCGGCATCACCGCTGCGCTCCTCTGGCATTACAATCAATCGATAAACATGCCAACAAGGAGCGTCAGTGGTCAGCACCTCTCCCTCAAGCGGTTCTGCCGAATTTCGCGCGTTGCGCGACCTGCCCGAATGGCAGGCTTTTGAGAGCGCCGCAACACAATCCCCCATTCACGTACATCGCCTGCGCATTCTCAGCGCGGCGGGCCTTGATGTGGACATCAGCGGCCAAGGCTCATCGCCGGAACTGGCGCAAGCCACCCGTGCACTGCTGGAGGCGCGGCGCTTCACCGCCATGCGCGAACAATTGCTCGACGGCGGTATCGTCAACATAACGGAACATCGGGCCGCCTGGCACACAGCCTTACGCGCGCCGGATCCTGTCGACGAAATTGCCATAGAACGCCAGCGCCTCACCGAGTTCGTTCGGCAGGCCGATTCTGAGCGCCGTTGGCGCAATATCGTTCATATTGGTATTGGCGGCAGCGATTGGGGCGTGCGCCTGGCGGTCAACGCGTTCGGTTATGCGGGGGCATGGAGAACCGTGCATTTTGTGGCCAATATTGATGGCCATGCGATGCAGGGCGGATTGTCCGGCTTTGATCCACATGACACGCTCATTGTCATGGCATCCAAGTCTTTTACCACAGCCGAAACACTGCAAAATGGCACGCGCGCACTGGAATGGCTTCAGGCTGCGGGCATTCAGAACCCTTACGATCAGGTCGTTGCGGTTACCGCGCGCGCAGACGTTGCCGAAAAATGGGGCATCCCCAAGAGCCATATATTTCGATTATGGGACTGGGTAGGAGGTCGGTTCTCCCTGTGGTCGTCGGTCAGCCTGACAACCGCGCTTGCCGTCGATACCGATGTCGTCGCGGGCATGCAGGCAGGCGCAGCGGCCATGGACACGCACTTTGCCGAGGCGCCGCTTGAAGATAACGCACCCGTGCAAATGGCAATTTCGGGGATCGTCAACCGCAGCGTGCTGGGTTATGGCTCGCTCAATATTGCGCCTTATGATTTTCGCCTGGCCGAACTCGTGCCTTACCTGCAGCAACTCGAAATGGAGTCGCTGGGCAAGTCGGTGGATGTGTCCGGCGCACCGGTGGGTGTCCCTACTGGTCCCGCTGTCTGGGGCATGCCTGGTACGGATGCACAGCACACTTTTTTCCAATGGCTGCACCAGGGCAGCGATGGTGCACCGGTAGACTTCATTGTGTGCCGTCACGCGGATCACGGTTGGCCGGCCCACCACCAGAGCCTGCTCGCCAATTGCCTGGCCCAGCGCGAAGCCTTGCTCAAAGGCAAAACCTACGAAGAAGCCTTGCAGCAATGCCTCGATTCGGGCATGGCGCCAGACCAGGCCAAGTGGCTGGCGCATCATAAAGTGCATGCCGGCGGGCGTCCTTCCAATCTCATTGTTCTGCCGCGCCTTTCTCCTTACGCCCTGGGGGCGCTGCTTGCGCTCTACGAGCACAAGATCTTTGTGCAGGGTCTGGTATGGGGCATCAACCCTTTCGATCAGTGGGGCGTTGAATATGGCAAGGTGCTGGCGCAGGGGATCGCCTCTGAACTCGCAGGCACATCGCCGGTGGATCCCAATCACGACGCCTCGACGGCGCATTGGGTCAATTTGCTGGCCACTTCGAAGGAGGCAACGTGAGCATGTCAATCCGGGCTGCGATATTGCGGGAGATGGGCTTGCCCGCGCCTTACGCAAACAGCCGGCCGCTGGCCGTTGCCGACATCGAGCTCGATCCGCCGGGCGTTGGCGAAGTGCTGGTCAGGATCAAGGTTGCAGGGCTCTGTCATTCCGACCTTTCGGTCATCAATGGAGATCGCCCGCGCGGCTTGCCCATGGTACTGGGGCATGAGTCCTCGGCCGAAGTGGTGGAGGCCGGCGCTGGCGTGACCGATTTGAAAGCCGGTGACCATGTGGTGACGGTGTTCGTGCCCAGTTGTGGCTGTTGCCAGCCTTGCATGAAAGGCCGTCCCGCCTTGTGCGAGCCCGGCGCGGCGGCGAACGCCGCAGGTACGCTGCTCAATGGCGGGCGACGCGTCCGTATCGGCGATGAATATCTCAATCATCATATCGGCGTGTCGTGTTTTGCCGAATATGCTGTCGTATCGCGCCGATCATGCATAAAAGTTGAGGCTGAAATCTCTCATCGCGAAGCCGCGCTATTCGGCTGTGCTGTGCTCACTGGGGCGGGTGCCGTGATCAATCGCGCCAAGCTCAAGGCTGGCGATACGGCAGCGGTGGTCGGCATGGGCGGCGTTGGATTGAGCGCATTGATCGCTTGCGTGGCATCGGGCGCGCGCCGCGTGGTCGCGGTAGACTTGAGCAACGACAAACTCGCGTTGGCCAAGCAGCTTGGCGCAACGCATTTGGTCAATCCGCGCGATATAAAGTCTGATGCAGCGCTTGTCGACGCCGCTGGCGGGCGCGTCGATATCGGATTCGATATGGCTGGCGCGTTACCAGCTTTCGAGACGGCTTATAAGTTGACGGATCGGGGCGGGGCAACGGTTACCTCTGGTTTGCCCAATCCCAGCATCAATTTTGCCTTGCCGCTTGCGCAGATGGTTGGAGAAGAGCGCGAAGTTCTCGGTAGCTACCTGGGCTCGGGCGTGCCATCCGTCGATATCTCCCGGTATATCGGCCTGTACCAGGAAGGCCGGTTACCTGTCGATAAACTGCTGGGCAATACCTTCACGCTGGATCAGATCAATGAAGGCTTCGATCATCTGGCATCAGGCAATGGATTGCGAGACGCGATCATCTTTGATGACTGATCAAGCCACTGCTTGACGACTTTTGCAAGGCTGCGTTCCAGCGGCCGGCTGACAATGCCCATTGCCTCTATTTTCTTGCATGACAGCACCGACATTGCCGGACGGGCGGCGGGTGCCGCGTAATCCAGCGTCTTGATCGCATGCAGTTCGGGCATGATCAGCGACTCGTTCAGCGCTTTTGCACAGGCGAGAATTTGCTGCGCGAACGCATACCATGTCATGGCGTTTGCGCCGCAGTAATGATAGATCCGGTTCGTGTCAGGCTCATTGGCGTGAGGCGTTTTGGTGTCCACAGAAGAAGTATTGGGGTTCTGCCCGGCGCTCTGCCTTGAGGCCAGCGTGATAATCGCTTCGGCCAGGTCGCCGGCATAGGTGGGGCAGCCGGTCTGGTCATCCACCACACGCAGTGGCGCAAGTTGTGCTGCCGCATGCATATCGGGCTTGTTCTGCCGACTCGCGCCAGTGTCCGCATTCGTGCTGTCCAGGACCAGCTTGAGTATGGTGCGTACAAAATTGTGCCCATATTCGCTGTACAGCCATGAGGTCCTGATCACGATGGAATCCGGCAGTGTGCTCAATACGTTTTGCTCTCCCAGCATTTTGCTGAGTCCATATTGATTGATCGGAAATGGCGCGTCGGGTTCGATATAGGGGTGCGATGCCTTACCGTCAAAGACATAATCAGTCGAAATGTGCACGAGCCGCGCCTGAGCCTGCGTAGCGGCCGTGGCCAGGTTGGCAGGCCCCAGCGCGTTGACAGCATGCGCCTGAACCGGATTGCGTTCGGCCAGATCCACGGCATTGAAGGCCGCGGCATTGATGATAATGTGCGGTGCGTGGGCGCTGACATACGCCTGGACAGCCTGTGCATGGGCGATATCCAGTTCGTCGTGACGAGGGGCGAGCACCTGCCAGTCGGCAGGCATACGGTCGAGCAAACAGCGTCCGAGTTGGCCACTGCCACCTGTTAACAGGATTTTACTCACGGCAGGCTCCAATGATGTGCAGGACGCGTGCGTGTCAGGGCAGCAGCCCTGACTGTTTCAGCACGGCCAGGGTCATGCCTTGCGTGTCCTTGCCGGACAAAATGGGGCCGGCGGGACACTCAGGCCAAAGAATGCCTACATCGGCATCGTCCCATCGAAGACAGACTTCATCCCCTGGATGATAGTAAGCCGTGCATTTGTATTCAACCACGGCATCTTCAGACAGTACCAGAAAACCGTGGGCAAATCCGGCCGGCACCCATAATTGTGTTTCTGTTGCATTGTGCTGGCATGCCGACAGCGTTGTGCCATGCCAGTGGCCAAATGTCGGGGAATCCCGCCGCAGATCCACCGCAACGTCAAATACCTTGCCGTGGATTACGCGCAACAGCTTGCCCTGCGGATATTCACGCTGGTAGTGCATGCCGCGCAAAACGCCTTGGCGGGAACGACTGCAATTATCCTGCACGAACTGCAGATCTGTTCCCAAGAGCGCGGCGTAACGGCTGGCCTGGAAAGTTTCCAGAAAAAAGCCGCGCTCATCATGAAACACGGGTACTTCAATCAGCATCAGCCCAGGTAGCGGTGTGCCCTGTATTTTCATAAATGAAGTTTCTCTGGTTGCTGCGGGTGCGCACTCCGGTACTGTGTTCCTGCTTGTGCTCTGTAGAGGGGATGGTTGAGTAGAACTCCGGGTGGCTGAACCCATTCACGAGGGGGCCACTGAGAGAGGGCGCTCGCTATATTGGAGCCTTTTCCCAACGAGTAAGTATGACCCTTCACGATGCGAGCTATCGGAGTCTGTTCAGTCATCCCATCATGGTCCGCAGCCTGTTTGACGGAATTATAAAGCTCGAGTCTGTTGACAGCCTGCATTGGCCTGGCATGCAGGCCATCACAACACCTTATATCAGCCAGGATCTGCAATTGCGCCAGGGAGATCATGTCTGGCGCATTCCCCGTCATGAAGGCTCCGATCTCTATCTGTTGCTCATGCTGGAGCATCAATCAAGCTGTGATCGTTTCATGGCTTTGCGCATGAGCACCTATTGCGGGCTTTTATATGAAAATATGCTCCGTCGTCGCGTCATCCAGGGTAAAGGTCTATTGCCAGTGCTGTTGCCGGTCGTACTTTACAGCGGTGTACGCCGATGGCATGCGCCGATGCAAATGAGTCTGCTGCTGGATCCGATACCAGCGGTATTGCGCCCTTACCAACTTCAGTTCAAGTATTTGTTGATTGATCAGGGGGCGCTGGTGTTGTCAGGCACGTTGCCAGAGCACAATCTTGCGTCACTGTTGTTCCGGTTGGAACACAACAAGGGTATTGAAGATGTCAGCGAAATAATGCAGACTATTTTGTCGTGCGCGAAGGGTGAGGACCATGCAGAAGTGCGCCGTGCCTTTGCGGGTTGGATACGCCATGTGTTGTTGCCGCGCGCGCTGTCGCAAATCGAGTTTCCACCGGCTCAAGATTTTACGGAAATCAAAGACATGCTGACTGAACACGCTCGGTCCTGGACGCATCAATGGAAAACGCAGGGGCTAAGAGAAGGCCGCAAAGAAGGCCGCGCAGCGTTGCTGCGTCAGCTCCTGATACAAAAGTTTGGCCCACTGCCCGAGGAATACGCTCAGCGACTGCTGGCCGCTTCCTCCCGACAGATGGGCGTCTGGTCCGGCAGGCTGCTTACTGCCGCCACGTTAGAAGACGTTTTTCGCAAGTCATAGCCGCTCACACACGTTCAAATATCCCCGCAGCGCCCATGCCCGTGCCGACACACATCGTCAGCATCCCATAGTCCAGCTTACGACGGCGCAGCCCATGGATGACGGTTGCGGCGCGGATCGCCCCCGTGGCGCCCAGCGGGTGGCCCAGCGCGATGGCGCCGCCCAGCGGATTCACAATATCGGTGTTCAACCCCAGCTCGCGGATCACAGCCAGCGATTGTGCGGCAAAGGCTTCATTGAGCTCTATCCAGCCCAACTGATCCAGCGTCAGCCCTGCCAGTTTGAGTGCCTGGGGAATCGCCTCTTTGGGCCCAATCCCCATGATCTCCGGTGGCACGCCTTTGACGGCAAATGAGACGAATCGCGCCAGCGGCGTCAGATTGTGCGTCTTCAACGCCTTTTCAGACACAACCAGCAACGCGCCCGCACCGTCGGATGTTTGTGAGCTATTGCCCGCGGTGACGCTACCCCTGGCGGCAAATACGGGCTTGAGCCGGGCCAAGGCCTCCAGGCTGGTGTCGGCGCGAGGGCCTTCATCCAGATTGATGGTTCGCCGCTGCACCGTGACGTCCTCCTTCTTGTCTGACGCGGCAGCAGCCAGATCAGGCAAGCGACGAATCACTTCCACGGGCAATATCTCGTCGGCGAACTCGCCGGCCTCTTGTCCCGCCAGGGCCCGCTCGTGCGAACGCAGGGCGAAGGCGTCCTGATCTTCCCGGGAAACCTTCCAGCGCCGTGCCACTTCTTCTGCGGTCAGCCCCATCCCATATGCCATGCCCAGATTCTCGTCCCGCTCAAAAATGGCAGGACTGAAGCTGGTATTGATGCCCATCGTTGGCACCATGCTCATGGACTCAACGCCGCCGGCCAGAATAACGTCTGCCTCTCCGACGCGGATGCGATCCGCCGCCATGGCGATCGCCGTCAAACCCGATGCGCAAAATCGATTCACTGTGACACCCGCCACCGAGGCGGGCAGCCCGCCCAGCAGCACGCCCATGCGGGCCACATTCAGCCCTTGGGGGCCTTCCGGTATCGCGCAGCCAATCATCGCGTCTTCAATAGCCGAAGGGTCCAGGCCAGGCGCCTGCGCCAGCAGGCCCTTGATGACCGCGGCCAGCAGTTCATCCGGGCGCGTATGAGAGAAACAGCCGCGAGGAGCCTTGCCGATCGGGCTGCGCGTCGCGGCGACAATGTATGCCTGTTGCAATGTAGCCATTTTCGAATCCTTATCGGACAACCATCAATTACGTACCGGCTTTCCCGTTTTGAGCATGCCTGTAATGCGCTCCTGCGTTTTCGGCTGTGCCAGTAGCGCCAGAAAGGCATCCCGCTCCTGCCGCAGCATCCACGCTTCGTCAACGAGCGAGCCCGAATCCACATCGCCGCCGCATATCGCGTTGGCCACATGACTGGCCACCAGGAAATCATGCTCAGAGATATAACCGCCGATTTTCATGTTGACAAGCTGCGCCTTGAGCGTTGCAATGCCATCTCGCCCGGCAATCGGAAAACGGCGGGGAAATGGCGGGCGCCAATTGCTGTCCGCCAGCATTCGCGCCAGACGGGTGGCTACGTAAAGCACCTCGTGGCGGTTCATGACGATGGGGTCCGACGGCAACAGATAGCCAATCTTGCGCGCGTCCAGCGCCGAGCGGGATACCTTGGCCGTAGCCACCGCCATCACAAAATCCTTCAGAAAGCCCAACAACGGGGCTTCGGGCGCTGACATGGCCTGCAACTCAGCGGCGCGGCGTGCGCACCACGTCAATCCACCTGCGCCAGGCACCAGCCCAATGCCCACTTCGACCAGTCCAATATAGGTTTCAAAATGCGCAACGCGCGCCGCGCAGTGCAGGGAAAGCTCGCAGCCCCCGCCCAGCGCCATGCCCGCCAGCCCTGCCACCACAGGCACCTGCGCGTAACGCAGTCGCATGACCATGTCCTGCATTTCGCGCTCAATCGGCGCAACGCCTTGGGGCCCTTTCTCCTGGAACACCGGCATCAAGGCCTTGAGGTCAGCGCCTGCGGAGAAAGGCTCGCCGTGCTGGCCAATCACCAGTGCCTTGTAGGACGATTCGGCCAGCTCCACCGCTTTGACAAGGCCTCGCACGACCTCAGGGCTGAGCGTATGCATCTTGGTCTTGAATGAAACAATCAGCACGTCGTCCGGGTGGGGCGCTTGCAGCGTCCAGCAGCGTACGCCTTCATCCTCGTACACGATACGCGGCGACTGCGTGGAGCCCTCTCCCACCAAGCGCGGCGCATCGATCTGCCTTTCGTATACCGGCAGCGTGTTTCGCCCCTCGAACTGTCGTTGTTTTGGGTTCCAGGAGCCCTCAGAGGTATGCACAGCCTGTGCGTCCCAGACCGGCCCCTGGGTGGCCCACTCGGGCAAGGGCGCATCCGACAGCGCCTTGCCCGACTTGATGTCATCCATGATCCATTCGGCTACTTGCTGCCATCCCGCAGCCTGCCATAGTTCGAACGGCCCCTGCGCGTGCCCGAAACCCCATTTCATCGCCAGATCCACCTGGGCCGCCGTGTCCGCGATCTCTGCCAAGTGCACGGCACTGTAATGGAAGCTGTCACGCAGTACCGACCATAAAAACTGTGCCTGCGGATGATCCGAATCATGCAGCGCGGCCAGCTTCTTGCCGGGATCACGCTCTGCAAGCATCGCCGCCACCGGTTCATCAATGTGCGCCCCAGTCGCCACGTATTCTTTCTGCTGCGGATCAAGCCGCAGAATGGATTTGCCGTCCTTGCGATAAAAGCCGGCGCCGCTTTTTTGCCCCAGCGCGCCCTGTTCGATCAAGGCGGCCAGCACGGGCGGCGTGCCAAAGTGCGCCTTGAACGGATCATCCGGCAACTGGTCGCGCATCGTTGCAATGACATGCGCAAGCGTATCGAGCCCCACCACATCTGCCGTGCGAAAGGTGCCAGACTTGGCGCGTCCCAGCCGCGTGCCTGTCAGCTCATCGACCAGGTCGTAAGGCAAGCCAAATTTCTCAGCCTGAGCGAACACCGACAGAATGCCGAATACGCCTATGCGATTGCCAATGAAATTGGGCGTATCCTTGGCTCGCACCACACCCTTGCCCAACTGCGACACCAGGAAAGCCTCCAGCGCGTCCAGCATCGCGGGATCTGTCTCGGCAGTGGGAATCAACTCTACCAGCGCCATGTAACGGGGGGGATTGAAAAAATGCACGCCGCAGAAGCGGTGTCGCAGCGTTTCCGGGAGCGCTTCGGACAGGCTGGTTATAGAGAGCCCAGACGTGTTGCTGGCGATATAGGCATCTGGCCGTAGCGCAGGCGCCAACCTGTGATACAGATCCCGCTTCCAGTCCAACCGCTCGGCGATGGCCTCAATGACCAGGTCACACTCAGCCAGAAGGGCAAGGTCATCCTCATAGTTGGCGGCAGTAATGAAGTCGGCCAAGTCGGGCGTGCCCAGCGGCGCTGGGTTCAGTTTCCTGAGTTGATTGATGGCCTTGTTGACGACCCCATACTTGTCGCCCTCTTTAGCCGGAAGGTCGAACAGCACGACGGGGATGCCTGCGTTGACACAATGTGCCGCGATTTGCGCGCCCATGACACCGGCGCCGCACACGGCTACCTTGCGTAAGGCGGCCTTGCGCAGGGGGGCAGCCCCCCGGTGGCCAACGTTCGCTTGCATGGATGGACTGGACTGCATAGGGATCTCTCCACTGAAAATGGTCCGGTAACGGTAGTGCAAGTGTTAGGGTAGAGGATTCCAGGCCCACACACCAGACACCAGGCGTTAGAATAAATAATCAACCCGTCCAGTCTTCCGCCGCCATGGCTCGTCTAGCCCGACTTTATGTTCCCGACCTCCCCCAACTGGTTCAGGCCGAGTTCCTGAGGCCCTTGGCGGCCATATCCGATCCCACCCCGGCCACGCAGCTGGACCAGTTGCTGGGCTGGCTGCGCACGGAAGCGGACGCCCAGGGGGTCGCCCTGCATGGGTGGCTGCTGCTGAACGACAGAATCACATTGCTCGGCACGCCGCGCGATGCGCGAGCCTTTTCGCGCCTGGTCCAGGGACTGGGCCGGCGCATGGCGGCGGGCATGCGCCATGGCCGTGTGTTCAAGGGCCGATATCGCAGCGCACCGGTACAGCCAGGCCGTTGGGTGCTGCCCAGCTTGATTTGGCTGGAATCATTGCCCGCGCAGCTGCACTACGTTGATGCGCCAGGGCGCTGGCCGTGGTCATCAGCAGCCTCCCATTCCGGCCTGCCAGCCTCTCACCAGGATCTCCTGATGGATCATACGGATTACTGGAATCTGGGTAATACGCCGTTTGCGCGGCAGGCGCAATATCGAAGTCTGCTGGATCGTGGCCTGGGGGCAAGGCAGGCCGAACGCATACACCTCGCGCTATTCGGCCAGTGGGCGCTGGGCGAGGCGGACTTCCTGGCAGCCATACAGGCCAAGGCCAGCCGGCGAATTGTGCCCGCGCCCCGTGGGCGCCCCAGAAAAGAAGAACGAGCACAAACGCCGCAAGTGTGAGCCAGACACTATAGAATGGGCGCAAACAGGATCACGCATTTTCGTAAAAACTGCGCTCCTGCCTGAAAAAGCGCGCGAGCGGTCACCAACGGACTATCTTGCGCGTAACTATTCGGCGTCGCAACAGATACAATTGTTGCGGATATTTTCCATGCAGTAGGTGATCGACGGAGTTGTCAAGCTAGGCTATTCGATAAATAGCGAATGCCACAGGGTGCTGTTAATATTTGATAGTTTTAGTAGTATTTTGTAGGTTATCGCTCATGGGGCAGCGCCTAAAATCACCGTCCATGCTTCATACCTCTACCCGCAGCAAAATCCTCCCTGGATTTGTGTCGCTGGCGATCTTTCTGTTTTTTGCAATGATGCTTTCCGTGCCCCGGGGTTATGCGGTGGGGGCGATCATGCTATTTCTGGCCAGCCTGTACTACCTGGCCAGCCGGCCGCGCATTGTGCTTCAGCGGGCCGACAAAATCCTGATCGGATTGTTCCTGGCCGTGTTCCTCGCCGGTTTGATCAGCTGGCTTTATCACGGCAATGAAATGGCCAGCCTCGATCTGTCTACCCGCTATTTAATGGCGGTGCCTATTTTTCTTTTGCTGCTTGCCCATCCTCCGCGTCTGGAATGGCTGTGGGGCGGGATGATCGTGGGCTGTATGTCGGCGGCCGGGCTGGCCGCATGGCAGGTATGGATACATCAAAATTCCAGGGCTTTCGGTTTCACGGGTGGGATACAGTTCGGGGATATTGCGCTGATGATGGCGGTGTTGTGCTCGGCAGGCCTGGCCTGGGCCGTGCGTCTGGATCGCCGCGCCTGGTTGTGGCGGGCCGCGCTTCTGCTGGGAACATTATCCGGCCTGTATGCGTCGGTCATGTCCGGAACCCGTGGCGGCTGGATTACCCTGCCCATCGTGCTGATGGTGTTTGGCGCGGCTTATTTGCGCAGGTCCAATCTGTCACTGGTGATCGCGGTGTGCGTCACTTTGATTGTGGGTGGCCTGGTTGCGTTGGCAACGGTGCCCATGGTGCAGGAGCGCTACAACGAAGCACTGACGGATGTGCAGAAATTCCAAAAAGGTAACTCAAACACGTCGATAGGTAATCGCTTTGAGATGTGGGAGGCCCTCACCGTTATCATCCCGCAAAAACCCTGGATGGGATGGAGCGACACAGACTATAACGCCGAGAAAGAGCGACTCATCAAGGCGCAAGTGCTTGCGCCCGTGGCAGGCCGGCTTGCCAATACACATAATATGTTTTTGGAAACCTGGGTACACCAGGGCTTACTGGGCTTGGTGACGCTGGCTGCCCTGCTGCTTGCAACGCTTTTGCACTTTGGCAGGCACCTGCGCTGCCCCGATCCCTTTACACAGCTTCATTCGATAGCCGGCGTTGCGCTGGTCTCGTGCTATATCATCTTTGGGCAGACCCAGATCATTCTGGGGCGCAATAACACGCTGCTGTTTTTCATTATTACATTATCGGTATTTTGGTCAGTGATGAGATCCAGCCAAGCGGTTTCAAGCTCATGCCGGTGCACCAGTAGAAGTCGCCTGGATAAGGAAAGGAATCAGCAGGATCATGACTGACACGATATTGGTTACGGGTGGAACAGGCTTTATCGGGAGCCATGCGGTCGTTTCGCTGCAGCAGGCCGGATACCGTGTGCAGATTCTCGATAATCTGTGCAACAGCGATATCAAGGTACTGGATGCCATAGCGTCCATCACCAAAACCCGCCCGGACTTCATGGAAGGGGATATTCGGGACGGCAATCTGCTGGCCAAGATTTTCGACAAGCGTCGGTTTGGCGCGGTCATGCATTTTGCCGGGCTCAAGGCGGTAGGGGAGTCTTCAGCAATGCCGCTGGCCTATTATGACAATAACGTCAATGGCAGTGTGCAACTGCTCACCGCCATGCAACAGGCCGGGCTCAAGAATTTCATATTTTCTTCTTCTGCCACGGTATATGGAGAGCCGCAGAAACTGCCGCTAACGGAGGACCATCCTCGATCTTCCACCAATCCCTATGGGCACACTAAACTGGTCATAGAAGATATTCTGGCCAATCTGCGGAACAGCGACAATGCATGGCGTATTGCGTGCCTGCGTTACTTTAACCCTGTGGGCGCGCATCCCAGCGGGTTGATAGGCGAGGCGCCCCAAGGTGTGCCCAATAATCTTATGCCTTTTGTGGCGCAGGTCGCCGCCGGCCAGCGCCCGAATTTGCAGGTGTATGGCAACGACTACGACACACCTGACGGCACAGGGGTGCGCGACTATATACATGTGATGGACCTGGCAGATGGGCATGTCAAGGCGCTCGATTATTGTCTGAAGGCTCAGCCAGGCCTGACGACCGTCAATCTGGGAACCGGCAAGGGTTACTCGGTGCTGGAAGTAATAGCGGCTTTTGAACAGGCAAGTGGAAAACCCGTTCCCTATCAAGTGGTTGCACGCAGGCCGGGCGATGTGGGTGCGTGCTGGGCCAGCACGACCAAAGCCTTCGATCTGCTGGGCTGGCGCGCTGAAAAGTGTCTTGACGACATGTGCCAGGACGCCTGGCGGTGGGAGTTATCCCGGCACGATGTGTAATGGCCGCGGCTGAAATACTTGATTGCAATACGCCAACTGGCGCATATGGCCCATCCAAAATCACCGTGATATAGTCGTGTTCAGCCATTGAACGCATCCCTAATCCAGAAATTCACTCTATAACGCACTGCATTTTGTCCGACGAAAATCACCTGAAACTGCTGCGATTACTGGAAGAAAATCCAGACATGAGCCAACGCGAACTTTCGCGGCGGCTGGGCATTAGTTTGGGTAAAACAAATTATTGCCTCAAGGAGTTATTGCGCGGCGGGCTGATCAAAATACAAAATTTCAAGAACAGCCATAACAAGCTGGCCTATGCCTACCTGCTCACGCCTGCAGGGGTCAGTACAAAGGCCGAACTCACGCTGCGATTCTTGAAGATCAAGGTAGGCGAATACAAAACGCTAAAAGCCGAGATCGAGCAATTGCAACAGGAAGCCGAGCGTTTTACGGCGGTATCCCGGTACAGTTCCCATATCAACAGAAGCCATATCAAATGAAAAATTTCGCACTCATCGGTGCCGCAGGCTATATTGCGCCCCGGCATATGCAGGCCATCAAGGCCACCGGCAACGAACTGGTCGCGGCCATGGACCCGAACGATTCGGTCGGCATTATCGACAGCCATTTCCCGCAAGCCGAGTTCTTTACCGAATTCGAGCGTTTTGACCGGCACATCGACAAGATGCGACGCAAGACCGACGGCAGGCGCGTGGACTACGTCTCGATCTGTTCCCCGAACTACCTGCACGATTCGCACATGCGCTTTGCGCTGCGCTCGGACGCCGATGCCATCTGCGAAAAGCCCCTGGTGCTCAATCCCTGGAACATCGACGGCCTGCTCGAGATCGAAAAAGACACCGGCCACAAGATCAACACCATTTTGCAACTGCGCGTACACCCGTCCATCGTGGCGCTGCGCGATAAGGTGCGCGCGGCCAAGCGCGATACCAAGCACGAGGTGGATCTGACCTATATCACCTCGCGCGGCCACTGGTATCTGCAAAGCTGGAAGGGCAACCTGAAAAAATCGGGCGGCATCGCCACCAACATCGGTGTGCACTTTTTTGACATGCTGCACTTTATCTTTGGCGACCTGCAGCAAAACCTGGTGCACCATTCGGGCGACACCAAGGCGGGCGGCTATCTGGAGTACGAGAACGCGCGCGTGCGCTGGTTCCTGTCGGTGGACGTCAATGACGTGCCCGAGGCCATCCGCGCCAAAGGCCAGCGCACCTATCGCTCCATTACCGTCGATGGCGAGGAGATCGAGTTTTCCGGCGGCTTTACCGACCTGCACAACCGCAGCTACGAAGAGATTCTGGCCGGGCGTGGCTTCGGGCTGGAGGAGAACCGCACCGCCATTGCCACGGTGGCGGCCATCCGCAATGCCGAGCTGACTCCATTGCAGGGCGACTACCACCCGTTCCTGAAAAAATGAGCTACTACCAGCACGAAAGCGCCATTGTGGACGAGGGCGCGCAGATAGGGCAGGACTCGCGGGTCTGGCACTTTGTCCATGTGTGCGCGGGCGCGCGCATTGGCCAGGGCGTCTCGCTCGGGCAGAACGTCTTTGTGGGCAACAAGGTGGTGATTGGCGATCGCTGCAAGGTGCAAAACAACGTATCGGTATACGACAACGTCACCCTTGAAGAGGGGGTGTTTTGCGGGCCCAGCATGGTGTTCACCAATGTGTACAATCCGCGCTCGCTCATCGAGCGCAAGGATGAGTACCGCAACACCCTGGTCAAGAAAGGGGCCACGCTGGGGGCGAACTGCACCATTGTGTGCGGTGTCACCATCGGCCAGTACGCCTTCGTGGGCGCGGGCGCGGTGGTCAATCGCGATGTGCCCGACTATGCGCTGATGGTGGGCGTGCCCGCGCGCCAGATCGGCTGGATGAGCGAATTCGGAGAGCAGCTGGACCTGCCTGTCCAAGGCCAGGGCCAGGTGCAGTGCCAGCATACCAACGCCCAGTACGTGCTCAAGGGCAAACAACTACACAAGCAGGAAGCCTGAGATGATTGACTTTGTTGACCTCAAAGCCCAGCAAGATAGGATCAAGGACAAAATCGATGCCGGGATCGCCCGTGTGCTGGCGCACGGCAAATACATCCTGGGCCCCGAGGTAGCCGAGCTGGAGGAAAAGCTGGCCGCCTTTGTGGGCGCCAAGCACTGCATCAGTTGCGCCAATGGCACCGATGCACTGCAGATCGCACAGATGGCGCTAGACATCGGGCCAGGCGATGAGGTGATCACCCCGGGCTTTACCTATATCGCCACGGCCGAAACCGTGGCGGTGCTGGGCGCCAAGCCTGTGTACGTGGATATTGATCCGCGCACCTACAACCTGGACCCCAAGCAGCTTGAAGCGGCCATCACCGCGCGCACCAAGGCCATCATCCCGGTCTCGCTCTATGGGCAGTGCGCCGACTATGACGCCATTAACGAAATCGCCAACCGGCACGGCATTCCCGTCATCGAGGACGCCGCCCAAAGTTTTGGGGCCACCTACAAGGGCCGCAAGTCCTGCAACCTGACCACCATTTCGTGCACCAGTTTCTTTCCGAGCAAGCCGCTAGGCTGCTATGGCGATGGCGGCGCAATCTTTACCAACGACGACGAGCTGGCCAAGGTGATCCGCCAGATCGCCCGCCACGGCCAGGACCGTCGCTATCATCACATCCGCGTAGGCGTGAACAGCCGGCTCGACACCCTGCAGGCGGCCATCCTGCTGCCCAAGCTGGAGATCCTGCCCGAGGAAATTGAATTGCGCCAGCAGGTAGCGAGCCGGTACGACGCGCTGATGCGCGAAGCCGGTATCGAAACGGCGCCGTTCATCGAATCCTTCAATACCAGTGTCTATGCGCAGTATTCGCTGCAGGTGGACAATCGGGATCAGGTGCAGGCGAGGTTGAAAGAGGCGGACATCCCCACGGCGGTGCATTACCCGATCCCGCTGAATAAGCAGCCGGCAGTGGCCGACGCAGACGTTCGCTTACCGATCGGAGATCAGGTGGCTGAGCGTATTATCAGTATTCCGATGCATCCGTATATCAAGGATGCAGATCAGCGCCACATTGTGCAGAGTTTAGTGGTGCGATGAAGCGGGGCGTGAATTCGGAGGCGCCAATTTGAGCACGCTAAGGTCGGGCTACTGGCACAGAGTGGCATCCGTGTTCACTGGCGCTGCGGTAGCCCAGGCAATTCCCATTCTGGGCTCTCTGTTGATTGCCCGTTTGTACGCGCCCGACGCTTTTGGCGTTTTTTCGACCTGGCTCGGCATATCCCTGGTCATTACGGTGTGCATTACCTACCGGCTGGAACACGCCTTCGGATTGGAGCCGGATGGTGCGGCGAGAGAGAACCTGGTCGTAACCACCGTGCTGATGCTTCTGATAACAGGCATCGTATTGTTGGTGATCGCGGCGCTGGCAGCTTTTTTCTTTGGTGAGCTGTATGGGCACATGTCGCCCGTCTTGACAGTTCTCCTTGTTCCCATGAGCATGGGCGCGGCACTGTCGCTGGTTTGGCAGTCATGGGCGGCAAACAACGGAGATGTCAAGAATCTTTCGTTGATACGAATCACCCAGACCCTTTGCATTACGGTGTTGCAGATTCTCGCTGGCTGGGTACAGCCGACCGCACTGGTGCTGGCCCTTGCGCAAGTTGCAGGCGCGTGGATTGCAGTGCTAATTGCCTACAGATTGCTGCCGTTCAAGTATGCGTTGCCTGGCTCGGCCGGACAGGCAGCGGCTTTGGTGCGTGACGTACTTGCCAGATACAAGCGATTTCCCATGCTTTCACTGCCCGCTGACCTGATCAATACCGCGGCGGCACAAATGCCTATCATCGTGCTGACAGGTCGATTTGGACCAGAAGTGGCTGGTTTCTACGCCCTGGCGACCCGTATGATGGGAGCACCAATCTCAATATTGGGCAATGCAGTTCGCGACGTATTCAAACGCACGGCCGGGGAGCATTTTCGTGCGGACGGCAACTGTGTAGCTATCTATCTGCGTACGTTTTTTGTGCTTTTGATCTGCTCGGCAGCGATGGTCGCCATCGTCTACCCATTTTCAGAGTCAATTTTCGCGGTCTTTTTTGGTGAAAAATGGCGCATGTCAGGAACCATAGCAGCCTGGCTGCTTCCGATGTACGCGCTTCGCTTCATCGCGAGCCCACTGAGCTATACCTTTTACATCGTGCAGAAACAGCATGTTGATTTGTTGTGGCAGATCAGCTTGCTGGCCATGACAATCCTCACATTGTTTTTGTTCCAACGTTACGAAACGACTCTGATCTATTACAGCGTTGGATACGCTGTTTTGTACTTGGTGTATATCTATCTTTCCTATCAGTACAGCAAGGGAGGTAGATCCCTTGCCGTTACTCGATAATGACGATAGGGCTAGAGACCATGGTGATTATTAACCGATTTTTCAAACGTTATCTGCTTATCTCAGGTATCAGCCTGATGATTTATCTGCTGTATGTATATCAAATACAGCCGCGTAACGCATATATGAAAATGGAGCCTTTGGATACAGGATTTCCGGAAATCTGCTTGTGGTTGATATGGAATTGCATCACCGCTTTGTTGATGCCGTCGCGATTGGAAAAGCCTTCCGATTGTTTTTTGATGACTTACTCGCTTTTTGTCGTGCTTTGTGGCGCGTCAATGTGGGGTGCCTCCGGGATATTGGACATCAGCGGCGGCATTGTACTTCTCGTGTTTTTTACGATTTCGCTTTTGCTCTATCGGATTCTCGTCATTGTTCTGGAAAATTTCCTGATAACCAATGTTCGCATGATTTATTTCTTGCGTACATCCTCCTATGCTTTTCCACTTTTGATCCTGCTGCTTATTGGAGTTGCTGTCGGTGCCTTGTCTGGTCAGTCAGGTGGTTTCGACCTAGCAAGCTCCTACGTTCGCAGAATATCAGGTAGAGCACATTTTCCTACGGGTGCCCTCACCACCTATCTGTTTGTGATGGCGCTTAATGGCGTTGCGCCATTCATGGCGTTTTTGGCTACGTTCAGGCGCAAGCCTGCCTTGCTGATCATTTCAATATTGTTTAGTGTTTACGCATACTGGTTGATTGGGACCAAGGCACCGGTCCTGATGGTTGGATTATTGGCATTTGTCGGCATGATCTTTCGTAGAAGTGATGGAGCCAAAATCCCGATGCGGGTCGCAATGCTAATCTTCGCTTTGCTGGCCTTTGCGCTCGCTGAATTCTTCACGACTGGTTACTCGTATATCTCAGACTATTTTATACGTCGGGCATTTTCCGTTGTGGGCCAATTACAGGCGGTCTATGCTAGCTACATATTGCAGTTTTTCCAGGGTGCGGAATTGCTGTTGGGGAGTGCGTCAGCGAGCGGACAAAGCGCTAGCCTGTTCCTTGGAAACTGGTATTACGGTAACGAAAGCACTAACGCCAACACCAATACGCTACTTTATTCGATGCTGCAACAGGGATTGGTTGGTTGGTTTGTCGCGATATGTTTTATTTCAGTGGTATTTTCGCTGATGAATTATCTTTATACGCAACGTCGAACGCGAGAAGTTATGGGGCTAGCATTTCTTTACGCCCTGCTTCTCGCCGAACAGGCATACTCGACGGCTTTTCTCAGCTCAGGGATCGGATTATTGCTTGTCTTGATGACATTATTCAAGCTCGATTTCCGTCGTTTTGGCGTAAATCGGGAAACTGCAGAACTGCAGGGACCCATTGCTTCTGACGGGTCGTCCGCAGCTAGCCTGAAAACCGCCATAAAAGGATAGTAGGCTCAAATGATAGCGATACTGGATTACGGCATGGGTAACATCGCCTCTATCCGCAACATGATGCGCAGAGTTGGCGGGGATGCCGTCATTACCTCTGATTTGGAAAGTGTGGACGGGCTCTCGGGCATTATCCTGCCTGGTGTGGGTGCCTTTGACAATGCGATGCAAAAGCTGAATGCTTCCGGTATTGCGGACACGCTGCGTGATTTCGTACTAGAGAGAAAAATTCCTTTCCTGGGAGTTTGTCTTGGCATGCAGTTGCTGTTCGAGTCAAGCGAAGAAGGAAAGCTGCCCGGCCTAGGCTTCATTCGTGGCGAAGTCAGGCGTTTTAAAGGTCCGGGATTCGATGCGGGAAAACTCAAGATTCCGCATATGGGTTGGAACATTGTCAGACCCATCGATAATGCTGCTTTGTTTGTCGGACTGGATCAAGAGCCTCGTTTTTACTTTGTTCACTCTTACCATGCGGTTTGCACCGATGACGATGATATCGCTGCAACATGCAGCTATGGGTACGATTTCACTTGTTCGGTAAGTAAAGAAAATATTTACGCTGCACAGTTCCATCCAGAAAAAAGTCACCGATTTGGTATGAAATTATTCGAAAATTTCATGGAGCGCGTATGCTGAGAATTAGAGTCATTCCCACGCTCCTACTCAGAAATGCGGGGCTGGTAAAAGGTGAAAAGTTTGCCAGTCATAAATATGTCGGCGACCCCGTCAATGCGGTAAAGATATTCAACACCAAAGAGGTGGATGAACTCGTTTTCTTCGATATCACGGCAAGCCGCGAGCATCGAAAACCAAACTACGAATTACTTTCAGATATCGCCTCCCAGGCCTTTATGCCTTTTGGTTACGGGGGAGGGCTTACCCAGTTGGAAGATATTGAAAAACTGTTCAAGATCGGTGTGGAAAAGGCCATCATCAATACGGCCGCGGCCAATAACCTGAATTTTGTGAGAGAGGCCAGCAGCGTCGCGGGATCACAGAGTATTGTTGTGGCAATCGATGCCCGAAAAAATTTGCTTGGCAGATATCAGGTCTATACGCAATCTGGCACCCACAACACCAAATTAGATCCGATAACTTACGCGAAGCAGCTTGAAGAGGCTGGAGCGGGCGAACTGATTATCTGTTCGATTGACCGCGAGGGCACGGGAAAAGGATATGACACGGACCTGATAAGCCGGGTGGCGGAGGCTGTATCGTTGCCTGTCGTGGCCTCTGGCGGCGCTAACTCGCTCGAAAATCTGCGAGAGGCCGTGTGCGCCGGTGCGTCGGCGGTAGCTGCGGGCAATATGTTTGTGTTTCACGGAAAGCATAAGGCAGTACTTATTACCTATCCGGAATATTCCCGGCTGGAAGAGAACTTCAAGGATATTAACTGATGTCTAGTACACCCTACCAAGTCTGTTCGCGCTGTGTCATGGATACGTCGGATCCGCAAATCACATTCGATGCCGAGGGTGTGTGCAACCATTGTCATGAATTTGACACTGTCACCTCCAAGCGTTGGTTTCCCGATGAAGAGGGCTCGCGACGCCTTCAGGATATCTGTGAAAAGATAAAAAAAGATGGTGCTGGAAAGGACTATGACTGCATTATTGGGTTGAGTGGCGGCATTGATAGTTCCTATCTCGCATTGAAGATACGCGATTATGGTCTTCGCCCTTTGGTGGTCCATGTCGACGGAGGATGGAACAGCGAGCTGGCTGTCTTCAATATTGAACAGATCGTAAAGCACTGTGGATATGATCTCCACACCCATGTTATCGACTGGGAAGAAATGCGGGATTTGCAGGTAGCTTATCTGCGCTCTGAAATTGCCAATCAAGACGTACCGCAGGATCATGCCTTTTTTGCATCTCTCTATCATTTCGCAGTTAAAAACAATATCAAGTATGTTATTAGCGGTGGCAATATCGCTACCGAATCTGTTTTCCCCCGCGCGTGGCATCACCAGGCCATGGACGTCGACAACCTACTCGACATTCACAAAAAGTTTGGCTCAATCCGCCTCAGGAATTATCCGAAAATAGGGATATTTCAATATTATTTTTATTTTCCATTCATCTATAAGATGAAGACAGTGCGTCCACTCAACTACATGCCTTACGACAAGCGCGAAGCACTGGCTTATCTGAAAGAGCATATAGGGTACAAGGATTATGGACGTAAGCATGGCGAGTCAATTTTCACCAAGTTCTTCCAGAATTATTATTTGCCGAAAAAATTTGGCTACGACAAGCGGCGTCCCCATTTATCCAGCCAGATATTGAGTAAAGAAATCACGAGAAGCGAAGCGCTGGAGGCACTGGAGCAGCCGTTGTACGATGAGCGGGAACTTAAAGACGACATTCAATACGTAGCACAGAAGCTGCAGATATCGAGTGATGAGTTGGTGCGTTTGTCGACTGGGCCCGGCAAGGACTATTCTGTTTATAAAAACTGGGATCGTAAGTTCGCGTGGATCAAGAAAGTACAGGGCCTTGTGGAATCGCTACGCGGTGGCGGGATTAAGAATTATTCCTAGCATACATTGGCTCATTGGTTAACCGGCTTTCTATATGATTTCACGTAGCGAATTAAACGTAGTCCATCTCACGTCCGTGCACCGACGGCGAGATATTCGGATTTTTCTCAAGGAATGTCGCTCGCTCGCGAATGCGGGCTATCAGGTAACGCTTGTTGTCGCCGATGGCGCCGGCGATGAGACTATCGATGGCGTCCGGGTTCTTGATACTGGCAAGCCGCAGGGAAAGTTCGATCGAATGCTCAAGGCTTCTCGCCGGGTATATAAGGCGGGCCTATTGCTTGATGCTGATATCTATCATCTTCACGATCCCGAGCTCCTTCCTTACGCGGCCAAGCTGAAAAGACGCGGAAAGCGCGTGATTTTCGATGCACACGAGGATCTGCCAAAGCAGATCCATGGCAAGGCCTATCTCAACGCGGCGAGCAAATGGTTCTTGTACCGCTTTCTGTCATGGTACGAGATGTCGGTGTGCCGCAAGCTCGATCATATCGTCACGGCGACATCCGCTATTCAGAGTAAATTTGAATCGAACGGCGTGAGCGCGACAACGGTGAATAACTATCCGCTTATCGGTGAGCTGAATGAACCTATAGCCTGGGACCGCAAGCAGGATGTGGTTTGTTATGTCGGGGGCATCACGCGAGTGCGCGGCCTGAAAGAACTGGTGCGCGCGTTGGTTCAGGCCCAGACCCCGGTGCGTCTGCAACTGGCCGGGCAGGTTTCCGACCCCGGGCTGGAGGATGAACTCAAGTCTGAGCCAGGGTGGAAGAGGGTTGATGACGTGGGTTTCGTTGACAGAAAGGGAGTTGCGGCGATACTGAGCAAGTCTATTGCCGGCGTGGTGACCTTTCTGCCCTCCCCGAACCATATCGAGGCACAACCGAACAAGATGTTCGAGTACATGAGTGCGGGCATTCCCGTTATTGCCTCTCATTTTCCATTATGGCGCGAAATCATTGAGGGAAACGATTGTGGCATCTGCGTTGATCCTGAAAATCCTCAGGCCATTGCCGAGGCCATTGACTATCTTTCTACAAACAAAGAGGAAGCGCGCCGGTTGGGCGAGAACGGTCTTGCCGCAGTAACGACGCGATATAACTGGGCTGCAGAGGAGCAGATTCTTCTGAACATTTACGACGATATATTCAAGGAATAGTGCACATGAAATTGTTGACAGTGGTGGGCGCTCGTCCCCAGTTTGTAAAGGCAGGCGTCGTCTCTCGTGCGATCGCGACCCATCCAAAGATAAACGAAGTCGTGGTTCACACCGGCCAACATTTTGACCCCAACATGTCGGATATATTCTTTAGCCAGCTGCAGATGCCGAAACCCGACTTTATGCTCGGGATCCATGGCGGTACGCACGGAGAAATGACCGGCCGCATGCTGGCAGATATTGAGCGCATCATCATTGATACGCAGCCCGACCGTCTGTTGGTCTATGGCGACACGAATTCGACGCTGGCCGGAGCACTCGCGGCAGCGAAGCTGCACGTGCCGGTGGCACATATCGAGGCCGGCCTGCGTAGCTTCAACATGCGCATGCCCGAGGAAATTAACCGCATCCTCACCGACCGTGTCAGCGATGTTCTGTTTTGCCCAACAGATGCGGCGGTGGAAAACCTGAATAATGAAGGTATCACAGACAAGGTTGCCCGCATACTGAAGACCGGCGATGTGATGGAGGACAGCGCCAGACTGTTCAGCGAGGTTTCCGTTGTGCCTGATGTGGCTGCAGATCTTGAAGGTTTCGTCCTTGCCACTTTGCATCGGGCCGAGAACACCGATGATCCCGCCAGGCTTGCAGGCGTGGTCGCCGGGTTGAACTGTGTGCATCGCGAGATCGCCCCAGTTATCCTCCCCGTGCACCCACGAACCCGACAAGCTATCGCAAAGGCAGGCCTTGCACTTGATGTGATTACGATGGAGCCGGTTGGCTACCTGGAAATGTTAGGGTTGCTTAAAAAGTGCGCTATCGTCGTAACCGACAGCGGCGGCGTTCAGAAAGAGGCATTCTTTTTTCGAAAGCCGTGCGTTACCGTGCGAGACCAAACCGAGTGGGTAGAGCTTGTTTCCATCGGTGCCAATAGGCTTTGTCCTCCCGAAGAGGGCATGATCTTAGATGCTGTGAGGAAAGCGTCACTTAGCACGGTTGAGGACAAAGAAGATCTGTATGGCGGCGGAAAGGCTGCAGGAAGAATCGCGGATTTCTTGGCCGGGAAGTAGAAACATATGTAGGCGTTATGCAGACATGGAATGCATGCGCTCTCTTTACAATCATCGAACCCACATGTTCTCATGAAAATCTGGTACATACATCCTTCTGCAGGAGGGCCGGGCGTCGGGCGCTACTGGCGTGCCTATTATTTTGCTAAACACTGGGCCAAATCTGGACATCAGTGTTTGGTCATATCGGCCTCTTATCACCACCTGCTCGAGCCGGACAGCCCGCGACGTGGTGATGAGCAAAAGGATGGCGTGCGTTACGCATTCGTTCCCACCATCAAATACAGCGGCAACGGCATTGGCCGTAAACTATCGATGCTGCTGTTTTCTGTTCTGCTGGCGCCTTACTGTTTGCTCAGGGCGCTCAAGCAGGGCCGCCCCGATGCGATCATCTACTCGTCACCCCATCCGTTTGGCTACGTCGGTGCTTGGTTGGCCGCCAAGTTGCTGCGATCAAAGATTTTGTTCGAAGTTCGGGATATCTGGCCGTTGAGCCTTGTAGAGCTGGCAGATATGAGCCCTGAATCAGGTGTCGTTAAAGTGACTGGATGGATTGAGCAATTTGCGTACAAAAAGTCCGACAAAGTGGTCAGTCTGTTGCCTTGTGCGAAAGATCATATGGTCAGCAGAGGGTTGGAGCCAGAGAAGTTTGTCTGGATTCCGAATGGCGTTGGCGGCGTAGAGCTCGATTCGGATGAGGCGACAACGATTGCTCCTCTAGAGCAGCATGTAATCGATTTGCGAAAGCAGGGAAACTTTGTCGTGATATATGCGGGGGCGCTCGGCGAGCCTAATGCAATACATACTGTGCTGGAGGCATTTAGCCTGATCAAAACGTCCCACCCAGCTATCAAGTTATTACTCGTTGGCAGAGGGGTGATGAAATCCCAGTTAATGCAGTACGCAGAACGCGAAGCGTTGAGCAATGTTGAGTTTCACGATCAGATTGATAAGGCTGATGTAATGAAGGTCATGAAACAGGCGTCGGCGGGTTATATTTCCTTGAAACCGCAACCCATTTTCCGTTTTGGCATTAGCCCGAATAAACTTTGGGACTATATGCTCGCCAAGTTGCCCGTTTTATTTGCCTGCAAGGCCGCAAATAACCCAGTAGAAGATCATCAATGCGGGCTTACTGCTGATCCAATGGATCCGGAGTCGATCGCTGAGACCATCAAGGCCATGAGTCGGTATACCGATTCTGATCGGCAGCGTATGGGGGAGGCGGGGTACGAAGCGGTACTCAGGCTGTACGAATACAAAGCTTTAGCGGCACGTTTTGAGAATGAACTTGCATCCTAGATAGAAAAATAAAATGTTTTTGGCGTAGTTTGAACCTATTGCCCACGGCACTTAGCGGAAATTGACTAAAAAGTCCGTTAATATTAATCTTTAAATAATCACGGTTTTATTAGAAATATACTATGAAAATAAGAAAAACTAACCTACTAAAAATTAATTGTTTAATAATCGTGTTGTTCTATAGCATTTTATTTTCTCAACCGTCTAAAGCATTGAGCGTCAAAGAATGCTTGCGATTTCCTATAGCTCCTAGAACCTTGAATGCAGCCGCGTCAGAGTATGCATCTTCAGGAAAATTTGGCCTAGATGAGAATGGAATATTGGTTTTCGATTATGGTACAGCGTATGATGGATTGGGAAAGTTTAGGAATCCTTATTTTATATCCAATTATGCTAATGCTCTATATAGGGATTATTTAAATACTAAGTGCCAAGATGACGAGTTGAAAAATCAGTTCTTGATGCAGGCGGATTATTTGATGCGCTCAGCGATTTATGAAAATGATATGGCATTATGGCAATACCCATTCAAAAATGACGCATTCAACTTACCGCCGGGGTGGATATCCGGTATCGGACAGGCCCGAATCGCTAGCGTTTTAGTTCGAGCATTCGGAATGACAGGCGATGAAAAATACAAGAAGGTCGCATATGATGGCATGGAGGTATACAAGCATGGACTGATTAATGGCGGAGTTGTGAGTCGGGATAAAGACGTGACATGGATTGAGGAAACTCCAAGCCACGATGGCACAAGTTACAAAATCCTGAATGGGCACATTACTGCTTTGTCCGGTATATTGGACTTTGCTGGATTGACCAATGATTCTCAGTGGGAAGATCTTTATCAAAGAGGCATCGCCGCAGTCAGAAGAGATTTGCCTTTGTTTGATGCTGGGTTTACGTCATATTATTCTTTAGGACAATCCGGAATTGATCGGCTAGTGGCTCCTCGAGGTGACTACAATGCACTTCATGTGGACCAATTGTTATGGTTGTATGAACATACTGAAGATTCTTTTTTTCTTGAATGGGCAAGTATTTTTCAAGCCTACGAGTTGAATGGTTTTACGTACACCGCTAAAGGTTCTGTAGATCCAGTTAATCATGGACCTTCGCAAGCCGCTAGTCTGTACGGGAACAAGTATTGGTCACATGCGCAATTTCCTACCTGGATTCAAGTTGATCTACCTGAGAAATCGACAGTCGAGGGAATTTGGATTGATGGTAATGGAGAGAAAGCTTCACCTAGAGATTTTTCGGTTCAGGCAATGATTGATGGGCAATGGAAAGAATTGTCGAACATCAAGAACAATCAAAGCAAGAGAGTGGTATTGCATTGGAGTAATCCAGTCTCAACACAAAGTTTAAGACTCAACATTGAAAACGATAACGGAAATAAGAATGTTGCTCTTCAGTCCGTAGCTCCACTTATAAGTAAAAAACGTTACGCGGCAATAACCAATGCATGCAATTATAAGATTAGAGGAGATTTTCATTACAATGTGAACGCAGTGTTAGATGGCGATGACAGGACAAGCATGACCATTTATTGCCCAGGATGGATAATTGTTCCTAATATGAAAAATAAAAATAATCTGTTAATTTCCGCCTTGGGCCCAGAGGATGCTGTGATCGAGATTTATTATTCTATGATGATCGGAGATTGGAAACCGTTGGGTAAATACAGGCTTGATGATTTAAAGAAAATTAGATTGCCAAAAAATAGATTTATCGAGATAAAATTCGGAAATGAATTGACTGAAATAAAATCGATCTCATTAAGCTAGTTTTCTTAAGACTGGTGGATCGAATATTTAAATTTCAACAGCATAGACTGTTAATTTTTTAACCAGAAGTCCTCTTTTCTTTAAATTTTTTTCGGGTGAGTATGCGGGCGCTCCTTTTTGTATTGATGTTTATTTGCATATCAACGCCTATTGGTGCTGAGACGATTTCGGATATACCGGATAGTCAATTGTCTACTTTTTTATGGGATAGCCGACCATCATCTGCGATGACAGATGAATACATTCAAGACGCGATTGACCGAAAGGATCCTCATCAAATCTTTTACCGCATATTTAGAGCGGTGAGGCATGGTGCTCGGCACGATCCGGCGCAACTTGAGATGGCACTTGCTCATTTGGACTATATGCTTGATGAGTACCAGCCGGCGCGAAGGGATCCAGACGGAGGAATCATGTGGAGGTACGGGTACCCCTTCCACTCTATTGATTCTGGATGGTGGTCAGGTATGGATGGATTACAAGCGCCATTGACGTTGTATATGGCGTGGGAAATTACGAAGAAGCAAAAATATCGTGACGTAGCAATCGCCTCCTTAAAACTGGTTCTCGATTCCCCAGAAAACGGAGGTGTGGTCTGGCGAAATGATAAGGGTTGTTGGATGTCAGAGTATTCATGGCCGAGCATCAAACCATCCGAGGAATATGGGGTCTTAAACGGTCATCTTTATGCCGTTCATGCTTTGTATATTTTGAGTCAACGAATTAACTTGCCAGAAGTAACGCAAGCGTACGAGTGTGCCCTAGAGGGGACTAAAAGTACTTCTTCTGATTATCATAGAGGTGACCAGTTTTGGACGTACTACCAAACCAAACCGTTTGTAATATCGCCAATAAATTATTTGCTTTTCGAGGTTGCGGAGTTTGACTCACTAGCAAAGATTACAGGTGAAGAGTTTTATGCTAAAGAGGCCGCATATAGAAGAGGGCTTTTCGCGCGCCAATACCCTGTGCAAATAAAAAGCATGTCAAATAAGGTGTCGGTGGTAGTTAGCGCGATAGGTGCCCCTCATCCATACTTGCCAGATGGTTACGCTTTTGAGCTCCAGTGTTCAGTCAATGGAGAGATCATCTCAGGAAAGCATGCCTCTCATTATTTCACGAATTTACCGCTGGAAGAGCGATTGAGCTTTTCTATGGATTTGCCCCAACACCCGCAAGAATGTATATATTCGGTGATCAGAGGTGATTTTAAATTCTATTTGTTTACGCAACGAGAGTTTGAAGAGCCTGAGGGTTCATATGAGGAGTTTGATATTGCCGCTGAACCTGCATTAGATGCTGTTGCATATTCAGACGGTGAGGTAAGCATTTCGCCTAGCTTTGAGTCAAAGCCGAGTGAAGACTTTTATTTGAATCAAGAGGGACGGCTGTTTTTTAGGCTTGGAACAGAATGGTCTACTAATACCATTCTCGCTCTGATAGTCAATCCGCAGAAAAATACTCCGATTTCCTTCTATGCGCTTGATGGTGCAGGCGAAGCTGCAGGGCGTGTGTATCCTGAAATGAAAGCTAATTGCGACAATGTAATTCTTTTGAATAAAATCGGTTTCAAGAATGCAGAGAAATTAACCAACACGTTAGCCACGCTTGTTATGCGTCTCCATACTAAACAAGAAGATGAAGACTATAAAATTCAGATTAAAAGCATTAGTAAACTGGAAAACGCAATCCAAACCCGTTTGTTTTTAGAAAAACACCCTGACGTTTGCTATCGTTCGAAAACATTAATAGATGATTAAACCAATCGGATGGGCCGGGGGGTGATCTCATTCCTACCGCCTCGTCTCATGTGATCTTTTTCACGCCCCCTTACCAAATTCGAAGTTCCGCATGATTTCGAAAGGACTAAAACGAGCAAATGTTTGTGATAGAAGCCCGAAGCCTTGGATTTGTGGGGGCAGTTGGAGTGTCTTTGAGGGATGGGGATTTTAAAAGGCTATACTCGCCTACCTCGCCCCAAACCCAGTCAGCATGGTCCTCACCGTCAGGAACACCACCATCAAATCGAGATAGAGTGAGCAGTTCTTGATGTAGTAGAAGTCATGTTCAATCTTGATCTGCGTGGCGTCCGCGTCTGCGGCGTAGCCATGTCGAACCTGCGCCCACCCGGTGATGCCCGGCTTAACAACATGGCGATAGCTGTAAAACGGGATTTTGCGGTCGAATTCCTCGACAAAGGCAGGTTGTTCCGGGCGAGGGCCAATCAGGCTCATTTCGCCTTTAATTACGTTGAGAAATTGCGGTAACTCATCAATGCGCAGTTTCCGGATGATTTTGCCGAATTTGGTGATGCGGGGGTCGTCTTCACCGGCAAATTGCTGGGAGGCCTCCCGGTCAAACCGCATGCTTCGAAACTTGTAGATGGTGAAAGGCCTGTTCCCTTGTCCAACACGCGTTTGGCGATAAATGATGGGGCCGGGGCTTTCCAGCCGTATCAGCACGGCCGTGATCAGACAGATAGGGATCACGACAGGCAGAGTGAGCAGCACAACGACCCAATCCATCAGCAACTTGACGCGCTCATACATAGGGGTGGGCAACAACGATCCGATATTGTTCTCGGACATCCTGTTTATTTTGACCCTGCCCGAGAATGACTCGTACACCAGCTTCGCGTCGTACACCGCCACCCGATTGAGCGCACATCGTGTCAGAAAACGCTCTGTCGCTTGATCCAGACAATCAAAATCGGCGACCACGGCATCGTAACGCACGCTTTCCAGGTCCAGACTTTTGATTTCCCGTGCATCGACATTGGAAAGCGTCAATACGTCGGTCGCCATGCCGCCCCGAATGACGGCAAGCTTCAGGCGTCGATACTTATAGGTGGAAATATGTTCCAGGTGGAACCAGGCCAGTGCGGCCACGCCACAGGTAACGAGTATGAACCGTGAAATCTCGATACGCAGCAACAATGCTATCAGTGCCAGCAGCATATAGATAGCGATCACCTGCGGTGCTATGAAGTAGCCCGAACGGCCGCCTGGATAAATTGCAGAAAGTCGCCTGACGGCAAAATGCGAAATCACAAATGCGATCGTAGTTACGAATATCGCCGTCCTTTGTCCTTGGTTGGAGACCAGCACGGTCTGGCTACCCCAGTAGAACATCAGGGGTAAAAGTACGGAAACAGACCAGCCGAGTATCAGCGAGAGCCCGCGAGACAATAATATCTGTTCGTGCAGCTTGTGAAATCGACGGTTGGGTAACATGGTCATCGCGTATTGGCCCTAGCCTAAAGCATTGGCGGGGATGGTTCAGGCTTTCTTCAACATCAGGCGGCCAAGCACCAGCATTATGCCCAGCATGAGGCCCACAGCGAGTCCCAGCGCTGCAATCAGGCTTTTTCTCGGTTTTACGGGACTATCAGGCGCCTGTGCTGCCGAGTCGATACGGGCGACGGTAAGCTGTTCCTGATCCACGATGATGCTTTTGAGCAAGATTTGCCTCTTGAGGAGATCTGGCAGTTCGTCGATGTAAGCGTCGTCGTCCTCGCGCTTTCTGAGTTGATCGATTTCGGAGCGTAACGCCTTTGCGCCGCGCAGATAGGTCAGATCACTATTCAAGAATGTACCAGAACGGCCCCGACCATCGCCTATGTAAATCAGTGACATGCCCTCGCGAGGCGATTCCAGGCCAATCGATTCGGCAATATGAAGGGCGTTCTGCAAGCGGATCAGATTTGACTCACGAGACGCTTTGGCAACCATTCTCAAGGTTGCGATCTGATTGTCCACACCCTGTTTGCGAATCTCTATTTCGCCTTTCAGATTGTCAAGCAATATTGTTTTGGTGGCGTCAATGGCCAGCGCTACATAGCGGTTTGACCAATCGGCGATCCGGCCTGGATCTGTGCCTTGTATCGTCACGGTGGCGCTGGCGTCCGCCTGGGTAGGCAGTGTGATACGCATGCTGTTTTCCAGGCGCCTCCACAGGCTCTGGGCGCTCGCGTTGCTTTCTTTGGACATCACCGGGAGATAGTAGGTTTGAAAGAATTTTTCTCTGGTTGCCGTCGATCTGAGTTGCATGATGAATGCTGCATAGGCGTCATTAGGCGAAAGAGTCCCTATGTTCTCAGCGGATTCGTTATTGAGCATGTCATTGATAGCGGCACCGGTGACTTGGCTGGCGGCGTTGTAGTTGACCAGTCCACTCGCAGTCGGCGGTAAGGTTCTGGCCGTCGCCTCATACACGGGCGTTGCTGTCAGCGCGTACGCGACTGCAATACAGGTAACCAGAGCAGTGATGCCAAGAACAATCCACTTGGCATTCCACAAGGCGCAAAGGATTTCGGCCAGATCTACTTCGCCTGACTGTGATCGTGTATCGGTTCCGTGTTTGTCCACTCTAGCTCCGGGAATAATATGTTGTCGTCAGGACGGGGGTGGCCCGCAGGGGCTGCTGGACACCGATGACATTATACGTGCACGCTGTTACAAGAATCATCCCGTAAGGAACAAGGAGTGTTAGCAAGTACTTCTCTTTATTGATGAGGCATGCTGCGTGTATGATCCCTGAATCTCATTTTGCGCAACTTTCTGTTGCGTTGGATTCCCCTCATAAATTCGCCGGCTCTAATTCTCGACAGTGTCCATCAATAGCAATACATACAGAAAAGACATAGATGGTCTACGTGCCGTTGCCGTACTTTCGGTGCTTTTCTTCCATATTGATTACCGTCTGATTCCCGCTGGCTATATCGGGGTGGACATTTTTTTCGTGATATCGGGATTTCTCATCACCCGGATTATCGTTCGCGAGATGGATGCACACGCATTTTCCTTTGGTCGATTCTATGCCAGACGGATAATGCGTATCCTGCCTGCGTTTTTTACGGTTGTATTCGTCACGCTTGCCATAGCCATGGTGCTGTTGCTCCCGGCGGACATGCGCGATCTGGCTGTCTCGGCAAGATACGCCGCCTTTTTTGCCTCCAACATCTTCTTTGCGCGTGATCGAGGGTATTTTGATGCGGCTTCAGATGAGCTTCCACTTTTGCATATGTGGTCCTTGTCAGTCGAAGAGCAATTCTATTTTTTATGGCCCTTATCGCTTGTCGGCCTTTTTTTCGCGATGCGCCGGTTAAATGCCTTTTCATCCAGGGTTCACCGTGGGTTTTTTGCCGGTGTAGCCTGTTGTTTGATCCTGATTTGTTTTGTCTGGACGCAGTATGCAATGGAACAAGCAGGATCTCGAGAGCATCTGTATTTTCTTTTACAGTCGAGGTTTGGCGAGCTGATGATCGGGGCGCTGGCTGCATTCTTGGGTCAGCCCAGGTCCTCACGGTGGACGGGCGTTTTTTCATTGACTGGCCTGGCGCTAATTATTGCCCCAATGTTTTTGCTTACCAAGGAGTCGATGTATCCCGGATATAACGCGCTGGCACCTTGTCTGGGTGCAGGGTTAATCTTGTATCTGGGGCAATGCAGTAACTACCGGAGTACATGGGCCAGCAAGCTCCTCAGTTTGAAGGCAATGGTGGCTGTCGGCCTGATTTCTTACTCGCTCTATTTATGGCATTGGCCGGTTCTCGCATACATGCGCTACGTCTATGGGCGTTACGCCCTGCCGATGTCATGGCAGTTCACGGCCATTGCAGCAGCATTCCTGTTCGCCGGATTGAGCTATACGTGGGTCGAGCAGACGACCCGCAGGCGACGGATATCATTTGGGCGAGCTTTTTTCTGGTTTTACCTGTTGCCAGTGGCAGGGATGTTGGTGCTTCTTCAATCGACCACGGGTCAGTCCCCTACTGAGGGTGGGCATGGCCTAGCACTCACGAGCTACGGAGAGGACGTTTGCCATGGCAATTTCGACAAACGATGTGTGAGGGGCGATCCAACCAAGCCGGCACGCATCCTGGTTACTGGGGATTCGCACGCGGCTTCGCTCAATGCATTTGTGGACGTGGTGGGCCGATCAGAGGGTTGGTCGGCAAGAGTGCTTACGGGGAGCTCGTGTTCGCCCGTGTTTAAATTTGACGAACAAGTGTTACCCGGATTCGCCAGGAAACCTTGCAATGAGCTAAAACAATACTTTTTGGCAAATTATGCACAGTATGATGCGGTGGTTTTCACGTCTTTCTGGGCATTTCAGTTGGGATGGACGGAAGATGCCGCGGATCCTGATTATCTGGCTAAATTGACCGACACCCTGGCGACGATTGCACAGACGGTACCCGTATATATATTGTCAGATGTGCCTCGCCTGACGATATCCCCGTTCCGGCTGGCCCATTTTCAGAAAATTGGTCTTCATATTGAGCGCCAGCCCTCTGACGAGGCCAGCAGGGCAAATCTGGTAGTGAAACAGGCAGTCGAGGGTATTCCGGGAGTCAAGTGGGTAGACCTGACACCAGCGGTGGGTCGTTTCGTTCAGCGCAGCCTGTACGATGGGCTACCAGTCTACTTTGACGATCAGCATCTGAATGTATATGGAAGCACGCAGTTGGGTCGCATTTTTTCCGGCTCACAACGCCTAATCCCATGAGTGGCAGACTTAATCCCCCCTCGAGACACTGAGTTCAACATCGCCAAGGGTGTCGCCGTGTGTGGGTGGCCGAACTGACTCGCTGGGCGGCGTGGCATGGCTGAAGCGATGCCACGCTACTCCGCTGCGGTGTATCATCGAACACAAATGCCCATTGTGTTCCACCATAACGCGCCTGTAATATGACCCTCTACAAACTCGGCGAACTCGCCCCTAAAATACACGATTCCGCCTTCATCGCCGCCGAAGCCACCATTATTGGCTTGGCGGAACTCCATGCCCGCACCAGCATCTGGCCGGGGGCCGTCATTCGCGGAGACAACGAGCCTATCATCGTTGGAGAAGGCTCCAACGTGCAGGAAGGCGCGGTACTGCATACCGACCCTGGGTGTCCGCTCACCATTGGCAAGGACGTCACCATCGGCCATCAGGCCATGCTGCACGGCTGTACTGTCGAGGACGGTGCGCTGATAGGCATCCAGGCGGTCGTCCTCAACAATGCCGTGATAGGCAAGGAAAGCCTGGTAGGGGCGGGCGCGGTGGTCACCGAGGGCAAGGTGTTTCCGCCACGTTCGCTGATTCTGGGAGCGCCCGCCAAGGTAGTGCGGACGCTGTCCGACGACGACGTGGCAGGCTTGCTGAAGAACGCCCGCACCTATGCCGAGCGCGCTGCACGTTATAAAACGGATTTGACCCCCCTCTAACACGCATGAAACCTTCGGCGGGCGCCAGCGCCGGAATGAAGCTGGCAAGCGCGGCAGTCCAGCCCTTAACAGGCATCGGTCTACTGGTGGCTTCGGTCTGGGCGCTGTCAGGGCTGGACGCCAGTGGCAAATACGTGATGGGTACGGGCGTTCCCCTGCTGGTGCTATGTCTGGTTCGCTACCTGGTGCATCTGGTTTTGGTGTTGGCGCTGGTGGTGCCTGCCAAGGGCTGGCGCATGCTCCGGTGTCAACGGCCCTGGGCGCAAACCGCGCGTGGCGCGTCCATGCTGCTGGCCACCATGTCGTTTTTCACCACGCTGCACTATTTGCCGCAAGCGCAGGCGACCGCGATCAATTTCCTGGCGCCTTTGTTGGTGCTCGCGGTTGCGCCCTGGGTGCTGAAAGAGCCCATGCGCGTATCGCGCTGGGTGGCTGCGGGAGTGGGTTTCCTGGGGGTTTTGGTGGTTGTCCGTCCGGGTTCCGGCCTGGATCATGTGGGCACTATGTTCGGCTTGCTCACGGCATGTATTCTTTCCGTTCAGTACATCACAACGCGGCGCGTGGCCGTGGACGATCCGTATACGTCGCTGATCTGGAGTGGTGCGGTGGGTAGTGTGGTGATGCTGTTGGCGCTGCCGTTTATCTGGGGCGACGTCATCCACACGTTTGTCCAATTGTCTGGCTGGCAATGGCTGATACTGTTGGGGACAGGCTTTTGGGGGGCCTTGGGGCACTTGCTGCAGATCCAGGCGTATCGGTGCGCTCCCGCTTCCCTGCTTGCGCCCTTTGTCTACCTCCAGATTATCAGTGCCGCAACGCTGGGCTGGCTGATCTGGGGGCAGTTTCCGGACGGGCTATCCTGGCTGGGAATAGGCATTGTTTGTATGAGCGGGATAACCATTGCCATGGTGGAATGGCGCAGGCGTAACCTATAATCCGCCCATGACGAAACGAATCCTTATTGTCCGCACGTCTTCCTTGGGCGACCTGGTGCATATGCTGCCGGCCATATCGGACATCGCGCGCCACGTTCCAGGCGCACAGATCGACTGGGTGGTCGAAGAAGGTTTTGCCGAAATCCCGGCGTGGCATCCCTCCGTCCATGAGGTCATTCCAGTGGCGCACCGCCGCTGGCGCAAACATTGGTGGTCTGCTGAGACCCGGGCGGAGCGCGCAGCGCTGCGTCAAAAGCTGTCCGAGCGCGAATACGATATCGTGCTGGATATGCAGGCGCTCATGAAATCTGTTTGGCTGGTACGGCAGACGCGCGGCCAACGCCACGGGCTGGATCTGCGCTCGGCGCGCGAGCCGCTGGCTTCGTTTTTTTATGATGTTAAACACACAGTGAAGTTCTGGCAGCCTGCGGTAACGCGCCAGCGCGAGCTGGCTGCCGCTGCGTTTGGCTATGTCTACGAGGGTTCTCCGGATTTTGGCCTGGAAGCCATCACCAATGGCGTGACGGTAATGCCCTATGCGGTGATCATGCCCTCGGCCAGCCGGGACGACAAGCTCTGGCCCGAGGCCGACTGGCACCGCGTGTTTACTCGCCTGCATGAGCATGGGCTTTCGCTCAAGTTGTTGTCCGGCAATGCCGCCGAAACCGCGCGTGCGAAAAGTCTCGTGGCCGGCGATGAGCAGGCTGAGGTTTTGCCGCGCATGAGCCTCACGGATGTGGCCAAGGTGCTGGCAGGTGCGCGCATCATGGTGGGGCTGGATAGCGGCCTGACACATTTGTCCGCCGGCCTGGGGCGGCCTACCATAGGCATCTACAAGGCATCCACGCCTGTGCGAACACCGCTCGAGGGACCTGCGTATACGGCAAGCCTGGGCGAACGCGGCAGCGCGCCTTCTGCGGAAACCGTGCTGAGTGCCATCGGACAAGCGCTTGATTTTGACGATTCTTCACATGCCCAGTTCACGGGTGGTGATATCGTCTCATAGTGGCCAGATAACCGTGCAAGTGGCCTTTTGTTGTTCGCGGCTTATTATTCGAACCTTACGGCTGATGGCGGACCATTCTTGAATCGTTTTCTTTATACCACCCTCATACGCGTTCTCTCTCCAGGCCTGCTGGGCTGGATGGCCATGCGTGCGCGGCGTGTTGGAGGCGATTGGGGGGTGTGTTCGGGCGTGCGGTTCGGCCGTTATACCGGTACAAGCTCGCTTCGATCGCCGGTTTGGATTCATGCGGTCAGCCTGGGCGAAACGCGTGCTGCCCAACCGTTGCTGCATGCCTTGCTTGAGCAGGGCGAAGATGTCCTGTTGACACACATGACCACAACGGGCCGCCAAGAGGGCGCCCGTGTGTTCCAGGAGGCCATCTCCGCCGGGCGGTTGGTTCAGCAATGGCTGCCGTACGACTTTCCGGGCGCTACGCGCCGTTTTATTGCCCATTACCGGCCCAGCGCCGGGATATTGATCGAGCGCGAGGTGTGGCCGAACTTGCTGGCGGCCGCGCAAGAGGCGAGAGTGCCCATGATGCTGGCAAGCGCCCGGTTTTCGGATCACGCGCTGCGTCAGAGCTTGAGGTTGGGCAGTGTCATGCGCCGAGCCTATGCCAGTTTCGTTGCGGTTTATGCGCAGTCGCTACAGGATGCCCAGCGGCTTGAGCAAGCCGGCGCATCGGCGGTCAGGGTCTCGGGCAATTTCAAGTTCGATATTTCGCTGCCGGCAGACAAGATCCAGCGCGGCCGCGAATTTGGCGCCGCGTTAAAGCGCAAGGTCATTGTGATCGCCAGTACGCGCGAAGGCGAGGACGAGCTGTTCATCAAGGCGCTGGGCAAACAGGTCAAGCGGGCACGGGCACAGGGCAAAAACCTTTCCGAGCAGGTATTGTTCTGTCTGGTGCCGCGTCATCCCGAGCGATTCGACACGGCGGCTACGCAGCTGTCGCAGGCGGGAATCTCCTATGTACGGCGCTCGCAATTGATAGAGGCTGGCGATTGCAGTTCGACAGCACTGCGCGCCAGCAATAATACGGCGGTTCTGCTGGGTGACAGCCTGGGCGAGATGCTGTGGTATTACGCGTTGGCACAGGTCGCTGTTGTGGCAGGCAGCTTTCAGCCGCTGGGGGGGCAAAACCTGATCGAGGCCTGCGCGATCGGAACCCCGGTCATTGTGGGGCCCCACACGCGCAATTTTGAGCAGGCAGTGGTGGATGCCATGGACGAGGGGGCCGCGCTGCGCGCGCCCAATGCCGAAGCGGCCTTGCAACTGGCTCTGCAATTACTGGATGATCCGCAGCGCTTAAGCCGTATGGGCCAGGCCGGCACGCATTGGGTGCAGAAGCATGCCGGCGCAGTTGTACGGGTGACGACCGGATTGAATGAAATCAGGCAGCACGGCGCCAGGCCGTGATTCAGTGTTCGAGCCCGTGGTATTTGCGCCCTAATTCAATGGTGGCATGAAAAAAGCCTGCCTTGCTGCCGCAGTCGTACCGCATCCCGTCATATTCCAGCCCGAATACTGCTTTCTCCTGCAGCAGGCTGGCGATACCATCAGTCAGTTGCAACTCGCCGCCCACGCCGGCCGTGATCTGGCGCAGGTGCTTGAAGATTTCGGGTTCCAGCACATAACGGCCAACCACGGCAAGCGTAGACGGCGCTTTTTCGGGCGAGGGCTTTTCAACGATGCCGGCGAGCCGGGTCGTTTTGGCGCCGATGCGCTCGCCTGAGATGATGCCGTATTTCTGGGTGTTCTCGGGCGCCACCTCTTGTATGGCAAGTACGCTGCCGTTTTGTTGATGGGCGGTGTCGATCAACTGGCGGGTAACCGACACATTCGCGTCGATCAGGTCGTCGGCCAGCAGCACAGCGAAAGGCTCGTTGCCGACGATAGGCGCGGCGCACAGCACGGCGTGGCCCAAGCCTAGCGGCGCTGACTGCCGGGTGTAGATACAGTTGACGTTGGGCGGGATGATATTGCGCACGATCTCCAGCAGCTCATGTTTGTTTTTGGCCTCGAGGTCGGCCTCCAGTTCGGGCACTCTGTCGAAGTGGTCTTCGATCGCACGTTTGTTGCGGCCTGTGATGAAGATGAGGTCGGTGATGCCGGCAGAAATCGCTTCCTCGACGGCATACTGGATCAAAGGCTTGTCCACGATGGGAAGCATTTCCTTGGGCATGGCCTTGGTGGCCGGCAAAAAGCGGGTGCCCAGGCCCGCGACAGGAAAGACTGCTTTACGAATTGGCTTCATGGTTGGATAGCTCTTTATGTGTACTGCAGGTGGATGTTAAGCCATGATGAATTCTCATGTTTGATGTTTCAAGGCAATTCTCATGCCCGAGCCTGCGCGTTATACTGCTTCTATGCGTTCACTGTTTCTCATCATCCTGCTGGCCAATCTGGGCATACTGGCGTTTGGCCAGGGTTTTTTTGGGCCTCCGCCCAGCGAGCAGGGCCGCGAACCGCGCCAGTTGTCGGAACGGCACCAGAATGCCATTGCGCTAGGTGTGCCCACGGTTATCCAGCCAACGCGCTAGCATCCTCCAAAAGCAGTTAGCCGTGCCAGCCCGTCAAGTACGGGCGCGCTCAGCCAGGTCGCGGGTTCGCTCGCTTGCCCGAGATCAGCCTGCGCCCGCGCCAAGGTGCGTTGTACTTCATTGTCTACGATGGGCCATCCTCCGCCGCTGCAGAAAACGCGCGGGGCGCGCCCATAGCGTTCCAGCCCTTCTCGCCATTGGCGCAGGAGCGCGCCAGCCTGTGCGGCAGCGATACCGCTGGTAATGGCTCCATGCGTATCCAGAGGGTACGCAGTCGCGGCACCCTGCGCCATAGGAAGATTGGCGGTACCGGATGCAAGGCTGTCCCGCATCAGCATAGGGCCGGGAAAGATCAGGCCGCCCTGAAAGGCCAGTGTGCCTTGATCGTCCAGCGCCAGCGTATCGATGGTGGTGGCGGTGCCAAAGCTGGCAAGCATCAGGGGAAGGCCCGTCTCGGCATGCGTGGCCATGCCGATCATGGATACCCAGCGATCCGCGCCCAGTTGTGCCGGGTTGATGTAGGCATTGCGCACGCCTGCAGCCTGCGGTTCGCTGCCTATCCAGTGTACGCTCAGCCCTAGGCGTGCCTGAAGCATCGCCTGTAGCCGGTCTGCGAGCTCTGGCCCCGCCACATTGACGCCGATGGCTTGCGATGCTGCATGGTTCGCGCTGGCGTGCAGCCAGGCGGCGAGCTGATCGAGCTCGCCGTGGCCAATGGCGAGCGTGTCGGGATCGCGTACGCCGGTCTGGGCATCTGCCCAGCCGCACTTGATGCGCGAGTTGCCCGCATCGATCAGTAGTGTCTTCATCGTGGATATTCCTGGCGTGGCCGGACGGAGACCTCTCCGACATTGATGGCCGTTTCGCCTTCGGGAGTGCGCAGGAGCAACTGCCCCTGGCTGTCGATGCCGCTGGCGATCCCCGCCATGATCAACTTGTCCTGATCAAGGATGTGGACAGGCTGCCCTGTCAGGGCGTCCACGTTGGCATAACGCGCCGGAAGCGAATCAAATCCATGCGCCGTTACATCGTTCAAGCTGTCATACCAGGCTGTGGCAATCTTGGCAGTGATCTGGGCGGGGCCGGCCCGGAACGCCTGGTTGTCTTCGCGTGTGATTTCGGACCAGTCCGCGACACGGCGATTGAGCGATTGGCTCAGTGCGCGGGCGTCTTCGAGGTTGATGCCCATGCCTATGATGGCTACGTAATGGTCGGGAGACAGGCGCGAGGCGCCGGCGCGTGTGGTTTCAACGAGGATGCCCGCCAGTTTGGCGTCTCGCCACTGGATATCATTGGGCCATTTCATCGTCAGATTCAAGCGTTGCGCCGGGGAGAGCAGCCCGCGCAATGCTTCGCAGGCGGCCACGCCAACCAGCGGCGAGAGCGTCGGCAGGCGGCGCGGGGGCAGGAACACATCGAAAGCGCAGGAAAACATCAGATTGGCGCCGGCCCGGTTTTGCCAGCTGCGGCCTCCCCGTCCACGGCCTCTTTCCTGCAGGTGCGCGCCCAGCAGCCAGGGACGCGCCAGTTGGCCTTGTTCGGCGCGTGCGAGTGCCATGAGGTCCGCATTGGTTGAGATTGTGGACTGCACCCACGAGACCCGCCTGAATCTTGGCAGCGCAGTGGTCAGTTGAGCCGTCATTTGATCAGGTTCGGGCAGGGCGGGAGTGGTGTGTGCGTTCATGGCTAGCGATGATAAACCGCCTTGGCGGTCGGTGTCTGGTTGGCGGGCTGGCGTAAAATGGGCGGGCCTGCGGGCGCGTTCTCGGGACCTTCCCCGAATACGCTGACTTGATTACTAATAACGTGAGCTGTCAATTATGCTTGTTCGTACCCAGAAAATGTCGTTCGATGGCCTGGCGGGTGCTATTGAATGCATTATCGACCTGCCGGGCGATACGCCGCGCGGTTGGGCCCTGGTGTTGCACCCTCATTCGCTCCATGGCGGTTCGCGCGACAACAAGGTGGTGACGACGATTGCGCGAGCCTGCGTGCAACACGGGCTGGTTGCAGTGCGCCCCAACTTTCGCGGGGTGGGCGAGTCTGCGGGCGAGTTTGATGCGGCGGTGGGTGAAACCGGCGACATGGCGCAGCTTGTGGGCCAGTTCGAAGAGGCGTTCCCGCAAGCCGCGGGCGGCAAGTGGGTGTTGGCCGGATTTTCTTTTGGCACCTCGGTCGCGGCCCAGTTGTACTCCGCCCGTGCTGAACAGAACCTTACGGTGCCCGATGCGCTATTATTGTTCGGTTCTGCGGTGGAACGCTTTCGGTTTCGCGATATCGCTGTGCCCGAGCATACGATGCTGGTGCACGGAGAAGCCGACGAGGTTGTCCCGCTTTCCGAAGCCATGGATTTTGCCCGCGCGCACGAATTGCCCGTGGTGGTGGTGCCGGATGCCAGCCACTTTTTCCATGGCAAGCTGTTGACGCTCAAAAACCTGCTGCAGCAGCGGCTGCTTGCGGTGTGATTCCTTCTTTTTAATGACAATATTGCCGATGATCCCAGAACTTTTCCGCTTTTCATCCTCCCGGTTGACGCAGGTGGCTGCTGGCGCAGCGCTTGCCCTGGCGCCTATCCTGGCTTCTGCGCAAAGCGCGTCAGCGCCTGAGCCGGCCGCTTCCGCAGTAACGACGCCCGCCACTGGCGAGCTGGCCACGGTCGGGCAGATGTCTACTGTGCCCGCGCCCACGCTCACCGCCAAGGCCTGGCTGACGCTGGATGCCACAAGCGGCCAGGTGATCGCCACGCAGAATCCAAACGAAAAGGTCGAGCCGGCGTCGTTGACGAAGATCATGGCGGCGTATGTGATTTTTGATGCCATCGAGAATAACCGGCTGTCCCTGGACCAGAAGGTGAATGTGTCAGAAAAGGCCTGGAAGACGGAAGGCTCGCGCATGTTCATCAAGCCCAATACGCAGGTTTCGGTCGACGATCTGCTCAAGGGCGTTATTGTTCAGTCTGGCAATGATGCCACCGTGGCCTTGGCTGAGGCGGTTGCAGGCAGCGAAGGCGCATTTACCGCCCTGATGAACGAAGAAGCCGCAAGACAGGGCCTGAAAGACACTCACTTCGAGAACTCCACCGGCCTGCCGGGGCCAGCGCATCTGACCACCGTGCATGATCTGGCGATCATGGCGCGCAATCTGGTTACCCGGTTTCCCCAGTTCCTTCATTACTACAGCCAGAAGGAATACACCTATAACAACATCAAGCAAAACAATCGCAACCGCCTGCTCTGGACAGACCCGACGGTCGATGGCCTGAAGACCGGGCATACGCAGTCCGCCGGCTATTGCCTCGTCTCCACTGCGCTGCGTGACGGCCGCCGTGTCGTATCGGTGGTTGTCGGCGCGGCCAGCGATGCGGCGCGAACCGAAAACAGTCTGAAGCTGCTGAACTGGAGTTTCCAGAACTTTGACACGGTCAAACTGCTGGATAACGACAAGCCGGCGGTGGCTGCACGCGTGTGGGAGGGCGAGGCCGAAACCGTCAACCTGGGTACGCCTACGGCGACGTGGGTCACAGTGCCGCGCGGCAAGGCCGCAGAGGTCACGCCGGTTGCGCAGTATGCCCAGCCTCTGGTTGCCCCGCTGACCAAGGGCACCAAGGTCGGCACGGTTTCGCTGTCGCTCGATGGCAAGGTGCTGCGCGAAACGCCTTTGTATGTGCTCGACGATGTGCCGCAGGCCGGATTCTTTGGGCGGATCTACGACAAGATTCGTTTGATGATGCAGTAATTCCAGGGCCGGCCAGGTGGGCCGGCCTGTTGTCCTTTTGAGGTGTAGAGAGATCATGATTCCCGATGTCGATAACGACAGCATTGCCTACCTGAACGGCGAGTTTGTTCGCCTTGCGGATGCCCGGATTTCCGTGCTCGACCGTGGCTTTATCTTTGGTGATGGCATTTATGAAGTCGTTCCGGTATATAACGGCAAGCCATTTCGCATGGAGGGGCACCTGGCGCGTTTGGCGCGGAGCCTGGCGGCGATTGGCATCCAGGCAGACATGACGCCTGCCCAGTGGGAAGCATTGGTCGCTGATCTGATTGCGCGCGCCGGCAAGGGCGACTGTATGGTCTACTTGCAGATTACCCGTGGCGTGGCCAAGCGCGAACACGCCTTTCCCAATAATGTGGCACCCACCATTTTTGCGATGGTTACACCCTTTAAGCGTCCCGGCGCGGAGCTTCGGGAAAAGGGCATGTCAGCCGTGGCCATCCCTGATATTCGCTGGTTGCATTGCGAGATCAAGTCCGTGTCATTGCTGGGCAATGTCCTGGCCAAGCAGCACGCGGTTGATGCGGGGGTGGACGAGGTGCTGCAGTTTCGCGAAGGCTTTCTGACGGAGGGCTCGTCCTGCAATATATGGATCGCCAAAGATGGCAAGTTGCTGGCCCCGCCGCGCAGCAATCTGATCCTTGAAGGCATACGGTATGGGCTGCTCGAAGAGCTGACCACCGCAGCGGGCATTGCGTTCGAGGCGCGGCCGATCGCCCGGTCCGAGGTCGATATTGCCGACGAGATCATTCTCACCTCTGCCAGCAAGGAAATTCTGCCTATCACTCATTTTGAAGGCAAGCCCGTGGGCCCAGGGGTGCCCGGCCCTGTTTATACAACGCTGCGTGCAGCATACGACCGCGCCATCGACGCGTTATAGCCATGCCAGAAATTCCACCCGAAGAGTCCCTGATCGAGTATCCCAGCGACTTCCCCATCAAGGTGATGGGCAAGTCACGCCCGGATCTGGCGCAGGTGCTCACAGAGATCGTCAAACAGTTCGATCCGGATTTTGATCCGGCTACTGTCGAGATGCGGCCCAGTCGCAATGGCAATTACATCGGCCTCACGTTTACCGTGCGCGCCACGTCGCGCGAGCAGCTCGACGCCTTGTATCGTGCCTTGCATGGCCATGAAATGGTTTCCATGGTGCTGTAGGGGGTACCGTCGTGTCTCAAGCGATTCCGGTCAAGTGGTTGCCGCGTCCCAGTCCGTATGTACCGGTGTGGGGCGAGATGCGAGGCTTTACCGAATCTCGTGACACCCACAGTCCCGACGAGATCTGGCTGGTCGAGCACATGCCGGTTTACACGCTGGGGCAGGCGGGCAAGCCAGAGCATGTACTCGATCCGGGCGGCATTGATGTCGTGCGCACCGACCGTGGCGGACAAGTCACCTATCATGGCCCTGGCCAGGTGGTTGCGTATTGCATGGTTGATCTGCGCCGCCATGGCCTGTTCGTCAAGGAATATGTCGCCTTGCTTGAAGATGTCCTGATTGATTTTCTGGACACGGTCGGGGCCACCGGGGCCTGTCGCAAATCCGGGGCGCCGGGTGTTTATGTGCCGGGCAAACGTGGCGAGCTGGCCAAGATTGCCGCCTTGGGCATTAAAGTGCGAAATGGCTGTACCTATCATGGCTTGGCGCTTAATGTAGACATGGATTTGGCCCCCTTTCTGCGGATCAACCCCTGCGGTTATGAAGGGCTCGAAACCATTGACCTGCGATCCTGTGGCGTTGAAATGACCCTGGAGGAAGCAGGCTGGCAACTGGGCGAGCGATTGGCGCAGGCATTCGAAGCCTGTATGCCGCACATCCACACATAAGGGAGACATGGCATGGCAGCAGACGATGATCTGGTATTGGTGGCAAACGACCATGGCGTAGTAACGCTGACGCTGAACCGGCCCGATCAGTTCAACGCCCTTTCAGAAGAAATGCTGGGTGCCCTGCAACGGGCACTGGACAGCGTCGCGGCGGACGACGATATCCGGTGTGTGGTGCTGGCCGGAAAGGGGCGTGCCTTTTGTGCCGGGCACGATCTGAAACAAATGCGAGCCAACCCGGATCACGCATATTACGGAAAGCTTTTTTCGCAATGCGGGCGCGTGATGCAGAGTATTGTCAATCTGCCCGTGCCGGTCATTGCGCGCATTCAGGGCACCGCCACCGCCGCCGGTTGCCAGTTGGTTGCTTCGTGCGATCTGGCGGTAGCATCGCATGCCGCCAGGTTTGCAGTGTCGGGCATTAATGTCGGGCTGTTTTGCGCGACGCCTGCGGTGGCGCTCACCCGCAATGTGCCGCTGAAAAAATCATTTGAAATGCTGGTAACGGGGCAATTCATCAGCGCCGATGACGCCGTGCAAAGCGGTCTGATCAATCGCGCGGTACCTGCCGATGAGCTCGATGCCGAGGTAACCGCCCTGGTGGAGGCCATCTGCGGCAAGAGCGCTGTGGCGGTGCGGATGGGCAAGGCCATGTACCGCCGCCAGCTTGGGATGGACCTGTCGCAGGCCTACGACTATGCCGGCCAGGTGATGGCCGACAACATGATGGCCGAAGACGCGGCCGAAGGCATCGACGCATTTATCCAGAAGCGGCCTCCCGTCTGGAAAGGACGCTAGCCAGGGAAGGACCACGGCCGTGCCGGGCGCGATTGGCAGGCGGCCATGCAGTGTGATCAGCGCTGGCTAGGGCGCGGGAAGCGTCAATTCAGGCGACGCCTGCCATATGCGCCTGCTCGTCCGCATGGTACGACGAGCGCACCATAGCGCCGACCGCCGCATGGGTAAAGCCCATCGCATACGCCTCGCGCTCCAGCATCTTGAAGGTGTCGGGATGCGCGTAACGCAAGACAGGCAGGTGATGCTCGGAAGGCTGCAGGTATTGGCCGATCGTGAGCATGTCCACGTTGTGCGCACGCATGTCGCGCATCACTTGCAGGATTTCTTCGTCGGTTTCGCCCAGGCCCAGCATCAGGCCGGACTTGGTGGGCACCTCTGGATGCAGTGACTTGAATTCAGCCAGCAATTTGAGCGAGTGCTCGTAGTTTGAGCCCGGACGTGCCTGCTTGTACAGGCGGGGCACGGTTTCCAGGTTGTGGTTCATGACGTCGGGCGGGCCTTCGTTCAAAATGGCCAGGGCGCGATCCAGACGCCCGCGAAAATCGGGAACCAGCACTTCGATGCGGGTAGAGGGAGACAACTCGCGCACCTTTTGGATGCATTCTACGAAGTGCCCGGCGCCGCCGTCGCGCAGGTCATCGCGATCAACGGACGTGATCACAACATAGGACAGCTTCATGGCGGCAATGCTGCGCGCCAGATTGACGGGCTCGTCGACGTCCAGGGGATCAGGGCGTCCGTGGCCCACATCACAGAATGGGCACCGGCGCGTGCACTTGTCGCCCATGATCATGAAGGTGGCGGTGCCCTTGCCAAAGCATTCCCCGATATTGGGGCATGACGCTTCTTCGCAAACCGTATGAAGATTGTGTTCGCGCAGGATCTTCTTGATGTCGTAGAACCGCGAGCCGGGGGCGGCTGCCTTGACGCGTATCCATTCAGGCTTTTTCAGGCGCTCGGCCTGCACCACCTTGATGGGAATGCGCGACGTTTTGTCGCCCGACTTCTGCTTTTGCGTAGGGTCGTAGGCGGTATCGCGCGGACGCACGGTGGGTTGCGGGACGGGCTGGTCAACAGTTGTAGTCATATCAATGGTTTCCTGCGCACAAGCCTCAGCTTTTACGCGCTTGAAGCGGGGGGCGTGCTTCACGCCCGACAAGGCTCTAGTGTAACGCCAGCGATGCTTTGGTGACCAATCGGGTGTAACAAACGGAATCCATCGGGTGCTGCCGCCGTCGGTCAAGTGCCAAACGCGCCGATGGCATAGGGCAATGCAGGATTGGCATGCGCTCATCGGGAAAACACTTATCTTTTTACGCAGTTCCTCTCGCTACACTCGCTCCATGCCCCTGGCATGGCGCGGTTTTTTTCGTAGGACACTTCGCTCAGTTTTCCGCAAACGTATCCTCATAACATAGGAAGGCAGCATGACTATGAAGCTAATAAGCAGGACCCTACTCGTCTCGGCATTGGCGGCGAGCTGTGTCGCCTATGCAGGTCTGGCGCAAGCGCGCGATCTCACGATTGCCCTGCGCTCGGAACCGAGTTCCATGGATCCTCAATTCCACTCCCTTACCCCCAATACGCAGATGTCCGAAACCATCTTCGACCCTTTGGTGCGAACTGATGGGGACGCCAAACCAGTGGCCTGCCTGGCAGAGTCATGGACGGTAGATGGCAATGTCTGGACATTCAAGCTGCGGCCAGATGTGAAGTTCTCCGACGGCACGCCCTTTACATCGGAAGACGTTTTGTTCACCTATGACCGCGTGGCCAAGGTACCCAACAGTCCCTCGTCCTATGCGCTCTACCTGAGCTCGATAGAAAAGGTCGAAGCGCCGGATGCGCATACCGTCAAGATCACCACCAAAGGCCCTTCGCCTGTCCTGCTGCCCAATTTGTCGCTCGTGCCCATCATGTCGAAAAAGGCTGCCTCGGGCCCCGCGCCCGAAGGCAAGACAACGGTGGAGCTCAATCGCGGTGATGGCCTGATCGGCACCGGCCCCTACAAGTTTGTCTCCTGGAAGCGGGGCGCCGAAATCGTGCTCGATCGCAACGAGAATTACTGGGGCACGCCACCGGCCTGGGATAAGGTCACATACCGCCCGATTACCAATTCTGCCGCGCGTGTGGCGGCCTTGCTGGCGGGCGATGTGGACGTCATCGAGGACCCTCCCACCGACGATCAGGCGCGCCTGAAGAAGGACAAGAACCTGTACTTGCAGGAAACGCCTTCGGTGCGGGTTATCTATCTGGCTTTGAATCAGGCGGATGAGCCGCCCAAGGGCATGACGGGCACCGACGGCAAGAATCCGCTCGCCGACAAGCGCGTGCGCGAAGCGCTGTCGCTGGCGCTGGATCGCAAGGCCATTGTCGAGCGCATTATGGATGGCGCAGGACTGCCCGCAGCCAACCTGTTGCCATATCCCGCATTTGGCACCTCCAAGGAGCTGTCTCAGGCGCCGGCGGCGGATCCCGAGAAAGCCAGGCAACTGCTGGCCGAGGCGGGGTACCCTGACGGGTTTACGATGACGCTCGGGTCGCCCGATGGTCGCTACACCAACGACAAGCGCATCGCGCAGGCCGTCGCGGCAATGTGGGCGCGCATAGGCGTGAAAGCCGAAGTCGAAACCATGGCGCCACCGGTGTTTTTCAAGCAACGCAACGCGTTTGCCTTCAGCAGCTATCTGGCTGGCTGGTCGGCGTCGTCTGGCGAAATGCTTAATCCGCTGATGTCGTTGGTGGTCACCAAGAATCCGGAGGAAGGGTTGGGGACGACCAATTGGAGCAAGTATTCGAATCCGGAAATGGACAAGGTCGTCATGGAAGCGTCCAAGATGCTTGACGACGACAAGCGTTCGGAACTGCTGCAAAAGGCCAGCGCCATGGTCATGTCGGATTACGGCATTTTGCCCTTGCAGTTTGAGTTGTCTGTATGGGCCATGAAGAAGGACATTCGTTATGGAGGCCGGGTTGACCAAATGACGCTGGCTCAGGACATGACGTTGGCCAAGTAAGGGCGGCCACCTGTGCTTTCAACGATAGTCCGACGTCTACTGCAAACGCTGCTGGTGGTACTGGTGATGTCGGCGCTGGTGTTCGCCGGTCTGTATGTGATCGGCGACCCAGTGTCGATGCTGGCCAGCCCCGAGGCCACCGACGCTGAGCGCGCCGCGATCAGCAAGGCCCTGGGGCTGGATTTGCCGCTGTGGCAGCAATACGGCATTTTCCTGTCCAAAGCCGTTCATCTGGACTTTGGCAGCAGCTTCCTGACGGGTGAGTCCGCCATGAGGCTGATTCTGGAGCGCATGCCCGCCACGCTGGAGCTGGCGACGCTGGCCATGTTTATGTCGGTGCTGATAGGCGTGCCGCTTGGCATCTATGCAGGCCTGAAGCCGCGCAGCACCAGCGCGCGCACCATCATGACAGGATCCGTGCTGGGCTTTTCGCTGCCCAATTTCTGGGTGGGCCTGATGCTTATCATGCTGTTTGCAGTCATGCTGGGCTGGCTGCCAGCAGGCGGACGAGGGCCGGTGGAGTCATTCGGCCCTATCCAGCTCAGCGTTTTCAACTGGGAAGGTTTTAAAAGCCTGATCCTGCCCGCGGGCACGATCGCCGTTGCCAAGTGTGCGCTCATCATCCGCGTGACGCGCGCGGCCACGCGCGAGTGCCTGCCGCAGGACTACATCAAGTTTGCGCGCGCCAAGGGGCTGCGCGAAAAACGGGTGCTGGGCGTGCACCTGCTCAAGAACATCATGATTCCCATCGTGACCATTGGCGGCCTGGAGTATGGCCAGGTGTTTGCATTTGCCGTGGTGACGGAAACCATTTTTTCCTGGCCGGGAATGGGCAAGTTGCTGATTGATTCCATCATTACGCTGGATCGCCCTGTCGTGGTGGCTTATCTGATGCTGACCGTGGTATTTCTAGCGGGGCTTAATCTGATCGTGGACATCGCCTATACGGTGCTGGATCCGCGTGTGCGGCTGGAGGGGGCGTGATGGCAAGCGAAGACAGCGCGGTTGCCTTGCCGCTCCCCGCCCACGAAAGCCTCTGGCGCGTGTTTGTCTCACAGTTCGTCTCCAGCAGACTGGCGATGGCGGGGTTGGTGCTGCTCGTCATCTTTATATTGCTGGCGGTGTTCGCGCCCTGGATTGCCCCGCAGAATCCGTATGACATCGCGACGCTGGACATCATGGACTCCAAAATGCCGCCAGGTACTGCCAATATGGATGGCAGCCTGACGTACTGGCTCGGCACCGATGGTCAGTCGCGCGATGTGTGGTCTGCCATTCTCTATGGTCTGCGCATCAGCCTCGTGGTTGGCCTGGTGTCGGTGTCGGTGGCGTTTTTGATTGGTGCCGCGGCGGGCTTGATTTCGGCGTATTTCGGGGGCCGCATCGACGCCATCATCATGCGTATTGTCGATATTCAGCTGTCTTTTCCCTCGATACTGGTGGCGCTGGTGCTCCTGTCCATACTCGGCAAGGGCGTCGATAAGGTTATCTATGCATTGATCGCAGTGCAATGGGCGTATTTTGCGCGGGCGGCGCGTGGCGCCGCGATTGTGGAACGCAATCGCGAATACGTCGAAGCGGCCCGATGTATGTCCTTGTCCTGGCATCGCATTCTATGGCGGCATATTTTCCCCAACTGCGTGCCGCCTTTGATGGTCATCGCCACCATCGACCTTGCGCATGCGATTGCGCTGGAAGCCACGCTGTCTTTTCTCGGCGTGGGCGTGCCGGTTACGCAGCCCTCCCTCGGCATGTTGATTGCCAATGGCTTTGAGTTCCTGCTTTCGGGCAATTACTGGATTTCGTTCTTTCCCGGGCTGGCGTTGGCCCTGGTGGTGGTGGCCATCAACCTGGTGGGCGATCATTTGCGCGATATCCTCAACCCGCGCAACGAGGTATAGGAGCGATGATGCCAGGATTTGCCGGATTCACCGCTTCTTTGCACGCCTGTCGTCGCGATGCCCTGGGCCCCTTCGAGGGAGGCGCGACCGCACAGGCTGGCGGGGCGGCTGACAGCGGTGCGGCGGGTACCGAAGATCTGCTGTTGGACGTACAGGGTCTGAAGACCTGGTTTCATACACGCGAAGGCATCGTCAAGGCGGTGGACGGTGTCTCGCTGCAAGTGCGGCATGGCGAGATACTGGGTTTGGTCGGCGAGTCGGGCTCAGGCAAGAGCATTACCGGTTTCTCCTTGATGCGTCTGGTGGATGCGCCCGGGCAAATACAGGCCGATCGCATGATGTTCAATGGCCAGGATTTGCTGACCTTGTCCGCGGAGGGCTATCGGCGCTTGCGGGGGCGCGATCTGGCCATGATCTTCCAGGATCCGATGATGACGCTGAACCCCACGCTGCGCGTCGATACGCAGATGATTGAGGCGGTGCAGGCGCACAATCGGGTGTCGCGCAAGGCGGCCAGGGACAGGGCGGTTCAGGTGCTGGGCATGGTGGGTATCCCGTCACCCGCCGAACGCCTGCTGGTTTACCCCCATCATCTTTCCGGCGGGATGCGGCAACGCATTGCGATTGCCATTGCGCTGCTGAACGAGCCCAAGCTGATTATTGCCGACGAGCCCACGACAGCGCTGGACGTCACGATACAGGGCCAGATTCTGTATGAAGTGCAGAAACTGTGCCGTGAGATGGGAACCGCACTGATATGGATTACGCATGATCTGGCGATTGTGTCAGGCCTGGCGGACAGGCTGGCCGTGATGTATGCGGGGCGCATCGTTGAGACGGGCCCCACGCCGCGTATCATTGGCTCCGCGCGGCACCCTTATACGCATGGGCTGATCTCTTCCATCCCTTCCATTCATACTCGCGGCAACGAGCTGTTCCAGATCCCGGGGACGACGCCATCCTTGCTCGAATTGCCGCCTGGCTGTCCTTTTCAGGCGCGCTGCTATCGTGCGACGAGTGTCTGTGCGACCGATCCGGCATTGGAAGCAGTAGAGCCTGAACATTGGGCCGCGTGTTGGCATAAGGGGGTGCAGGCATGAGCGCTGCCCCGGCAATTCTTAGCCTGCACCAGTTGCGGCGCGATTACACGCAGCCTTCAGACCTTGTGGATCGCGTCGGTAGAATGCTGCGCGGCGCGGGGAAACCGCCAGTCGTTCAGGCTGTGGCCGGGGTGGATCTCGAGGTGCGGTCAGGCGAGGTAATCGGTATCGTGGGTGAGTCGGGCTGCGGAAAATCCACGCTCGGGCGCATGATTACCGGCATATTGCCGCCCTCCGCCGGCGATATCCATTACAAGGGCAAATCGCTGGCCGCGATGTCTGCCTCTGAGCGCCATACATTTGAGCTGGATGTGCAGATGATCTTCCAGGACCCGTTTTCGTCGCTGAATCCGCGCATGAGGGTACTGGATATCATCGGCGAAGGGCCTGTTGTGCATGGGCTGGTTCCACGCCGAGGCATGGAAAATCATGTGGTGCAGATCATGCGTAAAGTGGGGCTGGATCCGGCGTATCGCTTTCGCTATCCTCATCAGTTTTCGGGTGGCCAGCGTCAGCGCATAGGGGTTGCGCGCGCACTGGCGGTGAATCCATCGGTGATCGTCTGCGACGAAGCCGTTGCCGCGCTGGATGTATCCATACAGGCGCAAGTGCTGAACCTGTTCATGGCCTTGCGCAAGGAATTTGCGCTGACGTATTTGTTCATCAGCCATAACCTGGGCGTGGTCAGCCATATTTCCGATAGAGTTGCCATCATGTATTTGGGGCGTATCGTGGAGATCGCGGACACGGATACGATTTTCAGCGGCGCGCATCATCCCTATACCCAGGCCTTGATCAAGGAACTGCCGTCACTGCGCACCGACCAGCGTCAGTTCGATCCGATCAAAGGGGAATTGCCCTCGCCGCTCAATCCTCCGCCGGGCTGCCCGTTTCACCCGCGATGCCCTTATGCCATGCCGCGCTGCAAGACCGAGCGTCCCGAGTTGCGGTCGATTGCCGCCATCCCGGGGCGGGCTCCGCAATCCGTTGCGCACTTGAGTGCCTGTCACCTGGATGATGAAACCAGTTTGCGGGTCATGCGCGAGCTGGGGGCGGTTACGGCCAACGAGACAACCAACGAGGAAGAGACATGAAATTCGCCGATTCGGAGTTCGATCCCTATGTGCTGTCGTATCCCACCAGCAGTTCCATCCCCCTGATCTGCGACTCGCCGCACAGTGGGACGATGTATCCGGCCGACTTCCAGCCGGTGCTGGGCATGCCTATTCTGCGCTCCGGGGAGGATACCTTTGTGGATGAGCTCTGGCAGGCCATTCCCGCAGTGGGCGGCACGCTGTTGGCGGCGAATTTTCCGCGCAGCTATATAGACCCCAATCGTGAGATGGACGATATTGATCCAAACATCTTGGCCGAGCCATGGACCACGACACTGCATCCATCGGAAAAATCCAGGTTGGGCCATGGGTTGATCTGGAGCCGCGCGGGCGGGCAGCCTATCTATGATCGCAAGCTGTGGGTGGCCGAAGTGGAGAATCGCATCGGCACGTATTACCAGCCGTACCATGATGTCTTGCGCAAGACCATCGAAACCGCACACGAACGGTTCGGCATTGTATGGCACTTGAATTTGCATTCCATGCCGGCGAACTCTTATGAGATCCTGGAGATAGATACGGACAAGCCGTTGGCCGATTTTGTGCTGGGGGACCGTGACGGCACAACCTGCGACCCCACGCTTGTTGGCGTGATCGAGGATTTTCTGTTGGATCGGGGCTATACCGTGGCGCGCAATGACCCTTTCAAGGGCGTGGCGTTGATTGCGCGCATCGGACGACCGGAAGAGAACCGTCATAGCCTGCAGATCGAGATCAATCGCGCCTTATATATGAATGAAGAAACCTACGAAAAATCAGAAAACTTCGAGAACCTACAGCGCGATCTGTCTGAACTAAGCGTGCATGTGGCGCAGTTCGTGCGCTCTGTGATGTAAGCCGCTCAAATGCGTGACTGGCACAGCCATGGGCCGCGTGCATTGCGGATTATCCGGCCCGGGGCTTGAAGCGCCAGGCGCAGTCGCGCGGGGTGTGCGCAGCCAGTGCAGCGTGATTCATGCCTGGCAGGCGTCGACAAAGCTGTAGCCAGGGGAAAGTCCCGGGTGTTCGTACACTTGCCAGCGAATGTGGTCCTGGTCGACATGGATGTCTGCCGTGGCCATGGTGTTCTCGTTGTCGCTGTCGTCTGGCGCGTTGCGATAGATGGGCAAGGCAGCGTTAGCCTGATCGGCCAGGACAGCAAGCGGGCTGACATCCGGGTTGTGGGCCAACATGGCCTCGCCACGTTGTTGCCGCTGCAGCGAGGAATCGGTAATGACCTGCGGCAGGTCGAGCATGTTTGCATGGATAGCGTGGTTGGCATGCAGCGACGGTTGCTGCATGGTCTGCACGGAAACCTTGTTTGCGTTGAATTCTATGCTGAGCAGTTCGGTGCGCCCGCGTTGCGCCAGGCTGAGGTGAAAGCCGCCGGAACGCGGCGTGCCTTTGAGCAGCGATAGGGCTGCGTCAAGGGTGGATTGTTCGAGCAGGGCGCGGGTAATGACCATGCGGGGAACGCCTGCCGTGACTTTGCGCGAGCGCAGGTTGTTGACGGTCATGGCCAGCCCCGCCTGTGTGACGGCAAAGGTGTGCCCCGGTATGGACGCCGGGTAGACAAAGGACGCGAAGCGACCAGCGCCTTCGGGGGCGAAGAGCCCGATGCCGCAGTAGCCCAGGAAGCCAGGGTCGCCGTCTTCGTTGTGGGTGATGCGCGGCCCATTGGCAGATGGCCGCAACACCGTGGTGCAGCCATCGGGCGCCATGGCCCAGAGGTCGCCCCGGCAGTTCCAGAGAAAGACGTCGTTGGCGTCCAGCTCCAGGCCTTCGGCCAGGCCGATGATCTCTTGTTCGATGCGGGGAAAGCGTGTTTGCACCAGGTTGCGCATGGCTGCGGCAGCATCGCTGCCGCGCCAGGCCATGACGCTGTCCCATGAGGCAGACGTGATCAGGTGATTGTGCGCAGCCTGGGCGCCGAACCGGCCCAGGGCTTTGCCGATGTGCCAAGGCGAGCCGGAGAGTTCAAGTAGCGAAAGCATGAGCGTGGTTCCGTAGCTTAGCGGGCATTGAGATAGGCGCCTGTTGCGTGCAGCTGTTCTTCGGCACGCTTGAGGCCTTCTACTGCCTTGGGGCCTGCCTGGGCCAGCAATTGCGCTATCAGGATTTCGACCAGGGCCAGCGCCGGTGTGCTTGAGGGGAAGAACGAAGGCGTGTTCGTTGAAAATACCAGGACGCAGTCGGCCTGCAGGGCGATGGGAGCGACCACGCTGTCGCAGATGGCCAGCACCTTGCTGCCCGCCTTGCGCGCGGCGTCGGCGACCTGCATGGATTCGTGCGAGTAGGGGGCGAAGCTGATGATGACGGTGGCATCGCGCCGATTGATGGCCCGCAGTTCCATTTCGAGCGTGCCGGCATCGCTGCGCAGCAGTGACACCGAAGGCCGGAATAGCCGGTAAAGGTATTGGAAGGTGAAGGCCGGCGCATACGACGCCCGGAAACCCGCGATGTGTACATGCGGGGCAGCAGAGAGCATCCGTGTGGCTGCTGCCATGCGCCCCGCGTTGGCTTGGCCCAGTGCCTGAATATTGTCGGCCTGTACGGCAACGGCCTGCCCCAGCGCGGTGGGGTTGGCGTCGCGCACCAGCTTGCGCGCCTGGACGGCGTAGCGCTTGGGCTCGCTGCGCAGGGCCTGAACATAGATACGCTTGAGATCGTCCCAGCCTTGGTAGCCCAATGATTGAGCCAGGCGTACCAGCGTTGCCGGCTGCACACCCGCCTGCTCGGCAATGCGGCGCATGGAGGCGACGGGGATATCGGCAGGACAATCTATGAGATAGCGCGCGCCGATCTGGAACTGCGGCGTCATGTTGGCGAAGTCGCGTTGTATGCGGGCGACAAGCGCCGGCATGTTCTGGGGAGGCGGGGCAGGGTAGGGTGTCATGGGTGGGCGTGCTTTGCCAGACATGGTTGATTTATTTGTTGAGAAGTATATGATACACGAAACATTTGTTGAAATTTACAAGGCCCGCACTGCCATGTCCCACGTTTTTCACCGCAACCCCAAAACCCATCTGGATTTCGCCGTACGCGGCGAAGGCGTACGCCTGTTCGACCAGAACGGCAAAGGCTATATCGATGCCTCCGGCGGTGCAGCCGTATGCTGCCTGGGTCATGGCCATCCGGATATCATCCGGGCGATCAAGCAGCAAGTAGACCAGGTCGCCTATGCGCACTCATCATTCTTCACCACCCACGCGGCAGAAGACTTGGCCGACTTCCTGGCCCAGAAAGCGCCTGGCGATCTGGATCACGTGTATTTTGTCTCTGGCGGTTCCGAAGCGGTAGAAGCATCGCTCAAGCTGGCCCGGCAGTATTTTGTCGAAATCGGTCAACCCACGCGCCAGCATTTCATCGCTCGCCGTCAAAGCTATCATGGCAATACATTGGGCGCCTTGGCAATAGGGGGTAACGAGTGGCGTCGCAAGCCTTTTTTGCCGCTGTTGATACCTGCCTCTCATGTGTCGCCGTGCTATCCCTATCGCGATCAGCGGGCCGACGAAACCGAAGAGCAATACGCGCAGCGCCTGGCTAACGAGCTCGACGCAAAAATCATCGAACTGGGCCCCCAGAACGTCGCCGCGTTCGTGGCCGAAACCGTCGTGGGCGCAACCGCTGGCGCATTGGCGCCTGTGCGCACCTATCTCAAGCGCATACGCGAAGTCTGCGATCGTCACGGTGTCCTGCTCATACTCGATGAAGTCATGTCCGGCATGGGGCGTACGGGTCATTTGTTTGCCTGCGCCGAAGACGGCGTCGTGCCCGATATCCTCGCCATCGCAAAGGGCCTGGGCGCGGGCTACCAGCCCATTGGCGCCATGCTGGCCAGCACGCGCATCTATGATGCCATTGTCAGCGGCAGCGGTTTCTTCCAGCATGGCCATACCTATATGGGGCATGCCACCGCCTGCGCGGCTTCCCTGGCCGTACAGCAAGTAATTGAACGCGAACATCTGCTCGATAACGTGCTGGCGCGCGGAGAGCAGCTGCGCGCAGAACTGCGCACTACGCTGGCAGATCATCCTCACGTGGGCGATATCCGCGGCCGCGGTTTGTTTGTGGGCGTCGAGTTCGTCCAGGACAAGGCCAGCAAGGCCACGCTGGACCCCGCTCGGCAAATACATGCTGTGCTCAAGAAGCAAGCCCTGCAAAATGGCTTGATGATGTATCCATCCGGCGGCACGGTGGATGGTGTTCATGGCAATCATGCCTTGCTGGCGCCGCCCTTCATCTGCACCGAAGACGACATCACCGAAATCGTACGCTTGTTCAATCTTAGCCTCCGGCAAGCACTGCCGGCCTGACACCCAGAAGGAACCCCCCATACATGGCACGCATCCCCTACGCCGACCTCAGCCACCCCGATGTCAGCCCTTTGGTCGACCAGATTATTGCCGAACGCGGCAGCGTTTTGCATCTGTACCAGATGCTGTTGCAAAGTCCGCCGGTCGCGCGCGGCTGGCTCAATCACCTCACGGGTATCCGTCACAACACCTCGCTGGCCGGCAATGTGCGCGAAATGGTCATCATGCGCATCGCGGTGCTCAACGGTGCCCCCTACGAGGCCGATCAGCATGCGCCGATCGCGCTCAAAGAGGGCATGACACAGGCTCAGCTGGATGATCTTGATGCCTGGGCTGCCTCCAGCCTCTTTAGCCCCCTCGAACGCGCCGTGCTGGCCTATACCGATGCCATGACACGCGATGTGCAAGTGCCGGATGCCGTCTTCAACGAGGTCAGGCAGCACTTCGATGCTCGCCAGCTCGTTGAGCTTACCGCCACGATCGCCACCTACAATATGGTGTCGCGCTTTCTCGAAGCACTGCAAATCCACTCGCACGACGAACGCAGTTAGCCTACGCCATGCGCAGCCGCAACGAAGCGGTTGTTTTCAATAGCCATGGGGTCGAGCGTTCTTGTTCCCGGCGTTTGACATCCTCCCGCCTAAAGCCGGGGAGGATGTCAAAATAAGGTGTCTGCCCGCGTTTCAATGATTCCAGAGCACATCAGGCTGGCCTTCTGCGCGGTTCAACGCCCGTGCCAGCACAAAGCACAAGTCCGATAAGCGATTAAGGTACTGACGCACGGGTTCATTCACGGGTTCGCTGCGGCCCAATGTCACAACGGAACGCTCAGCGCGTCTGCAGACGGTGCGCGCCATATGGGCGAGCGAGGCGGCGCGTGTGCCGCCAGGCAGAATAAACTCTGCGAGTTTGCCCAGCGAAGCGTTGTACTCGGCCAGCGCCTCATCGAGCACCACAACATGTTCCGCGTTCAGGGCCGTATGGCCCGGAATGCACAATTCCGCACCCAGGTCGAACAAGTCGTGCTGCACTTGTCCCAGCAGTCCATCGATGTCCTGGGGCAATGTTTCCGATCGCCAAAGCCCGATCAGGCTGTTCAGCTCGTCAACATCACCCATCGCAACGATGCGCGGCGCATCCTTGTCGACTCTGACGCCATTGCCCAGGCCGGTGGTGCCCTGGTCTCCCGTGCGGGTGGCGATGACAGATAGGCGGGTGGCCATGTGGATGCTCCTGATAGCAGTTAAGGGTGGGAAACGACGGTATCCAGTGTAATCAAACAGCACACATGCTGAAGCTGAGGTGTCTGGCCGTATGATTTGTCGCTTCAGTGCACACATGAAACCCGTTGAAGCAACTATGCTGGCGCATATGGAACGATACAGGCGGCGACGCCTGTTTGGCGTTATGCTTGAACCGTACTACAGCCGGAGTTTAGCGTATGTCTTTAGCGAACAATCGAAGTATGCAGGTGATTGCCGCCGCACTGGCGGTTACATCGTTTTATTCTGTTCAGGCAGTTGCGCAGGAAGCCAGCGCCTCGGGTGAGGTACGGCGCGTGGATATCAAGGCCGGCAAGATCACGATCAAGCACGGGGCCATCTCAGACCTGGAGTTGCCCGCCATGACGCTGGTCTATCATGCCGACCCTGCGCTGCTGGCAGAGGTCAAGCCGGGCGACAAGGTCAGGTTCAAGGCAAAGCGGGAAAACGGCCAGTACGTGGTGACCGAAATCTCTAAGTAAGCGGTTCGGGCCTGTGCATGTGCCGGGGTGTCATGCCAAACCTCCAGTTGAAGCCGGCAGCTGAGACGGTGAACTGAAATGCTGCGGCCTACAGCACGACTCCCCAGAGGCGTTGAACTGCACCCAAAAGCTGGACATCAATGAACTGCACCCCAACAGGTTGGACATCAATCTCCAACCTGTTGGGGTGTTTCTCATGGCAATGCCGAACGCTGGATTCCTAACGCTTAAAGTACGTAGCGGGCCAAGTCCTGGCTGGCGGCGGCTTCTTCCAGCTTGGAATCCACGTAGGCCGCATCGATGGTGACCGTTTGGCCACCGCTGGCGGTTGCATCGAACGACAAGTCTTCCAGCAGCTTTTCCATCACGGTATACAGGCGGCGGGCGCCGATGTTTTCGGTGCGCTCGTTAACCTCGAAGGCCAGCTCGGCCAGCCGGCGTATGCCTTCCTGGGTAAAGTCCAGCGTGACATCTTCGGTAGCCATCAATGCACTGTATTGCTTGGTGAGCGAGGCATCTGTATCGAACAGAATGCGCACGAAATCATCCGCCGTGAGCGAGTCGAGCTCCACGCGTATTGGAAAGCGCCCCTGCAGTTCGGGGATGAGGTCTGAGGGTCGCGACAGATGGAAAGCGCCCGAGGCGATGAAGAGGATATGATCCGTGCGCACAACGCCATATTTGGTGTTGACCGTCGTGCCCTCGACCAGAGGCAGCAGGTCGCGCTGCACACCCTGACGCGAGACATCGCCACCCGAATGTTCCTGGCGTGTGGCGATCTTGTCGATTTCATCAAGAAAGACAATGCCATTCTGCTCGGCGTTTGTCACCGCGGCGGTGCGGAGGTCGTCTTCGTTGATGCGCCGGCTGGCTTCCTCTTCGGTCAGCAGCTTGAAGGCTTCTTTGACCGACATTTTCTTGGGTTTCTTTTTGTCGCGACCCAGACCGGCGAACATGCCGCGCAATTGCTCGGTCATTTCTTCCATGCCGGGCGGGGCCATGATTTCCATCTGCGGCGCCATCTGGGAGACTTCGATTTCGATTTGCGTGTCGTCCAGCTGGCCCTCGCGCAGACGTTTGCGAAACACCTGGCGGGCGTTGCTGTCTGTGCGTTCTGGCTCGCCCTGCGCATTGCGGGCGGGCGGCACCAGCGCGTCGAGGATGCGGTCTTCAGCGGCATCTTCCGCCTGGGTGCGCACACGGCGCATTTCAACATCGCGCGTTTGCTTGACCGAGATTTCGACGAGGTCGCGAATGATGGTGTCGACATCGCGCCCGACATAGCCCACTTCGGTGAACTTGGTCGCTTCGATCTTGATGAAAGGCGCATTGGCCAGTTTGGCCAGACGCCGGGCGATTTCGGTTTTGCCCACGCCGGTGGGGCCGATCATCAGGATATTCTTGGGAACGATTTCATGGCGCAGGGGCTCTGGCACCTGCTGACGGCGCCAACGATTGCGCAGCGCAACTGCCACCGAGCGTTTGGCGCGGTCCTGCCCGACAATGTTTTTGTCGAGTTCGGAGACGATTTCTCCGGGAGTCATATTGGTAGCGGACATAATCGGATTCTGAATAGGGTCGGAAGACGTCGGTGCTTACGCGCGCCGCCTACAGTGTTTCGACGAGATGGTTTTGATTGGTGTAAATGCACAGGTCTCCCGCGATCTCGAGCGACTTCTTGACGATCTCGGCGGGAGGCATGTCGGTATTCTGCAAGAGCGCCATGGCGGCGGATTGCGCATACGCACCTCCCGAGCCGATGGCCGCCAGCCCGTGCTCGGGTTCGAGCACATCGCCGTTGCCAGTAAGCACCAGGGTGTGCTCGTTATCGGCAACGATGAGCATGGCCTCAAGGCGTCGCAGCATGCGGTCGGTACGCCAGTCTTTTGTGAGCTCTACAGCGGCGCGCATGAGATTGCCTTGGTATTTTTCGAGCTTGGCCTCGAAGCGCTCCTGTAGCGTAAAGGCATCGGCCGTGGCGCCGGCAAAGCCTGCCAGCACCTTGTCGTTATATAGCCGGCGGATCTTGCGGGCGGTGCCCTTGATGACAATGTTGCCCAGCGTGACCTGTCCGTCGCCGCCTAGGGCGACGTCGTTGCCACGCCGGACGCAAACAATGGTTGTAGCGTGAAATTGTTCCATGGAATCTTCCTTTTGAATTTGTCAGATGGGGGCGTCATCCGCTGATTCAAGAGGAAGCATGTAACAAGGCCGCGACCGGTGCCGGAATGCAACCGATCGCGGAAGACGGTGGACGCTTAGTCTCCGTAGAGTTTCTGGCGCATTTCGCGGCGTTCCTGCGCTTCGAGCGACAGGGTAGCCGTGGGGCGCGCCAGCAGGCGGGCAACGCCGATCGGTTCGCCGGTTTCTTCGCACCAGCCGTATTCGCCGGAATCGATGCGCGAAATGGACTGCTGCACTTTCTTGAGCAGTTTGCGTTCCCGATCGCGCGTGCGCAACTCCAGCGCATGTTCTTCCTCGATGGTCGCGCGGTCGGCGGGATCGGGGACGAACTGGGTTTCGCGCAGGTTTTCGGTCGTTGCGTCGGCGTTGTTAAGGATGTCTTGCTCCAGTTCCTTCAGGCGGTTCCTGAAGAAAGCGAGCTGATCCGCGTTCATGTAGTCGGCCTCAGGCATTGCCAACAGCTCTTTCTCGGTCAGCAAGTGGCCATGGGTCTTTGTAGCGGCTGATTTGCTAGCCATGATATGTCCTCTTGTTTTAGTGTTGGTACGTTGAACCAGTACAGCTTTCCTGCCTTGTATGCAGATGGTTCGTAATCAGACCAAGCATTGTTCCAGGCCCCGGGTGAATATCTCCTGGGGAAGTTTACGGCCTATGAACACCATTTTGGTATTAGGCTTTTCACTGGATAACCAAGGTTTTCCAGGCTCGGCGCCCATCATCATGTGTACGCCCTGAAATAACATTCGGCGGTTGATTCCCTTCAGGTACAGAATGCCTTTGTAGCGGAGCAGGTCGGGGCCATAGACCTGGACAATGCCGCCCAGGAATTCTTCGAGCCGCTCCGGATCGAAAGCTTTGTTGGAACGGAATACGAACGCCCCGATTTCGTCGTCGTGGTGCGCGTGATGATGGTCGTGATGGTGATGGCCGCATCCTGGCCCGCAATCGCCTTCGTGGTCATGATCGTGGTCATGGTCATGATCGTGATGGTCATGGCCATGTTCATGGTCGTGCGCGGCATCGGGATGCTCGTCGGCCAGGAATGCCGGATCGATATCCAGAATGGTATTCAGATTGAAGCCGCTGATGTCCAGCAGCGCCGCGATGTCGGTTTCGCCGAAATTGACCGGCGTAATCGACGCACGCGGATTGATATGCACGATGCGCGAGCGCAACGCAGCGTAATCCGCCTCGTTGACCAGATCTTTTTTTGAGATCAGGATGCGGTCGGCAAAGCCCACCTGCTTTTGGGCTTCTTCCTGTTTGTCCAGGGTTTCCATGCCATGCTTGGCGTCGACGATGGTAATGACCGCGTCAAGCCGATAGTATTCGGCGATGTCGTCGTCCATGAAGAACGTTTGGCAGACAGGGCCCGGGTTGGCCATGCCGGTGGTTTCGATAATAACCCGCTCGAACTTGAGTTCGCCGGCCTTGCGCTTGATACGCAGGTCGTTCAAGGTGCGCATGAGATCGCCGCGTATCGTGCAGCAGACACACCCGTTGCTAAGCTCGACGATTTCTTCTTCGCTGTCTTGCACAAGAAGATCGTTGTCGATGCTTTCGGGGCCGAATTCGTTTTCGATGACGGCAATGCGCTTGCCGTGATATTCGGACAGAATACGCTTAAGGAGCGTGGTTTTCCCCGCGCCCAGAAAGCCGGTAAGAATGGTAACCGGCACCATTTGATCAATGTTTGCGGCGTTCATGGCTTGCCTCGCAAGGCGCGGTGCCTATTTTGCCGCCAACGCTGCAGCTGGCGGCAAAATGCTGTTTTTGGTTAACCGCGCAAAAAACTTCAACGTGCGATTACATCACAGCATCCACTTTAGGGCAAATACGGTCTGCAAGTCGGTGTAATTGCTGATGCAGGCAGTATCAGGTGGCGTCTTAATGGCAGTGCCGGGCGGCGTCCTGGCCCCTGCAGTCCGCACATAGCGCCCGAAGCTCGGTTTCGTGGCCCGACAGCGTAAAGCCCGCGGCCTCGACTTTTTTGGCCAGTTGTCGGTTCAGGGAGGGGTCGCTGAGCTCTGCCACCGCCCCGCACTGGGTACAGACCACCAGCAGATCATGCGGCTTGCCCGCTGCGTCAAGGCAGGCGGTCCAGGCATTGATGGCATCCAGACGGTGGACCAGCCCTTCTTCGACCAGGAAATCAAGGGCGCGGTAGACCGTGGGCGGCGCCGCGCCGGGCTGCACATCGCGAATGATATCCAGCAGCTCGTAGGCTTTGACGCTGCGCTGCTGGGTAAGCAGGATTTCGAGCACTTTACGGCGGATTGGGGTCAGCCGTTTGCCGCGTTCGGTGCACAGGGATTCGGCCGTACGCAATTGTGTGGAGAGTGAGGGTGAATGTCGCGTAGGATTCTCGGGCATGGCGTGGGCTCTGGTTTGCGTTCTCCCGTGCTTGCTGGCCAGGATGGGGTAGGGCGTTGGAGGGGCCTGGGAGCAATAGTATCAGTGTAACCGTAGTCCGTTAACCGGTACAGACGGCGATTAGCCTGCAAAAAAGCACTGGATGTTATAACATAACAGACTTGTCAGCCTTTTAACACCTTCCTGGCCTTATTCATGTTTCGGATCAAATCACCCGCCAAGCACGGCGCCGTCCAATATCGCGGCACGGCGCTGCTTGCTTCGGGTACTCGCCGCCTGGCTCGAGTGGTACCCGCCATCCTGTTTTTATGGGTGTTGGTGGCCTGGGCCATGAGCGAAGGGTAGGGAGTGGCCGTGCTTGATACTGCTCACAACCACCCCGGCCAGGCTTCGACTACGTCACGGGTTACCGGCGTTCCCGTCATTGCGCTCGATCAAGTCTCTCTGGGTTGGCGCGACCGCATTGCGGTGCGCGATGTCACCGGCGCGTTCTCCTGTGGCTCTCTCACGGCCATTGTGGGCCCTAATGGCGCAGGCAAGTCAACGCTCATCAAGGGCATTACCGGCCTCCTGAGCCCCTTGCGTGGCCATATCCGGCTGGTGGGTGATTCTGCGTCCCGCATGGCCTGTCTGCCACAGCTGTCCGAGCTGGACCGCAGTTTTCCCATCACCGTTTACGATCTGGTCGCCATGGGCGCCTGGCAGCGTGTGGGCGCCTGGCAAAACGTGGGCGCACATGAGCACGAGCGCATCCAGGCCGCGCTCACGCTGGTTGGGCTGGCCGATTTTGGGCGGCGCATTATTGGCACATTGTCGGGGGGCCAGCTGCAACGTGCGCTTTTTGCGCGGCTTATGCTGCACGACGCCGATATCCTCTTGCTGGACGAACCCTTCGCGGCCGTTGACCGCGCCACCACAGAAGACCTCACGGCGCTCATGCATGCGTGGCACAGGGAGGGCCGTACGGTCATCGCCGTGCTGCACGATCTCGATTTCGTGCGCATGCATTTTCCTCAGTCGCTGCTCATGGCGGGCCAGGTGGTAGCCTGGGGGCCTACCTGCGATGTCCTGACGCCCGAAAACCTCCATCTGGCGCGCCACCTCTGCGCAGGAGACTACCTGTGATGTGGTTGTTCGACTGGCTGGCCGGCCCGTTTATCGATTATGGCTTCATGCGCCGCGCGCTCGCAGGCTCGTTTGCGCTGGCCTTTGCGGCAGGGCCGCTCGGGGTGTTTCTTGTGCTGCGGCGCATGAGCCTGATGGGCGATGCCATGGCACATGCCATCTTGCCGGGTGTCGCCGTGGGTTTTCTCACCGCGGGGCTGTCGCTGACCGCGATGACCATAGGCGGTGTGGTCACAGGCCTGGTGGTCGCGCTGCTGGCTGGCGCCGTCGCCAGGCTGACGCCGCAGCGCGAAGACGCAAGCTTTGCCGCGTTTTATCTGGTGTCTCTCGGTCTGGGAGTGCTGCTGGTTTCGCTCAGAGGGTCCAATATGGACCTCATTCATGTCCTGTTCGGCTCTGTGCTGGGGCTGGATAATGCGTCGCTGCTCCTGGTCGCGTCGGTATCCACTTTCACCTTGGCCAGTCTGGCCCTGATTTTCAGGCCGTTGGTGCTCGAATGTCTGGATCCCCAGTTTTTGCGCAGCCAGGGAACCGCAGGCACCATTATCCATATGGTGTTTCTGGTGCTCCTTGTACTCACAATGGTGGCGGGCTTTCAGGTGCTGGGCACACTGATGGTGGTTGGCATCATGATGCTCCCCGCCACCGCGGCGCGTTTCTGGGCAGGCACGGTAGGGCGGCAGATGGTGCTGTCCTCTGTCTTGGGAACGCTGTCTTGCTACCTTGGCTTGCTCTGTTCGTATTACGCCAATGTACCGGCTTCCCCTTCGATCATCTTGGCGGCAGGATGTATCTATTTCCTGTCGGTTTGTCTTGGCCCTCATGGGGGGCTCTTACAGGCGGCACGCAAGGCGCGCGACCGCCGTGCACGTTTATCCCGCATCTTGGAGTAATCTGATGAGCCGAACACGCATTGCTGCTTTTCGTGTTTTACGTCACCGGACGCTGGCCCTGCTTGCAGGCGCGGCTTTTGCCTTTGGGGGCGCCGCCGCAACATGGGCTCAGACTGCCTCGCAGGGCGCGCCGCTCAAGGTTGTGGCCACCTTTTCGGTATTGGGCGACATGGTGCACGAGGTCGGTGGCGAGCATGTGCAATTAACGACCATCGTTGGGCCTAATGGCGATGCACACACCTTCGAGCCCACGCCCAAAGACGTCAAGGCGTTGGCCCAGGCCGATGTACTGGTGCTGAATGGGCTGGATTTCGAAGGCTGGCTACCCAGGCTGCTCAAGGCATCGGGCTTCAAGGGTACGCAGGTATTGGCCTCCCAGGGGGTCACGGTGCGTACCCTCGAGGCTGGCGAGTTTTTCGCGGGCCAGGGACGACATGGGCACGATGACGCGTCTCACGCCGGGCACAGCCATGATCACGGTACGCACACCCCGCACGATCATGCGAAATCATCCGCCGGACACGATCACGAAGATCACGACGAGGACGATCATCACCACAATGTGGGAGACGTCGATCCCCATGCCTGGCAGGATCTCTCCAACGGTGTGCTTTATGCGCGCAATATTGCCGAGGGCCTGGCCTTGGCAGATCCTACGCATGCCAATTACTACCGCAAGCGCGTGGATCTTTACGTCACGCAGATGCAGAAGCTGGATGCCGAAATCAAGAACGCCTTCAAGGATATCCCCACCGCCCGACGCACCATTATTACGTCGCATGATGCCTTTGGGTATTTCGGGCGGGCTTATGGTCTGCGCTTTATTTCCGTGGCGGGTTTCTCCAGCGAGGCAGAGCCCACCGCCCGCGACGTGGCAGCCATCATCGACTTGGCGCGCAAAAAACATGTGGCTGGCATCTTTGTCGAAAACATCACCAATGCGAAGCTGATCGAGCAGATTGCCCGCGAAGCCAAGGCCAAGGTTGGCGGTACGCTGTATTCAGATGCGCTGGCACCCGAAGGCCAGCCTGCGGGAACCTACCTGGGCATGTTCTCCTGGAACGCGGGGCAGTTGATCAACATACTCAAGCCTTCTGCGCAATAAGCGCGCCCTGTCAGCGCTTGCGTGCCCGGGGATGCGCCTGATCGTAGGCTTGAGCCAGATGCTGGAAATCCAGCCGGGTATAGATCTGCGTGGTAGAGATATTGGCATGGCCCAGCAATTCTTGCACGGCGCGCAAGTCCTGGGCCGATTGCAGCATATGGCTGGCAAAGCTATGGCGTAGGCTATGCGGATGAACATGTATGGGCAGGCCAGCCAACGCCGCCAGACGATTGAGTTGCGTTTGCACAACACGAGGGCTGATGCGCCTGCCGCGTGCACCTAAAAACAAGGCAGCGTCGGTGTCGACATCCGTGTGGCCGTTTAGCAGTTGCCCCCGTACTTGTAACCACCGCTCGATGGCCGCGATGGCCTTGCCTCCCAGTGGCACGCTGCGCGTCTTGCCGCCTTTGCCGTGCACGATTGCCTCGTTTTCGGGCAACTGTATCCAGCTTTGCGATTCATAGCCGTTTCGGCGGGTGTGCTGTCTGTCCAGGCTGACCAGCTCGGCAAGCCGAAGCCCGCTGGAATACAGGATCTCGAACATGGCCTGATCGCGACAGGCGATCGGGCCTTCTGGTTCTGGCAGGCCAGGGCGGTCCAGCAGAACCTGAGCCTGTTCCACGGACAAGGCCTTGGGCAGGCTGCGTGGTATCTTGGGCGCCCGGACGCCCGCCGCTGGATTTGCATCCAGGCCTGCGCGAGGCGCCCACCACTGGAAGAAACCGCGCCAGGCCGCCAAGGCCCGCGCCAGGCTGCGCGGCTTGTGGCCCCGGGCGTGCAGACGCCCCAACGCTTGCCGGATATGACTTTCTGTGAAGGTGGACAGCGGCAGATCTGGATGAAGCAGCATCAGGTGATGCAGGTCTTGCCGGTATCCTGCCAGGGTGTGCGCGGAATACCGGCGATTGCCTTGCAGATGCGCCAGCCACTGCTCCATGTCGGCCGGAAGCGCATGCATGGCGTGCCTCAGGCTGCTTCAGGCCCGGGCGGCAGGCGCAGGCGTGAAAGACTGGCGCTGGCCAGGCGGTTGATCGTATCCAGAAATACGGTGCCCATGTCGACCGAAAAATGTTCTGGGTCGTCTGAGCCCAGCACCAGCAGCCCCATGGGCTCGGTGTTGTTATCCGTGCGCAGGGCGATGATGGCCAGGGAAGCTGGCGGCGTGCCCAGCCAGCCCGCGGGCTCCTGCCCCGCAAGCGGGCCGCAGTAGGGTTTGGTCAGCGCACGGGCATATTCCCGTATGGCATCGGTGACATCTTCGGTGAATTCACTGTCTTGCAGCCGGGGGACATCCCAAAGCCTGAGCGCGATGGACGGCAGGTCGAACATATCGCTCAGGCTGCGTACGATATGGCCGGGGATCTGGCGATAATCGTCTTCTGCCAGCAGGCGGCAGCACCAGTCGGTGAGCGTGTGGCTGATTCTTTCGTTGCCGGTGGCATTCTGAAGCAGGCCGGACAACTTCCATTCGAGGTCTTTGGTACGTGCCCGCAGGGTCATGATCTGCCGTTCGCCCAGTGAAATCGCACGGGTTTCGTTGGGATGGGGAACACGCAACTCTGCAAAGACGTGGGCATGGTCGCGAAAGAAAGAAGGGTTATCCTGCAGGAACAGGGCAACGTCTTCAGCGGAAAAACTATCTGCGCTCATGGACTTGTGGTTTCCTTGTTTGGGTTCGTGCCTGCCGGCGCCAGGCCGGTTTGTGATGCGAACTGTCGTGAGAGGGTGTCGATGTCCACCTGACCGGAATACACCGTGGCGGTTGGTCCGCTCATGCGAAGGTGGGCGCCATCCCAGGAGACGGAGAGCTCACCGCCGTGGGTCTGAACGCGGACGGGACTGTCGAGCAGGCCCCGGCGTATGCCAGCCACCACGGCAGCGCAGGCGCCAGTGCCGCAGGCCAGGGTTTCGCCGACGCCACGCTCATAGACCCGCAGCGAGATGGCGTGCCGATTGGTAACCTGCATGAATCCTGCGTTGACGCGCCGCGCGAAACGCGGATGCGATTCGATCAGCGGACCGACTTTGGCCACGGGGGCGTTGATGATGTCGTCTACCACCTGAACCGCATGGGGGTTGGAGATGGCGACCAAAGACAGCGCGGCTTCGCCGATGCCGGGCAGCGGCAGGGTCCAGAGTGTGTCGTCGGCGCAGGGGGTGGAGGTGAGGCCGGAGACGTCGAAGCCGACGTCTTCGGGGGCATAGCGGGTTTGGCCCATGTCGACCGAAACGCTGTCGTCGCCGTTGTTGTCCAGTGTGATCAGCCCCGTGCAGATTTCGGCACGCAGGGGATTGCGGCGCGACAGGCCTTGCTCGTGCACAAAACGCACAAAGCAGCGGGCGCCGTTGCCGCAGTGCTCGACCTCGCTGCCGTCCGCGTTAAAAATGCGATAGCGGAAGTCTGCTTCGGGGTGAAGCGGGGGCTCGACCAGCAGTATCTGATCTGCGCCGATGCCGAAATGGCGGTCTGCCAGCGCGCGCGCGTGCTCTGGCGTCATGGCAATGTCTTGCCGCACGCCATCCAACACGACAAAATCATTGCCGGCGCCATGCATTTTTACGAAGTTCCACATCATCCGCTCATTATCCCGGATTACAGCTGATTTGTCCGCATGCGGCGCCCCTTGCGTACCTTCGTGCACGATACACGACAGTGTCGCCCAGGATAGCCGCGCGCCATCGCCATTGCCATCGCCGGGCGGGCCGATCGCACCTGTCTTAGTAGACGCCGGGCTGGCCTTCGGGCCGCGTCTTGAATCGGCGGTGCACCCAGTAATACTGAGGCGGGTCGACGCGCACCCAGTCTTCGATAAGCTGATTGAGCCGCGCGGTCGCGTCTTCAGGGGATTGTTCGCCCGGAAAATCCTGTAGCGGCGGCAACACATCAACCTGATAACGCCCGGTGCCGGGGTTCAGGCGGCTCACGATGGGCAGTACGACAGCATCCCAGCTGCGGGCTATCTGTGCGGTGGTAGGCAGCGTGGCCGCCTGTACGCCAAAGAAGGGGGAAAATATCGCGCCGGAGCGGCCGAAATCCATGTCTGGCAGGTAATAGACAGGCAAACCGTTGCGCAAGTGGCGTATCAGCCCGCGCACCCCTTCCTTGCGGCTGATGAGATGAACGACATTGAAGCGCGCCCGGCCTTCACGCACAATTTGATCCACCGCCTCGTCGCTTTGCCTGGTGTACATGGTGGCTGACTCGTCGACAGACATGGTCAGGCGCGTTGCGGCGGCATCCAGCCCAATAAAGTGGGGCGCCAGGAGGATGATGCGGCGTTTATCGCGCATTGCCTGCTGCAGGTGTTCAAAACCATTGAGCGCAATGGTATCCAGAATGGACTCGCGGGTGCCAAACCAGCACAGGCCGCGATCCACCACCGATTGGGCAAGCAGGCCAAAGTGGCGGCGCACCCACGCTTCGCGTTCCGCCTCGGTGTGTTCCGGAAAACACAGCGCCAGATTGGTACGCACGATGTGGGCGCGAGAGCGCAGCAGCCTGAGCGACAGCCAGCCCAGCACCCGCCCCCAGCGCAGGCGTGTTGCCGTTGAACAGCGGCCGAAATGCCTGAACAGCGTACTCAGGATCGAGAGCTTGTCGAGCTTCATGCGCCAGCATCTCCAGCTTGCTGCGGAGGCGTCGCCGGGATGAGGATGCTGCGGTAGCAATTCCAGAGGTGCTGTTCTGGAAAACAAGGCATGAGGGTATCCGTGTCGTGGTGGAGGGCAGGGGGGCTTCTCAGCTAGCGCTATAGTGTATTCGCATTTGTCGCCGCGGCGCATTCCACGCTCCAACCCTGCTGGCGTCCCGTGAATTACGATGCTGTGGCGTTTTTGGCTTAAAATGGATCCTATCGCTGAGTTAACCGACAACTTGCGGGGCGATGGCGCGCTGTCCTGAAACAGGCCACGCGCTGAAAATCCGCTAAAGCGTCGCGCCCTGATTTACCTGCTGCGCAGATGTCCGAGGTGCAACGCGTTTCGTTCAACCTCTAGCTGGATATCCAGCGCTTCATAGGACGTATCGCTGTGGCAAATAACGATTTTCTGTTTACTTCCGAATCCGTATCCGAAGGTCATCCCGACAAGGTCGCTGACCAGATTTCCGATTCCATTCTCGATGCCATTTTCACCCAGGATCCCAACGCCCGTGTTGCTGCCGAAACACTCTGCAACACCGGTCTGGTCGTCTTGGCGGGCGAAATCACCACCACCGCCAATATCGACTACATCCAGATCGCGCGCGACACGATCAAGCGTATCGGATACGACAATACCGACTATGGCATCGATTACAAGGGCTGCGCCGTCCTGGTCGCCTACGACAAGCAGTCGCCCAACATCGCCCAGGGCGTGGATCGCACCAGCGAAGAAGCCCTGAACCAGGGCGCTGGCGACCAGGGCCTGATGTTCGGCTATGCCTGCGACGAAACGCCCGACCTCATGCCGGCACCGATCTGGTACGCGCACCGCCTGGTGCAGCGCCAGAGCGAGCTGCGTAAGGATGGCCGTTTGCCGTGGCTGCGTCCCGATGCCAAATCCCAGGTGACATTCCGTTATGTCGATGGCAAGCCGGTCGAAGTCGATACCGTGGTGCTGTCCACCCAGCACGCGCCCGACATTACCCAGGAAGCCATCCGCGAAGCCGTCATCGAAGAAATCATCAAGCCCAGCTTTCCTGATGGGCTGCTCACCCCCAAAACCCGCTTCATGGTCAACCCCACCGGCGTGTTTGTGATCGGCGGTCCACAGGGCGATTGCGGGCTGACAGGCCGCAAGATCATTGTCGATACCTATGGCGGTGCGTGCCCGCACGGCGGCGGTGCGTTTTCCGGCAAGGATCCCTCCAAGGTTGATCGCTCGGCGGCCTATGCCGCTCGCTATGTGGCCAAGAACATCGTTGCCGCCGGCCTGGCGCGCCAGTGCCAGGTGCAGGTCAGCTACGCCATTGGCGTCGCTGAGCCCATCAACATTACGGTGTACACCGAAGGCACCGGCGTCATCCCCGACGAGCAGATCGCACGGCTTGTGCGCGAGAATTTCGATCTGCGCCCGAAGGGCATCATCAACATGCTGGATCTGTTGCGCCCCATTTATGCCAAGACCGCGGCGTATGGCCACTTCGGCCGTGCCGAGCCTGAGTTCAGCTGGGAAGCCACCGACAAGATCCAGGCCCTTAAACAGGCAGCCTGACATGAAAATAACCGAGGTGCATCGTGAGCCGGCGGCTGCCGCCGACAGCATCTCGGTCGCTGCCAGCACGGCTTCGGACAACAATCACAGCCTGTCTGTTTCCGATTCACCCTGCGTTGCGGTGTGTTCCACGCTTTACGACGATATCTGCCGTGGCTGCGGTCGCACTGCCATGGAGGTTGCCAACTGGGTATTTCTGGACGAAGACGACAAGCGCCGCGTATGGGAGCGCATCAAGGCGCAGGGCTATCCTCGTCGCAAGGGCTGAACCATGCGGCGCGCTGCCCGCCAGGTGCCGCTTGAACACTGCTCTTGCCGGGCCAAGGCCGAATGCCCTGACATCGCTGCGGCTGTCTGCCGATTACGATACAATTTGCCTGACTTCCCAAGGAGCGCTGCAACGGCGCCGGAACCGCGCCCCAACGGCCGGTTCGGCCCGCCAGGCTTGGGGTGTTTTCTGATTCAACGGCGCTCATCGTTACCCTGTACGGGCAAGGATGAGCGCTTCACGCCTTAGGCGCGCCCCGGCCAGTACAGGATTATGGGATCAATGCCATGAATACTGTTGCTGACGCCACTTTTACCGATTACAAAATCGCCGATATCGCACTGGCCGACTGGGGTCGGCGCGAAATCGCCATTGCCGAAACCGAAATGCCAGGCCTGATGGCCACGCGCGAAGAATACGCGGCGGCTCAGCCCCTCAAGGGCGCGCGCATCGCAGGCAGCCTGCACATGACAATCCAGACTGCTGTTCTTATCGAAACGCTCAAGGCGCTGGGCGCTGAAGTGCGCTGGGCGTCGTGCAATATATTTTCCACTCAGGATCACGCGGCGGCGGCGATTGCCGCCAGCGGCACGGCTGTTTTCGCCATCAAGGGCGAAACCCTGGAAGACTACTGGCAATACACGCACAAAATCTTCGAATGGCCCGAAGGCCAGCACGCCAACATGATTCTCGACGATGGCGGCGATGCCACCACGCTGCTGCATCTGGGCGCTCGCGCAGAATCCGATGCGTCGGTGCTGGATAAGCCGGGCAGCGAAGAAGAGCGCGTGCTGTTTGCCGCCATCAAGGCACAGCTGGCGCGCGATCCCAAGTGGTATTCCACACGACTGGCGCAGATCAAAGGCGTAACCGAAGAAACCACCACGGGCGTGCATCGCCTTTACCAGATGGCCCGCAAGGGAGAGCTGGCATTCCCCGCCATCAATGTCAACGATTCAGTCACCAAATCCAAGTTCGACAACCTCTATGGCTGCCGAGAGTCGCTGGTCGACGGCATCAAGCGTGCCACCGATGTCATGATCGCCGGCAAGATCGCTGTGGTGTGCGGATTCGGCGACGTGGGCAAGGGATGCGCCCAGGCGCTGGCGGCGCTTCGCGCACAGGTCTGGGTGACGGAAGTCGATCCGATCTGCGCCTTGCAGGCGTCCATGGAAGGCTATCGCGTGGTTACCCTCGACGAGGTGGCAGACAAGGCTGATATTTTCGTGACGGCGACGGGCAATTACCACGTGATTACGCGCGATCACATGGAGCGCATGAAAGATCAGGCCATCATTTGCAACATCGGACACTTCGACAACGAAATCGATGTCGCTGCCGTTGAAGACCTGCAGTGGGAAGAAATCAAGCCGCAAGTGGATCACATTATTTTTCCCGATGGCAAACGCATCATCCTGCTGGCCAAAGGGCGCCTGGTCAATCTGGGCTGCGCGACAGGGCATCCGTCTTTCGTGATGTCTGCGTCGTTCACCAACCAGACCATCGCGCAGATCGAGCTGTTCACGCGGGGCGAGGCTTACGAAACCGGCAAGGTTTATGTGCTGCCCAAGCAGCTGGATGAAAAGGTTGCCCGACTGCACCTGAAGAAACTGGGCGTGCAGTTGACGACTCTGCGCCAGGATCAGGCCGACTACATCAGCGTGCCTGTAGAAGGTCCTTACAAACCGGATCATTACCGCTATTGATCTCCAAGATCATCCGGTGTTTTCATTGTTGCAGTACTGTCGTAACGGCGTGGCGTCTGCCACGCCGAGCAAGAAGCCGGGTTTAACCAAAGGAGCACTGATATGGAACTCTTACTTGTCTGGATCTTGAATGCAGTGGCTTTGCTGATCGTGGCGTACATCCTGCCAGGCATTAATGTCGCATCGTTTGGTTCAGCCCTGATTGCCGCGCTGGTGCTGGGGTTGCTCAATACCCTGGTCAAGCCGGTGCTCATACTCTTGACGCTACCCATTACCATCGTCACGCTCGGGTTGTTTCTGCTCGTGCTCAACGCGCTGGTGTTCTGGTTTGCGGGTTCAGTACTCAAAGGCTTTCAGGTCAGTGGATTCTGGTGGGCCATGTTGGGGGCGTTTGTCTACAGTATTGTGTCGGGCGTTCTCTCCAGGCTGCTGACGTCCTGATCGCAGGCAGGTCGAAAGCAGGTCTTTTCGTCGGCAGGCACTGCCCGCCCAGCCCAGGGGCGGGCAGTGCCTGTCGTCACTATGATGTATGCCCGCTCCAGAAGGCGGCTACCTATCTCTTCCCGCCTGGATGGCGGGGTATACGGAGTTCTTTACATGAGCAGTAAACAGGCGATCAGTCTGGAGTTTTTTCCGCCTCGCGATATCGCAGCCCAAGAAAAACTCGTGCGCTCGGCCAAACAGCTGTTGGCCCTGCATCCCGAATATGTCAGCGTCACGTTTGGCGCGGGCGGCTCCACGCGCAGCGGCACAGCCGATACCGTGCGCATGATGCAGAACCTGGGATGCGATGCGGCGCCCCATCTTTCGTGTATCGGTGCGACGCGCGCCACACTGGGTGAAATCCTGGACGCGTACCGCGAGCAGGGCATACGCCGCATCGTGGCTTTGCGTGGCGACTTGCCTTCGGGTATGGGCGGTGACGCAGGTGAACTGCATTACGCCAGCCATCTTGTGGAATTCATACGCGAACACAGTGGCGATTGGTTCCATGTTGAAGTGGCGGCCTATCCCGAAAGCCACCCGCAATCGGCGAGCGCGCAATCGGATCTCGACCACTTCGTCGCCAAGGTGCAGGCGGGCGCGAACAGCGCCATCACTCAGTATTTTTTCAATGCCGATGCCTACTTCGACTTTGTCGAACGCGCGCGCGCCAGAGGGGTGGATGTGCCCATCGTGCCGGGCATCATGCCCATCACCAACCACACCCAGCTGGCGCGGTTTTCGACCATGTGCGGCGCTGAAATTCCCCGCTGGCTCAAGCTGCGCTTGACAGACTTTGGCGATGACAAGGCATCCATCAAGGCATTCGGGGTGGACGTCATCACGCGGATGTGCCAGCAGCTGCTGGACGGCGGGGCGCCCGGGCTGCATTTTTATACGCTGAATGGCGCAGAGTCCACGATGGCCATCTGCCGCCAGCTCAGGCTGGGCTGACTGCGGGGCTGGCCGAGAAGGCCAGGGCAGCCGGCCGATTAGCCCAATACCGGCGCGGGCACCGCCCAGCCTTTGTCTGTCAGGATGGCGTCCAGCGGAACATCGTGCGGCGCGGGTGCGTAATCATCCTCTGACAGGTCGCCGCTAGCCCAGGCAATGCCTATCGAGGTAAATGGGTGGCCCGACGACTTGAGCGCCGCCAGGGTTCTGTCGTAATACCCTTTTCCGTACCCGACGCGGTCTCCGCGCCGGGTATAGCCCAGGGTAGGCACCAGTACGATATCCGGAGGCGGCGCGAGTTCGCCAACGGGTTCCTGGATGCCGTAGGAGCCTGGCTGCATTGGCGCATCCGGCACCCAAAGCCTGAACTGCAATGGCGCATCAGGGGCCGTGACGACAGGCAGGGATACGCGGTATCCTTCTTCTTCCACCCATTGCTGCAACAGCGGTTGCAGCGCCGGTTCATCTTCCGTAGACCAGAAAGCTGCAATCGTGCGAGGTTCTGGCTTGCCTGTTTCGCGCAGGCGGGTGCGTGTCGTGGCCAGCCAGGTATATAGGCGGCCTCGTATCAACAAGGCGCCGCGCTTGCGCTCAACAGGATCCTGCGATGCCCTGCGTTGTTTCAGGCGGGCTCGCAGCGGGGTTGCGTTATTGTGTAAGCTGTCAGTCATGAGCGAGTTATGGGGTCAATTCAAGATGTTATCCAATAGGCAACGGTATCAGAAAATGCGTGGCATGTCCGGCACGTGGCAACCCGCCAGGCTGCGCATGGGTGCATGTACGCTGTTAGCCCTGGCCTTGATCGGCTGCAGTGGCACAGAAAACGTGGCCGCCCGTTCTGATGCACAGGCGGCCACAAACGGGCGGCAGGTGCCCGCAACCCTGGATACGCCGGACGCCGTTCAGGTAGCTTCGCTAGAGGCGGTGCCGGCCTTGCGTGACCAGGTTGGCAAGGATGCCAACACCATTACGCTGATCACGCCGCCCGAAGCTCGCCAGGCCGTCATCGATGCGCGCGCCGCCAGGCAAAAAAAACAATGGGATCTGCTGCAGTCCCTGGTGCCGGTTGCCAAGTCGGATCCCGTGATTGGCGCCTATGCCGAATACTGGTCGCTATATCGCACCCTGACGAATCCCGCTTTGCCTGTGCCGGAAGTACAAATACGTGATTTCATTCAGCGCCATGCTGGCACCTATCTGGCTGACCGGCTCAAGGGAGACTGGATCGTTGCGGCGACACGTGCTGGCAACTACGCCCTGGCGGCGAGCCTGGCGCCGCTGGTCAATGTGGATGCGTCGGAGCAGTGCGCCTTATTGCATGCGCAGCATATGACAGGCCAGCGGGTGAATGCCCAGCAGGTCATGGATAGTTTTGTGCCCAATAATGCATGTTGGGCCATGCTTGGCCAGATGAAAAGCAGTCAGGTCGTTGGATGGAAGCAGCTCGAACCTGCGTTGCGCGCCATTCTTGAAACCAACAAGGCAGGTAACGCCCGCCGCATGGCCGCCCTCATGTTTACGCCGGCAGAAATGACTGACTACGCGGCGATCATGAAAAATCCCAAGAAATGGCTGTCTGGCCGCAAACCGCCACGGGATCGCGCCCAGATAGAGCTGGTAACGATAGCGCTGTCCCGATTGGCCTATGGCGACAACCGTCTGCCCAATGCAGCCTACGTCGAAAACAACTGGGCCACAGCCATCCCCAAGGACAATATCCAGTGGGTTTGGAGCCAGTTCGGCTTGGTTGCCGCGCTGAATGTCGAATTGGATGCCGCCAAGTGGTATCGGCGCTCGGGCACCGCGCCCATGACGGACTATAACCATGCCTGGCAAGTTCGCGCGGAACTGCGCCAGCCGGCCATCGACTGGAAACAGGTTGAAAAGGCGATCGAGCGCATGACAGACCGGCAGGCATCCGAACCGGTTTGGATGTATTGGTCCGGGCGTGCGCTGGCTGCGCAGGGGCAGCACGAAGCCGCGGTGCGCAAGTATCAGGCGATTTCGACAGAGCTCGATTTTTACGGTCAATTGGCCAGCGAGGAGCTCGGCCATACGCTGTCGCTGCCGCCGGCGCCGGCGCCTGTTACAGCCGCCGAGCTGCGCGAAGCGCGCAGCAATCCAGGACTGCACCGTGCCATTACGCTGTTCGAGCTAGGTTGGCGCCCGGAGGCCGTGCCGGAATGGAGCTACGCCATCCGCGGCATGACCGACAGGCAACTGCGCGCTGCGGCGGAACTCGCGCGCCAGGAGCATATCTATGACCGCGTGGTGAATACCTCACTGCTGACGCACAACGAAATCGATTTTTCACAGCGCTTTATTGCGCCGTTTGAGGGGCGGGTTACCGAAAAGGCGCGCATGATCAACCTCGACCCCGCGTGGGTATATGGCCTGATCCGGCAAGAATCGCGCTTCATCATGGATGCCCGGTCGCATGTTGGCGCTTCAGGGCTGATGCAACTGATGCCCGCCACGGCGCGATGGGTGGCCAAGAAAATCGGCATGGTGAACTTCACGCCGTCGTCGGTGAACGAGTTCGAGACCAACACCATTCTGGGCACCAACTACCTGAACATGGTGCTGAATGATCTGAACGGTTCCGAGGTGCTCGCCACGGCTGGCTATAACGCAGGACCGCGTCGTCCCGTGCTCTGGCGCTCCAAGCTCGGCGCGCCTGTCGAAGGGGCGATTTTTGCGGAAACGATACCGTTCACCGAAACGCGTCTTTACGTCAAGAACGTGATGTCCAATGCCACCTATTACGCGATGCTGTTCACCGGCCAGCCCCAGTCGCTCAAGAAGCGTCTGGGCACTGTGTCGCCGCAGCCTAGCCGGACCGTGGATTTGCCGTGATGGTGGCTGCTGCCATGGACGCTGACGACACCGACGCGCTTTCCGGCCTGCAGGTGTATATCGTTGGGGGAGCGGTGCGCGACGAATTGCTGGGCCTGCCGGCAGGCGACCGCGACTGGGTGGTGGTCGGTGCAACGCCGCAAGAGATGTCGCGCCGCGGATATATCCCCGTAGGGGGCGATTTTCCGGTATTTCTGCATCCTCAAACCAAAGAAGAATACGCATTGGCCCGCACCGAGCGCAAGTCCGGGCGGGGCTACAAGGGCTTTACGTTCTATACGGGCACAGACGTCACACTGGAAGAAGATTTATGCCGCCGCGATCTCACCATCAACGCCATTGCTCGGCGTGTGGATGGTCAGTTGGTCGATCCGCTCGATGGCCAGGCCGACATCCGTGCCAAGGTGTTGCGGCATGTGGGGCAGGCATTTGTCGAAGACCCCGTTCGCTTGCTGAGGCTGGCGCGGTTCGCTGCGCGTTTCCATGATTTTTCGGTGGCGCCCGAAACCATGCAACTGGCGCGCCAGCTTGTTTCCGATGGAGAGGTCGATGCCTTGGTGCCGGAACGGGTCTGGAAAGAACTGGCCAAGGGGCTGATGACCGCCCATCCTGGCCGCATGTTTGATGTGCTGCACGAGGCGGGCGCGCTCGAGCGCATACTGCCGGGGCTGGATTTTGACAGCGCGATTTTGTCGGCGGAGCTGGTGCGCGCCCATGAGGCAGGCCTGGCGCTGCCCATGCGTTTTGCGCTGGCCTGCAGGCTGTCTGATGCGCCCGCGCAGATAGGCCGCCATGTACGAGCGCCTAGCGAGTGCATTGATTATGCACGGCTGCTTCCCCTGGTGCTGGAGGGAGCGGATCATGCGTCTCCATCCCAATGGCTGGATCTGATGGAGCGCTGTGACGCCTTGCGCAAGCCCGAGCGTTACCTGGATTTGTTGCGGGCCGCTGACTGCGTGGCGGATATCGACCTGGCGGGATGGCAGGCCCGTGTCGCTGCGATACGCGGCATTGATGCCGGGGCGATAGCCAAGGCGTTGCCAGGCCAGCCTGAGCAAATCCGAGCGGCCTTGCGTGAAGCACGGCTCAAGGCATTGTCCGCCTTGCCGCAGTCAACCGCCTGAGCTTAGCAGAACGCGACGCGCACCCAGCCCAGGCCTTGAAGATGGGCGCTCACATCGCTGTCTGCTTCGGCGAACGCGATGCCGCTGCATGATCCGGTGGTGACGATCTGGCCAGCGCGTATTCCGCCGTGTCGGCCGGCAACATGATTGGCCAGCCACACCAGTAAGCGCAATACATCGCCGGCAGGATTCGCGCCCCGGGTATCCACAACCATGTCGTCATCGAACATGAGCTGGGCAGGCTGTTCGAGCTGATTGATATTGAATCCCTGTTCGCGCCCTTCACCGTAGATGAGCACGCCGTGGCCCAGGGCGTCGGCCAATGCAGAGGGATAATCGACCTGAGTGCGATCGGTAAAGCGCGACTCAACTACCTCGATGACAGGGTGAACAGAGGCAATGGCTGCCAAGACTTCAGCCAACGTATAGGGGTGTGGCTTGGGAGGGAGATCCTGTTTGAAGCGGTAGGCGATCTCGGCTTCGATACCGCGCAGCGGATGGTTGGTCGACAGCAGCCGGGCGGGAGACCGTATGATGCCGGAGGCGGGCAAGGGCGCGCAATTGGGCTCGCCATCCGGCGCTGCCGCGCCGACTTTCCATCCCCCGATGGGCCCCAGGCCCGCAGCGACCGCATCCTGTATGGCATAGGCCTGCGCCACGTCGAGTGGCCTGCAATCCTGTGGAAGTGCGGTAATAAGTGTTCTCTGTGCGCGGGCGTCCAGCAGATAGTGTGCCGCGCGTGCGATCCGATCTGTTGTCATGAAGTGCGTATGATCCGGTACATGTTGAAAAGACAGTCAGCGTTTCTTATAGACGATCGCGGCGGTCACCGCGCGTGAAACCCACCAGTGGCTCATCAAGGTTCCGGCCGATGGCCAATACCTTGAAGAGTTCACCCATCTCTGCTTCGGACGTCAATTTCTGCACGGCCGCCATGGTGCCCGCGCGATTGACGGCGTCGGGGCTGGCGCGCATCAACAGATCTGGCAGCCCCGCATTCATCAGGAACCTGGCCTGGGATGTGTAGCCCAGCACCTCCAGGCCGCCTTCCAGCGCGGCATCGGCCATGGCGGTGAAGTCCACATGCGCGGTGATGTCCTGCAGCCCAGGATACAGCAAGGGCTGTGCGTGCGTATGATGCCGAAAGTGGCACATGAGCGTGCCTTCCGCCCTCTGGGGATGATAGTACTCGCGTTGCGGGAAGCCATAATCGATGAGCAGGGCGGCGCCGCGCGCCAGCCAGGTTCCCATTTGCATCACCCACGCTTCGGCCTGCAGATTGATCTCGGACTGGTAGCCGGGCAGGGGAGGCATACGGCTGGATACGGCGGCTTGCAGCCAGTCGGGTGCGGGTCGCCAAGCCAACGCAAAGCGGGGCGGCGAGGTGATGCTGCCGGCGTCCAGGTGGCGGGCGGCTGGCGTTTCGGCGTGTGTTTGCTGCGCCAGGCGCACACCCGCCTCCTCAAGATGCCCAGTGTCATTCCAGCGGAACAGGCTTGCGGGCATCGCGTCCAGCACTTCGTTGGCGATCACGCAACCCGAGAAGGCATCCGGCAAGGTATCCCGCCAGGCGATATTGGCCTGCAGGCTCGCCAGCCGCTGCCGCTGTCTCGCCTGAAGGTCTGCCGAGACGTCGAGAATGCTGTATTCGGGTTCAATGCCCAGATCGCGCAGGGCCGGAATGATCGCCGCTGCCAGTGCGCCGGACCCCGCGCCGAATTCGAGCACGCGATTCGTTTTCGTGGCCCGCAGTACCTGGGCAACCTGACGTGCCAGCGTCTGTCCGAACACCGGGCTGAGCTCGGGCGCGGTGGTGAAGTCTCCGCTTGGCAGGCCACCGCCGAATTTGACGCTGCCGGCCGCATAGTAACCCAGGCCAGGCGCGTACAGCGCAAGCTGCATCCATTGGTCAAAGGGCAAGAAGCCCGCGTCAGATTCGTTGATACGTTCCGCCAGATAAGCGGCAACGTGGTCCGAGTGGGCGAAGGCGTCGGGATCGGGCTGCGGGAGCCCGGCCGGCAAGGTGATGGAAGGCGTCATTTCTGCTTGTCTTTGTTGTGCAGTACCCAGAGGGAACAGCACATGGATACGAAAAACCCCACCAGCAAAGCGCAGATCAACGCAACGACATAGTTGTTGAAGACGATCCAGAGCGGCAGCGACAGGAGAAACGAAAGCAGGAGGGGTTTGCGAGCGAGCTGTTTCATGATTTATGGACAGGGGCGGGCAACCCGGATAGGTGGGCAGCATCCTTATTGTAGTGGCTGCACGCCGCCAGACGTGAAACAGCCCCGACAACCTGGAGGAACGTCCAGCGTGTCGGGGCTGTTTCAAGCGCAGGGTAAGCCTGCGCTTTGCCGCCGTTGCGCCCGAAGGGGGCGTCAGGCGGGCTGCTTATCTGGCGAAATCGCTACGGCGTGCCGCGCTTTTGCCGCGGGTAGACGTAGGCTTGTTGCCAAAGCCAGGGCGTGCGGCAGGGCGGCTGGCGGGCTTGCCTGCGCCTTTGGAAAAAGACGGCTTGGCCGGACGAGCCGGACGGTCGCCGAAGGCAGGGCGATCACCAAAAGCAGGGCGATCGCTGCGGCCCTTGTAGCCATCGCGGCCTTCACCACCGAACTCTTTACGGGCAGCGCCGGCATTGTCGCGCGCTGGGCGGCCTTCGTAGCCAGGCTTGCCTTCGAAGCGAGGCTTGCCAGCATAAGCGGGCCTGTCGTCGGAACGTTTGCCAGCATACGCGGGCTTGTCCTCGAAACGCGACTTGCCAGCATAGGCAGGCCTGTCGTCCGAGCGCTTGCCCGCAAAGGCCGGCTTGTCGCCAAAGCGGCGATCGCCATTGGGTTTGCCCGCATAACCGCCGCGCGAGCCGAAGCTTTTGCCGCTGCCCTTGCGGTCGGTATAGGTGGGGCGCACCGTCTTCTTGGGCTCCAGGCCCTCGATGACTTCCGCGGGAATTGCCTGGCCGATGAAATGTTCGATGCGACGCACCTTGTGGCGTTCCGCGTGCATGGCAAGCGTATAGGCCAGGCCGCTGCGGCCGGCACGGCCGGTACGGCCGATGCGGTGAACATAGTCTTCAGCCTGCATGGGCAGATCGTAATTGACGGCGTGGCTGATGCCCTGGACGTCGATGCCGCGCGCGGCAACATCGGTAGCGACCAGGATGCGAAGCTTGCCTTTTTGCAGCAGGCCCAGCGTACGCGTACGCTGACGCTGGTTCATGTCGCCATGCAGCGCCGCCGCGGCAAAGCCCTGATCGCTCAGGCGTATGGCAAGATCATCCGCGCCGCGCTTGGTCGATGTAAACACAATCGCCTGATCAAGGTTTGTGTCGCGCAGCAGGTGATCCAGCAGGCGCATCTTGTGGCTGTTGTCGTCGGCGTACAGCAGGCTCTGGGTGATATTGGTGTGTTTTTGCTTCTGGCCTGAAATCTCGATCTGCAGCGGATCGCGCATCATCTTGCCAGCCAGGCGGGCAATGCTGCCATCCAGCGTCGCGGAAAACAGCAGCGTCTGGCGGTCGGCTGGCGTGCGGCCGACAATGTTTTCGATATCTTCGATAAAGCCCATGTCCAGCATGCGGTCGGCTTCGTCCAGCACCAGTGTGTGGACGGTGGACAGGTTGACGCGCTTGGCTTGCAGGTGATCGATCAGGCGGCCGGGTGTGGCAACCAGTACGTCTACGCGACGTGAAAGTGCCTTGAGCTGCGCGCCGTAAGGCATCCCGCCGACAACGACGGCAATGCGCAAGTCCTTGATATGGGCGCCATACTGTTTGGTGGCTTCGGCGACCTGCATGGCCAGCTCGCGGGTTGGCGTCAGCACCAGCACTTGCACGCCGGAGCCCTTGTTGGGCGGCATTTGCGAAATACGGTTCAGCGCGGGCAGCATGAAGGCTGCGGTTTTGCCGCTGCCAGTCTGCGACGAGACCATGAGATCGTGTCCGGCCAACGCCTTCGGAATGGCGGCTGCCTGGACGGCGGTCGGCTCGGTAAAACCGGTTTTTTGGATGGAGGACAGCAGGTTAGGCACTAGGCCCAGTGTTTCAAAAGACATGAGTATCCTTGGCCGCGCACAGCGGCATGCGTATAGCGGGGGCAGAAGGGGAGAGCCCGTTACGCTGGTTGATTGGAGCATCGTGCCGACCGAATCAACCCTTAGGAGCGCGTATTGTCTTGGTTACGCGGCGCAAGGCCAGGAGGTCAGGGAGCGATGGCGCACGGCATGGGTGCTGAGGGTTCAGTCAACTGCTATGACACAGCTATGCGCTGTATGAAAATGCCGACGCGTGAATATTGCAGTGGAGCGATTATAGCGGCATTCCCGTTCAGGGAAAACCCCAATGTTGTTACAAGGCTACATAACCGGCATGGCCGCGACGTGCCGGAACGATCGGCCCACTCGGCTGGCCGCTCTCAGCGGGCTGGAGTCAGCATGCTATCCAGGCTTTCTTTCAGGAGGGCACAGTAGGCCGGCAGCGCGTCAATGATCTCGCCTTGGCGGGCATCCCATGCGCGCCGCTGCGCATCGGAACGCGTCGCGGCACTCGCCCAGATTGATTCGGGAAAATGCGTGTCGTCGCGCCAGCGCGGGATGATATGCCAGTGCAGATGCGCAACCTGATTGCCCAACTGCGCCAGATTGATCTTGTCGGGGCGCATTGCGTCGCGCTGGGATTGCTCCACGCGCCACACGATCCCCATGACTTCGCTGCGGGCTGGGGCGGAAAGCTGGGTCATCTCGGCGACATGCTTGTTCCAGATGACACGCGTATAGCCAGGGAAGTCAGTGCCATCGATCAGGATGACTCGTAAACGGTCATTACGCCACAGAACGTGTTCGTTCTTGTCCTGGCATAAGGGACAGCTGGTGTCTGGCGTGGAAATGGCGGTTGTGTTCATAGCGGGCCTCCTGTTGCAAAATGACCTGAATGAATCGGCGCGGCCGAATCGGCCTTGCCGGAATACCAAAACCACTTGCCGCAGCCGATGTCGGTGCCTGACCATCGGCTGGGGCTGGCAAATCAGGCAAACATTGCCTGCAGCGCAACGCCTGGATCCGGCGCGCGCATGAACGCTTCGCCGATCAGAAACGCGTCGACGCCATGTTCGCGCATTCTTTGGACGTCTTCTGGAGCCAGTATGCCACTCTCGGTGATGACCCGCTTGCCCTCCGGTATGGCCGGCAGCAGGTCTATGGTGTTCTGCAGCGATGTATCGAATGTGCGCAGATTGCGATTGTTGATGCCGAGCAATGAGGAGTTCAGCTGCAGCGCGATGTCCAGTTCCGCGCGGTCGTGAACTTCGATTAGCACGTCCATGCCCAGTTCGCTTGCAACGCTTTCGAATTCCTTGAGCTGCGAAAGAGAAAGGGCTGCCACAATGAGCAAAATGCAGTCCGCTCCCAACGCACGCGCATGCGCAATCTGATAGGGATCGATCATGAAATCCTTGCGCAGGACGGGCAGCGCGCAGGCCGCGCGCGCCTGGCGCAGGTAGTCGTAGGATCCCTGAAAAAACTGTACGTCGGTCAGGACCGACAGACAGGCAGCGCCGTGCGCGGCATACGTGGAGGCAATCTCCACGGGATTGAAGTTTTCGCGAATCACGCCCTTGGAGGGAGAGGCCTTCTTGATTTCGGCAATGACGCCAGGTTTGCCCTGGGCAATTTTTTCTTCGATGGCGCGCGCGAACCCGCGCAGGTCTTTGCGGCTTTTGGCTTCGCGCAGGACGTCGGATTCGCTGCGCATTTGCCGGGCCGTAGAGACTTCGGCCTTTTTTGTTTCGAGAATTTTGGCAAGTATATCGTTCATTATTTCAGCGTCCCTGTATAGGCCCTGAACTCTTCCAGCTTTTCACGTGCAGCACCGCTGGCAAGCGCCTCGAAGGCAAGTTTCAGGCCTGCTTCGATGGAATCTGCTTTGTTGCCGGCATAAATGGCCAGGCCGGCATTAAAGGCAACGATATCACGAGCCGGGCCATCCACGTTCTGGAGGGCTTCGAGCACCATTGCGGCGGATTCCTGCCGGTTGTTGACCTTGATTGAGCGGTTGGACACCATGGTCATGCCGAAGTCCTCGGGATGAATCTCGTATTCGCGCACCTTGCCGTCGCGCAGCTCTCCCACCATGGTGGCGGCGCCCAGCGACGCTTCGTCCATGCCATCTTTGCCATGCACAATCAACACGTGATTGGAGCCCAGGCGTTCCAGCACCCGTACCTGTATGCCGACCAGGTCTGGATGGAAAACCCCCATGAGCTGGTTGCCCGCCTTGGCCGGATTGGTGAGCGGGCCCAGAATATTGAAAATGGTGCGTACGCCAAGTTCCTTGCGCACCGCCGCGACGTTCTTCATCGCGCCGTGGTGCGCTGGCGCAAACATAAAGCCTATGCCGCATTGCGCGATGCTTTCTGCGACCTGCTCGGGGTTAAGGGAAATATTCACGCCGAGCTCTTCGAGCACATCGGCGCTGCCGGATGACGACGACGCGCTGCGGTTCCCATGCTTGGCAATCCTGACACCCTGAGCGGCGGCAACAAACATGGCAGCCGTGGAAATATTGAAGGTGTTGGAGCCATCCCCGCCTGTGCCGCACATATCCAGCAGGTCTTCGGGGTTGCGCATTGGAACGGGCAGCGCAAATTCACGCATGACTTCAGCCGCAGCGGTGATTTCGCCAACGGTTTCCTTCTTGACGCGCAGTCCGAGGATCAGCGCGCTGGCAAGCTGCGGGGAAACCTCGCCACGCATCAGCATGCGCATCAGGTGCAGCATTTCGTCGTGGAAAATTTCGCGGTGCTCGATACAGCGCGCCAGTGCTTCGTTAGGGGTAATGGTCATGATGCTCCTTTTGTTTTTTTTCAGACATCCCGGAGTTTGGGCTGCGGGTGTCGGTTTTGTTCTCAGATATCCAGAAAATTCTTGAGCAATGCGTGCCCGTGTTCGCTCAATACCGACTCGGGGTGAAACTGTACGCCGTAAACGGGCAGCGTTTTGTGGCGTATGCCCATGATCTCGCCATCGTCGGTCTGTGCGGTGATTTCCAGGCAATCGGGTAGCGTGTCGCGCTCGATGGCCAGCGAGTGATAGCGCGTCACGATATACGGCGACGGCAGGCCTGTGAACACGTCGGTGCCTGTGTGCGTAATGCTGGAAACCTTTCCGTGCATGATTTGCTGGGCGCGCACCACATTGCCGTCGAACGCCGACGCGATGGCCTGGTGCCCCAGGCAGACGCCCAGAATGGGGCGCTTACCCGCAAAGTGGCGGATGAGCGCAATCGAAATGCCTGCTTCGTTCGGTGAACAAGGGCCCGGCGACACGCAGATGCGGTCGGGTTCCATCGCCTCGATGTCTTCGACAGTGGTCTGGTCGTTGCGCAATACGCGCACCTCTTCGCCGAGCTCGCCAAAATACTGCACAAGGTTGTAGGTGAACGAGTCGTAATTGTCGAGCATTAACAGCATGATTGCTCCTGCAGGGTGAGGCGCATGCTGGCGCGCAGGGGCGCGTCGGGCGCAATGGGCCTGCCGGGTGAACGGTGGCGATGATGGATGGATGTCGGCAGCATGGGCAATCTCCAGTTTTAAGGAGCCGCCGTGCCGGAGAGGGGGGATCGAACCATTGCCATCCAGAACGGCGGCAAGGTGCGAATTCAGTACGCAACAACGAGCCGCTTCCTAGTGGAAGCGCCACCACTGTGCAAAGCGGATAGTTGCGTAAATTTTCATGGAGGCAATTCTACCGTTATCTTTCGGGCTTGTCGACGGGGCGAGGGTATGCCCCAATGTGGCGTTTATGTCTACCGAATTGGTATGACCATTATTAAATATAGCGTATTTTCTGCCAGTTTGGAAAAGTGCTGATCATGGCGTGAATGTGCCGTAAACAGAAAGCAAAAAGCAGAATTAAGCCTTTTATTTCATCCTATTATCGGGATTGGGCTATTGTTGCACGGCTGGAAATAAATTGACCGGAAAAGAAAGCCACTTTTATAATACGCGCCTATTTTCTTGTATAACTAAAGTGGTAAGACCATTTTGAGGGATATCACGCCGGCTGGCAAGCCTGGTTTGGCGCAGTGTCCTGATCAAACTGGCCTGCCGCAGTCAAAGGAGTAAGAGGGATTTATGCACGAGGCGTGGCAACATCTGTACGATCCGGCAGGCAACATCTGGCTATCCAGCCTGATTGCACTCACGCCAATCATCTTTTTCTTTATTGCTTTGGCCTTTCTGCGCATGAAAGGCTATATGGCCGGCACCATTACCGTCTTGATTGCGCTGGCAGTGGCGCTTGTTTTTTATCGGATGCCGATTGTGCTGGCGCTTGCATCGGCATTCTACGGATTTGCCTACGGGCTTTGGCCAATTGCCTGGATCATCGTGGGCGCGGTCTATTTGTATAAGATTTCAGTGCGCACAGGCCAGTTCGACATTATCCGGGCCTCCATTCTGTCTGTCACCGAAGACCAGCGCCTGCAAATGCTGATAGTGGGTTTCGCGTTCGGCTCATTCCTGGAAGGGGCGGCCGGATTCGGTGCGCCGGTAGCCATCACGGCTGCACTGCTGGTTGGGCTTGGCTTCAGGCCGCTCTATGCGGCTGGCCTGTGCCTTATCGTGAACACGGCCCCAGTGGCCTTTGGCGCCATGGGTATACCGATTATCGTCGCGGGGCAGGTCACCGATATAGATCCTTTTGTGATCGGCCAAATGGCAGGCCGGCAGTTGCCTTTCCTGACCATCATTGTGCTGTTCTGGATCATGGCCATCATGGATGGCTGGCGGGGCGTAAAGGAAACCTGGCCCGCTGTCCTCGTCTCGGGCGGCACATTTGCCGTTGTACAGTACTTAACGTCCAACTTCATCGGTCCCGAACTCCCGGACATCACGGCGGCGCTGGCCTCGCTGGTAGCCTTGACGCTGCTGCTCAAGGTCTGGAAACCTGCCAGCATTTTTCGCTTCGCAGATATCGACGCGGCGAAAGCCGATACCGTGGCGGCCTGCGTGGGTACGGACGCTGCGACACGGAATCCGGTCGGCGCGGGGGCTGGCGCATCCATTGGCGCCGCATCTGTTCTGAAGGCGTGGTCGCCGTTTGTCATACTGACCATCATGGTGACGATCTGGAGTCTCGAGCCATTCAAAAGGTTGTTTGCGGTCGGCGGCGCGCTGCAGGGGTGGGTGCTGAGTCTGCCTGTGCCTTATCTGGACGGGCTGGTTCAGAAAGCACCGCCCATCGTTGCGCAGGCCACCTCGTACGGCGCCGTGTACAAGTTCGACTGGTTCTCCGCAACCGGCACAGCCATTATGCTTGCCGCCGTGCTAACCATTATTCTGGCAAGAATCAAGCCGCGTGACGCCTGGTCTACCCTGGGCGATACGCTCAAAGAGCTTGCGGTGCCCATTTATTCCATCGGCATGGTGCTGGCCTTTGCGTTCATCGCGAACTACTCTGGTCTGTCCGCCACCCTGGCGCTTGCCTTGTCGCGTACCGGCCATGCGTTTACCTTCTTTTCTCCCTTCCTGGGCTGGCTAGGCGTCTTTCTCACCGGGTCAGACACCTCGTCCAATGCCCTGTTCGCCGCCCTGCAGGCGACGACGGCACAGCAGATAGGCGTGCCCGACGTGCTTCTGGTCGCGGCCAACACGACGGGAGGGGTAACCGGTAAAATGATTTCGCCGCAGTCGATTGCAATTGCCTGCGCCGCCGTTGGCCTTGCCGGCAAAGAGTCCGATCTGTTTCGCTTTACCGTCAAGTACAGTCTTATATTCGCCGCGCTCGTGGGGGCGCTCACAACATTGCAGGCATATGTACTGCCGTGGATGATTCCTTGAACACGCCATGCGTATTTCAGACCAGATTGCGGAGCAGTTGCGGGCCTTCATCGTCGAGATGAAGCTCAAGCCCGGCGAGCGTCTGCCAGCCGAACGGCAATTGGCAGTGGATCTGGGGGCTTCACGTTCTTCCGTGCGCGAAGCCATTCAAAGCCTGGCCAGTCAGGGGCTGCTGCAAAGCCGTCATGGCGGCGGCACCTATGTTCAAGACGCCCAGGTAGCGCAGTGGCGCCACGAAAGCGTCGTGAATCCGCTCAGCAGCGTGGTGCAGCAAGATCCTGAGTACCGATACGACGTCCTGGAGGCGCGTCATGCGCTGGAGGGCAGTACCGCATGGCATGCCGCGCTGCGCGCCACTGCGCAGGACAAAGCTCATATCTGCGAGTGCTTTGAGGCCACCCTGCGGTTTCAGAGCATGGGCGATCCGGTCCTGGCTTCCCGGGCGGATGTCCAGTTTCATCTCGCCATTGCCGAGGCCTCGCACAACCTTGTGCTGCTGCAGATGATGCGTGGCCTGTTCGATCTGCTGCAGGCGACAGTCACGCAAAATCGCCAAAAGATGTACACAGCGCCCCAAACCTTTGAACAACTGACCGCGCAGCATCAGGAGCTGATGGCAGCCATCCTTGCCGGCGACGCGGAGCGCGCCCGCAATACGGTCTGTCGTCATCTTGAATTCGTGCATCATTCCGTGCGCACACTCGACGAAGATGAAGCTCGTCGCAAGCGCTCCACCCGCCTGCCTCCTACCACGTCAAAATCATGATTATTTCCGCGTCTACCGATTACCGTGCCGCTGCCAAGCGCAAGCTTCCGCCGTTTCTCTTTCACTATATTGATGGTGGCGCCTATGCCGAGCATACGCTCGGACGCAATGTCAGCGACCTCGCGGACATTGCCCTGCGTCAGCGTGTGCTCAAGAATATGTCCGACCTTAGCCTGGAAACGCGTCTGTTCGACGAAACCCTTTCCATGCCGGTGGCGCTGGCCCCTGTTGGCCTGCTGGGCATGTTCGCACGGCGCGGCGAAGTGCAGGCAGCGCGCGCGGCAGACAAAAAAGGGATACCTTTTACGATGTCTACGGTGTCGGTTTGCCCCATCGAAGAAGTGGCACCGGTCATCAAGCGCCCCATGTGGTTCCAACTGTATGTGCTCAAGGATCGCGGTTTCATGAAAAACGTGCTGGAGCGCGCACAGGCGGCGGGTGTGACGACGCTGGTGTTTACCGTAGACATGCCCGTTCCCGGCGCCCGTTATCGTGATGCGCATTCCGGCATGAGCGGCCCCAACGCGGCGCTGCGTCGGTACGGACAGGCCATCGCGCATCCTGCTTGGGCATGGGACGTCGGGCTGCTGGGCCGGCCGCATGATCTGGGCAATGTCTCCTCGTATCGCGGCAAACCAACCGGGCTCGAAGACTACATCGGCTGGCTGGGCACGAACTTCGATCCCTCTATATCCTGGAAGGATCTTGAGTGGATACGCGATTTCTGGAAGGGGCCCATGGTCATCAAGGGAATACTTGATCCAGAGGATGCGCGCGATGCTGTGCGCTTTGGCGCGGATGGCATTGTGGTGTCCAATCATGGTGGGCGCCAACTGGATGGTGTGCTGTCATCGGCGAGGGCGTTGCCGATGATTGCCGATGCGGTCAAGGGCGAGTTGGCGATCCTGGCCGATTCCGGCGTCCGCAATGGGCTGGATGTCGTGCGCATGATCGCCCTGGGCGCGGAAACGGTATTACTGGGCCGCGCTTTTATCTATGCGATGGCCACTGCCGGCGAAGCCGGCGTCGCCAATCTGCTCGATCTGATCGACAAGGAAATGCGGGTGGCCATGACGCTGACCGGCGCCAAGTCGATCAGCGATATCAGTCCGAAACTGCTTGCCACGGTATAGCAGGCCGAGACGGCGTCCAGGCCTGTGCGCCGTCATTCGCGGACGGCGCGACAGCGGCTTGTCCTGACTGCGGCCATTAGCGAGCCGCCGCCGATCACCGGCTCCAGAGCCTTGCCTAGATAGGCTCATCCAGCCCAAACTGCACTTGTTCCGCTGCGCGCAGCACAGCGCGCGCCTTGGCTTCGGTTTCCTGCCATTCTTTTTCGGGGTCCGAATCGGCGACAATACCTGCGGCCGCCTGCGCGTACAGCATGCCATCCTTGACGATGCCGGTGCGAATCGCGATGGCCAGGTCCATTTCGCCGCCGTAGCTCATATAGCCTGCGGCGCCGCCATAGATGCCGCGACGTACGGGCTCAAGCTCATCGATGATTTCCATGGCCCGGACCTTGGGAGCGCCTGTCAGGGTGCCTGCCGGGAAGGACGCGCGCAGCAGGTCCATATTGCTCATGTTTTCATCGAGCTCACCTGTGACATTGGACACGAGATGCATCACATGGGAATAGCGCTCAATGGTCATGGTGTCCGTGACTTCGACCGAGCCCGTCTTGGCTACCCGGCCAATATCGTTGCGTGCCAGATCGATCAGCATCACATGTTCGGCGCGCTCCTTGGGATCGGCGATGAGTTCCTCGGCCAGGCGGACATCTTCTTCGGGCGTGGCGCCGCGCTTGCGGGTGCCGGCCAGCGGCCGTATGGTGGCGACCGTTTTGCGTTGCCCGTCCTCAATCACAATGTCCTGGCGCACCAGAATTTCCGGTGAAGAGCCGACCACCTGGAAGTTGTCGAAGTTCCAGTAGTACATATAAGGAGACGGGTTGAGTGATCGCAATGCGCGGTACAGCGATAAAGGCGAGTCGCGGAAGGGCTTGGCGATGACCTGGCCGATCTGCACCTGCATGACGTCGCCCGCGGCAATGTATTCCTTGGCCTTGAGTACGGCATCGATATAGTCTTTTTTGTCGAAGTCGCGCCGGCTGGTAGTCTGCATGCTGGCATAGGCATAGGGGATGACTACTGGAGTGCGCAGTTTTTCGCGCAGTTCCTTGAGGCGCCGTCGCGCCAGTGCGTAGGCCTCGGACTGGCCCGGATCGGCGTAGACGATCAGGTAGGTGCGGCCAGCGAGATTGTCCACGATGACCAGTTCATCGATATGCAGCAGCATGATGTCTGGCGTGCCTTCTTCCTGGCCGTTCGGAAACGGGTTGGTCGCCGGGCCCAGACGAGGTTCGATGTGACGCACTGTATCGTAGCCAAAGTAACCTGCCAGGCCACCCGCAAAGCGTGGCATGCCGGGCAGCAGGGCAACCTTGAAGCGGTCTTGGTAGGCTTCGATAAAGGCGAGTGGGTCGCCTTCGTGGCGTTCGATGACTTCGCCCTTGCGCAGCACTTCGGTGAGGGTGCCTGTAGACCGAATGACCGTTTTTGCGGGAAGGCCAATAAATGAATAACGTCCAAAGCGTTCCCCGCCAACCACGGACTCCATCAGGCAGGTATTGCGGCCGCCTTCGGGGCCGCTGTGTGCCAGCTTGAGGTAAATGGCCAGGGGGGTATCCAGGTCGGCGTAAGTCTCGGCAATCAGTGGGATGCGGTTATACCCTTGTGCCGCCAGTGCATTGAACTCGATTTCTGTCATAGGGGTCTCTGTGTGGTTTTACTGACAGGCCGGGACAGTGGAGCAATGACAAAAAAGCCCGGCCAAACAATTTGGATTCCGGGCTAAGTGCTTTTGGTAATTGCTTGCGGCACGATAAGACAGTGTCTTGGTGCCGGGAGAGGATTACCGCTACCCAGAACACAAACGCCACCAGCGCCAGTAGGCGCGGGGCGTGGTGCCGTAATACAGGGTAGCGTTCATGTGTTCTGGATCTGCAGTGATTGGCCGGCAGCCCATTGGGCGGCCTCGGCGATAGATGCAACTATATCATCGACGTCGAGATTGCGCACGTCCATGCCTTCGTTGTAGCCATAGGGCACGGCCAGCACGGTGATGCCTGCGGCGCGCGCAGCCTGTGCGTCGTTGATGGAGTCGCCTACGGCCAGTGCCGTGCCGGGCGCTACGCCAAGCAGGCTGCAGGCATGCAGCAGCGGCATCGGATCAGGCTTTTTCCTGACGCAGGTGTCGCCGCAGACGATCGCATCGAAGAATGACGACAGCCCGCATTGCGCCAGCAAGGGCGGTGTGAATGCCGTGGGCTTGTTGGTGACGATGGACAGCTTCATGCCTGCGCTGCGGAAAGCCTGGAGGCCTTCCAAGACGCCAGGGTAAAGCGCGGCGCGACGGCCGTTGAAGTGGTGGTAGTGGCGATGGAAAAGCGCCAGGCCCTGCTCAATCTCTTGTGCGCCGGGGGTCGAGCCCTCAACATTGTTGGCCAATGCGCGCTCTACCAGTACGCTGGTGCCTTTGCCGACATAGGTGGCAATCACGTCCTGGGGCAGCGCGGGCAGCCCGAGGTCGGCGCGCATGGCATTGGCGGCATCTGCCAGATCGGGGATGGTATCGATCAGTGTTCCATCAAGATCAAGCAGTACGGCGTCGAAGGTCATGGTTATTTTCCTGAAAAACGAGTGCGTGGGCTGTGCTGGCAGAAGGCTGGGCCCCTTGAAATCGGTGTTGCACGGGTTCTGTCAGGCGGAAATCTGCTCTGCCTTGGCGATTTCGGCCCGCATGGCATCGATCACGGTTTTGTAATCCGGCTGGCTGAAGATGGCGGAACCGGCCACAAAGGTGTCGGCGCCCGCAGCGCGGATTTTGCCGATGTTGTCGACCTTGACGCCGCCGTCGATTTCGAGTGCGATTTGCTGGCCGCCCTGCGCAACCCACGCGTCCAGCTTGCGGCGGGCCTGGCGCAACTTATCCAGCGTGCCGGGGATGAATTGTTGGCCGCCAAAACCAGGGTTGACGGACATCAGCAGCACGACATCAAGTTTATCCATGACGTAATCCATCCAGTCGAGCGGAGTGGCCGGGTTGAACACCAGGCCGGCCTTACAGCCATGTTCACGAATCAGCGCCAGGCTGCGGTCAACATGCCGGGTGGCTTCGGGATGAAAGGTGATGATGTCTGCACCGGCCTTGGCAAATTGCGGGATAATGGCATCGACCGGTTCGACCATGAGATGCACGTCGATGGACGCCGTGGTATGCGGGCGCAGCGCTTCGCAGATCATGGGGCCCATGGTCAGGTTGGGAACATAATGGTTATCCATGACATCGACATGGATCCAGTCTGCGCCCGCCTCGACAACATTGACGACTTCTTCGCCCAGCTTGGCGAAGTCTGCCGCGAGCAGGCTGGGGGCGATGCGGGTAGGGCGTGAAAAGGGCATGGTCATCGTGTGTGTGCTATGAAATTGACAAGAAGCGGTGGCCTTGGGGCCGAGCGCCGTCATGGCGAATGTGTAATTATTGCAGTTTAGCGCTGCCTGGTGCATTACCTGGAACTTGAGCATGAAGCCTTACGATATTTCGGTTACCGTCACGCCTCAGTACCTGCAGGATCAATCCGAGCCAGATGAACAGCAGTTCGTCTTTGCCTATACGGTGCGTATCACGAACAAGGGTCAGAACGCGGCCCAGCTTATCAGCCGCCACTGGATCATTACAGATGGCCGGCAAAACACGCAAGAAGTGCGTGGCCTGGGTGTGGTGGGCCAGCAGCCTCTCTTGGCGCCAGGCGAAACATTTGAATACACCAGCGGCTGTCCTTTGCCCACCCCAGTAGGTACCATGCGGGGCACGTATCATTGTGTGGGTGACAACGGCGTGCCGTTCGAAGTTCCCATCGAAGAGTTCGTGCTCGCGATGCCGCGCACCTTGCATTGATGCCTCCTCCCACGAACCTCCCCACTCAGTGAATTTTCTGGCGATTTCATGAAGAGACTCCTGTTTTCCGCGAGCTTGCTTGCCCTGCTGGCCTCCTGCACGAGCCTACCCCTTGAAGAACCCTCGGGCGGCAAGCCGCCAGAAACCGGCGCGCCCGATATCGCCGCCAGGCCCTTGGTCGTTCCGTCGCTGCAATCCATGCGCGATACGCCGCCGCGCGCGCTGGCCGGCAAGTTTGCCCAGGCATCGTGGTCTTCGCTGCCAGGCTGGCAAGACGACAATCTGGAGCATGTCTGGAAGGGCTTTCTCAATAACTGCAAGGGTTTGATGCGCCCTGTTTCCGGCTCGCTGGCGATGCAGGCCCGGGCCACACCGCGTGCCTGGCAGCCTGTCTGCGCGGCCGCCGCACAGTCCGGCTTGTCAGCGGAAAGCGCGGCCGGCCCTCGCGTGCGGCAGTTTCTCGAAACCCAACTGCAGCCCTGGCGGTTGCTGGACGCTTCGGGCAAGCCTGCGCGCAACACGGTGACTGGCTACTACGAACCCCTTGTGCATGCATCGCGTTCGCGCCAGGGCGATTATCAATGGCCGCTCTATGCCACGCCCAAAGATCTCCTGACCATTGATTTGGGCGCCGTCTATCCCGAGCTGGCGGGCAAGCGGGTACGCGGCAAGCTTGAGGGCAATCGCGTGGTGCCTTATGACACCCGCGCAGAAATCGCTGGCTCGTCTGATCGCCAGCCACCGGTGATCGTCTGGGTCAACGATCCCGTCGAGGCGTTTTTCCTGCAGATTCAGGGATCTGGCCGCGCAACACTCACGGATGGCAGCACCATTCGGCTGGCTTATGCGGATCACAACGGGCGCCCCTATGCGTCGATCGCAAAATGGCTGGCCGACAAGGGCGAAATGCCGTTGTCCAAGGCATCCATGCAGAACATCAAGGCCTGGGCGCGCAGCCATCCTGCACGCGTGCAGGAAATGCTGAACGCCAATCCTGCCATGGTGTTCTTCAGGGAAGAGCCGGTCAATGATCCCGAGCTCGGTCCCAAGGGCGCCTATGGCATTCCGCTGATCGGTGAACGCTCGGTCGCAGTGGACACCACGTATGTGCCGTTGGGCGCGCCGCTGTTTCTTTCGACGACCTATCCAGGCTCCGGTCAACCGCTGCGTCGCCTGATGCTGGCGCAAGACACCGGCGCTGCCATCAAGGGGGCCGGGCGCACTGACTTTTATTGGGGGTTTGGCGACGAGGCCGGCGCTCAGGCGGGCCGCATGAAGCAACAAGGCGAAACCTGGGTGTTATGGCCCAGACAGGCCGGCGCGCCGTCAGCGCGCTGACCGAGATCATTGGCGATACAGACTATGGCGACAAATCGAAGCGCTGCAAAAGAATCGGTTCTGGTGTGTGGCACCGGGATCGCCGGGCTGGCGACGGCATTGGGGTTGGCTCGTGGCGGATACGCCGCCACACTGCTGGGTCCGCACAATGCACCCCCTGCTTACGGGCGGGACGACTACAGCCCCCGGGTGTATGCGATGTCCCCCGCCAGCCAGGCCTTTCTTGAACGGCTGGGTGTCTGGGCCATGATGGATGCGCGGCGTGTAACGCCAGTCAAGGCGATGGAAGTTCATGGCGACGCCGACGGCCTGGTCAATCTGGATGCCTGGCAGGATGCGCGATCAGCGCTGGCCTGGATCGTCGAATCCAGCGAAATGGAAAGAGTGCTCCAACAGGCTGTTCAGGTATATGGCATTCCTTGGGTCAAGGAAAAATTCCAGGGACTGCAATCGGGAGTGGTAACGACTGAAAGCGGCAAGCAGTTCCGGCCCAGCTTGCTGGTGGGCGCCGATGGCGCGCAATCGCCGGTTCGGCAAGCTGCCGGCATTGCCCATCAATCCCGGGCCTATGGCGATACCGGGATCGTGGTTCATCTAACGTGTGAACTGCCGCATCAGAATAGGGCCATACAGTGGTTTACTGGCGACAGCGTCCTGGCGCTGCTGCCGATGCCCGACACCGAAGCCGGCCATCAGGTGTCCATGGTGTGGTCCATGCCAGGTGAGCAGGCGCGGGCGTGGATGACGCTGCCACAGGACGCGCGTGCCAGCCTGCTAGAGGCCCGGCTTCTTGCGGCCAGTAGCGGCCGCCTGGGGCGGCTGCAGGTTCGAAGCACGCCTTACGCCTTTCCTTTGTTCATAGAGCATAGCGACATGATCGGCGCGGGTGTTGCGCTGGTCGGCGATGCGGGCCATCGCGTGCACCCTCTGGCGGGCCAGGGGCTGAACCTGGGGCTGGGCGATGTCGAGGCCTTGCTGCATGTGCTGGCACACAAAGAAGCGTTTCGTCACGCGGGCGATCCGCGAATACTGCGCCGGTATCGGCGCGCGCGCGCGGAGCCTGTTCTGGCCATGCGGCTGGCCACCGATGGCCTGCATAAATTATTCGCGTCTCCTGCCACGCCCGTGGCCTGGGCGCGTAACCTTGGTATGCGGTGCGCGGATCGCTTGCCTTTCGTCAAGCGTCTGCTTATCGATGCCGCGGCGGGTCGCACTCATGACGTATGATGGCTGTAACGTAATTTTGAGCAGGAGTTGATATGCGTTTGCGTTTAGCGGGCTGGTTGATCGCCGCCGCAACAGGGGTGTCCTTGCTGGGTTTGCCAGCCGTCGCCCAGGAAACCGCCACGGCGGGTACAGAACAAGATTCCGTGGCCACGGATGCGCAAGCTGCAGGCCAGGGCGTGACGCCAGGCGTTCAGGCAGCCGGCACGCCGGCTGTCGAGGATGGCCATGAGATGAACGCCATGCCTGGCGCCGCCCCGGCACCGGCATCAGCGCCAGCATCAGCACCAGCACCAGCACCAGCCCCTGTCGCGGCACCCGTGACGCTGGACGACGTTCGTGGCGCATTCGAAAAACGTTTTCCCGAAATCGATGTGGCCGGGGTGCGCGAAACGCCCTTTCCTGGTTTATATGAAATACAGCTTGGCACGGACGTAATCTACGCGAATGCGGCGGTCGACTATATCCTCCAGGGCTCGCTGATCGACGCCAAGCGGCGGGCTGATCTGACGGCAGCCCGCCTGGAGGAACTCTCCAAGGTTTCTTTCTCGTCCTTGCCGCTGGATCTGGCTGTCAAACAGGTCAAGGGAGACGGTTCGCGTGTCATGGCTATTTTCGAGGATCCGAACTGTGGCTATTGCAAGCAGTTGCACCACACGCTCAAGGATGTGGATAACGTCACCATTTATTCCTTTCTATTTCCGATTCTGAGCCCGGATTCCACCATCAAGGCGCGCAATGTCTGGTGTGCCAAAGATCAGGCGACGACCTGGGCGGCGTGGATGACAAACGGCAAGAAGCCAGCCGAGGCGCAATGCGAAACCCCGATCGACAAGGTACTTGCCCTGGGCCGCAAGCTCATGGTGCAGGGCACGCCCGCCATCTTTTTCTCCGACGGCAGCCGCATTAACGGCGCAGTGCCATTGGATGTGCTGAACAAGAAGCTGAACAGCCTCAAGGGATAAACAACCTGTTGGTCTGGCAACACACGCCGCCGCAGCTCGAAAGAGGCTGCGGCGTTTTTGTTATGCGTCTGCTTGGGTCGCATCGGCAACGGGTAACAGGCTTTTACCTGTTGGTTCAGGTTGCCAATTTCTGATTGACATGAATTTTCGATAATAATTAGAATAATAACCATTCTTATCTATAATAAGATTCTTTATCTGGAATATCTCATGGTTCTATCAGCGCGGCATGGCAACGCACAGCCCGGCCAGGGTTGTTTTCTATGACGGCAGCGTCATCGCTCAAGACATGGTACTGGCTCCATAAATGGTCCAGTCTTGTCTGTACCGTGTTTTTATTGGTCATCTGCATCACCGGCCTTCCGCTTGTTTTCCACGAGGAGATCGAAGGATGGCTGGACGACGCCAAACCCTATGCGGTGGTGCCCGAGGGCACGCCGCGCGCGAACATTGACACCATGCTCGAGAAGGCGGGTGCGTTGTATCCGAACGACGTGGTCGAATTCGTATTCATGGACGATGCCCAGCCGCAGGTGCTGGTGGGCATGTCTCCTTCGCACAAGGCTGATTTCGACACCAACCATTTTCTCAGGTTTGATGCCCACACTGGCGACCTGCTGAAAGACGGAGGCCCGCAGTCGGACGAAAAACTGTCTTTCATGGGCATTATGCTGGCCTTGCATGTCGACTGGTTCGCCGGCTTGCCCGGCGAATTGTTCATCGGCTTTATGGGCCTGCTGTTTGTGATCGCCATCGTGTCTGGCGTGGTGCTTTACGGCCCCTTCATGAAAAAATTGTCATTCGGCACCGTGCGCACGGAGCGCTCATCGCGGCTCAAGTGGCTGGACCTGCATAATCTGCTGGGTATTGTGACCCTTACCTGGGCATTTGTCGTCGGCGCCACGGGCGTGATCAACGAACTGGCCACGCCATTATTCAGCTTGTGGCAATCCACAGAAGTTGCGCAAATCATCGCCCCCTATAAGAATGACGCGCCCCCCGTCAAGCTGGCCTCGGCTCAGGCGGCTGTCGAGGCGGCAGGCAAGGCCGTGCCGGGGAACGAGGTGCTCAGTTTCAATTTTCCGGGCAATCGTTTTGCGACACCGCATCACTACATGATGTGGACCAAAGGCGCCACGCCGCTGACATCCCACCTGTTTACCCCGGTGCTGGTGGATGCGACCACCGGTGAAGTCACGACCGTTGCGCATCCTCCCTGGTATTTGAATGTTCTTGAGTTGTCCCGTCCGCTTCACTTTGGGGATTACGGGGGCATGCCACTGAAAGTGCTGTGGGCGCTGCTCGACATCCTGACCATCATTGTGGTGGGCAGCGGGCTGTATCTGTGGTTTGCGCGCCGCAAGGCCACCGATGCCCGGATAGCGCGGATGGCGCGCGAGCTATCCCCTGCGCTCAGCGGCTCGGGATCCTGACATGGGCCCATCCTCTTCGTTCATCAAGCTCTGGGGCATTCCCATCATTCTGGGTGTGCTGACCTGTTTCGGGCTGCTCGCGGCGCTGCTGGGTGTCGGGATCTGGCACGGCATGGCGTGGGCAGCACTCACGGTGCCGTTGCTGGTAGGCATTGGCTTCTGGGTGTTTCCGCGGCGCTGACCAAGGTTTGCCGTTTATTTGTGCCTGTGGCAGCAGAACTTTTTATTTGAACCAACTATATCGGTAGGGAGAGGCTTCATGCCGCGCATTGAATCAAGCGGGCCGGTGGCGATTACGATTGCCAGTATGTTTTTATCAGCAGGCATGTCTACGCCAGCCATGGGGCAGGCCACGGCGCAGGCACAGGTGCCGCCATCAGGGCAAGCGCAAGGCGATGCTCGCACGCTCGCGCCGATCACGGTTCAGGCCGCGCCAGGCGAAGAATCGCCGCTGGAGCCGGTCAATGGCTACATTGCCAAGCGGTCGATAACTGCCACCAAAACCGATACGCCGCTTAACGAAACGCCGCAGTCCATCACCATTGTCACCAGCGATCAGATTCGCGACCAAGGCGCCCAGGGCCTGCAGGATGCGCTGACCTATGCCGCTGGCGTGCGCTCCGATGCCTATGGCCTGGATTCCCGCACCGATTCCTTCTCGATCCGAGGCTCGGAACCCACGGTTTATCTGGATGGGCTACGCACAAACTACAACTGGTACACCAGCACGACGCGTACCGAACCCTACAATCTTGAGCGTATCGAAGTGCTGCGCGGGCCCGCCTCCATGCTGTATGGGCAGGGCAGCACCGCAGGCGTGGTCAACATGGTGAGCAAGCGTCCGCTGGATGAGGAGCAGCGCGAAATCGGGGTGTCGTATGGCACCAATGCGCGCCGCCAGATCCAGGCCGATCTTACCGGACCGCTCAATGAGGCGGGTACCTGGCTATATCGCGTTGTCGCAGTCGGCCGCGAAGCCAATACGCAGGTCGATCATGTGCCGGACGACAGATGGTTGCTGGCGCCATCATTGACCTGGAAGCCAAGCGCACAGACGTCGCTGACCTTCATGGCCTTGTTCCAGGAAGACAAGACCGGCTCCACATCGCAATTTTTCCCATGGGAAGGTGTGGTGATCGACAATCCCAATGGCAAGCTGCCGGTGGATCGTTTCATTGGCGACCCGGACTGGGATCGCTACAACTCACGCCGCCAGGCCATAGGCTGGAGTTTTGAGCACGCATTTAACGATGACTGGACCGTCCGTCAGAACGTGCGCTTCTCGCGCAACAAGGTGGACTACCGCAGCTTGTATGGGGATTCGTTTACCTTGCCAGGAGGCTGGGCCGGGGATCCAGTCAACAAACGTCTGTTTGGGCGTTTTGCTGACGCATCGGTGACGACGGTGAACATGGTATCCGCGGATCAGCACATTGACGGCAAATTCAATACGGGCGAGGTGAGCCACCACGTACTGCTGGGTCTGGATGCCAGTTACGCGCGGGAAGAAAAGCGATCAGGTTTCGATGTGCCCACGTATCTGGGTGGGACGGTACCTCTCATTGATGCCTACAATCCTGTCTACCCGGATTTCACGCCACCGACCCTGTCGGATGATCCCACCGCAAGACAGCGGGATCTCGGTGTTTACCTGCAGAACCAGATGCGCTACAAGAACTGGATCGTGGTGGCGGGGCTGCGGCGCGATCGCTCCGAAAGCATGATCGAAGGAGAGCAGGACTCGGTCAACAAGGCCACCACCAAGCGCCTGGGCGTGATGTATGCCGCCGACAATGGCTTTTCGCCCTATCTCAGTTACAGCGAATCGTTTACGCCGGTGTTTGGCCGAAATGCTGACGGCGAACGATTCGTACCCTTGAAAGGCAAGCAAATTGAGGCCGGACTCAAGTATGAGTCTCCGGAAGGCGGCACGGTGTTCAATGTGGCAGCGTACACCTTATCCGAAGAGAATCGGTTGGTGGATGACCCGAGCAGGCCCACTCAGCAAGCACAGGTCGGCAAGACACGCAACCGCGGTATAGAGCTTGAACTGAAAACGGAACTGGGGCGCCAGTTCGATCTGATCTCAAGCTACAACTATCTTGATCTGGATGAGCAGCTCGCGGGCCTTCCCAAGCATCAAGCCTCGGTCTGGGGCAAGTACCGCTTTTCCTCTGGCGCGATGGCGGGCTTGTCGGCGGGTGCCGGCGTACGCTGGCTTGGCGGCTTCCGCGATGGCGATGCGCCCCGTACGCCCAGCGTGACGCTGGTCGATGCAATGCTGGCCTATGAAACACCCTCGTGGCGGTATGCCTTGAACGTCAACAATCTGTTCGACAAGACGTATGTAAGTACGTGCCTGTCGCGTGGCGACTGCTGGTACGGTTCGCAACGCACGATTGTCGCGAGTGCCACATATCGCTTTTGAGCGTATCGCAGCGCGGATCGCGTGGGCGAGTTCTGGTAGGATGGGGCGCTGTTTCAGTTCCATCTTTACAGGAAGCCAAGCAACGTGAAAGCCATTTTTGCCTATGCCGACCGGATCGAATCTCCAACATGGATAGCGCCGCTGCAGGCGGCTTTGCCAGAGGTCGAATTCCATCACTGGCGCCCTGACGGACCGCCGGTCGGCGCGGAGCTGGCCATTGTCTGGAACCCGCCTCGCGATCTGCTGCGTCGTGAACCTGGGGTGCGCGCAGTGTTCAATCTGGGAGCAGGCGTGGACGCTTTGCTGGGGCTGGATGGGCTGCGCGACGATATCCAGCTCGTTCGACTCGAAGACGCGGGCATGGCGGTGCAGATGGCCGAATACGCCGCGTATGCACTGATTCGCGCATCCCGGCAGTTTGATGTCTACGAAGGCGTCCAGGCATCGGGAACATGGGCGCCGCAGCCCGCCATCCGACGCAAGGAATGGACCGTCGGCGTGCTGGGCATGGGGGTGATGGGCGCGCGCGTGGCGCAAACGCTGGCCGCTATGGACTATCCCGTAGCGGGCTGGTCGCGCAGCGGCAAGGCGTTGCCAGGCATTGAGTCCTTTGGCGGTCGCGAGCAGCTGCCGGCCTTTTTGGCGCGTACCCGGGTACTGGTGAACACCTTGCCACTGACAGACGACACGCGAAACTTTCTGTGTCGCGAGACGCTATCCCAACTTATGCAGGGCAGCTATCTCGTCAATATTGGCCGTGGTGATCACCTGGTCGAGGAAGACTTGCTGGCCTTGCTCGAAACCGGGCATCTGAAGGGGGCGACGCTTGATGTCTTCCGAACCGAGCCACTGCCGTCAGACCACCCCTTCTGGACGCATCCGGCCATTACGATCACGCCGCACGTGGCGGCGGCGAGCTTGAAAGAAGAGTCCGTTACCCAGATCGCGGACAAGGTCAGGGTGTTTATGCGCGGCGAGCGTCCCACTGGCCTGGTTGCCCGCAGCAAGGGGTATTGAGCAAGGAGGGCGCCTTCGCTTTAACGATGGTGGCGGTGGCCGCGATGATTCTGCCGCCCGTGGCTGCGATAATTCTTATGCTTTACATTGCGCCAGCGAGGTCCCCGGTTATCCCATTGCTTGCCGCGATAATGGCGGTTGCCACGCCAGTTGTCGCGGCGGTCTTCCGTCAATACATTGCCCAGCACCCCGCCAGCGGCGGCCCCGCCCAAAGTGAACAGCGGGTCGCCTTCGGAAAAAATGGCGCCGGCTGCCGCGCCCAATCCCGCGCCCAGCAGGGTGTTGGTCGTGCGATCAGACGCCATGGCGTTGCCGGCGGCTGCCAGTGCCAGGGCGCCTGCGAAGGCAAGACTGGCGATCTTGTTAGCGAGTTTCATGACAACTCCTGCAAAATGACAATACATGGGAGCCCGCCCCGAATCGATACCGGCGTGGCTCACGATGGCATCAGCGTATCGTCAGCCCGCTGCCTTTAGCAAGCGAACCGGCCGGCTTTGCAGTGGATTGAAATAAGTGCGGGCCCGCTGCCGCGTTTGGTTACAAGCTTGTATCCGCCACATCGCCGCAGCGCCCAATTTGTCACAGAAATTTGCGTCGCCCCGCAAGCGTGGAATCGAGCCCCGCAAGGGGCTGGGATATGTCGCCACACCTCCCGTATGGGAAACGTCACGCGAGGTCACGACTCACTGAGCCTCAGGCCTGCTCCGGCGCGTCAGTGGCAGGCGTGGCCAGGTAGGAACGCTCGCCGATCTGCTGGCGCCACATGGCGTAGTACAGCCCCTTTTGCAACAGCAGGTGATCATGTGTGCCTTGCTCCACGATGCGGCCACGTTCCAGCACGAAAATCGTGCGCGCGTGCATGATGGTGGAAAGCCGATGGGCGATCATGATGGAGATCTGGTCGTTGCGTTCCGAGATTTGCTTGACGGTGGCAGTGATCTGTTCTTCGGTCAGTGAGTCCAAGGCCGAGGTCGCTTCATCGAAAATCAGCAAGCGCGGCCTGCGGATCAATGCGCGTGTAATAGAAAGGCGTTGACGCTCCCCGCCCGAAAGCCGTGCACCCATTTCGCCGATCACGGTGTCCAGCCCCTGTGGCAGTGTGTCCAGCAGATAGGCGCAGGAGGCCTGCTTCATGGCCACGACGATCTCCGCATCGGTTACATCGGGCTTGACCAACTGCAGGTTTTCGCGGATCGTGCCCGCAAAGAGATAGGTTTCCTGTGTCACAAAGCCAATTTGACGGCGAGCCGGATTAAAGCGCAGGTCGCTCGTCTGCGTATCGTTGTAGTAGACCTCGCCTTCGGCTGGTCGGTAAAGGCCGACCAGCAGTTTGACCAGCGTCGATTTGCCAGAGCCGGATGGTCCCACGAAGGCGATGGTGTCGCCCAGACGGGCAGAAAAAGATACGTCTTGCAGCGCGTAGCCATCGCCGCCTTTGTGGCGAAAGCTCACATGATCGAAACGTATTTGCTCGATAGGGCCGATTTCGATGGCGGTTTTAGAGCGGCGCTCAATGGGTTTGCTGGTGAGCATGTCGAAATTCGACAATGAGGCCTGAGCCTCCCGGTAAGCGAGAATGATATTGCCCAGTTGCTGCAGGGGAGCAAAAATCGCAACCGCGATGAATTGCATGGCAATCAGTTCGCCGGTACTCAGCACATCCCTGAATATCAGCCACAGCAGGGCAAACAGCACGGCCAGCTTGAGCAGACTCAGTGTTGTGCCCTGAAGAAAAGAAAGCATGCGCACAACTTTGACCTTTTGCATTTCCAGGGCAAAGATCTTGTTGGTCTGGGTTTGCAATCTGCGAATTTCCGAATAGGTCAGGCCCAGGCTTTTGATGAGCTCGATATTGCGCAGCGATTCGGTAATAAAACCAGAATTGCGATTGGTTTCCCTGACAATGGAGCGTTGCTGGCTCTTGATTTTGCGGCTCAACAGGCCCGTCAGGCCGCCCAGCAGCAATACGCCCACAAAGAAAACCGGCACCAGCAGCCAGTGCTTGGTGACTGAGTACCAGCACAGGAACACAATACCCACGCCGGCGGCAAATACCGTATTGATGAATGTGTTGATAAAGCGTTCGCAGTCGGATCGTAGCTTCTGCAGTAAAGAAAGCACTTCGCCGCTGCGCAGAGCTTCGAACTCCTGAAACTCCAGCCGCAAGGCATGGCGCAATCCGTCGTTGAAAATCTGTGTGCCGAATTTTTGCACGACCAGGCGTGTCAGATACTCCTGCATGGCCTGGAACAGGCGCGAAAGTATGGCGACAATCACTGCCAGCGCCAAGAGCGTGAGCACGCCGGAAACCAGCTCATCGTCGGATTTACCTGCGCGATTGATGGCGTAATCGTCGATGATCTTGCCGAAAATAATGGGGTCGACCAGCCACAGGATCTGGCTTGCTGCGGCCAGCAGCAGCGCCACGCCAACAAGCCGTTGATGGGGGCGCAAGTACTTCCACAATATATGCATAGGTTTCCTCTGGCGTCGCGAACAATATCCCCTGAACGCAACACGTTGGGTTTCAGACGCTGGGCCCTTGATCCTGGAAGACGATCCGCGTCATGAATTCCTTGAGCACCATCTCAACGTTTTCATCGCCGCCAGCGTCGTCCTTGCCTGGTAAATGATAGATGCCTATTCCGTCGCACAGCGCCATGAACCCCAGTGCCAGTTGCTGTGGGGAGAGTGTCAGGGTCATGCCGGCCCTGAGGGCGAACGCCTCGGCGAAATCCGCGACGGCGCCCAGCGTGCTCTGCTGGAACGTTTTGAAATGCTGGCGAAATTCCTGATCCCGGCTTGCTTGCAGGCGGGCCTCCAGCCACAAGGTATAAAGCTGTGCGTCTTTGTAAATATGCGCGTAATACTCCAGCAGGCGGGCTTCCATGCCGGCGCGCAGGCTGAGGCCCTGTTGCGCGCCCGCGGGCAGGGCGCTGTCTTCGAGAATGGCGTGCAGGCCAAGCATGATGCGCTCGTGCTCGCGCTTCAGCAAAGCCAGGAAAATCGTACGCTTGCTGTCGAAATTGGAATAAAAAGCACCTCGGGAATAGCCCGCGGCCAGCGTGATGTGCTCGACGCTGGTGGCGCCAAACCCCTGTTGGACAAACAGCGCATGCGCGGCATCGAGCAGGCGCTGCCGGGTTTGTTCGCGACTTTGCTGACGGGTAAGACGGGCTCTTTGCATGGTGAGGCATCTTAGCACTATGACTTCAAATACATATCTGCATTTGAAGTCATTATTGTATTGCAATAAACTCTGACGTTCATTCCCTATCTGGGCTCAACAGCGTTTTCAAGTGTGTGCTGACTGGCGCCACCCCGATGCTCTGCCACTTTCCTAGTTTGCCTGCCATGAATGCCTATGCCGTATCGCCCGTTTACCGCGTTTTGCTGGCTATGTGTTGTGCCGTTTCTCTGATCGCTTGCAGCAAACAGGAATCCGAGCAGGCCGGGCCCAGGCCGGTGTCAACGGTCGTGGCTGCCTATGATGCGGGCGCACACACTTGGCAAGTACCCGCACAGATCGACGCCAGAGCGTCCACGCCCTTGTCATTTCGGGTAAACGGCAAGATTATCCGCCGCACTGTGGGGGTAGGTGATCGGGTGCTGGCGGGGCAGGTCCTGGCCGAACTCGATGTCCAGCCTCTCCAACTGAATCTGGATAGCACGCAGGCTCAACTGGATGCTGCGCGTCAAGGCTTGGCCTTTGCGACCAAGCAATGGCAAAGAGACCAGAAACAGGCGCGCGCCGACTTGATCTCGCAGGCACAGCTCGAGCAAAGCCGAAACGCTTACGCGCAAGCCCAGGCCCAGTTTACCCAGGCGCAAAAGGCCCAGGCGCTCGCGGCAGACCGCGTAGCCTATGCCAGGCTGACCTCTGCGCATGAAGGGATCATCACTGCAGAGCAGGCCGAGACGGGGCAAAACGTCTCGGCAGGCCAACCCGTGTACACCCTGGCCTGGGGCGACGAGATGGACGTCCTCTGCGATGTGCCGGAACGCCAGGTGGGCATGCTGGATGTGGGCCAGTCGGCCACAGTGGAACTTACCGCCTTTCCTCGCAAGCCTTACCGCGCAACGGTGCGCGAAATCGCGCCTGCGGCCGACCCCATGAGCCGCAGTTTCCGCGTAAAGCTCCGGCTGCTGGAGGCCACGCCGCACGTTCGTCTGGGCATGACAGCAACGGTACGATTCGACACTTCCGATACCCTGCAAGCGAGTGGCGATACGCGCAGGATCACGTTGCCGGCCACTGCCCTGTTTCATGACGATGGCAACCCCGCTGTCTGGATAGTGCAGGAGAACACCCTGGCCTTGCGCGCCGTGACCATAGCTGCCTATGGCGCCGACACGGTCACGTTATCGGGCGGCGTGGAACCGGGGGAACGGGTGCTGGCGCAGGGGGTGCATACTGTCAGTGCGGGCCAAGAGGTCCGTGTCGTTCAACCCAGTGACGCTGCCACGCCTGTCGAACGCGCAAGGCGAGCAGATCCGGTGGCAACGGGCGCCCAACAGCGCGCCGGGGCGCATCCATGAGCGCTCGCAGCCAGGAGGAGCGCGCCACGGGATTCAATCTGTCCAGATGGGCGATCGCGCATCGGGCGCTGATGGTGTATTTCATCCTCATGCTGACGATAGCCGGCGCGCTTGCCGGACTGCGTCTGGCGCAATCCGAGGATCCTCCCTTCACGTTTCGTGTCATGGTGATCCAGACCATGTGGCCTGGCGCCACGGCGCAGCAGGTGCAGGAAGAGGTCACCAACCGCATCGAGCGTACCTTGCAGGAGATGTCGCGGCGCGACTATACCCGCAGCTATTCCCGGCCCGGCGAGTCGACCATCTTTTATTTCATGGAAGAATCCGCGCCCGCGGACAAGGTGTCGGATGAGTGGTACCAGATACGCAAGAAAATCGGAGATGTGGCCGCCACGCTGCCAGCAGGTGTACACGGGCCTTTTTTCAATGATGAGTTTGGCGATGTCTACACCAATATCTTTGCGCTCAAGGGCGATGGCTTTTCGCCTGCGCAGTTGCGCGACCAGGCGGATACCTTGCGCAATGTGCTGCTGCGCGTGCCGGGCGTGGCCAAGGTGGATTACTTTGGCGATCAGGAAGAGCGCATTGAGATCCGAATTCCCAATGCTGTCCTGGCGCAGTCCGGTTTGTCTCCGGCACGGATAGGGCAAGCCATCGCCGCTCAGAACGCGGTCGCCGATCCAGGCGTCGTGACCACGGCGCATGACCGTGTTTTCGTGCGGCCCACCGGACAGTTCAACCATCTGGAGGCTGTTGCCGACACGCTTCTGCAGGTAGACGGCAAGGTGGTGCGGCTGGGTGATATCGCCCGGATCAGTCGCGGCTATGTCGATCCGCCGTCAACCCAGATGCGTTTTCAGGGCCAACCCGTGCTGGGCATAGGCGTGACGGCCAGCGAAGGCTATGACGTGGTGCGGCTGGGCCAGAACCTTGGCTCGGTCGTGACCGAGCTGAAAGCATCGCTGCCTGTCGGTCTTGCCCTTGAGGAAGTGTCCAGCATGCCCCTGGCGGTGTCCGCTTCAGTCGACGAGTTTCTGCGCTCCGTAGGCGAAGCCATTGCCATCGTGTTGCTTGTCAGCCTGGTGTCGTTGGGGTTGCGAACGGGCATGATTGTGGTGATATCCATCCCTGTTGTGCTGGCGCTGACAGCCTTGTTCATGTATTGGCTGGGCATAGGCTTGCACAAGGTCTCCCTGGGCACACTGATACTGTCGCTAGGCCTGTTGGTGGATGATGCCATTATTGCGGTCGAAATGATGGCGGTAAAGCTGGAGCAGGGCTGGGATCGCGTCCGCGCGGCTGCCTTTGCCTATACCAGTACGGCCTTTCCCATGATGACCGGAACGCTGGTGACGGTCGCGGGGTTTTTGCCCATTGCCCTGGCCGAATCCAGCACCGGTGAATACACGCGATCGATTTTCGAAGTCTCCGCCATTGCCTTGTTGGTGTCTTGGCTGGCGGCGGTGATCTTGATTCCATTGCTGGGCTATGCGCTGCTCAAGCCTCGGCCCTTGCCGACAGGCCACGCCGCCGCGCAAGCCAACCACGAGGTCGACGAGCACGATATCTACAACTCGCGTTTTTACACGCGTTTGCGCCGATGGCTGCGCTGGTGTGTGGGCAGGCGTGTGCTGGTACTGGCGCTCACTGGCGTACTGTTCGTGGTCGCGATGTCGGGGTTTGGCTTGATCCCCAAGCAGTTCTTCCCGGACTCTGCCCGACCCGAACTTCTGGTGGATCTGCGCCTGCGCGAAAGCGCGTCATTTTCCGCCACGCTGGAACAGGCGGAGCGCTTGGAAAAATTGCTGGATCAGCGGGCCGAAATCGACCATTTCTTCAGTTTTGTCGGTACTGGCGCGCCTCGTTTTTATCTGCCCCTGGATCAGCAATTGCCTTCCCCCAATTTTGCGCAGTTTGTGGTTACCGCAAAGTCGATTGAAGATCGAGAGGCGCTCAAGCTATGGCTCGATCCGGTACTGCAGGACCAGTTCCCGGCGCTGCGGGGGCGGGTGTCCAGGCTGGAGTCGGGCCCGCCGGTAGGATTTCCGGTGCAGTTTCGCGTGAGTGGCGATGACATCCCTACCGTACGTAAACTGGCGGAGCAAGTGGCAAATGTCATGCGCAATGATGGGCGCGCTATCGATGTGCAGTTCGATTGGGATGAACCCTCCGCGCGCGGTTCGCGCTTTGTCGTGGATCACCAGGCCGCGCAGCGGCTGGGCGTGAGCTCACGCGATATCGCAGACTTTCTGGCCATGACGCTGTCGGGCTACACCGTTTCGCAATACCGAGAAGCCGACAAACTCATACGCATTGATCTGCGGGCGCCAGATACCGAACGTGGGGATCCCGCCAGGCTGATGAACCTCGCGCTGCCCACGCCAAACGGCCCCGTTCCCCTGGGTGCGCTGGGCCACATGGAAGAGGGCATGGAATACGCCATTATCTGGGAGTACGACAGGCAGCCGACCATTACCGTGCGTGCCGACGTCAAGCCCGGTGTGCAGGGTATAGACCTTACCGAAGCGGTTGACAGCAAGCTGGCTGACCTGCGCGCCAATCTGCCCGTGGGCTATCACATTGATGTCGGAGGCTCTGTGGAAGGCAGCGGCAAGGCCCAGGCCTCCATTGTTGCCAAGATGCCGTTCCTGGTGGTTGCGGTTCTCACGCTGTTAATGATCCAGCTGCAGAGCTTTTCGCGCGTCATGCTTGTTGTGGTCACGGCGCCGTTAGGCCTGATCGGTGTGGTCGCAACGCTGTTGCTGTTTGGCAAGCCGTTTGGCTTCGTCGCGATGCTGGGCGTGATCGCCATGTTTGGCATCATCATGCGAAACTCGGTCATCCTGGTGGACCAGATCGAGCAGGACATCGCCGCGGGCCACAAGCGCTTCGACGCCGTGGTCGATGCCACAGTGCGGCGCTTTCGTCCCATTACGCTGACGGCTGCTGCTGCGGTGCTTGGGCTGATTCCTTTGCTGCGCAGTGATTTCTTCGGCCCCATGGCCACGGCGTTGATGGGTGGCATTACCAGCGCAACCATCCTGACAGTCTTTGTACTGCCGGCCTTGTACGCCCTGATGTTCCGCGTACGCACCGATGAAACCGCCGAAGCACAGAATCAGGCTGGGCAATCATCATGAAACAATTCATTCAACCTTCCCCGACCGCTCGGCCATATTGCCTGCCCACGGCGGCCATGCGCCTTTTGGCTACGGTCGCCTTATGCGGCACGCTGGTCGCTTGCGCCTTTGGCCCTGGCGGCCAGCCGCCGGAACTGGGATCGCCGGAGCATTATGGCGTGATGCCCACCCCCGCGCAGACGGTGCCTGCCAACGGAGAAACCCAGTATTTCGTCGATGCCACGCAGCCTGTCACGAAGTGGTGGAAGCGCTATGGATCGGCCCAGCTTGATGCCCTGGTCGACGAAGCTCTGGCAGGCAATCTGGATCTGGCAGCGGCCCGGCACAGGCTTGAGGCGGCACGGGAGCAATGGTCGGCGCAGGCTGGGGCCACTCGCCTGCCCTCCATAGATATCGGCGCCCAGGCGGCGCGGCAGCGGGATCTCGGCTTGCCCATAGAAGGCTTGCCGCCCACATCGCTGTACAACACCTTCGTAGGGCAGGCCCAGGTGCAGTACACCTTTGACCTGTTTGGCGCCAACCGCTACAAGAACCAGGCGCTGGCGGATCGTGTCGGGCAGCAGGCGGCAGAGTTGCAGGCCGCCCGCAATGCCGTGGCAGCCAATGTGGTATCCGGGGCCATCAGTCTGGCCGGCCGGCAAGCGCAGATTGGCATACTCGAAGACTTGATCGCGCTCTCGCGCAAAGACGAGGCTGACACCCTTCGCCAGCACGCGTTGGGTGCGGCGTCTCGTTCTTCTGTGCTCGATGCGCGCCGAGGGGCCGCCGCCCTTTCTGCGCAGTTGCCGGAATTGAACGCGCGGGCACTGGCCGCCCGCCATGCGCTGGCGGTGCTGCTGGGTCGTTCGCCGAATCAGGCGCCGCCTGCGCTGAAATTTGATTCGCTAGTGTTGCCCGCGCAGCTTCCGGTCTTGGTGCCGTCGGCCCTGCTGGCCTCGCGGCCTGATGTTCAGGCTGCCGACGCGGCGCTCAAGGCGGCTGCGGCCGATGTGGGGGCGGCCACTGCCAATATGTTCCCCCGTATTACGCTTTCTGCGTCCATGGGGCGCGGCGGCTTTGATTGGAGCACGGCAACGTCGGGGGCCGGCGCGATCTGGAGCCTGGCCTCAGGCATCACCGCACCGGTGTTCCACGGCGGTGCATTGCGCGCACAGCGGCGGGCGGCGGCGCAAACCTACGAGGCAGCCGTTGCTCAGTACAAAAATACGGTGTTGTCAGCGTTTCAGGAGGTCGCGGATTCCCTTGCGTCGCTGGAGCAGGGCAGCCTGTCGCTGGCCCAGGCAGACGCAGCGCAAGACGCCGCCCAGGAACAGTTCGAAAATACACGCCAGCAGGTCAGCCTGGGTGCGTTGCCGCCGGCGGCGGCGCGGGCCATGTCGCGGCAGGCGGCACAGGCGCAGCTGGATGCCTTGCGCTACAAGACGCTGCGCATGCTGGACACGGCCAGGCTCTTGCATGCCATGGGGGCGGCGCCCTGAGCCGGCCCTTTCACCGCGCCGGGTCTATTGGCCTGCACCCTGCCGTTGTTTGAATCGGTACCCGGTATATTGGGCCAACAACACCAGCGTGGTGGAAATCAAAATCATGATGATCCCCAGGGCCGACAGTTTCCCCCACAGGCCATCATCGGCAAAGCTCAGGATCTGTACCGCCAGCACTTCAGTGCCTGGCCGGGAGAGTACGATGGATACAGTCAGTTCGCGGATGAACATGGTGGCCATCAATATCCAGGCAGAGACCACGCCGGGAATGAGCAACGGCACAATGATGCGGCGCATGGTGGTGAGGGGGCTGGCGCCGCAGACCTGCGATGATTCCTCCAGATGTGCATGCACTTGTACAAAGGCGCTGGCCAATGGCCTGATGCCATAGGGAAGATAAGCGGCGATATAGGCTAGCAGCAATGCCGTCAACGTTGCGTAGAGCGGCGTCTGCACAAAAAACCACATGAAGCCGATCCCGATCACAATGCCCGGAAACGAAAAAGACAGAAAGCTCAGCGATTCCAGCAGCGCAGCCGCGCGCGTGCGTAGCTTGACGATGACATAGGCCACGAACAGCGACAGCAGTACCCCCAGCGTTGCCCCCACGATTGCCAGGAACAGACTGTTCTTCAAAGCAAGCAAAGAGAGCGGATCCTGCAGGACGTCGGTCCAGTGTTTCCAGCTCATCATGGAAAATGCGCGCGCGCTGGGCACCATGGAATAGGGGACGAAAGAGGTGTACAGCAGCACCGCCACCGGCAGCACAATCATCAGCAGGCACAGCAGCCCCACGATGATGAACAGTGGTGTACGCGCGCGCTTCAGCTCAATGACTGTGGGCTTGAAGCCACGACTCGATATGGTCACATATTTTCCGCTTTCGGCCGTCAAGGCCCGGTAAACGACAATCAGCGCGATGGAGGCAGACAGTACACTCATGCCCAGCGCTGCGGCTTGGCCGTAATCCGGCGCAAAGCCCGTGGAAATCATTTCGTAGAGATAAGTGGCCAGTACATCGACGCGGCCCGGCATGCCAAGTACGCGGGGCACCGCATAAGAGGCCAGGCTGCGCACCACGCCAAGGATGAAGGCGGCAAGAATGGCTGGCCTGAGCACCGGCAGCGTTACGCGAACCAGCGTGCGCCAGATGCCGGCGCCAAATACGCGTGAGGACTCCTCCAGCGACACGTCGAACGATGCCATGGCCGGTGCAATGATCAGATAGGCAATGGGCATGTTCAGCAAACCCTCCACCAATATCATGCCCCATAGCGAATAGATGTTGAACGGCGCGCTGTCCAGCGCGAATACATCTTTGAGCGCGAGATTGATCAGCCCGTTGGAAGGGTTGAGCAGCAGCGCCCAGCTTACCGAGAACAGCAGGTGGGGGATCATCATCGGCACAATGGAAAGTACCGTGAAGACGGGCTTGAAAGGGATGTTCGTACGTGTGTTCAGGTAGGCCAGGAACAAAGCCAGTACCGTCGAGAATACTGACGACCCCAGCACAAACACCACCGTATTGAAAGTGACCTCAAGCAGGAAGGGGTCGGTATACGCCTTGACGTATTTGCTCAGCGTAAAGCTGCCAAACGCCGTCAACCCTTGGGAAAAACTGCCGAGCAGCAACATCAGCACCGGACAGAGCGTCAGGAAACCGACAATGACAATGAGCGACCATGTCAGGGCAGGGCGCGATTGATTCATGGCCCGTCCTTCACGCGGACAGCAAGAGACAGTGGGCAGGATTCAGGCTGATGCTCACCTCTTCTCCTTGCGCCATGTCGACGTCTGGGTCTATACGCGCCAACAATCGTTCCTGGCCGATACGGATGTCGGCTTCGTAGACTTCGCCCACGAACTCCAGCGCTTCTATCTTGCCCTGAATGATATTCTGGCCCTCATCGCGATCCTTGCTGGTAACGCGGATGAACTCGGGACGGATGCACAAGGTTGCCTTGCTCCCCACCGCAAGATCACGCGCCTGGCAGTGGATCAGGCCCATGCCGGTCTGGACAATCGTCAGGCCATGCTCATTGCCCTGCACAATGGCTTCTATTTGGTTGGCACGGCCGATGAAGTCTGCGACAAAGCGATGATCGGCATTGAAATAGATCTTTTGGGGTGAACCCTTTTCGACGATGTGGCCCGCCCGCATGACAGCGATCGTGTCTGACAGCGCCAGCGCCTCAACGCGATCGTGAGTGACATAGACCGCCGTGATGTTCAGCTTGCTCATGAAACTGCGCAGTTCCTTGCGTGTCTCTTCCCGCAGCTTGGCGTCCAGATTGCTGAGCGGTTCGTCGAACAGAATAACCTTGGGTTCCGCGACCAGCGCACGCGCCAGTGCCACGCGCTGTTGCTGGCCGCCTGACAGTTTCGTCGCGGAACGCTTTTCGACGCCTTCGAGCTGGACAAACCGCAGCGTGCGCGCCACTTTCTCGCGTATCACCTCCCTGCGCTCGCCCTTGATCTGCAAGGGATAGGCAATGTTGTCGAATACGCTCATGTGCGGCCAGATCGCATACGTCTGGAACACCATGCCCAAGCCGCGCTTTTCGGGCGGTATGGCAATCCCCTTTGCGCGCGACCACATCACTTCGCCGCCAATGCTGATCTCGCCGTCATCGGGTGTTTCCAGCCCGACGATGCAGCGCAGCAGCGTCGTTTTGCCACAGCCGCTAGGGCCCAGCAGTGTGAAGATCTCGTTTGCAGGAATGGTCAGGTCAACATGATCGAGCGCCTTGACTGTTTTTCCTTCAGAGACGTAGTGCTTGCACAGACCCTCGATCCGTATTTCCATCGTCAGTTCTTTCTTCGGCGGGTTCAGCGAGTATTGAAGATCTTGCCGAATTCACGGCCCCATTTCTGCAGGTCTTCGTCAGACAGGTCGCGCACGGGCAGAACTTCTACCTTGTCTATGCCCTCAATGGCGGGGAAGACGCCAGGCGCCAGCACATATTCGCCGACATCCTTGGCCAGCAGACCCATGGCTTCCTTGCTGAGCCAGTAATCCATGAACGCGCGTGCCGCCTCAGGATGAGGCGCCTTGGATGTCAACGCGATCGCGCGTGAGGTGCCCAGCAGAGGCTGACCTGAGCGAGGGCCCCAGTCCAGCGGCGCGGGCGCTTTGGTCACAATGTATTTGGGCATGGATATGCCAATGAGTTTTTCGCCGCTTTCGACTGGCGCGGGCGTGGGGCCAAATGACGCCACAAACATAGGCTGATTGGCCGCCAGCCCCTTGAGAAAAGCCATCCATTCGTCTTCGCTCTTGAACACTTTTTCTTTCAGGCCGACCAGCCAGGCAATCGTGGAGGGATGGTTGGCCGGGTTGGCCATCACAATCTGATTCTTCCATTTGGGATCGGCCAGATCCTCGTAGCGGGCGGGCGCATCCGCTTTCTTCAAGTGATCGGTGTTGAACAAATAGGATACGTATTCGATGCCAAAAAGCGTAATGCTGTCATCCTTGACGGCCCAGTCCGGATAGCCTTCGGTCGCCGGCGAGCGGTAGGACGCCAGCACGCCTTGTTCCTTGAGAACCTCCAGCATGGGCTGAGGCGACTGCAGTACGTCGGCCAGCAGTTTGCCCGCGTTAAATTCGGTCAGGATGGTCGGGATGAATTTGGAACTGGATGCGCGCGTATATTCGCCCTTGATGCCGGTGGCCTTTTCGAAGGCATCCATAATCGGCTGCACAGCAGTGATATTGGCGTAAAACACCGCCTTGCCTTGTGCCCTGGCTTTTTCCATCAAGGCGGCATCGGCCGCTCGGGCCAGCGGTGCAAAGCCTGGCAGGCCGGTCAGGCCGGCGGCGCCGGCCAGTTTCAGAAAATGTCTGCGGTCGATGATTTTCATGGGTCTCGCTCCGGGTTATTTGGCCTGTTTGTTACAGGCCTTCTTTGAGCAGATGGTAGACCGTGGCGAGATACTTATCAATAAGCGTTGACCAGCGTTCAGAAACGATAGCCGCTTGTATCCCCGATTTTTTCAGTCGCTTATTTGCTCATTCATTAATAAGTATTGATAATTCAAGTGATAATTATTATCATTCAGGATCAATAATCAAACTAAATCCCTGAGAGTGCCCAGATGCTCCAGGCGCCGCACCGTTTTTATTCTATCTATGGGGAAGTTTTCATGAACATCTTGACCTGCGCTGGCACGGCCAAGGCAGATGGTCGTCCATCGCTCGGCCGTCGGAAGGGGTGGGTACTGCTGGGGTTGTGTACCTTATGGCCCGCTGTAGCGGGCGCCCAGCAGGCTTCGGCGGTATCCGCCACCGCGGTGCAGTTGGCCCCTGTCAAGGTGCAGGGCCATGCCGAAGCGGATGGAACCACCGAGGGTACCAATTCGTATACCAGCGACTCGAGCAATACCTCCACCCGCCTGAGGCTGGCGCCGCGGGAAACGCCGCAATCGGTCAGCATCATGACGCGCCAGCGCATGGACGACCAGGGCCTTACACAATTGACTGACGTTATTGTCCAGACACCCGGCCTCATTCTGGACGGGGGCGGCAATATGGGGTCGGATTCCAGTCCGATTTACGCGCGGGGTTTCCAGGTTGATAACTATCAGATTGATGGGGTGGGCCTAAACTACACCGGCTATACCGATCTTGCCCAAACCAGCGACATGGCCATGTTCGACCGGGTTGAGGTCGTGCGTGGTGCTACGGGTCTGATGAACGGTGTAGGATCTCCCGGCGCGACGATCAATATGATAAGAAAAAAACCTACACGCGATTTCCAGGCGGGCGTCAAGGTGGAAACCGGGTCGTGGGATTATTATCGCGGCGAAGCCGATATTTCCACGCCGTTCAATGAATCGGGCTCCGTGCGGGGCAGGCTGGTTGCCGCCTGGCAGGAAAACCGCTCGTTCATTGATCGACTCAAGGAACGCAAAAAGCTGTTCTACGGCATTGTCGAGGCGGACCTCACATCGCAAACCTTGGCTACGCTCGGATTTTCAGTCCAGGATCAGCGTGCAACCGGGCATGCGCGCTCCGGGCGCCCACTCTTTTATGCAGATGGCGGGCGTGTCGATTGGGATCGCTCGGACTCCGCCGCCGCAGACTGGGCGTATTCCGATCGATACTACTACTCGATCTTCGCCTCCCTGGAACATCGTTTCGATAACGACTGGCGGGTCAAAGGCACCTTGAACCGTGGCGTGACCGAGTACGACGAGGTACTTGGCTATGCAGCGGGTGGATATCCCGATCGTGTGACGGGGGCTGGCGTTAACCTGTGGGCAGGCCGTTGGGCAGGCAAGCCCAGGCAGGACAGTCTGGACCTCTATGCCACCGGACCCTTCACGCTGTTCGGAAGAACGCACGATCTGGTGGTCGGGGCGACTGCTACACGCACCAGCGAAGATACGACCAATTACAACCTGTGGTGGTTCGACGACTGGAGCAGCGCCATTCCGGACATCTACAACTGGGATGGCCGTTATCCCGCGGCGCCCAACAATCCCGCAACAGGCGAGCGTCGCCTGCGGGAAAAGCTCACCAGCGCCTACGCGACCACGCGCTTGCGAGCCACGGATTCACTGTCGTTCATACTGGGTGGCCGCATGACCAGTTGGCGCAGCGACAAAGACACGCTCACCTACAGCAGCGGCACCGTCAGCTCGGTAAACCGTGCCGAAAACGACAAGTTCACGCCCTATGCCGGGATTGTGTATGACATCAATCACAGCTGGTCTGCCTATGCCAGCTACACCAGCATCTTCAAGCCACAGACCAACAAGGACATCAATGGGGATTACATCGAGCCCTTGCTGGGCAATAGCTACGAAGTCGGCCTCAAGGGCGCGTTTCTTGAGGAGCGGCTCAATGTCAGCGCTGCGCTGTTCAGCGTCAAGCAGGATAACCTGGCCGTAGCCATCCCCGGTGAGTTTGCCCCCGATGGCTCCGCGGCCTATCGTGCCGAATCAGGCACGCGCTCACGCGGTTTTGAAATCGAACTGGCCGGTGAGCTTGCGCCCAACTGGCAGGCCGCCGCCAGCTACGGACGCACGCTCACCAAAGACAGAAACGATGACCCGCTTAACACCGATATTCCGCAAAGCACCTTCAAGTTGTTCACCACCTATCGATTCCCGGAGATAGGCAGAGGCCTAACCGTAGGGGGCGGCCTGCGCTGGCAGAGCCGCATCTACGCGGACGACCTGGGGCCAGCCAAACAGCGCCTTACTCAGAAGAGCTACGCGCTGGTGGACTTGATGGCTCGATACGAGATCAACAAGCAGGTGTCGGCCTACGTCAATATGTATAACGTGTTCGACAAAACATACTATGCCACGGCCAGCCCGTCGTCTTATTACGGCGCGCCCCGTTATTTGAAAGCGGGGATGGATATCCGCTTCTGATCTCTGCCTGACTGTCCGGCCGACAGGCTTTGTTCGTCGGCCAAGTCTCGTTACTATAGACGTTCCTCCAACACAGAATACAGAGGCCTGTCATGGCAAAGAAACTCTTGATGCTGGTCGGCGACTACGCCGAAGATTACGAGACGATGGTTCCCTTCCAGGTATTGTTGACGGTGGGCCATACCGTGCACGCCGTTTGTCCAGACAAAAAGGCGGGCGATAGCATTGCAACCGCCATCCACGATTTTGAAGGCGCACAGACCTACAGCGAAAAGCCCGGTCATCGCTTTGCGTTGAACCATGATTTTGACAAAGTGGATCCTGCAGAATACGACGGGTTGGTCATTCCGGGCGGCCGCGCGCCAGAGTATCTGCGCATGAACGACAAGGTGCTGGACATCGTCCGTTATTTCGACGACAACAGGAAGCCGATCGCCGCCGTGTGTCATGGCGCACAGATCCTCGCTGCGGCGGGTATTCTCAAGGGCAAGACCTGCTCAGCGTATCCTGCGTGCGCTGCCGAGGTCAGGCTGGCTGGCGGCACATATGCCGACATTGCCATCGATCAGGCGCACACCGATGGCCACTTGGTGACCGCGCCTGCATGGCCGGCACATCCAGCATGGATGGCCCAGTTCCTGAAGGTGCTGGGAACCAAGATAGAACCTTGAACTTGCCTGCGCCATGTCGAGTCATGCGCATGCGTGATTAACGGTGCGCCAAGCCGCCGGCGCATGGTTCATGCACGCGGGCCCGAATCAGGTCCGCGTGCGCGCTGAGCAGGGAATCAAACCCCTTTTACTGGGGTTGCTGTGTCGGCCGCAAGAAGCTGACTGGCACAAAGTTCCGCAGCGCCCGCTACGGGCTTTTGCGTATCCGCAAAGGTCACCCATCCACCTTCCTCAATAAAGGTGTCACGCTTCCAGGAGTCGGTTTCCTTTAGCGCCGCCAGCTTGGCACTGGCATCGGGTGCAGCGTTGAACCGGTTTGTGCAGATGTTGGCCGCCAATTGTGCGACCGCTTGTTTGGTAGAGGCCTGGGCCTGTTCAGTGGCCGTGCCGCCGGTCACCCAGCCGCCAGCCGTGAAGCCAATGATCATGGTAAGTGCCGCGGTTCCTGCGCAAGACCAGAACCACAGCGTTTTACTGGGCTTGAAGTTTTCCCAGTTGTTCATCATTCGTTCTGACATTGTCTACTCCTTGTAGCGGCTTGGAAGTATTCGTGGGCCGTATGTAAAGCGCTGCGAAAAGCCGCAGGCAGCCGGCTCAGGTTTCCGATGGTTTGGAGAAGCCAGTGAGGCCGCGGTTGCAGGTAGTTATAAAAATGAGTATTCCGCAGAGCCTATGACTATTTTATACAGAGTTTGACTGTTTCAATCAAACACTTTTACATCTGAGCATCTAGGGGATTACGCTGTGTATGCGCGCCATTGCGTTCGTTCAGTGTGCTAGCATCGCGTCTATGTTAGTCGGCCGCGCGCACGCTTCAATGTCCCTGACCGTCCACCGCTTCGTGCTGTGGCTGACGGCGTTGGCGTTTGTGTGTCGCGCTTTGATGCCTATTGGCTATATGCCGGACACCAGCGCGTTGCGTAATGGTCAGTTGCTGCTTACCTTGTGCACGGCCGGTGGCGGCGTATCCTTCCTGCAGATCGATGCACCCGGCGATAAGAAAGCAGATCAGGATATTTCGCGCGGCGATACGTGTCCTTATGGGTTGATGGCCAGCCAGGCCATGCTTATGCCGGACATGCCGCAGCTTGTTGCCGCCGTCTACGCCCGATTCACGCCAGTGGGCGCTGTTTTTGTAACTCGCCCACCGCTGCCCCCACTTGGGCCTCCGCTAGGGTCACGCGCTCCGCCTTACAACCTCGCCTGATTTGTCGCTATATGCCGACGCGGGTTTGCGTCGGCCTTGGATAACAGATACTCGAGGTTTTCTCATGCATTGCCTTCCTGTGCGCGCGGCGTTCATCGCCGCGTCCTTGGGCTGCCTGCTGCAGCCTGTCTTATATGTGCGCGCGGCCCACGCGGCCGAGCCCATCACCCAATTGCCCGCGATTTCGATACGTGCCGCCGGCAGCCTGACACTCGATACGGCTGTCTCAACCGGATCGGGGCTGGATCTCACCCCGCTGGAAACACCTGCAAGTGTGACCGTCATTACGCGTGAACAACTGGAGCAGCGTGGCGACAGCCGCCTGTCTGATGCGGTCAGCCGTTCGCCGGGATTGAGCCACATTGGCCATCCGGGCAATGGCGGTGAGGCCTTGTCCGCCCGTGGTTTTACGGGTTCCAACTCCGTCATGCAGCTCTACGATGGTATGCGCCAGTACGGCGGTGTGGGCATTACCTTTCCGTTTGATACCTGGTCTGTAGAACGTGTAGAAGTACTGCGCGGGCCAGCGGCCGTGATCTATGGCGAAGGCGCAATAGGCGGTGTAGTCAACATCGTGCCCAAGAAGCCGCAGCGCGGCCCCGTCGACAATGAAATCCAGGCTCGGCTGGGCACAGATAACACGCAAGGTTTGGCCTGGGGTAGCGGAGGCGCGATCGATGATCGATTTTCCTATCGGTTCGATATCAGCGGCAACCGGTCGGACGGCTGGGTGGATATGGGCGACAGCCGCAATCTGACTTTTTCCGGTGCGCTGACGATGGATGTGTCGCCGGATTTCAATCTCACGCTGAGCCACGCCCAAGGCTGGCAAAAGCCGATGCGCTATTTTGGCGTGCCCTTGGTCGATGGCGAGCAGGATGATTCGCTGCGCGACAAGAACTTCAATGTCGACGATGCCGTCATTGCTTTTCGTGATCGGTGGACCGAGCTGTCGGCGCTGTGGACGCCGAACAATGCCGTGACGGTGCGAAGCCGCCTTTATCAGATAGACAGCGAACGGCATTGGCGCAACGCGGAATACTATGATTATCTGCCTGCGAGCGGCTTGATAAAGCGTAGCAGCTATACCGACATTCGGCATCAGCAATCGCAGACAGGCAATACCACCGACGTGCGCATCGATACCCACTTGTTTGGCCTGAAAAATCAGGTGTCTCTGGGGTTTGATGTCAACCGCAGTCATTTCAAACACAGCAACAACTCGCCTTATGGCGGCGTATCGTATCTTGATCCTAATGGGGCCGATCGGGGTGAGTTTATCGATGTCGTTCCCGCCACGCCACGTTATCGAAACAAGGCAAGCCAGTACTCCCTGTTTGCTGAAGATCGCGTCGAACTGACGGATGCCTGGTCGGTGTTGGCCGGCCTGCGCTACGACCACATCAATCTTTCCCGACGTGATCTGGCCGGCGCTGGCACCTCTTTCGATCAATCCTTTTCCAACGTCGGGTGGCGCGTGGGCAGCGTCTACGACATCCTGCCCGGGCTGGCCGTGTACGTTCAGTATTCCGAAGCTGCAGATTCGGTCGGCTCACTACTGATGATGTCGCCCTCCACCAAGGATTTCGACCTGTCTGTGGGCAAGCAATGGGAAGTCGGAATCAAGCAGCGCTTCTGGGACGACCAGGGAGAGTGGACCCTGGCCGCGTATCGCATCGTCAAGAACGGCCTGCTGACACGAGATATTGCGGATCCAAGCAAAAGTGTACAGATCGGCCAGCAATCGTCGCGGGGGCTGGAAGCCACCGTGGGGCTGGATCTGGGCGCATGGCGTCTGGATGCAAATGCCGCCATTCTGCGCGCGCGCTACGATGATTTTGTGGATGCCTCGAACGGGACAGCAGTTTCGCGTAGCGGCAACGTGCCAACCGATGTACCGCAACGCTTGGCCAACGTCTGGCTCAGCTGGCGTTTTCAGCCACACTGGACGGCTAGCGCAGGCTTGCGTTATGTAGGCAAGCGCTATGCAGATCGCGCCAATACGCTGGAACTGCCCGCCTATACCACCGCCGATCTGGCAGTGCAGTGGGCGCCCCGGCCCGATCTGACGCTTGCCTTGCGCAGTTTCAATATCTTCGACCGGCATTATGCCGAGACGGCCTACTACAACCAGACTCAGTGGCTACAGGGGCCGGGACGCCGGTTCGAGCTTACCGCCAACTATCGCTTTTAATCGGTGGCTGAGATGGCAAGTATCTGGACACGTTTTAAACGTCTCGCCTATCTGGTTCATCGATGGACAGGCATTGCGGCATGTGTATTGATGGCCGTGTGGTTCGTCAGTGGTGTCGTCATGCTGTTTGTCGGCTATCCCAAACTGCTGCCGGCTGAGCGTTTGGGCGCCTTGCCGCCACTGACGGCTGTGTCATGCTGCGTGCCGGTCGACCAAGCGCTGCAGTGGGCGGATAAGCCGGACGCGATACGATCAATCAGGCTGGCGGCAGAGGATGGCCGGCCCTATTATCGCTTGCAGCAGGCCGATGGCCGCTATCTAGTCGTTGATGCGCGCACTGGCGACGCGCGCCCGCCGATTACGCAACACGATGCGGTGAGTGCCGCGTTATGGTTTGCGGGGCATGCAGCTCAGGCACCTGCGTTGCAGACGGCCGCGGCGCGCACGCAAGCAAAGTCTTTGGGTGCTGTCTGGCTTGATGTCGTGCAGGAAGACCGCTGGACCCACTCAGGGGCGCTTAATGCACACCGGCCCTTGCATCGAATCGATGTCAATGATCCTGCGCATACGCGCGTCTATGTTTCCTCGTCAACGGGCGAGGTGGTCATGGCGGCCTCGCGCAGCGAGCGTATGTGGAACTATGTCGGGGCCTGGCTGCATTGGCTTTACATGTTCCGCAATCAGCCTTCTGATCCGGTGTGGACGTGGCTGGTCATTGCGCTGTCAGGCGTGGGGGTCGTTACCGCCGTCAGCGGCACGCTGGTTGGCCTGTGGCGATGGCGCTTCAGTCGCCCGTACAAATCGGGGTCGCGTTCACCGTATCGCGACGGATGGATGCGTTGGCATCATCTTGCCGGTCTGATTTTTGCCGGCATTACATGTACCTGGATCTTCAGCGGCTTGATGTCCATGAATCCACTCGGCGTGTTCAACCCGCATACTGCAAGGCCAAATCTTCAGGCATGGCAGGGTGGAACGCCTGGACTGACCCGCTTGCCCCTGCAGGCGCCGCAAGCCCTGGCCATGCTGGCGCAGCGTGGCTTTGACGCGAGACAGTTGGAGTGGCGTGTGCTCAATGGACAGCCTTATCTGCTTGCGCGTGATGGAAACAACCGCACACGCCTCATCTTGCGCGAACATAGCCATTATGTGGTGCGCGATCAATGGCCGCAGACATCATTGAGCGTGGCAGCGCCGAAACTTATGAATGCGTCTATCGTATCCATGCAATCGATCACGCGCTATGACACGTATTACTTTCATCGTGCGCCGGCTTCCATGTATGGCGCCTCCGAAAGGCGGCTGCCCATACTGCGTATTAAGTTTGATGATCCTGACGCCACTTGGGTCTACATCGATCCCTACACAGGCGAGATGGAGCAGTCGCTGAGCCGCGCGCAGAGGACGGGACGGTGGCTGTTCAATTTCTTGCATAGCTGGGATCTGGCGCCATTTCTCAAAGCATGGGTGCTGCGCGATGTGGTGTTGATTCTGCTGAGTGTGGGTGGCTTGGTGCTGAGCGCGACCGGCATATGGATTGGCTATCTGCGACTGCGCCGCAAGCTGGCATGAGAGGTGTGGGAGCGCTCCTGCGCAAGCGCTCGGTGTTGATCCAACCTTGCGATGATATCGCCCGCCAGCGATGCGGCGGCGGGCGTGATGCAGGGAGCAAACGCTCGGCTGCCTTGGGGTGCAAGGCGGCCCCTTGAGGGCCTGCCCCTGTTTCGAGGCGCGTGCTGCTTACAGATGTGCAGTTGTCTCGCTTTCTACTGTCATGTCGAGTACATAGGCATAGCGTGATGCATCTGCGGGTACCTGCTTGCGCGTAAAGCGTTTGACGCGCAGGACATTCCTCACGCCTTGCTCGTGCTGAAAGCCTTCGATCTCTTCATACATGGTTTCCCAAGGGCCATAGCCTTGCTTCAACCCTGCGTCGTCAAACTTGACGAGCCGTGTCTTGAGGCATTGCTTGTCCTTGATCAGCGGATGACTGCAGGGCACTGTTTGCGCCGAAACTTCAAGAAAGATGATTTCGCCTGTTGAGCCAAAACGTGTTTCAGGTGTTGCCTTGCCTGACAGCATCCATTTTCCGCCGTCTTCGAATTTCAGTGTAAGCGTTGGCGACTGCTGCGGATCATCAAGATTCGCGCCGCTGATGTTCCAGGTGGAAACGTCGGGTAGACGCTGCGCGATCTTTTGCTCGTATGCCATCAGCGATTGATCACTGCACATGCGCATGGTGCTGACCACCTGGCTGATGTCCATGTACTTACCCTTGATGGCATAGCCTGCGCCCAGCATATTGCACAAGCCTGTAACTGACAGACGCTGATCCTGGAAGGCCAGCTTCACGGGCCCCTGATTCTGGTCGGATTGACGAACCCATTGAGGCTGCGCAGCGCCTGCGGTGTCGACTGCCTCTTGAAGCTGCCAGTGATAAGCCATGAGTGTGCCGGCATCATGTACAGGCGTGGCATCGGTGGAAGAGGGGCCTCCATCACGGTGGGCGCAAGCGCCAAGGCCAGTGGCGAGCAGCGCAGCACACAGCCATGTCAGGGAACGTTTCATGCGTGAGTCCTTATGAGAAGAGAAGCCCCCATTGTCACTTGAATGCGTGGATCAGGGCAATTCAGGCAATGCGCTTTCTATGAGTTTATCGTCGATGCTTGCACTTCTTTACACATTCTGGACGCAGTCTTTACCGGCCGTAGCGCGGCCACGCTCCAGGATCCGCCGCACGCCCTCGTCAACATTGAGATTTTATGTTTTCTTGATATCTCGTTGATGAATTCTTGCTGTGAGTCTTTGTACGCTTGCCTTACGCCTGCGCCATTAACCGCCCCAGCAGGGCACCTAATTCCAGGTCGTCGATTTTGCCGAAATGTTGCAGGCGTATACGCCCCTGCCTGTCAAGCAGCAGTATGCTCGGCGTTCCTTGCAGATTCAGCCGGGACATGGTCCTGGGCAGCGGGCCGGTATCCGCCGGCTTGTCAACGCCAACGGGAAATGCCAGCCGGAACTCGTGAATGAACGCGTCGAGCGCCTGGGGCCGCATAGCCTCGTGATGCTCAAATACTGTATGCAGTCCAACCACTGCCACCTCGGCCAGCGGAAAAGCCTTGCGCACCCGCTGCGCTTGCGGGATGGCATGTAGAACACAGGCTGGGCACAGCATCTGAAAAGTATGGAGCATGACAACCTTGCCACGCAGATCTTCAACCTGCAAGGCATGCGGGGTGTTGAACCACTGTGCAATCTCCCAGGCAGGCATGGGCGGGAAGTCTTCACCCGCGCTTTGTGTGATCGTCATCCTCATCTCCTTTTGAAGCAATAACGTATGTGACGGTACCCTGCCGCACACATCTGCGAGTATTGTCTGCCTTATTCTTCTGGCCTACCTCGGTTGTGGTGCCGGACGGGCCTGGGAAGCGTCAATCTGCATCATACTTCGTCGTGCCATCAAAATAAGCTTGACAACGAGTTTCGGAATCCACTGCGCCATCAGGCTGATAGCGGCTTCCTTGGACGCGACTGCGTCCGGGATACCTGTGATCCGGGCTCCAGTATCGAATAGCACGGGGTATCGAAGTAGTTGCCGCTTTTGCACCGCTGAAAGCGTCAGCTCCTCTCTCGATATGCATTGCGTTGTCGTCGCGGGCACACTCCCTTCCTCATTGCATATACGCATCAGGCATCGAAAGTTCATTTGTCCTCGTTTCGGCATCGATTTCAAAGTTTCCGTTCCGGGCTGCGGTTTCCGGCAGGCAAGGTGTACTGAAACGTGGCGGAATCGCCATTGCCGTGGCGCACTCCTCAAGCGAGATGTCTAGTCCCCTCTCTGGGTCTCAATTCTTATGCATCTCTTGGAACGGCGATGGATCTGATTCACATGTGCCTGCTGTGCTTGAGTGAGGGCACAAGCAATTTTTCAACCTATATTAGGAGTAGGCAAACGGCCACGATTAACTGAGAAAAGATATGAGGCGGTAAAAAGCCAGCGCGCAACCGCACGGTCTGGCGCCTGTATGGTTCCACCGAAGCGATTCGGAATTTCGCTCTCGAAGCTCTGGCGGCGGGCGCCAGCACTGTGCATCTGCACGCGCGGGATGATAATGGCTGCAATGAAGTTTCCTTGGGCGAATTCCGCGCCGTTGTCGAGCTCTGAAAGAGAGACATCCCAACCCTCGCCGTTGACGGTTGTCTACCAGCACCACAATGGGCCGCTAATAACACGTACGATGACGTGGCAAGCTCCGGGTCGTTCGGCTTAGGGTAAATACTCACGCGGGAAGTCTTGATTTAATTAGTCGTTTACAACATACTTACTGGAAAGTATGTATATATTCTGCAGATAAAGAAACTACTCCTGCGTGTAAGCATGCAAAATGAAATCGGAAGTTATCCATGGCATCAGAACAAAGACGACGCACCAAGCAGGAGCAACGTGACGCGAGCATCGAAAAAATCTTGGCCGCCGCAGAAGAGCTCTTCATTAAGAAAGGCTTCCATGCCACGACAACGGAAGAACTAGGTACTCAAGCTGGACTTACAAAAGGTTCGGTGTACTTTTATTTCGGAGATAAAAATACGCTTTTGTTGAGTCTGCTGGACAAAGTACAGATGCAAGTATTGACGCCGCTGAGCGAAAAGCTCAGTGCAAAAAACGTCCCACCCATGGAACGGATACGGGAATTCTTGGTGCATCAGGCCAAGTTGGCCAAAATCGCGCCCGCCATGCTGTTGTTGCCCATCATGGTGTCGATCGAGTTTGCGGGCACGGGTGAAGCCGCTGAAAAACGAGTGAAATGGGGGTATCGTCGAACCGCGCAGTTACTGGAAAAAGTCATCGCAGAGGGGCAAGCTGACGGTGTATTTCGAGCCGATTTGAGCGCCGGACAACAGGCTTCAATGATTCTGGCGCTCAACGACGGCACGATGCTTGAGTGGTGGCGAAGTAATCGCAAGATAACGGGGCGTGGACTCTTCGATGCTTTATATGCCGTGCTTTTTGCCGGTATCGCTTTACCAGGCATTGCTAGGCCAAACTAAATTCTCGCTGAGCTTTGATGACGCGGCCTATATAAACCGTAGACACACACTAAAAGGGAGTGGCAAATCAAATGTACCAACATCTAATGGATCTGACCGGCAAAGTTGCGGTAGTTACGGGAGCCAATAGTGGAATTGGTTTCGGTATCGCAAAAGGGCTGGCGTCAGTTGGGTGCAACGTGGCAATCTGGGCAAGAAGTTCTGATAAAAACCGCGCAGCGGTTCAGGCGCTACAAGGCTTGGCCGGCGATGCGGAGGCTTTTACCTGTGATGTAACAGATCGCACTAGTGTAGAGCAAGCCGCAACTGCGACATTGCAACGATATGGTTTTATCGATGGCATGTTCGCCAATGCAGGGATGGGTGGCGGGGCCCGCGTACCGTTTCTGGAACGCCAGTCGTCCGATTGGGAGCAAATGATCGAGTTGAACCTCTACGGTGCACTTCATGTATGTCAAGTGTCATTGGCATGCATGAAGTTGCAGAGCGAGAACGGCAGGCGAACAGGCCGCATCGTTCTCACGTCGAGTATCGCCAGCCATTTCGGAACAGCAGCGAATGAACATTACGCCATGACTAAAGCGGGGCTCACTTCGCTAGCCCGCTCGATAGCGGTAGAGTTCGCCCGTTATGGAGTTACCGCCAACGCGCTACTCCCGGGCTACACAGCCACCGACATGACCACCGGCTTGTTTGATAACGAAAAATTCGTCAAGGCGGTAATGCCGCGGATTCCAGCACGCCGGTTCGGCGAAGTAGAAGACTTCTCGGGCGCGGCAATCTATTTGATGAGTGACCTTTCCAGCTATCACACAGGCGACGCCTTGACGATTGATGGCGGATATTCCGTTTATTAAGAATGTGGATGTTTTCAGTAAAACAATACTGACTGGACAGTTAGTTTTAAAGCGGATGTATTACTACGGTTGCAATGCATCAATCATAAGAGGCGAACAAAGTGAAGATAAAGCAACAAGCGATCGCAACACGCCACCCTGAAGAAGATATCAAAGAACGGTCACTACAATTGCGCGTCAAAGCCGGCCATAAGCTTGAGTCCGAAGAGGAGATGACCCCGCGGTATAGAGAAGTGCTTATCCAGACGATGCTGATAGCTGCAGATCTGGAGCTGATGACCCTTCCTTCCTACTACGGCGCATTATGCATGGCTCCTACTCTAGACGACAAGATTGCAGTGGCGGCTTCAATTCAAGACGAAATGGGACATGCGCAGGTGATGTACCGTATGTTAGAGGATTTCGGATTTGATGCTCAGGAACTGATCATGGAACGATCCCCCGACGCCGTCAAATCTTTCGAGCTGATCGAACAGGACGTAGGCGACTACATTACTTGCGTCGTCATGATGGCTCTGGGCGATCGCGCCGGCTACACCACCACTCGCGATCTCGAGGCCAACTGTTCTTTTGGCCCCTATGCCAGGTCTCTACGAAAAGTGAATTTCGAAGAGCGCTTTCATGTAGCGCACGGAGAGCGCTGGGTCAAATACTTCTGGCAACACTCCTCGCATGCTCGCCAACGTGTTCAGGCAGCAGTAGATCTGTTATTTCCTATGGCTGCCAGTTGGTTTGGAACACCAGATGCAATGAAAAAGCGTACCGACCAGCTCACCTACAACATTCGAGGTTTGAGCAACGATGAGTTGCGCCAACAGTGGCTCAATGAGGTGGTGCCGTTCTGTGAATCAGTGGGTATTGAGATACCTGCACATTTCGACCGTGAGCTAGGGCGTTACGTCCTCAGCTACGAAGAGCCAATAGCTTGGAATGAGGAAAATAAAAAATGGGACTTTGATACTCAAATTACTTGGCCGGAGAAATTCGCGCACTGGAAAAAAGGCGGGCCAATCAAACGTTCTGGCCTAGAAAGAATTCAGAGCGAACGCTGGGGTAAAGAACTATGGTGACCCAAGAAGAACTTTTTAGCCTGATCGGCTCAGTGCGAGATCCTCATCTGCCGTTCGGCCTTGCTGAGCTCGGAATGCTCGAGCGCGCCGCGATTACGGATAGTCATGCGATAGAGATAGTTGTCAATATCCCTTGTCACCACTGCCCCGGACTTCAAGTTCTTCAAGATGATATTGAGGCAACGCTGCGGGCGGCCGGATTCAGTCAGGATATATCAGTTTCTTTTGAAGGCAGTGGGCCATGGCTTCCCACAGACATGTCCGACCGGGCCAGGGCCGCCTTACGAAAAGCTGGGATACAAATCAATTCTGACATATCAGACTCAGAAGGAGCAGCAACATGAGCTTTCCTTACAAAGAAGAATTCTATGAGGTTTTTGCACGTAAGGACTCCAACGATACGTTGCAGCACGTCGGCAGTGTAAAAGCGCCTAGCTCCGATATCGCCATCACCCGTGCCTGGTATGTCTATGACCAGCATCCCTGGTCAGAAATGTGCCTTGTACCGTTGGCAGCAGTCATTCCGGTAACGGAGCGTACAAAACGCGTCAAAATCAAGCCGATCTGAGCTCTTGTTTTCTTAACAATCGATTTTCTGAGGCGATGCCAAATGAATAACACCTCTCACGACACAAACGTCTTATTGCGTCTGGCCGATACCAAACTGGTGCTAGGTAATGTCTGCATAGCGACAGTATTCAATGGCCGTTCACTAGGCGATTTCGCAACCTTGCTAGCCATAGCAGGTACTTCGTTAGGTGCGACACGCGCGCTTTACCGCCTTTTGGAAGCTGCTGGCGAGGAGTTTAACTGGCTGGAACGTGGCCGTAGCGCAGCGCAAATTGCCTCTGCTGACATTCTGGATGCCGCACCAGAATCCTGGGCGGATTTGATGGCGACGATATTTTTGACCGAAGCCGCAACAACTGCTGCTGCCGACCAATTGCAGCGCAGTGCCAATCGACTGTTGGCAAACCAAACCCGAATGATCTCTCGAGATGGCGCTTTCCATATGGCTTATTGCTTAGGCTGGTTGAAAACCTTAGCGGAATATGATTTAGATTCTGTGACATCTGCGGTGTCCACGCGTTTGCCTCTGGCAACACTTTGGGTTGAGCAGTGTACCGTGGAAGCAAAGAAAGAATTCCTATCCTCTATTGAGCCGATACTAATTTTTGACAACCAGCATCTTGCAAAAGAAAACGTTCCCGCTGACTGGGATGAAAAACTTGGTCGCGCTGGACCATTGCCAGCATCGTTGTGGGAAATCGTACGGTTCAAAGACGTTGAGCTCGCCCGATGAAGCAAGCTGCCAGATTTCCCAATGCGACAGACTATGGCATTGATACGAGCGGCGTCAAATGCCCATTTTGTCACGATGCCGATAAGGTCGATTTTGAAAATATGACCGGCGGCGCCGCAAACGAACTACTTATGCGCTGTACAGCCTGCCGCTCGTTCTTTTACGTCTTGAAAGACACTGCCTTTCTACATTAGTCAGCAACTAAAGAAACGCTTGACGCGTATCCGAGATTCGCACAGCGTAGCCACTTTATAAACCTTAAAGAAAAGGATGGAGACAATGAAAAAGCCACTGCAAATACTGCTCGCACTCGCGGCTGGCCTGCTTATCGTTGCGGGTAGCGCCATGGCCTATCCCGACAAGCCAGTACGCATCATAGTACCTTGGCCTGCCGGCGGAGGTGCCGACTATGTTGCGCGGGCCTTAGGGAAAGAGTTGTCCGCGCTTTGGAAGCAATCAGTAATTGTAGAGAACGTTGGCGGTGCCGGTTCGATTATTGGTGCTGAAAAAGCAGCACGGTCAGCGCCAGATGGTTACACGGTAATGCTAACCATAAACGGCACGATTACCAGTAATCGCTTCCTCTACAAAACGTTACCATACGATCCGGACAAAAGCTTCATTCCTGTATCGATGCTGGTGCAAAGCGGCCAGTTGATTCTTGTGAACTCCGCAGTCAAGGCAAAATCGATGGAGGAATTGGTTGATCAGATCCGCAGCCATCCGAACTCTATGTCCTATGCATCGTACGGCAAAGGGACGCAACCAAACCTGTTGTTCGAACTGCTGAAAAAACGGGAGAATATCGACATTCTGCATGTCCCCTACAAGGGCTTGGCGCCAGCACTGACCGCTGTGATGGCCAACGAAGTACAAATGACAGTGGTAAGCCCTAGCAGCGCCACGGGTGCACTGAATTCAGGTCGCGCCAAGCCGGTTGCGATCGGATCGGAATCACGGTCCAGCATTATGCCTGACGTACCTACCGTAAAAGAAGCAGGGTTTCCTTACATGGCGGCGACAATCTGGTTCGGGTTATTCGCACCGGCAGGTACGCCGGCAAGCATTGTAGACCGGCTTCAAAACGATATCTCGACCGTCATAAGGAAACCCGATTTCTCAAAATCTCTGGAAGAGCGCGGTTTCGATGTCGTAGCTAGCAATTCCACAGAATTCTCCGAAATCATTCAGGAAGAAACCGCGCGCACCGCCGAGATGGCAGACGCAGCTAACGTCAGGCCCGAATAATTTTCCCATCCTCTTTTTCATACGCAGGAGTAGATTCCAGCATGCAGACCCCATCAGTGTTGGACGCTTTTTTCCGCCCGCGCAATATTGCTGTAATTGGCGCTTCGGGAGACCTCGGCAAAATGGCGTCCCGTCCCCTTGCCTATCTTAAGAAACATGGATTCCAGGGAGGAATTTACCCGGTGAACCCAAAGTATCAGGAACTGGGTGACTACCCATGCGCTGCCGATATCGAATCGCTTCCAAAGGAAATCGACCTTGCCATGATCTCCTTGCCAGCAGCCGCCATACCGGATACGGTGCGCCGTTGTGCTGCCAAAGGCATCAAGGTGGCGACCATACTATCCGGCGGATTCGGGGAGCTTGGAACGGAGGCTGGACGGCAGATCGAAGACGAGCTACGCGCTGTCATACAGGAGACTGGCATACGGGTATGCGGCCCCAACTGTCAAGGGGGTATCAATCTATTTGACCGTGTAGCTGCGACATACTCGGGCGCTTTATCCAGTAGCGCCTTGCAAGCAGGCCCCATCGCTCTTATTACACAAAGCGGTGTTTTTGGGGGACTCGTCTTCGCAGCAGCACAAGAAGAGAGTATAGGAGTCGGTTTTTGGGCTAGCACTGGCAACGAAATCGATCTGACATTTAGCGACTTCCTTGACTATATCGTCGAAGAAGATCGCATACGGGTCGTTGGCGGCTATCTCGAAAGCGTGAAGGATGAAGGGGCACTATTTATCGATGCGTTGCGGCGAGCGCGAAGTGCAGGCAAGCCGGTAGTACTTCTAAAAACCGGTCGTACCGATGCGGGCCGTGCTGCCGCTGCGTCCCATACGGCTGCCTTGGCAGGTTCCGATGAAGGTTACAGTGCGGCATTTGTGAAGGGTGGAGCAGTGCGGGTTGATTCCGCCGATGCCTTCCGCGACCTGACAGCGGCTTTCTCGACCGGCCGTATTCCCCGCGGGCGCCGTGTTGCCATACTTTCGATCTCTGGTGGTGCTGCAACCCTTATGGCTGACGACTGTAGCCAGCAAGGTTTAGAGATTGCTGCCTTTTCAGATGCGTTGCGTACACGGCTAGCGAAGGTTGTTCCTGTCTTCGGCAGTGTAGTCAATCCTGTGGATCTCACGGGTCAACTGGTGGCAGACGCTACACTGCTCGAAAAAACAGCTGGCGAAATCATCCATAGTGGTGAGGCTGACATCGTGTCAATTTTTATTGGTATGTGCGACGGCAACAAGGATGCTTTGGTTGATGTAATTGGGCGCCTAGCGTTGCAAACAGACTTGCCCATTGTCGTAACCTGGGTCGCAGCAGAAGATAAATCCATTTATCCCACCATCAGAAAGCTGGGCGTCCCGGTTTTTAAAGACCCGACGGCTTGCATCAGTACCGTGGCACGGATGGTCGAGTGGGCGCTCCAGTCCGATTGCTCTAGGACCTCTCAAGAGCCGGGGCAGCAAGTCTCGTGGCAAAGGTTAGAGCAAGTATTAAACAGCTATCCTGCCGGCGTCCTTTCGGAGGTTACTGTGAAGAGCCTACTCAAAGAAGCCGGCTTGCCGATACCTGCGGGCCGACTCGTGCAACAAGTCGCCGATGCGCAACAAGCCGTATCCTCTGTCGGGGGCGAAGCCGTTATGAAGCTTCAAGCGAGCTCGATTCCGCATAAGTCAGATATTGGAGGGGTGCGCATCGGCGTGACGCCAGAAACAGCGGAGAAGGAATTCCTATCACTGAAAGCACTCTTTCCGCCTGATGCAGAAGGCGTACTTGTAGAAGAACGGATACGTAATGCCAGAGAGTGCTTCGTCGGCATTCAGCGACACCCTGTTTTCGGCCCTATGGTGGCCGTTGGATTAGGCGGAATATTCATCGAGATCTTCCGTGACGTAGCCATCAGACTCGCCCCTGTCAATCTTGACGAGGCGCATTCGATGATCGCGGCGTTGAAGGGATTTCCGATCCTTCAAGGTGCCCGCGGTAGAGCCGGTAGCGATATCAAAGCACTGGCGAAGCTAGTCCAACAGGTTTCCGAAATCGCGGCAGCGGGTCAGGAAACCATACAAGAAATGGATCTTAACCCGATATTTGTACGCCCGGAGGGATTGGGCGTAGTCATTGGCGACGCCCTGTTGGTGCGTGCCTAACGCCCCTCCGCACCAACTTTACTGAGAAATTTTTACTTCTATGGACAATGTTGAGATGACCGACGACCTGATTACCCTCATCAAGAATCGAGTGGGCTACATCACTTTTAACCGCAGCAAAGTGCTGAACTCCTTCACCCCAGAATTCCTAGGCACCCTTATCGCAGCGATTCACGCATTTGAAAAAAATGACGAAGTACGTGTAATTGTGCTGACCGGCACAGGAAAGGCTTTCTCGTCGGGTGGCGACAAAGCCTTTCTCAATGCGCTGACCAAAATGACGCCCTTGGAAATTCGCACAACCGTCTATACCTATTTTGGCGGGGCAGCTAAAGCGATCAAACTTTGTACTAAGCCCATTGTTGCATCCGTCAATGGTCCCGCCGTGGGGGCAGGCTGTGAGATTGCCGTCGCATGCGATTTCCGCATCGTGGCGCGCGAAGCATTTTTCTGCGAATCCTGGATCGATCTGGGGATTATTCCCCCGCTAGGCGGCATGTTCCTACTGCCTCGCTTGATTGGCTTGGGCCGAGCCAGCGATATGGTGATGCGCGGCGTTCGAGTGTACGGTGAAGAAGCAGCCGCCATCGGGTTGGCCAACCAGGTTGTGGACCTCGAATCACTGGAACAGGCGACATGCGAATTTGCTGAGGATCTGGCGCGCAAGGCGCCGATGGCACTCAGCGTTGCCAAGGAGGGGCTGAGGCGCGGGCTGGAGTCAACAATAGACAGTGAATGGGGCTTTAACGTCTATGCCCAAAGCGTGCTGTTGAATGGCCCGGACTTCGAAGAGGCGGTTCAAGCAATGGAGCAGAAACGCGCTCCAAATTTCTGATTCGTGGTCCATTCTCCCATTTCCCCTCTTATGCAGGAACTATCCAGATGAAGCTATATGGAAAAGAATCTGATGTCGCGGTCATAACCATTGACGCTCCTCCTGTCAATAGTCTTGGGCATCAAGTTCGGTCGTCTATCGTTTCCGCCTTGAACGAGGCCATTGCCGCGCCAGCGGTTCGGGCCATTGTTTTGATAGGCAACGGAAAGATGTTCTCCGCCGGAGCCGACATCCGAGAATTTGATGGGCCGGAGGTTTGGCGCTATCCGGATCTAAGTGCAGTCATTGAGGTAGTCGAAAACTGTCTTAAACCCGTCATTGCAGCTATCCACGGCATGGCTATGGGAGGAGGACTGGAACTTGCACTTGGTGCGCACGCCCGCATTGCTACCCGTGACGCCCTACTGGCTCTACCAGAATCCAAGCTGGGCTTGCTGCCAGGCGCCGGCGGTACGCAACGGTTGCCCAGACTCGTCGGGCTTGAGCGGGCGCTGGAGATGATCGTTTGGGGAGAGTCGGTTACTGGGTCCGTGCTGTCGCATACGCGCTTGCTCGACGCCGTGGTCGATGAGGACACCGACCTGTTAAATACTGCAGTGAGCTTTGCCGGGCGTATGGCCAAGCACAATCGGCCGCAACGTGTGAGAGATATTCAGGTCGAGCACAGAGATGCACAACAGTTGCTTACCGCATTTCGGACCAAGGTGAAACTGCGGGCTCCTGGCCATCCAGCCAAGCAGCGCTGCATAGACGCTCTCGAGTCTTCAGTATCAATGCCGTTCGGCCTGGCTCTCGAGCAGGAGCATACGTACTTCAATGAACTGTCTGCGACCTCTGAATCACGCGCGTTGCGGCATCTTTTCTTTGCTCAGCGTACGGCGACGATTATCTCCGACGTTCCGCGAAATACACCAATCCATCGTATTAACAGTGCGGCAGTAATCGGAGCGGGCACAATGGGTACAGGAATAGCTCAATGTTTTGCACAATCAGGCATCCCGGTCCAGCTTCTGGAGGTTGATCAGGCCGCTCTGGACCGTGGCATGGCAGTGATTAAAGAGGGATTCCGCCGTGCCTGCGAGAAGGGGCGTATTAGCGCAGCCCAAATGGCGGAGTATATCTACATGGTGACTCCAACCTTAAGCTATGAGGCCATCCATGGGGTAGATATCGCCATTGAAGCAGTATATGAGAAGTTCGAGATCAAGCAGAAGATCTTCACTATGCTTGATGCGAATCTGAAGCCAGGAGCCATCCTCGCGTCAAATACCTCGATGTTGGATATTAATCGCATTGCTGCAACGACGTCTCGCCCAGCAAACGTAGTCGGCACGCATTTCTTCAGTCCTGCACATGTCATGCGTTTGCTTGAAATCGTACGTGGCGATCACACTAGCCCGGAGGTTCTTGCCTCCGTAATGCAACTGGCAAAAAACCTTGGTAAAACAGCTGTCATAGCGCGGGTATGTGATGGTTTCATCGGCAACCGGATGATAGAGCAATATTTACGCCAGGCTGGCTTTTTGCTGGAAGAAGGCGCGTCGCCCGCGCAGGTGGATAAAGCTATCGAAGGGTTTGGTTTTGCCATGGGCCCTTTCCGGATGAGCGACATGGCTGGCAATGATGTAGGCTACGACATACGCAAGCGCCGCCAGGTGGAAATGCCTCATTTGCACTACAGCAAGCTGCCCGACCTGCTGATCGAAACAATGCAACGCCGAGGTCAAAAAGACGGACGCGGTTGGTATGACTATAAGGACGGCCAATACCATGCGATCTCCAGCGACGAAGTTGACGCGATGATCGTAGGCTATCGTAAGGATTCTGGCATCACGGCGCGGGCTATCTCCGACGATGAAGTCATCCACCGCTTGGTCTACGCTCTGGTCAATGAAGGATATCGGATTCTTGACGAGGGCATTGCACAGCGCGCGTCTGATATAGACATCGCTTACGTCACGGGCTACGGCTTCCCGGACTACCGTGGAGGCCCCATGTTCTACGCACAAGAAATGGGTTTAAGCGAAGTTGCGGAAAAAATGCGCGAGTTTTCCCGTAACCCCATGGCGGACCCAGCATTCTGGACACCGGCATCGGGCCTTGAGCTTCACATTCTTGAATCTCAGCGTAACGCTTGCGTAACAGATGCATGAGGATGCTATGAGAGACGTATTTGTTGTAGCCGCAACGCGGACTGCAATTGGAGCCTACGGCGGCGCATTAAAAAACGCTCCACCAACTCAGTTGGGTGCAATCGTTATAAGGGAGGCGTTGAAGAGGGCGGAGTTGACTGGATCAGAAGTCGGGCATGTAGCGATGGGCAACGTCATCAGCACAGAGCCCCGTGATGTCTTTCTATCAAGAGTTTCCTCTATAGAAGCGGGGATCAGTCATGAGACACCGGCGTTCAACGTCAATCGTCTCTGCGGATCCGGGTTACAGGCGATAGTCTCGGCAGCGCAGTCCATCATGCTCGGAGATGCTCGTATCGCCGTTGCTGGGGGTGCCGAAAGCATGAGCCGAGCTCCGTATCTGGCCTCGTCTCAACGCTGGGGAGCACGCATGGGGGACAGCGCCATGATCGACATGCTGCTAGGGGCTTTGACCGACCCCTTTAATCAGATTCACATGGGTGTCACCGCCGAGAACGTTGCCGCCCGTTTCGGCATCTCACGACAGGATCAGGACGCACTTGCCGCCGAATCCCACCGGCGTGCTGCAGCTGCCATTGACACTGGGCGTTTTCATGAGCAGATCGTCCCCGTCGTTCTTGAAACACGCAAGGACATTGTCAAGTTTGATACGGACGAGCACGTAAGGCGCGATATAACCCTTGAGAGTCTGTCAGGCCTGCGGCCGGTGTTCAGAAAAGATAATGGTACGGTCACCGCTGGTAATGCCTCTGGGCTGAATGACGGCGCGGCTGCGGTTGTTCTGATGGACGGCGCTACGGTCAAGCAGCGACATGTAAAGCCCATGGCCCGATTGGTTACATACGCGCATGCAGGCGTCGACCCCGCCTTCATGGGTATAGGGCCAGTGCCGGCTACACAGATGGCGCTTAAGCGAGCAGGTCTATCTGTCTCGCAGATGGACGTCATAGAAGCCAATGAAGCTTTTGCGGCGCAGGCCTGTGCGGTATCACGCGAACTTCAGTTTGAACCGGAAATAGTAAATCCCAATGGCAGTGGTATTGGTTTAGGGCATCCAGTCGGTGCAACAGGGGTAATCATCGCAGTCAAGGCGCTCTATGAACTTCAACGGATCAAAGGTCGATATGCATTGGTCACGATGTGCATCGGAGGGGGACAAGGTATAGCAGCGGTGTTTGAGCGGGCGTGATTCAGAACAACGCTGGTTTCGGAATTATGCCATTGGTCAAATCCCACGTCCTTCAATCCACTGTCAACACGTCTCTTGACGACCATCTGGGTGAGACGCCCCACAGTGAAGCATTGCTGGCCAGCACCTTCTTGAAGGCCTGCCGCGATACAGTCCGCCTGCTTAACAGGCTACAGCACCGATCGCGAATTCATTGTGCATCCCGAAGCAGCCGTTATCATTCGAGATTGGATGACAATCGTGACATTTTTGAACGCCAGTTTCGCTGCCGTGTATACCGCGTGATGCTTAAGTTTTTCGTGAACAAACTCGGCGTAGGCGAGGATCAGCTGCTCTGTGACTGCGAGCCGTTAGGCTCTACTTGAAACTGGAGCGCCGGATCAATGCCACGCTCTGGCAGCTTGGATATCCGACTAAGAATTCACTGAAATCCTGGTGTACAGAATTTGAACGGAATCAGGATCTTCGCCAAGGCTACCAACGGACAAAGCGACAGTACACTGATGAGAAAAAGCGTGGTGCCGTGGATCACTATGTTGAACAGGGCCAGTTACTTGCTAGCCGTCAGCAAAGGCTATCTAGCTTTCGGCTTTATTGTTTTGGTTTTTTGGCCAGCTAATTCCTTACTTCGTGCCGTCTAGCCGGCGCTGATCGCAAGGGCTTTCTCGCGATCAGCGCCGGCTGCTAGCGTCTTGAATCGCATTTCCACGTCGAATGCCGCAATTGCCTGGGCACTCATTTCTTCGACCAGCTTGTTGACGCTAAGGCCTCGCGATTGCGCTAAGGTCTTCAGGCGCTGGGCGGTATCGTCCGGCAAACGTATGGTCTGTGTGCTCATCACAGATTCTCCAAACACTGTGCGGGTGTTAGTACCCGCAGCTCCTTCCAGGTCAGTTCTCCGCGTGCCACATCGCGGACATTGTGCGTAATAATGGCCTGCGCTCCACCGGCAATGGCCAGTTCAATAAGATGATTATCGCCTTCGTCGGGTAGATTAGGCCGCCAGCCGTAATAGACTGATACCCAACGCCCAGCTTGGGCGAGCGCCGCCAGAATTTCTTGACGCTCCTGTGGGGTAGTTCATTCGTGGGGTAGAGCCTAACGGGGAAGAACCGGAAGAGCCCAACAAAAAGCCCCTGAATTAATAATGAATCAAGGGTTGCATTTGGTCTGGGGCGGAATCGAATAGACACGATGTAAACCAATATTTACGCACTTTTCCCGACTTATGAGAGCTGCGGGGTACAAGCTGGGGTACAGATGCAAAAAAACGATAAAACCAGCCTGTGGTTCAAGCCCGCTGTTGCGCGCAAAGTAATAATGAGCCACTTCGCGCAAAGTAAAACCGAACCACTTTTCCGTAAAGTTAGCCTTTTGTGCGCGAAGGCTGACGATGCTTCAGAAGGATCAGTGGATGTCCAT
>NZ_SDQE01000005.1 GCF_004153455.1 Allopusillimonas ginsengisoli | reverse complement strand
TTACGCGTCTACCGACACAACCGGCCAGCCGCATTGGCGAACTCTTGCCGCACAACTGGGTGCCAACCGCTTAAGTAGCTAACGCCGTTAACTCAGCAAGATGAGTTCCCCGGACGCTTACCGCCGATCTCATGAAATCCGCTTTTTATAACGCCTTGCTGCTGGCCATCTTTTTTACGGTTTTACCTGGCCGCATCATGCATGACGTGGTGTTTGGCGTATCGACAGCGGACGCCTCGCAGCAGGCTGTACCGTTATGGGCCTGGATACTGATCGGCGTGGCGCTGGTGAGCGGCGGGCGCTATGTATTGACGAGATCGAATGGGAAGTTATTATGGATAAGGCTTTCGCGTTCCGACAAGGATTCCGGCGCGACCAATCGCCAAAGCCACGGATGCTAAAGCCGAGGATAAAGCTGTGGGTAGATCGAAAGAGTGGACCCGCTCAGGTCACGCGCTTTTTCGATCTGACTTCATGATATCTTTCTAGAATTTGGTGCGAATCCCTACGCCCATCGTGTCGCCCCGAGACAGGTTGCTGACCTTGTCGCTGTAGTAGGCGGCATAAACATCGGTGCGCCTGGACAACTTGTAATCGTAACCAACGGCCCAGCTGTTGCGTTTGACATCACTGGCACCACTACTGCGTGTATAGCCATAGGAAGCCAGTACCTCGCCGCCGCCCAAGGGTACCGATACTCCTAGCTGACCTCCTTTCATGGAGATGTTGCCACTGCTGATGGTGTTCTTGATGTACTGAAACTGGCCAAACAGTTTTACCACATCGAAATCATAGGCAAGGCCGATCTGTGTTGCCTGTTGGTTCTTGAAACCGGCGATGATGCTGTCGAGATCGCCGGCTTTGTTGTTGAACTTGATTTGCTGGTAAGCGAGTGTCGCAGAAAATTCGCCATTAAAGTACATGGCGTTTGCACCCCATTTGTTATCGCCTGACTTTCCGGCTTCATCACTGAAGCCGTAGATCAGGTTTGCCGACAGGCCACTGAAGCTGGGCGTTGTGTATTTGACGGCGTTGCTCCATCCAGAGTCTCCGCTGACGCCTTGCCCTTGTAGTCCCATATAGGTATGAAAAACGGCCGGAGAGAACGTGTAGGAATCGCCGAAGGGATTGAACAGAATGGTAGAGAGAAAGTATGGCGTTGTGAGGCGGCCAACGGTCAATGTACCCACGTCATTGCTTTGCAGACCCACGTATGCGCTTCGGGAGAACAGCGGGTCGCCGTTGAAACGGCCTGCCTCCCCTGTCTGGGGTCGGAAGAATCCTTCGAGCGCGAAGATGGCATTGAAATCATTGGATAGTTGCTCATTGCCTTTCATTCCCCAGTACGACGTCGTCATGCCGCCGCCACCCTGAGCCCACAAGCGTCCGCTGGCGCCGGGCGGCTTGTGGAGTCCGACCCAGGCATCCACAAGTCCGTACAGTTGAACGCTGGATTGCGCAAATGCTGCACCGCTTGCGCAGAGTGTTGCGGCCAGCACGCCGCATGCCAATGCTGGCATTCTTAAAGTCATATTGTCTCCGTACTATTCTTATGTGTTTTGTTGTACCGCAGCCTCGTTGTTACGAGGAGGGGGCCTAAGCGGGCGTCGACGCGGAGATGATTGAACGCCTCGGGACAGGGCCCGCAGCATTAAGCGCCATCGCCAAGGATAGGACGGAATAAATTATCGCTTGATGGGAAAGCTTTTTAGGGTACGGAACAGTAATAGTGAGTATTTGAAAGGAGTGAACCTCGCAACGACGTAGTCGATGTACCCTGCCCATCGATTCGATGCGCGTGTCACAGTCTGCTCGCTTTGTTGTGCGCCAACGGGCATGCATCAGTGAGTACGCATCAGTGAGTACGCGTCAGTGGGTACGCATCAGTGGGTACGCGTCAGTGGGTATGCATCAGCGGGTATGCATCAGCGGGTATGCATCAGCGGATGTGCTTCAGTGGGGGCTGGATCTGACGTTTTTGGGGCCGGGCGCGTTGCGCGTTCCAGGTGCGTGAGCCAGGCCACGGCTTCCTGGGCGTTGGCTCCGCACATCTCAGCCGCAGGCTGCAAGCCTGCGCAGACCGCCGGACGGTCTGGGTGTCCGAAAATGCGGCAACGGTTATCCTCGGACAACTGAATACACCGTACGCCTGCAGGCTTGCCGTCCGGCATGCCTGGAATGGGGCTGGTGATGGACGGCGCGATACAGCAGGCGCCGCAATGAGGACGACAATTCATGCTGTTGGATAGTGATGCGGCTTGCCTGGTTTAGACATCCATATAGGGTTCGAACGTTCCGGTTGCGGGATTGCGCATGAAGAGTACGCCAGTTGCTACGCCAAAATAGGCGCCATGAATGAACAGTTTGCCTTGCTCAACCCGTTCACGTACGGTGGGGAAGGTGAGCAGGTTTTCCATGCTGTGTTCCACGACTGCCCATTCCAACTGCCGGATCCAGCTTTGGCGGTCGCCGGTGGGAGGGCCCAGGCGTTCTGCCACAGGCGCAATCTGCGACATCCATTTGCCGATGAAATTGCGCTTGGTCAGGGGCGGGGCGTTGTCCGCAAACGCTTTGACACCGCCGCAGCTTGCATGGCCCAGCACGACGATATGCTTGACTTCCAGCGCATTGACACCAAACTCAATGGCGGCGCTGGTTCCGTGGAATGACGTTTCCACATCGCTTTCGCAAGGCGGGACCAGGTTGGCAATATTGCGTATGACGAAGATTTCGCCAGGGCCCGCATCAAAAATGGTTTCGGGCGCCACTCTGGAATCGCCACAGCCGATGACCATGATTTCGGGATGTTGCCCTTTGGAGGCCAGCTCTTCGTATCGCTCGCGCTGTAGCGGCAGCTCTCCGTTCAGAAATGATTTATAGCCATCGGTCAGTCGTTGTGGAAACATGGATGAGTTCCTGGGTTCAGTTTGGTTGTTCATGATTTTATTCCAGCGCGGCCAGTCCTAAAGCCTCAGGTCCTTATCTTCGAGGCAGGGAGGATTAGCGATGAAAGGTCAGGGTGCGGCGTCAGCTAGAGTTGGGAGGAGTGGAAGCGAGGCTGTGATCCATCGTCAGCTAGAGTTGGGAGGAGTGGAAGCGAGGCTGTGATCCATCGTCAGCTAGAGTTGGGAGGAGTGGAAGCGAGGCTGTGATCCATCGTCAGCTAGAGTTGGGAGGAGTGAAAGCGAGGCTGTGATCCATCGTCAGCTAGAGTTGGGAGGAGTGGAAGCGAGGCTGTGATCCATCGTCAGCTAGAGTTGGGAGGAGTGAAAGCGAGGCTGTGATCCATCGTCAGCTCGAGCTGGCAGGAGTGAAAGCGAGGCTGTAATCCACCGTCAGCTCGAATTGTCAGGAGAAGGAGCGAGGATGTGATCCATCATTTGTATGGCGTAGGCAGGTAGTGCGTGTTTGGCGCGCACGCACAACAGCAGGTCTCGCGTGGCCCATGCGTCTGTGAGCGTGAGCCGCTTGATGCCTGCGGTTCTGGCATGACGGCGGGCGGCATTTTCGGGTACGACAGCGACCCCGATGCCCAGACCCACCATCCGGCAGATTGCGGTGATGCTGCGCAATCGTACTCGGTAGTTCAGCAGTTTTCCGATTTGGCGTGCGTGGAAAGTTATGTGTTCCTGCAGGGCGCTGCCTTCAATCAGGCCAACGAAGTCCTGATCAACGATGTCTTCCAGACTTGCCGATGTGTGCCTGGCGAGCGGATGTTGTTTGCTTACGATCAGCGCCAGAGGATCGGGTCGGAAATGATAGGTTTCCAACCCCTGAAGATTGGCCGAATCTGCGACGATGCCCATATCTGCCATGCCCATGCGAATGGCATCGGCGATTTCATAGCTCAGGCGCTCTTCTATATCGATGGAAATGCGCGGATGGCTGACGAGAAAGTCGCCCAGAATATCTGGGAGGTGTTCGCTCAGGGCCGAGGTGTTGCAAAGCAGGCGCACATGGCCCTTGAGGCCCTTGCCGTAATGATTGAGTTCGCCGCGCAGCCTGTCCATTTGTTGCAAGACGATATGCGCATGATGCATCAGCGTTCGACCTGCGGGTGTCAATTGGACACCGCGGCGCTTGCGCACAAGCAGCGCTATGCCGAGTGCGCTTTCCATGCCTTTGATGCGTTCGCTGGCCGAGGCCAGCGTCATATGCGAACGGCTGGCGCCGCCTGTGATCGTGCCGGCTTCGTAGATATTCAGGAAAAGCCGTAGATCAGTGAGGTCGAAGCGCATGGCGAAAATGATAGCATATTCTGCCTCAGGTAGTGCCTGAGGCAGAGTTTGATACTTCCCGATGGGAAAATGCCGACTTTGGCGCCAGAATGGTTTGTAGTGATGGTTCTGTAAAACGGTTCTCTAAACCCAATCAGGAGTGGACTGTGCCATGGTGATGGATTCTTGGGTGCTGGTGCTTGGCGTCTTTGTGTTTGCGGGCGTGGTCAAGGGCGTGGTGGGCCTGGGCTTGCCGACGATCTCCATGGCAGTACTGTCGCTGTTCATGGCGCCGGCACAGGCCGCGGCGCTGCTTGTGATGCCTTCTTTGGTCACCAATGTCTGGCAGGCAGGCCCACCGGGATCGGTATGGACGGTGCTCCGGCGGATAGGCGGGATGCAATGGGGCATCGTCGTGGGCACACTGGTCGGTGCCAAGTTGCTGGGCGCTCCCGCGGGCGCTTGGGCGTCCGCATCGCTGGGGCTGGCCTTGATCGCGTATGGCGCCTGGGGTTTGTCAGGCCGGTCTTTTTCTGTGACCGCAGGCCAGGATAAATGGCTGGGTCCGATCATCGGCGCGCTAACCGGCATGGTGACCGCCGCAACGGGCGTCTTCGTGGTTCCGGCCGTACCTTATCTGGGCGCGTTGGGGCTTGGGCGGGATGCGTTGATTCAGGCCATGGGTATTTCATTCACGGTTTCCACAGTGGCGCTGGCAGCCGGGTTGTGGATGAACGACAGCTATTCACTGGGCGCTGCGGGTGCATCGTTCTTCATGTTAATCCCGGCGCTGGCTGGCATGTACCTTGGGCAGTTGTTGAGGAAGTCACTGTCTCCAGCGCTTTTCCGTCGATGTTTTCTGTGGAGTATTGCGATGCTCGGCGGATACCTGCTGGTAAACGCTTGTTTGGCATGAGCAGGGTATGAAACCCTCTGCGCTTGAGCATATAGTTGAGCCATGGACAAGCGCCAGCATGCCATGCCTGCAGCATTGACCGCAGGCACGGCCATTGCTGGCGCTGCCCAGATGGCATCAATGTCGATGTTCATGTTCGAGACTGGCGTCAATACCTCAATTTTGGAGATCGGAAATGAATACTGGTAGCAGCAGTTTGAAGGTCATGATTAAACATACCCTGACAGCAGCATGCCTGTGCGTGGGTGCAGCGGCGCAAGCCGACATTACAGTTCCCATGGCGTTGGCCACTGAGCAGGGGCCGGGCACAGAGATAGGCAAGGTGGTTATTTCCGAAACCAGGTATGGCTTGGTTTTCACGCCGGCATTGAATGGTCTGGAGCCGGGCATCCATGGGTTCCATGTTCATGAGAATCCGAGCTGCGATGCGCAGGAGAAGGATGGAAAGCGGACGCCAGCCGGCGCCGCAGGTGGGCATCTGGATCCCGACAAAACGGGCAAGCATGGATTCCCGTGGGGAGATGGCCATCTGGGCGATTTGCCTGCGTTGTATGTCGACGCGGACGGTAGCGCAACGAACCCGGTGCTCGCTCCCCGGTTGACCAAGCTTGATCAGGTTTCAGGGCGTGCGCTGATGGTGCACAAAGGTGGGGACAACCATGCAGACCATCCTGCGCCGCTGGGCGGTGGGGGTGGACGCATGGCCTGCGGCGTGATCAAGTAAGGGGCGCCAGGGCTTGTTCCAGAACCCGGGCTACATGGATGGCACGGCGTTCGCCATGTGCCCGGGTGCCATCTGCAATCTGGTGTCGACAACTGGTACCGTCGGCGATCAGCAGCGTGTCGGCATCGGCTGCGCGTACCGTCGGCAGCAAGGACAGTTCCGCCATTTTCATCGACACGTCGTAGTGGTTTGCATCGTAGCCGAAGCTGCCGGCCATGCCGCAACAACTGGACTCGATTTGCTGGACGTGAAGATCGGGTATGAGCGACAGAATGCGCAGAGTTGGTTTCACCGCATCAAATGCTTTCTGATGGCAATGGCCATGCAGCAATGCGTGTTTTTGCCGAAGCGGATGTAAAGTGAGACTGAGTCGTTGGGCGTCCAGTTCTTTCGCCAGAAACTCCTCGAAAAGAAATGCGTGCTTGGCCAGTGCGTCCGCCTGGCTACCCAGCCCCATCACCAGAAACTCATCACGCAGGCTTAGCAGGCAGGAGGGTTCCAGGCCCACGATGGGTATCTCGCGTTCGATGTACGGACCCAGCGCCTGCAGTACACGCTGGGCTTCGTGGCGTGCGTGGTCGATCAGGCCGCTGGCCAGGTAGGTACGCCCGCAGCATAGCGGTCTGTTTGGTTGGCTATCGTTGGCGCTGGCGCGAGCGACATGCACGCGATAGCCCGCAGCCTGGAGCACCCGGAGGGCGGCATGGGCATTCTCGGATTCAAAATAATTGTTGAACGTATCGGCGAAGAGGACGACATCCGCATGCTCGGCATCGACTGATACCGCGCTGCCCAGGAAGGAATTGCGCCGCCAGGCTGGCAGCGTGCGCTTTGCGGAAAATCCAAGCAGCTTTTCCATCAGCATAGCTGCCCCGGGCACATTATTGCGCAGGTTGGCCAGCCATGGCATGCGCGCGGCCCAGGGCGCCCAGCGTGGAAGTGTGGCGATCAGCCTGTCTTTCAGCGCGAGACCGTGCTTGAGCTGCCTTTGGTGCATGACTTCAATTTTCATGCGTGCCATGTCGACGCCTGTTGGACAATCGCGCTTGCATCCCTTGCAGCTCACGCATAAATCCAGGCTTTCCCGGACGGCGTCGGATGCGAGCGCGTCGGCGCCAAGCTGCCCCGATAGTGCAAGGCGCAAGGTGTTGGCTCGGCCGCGCGTCAAATGCTTTTCGTCGCGGGTGACGCGATAGCTGGGACACATGGTGCCGGCATCGAACTTGCGGCAATGCCCATTGTTATTGCACATCTCCACGGCTTTGGCCAAGCCGCCTGTGGGGTCGCTCCCGGATCCAGGCGCGCCGGTGGACTGGATGGATGGATCGCTGGTTACGTTCCATGGCGACCAGTCCAGAGCAGGTGTGATGGAGATGGTTCGATAGGTGGGCGGAAAGCGGAACAGAGACGTATCGTCCATGGCGCTGCAACGGACGATTTTGCCTGGATTCATCAATCCGTCCGGGTCAAAGCTATCTTTTACTTGCTCGAACGCGCGGGTGAGCCGCGGACCGAATTGCCAGCCCACCCATTCGCTGCGCACCAGCCCGTCGCCGTGTTCGCCCGAGAACGCACCCTTGTATTCACGCACCATGGCTGCGGCTTCCTCGGCGATGGCGCGCATCTGCGCGGCGCCGTTCCGTCGCATGTCAAGAATGGGCCGTACGTGTAGCGTTCCCACAGAGGCGTGGGCATACCAGGTGCCGCGGGTGCCGTGCTTGTGAAAGACCTCGGTGAGCCGACTGGTGTACTCGGCCAGATGTTCAAGAGGAACTGCGCAATCCTCGATAAAGGATACAGGCTTGCCGTCGCCTCGCATACTCATCATGATGTTGAGCCCGGATTTTCGTACGTCCCACAAGGCTTTTTGCTCTGCAGCGCCGGTCATTTGCACGACGGCATCGGGCAAACCCAGATCGGCCATGAGTTCCACCAGACGTTTGAGATTGCTGATGTCTTGATCTGGCTTGTCGCTGGAGAACTCGACCAGCAAAATGGCGTCCGGTTCTCCGATCAAGGCCTTGTCGATGACTGGACGGAAGGCCGGATTGCTGCGTGCCAGGTCTATCATCGTCCGGTCCACGAGCTCGACGGCACAGGGGCCCAATTCGACAATATGGCGTGTCATGTCCATGGCCTGATAAAAGGTCGGAAAATTGACGACGCCCAGCATCTTGCTGGCGGGCAGAGGAACAAGCCGCAGGGTGATTTGCCGCGTATAGGCCAGCGTACCTTCGCTGCCCACCAGCAAATGCGCCATATTGATACTGCCCGGCGGGCCGTAAGGGCGAGGCCCTTGAGGACGATAGATGTCGAGGTTGTAGCCGCCAACGCGGCGCAGCACCGCCGGTACGCGTTCGGCGATTTCGTCGTGTTCGCGCTGGGCAATGTCCGCTACAGTCTGCAAGATATCGCGCACCCGCTTCGGTGCATGGTTCATGCGATGAACGTCCGCAAAACAGGCTTTGGTGCCGTCCATGAGCAGCGCGTCGATGCTTTCGACGTTGTGCACCATGTTGCCATAGGCAATAGACCGAGAGCCACAGGAGTTGTTGCCTGCCATGCCGCCAATCGTGCATTGGGCTGCGGTGCTGACGTCAACCGGAAACCAGAGTCCGTGCGGCCGCAGCCATGCATTGAGATGATCGAGCACGATGCCTGGCTGCACCGTGACAGTCATGGCTTCCGGGTCGAAGTCTGTAATCTGGTTCAGATACTTGCTATTGTCGATGACGAGGGCTGCGCCGACCGTCTGACCGCATTGCGAGGTGCCAGCGCCGCGCGGCAATACCGGCATCTGCAGTTCCTGGCACAGTTCGAGCGCAGCGACGACATCTTCGCTGGTACGTGGAATCAGGACTCCCACCGGGTCGATTTGATAAATGGAAGCATCGGTGGCGTACCTTCCCCTGTCCGCCGCGCCAAACAATACTTCGCCGGCAACAACGTTTTTCAGGCGCGCAGCCAGCGCTTGCTGTTTGGCGTGCTGAAGGTGAATGCCGGAGGGTGGGTGTGGCGCGTTCATTGAGGATCCTGATAGGTGCAGTGAGTGGTGGAGATACTAGCCGTGATGAGGCGGCAGCGCTTGCCGCAGTCCTTCGAGCACAGCTTCACCCTTGCGGCGCAGATGGTTGCGCATGATGGTTGCCAGCCGTGGCCCATCGCGTGCCTCGAGCGCATCGACCATATCGGCATGTTCCCGCATGGCCGCGTCCCATTTGTCCTGATTCAGATTAGACCGAAATCGCAGATTCTGCAGGCGCAAATTGATGTTCTTGTAAACCTGCGAGAGCAGGGTGTTATGGCTCGCGGTGTTGATGCGGTCATGAATTTCGCGATTGACGTGATAGTAGGAAGATAGATCGCCTCGCGCGTGGCAGGCTTGCATCTCGAACGTCAAGGCGCGCAATTCGATGACCTCCTGATTGGTAATGCGTTGACAGGCGAGCTCGCCCGAGAGTGCTTCCAGGGCTCCCATGACTTCAAAGCTTTCGCGGATGTCATGCTCCGACAAAGAGACAACCTGCGCGCTGCGGTTGGGTTGCAGGGTGATCAGCCCGTCGGCGTTGAGCAGGCGAAAGGCCTCGCGTAGCGGGGTGCGTGACACCTGCAGCCGATCGCACAGCAGCCTTTCGTTGAGCCGGGCGCCCGAAACGAGCTCGCCCTCGATGATCATTTCCCGCAGGCGATCCGCGATAGCGGTAGGCAGCGTGCGCCTGTCGATCGCAGGGGGGCTGGCCTCGACTGCAGGGCTGCGAGCGGCTGCAGGGTCGTCGTCCTCTATTCTGATCATTAGGTATACCAAAATATTTTCTTCAAATCAGATTTTACTTGCTAAGAGTGGTATTGGATGAGTATTATTTCTCAATGTTGGAATTTTGTATACCAAAATAACTAGGAGCAGGGCATGATTCCCCTACAGTCACATCCGTCTGGTCGCCATTTTCTGCAGATCCCGGGACCGTCCAATGTGCCGGACCGCGTGCTCCGCGCCATCGATAACGTGACGATTGACCATCGCGGGCCCGAGTTTGGTGTGATGGGCAAGGCCGTGCTTTCGGGCATGAAGAAGATTTTCAAGACCGAAGGCGATGTGGTGATATATCCCGCCTCGGGTACGGGGGCGTGGGAGGCTGCGCTGGTTAACACGCTGTCGCCTGGCGATGAGGTCTTGATGGCCGAGACGGGGCATTTTGCGATGCTCTGGAAAAAAATGGCCGAGAGACTGGGCCTGAAGGTGACGTTCATGGATGGCGACTGGCGCCATGGCGCCGACCCCGCACAAGTGCAGACGCTGCTGGAAAGTGATCAAGCGCATCGCTATAAGGCAGTGTGTGTCGTGCACAATGAAACCGCAACCGGTGTCGTGACAGATGTGCAGGCAATACGTCAGGCAATCGATGCCAGTGGGCATCCCGCGCTGTTGATGGTTGACACGATTTCGTCGCTTGGCTCCATTGATTACAGGCATGATGAATGGGGGGTTGACGTTACAGTGTCTGGTTCGCAAAAGGGATTGATGTTGCCGCCAGGGTTGTCTTTCAATGCGATCAGTGCAAAGGCGCTGGCGGCGTCCGACAAGGCCGGCCTGCGCAGATCGTATTGGGATTGGAAGGAGATGCTGGCGATTAACCCGAGTGGTTATTTTCCTTACACGCCTGCCACCAACTTGTTGTATGGCCTGCATGAGGCGTTGGAAATGCTGTTCGAGGAGGGCCTGGACAATGTTTTCGCGCGGCACCGTCGCCATGGCGAAGCGACCCGCGCCGCGGTGCAGGCTTGGGGGCTGGAAGTCCTGTGCCGTGATCCTGCGCAATACAGTTCGGTGCTGACCGCAGTGATCATGCCCGAGGGGCATTCGGCGGATGCGTTTCGCAAGACCGTACTGCAGCATTTCAACATGTCACTGGGTCAGGGGCTCAGCAAGCTGTCCGGCAAGGTATTTCGCATAGGGCACCTTGGCTATTTCAATGATTTGACGCTGTGCGGCACGTTGGCAGGCATTGAGATGGGCCTGGAACTGGCGGGCGTGCCCTATCAGAAGGGAGGGGTTCAGGCGGCGATGGCCTCACTGGCGCAGTCAAGTTCGCCCTTTGAGCAGAAAGCAGTAAAGGCTGCATAGACAGCATAGCGAATGGCCCGAAAGCAATAAAGACAGGGCCATCGTGCAGTGACCACAAGGCTCGCATATCGCTGCTCCGCTGGAGCGGTTCCGTAGCACGAACTGGAGGAGACACACATGAAAAAAGCTATCCGCAGGTTGTCTGGAAAGTCCTGCACAGTACTCCCATTATTTCTTCTGGCTGCGCTTGGCGCATCGCCTGCCCAAGCCTGGGAACCTACGCGCAACGTTGAGATCATTGTCCCCGCCGGCGCCGGTGGAGCCTCCGACCAGATGGCGCGGACGATACAAAGCATTATTCTCAAACACAAGCTCATGAAGCAGTCCACGCTTGTGCTGAACAAGGGTGGCGCAAGCGGGGCGGAGGGCATCATGGATACCAAGGCTTCAGCGGGTAATCCGCACAAGCTGATGGTGGCTTTCTCTGCGATCTATACCTTGCCTATCGCCGTCAAGCTTCCATTCAACTGGCGCGATCTGAACCCCGTTGCCATGATCGCCAAGGACGAATTTCTGTTGTGGACCAATGCCGAGGCAGGCTACAAAACGGCCAAGGACTATCTTGACGCCGTAAAGGCCAAGCCGGCAGGCAGCTTCAAAATGGGCGGCACGGGCGCCAAGCGTGAAGACCAGATCATTACCGTGGCGCTCGAAAAAGCGGCGGGCGTCGATTTTACCTACGTGCCTTACAAGAGTGGCGGTGAGGCCGCGACGCAGCTCGTCGGCAAGCACACAGACTCCAACGTCAATAATCCAAGTGAAAACATTGCCCAGTGGCGGGCGGGGCAGGTGACCGCCTTGTGTGTATTCTCGGACGAGCGCATGCCCTACCAGGAGAAAGTGGCCGGCGATTTGTCGTGGTCCGATATTCCGACCTGCAAGGAATCCGGTTACGACGTGGAGTACCAGATGCTGCGCGGCTTTTTCCTGCCACCCAATACGACGCCAGAGCAGGCGCAGTACTACGCTGATGTGCTCAAGAAGGTGAGCGAAACCCAGGAGTGGAAAGACTATCTGGCCAAGCAGGCCTTGAATGGCCAATACCTGACTGGCAAGGATTTTGTGGCCTTTCTGGAGAAGGATGAAGACTATCACGAGACCCTGATGAACGAAGCCGGCCTCGCCGCCAAGTAACGGATCTGAAAGGGAGCTTCGAATGGAGCAGAAGTCGACAGAAGACAGTCCGCCGCAAGGCGGGCTGACTCATTTCGCTGTGGATGCGATCACTGCGGTCGTCGTATTCCTGATTGGTGTGGTCATGATCGTGGACAACTCGCGCCTGGGCGTGACTTGGGGCGACAACGGGCCAGAGTCGGGGTATTTTCCGTACCACATCGGCATCATCCTGTGCATTGCGAGTGCGGCGGTGCTGGCGCAGTCGCTGTTTGGAAAACGGCGCAATCGCGAGGTGTTCGTTACATGGGATCGTTTTCGCCTCGTGCTGCTGGTTCTGCTTCCCACTGCGCTTTATGTGTTGCTGATTCAGTTTCTCGGCATCTACGTTGCGTCTGCGCTGTTCATCGCCGGTTTCATGCGCCTGTTGGGGAAAATCGGCTGGCTCAAGACGGTACTGATCAGCCTCGGCGTTACCTTGCTTTTGTTCTGGATGTTCGAGGTTCAGTTCATGGTGCCGCTGCCCAAAGGGCCGCTTGAAACTTATCTGGGCTACTGATGCAGCAAAGGGAGAATGTACGTGGATGAACTCGGCGCTTTGTTTCACGGATTTGCAACGGTCCTGAGTTGGTACAACATTGGGATGATGTTGATAGGCCTGGTATTGGGCGTGGTGATCGGCGTATTGCCTGGGCTGGGCGGACCCAATGGCGTAGCCATACTGCTTCCGCTGACGTTCACCATGCCGCCCACCTCGGCCATCATTATGTTGTCCTGCATTTATTGGGGCTCGTTGTTCGCAGGCGCAATCACATCCATACTCTTCAACATACCGGGAGAGACATCGTCCGTTGCGACCACGTTCGATGGCTATCCGTTGGCGCAGCAGGGCAAGGCCGGACAGGCATTGACTGCGTCGTTCACCGGCTCGTTCTTCGGTGCGCTCTCGGGTGTGTTGCTGATTACCTTTCTGGCGCCCATGGTGTCGCGCTTTGCCTTGCGGTTCGGGCCGGCAGAATTCTTTGCCGTGTTCCTGCTGACCTTTTGCAGTTTTGTCGGCACTGACAGAAAGACACCCTTCAAAACCGTAATTTCCATGATGCTTGGGTTTGGGCTGGCGGCCATCGGCATGGATACCGTAAGCGGCGGCCTGCGCATGACATTCGGCTGGTCTGAATTGTTGCGAGGGGTTGATTTTCTGGTGGTTGTGATTGGCCTCTTCGGCATTGGCGAAATTCTGGTCAGCATGGAAGAAGGGCTGAAATTCGAGGGCAAGAGCGGCAAGATCAATCTGAAGGTGGTGTTGCAGACTTGGCGGATGATGCCCAAATACTGGGTAACGCTTGTACGCAGTACAGTGGTGGGCTGCTGGATGGGTGTCACGCCCGGCGGCGCCACGGCTGCTTCGTTCATGGGGTATGGCTTGGCCCAGCGGTTTTCACGCAATGGGCATAAATTCGGTACGGGCGAACTGGAGGGGGTTGTTGCGCCTGAAACCGCCGCGCATGCGTCGGGAACATCGGCATTGCTGCCTATGCTTGCGTTGGGTATTCCTGGTTCTGCCACGGCAGCAGTGTTGCTGGGCGGATTGATGATATGGGGGCTTCAGCCCGGGCCGCTGCTTTTTGTGGAGCAGAAAGAGTTTGTCTGGGGTCTGATCGCCAGCATGTACCTGGGTAATTTTGTCGGGCTCATTATTGTGCTGAGTACTGTGCCCCTGTTTGCGGCCATACTGCGCATACCATTTGCCATCGTGGCGCCCATCATTATTGTGGTTTGCGCCATTGGTGCATATTCGGTGAACAACGCGATGCTTGATGTCTGGTTCATGCTGTTGTTTGGCGTGATCGGCTATGTGCTCAAAAAGCTGTCCTATCCACTGGCGCCAATGATACTGGCGCTTGTGTTGGGGGATCGCATGGAAGATGCCTTCCGTCAGTCCATGCTTGGACCTGGAACCGGCCTGCATCTTTTCTGGGCGAATTCACTGGTGGGTACGATCACCACCCTGGCCATCATCATGCTTTTCTGGCCTTTGCTGGTGCTGGCATGGAAAGGCGTGCGCAGAATGACAGGAGGCCCCAAAGGCCCGCCACCCGCTCGACCGGTTGATGATGCGGGGGCTGCGAGATAATGCACAGAAAATCTGATGTTCCGACCCCTGGCGAGTCCACTCACACTGGGCCCCTCGCGGGTATGCGCGTCCTGGAGCTTGCGCAGATCATGGCAGGACCAACCTGCGGAATGATGCTGGCCGATATGGGCGCCGACGTCGTCAAGGTGGAGAAACTGCCTGGTGGTGATGATTCACGCGGGTATCGGGAGCCACGCGTCAACGGGGTATCGGCGCCGTTCATGATATTGAATCGCAACAAACGCGGTATTGCGCTCAATTTGAAGAAGCCGCAGGGGCGGGAGATCCTGCTGCGCATGGTGCGTGACGCCGATGTGCTGACAGAAAACTATCGACGCGGCACTCTGGAGAAACTAGGCCTGGGCTATGACGTATTGTCTGGCGTCAACCCAGGTTTGATTTATTGCGCCGTGTCGGGCTACGGCAGGGATGGGCCTTACGGCGATAAGGCCGGCTTTGACCTGATTGCCCAAGGGTTTACCGGCTTGATGTCGATCACTGGCGAGCCGGGCAGGCCACCCGTCAAGACAGGAAACTCCATTGCCGATATCAACGCGGGCATCCTGGCAACCGTAGGCATTATCGCGGCTTACGTTCACAAGCTGCGAACTGGCGAGGGCCAGGTTGTCGATACTTCGCTGATGGAGGCAGGCCTTCAGCAAACGTACTGGCATGCAGCCATGTACTTTGCGACCGGCCAGTCTCCTGCCCCGACAGGATCCGCACACCTTCTGGCCGCACCCTATCAGGCGTTTCGCGTGGCGGATGGCTGGATCAATATTGGCGGCGCCAATCAGGCCAATTGGGAACGTATCGCCCTGGTGCTGGGACATCCCGAGTGGTGTGCAGATGCCCGCTACGCCAGCAATACGGCCCGCATGGAGAATCTGGATAGCCTGGTTCAGGATATGGAGCGTGTATTGATTCAGTACGATCAAGCGCACTGGCTGAGCGCGTTTGATCAGGCAGGCGTGCCGGTCGGCCCGGTCCATTCCATTGCCCAGGCACTCTCGCATCCGCAGGCCAAGGCACGGGGCATGGTGGTGGAACTGAACCACCCTGAAGCCGGGCTGACCCAGTCACTCGGATGTCCTGTTCACTTTTCGAAAACGCCCACTCAGGTCACCAGACCTGCGCCTATGTTGGGCGAGCATACTCGGGAGTTGCTGACAGGGTATGGGTATAGTCAGGCCGAAATAGATGCATTTATTGATGAGGGGGTCGTGGAGACGCCCAAGGCTTCCATGGCCTCCTGATTCTGCATTGTTCGATTCGAGTCATGCCGCCAGGGCGGCACCGCTGTGCAACAGCCCGGTAAGCCGGACTGTTGCATTTTTTTTCTGGCCGGGGGCATTTTTTCGTTGCGCAGAAATTTTATGTGTGTGAAAATAATTACACATATATAAAATTTAGAGATGTGTAATGAATAAGCCCGCATGGATAGTGCGCGAGCAGGATGTCGAGGGATACTCACCTGCCAATCATCGTGGCACGGTCAATCGGCGACTCATCGGCCCAGATACCGTTGGCGCGCGGCAGGTAGAAGTATTGGTCGGCACGATAGAAAAAAACCAGGGGGCGTTGCCACATGCGCACCCGAATATAGAACAGGTGTGCTATTTGCTTTCCGGCTCTGCAATCGTTGAGGTGGAGGGTGAGCGGGGGGAGTTGCGGCCAGGCGACTGCTGCTATTTTCCGCCGGACAAAAAACACATTTTTACGGTCACCAGCGATGAGCCGGCCAGAGTGTTGGTGATTTATACCCCGCCTTACGAGGAAAACCCCGATCGGGTCATGCGCTAAGGCCCCTTGGGAAACACGATTCTACGATCGGCCAATCACGCCGGCAAAGGAGACGACATGAACAATGCATTCATACAGAAGAGCAGGCACGGCCTGGCAGGGAAACTGACATTGGCTGCGGTGGGCGTGGGGCTGGCGTTTTGCGCCAGCATGGCGTTCGCCGCTTATCCGGAGCGGCCTATCAGCCTGGTTGTGCCGTTCCCGGCAGGGTCGGGCACAGACTCAGTGGGCCGCATTTTTGCGGAAGAGCTAAGCAAACAGCTGGGCCAGCCTGTTGTCGTTGAGAACAAGCCCGGTGCGAATGCAACGATAGCCGCCAAGTTTGTCTCGCAGGCCAAGCCTGATGGCTACACCCTGTTTGTTACCACGAATACCTCGCATTCCGCGGCGCCCTGGCTCATGAAAGACGTGTCGTATGACCCAGTGAAGGATTTCACCCCGATTGCGCGTGGCGGAAATCTCCCCTTTCTGCTCGTCACCAATCCTTCGAGGCCCTACAAAACTGTGCAGGATCTGGTTGATTATGCCAAGGCGCATCCTGGCGATGTTACCTATGCCAGTGGCAACAGCACCGGCATTGTTGCTGGCGGAACACTGGGCGTGGCGGCAGGGCTCGATCTCCTGCATGTACCGTACAAAGGCACGCCCCAGGCATTGACGGATCTTGTAGGCGGCCAGGTTGATTTCATGTTCACGGATGTGACGTCAGGAAAGCCGTTCGTGGACAATGGCCGACTGCGCGCGCTGGCGGTGTCGACTGCCGCAAGAAGCCAGTTGCTGCCTGATTTGCCATCCATGGAAGAGGCTGGTGTTCCCAATTTTGATATCAATTCATGGAATGGCTATTTCGGGCCTGCAGGGATGTCGCCCGACATAGTGGCAACGTTGAATACAGCCATCAACAAAATCGTGGCCGATCCGGACGTGAAAGCGAGGCTGGCGCAACTGGGTTTTGACGCGTTCAGTGGTACGCCCGAAGAATTTGCCAAGTTTGTGAGTGATCAGTACCAGCTCTGGGGAGCGTTGATCAAGGCTGCGAACATCGCACCGCAATGAGCCAGCGCAATGTGGAAACTGCTTCGACAGTGTCTTGTCCGCAGGCCGCCGGCCCGTTGGAAGGCATCCGCATTCTTGATTTGAGTGCTGTGGTGATGGGGCCTTATGCAACCCAGATACTGGGTGATCTGGGCGCTGATGTGATCAAGCTGGAACCCCCCGCTGGCGATAACATGCGGGCGGTGGGGCCTATGCGAAATCCAGGCATGGGCGCGATTTATCTGCACTTGAATCGGAACAAGCGGTCTGTTGCACTTGATCTCAAGACTGCCCCGGGGCGTGAAGCTTGCCTGGCGCTCGCCAGAACGGCGGACGTGCTGCTTTATAACACCCGGCCGCAGGCCATGGCGCGGCTGGGGCTGGCCTATGACGATGTGGCGGCTGTGAATCCTCGCATTGTTTATGTCGGTGCATATGGCTTCGGTTCGGGGGGAGCCTATGCAGGCAGGCCCGCCTATGATGACCTGATTCAGGGCATGACGGCGATTCCATCGCTGTATCAGCAGAATTCGGGCGATGTGCCCCGTTACGCGCCGTTGACCCTTGCGGATCGTGCGGTCGGCATGCACGTGGCGATTGCCATGCTTGCGGGTGTACTGCGCGCCCGCATGTCCGGGCGGGGCCAGGCGATCGAGGTGCCTATGTTCGAAGCCATGTCCCAACTGGTGCTGGGCGATCATCTGGGCGGTAAAACGTTCGACCCTCCCGCGGGTGATACGGGGTATTCGCGTTTGCTTGTTTCGTACCGTCGACCGTACGCGACACTGGATGGGCATATCAGTCTGCTGATTTACAACGACAAGCATTGGTCCAAGTTCTTTCACTTGATAAATCGCGCGGATCTATTGCAGGATGCCCGATTCTGTTCTCATACCGCCCGCGCCGAGCATATCGACGAAGCCTACCGGCTTGTAGCCGAAACCATTGCAACCCGAACGAGCGCTTACTGGCTGGGAGCGTTCGACAAGGCGGATATACCGGTTGCGCCGCTGTACAGCGTGGACGACTTGATAGAAGACCCTCATTTGCGGGAAGTCGGCATGCTCAAGCATCTTGAGCATGCTTCGGAAGGAAGCCTGCGTACGCCGGCGCCTGTTGGCAACTATTCTGAAACGCCGCTCAGCATACGCAGGAATGCGCCTCGCCTTGGCGAGCACACGCAAGAGCTTCTCCTCGAAGCGGGATTTGATGAATCGGCGGTTGCCGCAATGGTCGATGCCGGCGCGGCTGTGCGCGACACTCACCACAATGGAACAACAACATGAGTTTTGTACTGACTGACGAGCAGCAGGCCCTGGTTGCTGGCATCGAAGCCGTTTGCAGCCAATATCCGGATGATTACTGGCTGGAAAGAGACCGTGATGGCGCATATCCTCACGCCTTTCACCGCGACCTTGCCGACGGTGGCTGGCTGGGTATTGCCATGCCCGAACAGTTCGGTGGATCCGGGTTGGGCATGACCGAAGCGGCCTTGATGATGCAGGCCATCTCGGCCTCGGGGGCCGGATTTTCCGGCGCATCGGCAGTTCATATGAATATTTTCGGCTTGAATCCTGTTGTGGTGTTCGGTCGCGAAGCGCAGCAGGCAGCGGCACTGCCGCCTTTGATCAAGGGCGAGCAGAAGGCGTGTTTTGCGGTGACGGAGCCAGATGCTGGCCTTGATACGACCAAACTGACAACGCGCGCACAGCGCGATGGCGACGAGTATGTCGTGCATGGCCGCAAGATCTGGATATCGACCGCGCAGGTGGCGGACAAGATGTTGCTGCTGGCCCGCACGACGCCATTGTCTGATGTAAAAAAACCGACGCAAGGCCTGTCCTTGTTCTACACGGATATTGATCGAAGCAGGATTGAGGTGCGCGAGATCGAGAAAATGGGCCGCAAGTCAGTGGACTCCAATATGCTGTTCATCGATGGCCTCAGAATACCGGCTGACCATCGCATCGGCGAGGAGGGCAGAGGATTTGAGTACATTCTGCATGGTCTGAATCCGGAGCGCATACTGATCGCCGCCGAGGCGGTCGGGCTTGGCCGCGCGGCCTTGTCCAAGGCAGTTGCCTACGCAAATGAGCGCGTGGTGTTTGGACGGGTGATCGGCAAGAACCAGGGTGTTCAGCACCCATTGGCCGTAGCCTGGATGCAACTGGAGGCCGCCGACCTGATGGTGCGCAAAGCGGCATGGCTTTATGACGAAGGCATGCCCTGCGGCGAGTTTGCCAACTCGGCCAAGTACCTGGCTGCCGAAGCTGCATTCAATGCCTGCCAGACAGCTGTGCTGACGCTGGGCGGCATGGGGTATGCCAAGGAGTATCATGTCGAGCGCTATTTGCGTGAAAGCTTCATCCCGCGGATCGCGCCCGTCAGCCCGCAGTTGATCATGTGCTTCATCGCCGAGAAAGTACTGGGGCTGCCTAAATCGTACTGAGGATTGTGTGGTCATGTCTGACCGAAAAAATGAAAGCAACGTCAAGACAGCGTTGCGGGTGATTGAAATCATCGAAATATTTGCCCGGGAGGCCAGGCCGCTGGCTTTGTCGGAACTGGCCAGGCAGCTGGATGCGCCGGTTTCAAGCTGCCTGGCCCTGCTGCGCACCCTGACCAGCCTGGGCTATCTCTATGAAACGGGTCGGCGGCAAGGGTATTATCCAACCGGCCGGCTACTCGCCATGGCTCACCGCATATCGCGCGCGGATCCTATTCTGGAAAAGGTGGAGCCCAGTCTTGAAGAGTTGCGGCAAACCACATCCGAGACCATTGTGCTGGCCAAGGTGGGGCAGGATCAGCGTGTGGTGTATCTCGAAGTGCTGCCGTCCCCTAATCCCATCAGCTATGTTGCTGTGCCTGGCGAACGAAAAGACTTGCATGCCAATTCGCTGGGCAAAGCGTTGCTGTCGACCATGGATGAGACCGAACGCAAGCGCCTGCTGGAAGGCCGCCCACTCAAACGTTACAGCGAGCGTACGCTTGTTAGCCTTGCGGACATCGAGTTGGACATCAAGGCTTCGCTCGAGCGCGGCTGGTTCGCCAATCGCGGCGAATCCATGCGCGATGTGGGCGCCATTGCCTGGCCCCTGATGCTTTCGGGCGGCCATTACGCGATTTCGATCGCGGGGCCCCTATACCGCATAGAAAGTCAATTGGAGGAGCATGCCCGAAAACTACGGGTGGCCTGCCGCTTTATTGAACAAAATCTGTAGCCCAGGCAGGGCGGTTCAACAACGAAGCTGTCAATCCAGCGATTGCAATAGTCTCGCCGTTTCAAACATGGGCAGACCCATCACGCCTGTATAACTGCCCTGGATGGATTGCACGAACATACCGCCACACCCTTGTATGCCATAAGCTCCGGCCTTGCCGGCAGGCTCGCCCGTGGCGCAGTAGGCATCGATATCGGCGCCGGTCAGGGCACGGAAGTTGACGTGGGTCACCGAGACGTCTTCGATCAAGGTTTTTTGATGCGCGAGAACCACCGCAGTATGCACGGCATGCGTGCGCCCAGAGAGGCGGGCCAGCATTTCGCGTGCTTCGTCGTTGCTGCGTGGTTTCCCTAGAATGTCGCCGTCCAGGATCACGGTTGTGTCGGCGCAGAGCACAGGCAGCAGCCAGCCTGGTTGCGCGTGGGCGTCCTGGGCGGGTCGGTGTTGTTGATAGGTTGGCAAGGGGCCATCCAGGCCGCCAGCACTGACTGGATTGGTGTTTCGGGCGGCCAGTTGTTCGAGCCAGTGCGTGGCACGCTGCGCCTTTTCGCGGGCGGTGCGGCGCACATAGATGTCGGGAGATTCGCCCGGAAGTTGGGGCTCGTCTTCTCCTTCTGGCGCGGGAACGCGCAAGACCTGATGCTGGACCCCCATCAGGGTGAGTATCTCGTGGCGCCGGGGGCTGGCCGAGGCCAGGTAAATGGGTGGCAACTTGAACAGACTGGCAGCCCGCATCACCGCACCTTGAGAATTTTCATGCCATTGGTGCCGCCGCTGTTGCTATAGAAATCGCCCTTGGTCAGGATGACCCAGTCGCCTTTTTTGAGCAGGCCGCGTTCGGTCAGTTTCTCGATAGCGTGATCGCTGACGGCGGCGGGGTCGATCTTTGCGGCATCGAAAGGAACCGTGTAGACGCCGCGAAACATCGCCGCGCGACGCTGCGTGCCTGGATGGCGCGTGTAACAGTAGATGGGTACGCCTGAGCGGATGCGGGACATGATAAGCGGGGTATGGCCGCTTTCGGTCAGACTGATGATGGCCTTGACGCCCGGAAAGTGATTGGCGGCGTACATGGACGCTAACGCAATGGTTTCATCGCAACGGTTAAACGTTTCACCCAAGCGATGTCCCGAGCGGGTCGTGGTGGGTTCTTGTTCGGCACCCAGGCACACCCTGGCCATCGCCGTGACGGCTTGTACGGGATAGTTGCCTGACGCGCTCTCGGCAGACAACATGACCGCGTCGGTGTAGTCGAGCACCGCGTTGGCGACATCGGAGACTTCAGCCCGGGTAGGCATGGGGCTGCTGACCATGGACTCCATCATCTGCGTGGCCGTGATCACCAGCTTGTTGAGCGTGCGCGCATGTTGAATGATGCGTTTCTGTATGCCTACAAGCCGCGCATCGCCGACCTCCACGCCCAGGTCGCCGCGCGCAACCATGACTGCGTCGCTGACCTTGATAATTGCATCAAGCGCGCGGTCGTCGGCTACGGCTTCGGCGCGTTCAATCTTGGCAACAATCCAGGCCTTGCTGCCGGCTTCCTGGACCAGTTTTCGGGCTTGCTGAATATCGCTGCCATAGCGTGGAAAGGAAACAGCCACATAATCCATCTGCAGCTCGGCCGCCAGCTTGATATCTTCTTTATCCTTATCCGTGAGGCTGGGCGCTGATATGCCGCCGCCGCGACGATTGATGCCCTTGTTGTTGGACAGCGGGCCACCCACGGTCACGGTAGTGTGAACGGCATGTTCTTCGACAGCGTCCACCACCAGCACCACGCGCCCATCATCGAGCAGCAGTTCATCACCCGGCTTGCAGTCCTGCACGAGGCTGGGGTAGTCGATACCGACAATGCTGCTGTCTCCTTCCTCGGGCGGATGACTGTTGGACAGCGTGAAGGGCTGGCCCGCGGACAGCGTGACGCTGCCCTCCCGGAAGCGTGCGATACGGATTTTGGGCCCTTGCAGATCGCCCATGATGGCGACGAAACGGCCATGTTTGGCGGAGAGCTCGCGTACCAACCGTGCCCGTTCGCGATGATCGTCGGCCTCGCCGTGCGAAAAATTCAACCGCGCGACGTCCATGCCGGCCAGAATGAGTTGCTCGATGACTTCGGGGTTGCTGGAAGCGGGCCCCAGCGTAGCGACGATTTTTGTGCGGCGGATAGTCATGGCGTAAGGGTCCGTGTGATCAGGCGCGATGATAAGGATGTCCAGTCATGATAGCCCACGCACGGTAGAGTTGTTCAGCCAGCAGCACGCGGACCATGGGGTGGGGAAGCGTAAGCGAGGACAGGCGCAGCCGGCCATGGCAATGGCGCTTGAAATCGGCGTCAAGGCCGTCTGGCCCGCCTACGATGAAGACCACATCCTGGCCACCACCGCGCCATTTTTCGAGTTCGCGCGCAAGACTCATGGTGTCGAGATCCTTGCCGTGTTCGTCCAGTGCCAGGCGCAGTGTGCCGGCGGGGATGGCGTTTTCGATGCGGCGTGCTTCAGCCAGCATCATCTGGACTGGCGTTTTGCCGGATGTTCGCGGTTCGGGCTTGATTTCCCGCATTTCGAGCTGGCAGTCTGCCGGCAGCCGGCGAGCGTAGTCTTTCCAGCCTGCCTCGACCCAGTCTGGCATGCGTGTTCCCACCGCCACAACAATGAGTTTCATGGGGCAGCCCGCCGCGAATCAATCTTGGCCGAGGTCGTCGTAGGCGTCGAATGTTTCGGCGATGACAGGCTGCGTAGACTGCGGCAGCAGCTTGACGCGCACGGGCCTGCCGCCCCAGATTTCCTCGAGGTTATAGTATTGGCGCACCATGGGTTGCATGCAGTGCACAACGACGTCGCCCAGATCGACCAATACCCATTCGCCGGTGTCTTCGCCCTCGTAGGCGACGATGGGGATTTTATGTTCACGCGCCTTGTCTGCCACGCTCGATGCGAGGGACCGCGTCTGGCGATTGGATGTGCCGCTGGCAATGATCACGCGGTCGAACAGCCCCGTGATGTGAGTGGTATTGAAGATTTTGATATCCTGGGCTTTGACGTCTTCAAGCGCATCAATGACCAGGCGTTGCAGTTTTTGTATATCCATGTAGTGACTATACCGTGTCCTTCAGGCCGCTGGAGATCCGTACAGCCGATTTTCCCGGATATATTGCGTGACTGCAACATCAAGAAGCCCTTTCGTGGGAAGCCCGCTGGCCAGTCGCTCGCGTATCTGGGTGGATGAGATGTCCATGGGCTCGAAAGGCAGTGTTTGGAGCGGGCGCGCCAGTTCGCGCAGCCAGTTGTCCAGAGGCTTGGGGACAGACAGGGCGGTACCAGGGCGCTGCGCCACCACCAGCCAGGCAAGACGGGCGATATCCTGCCACTGGTGCCAGGAGCAGAAATTGCTTAACTGATCCGCACCGAGTATCCAAAAGTACTCGGGGCCTGCCGGTAATTGCCTGAGGGTATCCGCGGTAAAGGTCTTGCCGCCGCGATCCAGCTCTATGGGATTGATTCGCATCACTGGATCATTTCGCGTGGCGATTTCCAGCATGGCCAGTCGGTGTTCGGCGGTGGCGGCGAGCGGCGGGCGTTGCCAGGGGTTGGCTGCGGGAATCAGTTGTACTTCATCCAGGCCCAATGTCTCCGCCGCCGTGCGACCCAGCGCGATATGAGCCAGATGCACGGGGTCGAAGCTGCCGCCCAGCAAACCCATTTTCACAGCCAGTCTCGCGGCTTGAGGTAGTTCGACAGGCTGGCTTCAGGGGTACCCGGCGCGGGTGTCCAGCTATAGCGCCAACTGGCCATGGGCGGCATGGACAGCAAAATGGACTCCGTTCGGCCGCCAGATTGCAGGCCGAACAGGGTTCCCCGGTCGAAGACGAGATTGAACTCGACATAGCGTCCGCGGCGATATGCCTGGAAATTGCGTTGCGTTTCACCGTAGTCCATCATGCGTCGCTTTTCGACAATGGGCATATAGGCATCCAGAAAACTGTTGCCGACAGACTGGACAAGCGCAAAGGACGGATCAAAGCCGTCTTCGTTCAGATCATCGAAGAACAAGCCGCCGACACCACGCGTTTCGTTGCGATGCTTCAGGAAGAAGTACTCGTCGCACCATTTTTTGTAGCGCGGATACCGGTCGTTGCCGAAGGGTGCCACGGCGTCGTGACACACCTGATGAAAGTGCCGGGCATCCTCTTCGAACGGATAGTACGGGGTGAGATCCAACCCGCCGCCAAACCAGAACACGTCTTCGCCGTTGTCGGGAGCGTGGGCGACGAATAGCCGTACGTTCATGTGCACGGTGGGTATATAGGGGTTGCGCGGGTGCAGCACCAGCGATACGCCCATGGCTTCCCAGGACCGGCCCGACAGTTCCTTGCGGTGGGCACTGGCCGACGGAGGAAGGGTTTTGCCCCGAACGTGGCTGAACAACACGCCAGCCCGTTCCAGCAGCGGGCCGCCTTCGAGGTAGCGGGACAAGCCGCCGCCGCCTTCTTCGCGCGTCCATTGCTCAGCCTCAAAACGGCTGCCGTCAGCCTTTTCCAGCGCGTCGACGATGCGTGACTGCAGGTCCAGAAAATAATCGTGAACAGTTGAAATGGGAAGTGTCATGGCACTGCGCGCCAGCCGATATCGCTGCGATACTGCTGGCCATCGAAATGGGTTTGTGCAATGGCGCCGTAGGCCGCGGCCTGCGCGCGCTTGACCGAGTCTGCCAGGACGGTGACGCACAGCACACGGCCACCGGTGGTTTTGAGTACGCCGTTGTCCAGCTTGGTGCCGGCATGGAATACAACGCAATCGTCGGTGTCCTGCGGCAGGCAGTCAATGATATCGCCGGTGCGGGGCTGGGCCGGGTAGTCCTTGGCGGCAACCACGACACCCAGGGCGCAGCGGCGGTCCCATTCGATGTCGGCCTCGTCCAGGCGTCCCGCGACGGCCAGTTCGAACACCTTGGTGAGGTCGCTCTTGATACGCATCATGATGGGCTGGGTTTCAGGATCACCCATGCGGCAATTGAACTCGAGCACCTTGAGCGGGCGCGTGGCGTCGGGACCATCCCCTATCATCAGTCCTGCATAGAGAAAACCGGTATAGGGCAAGCCATCGCGCGCCATGCCTGCCATCGTGGGCTGGATGACTTCGCGCATGATGCGATTGTGCAGTGCGGGCGTAATGACCGGCGCCGGAGAGTAAGCGCCCATGCCGCCCGTGTTGGGGCCCTGGTCGCCGTCTTTCAGGCGTTTATGGTCCTGACTGGTGGCCAGGGCCAGCACATTGCGTCCGTCGCACATGACAATGAAAGAAGCCTCTTCGCCCTGCAGGCACTCTTCGATGACGACCCGCGCGCCGGCAGCGCCGAAGGATCCGTCTCCCAGCATTTGGTCGACGGCCTGCTGCGCTTCTTGGACCGTGGCCGCCACGACCACGCCCTTGCCCGCAGCCAGACCGTCCGCCTTGACGACGATGGGTGCGCCCTGGGCGGCGATATAGGCGCGTGCCTCGGCGGGGTCGGTGAAGGTTTGGTAGGCCGCCGTAGGGATGTTGTGCCGCACCATGAAGGCCTTGGCGTAATCCTTGGAGCTTTCAAGTTGAGCTGCCGCCTGGGTGGGGCCAAATATCTTCAGGCCGGCGGCGCGAAAGGCATCGACCACCCCGGCAGCGAGGGGGGCTTCCGGACCGACCACTGTGAAGGCGATCTTTTCTTTTTGCGCAAAGGCAACGAGTTCCTCGTTGGTGGAGAGACTCACGTTCTGTATGTTCTGCGCGGTGGCGGTGCCACCATTGCCTGGGGCCACGAAGACCGTTTGTACGCGGGGAGCGCGCGCCAGGCGCCAGGCCAGGGCATGTTCGCGGCCTCCGCCGCCGATTACCAGTAGTTTCATAGCTTGCTTGTTCTTGCCCTGGGGCGAAAGGGAGTTTTCATGGGTGGCGTGGCTGCCATGGCGTGTGCCGTGTTTGTTCAGTTGGGCTCGTCGGCCTCGTCGAAAACGGCGGTAGTGTATACCTCCTGGACGTCGTCCAGGCTTTCCAATACTTCCAGCATCTTTTGCATCGTTGCCGCGTCATCGAGGGACAGTTCTGTTTCGTTCTGTGGCTTCATGGTCAGGGCTTGCACTTCGGGGATCAGGCCCGCCGCCTCGAATGCTGTCTTGACGGCTGCGTAGTCTGTAGGCGCGCTGGTGACTTCTATCACGCCTTCTTCGTCAGTCTGGACATCTTCGGCGCCGGCCTCCAGCGCGACTTCGAGGACCTGTTCTTCGGAGGTGCCCGGCGCAAACACGAACTGCCCGCAATGCTTGAACATGAAAGCGACGGAGCCTTCCTGGCCCAGGTTGCCGCCGTGCTTGGTAAAGGCGTGACGTACCTCGGCGACAGTACGGGTACGATTATCCGTCATGCAGTCGACGACAACGGCTGCGCCGCCGACGCCATAGCCTTCGTAGCGGATTTCTTCGTAATTGGCGCCGTCAGCGCCGCCTGCGCCGCGCTGAATGGCGCGCTGGATGTTGTCTTTGGGCATATTGGCGGCGGTCGCCTTGTCCCACGCCATGCGCAGGCGGGGATTGGCGTCTGGATCGGGCCCACCGGCGCGGGCTGCCACGGTGATTTCGCGTATGATTTTTGTCCAGAGCTTGCCGCGCTTGGCGTCTTGGCGACCCTTACGGTGCTGGATATTCGCCCATTTACTGTGTCCGGCCATAACCTTAGATGCAATGAATTCAGTTAAGAGAGAGTCTAGGTCCGCATTTTAACCCGTGCACGGATACTGGCATCGAATTACACTTGGGCTTCCCCTGGGCCCTCTCGCGGAAGATGAAAAATATGGCTGATCCCGTTCTCCTTGCACAGAATAATCAGGCGCAGGCCTTCCTGCTGCCCCAGCGCGCCAACCGGCATGGGTGTATCACCGGCGCGACCGGCACGGGCAAAACCGTTACCCTGCAGGTCATGGCTGAGGCATTCTCCCGCATGGGCACGCCTGTCTTCATGGCCGACGTCAAGGGCGACCTTACCGGCATCTCCCAGGCGGGCGACATCACGCCCAAGCTGGCCGAGCGACTCTCGCGCCTGGGGCTTCCCGAGCCTGTGCCCGGCGCATGTCCCGTCACCTTATGGGACGTCTTCGGCGAGCAGGGCCACCCGGTACGCGCAACGGTTTCGGATATGGGCCCGTTGCTGCTCGGGCGCATGCTGGAGTTGAATGATACCCAGGAGGGCGTGCTCAGCCTGGTTTTCAAGGTTGCCGACGACGAAGGCCAACTGCTTCTGGATATCAAGGATCTGCGCGCCATGTTGCAGAACGTTGCAGACCGCGCCTCCGAACTGCGCACGCGGTACGGGAACGTCTCCTCTGCCTCCATCGGCGCCATACAGCGCAGCCTGCTGCGGCTGGAAAGCCAGGGCGCGGAGCATTTTTTTGGCGAACCGATGCTCGATATCTTCGATTTGATCCGGATCGATGCCAAAGGGCATGGCATGGTCAACATTCTGGCTGCCGACAAGCTCATGCAGTCGCCTCGCCTCTATGCCGTCTTTCTCCTGTGGCTGCTGGCCGATATTTACGAAAAATTGCCGGAGGTAGGCGATCCGGATAAGCCAAAGCTGGTGTTTTTCTTCGATGAAGCGCATTTGCTGTTCAATGACGCCCCCAAAGCGTTGCTGGAGAAAATCGAGCAGGTTGTGCGGCTCGTGCGTTCCAAGGGCGTAGGGGTTTATTTTGTGACGCAGAATCCTTTGGATATCCCCGATGTCGTGCTCGGGCAATTGGGCAATCGGGTTCAGCACGCCTTGCGTGCCTTCACGCCGCGCGATCAAAAGGCGGTGCGCACTTCCGCGGAAACCATGCGGCCCAACCCCGGCCTGGATGTTGCCGCAGCCATTACGGAGCTTGGCGTGGGCGAGGCGCTGGTTTCCCTGCTGGATGCCAAGGGTAGCCCGGCGCCCACCGAACGCGTGTGGATGCTGGCGCCAGGCAGTCGGATTGGGCCTGCCACAGACAGCGAGCGCCGCGCCATCCGCGCTGCGTCGACGCTAGGCGGCAAATATGAGCAGGTCGTGGACCGCGAATCTGCCTACGAGGTGCTTGCCGCGCGTGCAGCGGCCGGCGCTGAGGCGGATCAGGCTGCCGGCGGCGCCAGATCGTCGAGCCCGGCACAGCAAAGTGACGGGGACGGCGGTCTCTTGGGTACGGTCAACGATTTCCTGTTTGGATCCGTAGGGCCACGGGGAGGGCGGCGCGAAGGTGTGGTGCAGTCCGCGGTCAAGAGCGCCATCCGCAGCACAGCAACCCAACTGGTGCGCGGCGTGCTGGGTTCGTTAGTGGGCAAGCGTAGCCGTCGCTAGGCTAGGTCTGCGCCATCAATTTTATATTTAACAATCACACAGGGGCTGAGGTGTCAAAGACTCACAAGATAGCAGTCATGGCCGGAGACGGCATAGGCAAGGAGGTCATGCCCGAGGGCGTGCGAGTGTTGGAGGCGGTGGCGGCACGGCGCGGCATCCGGTTCGACTGGCTGGAGCTGGACTGGAGCTGCGACTACTATGCCAAACATGGCCGCATGATGCCCGAAGACTGGAAATCCCGGTTGATGGATCAGGAAGCCATTTTCTTTGGCGCCATCGGCTGGCCTGAAACCGTGCCGGATCATGTGGCGCTCTGGGAGTCGCTGTTCAAGTTTCGCCGCGAGTTCGACCAGTACATCAATCTGCGTCCGGTGCGCCTGATGCCTGGCATCCCTTCGCCACTGGTGGGGCGAAAGCCGGGAGATATCGATTTTTACATTGTTCGTGAAAATACCGAAGGCGAATACTCCAATAGCGGCGGGCGCCTGTTTGCAGGCACGCAGCGCGAGGTCGTCATCCAGGAAAGCGTGTTTACGCGGGTCGGTGCAGACCGCGTGCTCAAGTTTGCCTTTGAGCTGGCAGAAAAACGAGGCAGGCATGTGACGGCCGCCACCAAGTCAAACGGCATTTCGATCTCGATGCCGTGGTGGGATGAGCGTGTTGCGGATATTGCTACCCAGTACCCGGATGTGCGCTGGGATAAATACCATATCGACATCCTGTGCGCGCACTTTGTGCAACACCCTGACTGGTTCGATGTGGTGGTCGCCTCCAATCTTTTTGGCGACATCCTGTCCGATCTTGGCCCGGCCTGCACAGGCACGATCGGGATCGCTCCGTCGGCCAATTTGAATCCGGATCGCCTTTTTCCGTCGCTGTTCGAGCCGGTACATGGATCCGCGCCCGATATCTACGGCAAAAACATTGCCAACCCCATCGGCCAGATATGGAGTGGCGCGCTGATGCTGGATTTCCTGGGCTACCCCCAGGCCAGCGCCGACGTGATGACGGCTATTGAGACTGTGCTGGCAGAAGGTCCGCGTACGCCCGACATGGGCGGCAAGGCGACGACGCAGGAAATCGGCAAGGCGATCGCCGAGCTCGTGGCCAAGGCTGGCTGAGCGGGCAGCCAAGCCGCGGGTGACGCTGCCGCCTTGAGGCGCGCAGCGGTTTCTGCACGGCGGGGGGCCTGCAAATGGCAACACGGTTTTTTGCCGCGTCGCCGGTCACCGCGCCGGGCATCAGGCGGACTTGTCCGCCTGCCGCAATCCGGACCACACAATCGCACCGACCATCATCGCCCCGCCAAACAAGGCCCTGATCGAAGGGTATTGCGCAAACAGGATTGCAGCAAAGAAAATGGCATATACGGGCTCCAGGGCGATGACAATGCCTGCGCTGCGTGCTTCCAGTACCATCAGGCTGGCCACCATCAAATAGTGCGACAAGGCCGTGCAGAGAACGCCGAGCATGGCCAGCCATATCCAGTCTATGGTGCCAAACCCGCCCAGGGATGACCAGCCAAAAGGCAGGGTCAGCGCCAGCACAAACAGGTTTTCCCAGCACGCGACCTGCTGGGCGGGCAGTTTGGCTGCCGCCCGGCGGTTGATCAGCGTGAACAGGGCAAAGGTCAGACCGGATACGATGGCCCAGGCCAGGCCGATGGTGGCGTCGTCACGAAAATCGAATGATGGCGTGACCAGAATCAGGCCTGCCGTCACGATGGCAAGAATGGCCCATTCTGTGCGGTTTATTTTTGCTTTGAACACAAAATATTCGCACAGGGTAATGAAGGCGGGAAAGCTGGCAAAACCCAATGTGGCAATGGCCACGCCTGCGATTTTCACCGACAGGAAAAATGTGGCCCAGTGCACGGCCAGCATGATGCTGGCCATAAAAAGCAGGAGCAGGTTATGGCGGTTGAGGTTTCGAAAAGGAGAACTGTTGCGAAAGCGCAGCACCCCGTAGAGCGCAAGCACGGCGAAACCGGCGCGCCCCGCGGTGATGGCCATCGGGTCGCCCTGTATGAGCTTGCCGAAGATGCCGGTCAGGCCAAATAATACGGCTGCGATATGAATCGCAAAAAGCGCCCGTTGACGATTCATGTTTTCAGGTACAGAGTCGCGATATGGATTTAAACTAGCGCGTGACTGAGCAGCGCAAAAAAACGGCAGCGCGACACTTATGCAAGGAGCTTCTTTTGGAAACCCAGGTCAAAGCAATACGCATCGAACAGCATGGCGGTCCGGATGTCCTTAAACTGGCAACGATAGACGTACCCGCCCCACAGAAAAACGAAGTAACTATACGCCAAAAAGCGGTTGGCCTTAATTTTATCGATATCTACTTCCGCACTGGCCTATATCCGCATCCGTTGCCGCATGGGCTGGGATTCGAAGCCTCGGGTATCGTCGAGGCGGTTGGAGAAAACGTCAGGCACTTGAAGGTCGGCGACCGCGTGGCATATGGCCAAAGCCCCATCGGCGCCTATGCCGAAGCGCATAACGTGCCTGCTGAACGTGTGGTCAAGATTCCACGCGGTGTCAGTTTCGAGGACGCCGCGGCCCTGATGCTCAAGGGCCTGACGGTGCAGTATCTTTTTCGCCAGACATACCGGCTGCAGGGCGGTGAAACCATATTGTTTCACGCGGCGGCCGGCGGGGTGGGCCTGATTGCCTGCCAATGGGCCAGGGCACTGGGCGTCAAGCTCATCGGCACGGTGTCCACCCCCGAGAAGGCGGCGCTTGCCAAGGCCAATGGCGCCTGGGAGGTCATCGACTACTCGCGCGAGAATGTTGCCGAGCGTGTGCTCGAATTGACCGATGGGCGTAAAGTGCCTGTGGTCTACGATGGCGTGGGCAAGGATACCTGGAGCACGTCGCTCGACTGTCTTGAGCCTCGCGGCCTGATGGTCAGCTTTGGCAACGCGTCTGGTCCCGTCGAAGGGGTCAATCTGGGGGTGCTGGCCGCCAAGGGTTCGTTGTTCGTGACGCGGCCCAAGCTGGGGGACCATGTCACCACCCACGAAAAAATGCAATCCGCGTCCGATGAGCTCTTTGGGCTAGTAACCAAAAAGAAAATCCGTATCGCCATTGGACAGCGCTTTGCGCTGGAAGATGCCGGTGCGGCCCAGGAGGCGCTGGCCGCCCGCAAGACCACGGGCGCGACCATCCTTACGCTGGAGTAAGCCTTTCTGAAGGCGCGCGCAGGGGGGAGCGGTAGCGCGTTCCTGCGTGCAGCCATAGCAAAACCGGGATGTACATACATCCCGGTTTTGCGTCAGCCTTCTTCGTGATAGCGCCTGACGCGCTCGACTTCTTCCTTGGATCCCAATACAACGCCCACGCGCTGGTGCAGCGCTTCGGGCTGAATGTCCAGAATGCGCTGGTTTCCGTCTATGGCAGCGCCGCCCGCCTGTTCGATGATGAAACTCATGGGGTTGGCTTCGTACATTAACCGCAGTTTTCCCTTTTTGCCCGAAGCGCGGTTGTCACGTGGGTACATGAATAGGCCGCCACGCGTCAGAATGCGATGCACATCGGCCACCATGGACGCGATCCAGCGCATGTTGTAATCCTTGCCCAACGAGCCTTCCTTGCCGGCCAGACAGTCGTCGATATACCGCTTGACCGGCGCTTCCCAGTGGCGCATGTTGGACATATTGATGGCGAATTCCGACGTCTGCTCGGGAATGTTGAGGTCTTCGCCTGTCAGCAGCCACGAGCCCATTTCCTTGTCCAGGGTAAAGGACACCACGCCCGTGCCCACCGTGAGCACCAGCGTTGTTTGCGGTCCGTAGACGGCGTAGCCGGCGGCCACCTGACGCGAGCCGGGCTGCAGGAAATCCTGCTCATCCACATCCTGCCCGGACGTATGATGCGGCGCCTGCAGCACCGAAAAAATAGTACCAATGGATACGTTGACGTCGATATTCGAAGAACCGTCCAGGGGATCGAACAGCAACAGGTATTCGCCCTTGGGGTAGCGGTTGGGAATCAGGTGGATGGTTTCCATTTCCTCGGAGGCCATGGCGGCAAGATGGCCGCCCCACTCATTGGCTTCCAGCAGAATTTCATTGGACATGACATCCAGCTTCTTCTGCACTTCACCCTGCACGTTTTCTGTGCCCAGGCTGCCAAGCACGCCGCCCAGCGCACCTTTGCTCACGGCGTGGCTAATGGCCTTGCAGGCGCGCGCCACGGTTTCGATCAGCAGGCGTACTTCGGCTGAGACCGCCTGCTTTTTTCGCTGTTGTTCGACCAGATACTGGGTCAGGGTTTTGCGTGACATGAATGCTCCGTCAATTATATTTTCAAGGCTTTGGAAATGATTTCGGCGACATTGCGTGACAGCTCGGGGTGTTGCTGAACCTGCTCCAGCGCAGCACGCATGCCGCTGCGCTGGGGTTCCGCAAAACGCGCCCAATTGTCGAAGGCGCGTGCCAGGCGCGCGGCGACCTCGGGATTCAGACTGTTCAGGGCCAATACCTGGTCCGCCCAGAAATCGTAGCCCTGTACATTGTGTATCCCCTGGAGGTTGTTCATGCAGAACTGAAAAATGAGCGCACGCGCGCGATTGGGATTGCGAAGCGAAAACGCCGGATGCAGCATCAGGGAGCGCATGGTTTCCACCGTAGCGTCCGGCGCCGTGGCCTGCAGCGAAAACCATTTGTCCATGACCAGCGGATCTTGCTGCCATTGCTGATAGAAGTGTTCCAGGGCTGCTGCACGTTCGCTTTCGGCGCTGTAGTGCATCAATGCGGACAATGCGCCCATTCGATCGGTCATGTTGCCGGCGCCATAATACTGCTCTCTGGCCAGGCGCCCGAATTCCGCTCCGCCCGCCATCAGATAGGACAGTGCAAGGTTCTTGAGTGCGCGTTTGCCCGCCGACACGGGATCAGGACTGTATTCCGAGCCAGCCTGGGCCAGCGTAGATTGGTAGGTTTTCTGCCACAACGGAGCCAACTGCTTGCCCAGCGCACCACGCAGTTCCCGGCAGGCCCGCACGGCGCCAAGCGGATCCAGCGGCTCGGTTTTTTCGAGCAACTCCTTCTCGCTCGGCAGGCTAAGTACGCGTGCCTTGTAGGCATCGGTAATGTTGTCGTCCTGCAGTAGGCTGCGCCAGGTGTCGATGAACAGGGGATCGACGGTCGATTGGCTGGCGCCCGCGCTCACCATTTTGAGCAACTGGCGCGAAGCCAGCTCACGGCCCGCCTCCCAGCGGGCGAACGGGTCTGTGTCGTGTTGCGCCAGCAGGGCCAGATCGGCATCAGGGCGGTCAAATTCCACCATGACGGGGGCTGAGAAGTTGCGCAGCAGAGAGGGCACCGGCGCTTCAGGGATATTTTCGAATGTCCACGTCTGCTGTGCCTCGGTAAGCTCCAGCAACACAGTCTCGGCGCTTTTGCCTTCGTGAGAAAGCGCAAGCGAGCGCCCGTCGCGGCCCAGCAAGCCCAGGGCAAACGGGATGTGCAGCGGTGGTTTGGCGACCGGAGGATCCTGGAGTTTTTCGATACCGGCGGGGGCGCAGCGCTGGCGTAGCGTGATTGAGCAGGTCTGTGTTGCCTGGTTCCAGGACAGGGTGACCGTGACGCGCGGCGTTCCTGCCTGGTTGTACCAGCGCCTGAACACTTGCAGGTCTTTACCCGGGTTCCGCTGACTGTACACCGACTCCATTGCACTGACGAAGTCGTCGCAAGTTACTGCTTGACCATCGTGCCGGCGAAAATACTCGTCAAGGCCCGCCCGGAAGCCCGCTTCGCCCAGCAAGGTATGTTGCATGCGGACGACTTCGGCGCCTTTTTCGTACACCGTCGCGGTATAAAAATTGCCGATCTCCTGATAGCTCTCAGGGCGAATCGGGTGCGCCATCGGGCCAGCGTCTTCCGGAAACTGCGCGATGCGCAAGGTGGTGACATCGTCAATGCGCTTGACGGCGCGCGCGCTGACCGCCTCGGTACCTTCCAATCCTTGGGCCAACATATCTGCCGAGAATTCCTGGTCCCGAAACACGGTAAGCCCTTCTTTCAGGGACAGCTGAAACCAATCCCGGCAGGTCACGCGATTGCCGGTCCAGTTATGGAAGTATTCGTGGCCGATGACCGCCTCAATGGCGCGGTAGGCCGCATCGGTGGCCGTGTCCTTGTCCGCCAATACATAGGCGGAATTGAAGATATTGAGGCCCTTGTTTTCCATCGCGCCCATATTGAAGTCGCGAGCCGCGACCACCATGAATCGGTCCAGGTCCAGCGCCAGGCCAAAACGCTGCTCGTCCCAGCGCACTGAGCGGGCCAGGCAATCCAGCGCCCAGGCGGTCTTGGCGCCCGAACCCCGGTCGCTGTAGACCTGCAACAGGGCTGAACGGCCACTGCGCGTGGTGAGCGTGTGCTCGCGACATTCGAAATCGCCTGCGACCAGCGCGAACAGATAACTTGGCTTGAGATGAGGGTCTTCCCAGATTGCCTCGTGGCGTCCCTCGGACAGGTCTTGCTGGGCCACGAGATTGCCATTGGAAAGGAGCAGGGGGTAGCGCTTCTTGTCGGCCCGCAGATGTACGCGATAGCGAGCCATGACATCGGGACGATCCGGAAACCACGTGATGCGACGAAAGCCTTCGGCTTCGCACTGCGTGAACAGTTGATCGCCTGACACATAAAGCCCCATGAGCGAGGAATTGTCCGCGGGTCTGCAAAGACTGGTGATCTCCAGCGTAAAGCGGGCTTGCTCCGGGTACAGGGTCAGTGTGCTGTCTGCAAGCTCATACTCATCTGAACTGAGTGGCTTGCCGTCAAGGACCAGGCTCAGGAGCTCCAGGTCTTCGCCATTCAGAATCAAGGCGTCGCCCTGGCTTCCTGCCCGCTCGAACTGCAGTGTGGCGCGTACCGTCGTTTGGGCCGGATCCAGATCGAAGAGCAGTTCGACGGCTGGAAGCCGGTAAGGATAAGGCTTGTAATCGAGGCGAGTGATGGTCGGGGCTGTTTCAGTGCGCATGACAAGTGTTTCATCAGGTTCCAAGTGTTCTTATTGTAGTGTTTGCGGCGTGTTGCGGTTTTTATAATAAAGATGCAACCTTTAACCGGCTTTGCTGGTCTGATAACGGGATGTATATCGTCGCTGTGCGACGTCATGAACGCGTACATGCGCAAGGGGGTAATATGTGGCACAGTCTATGGTCGCGTCAACGTGCGCTGCTCAAGTGCTGGATGATAGCGTTGAGTGTTGTATTGGTATCGGGTTGCGCATCAACCCTTTCGGCGCGTGTTACCAGCTTTCAGCAATGGCCTCCGGACGCGCAGGGTGCAAGCTATCGCATCGTGGCGGAACCCGGTCAGCGCAATAATCTGGAGTTCGATGCCGTAGCGGATATGGTTCGCGCTTCGCTTGGGCCAGTGGGCCTGGTCGAGGGCCATTCATCGCCCAATGGCAACGGAAAATCGGATGCCCGCTTCGATATCCACATCCAATATTCGAATCCGGCTACCCAGACATGGGTGCAGCGCTATCCGGATCCTTATCTGAATGATGGCTGGGGTTTCGGGCCGTCGTTCGGTTTCTTCAATGGCGGGTATCGATACTGGGGCGGCTCGGTGTTTTATTCTCCGCCGATAGAGAATGTACCGGTCATGGTTTACAAGAATACCCTGACGGTCGTCATCAATGACAGCAAAAACAACAATGCCGAAGTGTATCGATCAACCGCAGTCAACCTCAGCAGCCAAGAGAACCTGCTCCAGGCGATGCCTTATCTGGCCCAGGCGGTATTTGATAGTTTTCCCGGAAACAACGGGCAGGTAAGAGAGGTGGAATACCCCCGCCAAAGATAATCCCGGCCGAAGCCGGGATATATCGCGAAAACTGATAAGGTGCTTGGGGCGGCTCCAGGCCATCTTCAGCGACGCTGTTGCCTGGCAGGCGCCCGGCAAACAGCTTTACTGCTGGATCAGGAAGTCTGCCCGGCTTTTGCCTTCGGCTTCAGCTGTCGTGACCCAGCGTGGAGGCTTGCCGCGGCCTGTCCAGGTGTCGCCGGTTTCCGGGTTGCGGTATTTGGCTGGAACCACACGCTTTGCGGGCGTAGCCTGCTTCCGTGGCGTCTTGGTCACCGTTTTTTTGTTGAAGGCCGCTGCAATATCCTCTGGCGTGATATCGTATTCACGCATCGATCGCAGTATGCTGGTCAGGACGGGGCCCCGGCGCTTTGCCTGGAGGGTTTTGGCCTGTTTTTGAAGCCGTTGGATTTCTTTTTCAATTTTCTGAAGCGCAGAGCTTGTTTCGCGAGGCATTAGATATCCCTGTATTGATGATTTCAAGCTTATAAAGTGATGGTAGCCGAATAGGTTACGGCAGCAATGGATTCTATCGTATTTTTTATATTGAATATGGATTAAATTGCGACACAAAGCATATGCGATGAATATAGATTGAAACTAGCGGGATATATGGCTGCAATTCTACGGATTGAATGACGCAGCGGTGTTTTATTAGGCTGTTTGTTATGACAGTTTATTTATCCATATGGTGGCAGGTTCGGGCGTGAGATATCTTGAATGCCTGCCAGTGTGCAATATTTATTAATCGTTTACTCATGGCGCAAACACATAATGGTTTCCGAGTGGCCGCGATACAGACAGTATCTTCCACCAGTCTGGAGGATAATCTGACGCAAGCAGAAGCGCTTATTGCGCAAGCCGCGCAGGCTGGGGCAGGTTTGCTTGCCTTGCCCGAGTATTTCTGTTTCATGGGCCATCACGATATTGACAAGCTGGCGCTGAAGGAACGGCCCGGCGAAGGTCGCATTCAGGATTTTCTGTCTGGGCAGGCGCGTCGTCATGGCGTCTGGCTGGTGGGCGGGACGCTGCCATTGGAGAGCCCCGATGCCGATCGAATCTATAACGCTTGCCTGGTTTACGACCCGTCGGGTGCGCAGGTGGCTCGCTACGACAAAATCCACCTTTTCGGCTTCAGAAAGGGAGACGAATCGTACGATGAATCCATTTCGATCAGGCCCGGAGAGAATAATCCCCAGTTATTCGACGCGCCTTGTGGAAAGGTTGGCATTTCCGTTTGCTACGATTTGCGTTTTCCGGAGTACTTTCGTGCGCTGGGAGATGTTAGCCTGATTATCCTGCCAGCCGCATTTACATATACCACCGGCTCGGCTCACTGGGAAACCTTGCTGCGGGCGCGTGCAATCGAAAACCAGTGCTATGTGCTGGCCAGCGCCCAGGGAGGCAAGCACGAAAATGGACGCCGTACCTGGGGGCATTCAATGCTGATAGACCCTTGGGGGGAAATCATTGATGTAAAGCCCGAAGGCCCTGGGTTTGCCATCGGCGATATTAATCCTGACCGTATTGCTTCGGTTCGTGCGTCCCTGCCAGCGTTGGCGCATCGGACCATGTAATTCATTATTAGTCAGCCTGGAACAAACCACGTTGTCTGTTCCGGACGGGCTGTTTTTTTACTGTATATCACATAATTTATGAAACCTGTTGATCCTTCGATCCAATCACTTGCCACGGCAAAAACGCTGCTGCTCGATCCCTGGGGGCTGACCGAAGCCCACATGGCTCGCGCCATCGGCGCAATTTTCACGCACAAAGTTGATTATGCCGACCTCTATTTTCAGTACACGCGCAGCGAAAGCTGGAGTCTGGAAGAGGGTATTGTCAAAACGGGCAGCTTCTCGATTGAGCAGGGCGTCGGGGTGCGCGCGCTCAGCGGCGAGAAAACGGCTTTTGCCTATTCCGATAGCCTGTCGCCTGAGGCGCTCATGTCTTCGGCTGAAGTGGTGCGCACTATCGCCAGGCGTGGCGCCGGCCGCCAGAAGGTAAACAGCAAAGAGCCGCGGGCTCGTGAGAGTTTGTATCCGGCCCTGGATCCTGTTGCGACGCTTTCTGCGCCCGACAAGGTTGCGTTGTTGGGCCGCATCGAGGCGATGGCCCGTTCTGCGGATCCGCATATTATTCAGGTGATGGCGGGGCTTGGGGCCGAATACGATGTGATTATGGTAGCCGGCAGTGACGGGCGTCTTGCCGCAGATATTCGCCCGCTGGTTCGGCTGTCCTTGACGGTTATTGCCGAGCGCAATGGCCGCCGCGAAGTGGGTTCCGCAGGTGGCGGGGGGCGCAGTGGCCTAGCATATTTCACGGACGATATTCTGCGTTCGTATGTACAGAGAGCGGTGCACGAGGCACTGACCAATCTAGAGTCCCGTCCTGCGCCCGCTGGGGAAATGACGGTAGTGCTGGGGGCGGGATGGCCTGGCATTCTGCTGCATGAGGCGGTAGGGCATGGGCTTGAGGGAGACTTCAATCGCAAGGGATCCAGTGTATTTTCCGGCCGTATCGGCGAACGTGTCGCTTCCCGAGGCGTGACAGTGGTGGACGATGGCACAATTGCCGACCGCCGCGGATCGCTCAATATCGACGACGAGGGCACGCCCACGCAGCGCAATGTGTTGATTGAAGATGGCATCCTCAAGGGGTATATGCAGGATTCGCTGAATGCGCGGCTAATGAAAATGCCAGTGACAGGTAATGGTCGACGCGAATCCTACGCGCATCTGCCCATGCCCCGAATGACCAACACCTATATGTTGGCGGGCGACATGCCTTCCGAAGAAATCATCAGGTCCGTCAAGAAGGGGTTGTATGCCGCCAATTTCGGGGGTGGCCAAGTAGATATCACCAGCGGCAAGTTTGTGTTTTCGGCCTCTGAGGCCTATATGATCGAAAACGGAACAATTACGTATCCCGTCAAGGGGGCGACATTGATAGGCAATGGCCCCGACGCCATGAATACAGTCAGCATGATAGGCAATGATTTGCAACTGGATTCTGGTGTCGGCACGTGCGGAAAAGAAGGGCAAAGCGTGCCGGTCGGCGTCGGCATGCCCACGGTGCGGATGGACGGTCTGACCGTGGGCGGCACGGCCTGACATCCGCCGTTCGCGCACTGCAGGATTTGGCTATGGATCAAATCTCAGGTGCTGACTGGTGAGCGCTGGGTGAGGCACGGCCAGGCGTCGTGCCAGCGCAGTTCGTTTATCCGGTTATTCGTTGCGGCGCCTTGTTACGGCGCCGCTTTCTTTATACCTGAAACCGTATTGTTGGCTTGACATAATTTGTTCGCGAGCTTATGATTTCAGTAGAAATCAATTTGATTGAATTGTTTTTATACAATTTTATTTACCTATGACCACGCAATTGACTCCGCAACAGTACGACCTGCGAATTCTTCGCGCCCTGCGCCGCATAACGCGGTCTGTCGCGCTGCATTCGCGGCAGTTGGCTGCCTGCAGCAATATCACGGCACCGCAGCTGGTGTGCTTGCGCGCGGTTATCGACCATGGTCCGCTCACCGCGACGGCAATCAGCCGTGAAATACACGTGAGCGCCAGCACGGTGGTCGGCATACTCGATCGGCTCGAAGACAAAGGCTTGATCAGGCGAGAGCGGGGCCGGGAAGACCGTCGCATTGTGTTTGTTACCGCGACGGACGAAGGGCGCCAGCTTGCCACCGATACGCCGTCGCCATTGCAGAAAAAGCTGTCGGATGCCCTGAATGCCTTGCCCGAGTCGGAGCAGGCCACGATTACCATGTCGCTTGAACGCATCGTTGACTTGATGGAGTCCGATGGCGTTGTGCCGGCCGAAGCGCCAGGCGAACAGGCTTCGCCGCTCCTGGATGTGCCCGTCACAAAGGGAGCGCTTCCTGAATCGGGATTGGTGGTGTGACGGATTGCACAGCAGAAACGTCCCTCACCCAGAACTCACCCACACTCGCGGATAACCGCAAGACTACCGGCGCGTGGATGCGCCAGCCGCGTAGAACAGACGGCGCAGGCATCCATCAGTTGATCTCCGAGTGTCCTCCACTCGACCTCAATTCCGTATACACCTATCTGCTTTTGAGCGAGCACTTCGCCGACACCAGTATTTTGGCCGGCGAAGGCGATCAGCTTGAAGGATTTATTTCTGGCTATCTCGTTCCGGAAAAACACGACACGCTGTTTATCTGGCAAGTCGCCGTACATGCCAACGCCCGTGGGAAAGGGCTGGGTAAACGTATGCTGTCGCAATTGCTGCAGCGTCCCAGCCTGGAACACGTACGCTACATCGAAACCACCGTCGGTCCGGACAATCTTGCCTCGCGAGGCATGTTCAACAGTCTGGCCCGCACCCTCAATGCCCCGGTTCTCGAAACGCCCCTGTTCGACCGCGCTTTATTTGGTCGGCATGGGCATGAAGATGAACCCTTGCTTCGTATCGGCCCATTCCAATCCCTGTAAACACAGGGCTGGAACTGGCCGGTAGTCTGAAACTTGAACGCTCGCGGCGCCGGAAGGGCCGTATAGCCGTCTCAATAGCGTTCACCAAAACAAGGAGAGAAAAGATGATGGACTTGAAAATATTTGACCGGATGGAGTCGGAAGTTAGGGGCTACGTCCGGTCGTTCCCGGTGGTGTTCAAGAAGGCCAGAGGCTCGATCCTGGTTGATGAGGCGAGCAAGGAATACATCGATTTTTTTAGTGGCGCAGGTACGCTCAACTACGGCCACAACAACCCCATCCTCAAAGATAGCCTGATTGACTATCTCAGCACTGATGGCGTGGTCCACGGCCTGGATATGGCAACCAGCGCCAAGAAGTTCTTTTTGGAAACCGTTGACCGCGTGCTGTTCAAGCCGCGCGACTGGAACTACACCTTGCAGTTTACCGGGCCTACCGGTACCAATGCGGTCGAGGCTGCGCTCAAGATTGCGCGCCAGGTCAAGGGCCGCCAGAATATCATCTCTTTCACACATGGTTTCCACGGGGTCAGCGGCGGATCGCTGGCGGTGACGGCCAATGCGAAATTCCGCAACGCTGCAGGCGTGGCGCTGGCCAACACAACGTTTATGCCATTCGATGGCTACCTCGGGCCAGACATCAATACCATGGCTTATCTGGAGCGGATGCTCGACGATCCCAGCAGCGGGCTGGATCACCCTGCTGCAGTGATTGTGGAAACCGTGCAGGGCGAGGGCGGCGTGAATGTCGCAACCCAACGTTGGCTGAAGGAGCTCCAAAAACTTTGTCGCAAGCACGACATGCTGCTGATTGTGGATGACATCCAGGTCGGTTGCGGTCGGACAGGCAATTTCTTTAGTTTCGAATGCGCTGGCATCGAGCCTGACATTATTACGTTGTCCAAGTCTCTCTCCGGCTTCGGACTGCCCATGTCGCTCGTGCTGATGAAGCCCGAACTGGATATCTGGAAACCTGGCGAGCACAGCGGCACGTTTCGTGGCAACAATCTGGCATTCGTCACGGCGTCGCAAGCGCTTAACAGCTATTGGGCTGACGACAGCTTTGCGGGAGAAACTGCCCGCAAGGAACGCATTGTGCGTGACTGGCTGGAGAACCTGGTGCACAGCTACCCCATGGCGGGGCTCAGCGTGCGCGGGCGCGGTCTGATACAGGGCCTGGTGACGCCTGCCGATGACGATCTGGCCAATCAGTTTGCACGTCGGTGCTTCGAGCACGGTGTGGTGATCGAAACGTCTGGCGCCAACGATGAAGTGCTCAAGCTTCTGCCGGCGTTGACCATTGAAGATGAGTTGCTGGAGCGCGGGCTTGGGGTCATTGAGCGCAGCGTTGCAGAAGTTTTGGCAGAGAAGGGCGTCAGGGCCCGTGTATTGAAGTTTGGAGGACAAGCACGATGATCGTAAGGAACGTCAAGGATGTCATTGGCACCGATCAGGAAGTGAAGACGGAAAACTGGCTGAGCCGTCGGGTTTTGCTCAAAAAAGACGGCATGGGCTTTTCATTTCATGAAACCGTCATTTTTCCCGGTACGGAAACCCATATCCATTACCAGAATCACCTTGAGGCGGTCTGGTGCGTGGAGGGTGATGGCGAGATCGAAACGATTGCCGATGGCAAGAAATACGCGTTGGGCCCAGGCGTTGTCTACGCACTGGACCAGAATGACGAACACTGGCTGCGTGGCGGCAAGGAGCCGCTGCGCGTGATTTGCGTGTTCAATCCGCCGCTGACCGGCTTTGAGGTGCACGATGCAGAAGGTGTTTACCCGCTAGAGTCGACCGCGGCCTGAATCAGTAAGGAGTAGCTATGACATCTACCGTAAAGGATTTGTACGCGTCGCGTACGGACAGGACGGCAGCCATCATTGCACGACAGGATCCAGTCGTTTATGCAGGCGGCACCTATGCCGATGCGCTTGATGCCGAACAACTTGCCGCCTACGAGCGCGACGGTTTTCTGTTGCTGGAAGACGTATTTACCGACAGCGAAGTCCAGGGGCTGCTGGATGAAATCAAGCGCATGAGCTCCGACAAGGCGATTACCAGCCTGGACGAGGCCATTACCGAACCTGGCAGTAATGCTGTGCGTTCCATCTTTCGTGTGCATGCGTTGAGCGACCTGATAGGCCAGCTGGCCTGCGATCCCCGTCTCATTCATGTGGCGCGGCAGATACTCGGTTCCGAGGTGTATATGCATCAATCGCGTGCCAACATGAAGCCCGGTTTCAAGGGCAAGGAGTTCTACTGGCATTCGGACTTTGAAACGTGGCACGTCGAAGATGGCATGCCAGGCATGCGGGCGTTGAGTTGCTCCGTGCTGCTGACGGATAACAACGACTGCAACGGGCCTTTGATGTTGGTTCCTGGCTCGCAGCAGCAGTTCATTTCGTGCCAGGGCCAGACGCCAGACAACCATTACAAGAAATCGCTGAAGAAGCAGGAGTATGGTGTGCCTGATCCGCTCAGCCTGCAGTTGCTGGTCGAGCAGGGCGGTATTCAGACGATGACAGCCAAGGCTGGATCAGTCGTGTTTTTCGACTGCAACACCATGCACGGTTCCAACAGCAATATTTCGCCATGGCCGCGCGCCAATGTTTTCATGGTTTACAACAGCATGGAGAACACGCTGGAGCCACCGAAATATGGCCTAAAGCCACGGCCGGAACACATTGCCACCCGCGAGCGTTTCGACCCGCTGGTGCCGCTGGAGGTTGCGGCGACGGCGGCGGCGGATTAAGACCACTGGAACGTGCGCTGCTTCAGATCTTGAGCAGCGCAGAGCCTGGCGGTTCCGAAAGGGCGGCCCCATGCGTGGGGCCGCTTGTTTTTTCTGACCTGTTTATTCGGGGCTGATGAACGCTTTCAGGAATTCGCGCGTGCGCTCTTCGCGGGGATGAACCATCACTTGTTCCGGTGGTCCTTCTTCCACGATCTTGCCCTTGTCGAAAAAGCAGACGCGATCCGATATCTGTTTGGCGAATTGCATTTCGTGAGTGACCAGCAGCATGGTCAGGTCGTGTTCACCTGCAAGGCGCTGGATAACATTCAGTACTTCGCCAACCAGTTCTGGATCCAGTGCGGATGTCGGTTCGTCGAACAGCATGATGTTGGGCCGCATGGCGAGAGCGCGGGCAATGGCAACCCGCTGCTGCTGGCCGCCGGAGAGTTGGCTGGGGAATTTGTCGGCCTGGTCCGACAGGCCGACCAGCTCAAGATACTCTTCAGCGCGCTCGGCCGCCTTTTCCTTGGACAGCCCCAATACGTGCACAGGCGCTTCGGTAATATTGCGACGCACAGTCATGTGAGGGAACAGATTGAACTGCTGGAACACCATGCCCATCTCCTTGCGCATGGCGCGCAGGTGCTCTTCGCTGGCTGGCACAAGGTCCCCATTGCGCTCTTCGTGCCAGAGAGGCTTGCCGGCTACGTAAATGACACCCTCGTTAATGTTTTCCAGTGTCATCAAAATGCGAAGCACCGTGGATTTGCCCGACCCGGAAGGTCCGATAATGGTGACTTTTTCGCCTTTGCGCACCTGAAAATCGAGCTCATCCAGCACCGTGATTTCGCCAAAGCGCTTCACGACTTTTTCGAAGGTAATGATGGATTCGTTCATTTCAGCGGTATTCCTTGCTTGGGCAGGCGGCGGTCCAGGTAGCGCACGGCGCCGGAGGCCACGAGCGTCATTATCAGATAGAGTCCGCCCACCATGGAAAGCGGGATCAGGTAATTGAAGGTTCGATCACCAATGATTTTGGCGACATTGAGCATTTCCAGCACAGAGACGACCGACAGCACGGGTACGTCTTTCATGATGGACACCAGGTAATTACCCATGGCTGGGATAATGCGCGGAATAGCCTGCGGCACAATAATGATGCCAAACTGCCGCAGGGGGGAAAGGTCCAGTGCGCGAGCGGCCTCGGTTTGCCCGTGCGCCACCGATTCGATGCCGGCGCGATAGACCTCTGACAGGTAGGCGCTGTACTGCACGCCCAGCGCCAGCGCGCCAGTGAGAAACGCGGGCAGCACGATGCCGTATTCGGGCAGTACGTAGTATAGAAAGAACAACTGAACCAGCAAGGGCGTGTCGCGCAGGAATTCAGTAATGAGTCGGGCGGGCCACGAAATGATACGCAGGCGCGCTGACTTGAGTGCGGCCAATATCAGTCCGAGGATGGCGGCCACAAAGAAGCCAACCACCGTGGCCTGTATGGTGATCACCAGGCCTTTGAGAAGAATGGGAAAAATTGACGTGGCAAAAAGCCAGTTGGAGGCGGTGTTCCACTCTATGCCGAACAACATGTCAGGCCCTCCCCGCGCGCCAGCGCCCAACTGAGCGCTCCAGCAGCTTCATGAAGGCGGTAAGCACCAGCGCCATGCCAAAATACATGAACAGCAGCATGGTATAGATCGTGACACTGTCCTGCGTGAAATTGCGAATCTGCTCCGCTCTGAACGCAAGGTCGCCGAGACTGATCAGGGACACCAACGCTGTATCTTTCAGATTCTGTATGGCGAGATTGCCAAAGCTAGGCATCATTTCGGGAATGGCCTGCGGCAGCGAGATGCGCCACAACACTTGGCGTGGCGTGAAATCAAGTGCTTTTGCTGCCTCGTGCTGGGAAGGTGGCACCGCTTGTATGGCGCCTCGCACAACCTCCGCGCCGTACGCGCCGATATTCAGGCCCAGCGCCAATGTTCCTGCAACGACAGGCGGCAGGCGAAGATCCACGCCAATTTGCTGGCCGAGAACCGGCAGCGCGAAATACAGCCAGAACAATTGCACCAGCAAGGAAGTGCCGCGAAAAACTTCAATAAAAGCAATCGACAACCCCTTGGCAATCCAGTTGTGCGAAAGCTTGCCTATGCCAAAGACAAACGAAGCAATGGCGCCCAGAATTGTCGAGTAAATGGTGAGCTGCACCGTAACCCAGGCGCCTTCCATCAGCGGCTTGCTGTAGCTTATCCAATCCATCAGGGAAATTTCCTGGTTGACGGCGGGATGCCCTCGCGCCATCCCGATCCCATGGACTCACCGCCCATGGCGGCCGGCCGGCGCGTGTTGGTGGGCATGGCGAAGGGCTTTACTCCTTGCAGAGCTGCTCCGTGGTTCGCGAGAACGATTCTTTTGCGTCGGTTTCGCTAAACCCATAGCCTGTCAGCATTTTCTCCCACTCAGGCGTTTTTTTGTATTTCGCCAGCTCTGCATTGACGGCGTCGCGCAAGTCCTCGGCATTCTTGCTGAAGGTGAACCCACCCCAACTGCGCGCTGGTTGGCCATCGATGACGGGATCTTTGAAATCCGCGGCTTCTTCAACCTTGTCGCTTTTGCTGGCCAACTGGTTGACGGTCAGGCTGGTGGCGGCATAGGCGCTTGCGCGGCCGGTGGAAACGGTGGAAATTGCATCGGCATTATTTGAGATTGTGACCATGCGGTCACCCGGCACGCCCAGCGCCTGCAGCATTTCGAGCTGGTCGGCACCCGCCATGATGGCGATCTTCTTGTCGTTGTCGGCAAAATCCTCATAGGTGTGGACATCGTCTGGATTGTCCTTGGCCACGAGCAAGCCTTCACCATAGGAGCTGTTCGGTTCGGAAAACAGCACTTCCTTGCAGCGCTGAGGCAGAATCGCCATTTCCGCGGCAACCATATCAAAGCGATTGGCGCTGAGGCCGGGAATAAGCGAGCCGAAATTGGTTGTTACCCATTCGATTTTCTTGATTCCCAACTGCTCCATGATGTGTTTGGCGGTGTCCGGACCGGGACCTTTGGCAGTGCCATCCATATCCATATAGCCGTAGGGAATCTCGTTCGCCACGGCGATACGGACGACGCCCCTGTCTTTGATTTCTTGCAGTGTGGCTGCGCCTGCGTGGGCGGAAACGCCTCCGACAGCAAAGGCGGCGAGGGCGAGGAGGGTAGTTCTGCGGAACTTGTTCATCAGTGTCCTTCCTTTTTCTGTAATGGGCTGCATGATACGTGGTGACCTGGCTGCAAGCCTCAAATGCCAAGAGGCCGGTGACGTTGACATAACGGACGATACATACGCCAATGATCATTAGCCACGAAATGGTAACGAGGAAAATCATACACTACATAATAATTTGAGTTCAAATCGATTTTTCCTTATATCGCGGGCAGATAAACGCAATTATCGACACGTAAAAATCAATTGCATAAATTGGATAATCCGCGGCCCGCTGGTAAATATGCCGCTACACGATTGTTTTTCCAGCAAGTTTCAGACCTGTTGCGCCGTGACTGCAAAGATGAATATCACGGCAAGGCTGGAAAACCGTCGCTGGATTATTGGCGTATTGTTATAAGCTGCGTTGCAGATCAGGGAATTCCTCTTGGCAAACAGCGGATTCCTGTGCTAGGATTTGCTGACTATGTACAACGCCGTCCCATTTTTCTTTTTTTATTTTGCTTTTCCGAAACCGCTGGTGGAGGAAGGGAAGCGTCGTACGCAGTAAAAAAGCAAGATTCCCAAAAAGCCGCCAGCTTCGCTAGGCGGCTTTTTTGTTCCGCGCGCTGGCTGGTAACACACTCTGGAGTTAAATCGTGTCGCACAACACTGATGATTTACGAATTCGCGAAATCAAAGAACTAAGCCCTCCCGCCCATGTCATGCGCGAATTTCCATGCACCACGGAAATTTCCACGACTGTTCATGACACGCGCCGCGCCGTGCATCACATCCTCGAAGGCAAGGATGATCGTCTGGTGGTTGTCGTAGGGCCATGTTCCATTCATAACCCGGCAGCCGCGCTCGATTACGCACGTCATTTAGTCGTGCAGCGCGAACGCTTCAAGGGCGAACTCGAGATCATCATGCGGGTGTATTTCGAGAAACCTCGCACGACAGTGGGCTGGAAGGGCTTGATCAACGATCCGGGGCTGGACGGCAGTTTCAATATCAATCAGGGCCTGCGCACGGCCCGCGAAGTGCTTATCGACGTCAACGCACTGGGGTTGCCCGCGGGTTGTGAGTTTCTCGATATGATCACGCCGCAATATATTGCGGATCTGGTATCTTGGGGCGCGATTGGCGCTCGCACAACCGAAAGCCAGGTGCACCGAGAGCTGGCGTCGGGGCTTTCTTGCCCGGTCGGCTTCAAAAACGGAACCGACGGCAATACAAAAATAGCCATTGATGCCATCAAGGCGGCTTCCCAGCCGCATCATTTCCTGTCTGTGACCAAGGGTGGCCATTCTGCCATTGTGTCCACGGTTGGCAATAATGACTGCCATATCATTCTGCGTGGCGGCAAAACGCCCAACTACGATGCCGCCAACGTAGACGCTGCCTGCCAGTTGCTAACCAAATCTGGCCTGAATCCGCGCATCATGGTGGATGCCAGCCATGCCAACAGCAACAAAGATTACCGGAATCAGCCTTTGGTGCTGGAAGATATTTCTTCGCAGCTCGAAGCGGGCAGCCAATGCTTGTTTGGTGTCATGATAGAAAGCCATCTCGTCGATGGGCGGCAGGACCTGGTGGCCGGACAGCCGCTTGCCTACGGGCAGAGTATTACCGATGGCTGTATCGGTTGGGATTCGACCGTTCAGGTGCTCGAACGCCTGGCGCTGGCAGTACGGAATCGACGTCAGGCGTGCGCGCAATCAGCAAATGTCCTGATCGGCACAACCGCCTGAAAGGCGTTACCATCGCCTTGGGGGCTAATCCCCCTGCAAAAGGAGATTACAAATGAATGCCCCCGCTCATGTGCAAAGCCTGCGTCGGGAAATTCCCCCAGGCTTTCTGGATGCGCTGGCAAACCAATTCGGCGACCGTTTTTCGACGGCCGGGGCCGTCTGTGAGCATCACGGCCGAGATGAGTCCCCCTATCCCCCCATGGTGCCGGATGGTGTCGTTTTTGCCCAGAGCACGGAAGACGTCGTCTGGGTGGCGCGTCATTGCCATCAGCATAGCGTCCCGCTGATCCCCTATGGCGCGGGATCTTCACTCGAGGGGCATTTGCTGGCCGTGCAGGGCGGGATCAGCCTGGATGTGTCCGGCATGAACCAGGTCGTCGCAGTCAACGACGAGGATTTCACCGCGACGGTGCAGGCGGGGGTTACCCGCAAGCAGCTCAACGAGGAAATCCGCAATACAGGCCTTTTCTTTCCTATCGATCCGGGGGCGGATGCCAGCCTGGGCGGCATGGCCGCCACCCGCGCTTCTGGCACCAATGCGGTTCGCTACGGCACCATGCGCGAAAACGTCATGTCCCTCAAAGTTGTGACGGCAGACGGACGGGTCATTGAAACCGCGAACCGGGCTCGCAAGTCATCGGCTGGTTACGATTTGACCCGCATCTTTGTCGGGTGCGAAGGAACGCTGGGCATCATCACCGAGGTTACGGTACGTCTGTATCCCCAGCCAGAGGCGATTTCCGCGGCCATTTGCAACTTCCCCTCGCTGGATGCGGCCGTGCGCAGCGTAATCCAAATCATTCAAATGGGCGTGCCGGTTGCCCGGGTTGAGTTCATGGATGCCTGGGCGGTCAAGGCAACCAATGCCTACAGCAAGCTGTCGCTGACGGAATCCCCCCTCTTGTTGTTTGAGTTTCACGGCAGCGCGGCGGGGGTTCGCGAACAGGCCGAGGTTGTGCAGAGCATTACCCGCGATAACGGTGGCATGGATTTCGAGTGGGCGGATCAGCCCGAGGATCGCAGCCGTCTCTGGACAGCGCGGCACAATGCCTATTTTGCCGGCTTGCAATTGCGCCCCGGTTGCCGCTCCAGCACCACCGATGTCTGCGTGCCCATTTCCAGGCTGGCGGATTGCGTTTCCGAGACGGCGGCGGAACTCGATGCGGCCAGCTTCCCCTATACCATTGTTGGCCATGTCGGCGATGGCAATTTCCATGTATTGATGCTGCTCGACCCGAATAATCCTGCCGAATGGGAAGAATCCGAGCGCATCAATCGCCGTCTGGTCGAGCGTGCCATCGGCATGGATGGCACGTGTACCGGAGAACATGGCGTGGGGCTGCATAAAATGGAGTTCATGCTGGCAGAACATGGCCAGGATGCACTGGATTTGATGACTAGTCTTAAACAGGCCTTCGATCCCCATAACATACTCAACCCGGGAAAGATTATTCCTCCAGCCTGATTGTTCAACGCCCATCGGGTGTAGCGTAGAAGAGAGACAATGACTGAAACATTGATAAGTCCAGCGTTCCAGACAACGCCGGATTTTGCTGGCCTGCTGGGCAGGCTGCGCGCACATGTGCCTGCGCATTGCATTCTGTCAAAGGTTGAAGATACCAAGCCTTACGAATGCGATGGCCTTTCTCTATATCGCGCGGTGCCGCCTGTTGTCATTCTTCCCGAGAATGAAGCTCAGGTCGTTGCCGTGTTGCAGGCGTGCAAGGCCTTTAATATTCCTGTCGTGGCGCGCGGCGCAGGTACCGGTCTTTCGGGCGGCGCCATGCCGCATACGCAAGGTATTTTGCTCGGGCTGAGCAAACTTAACCAGATTCGAAAAATCGATCCCGATACGGCGACGGCCATCGTCGAGCCCGGCGTGCGCAATCTTGCGATTTCCGAGGCGGCAGCGCCCTACGGGCTGTATTACGCGCCAGACCCCTCCAGCCAGATCGCCTGTACGATCGGCGGCAATATTGCCGAGAATTCGGGCGGCGTGCATTGCCTGAAATACGGCTTGACCGTGCACAATGTACTGCGTGTGCGGGTCGTGACCATTGATGGGGATGTCGTCGAACTGGGATCCGAGGCGCCCGACAGCCCCGGGCTTGATTTGCTGGCAGCCTTCATAGGTTCGGAAGGCATGCTGGGCCTTGTCACCGAAGTGACGGTCAAGCTTATTCCCACGCCGGCGTGCGCACGCGTCATCATGGCCAGCTTTCCCAGCGTTGAATCGGCGGGCGCGGCTGTGGCCAATGTGATTGCTGCAGGCATCATTCCCGCGGGACTCGAAATGATGGACAAGCGGGCTGTGCATATGGTCGAGCCGTTCGTCAACGCTGGATACGACCTTGATGCGGATGCCTTGCTGCTATGCGAGTCCGACGGCACGGAGCAGGAGGTTGAGCACGAGATCGCCCGTATGGAAGCCGTGTTTCGCGCTGCCGGCGCCTCCCGTCTGCAGGTCTCGAGCAGTGAGCAGGAACGGCTTGCATTCTGGGCGGGCCGCAAGAATGCATTTCCCGCAGCGGGCCGCATTTCGCCCGACTACTATTGCATGGATGGTACGATTCCGCGGCGTCATCTTGCGCGTGTGCTCAATGCAATAGAAGAAATGGAGGATGAATTCGGTTTGCGTTGCGCCAACGTGTTTCACGCTGGCGATGGAAATCTGCACCCGCTGATACTGTTCGATTCCAACAAGCCGGGCGAGGTCGAGCGTGCCGAGAAGTTCGGGGCGGCCATCCTGGAGCTGTGTGTGCAGGTGGGCGGGACGATTACCGGCGAGCATGGCGTAGGCATCGAGAAAATCAATCAGATGTGTGTGCAGTTCTCCCGCCAGGAACTGGATTTCTTTCTGGCCTTCAAGCGGGCATTTGATCCCTATTGCCTGCTCAATCCAGAGAAAGTGGTACCGACGCTCGCACGCTGCGCCGAATACGGAAAAATGCACGTGCATGCCGGAGAAATCCGCTTTCCGGACCTGCCACGTTTCTAAGGGCCTTCACATGGATTTTGATTTATCTGAGCTTTGTCAGCAGGTCATGACAGCAAGTGGTGCGGAGCGACCGCTCTATATACGCGGGGGAGGCACCCGGCAGTTTTATGGCGAACCGTTGCCGACCGGCCTTCCCGGCACGGCGGTGCTGGACCTCTCTGGCTACCAGGGCATCATCAACTACCAGCCCTCCGAACTCGTGATCACTGCGAAAGCGGGCACCCGGCTAAGTGACATCGAAGCGGCACTCGAAGCGGAAGGACAGATGCTGGCGTTTGAGCCACCACGCTTTGCGGCCGAATCCACGGTCGGTGGAATGGTGGCCACCGGACTATCGGGTCCACGCCGAATGGCGGCCGGGAGTTTGCGCGACTTCGTACTGGGCACGCGCCTGCTGGACTCCTCGGGGAAAATCCTTGCGTTTGGCGGCGAAGTCATGAAGAATGTCGCCGGTTACGACATTTCTCGCTTGCTGGCAGGTTCCATGGGAATTTTCGGGGCACTGATCGAGGTTTCTCTCAAGATCGCCCCGCGGCCGCAGTTGGAAACAACCTGCGTGCTTGAGACCAGTGAAAGCGAAGCTCTGGCTTTGTTTTCACAATGGCGCAGCAAGCCTCTGCCAATTTCCGCAACACGCTGGCTGCAGGAACAAGGCCGTCGCAGCGGCAGCCTGCATGTGCGATTGTCAGGCAGCGAGCCGGCCGTTGCCAATGGTCTGCAACAGGTCGGCGGCGAAGTCATCGCTGCAGACCAGGCAGATGCCTTATGGGTGGGGCTGCGTGATCAGACAGATGCTTTTTTTCAGCATAAGCCCTTGTGGCGAGTCGCCGTTCCGCCACAGGTGGAACCCCTGGGATTGGGTGCCACGCTGATAGAGTGGAACGGCGGCCTGCGTTGGGTCGCCGCAGATGAGGCGTCGCTGACAGCGGATGGAGCGCGCACGTTGCGTGAGCGCGTGGCGCGCAGTGGCGGACATGCCACCTTGTATCGCTATGCTACGCGCCCTCTGGATGTGCCAGTATTCCATCCGTTGCAGCCTGCGCTTCGCAATATCAACCAGCGACTGAAGCAGGAGCTGGATCCGGCTGGGATTTTCAATCCTGGTCGCCTGTTTCCCGAATTTTGAGGCGTAATCGTGCAAACAAACTTGGCAACATGGGCACGTGATACTGACGTCGGCAACGACGCCGATGAAATTCTGCGACGCTGCGTGCATTGCGGGTTTTGTCTGGCGACCTGCCCGACCTATCAAGTGTTGGGCAACGAACTCGACAGTCCACGCGGACGCATCTATCTGATCAAGCAGGTACTCGAGGGGGCCGAGGTCACCAGTGCCACGCAGACGCATCTGGATCGTTGCCTGACCTGCCGCAACTGTGAAACCACTTGTCCCTCAGGCGTGGAATATGGTGCATTGGTCGACATAGGCCGGGCTCTGGTGGATGAGCGTGTCGAGCGCCCTCTGTCGCAGCGGCTGATGCGTGGCACGTTGCGTCGACTGCTTACGTCACGTCTGTTCGGACCGGCGCTTCGACTCGGGCGCTTGGTCAAGCCCTTGCTCCCGCCGGTGTTGCGTAACAAGATTCCCGCGCAAAGACCGGCAGGCGCACTGCCAGGCAACGGACGGCGCCATGCGCGACAGGTGTTGATGCCGCGCGGGTGTGTTCAGCCAGACATGATGCCCAGTATTGATGCGGCAACGCTGCGTGTGCTGGATGCCGTGGGTATTGGCGTGCAGGATGTGCCCGCGTCCGGATGCTGCGGCGCGATCAATTTTCACCTCGATGCGCAAGAAGCGGCGCTGGCACAAATGCGCCGCAACATCGATGCATGGCTGCCCATGCTGGAGCGCGAAAACATTGAGGCCATCGTCATCAATGCCTCGGGATGCGGCGCGATGATACGGGAATATGCCCATCATCTTAGACATGATCCGGATTACGCCGCCAAGGCGCTGAAAGTGGTGGACAAGGTTCGCGATATATCCGAAGTGCTGGCCCCCTATGCGTCTCAGCTCAAGGCTGCCATGACGTCGCTGCCAGACAGCGTGGCGTTTCATCCGCCTTGCACGCTTCAGCACTGGCAAGGCCTGCGCGGCGTGAACGAGCGCTTGTTGTCTGATTTGGGCTTTAATCTCAAGCCCTTCACGGATTCGCACCTGTGCTGCGGCTCGGCCGGCACGTATTCCGTGACGCAGCCCGAGCTTGCCACGCAGTTGAGGGATCGCAAGCTGGAGGCGATAGATCAGGTGCAGCCTTCCTGTATTGTCTCGTCCAATATTGGCTGTGTGACGCATTTGCAAAGCGGGACGCAAACACCGGTGCGCCACTGGATAGAGGTGGTGGACGAAGCGCTGTCGCGGCCAGGGGCCTGAAGCAAGGGATGCCTGGCGTCCGTCTACAATAGTGTTATGGCAAATACTAGAGCAACAAAAGGGCGTGTCGTCGTTGGCATGTCGGGCGGCGTGGACTCGTCGGTGACTGCGTGGCTGCTGAAGGAACAGGGCTACGATGTACTCGGCCTGTTCATGAAGAACTGGGAAGACGATGACGACTCGGCGTATTGCTCCAGCAGGCAGGATTGGCTGGACGCCGCCAGTGTGGCCGACGTCATCGGCGTTGACATCGAGGCCGTCAATTTTGCGGCGGAGTACAAAGATCGCGTCTTTGCCGATTTTTTGCGCGAGTATTCGGCAGGTCGTACGCCAAATCCCGATGTTCTCTGCAACGCCGAGATCAAGTTCAAGGCGTTTCTCGACCATGCCATGCTCTTGGGCGCGGAACGCATCGCCACGGGACACTACGCGCGTGTACGGTGCCTGGAAGGTGCGGCTGGGCCGCAATATCAGCTGCTCAAGGCGCTGGATCAAAGTAAGGACCAGAGTTATTTTTTGCACAGACTAAGTCAGGCGCAATTAGCGCGCACCTTGTTTCCTCTTGGCGAACTACGCAAGACCGAGGTCAGGAAGATTGCGCAGTCTCTGGGCCTGCCCAATGCCGGCAAAAAGGATTCCACCGGCATCTGTTTTATAGGTGAACGGCCTTTCCGTGAATTCCTCAATCGCTATCTACCGACACATCCGGGCCCGATCAAGACACCCGAGGGCGACGTGGTCGGTGAGCATCAAGGATTGGCCTTCTACACGCTGGGGCAGCGCAAGGGCCTGGGCATAGGCGGCGTCAAGGGCCGCCAACGAGACGACGGCACGGCGGATGCCTGGTACACCGCCCGCAAGGATCTTGATAGCAATACGCTCTATGTTGTTCAGGGGCATGACCACCCGTGGCTGCTCCAGGCCAATCTGCAGGCGCAGGATGCAAGTTGGGTGGCAGGTGTTGAGCCGGCAGCGGGCAGGTACTCGGCCAAGACCCGCTATCGCCAGTCGGATGCGCAGTGCGAACTGAAACAGGCGCAGCAGGCCGGTTTTTTCCTGAATTTTGATCAAGACCAGTGGGCAGTCACGCCGGGCCAGTCTGCCGTGCTGTATGACGGCGACGTGTGTCTTGGCGGCGGCATTATCGTCTGACCCAGAGCCTTTTTTGTACTTCGTCCACTAACGATAGCGCGCCCATTCCATGGATCCTGTTTTCATCTTTTGCCTGGTCGTCCTGGGCGCCACTGTCGGCTTTGCCGCTGGACTGTTGGGCATTGGAGGCGGCATGATGCTCGTGCCGTTTCTGGCCATGCTATTTCCCGTCTATGGGGTGCCCAAAGAACTGGTTGTGCACGCAGCGATTGCCACCGCCATGGCGACAATCGTGTTTACCTCAATCTCCAGCATGCGGGCCCACCATAGGCAGGGCGCAATCCGCTGGGATATTGTCTCTGTCATGGGGCCCGGACTGGTCGCAGGTGGCCTGTTATCGGGCGGTGCGGTGTTTTCGCACATCAGTGGTGTTTGGCTGTCGCTTTTTTTTGCTCTGTTCGTAGGGTATTCCGCCTACAGGATGTTGAAGGGGAAACCACCAGGGCCAGGCAGGACCATGCCGGCCCGCAGCGCCACCTTTGGCGTGGGTGCTGCGATAGGATTTGTGTCAGGGTTTTTAGGCGCCGGTGGCGGCTTTTTATCCGTTCCTTTCATGGTGCGCGGCAATATCTCCATGCGCAATGCCGTCGCAACCTCGGCGGCGCTGGGGTTTTTCATAGCCATCGCAAACAGCGCGGGCTATATCTATTCCGGTTTTCAGCAGGTTGGAGGCCAGCCGGGCATGGTGGGCTATATTTATTGGCCTGCGCTCGTTGTTTTATCAGCAATGAGTGTCGTGACGGCACCTTTGGGTGCGCGCTGCACGCATAGATTGCCTGTGGCGACCCTGAGACGCTTGTTCGCCTGCTTGTTGTTCGCACTCTCTGTGTACATGCTGTTCAAGGGCTGGCAACAGATGTCCTTGGGCTGAGGTGGCGGCGTCGCAAGGCGTGCGGCGCCAAATTTGGCGCACAGGGGCCAAGGCCTTGCTGGCGTCAGCCTTCCGGAGGCCGCGTTGCGCTGAAAGAAGGGCGCTCCTGCAGCTTTTCGTTGAGACGGCGAAGATTTGCATGCTGGGCACGCCAATCCATATCAGGAACGCGCAGATCCAGATAGCCCAGGGCACAACCGACCGCTACATCGGCCAGTCCGAAATTGATACCCATGCAGAAAGGCTGATCGCCAAGGCTGGCATCCATAGAGTGCAGCCCGGCGCTAATCTTGCCCAATTGCCGCTCTATCCATTGTTCGCTGCGCAAATGCTCAGGCCTGCGGTTTTTTTCTATATTGATGGCAACCGCGGCGTCGAGTACGCCGTCGGCGATGGCTTCCCAGCACTTGACGGCCGCGCGGTCGCGGCCTGGCTGCGGTATTAGCCTGCCGACCGGAGAAAGGGTATCGAGATACTCGACGATGACGCGGGAATCAAACAGGCTCCCATTGTCATCCATGAGGAGACAGGGAATCTTGCCCAGTGGGTTATGACTCTGTATCCGGGTATCCTCGGCCCACACATTTTCGAGTACGAATTCGTAGTCGAGTTTTTTTTCGGCCATTACAACTCGCACTTTGCGAACGTAAGGGCTTGTGAGCGAACCGATGAGTTTCATGAGAAATTCTGGAAGTTGTGGGGCAAAAAAAGTATAGCAGGATACAGCCCTGATTCCCTTGGGAAAGGGCGGCTAAAGCCTGCAATTGGTATTAAGTCACAAAAGTGTCGTGTAAATGCTTCGGGGCTGGGACCGCTCAATGTAACGCAGACTGTCTGTAATCAATCTTTCATTGTAATAACGCCAATAGTTTTTTAATTGACTAGCGCTTCACACTATGTTTATTCTCCTACATTCAAACAATTTGGCAACAGTTGTTTTTGTCGAACGGGGAGCGACATGGGGCAATGGGAGCATAAGGTTTCGCTTGCTTTACAGGAATTTGCCAGGCTGAAAGCGTCCGAGAAACAATTGCTTGAGCTATTGAGAGTCTCGGAGAGAGGTTGCAATTTCTCCGAGCGATTCAGGGCACGAGAGCGGTGGTTTCTAATGCGGGAGCAGGCGCGCGCCAAAAATGATGAAATCGTCGGCCTGATTGAGGACCGCATGCTGGCAGACCGGGTCAAGCGCGTGGTCTAGGCTTGTCCTGATCTACTGCGCACGCAACCCGTCAAAAAAGAATGGACGTGGTTAAAACCGGTGCATGCGCACGACATGCGATGAGTCTTATCACATAGCCTTGACAGCGTAGATTAATAATAAAAACCGAACGGCGACGGTGTTGCTGCGGGCCCTGATCTTCAGCCAGGCTTACGACGACGATGACAAGCATCCAGTGATGCGGTCAAATTTTCGTTGCCCAACTGTCATACAAAAAGCTGTTGTCTTTTTCACTCGGTGCGCCTGGCGAACATGGACATTTCTAATGTTGCAATGCACAATATAGTTTATTCCTAAAAGAAATTTATATATTGCCGAGAGAAATAACATGAGAAAGATCATCACATGTTTGGATATCTACGTAACGAAATCAGGACATGTTGCCTTTATTCAGTTGCGTCGGGAATCGGAAGCCGGCGAACCCACGTTTCACGGTTATCTCATGGACTTGAAAGATGGCAGGTCAATCAAGCGCGAGCTCGTATGGCTGGAGTCCGGATATTGCGTATCCAGTGGGCAGGAACGGGATCAGATCGTCTATAAGGCCTGATGCCTATGCCCACACTGCGCTGGCCGGAAGGACGCCAATCGCGGCGTGACAGCCTTTCGATGCGCACGCGACGATGGCAATCGCTTTGTCCGAATTCACCACGGCGTCGTCATGCAGCACCATAAAACCCTGGTGGCCGCACTTTGGGCATACGGGTCGGATGCCAGTAGAAAAGTATTTGTCAAAAAATCCGCGTTCCTGTTCCTTCTTCATTTTTCAGCGCCTCCTTGCGTGATCGATCTTTTCGCCCAGGCCGCGTGCATTGTTTTCTACTCTAGGCAAACCGTTGGGAGATGAATTTCTATGCCAAAGCAGCCCCGGCAAAAGACGCTACAGGGTTAAGCTGAGGGATCGAGAATCATCTGAAAGAATGACTTGTCTCTCAAATCTCATTTTGAGATAATTGTGTCATGAGAGTCATAACAAACCGCCGCCTGGTCGAATTCGCCGCTAAGCATCCAGATGCAAGAGTGCCATTACAGGCGTGGCGTAGAGCGATGGAGCTGCATGTGTTTAGTAGCTTTAATGCTTTGCGTCAGCAGTTTGGGAGCGTGGACAGGGTCGGGGATTTATATGTATTTAATATTGGCGGTAACAAATATCGTCTGATCGCTTTTTTGCATTCCGTACATCAGATGGCTTACATCAAGCATGTGTTGACGCATGCTGAATATGACAAGGGAGCTTGGAGAAAATGAAACTAAATGACATTCGAGCAAGCTGGGCTGCCCTGCAAGACGTAACAGGGATAGGCCCCATTCAAAACGAGACAGATTACGACCGCATGGTCGCCCTCGCCGATGGCTTGGTTGACAGCGGGTTGGCGGGAGAGGGGGAGGAACTGTCCGGCTTGTTTGGGCTGATCAGCGGCCTGATTGCTGATTATGACGATAAGAACCATGCATTGCCAGTGGCCTCTCCGCGCGAGATGTTGCGGTTTTTCATGGAACAGCACGGCCTGACGCAGACTGATTTACCGGAAATAGGGAGCCAGGGCGTAGTGTCCGAAATTCTTTCCGGACGCCGAATGCTTAATGCTCGTCAGATTGCCGCTTTAGTGGGGCGGTTTCACGTCAGTGCAGATCTGTTCATTGAGCCTGTTAGCCCTGTGCATTAAATAAGCTTCGCCATTGCAGGACAGCGCAAAGCCCGATATGGTGTGACGTGACTGGTTCACGACTCATCAGGTATCGGCTGGATGTGTCGCTACAGCATCGGGATATTAGCCGCTGTCTGATACTCGACCAGAAAAACAAAAACGCCAACCCCGAAGGATTGGCGTAAGTGTTTGATATTGCTGGTGGGCTGTGGGCGGCTCGAACGCCCGACCTACGGATTAAGAGTCCGCTGCTCTACCAACTGAGCTAACAGCCCTTCTCAGAAAAGAGAGCTAGTATAGAACGTTTTTATGTGATGCGCAAATCGCTAAGAAGGTATTAATCTTTTTCGCGATAGGAGTCGTGGCAGGATTTGCAGCTCTTGCCGACTTCGCCAAAAGCAACGCGGAAGGCATCAAAATCACCGGCATCCGCAGCGGCTGTGAGCTTTTTCATTCCAGCGTGAAACTTGTCCTCTGCTTGTTTGAAGCCTTCGGGATCGCTCCAGATTTCATCCTTCGCATCGCCGCCTTCCGTGCCTTCGCCAAAGCCCGCCCAGGGTAAAGTCGCCAGCGTGTTGAGAATGGCGACATTGGCCTTGATGGCGTCTTTGTCGTAAGGCGCCTCTTTTTTGGCGACAGGCGCCATACGGCCAAAGTGCGAGCCCAGCAATGTCATGGCTGCTTCGCGATAATCAATCGCGGCATCGGCATCTTTGAATTGCGCGCCTGCGGGCATACAGGCCAGGGTGACGACTGCTGCCGTGGCAAACAGAGCGATACGTTTCTTCATTTTTACCTCCAGGGCGTACAAAATTGGAGACCGCTCAGTTGAGGACGCTTGCGGTTTCCCGTGAAAAGGTCAGATAGCGCGAGCCAGCTCTGCCGCCAGCCCGATGTAGCTGCGCGGCGTCATGGCCAAGAGTCGCGCCTTGGGTTCGGAGGGCAAATCCAGGCCGGTGATGAATTCCGTAAGGCCTTCGCGATTAATGCCTTTGCCCCGCGTCAGGGCCTTGAGTTGCTCGTAGGGCTGAGGAAGACCGTAGCGTCGCATGACAGTTTGTACGGGTTCGGCCAGCACTTCCCAGCAATTGTCTATGTCTTCGTCAATGGCCGCTGCATTCAGTTCAAGCTTGCCCAGGCCACGTAGGCAGGCGTCGTAGGCGACGGCACAGTAGCCAAGCGCAACTCCCAGGTTGCGCAGTACTGTGGAGTCGGTGAGATCGCGTTGCCAGCGCGATATCGGCAGCTTTTCGGAAAGGTGGCGCAGCATGGCGTTGGCCAGGCCCAGATTGCCTTCGGAGTTTTCAAAATCGATGGGATTGACTTTGTGTGGCATGGTCGAAGAGCCGACCTCACCTTCTTTCAGGCGCTGCTTGAAGTAGCCCAGCGAAATGTAGCCCCAGATGTCGCGGTCGAGATCCAGGATGATTGTGTTGGCTCGGGCGATGGCATCGAACAGCGCCGCCATCCAGTCGTGGGGTTCAATCTGGATGGAGTAGGGGTTTTGCGTCAACCCGAGGTTGGAAAGTACGCCAGCGCTGAAGGCTGTCCAGTCCACTTCTGGATAAGCGGCAAGGTGCGCATTGTAGTTGCCTGTAGCGCCGTTCATCTTTGCCAGAGGCTGGACGGCTTCGATTGCGGCAATGGCGTGATTCAGGCGCGCTGCCACGTTGGCGAACTCTTTGCCCAGTGTCGTGGGACTGGCTGGCTGGCCGTGGGTCCGCGACAGCATGGGTTGCTCCGCGAACTGGTGCGCAAGCGATCTGAGTTGTTCGTAGAGCTGTCGCAGACTCGGAGTGATGAAATCCGCCCTGGCGCGCGTGAGCATCAGTGCATGCGCAGTGTTGTTGATGTCTTCGGAGGTGCAGGCAAAATGTATGAATTCTGCCGCTGCGGCGAGTTCGGCGTTGCCGGCGACCTGCTCCTTGAGCCAGTACTCGACGGCCTTGACATCATGGTTGGTTGTTTTCTCGATTTCTTTGATGCGGGCGGCATCGTCTTCGGAGAACGTGTCGACCAGATTTTTGAGCGTGGCGCGCCCTTCGGCCGAAAAAGGGGTGAGTTCCGGCAGCCCGGCATCGGACAGTTCGATGAGCCACGCGATTTCAACCTCTACCCGGTGAGCCATGAAGGCGGCTTCCGAAAGTGTTTCCCGCAAGACCAGGCCTTTTGCAGCATAGCGGCCATCGAGTGGTGAAAGGGCGTTGAGTTGGCTGATTTGCTGAGTGATTTTCATGGCTGTTCGGAGAAAGGAAAATAGCCTGAATTCTAACATCCGGCCTGCGCTCGTTATGGCACTCAGTTTATGTCTGGAAGATGACTGATCTGTGACTACATAAAAGAGTAATCACCCGTCGGGGCGAGGGTTGTCAGCCACCAGACTGCTGCGCAGATGGCAGCAAAGAGAAGCAGCGCGGCAAGGCGTACGCCCCAGTTGTCTTGCGCGTGCTTGATTCCATCAGCCGGCCAGTCACTTGTGGCATCGATCTGCATATCGCCAAGCACCATGGCCCGCACCAGGTTTTTCTTCAAGACAATGCGATACCACAGGATGGCGCAGACATGTAACGCCACGACGGCGATGATGATCCACTCATTGATATTGTGCAGCCAGGTAAGACGGCTGGACCAGGCATTGTCCAGGTAGGCCAGGGGGCCGCTGGTCATGACATCGTCGTTGGCGAACAGGCCGCTGCCCGCTTGCGTGCCGATGATCAGCAAAAGCGCTATGACGGAAAAAGCGCCAAGCGGATTGTGGCCTGCGACAGGGGAAAGCCGGCCACGCAGATATGCCAGCACTGTGCGCGGCCCCCGCACGAATTGGGAGAAACGCGCGTAACGGGGGCCGACCACACCCCATATGAGGCGGAATATGATCAGCGCCAGCACCGCGAGACCAAATCGCGTATGCCAATCCATCCACAGTCCGCCCAACTTCACTGTCACGTAGGCGCCGATAATACAGGCGACAAGCGCCCAGTGAAAAACACGGGTGGGCAGATCCCACACCCTGACCTTGCTGTGTGGTGTAGTCATATTCCAAAAAAGTACTAGTTGACGCTGCGGGGCGCCTGTTCGGCCTGGACCTCAAGAATAAGCTGTTCGAGATGGGCTGACGTGTGCAGGGCGAGAACCGGCGTTTCTGGGCTGTCTTCGTCCACCTCCAGGCTCAGGGTAATGCTTTGGCCTTCGAAGGCACCCGGATTGGCCTGAATCTGCACATACTGATTGAGCAGGCGGTCTACGGCCTTTTGCGCCTCCGCCAGACGAACCTCCAGCGAAAAATGCTCATGCAGCTGGAATTGTTCTTCGATGGCGCGCGCAAGATCCCAGCTAAAGAACATTAGCGCGTTCCGGCCATGGCATTCTGGGTGAAGAAAACCCCAAGGCTGTTTGCCTGGGCCGCCCGTAGTGTCGTTGCTGGAAGTAGTCAAGTTTTGGTTTCGTCTGCTTATTTCGGAGTGGTGGAACGCCGGACCGTTTTGCCGTCGTAGGTATATATGTCGATTTTATCCGGCTTTTGCGAACTAGGTGTGCGCAGCGTCAGAAGCTGGCCGGTGGCGGACACCTTGATGTTTTCGGAGCAAGAGCCAAATTCCGGTGAGACCGTATAGCCGGCCTTGTCGAGAATGATCCATCGATACACAACGGGGCAGTCGCTGCTGCCATTGTCGATGGAAACCAGCGCCACCAACGCCTTTGGACGCTTGAATGCGTAAGTGATATTCAGAATGCCGCGAATGGCCGGCGTGACTTCGGTGTTGTCGATGAAGAGACGGGATTCGTAAACGTATTCGCTGGCATTGACATGCAAGGTGCCGTACGGGGTTGAGAGCTCCATGCGTGAGGGGCTGACCGGCCACGTTGGCGGGGAACTGGCGAGTGATGATCCTCCCGACAGCAAGAGGACAATCGCAAGAGATGTACGCATTAAAACGCGCATGGTGGTGTCCGAATGTGCCATGAATGGGTAATGCGATGTTACAAGCGGCTGCATGGGATACGTATATTGTAAGTTCTATTACATTTCATTTTTTGACTGTATGCAAGTAAGGTTTTTGACTCTCCTTTGAATGGTGGTAGCCCAATGAATGATGGATCGTAAGTTTTACGTAAGTTTCAAATCGTATTTCTTATATACCCAAGCAAAAACCAGCGTTGGCGCAATCTGGCGAAAAGCGGCGGCGTCTGAACGCGGGGCCAAGCCGACATAGATCGGCACTCAATCTAGACAGAAGCCAGGCAATACATAAACAGGTATATAAGGAGATTAGGATGGATGACAAGAAAACAAACGGGTTCGGCGAAACTGCGCTGGATCGTCGCGCACTGCTGAAGATGGGCGTAGCGGGCGCGGCAGGCAGTATGTTGCTACCCGGTGCTGCTGCGCTGGCGGCAGAAGAAAAGAAACCAGTTGGCAACTTTCCGGCGGGTGTTGAGGGTGATACGGTATTCATCGGGCTTACATTGGATATTACCGGTCCCTATTCCGCGCAGGGTGCCGATCAACAGAAAGGCTATGAGCTGGCCGTCGAGCAACTGAATGCCGGCGCGGAAGAAGTCAAGAAAATTTCTCCGCTGACCAAAAAAGGTGTGCTGGGCAAGACGGTGAAGTTTGGCGTTGCCGATGCGGAAACCAAGCCCAACACGGCGGTTCAATCTGCCAGTCGCTTTATCCACGACAACAAGGCCATGATGGTTTCTGGCAGCACCAGCAGTGCCGTGGCCATTGCGTTGCAAAAGGTGTGTGACCGCGAACGCACGATTTATCTGCCCGCCATCAGCGGCTCCAACGAAACCACGGGTGTTGATTGCCAGCGTTACGGTTTTCGCTTGTGTTACTACGCCTATCCCGCCTGCAAGGCCATTGCGCCGGTACTGGCGAAAAACCTGGGCAAGGACCGCAAGGCAATTTATCTTGTGCCTGACTACACCTATGGTCACACCACCTTTGATTCGATGAAGGAATTTACCGAGAAGGAAGGCTGGACCACCGTAGGCGAACAGGTGCACCCATTGGGGGCAAAAGACTACAGCTCGTTCCTGATCAACATTGCCAACAGCGATGCAGATACCTTGGTCGTGATTGCGTACGGCGCCGATGCGGCAAACTCCATCAAACAGGCCAAGCAATTCGGCTTGCTGGACAAGATGCAGATCGTTGTGCCGTATATGTCAGCCTTCCTGGAAAAGGAAATCGGGGCAGACATCATGCAGGGTGTTTATGGCGCCACAGGTTTTTGGTGGACGCTGCAGGACAAGTATCCGATTGCCAAGGATTTCGTGGCGGCCTTCGAGAAGAAGTTCAACGCAAAGCCGCGTGACTCTGCCTATATCGCTTATCTGACCACCGTGCTGTGGGCGGATGCGTGCGAGCGGGCCGGTTCCTTTTATCCGCCGGATGTCATCAAGGCTTACGAGGCGGGTGAAGTCCGTCAGGGCCCGGTCGGCGACGTCACCTTTCGCGCAGGCGATCATCAGGGCGTCATCAACTTTCCGATTGTGCGCGGCAAGAAGAAAGCCGACATGGCGAATGACGATGACTACTTCGAAATCGTTGAGGTCGTGGACGGCAAGTCTGCATTGCCCGATCTGGGCGTGCTGGGCTGCAAGCTTGGGGATTATGTCTGATCAGGCGATGTTGCTGACGGGCATATAACTATAAGGAGGAAGCTTGAATGCCGAGCATGTCGTTGTTCTTATCTCAGCTGTTCAACGGGCTGGCAATGGGGCTGTTATTGGCCCTGACCAGCACCGGCCTGACTATCATTTACGGCACGCTCGGCGTGGTTAACTTCGCGCATGGCGCCCTGTTTGTCGTGGGCGCCTACGCGGGCTATACGGCGTACGGAGTGACAGAGTCATTCCTGATTGCCATCGTGGTGGGGTCGCTGGTTGCATTAGTGGTCGGGCTCGTGGTTGAGCGCGGCCTGATGCGCATGTATTACAGCCGCCCCGCGGAAGACCAGATCCTGGTGACGTTCGGCATCGGCATCATCCTTGTCGAAATCGTACGTTCGATCTATGGCGGCATCAGCCTGTCGGTGCCGACGCCAACCTGGGGGCAGGGCATTGCCCATATTGGTTCGCTCATCTATCCCTTGTATCGGCTGCAGGCGCTAGGCATTGCCGCGGCAACACTGGCCTTGCTGTATTTTGTGTTGTATCGGACCAGTCTGGGCCTGATCGTTCGCGCAGGCATCGAAGATGCGCAAATGGTTAACGTGCTGGGCATTAACGTCAAACGCACTTTCCTGCTTGTGTTCGGTATTGGCGCGATGGCGGCCGGCTATGCCGGCGTCATCGATTCTCCTATTGTTACGCTGTCGCCTGACATGGGGCACCGTGTCCTGGTCGATTCCTTTGTCGTTGTCGTGATCGGCGGCGTCGGCTCTTTCCCGGGAGCCATCATAGGCGGCATCATCGCGGGCGAAATCCTGAGTCTTACTTCCATGTTCAACCCTGCATACTCGCATGTCATGCTGTTTGTGGTGATGGCGCTGGTTCTGATTTTCCGGCCCCAAGGCCTGATGGGACAGGAGGGTCGCGAATGAGCACGCACACACCGTCATTTGCGCGCAGGCAGCTTCCCGAGCTCGTTGTCGGCGCCTGTCTGCTGGCCGCGCCTTTTGTTCTGCCGTATCTTGGCATGAGCGCAGACTTGCTGACACGTATTCTGATCTGGGGCCTGTTCGGCCTGGGGTTCGATCTGCTGTTCGGTTATACCGGACTGCTGTCGTTCGGTCAGGCTGCGTTCTACGGCACGGGTGGCTTTGTGTCTGCCTATTTACTCACGTCGGGTATTGTGCCGCATATGCTGCTTGCCTTGTTGATAGGCGTCGTCGTGTCTGCCGTGGCAGGGCTGGTGATCGGCTATCTTACCCTGAGGCGTACAGGCATCTACTTTGCCATGAGCACGCTGGCCTTTGGCGAGATGTTCTACTTTCTCGAAAACTCCGCTTTCAAAGCCTATACAGGGGGAGAGAACGGTATTGCCGGCGTACCTCCGCCTGAGGTTGCGCTGGGATTCATGACCATACGTATTTCCAGCGGTTGGTCGATGTACTGGTTTGTGGCGCTTTTCTTCTTTGTTGGTTACGTTGTCGCCCGGCGCATTGTACGCTCGCCATTCGGCGCGGTGCTCAAGGCCATTCGCGGCAATCCCAGACGCGCGCTGGCGTTGGGGCATGCCATTAACGGATACAAGCTTTCTGTGTTCGTGATTGCCGCGGCCTATGGCGGTCTGGCGGGTGGATTGCTGGGTGTGTTCCAGTCCTACATGCCGCCTGATGCCTTTGCGCTGGATACGTCGGCTCAACTGGTGATCCAGACGGTGATGGGCGGTGCCGGAACCCTGCTGGGCCCCATTATTGGTGCAACGATCTGGCTGTATCTGTACGAAGGCCTGCAGCAGATCTCGAATATCGGTGCTTACTGGAAACTGATACTAGGCATTGTGTTCGTTGTGCTGGTCACCGTGTTCCGTCACGGCGTTGCAGGCGGTGTGCTGGACTGGAACATCCGTCGCCGCAACTCGACCAAGGTTATCGATGAGGAGGCCGACGATAGGGCGATTGCAGCGCTTGATGTCGTAGCACCCATCGATGGCGGAAAATCGGACCAGCCTGTACTGGAGGCGCGGGGCATCAGTAAACAGTATGGTGGCTTGAAGGCAGTGAGCGACGTGACATTCTCGCTGTCTGAGGGCGAGATGCGCGGGGTGATTGGTCCGAATGGCGCCGGCAAGTCGACCTTCTTTGCCATGTTGGCAGGAGAATTGCCAACCACGAGTGGGAATGTGTTTTTCAGGGGGCAGGAGATCACGGGCATTGGTGTGACTGCGGTGTGTCAGTTGGGCATGAGCAAAAGCTATCAGATCAATCAGTTATTTGAAGCCCTGTCTGTGCGGCAGAACGTCATGATTCCTGTGCTTGCTCGCCGTCGCGGCAAATTCCGACCAGACATGCTGCGTGGGCTGCATCACTCGCCTGAATTGGATGAGCAGGTGAACGCCGCCGTTGAGCTGGTTGATCTTACGCGCCAGGCTGATACGCTCGTGTCGGAGCTTTCGTACGGCGAAAAGCGCCGGCTGGAAATCGGCCTCGCCTTGGCGACCGGCGCGAATGTTCTGCTGTTCGACGAGCCGCTGGCCGGTCTTGGACCAGAGGAGCGCGTGCACGTTGTGGCCTTGCTCAAGTCGGTACGCAAGGGTCGCAGCATGGTGATCGTGGAGCACGATATGGATGCCATGTTCGAATTGGCGGAGCGTATTACCGTACTGTATGAAGGCCGCAAGCTGGCAGAAGGAATCCCGGACGAAATCCGGACGAACCCGGCAGTGCAGACTGCCTATCTCGGAGGGATGGACGAGCATGAGCCTGCTTGAAGTCGACAAAATAAACAGCTTCTACGGAGACTCTCACATTCTGTTCGACGTTTCCATGCGCGTCGAAGAGAATGAGGTGGTCGCTCTGCTGGGGCGCAACGGGGCGGGCAAGAGCACGACGCTCAAGTCGCTGATGGGCATGGTGCAGCCCAAGAGTGGCGTTATTCGCCACAACGGCGAAGAGGTGCAACATCTCCCGCCGTTTCAGCTTGCCCGCCGAGGCATTCAATTGGTTCCGGAGGAGCGCCGCATCTTCGGCGCCATTACCGTGCAGGAGAATCTGCAGTTGGCTGCCATGACGGCTAAGCCGGCAAGAACGCTGGAGGAAATTTACGAGACCTTTCCACGACTGGCTGAACGCCGCCGCAATCGTGGCAAACAGCTTTCCGGAGGCGAACAGCAGATGCTGGCCATTGCCAGGGCGATGATACGCAACGCCAATCTCATCATGCTGGATGAGCCCTTCGAAGGCCTGGCGCCGCTGATTGTTCAGAACCTCATCGAGGTGTGCCGAAAACTGGCCGGCAGTGGCCATACAGTGGTCATTGTGGAGCAGAACGTTCGGGCAGCGCTTTCATTGGCTGACCGCTGCTATCTGCTCAATAACGGGCATATGGTATTCGAAGGCACGCCAGAAGCCCTGCAAAGCGACAAGTCTGTGATAGAAAAATACCTGGGCGTCAAGGTCTAGCGGAGGGCTTCAGGCCGTGCCTCCGAATCACCGGATGCACGGCACGAATCCCGTTCGGCGCCTCATCGAAGTATGATACGGGTGGACGCGTTGCCGCATCCTGCGGCGATATACCGACGCGGGCGCAGCACGATCCAGTTTTTGCGCTTTCCATCCGAGGTGTAGTCTATGCCGCCCATTACTGGCGAAGAATCCGATCTCATCAATCATCAACAAGCGGCGGCGGTCGGCGACAGGGTTGCCGGCTATACGCTGGACTACATTGCGTCCAGCAATCTGCCAACGCCATGGGCGACGTTCCAGATCCATATTTTTGTCGATCCGGCGACCGCCAAAGAACATCTCTTGCTGTCGTTGGGCGACGTCGCCGACGGCAAGCCCGTATTGGCGCGCGTACATTCCGAATGTCTTACGGGTGATGCACTGTTCAGCCAACGCTGCGACTGTGGTGCGCAGCTGGAGGCAGCGATGCAGGCGATCGCCAGTGAAGGGCGGGGAGCACTGCTTTATCTGCGCCAGGAAGGGCGGGGAATCGGACTGGTCAACAAAATACGCGCCTATCGCCTGCAGGATGAGGGCGCAGACACGGTCGAAGCCAATGTGCGTTTGGGGTTTCCGGCCGATATGCGTCGTTATGACTTATGCAAGCCCATGCTGGATCATTGTGGCATCACTTCGCTGCGTTTGATGACCAACAATCCTCGCAAGGTTGCCGCGATGGAAAAACTGGGGATTACGGTTGCCGAGCGCTTGCCGCTACAGGTCAACCGTAATCCCTACAATGAGCATTACCTCAGTACCAAAGCCTCGAAGCTTGGCCATTGGCTTAAAGACAAGCGCTAGGGTTCAGGCAGCTTGAGATTGAGCAAGCGCGGGCTCGGCTGTAATCTCGGCAATGCGCGTTGCTGCCGTATTCATGGCCGCAGCCAGGGCGTCTGCCCCCAGGTTGGTGCCCTCGGCACGAACAACACGTATATCTGTCACGCCAAAAAAACCCAGTATGGTTTTCAGGTAAGACTCTTGGTGCTCCATGGCCTGCCCGGCCTCGCTGGACGAATACACGCCGCCACGACTCAAGGCGATGATCGCGGTCTTGTCGCCCGCCAGCCCGATCGGGCCGTTTTCTGTATAGCGGAACGTACGGCCGGCTTGTGCGATCCGGTCTATCCAGGCTTTGAGCTGGCTGGGAATCGAAAAATTATAGAGTGGCGCGCCGATGACCACCACGTCCGAATCCAGAAACTGGCTGACCAGGGTTTCCGACAGCGTGTTTTCCTGCTGCTGGGCGTTGCTCTGAGGATGGCTGCCCGGGGGCTGGCGAATGCCCAAGGAGTCTGCGGAAAAATGCAGGGGCGTGTCCACGGCCAAGTCCAGGTAATCAACTTGCGTGTTCGGATTGTTGGCTGACCATTGCGAAACAATGTCTCGGGTCAGGGTTCGAGAGATGGATTGCGCGCCATTGATGCTTGAGTCGATGTGAAGCAGTTTCATTTTTACTCCGTTGTGTTTGTCACTGGAACGCTGTCATTGTGCATTGATGCTATGTGATTGATAAGACGCTGCAAATGCGATAGATTGTCCTGTTTTTGATACTAATTGAGAGTCCTTATTTATGTACGACCTTAACGATATGATGTACTTCGCAGAAGTCGTCAATCAGGGGAGCTTTGCGGCGGCGGGTCGAGCACTGGGCATTCCAAAGTCGCGGCTTTCGCGAAGAGTCGCCCGATTGGAAGAAGAGCTTGGGGTGAGGTTGCTGCAACGAACCACGCGCAAGCTGTCGCTGACGACGGCGGGCGAGCTGTTTTACCGTCATTGCACTGCCATTTGTGATGAGGCTCAGGCGGCGACAGCAGCCGTCGCCCAGATGCAGACTGAACCCCGGGGGCTCGTTCGTGTCGTTTGCCCGGTGACCGTGGCGCAGACGGTCGTGGGCCCTCTGTTGCCCGATTACATGAAGCTTTATCCCTATGTGCAGATACACATGCAGGTCAACAACCGGGTGGTGGATGTTGTCGAAGAGGGCGTGGATATCGCCTTGCGCGTGCGGCCTTCGCTCGCTGACAGTGGCAGCCTGGTCGTCAAGCGGCTCGGCATGTCGCAAGCACTGCTGGTTGCCAGTCCAGGCCTACTGCATCGCCAAGGCCATCCAGAGCGCCCTGCGGACCTCACTTTGCTTGATTCGGTGGCGATGTCCGCCAACGAAGGCAGGGCGATCTGGACGTTGTACGGTCCTAATGGCGCCCAGTATAAGCTTGCGCATCGACCGCATTTCATCGCGGATGACATGCTGACCTTGAAGTTCGCTATTCTGGGCGGCGTAGGTTTGGGGCTGTTACCCGATTACATGTGTGTCGAAGAACTGGCCGATGGTCGCTTGATCGAACCGTTGCGAGAATGGTCAACCGCACCAGGGATTGTTCACGCAGTATTCAGTTCGCGCCGCGGCATGGTGCCGGCTGTGCGGTCTTTTCTGGACTTTCTCGGCGAGCGCCTGTTGACCGCCGCCGACGGGCGGCAGGCAGCACCCTGAGCAAGATGTCGAGTGTCTTGCGTCGATATTGCCAGGGCAGCGCGGCGGAGAGCCTTGGCGGCGTGTTAGTCGCCAAGCAGCTCGGCGACGGATTGCATCCCTTCGATGCGCTCGGCAATCACTTTTAACACCACGATAATGGGGACACAGAGCAGCATGCCCCATACGCCCCACAGCCATCCTCCAAAAAGCAGGGCAACAAACACGGCGGTCGCGTTCATCTTGGCAATCCGGCCTGTCATCCAGGTCGTCACCAAAGTGCCGACCAGCGAGGCAATCCCTATCGTGACGGCTACAACCAGCAGCATCAGGGAGAACGACTCAAACTGCAGGAAGGCGGCCAACCCAACGGCCGCCGCCGCGATGACAACCCCAAAATAGGGAATGATGTGCAGCAGCCCGATGGCGATCGCCCAGGCGCCAGGGTTGTCCAGGCCGATCAGGTACAGGGAAACCCATGACAGCAGGCCGAGCAGCACGTTGGTGACCAGCAGCATGAACATGTATTTCTGAATCGACATGTTGATGTCATCCAGAATATGCACGGTGATCTTCTTGCTGGTCAGCGACGGACCCGTCAGCTTGACCAGCTTGCGCTTGAATGTGTCGCCAGACAGGAGCGCGAAAAAGACCAGGAACAACACCATGATCAGTTGGCCCATAAAGCTGGCCGCTCCCAGCGAGCCGGCCCAGAGCCAGTCATGAAGGTTAAATTCGGCCTGTTTGACGATCACCGCGGGTACGGGCTGGTTAACCGTTCCGCTATTCTGGTCGGGCAAGGACGCGGGCTCGGCGCTTGCGGCTTTGCGCAACTCGTCGGCCATGTGCTGTAACTTTTCCAGCGATCCCAGTTCGCCGCCGCGTACCTCGCGCATTGCCTGCGTGATTTTGTAGGTGACCAAAGGCAGCTCATCAACGATGGATTGGGCTTCCTTATAGACGGTCGTGGCAAGGGTCGCCGCCGAAGCCAGCAGCGCGAGCATGACCAGGCTCACGCCGATCACCCGGGGAATGCGCGCACGCTCGAGCCAGGAAACAATGGGATTGAGGGTGTACGAAACAAAAATGCCAAAGACTAGCGGTATGAAAAAATCGCGCGCCCACTGCAAGGCAAAGACAAGTGCAATCGTTGCCAAGATAAGGAGCGCGATCTCTCGGCGCTCGGCGCCGGTGGGCACAGGTAACGCTACTTTGGGGAGCTTGTCTTCGCCTGACGGATTACTCGCATCGAGGCTGTGTGTGTCAGGAGCCATGTCTGCTGCGGTAGAGGAGGGCGCGCTATCGTTCTGTTCGTGAGCACTCATGGCTGTTGTTCCCTGGCTGGGCTGAACTGCCGATTCAGGCTAAGGCCTGAATCGGTGTCAGAACTCGACCGCTGGTTGCGTATGCATCCACATTGTCCAGCACCAGCTCGCCCATGGCTCTGCGGGTTTCGATGGTGGCGCTGCCGATATGCGGCACGAGCACGACGTTGTCCAGGGACTTGAGGGCTTCCGGAACCTTGGGTTCGTTTTCATAGACGTCTAGCCCCGCGCCGCCCAGTTCCCCATTGCTCAGCGCCTGCGTGAGGGCGGTTTCGTCGATCACTGAGCCGCGGGAAATATTGATCAGGATGCCTGTGGGGCCAAGTGCCTTGATGATGTCCGCATCAATCAACTTGCGCGTGCTGTCTCCGCCTACCGTGGCGATCACCAGGAAATCAGCCCACTCCGCCAATCGCTTTAACGAAGGCTCATAGGTCAAACGGGTGTCGTCACGTTGCCGGCGGTTATGGTAGCGGATATCCATGTCGAAGCCTGCGGCACGCCGGGCAATCGCCTGGCCGATGCGGCCCAGGCCAACGATACCCAGTTTTTTGTGACTCACTTTTGTGCCAAGTGGAAAGCCCGTGCTCGAGCCCCAGAGGTTGGCACGTACATAGCGTTCTGCCTGGCTCAGCCTGCGGGCTGTGGTCAGCATCAAGCCCATGGCTTCGTCCGCGACACAATCGTTGAGTACATCAGGCGTGTTACTGACCTGGATGCCTTGCTGCTGTGCATGGCGTACGTCGATAGAGTCGTATCCAACGCCAAAGCTGCAGATGGCTTTCAGGGCAGGAAAGTGATCGATCAGCGTCGCAGGCGTAGCAGTCATGGCGCTGGTAACTAGCACGGAAACATCTTGGCTGCGGGTCTTGATGGCGTGCTCTCTGTCTTCTGTGTTCCAGCCTTCGATCACATCGAAATGCGTGGACAAGCGTCGCGCAGCCTCAGGCAAACTCAAGGGAATCAACTGGAGCAACGCGGGTTTTGCCGATGTCATTTGTGCCTCGCTATATATTGTCATTTAAGGGATGCTTCGCCATGTGATTTTAGGTAAAAGAGGCGAGTCATCCGAATGAACTATACCGCAGCAACAAAAAAAGGACGCTGCAAGCGTCCCTTTTTTTGTTCCGGGCCGAGCCCGGACAGTATTTTGCCGATCTAACCCTTACGCGCAGTATCAGGCGATTGCTTTGACTGCGGCGGCAAGACGGCTTTTATGACGAGCAGCCTTGTTTTTGTGGATGATGTTCTTGTCGGCCACGCGATCAATGATGCTCGTGGTTTTCTGGAATACTTCGGCAGCTGCAGCTTTGTCGCCGGTGGCGATAGCCTGGCGTACGCGCTTGATCGATGTGCGTAGCATGGAGCGCAGGCTGGCATTGTGCTTGTTGCGCTGCACCGACTGGCGCGCGCGTTTACGGGCTTGGGCGGAATTGGCCATGTTTTGCGTTATCCGTGTGTAAAGGTTTAATTCGGCAAAGACCGCTATTCTAGGTTATTTATACCGTCTTGTAAAGTCGCTGCGCCGAAAACCACACAGGAAAAGCAAGGAAAAATACAGTATGGCGGCGCCAATGACAACGGTGGCAAGCCAGAGCGCGCGCACGCCTGGCCGCGCGCCCAGCGCTACCCAGTCAAGATGCTGACCTGCAAACCAAAGCATTCCGGCCACTGCAAGCACCGCGGGCAGCATTCGCAGGATAAATGCCAGCCAGCCCGGCGATGGTTGATAGAGCCCGCCGCGCTTGAGCAGAAATGCCAGGCACAGGGCATTGACGGTGGCTCCCAGCCCGATGGACAAGGCCAGGCCGGCGTGGGCAAAGAGGGGTACGAAAATCAAGTTGAACAGTTGCGTCAGCACCAGCACCATCAGGGCGATCTTGACGGGTGTGCGGATGTCTTGCTTGGCATAGAAGCCAGGCGCCAGGATCTTTATGCCCAGCAGGCCCAGCAGCCCGACGGAGTAGGCCGCCACGGCAAGCTGTGTTTGCCCCACGTCGTGGCTGGTGAACGCGCCGTAGTTGAACAGCGTGGCGACCAGGCCATCTGACAGCAGGGCAAGCCCAAGGGCTGCGGGCAAGCCCAGCAACAGTACCAGCCGCAGTCCCCAATCCAATAGTGCGCTGTAGGCCTGATGATCCTGACGGGCGTGCGCTGCGGACAGGCTGGGCAGCAGCACGGTTCCCAGGGCCACACCAAGCAATGCGGTGGGAAACTCCATCAGCCTGTCGGCAAAGGATAGCCAGGTTACGCTCCCTGGCGTAAGCCAGGTAGCAATATTGGTGTTAATGAGCAGGGAAATCTGGGCGACCGACACGCCCAATATTGCCGGCAGCATCTGGCGCATGATGCGCTGCACGAGCGGATCCTGCCATGCTTCGCGCAGCCGCAGCGAGTATCGGGGAAGCAGGCCCAACCGGGCCAGCGCAACCCACTGGACCGTCAGTTGGGCGCCGCCGCCCAGCATGACGCCAGCCGCCAGCGCGTAGATGGGCGTATCGAACAGCGGCGTCAGCAGCAGCGCCGAGCCAATCATCGACAGATTGAGCAGCACTGGCGTGAACGCGGGTACGGCGAAGCGGCTCCAGGTGTTGAGCACCCCCGACGCCAAAGCGACCAGCGACATGCAGACGATATAGGGGAACATCAGCCGCGTCATCCAGACAGCAGCGAGGAATTCGGGCTGCCGTTCGGCGGTACGCATCCCGCTGGCCATGGCGCTGACCACCCAGGGCGCGCCGACCATGCCTGCCAGGGTGACCAGCATCAGCGCAAACGTAAGCAGCAGGGCAACACGATCCAGCAGTATGCGCACGGCTTGATGGTCGCGCTCTGTCCGCACCTGGCCCAGGATGGGAACGAATGCCTGAGAAAATGCGCCCTCGGCAAACAGGCGGCGCAGAAGGTTGGGTATACGGAAGGCCACCCAGAATGCATCGGTCAGCGGACCTGCGCCGAACACGCCGGCGATCAGGATATCCCGGAACAGGCCGGTTATGCGCGAAACCAGCGTGAAGCTGCTGACCGTGGCGGCCGACCTAAACAGGCTCATTGATGCTGGCTTTATTTTGGCGCCATGCGAATGGCGCCGTCCAGGCGAATGGTTTCGCCATTGATCATCTCGTTAGTGATGATGCTATTGACCAGTTTGGCGTAGTCTTCTGGGCGACCGAGGCGGGATGGGAAGGGAATGCTGGCCGCAAGGCTGTCCTGGACTTCTTGCGGCATGCCGAACACCATGGGCGTGCCGAAAATGCCGGGTGCGATGGTCACGCAGCGTATGCCCAGTTTGGACAGATCGCGGGCCAACGGCAGCGTCAGGCCAACAACACCTGCCTTGGAGGACGCATAAGCCGCCTGGCCGATCTGGCCGTCATAGGCGGCGACCGATGCGGTGTTAATCAGCACGCCGCGCTCGCCCGTAGGTTCCGGGGCGTTCTCGCTCATGGCCTGGGCGGCCAGGCGGGCCATGTTGAAGGTGCCCACGAGATTGATCATGACCACTTTCTGGAACATATCCAGCGGGTGCGGCCCGTTGCGACCGACTGTGCGTGTCGCCGGCGCGACCCCTGCGCAGTTGACCAGGCCAAACAGCTTGCCCGCCTTGAGCGCTGCTGCCACTGCCGTCTGGCCGTCTGCTTCTTGTGTTACGTCGCAGTGAATATAGGTTTGCCCGAGCTCGGCAGCCAGTGCTTCGCCCGCTTCGTCCTGAACGTCCGCAAGGACGACCTTGGCGCCCTCCGCCACCAGCATGCGGGCCGTGCCCGCGCCCAGGCCGGACGCGCCACCCGTAACAATGAATACCTTGTCTTTGATTTCCATGTTTGCCTCTGTTTTATCTATGGGAGCCACCGCGGGGTACCTTTCCCGGGTGGCATGTTCAGGATGTCAATGCCTGGAAGATGCGTGCCTGAATTTCATCGACCGAGCCCAGGCCTGACAACTGCCGATAGGCGGGCGCGCCGGGTTCGTCCGACGCTGCCCATTGGGAGTAGTAATCCACCAGTGGCCGTGTCTGGTCGCGATACACCGACAGGCGGTGACGCACCGTTTCTTCGCGATCATCGTCGCGTTGAACCAGAGGGTCGCCCGTAACATCGTCGACATCAGGTGTCTTGGGCGGGTTGAACTTGGTGTGATAGCTGCGGCCGCTGGCAGGGTGAACGCGGCGACCGCTCATGCGTTCGATGATGTTTTCTTCTGGAACCGAGATCTCGACCACATAATCCAGCCCCACATTGGCCTGCCGGAGGGCGTCGGCTTGCGGGATGGTGCGAGGAAACCCGTCGAAGAGATAGCCTTTTTCGCAATCGGGCTGTTGCAGGCGGTCTTTGACCAGACCAATGATGATATCGTCCGACACGAGGCCGCCAGTATCCATGATTTTTTTGGCCTCAAGCCCCAGTGGCGTGCCTGCTTTCACGGCCGCGCGCAGCATGTCGCCCGTCGAAATCTGGGGAATGCCATATTTTTTTGTGATGAACGCAGCTTGAGTGCCTTTGCCCGCACCGGGCGGACCGAGCAATATCAGTCGCATGTGATTTTCTCCTGGGGGTGTCGTTTTTTTAAGTTGGAATTATGCCGCAATGCAGCAATGTCTGCATGAGCCTGTCGGATCGCAGGGTCCGAACCGAACATGGCTTTATAACCGATTTGCGAACACCTGACGTACTCGCTGCAGGTCTTGTTCGGTATCAACGCCCGCTGCCGGCAAGGCTTTGGTCGTGTACACGGCAATGCTGTGGCCGTTCTCGAGCGCACGCAATTGCTCCAGTGATTCATAGGTTTCCAGCGGACCTATCGGCAAGGAGGGGAACAGGGTCAGAAAACCCGCACGATAGGCATACAGGCCGATATGGTGCAGCGCTGGCAAGCCTGGTGCCAATACTTTGTTGCCGTCGGCCAGCGCATCGCGCGCCCAGGGTATGGGGGCGCGCGAGAAGTAGAGCGCGCGATCATCGGCAGAGCACACCACCTTGACTGCATTCGGATTGAACAGCGTATCGGCGCTGTGTATGGGCGCGGCGCAGGTTGCAATCGCCGCGTCGGGGGTTGCCTGCAGCAGGTGTGCAACCTGGTCGATGATGCCCGGATCCATCAGCGGTTCGTCGCCCTGAACATTGACCACAATGGCTTGTGCGGGCAAGGCCAGTTGCTCACAGACTTCAGCCAGACGGTCGGTGCCGGTAGGGTGGTCCGACCGGGTGAGCAGCGCTTCGATACCGTGCTGAACGGCGGCTTGCAGGATGCGATTGTCATCTGTGGCGACGATAACGCGTGATGCGCCAGAGCGCGCGGCCTGTTCGGCAGTCCGAATCACCATGGGTTTGCCGGCGATGTCCTGCAGGGGCTTATTGGCAAGACGGGTCGACGCGATTCGGGCCGGAATAACGGCGATAAAGCTCATGATGGGTTCATGTCGCCGTTTTCATCGGCTGCGTCGGCGGTCGAGCCTTGGGCGGCCTTTTTGCCCTCTGTATCGGCGTTGGGGGGCGTAATGATCCGCGCCTCATCTGGCAGCATGACGGGTATGCCATCCCGAATGGGAAAGGCCAGTTTGTCCGGGCGGCAGATGAGCTCATGGTTGTCGCGATCATGCTGCAATGGGCCTTTGCATAGCGGGCAGACCAGGATTTCTAGCAGGCGGGTTTCCATGCGTGGCTCCAGAGTGTGAATGGTTAAAGGCAGAGTTTAATCCCTGGGCGCGGGGGACGCGACGTTTCGCAGTGCATGGCTGACCTGGTCGGCCCAATCCGCAGGAGAAAACTGGGCGGTGGCATGCACCACCCAAAGGCGATCATCATTGAATCGCCGGCATTTCACCGCATCTTTGGCGGTGATGAGCACAAGCGTTTTGGCGTCAAACCTGTCGAACGGCGAGGCGCCGGTGTAAGCATCGTGGTCGGGAAGTGATTGCGCTGTGGCCAGTGTCAGGCCCGCGTGCCTGAGCATGGTAAAAAAACGTTCTGGCCTGCCGATGGCCGCCAGAGCGGCGATGGTCTCCTGGCCGTGCTCTGCAAGCCACGCTGGCCACGCCACAATCCGTCCAGTCTGCAGATGTTCCACGGACTGTGGCAGCAGACGCATGACAACGTGTTGTGCGGGCGACATGTCTGCGGCCGGCGCAGCCTCGCCTGGCGTCAGGTTGGTAATGACCACGTTCACCTCTCGCAGGCGCTCAGGTGGTTCCCGCAGCGGACCGGCAGGCAGTACGCGACCGTTGCCTAGGCCGCGTCCATCCTGAACGACAATCTGGATATCTCTGCCCAGCGCCAGGTGCTGGAGGCCGTCATCGGAAATGACCACATCGACTTCCGGAAACGCCCGCTGCAGGGCGCGCAGCGCCCGTGGGCGGTTGGGGTGTACCGCAACAGGCGCAGCCGTGAGCAGGGTGATCAGCGACGGTTCGTCGCCAAACAGGCGCGGATCGGCATCTCTGCGTGCCGTCCGCGCGTGATCTCCCAACTGCGCGCCGTAACCGCGGCTGACGACGCCCGGGGTCCACCCATGGGCGCGCAGAGCCTGCACGAGCGCGATGACAACAGGCGTTTTTCCGGTGCCGCCTACGTACAGATTACCAACGACCACGACGGGGACGGTCGTGCGATAGACGCGCTCGGGATGTTTTTGATAAGCAGCGCGCTTACGCGCGATCACGCACCGAGTCAGCAGCGAGAACGGCAACAGCAATGTGCTGAGCAGCCCCTTGCGTTGCCAGGAGTTTTGCAGCGCTGTATGCAGGAAAACAGGCAGCTTCATGCGGACAACCCTATCATTGCGGGGCTTGGGTGGCAAAGTTGACCCGCGACAGACCGGCCAGGCGTGCCGCTTCCATGGCCCGCACCACCGCGCCGTGGCTGGCCTGACTATCGGCATTGATGACAAGTACGGCATCTTTGTGCCCAGACGCCGCGGCGCGCAGCGCGTCGGCGATCTCGCGCGCGTCGGTGTCGGAGAGCAATTGCCCATTGAGTGCGTACAGGCCTTCCTGGCTGATGGCCAGGTTGAGAGCGTCGGGCGTTAAGGCGTCGGCGCTGGCTTGCGGCAACTGAAGCTTCATCTGGTTGTAATGCGTGAAGGAAGTCGTGGCCGCAAGAAAGATGAGAATGACCAGCAGGACATCGATCAATGGGATCAGGTTTATCTCGATATCATCGTCGTCGCGCCCGCGCCGGAAATTCATCGTCCCGCCCCCCGATTGATGATGCGGTTCAGCGCGCTTGCCTCCCGTTCCATGCGATGCAGATAATGGTCCACGCGGGAGCGGAAATAGCGGTGAAAAATCAGCGCCGGAATGGCAATAATGATGCCGAAGCCAGTGTTGTACAAGGCGATGGAAATGCCGCGCGCCAATTGCGACGGATCGCCCCCCTGAGGCGTGTAGGAGGCAAAGATTTCTATCATGCCAACGACGGTGCCGAACAGCCCCATCAGCGGGGCGACCACGGCGATGGTGGCCAGTGCCGGCAGGTAGCGATTGAGCTGATACGCAACGTCTTTTCCGGCGTCTTCGGCCGCTGCGACGCGGTAGGCATTGCTTTCATCGCGATTCATCAGGATCTCGGCCAGCACGTGGCCGAGCGGCGCCTGATCCGAGAGCCTGGTGAGGGCTTCGCTGTTGATCTGTCCTTGGCGCAGCATGTCCAGGGCCTGACCAGGCAACCGTCTGGGAAAGACCACACTGGCACGCAGAGACATGAACCGCTCAATGATCAGCGCCATACCCAGAACAGAGGTGGCCACCAGCAGCCATATCGGCCAGCCGGCCGCGTGAATGATGTCGAGCAAGATCGCCTCCGCCAGCGGGAAAGTGTTCAGCCAAGGGCGCATTTTACCCGCTTGCCGCCGCAACTTGCTGATGGCTGGGACTACAATCACTGTTACATACATTGGCCTACGCCGTTGGTAGGTGTTCGGAGAGCGCTCGCAAAGCGCATGCCCGGCTGACTTTGAGCGTTCGATCGGCGGTAAGGCTTATCTATGCTGATTGACAGCACTCGAATTGGCGTCAGTGAAGGCTTTGGCGACGGTATCCACAGAATCTGTGGATAATTCTGTGTAAAACTTCCTCAACATCCACTGTTCATCGGCGCTTGAGGTTCGGTGGCTAATTTGGACTCAATACGGAACTTTTTGGTATATTTTTAATTATCAATAGGTTAGGGCTGCAAATTAAAGCAAAAGTTAATCATGTGCTTGAATTAGATTGATATTTCAACAATTTGACAGGAACAATTTCTCTGTGGACAGAATGATGGTAAATGACGAGTTTCCGCGTACAGAGACGATGCAGCCAGAACAGGAAGTCTGGACCGTCACGCAACTGAATCGGCGAGTGGGTGAGTTGTTGCAGGGCGCGTTCGCCCGTGTCTGGATAAGTGGGGAAATCTCCAATTTCACGCAGGCGGCGTCCGGCCATTGGTATTTTTCGATCAAGGACGAAGGCGCGATGGTGCGTGCCGTCATGTTCAGAGGGCGGGCGCAGGCGGTAGGTTTTGTGCCCAAGGTGGGGGAGAAATGCGAATTCAGGGTGAGCGTCACCCTTTACGAACCGCGTGGAGATTATCAAGTACAGGTAGAGGCCTTGCGTCGCGCGGGGCGGGGCGACTTGCATCAGGCGTTTCTGGCGCTCAAGGAAAAGCTGTCCGCCGAAGGCCTGTTTGCACAGGAACGCAAGCGGTCGTTGCCTGCCATGCCGCGCAAGGTTGGCGTAGTGACCTCGCTGGCCGCTGCTGCCTTGCGGGATGTATTGTCGGCGTTGGCCCGCCGCGCGCCGCACGTGCAAGTCATTATTTACCCGGCGCCAGTACAGGGTCCGGCTGCCGCGGGGCAGTTGTGCCAGGCGCTGCGCGACGCGATTGCGCGCGCAGAGGTCGAAACACTGCTGCTGGTGCGTGGTGGGGGCAGCCTCGAGGACTTATGGAGTTTCAACGACGAGGCATTGGCACGTGTCATTGCAGCCAGCCCGATACCGGTTGTCAGCGGCGTCGGGCACGAAACAGACTTCACCATTGCTGATTTCGTGGCTGATGTACGTGCGCCAACACCGACGGCCGCCGCTGAACTTTGCTGCCGCAGCCGCGCCGCCTGCCTAGAGCAACTGAGCGGCACCACCCGCGCGCTGGTTGTCCGGCAGGCACGGCTGCTGGAGCTGGCATCGTTGCGTCTCGACCGCACGGTTGCCTCGCTCGTCTCGCCGCAGCAGCGTTTGCGCCAACAGGCGGAGAAGCTGCAGGGCCTGTGCAACCGGATGGCCCGCGCGGCCACACAGCCGCAAGCGGTCAGAGTGGCCCGGCTGAACGCCGCGACCAGTCGGCTGGCGCGCAATCTTCCGGCTGTGGATGGGATGCGGGCTCAGCTCGAACGTCAGCACATCGCGCTGGCCGCCAGCATGCGGCGCCTGCTTGATCAGCGCGGGCATCGTGTGGCTGCAGTCACGCAGACCCTGCGAGCGCTTGACCCGCGCAACATCCTTGACCGTGGCTATGCAATAGTGCGTACGCAAGACGGGATTATTGTAAAAAATGCGTTAGACTTAAAGATTGGTGACCCGCTTGGCATCGAACTGGGCAAAGGCGGGCTGCAGGTGCGGGTTCTCCAGGCACACGGCTTGCTTTAACGCCGCTACAGAACGTTGCGGCGATTTCCGTGTTGCTCGGCGGGACACGCCTGATCGTTTTTTTTCGGTACCCTGTATCGCTTTTTAGAAGGAATTGAACATGGCTTTTACGCTTCCCCAGCTTCCCTATGCGCTTGATGCTCTGGCTCCCACCATTTCCAAGGAAACGCTCGAATACCACTACGGCAAGCACCATCAGGCATACGTGACCAACCTGAACAAGCAGATCGAAGGTACCGAGTTCGAATCGTCTTCGCTCGAGGACATCATCAAGAAGGCTTCCGGCGGGGTATTCAACAACGCCGCTCAGGTCTGGAACCACACTTTTTACTGGAACTGTATGTCGCCCAATGGTGGCGGTGAGCCCACCGGCGCGCTGCTCGAGGGCATCAAGGCCAAGTGGGGCAGTGTCGAGGACTTCAAGTCCGCTTTCAACGCCTCTGCCGCCGGCAATTTTGGTTCAGGCTGGACCTGGCTCGTCAAGAAGACAGATGGCTCCCTGGATATCGTCAACACCAGCAACGCAGCCACGCCGCTGACAACATCCGATGTTCCGCTGCTGACCTGTGATGTCTGGGAACACGCCTATTACATTGACTATCGCAATGCCCGTCCCAAGTACCTCGAGAGCTTTTGGAACCTGGTCAACTGGGAGTTTGCCGCAAGCAACCTGGGTTAATCATCGGGCATTCGTCCCGAATCGGTATGCCTCCTGAATAAGCAGGCACATTCACAAGGCCAGCGCTTCTGTCAGAGGATTGCTGGCCTTTTTCGCGGGCACTACGAAACAAGAACAGCCCTTGAGCGCATCCCGTGTCTAAAAACCGCCCGTTGTGCGGACGCTCTGTCCGGGCCAGGATTGGCGTCATATCGGTTGCGCTACCATATTACTTACTACCGTTACGGTCGACAGGCCGCTGGAATTCTTCATGACGAGACAAGCATTCATCTGCGACGCGATTCGCACTCCTTTTGGCCGCTATGGCGGCGCACTGGCGCCTGTGCGCACCGACGATCTGGCCGCCATCCCCATCAAGGCGCTGGCGCAGCGCAACCCTGGGGTAGACTGGGCGTCGCTGGACGACGCCCTGATGGGTTGTGCCAATCAGGCAGGTGAAGACAACCGCAACGTTGCGCGCATGGCCGTCTTGCTGGCCGGATTGCCTGTTGACGTGCCTGGCGCAACGATCAATCGCTTGTGTGGTTCCGGGCTGGATGCCGTCGGGTCGGCTGCCCGGGCGATTCGCGCGGGTGACGCCGGTCTGATATTGGCGGGCGGCGTTGAAAGCATGTCTCGTGCGCCTTTTGTGATGGGCAAAGCCGATGCAGCGTTTTCGCGCAGCGCCGCCATTTACGACACCACCATAGGCTGGCGTTTCGTCAATCGCCAGCTCAAGGAACACTATGGGGTCGATTCCATGCCCGAAACGGCAGAAAACGTGGCCGATCAGTTCAAGGTCAGCCGCGAAGACCAGGACGCCTTTGCGTTGGCCAGCCAGCGCAAGACTGCGGCCGCACAGCAGGCGGGCTACTTTGCGGACGAAATCACGCCTGTTCATATTCCTCAGCGCAAGGGCGATCCGGTTGTGGTCGATCGCGACGAGCATCCCCGTGAAACTACCTCCGAAGCTTTGGCGCGGCTCAAGCCTATTGTTCGTGCAGATGGCACGGTTACGGCTGGAAACGCCTCAGGCGTGAACGATGGCGCATGCGCCATGCTGGTCGCTTCCGAAGAGGCTGCGGCCAGGCACGGCCTCACGCCGCGCGCTCGCGTGGTCGCCATGGCGATGGCAGGGGTGGAGCCCCGCATCATGGGCATAGGCCCCGCGCCCGCGGCGCAAAAGGTGCTGGCGCTGGCCGGCCTGAGTATTGATCAGATGGACGTCATTGAGCTGAACGAAGCGTTTGCCGCCCAGGGGTTGGCTGTCATGCGGATGCTGGGCGTGGCGGACGACGATCCGCGTGTCAACCCCAATGGTGGGGCCATCGCCTTGGGCCATCCCCTGGGTGCCAGCGGTGCGCGCCTGGCCCTGACCGCGGTCCATCAACTGCATCGCGGCGGCGGCCGCTACGCCTTGTGCACCATGTGTATTGGTGTTGGCCAAGGCATCGCCGTTATTCTCGAAAAAGTCTGAAACGATTCAAGGCCTGGGCAGATTCTCCACGACCGTGCCCGGGCCGATCTGTCGGGCTGAGAACCATCCTTGTTCCATTTCCAGGGCGTAGCGGATCGGCCTCACAGGGCAGTGCGATGTCAGTGATTGCGGCTGCATGTTCTCGATATTGGTGATTTTTCCCTGCTCATCGATAAACGCAATGGATAGCGGAATCAGCGTATCCTTCATCCAGAAGCAAACGTTGCCGGGATGCTCGAAGACGAACAGCATGCCATGGTTGTCCGGCAGTGCGCTGCGATTCATCAATCCATAGCTGCGGCTTTGCTCCGTGGCGGCGACTTCCGCCTGAACTGACTGGCCACCGACAAGCAACTGCGTCGTTGGTAGAAGCATGGCCTGTCCCATGGCCGGAAAGGCCGCCAGCCCCGCCAGAAACCCGGCGATTATCTGCAGTTTACGTCGTGCAGAAAAAAAAACAGGGCTAAGAAGCCCTGAGGTTGGATAATCGTTATACATTGTTATTAAAGCAAAAATGGGTGGTGGACGCCCTTGAAAAATATCAAGCTGCCGTAATATTAAGTGCTTGCTTGCCTTTGGGTCCTTGCGCGATTTCAAATGCGACTTTCTGGCCTTCTTTGAGGGTCTTGAAGCCATTCATCTGAATGGAGGAAAAGTGAGCGAAAAGATCCTCACCACCGTTATCCGGGGTGATGAAGCCGAACCCTTTGGCATCATTGAACCACTTGACCGTTCCGGTCAGCTTCTGGGTATCCCCGGGCTCGGAGGTTGCGGTTGAATCAGACATGCGGACTGCCTCTCGACAATAGTGTTAAATTGAAACTCGACTACAAGGGTTACCTTTAGCCTGCGGATTCTGGCATGTGTAGAACTTCCAGGCGCTCAGAATATTATGATGATGAGCACTAGACCATGCCTAGTCAACTATGGAAACCACTAGTATTTACTCATGGCTACACATACCGAAAATCAACGCGCTACAGTTCTGGAACGGCTTCCGGCCAAGGTCGCGCCGCCACCGATGTATCAGGTCGTGCTGCTCAATGACGACTACACCCCCATGGAATTTGTAGTGGTTGTTCTCCAGCGCATTTTCGGTAAAGATGAAAACGAAGCCGCGCGCATTATGCTCAAGGTGCATCACGAAGGCCGGGGCGTATGCGGCATCTACACGCGCGATATTGCCGCCACGCGTGTCGAAATGGTGAGGCAGATGGCGCATGCGCGCCAGCATCCACTGCAGTGTGTCATGGAACCCGCACCGGATGCCTGATCTATTTTTCGTCCGGTTTTCCGGACCTCGCTCTTGCAGGAAACGGCCCGTGTTCAACCCCTTTGCGCAACGGCCTTTCATTAATATTGATACGCAACGTCGATTTAGTCATAGAATAGGATTTATCGAATTGTTGTCCGCTCCGATAAGTATGGAGGAAGCGTGATCTCTGAAGAACTTGAAGTCAGCCTGCACATGGCATTTGTTGAGGCCCGCAGCGCTCGACATGAATTCATTACCGTGGAACATCTGCTGCTATCGTTGCTGGACAATGCGGCGGCGGCGGAAGTGCTCCGTGCGTGCTCAGCCAATATCGACATCCTGCGACAGGAACTGCGTAAATTCATCAAGGAAAACACGCCTATCTTTCCCGGTCAGGAAGAAGTCGACACCCAGCCCACGCTGGGCTTTCAGCGTGTGATCCAGCGCGCGATCATGCATGTGTCGTCGGGCAACTCCAACAAGAATACGGTGACCGGCGCCAACGTGCTCGTCGCGATGTATGGCGAAAAGGATTCCCATGCGGTGTTTTTCTTGCAGCAGCAAGGGGTCAGCCGGCTGGATGTCGTCAACTATTTGTCGCACGGCATCACAAAGCAGGCAGACGAACCGCCCGTCGAACCTGCCAAGGCTCAGGCCAGCGAAAACGAGCCCAAGTCGGATCAGCAGAAGTCACCGCTTGAGCTGTACGCGACCGACCTCAATTCCGAAGCCAGGCGCGGGCGCATTGATCCGCTGATCGGCCGCGAGCATGAGGTTGAGCGTGTCATTCAGGTATTGTGTCGCCGTCGCAAGAACAACCCCCTGCTGGTTGGCGAAGCAGGCGTCGGCAAAACGGCCATTGCCGAAGGCCTGGCATGGCGTATTACCAAGGGCGATGTGCCGGACATTCTCAAGCAGGCTGAAGTCTATGCGCTGGACATGGGCGCCTTGCTGGCAGGAACCAAATATCGCGGCGATTTCGAGCAGCGTCTCAAGGGCGTGCTCAAATCCCTGAAGGACAATAGCAACGCGGTGCTTTTCATTGACGAGATCCATACCTTGATCGGGGCCGGCTCGGCCTCGGGCGGAACCCTGGATGCGTCCAACCTGCTCAAGCCGGCGCTGTCTTCCGGGCAACTCAAGTGCCTGGGCGCGACTACCTACAACGAGTATCGCGGCATTTTCGAGAAGGATCACGCGCTGTCGCGCCGATTCCAGAAAATCGATGTGCCAGAGCCCACGGTTCAACAAACCGTCCAGATCCTGCGTGGGCTCAAGGGCCATTTCGAGGCTCACCATGGCGTGCGGTATTCAAGCGCCGCCATTACCGCAGCCGCCGAGCTTGCCGCGCGGTATATCAACGATCGTTTTCTTCCTGACAAAGCCATCGACGTTATTGATGAGGCTGGCGCCGCACAGCGTCTGCTGCCCCGGTCGCGCCAGAAGAAAACCATAGGCAAACCCGAGATCCAGGCCACCGTCGCCAAGATTGCGCGCATTCCGCCCCAGTCGGTATCGCATGACGACCGCAACAAGCTGGCGACGCTGGATCGCGATCTGAAAACTGTCGTGTTTGGGCAGGATCCTGCCATCGAAGCGCTTGCTGCTGCCATCAAGATGGCGCGCTCAGGCTTGGGACGCCCGGACAAGCCCATCGGATCTTTCCTGTTCTCCGGGCCAACCGGGGTCGGCAAGACGGAAGTTGCCCGCCAGTTGGCGTTCGTGCTGGGTATCGAGTTGCTGCGGTTCGATATGTCCGAGTATATGGAGCGTCACACGGTCTCGCGCCTGATCGGTGCGCCGCCGGGATACGTTGGCTACGACCAAGGGGGCTTGCTGACCGAAGCAGTCAGCAAGCAGCCGCACTGCGTGTTGCTGCTCGACGAAATCGAAAAGGCCCACCCTGACGTCTACAATATCTTGCTTCAGGTGATGGACCACGGCACGCTTACAGACAACAACGGGCGCAAGTCGGATTTCCGCAATGTCATCATTGTTATGACGACAAACGCAGGTGCCGATGCGCTGAACCGGGCCACCATCGGATTTGCCACCCCAACCAAAACGGGTGACGAAATGGCCGACATCAAACGACTGTTCTCACCCGAATTCCGCAATCGCCTGGATGCCATCATCGGTTTTACGCCATTGTCGCGGGACATCATCTTGCGCGTGGTCGACAAGTTCCTGATGCAGCTTGAGGATCAGTTGCACGAGAAGCGCGTCGAGGTCGTGTTTTCGCAGGCGCTGCGCGATCATCTTGCCAAAGAAGGTTTCGATCCAACCATGGGCGCGCGTCCGATGCAGCGGCTTATCCAGGACACCATCCGACGCGCCCTGGCGGACGAGTTGTTGTTCGGGCGCCTGGTAGACGGCGGGCATGTCGAGGTCGGGCTGGATGCCGAGGGTAAGGTCGAGCTGACTTTTCCCGATGATTCGGGCAAGCCCGGTCGAACCAACTCTTCATCTTCGCGTCCGGAACCCGAGCTTGTCGATTGATGGCGGGCAGTCCGCTGATCGCTTGCGAGCAGTGCGCTACGCTGCATGAACGTACGCCCCTGGAAGCAGGGGCGGTCGCGTCGTGTTCGTGCTGTCAGGCGGAACTTTATCGTCAAAGCCGGCTAGGCCTGGATAGCTGGATAGCGCTCGTGGCTACGGGTGTTATCTTGTTTGCCATCGCCAACTATTACCCGATCGCTCGTCTCGTCATCAGCGGCATGCAGGTTGATGCCTCGTTGCCCGGCGCGTTATGGCTCACTTGGCAGCAGGGACACCAGGTCGTCGCGATCATGACCGGCCTGTTCAGTTTCTGGATGCCGCTGACGCAGCTGCTGGTGACGTTATGGGCATTGCTGGCGGTACGCTCAGGCCATCTCCCTGGCGATTTTTCTTTGGGCATGCGGCTGCTCCATGTTGCCAGTGCCTGGAGTATGGTGCCTGTGCTGATGCTGGGTATTTTCGTGGCCATGGTGAAGTTTTCGGGGCTTGCCTTGATCAGCGTAGGCCCAGCCATCTGGGCGTTTGCCGGCTTGGCCTTTCTTTTTACCGCCATGTCGCGCGTGTCCACGCACCGCATCTGGCATTTTGCCGAGGACGCAGGCCTGGTACCCGTGTCCGCTCTGCCAGCCGGCACACCCGCTGAGCTGGCTGCGGCTTGCCCCAGCTGCGGCTATGTCCAGGCATGGGCCCCCGACGACCCCGACGAGCCGGCGTCCTGCAGCCGTTGCAGCGCGCGGCTGTATCGCCGTCAACCTCGAATGCGCGCGCGCGTGTGGGCTTTTCTGATTGCCGCGGCCATTTTCTATCTGCCCGCCAATCTCTTGCCTATTATGCGCATACGCGCGCTGACAGAGGATAGTTCCCACACCATACTGGGCGGCGTACTGGAGCTGTGGCAGCTAGGTTCTCCCGATCTTGCCATTATCGTGTTCGTGGCCAGTATTGTCGTGCCGATCACCAAACTTATGGTGCTGATGTTGCTGATGCTGCGCACTCGCTGGGAAGGTCGTGACATGCAACGTTCGCGAACGCGGTTGTATGAATTCGTCAATTTTATTGGCCACTGGTCTATGCTGGATGTCTTTGTCGTGATTCTGATGTCCGCAATGGCCAATTTTCCGGGGATTTCGCAGGTGATCGCCGGTCCGGCGGCGGCCAGCTTCGGCATGGTCGTTATTTTGACCATGCTGGCAGCGCACAGCTATGATCCGCGCATGGGCTGGGATAGGCGGCCCGATGTTAGGCACAACGCTTGCTATCGTTCCGCCGCCCAGGTATGCCAGAAGGATAAGCCTGCATCGGTTGGAATACCGGAGCAACACTGAAACCATGACAGAACAAGATAACAAGCCGGAATCCACATCTGCCCCAGACGTTGCGCGTCCGGTCGTGAAAAGCCGCCGACAGGCCCGTGTGTCCTGGATATGGTTGGTGCCGCTGATTGCGGCGATTGTGGGCGCCTCGTTGCTGTTCCGGGATTGGCTTCACGCTGGCCCCACTGTCACCATCAGCTTTGAATCGGCTGATGGGCTGGAGGTTGGGCAGACCAAGGTTCGTTATAAAGAAGTCGTCATTGGCACGGTGACGGGCATCAAAGTATCGAAGGATCGAAAGAATGCGCTGGTCAGCGCGGAAATCGATCGTGAAAGCGCAGATTACATTGCCCGCTCTGGCAGCCGTTTCTGGGTAGTTCGGCCGCGGCTCGGTTTCACCGGCGTGACCGGCCTGAACACGCTGATTTCGGGTGCCTATATCAGCGTTGACACGGCAGAAACCCCTGAGAATGAAGATGAAGCCGTGTATGAGTTCAAGGGGCTGGAGCAACCGCCGGAAATCAGCAGCTCGCGTCCGGGAACACGTTTCACCTTGAGAGCGGTCGACCTTGGGTCGCTGGAGATCGGCTCGCCCGTTTACTTCAGGCGCATACAGGTTGGCCAGATTATCGGATACTCGCTCGACCAGAGCGGGAGAGCGGTCAACGTGCAGGTGTTTGTGGATGCGCCTTATGACAAGTTCGTGACGGAGGACGCTCGGTTCTGGAACGCGAGTGGCATCAATCTTTCTCTGGATGCGGATGGGTTCAAGGTTGAGACCGGCTCCTTTGTGTCCATAGTGGCGGGCGGGATCGCGTTTGAGTCTGCAGGCCCCGACGATACTGAGCCCGCAAAGGCCAACAGCCGGTTTCGGCTTGCCGGCACCCGCGAGGCCGCCATGGCCGATCCGGATGGCCCGCCCTTTGTGATAGCGCTGCATTTTCTGCAGTCGGTGCGCGGGCTGAAGGTTGGCGCGCCTGTCGACTTTCGTGGGTTGGAGCTGGGCAAGGTATCCAACGTTAACGTGGATTACGACAATGACAGCGGCCATTTCTTTGCGCGAGTGGAGGTCGAGCTCTATCCCCTGCGCTTTGGCCGGCTGTACGACAGGGCGGCGCGGGGCACTGAGGGGGGCCGCACCGCTGCCATCCGATTGCTCGGCCCCATGATAGACAAAGGTTTGCGGGCACAGATCAGGCCTGCAAACTTGCTGACCGGACAGCAGTACGTTGCGCTTGATTTCTTCCCCAAGTCGGATCCCGTCCCTTTCGATCCAGAAACGGAACCCCTGGTCGTGCCGACCATCGCAGGCAACTTTGATCAGCTCCAGCAGCAGATCAGCAGCATCGTCAACAAGTTTGACCAGATTCCCTTTGCCGACATCGGTGTGGAGCTGCGTGACAGCCTGGAGGCGCTGAACAAAGTGTTCGATCGCATAGAGGGCGAATTGGCGCCTCAGGCAACCTCTATGCTGAAGTCGGCGCAGAAGTCGCTTGAAAGTGTCAATCACCTGTTGGGGCAGGACTCCACCATGACGAATAATTTGGAAGGCACCATGAAGGAATTGAGCAACGCTGCTCGCTCATTGCGCGCGCTGGCCGATTATTTGCAGACGCATCCGTCTTCGGTGGTTCGCGGCCGGGCCCAAGATCCTGCATTCATCACACCGTAGGGAAATCCATGAAGCGTATCAATGCCCTGGCAGCTCTCTCGTTATGCGTCTTGCTTGCAGCGTGCGCCGGTATGTCGGAAAGTCACTATTATTCGCTGATGCCATCGGCAGGCCCGCTTGAGGCGCACGGGTCGGACAGCTCAGAGGTTAAGCGGGCAACCGGCGCGAGCCAGGCGACGCCTGGCTATGCCATCAGCGTTGACACCGTCAGCGTGCCAGAGCAAGTGGACAGGCCGCAGATCGTGCTGACAGACCCTGATTCGACCCAGGTGACGCCGCTCAACGCCTATCTGTGGGCCTCAACGCTGTCCGAAGAGCTGCGTGCGGCCCTTGCCGACGATTTGTCCCGCAGGCTTAATGTCATCGAGCTGCCTGCCAAGTCTGTTCCTGCGAGCCTGGGGCTATGGAAGGTCGATATGCGCGTTCAGCGATTTGAGTCGCTGTACGGTCGGCATGCTGTCCTGGAGGCTACCTGGCGCCTGCGCCCGGTCAATATATCGGGTCGCCAGGCGTTGTTGTGTCAGGTGCAGGTGGTCGTGCCGGTAGGCGAAGGTGTTTCTTCACTGGTTCACGGTCATCAAGAGGCGCTGGCTGCCATGTCAGGGTTGATCGCGTCGGCGATTGAAGGCAAGGCCATTCAGGCCATGAACGCGAGCCCTGCAGCCGAGTCGCGGGCGCAAGTGCGGGTCAAGGGGTGCGCACGTGGGTGACCGTGTGGGTTGTACCTTTTCAGGCTTGTTTTGATTAAGGGTTAACCTGAGTGGTCTTGAGGGTATAACCCGTTTAGTATTCGCATCTTGATAGTGGGCAACCATTCGGGTTGCACTTTTACGGTGGAGCATACGAATACACTATGGCTACGACGACGCTTGGGGTCAAGGTAGATGAATCATTGCGCGAACGCCTGCGCGTAGCGGCAACGCGTCTCGGATGCACGCCGCATTGGCTGCACAAGCAGGCGCTTTATGCCTACATCGATGCGATCGAGCGCGGGCAGTTGCCTGCCGAAATTTCGTACTTTGATACGGATGCGTCGGATGCTGGTCAAGAAGTTGCCGCGCCCGATGTCTCTCCTCCCTTTTATGAGTTTGTCCAGGATGTTCAGCCTCAGTCTGTGCTGCGTGCTGCCATCACGTCCGCCTATCGCCGGCCTGAAACAGAGTGTCTCCCGCTCCTGATCGACAAGGCACGCAATGCGCAACCCAAAGATGTCCATGCGCTCGCGAGCAAATTGGTGCAGACTGTGCGGGGCAAGCGCAAGAGCGGCGTGGTGGAAAGCCTGATTCAGGAATTTTCCTTGTCCAGCCAGGAAGGTGTTGCGCTGATGTGCCTGGCAGAGGCATTGTTGCGCATTCCAGATAGAGCGACACGGGATGCGTTGATCCGCGACAAGATCGCGCAAGGCGACTGGCGGTCCCACATGGGCGAGTCCTCATCCCTGTTCGTCAATGCGGCAACCTGGGGGCTTTTGGTCACCGGACGGCTGGTCGCTGTCAACAGCGAGCAATCTTTGTCACGCGCCCTGACACGCATGATAGGAAAGGGCGGAGAGCCGCTGATACGCAAGGGCGTCAATATCGCGATGCGCATGATGGGCGAGCAGTTTGTGGCAGGCCAGACAATTTCATCGGCCTTGGCAAACAGCCGCAAGCATGAAGAGAAGGGCTTTCGCTACTCTTACGATATGCTGGGCGAGGCGGCCACCACGGCGGCGGATGCGCAGCGTTATTACAATGCTTATGAGCAGTCCATCCATGCGATTGGCAAGGCGGCGCAACGTCGCGGCATTTACGAAGGTCCGGGCATTTCCATCAAGCTGTCGGCGCTGCATCCGCGTTATTCGCGTGCGCAGCGCGACCGCGCCATGGCAGAATTGTTGCCGCGTCTGCTTGAACTGACCCGATTGGCCCGTCATTACGACATCGGTCTGAACATTGACGCCGAAGAAGCCGACCGACTGGAGTTGTCACTGGATCTGCTTGAGGCGCTGTGTTTTGATGCTGACCTGGCAGGCTGGAACGGTATTGGATTCGTGGTGCAGGCCTACCAGAAACGCGCACCCTTTGTGATCGACTACTTGATTGATCTGGCTGCGCGCAGCAGGCATCGCATCATGGTTCGCCTGGTCAAAGGCGCGTACTGGGATACCGAAATCAAGCGGGCGCAGGTCGACGGCCTGGAAGGCTATCCCGTGTTCACCCGTAAAATCCATACGGATGTTTCCTACCTGGCCTGCGCCCGAAAACTGCTGGCCGCGCCTCAGGCAGTCTATCCGCAATTTGCCACGCATAACGCCCACACATTGGCTTCGATCTTTTATATGGCCGGAGAAAACTACTACCCGGGCCAATACGAATTCCAGTGTCTGCATGGCATGGGTGAATCGCTGTACGAGCATGTGACCGGGCCTGTGTCGGATGGCGGGCTGAACCGTCCGTGCCGCATCTACGCACCGGTGGGTTCCCACGAAACCCTGTTGGCCTATCTTGTGCGCCGCCTGCTCGAGAATGGCGCCAATACCTCGTTCGTCAACCAGATTGGCGACGAGGACATTTCCGTGGATACCTTGATTGCCGATCCGGTCGCCGCGGCGGAACGTGTAGAGCCACTGGGCGCACCGCACGACAAAATACCGCTGCCTCGTGGCTTGTATCTGCAAGCGGACGGCCGGGAAAACTCTGCCGGCATAGACTTGAGCAACGAGCATCGCCTGGGCTCACTGGCGTCCGCATTGCTCGGTGGCACGTCACAGGCCTGGCATGCCATGCCTATGCTCGCCGAACAAAAGGTTGACTGGCAGCAAGACAAGGCTCAATCCGTACGCAATCCGGCCAATCACCGCGACGTCGTGGGGCACGTGATTGAAGCCAGCGATGCGGACGTCAGCAATGCGCTGAATGCAGCCGCGCACGCAGCCCCTATTTGGGCAGCCACGCCGGTGGCCGATCGGGCGCGCTGTCTGCTGCGCACCGCCCAAATACTGGAAGATGAGATGCAGCTGTTGCTGGGGCTCATCGTGCGCGAGGCTGGCAAATCACTGCCCAATGCGATCGCCGAGGTGCGTGAAGCGGTGGATTTCCTGCGTTACTACGCCGGGCAGATCGAGCGCGATTTTTCCAACGACAGCCACCGGCCGCTTGGCCCGGTGCTGTGCATCAGCCCCTGGAATTTTCCCTTGGCCATTTTTACCGGGCAGGTGTCGGCTGCCTTGGCGGCCGGCAATACCGTGCTGGCCAAACCCGCAGAGCAGACATGTTTGATTGCCGCTGCAGCCGTGTCGGCCATGCATCGGGCAGGCATCCCTGCTGGCGCTGTGCAACTGTTGCCGGGGCGGGGGGAGACCGTGGGGGCTGCCCTGGTGGCCAGTCCGATTGTGCGTGGTGTGCTGTTTACCGGATCGACCAGTGTTGCGCATCTGATCTCTCGTCAACTGGCCGAGCGGCTCGACGACTCGGGACGCCCCATTCCTTTGATTGCGGAAACCGGCGGGTTAAACGCCATGATTGTGGATTCCTCCGCGCTTGCGGAGCAGGTCGTCGCCGATGTGCTGGCGTCTGCATTCGACTCGGCGGGACAGCGCTGTTCTGCATTGCGCTTGTTGTGCGTTCAGGAGGATTGCGCCGACCACGTGCTCGAGATGTTGCGCGGCGCACTGCAGGAGCTTCGCGTCGGAAACCCTGATCGGCTGAGCACCGATGTGGGGCCGGTGATTGACGCGGAGGCTTTGGCAGGCATACAAAGCCATATACAATCCATGCGCGACGCGGGACATCCTGTGGATCAGGTGGCGCTGGGCGAGGAATGTCGCCACGGCACCTTCGTGGCGCCAACCCTGATCGAACTCGATCAGCCGCAGCAACTCAAGAAAGAGGTGTTTGGCCCTGTGCTACATATTGTGCGCTATCGCCGAGACAGCCTGGATCAGATCATCGATGCAATCAATGCCTCGGGTTATGGATTGACGTTCGGTGTGCACACGCGTCTGGATGAAACGGTTGCGAGAGTATCCGAACGCATTCACGCCGGGAATATCTACGTCAACAGAAATGTTGTCGGTGCGGTCGTGGGTGTGCAGCCTTTTGGCGGGGAGGGCCTGTCGGGCACGGGCCCCAAGGCGGGCGGGCCCTTGTATTTGCTGCGCCTGCTAAGCAGGCATCCAGATGGCCTGCCGGCTGGCATTGCGGCCAACGGTGAGCCGGCCGCGTCCATTGCGCTGCCCGGTCCCACCGGAGAGAACAATCTGTACAGGACGGCGCCACGCGGCAGCGTCTTGTGCATCGCGGCCACACAGGCAGGTATGCGCGCCCAGTATGAGGCCTGCGCCAGCACGAAAAATGTGATGAAGCTTCTGGATACAGGCGCCGCGCGCGGTTGGGTGGCAAGTCTTGGCGATGTTGCGCGCGAGCAGGTGCAATGGGTGGCCGAAGACGACATCGCGTCAGGCGACTATCAAGCCGTCCTGTTCGAGGGCGATGGCGATGCGCTGGGCGAACTCAATCGCACGGTAGCCGCGCGGCCAGGGCCGATTGTTTCTGTGCAGGGATTGACCAGCGAAGATATTGCCGCAGGCCAGACGTACAGGATGGAGCGTCTGTTGCGTGAGGTTTCGGTCAGCATCAACACAACGGCGGCAGGCGGGAATGCCAGCCTCATGATGATAGGCTGAGCAGCTTGCTGAAAGCCGGGGGGCAGAAGCTAGGACTCAGGCAGTTGTTTCAAGATAAGGGATCACGCTTTATCTGCAGTACCTTTGTTGCGATTGTGAGCAAACAGCTCACATCGCAACAAAATTTTCAAACAACATAACGGAGATTCTTATGCAATCCACCACTGGATTCAAGCTCATGGCCGCAGCGGCGGCCATTGCAACTGGCCTGATTGCTGGCGCAGCAAGCGCCGCGGATACGGAGGTCGTCCGCCTCGGTTTTGCCGCGCCACTGACTGGCCCGCAATCTCACTATGGCGAGGACATGAAGAATGGCCTCACGCTGGCGCTCGAAGAGGCCAACACGCAGAATATCCAGCTCGACGGCAAGACAGCCAAGTTTGAGCTGGTCTCACGCGACGATCAGGCCGACCCCCGTACAGCGGTACAGGTAGCCCAGCAAATCGTGGACGACGGCGTGAGCGGCGTGCTTGGGCACTTCAACTCGGGCACGACCATTCCCGCCTCGCGCGTGTACAACGATGCAGGCCTGCCGCAAATTGCCATGGCGACCTCGCCCGAGTACACGCAGCAGGGCTACGACACGACCTTTCGCATGATGACCAGCGATACGCAGCAAGGCGCAGCCGATGGCGAATTTATCGTCAAAGACCTGGGCGCCAAAAGAATTGCGCTGATCGATGATCGCACCGCCTACGGCCAGGGGCTGGCCGATCAGGTGGCCAATGCCGTCAAGGCGAACGGCGGCGAAATCATTGCCCGCGAATACACGACGGACAAGGCCAACGATTTCACAGCCATTCTCACCAACATCAAAGAGAAAAAGCCAGATGCCATTTTCTTTGGCGGTCTGGATGCGCAATCAGGTCCGATGCGTCGGCAGATGGTCAGGCTGGGCATCGATGCGCCACTGGTCTCGGGCGAGATGACGCGCAGCGAGACTTTCCTGAAACTCGCCGGCGACGCTGCCAATGGTACATACGCCTCGCTGGCCGGCGTGCCGCTCAAGCAAATGGCCAAGGGCGAAGCATTCGAGTCCGCCTACAAGGCCCGCTTCAAACAGAATCCTGGCGTCTACGCGCCATATGCTTATGACGGCGCCTGGAACATGATCACCGCCATGAAGGAAGCCGGCTCGGCCAAGCCGGAAAAATACTTGCCCAAACTCGCATCGCTGGAACGCTCGGGCGCGACGAGTGACAACGTTGCCTATGACGAGAATGGCGATCTGAAAGAGATCTCGGTCACCATCTATGAAGTCAAGGATGGCAAATGGGAAATGGTCAAGACCATGGTGAGCAGCGCCAACTGACAGGGTGCTTTCTATTACGGGCCGGCTGGGGCCGGCCCACTCACCGGGTCATAAGTTATGGACATCCTATTACAACAGCTAATTAATGGCATTACCGTAGGCAGTGTGTATGCGCTGGTCGCCCTGGGCTATACCATGGTCTATGGAATCATAGGGCTGATCAACTTCGCGCACGGGGATGTTGTCATGATCGGCGCCATGCTTGCCACAACGCTGGTTGTCAGTTTTGTCGGCGGTGACGCGGGCGCCATGCCAGCCTGGATGGCAGTCGGGGCGGCGCTGTTGCTGTCCATCCCTGCCTGCATGGCGGTGGGTTGGATTGCAGAACGCTATGCGTATCGGCCTTTACGCCGCGCACCGCGACTGGCGGCGCTGATTACGGCAATCGGGGTGTCCATCATCATCCAGAATCTGGCCATGATGATATGGGGGCGCAACTATCTGAGCTTTCCGCATATCATCGAGCCGGATATTTTCCAGATGGGGGGCGCCCGCATCAGCTTGTTGCAGATCATCATCATTCTGTCTGCCACAGGCATTATGGCGGGGTTGCTGCTTGTCGTGCATCGTACCCGTTTGGGTACGGCCATGCGCGCCACGGCGCAGAACCGTGAAGTGGCGGGCCTGATGGGCGTCAACATCAATACCGTGATTTCCGCCGCCTTCCTGATCGGCTCTGCGCTGGCGGCCGTTGCCGGCGTCATGGTCACAACCTACTACGGGGTCGCGCAATACACCATGGGCTTTATGCTGGGGCTCAAGGCGTTTACCGCTGCAGTGCTGGGTGGCATCGGCAACCTGGGCGGCGCAATGCTGGGCGGCCTGTTGCTGGGCATCATCGAAGCGCTAGGGGCAGGGTATATCGGCGATCTCACCAACGGCGTTTTTGGCAGCAACTATCAGGATGTCTTTTCGTTCATTGTGCTGATACTTGTGTTGGTCTTCCGGCCGTCAGGCCTGATGGGTGAACGGGTAGGAGATCGCGCATGACTCATGACACGACAGAACGCCGCGGCACGCCAGCCAGGGTCTGGCTCGGAATTTTCCTGTTCGGTATTGTGCTGGCTGTCCTGCCTTTTCTGTTGGGCATGGCAGGGCAAAGCTGGATACGAACCCTCAATTTTGCGCTGATCTATGTCATGTTGGCGCTGGGGCTCAATATCGTGGTGGGTTTTGCGGGCCTGCTTGATCTGGGCTACATCGCGTTCTATGCAGTGGGCGCCTATGTATGGGCGCTGCTCGCCTCGCCCCATTTCGGGCTGCACCTGCCTTTCTGGATTGTGTTGCCGATCGGTGTAATGTTGGCGGCCCTGTTCGGCGCCTTGCTGGGTGCGCCCACGCTCAAACTTCGCGGAGATTACCTCGCCATTGTCACACTTGGCTTTGGGGAGATCGTCCGCATTTTTCTGAACAATCTGGATGCACCCATCAACATCACCAACGGGCCACAGGGTATCAATCGGGTGGATACTTTTTCCGTAGGGCAGTTCATGTTTGGACGAACCCAGGAGCTGTTCGGTTTCCGGATTACAGGCCCTGAAAAGTACTACTACCTGTTGCTACTGTTCGTGCTGGTGATCGTGGTCATGTGCGTACGGCTCCAGAATTCACGTATTGGCAGAGCCTGGGAAGCCGTGCGCGAAGATGAGATTGCCGCCAAGGCGATGGGCATCAACACACGCAATATCAAACTGCTTGCGTTCTCCATGGGCGCCAGCTTTGGCGGTGTCGCCGGGGCGATGTTCGCTTCGATGCAGGGCTTTGTCAGCCCCGAAAGCTTCAGCCTGAGCGAATCCATCATCGTGCTGTGCATGGTGGTGCTGGGCGGCATGGGCCATATCCCGGGCGTCATTCTTGGCGCCGTGTTGTTATCCGTATTTCCGGAACTGTTGCGAGCCATCGTCGTGCCCTTGCAGCAAACAGTGTTTGGCGAGGTATTGCTGGATCCCGAAGGCATACGCATGCTGATGTTTGGTTTCGCGCTCGTGCTGGTCATGATCTTCCGGCCTGCAGGCTTGTGGCCGTCGGCACTGCGACGCCGTGAGCTCGCCGGCACCAGCGAGGAGCAGGCATGAGCACACAACCTGCAACGGTCAACGCGGATGCCCGTTCCATGCCTGATCTGTTGCTGGTCGCCAGCAAGCTCAGCAAGCGATTCGGAGGCCTTCAAGCCCTGTCCGATGTGAGTTTTTCCATTTGCAAGGGGGACATCTATGGGCTGATCGGGCCCAATGGTGCGGGCAAGACGACACTCTTCAATGTGCTGACCAGCCTGTATATCCCGGAGTCCGGTACGTGCAACTTCATGGGGCATCAGCTTACGCGGCTCAAACCTCATGAGATCGCCATCGCGGGCATTGCCCGAACCTTTCAGAACATCCGGCTGTTCAGCAATTTGAGCGCGATAGAGAACGTGATGATAGGCCGACATATTCGCACGCACGCGGGCGTGTTCGGCGCGATCACGCGCAATCGCGCCACACGCGAGGAAGAGCGGGCGATTCAGCAACAGGCCCACGAACTGCTGGATTATGTCGGTATCGGGCACCGTGCCAACCATCTGGCAAGTGCGCTGCCGTATGGCGACCAGCGTCGTCTCGAGATCGCCCGTGCCTTGGCGACTGAGCCCTCGCTTCTGGCGCTGGACGAGCCCGCTGCCGGGATGAATGCATCAGAAACAATGGTGCTGCGCCGCCTTATAGAAAAAATCCGCGACGACGGCATTACAGTCCTGCTCATCGAACATGACATGAAGCTGGTCATGGGGCTTTGCAACCGCGTTCTGGTGCTGGACTATGGCAAGGTGCTGGCCGAAGGCAAGCCCGCGGATGTACAGCGAAACCCACGGGTGATCGAGGCCTATCTGGGCGCCGGGGCAGGGAATCACGCAACGGTTCCTGGCGGCGATGCTGCCGTGGCGCCCACTGGGTCTGCATCGGATGCGTCCAACGACGACAAGGAACTGCAATGAGTGCCAAGGAAACCTTGCTGGATGTACGCCAGCTGGAAGTGGCCTATGGCGGCATACGCGCCGTGCGTGGGCTCAATTTGCTGGTTGAAAAAGGAGAGCTCGTCAGTCTGATTGGCGCCAATGGCGCCGGCAAGAGCACGACGTTGCGCGCCGTATGCGGGCTGGTCCCGATGGCTGGTGGCGATATTCTTTACGATGGGGTATCGATAGCCGGCGGCCAGCCCTATCAACTGGTACGCAAGGGTCTGGTCATGGTGCCGGAAGGGCGCGGGATCTTTGGCCAACTCACGATTGCTGAAAACCTTGCCATGGGCGGCTACACACGCAAGGATCAGGCCGCCGTCAGGCGAGATACAGAGCATGTTTTCGAATTGTTCCCGCGTCTTGCCGAGCGTCGGCACCAGTCGGCAGGCACCTTGTCGGGTGGTGAGCAGCAGATGCTGGCAATGGGGCGGGCCATGATTTCCCGCCCGCGCCTCTTGTTGCTGGATGAGCCTTCGATGGGCCTGGCACCGCTCATGGTCGAAAAAATCTTTGAGGTTGTGCGTACCATCCACGCTGAAGGGGTCACCATTTTGCTGATCGAGCAAAATGCCAGGCTGGCGCTGGAAATCAGCCAGCGCGCGTATGTGATGGAGTCCGGGCAAATCATCCTCGAAGGGCCGTCTGCCGGCTTGCTGGACGATCCGAAAGTGAGAGCGGCTTACCTGGGCGAAGAAGAAGCGGTCTAAGCGCGGCCCGTGCTTCCGAAACCACCCGTGCCGCGGGTAGAGTCCGCAAACTCATCGACGATGTCGAATTCCACCTGCTGCACCGGTACGATAATCAGTTGCGCCAGTCTTTCCATGGGTTCCAGCACAAACGGTTCACTTCCGCGGTTCCATGCGGAAACCATCAGCGGGCCCTGGTAATCCGAATCGATCAGCCCTACGAGATTCCCAAGCACAATGCCGTGCTTATGTCCCAGCCCAGAGCGCGGCAGTATCATCGCCGCGTAGGCCGGATCCGCGATATGGATGGAGAGCCCGGTAGGCACGAGCTCTGTCGCGCCAGCCGCAAGGTGAAGCGGCTCATCCATGCAGGCCCGTAAATCCAACCCGGCCGAGCCGCTGGTGGCATAGGCGGGCAGGTAATCATTCATGCGGGGGTCAAGGATTTTCAGCGCTATCTTTCTCACGATTACAACTCTTTCAGTGTGTGGGTGAATGTGGTGGCGTGACCGGCGGCCCCCCATCAGGGTTCCTGGCTTTGTCGGCGCCTGCGTATCATTGCTCTGGCGACCCACACAGCCAACACGATGGAAAGCACACCTGCCAGCACAATGCCGAAATGGCTGTCGTCTACAGACTGCATGCCGCGTCCGGTCAGATAGCCGGGCAGCAGCATCAAGGGCAGCCATGCAATGGCCGAGGCAACGTTGGCCAGCAGGAAGCGAGATTGTCGCATCTTCATCATGCCCGCCAGGGTGGGTGTAATCGAACGCAAGGGTCCGAGAAAACGTCCGGCAAATACGGCCAGGGATCCGTGGCGCATGAACAGCAGCCGGGCGCGCGCCACGGCGCGGCGCTGCCGGTTCAGTGGCCAGGTGTGCAGCAGCGTGGGGCCCAGCCAGCGGCCGATAAAGTACGAGATGGCATCCCCAACGATTGCGCCCGCAATCCCCCAAAGCAACACAGGGGCGGCTTCCACCATGCCGCTGCCTATCAGACCACCCATGACCAGCATGACAACCGATGCAGGGATGATAATGCCGATGACCAGCAGGGATTCTCCCAGGGTCAGCAGCGCGAGCACCGGCCCCGCATAGTCGTGGTTGGCCTCGACAAAGGCCAACAAAGGATCAAGGTATTGGTTCATGAATAGGGTTTGTCAGGGTGCGTCGGCGCGTGGAAGCCTGGCGGCAATGGCCTGAACCAGTTGTCGCGCAGCCTGCAGCTTGGGTTGGGCGGGAAGCGATTCTTCACCCTTGTCGTCAAAGAGAACAAGCGCGGTGTCATCGGCATCCATGGCCATCTGCGCGAGATTGCCCACGAGCAGGGGTACGCCTTTGCGCTGGCGTTTTGCCTGGGCATGCTCCCTGAGTTTGTCGGTTTCTGCCGCAAAGCCAACACACCAGGGGCCGTTCGGCATGGCGGCCACTTCGGCAAGGATATCGGGGTTGGGAGCGAACTCGAGGGCAGGGGCTTGGCCAGCCTGCTTCTTGAGTTTGTGCGTGCTGGCGTTGGCGACATGCCAGTCGGCCACCGCGGCAACCGAGATGAAGATATCGGCTGCCTGGACTTCATTCATTACCGCCGTGTGCATTTGCCGGGCGCTTCGGACCGCAATGCACGGCATGCCAAAAGGGGGCGGCAGTGCGGTGGGGCCGGAGATCAACACAACGTCGGCACCCGCTTCGCGAGCAGCCCGAGCGATGGCATAGCCCATTTTTCCGGAGGAGCGGTTCGTAATCACGCGTACCGGATCGATGTCTTCGGAGGTTGGCCCCGCTGTGACGACGATGCGCTTGCCGGCAAGCCGCTTGGGTTGGAAAAAGGCAATGAGTTCTTCGAGTAACTCCAGCGGCTCGAGCATGCGGCCGCTGCCGGTTTCTCCGCAGGCCTGGTCGCCTTCCGCCGGCCCCAGCAGGGTGACGCCATCGGACTTCAATAGCGCCACATTGCGTTGCGTGGCGGGATGCAGCCACATTTCACGGTTCATGGCAGGTGCGACCAGCAAGGGACACAGCCCTTTGGCAAGGCAGAGCGTGGACAGCAGGTCGTCGGCCATGCCGTGGGCCAGTTTGGCGAGGAAATCAGTGCTGGCGGGCGCGACGACGATGGCATCTGCGCCACGCGTCAGATTGATGTGCGCCATATTGTTGGGTACGCGATTGTCCCATGTGTCCAGAAAGACTGGCCGCCCGGACAGCGCCTGCATGGTGACCGGGGTGATGAAGCGAGTGGCGGCGTCGGTCATGACAACATCTACCGTCACCCCCTCATCCTGGGCGCGACGCAGGAATTCGGCCACCTTGTAGCAGGCTATGCCGCCGGTGAGTCCCAATACAATACGTTTATTTGCGAGTTCCGCCATGTAAACATGCGCCTCGAGCGCAGGAAAAGTCAGGATTATGTGGGTGCGTTGCGGCGTTCGCGTCGCATGCGCAGGAGTTCGTCAAGCACCAGCAGGATAGCGCCGCAGCTTATGGCAATATCCGCGATGTTGAATGCGGGAAAATACCACTCACGCCAATAAAATAACAGAAAATCAATAACATGGCCGTGCAGGATGCGGTCAATCAGGTTGCCGACGGCGCCGCCCAGGATGCACGACAGCGACGCGCAGAAAAGCAACTGGCCGGGATTGCGGCGCAGCAAATGCAGGATAAGCCCCGTTGCAACCAGGGCAATTGCAGTGAAGAGCCAGCGTTGCCAGCCTTCTCCGCCCGCCAGAAAGCTGAATGCCGCACCTGGATTGTAAAGCAGCGTAAAGTCAAAAAACGGCAATACGTGCCAGCGCTCACCGTAGGCCAGTGTAGAGTCGAAATAGACTTTTACCACTTGATCCAGAATGATGATGATCAGCGCGCAGAGCAGCCATCCCAGAAAAAGCCGCGTTCTGCGTTGCGAGCCGGCAGATCCCGACGGCGTTGAATCCCGTTGCATCCCCTGCGCCGCCGTGTTGCGGGATGCTCGGGACGGCGCAGACAACGTGTCTCGATCGTGTTCGGTCTCAGGCATACTGGCGCGGCTCACCTTGTCCGAAGAGGTTTTCGACACAGCGCCCGCAGAGTGTCGGGTGTTCTTTGTCGACGCCGACATCCGCGCGATGATGCCAGCAACGCTCGCATTTCTGGGCCTGGGTTGGATGAACATCAATCCGCAACGCCCCAACGGCACGATGCACCGTCGCACGCGACACAATCAGAACGAACCGCAGGTCGTCTTCGAGGCTGGCAAGCAGGTCGAAGTCGTCGCCATTGGCATGAATATCGATTTCGGCGGCCAGTGACGAACCAATATCACCTCGTGTACGGACCTCTTCGATGCGGCGCATGGCTTCCGCCCGGATTTCACGCAAACGTTTCCATTTGGCTGTCAGGGGCTGATTGTCCCGCAGCGGGGGCAACTCGTGGAAAAGCTCCGTGAAAATCGTAGTGATTTCTTTACCGGGATGAAGGTTTTTCCAGGCTTCCTCGGCAGTGAAGGAAAGCACCGGTGCCATCAGCTTGAGCAGGCTATGCGTGATGTGATGGATAGCGGTTTGCGCGGAGCGCCGCGCCACGCTGGTTTTACCTGCGGTGTAAAGCCTATCCTTCAGCACGTCCAGATAGAAGGCGCCCAGATCTTCTGAACAGAAGATCTGCAGACGTGCGACGGCGGGATGAAATTCGTAGCGCGAGAAGCAATCGAGGACCTCTGCCTGCATTTCTGCCGTCATGCAGATCGCGTAGCGATCTATCTCGAGCAGGTCTTCAATCGCGATGGCATCTTGGTCCGGGTTGAAATCATGCAGATTGCCCAGCAGGAACTTGAGGGTATTGCGAATGCGCCGATACCCCTCGACCACTCGTTTGAGAATTTCGTCGGAAATGGAAAGCTCGCCGGAATAATCGGTGGACGCGGTCCAGAGCCGCAGGATCTCCGCTCCGAGGGAATCCGAAACCTTTTGTGGTGCGATCACATTGCCAACCGATTTGCTCATCTTGCGGCCTTGTCCATCCACGACAAACCCGTGAGTCAGCAATGCCTTGTAGGGAGGGCGTCCGTAGAGCATGCAACTGGTGAGCAGCGAGGAATGAAACCAGCCGCGATGCTGATCCGATCCTTCCAGGTAGAGGTCGGCCGGCCATTGCAGCGCATCGGCATGCGAACCATGCAGATCATGGTTCTTGCCGCCCAGTACGGTGGCGTGTGTGCTGCCGGAATCAAACCATACATCCAGCGTGTCGCGGTTCTTTTCGTACTGGCCGGCCTCATCGCCGAGCAACTCTGCTGGATCCAGCGATTGCCAGGCTTCGATGCCGTGCTGTTCGACGCGCTGGGCAACCGCTTCGAGCAGCTCCACTGTGCGCGGGTGCAGTTCCCCAGTTTCTTTATGCACGAAAAAGGCCATGGGTACACCCCACTGGCGCTGGCGCGACAGCGTCCAGTCAGGACGGTTCGCAATCATGGCATGCAGGCGTGCGCGGCCCCAGGCGGGATAGAACGCGGTGTTGTCCACGCCTTCGAGTGCGGTCTCGCGCAGTGTGCGCTCGCCGGTTACCGGCTCGCGATCCATGCCTGCGAACCACTGGCTGGTTGCGCGATAAATGACGGGGGTTTTATGGCGCCAGCAATGCATATAGCTGTGCGCGACCATTTCGGTGTGCAGCAGGTTGCCTGCAAGCTTGAGGGCTTCGACGATGAGCGGGTTGGCCTTCCAGATGTTGAGCCCACCAAAAAGAGGCAGACTGTCGACATAGCGGCCATCGCCCATGACGGGGTTGATGATGTCATCGTCCTGCAATCCATGCTGTTTGCAGGAAATAAAGTCTTCGACCCCATAGGCGGGTGCCGAATGCACAACGCCGGTTCCGGTATCCAGCGTGACGTAATCGCCGAGGTAGACAGGCGACAGGCGGCGGTACCCCTCGTGCGCGTCGTACAACGGATGCTTGAATTCGAGCCCTGACAGGGCTTCGCCCTTGACGGTTGCAATCACCTGGCCAGAGAGCTTCCATTCTTCAAGGCAAGGCTTGACGCGCTCTGTGGCGAGCAGCAGCAACGAGCCTGTGGCGCGGGGCTGGTCGAGCCTGACCAATGAGTAATCATGCTCGGGATGCAGGTTGAGTGCCTGGTTGGCCGGGATGGTCCAGGGGGTTGTCGTCCAGATGGCGATCGCGCCATCGTCAACCTCCGGCAGGCCGAATACCTCGGCCAGCCTTGTCTTGTCGCCAAAGCCGAAGGCAGTGTGGATGGAGGGATCCTTGCGATCCGCGTACTCGACTTCGGCTTCGGCCAGCGCGGAGCCGCAGTCAAAACACCAATTGACCGGCTTGAGGCCACGGAAGACGAATCCTTTTTCAATGATGCGTGCCAGCACACGCAGCTCGTCGGCCTCGTTGCTGTAATTCATGGTGAGATAGGGACGTTCCCAGTCCGCCAAGACGCCCAGGCGCTTGAAATCCTTGCGCTGGCGGTCGATCTGCTCGAGCGCGTATGCGCGTGCCTTGGATTGGACTTCCGCAACGGGCAGGTGCTTGCCGTATTTTTTTTCGATCTGGATTTCGATCGGCATGCCATGGCAATCCCAGCCCGGCACATAGACAGCATCATAGCCTGCCATATTGCGGCTCTTGACGATGATGTCCTTCAACACCTTGTTCACGGCATGACCAATGTGAATGTCGCCATTCGCATAAGGCGGCCCATCATGCAGCACGAACTTTGTGCGCCCCTTGCTTGCCGCGCGAATGGCGGCATATACCTTGTTTTCTTCCCATTCGGCTATCCAGCCGGGTTCGCGTTTGGCGAGATCTCCCCGCATGGGAAAAGGGGTGTCAGGCAGGTTCAGGGTGTTTCTATAGTCCATGGAGGGCGAAATAGTCGCGAGCGCTTTGCGCATCGTTGTCGATGGCGGCGATCATTGTGGGAAGGTCAGGGAATTTCTCTTCGTCCCGCAGGTACTCGAGAAATTCAATAGACGTGAGTTTACCGTAAGCGTCCAGCTGGCAGTCGAACAAATGGGTCTCCAGCATCAGGCGCCCGTCGTGCATCACGGTGGGGCGCACGCCCAGGCTGGCTACGCCATTGATAGGGCTGGATCCCAGGCCGTGGGCGCGCACCACGTATACGCCCGAACGCAGTGCGCAACGGGCGGGGGCCCTGAGATTGAGGGTCGGGTAGCCTATGCTGCGGCCCAGTTTCTGGCCATGGATGACATGGCCGGTGATGCGGTACCGATGCCCCAGCAGATGTTCGGCATGGCGCAACTGGCCCACGGCAAGCGCTGTGCGCAGCTCCGAGCTCGAAATCCGGTGGCCATGATCATCTTCGATATCGGCAATGGTTTCCACCTCGAAACCAAAGCGCTGGCCGGCGGCGCGCAGCAGTGCGATGTCGCCGCTGCGCTTGTGGCCGTAACGAAAGTCCTCGCCGACCAGCAGCCAGCGTGTCGCCAGGCCGCGAACCAGCAATTGCGCGATGAAGTCTTCAGCAGACATGTCGGCCAGACGCTGGTTGAAGCGTTCCAGCGCGATCTGGCTGATCCCATGCGAAGCGAGGTCCGTCAGCTTGTCCCGAAGGCTGCTGACCTGGGTGGGGATCAGTTCAGGCCGTTGGCCACGCTGGGCGAAGTAGGCACGGGGATGCGGGTCGAAGGTCATGACCGTCGGCGCCAGCCCCCGCTTGCCGGCCTCGTCGCGTACGCGATGCAGGATCGCCTGGTGTCCGCGATGGACGCCGTCAAAATTGCCGATGGTCACGGCACTGGGACAGGACGTGTTGTATCGGGGCAGGGTGCGGTAGATGGTCAAAGGGCTATTCACAGCCGAGAGTTTACAATTTTGTCTTGATTTACTCAGGAAATATCGTCTTGGACGCTCAAATTAATCCCGGTTGCCGCCTTGTGGTGCTTATTTCAGGCCGGGGATCCAATATGCAAGCCATCGTCAATACGGTGAACACGGCCCGACGTCAGGGGTGTGCAGCGCAGGTCTGCGCTGTTGTCTCCAACAAGGCCGATGCGCCCGGGTTGGCCTGGGCGCGGGCGCATGATATCGAAACGGTTGTCGTGCCGCACAGGGACTATACAACGCGTGAGGCATTCGATGCGGCGCTGGCCGACACGATCGAGGCAAGGCAGCCGGACTATGTCTTGCTCGCCGGGTTCATGCGGGTGCTGACGCCAGGTTTTGTCGAGCAGTTCAATGGCCGCCTCATCAACATACATCCCTCGCTGTTGCCCGCCTTTCCAGGGCTGCACACGCATCAGCAGGCGCTGGCCACCGGGGTGCAATGGCATGGCTGCACTGTACACTTTGTTACGCCGGTGCTGGATCACGGCCCCATCGTGGCGCAAGGCATGGTGCCCGTGCTTGCCCAGGATACGCCGGACAAGCTCGCCGAACGCCTGTTGCGGGTCGAGCACCGCCTTTACACAGACGTGGTACGCTGGCTGATCGAGGGCAGGGTTGAACTGGATGCCATGCAGCGCGTCCGCGTTCGCGATGTCGCCAGCCGCGCCTTCGTTCTCACGCCTGCGGGCGTTGTTTCATCGGAAGAATTTCAATGAGTGATAAACAGCAGTCCCGCAAGGGCGGAGCCCGTTCGGGCGAGGCAGGCGCTGCGCGCGGGAACAGGCAGGCGCATTCTGGCCGGCCGGCGGGCCCCCAGAGGGGTACCGGGTCAAATAGCAGGCAGGTGAACCGTCGCCAGGGCAATGACGCCGAAAAAGCGCCAGCCAGTCGGCCGTATAACGTGGGTGCGGCGCGTATTGAGCAGGTGCGCAGTGTGCTGGGCGAAGCGCTTCAGTGGGAATACCCTGCCGATGCGGTGTTGTCACACTGGTTCAGGGCGCATCCCAAGTTGGGGATGCGTGACCGCGGCGAAGTGGCCGAAGCCGTTTTTGATGTGTTGCGCCATCTACGGCGCTATCGGCAATATGCCGAAAGCGGATTTGGCCCTGCCGCCCGGCGCCTGGCGGTATTGGGTCTGGCGTCCGTCCTGGAGCGCACCGTCCTGGATGCTGGCCTGGAAGAAAACGAGCGGCAATGGCTGGATCATGTCCTCAGCATCGATACCGGGAGCCTGCCGCGTCCCATACGGCACAGCGTGCCGGATTGGCTGGATGAGCGGTTGTCGACGCTGGAAGACAGCGACAGCCTGATTGCTGCGCTTAACCAACCCGCCTCACTGGATATCAGGGTGAACCCGTTCAAGGCGGAGAGGGACGATATCCTCGCTCAGCTTCGGGAGGGGCCTGCCGCCCGTTACGACCCGCAACCCACGCTTTATTCACCCTGGGGTATCCGCCTGAAGGGGCGGCCTGCCATCAATCGCTGGCCCCAGTTCGAAAAAGGCCTGATCGAAGTACAGGACGAAGGCAGCCAGATATTGTCAGCGCTGGTGGCCCCCAAGCGCGGCGAAATGATTATCGACTATTGTGCCGGCGCGGGCGGCAAGACGTTGCTGATCGGTGCCTTGATGCGATCCACGGGGCGCTTGTATGCGTTCGATGTGTCTGCCGCGCGCCTTGCCCGCGCCAAGCCGCGCTTTGCGCGCAGCGGGCTGTCCAACATTGTTCCCGTTGTCATCGACCCGGACAATGACCAGCGCGTCAAGCGACTGCGTGGCAAGGCGCATCGCGTATTGGTGGATGCGCCTTGCAGCGGTTTGGGCACGCTGCGTCGCAATCCCGACCTGAAGTGGCGGCAGCATCCGGGTTCGCTCGACACCTTGCGCGATACCCAGACCAGCATTTTGCGGCAGGCAGCGGCTTGTGTCGCGCCGGGCGGCAAGCTGATTTATGCTACCTGCAGCATCCTGCCCGAAGAGAACGAAGTGCAGGTAGAGCGATTTTTAAAAGAAAATCCCGGCTTTATTCAGCTTGATGCGTGCAAAATAGCAACAGATCGTTGTAAAAAACTAACGCTCGAAGGTCCGTTCCTCAGGATGCGTCCCGATCTCCATGGCACAGATGGATTTTTTGCTGCAGTTCTTGAGCGATTACCGTTACAACCTTGATTTATATTAAAACTAATTTGAAATTTCCCTGTCATAAGAGAGGCAAGTGGGCTAAACTTTTCTAGTCATAACATGAGGCCTTTAAAAGGTTTATGAACCAAATACTTAATTTCGTGGCTGGCGGCATTCTCCACCTTTCGTGGTGGCAGCTTGTTGTGGTCGCATTAGTGCTTACCCACATCACGATCGCCGCGGTAACTATATTCCTGCACCGCAGCCAGGCGCATCGCGGGCTCGACCTGCATCCCATCGTCATGCATTTCTTCCGGTTCTGGCTGTGGCTCACCACGGGCATGGTCACGAAGGAGTGGGTAGCCATTCATCGCAAGCATCACGCCAAGGTGGAGCGCGAAGGGGATCCTCATTCGCCCATGGTCTTTGGGCTGAGCAAGGTATTCTTTCGCGGCGCCGAACTCTATCGCGACGAAGCCACCAATCCCGAAACGCTCAAGCGCTATGGCCATGGCACGCCAGACGACTGGATGGAGCGCAACGTCTATACGCGCCACAGCCTGCTGGGCGTCCTGATCATGTTGGTGATCGACGTCGCCCTGTTTGGCGCCATTGGCCTGACGATCTGGGCCGTACAGATGGCATGGATTCCCTTCTGGGCGGCCGGTGTCGTCAACGGTCTGGGCCATGCATGGGGTTATCGCAACTATGCCAGCCCGGACACCAGCACCAACGTATCTCCATGGGGCATCATTATTGGCGGCGAAGAGCTGCACAATAACCACCATGCCTATGGCACGTCGGCCAAATTCTCCACCAAGTGGTATGAGTTCGACTTGGGCTGGTGCTATATCCAGATCCTGCGCGCATTGGGTCTGGCCAAGGTCAAGAAGCTGGCGCCCAAGCTCAAGCTTGAGCCTGCCAAGACGGCGGTGGATGCCAGCACGCTGCAAGGCGTGATCACGCATCGCTACGAGATCCTGGCCCGCTATGCCGACATGGTGCGTCATGCTGCGTCCGAGGAGCTTGCTCGGCTCAAGCCTACTCGTCAGAAAGGCAGCCCGAACTGCAATTACTCTGTATTGCGTCGCTGCAAGGGTTGGTTGTGCCGAAGCGACGATGCGCTCGAGCCCGAGCAGCGCGCAGAGGTTGATTCGGTTCTGGCGCATAACCAGTCGCTGTCTACCCTGGTGCAGATGCGTCGCGACCTGGCCCGGGTCTGGGAAAGCTCCAGTGCCAGTAGCGAGCAGCTGCTGGCCGATCTTCAAGCCTGGTGTCAGCGTGCCCAGCAAAGTGGCATTGAAAGCCTCGAGCAGTTCGCGTATCGGCTGCGCCGCTACGCGGCATGATAGAAAGTCTTAATCCGCAACAACAAGTCGCAGTAACGCTACCTCCCCAACATGCGCTGGTGCTCGCTGGCGCAGGTAGCGGCAAAACCAGGGTGCTTACCACCCGGATGGCCTGGCTGATTCAAACCAGTCAGGCGAGTCCCTACGGCCTGATGGCGGTCACGTTCACAAACAAGTCGGCGCGTGAGATGCTCACGCGCCTTTCTGCGTTGCTGCCCATCAACACGCGTGGAATGTGGGTGGGCACATTCCATGGCCTCTGCAACCGATTGTTGCGCGCCCATTACCGCGATGCAGGTCTTCCCCAGACCTTCCAGATCCTCGACAGTGCCGATCAATTGGCGGCCATCAAGCGCCTGATCAAGGGTGCAGGCATAGACAACGACAAGTTTCCGCCGCGCGATGTTCAGCGTTTCATCAATGGCGCCAAGGAAGAAGGCCTTCGGCCAGGCGATGTCGAGGCCTGGGATGCCTACCGGCGTCGCATGATTGACATTTATGTCCTCTATCAGGAGCAGTGCGAGCGCGAAGGCGTTGTAGACTTTGCCGAGCTGCTGCTGCGAGCCTATGAGCTGTTGCAGCGCAATGCGCCCATTCGCGAGCATTATCAGCGTCGCTTTCAGCATATCCTGGTGGATGAGTTTCAAGACACCAATGCGCTGCAGTATCGTTGGTTGAAGCTTTTGGCAGGCGACGGTGCAGCGGTGTTTGCGGTTGGCGACGACGATCAGTCCATCTATGCTTTCCGTGGCGCCAATGTCGGCAATATGGCCGATTTCGAACGCGATTACGCCCAAGGGAATGTCATCCGGCTTGAACAGAACTATCGTTCCTATGGCCATATTCTTGATTCGGCCAATGCGCTGATCGCTCACAATACGGCGCGTCTAGGCAAGAACCTCTGGACGGAGCAAGGCGAGGGCGAGCCTGTGCGTGTTGTCGAGCAGCCCTCGGATCAGCTCGAGGCGCAATGGATACTCGACGAGATCAAGGCGCTCATCAACGACGGGCGGCTGCGTCGCGAAATCGCTGTGCTATATCGCAGCAATGCACAGTCGCGCATTATCGAACATGCCTTGTTTTCTGCAGGGATACCCTACAAAGTCTACGGCGGCCTGCGTTTCTTTGAACGTCAGGAAGTCAAGCACGCGCTGGCTTATCTGCGTTTAATGGACAATCCGCACGATGACACGTCCTGGTTGCGCGTAGTCAATTTTCCTACACGCGGCATCGGCGCGCGTACGCTCGAACAACTGGCGGACGTTGCCCGGCAACAGAACACAAGCCTGTTTCGTGCCGTGCCATTGATGTCGGGAAAAGGGGGCAGCAATCTGGCCAAGTTTGCCGAACTGGTCCAGCAAATGGCGCATGAGGCCCAGATTCTGACACTTCCCGAAATGGTCGAGCACGTCATCCATCATAGCGGCTTGCTGGCGCATTATCAGAACGACAGGGAAGGGGCCGAACGTCTGGAAAACCTGCAGGAGTTGGTCAACGCCGCGGCGGCCTTTACAGCTGAGGAAAACTTCGACGGTTTGCCGGCAGGCAGAATACCCGACCCGAGCGGTTCTTTCGGTTCAGCTGCGAATGCGGCGGCCGGGAATATGCCGTTTACCGCCTCGGAGCGCTCGTCGGAGACAGCTCCCGCTATTGCAGCGATCTCGGCGTCCACAGGGCAGCCTGCGGTTGAAGTAGGCCCTATGTCTCCACTTGCAGCGTTCCTGACGCATGCCTCGCTGGAGGCGGGCGACAACCAGGCCCAGGCCGGGCAGGACGCCATACAGCTCATGACCGTGCATTCGGCCAAAGGGTTGGAGTTCGATTCCGTTTTCATCACAGGTGTCGAAGATGGATTGTTTCCCCATGAGAACAGCCTGCTTGAGGCGGCCGGGCTCGAAGAAGAACGCAGGCTCATGTATGTGGCCATTACCCGTGCCCGCGAGCGCCTGTATCTGACACTGGCCCAAAGCCGCATGCTGCATGGGCAAACACGCTATGCAATGCGCTCGCGATTTCTGGATGAAATCCCCGACGAACATCTTAAATGGCTCACGCCCAAGGAAGGCCGCACACCTGTTCGCGAGAACACCTGGAGCGGCGCATTTCGGCGTGGCGATGCCTACAATCGCCCTGATAGCGGAAGCATCGCGCCCCGCATGCCACGCATGCAAACCAGTGGCGTGATTGTCGGCGACAAGCAGTTCCGTATCGGCACGGGCGTGAGGCATCCCAAGTTCGGTGACGGTACAGTTATCGGACTGAGCGGCGCTGGCCAGGATGCCCAGGCCCAAATCCAGTTTCGCGACGTTGGCACTAAAACGCTGGCGCTGGGTGTGGCCAAGCTGGACGTGCTGGCCGGCTGACTCGGCTGATTTCGCCCGGCGCGCAGGCTAGCCGATTTCCTCGAGCGCCAGTTGGAGTTCGAGCCATTGCTCCTCCAGGCTGGCCATGCGCTTGCTGAGCTCCCCGTGCTCTGCCATCACTTGCTGGCGCTCCGAGCGCCGTTCATCAGCGTAGAGGCTGGCATCAGCAATGGTTGCATCCAGCGTCGTCAATCGCGTGCGGGTGCGCTCCATGTCGGTTTCGAGCTTGCCTAGTTTTGCTTCCAGGGGTTTTCGCTGGACGGCCAGCCGTTGGCGTGTCTCGGCCTCCAGGCGACGCTGCTGCTTGCGATCCAGCGGTATCCCACTGGCGTCTGTCGCGTCCTGGCGTGCTTCCGCCCGTGCCTCGGCACGCACAGTGGCGTTGCGGCTGGCCAGCCAGTCCCGGTAGTCTTCGAGATCGCCGTCGAACTCGGATACTTTCCCATCGGCAACCACCCAGAAACTGTCTACAGTGGTTCGCAGCAGATGCCGATCATGTGAAACCAGCAGCACACTGCCAGAAAATTCCGCCAATGCCGTGGCCAGCGCTTCGCGGGTATCGACGTCCAGATGATTGCTGGGTTCATCCAGCAGCAACAGGTTGGGCTTTTGCCAGACGATTAACGATAGTGCCAGTCTGGCTTTTTCTCCTCCTGACATCGGGGCGATACGGCTGTTGACCGTGTCGCCGCTGAAACCAAAGCTGCCCAAATAGTTGCGTAACTCTTGCTCGCGCGCCTGCGGGGCGAGGCGCGCAAGATGTTGCAATGGGGTGGAGTCCGTATCCAGCATATCGAGCTGATGCTGGGCGAAATAGCCGATTTCCAGTCCTTTTGAGGCCAGACGTTCCCCCGCAAGCGGCGCAAGCTCTCCCGCAAGCGTTTTGATCAATGTGCTTTTTCCGGCGCCGTTCACGCCCAGAACGCCGATGCGACTGCCGCCGCGAACCATGAGTTCCACGTGCTTCAGAATGGGCAGGGCCTGTTCGGCTTCGTCCCGATAGCCCGTTGTTACCTTGTCCAGAGTCAAGAGGGGATCAGGCATGCTGAGTGGTTCGGGGATGCGTATGTCGATCCCAGCCTCGGCCTGCAAGGGTGCCAGCGTTTCCATGCGTGCCAGTGCCTTGACTCGGCTTTGCGCCTGTTTGGCTTTGGTCGCCTTGGCCTTGAATCGGTCGATGAAGCTCTGCAGGCGCGCTGTTTCACGGGTTTGCCTGTCCCAGGCCATACGGGTCTGCCGCAGGCGCTCCGCGCGCTGCGTGAGAAAATCCTGATAGCCGCCGCGATAGCGCACAAGCTTGCTCTGGTCAAAGTGCAGAATGCTGCGCGCCACGGCATCGAGAAATTCGGTGTCGTGCGAAATCAGGAGTACCGTACCCTGGTAGGCGCCCAGCCAGCGCTCCAGCCAGAGCATGGCGTCCAGATCCAGGTGGTTGGTCGGCTCATCAAGCAGCAGAAGATCGGAAGGCGCCATCAGCGCCCGCGCCAGTGCCAGCCTCATCTGCCATCCGCCGGAAAAACTGCGTACCGGCTGCATCCACTGCTCGGGCGCGAAACCCAGTCCTGCAAGCAGTTGCTCCGCCCGCGATGGCGCGCTCCACGCATCGGCTTCGATCAGTGCGGTTTCCAGTTCAGCGATGCGTTGTCCGTCGGTATCCGGCGTTTCTGCGCGCTCGGCTTGCAGTGCACGCAAATGCGTGTCCCCGTCGATCACGAACTCGCGGGCTGGCATTGCGTTGTCGCTGATTTCCTGTTCGACGCTGGCAATGCGCCAACCGGGCGGTATGTCCAGGGAACCGGCATCCGCATCAAGCCGATGCTGAAGCAGCGCAAACAGCGTGGATTTTCCAGCGCCGTTTTTTCCGACGATGCCCACGCGCTCGCCAGGGTTCACCACAAAATCCGCTTCATCCAGCAAAACCTTGACGCCGCGGCGCAAGGTGAGTCCTGCAGCACGTATCACGGCGTCAATTGCTCCCTGGTCAGCAGTAGTATCTGGTCTTCGGTGTTTTCAGTGCTGAGCCACACAGGATCCAGGTCAGGAAAGGCGGCGATGAAATTCTGATACTCGTTGCCAATCTCCAGCACAAGCATACCCTCGGGCGCGAGGAAGGCTGGCGCTTCTTCGAGCAAACGGCGTATCAAATCCATGCCGTCGTCGCCGCCGGCCAGGGCCTCGGTGGGTTCGTGACGGTACTCGAGTGGCAGCCGCTCCATGGATTGATTATTGACGTAGGGTGGGTTACAGACGATCAGCTTGTACTCACACTGTGGCAGTTGGTCGAAAAGGTCGCTGCAATGCGTGGTGACTCGTCCGTCCAGCCCGGAAAGCTCGATATTCTGGTCGGCGATCTCTAGTGCGTGTTCGGAAACATCTACCGCATCGACCTGGGCGTTGGGAAAGGCGAGCGCGGCCAGAATGGCCAGGCAGCCCGAGCCGGTACACAAATCAAGCACAAAATCAATGTCATCGGGATCCGCAACCCAGGGCGCCAGGCTGTCGGTCAGCAGCTCCGAGATGGGAGAGCGCGGAATAATCACGCGTGGGTCTACCACAAAGCGGTGGCCCTGCAACCAGGCCTCGCCTGTCAGGTAGGCGGCGGGTATGCGCTCGGTGATGCGTCGTTCAAGCAGCCTCAGATATCGCTCGCGCTCCTCGGGCAGCACGCGCGCATCGAGATAGGGTTCGAGCGTATCCAGCGGCAAATGCAGCGTATGCAGCAGCAAATAGGCAGCCTCATCCCACGCATTGTCACTGCCATGCCCGAAAGAGAGTTGCGAAGCGTTGAACTGGCTGACCGAATAGCGCATCAGGTCGCGCAGCGTAGAAAGCTCGGTATTGGCGGATTCGTACATGCGTTCTCCAGTCAGCGCGAGGGCAGGAGCTGTTCCAGCGTGCGCCGGTAGATGTTCTTGAGCGGATCCAGGGTATCAAGCAGGATATGTTCGTTCACCTGATGAATGCTGGCATTGATGGGGCCGAATTCAATGACTTGCGGACACATTTTGGCGATAAATCGCCCATCGGAAGTGCCGCCGGTGGTGGACAGTTGCGTGTCGATGCCGGTTTCGGCGCGTATCGCCTCCGCCATTGCGGTGCTCAGTTCGCCGCGTGGCGTCAGGAAAGGCTCGCCCCCCAGTGTCCAGTGCAGGTCGTAGTCCAGGCCATGCGTGTCCAGGATATCCGTCACGCGGGCTTTCAGGGCGTCCGGTGTGCTGGCGGTGGAGAATCGGAAATTGAAGTCCAGTTCCGCAATGCCGGGCACCACATTGGTTGCGCCTGTGCCCGCGTGCAGATTGGATATCTGGAACGTGGTCGGAGGGAAGTACTCGTTGCCGTCATCCCAGTGTGCGGCAGTCAACGCCACCAGCGCAGGCCCGGCCAGATGTATGGGATTGCGGGCCAGATGCGGGTAGGCGACGTGTCCTTGTTTTCCTTTGATGATGAGTTTTCCTGACAGGGATCCGCGTCGGCCATTCTTGACGGTGTCGCCCAGGTGGTCTACCGAGGTGGGTTCCCCAACGATGCAATAATCAAGCGTTATCCCTCGTTCGGCCAAGGTTTGGCATACTTTGACGGTGCCGTCCACGGACGGGCCTTCTTCGTCGGCAGTGATCAACAAACCGATGGAGCCTTGGTGATCAGGGCGGGATGCGACGAATTCCTCCGCCGCGACCACAAAGGCCGCAATCGAGCTTTTCATGTCGGCGGCGCCGCGCCCATAAAGCTTGCCATCCCGTTCGGTAGGAATAAAAGGATCGCTGTCCCAGCGCTCCAGCGGGCCGGTCGGCACGACGTCTGTGTGGCCCGCAAATACGAGCAGGGGGCCGGTCGTACCTCGTCGTGCCCACAGATTGGCGACGTTGCCGAACATCAGGTGTTCGCAGTCGAAACCAGCTGCTTGCAGACGCTCGGCGAGCGCTTGCTGACAACCATAGTCCTCAGGCGTAACCGAGGGCCGGGAGATAAGATCGCGCGCAAGCGCCAGCACAGAAGACGTCGACATCAAGCCCTCAGCAAATCATTGATGCTGGTCTTGGCACGGGTTTGCGCATCCACACGCTTGACGATGACTGCGCAGGCCAGGCTATGGCTGCCATCAGCCGACGGCAGCGAGCCGGGTACGACAACGGATCCCGAAGGAATGCGGCCATAAGTGATTTCGCCAGTGGAGCGGTCGAAAATCTTGGTGCTTTGCGACAGAAAGACGCCCATGGCCAGCACCGAGTTTTCTTCGACAATGACGCCTTCGACAACCTCGGAGCGGGCGCCAATAAAGCAGTTGTCTTCGATGATGGTGGGGTTGGCCTGAAGAGGCTCCAGCACCCCGCCTATTCCGACGCCGCCGGACAGGTGGACATTCTTGCCGATCTGGGCGCAGGAGCCCACGGTCGCCCAGGTGTCAATCATGCTTCCTTCGTCGACATAGGCGCCGACATTGACATAAGACGGCATCAGCACCACATTGCGTCCGATGTAGGCGCCACGGCGTGCCACGGCAGGCGGTACGACGCGAAATCCGCCCTCGGCAAAGGCCTTTGCATCGTAGTGATCAAACTTGGTGGGAACCTTGTCGTAGAACTGTAGGGGCGCCTGGCCCAGGATTGCGTTGTTTTCAAGACGGAACGATAAGAGTACGGCCTTCTTTATCCATTGATGAACCACCCAGTGGCCGCCGGTTTTTTCGGCCACACGCAAGCTGCCTGCGTCCAGGCCGGCGAGTGTTGCCTGTACTGCGGCATAAATGTCGTCGTGGCCTGAGGTTGGCGAGAGCTGGGCACGGTTGTCCCATGCCTGTTCTATGGTTGGTTGCAGGTCTGTCGTCATGGATGTCTTGATGTGATGTGTTGCAATTGAAAAAGAAGGGGCCGGCAACTCGCTTTGCCAGTACCGGAACGATAACAAATATGGCGCGCCTTGCGGAGCGGTTTTTCGCGTCAGGCTTTATTCAGGAATTGTGCGATGCGCTGGGCCGCTTCGATGCAGTGAGCCTTAGGCGCGACGAGCGCGATGCGTATGCGGCCTGCGCCGGGGTTCACGCCGTGGGCACTGCGCGCCAGAAAACTGCCGGGCAATGCCGTGACCCCAGTGGCGCCATAGAGGTCTCGCACGAAATCCGTATCGCTGCCTGGTGTTTGTGCCCAAAGATAGAATGACGCATCAGGCCAGCCGGTGCCCATCAAGGGACCAAGCACAGGCAGTACTGCTTCGAATTTTTCTCGATACAGCCTGCGGTTCTCGACCACATGGGCTTCGTCCTGCCAGGCGGCGATGCTGGCGTCGGAGACGACGGCACTCATCGCACTGCCGTGGTAGGTGCGGTAGAGCAGGTAGTGTTCAATGAGCCGGGCATCGCCAGCGACGAAGCCCGAGCGCAAGCCGGGCACATTGGAGCGCTTGGACAGGCTGGAGAAGCAGACGAGATTGCGAAAATCAGGCCGGCCAAGAAGCGTTGCCGCCTGCAAGCCACCCAGCGGCCTGTTGGATTCGTCAAAGTAGATTTCGGAATAGCACTCGTCGGAGGCTATGGCAAACCCATGTTCGTCCGAAAGCGAAAACAGGGTGCGCCAGTCGTCCAGCGACATGATGTTGCCCGCGGGATTGCCGGGCGAGCAGATAAACACCAATTGGGTTTTGCGCCAGACTTCGGCGGGAACAGAAAGCCAGTCGTAACCAAAACCCCGTTCTGCTTGCGCATTGATGAAATAGGGCCGGGCACCGGCCAGCAGCGCGGCGCCTTCGTAGATCTGGTAAAACGGATTCGGGCAGACGACGACGCCTTCGGCCCCGGGGTCAACGACTACCTGTGCGAACGAAAACAGCGCCTCGCGGGAGCCCAGCACGGGCAGCACCTGGGTGTCAGGGTCGGGCCGCGCAATACTGTAACGGCGTGCAATCCAGTCGGCAATGGCGGTTCGCAGCGCGGGATCGCCCTTGGTCGGCGGGTAGGTCGACAACCCTCCCGTGGCCTGTTGCAGCGCCGTTGCGATAAAGGGCGGGGTGGCGTGCTTGGGTTCGCCAATGGACAGGTTGATGGGCGCCAGATGCGCGGCAGGCGACTGTGCCTGGGCGAGCAAGGCCCGGAGTTTGGCAAAGGGGTAGGGTTGCAGAGTGCTCAGGTGAGGATTCATGTGTGCCGCGTACAAAAGGCGTCGCGGGCGCTGCTGTCGCGCCGCGGCGCGAAAACCATGATCTGTCGTGCGAACGGGGGCATGCGCATAGGCTCAGTGGTTTTACGTTAATGGACAATAAATAACAAAATCAAAGGATGATCAGGGAGCCACGGCCATTCTGAAGAACTCCCCCCAGGAGTGTCGCTGTAATGGCCCTGCGTCGGCCCTGTTTTCGCGCGATTGGCCAGCCAAAATGGCACGGGCGACTCATACGTAAAGACGCATGCGACAGTCAAGCATTCTTGATCGAGCGGGAGGCTCGAAGGTAGGCCGGCCTGCCCGAGAGGGAGAATTATAGAGGATCGCAGGCCGGCGGGTGAGCAAACCTGCCAGTCCTGAGACTTGTTCGCCGTCTGCTGTCCTGCTCAAAGCACGTGAGCCACGCCCGCGCTATCCGTGATCGTTTGTCACGCGCATAGGCCAAACCGGACATAGGCCGTTTGGCCTATGCCGGGCAGCCTGAGGCTGCGACAGCAAATCTCCGGCCGCATTCAGACGGCAAATTGCACTCAGGCAGGGTGAATCGCAGTAGTATTTGTATGCCGCCCTGTCGACCAGGAAGGCAAGTAAAACAAGCTAACTGGAGACATAAAATGAATGCGACTAAACGCGTTTCGTCCCTTGCTGTGGGTATGGTCTGCTTTGCTTTGTCGTATGGGGTCCATGCCGCAGAAAATAATGTGAATAAGCTGTTGAATATGGAAGTTACGGGCACGCCTCTCGAACTCGAGTCTGTGCCCCAAACCGGTGCCAGGCAAGAGGCATTGACCCGCAATCTGGAACACGTCAAATTGCCTGACGGATTTAAGATCAGCTTGTATGCGATAGTTCCTGACGCCCGCCACATGGCAGTCGGCCCCTCGACAGGGGTGGTCTTTGTGGGAACCCGAAAAACGAAAATGTGGGCGGTTACGGATAGTGCAAAAGTTCGGGTCGCAGATTCCGTGACTCGTTTCGCGCCATCCGTCAGCATGAAAGTCCCTAATGGGGTTTGCTTCTCGCGCGACGGTATTTTGTACAGTGTCGAGCACAATCGGGTCTTGGCCTATCCCGCTGCGGAATTTTTCTATGGCGGTCCGGACGTTGCTGCTGACGTTGTCGTGCCCCAGGGAGAACTTATCCCCGTAGAAGAAGAAAGCTTTAATCACGGTGCCCGTACGTGTCGCATAGGCCCGGACAACAAGCTGTATATCACCATGGGCAACCCTTACAACGTACCGCCTAAAGAAAAGATCGAGGTGTACAACAAGTACGGCATGATGGGAATTGTTCGTATGGATAGGGACGGCAAAAACCGCGAAGTGTACGCGTACGGCGTTCGCAATTCGGTCGGCCAGGACTTCAATCCGGCGGACGGCACGTTGTGGTTCACTGACAATCAGGTTGACGGCATGGGTGACGACACTCCTCCAGGCGAACTCAACCGTGCGACCAAAATCGGTCAGAACTTTGGATTTCCGCATTATGGTGGGGGAGACGTACGCACCGTTGAGTATAAAGATGATGAGCCCGCCGTTGATGCCGTGTTTCCACAGGTCGAGATGGCTGCGCACGCGGCTGATCTTGGCATGACGTTCTATACGGGTAAGATGTTTCCGGCACAGTATCAGGGTGGGGTTTTTGTGGCCGAGCATGGGTCATGGAATCGCACGACGCCTATAGGCGCCCGAATCATGTTTACAAGCCTGAAGGAAGACGGTACGGCTGACCAGACCGAAGTTTTCGCTGACGGCTGGCTGACGTCCAATAATGAATATCTGGGCCGCCCTGTCGATGTTGCGATGCTGCCCGACGGCTCGCTGCTCGTGTCCGACGATTATGCCGGCGCAATCTATAGAATCTCGTATGGAGACAAGTAGGCCTTTCTTCCGGGCGATGGTGCTGTTTGCATTGGCTCTGGGCACATCAGGCACGGCGACTTTGGTGGCCGCGGCCGATGTGTCCGCAGGCCGAGCCAAATCAGTGCAGTGTGCCGTATGCCATGGCCCACATGGCATGGCAACCTTGCCTGAGGCACCTAATCTCGCAGGCCAGAGCGAGATTTATCTTGTTAAAGCATTGAAAGATTTCAAGTCCGGAACCCGCACCAACGAGATGATGAACATGGTGGCGGGCAATTTATCGGACGCTGACATCGAAGATCTGGCTGCGTACTATCAAAGCATAGAGATCGTTGTGAAAGAGTCGGGCCAGTGAGGAAAAAAAGGGCGATGTATCATGGTGTCGAAGCGCTCAAGCACTAAGGCGCGCCAAAACTAAGGCACGCCAAAAATGCCTGTGCTCGCATCCGATGCCTATGCCTACATCCGCTCGAACAAGAAGATCGAGGTGATCCTGCCGAGTCATTCAAGCCAGCCCATGGTGCGAACGGAGAGACTCGAACTCTCACACCTTGCGGCGCCAGAACCTAAATCTGGTGCGTCTACCAATTCCGCCACGTTCGCTGGGGGTAGCCTGCCATTATAACTATTTTTTATCAGGCTGCAATTTGCGCAAAGCGCCCGCCCGCCTGCTTTTGCCCGGTGTCCAGAGCGCCGATCCTGGTCCTGGGCCATCAGCGTCCTTCGCTTTCGATGGCCGGCTCCGATGTGCGATCCGAGTTTCCGGTAAAATGTCCCGTTTACTTCTTCAATTTCTCATTTATATAGGTCCCTAATGCAGCCCGAGGTTGAAATTCTGTCCGGCCTGGAACGCCGTGTTGATCTCGCGATTTCTATCGCCGATATTGAAAAACAAGTCCAGGCACAACTGAAGCGCGTCGCCCGTACTGCCAAGGTCCAGGGCTTTCGTCCCGGCAAAGCGCCGCTCTCCATGATCGAGCGCAGCCATGGGCCAGGCATTCGTTACGATGTCATCAATGCCGAAGTCGGCCGTACGCTGGACAAGGTCATCGAGCAGGCCAAGCTGCGCGTCGCTGGTACGCCTAACCTCGAACCCAAGTCTGAGGGCGTTGACGAAGGCACCATGGCTTTCTCCGCCACATTCGAGGTCTATCCCGAAGTGCAGGTGCCCGACCTGTCCGCGCTCGAAGTCAAGCGCGCCAAGGCCGATGTCACCGATGCCGATGTGCAGCGCACGCTGGATATTCTGCGCAAGCAGCGCGCCGCCTACGAGCCGCGCGAAGACCGTGCCGCCGAAGACGATGACCGCGTCACGCTGGATTTTGTCGGCACCATCGATGGCGTCGCCTTCGAAGGTGGCACCGCTGAAAAATTCCCCTTCGTGCTTGGTCAGGGCCGCATGCTGCCCGAATTCGAAACAGCGGTTCGTGGCCTGAAGGCCGGCGATACCAAGACCTTTCCGCTGACCTTCCCCGAAGAATACGGCAGCAAGGAAGTCGCTGGCAAAACCGCTGAATTCAACATCACGGTCACCGAAGTTGCAGAAGCCGTGCTGCCTGAAGTCAATGCAGAGTTTGCCAAGTCACTCGGCCAGGCTGAAGGCGATGTCGAAAAGCTGCTCGCCGATATCCGCGCCAACATCGAGCGCGAGATCAAGTCCCGGGTACAGGCCCGCACCAAGGGCAGCGTCATGGACGCCCTGGCCGCCGCCAGCACCTTCGATGTGCCCAAGGCCCTGGTCGAGAACGATGCGCAAGGCCGTGTTGTCGCCGCCCGCGAAGAGCTCAAGCAGCGTGGCGTGCCCAACGCTGATTCGGTGCCCATTCCGGTCGAAGCGTTCACCGCGGAATCCGAGCGCCGCGTGCGCCTTGGCTTGCTTGTGTCCGAACTCGTCCAGACCGCCGACCTGCAAGCCAAGCCAGAGCAGGTTCGCGCACGCATCGAAGAGTTCGCCCAGAACTACGAACAGCCCGCGCAGGTTGTTGCTTACTATCTTTCCGACCGTCAGCGCCGTGCCGAAATCGAAGCCATTGTGCTCGAAGACAACGTGGTCGCTCACGTTATCGCCAATGCCAAGGTTACGGACGAAGACGTCGCTTTCGACGAACTCATGGGGACCAACTAAATGACGACATCGCGATTTACCGATTTTTACGCATCCATGTATGGCGGGGATTCGGTAACCCCGACGGGGTTGGGCTATGTGCCCATCGTGATCGAGCAGTCGGGCCGTGGCGAACGGTCCTACGACATTTATTCCCGGCTGCTGCGTGAACGCGTCATTTTCTTTGTCGGGCCGGTCAACGACCAGTCCGCCAACCTCGTTGTCGCGCAGCTTTTGTTTCTGGAATCAGAAAATCCGGAAAAAGACATTTCTCTGTACATCAATTCGCCGGGCGGATCGGTGTATGCGGGCATGGCCATTTACGACACCATGCAGTTCGTCAAGCCTGATGTCTCTACCTTGTGCACGGGGCTGGCTGCCAGTATGGGCGCTTTTCTGCTGTCCGCAGGCACCAAGGGCAAGCGTTATACCTTGCCAAATTCCCGCATCATGATCCACCAGCCTTCGGGTGGTACGCAGGGGCAGGCGTCGGATATCCAGATTCAGGCGCGCGAGATCCTCAGTCTTCGCGAACGTCTCAACGAGATCCTGGCCAAGAATACTGGCCAACCCGTGGAGCGCATTGCTGTTGATACAGAGCGTGACAATTTCATGTCGGCCGAAGATGCGGTATCGTATGGTTTAGTAGACAAAGTACTGGTCTCGCGCACCGACGAGGCGTAAGGGGCCAGAAGGTCGACGGAATGTGGATCACGTTCCGTCGTGATTACTCGACAGGCAGCATTGTGCATGCCCTGTCCACTGGACTGAAAGAGTTTTATGCCCGAAAAAAAAGGATCGGCGGACGAAAAGACCTTGCGCTGCTCATTCTGCAATAAAAGCCAGCATGAGGTTCGCAAGCTCATTGCCGGGCCCTCGGTATTCATCTGTGATGAGTGCATCGATTTGTGCAACGACATCATCATCGAAGAAAGCCAGGAAGCCGCGCGCGACGCCATACGCAACGAACTGCCCACGCCGCAGGAAATCAAGACATTTCTTGATGGATACGTGATCGGACAGGATATGCCCAAGCGCAATCTCGCCGTCGCGGTCTACAACCACTACAAGCGCATACGCTACGGGCAAATCAAGGGCGACGATGTCGAACTTTCCAAGAGCAATATTCTGCTGATCGGGCCAACCGGCTCCGGCAAGACGCTGCTTGCGCAAACCTTGGCCCGCATGCTGGACGTTCCCTTCGTCATGGCTGATGCCACCACGCTTACCGAAGCAGGCTACGTCGGCGAAGACGTCGAGAACATCGTTCAGAAACTGCTGCAAAATTGCAATTACGACGTCGAAAAAGCCCAGCGTGCCATTATTTACATTGATGAGATCGACAAGATCTCGCGCAAGGCCGACAATCCCTCCATTACCCGGGATGTTTCCGGAGAGGGCGTACAGCAGGCGCTGCTCAAGCTTATCGAGGGAACCGTTGCCTCCGTGCCTCCCCAGGGCGGTCGCAAACATCCAAACCAAGACTTCGTGCAGGTCGACACCACCAATATCCTGTTTATTGTTGGCGGTGCCTTCGACGGGCTCGAAAAAATCATCCGCGATCGCACTGAGCGATCCGGCATTGGGTTTTCCGCCTCGGTACGGGCCAAGACAGAGCGCGGGGTTGGGGAGCTCTTCGCCGAAGTCGAACCCGAAGACCTCATCAAGTTCGGCTTGATCCCCGAGCTGGTCGGTCGCCTGCCGGTCGTCGCAACCCTGGAAGAGCTCCAGGAAGACACCCTTGTTCGCATCCTGACCGAACCCAAGAACTCCCTGATCAAGCAGTTTCAGAAACTGTTTGAAATGGAAGAAGTCGAACTCGATGTCCGGCCTGGTGCCCTGGCCGCCATTGCCAAGCGCGCAATCAAGCGTCGCACCGGCGCGCGGGGGTTGCGTTCCATCGTGGAACAGGCCTTGCTGGGAACAATGTACGAACTTCCTTCCCAGAAGGATGTCAAACGGGTAGTGTTGGACGAAAACGCCGTTACCGGGCAAGGCACGCCTATTCTCATTTATGAGGACGAGGCCGAACCAGGCTCACGGCAGTCGACGCCAGCCAAAAAGCTTAAAGACGCTGCGGCCTAGGATTTACGCGCATCGTCTTTTTGCAAGCAGCCATGTATGCTTAACCTTGAAAACCTGGCAATCGCCTCTATTTATACCTACAGGTAGAGCTGAAAAGGGAGGCCTCGGCTTCCCTTTTTTATCTCAAGGTAAATTTTAAGGAAATTACTATGTCTGCGAGCCAGATTCTTTCTGCTGAACCCACGGACCTCCCACTGCTGCCTTTGCGCGATGTGGTGGTATTTCCGCACATGGTGATTCCCCTGTTTGTTGGTCGTCCGCGATCCATCAAGGCTCTCGAGCTGGCGATGGAAGGCGGCAACAACATTATGCTGGTCGCTCAGAAGTCTGCCAGCAAGGATGATCCCAGCCCCGATGATCTTTATGAGATCGGTTGCGCCGCCAGTATTTTGCAGATGCTGAAACTGCCCGACGGCACCGTCAAGGTGTTGGTCGAAGGGGTGCAGCGCGCCCGCATCAAGAGTGTCGCAGATGCTGATACTCATTTCATGGCGGTTGTTTCCGCCGTCGAGCCCGAAACCGAAGAAGGGGCCGAATCCGAAGCTTTGCGCCGGGCAGTTGTGGCGCAGTTCGAGCAGTACGTCAAGCTCAACAAAAAAATCCCGCAAGAAATCCTCACCTCACTTACGGGTATTGATAACGCTGGCCGCCTTGCGGACACCATTGCCGCACACTTGCCGCTCAAGCTCGAGCAAAAGCAGCAGATGCTCGAAATTACCGGCACGTCCGCGCGGCTTGAGCAGCTGCTGTCGCAGCTCGAATCCGAAATAGACATTCTGCAGGTCGAAAAGCGGATTCGCGGCCGAGTCAAAAAGCAGATGGAAAAAAGCCAGCGCGATTATTACCTGAATGAGCAGGTCAAGGCCATCCAGAAAGAATTGGGCGAAGGCGAAGACGGCGCCGATATCGAAGAGCTCGAAAAGAAAATCGAAGCTGCGCATCTGCCCAAGGACGCCCGCAAGAAGGCTGACTCCGAACTCAAGAAGCTCAAGCTGATGTCTCCGATGTCCGCCGAGGCTACGGTAGTGCGCAATTACATTGATACGCTCATTGGCTTGCCCTGGCGCAAAAAGAGCCGCATCAACAACTCCATACCAAATGCCGAACAGGTGCTGGACGCCGATCACTATGGCCTCGAAAAGGTCAAGGAACGCATTGTCGAGTATCTGGCGGTGCAGCAACGGGTCGAAAAGCTCAAGGCGCCCATCCTCTGTCTCGTAGGCCCTCCTGGCGTGGGTAAAACGTCATTGGGGCAGTCCATCGCGCGTGCCACCAACCGCAAGTTTGTGCGCATGGCTCTGGGGGGCGTTCGGGACGAAGCCGAGATACGCGGTCACCGTCGTACGTATATCGGGTCCATGCCTGGCAAGATTCTGCAGAACATGGCCAAGGTGTCGGTGCGCAATCCGCTGTTCCTGCTCGACGAAATCGACAAGATTGGCGCGGATTTCCGGGGCGATCCATCGTCGGCGCTGCTGGAGGTATTGGATCCCGAACAAAACCATACCTTCCAGGATCACTATATCGAGGTGGATTTCGACCTCTCCGATGTCATGTTTGTGGCAACCAGCAATACCTTGAACATTCCGCCGGCCTTGCTTGACCGTATGGAGGTTATCCGGCTCTCTGGTTACACCGAAGACGAGAAAGTACACATTGCCTTCGACCACCTGTTGCCCAAGCTCATGAAGAACAACGGCGTGCAGGATGGCGAGCTTACGATCGAAGAGTCCGCGATTCGCGACATCGTGCGTTATTACACCCGCGAGGCCGGTGTCCGTGCGCTCGAGCGCGAGATCAGCAAGATCTGCCGCAAAGTTGTCAAGAAGCTGCTTGGCAAGAACGCGACGGGCGTTGCCAAGGGCCGCAAGGCCGCGCCCGCTCAGGTTATCGAGAATGTCGTCGTTACGTCTGAGAACCTTGATGATTTCCTGGGTGTGCGCCGTTTCAATTTCGGCCATGCCGAGAAAGAAAACAAGATTGGCCAGGTTACCGGCTTGGCCTGGACGGAAGTCGGCGGCGATCTGCTCACGATCGAGGTTGCTGATATGCCTGGCAAGGGTGTGGTGCTTCGCACCGGCTCCCTGGGTGATGTCATGAAAGAGTCGGTCGAGGCTGCGCGCACGGTGGTGCGGGCTCGCGCCCAGAAATGGGGTATCGTCAACACCTCATTCGAGAAACGCGATCTGCACGTGCACTTTCCTGAAGGGGCAACCCCAAAAGACGGACCATCTGCCGGTATCGCCATCACCACGGCTATGGTATCGGCACTCACCGGAATCCCCGTACGTGCCGACGTCGCCATGACAGGCGAAATCACGCTGCGCGGTGAAGTGTTGGGTATCGGTGGCCTCAAGGAAAAACTCCTGGCCGCGCATCGCGGTGGCATCAAGACCGTGATGATTCCCGAGGAAAACGTGAAAGATCTCGCCGAGATTCCTGACAACGTCAAGAATCAACTGGAAATTATCCCAGTGCGTTGGATAGATCGGGTGCTTGAAGTAGCATTGCAGAACATGCCTACGCCGCTGTCAGACGAAGAAGTGGCTCGCTTGGCGGCAGAGGCGGTGGCCACTGCAAAAAATCCGGGCGAAACCTCTGATGGTTTAAGGCATTAATCAGCCAAGAGCGGCCACGCTCAAGAAGTCTTGGGCGTGGCAGGCTCCGGTAGCTGACAAGTCAACACTTTTGAACTGCGGTACAAAAAAACACTGCCCCCATGCTGGTAATCCCAACATGGGGGCAGTGCTTTGTGCAGCGCCTGGCGTAGATGCCTAATGCAGTGGCGTGCTGCGGATTAGCCCGACCGCGATGCCTTCAAGTGAGAAGTCGTCTTCAGGCGTGACGATGATAGGCTGGAAATCGGGGTTTTCAGGAAGCAATTCGATGCGTTGGCCATGGCGTGCGAAGCGCTTGACGGTGACATCGTCGCCCAGCCGGGCGACAACAATCTGCCCATTGCGCGCTTCGGGCGATTTGCGTACAGCCAACAGGTCGCCATCGAGGATGCCTGCGTCTCGCATGCTGGAACCATGCACGCGCAGGAGATAGTCGGGAACTTGGCTAAACAAGGCGGGCTCGATGCCGATTTCGCGCTCTACATGCTCGGCCGCGAGTATGGGGTTGCCAGCAGCGACCCGACCGACAAGCGGTACCAGCAGTTGAGAGAGAGCGGGCAGTGCTTGAGACTGAGGGTAGGGCGTGCCGGAGATGGTGTCTGTTAGTCGTATGCCTCGGGAGGCACCTGCCGTGAGCTCGATGGCGCCTTTGCGGGCAAGCGCCTTGAGATGGTCTTCGGCGGCATTGGCAGACTTGAAGCCCAGCGTGCGGGCGATTTCGGCGCGGGTGGGCGGAAAGCCTGTGCGCGCGATGTCGCTGCGGATGAGATCGAGTATTTGCTGCTGACGTGCTGTGAGCTTAACGGCCATGATGATCCAGACTGTATTTATATACAGTCTGGATTCTGCAACAATTTGCGGAAAAGATCAAGCCTGGTCGCGGAAGACGCTGCCGGACATGGCCTGTGGCTGCATCACATAACGGCAGCAATGGCCTTGGCAACGCCATCGATATTGTGGCTGTTCAGTGCAGCCACGCAGATTCGCCCGCTGCTTACCGCGTAGACGCCATGTTCGTCGCGTAGACGGTCGACCTGCGCGGAGGTAAGGCCAGAATACGAAAACATGCCGCGCTGTGAGAGCACAAAGTCAAAATTCTGCTGCACCCCATTGGCCTTGAGTTTTTCGACCAGTTGAGTACGCATGCTGCGAATGCGGTTACGCATGCCCGCCAATTCGTCTGTCCAGCGCTGAAAGAGCTCGGGCGTGTTGAGCACCGACGATACGATCATGCCGCCATGCGTGGGAGGATTGGAGTAATTGGTACGGATAACGCGCTTGAGCTGGCTCAGGACGCGGCTGGACTCTTCGCGAGACGAGCATACCAGCGTGAGGGCGCCAACACGTTCGCCGTACAGCGAGAACGACTTGGAGAAAGACGAACTGATCAGCATGGTGACGTCGCGCGCGGCAAACAGGCGAACCACGGCTGCGTCTTCTTCGAGGCCATCGCCAAAGCCCTGATAGGCGATATCCAGGAATGGCACCAGGTTACGTTCGCGGACAATATCGGCAATCTGTTCCCATTGCTCAAGCGTGGGATCCACCCCCGTAGGATTGTGGCAGCATGCGTGAAGCACGACAATTGTCTTTGCCGGCAGGGCTTTGAGGCCCTCGAGCATGCCCGCAAAATCAAGGCCATGCGTGCTGGCATCGTAGTAGGGATAGGTGTCGACGGTAAAGCCAGCCGCCTCGAACAAGGCGCGATGGTTTTCCCAGCTGGGATTGCTGATGACAACCTTGGCATTGGGCAGCAGGCGCTTGAGGAAATCTGCCCCCAGCTTGAGCGCGCCTGTGCCGCCCAGGCTCTGGGCCGTGAGTACGCGGCCGGAGCTGGACAGGGGAGAGTCTTTGCCCAGCAACAGGGCCTGCGCGCCCGTGTTGTAGCCGGGGATGCCGTCAATGGGCAGGTAGCCGCGCGCCGCATGAGCCTGAACGCGGGCTTCTTCAGCCTTGCGTACGGCGTCGAGCAAGGGGATGCGCCCGTCGTCATCGTAGTAAACGCCAACACCGAGATTGACCTTGTGACTGCGGGTATCTGCGCTGTATTGCTCGTTAAGGCCAAGAATGGGGTCGCGCGGTGCGAGCTCGACGGATTCGAAAAGAGAAGTCATGGGGGAAGGAAACGTGTGGTAAGAGAAACTTTTGACAATAGTGTGATAATAAAGGGCTTAACCTTCAAGTGTCCAGTAACAGGCCCGGCATGAATGCACCCGCTCCCGGTTTTATTGAATACCCGAACAGCCCATTTAAGCTTTATCGGCCGTATCCGCCCGCCGGCGACCAGCCGGAAGCCATCAATGCTCTCATAGAAGGTATTGAAGATGGGCTGATGTACCAGACCTTGCTGGGGGTGACGGGGTCGGGCAAGACATACACCATGGCCAACGTGATCGCGCAATGCGGCCGTCCGGCCATCGTCCTGGCGCCCAACAAAACGCTGGCGGCCCAGCTGTATGCCGAAATGCGCGAATTCTTCCCGCGCAACGCTGTCGAGTATTTTGTTTCCTACTACGATTACTATCAGCCCGAGGCGTACGTGGCCGCGCGCGATCTGTTCATCGAGAAAGACTCGTCCATCAACGAGCATATCGAACAGATGCGCCTGTCGGCAACCAAAAGCCTGCTGGAGCGGCGTGACACCGTTATTGTTGGCACCGTTTCCTGTATCTATGGCATTGGCAATCCGGGTGACTACCATGCCATGGTGCTGACGCTGCGTACGGGCGACCGCATTCCGCGCCAGGAGCTCTTGGGCCGCCTGGTGGCGATGCAATACGAGCGCAACGACGTCGAGTTTGCCCGCGGGAATTTTCGCGCGCGTGGCGAGGTGGTGGATGTCTTTCCGGCTGAGCATGCGGAACTGGCTGTTCGCATTACCATGTTTGATGACGAAATCGAATCGCTCGAAATGTTCGATCCCCTGACGGGGAAAGTGCGCCAGAAAGTGCCGCGTTTTACCGTCTTTCCCAGCTCGCATTACGTCACGCCGCGTGAAACCGTACTGCGCGCCATCGAAACCATTAAGGATGAGCTGCGTGAGCGCCTCTTGCTCCTGACGCAGGAAGGCAAGCTGGTGGAGGCGCAGCGGCTGGAGCAGCGTACCCGCTTCGACCTTGAAATGCTGCAGGAACTGGGGTTCTGCAAGGGTATTGAAAACTATTCCCGCCATCTTTCCGGCGCGGCGCCCGGCGAGCCGCCGCCGACACTGATCGATTATCTGCCCGCGGATGCCCTGATGTTCATCGACGAAAGCCACGTAACGATGGGGCAGTTGAGCGCCATGTATCGCGGGGATCGCTCACGCAAATCCACGCTGGTGCAATTCGGTTTCCGGTTGCCCTCGGCCATGGATAATCGGCCTTTGCAACTGGAGGAGTTCGAGCACCGCATGCGACAGTGCATATTTGTATCTGCCACGCCCGCCAATTACGAAAAAGAGCATGCGGATAATGTGGTAGAGCAGGTCGTGCGCCCCACAGGCCTGGTTGATCCGGTTGTCGAGGTGCGTCCGGCGCAGACGCAGGTGGATGATCTACTGGGAGAAATCAAGCTCCGTGTCGGCGCTGGCGAGCGGATTCTCGTGACCACCCTGACCAAGCGAATGTCCGAGGACCTGACCGATTATCTTGCCGAAAGCGGGGTTAAGGTTCGCTACTTGCATTCCGATATTGACACCGTGGAGCGCGTGGAGATTATTCGAGATCTGCGCCTGGGGGTATTCGATGTGCTGGTCGGGATTAATCTGCTGCGCGAGGGGCTGGATATTCCTGAGGTATCGCTGGTCGCCATTCTGGACGCCGATAAGGAAGGTTTTTTGCGATCTGAGCGCAGCCTTATTCAAACCATAGGCCGTGCCGCGCGCAATATTAATGGACACGCTATTCTCTATGCTGACCGTATTACCGATTCAATGCGTCGCGCCATGGACGAAACAGAAAGAAGGCGCGCAAAACAATTGGCTTTTAATGCTGAGCATGGCATTACTGCGCGTGGGGTCAACAAGGCGGTGCGCGAATTGATTGATGGTGTCATGGGCGCACCGCGGCCAACTGCAGTCGAGGACGATATTCCTGCGGAGGTGCTGCGGGACGACAAGTCTTTGGCCAGGGAAATGCGCCGTCTTTCCAAATTGATGATGGATCACGCCAAGAATCTCGAGTTCGAGCAGGCGGCTGCGGCGCGAGATGCGCTGAACAGGCTCAAGGAAAAAGCCTTGCTTTCATGAGCAGGGAACTGACCATACCTGGGAAAGTCTGATCAGGTATCGGTCTTGCTGTTATTTTTCTTAAAAATGTCCAAAAAATGTTGGTAAACACCAACATCTTGGCTTTTTTTAATAAACCCGCAAGGCGGGCCAGGCACGCATCGGCTTTATATATTGCATTACCTGGTACTAGGGTTTACCATTATGTTTTGGGGTCTTATTGCACTGCTACAAGGCTATGTTGCATTGCATGAATAGTGGCCCTGCAAGCATTTTTCGCCTGTTTTTTCTCTGTCTTGAAGGCAGCCATTTTCCGGCGCTAAATCGTTTACAGGCCTGGCTTTCTTGCATTGTCAACTGTCGCTCGCGGATATTTTTGGGCATTGCAAAAAGTCTTGCCTTGCAACGGGTTTTCCCTCACACTCTCGCCTATTATGACTAAGGTACTTTTCGTTTGCATGGGTAATATCTGTCGCTCGCCGAGCGCAGAGGGCGTTTTCCGCCATATGGTGGAAGATTCAGGGCTCTCTGGCGTAATTGGCGTCGACTCCGCTGGCACCCACAGCTTCCATATCGGCGAAGCTCCGGATGCGAGAGCGCAGGCAGCCGCGCGCAAGCGTGGCTACGAGATTTCCGATTGCATGGCCAGGCAGATCACTCCCGAGGATTTTCGAGAGTTCGATCTCATTCTGGCCATGGATTGGGAAAACCTTTCCGCATTGCAGCAGCAATGTCCCAAGGTTTATCAGCACAAACTGATGCTGCTGATGCGCTTTGCCAACGAATTCGAAGAGGCAACCGTACCCGATCCTTATTATGGGGGCCCCGAAGGCTTCGGGAAGGTGCTCGATTATCTCGAAGACGCCTGTCAGGGGGTGCTTGAACTTGTGCGCAAACGCGCGCTTCAGTATCAAGCTGCCTAATTCTCCCAGATCGCTTCAAGCATAAAAAACCGTGCCGTGAACTGAGCGGCGCGGTTTTTTTTCGGTCTAATTCCTTAGCTTTTTAGTCGGGAATTTGTTAAACTCGACTTAATTGGTCGGGTATTAAAGACTGAGGATTTTCGCTCTCGCTCAGCCCCTGCGGGTTTGGTATCCCGGCCTTTGTTCATGTCACCGGCAAGGAAACACCATGCGATTAACCACCAAAGGACGTTTTGCGGTCACCGCCATGATCGATCTGGCGCTCAGGCAGCATAGTGGGCCTGTTACGCTGGCAGCAGTCAGCAAGCGCCAGAACATTTCTTTATCCTATCTCGAGCAACTGTTCGGCAAGCTGCGTCGCCACAAGCTTGTGGATAGCATGCGCGGGCCGGGCGGTGGCTATTCCCTGGCGCGCCTAGCACGCAATATTACGGTGGCCGACGTCATTTTTGCCGTTGACGAGCCGATGGACGCCACCAGTTGCGGGGGCAAGGAAAACTGCAACATCGGGCGCAATGGCGCTACCGGAAAATGCATGACCCATGAGCTATGGGCCAACCTTAATCGTAAAATGGTAGATTATCTCGATTCGGTGTCCCTTCAGGATCTCGTGGACCAGCAGCGTATGCGCCAATTGCAGGAAGCAAATCAGGCACGGACAGCGCCGCTGGGGCAGGCATCCGAAGTTGCCTTGATGGGGCCGATGCGGGCTTAGCGGTTTTACAGGAGCATCCCAGATGGCAATCCGTCCCGTTTATTTTGATTATTCCGCGACCACCCCCGTGGATCCGCGCGTTGTCGATAAAATGACTCCATGGCTATACGAGCATTTTGGCAATCCAGCTTCCAACAGCCATGCTTGGGGGTGGGAAGCCGAAGAGGCCGTGGAGCAGGCCCGTGTTAACGTCGCCGGCCTGGTCAATGCCGATCCCCGGGAAATCATCTGGACATCCGGCGCAACCGAATCCAACAACCTTGCGCTGAAAGGATTGGCCGATGCCAACCAGACACGCGGCAAGCATCTTGTCACGGTCAAGACTGAGCATAAGGCAGTGCTGGATACGTGTCATGAGCTGGCGCGCCAGGGATATGAAGTCACCTTTCTTGATGTAAGTGAAGATGGCATGCTCGATCTCGATGTGTTTCGAGCTGCCTTGCGGCCCGATACGGTTGCGGCGTCAGTCATGCTGGTCAACAACGAAATTGGCGTCATTCAGGATATTGCAGCCATAGGTGCCATTTGCAAGGAAAAGGGGGTTGCTTTTCATGTCGACGCCGCGCAGGCTACCGGCAAGGTAAGCATCGACTTGCAGTCGCTGAACGTCGATGTCATGTCGTTCTCCGCACACAAAACATATGGCCCCAAAGGCGTCGGTGCGCTTTATGTGCGTCGCAAGCCTCGTGTCAGGCTCACGGCGCAGATACATGGCGGCGGCCACGAAAGAGGCCTTCGTTCGGGAACGTTGGCCACCCACCAGATTGTCGGCATGGGAGAAGCCTTTCGCCTTGCCGGGCTTGAGATGGATGCGGAAAATAAACGGATCGGGGGCTTGCGAGATCAACTGCTGAAAGGTTTGTCAGCTTTGCCTGATGTCTATGTGAATGGCAGCATGACACATCGGGTGCCTCATAATTTGAATATGAGTTTCGATTATGTTGAAGGCGAAGCCTTGCTGATGTCGCTGCGCGAACTCGCGGTCTCAAGCGGATCCGCCTGCACGTCCGCAAGTATGGAGCCCTCCTATGTATTGCGGGCGCTGGGGCGCAGCGATGCGCTTGCCCACAGTTCGCTCAGATTGTCTCTGGGGCGTTATACCACCGCCGACGACGTCGCTTTAGCCATCAGCGTCATCAGCGAAAGCGTCACCCAACTGCGTGATTTATCACCGCTATGGGAAATGGCGCAGCAGGGTATAGACTTGAATTCCGTACAGTGGGCCGCACATTAGGGCAAAGGGCAGTACAGCAATATGGTTTATAGCGAAAAAGTGCAGGATCATTATCAGAATCCACGCAACGTAGGCGGGTTCGATCAGTCCGACCTGTCGGTCGGCACCGGGCTGGTAGGTTCGCCAGCGCTGGGCGAGGTCACTCGTCTGCAAATCAAGGTTGACGAATCGGGTATCATCAGTGATACACGGTTCAAAACCTACGGATGTGGGTGTGCGATCGCATCCGGCTCATTGGTCAGCGAATGGATCAAGGGCAAGACGCTGGATCAGGCATTGGGCATCCAGAACACACATATTGCACAGGAACTGGCCCTGCCGCCAGTAAAAATTCACTGTTCCATTCTGGCCGAAGACGCCATCAAGGCTGCGGTTCAGGATTACAGAAGCAAGCATCAGGATTAATCATGGCTATTACGCTTACGCAAAGGGCGGCCGAACATGTCAGCCGCTATATCGAGAAACGGGGCAGCGGCATTGGCCTGCGTCTGGGCGTGCGCATGACAGGCTGCTCGGGCCTTTCGTACAAGCTGGATTATGTCGACGACGCAAACGGAAACGATCTCGTATACGAGCAGCACGGGGTCAAGGTATTTGTGGATCCCAAAAACCTGCCGTTTCTGGATGGCACACAAGTCGACTACGGGCGCGAAGGCCTGAACGAGGGTTTCCGCTTTTCCAATCCCAACGAAAAAGCCAGCTGCGGTTGCGGCGAATCCTTCACGGTTTGATTGCGTGAAGGACGACGCAACGCTTCGTTTTGGGCTCGCCGCCAACAGGCTCCATCACGAAGGCGAGGATGCCACGCTGTTCAAGTGGCTGAAACGCTCTGCGGCGGGCATACGCGAGCTCGGCATGGAACTCTATACGGTGGGCCGAACCTACGACGCAATCGCGCGATCTGGGCTGCTGTCTGGGCATGCGGGCCTTATACGCTACCCCTATGGTCGCGAAGGCGGGTTAATGAAGCTTGTTGCCCGCGTCACAGAGGGGCGAGACGGGACGGTGCCGTTTGATGGCGCCATCTATCTCATCGATCCGGTTGATCCTTCTTCCATTTTCCCCGAAGCCCTGGCCCTGAAGCGGCAATGTATTACGCATGGCAGGCCCTTTGTTTCAACGTTGATGGGGGCGGTGGAATGGGTCGAAATCGAACGCATCCATCGCGGATACCAGCCAGATCCATCGGTACAGGATGTTTTCGAAGTCTCCGGCCAGACATTGGCCCTGATCGCACACGATGCGCTCAAGGATCAGATGGTAGACTTTGCCGACCGGCATTTCGATATGCTCTCACTTTTCGCTGCGCGGGTCGCTACCGGCACGACCGGCGGGCGCCTGAATGAACTTGCATGGTCCAAGGGCTGGCCACGCGAAACGCAGTGGGTACAACCCTATCTAAGCGGCCCCTTGGGCGGTGATGCGCAAATTGCAGAACTCGTTCTCGAGCAACGTTGCCACCGCGTTATTTTCTTTGAAGACCCTCATGTGGCCCGGCAGCACGAAGCCGATATTCAATTGCTCGAAAGGGCTGTGCGCGTGGTCACCGAGCATGCCTGCTGCGTCGCCTCGCCGGTAGTCGCTGATCGATGGGCAAAAGGCATGGTCGAACGCGCGAGCCTCGCTGTTTGATACAATATGTATCTTTAATGTCTACTTGTATCTGTCCTGCCTGTCGCGGCTGGCTGCCTGTGCCGCCAGATCAAGGTTGGCGAGCAGTGCGGCAGATTTCAGCGATACTTGATGGCGCGTTCGTTTCTGTTTCTCCAGGGGGTATGTTCTCCCTTCTTTTCCCGACTGGGCCGTCGGCTTAAATCACATGGCCAGCACGTGGCCCGCATCAATTTCAATATGGGCGACACGGCGCAATGGCGTGCGGGGAACGCCGCGTCCTGCACTGAACCCATCAACGCATTCAGTACGTTTTACCAAGATCATTTCCGCCGTCACGCTGTCACGGATATCGTACTCTTCGGTGACCAGCGCCCTGTGCACAGGCCGGCCATTGTTCAGGCCCAACAAAGCGGTATACGAACGCATGTTTATGAAGAAGGGTATTTTCGGCCGTACTGGGTAACGCTGGAGCGCGAGGGCGTCAATGCCAACTCACAGTTGCCTGCGGATCCTGATTGGTATCGCGAACTGGGCGGAAAGGTGCCTGGCTACCGGAATGGGCGTACATTTGCTTCGTCTTTCAGGAATAGAGCCTGGCACGATATTGCGTATCAACTATGCAACCTGGTCAATCGCTGGCGTTATCCTCATTACGTGGGTCATTCTCCTTATGCCGCCTGGGACGAATATCGTGCCTATGCGTGTCGTGGCCTGCGCATGGTGCGTCGAAGGTCTGTAGACGCCAGCGTCATTGCCAATTTGCTGCGTGATGGCCGCCGCTTTTATCTTCTGCCTTTGCAACTCGATAGCGATAGTCAGATACGATTGCATTCCGGTTTCCAGAATATGGCCGATCTCCTGGCGCAAGCCATGAAATCGTTTGCCTTGCACGCCCCGGCAGACACCATGCTGGTCGTGAAGAATCATCCCTTGGATCCTGGGCTTGCTCGCCATGAAATCACGACCCGCGCATTGGCGCAGTCTTTTGATATCCGCGACAGGGTAGTGTTTCTTGAGAGCGGCCATCTGCCTACGCTATTGAGTCATGCCACAGCGGTCGTCACTGTCAACAGCACCGTGGGAGGGTCAGCCCTATGGCACGCCAGGCCGTTGATTGCCCTGGGTGCGGCGATCTACCGTATGCCAGGGCTCACCTTCCAGGGCGGGCTGGATAGGTTCTGGCGGGAACATCAGCCGCCAGACATGGCCCTGTTTCATTGCTTTCGCAATGTGGTGATACACACCACGCAAGTCAATGGTGGATTCTATTCCAACGAGGGCATTGAGATGGCGGTTGAAAATTCGCTTGGTCGCTTAATGGCACAACGCTCTGCCGTGGAGCAATTGACATGAGCACCGCCGCTATCCAGGCCGTCCTGATTACGGGGGCATCGGGCGGCATCGGCAATGCCTTGGCGCTGGCCTATGCCGCACCGGGCATCACCTTGGTGTTGCACGGGCGCGATCCCGAACGCCTGAGCAGGCTTGCTTGCTTATGTGAACGGAAGGGCAGCACAGTCATTACCCAAAGTCTGGATGTAAGGGATACCGAGGCGCTGATCGCCTGGCTGCACGATATCTCGCGCAAGGTCACCCTGGATCTGGTCATCGTCAATGCGGGGGTCAACATCCAGGGTGGCGAGCATCGACGAGGCGAAACCTGGGCAGATATCCAATACCTTCTGGATGTCAATGTTAAGGCGGCGCTGGCCACTGTGCAAGCTGTATTGCCAACCATGCGGGCTCAGGGATCGGGCCAGATCGCACTGATGAGTTCACTGGCCGGCTATCGTGGCTTGCCTATTGCTCCTTCCTATAGCGCCAGCAAGGCTGCGATCCGGGCATACGGTGAGGGTTTGCGCGACTGGTTGAAGCCGGAGGGCATCAGGGTGAGTGTCATCATGCCGGGTTATGTCGAATCTCCGATGTGCCATGCGATGGTTGGACCTAAGCCATTCCTCTGGTCGGCGGACAAAGCCGCACAGAGAATAAGGCTCAGTTTGCATGCCAACCGGGCGCGCATCACTTTTCCGTTCCCCCTGGCCCTGGGGTGCTGGCTGCTCGGGGCGCTGCCTCCAACGCTGTCGGGTTGGATACTGCGGCGTCTGGGTTACGGCGGTTAACGGCATGTGGGATCAGGTCTGGCTGCCTTGCCTGACGGGGTTGCTGTGCACATTCATCTTGGAGATGGCTGCGCAGCCTCGTCCACAGCGACCCTGGCGGCGTGGATGGCAGGCAACGCTGGCACATCTGGGCATTTGGTTTATGGGCTTTGGATTGGTCCTGTTTGTTTTCCAGCGACCATGGCTGGGTATCGCCAACCTCCTTGGGTTTTTGCTGCTGCTCATCATCATCGGCAAGGTCAAGATCGCTACCCTGCGCGAGCCATTTATTTATACCGATTTTGAATACTTCTCGGATGCCATCAGGCACCCGCGCTTGTATTTGCCATTTTTTGGCGTGCGCAACGCCCTGCTGGGCGCAGCAGGGTACCTGTTGATGCTGTTTGCGGGACTCCATCTCGAGCCATCCGCAACGCCGCAATGGCTATGTGAAGGCGTATCGTCAACGACACTGGCGTACCTGCCCTGCTGGATGGCAGGATCACTGCTGCTGGCATGTTCCCTGATGGGCAGTGGGGCAGGCCTGCTTTGGCTGGCAGGAAGACGGCCTGTCGGTCTGACATTTGATGCAAATCGGGATCAGTCGGCGCTGGGGCTATTGTATTGTTGGTGGCGCTATCGGCAGGAAGAAAGAAAGCCACTGGTGTTGAGTGCGCAAGCGCCTTTTCATGTTCGAGCGGGAAAGGGGACGGTGTACGCCGATAATACCGGGCCTGACGCGCAGTTGCCGGATATCGTGTTTTTGCAGTGCGAGTCTTTCTTTGACTTGCGGCGTACGTTTCCAACAGTGCGGCAAGATATTCTGCAATCCTTTGACCAATGCCGCGCGCAATCACTTTTGTCGGGTCGATTGCACGTGCCTGCATGGGGCGCGAACACGGTGCGCACCGAATATGCAGTGCTGTCCGGCATTGATCCTGTCTTGTTGAAAGCTCACCAATACAATCCTTATCGTCGTCTTGCGCAGCATCTTGTTCCCACGCTTGCCACATTTCTCAGCGAGCTTGGCTACAGGACCATTTGCGTACACCCCTACGCACCTACCTTCTATCGCCGATCCAAAGCCATGCCGGCAATGGGTTTTCAGCAATTTCTTTCCCTGGATGCCTTTGCCCACGCACCGCGTTTCGGCTCTTATATATCTGATCAGGCGGTGGCGCAGAAAATAGTGGCGTTGTTGGGCCACGCGCGCAGGCAGCCGCTGTTCATTTACGCCATCACCATGGAGAATCATGGACCATTGCAGTGGGAAGCCGTCGACCAGACAGAGTCGTTCAGTTATTTTTCTGAACGCCTGCCTGATGGATGCCGGGATCTCGTTGCCTATGCCCGTCATATCGCTAACGCGGATCGCATGATCAAAACGGTGTCTCAGGCACTGGCGGGGCAGCGCGAGGCGGCGGCGTTATGCGTGTTTGGGGATCATGTGCCTATCATGCCAACAGTGTATGCGCGGCTTGGTCAGCCTGAGCAAAGCACAGATTATTTTTGCTGGACCAACGAGCCGCTGCGTGCTCGTCGTAGCGCTAACCTGGCGAGAACTGTGACGGATCTAAGTGCCCATCAATTGTCGACTGCATTTCTGGCCGCAGCCGGCATCAGATCCAGCTGACTATATGGCCTGCATGGCAGACTTGAGCGTCTGAATGGTGAAGTCTATTTGGGCCTGAGTGTGCAGACAGCTCATGAAGAATCTGAGTCTGGCGGATGCTTCTGGCACAGCAGGGTAAAAGATGGGTTGAACATTGATGCCTTGCTGGTAAAGTGCATCAGAAAGCCTGACGGCTTGTAGGGTGTTGCCAGTGATCACTGGTATGACCGCGAGGCCTTCGCTCAGCCCGGTGTTCACGCCAATTGCCTTGGCCCGTTCCAGGAAACTCCGGCTGTTTTTCTTCAGTCGCACGATACGTTCCGGCACTTCCTTCATTCGTTGCAAAGCCGCGAGCGATGCGGCAGCCAACGGGGGCGCCATCCCGACACTGTACAGAAAGCCGGGCGCAAGAAACTTCAGATGTTCAACCAATGCCGTGGATCCCGCAATATAACCGCCGCAACCTGCAAGTGTTTTGCTTAAAGAGCCCATCCATATATCAATATCGCTGCCGTTAAGACCGTAATGCGTACGTATGCCATGCCCCTCTTCACCCAGTACACCGAACGAGTGCGCCTCATCGACCATGAGGAAAGTGCAATGCTTTCTTTTGATATCCACAAACCGTGGCAGGTCGGGAATGTCGCCATCCATGCTGTACAGGCCTTCGATCACGATCAGAACCCGTTCGAACTGCTGGCGCTGGCGTTGCAGCACCTGGTCGACTTCTTGCCAGTCGTTGTGCGAAAAAGGCAGACGCTGAGCGCCTGACAGCTTGATACCCATCAACACGCTGTTGTGGATGAACTCGTCGTGCAGTATCAGATCGCGTGGCCCGAACAAGTGACCGATCACGGAGACATTGGTGGCATGACCGCTCACAAAAACGATGGCGTCTTCAGTGTCGTAGATTGCGGCCAGTGCGCCTTCAAGTTCACGGTGAACAGGGCGTTCACCAGCAACAATACGGCTTGCCGACACAGAGGTTCCGTAGCGGTCGATGGCGGACTTTGCTGCCGTCTGCACGCAGTGATCGGCAGACATGCCGAGATAATCGTAGCAGGCAAAATTGATGAGCGTACGCCCATTGATGACGGTTTCACCGCTTCCCAGGCCTTCGTGCACCTTGAAAAATGGGTTTGCGAGTTTCAGGCGCATGCCGCTTTCGTGCATGATGCGCAGTTGCTGGTATGCCGGCATTTCGCTGAAGCTGTAGTACGCCGCGGGTATACCGATGGAAGGTGCAGGACTGCGCCAAGCCGGATCGTGATCGTGGCTGGGCAAGCGATGGCTTGCGTGCATGCCGTGATCCGAAAGGTTCTGTGTCTGGCTTTTGAGCCTGCGTTGAAGTGATTTCTGAATCAGTTTGTTCTTCAATTGCGCACTAATGCCAAAAGAATTTGAGGCGTCAGACGGCATGGTGTTACTGAATGATGCGTTGAGAAGTGTCGGTCAGCGCAGACGTCAGGTTGTCCGTCAATTGCTGTCTTTCCTCGTCTTGCAAACCATCGCCGTGCTGCTGCAATAGATGGCTTGTATGTTGTAGCAAAGCGTCGGCGTTGTCCGGCTCATTGCCGTTACCGCGCAGCAAGGCGGCCAAACGTTTGGACAAGGCGGAAATCGTCGGCGTTTCGCCCAGGGTCATGGCCGGTATGCGCACGCCAAATCGAGTTTCCAGGGCCAGTGTCAACTCGACGCCAAGCAGGGAATCCAGGCCCATATCAAAAATTGACCGATGGATATCGATGCGCGTCGCGGGCAGACGCAGGATGTCTCCGAACTCCTGGGTTACGGCTTCCTGAACATAGTGCAGCAGTTCGGCGTCGTCCATTGAGGCGATCAGTTCTGAAAGATGTTCCTGGTCAGGCGCTTCTTGCCAGCTATGTTGATGGCGCCGGGCATAGTCACTGAACTTCGGCGTACTGGCAACGGGCAGGTAGCGCTGTACGCGACGCCAATCCATATCGATGACAGCCAATCCAGAGCGGTCGGCCTGCAGCAGGCTCGACAGGATTTCCAATGCTCGGGATGATGGCAAGGCGGTACCACCCATGCGGTTCAACAAGGCGTCTTTGATTTTCTCATTGCGGGCGAGAAAACCGGCATCACTGATCGCGCCCCAGCGAACGCACAGCGCCGGAAGCCCCTGGTGCCGCCGATATCCCGCCATAGCTTCGAGCCAGGTGTTGGCCGCAACATAATTGCTTTGACCGGGATTGCCGAACAGCGAGGTGGCCGAAGCATAAAGAACAAAAAAATCCAGTGGCGTTGTCAAGGTAAGCTCATGAAGATGGAGTGCGCCCAGAATTTTGGGTGCCAGCACACGTTCGATCTGTTCAGGGGTCATGGTTTCCGCCAGACCATCCTCGAAGACGGCTGCCGCGTGCACGATACCTTTCAACGGTGGCATTGTGGCGTTGGTTTGTTCGATCACCGCTTCGAGTGCGCGGCGATCGGTGATGTCGCAGGCTAACGCAAGCACGTTGACCCCGCGTGCTGTCAACTCGGCCATGGCTGTTTGCGCTTCGTCCGCGTTAGTGCCACGGCGGCTCAACAGGATTAAATGACGGGCGCCTTTCTCGGCCAACCATTGCGCGGTGCGAAGCCCAAACCCGCCCAGGCCACCGGTAACCAGATAGCTCGCCGCCGAGCAAAGCGACAATGTATCGCCTTGGCTTGCGGCGCCGCGCAGCGGCGCGTGTATGGGCTGGTAGTAGGTCACAACGACTTTTCCGATCTGACGTGCCTGTTGCATATACCGGAAAGCATCTACCACTTGATTGGCATCGAAGCTGCGCAGCGGGAGTGGCGCAAGCGTTCCTGTTTGGAACAGCTGCATCATCTGTTTGAACAGGCTGCGTGTCAGCGCGGGATGAAGACACATCAACTGATCGGCGTCGATGCCGAAGTAGCTGATATTGTTTCGAAATGGACGCAGCCCAATGCGGGTGTTCTCGTAGAAATCGCGCTTGCCCAGTTCCAGGAAGCGACCCAATGGTTTCAGAACGCGCAGGTTGCGATTGATAGCCTCCCCGGCCAGGGAGTTCAGCACAACATCCACACCTGCGCCCGCCGTGGCGGCGAGAATCTGGTCTGCAAATGACAATGAGCGAGAGTCGTAGATATGCTGAATGCCCAACAGTTTAAGAAAATCACGCTTTTCTTCAGACCCCGCAGTCGCATGAATTTCGGCGCCAACATGCTGGGCGATCTGTATGGCTGCGAGGCCTACACCGCCTGCGGCGCCATGGATAAGCAGCCGCTCGCCCGGCTCAAGGCGGGCAAGGTGACGCAAGGCATAATACGCGGTAAAAAAGGTGCTGGGGATGGTGGCGGCCGCTTCCGCAGTCATGCCGTCCGGAATCGGCACGGCCGCGAACGCCTTTGCCACGGTATGCGTGCCGAAGCTGTGGGCGCCAAATCCCAGCACGCGGTCTCCTGGTGCGAACCCTTTGACTGAATCGCCTGTGCGCAACACACGGCCGGCGAATTCAAGCCCGAGCGATGGTCCGGCATAGCCATTCTCCACAGCTTCGTCTGACAACATTCCCATCGCATACATGACGTCGCGAAAGTTCAGGCCAGTGGCTTCTACCGCGACCTCGATTTCATCGGAAGCGGGGTGGGCAAGGCTGACGGTTTCCCAGCGCAGCGTGCGGAGCTGGCCTGCGTGCTCGAAGCCTAGCCGCAATCCCGTCACCGATGAGGCATGTGCGGTAGGGCTCTGATGAGCAGTTGTTGGAGGTGTGCACGGCCCTGGTTGCTCGCGCAGGCGTGGCGCCAGGCGTCCGCCATGGCCGGTGAGCATGATCTCCTGCTCGTTGTCATCTGCGCTGAACTCCGCCAGAAGCCGCGCGGCAGTCGTCTCCAGCCTGTCTGGCCACTGCGAGGGGAGATCAATGGCGCGCAGTGTGCAGTGCCGGGTCTCGTTCATCAGGCTGCGCGCATAGCCCCATAATGCGGCGTCGTCGAATGGAACCGTGGTGACAATATCCTGCACTCGTCCTGTCGGCGGCATGAAGCAGGCGGTTGCGCCTGCGGTGATCAGCCATATGTCTGTCCGGGCGCCTATCTGATCGCAAGCGCGTACAGCGCCTGCCGCCAATGCGCAGCGCTTTGTCTGTTGTGCAAGCAACGCAGCACCTGCTGGCAACGTATGCGGGTTCTGATTGGCGCTCAGGCCGGCCAGCATGATCACATGGCGCAGGGGATAATACTTGTGGGCGTTGCTCAGCGCGTCCGCCACTGCCGTGTGGTCGTCATGGCAAATCAGTTGAACATGCCGATACGGCGCGGCCAACTGGTTACGAAGCAGTTCAGCCAGTCGACGAGATATGCCACCAGCATCGGTTACCAACGCCCAGGTTTCGGCGTTGTCGGCTAGGCTTGTTGAGGCAGAAGCGCGTGGTTCGTGCCCGAGTGTTTGTTGCGTCTGTGGCGAGGTCTCAAGAAGGTGCGCTGAAATGATATAGGGGCCGCACTCTGCGCTATCTGACAGTTGATGTTCAGGCCTGCACGTGAATCCGCGCTGCGCCAAGGCGGCTTCCCAGGCAACGTAGGGGTGCAGGCATGCCTCCCATTTGCCTCGCGTCCTGTCCAATGCTCCCCAGATAAAATCGCACCATGTCGAAGGGGGCAGTGATGCGATGATGACTTCTCCATCTGCTGCGATGTTGTCGCGAACGTAATCCAGCGCTGCATGCAGTTCTGAGCGGGTAGGGAAGTCTCCCAGCAAAATGACGAGATTCGCCTTCCCCGTTTGAGGGTAGGGCGAGGATGCGCCAGTCTCGATCAGCACCGTGTTGGCGTCCGGAAAAGCATCGAGCAGGCCGTGTGCGGTATCAATGGCATCCTGGCGGGTGCTGGCAAACGTGTAATCGGCGCTTCCGAAATCGATGCTGGCGCAGCATCCCTGGCCGAACCATGGCGCATGTGCGCTGATTTCCAGTATGCCTAGCCGTTGACCCAATGGCAAAGCGGCCTGAGCGGACGCAACGGCATGACGCAACAAGGCAGCTATGTCTGCATGCAGCCTGGTGCCCAGCAACTGCCGCGAGATTGCGCCACAGGATGCTTCGCTGGGGCAACCATCTGCCCACCGCCCGATGCCGCGCAGTATCCGTTCGATGTGCATGCCACAACGACCAACGGCGAATATGGGCAGGGTGTATTCTGGATAGTCACGCAGCAGGGTTCGCCAAAGATCGTCTGGTGACGCCTCTTCTTGTGATGATATGAGTCTCCAGCCTGTGTTGCCGACACAGAGGGCGCTGTCCTGGATGAGCTGCTCCTGCAGAAAATCCAACAACAGGCTTGCTTCCGGTCCCGTTTGCCGCAGCGTTGCGATAGTGTCGAGATCCAGCTGTCCACTGTTGTCCGACAGTTTCAGCAGGGCTTGGCGCGCGTAGCTGATCACAAGACAACCCAGCAACGGATTCAGCTCTTTGGTATAGCGTGACAATATGCCTGTGCTTCGGGCCTGCAGGGAAAATTCTTTCAGCGAAGCCTGCAAGGCGTCGCCATCGACCAGGTTTCTGTGGGCTGCCTGTGATCCAGGAGCACGCTCAATGACGGCGTTTGGCGATGCCACACAGTGCGCCAATGGTCGAGGCGTTGCAACATAGTCCAGAAAGCGAAATGATGCACTGGCCGCCTTGCCTAGCCGTGCACGGCGGAATCTCACGCCAGTGAGCACGATGATAGGCCCGCCTTTGCGATCATGCAGGCTCAGCTGCGCCTGCACCGAACGGGCATGGCGAGAGACAATGGACGCCCGCGCATACGCAGGCCCGTCACATCCTGCACGCCATGCTGCGCGCTCGATAGTGATGGGCAACATCGCCATGCCTGGCGGAATGTCAGGATCATTCTTGCACAGCTGAACGACTAGCTGAAAGGCGGCGTCCAGTTGCGCTGGGTGTACTTGTCCGGCGCTTACCTCTTCAATGATGCTGGCAGGCATGGTCAACGACGCTATGGCGCTGTCGTTACCCTCAAACCAGAATTTGTCTATGGTCTGGTAGGCGGAGCCGTATGCCAAACCGATTGCCTCGGCAAGGGCGTAGTGTTCGTGCCCCGTGCCATCCGCCTCGCGCGTTGGAAGGGAGGCTGTTCGATTTTGAAGCAATTGATTGCTGGGTTCGACCCGTAAGCGTGCCGAGGCATGTAGCGTCCAGGGCTTGGCCTCGGCAAGCGGCCTGCCTTCGAGCGTTAACCGGCCATCCGTGCTGTCCAGGCATGTACGTATGCGTATCGAGGGTTCAGTCGACAGTAGCAGAGGGGTGCTGATGGACAGGTCTTCAAGCTCGACGTATTCGCCCGGACATGTCTGCAACCCAGCGGCGATAAAGACTTCTGTGTAGCCGGCCGCGGGGAACAGAACGGCGCCGCCAATGGAATGGTCGCTCAGTGTGGGATAAAGAAGGGTGTCGAGCTGGTTTTCCCATTGGTTGTCTTGATGCGCGCTGGGATAGCCGAGCAAGTAATGCACTTTGCGTCGGAAGAGCCTCTGCGGTGATTCAACTGAAGTAGGGTGCCAGTATTCGTGCTTTTGCCAAACGTAGGTGGGCAGGTCTGTGAACTTTCCCGCAGGAGAGCGAAAGGCCTTCCAGTTTTCGGCGGTGCCGGCCAACAACACTCTGTGAGCGGCGTTCTGTATCAGTTCCGGCCGTCCGTCGAGCCGCTTGAGGGTGGCAATGATGCGTCCTTGTTGGTCTCTGGCCGCGAGCGCTTCGCGTATATAGCCAGAAAGAACAGGATGAGGTCCTATCTCGACAAAAAGGTTAGCTGTCTGATCCAACAGCCTGCCTATTGCCTGCTCGAACCTTACAGGATGTCGAATATTGTGCCACCAATAAGTGTTGTGCAGCGCTGTGCCTTGAATCGGCGCACCCGTCACAGTGGATATCATGGTTGTTTGGGCTGGCCCCGGAGTCAGTTCGGACAGCGCATGCAACAAGGCTTGCTCGGTGGCGTCCATCGCAGGGCTGTGGAAGGCGTAGTCCAGATCCAGTTGTCGGCTGCGTATATTACGCGCGGCCAGGTGTTGCTCGACGGCCTCCAGCGCAGTCAGCGGACCGGCCAGCGTGCAGCCATGAGGGCTGTTTTCGCATGCGATGCACACCTGTAGGTCTGGCCCCAGTGTTTCCAGCAATGCGGCCATTTCACGCGCGCCCAGGCCAACCGCAGTCATCCGGCCCAGACCTTTCGTGGTTTCCTGTTGACGACTGCGGTGCACGATGACGTCGACCGCTTGTTCCAGAGACAGCGCTCCGCAAGCCCAGGCAGCCGCGACTTCTCCGACACTGTGGCCAACCACCGCCAGCGGCACAATGCCGTTTGCCCGCAGCATCAGGGTGATGCCTACTTGCAGCGCGAAGAGGGCGGGTTGCGCTGCGTCTGTATGCGCATAGCGGCTCGGCTCGCAGCAGACAAAAAGGTCATTGCGCAGGGAATAGCCTGTGCGTGCTTGAAAATGACGGTCTACCTCATCGATGGCGTCGGAGAAGACCGGATGCTGCAACAGCGCCACGCCCATACCTTCCCATTGCGAGCCGTTGCCGGAATAGACGAATACGGGTCCGCTTGCGTTTTCCAGAGCGGTGTCTATCGTGGCGTTGGGTTGATCATCGTCTTGTGCAATGCTTTCCAGCGCAATCGCAGCCTCTGCGCTGCTCTGTGCCGCGACGATCGCCCTGTGTTCATGCCATGTGCGCCGGAACGCGCTGTGCCAAGCCACATCATGAATATTCAAACCGGGATGTCTGCGCAAGTATGAAGCCAGTGCCGATGCGTTCGCCTTGAGGCCGTGTTTGGTTCTGGAAGAGACAATCAGGGGGCAGCACGTATGCTCATTCTTGAGTGTGTCTTGCGCAGGCGCATGGCGCTGTTCAGCGCTTTGCAGAATAACGTGGGCATTGGCGCCACCAAAGCCGAATGAATTCACGCCTATGTTTAGTGTGCCTTCCGGTTTAAGCAGCATATTGCGCGTGACGAGTTCTATATTCCAGTCGGCAAGCAAAAGGTTGGGATTGGGCTGCTCGATGCCGATGGTGGCTGGCACCATGCGGTGTTGCAGGCTATGAATGGCTTTGACGAGCCCGGCAACGCCAGAAGCGGTTTCCAGGTGCCCCATATTGCTCTTTACCGAACCTATTGGTAACGGCCCCGCAGCACGCGGCTGCCCCAAAGCCATGCCGATCGCACGCGCTTCTATGGGGTCTCCGACGGGCGTTCCGGTTCCGTGCGCTTCCACGTAGTCCAGCTCGTCCGCTGTGAGACCCGCCTGGGCTATTGTCTGGCGCATGAGCTCCGTCTGGGCGGTGCATCTGGGTACTGTCAAACCGTTCTTTCGGCCATCCGTGTTGACGCCTGATGCGGCAACGACTGCCAGGATTCGATCGCCGTCCGCGAGCGCCTGTGCATAATTCTTCAGTAGAAAGACGCCGCCTCCTTCGGCACGAACATAACCATCGCATCGTTCATCAAACACATGGCTTTTCCCGCTGGGTGACAGCATGGTGGCTTTGGAAAAGCCTACGAAGCCAAACGGGTGAAAGTGCAGGCTGATTCCGCCTGCAATGGCAAAACGGGTTTCCTCGCTGCGTATGGCTTGGCAAGCCTGGTGGAAAGCAACCAGTGAAGACGAACACGCGGTATCGATGGCCATGCTCGGACCACGCAAATCGAAGTAATAGGAGATTCGATTCGCCGCAATGCTGGCAGTATTGCCGGTGGATATGGATGCATCCGCCAGGCCTGGGTCGTCGACAAGGCGATGCAGATAGTCTACCGACGAAAGACCAATGTGCACGCCACAATCACTGCCTTGAAGCTGGTCAGCCGGTATGCCTGCATGTTCGATTGCTTCCCAGGACATCTCCAGAAGCAAGCGCTGCTGAGGGTCCATAAAGGCGGCTTCGCGCGGCGATATGCCAAAGAAATCGGCATCGAACGCCAGGGCGTCGGTGATGGAGCCTGCCGCAAAGGTGTAGGACGTGCCGGGATGGGATTTTCCGGGATGCAAATAAGTGTCGGGCAACCATCGCTGTGTATCGACTTGAGTGATGAGATTCTTGCCGGCGAGCAGATCGGACCAATAATGTTCGGCACTTGTACCTGGCAGCCGAAAAGATAGCCCGACTACCGCGACGCGTTTTCCCATGTTTTCTCTGTGGTGTGGTGTGTGGATTTCGATGATGCCGTGTCAGCGCTTGTCGGCATTGGCCACACTACCTTGACGATGAAATGACCGCGCTATTAACGCATCTGATGTGCCGTCAAGTTCGGTGTGACAGTGCGGTATTTACGGCCCAGTTCGGACCTTTGTGGCATGACGTCGCACTATACGATGGCGTCCGGTCTGCTCGTGACGGATATGCGTTCGCGATGCGCATGGGCAGGCGTCCTTGAATATTCTATGGCCCTCAAACAACTGTTCAGATTCGAGCGTCTTTCGTGGTGCATGGTTGTGCTGCCGACGATAGCAGCAGTGCTGTACTACGCTGTACTCAGTGTGGATCGCTATGTGAGTAGTGCGCAGATTGTGGTTCTGCAGGCGGGTACCGACAGTGTCGGCAAGTTTGCTGGCCTGGCGCCAGCGGTGGCCGTTGGCGCAGGCCCCGCTTTACGCAGCGAAACGCTCTACCTGCGCGAGCATATCGTTTCGAACGATATGCTCGCGGTGCTTGAAGACAAACTGCAATGGCGCGCGCACTTTGCAGCACAACGCCGCGACCCGCTCATCTGGATCAACCACGACGATGCAAGGGAAAGAACCCTGCGCTTCTACAGACGCATGGTTCGTGCTCACTATGACGAGACGACGGGATTGCTGACGGTGACGGTGCAGGCGCTCACGCCAGCGTTCGCGGAAAAAACAATGCATGTGATTCTGAAAGAAAGCGAACGTTTCATGGATAGGTTGTCGCAGGCATTGGTACACGCACAAGTGGTCTTCGCGCAGTCAGAGCTCAAGCATTCGCGCCATCGCTATGACCAGGGGCGGCAAGCGCTGGTGGCCTTTCAGAGTCTTCACGGTTTGCTGGATGGGCAGGCGGTTGCCGAGTCCCGGGCGTCAATTATTAACCTGCTGGAAACAGACAGGGCCAAAGCCTACGCCACGCTTAACACCCTGCGCGGCGCGCTGGACGACAACACGCCTCAAGTGCAGCAGCAGCAGCGCCGCATTCAGGCCCTTGACCGGCAGATCCATGCGGAGAAGACGATACTTTCGTCGGAATCGCCAAAGGGAGACGCTTTGAATGTGATCGCCGATCAGTATCGGGATCTTAGGCATGAACTCCAGATGGCTGAAGAGGGCTACAAGGCAGCAACCATTGCTGCGAGTACTGCGCGTATCGAGGCGGGAAGAAAGATACGAAGCCTGATTGTGGTTGTTTCACCCAACACGCCTGAAGAACCCCTTTATCCCGCCAGACTGCATGACTTGTTCACGATCTTTGTCTGTTTGCTCCTGGCCTATGGCGTTGTGCGTTTTGTTGTTGCTGCCGTCGAGGATCATCGTGATTAGCCGGCTGGTTTTGTTGTTTGTTGTTAGCTGGCCGTCCGCAACACGTGCGGCTTGCCGTTTCTTGATGGGGAGGGCGCGCAGGATAGGCGTTGCGCGCAGGATTCTGTGGCCCTCACTGTGGTTATGCACTGCCATAAGCCAGTCGGGTTGCGGCAGTGTTCTGTCTGGTGCCGGCCCTGCTGCACATCATATCGTTGCGCAGGCCGAGGCAGGCTCCGGCGTTGGCTCGGGCTATACCCTGGTTTCACTGTCTGCCGAGACGATCGGCCGCTATATGCGTATGCCCAATGCAGCACCTTCTCAACGTGTATCGCCTACTGCTGTAGGAGAGGTGCGACTGATTCCAGGTGATGTGTTGACCGTGACGATATCTGACAGCGCGGCTGAGGGCGGGCTTTTTGCGCCATTGTCGCAAGGCGGAACAGTATTTGATCGCGTGCGCGTTGATGCGCAGGGGAGAATTTCACTCCCCTACGTGGGGCGACCACCGGTTGCAGGCCTCACACTGTTTCAGGTTGAGCACGCCATACGCGAGCGAGTTCGTAGATTGGCCAGCGATCCACAAGTGCGGGTGCAACTTGAAGGCGATCTTTCTGGTTCTGTGCTGGTGGCGGGAGCTGTCCACGCTCCGGGTAGATTCTCTACCTTGCAAGGGCCGCTGACTTTGCTCGACGCGATCAATATGGCCGGTGGCGTAACACTAGAGCCGCATTTGACGACAGTGGTTTTGCGAACCGGGGATGCTGCGCACAGTTTCAGCTACTCAGCGCTGCTGGCCGGAGAGAACCAGCCTGTGCCAGCACGTTCCGAAATCATCGTCGAACGGGCGCGCAAGCGTTTCGTTGCAATGGGCGCGGTGGGACGGCCCGGTTTGATGGATTTGCCTTCGGATAATCCCAGTTTGCTTGAAGCGCTGGGCGCCGTGGGCTGGTTGAACGAGAGGACGGCTGATCCACGCGGAGTATTTGTGTTCAGACTGGAAGCGGGCCAAGACGAAAAGCCTCGGGCGACGGTGTTCAGACTGGATATGAGGAACCCGGCAGCATTCTTTCTTGCAAGACAGTTTCAGATCATGCCTGAAGACGCCGTGTATGTCACCCACGCCAGCACACACGAATTCCAGAAGCTGATCGCGCCCATTGTGCAGGTAATGGTACTAGGCCAAAACCTGAACGGATTCTAAGCGATGGTTGCTGCTAAACGATCTTCGGGGGCCATTATGATGTGTGTCATCTTCGCGCTGATATTGCGCGAGCTGCAGACGCGGTTCGGTGCGCGCCGAATGGGCGCGTTCTGGATGGTGTTTGAGCCGATGGCGCATGTGCTGATGATGGTTTCGCTGGTTTCCCTGGTTCGGGATATTCATGCACCCGCGATGGACTATCCGGTGTTCCTGCTTTCGGGCGTCGTGCCGTTTTTTCTGATGCGCAACATCGTACTCAAACTGATGGAAGCGGTCTCTGCCAATCAAGCTCTGTTCGCCTATCCGAACATAAAGCCTTTCGACACCTTCGTGGCGCGGGCAGTGGTTGAACTTGCACTGTTTTCATGCGTATACCTGATTACGCTCGCGGCGATGGGGATATGGCTGGACTACGAGATCGCGGTGCATCGCCCGCTGAGATGGATGGCCTCGCTTGCCGTGGGCGTCGCACTTTCGTTTGCCCTGGGGATGATCTGTTGCATGGCTGTCCATGTCATGCCGAACTTAAAAACATTCATCAAGTTGAGCTTTATGCTTCTGTATCTGATTTCCGGTGTCGTGTTTCCAGTTTGGGCTGTGCCGGCGCACTTCTTGCCGTGGCTGACCTGGAATCCCTTTGTACATGTTATCGACAGTTTGCGTGCATCGGTTTTTCAGCACTATCCGGAGGTCACCGGCATAGGGTTGGGATATGCCGCGGCCGTCTCGCTGCTGGCGCTATGGACGGCACTGATGCTGTACCGCATACAGCGACGTGGATTGCTCGCTCTATGATTGTGCTGCGCAATGTTGTCAAGTCTTATCTGTGTCCTCGGGGAGGGCGCCGGTTCGTTTTTCGAGGGCTGTCGTTTACGGTGCCAGAAAATCGCAACATTGCACTGATCGGAAAGAACGGAGCGGGTAAAAGTACATTGATGCGCCTGTTGTGCGGGCTGGATGTGCCCGATAGCGGGCAGGTGCTCACCGACAAACGGATATCCTGGCCGGTGGGGCTGGGAAGCGGCCTGCAGGGCTCGTTGACCGGAAGGGAAAACATCAAGTTTGTGTGTCGTGTGCAGGGTAAGCGCACAGATGAAATACGAAATCTGGTGAGCTACGTTCAGGCCTTTGCCGACATTGGCGACTATTTTGATTTGCCCGTCAAGACGTATTCTTCGGGCATGCGCAGCAGAATTGCCTTTGGCCTGAGTCTGGCATTTGAGTTCGATTACTACCTTGTGGATGAGGCGCTGTCGGTTGGGGATGCCAGTTTTCGCAGCAAGGCTGATCATGCATTTCGCCAACGCATGGACAAGGCCAGGTTGATACTTGTAACCCACAGCATGGGGCAGGTCAGGAATATGTGCGACACCGTATTGCTGCTCGAGCACGGGCAGATTGCTCAGTACGATGATATCGAGGCTGGCATTCGCGCCTATCAAACCATGGACGAGAAAAAGTAAATGATAGGTGTTCTGTCCAAAGGAATTTTGCGCATTCCGTTTCTTGATGTTTTTCTTGGTCAGCCTGTCAGGCATTGTCGCTCTTGGCTTTGGCGGCGAAACTCCCGAATGACCGCGGTGGCGGGGTGGGGCATGCGTCCGTCGAGCAGGCAGGCTCAAGCCTTGGCGGCCAAGTGTCGACTGCCCTATCTGAGCCTGGAAGACGGGTTTCTGCGTGCTTTCGGAACCGGCCCACGTTTTCCCCCCATCTCCATGGTGGTTGATGGCACGGGCATCTACTACGACAGCAGTCGGCCATCCGATCTGGAAACGCTGCTTCAGTCGTCCACTGACGTGCTCGAAGGTATTGATGGTCAGGTGAGTCGTGCGATGGCATTGATTCGTGAATATCGGCTGAGCAAATACAACGATGGAGCAGCGGACATTCCATGGGCATTGCCCAAACGAGATAGTGATCGCCGTCGTCGGGTTCTTGTGGTCGATCAAACCCTGGGGGATTCGAGTATAGCGCTGGGCGCTGGCTCGGCGGCAACATTCGCCAGCATGCTGCAGGCGGCGCGTCAGGAGAACCCCGGTGCACTCCTATGCATCAAGACGCACCCGGAGGTGATTTCAGGACGCAAGAAGGGCTACTTCGACACGATTCTGGATGATGACCGAACGTTGGTGATACGTGGAAATGTGAACCCCCTTGTGCTGCTGGACTACGTGGATCGGGTGTATGTCGTCACGTCTCAGCTTGGGTTTGAGGCGCTGATGCTTGGAAAGCAGGTGTCATGCTTCGGAATGCCCTGGTATGGCGGATGGGGTGTCACGGATGACCGCCAGCTATACCAGCGGCGCACGCGGCAGCGCAGCGTGAGAGCGCTGTTCGCGGCCGCTTATATTCATTACACCCGCTATCTGGATCCTGTCACGGGCCGCCGCGGGACGGTGTTCGACGCCATTGAATGGTTGATACGCCAGCGCAGCGCGGCATCGCAGCAAGCAGGGCGGCGCTTGATATGTGTTGGCTTTCGGCGCTGGAAGGCATGCCAGCTGGCGCCGATGCTATCGTTCGCGACTGGCGGAGTTGCTTTCGCACCGAATGCAGCGAGGGCTGCCGCCTTGATGCCTTCGGCCAATGACGATATCGCATACTGGGGCCTGCAAGCGCCAGCGGGGGTGGAGGCGCTGGCAAAGCGTACAGGAGCCAGTACGATCCGCGTAGAGGACGGATTCGTCCGATCCGTCGGTCTGGGTTCCGATTTTGTGCGACCGTTGTCGTTGGTGCTGGATCAGTCAGGCATCTATTTTGATCCCTGCCGGGAGTCAGACCTTGAGCTGATACTCAACGAGGCGGTGTTTTCGTCCGCGGAGCTGGCGCGTGCCAAGCGCGTGCGTGAATTCATTGTTGCGCACGGCTTGTCCAAGTACAACACAGGTCGCCGGGATCCTGTCCGCTGGAATACGCAAGGTCGAGTCGTCATTCTGGTACCCGGCCAGGTTGAAAACGACGCATCAGTGTCAGCCGGCTGTGATGAAATCAATACCAACCTGGCATTGTTGCAGGCTGTGAGGCGTAGCCATCCCGATGCCTGGATCGTCTACAAGCCACACCCAGATGTAATGGCGGGCAATCGTCCGGGCAAGATATCCATGAGCGCAGCCGGCAGCTACGCAGATCATATTGAGCGGGATCGCAGTGTTGTCGCTTGTATCGAGGCTTGTGACGCTGTGCACACCATGACATCGCTGAGCGGATTCGATGCGCTGTTGCGCGGCAAACAAGTGACAGTATACGGACGCGCGTTTTACGCAGGGTGGGGGCTGACCGACGATAAGATCGCAATCGCGCGTCGACGAAAAGTACTTTCGATCGATGCGCTGGTGGCGGGCGTGCTCCTGAGATATCCGTTGTACTGGGACTGGGAGCTGCAAGGTGTCACCTCGTGCGAGGCAGTCCTGCACCGCATTGTGGCAACGCGAATGGCCGTGGAGCGCAGCGGCCGGTTGTGGTTATGGCCCATAAGCGTGGTGCATCGCCAGTTGGGCAAGCTGCATGTCTTGATGCGCGGCATCTTGTTCCGATGACAGATGCGAGCCATACGTCTCTGGCAATACAGGATTCGCACGGCGCGTGTCCAGGTGGCCCGGCGCCTGGAACAGAAGGCGCTCATGGCGCAAACACGATTTATTCTTGATTGAAGGTCTTATGAAGAAGATTCTGTTCCTCACGGGGACGCGTGCCGATTTCGGCAAGCTGAAGAAGCTCATGCGGTTTGTTGAAGGCCGTGCCGACATGGAGCTTCATGTTGCGGTGACGGGAATGCACATGCTGAAGCTGTATGGCGCCACTTATCTGGAAGTCAGGCGAGAACAGTTTGAACACGTATATCTGTTCAGTAACCAGTATGCAGGCGAGCCCATGAGTTCTGTGCTGGGAAACACGGTTTCTATGCTGTCCAGGCTGGTTGACGAGGTACAGCCCGACCTGATTGTTGTTCATGGTGATCGTATTGAGGCATTGGCGGGCGCAACCGTGGGCGCCCTGACGGGTATTCTGGTGTGTCATATAGAAGGCGGCGAGCTATCGGGCACTGTGGATGACCTTATCAGGCATTCGGTGACCAAGCTGTCTCATCTTCACATGGTTGCGAACGAAGAGGCGCGTACCCGTTTGATACAGATGGGTGAGGACGCGCATCATATCTATATCATCGGTTCGCCGGACCTGGATGCCATGAGCGCGGCCGATCTGCCTTCCCTGTGTGATGCAAAGGCGCGCTACAACGTAGGATTCGACGCCTATGCCTTGGCTATTTTTCATCCGGTAACTACCGAGCGTTCACACATACAAGACTATGCGCGCTGGTTCTTCGAGGCCTTATCCAGATCCGGGGATCGGTACATTGTGATTTATCCCAACAATGATCTTGGCAGCCAGGAAATACTCGATACGTTGCACGGGTACCGAAACTGCGACCGTTTCCGAATTTTCCCATCAATCAGATTTGAATACTTTCTTACGTTTCTAAAGCATGCGCTTTACATCGTGGGCAACTCCAGCGCCGGCGTCAGAGAGGCGCCTTTCTATGGTGTGCCCGCTGTGAATGTCGGCACCCGGCAACATAGGCGATCGCGCATTGGCGCCATTGTCAGCACAGACTATCGCATTGAAGCGATTCTGGAGGGCATAGACAAGGTCAAGCACCTCAAGCGTTGCGCGCCTTCGGCCTGGTTTGGGGACGGGGACAGCGTGAGAAAATTCAAGCAAGCGATCACTACGGATTCGTTCTGGCGCACGCCTGTTCAGAAGTCCTTTGTGGATTTCGCCAAACCGCTGGCCGCACCGGCCTACCATGCGAATCTCATGCACCAGACGATGCTACAGGACTCAGCATGACAGTGCTTGCCGTCATTACCGCCAGGGCGGGCTCGAAGGGACTAAAGCGTAAAAATCTACGCAAAGTCGGGCCGTATACGTTGCTGCAACACGCGATCCGGGCGGCGTTCGAGTCGGGCGTGGTGGATGAGGTGGTGGTGTCCACCGATGGACATGAAATTGCCTGCGAGGCCATACGGCAGGGCGCCCGTGTAGTGTGGCGACCTGGACTGCTGGCAAGCGACACAGCCAAATCCATTGATGTGGTGTGTCATGCGTTGGAGACCGTAGGCATACAAGATGGCGAGTGTGTGCTGCTGCAGCCAACCAGCCCGCTACGCACTGCCAGGGATGTGGCCGATGCCATTGAGCTGCGCCGTCGCGCTGATGCGAACTCCGTGGTTTCCGTATGCCCCTGCGAGCACCATCCCTACAAAACCTTTATCCGACACTCGCACGACAAAGGTCTGGTGCCCTTGGATGACTTGTCAGCGATGGAGGTGCCGCGTCAACACCTGCCTGCTGCGTACAGAGTGAATGGCGCGCTGTATATCAACAAGATGTCGGCGTTATTGTCGGCTCGTACATTTTTTGTACCTAAACTGGAATTTTTTGAAATGCCTGTCTCCAGATCTCTCGATATCGATACAGAGCAAGACTTGTTCATCGCGCATATGCTGGCGGGGAGGTAACACATGCTTCCATCCTTCAGCATTCAGGGCAGGCCAGTGGGGCCGGCGCATGAACCCTTGGTGATCGCCGAAATTGGTATCAATCATGAGGGCAGTCTCGACGCGGCCATTGCCATGGTTGACGCCGCGCAGCGGGCGGGCGCAGAGGTGATCAAGCACCAAACGCATATTGTCGAAGATGAAATGTCGGTGGAGGCACGCGACGTTGTGCCCGGCAATGCCGAAGTTTCTATTTTTGACATCATGGCGCGCTGCGCATTGAGCGAAGCGGACGAAACCGCGTTGATGAAATATGCGCAAGCGAAAGGGCTGATTTTCATCAGCACGCCTTTTTCGCGCGCGGCCGCCTACAGGCTACAGCGCATGGGCGTCCCGGCGTACAAGATTGGTTCAGGGGAGTGCAGTAATTATCCCTTGCTGCGGCTGGTTGCCTCGTTCGGCAAGCCGATTATCCTGTCGACAGGGATGAACGATCTGGCCAGCGTGGGAAAGTCGGTGCAGATACTTCGCGCCGCCAATGTGCCCTTTGCGCTGCTGCATTGCACGAATGTCTATCCTACACCCTATCATCTGGTTCGGCTTGGCGCCCTTCAGCGTCTGGCGGAAGCTTTTCCTGACGCTGTTGTGGGTTTGTCCGATCATACTGTGGACAATTATGCCTGTCTCGCCGCTGTTGCGTTGGGGGCCAGCATTGTGGAGCGCCACTTTACCGACGATATGTGCCGCCCAGGTCCAGATATCGCTTGCTCGATGGACCCTGCCGCGTTGGCCCAGTTGATTCGCGGGTCGCAAGCGATATTCCTGGCCAGAGGCGGGGAGAAGCAGCCGCTGCCCGAAGAGGCGGCCACCATCAAATTCGCCTTTGCCTCTGTCGTGGCAGACAGAGACATACGTGCCGGAGAACTACTCACGGAGGAAAATCTATGGGTCAAACGGCCCGGCACCGGAGCGTTCAGCGCAGAGGACTACGATAGATTACTGGGACGCTATGCGGCCCGCGACATCAAGAAGGGAGCTCAATTGCGGAACGGGGACGTCCAGGCATGAACCAGTGTCAGGTTGCGGTTGTCTTTCGAACGTATGCGCAGGAAAAGGCGACCCGGTTTCTGTGCCAGGCGCTGAATGACGACAAGCGTTTTGGCAAGACAAAGCGCTTTGATCTACAAGCTTGGAAAGATGCTGATGCACTCTGCCGCGCACTTGCCGTCCATGATGTCATTGTTTTCAGCTGTGGCGGACGAGACTTGAATGCTCTGCTGGATCGGGTGCGTCGAAAGGCTGACCGCATCAAAGCCGTCGCTTTGTTTCCCGGCATCGTTATGGACAGCCAGCTCGATGCGTTCATTACCCGCGCCGGATGCGATATCGTGCTTCTCAATTCAGAAATGGATGCAGGCATATACCGGCGTGTTTGTCATGCGCTGGGCTTGCAGAACAATGGGATTGTGTACGGAGCGGCCTGGCTGGAAGCGCACGCAGGAGGACAGGTTGACAACAGTTCTGCAAAGGATGTGGTGGGCATTCTACCATCGACAGCCTTCTTCGAACAGTTGTATGTGCCATGCCGAAGGAAGGAACGGCAGCGGCTGGCACAAGATCTGATTCTCATCGCAGAGCGCAATCCGCATCGCATGTTTTTGATCAAGGGGCGGTCCGCCGAACCAGGGTCAAGGCAGGTGCCCGAGGCGCTCTGCCGCATCATTGCCGATATCGGCAAGCCTGTGAATATGTCGTTCACTGAAGCGCCTGTCAACAGTGTGTTGGAGATCGTGGATTCTTGCTTGAGTATATCGAGCTCCGCGGCCATCGAGGCCCTGCTTCTGAGAAAAAACGTTTACTTGTTGAGCGGCTATGCCAGTGAGGGTAGTCATGATCAGTATTTTCAGGATAGTGGGTTGATCGTCCAAGCGGAGCAGGTGGATTTCATGCGGCCGCCCGCAGCCTGCAGCCGTTGGCTGCGTGAGAACGTTCAACATCCCGCGTTCGGCCTGGAAACCGTGAAGCATCGTTTGATGCAGCCAAAAAACGAACTCAGGGTGCTACCCGCTCGCTGTTCCATAACAAAACTGGCCCTCGCTTTTCCTGCTGTTTTTCTGAGACATCCATTGAAAAGCTTGCGCGTTGTGGGCAGGTCCTTCGCCATTACAGGAATGAATCATGGATAGGTTTGTACGGTGGGCACAACGCGCTGCTGTCCAGTTTGGCACACTGACCAGGCGAGCCGCCACTGCCTGGAATAAGCATGGCGGCCTGCGCGGTACGGCAGACACCCCGGCCGACAACTTGTTCGTCGTATCGCATGTGGGTCAATTGCGCCAGGTTCAGGCCTTGATCCGTTTCGAGAAGCTGGCGGGCAACTATTTGGCTGTTCTGTATACGTCTGCAAACTTGAACATGCCCGTCTTGATAGAACAGCAAGTGAACAAAGAACTGTTCAGTGCTGTGTCACGTGTCAGGATTCCGAGAACCCCCAATCGGATCGCCTTGAAGAAGCTTTCGGTGATGAAACGGATCTACAAGACCCTGCTTCGAACGGTAGCTCCTCGATCTGTGTTTCTGCTCAGTTTCGAGCGGCACTATGCTGTACTGGCAACGCTTGCAAAGCAGCGTGGTTGCACTATGTGTCTGGTGGAGGAGGGGACCGCGACCTACAAGCTTGATGCGCGCGGACATAACCTATCGGCTGTCGATGATACGGCCCCGGTATGGGCAGCATGGCGACGCGGGGTCATGCGCTGTGTACCTGGCTACCGAAGCTTATTGCCGGCCCTGAGCTATTTTAGAGATTTCGATCGAGTTTATGCTGCTTTTCCCGAGCTGCTCAATGGCGTATTCAACTATCGGATTGCGACCCGATTTTTTCTTCATGCGGGCGGCTTGACCATCGACGATCGGACACGGCAATTGGTAAATCATTACGATATCGGCGGCAACGACATTCTGTTCGTGAGCCAACGATATCCTGTGAATGATGAGACATTTTGCGATGTGCTTGTCAACATGCTGGCACTGGCAAGCAGCCGTCTTAACGCACGTGTGTTCATAAAAATGCATCACAAAGATCGGCGAACCCTGTATCAGGCGTTCAGGCGACGTATTGACGGCGTGACAAATGGCAGCCAACCATTCGTTATTTTCCAGGAAACGGATTTTCCAGTCGAACCGTTGATCTGCCTGGCGCGGCCCAAGGCAATCCTGGGTATCGCCTCTACAGCCCTGGTCTATACGCAGTTGGTCAGCCCGGAAACCAGGGCCTATGCGATTGGCCCCTGGTTCCTGAATGTGCTTCCCAGAGACGAGGCGAACAGTACCGATGCGTCCGCGCGTGCGTTGATATCCGAACACCTTCAGATACTGGAAAAATTTCCCGGAGTGACTCAGGCGCAGGACGTCCTGGATATCGATCAGGATGGTGCTGGCAGTACTCGCGGATTTCGGCACGCCGCGCGCGAACAGGCGGCAGACGCCTGCGTGTCGATTGAAGCCGAGCATACAGTTTCAGACTCTTTGGATCACGTTCGAGCACTGCGTGTACAGGGTGATTTCGCGCGAGCAGAGCACGCATTGTCCGTTTTGCGGCCCAGCTTCGCTGAAGAACAGGCCTGGATGCTCGAGCAGGCAAGGCTTGCGCTGGCGCAGAGTCAATGGGAAAAATCACTCTGCTATTTCTCTTGGGCTTACCCGACATGGCAAGCCATGTCCCCAGGCGATAAGCTGGATTACGTGCGTGTGCTGCTGCAGCTCAGCCGCTTTGACGAGGCCAGCGAGGTTTGCGCGACGGTGGCATCGGCAGCGTTGCGTGATAATGCCGGGGCGATGGCATTTGTTTCAGCCGCCGTCGAGACGGTCGAGGGCTTGCGCCAGCGAGGGAGTTTTGCGCAGGCGCTGGCCTGCCATGACGCAGCGCGCGCCGTCGTGTCACCACTTCATGAGCGTTTGTGCCAGCCCTTGCAGTTGGCCGTTGCACGTGTATATATCGATGATCTGCAATGGATGCAAGCACGGGAAACGCTTGCTCGACTCGATTGCTGGCACCCTGTGCCTGATACCACCATCACAAGCCTGCTGTTGCGCTGTTATGAGGGCTTGTCGGATGCGGATGCCGCCTGGCGGTTATTTCGGCGCTGGACGCATGGCATACGGGCCGACGAAGGACTGTATGCCTTGTTTCGAGCTTGGGCGCTTGCGGCGAGTGCTCGTTGGGACGAGGTGCTTGCCGCGGGTACGCTGGCAGTTGCCACAATCGGAGAGAAAGAGCGCCGCGAGCATGCGGCTGCACTGCTGATGGCGAAGGCATGCCGGCAAGCGCCGCAGCAACAAGATGGACAGGCCTGGCTGGCTACCGCGGAGGAAGATGGCACGGGAATGCGCCTGGTTTGCGTCGAACGTGCCCGGTTGGCGATGGCCTGTGGGCAATGGCAGGATGCCCTGCAGCACATCAAGCGGGCTTATCGCGATCACGAGGCGTGGCTGGCCAGCGCACAGAACAGCATCCCGTTGTGTGTATGTATTGATTATCTGCGTATTGTGACTGAGTTGGGCAAGCTTGACGATGCGCAGGCGATGGCTACTCGCATTTTGCAGCGAAGCATTGTTCAGGACATGGCTGATGGCGTGGCGATGAATCTCGCGGCGACGCTGGTCAGCTTGATAGAGAAGTTCTGCGCTATGGACATTGACAGCGCGCGCGTGCTGTACGATTCCGCGTCTGTGGTACTTGGGCGCGCACGGCCGGACAGCATGAAGCGATTCCAGAAGGTTGAACTTCAGTTTTTGCTGGCTCAACAATCTTATGACACGGTATGCGACCTGCTCCTTGAGCGATTCCCGCTGGCACCGTCAGATCAAACACTGTATGGCATCTTGTTGTATGGGCTGGCTGAACGTGGGAAGGGCGAACGCTGCCAGGCGCTCATGGCGGACATGGCGCCGGAAGGCGCTGCGCGCAATGCCATGTTGGTTTGGGTTTATTGCGCCCACCAGCAATGGGACGATGTGATTGCTATCGCACAAGCGTGTGCCTCAGAGCTTGATCGCGCTGAGTTGGGCTCGCTTTTGCCAGAACTGGCCATCAGCAAAGCCTATAGGATGTGCCATGACTTTGAAAAGTCCAACGCTTGGTTGAACAAGCTTCCACGGCATGGCAGGACAGCCTGGCTGGTCAGGTCAGAAGGAGCGCAGTTGGCGTTTGCGCAAAAAGACTGGAAAGAGCTTATCCGATTGCTGACTGAAGGCTATCCTTCTTTTGCCGCGTGGGCCAGGGCCGGCGAGATCACTGAGATCAGCCCCATCGTGAGCATGCCTGCGTGTTTGGGCCGCCTGTATGCGCATGCGCTGGCAATGCGTTCCTGCTATACGGCCAGTGCCCGGGTGTGCGATACGCTGATTGCTGCGGATGACAAGGATCTTGATGCCATTGATCTGCGGGTACGTTGCGCTTTTGCGCTGCGCGATTGGTCGTCGGCTGTTCATTTGCTTGAAGCGCATGCGATGAGCCTGGAGGATGGGCTGCGCAGGCTAACGTATGTCTATCGTATGCTGGGTGATATGCGTCGCGCTGTGTCAGTGTTCGGTAAGCCGGGTGTGCGAGGCCCGGAAAACCCCGCCGAGTATGAGCTGATGGCTGAAGTCTATCAGTTGTCGGGTCGGTTTCGCGAGGCGGCGCGATGCTGGCATACCTTGCTGATACGCTACCCAGACAGCACACCCGCCTACGCGATGGACCGATGGCAGGCAAATCTATTGCTTGCCGATCGGAAGATCCAGCTTTGAATCAGTCTTCCCGCCGCAGATGCGGAAATAGAATGACATCTCGGATGCTGGGGCTGTCGGTGAGCAACATGACCAGTCGATCTATGCCGATGCCGCAGCCGCCCGTAGGCGGCATGCCATACTCCAGCGCACGAATATAGTCTGCGTCGTAGTACATGGCCTCTTCGTCGCCTGCATCTTTGGCCTGGACCTGCGCCTGAAAACGCGCGGCTTGATCCTCGGGGTCGTTCAGCTCTGAAAAACCGTTGGCGATCTCGCGACCGGTGATGAATAGTTCGAAGCGTTCGGTGATATCGGCTTGCTTGTCCGACGCGCGAGCCAGTGGCGAGACCTCGACAGGATAGTCGATGATAAAGGTGGGGTTCCACAACTTCGCTTCGGCTGTTTCTTCGAACAGCGCGAGCTGCAGGGCGCCGGTTCCTGCTCGCCCGAGAACAGGTCCATCGATATCGGCGCCCAGGCGGCGCAGTTCATGGCGCAGAAATACTGCATCATGCAATTGGGTGTCTGTGTAGCCCTCTGTATATTTCTGTATGGCCTGAACAATGGTCAGGCGATCAAATGGTTGGGAGAGATCGACTGTTTCGCCCTGGTAGGTAAGTACCGCGCTGCCTGTTGCATCTGTGGCAGCCTGGCGCAGCAGCGATTCCGTGAAGCTCATCAGCCAGTGGTAGTTCGTATAGGCAGCGTAGAACTCCATCATCGTGAATTCGGGGTTGTGGCGCGGGCTGACTCCCTCGTTGCGGAAATTGCGATTGATCTCGAACACGCGGTCAAAGCCGCCCACGATCAGGCGCTTGAGATAGAGCTCTGGGGCGATGCGGAGGTACATATCCATGTCCAGCGCATTGTGGTGAGTCGTAAAAGGCTTGGCGGCCGCGCCTCCGGGTATGGGATGCAGCATGGGTGTTTCGACTTCAAGGAAGTCTGCCTCTACCATGAATTGCCGGATGCTGGCCATGGCCTTGCTTCGTGCAAGAAAGGTACGGCGAGTATCGTCGGCCATGATGAGGTCGACGTAACGCTGCCGGTAACGCATTTCCTGATCGGCCAGGCCGTGGAACTTGTCGGGCAGGGGCCTTAGCGACTTGGACAGCAGTCTGATGGCGCTGGCATGAACCGACAGCTCTCCTTTGTTGGTCTTGAACATGGTGCCTTCCACGCCAACGATATCGCCGATGTCCCATGTTTTGAAATCTGCGTAGCACGCTTCGCCCAGTTTGTTGCGATCCAGGAAAATCTGAATGCGGCCTGAGCCATCCTGCAAGGTCGCAAAACTGGCTTTGCCCATAATGCGCTTGAGCATCATGCGCCCTGCGACGCGTACCTGCGTTTCCTGAGCGGCAAGCGCGTCTTTGTCGAGGTTGTCGTAGGCCTGATGCAGGTGTGCGGCACGTGCATCAGGGCAAAAATCATTAGGATAAGCGACGCCTTCAGCGCGCAGGCGAGCGAGCTTGCCGCGCCTTTCTGCAATCAAATGGTTTTCGTCGGTGGCGGGCGTATTGGGCGTTGAGTCGTTCATGAGTGATGAGGCTTAATCGTAATTTCGGATGTCGTCCAGCACAGTGTCGCCGAAATCATCGCGGACAATGTAACGCAGTATGCGAGCGGCGGTGGCTTCTGGGCTGGATAGCTGGCCTTGTTCGTGCAGTTGCTGGAACTTGGCCACATTGGGGAAATCGGCAGGCGCTGCGCCGCGTATGGCATGCTGCATGGCTGTGTCGATCACCCCGGGGGCGAGCGCAACCGCCCGTACGCCATGGTTTTCGCAGGCCAGTACACGCGTGTAATGATCCAGCGCCGCCTTGCTCGCGCAATAGACGCTCCAGCCAGGGGTGGGGTTGCGACCGGCCCCGGATGAAATATTGAGTATCCGACTGTCTGCCTGCCGCGGCTTGGACGCCTGAACGAAGGCCGCTGTCAGCAGCATCACGCTTGTAATGTTCAGGGTAAGGGCGGCGGTGATCGCTGATGCCTGCAGGAGCTGGTCTGCCTGGCCGACAGGATCCACAATGCCTGCATTGTTGATGAGGAGATAGCGCTGGGCGTCGGTCGGGAGGCTGCCCATGATGCGTGTTGCGGTTTGTTCTGCAGCTGCCGGGTCGGCCAGGTCGCACTGTATCTGTTGCAATTGCGCGCCTGACTGGGCGGCGCGGGCGGCCAGTTCCGTGTTGCGGGTGCGGGCAACGGTGCACAGGTAGGTGTCGGGGCCGAGCAGGCCCATCGCCAGTGCCTGGCCCAGTCCGCGCGAAGCACCTGTCACGATGGCAACGGTAGTGGCTTGCATGCTTATACCCCTTGTTTGAGACTGGCTTCGATAAACGCGTCGAGGTCGCCATCCAGTACTTTCTGGGTGTTGGAGATTTCGACGTTGGTACGCAGATCCTTGATCCGGCTTTGATCCAGTACGTAGGAGCGGATCTGGTGGCCCCAGCCTACGTCGGTCTTGGCATCTTCCATTTTTTGATGCTCGGCCATGCGTTCGCGCATTTCTTTTTCGTAGAGACGCGATTTGAGCATCTGCATGGCTTCGGCGCGGTTGCGGTGCTGGGAGCGATCGTTCTGGCACTGCACCACGATGCCAGTGGGTTCGTGCGTGATCCGCACGGCAGAATCGGTCTTGTTGATGTGCTGACCGCCCGCGCCGCTGGCACGATAGGTATCGACACGCAGATCCGCGGGATTGATGTCTATTTCGAAGGAGTCATCGACTTCGGGGTAGACAAAGACACTCGCAAAGGAGGTATGCCGGCCATTTGCTGAATCGAAAGGGCTTTTGCGGACCAAGCGGTGAATGCCGGTTTCGGTGCGCAGGTAGCCAAAGGCGTGATCGCCCTCGACTTTGAGGGTGGCGGATTTGATACCTGCGACTTCACCTTCGGATTCTTCGAGGACATCGACCTTGAAGTCTTTGCGTTCGCAATAGCGCAGGTACTGGCGTAGCAGCATGGAGGCCCAGTCCTGGGCCTCGGTGCCGCCTGCGCCGGCCTGAATGTCGACAAAACAGTTGAGCGGATCGGCCGGGTTCGAAAACATGCGACGGAATTCCAGTTCTTCGAGGCGCACAGCAATGGCCTGCGCATCGCGTTCAATGGAAAGCATCATGTCGTCGTCGTCTTCGAGTTCGGCCAATTCAAAGAGTTCGCGCGCGTCTGCGAGGCTGGCGGCGATCTCGGAGAGCGTGCCGACGATGGTGTCCAGGCTTTTCTTTTCGCGGCCCAGGTCCTGGGCATGTTTCGGGTCGTTCCAGACTTCGGGGCTTTCGAGTTCTGCGTTTACAACCTGAAGACGTTCAAACTTGGCATCGTAGTCAAAGATACCCCCGAAGGGCAGCTTGCCGCTCGGCGTAGTCTTCGAGATGGGCGGCGAGTTGGTTATGGCGTTCGGCTTCCATGTGTGTTCCTGAATGGGTAATTTCTTGAGCTAACCTGCTATTTTAACCTGTTGCGCGCCACCCCCTGGACGCCGTTGCCGACGGCGAGGGGGTAGGGGGGCTGCGCGGCGTTCAGGCGGGAAATCGCCGGGGCGGACGTCCAGGGCGATCAGCCCAGCAGATCGGGGAGCCAGAGCGATACCGCCGGCACGTAGGTAACCAGGATCAGGAAGCTCAGCAGCAGCAACAGCCAGGGCGATGCGGCGCGTACCACTTGCCCGATGGTCATTTTGGTGATGCCGGCGGTTACAAACAGGTTCAGCCCGATGGGCGGGGTGACCATGCCGATTTCGAGGTTGACCACAATGATAATGCCCAGATGTACCGGGTCGACCCCCAATTGGGTGGCGATGGGAAAGAGAATAGGCGCCAGGATAAGAATGATGCCTGTGGGCTCCATGAACATGCCCGCCACAAGCAGCAGAATATTGACCACGATCAGAAACTGCCAGGTTGCCATGTCCCAGGCCACAATTTGCTCGGCGATAGCCTGGGGGATGCGTTCCGTCGTCAATACATGGGCAAACAGCAGCGCGTTGACGATGATGAACATCAGCATGATGGTCACCTTGGAAGCATCCAGCAGCACGTCAGGCACTTCTTTAAAGCCAATGTCGCGATAGATGAAGACGGCGACAAAGAAGGCGTAGACGGCGGATACGGCGGCCGCTTCAGTCGGTGTGAATACGCCACCGTAAATGCCGCCGAGAATAATGAAAATAAGCATCAGGCCCCAGAAAGAATCGCGGCCGGCTACCAGGGTTTCTTTCAGGGATGCACGAGGCTGGCGTGGGTAGTTCTTGACCCGCGCCACGATGTAGATGGCAATCATGAGCAACAGGCCGAGCGTCAGCCCCGGGACGACGCCTGCCATGAACAGCCGCCCCACCGATGTTTCCGTGGCGGCGCCGTAGACCACCATCACAATGGATGGCGGAATCAGGATGCCCAAGGTTCCGGCATTGCAGACCACGCCGGCTGCAAATGGCTGGGGATAACCGGAGCGCACCATGCCCGCGATGACGATGGAGCCGACGGCCACGACGGTGGCTGGCGATGAGCCGGATACTGCAGCGAAAAGACAGCAAGCCATGACCGAGGCAATCGCCAGGCCGCCATGAAAATGGCCGACAACTGCAATGGCGAAACGTATCATTCGCCTGGCCACGCCGCCGGTCGTCATGAATGCGCCGGCGAGCACGAAGAACGGGATGGCCATCAATGTGAAGTGTTCCGACGTTTCGAACATTTTCAATGACAATGACGCCAGCGAATCGTGGCCGAAGAAAAGAATGGTCAGCAACGAAGAAAGGCCCAACGCAACGGCCACAGGCGTGCCCAGGAACATGAACACGAACAGCATGATGAAGAGGGCGGTTGTTGTCATTTTTGTTCCCCGCTTATTACAGACGTATCATCGCTGCTGTATTTGAGCGCATCTTCTACCTCATCGCCCAACAATTGCACGCGCCGGCCTTGCAGCAGATCGATAAGAATTTTGAACAGGCGCATGAAGAACAATAGAAATCCAATCGGCATGACCAGCCGCGGGATCCATTGCGGGATGGGCAAATCTTGCGCCAGAATGCCGATTTCGTACATTTTGTCTACGTAGATCCAGCTGCCGTAAAACACAATCACGGTGTAGATCAGACATAGCAGGGTGGCAACGATGCCGACGACATAGGCAACTTTACGCGGCAATACCTTGACCAGGGCATCCACGCCAATATGCGCGCCAACGCGAACGCCGTAAGAAATGCCAAGAAAAATCAGCCCGCCGAACAGAAAGGTCGCAAGCTCCAAAGCCCACACGAAGCTGTAGTTGAATATATAACGCGCAACGACTTGCGCGAAGGTGATCAGCGTGATGGCTGCCAGAAGGGCGGCAATCATCCACTCTTCGAAGCGTTCAAACCAGCGTAGTTTCATGAAGGGCTCCGTGCGCCGGATATGCGAATAGGAGGGGGCCACCTGGTCAGGTGGCCCGCTTGTGCGCGAGGCAGCGGCTTAGCTGTTGGCTTTCTGGGCCGCTTCGATGAGGTCGGCGCCGATGCCGTCTTCGAATTTCTTCCAGACTGGCTCCATGGCTGCGCGCCATGCGGCAACGTCTTCCTTGGTCAGCGTTTGAACTTTGGCCTTGTTCGCGTCGACGATGAGCTGGCGATCCCGCTCATTGAGCTTGGCGGCCTCATCATTGGCGTACTTGGTGGCTTCGGCCATGGCTTGCTCCAACCCCTGGCGAACGTCGTCCGGCAGCCCGTCCCACCACTTGGCGTTGGTGACGACCATATAGTCGATCACACCGTGGTTGGTGTTCGCAATGGTTTTTTGAACTTCGTGGAATTTCTGCGAATAGATGTTGGACCAAGTGTTTTCCTGGCCGTCGACAACGCCCGTTTGCAGGGCCTGATAAACCTCGCTGAATGCCAGTTTTTGGGGATTGGCGCCAAGCTGCCGGAACTGCGCTTCGAGTACATCGGATGCCTGAATGCGGAACTTCAGGCCCTTGACGTCCTCCGGCCGCGTCAGCTTGTCCCGGTTGGTGGACAACTGCTTGAGCCCGTTGTGCCAGTAGGCCAGGCCTTTGAGACCACGGTCGGTCATGGAGTTCAGCAGTGCCTTGCCTTGATCGCTTTGTTGAAAACGATCCACAGCCGCCATGTCGTCAAACAGGAATGGCAGATCGAAAAGCTGTAGTTTCTTGGTGTAGCGGTCGAATTTGGATAAGGACGGGGCGATCATCTGGACATCGCCCAGCAGCAGGGCCTCCATTTCCTTGGCATCGCCGAACAGCTGCGAGTTGGCAAATACCTGTACCTCGACCTTCCCGGGTAATAATTTCTCGGCGACTTCCTTGAATTTAAGCGCACCCTGGCCTTTTGGCGTCTTGTCGGCAACCACGTGGCTGAATTTGACGACAATTGGGCTTTGGGCCAGCGCATTGGCAGAGAAAGCCATGGCGATGCTCGCACCCAGAATACCTAACATGCGTGACGTGTTCTTAATCATGCGTTTTGTCTCCTGATTTTGTTGTATCCGCTATGCTCTGCGGGGTTAGGCCACTTTACTGATGGTCATGTGTCAAGTCAAAAATCGAGATTAAGGGTTTCTCATAATGGCATTTGCTGCGTCTTGTTGTTGATGCGTGCGTTATGCGTGCCGTATTTTTTCGGCGCGGCGGCGCAGCAGCTCAAGCGTTGCCAGCAAAAGAATGGATACAGCCGTGAGCAGGGTGGCAACAGCCAGGATCGCCGGGTTGATCTGCTCGCGCAGGCCAGCAAACATCTGGCGCGGAATGGTTCCCTGCTCTGGGCCGGCCAGAAACAGTACCAGCACAATTTCATCGAAGGAGGTGACAAAGGCGAAGAGCGCACCAGAGATGACGCCTGGCCGGATCAGCGGAATGACAACATCGCGGAAAACCCGCAACGGCGACGCGCCCATGCTGAGTCCTGCCCGGTAAAGCGATTGATCGAAACCGGTCAGGGTGGCGGTGACGGTAATGATTACAAAGGGAACGCCCAACGCGGCATGGGCGATGATGATGCCGGCATAAGTTCCTACCAGATTGAAGCGCGTATAGAAAAAGAACATTCCGGCGGCGACAATGATGAGCGGAACGATCATGGGCGACAGCAGCAGGGCGGTGATGAGGCGTCTTAGCGGCATATGCTCGCTGGCCAGTCCGACTGCGGCAAGCGTGCCGAGAGTGGTGGCGATCAGGGTCGCGAAAATGCCAATGACAAAGCTGTTGCGTATGGCCAGCAGCCAGTTCTGGCTATGAAAAACGGATGCATACCATTTCAGGGAATAGGCTTCCGGGTCCAGTTTCAGCATGCCGGGCGTAAAGCTGAAGAATGGCTCGGCATTGAAGGAAAGCGGGATAATGATGAGGATAGGCAATATCAGAAAAAACAGCACGGCCCAAGCAGTAAGCTTGAGCGCATAGGCGCCTGACTTCTGGCGCCATGTATAGTAAGCCGGGTATCTATCCATGACCGATTACCCCAGTTTTATATTGCGGGCGCCAATCAGGCGATCGTAAATCCAGTACAGCGTCAGGATGAGCACCAGCAGCAAAGTGCCCAATGCGGCGGCCAGGCCCCAGTTGTTGGAACGCTGCATGTGAAAGGCGATGATATTGGAAATCATTTGTCCGTCTGTGCCGCCCACCAGCGCCGGGGTGATGTAGTAGCCCACGGAAATAATGAAGACCAGCAACGAACCCGCGCTCAGCCCCGGTAAGGTCAACGGCATGAAGATATGAAGAAATGCCGACCAAGGGCGGCTGCCCAAAGAAAGTGCGGCGCGCACATAGCTTGGGTCTATGCCGCGCATGACACTATAGAGCGGCAGGATCATGAACGGCAGCAGGATGTGGGTCATCGCGATGACGGTGGCCATGCGTGTATAAAGGATCTCGAGAGGTTGCCCAATCAAGCCGATGGCCTCGAGTATGGAGTTGATGACACCGTGGGTTTGCAACAGCGCAATCCATGCCGTTGTTCTGACCAGCAGCGATGTCCAGAACGGGAGCAGCACCAGAACCATCAGCATGCCGGCGATGCGACGAGGCGCATGGGCAAGGTAGTAGGCGAGCGGGTATCCGAGCACGATGCACAATACCGTGATGGTCAGGGCGATGCCCAGTGTCTTGCCATAAAGCTGGAGATAAATGCGCGCGGATTTTCGCCAGTGCAGCTCGCCTTCCGCACTGCGCTCCAGATCGACGGCGGTCAGGTAAAAGCCGTCGGTATACGGCTGGCCGACTTCCTTGATGGCGCGCCATAACCCCGGTTGCGTCCAGCGGGCATCGGCTTCGCGCAGCTTTGCGGCCCCGTTTGATGCGATGTCCTCAGTCGAAAGCTGTCGCATTTTTCGCGCAGTGGCGTTGATCAGGCTGGACGAGCCAGGCTGAATCCTGTTCACGGCCGCTGCCAGAGTACCCGACTTGCGCTCATTCGCCAGAGTTCTGAGCTCGCCGGCAAAGGCCTTGAACGCGTCGTCGTCGGGCAGTCCGGTTTTCCAGTCCGACAGCGCAGCAACCGTTTCGGGTATCAGTTCAGCAACCGCAGGGTTGTAGACGCTGCGATAAAGCATGGACGCAATCGGGGCTACAAAGGCAAAGAAGATAAAAGCAAGCAACGGTACGACAAGCAGAAACGCAATGCGTTTGCGCCGCTGAAGTTCGCGCCTTTCGGTGCGAACTTCATCAGGCGTCAGTGTACCGGCTTCGTGCACCGACGGTGCTGCGGCGAGGTGGGCCGAGGTGTTGCCTGGTGTGCTTGTTGCCTGCATCTTTGTGGCGGTGTTGCTTATTTGAGCAGCCATTCATTGAATTTTTCGCCGAGGCTTTCTCCATAATCCGCCCAGAAGATGCCGTCGGCCTTCAGTCCCTCGTCCACGTGGGAACTGGGCAAGTGCTCGATGACGTCTTTGTCAACAAGGGCCATGGAGGACTTGCGCGGCGGACCGTAAGCGACATCCTGAAACCCGGCCAGCGCTTTGGTACTGGTCGTGAAGGCGACAAAGTTCAGTGCTTCTTTCAGTTTGGGTGTGCCTTTGACAATGCCCCAGGCATCAAGATCGTACAGATTGCCGTCCCATACCATGGTGAACGGCTTGCCTTCTTTCTTGATCGCTTCGAAGAAGCGGCCGTTGGCCGACTGCACCATAATGGCGCCACCGTCGTTGAGCAGTTGCGGCGCCTGGGACCAGCTATCGAACCAGACAATATCGCTTTTGATGCTGTCAAGCTTGGCAAATGCGCGGTCCTGGCCTTCAGGGGTGGCCAGCACCGTGTAGACGTCCTCGGGTTTGACGCCATCGGCCAGCAAGGCCCATTCGAGATTGACTTGTGCGCGTTTGCGCAGCGCCCGCTTGCCGGGGAACTTCTTGAGATCGAAAAGATCCTGTATGGTGCTTGGCTTGTTCTCGCCGATCGTCTTGTTGTTATACGCGTAAACGGTGCTCCAGATAATTTCGCCGATCCCGCATTCGTTGCTCAGGGCCTCGGGGATGAAATCTTCTTCAGCGGGCGTGCCGTCGGCGCCCGCCTGCAGGATGTCGTGCGGAATGACTTCGAGCAGGCCTTCGGAGCAGGCGCGTTCAAGGTCTATGGTTTCGATGTCGACCACATCCCACTGTATCTTGCCGGCCTCCACTTGTGCCTTGATTTCCGCCACGCCGCCCGTGTAGTTTTCGAACAGCACATTGTTGCCGGTGGCTTTCATGTAGGGATCGATCTGATGCACCTTCTGCGCCGCGCCATAGGCGCCGCCGAACGAGACGACCGTCAGCGTTTCCTGAGCCTGTGCTGCGCCCCACAGCCCCAGGCTGAGCGCCAGAACGGGCCCCAGCGTTTTATTGAGTTTTATCATGGCGTGTCTCCTTGGACTGGATTGGTGTCACTACGGAAAGCAAAACTGTCTTCTGCGCGCCAGGCCAGTACGGCGGACTGGCCGTTTGCCAGGTCTGGCGCGCGCGTATCGTTGAGCGTCTTGACGGCTACCTTGCAGCCGTTGTCCAGCTCGAAGTAATAGCGGATGAAGTCGCCCACGTAATGCCGGGTGATGAAGCGCGCGCCGACCTGGTTATCCAGTGTCCTTGCATCGGTTTGAATGGTGAGTTTCTCAGGCCGGACCGACACGATGCAGCGCTGTGCACCAACCAGACAGTTGCCGTTGAAGGTCGTGATGCGTGCGCCGCCCTCAAGGCTGCTGCGCGCCATTTTGCCGTCGATTTCTGGCGCGAGCGCCGGAATGAGATTGTTTTCTCCGATGAAGTTGGCGACAAAGGCGTTGGCGGGGCGCTCGTACAGATCATCCGGCGAGGCATACTGCTGTACCACGCCTTCGTTGAAAACGGCAATACGGCTGGACATGGTCAGCGCTTCTACCTGGTCGTGCGTCACGTAGATGACCGTAAACCCCAGTTGGCTGTGCAGACGCGTAATTTCAAACTGCATCTGTTCCCGCAGCTTTTTGTCCAGCGCGCCCAAGGGTTCGTCCATCAGGACCAGGGTGGGCTCGAAAATCAGGGCGCGCGCCAGGGCAACCCGCTGGCGCTGTCCACCTGACAGTTGCCCGGGGTGACGGTCGCCAAAATGACCAAGCTCTATCAGCGCCAGATAGCGGTCGACGCGCTCCCTGATCTGCGTTTTGGGCAGGTTTCGTACCTTGAGCGGATAGGCCAGGTTTTCTGCCACTGTCATATGCGGAAACAGTGCATAGTTCTGGAACACCATGCCTATGTTGCGCTTGTAGGGCGCGGTGGTCGTAATGGACTTACCGCCTACGGTAATCGTGCCGCTGGTCACGTTCTCGAATCCGGCTAGCATCATCAATACCGTGGTTTTGCCCGATCCCGAAGGGCCCAGCAGGGTGACGAATTCTCCTTGCTTGACGTCCAGATTGAAGTTCTTTACGACCAGCGTTTTCTGATCATAGGTTTTTTTGACGTTGACGAACTGCAGGAAATTTTCGACGCGCGATGGTTCCATGGTTGTCCTGTTCTACTGGCTGCCGGGAAGGAGCCGGTGTGCGAATCGCCCCCTTTGGTTGCTTTGCCGGCAAGAATAGCATTCCCTATTGGGGCGGGAAACCGGGGTTTCCCCTTCTTGAGCCAGGGGTGCCTTGCCAGCCGGGCGCCGTCAGATCAGATCGTCGCTGATGCCGCGCCGCTTGCGCATGGCCCGACCTATACGATCGATATCGTGGTCGCTCAACAGGCGCGCTGCCATGGGCAGCACTTCGTCTTCTTCGATACGCATATGGCGCGCGTAGGTGCTGGTAAAAGTGATGACCGCGGCGTCAGGCAGCAGCGCCGGCTTGCCCGCGGCAATGCGTTGCAAGGACGCGCGCAGCGTACGCCAGGCGCTTTCAAGCAAGCGATGCTCGGCGGAAAGGGCGCTGGTCAGTTCGCGAATACAGACTGCGTCGGAGCCTGCCATGGATTCAAGCAGTGCCGGAAAAAGGTCTTCTTCTTCATCGGCGTGATGAAGCACTGCAGCCGTGTCGAAGTAGCGGATGATGCCGGCCGCAGCGCGTTGGGCGTCGGCATCGCTACCTTGCTCGAGCGCATGACCGCTCAGCCGGCTGAGCGTGGCGCAATAGCGCTCGATACGAACATGGCAGGCCGCCAGCATTTCCAGTGGCGCTTCGGTACTTGCTGCGGGGCCAGAAAACCCCGGAAATGCAGTACTGCTCATTTGATATGCTCCCTGTTTGTAGGCTCCCTGGGCGAAATCGCTTGGCTTTCCGCTGCAATACAGACGGTACGATCTTCTGGCGGGCATTTTGCAGCCATGTCTGTATGACAAGGATAAACACCATTGTATGGCGCGGCGCCTTCGAGCGCCCACGCTCAGGGGGATCGCTGTCGTTGAGCAATGCCAGTTGCATATGTTGTTGAGTTATATATAAAGAGCAGAAAAATTCTTGTGAGATATTAAGTCCAAAAGTACAGTTCGATATAACTAATTGGTTAATTGAACCAAAATGAAACTCTCATTCAAGAATATAGATAAGCAGTTTTCCGACTTGCCGGTTATCAAGGGATTTGATCGCGATATCGGCGACGGAGAGCTTGTAGCGCTGGTGGGGCCGTCGGGCTGCGGCAAGTCTACGTTGCTGCATTTGGTGGCGGGCCTGGAAAAGCCCAGCGCGGGCACACTGCTGGCAGACGGCAAGCCCATCAAGGGCGCGCACCCTGAGCGCATGCTCATGTTTCAGGAAAATGCGCTGTATCCCTGGTTGACGCTGGTCCAGAATGTGGCGCTGGCGCTGGAGCTGCAGAAACAGGATAAATCCAGCGCGCTGCGCAGCGCCAGAGCCTGGTTGGGCAAGGTCAATCTTGCAGGGTTCGAAGATTATTTTCCGCATCAGGTGTCCGGTGGAATGCGTCAACGTGCAGCCTTGGCGCGCGCTTTTATTACCAACCCCAAGGCGCTGCTGCTGGATGAGCCCTTTGGCGCGCTGGACGCCCTGACCCGCATGACATTGCAGGATGTCCTGCGCCAGTTGATCCGCGAGACCACCCCCACGGTCTTATTGGTTACGCATGATGTCGACGAAGCCTTGTTCCTGGCCGACCGCATCCTGGTGTTCAGCGCCAGGCCTGCAACGGTGCTCAAGGAATTTACCTTGTCGCAGCAAGAAAAATCGCATGACCTTTCTGCGTTTGCGTCAATGAGAAGGGAAATCCTGGGTCTGCTGGGCATCAACACCGAGGTCGACAACGGGCCGCCTCGCGAAACGGCGCCGCCTTCTGTCGGCACACCAGCGGCAGGCGGTGTGTTAACCGCCGATCGCGCAGAAAGCCGCGCCGCACCAAAATTTACAGAAGAAGCGCTGGCCTGATCAGTGTCGGTATTCCGCGCGGGCCGGCAGGCCCGGTTGCGCGGAAGCCGCTTGCGCACCGGTCAGCACCCCTAGCAAGTCGCGAAACACTCGTTGCGCGCCGTTCAGCATCCGGCAGAAGGCTGCCGGAGGCATTTGGAGTTATTGATGAAGCTGTCACGTTTATTGCTGCCTGCATTGGCGGCGCTCGCCTTGTCCGGCCAGGCTCTGGCGGCAGACACATTCAAGATTGGCTATTTGCGTGTCATGGATGATGCGCAGGCCATCGCCGCTTACGAAGGCGGGTTCTACAAAAAGCACGGGCTGGATGTCGAGCTGGTTGAATTCAAGTCTGGTACGGATCTGATCAAAGCCATTGTGGGCGGCCAGCTGGATACCGGCGTGCTCGGTTTTACCAACGCAGCGTCCTGGTCCTCCCGGGGGGCAGACTTGAAGGTTGTCGGCGGTGCGCAGCACGGTTTTCACGCGCTGGTCGTTCGCGAGGACGCGGGCATCGACAAGGTTGAGGATCTGAAAGGCCGTACGCTTGCTTCCCAGAAAGAGGGCAGCACTGCTGATACTGTACTGAAAGGGGTTGTACTCAAGGACGCCGGGCTCAAGGCGGAAGATCTCTCCATCATGGGCGTGAGTCCACAAGTTGCCGTGCAGTCGCTGGTCGGCAAGCGGGTGGATGCCGCCTTCCTGTTCGAACCGCAAGCTCGTATCGCGCAGCTGATAGCGCCCGTCAAGCAAATTTACGAGGTCGGCGAGGTCTGGCCGTTCCCGTGCATGGTTGTCATTACTTCCGGCGATACGCTCAAGAAACGCAAGGACGACGTCTGGAAATCATTGGATGCCCAGCGCGATGCCATCGATTTGTTGCAGAACAAGCCCGAGGAAGGCGCCAAGCTGATTGCCAGCTACTTTATCGCCGAACCGACGCTCAAGACGCTGCACCAGGGCGAGGTGGCTCGTGAAGACGTCATACGTGATGCCATCAAGAGTCAGACGTTCAGCCCGGTACTGACCGAACCGGAACTGGCGCGCATGCAGGAAATCGCCGACATCATGCAGGCCCAGGGTTCGCTCAAGACAAGTGACGGCAAGCCTTTCGACGTGAGCAAGATTGTTGATCTGGATTGGCAACAAACGCGCAAACTGTAAGGCGCCGGCGAGCTGTCCCGGGTAGCGCGTACTTTACCGCAGTGATTGTGTTTCCTGGCCGGCGCTGACCGGCCGTCTCTTCTTTTTAGCAGCAAGCATGAGCGTTCAGAATAGACTCTCTCCCAGTAGAAAAAAAATGGCCATGGCGCTTGCGGTGGCGACCATCCTCTTGTTCTGGCAGATCATGGCATGGATACTGCCCGATTTTCTGATGCCCGGTTTGCCGCCGGTGTTTATGCGGTTAGTGGAAGACATTAAAACGTCTGCCTTCCAGGCACAGCTGTCGGGCAGCCTAGGACGCCTGGGGGCGGGCTATCTGGCTGCGCTGATCTTTGGCGTGGGGTTTGGGCTAGTCGGCGGCATCCTGTTCTTTTTCCGCGAAGTGCTCAAGTCCGCCATCATTATTCTGCAATCCATTCCATCGATAGCCTGGGTACCACTCTTTCTCATTATGATGGGTTTTGGAAATCTGCCCATTATTGTGGTGGTGGCATTGTCCGCATTCTTTCCGGCTGCGCTTTCGGTAATGAATGCCACCGAGAGCGTCCTGGCAGTACATGTATCAGCGGCCAGGGTGATGGGTGCAAGCCGCTGGGATATGCTCAAACGGGTGTATTTGCCTGCGGTGATGCCCGAGCTGATTACCGGGGCACAGCTGGCGTTTGGCAACGCCTGGCGCGCATTGATATCGGCCGAGATGCTGATTGGTTTTGGGCAGGGGCTGGGCCGTTCCCTGGCGTATTCCGGTGAGACGGCCGATATGATTGGGGTCATGGCCAATATCATGACAATCGCCGTGCTGGCGACCTTGATTGATCAGCTCATGCTCGAAAACCTGAAGCGTCGTGTCTTGCGCTATCAGTACGTTTGACCATGTCCGCCTTCCGTCCAATATTGCCTGGTCGCTTTATGTTGCTGGCCGTCGTCTGCGTCGCGGCGGCCCCGGCATCCGCGGGCGCTGCCAGCGTGGCGCATTCCGATGAGCATGCTATGGCGGAACGCTCACTGGTGTTGGGCGTGCACTATGTCATTCCGCCCTTCATTGGCGGATCCAAGGTTCGTACGCCAGATGCGCCGGATATGGAGCTGGCTGAGGCGCTTGCGCACAAGCTGAATCGTTCGGTGGTGGCGACGCCGGCTCGGGACCCCGAAAGCGCCGTGGCAGGGTTGAGACGAGGCGACATAGACGCGGCTCTGATCAGCGTGCCCGCCAAGGCGACGGTGCCGAACGGCGAGGTTGCAACCGTGCCCACCGGCTATGTATCGCGCCCCATGGCGATTATGCGCACGGACACCGATATCACCACTTGGGATCAGCTCAAAGGCCGTACGGTATGCCTGTCCCAAGGGGGCTTGTATGTCGGCAGCATGGCCGCCCGTTATGGTGCGCTGGAGAAAGTCATGCGCGCACCGGCCGATTCTCTGCTGGCAATGCGAGTCGGCGAGTGTGACGCGGCGGTTCACGACGAGGCGTTGCTCAAGGCCTTGCTCAAGTTCCCGGAGTGGAAGAAATTCTCCGCCAGTCTTCCTCCCGGCCCGCAAGCCAAACTGGTGTTTGCTGTATCCGCCCAGGATGTCGACACGCTGGATGCTGCCCGAAAGTTGGTCGCTGAATGGCGAAGGCAGCGGCATCTGGCCGAGATCACGGCCAAACGGGCCCAGGATATAGCTTTTGAAGTGTATCTGGATCAGGAAGTGCCGGACTGCCACTAGCCAGTTGTCGGCCCTGCTTCATTTGCCGTCGCGCGCAGGCTTGAGCAGTGATGGCGCGGCGGGCGGCGGTTGATCTTCCGGCATGGCATCGTTAAGCTGATCCCTTTGGACGTGGGGGGCGCATGAAAACCATCGGGCTGTTAGGCGGCATGAGCTGGGAAAGCACTGCGGACTACTACCGGGAAATCAATCAGGGTGTAGCACGCGCCTTGGGTGGCCTGCACTCGGCTGAGCTTGTCATGTACAGCGTCGATTTCGAGCCCATCGAAAAACTGCAGCATCAGGGCGACTGGGAGGGCGCGGGGCGCATTCTGACGGATGCGGCCAGGCGTGTGCAGGCAGCGGGCGCTGATTTTCTGGTGCTGTGCACAAATACCATGCACAAGCTTGCCGATGATATCACCGGTTCGGTGGATATCCCGTTGCTGCACATTGCCGACGCGACGGCGAAAGAGCTGACGTCGCATGGCGTTGGCACCGTTGGGCTTCTGGGCACGGCCTTTACCATGGAGCAGGATTTCTATCGCGGTCGTCTTGAAACACAGTTCGGCCTGACGGTGATTGTGCCTGACGTGGCCGACAGAAAAATCGTTCACGACATAATTTACCGCGAGCTCTGCCTTGGGAGCGTGGAGGCGGGGTCGCGCGCTGAATATCTGCGCATTATCAGCGGGCTTGCTGCGCAGGGCGCGCAAGCAGTTATTCTGGGCTGTACAGAAATCGGCCTGTTGGTGAGCCAGAAGGATACCGATGTGCCGTTATTTGATACGACGCGCATCCACGCGCGCCATGCGGTGAGCATGGCGCTGGGCCGCTAGCGCTTATTGCGCAGTACCTTCTGCAGCGGGATCACAGGTACCCGTGCCCAGGAATTCTGCTTGGGTTACATGGCTGCCGGGCGCAACATCGTCAATCAGCCAGACATTGCCTCCTATGGTGCAGCCGCGTCCCAATGTGACACGGCCGAGAATCGTGGCGCCAGCGTAGATCACCACGTCGTCTTCGACAATCGGGTGGCGCGGCAAGCCTTTTTGCAGTTCGCCGTTGGCATCGAGAGGGAAGCGCTTGGCGCCCAGGGTGACGGCCTGATAAATGCGTACCCGTTCGCCGATGATGGCGGTTTCGCCGATGACCACGCCCGTACCGTGATCGATGAAGAAATGGGGGCCGATCTGCGCGCCGGGGTGTATATCGATGCCCGTGGCCGAATGGGCCAGTTCCGACGACATGCGAGCCAGCAGCCCCAGGCCCTGCTTGTAGAACTGATGGGCAATACGATGGTGGATCATTGCCAGGACGCCCGGATAGCACAGCAATACTTCGTCTACGCTGCGTGCCGCGGGGTCTCCCTGATAGGCAGCCAGTACATCGGTGTCGAGCAGGCGGCGGATTTCGGGCAGCGCCGATGCAAATGCCTGGACTGCGGAAACCGCTCTTGCCTCGAGGGCGTTGCCTTCGATGTTCTGGCGGCGTGCCTGGTAATACAGTTCGAGGCGAACCTGATGCAACAACGCATGCAGCGCGGAATCAAGCGTGTGGCCTATGTAGAAATCCTCGCTTTCTTGCCGCAGATCCAGTGGCCCCAGGCGCATGGGAAACAGCACACCTTTGAGGTCTTCAAGAATGCGTGCAATAGCCTGTGGAGACGGAAATTCCCGCCCACCAGGTTCGCGTGAACGGTGCTGGGCGATACGCCAGTCTTGCCTGACCGCGTTCAGGGAGGTGACAATGGGTTGGATATTGAATACAGCCATGTGAGCAGTGACTCCGGACACTGAATGAAACCCCAGGTAAAGCCTGCAGTATGACGCCTTGCCTGCCCAGGACGCAAACCGGTAGACTCAGTCAGACAGGGGGAAAGAATTATGATACCAATCTATTCACCAAAGTCGGAGTCTGAGGCTGCCGTGATTGAGGCTTTGATGCAGGCTTATGATATTCCGTATGTCATGCGCGGGGGCGCATTCAGCTCCATGTATCCAGGGCCGGTTACCAACAGCCTGAACCAGCAGGCGTTGCTCGTTGATGAGTCGGATGTGGAACTGGCTATGCAGTTGATTGCACCCTTTGCAGGGGATTAACTGCTGCGCACCATGGGTGTATTGAAATCGGTGGCTAGTCTCTGACCCATTTCCAGGCAATGGGGTAGGCAAATATCAGCCTGTACACGCGCATGGCGGCGCTAACGAGCGGTTGCTCGATATGTTTCCAGCCCAGGCTGACCGCCAGGCTGGCCAGCGCTGCCGACACAAGCGCGCCGGCCATGTCCAGCGGGAAATGCACGCCCAGGAAAATGCGGGACCAGGCGACGCCGAGGCCGGCGGCCAACACCAACCAGCCTGCGCTGACGCGTGGCTTGTTCAACACCAATGTGAAGCCTATCGCCCACAGGATGCCTGCATGGTTGCTGGGAAAGGCTGGCGTCGGGGCGTGGGCAAAAAACGTGTGGCCAACGTCCAGGACGAAAGGGCGGCCCCTGGGCCAGGCCAGGCCCGCAAGGTAGTTGATCGCCAGCACTGCAAGAACGGCGCACAGGACATGGAGGGCGAGTTTGCGCTGGGTGGCATTGCCCCAGCACCAGGTGCCGACAAGCCCGACTGGCACCAGGTAGATCAACTGGTTGGCAAGAAAATAAGCGAGCACGAGCAGCCAGGGCGCTGTGGAGGGCGACCCATTCAAGTACAGAAAAACTTTCAGATCCAGTGCATTCAAGACAGTCATGGAAGACATTCTCTTGCAAGATGCAGCTTGAAAAGAAGTATGTAATGAAACGGTAATGATCGTGTAATGCAACCGGGGCGTAGCGGGCCAGGAATCAAGCCGAGGCCTTTGTGCTGAGTGTTGGCGGCGTCACGCTGCCGTCAAGCGTGATCCGGATCGCCCATTGCAAGTTCGGGAAGCTTGAGCACTGCGAAGAACTGCCGCAGCGCGTAGACATCTCCGCTGTAGCGAATCATGCCCGCCTGGGCGGCAGTGTCAGGGTCGAGCCCGCCATAGGCCAGGTTCAGCAGAATCTGCGTGCTGGCTTCAATCATTGCGTCTGGCGCTTGCGCGTGGCCGCGGGTAACCGTCATTTGCCGGTTTTTGACATGGGCGTGAAAGTCTTCGCCCTGTATGCGCACGCCTATGCTCAGTGTCTGGTCGCTTGCCGCGCTGGGATCAAACATGGCTTTGAATGATAGCAGGAGCGCATCGGGCCCCAACGCCCGGCCACGCTCGAAAAAGGGCGACCTTACCCCCCAGCGCGCCAACTGCAGGACCAGCGGTTCGAGTTCCTGCCCCCAAGGCGTCAGCTCATAGACCCAGGCACTCGCGGGGCGCGGTAGCTTGCGCCGAATGATGACCCCGCTGGATTCCATTTCGTTCAGTCGTTGAGTGAGAACATTGGGACTGATGGACGACAGCCCGTTGCGTAGGTCGCTAAACCGTTTGGGGCCAAGGAGCAGGTCGCGCACAATCAGCAGCGCCCAGCGCTCGCCGATGATATCCAGTGCATGGGCGGCGGCGCAATAGTCTTCGTAGCTTCTTTTTTTGCCTGTTTTCACCATTGTTTTGACATAGTCAGCTCAGTACCTAGGCAAGAGTGTAACGCCGAAATACTTTTTTAATACTTATTAATTGTTTTTTAGGACTAGCGAGTGATAAATTAGGCGCGTCGAAACATCGCGCTGCCACCTTCCAGGGCTCCGGAAGTCGCTGCATAGCGTGTTTTAACACCACCAGATAGAGGAGATAGACATGACTACGGAAGAGTCCAATAGCGCCGCGCAAGCGATTCAGACTGGCATACATAACTGGGCGACAGCGGTTCGTGACAAGGACGTTGATCGCATCATGGCGTATTACGCGCCGGAGATTGTGGCATTCGATGCCATTCAGACCTTGCAGTTCAAGGGGATGCAAGCCTATAGGGAGCACTGGAAGTTTTGCATGGATATGTGCGATGGATCCATGGTGTTTCAGGTCCATGAACTGGATATCCAGGTGGCGGATGACTTGGCGGTTGCGCATGCGCTTATCCGCTGCGGTATGGAGGACGAAAACGGCAAGCAGGGTGAGTCGGGCTATTCTCGCATGACAGCCAGTTACCGTCGCACTGGGGATGGTTGGCTGGCCACGCATGAGCATTTTTCGCTGCCATTTGATATTCAGACGGGTAGGGCATTGTGTGATCTCAAGCCCGAACACGAAGACGACCAGCCAAGGGTACGCGCTATTCCGCTGGGCATGAACACGATCACACCGCATTTGGTGTGTGCCGGCGCGGCAGAGGCCATCGAATTCTACAAGAAGGCATTTGGCGCGAGCGAGGAAAGCAAGCTTGAAATGGCGCCAGGAATGATTGCGCACGCATGTGTCCGTATCGCAGGTTCCGCGGTCTTTTTGATGGATGAAGCGCCCCATTGGGGGGCCAAGGGGCCGAAGACGCTCAACGGTTCACCAGTGTCCATGCATGTATATGTGCCCGATGTGGATGCGGCCTTTGACAAGGCGGTTGCCGCAGGCGCCACGGTGGTCATGCAGCCACAGGATATGTTCTGGGGCGACCGTTACGGTGTTGTCGAGGATCCGTTTGGTCATCGATGGTCATTGGCCACACATGTGCGCGATCTTACGCAGGCTGAGATCGAGCGCGGCGCGAAAACCATGATGGAGCAGGATTGCCCCTCGAAAGCCAGCGCGGAGTGATCTGCGTATTGTTTGGCTTTGCGGCTGTCATTGGCCAAGGTCGGCGCAGGCATATTCCACGATGAGCTGCGCCGATACGATACCGTTCCAGGTGTTCTGGTCGAGGCGGTAGGCGACGTCGACATGCTCGGGCAGCATTTCCGCGTGATTGAACCAGATGGCATCGAAGCGTTGGTGTCCGCGCTCCAGGCTGAGTTTCAGGTGCTTGTCTTTCAACAGGCGCTGCTGCCGTACGTAAAAGGTATCGCGGAAAACGGGCGCGGGAAAACCGGCGCCCCAAACCTGGCGCTGCAGTAATCCGGCCACCTCGGCATTGGCATACCCGGTTTCCAGCGATCCGTCCGTCTCGATAACCGGCTCGAAACTGCTGCGGCCCGTAAGCTCGGTGACCGCGGCGTCAAAGCCCTGTATGAATTGTCCATAGGCGTCTTCGCGCAAGGTCAGACCCGCTGCCATGGCGTGGCCGCCGAACTTGAGGATGATGCCGGGGTGGCGCTTGGAAATCAGATCCAATACATCGCGCAGATGCACATCGGGAATGGAGCGCCCGGAACCGCGCAGTTCGCCCGAGTCCGACCGCGCGAAGGCCAGGGTAGGCCGCCAATAGGTTTCTTTGAGGCGCGAGGCCACTAGACCGACCACCCCCTGATGCCAGTCGGGGTGATAAACGCAGACGGTGGCGCCTATCGTGGGCGTGGTGGCCGCGATTGCGGCCAATGCCTCTTCGCGCATGGTTGTTTCAATGCCGCGTCTTTCCTGATTCATTTCGTCCAGTTGGCGAGCCAGTTGGAGCGCACGGCTTTCATCATCAGTGGTCAGGCATTCTATGCCTATGCTCATGTCGGCCAGGCGGCCGGCGGCGTTGATGCGGGGGCCCAGCGCAAAACCGAGGTCGAAACCGCTGGCTTGTCGCGGCTCACGTCCGGCAACCGCAAACAGCGCGCGGATACCGGCCTGGATGCGCCCACTGCGCATTTTCTGCAGGCCCTGCGTGACCAGTAATCGATTGTTGGCATCCAGTTTGACCACATCGGCCACCGTGCCCAGGGCAACCAGGTCTGCCAGTTGATCCAGCCGGGGGCCGCCATCGCTGGCATAAACGCCACGTCGTCGCAGTTCTGCGCGCAGCGCAAGCATAAGGTAAAAGATTACGCCCACGCCCGCCAGGTTTTTTGAAGGGAAGCCGCAGCCGGGCTGATTGGGGTTGACGATGGCAAGGGCCCGGGGCAGCGTGTCTCCAGGCAGATGATGGTCCGTAACAATGACATCGATTCCCACCGCTTGCGCCGCGTCGACCCCGTCCAGGCTGGCAATGCCATTGTCAACGGTAAGAAGGATATCGGGTTTGCCCGCCGGGTGCGCCACGGCAAGCGCGACGACGGCCGGCGAAAGGCCGTAACCGGTTTCGAAACGGTTGGGAACCAGAAAATCCACGATGGCGCCCATGCTGCGCAGGCCGCGCAAACCCACGGCACAGGCCGTAGCGCCATCGCAATCGTAGTCCGCCACGATCAGCAGACGCTTGTGCGCCTGAATTGCGTCGGCGAGCAAGGCGGCGGCATGCTGCACATGCGTGAGCTGGCCTGGCGGGATCATGGCGGACCAGTTTTGCTGTGCTTCGGCAGGGCTGCTGACGCCGCGCGCGGCCCACAGGCGGGACAGCAAAGGATGGATGCCAGCCGCCTCCAGCTGGCGGGCGGCGGCGGGATTGGGTGTGCGTGTACTCAGTGTTGGGGCGACCACCATGTTCTCCAGGATTCTTTATTGCGGCGCAGCCAGTGCGTCCAGCGCGAGCCAGCTGCAAGCTCGATAATGCGGTCTCGACCTGTCAGCACCAATTGCACGGACTCAGAACCAGCGAGGGCGGGAAATATGTTCTGTTCGAGCCAGGACAGCCCGTCCAGCCAGGCCGACCAGTCCTGACGAACAGACGGCGCCAGCAATATATCGTGAATATGAACGTCGGGCAGCGTCAGCGCCTTCAGTTGATTGGGGCGCGCGCCGCCATAGAGCCACAGACTGTTAACCGGTGGCAAGCCTTCGTGCGCACGCTCTTTATTGACGGGATGCTCAAACCACAGCATCTGTACCTCGTTGACCAGCTTGCGCCAAGGGCGAGAGGCCATATCCTGCGGCCACCAGTCGTTCACCGATGTAATGGCAACCAGCGCCGGGCTGGCTGATCGCGTCTGGTAACCGTCGGGCGGGATGACATGCCAATGCGGGTTGTCTGATCCGCTCAGCCGAAAACCGCTTTCCTCGAACATGCCATGCACTGACTCGAACAAGGCTACACTTTGGGCTGGTGTAATGGCCAGATCGGCAGCCGGCAACAGTGCGGCGCCATCGCGTGAAGGCGCCACATGGACGAGCTCGGCCAGCCAGATAGGCTGATCTGCGGGGTGATTGCCGCCACCGCGGAATGGTGCAAGGCCTGTGGCAAAATTCTGTTCGGGCGTGGGCTGGAAGCCCAGCGCCGCCAACTGCCAGTATTCATGGGGCAGGCAGGCGGTGTCGGCCGGATCGGCCTCAAGCTCCTTGTGGCGAGCGCGAGCCAGCCATTGTGCCAGCGTTGGCGCATTTTTTATCACGTAGGCAGCCAGTTCGCCCGCTTCTCGCGGTTCGGGCAAGGCGCCAGGTAGTACGATTTGCATTCCGGAATTGTAGTGTCAATGGGAAATGGTGGCTTGAAGATGTCATATGAGTTTTGGATAGGGGCGCGTTATGCAGGTCTGGCCCGGTCCCGACGCAAGGGTGGAGGGGGAGATCGCTTCGTGTCCTTTATCGCCGCCAGTTCCATGGTGGGGATTGCCCTGGGCGTGGCAGCGCTGATTGTTGTCTTGTCGGTCATGAACGGGTTCCAGAAAGAAGTGCGCGACCGCATGCTGTCGGTTTTGCCGCATGTGGAGCTGTATGCGCCCAATATGGCGCCGCAAATTGTGTTGTCGCAATGGCGTGATATCGCGGACCAGGCGGCCCAGAACCCGGAAGTCAAAGGATCGGCTCCATTTGTATCGGGCCAGGGCATGATTGTGCGAGGCGAAAAGCTGAGTGGTGTGCAGGTGCGCGGCATTGATCCGGCTCTGGAGCACGAAGTCTCCGATGTGGCAGAGCAGATGAAATCGGGCAAGCTGGCTTCGCTGGCCCCTGGCAGCTATGCCATTGTCCTGGGCAATTATCTGGCCTACTCGCTGGGTGTGGATGTGGGCGATACGGTGTTGGTATTGGCGCCGCAGGGTTCCATTTCGCCGGCCGGGTTTACGCCGCGCATGCGGCAGTTCACCATCACCGGTCTTTTTTCGTCGGGCTACTACGAATTTGATGCCTCCATGGCATTTATCAATTACGAGGATGCCGCCAAGGTATTCCGGGATAGCGCGCATACCGGCGTCAGACTGCGCATTGAGGATATGCAAAAGGCCCCGCTGGTGGCCGACGAACTGCGTCAAAGTCTGCCATCCTACCTTGTTGCGCAGGATTGGACCGAAAACAATCGTACCTGGTTCGCGGCAGTGCAAACCGAAAAACGCATGATGTTTTTGATTCTCGCCCTTATTGTGGCGGTTGCGGCCTTTAATCTGCTGTCTTCGCTGGTGATGGCGGTCAAGGACAAGCGGTCGGATATTGCCATTTTGAGAACGCTGGGGGCCAGTCCACGCGAAGTCGCACGGATTTTTCTGGTGCAAGGCTCGTTGATCGGCATTGTGGGCACCTTGCTGGGCGTGGGATTCGGGATGTTGGTTGCCTATAACGTAGGGACGATCGTGCCATTTATCGAACGCATGCTGGGGGTGCAATTCCTCCCGCAGCAAATCTATTTCATCAGCGAATTGCCGTCCGATCCGCAAATGACCGATATCGTCACGATTGCGGTCACTTCGCTGGTGCTGTCCCTGCTTGCCACGCTGTATCCCAGTTGGCGCGCGTCCAGCCTCCAACCCGCACAGGTGCTTCGCCATGACTGATGCTGTTATCCATGCCCTGAAAGCCACGAACCTGGTCAAAACCTATACCGAGAGCGGCCAGTCGATTTCTGTGCTGCGCGATGTGAGCCTGCATGTTGACCGTGGCGAAATGGTGGCGATTGTGGGTGCCTCGGGTTCCGGCAAGAGTACCTTGCTGCATACGCTGGGTTTGCTGGATCAGCCCACCTCGGGCGAGGTGTTTGTCAATGGCCATTCCGTTGCTGGTTTGTCAGAATCCGCACGCAGCCGGCTGCGTAACCAGCACCTGGGCTTTGTTTATCAATTCCATCATTTGCTGCCGGAGTTTTCTGCGCTTGAAAACGTAGCCATGCCGCTGATCGTTCGCCGTGAATCACGCAACAAGGCCCGCGAGCAGGCGCAGATCGTGCTGGAGCAGGTTGGCCTGGCCGATCGTGTGGATCATTATCCTGGCCAGTTGTCCGGCGGTGAACGGCAGCGCGTGGCCCTGGCCCGAGCGCTGGTGACACGGCCTACTTGCGTGCTGGCAGACGAACCCACGGGCAATCTGGATCGTTACACGGCCGAGAGCATGTTTGACCTGCTCGTGCGGGTGAACCGGGAGTTCGGTACTGCATTCGCCATTGTCACGCACGATCCCGCACTCGCGGCGCTGGCCCATCGACAGCTCGCGATGGAAAAAGGCAAGCTGATCGATGCGGAAACGGTACCGCTGGGCGCGGCCTGAGAACGGGGCGGCTCGGCAATGGCCAGGCGTCGCTTTGTCCAGAGCGCCGCCTCACCACTGCTCACAAGGGAACTGTAGATGCTTATCGATACGCATTGTCATCTTGATGCTTCTGAGTTCGACCACGACCGCCATGCGGTGATTGAGAAAGCGTTTGAGCATCGCGTTGCGCGTATTGTCATTCCCGCTGTCAGTCGGCAGAATTTTCAGGTAGTCCGGGACCTTGCACATTCCTTCGACGGCGGCGCCTATGCTTTGGGCATACATCCCATCGGTGTGCCAGACGCCCAAGAGCAAGACTTGCGCGTGCTGGAGACTATGATCGTGCAGGCGTTGGATGATCCCCGGTTTGTAGCGATCGGTGAAATTGGGCTGGATTTTTTTATACCAGAACTTAAGCAGGAAGCGATGGCCCGCCGCCAGGAAGCGTTCTATGTGGCGCAGCTGGAGCTGGCCCAACGCTATGCGTTGCCGGTGCTGTTGCATGTCCGCCGCTCGCAGGACCAGATCCTGAAGCAGTTGCGGCGCAGGCCATCGGTGACCGGGATTGCGCATGCTTTCAATGGCAGTTTTCAGCAGGCCCAACACTTCGTGGAGCAGGGATTTGCGCTGGGTTTCGGCGGCGCGATGACATTTGCGCGCGCGCTGCAGATACGCCGCCTGGCGACGCAGCTCCCGCTGGACGCCCTGGTGCTGGAAACCGACGCACCAGATATTCCTCCTGCCTGGCTGGGACAGCCGGGCGCACCCACGCCGCGTAACCAACCCGCTGAAGTCAGCAGGATCGCCCATGTATTGGCTGAATTGCGTGGCATGACTCCCGAAGAGGTCATTGTCGCGACAGGCCGCAATGCGCAGCGGGTGTTGCCGCGCCTGATGCATTAATGGTCTGCACGCCGTGAGTTCGGTGTTTTCCGAAGTGAGCTTGTCATGTCACGAGCCGCCAGATTGTTTGCCCATTCCTTATCCTGATTCGTTTGATGGCTGGATAGAGGCTAGCGATGACAGGGCGCATCAGTCTGCTCGCTTTTGTATTGGGCAGTGGGGCAGTACACGGCTTGTCGGATTTGCCAGACCGCAATGTGGTGTGGATGGCATTGGGCGGGCTGGGCATAATAATGGCCAGCATAATAGTGACCAGCTTGTGCTGGCGCGACGAACCAGCGAACATGGCACGCTCTGCGAAAGCGGAGGCAGGAGAGAGAGGCCACAGGGCAGAGCAAGCCAAGGTGTCGGCCGCTTTGCGCAAGGTTCGATTCAGCGCCGTGCCGGGGCGGCGTCGCATAGGCTTGCGGGCATCCTGGTTATTGCCTTTGTGTGCGTTCGGTGTGGGGTTCGCACAGACATCGCTGCGAGCGCAGGCTCGGCTGGCGGATGCGCTGCAACCCATTCATTACAATCAGGTCGCCCGCGTTGTGCTGCGCGTGGCGTCTTTGCCCAGGCTGGATGCCGAGCGGCGATCATTCGAGGCAGAGGTCATTTCGGCGGTTCCGGAAGGGGTTCCCGCGCGCATATTGGTCCACTGGTCCGCGCCGAATGGGGCGGGGCCTTATGGCCGCGGCAACAAGCCTCCGGCGCAGTTTCCTGAGATTATCCCAGGACAAACATGGCGCATGGCAGTGGTGATGCGGCCGCCCTGGGGGCCCCGCAATCCTCATGCTTTCGATTACGAACGCCATCTTTTCGCGCAGGGGGTCAGGGCAACCGGGACGGTGCGTGGCACGCCGCGTCTGTTGCATGAGGCAGGCCAGGCAAGCCTATCCATTGTTGCCGAACGGGCGCGGCATCATGTGCGGGCGGCCATGATGCCGCACCTGGACGGCATGCGTTATGGTGCCGTGCTGTTGGCGCTGGCCATTGGCGATCAAGCCAGCGTGTCGGCTGAGGACTGGCAGATTTTCAATCGCAGCGGCATTACCCATTTGGTGTCCATCAGTGGCTCGCATATCACCATGATTGCCGCGCTGGGCGGCGTTACAGTCAATATGCTGTGGCGGCGCCTGCGGTGGCGCGGACGGGCGCTGGCCGAACGCATGCCCGCTCAGGTCTGCGGCGCGTTGGCGGCTTTGTTTGTGGCATGGCTGTACTGCTTGCTGGCCGGGTGGGGGGTACCTGCGCGCCGTACCTTTCTGATGCTTGCCGTGGTGGCGGCCGCCTACGTGTTGCGTTTGCCCGTGTCGTCATCAAGCGTACTGTGCCTGGCGGCGTTTGCGGTGACGTTGCTTGATCCCTGGGCCGTTCTTGCCAGTGGCTTTTGGTTGTCATTCGGGGCAGTTGCGGTTCTGCTGGCGAGCAGCAGCTGGACGGGGCGCGCGGTTGGCCGCAACGTGACAGGGCCTTTCCAGCGGGTCCGGCGTTTCCTGGGCGCAGCCATCCGCGTGCAACTGGTCGTGACCCTGGTGCTGACGCCTGTCCTGGCACTGCTTTTTCATGAGATGTCTGCGGTATCGCCGCTGGCCAATGCCTATGCGATCCCCATCATTGGGTTGGTCGTGACGCCTGTGGCGCTGCTATGCGCGGCCGTGTCGCTGCTGCCTGGCCTGGGCGCTTTTGCGGGTGCCTTGGCCTGGCTGGGGCATGGCGCATTGCAGTTTACGATGGCGCCGACGGTGTGGCTGGCGTCGCTTCCTGCGGCGAGCTTTCCCGTTCCGGCAACATCCGCGTGGTTGACGTTACTGGGGCTGCCGGGGGTGGTGCTGGCACTCATGCCCTACGGTGCACCGTGCCGCCATCTGGCCTGGCTGCTGCTGGTGCCTGCATTGTGCTGGCGTCCGGATCGCCCCGACCATGGAGACTGGACACTGCATGCGCTGGACGTGGGGCAGGCGGGCGCGATTGTGATCCAGACGTCACATCATACGCTGCTCTTTGATACGGGTGGGCGGCGCAGCCCTGTTTCTGACGATGGCCAGCGGATTGTTATTCCCTATCTGCGTACCCTTGGGGTGCGCAAGCTGGATACGCTCGTGGTGTCGCATGCGGATCTGGACCATGCCGGCGGCTTGCGTAGTGTATTGACGGCGATACCGGTGACTCAGGCCTATGGGAGTTTCGACATTGATCAGTTTCTTGAACGCGAAGCCTATAAACTGGCGGCGAGCGGGCAACCTTCGCAAGAGGCGTTGCGCCTGCCTGACAAGCGTGAACCTTGTTTGCGGGGTTTGCGCTGGCAGGTGGATGGCGTGCAATTTGAGTTTCTGTGGCCGCAAGAAGCCATCGCCGCGCTGCCGGGCAATGCCAGTGCGCCGGGCAACCATAACAGTGCAGGCACGAAGCATAACAACCGCAACAGCCAGAGCTGCGTGCTGCGTATTACCGGTGCGCACCATACCGCCGTGTTGACGGGAGACATCGGTGCGCGCCAGGAGGAAATATTGGTACGGGGCGGGTTGGGCAAAACAGACGTATTGACCGCCGCTCATCATGGTTCCAAAACCGCTTCCACTCCTTTGTTCGTGATGGCGATGCAGGCAAAGCATGTTATTGCCCAGGCGGGGCCCTGGAACCGCCACGGCCATCCCAGCGCCACTGTGGAAAAACGATGGCAGCGTAGTGGCGCAAGGTTTTGGCGGACGGATAGGCATGGCGCGATTATTGCGCGGTCTGAGGCGTCAGGGCTGAAGGTCAGCACTGAACGGATGTCGAGGCGGCGGTACTGGACAACGGGCGTGCCTGCAAGCTCGTCGCACACTCGATTTTGAGGCCGGTGTGATCGCGCTGGTCAAGGTCAAAGGTCATGCTGTCAGCACGACCGCGTGCCCGCTCGTGTCAAAAGGGATAAGCGGCCCGACTGCGCCTGTTTTGATCATGTCCACCATTTTGTTCAACGGTGCTTCGGCGTCTTCGCTGCTTAGGGGTTGGCCTGTTTTCCCAGACAGGGCGGCTGCAAAAACCAGTGTCCACGCCGGTATGTATAGACGGGATTCGGCGCATAGGGCTTCAAAGCTATCAAGTTCGTCTGCGGATTTGTCCAGGCATGCCAGTGGCGTGAGCGCGCCGCCTGCGCCGGCATCGAACGCCTTGCGCTGTGCCGGTGTGCAGTCCTCGGGCAGTTCGACGGCCGTAAAAACGAACAGCAGCCGCTGAGGCACGCTTTGCTGGCGCGCTGCGGCGAGAAGGTCATCGAAACAGGAGATGTTCACTAGAGGTTTCCTTGCGTTGATGTGTCTGGTACTGATCGAACGAGAGGCCACAACGGTGTGGCGGGCAAAGGGGCACAATGCCTGCGGTATGTCTGGCCGTAGCAGTAAATATGGCGTTCAGCCGTTGTTGAGCTGGCCATCCATTCTCACGCGCCGGACATTGGACTGATAAAGCAGGATCAGGGATACCCAGACGATACCGTACAGCAGCATGAAGGAACTGGACCGTATGCCTGAAATTTCAAGGGCGGCGCCGAACATCACAGGCAGCAGAAAGCCACCCACACCGCCGGCCAGTCCGACAATGCCGGTGACAATGCCCATTTGATTGGGGAAGTCATCCGCTACATACTTGAAGGTCGACGCCATGCCGAAAGCGAATACCGAACCGAGAATAAACAGCAGGACGGTAAAGACGGGTGCCGCGATGTGGATATGGAAGCTGCGCGGACCATTGATGGTGTTGATGACAAAGGTGGTGTCAGGATAGGACAGGATAAACAGACACACCCAGGCGACCCATAGCCCCCACCATGTAATCTTGTGCGCTCCGTAGCGGTCGGCCAGGCTTCCTCCGACGGCTCTCAGTACCGCGCCAGGCAAGGAAAAACCCGCGGCCAACGCGGAGGCCAGTACGATGGAGTACCCGAATTCGGCCATCATGTACTGCGGAATCCAGAGCGAAAGCGCGGTAAAGCCGCCGAAGCAGATGGAATAGTATTGGCAATAGCGCCAGACGCGCGGATCCCTGATGATGCTGAGCTGATTGCTCAGCGAGAGCGTGGACTTCTTGACGCCGGGGTCCTTGACTGAGCCGAACCAGAAAACGATAGCAGTGGCCAACAGTGCGATAGCGTAGATCTTGGGGACGGCGCGCCAGCCCAGTGCGGATTGCAGCGCAGGTGTCACAAACAGATTGACGGCGGCGCCAATGGTGCCTGCGCCGAAGAATCCCATCGCAAATCCGCGTTTGTCGGGAGGGAATAGTCTGGCAACGTAAGGTGTGCCCACCGCAAACGATGCGCCCACTACGCCGAGAAACAAACCGATGAGCAGAAACTGCCATAAGGCGGTGGCATACGAGACGAGATAGACGGGAATTGCGCAGGCGACCAACAGCGCCGTCATGACGATACGGCCTCCGTAACGGTCGGTCCACATGCCTAGCGGCAGGCGCAGCAGGGCACCCGTCAGTACGGGCGTGGCGGTCAGCAGCCCGAACTCGGCGCTGCTCAGCGCAAGCTCTTCGCGCAGCGCGATACCGACCACGCCAAACATCATCCAGACGACAAAACACACCATGAAAGCGAAGGTGGTTACACATAATACAAAGAAAGGGGATCTATGCGCTGCCATCGCTGCTCCTGGTGAGTCTATGCCGGCTTGGGGTGGAATAGCCTGAATGAGGATGGGTCCGCCACGTGTGCGCTATTGCAGAAGCGGCCCATGAGGAACATCCAGTGAAACGCCCTGAACCTTCGCTCTGGAGACCAGCAAGGTCAAGTACTGCTGAATGGCCTTGTGACTGACGTAATCACGAAGATATTGTTCAATTCTTTGTGAGACCGCCTCAAAGGGCAGTTCGGCGCCATCCAGCCTGCGCTCTATCAACACGATATGAAAGCCATGGCGTGTTCTGACCAATCCAGGCAGCAGGCCTGTCTGCCTGGTGTCGAACAGCGCCTTGTCGAATTCGATCACGCTTTCACCGCGGGTGAGCTGACCAAGATTGCCACCGACCTTGCCAGAAGGGCAGTTTGAGAGGCTGCGGGCAAGCGCGTCGAATTTGTCGGGATGCCTTGCGAGATCACGACGAACTTCCTCGGCCCGCGCGCGCAGCCTGGACATGGCGACGCCTTCTGTGAGTGCAAACAGGATATGCCGGGCGTGGACGATATCCGGACTCCGGAATTTCGAGGCATTGGCGCTGTAGTACCGCCTGCATTCTGCTTCGGTAGGTTCGGGCATGGGACATTCCATGTCGAGAAGGCGGTCTATCGTGGCGTCGTCTATCGCCGCGCCGTCGTCCAGCAATCCTTTGGCACGGGCTTGTTGTGTCAGCAGCTCGCGCAGCACCAAGGCGCGTCGCGCGGCAAAGCCCGGGTCCGCTTCATCGGGATGAGAGGCGGTTTCGGCAGCGATCGCGTCATCGTCAATCAATACGCCATTAACGCGAAGCGAGCCTGTGTCCGGAGATTTCTCTGCATTTGTGAAGGCCTTCAGCATGCGAGGTTTCCTTGTATCAGCGTTTGCGGACGATCTGATGCGGGCGGGCGAGATAGCCGACCGTGGCAAAGCCACTCCAGATATGCACCAGCCGGGTAAAGGGCGAAATCAGGAAGATCGTGAAACCCAGAAAGATATGGGCTTTGTAGACAAAAGGTACGGTGGCGATCAGCGCCGCGCTGCCCGGGTTGAAGGTGACAATGCCCTTGACATAGCTGGTGAGCGTTTCAAACATCACACCGTCCATGTGCTGCAAGGACATCGGCACGGTCAGCAGGCCCAGGGCAAGCTGTACCCACAGCAGCGCCAGCACAAGAATGTCCGCGTTGGCGCTATTTATCCGTATGCGGGGGTCCGCCAGTCGTCGATAGAACAGAATGCTCAGGCCAACAATGGCGACGATGCCCGCCGCGCCGCCCCCCGCCATGGCCAGCAATTGATGTTGTGATGCATTCAGGAAGGGCGACACCATCCAGTGGGGCGCCAGAAATCCCACAAAATGGCCCGCGATCACAATCAGCACCCCAAAGTGAAAGAGATTGCTCCCCAGACGCAGTTGCCTGCGGCGAAGCAATTGCGACGAATCGCTTTTCCATGTGTACTGTTCGCGGTCAAACCGTATCAGACTGCCCAGCAGCCAGATGGTCATGCAGATGTAAGGATACACACCGAACAGCAGCGCATTTGTCGTACTTTGATTCATACATTGACTCCCAGAATACTTTTGGCCAGAACGTCGGGATAAAGATCGGTGTCGGGCCCCTCACGGCTATCGGGATGGGCGCTTGGAATAAAACCTGACTGGTTGCTCTTGCGGAGATATCGGCGACTGCGCATTCAGAAAACTGACGGGCTCGTCCTGCCATTCTCTGTCAAGCGCTTCCGTATCAATGGCTGTACTGTTTTTTTCGGAGGTTGCCGTGCGTAGATCGTTTGACGGATAGGGCTCTCCGGCCAAGGGAAGCAGCGCGGCCACCGCGGCGGCATATCCACTACCGCGTTGCGCAAGGTGCGCGGCAATGGTGCGGTTGATGTCAGCAACCTCACCGAGCAGGCGGCGTGCGCGATCCACCGGCTCGTGCGCGGCAAATTCCAGGAGCACGGGCAGGTAATCGGGCAGTTCCCTGGCGTCCAGAAACAGACCGCTTTTCTCATACATAGCCAACAGGTCTATCATTGCTTGTCCGCGATCGCGCGATTCGCCATGCACATGCTCGAACAGATACAGTGAACCAGCCCGTCCTCGATCGAACGTGGCGACATAGGTTTCCTGCAAATCCAGCAAATCCGTGTTGTCCAGATAGTCGATCAGCGCGCACAGTGCGGACCGGCAAGGGGAGGGCAGCGCGGGATGGGTGGCGACTGTTTCCCGGATTTCGTGCAAAGCATCAAGCAGCGGTTGATCGGGGTAGTCAAGCAGGGCGCTGAGCATGCTCAGCAGGATGCCATGATCTTTCATTTATTCCCCCGCAGCTCGTATCGGGATAGTTTTGCGTTCCTTGCCTATTCCCTTGTGTCCGCCAAACAGGCTGGTTTCCGTGGTGCCGTCGGAACAGCCGTTGCCGAACGAGAAGCCGCAGGAAGCACGCAAGTCAAAAGCATCTTCCGCATATTCACGGTGGGTGGTGGGAATGACAAAGCGGTCTTCGTAATTGGCGATCGCCATGTAGCGGTACATATCCTCGATCTGCGCAATCGTCAGACCCACTTCATCGAGCAGCGCCGGGTCATCATGCTTGTCGACATGCCTGCCCCGCATGAAGGCACGCATTGCCAGCATGCGTTTGAGCGCAAGCCGTACCGGTGCTTCTTTTCCGGCGGTCAGCAGGTTGGCAAGATAGCGCAGAGGAATGCGTAGGGCATCAACATCAGGCAACAAGCCGTTGGTTGACAGCCTGCCGTCATTGGCGGCGGTGCTGATGGGCGAGAGGGGCGGCACGTACCATACCATGGGCAGCGTGCGGTACTCCGGATGCAGCGGAAAGGCGACTTTCCAGTCCATCGCCATCTTGTAGACGGGTGAGTGCCTGGCAGCTTCCAGCCAGTTCTCGGGCACGCCATCGCGCAGCGCTTGTTCACAGACCGCAGGATCGTGGGGATCCAGAAAAATGGCAAGCTGGGCTTCGTACAGGTCTTGAGGATTTTCAACAGAGGCCGCTTCTTCTATGCGGTCCGCATCGTACAGTAATACACCCAGATAGCGAATGCGCCCCACACAGGTTTCAGAGCACACCGTGGGCTGGCCCACTTCTATGCGTGGGTAGCAAAAAATACATTTTTCAGATTTGCCGCTTTGCCAGTTATAGTAGATTTTCTTGTAGGGACAGCCTGATACGCACATGCGCCAGCCGCGGCATTTGTCCTGGTCGATCAGTACGATGCCGTCTTCTTCGCGTTTGTAGATCGCGCCGGATGGACAGGACGCGACACATGCCGGGTTCAGGCAGTGCTCGCACAGGCGCGGCAAATACATCATGAACGTATTTTCGAATTCGCCGTAGATGTCTGTTTGCACCTGGTCGAAGTTATAGTCAGCCTTGCGCTTCTCGAACTCTCCGCCGAGTATTTCTTCCCAGTTTGGACCCCATTCGATTTTCTCCATGCGCTCGCCGGTGATCAGCGAGCGTGGCCGAGCCACGGGACCCACCTTCACTTCGGGTGCATCGTGCAGATGCGCATAGTCGAAAGTAAAAGGTTCATAATAATCGTCGATTTCGGGCAGGTCGGGATTGCCGAATATTCGGGACAGCACTCTCCATTTGTTGCCCGCCGCCAGTTCTATTCTGCCGTTGGCCTTGCGCCGCCAGCCGCCATGCCATCGCTTCTGGTTTTCCCAGTCTTGCGGGTAGCCCACCCCTGGTTTTGTTTCCACATTGTTGAACCAGGCATACTCCACGCCTTCCCGCGAGGTCCAGACGTTCTTGCAGGTCACTGAGCACGTATGGCACCCAATGCACTTGTCCAGATTCATGACCATGCCGATCTGTGCGCGGATCTTCATTTTTCGTCTCCCTGTTCTTTCTCGGCCATGGCCAGCGTGGGCGCGCCGTGCGCCAGTGTATGCGCATGCCTGGCCGCTGCGCTGTCCGACAGTACAGACGCGGGAGTGGACTCATCCTTCCAGTCTATGGTCTTCATTTTTCGCACGATCACGAACTCGTCCCGGTTTGAGCCGACCGTGCCGTAGTAATTGAAGCCATAGGCCAACTGGGCATAGCCGCCGATCATGTGGGTAGGTTTGGGAATGATGCGGGTAACGGAGTTGTGAATACCGCGCACGCCCGTGACCTCGGATCCAGGCGTGTTGATGATTTTCTCCTGAGCGTGGTACATGAGCACAGCCCCCTTGGGGATGCGCTGGCTGACAACAGCTCGAGCAGTGAGCGCGCCGTTGACATTGAACGCCTCAATCCAGTCGTTGTCGACGACGCCAATTTTCTGCGCATCGATTTCGGACATCCAGACAATAGGCCCACCACGCGACAGCGTCAGCATCAACAGGTTATCGGTGTAGGTGCTGTGTATGCCCCATTTTTGATGTGGCGTCAGGAAATTCAGTGCAATCTCGGGGTTGCCATTCGATCGCGTGCCTTCCATGCCCAGCGTACTGCGCGTATCCAGAGGCGGTTTGTAGACGCAGAGCGATTCGCCGAAATCGCGCATCCAGCGATGATCCTGATAGAGTTGCTGTCGACCGGAAAGCGTGCGCCATGGAATGTACTCATGCACATTCACATAGCCTGCGTTATAGGAAACGTGCTCGGACTCGATACCGCTCCAGGTGGGTGAAGTAATGATTTTGCGCGGCTGAGCCTGTATATCGCGAAAGCGAATTTTTTCGTCTTCGCGGCTGCGGGCCAGGTGAGTATGATCCAGCCCGGTCACTTTGGACACGGCCTGCCAGGCCTTGACGGCGACCGCGCCGTTGGTCTCGGGAGCGAGGGACAGCACCACTTCCGCTGCATCGATGCCAGAATAAATCTGCGGCCGGCCTTTTGATATGCCTTCTTCCTGCACGACATGATTCAGGCCGCGCAGCAATTCGATTTCTTCGCCCGTTTTCCAGCTTATGCCTTTGCTGCCATTGCCCAGCTTGTCCAGCAAGGGCCCTACGGATGTGAACTTCTTGTAGGTGTTCGGGTAGTCGCGTACGACAGTCACGACATTGGCCATGGTCTTGCCGGGCACGGGTTCGCATTCGCCGCAACCCCAATCCGCAATATTGCCTGTCTGCGCTATTTCATCCGCACTGTCGTGCTGAAGCGGAAAGAGCACCACATCGCGCTCCTCGCCAAGATGGCCTTGCGTTAGTTCGGAAAAACGCTTTGCAATGCCTTTGTAGATATCCCAGTCGCTTTTTGACTGCCATGCTGGATCGACGGCGGTGGACAAGGGATGAATGAACGGATGCATGTCGGAAGTGTTCATGTCATCTTTTTCGTACCAGGTGGCGGTCGGCAGCACGATGTCCGAGTACAGGCAGGTGGTAGACATGCGGAAATCCAGTGTCACAACCAGATCGAGTTTGCCTTGGGGGGCAGGATCGCGCCACACCACCTCCTGTGGCTGTATGCCCCCGCTGGTACCCAGATCCTTGCCTTGTACGCCATGCTCCGCGCCGAGCAAGTGTTTGAGAAAATATTCATGGCCTTTGCCGGAAGAGCCCAGCAGGTTGGAGCGCCAGACAAACAGATTGCGCGGAAAGTTTTCCGGTGCGTCGGGATCGGTACAGGCCATCCTGATGGCGCCGCTCTTGAGTCCGTTGGCGACATAGGCGGCGGCATCCTCGGTTGCTGATGCCTTGCCGATGTCCAGCGGATTGGTACAGAAGTGCGGCGCAGTCGGCAGCCATCCCATGCGTTCGGCCTTCACGTTATAGTCGATCGGGTTTTCAGGGAAGGCCTGTTTGTCGGCCAGGGGCGACAACAGCGTGGATACCTTCATGGTTTCGTAGCGCCACTGATCGGTGTGGGCATAGAAAAACGATGTGCCATTCATGAATCGCGGAGGGCGATGCCAGTCTGTGGCAAAAGCGAGGGGCAGCCATCCTGTTTGCGGGCGCAGTTTCTCCTGCCCAACGTAATGAGACCAGCCGCCACCCGATTTGCCTACGCAGCCGCACATGACCAGCAGGTTGATGGCCGAGCGATAGCTCATGTCCATATTGAACCAATGGTTCAGGCCGGCACCGATGATAATCATCGACTTGCCTTCCGTCTTGTGCGCATTTTCCGCGAACTCGCGCGCGACGGCGATGACGTCCTGCCGTTTTACGCCGGTGATCTTTTCCTGCCAGGCGGGGGTATAGGGGAGATCATCGTCAAAGCTGGCGGCAACGTTCTCGCCGCCCAATCCTTGGTCCACACCATAGTTGGCAATAAACAAGTCATAGACCGTGGCGACAAGCACTTCGCCGTTGCGCGTGGCCATCCTTTTCACGCCTATCCGGCGTGGCAACACACTATCGTGGCCGGTATGGGTGAAGTGGGTGGTTTCGGTGTTGCCGAAGTAAGGAAAGGCAACCTCGATGACTTCGTCATGAGTGTGTGTCAGCGACAGCTGCGGGCGAATTGGGTTGCCTTGTGCGTCTTCTTGTTTGATATTCCACTTGCCCGCGTCGCCGCCTTCTTTCTGGCCCCAGCGAAAGCCGATCGATCCCACGGGCGCGACAGGCTCGCCGCTGATTTCGTCCAGTACGACCGTTTTCCAGGCTGCGTTGTTCTGCTGCCCCAGCGCATCCTCGAACTCATCGGCCCGCAGCATCCGTTCGGGCACGTAGTGGTCTCCTTGCCTGACGATGCGTACCAGCATGGGCATATCGGTGTAGCGCCTGCAGTAATCGGCGAAGTAATCGCTTTTGCCGGCGACATGAAACTCTTTGAGAATCACGTGTCCCATGGCCAGGCCCAATGCCGCATCGGTTCCCTGCTTGGGATGCATCCAGAGGTCGCCGAACTTGGCGCCTTCGGCGTAGTCCGGGAAGATGGATACGACCTTGGTGCCGCGATAGCGCACTTCTGTCATGAAATGCGCATCGGGTGTACGCGTCTGCGGGACGTTGGAGCCCCACATGATAATGAAGGTTGAGTTGTACCAGTCTGCGGATTCTGGGACATCGGTCTGTTCCCCCCAGGTCTGTGGGGAGGAGGGCGGAAGATCGCAATACCAGTCGTAAAAGCTGAGGCTGACCCCGCCAATCAGCGAAAGATAACGGCTGCCTGCGGCATATGAGATCATCGACATGGCCGGAATGGGCGAAAAGCCGACGATGCGATCCGGCCCGTGGCGCTTGATGGTATGTACGTTGGATGCGGCGATGATTTCGTTGACTTCGTCCCAGGTGGACCGGACGAAACCGCCTAGACCTCGACGTCGGGTATACGATGACCGCGACTCGGCGTCGTCGACGATCGCGGCCCAGGCGTCGACCGGTGACAGTGTTGTCCGCCTGTCGCGCCATAGTTTGAGCAGGGCGCTACGAACGAGCGGATATTTGAGTCTGTTGGCACTGTAAAGATACCAGGAATAGGAAGCCCCGCGCGAACAGCCCCGGGGTTCGTGATTGGGCATGTCGGGGCGTGTGCGCGGGTAATCTGTTTGCTGCGTTTCCCAGGTGACGATGCCGCCTTTGACATAAATCTTCCAGGAACAGGAGCCCGTACAGTTTACGCCGTGCGTGGAACGCACGATCTTGTCGTGCTGCCATCGTTGCCGGTAGGCCTCTTCCCACTTGCGGTCTTCTTTGAGGGTTACGCCGTGGCCGTCTGAGAATTCGGGCCGCGCCGTGGAAAAATACTTGAGCCGGTCGATGAAATGACTCATGGTGCGGCCTTTTTATGACAGGTTTGTACGGGGGCCGCGTTCGGCGGACAACACTTGAAAACCATAGCTCCTCCGGTGCCGCAAACAGGATATGCCAGGACTTGCTTCAGCCTGCGCACTGACTGGCGCTACATCCAATGATGTGCAGATCCAGCAACGTAGCGTGTAGCCATGATAGGACCACTCATATCAACTATCAATACTTTGAGTCGACCGTTATTTGAGAAATATCAATATTGCTGGGACTATCCGGATGGAGCTGCCTCGGGCCAGCTTGCACATCGTGCGGAATCGGCGATAATACTTTTAACCCACTCACAAGGCGGGTATTTCTGGCCCAAAAGGCCGGGCATAGACAAGTAGCAAAGAAAATTCCACAAGACATTTTCAAGAAGCAGACATGAGACAAACATCCCCACTGAGGCTTCACGTTCCGGAGCCCACAGGTCGGCCAGGCCACGCTACCGACTTTTCTTATCTGAGGCTCGCTCCCGCCGGCAAAGCGCGAAAGCCAGCGCTGGACGCCACCGCTTCCGATACCGCCGATCTCGCCTACTCTCTCGTCCGTGTGCTGGATGATGAAGGGAACGCCGTTGGCCCCTGGGCGGAGCCAGCCGTCGACACAGAGCTGTTGCGCAAGGGGCTGATAGCCATGATCAAGACCCGCATCTATGATGCGCGCATGTTGATCGCGCAGCGGCAAAAGAAGATGTCCTTCTATATGCAAAGCTTGGGCGAAGAAGCCATCGGCACGGCGCAGGTGCTGGCTTTGCAAAAGGGTGACATGTGCTTTCCGTCCTACCGCCAGCAGAACCTGCTGATTGCGCAGGACGTGCCCTTGGTGGACATGATGTGCCAGCTGTTTTCCAATGAGCGGGATAGACTTAAAGGGCGCCAGTTGCCAGTGATGTATTCCATGCGCGAGCATGGGTTTTTCTCGATTTCCGGTAATCTGGCCACGCAGTTTGTCCAGGCGGTAGGCTGGGCGATGGCTTCTGCCATCAAAGGGGATACCAAGATCGCATCGGCCTGGATAGGCGATGGCGCGACTGCCGCAGCCGATTTCCAGACGGCGCTGACTTTTGCGCACGTCTATCAGGCACCCGTCATTCTCAATGTTATTAATAATCAGTGGGCAATTTCCAGCTTCCAGGCTATAGCCGGCGGTGAAGCCACCACGTTCGCGGCGCGCGGCACTGGTACGGGCATTGTGTCGCTGCGCGTGGATGGCAACGACTTTCTTGCAGTCTATGCGGTGTCACAGTGGGCAGCAGAGCGGGCACGCAGCAATCTGGGCCCTACGTTGATCGAATGGGTCAGTTACCGGGCTGGCCCGCATTCCACGTCAGACGATCCATCCAAGTATCGGCCTGCCAATGATTGGTCGCGCTTTCCGCTAGGCGATCCCATCGAACGTCTCAAGCAGCATTTGATGCGAGTGGGGGCCTGGACAGAAGAAGAGCACATCCACATACAAAAGCAGATCGAAGCCGAAGTCATCGCCGCACAGAAACAGGCAGAAGCTTTTGGAACACTTGCCAATGGGCAATCGTCCAGTGTCGCCACCATGTTCGAGGATGTCTACAAAGAGATGCCCTGGCATCTGCGCCGGCAGCGCCAGCAGGCGGGGATATGAACATGAGCAGACATACTTCTTCCAGTTCACGCCCCATGACCATGATCCAGGCCTTGCGCTCGGCCATGGACGTCATGCTGGAGCGTGACAGCAATGTGGTTGTTTTTGGCCAGGACGTCGGCTATTTTGGCGGCGTTTTCCGGTGCACGGAAGGCTTGCAAGCCAAGTATGGCCGCGAGCGCGTGTTTGACGCGCCTATTTCCGAAGGCGGGATTGTGGGCGCGGCGGTCGGCATGGGGGCTTATGGTTTGCGCCCGGTAGTCGAAATCCAATTTGCGGATTACTTCTATCCGGCTACCGACCAGATTGTGTCAGAGGCGGCTCGCCTTCGCTACCGCACTGCGGGCGAGTTCATCGCGCCGCTCACCATACGCATGCCCTGCGGGGGCGGCATTTACGGCGGCCAGACCCATAGTCAGAGTCCGGAGGCTTTATTTACGCACGTTACCGGCCTGCGTACGGTTATGCCTTCCAATCCTTATGACGCCAAGGGTTTGTTGATCTCCGCCATTGAATCCGATGATCCTGTGATCTTCCTGGAACCCAAGCGTCTGTACAACGGGCCTTTCGACGGACATCATGATCAGCCTGTCGTGCCTTGGTCCAAGCATCCGCTGGGCAATGTGCCGGATGGCTATTATTCGATTCCCCTGGAGTCGGCCTCGGTTTTTCGGCCAGGCACTGACCTGACCGTCCTCACCTACGGAACCATGGTCTATGTCGCCGAAGTCGCCGCCCGCGAAACCGGTGTCAACGCAGAAATCATCGATCTGCGCAGCCTGTGGCCACTGGACCTGGATACGATCGTGACGTCTGTACGCAAGACAGGACGCTGCGTCGTGTTGCATGAGGCAACACAGACCAGCGGCTTTGGCGCGGAGCTCACTACCCTGATACAGGAGCATTGCTTTTATCACCTCGAAGCACCGGTCGAGCGTGTGGCGGGATGGGATACACCGTATCCGCATGCGCACGAGTGGGCTTACTTCCCCAGCCCCCAACGCGTGGGCGATGCTTATCGCCGGGTCATGGATGGATCCCCAGGGCAGCCTGACAGCGGCTTTGTCGTCAATCACAGCAGGGGAGGCTGACCATGGGTACGCATATCATCAAGATGCCGGATATTGGCGAAGGCATTGCTGAGGTCGAGCTTGTCGAATGGCATGTGCAACCTGGCGACACCGTGACTGAAGACCAGGTATTGGCCGATGTCATGACGGACAAGGCCACCGTTCAGGTGCCGTCGCCGGTTGATGGCAAGGTGCTTGCGCTGGGCGGCGACGTCGGCGAGGTCATGTCGGTGGGCGCAGAGCTTATTCGCCTGGAAGTCGAGGGCGAGGGCAACGAGCACCTGTTCCGGCAGCGCAAGGGCCATGCCGAGAGGGCAGGCGGCGCGATTGAATCGCAACCGACGCCATCTGATTGGATGGGCGCGACAGACAAGGACGGTGCTGCCGAGACAGTGCCGACCGCGGGGAGCGATCGCGACGACACTGAGCAAGGCAACGCAGGACCACAACCCTCGGCCCCCAGCGACAGTGCTGATGCGGCCACGGCAAAGGTTGCGCCTACGCAGCAGCCTGTTGCCGCTGCGCCTGCTCCAGCTGCGCCTGCTCCAGCTGCGCAAACGGCGCAGAGTGTTGGCGGCGGCATTGCGCGCCCACACGGCGAAAAACCGCTGGCTTCGCCGGCTGTGCGCAAGCGTGCCTGGGAAATGGGCATTGAATTGCAATACATCCCGGGCACAGGGCCTGCCGGCCAGGTTACGCATGCCGACCTGGACCGCCATCTGGAGCGCGCCACGGGAACGGGCATTGGCAATACAAGGATGTCCGTATATGGGCGGCGTGAAGATGAGCAGCAAGTAAAAGTGGTTGGCCTGCGGCGCAAGATCGCCGAGAAAATGCAGGAATCCAAACGCCGCATTCCTCATTTTACGTATGTTGAGGAAGTGGATGTGACGGAGCTGGAGAAACTGCGCGCCCGCATTAACGCGACATGGGGGGGGCAGCGCGGCAAGCTGACCATGCTGCCGTTCCTGGCGCGGGCAATGGTTATCGCATTGCGTGAGTTTCCGCAGATCAATGCGCGCTACGAAGACGACGAAGGGGTCGTCACCCGGTATGGCGCTGTCCACCTTGGTTTTGCGGCGCAGACGGATGCCGGCTTGATGGTGCCTGTCATCAGGCACGCCGAAGCCATGGACGTGTGGGCCTGCGGCGCAGAAATTGCACGGCTGGCAGAGGCTGTGCGCACGGGCCGCGCCACACGTGATGAACTTTCCGGATCCACGATCACATTGAGCAGTCTGGGTGCACTGGGCGGCGTCGTGTCCACCCCCGTGATCAACTACCCGGAGGTTGCCATTGTGGGTGTGAACCGTATCGTTGAACGGCCTGTGATCCTTGAGGGCGCAGTGGTTGCGCGCAAAATGATGAATCTATCGTCATCGTTTGACCATCGCGTGGTAGACGGCATGGATGCTGCACAGTTCATACAGCGGATACGAGGCTGCCTGGAATGCCCGGCGATGTTGTTTGTGGAGTAGAGCGGATATGCAATCAACCACTTTATTGATTATCGGCGGCGGCCCTGGCGGGTATGTGGCCGCAATTCGTGCCGGGCAGTTGGGCATCCCCACTGTACTGGTCGAGGCGGACAATGTGGGCGGAACATGCCTGAACATAGGCTGCATTCCCTCCAAGGCCATGATTCATGCGGCCGAACAGTTTCATGCCATGTCAGCCCAAGGCGGTGCGTCCGAGCTGGGTATAAGCATGGCTGGCCAGGCCAGTATTGATATCGGTCAGACCGTCGCGTGGAAGGACAGCATCGTCAAGCGCCTGACGGGCGGCGTGGGCGCGCTGCTGAAAAAAAATCATGTGAAGGTGATCAAGGGCTGGGCCCGGATTATCGATGGCAAAAATGTGGAGGTGTTTCAGCCTGGAGATGGTCCAATACCAGGCATCTCGCCGGATGAGCCGGAAGGGCAGCCAGCGACACAGGCAATACCCGGGGATGACGCGGCCGAAAACCCGGGAAAGCCCCTCAGCAAACCGGTGCGCATCCATTGCGAGCATCTGCTGCTGGCGACCGGGTCGGTGCCGGTGGCGTTGCCGTTCATGCCTTTTGGCGGCAAGGTGATTTCGTCCAGCGAGGCGCTGTCCCCCAGCTCACTTCCCGCTCATCTGGCTGTGGTGGGCGGCGGCTACATCGGCCTGGAGCTGGGGATGGCCTATCGCAAGCTGGGTGTGGCGGTGAGCGTCATTGAATCCCAGGCGCGCATTTTGCCCGCCTATGACGCCGAGCTTGCCAAGCCTGTCGCCGATGCTCTCATTAAGCTGGGCGTTGATCTGCATTTGTCCTGCACCGTGAAGGGCCTGGACGAGAATGGCGAGGCGCTCTTGCTGGAGGACGAAGGTGGGGTCGAGAAAAAACTGAAGACTGATCTGGTGCTGGTCGCAGTCGGGCGCAGGCCGCGTACCGAGGGCTTCGGTCTGGAAACGCTGGGGCTGGACCGCAATGGACATGCCCTCAGGATCGACGACCAGTGCCGCACCTCGATGAGAAATGTCTGGGCAATTGGCGACCTGACGGGCGAACCTATGCTGGCGCATCGTGCGATGGCGCAGGGCGAGATGGTGGCCGAGGTGATCGCAGGCAAACGCCGTCATTTCATGCCGGCGTCCATACCCGCCGTGTGCTTTACGGATCCGGAAGTGGTCATCGCCGGTCTGGACCCAGAAACAGCAAAAAAACAGGGGCAGGACTGCATCACCGCAATGTTCCCGTTTGCGGCGAACGGGCGCGCCCTGACGCTGGGGTCGAGTGCTGGGTTTGTGCGCGTTGTCGCACGGCGTGACAACCATTTGATTGTCGGCTGGCAAGCGGTGGGGCGCGGTGTTTCAGAGTTGGCCGCCGGGTTCTCACAGTCGCTCGAAATGGGCGCGCGATTGGAGGATGTGGCAGGCACTATTCATGCGCATCCCTCCCTGGGTGAAGCGGTGCAGGAGGCGGCGCTCAGGGCGTTGGGTCACGCGCTGCACATCTAGCACAGCATGGCGCGTCATTTGCCCTTGCGGGATCCCGTCCCGCAAGGCCGTACAATCGACAATATGCCGGTGTCCGGCGACCCAAATGCGAGTCTCTTATGCCTGAAGCCTCTACGTCGACTACTGCCTGCGCGCCCCGTCTCGATTACGTGATGTGCGCCAGCCCTGCTGGAACACACCGCATGGCCTATTGGGAGTGGGGCGATCCGAACAACGACAGGGTGCTGCTGTGTGTACACGGTCTGACCCGCACAGGCAGGGATTTTGACTTGCTGGCGCAACGGATGGCAGGGGACTACCGGGTTGTCTGCCCGGACATCGTTGGCCGCGGCAAGTCCGATTGGCTCATTAATCCCGCGACGTATGCGGTGCCACAGTATGTTGCCGATATACTCACTCTGATTGCCCGCTTGCGGCCTGCCAGCCTGGATTGGGTTGGGACGTCGATGGGCGGGTTGATCGGCATGGGGATGGCGGGTACATTGGCGATGTCATCAAGTGTCCGGCCTGCGCGCGGCGACGCGGGTTTGCCCACTGACTTGCGCCTGCCCATCGGGAAATTCGTACTGAATGATATTGGCCCGGCGCTCGATTTCAATGGCCTGGCCCGCATCAGCGAGTACGTGGGCGAACCCATGTCTTTTGATCGGTTCGACCAGGCGGTAGACTATGTGCATAGCGTGTCGCAGGGCTTTGGCGAACACGATCAGGCGGGTTGGCAGGCATTGACTCGTCACGTTTTCGTGCAACAGGGCGATAAATGGGTAAAGCACTATGATCTGCGGATCGCCCAGGCGATGGCTGCGCAGTCCAAAGCCATGTTGATGGCTTCAGAAGCCTTGCTTTGGCAGGCATACGAGAGTATCAATAATCCTATCCTGATCGTGCGCGGCGAATTGTCCGACCTGCTTTCGGCCGAGACTGCGGAACAGATGGTGCGCCGAAATGCTGGGGCCAGCCTGCATACAGTGGCTGGCGTGGGTCATGCGCCAACGTTGCGCGACCCGATCGAGATCGATCCTGTGGCCCGGTTTCTATTGTCGGCGTAGCGTCCGGGCGTAAGTCCGGTAAACTAGCAAAAATTAAAAAATAACGAAATAAATCAAAATACAGCTAAATAAACTACAAGAGAGCATTATTGAAGGTTGATCTGCACTGTCATTCCCTGATGTCCGACGGCGTTCTCACGCCGGCGCAAGTGGCTGCGCGCGCCCATGATAACGGGGTGGGGCTCTGGGCACTGACCGATCACGACGAGCTTGCCGGCCTGAAAGAGGCTCGGGAGACCGCCCGGGCGCTGGGCATGCAATATGTTACCGGTGTGGAAATCTCCGTCACCTGGGCCGGACATACAGTGCATATTGTTGGGCTCAATCTCAACGAGCACGATAAAGCCCTTAATGCCGGGCTCGCTGATATACGCGGAGGCAGGGCAATACGCGCCCGCAAAATGGCCGACAGGCTGGCCAGCCTGGGCATTCCTGACAGCTACGAAGGTGCGCTGCCCTTCGCGGGCAATCCCGATCTGATCAGTCGCACGCATTTCGCCCGTTTTCTGGTTGAACAGGGTTATTGCAAGACCATGCAGGATGTGTTCAACAAGTATCTGGCAGATGGCAAACCCGGCTACGTGCCTGTGCACTGGTCTACGCTGGAACAGGCAGTGGGGTGGATTACCGGGGCAGGTGGCCGTGCCGTGATCGCGCATCCTGGCCGATATCTGTATACGCCCATGCAGTTCGATGCGCTCTTCGAGCAGTTCAAGGACCTGGGTGGCGAGGGCATAGAGGTTGTCACAGGCAGCCATACTCCGGATCAATATAGCGAGTACGCGCGCGTTGCCAAGCGTTTTGGCTTCTTGGCGTCGGCCGGATCCGACTTTCACAGCCCAAAAGAGGGTAAGCTGGACTTAGGCGGCATTCCGCCGTTGCCTGCGGGACTGACTCCCGTCTGGCACGACTGGCTCTGAACCTGTCGCCTGCCCCGCGTCCGGTGCATTTTATTGATAGTGGTACGACATGAACAAGGCATTTGTCAAAGAATCCGACAATGACGACGAAGACGACCTCGGTCCCGAGGCCGTTGCGTTGCCAGAGGGCACCCGTAACTACATCACCAAGGCGGGTTATGAGCGTCTTCGTGCCGAGCTTGCCCATCTGATGAATGTCGAGCGGCCTTCCGTCGTGCAGGTCGTATCGTGGGCTGCTTCGAATGGCGATCGTTCAGAGAATGGCGATTATCTCTACGGCAAGAAGCGGCTTCGCGAAATCGACCGACGCATGCGCTTTCTGACCAAAAGGCTGGAGATTGCCGAGGTGGTGGATCCGGCCCTGCAGCCCAACCGCGACCAAGTCTTCTTCGGGGCCACGGTCGTGTATTGTGACAAGGCGGGCGAGGAGTTCCGCGTGACCATTGTCGGCGTCGACGAAGCCGAGCCGCTGCAGGGCCGCATAAGCTGGATTTCTCCCGTGGCCAGGGCGTTGCTCAAGGCGCGTGAGGGCGATACGATTGCGCTGCGCACGCCCGCCGGGCTGGATGAACTGGACGTTATTGAAGTCATTTATCCGGATGCTTAGGCGGGCTTGCGGGCCATAAGCCGCCAAACAGGTAAAATGACGCGTTCATTCCCTTCATTTGCCTGCGTTGTATCGTGAACTCCATCCAGCATTTTCCAGGTTCCTCGGTCCTATCCTCTTTTCGCCGCGAGCGTCTGCTCCAGCGTTTTTCTCAATTGGGCCTGCCCGTCGGCGATATCGACGCGCGTTATGAGCATTTTGTGTGGCTGGATGCTGCGCTTGGCCAGGATGGCCAGCAGCGTCTGGAGCAGTTGCTGCGTTACGGCGCCTTGCCTGACCAGGCACCCAAAGAAGGCCGCACCACGATCGTGCTGCGCGTGATTCCGCGCCTGGGCACGGTTTCTCCGTGGGCTAGCAAGGCGACCGACATCGCCCACAACTGTGGCCTGAACGCCGTCAGGCGTATTGAGCGCGGTATACGGTATCTGATAACACCTTCGCGGGGTCTGTTGGGCGCCAAGTCGCTGGATGAAAGTCAACTCGCGGGGATCGCCGCCTGCCTGCACGATCGGATGACCGAAACTGTGGTGGACGAGTCGTTCGACGGCAGTGAGCTGTTTGCGTCGTTGCCCGGCAAGCCCATCCAGACGATTGACGTCATCGGCCAGGGGCAGCCTGCGCTGGAACGCGCCAATCGGGAGCTCGGGCTGGCCTTGTCCATCGACGAAATCGAATATCTCGACGCATCGTTTCGTCAGTTGGGCCGCAACCCGACGGATGTCGAACTCATGATGTTCGCGCAGGCCAATAGCGAGCATTGCCGCCACAAGATTTTCAATGCACGCTGGGTGATCGATGGTCAGGAACAGCCCAATACGCTGTTCGGCATGATACGCGCCACGCACGCCGCGCAGCCAGAGGGCACCGTGGTGGCCTATTCCGACAATGCCGCCATCATGCGCGGCGGCCAGGCCACGTTGTTTCACGCAGGCCAGACAGCCAGCGAGCCTGTATATCGCCATCATCCGGCCACCGTTCACACGCTGATGAAGGTCGAAACCCATAATCACCCCACGGCCATCGCTCCCTTTCCGGGCGCGGCCACGGGCGCGGGAGGGGAAATTCGCGATGAAGGCGCGACAGGCAGGGGCTCCAAACCCAAAGCAGGCCTGACAGGGTTCACGGTATCCAACCTGGCGTTCAAGGATGCGGTCGAGCCGTGGGAAGCCAATCCTTATGGCATGCCCGACCGCATCGCCAGTCCCCTGGACATCATGATCGAAGGGCCCATCGGCGGCGCGGCCTTCAACAATGAGTTTGGGCGTCCCAATTTGCTGGGCTATTTTCGTACGTTCGAACAGACTTCGGCAGGCGTGCACTGGGGCTATCACAAACCCATCATGATTGCGGGCGGCCTGGGTTCCATTGATGCCCGGCTCACGCACAAGGATCCCATTCCTCCTGGCGCCTTGCTGATCCAGTTGGGCGGCCCCGGCATGCGCATCGGCATGGGGGGAGGCGCCGCGTCCAGCATGAGCGCGGGCACCAACAGCGCCGAGCTTGACTTTGATTCGGTGCAGCGGGGCAATCCCGAAATCGAGCGCCGGGCACAAGAGGTCATAGACCGTTGCTGGCAGCAGGGTGAGCGCAATCCCGTCCTGGCCATACATGATGTCGGTGCTGGCGGTTTGTCCAACGCTTTTCCTGAACTGGTCAACGATGCCGGCCGGGGCGCCATTTTCGAGCTGCAGCAGGTTCACGTCGAGGAGTCCGGCCTGTCTGCCGCAGAGATCTGGAGCAACGAGTCCCAGGAACGCTATGTCCTTGCGGTTCAGCCAGAAGACTTGCCACGCTTTGATCAGATTGCGCGTCGCGAGCGTTGTCCCTATGCAGTCGTGGGGATTGCCACGGAAGAGCGCCAGCTGCGTGTCACCTTTGGTGAGGGATTGCCCGAGTCCGCGACCCAGACCAAGGCCGGCGAGCTCCCTCGGCCAGTGGATGTTCCGGTAGGCGTCATTCTTGGCAAACCGCCCCGCATGGTGCGCGATGTTACCCGTGCTGAATACTTGCACGATGGCATCGACGTGGTGGGTATTGATCTGAGCGAAGCCATAGACCGCGTCTTGCGTCATCCCACGGTCGCGAGCAAGAATTTTCTCATCACCATTGGCGATCGCACAGTCGGCGGATTGAGCAGCCGTGACCAGATGGTCGGACCTTGGCAGGTTCCCGTTGCCGATTGCGCCGTGACACTGGCAGATTATGAGGGCGTGCGTGGCGAGGCCATGGCCATGGGCGAGCGTACGCCGCTCGCGGTGATTAACGCGCCGGCTTCCGGCCGCATGGCCGTTGCCGAAGCGCTGACCAATCTGGCGGCCGCCGATGTGCAATCGCTCAAGGACATCAAGTTATCGGCGAACTGGATGGCCGCCTGCGGTGCGTCTGGTCAGGATGCCGCTTTGTATGACACTGTGGCGGCCGTCAGCGACTGGTGCCAGGCACTGGACCTCTCCATACCTGTAGGCAAGGACTCTCTGTCCATGCGAACCAGTTGGCAGCAGGATGGCGCCGCGCGTGAAGTGCTGGCACCGGTCTCGCTAATTGTCACGGCCTTTGCGCCGGTCGGCGATGTCCGCAAAACGCTCACGCCGCAACTGCGCACAGATGCGGGCGCTACCTCGCTCATCCTGATCGATCTCGGTTTTGGACGGCATCGTCTGGGCGGCTCGGTGCTTGCGCAGGCGTTTGGTCAAGTCGGGGAAGAAGCGCCTGACATGCACGATGCGGCTGCCCTCAAGGCTTTCTTCCAGGTTGTGCGTCAGTTGGCCGCGCAAGGGCACCTTCTGGCCTACCACGATCGTTCCGATGGCGGTCTGCTGGCGACCATCTGCGAGATGGCGTTCGCGGGGCATGTTGGCGTGTCCATCAACGTGGACATGCTGACCATTGATCCCAATACTGCTGACTGGGGCGACTACAAGATACGGCCGGAGCAGGTCGCCGTGCAACGCGACGAAGCCACCGTCAAGGCCTTGTTTGCCGAGGAGGCCGGCGCCGTCATTCAGGTGCCCCAGGGCCAGCGCGACGCGGTGTTGCAGGCGTTTCGAGAGGCCGGACTGTCGGCGCACGCACACGTGCTTGGCAGCCTTAATGCGCTGGACGAAGTCCAGATCTATCGCGACGGCAAATGCATCTACCAGAAAGCACGCGCCGACCTTGGCCAGCAGTGGGCTGAAGTCACGCGACGCATCATGGCCTTGCGCGATAACCCGGCCTGCGCGCAGGCCGAGTTCGAATTGTGGCGCGACAAGAACGACCCTGGTCTCACACCCCGTGTAGCCTTCGACCCCCAAGAAGACCTTGCTGCGCCTTTTATTTCGACCGGCGTTCGCCCGCGTATCGCAGTGTTGCGCGAACAGGGCTGCAACAGTCAGGTCGAGATGGCCTGGGCCTTCGACAAAGCAGGTTTTGAATCTGTCGATGTTCACATGACTGACTTGCTGGCAGGCCGTGTCAGCGTTCAGGATATGCAGGGTTTTGTGGCGGTGGGCGGGTTCAGCTATGGCGACGTGCTGGGGGCTGGCGAGGGCTGGGCGCGTACGATCCGCTTCAACCAGCAACTGGCAGATCAGTTTGCTGCTTTCTTCGCGCGACCCGATGTGTTCGCGCTGGGCGTCTGCAATGGCTGCCAGATGATGGCGGCCTTGTCGGGGATGATACCGGGGGCGGAGCACTGGCCGCGTTTCACCCGCAACCTGTCAGAAAAATACGAGGCCAGGCTTTCGCTGGTAGAGATACCCGAGTCGCCATCGCTCTTCATGCAGGGCATGGCCGGCACCCATGTGCCGGTAGCGGTGGCGCATGGCGAAGGCTACGCCAACTTCGCAACGCAGGGCAACCCGGCCCAGGTGGCAGGCGCGCTGTACTATCTTGATCATCACGGCGCGCGCACCGAACGCTATCCCCACAATCCTAATGGCAGCCCGGGCGGTTTGGCGGGCGTCACAACGGCAGATGGTCGTTTCACGGTCATGATGCCGCATCCAGAGCGCGTCACACGCAACGTGATGCTGTCTTGGGCGCCGGAGCGCTGGGGCCCCCTGGACAGCGGTGGTTTGGATAGTCCGCATGGTGGATACAGCCCATGGCTGCGCATGTTCCGCAATGCGCGGGTCTGGCTGGGTTAGTGCGTGACAGTGTTCCCTGATAGACGGGCGTTCGATAATTTTGCGTGCATGGCTAGGTATATACCCTCGGTTGGCGTATAATCTTGCTTTGCACGGAGCCTGTCTTTATGCGTCTCATCAAAAAAGCGCTCACCTTCGACGATGTGTTGCTGGTGCCGGCGTACTCAAATGTCCTCCCTCGCGACACTTCTCTCAGCACCCGCTTTACGCGCGACATCACGCTGAATATTCCGCTGGTATCGGCGGCCATGGATACGGTCACCGAATCACGCCTCGCGATCGCCATGGCACAGGAAGGCGGGATCGGCATCATCCATAAAAACCTCAGCGCCGATGAACAGGCGCGCGAAGTTGCCCGCGTCAAGCGCCATGAGTTCGGCATCGTCATCGACCCCGTCACGGTCACCCCCACCATGAAAGTGCGCGACGCCATTGCGTTGCAACGCCAGCATGGTTTTTCGGGCTTGCCGGTGGTAGAAGGCGGCAAGCTGGTCGGCATTGTCACCAATCGCGACCTGCGTTTCGAAGACAGGCTCGATCTTCCGCTGCGCGACATCATGACGCCGCAGGAACGCCTGGTCACAATGAAAGAGGGCGCCACGCTGGACGAAGCCCAGGCCCTGATGCACAAGCATCGCCTTGAGCGCGTACTCATCGTCAATGACCATTTCCAACTGCGTGGCTTGGCCACCGTCAAGGATATCGTCAAGAATACCGAACACCCCAGCGCCAGCAAAGACAGCCATGGCCAGCTTCGTGTCGGCGCTGCAGTCGGTGTGGGCGATGGCACTGAAGATCGAGTCGAAAAGCTCGCCAACGCGGGCGTCGATGTCATCGTCGTCGATACCGCCCATGGCCATTCCGCAGGGGTCATCGAACGCGTGCGCTGGGTCAAGAAGAACTACCCCAACATCCAGGTCATTGGGGGCAACATCGCTACGGCAGCCGCGGCCAAGGCGCTGGTCGAGGCGGGTGCGGATTGCGTCAAGGTAGGCATTGGTCCAGGCTCCATCTGCACAACGCGTATCGTGGCTGGTGTCGGTGTGCCGCAGATCACCGCCATCGCCGATGTTGCCAAGGCGCTGGCAGGGTCTGGTGTTCCATTGATTGCCGACGGCGGTATCCGATACTCGGGCGACGTGGCCAAGGCATTGGCGGCGGGCGCCTCCACCTGCATGATGGGCGGCATGTTTGCCGGCACCGAAGAATCCCCCGGTGAAGTTGTCCTGTTTCAGGGGCGGTCCTACAAGTCTTATCGCGGCATGGGCAGCCTCGGGGCCATGGCCGAGGGTTCGGCCGATCGCTATTTCCAGGATCCGGCCAATAACGTCGACAAGCTCGTGCCAGAAGGCATCGAAGGGCGTGTGCCATACAAGGGCAGTGTCATTGCCATCATCTATCAATTGATCGGTGGCATACGTGCGTCCATGGGCTATTGCGGCTGCGCTACCATCGAAGACATGCGCAACAAGGCTGAATTCGTCGAAATCACTTCGGCAGGCGTGCGTGAATCCCATGTTCACGACGTTCAGATCACAAAAGAAGCACCCAACTACCGGGCAGACTGATCTGGCCCCATCCTTGTCATACTGAACCGGCTGGAGCATCAGACTGATGCCCAGCCACTGCCAGTTCAAGCAAAAGATCCCCCAGCTTACGCGGAGCCGTAACCATTGCGCAATGGCTGCTGACCAGCGGTTCAATGCGCCAATTATCTTGTTCTCGCGCCCAGTTCGCGCTTGCGGCAACCGCCGGAAATACTGGGTTGACGCATTGCACATAACAACAGGGTAAGCCGTTGCCCAGGGGATGCTGCAATGCCAGCGCGCTGGTATAGCTCTTGTAAGGCTGCGGCATTAATCGGCCTTGCACAAAGGCAACATCATCGTCGTCTGTGATACCCAGGCTCTGCGGGCGGGGTGGCGCCAGGGCTGGCACCGCGCCGCCTGTGCGCTCCATGCCTTGTCGAAGCTTTTCCTGGTTGTCGGGCGAGAGGGTGTCCATGGTTGACACACCGCTTTCCAGAATAAATGCATCCAGATAAATCAGCTGGCGGATTCGGTCGGCAGCAACATCCGCAACACCGCTGATTACCACCCCTCCAAAGCTGTGACCCACCAGAATGACATCGTTCAGATCTTCCCAGACAAGTACGTTGACGACATCATGTATGAAAGTCTGTAGATCAATGTCTGGCGTCAATAGATGGCTGCGCTCGCCCAGTCCGGTGAGGGTGGGGGTATACACCTTATGCCCAGACTGGCGCAGCTGTTCGGCAACGCGCGACCAGCACCAGCCCCCATTCCATGCGCCATGCACGAGCACAAACGTTGCGGCGGTGGTGTCTGGTTGGCGTTCGATGCCGTGTGTGGAGGTCATACCTGGCTCCTGTCGATGGGTGACGATGCGCCGTTAAGTGCGGGAAAGGGACGCAGCAGCAGGGCGCAGCTTAACAGCAGAATAGCGCAGCCCAGTACCAGGGCGCCCTCCAGACTTGTGCCCAGGTAATCGTGCATCAGACTGAATACAACGGGGCCTGCAAGCTGCCCGGTAGCAAAGGCAGCGGTCACGGCGGCAATGAGCTGGCGCGCATTAGCGCCGCCCTGGATTTGCGCTTCTTGCATACCCATCATGGTTACGACCATGAACGTACCACCGACACACAGCGCCGCAATCACAATGGCTGTGACACTGGACCACAAGGCCGGAATCAACACGCCCAACGCCATGACGAGTTGCGTGATAACCCACATCGCACGGCGTGAGTAGTTACGACGGATGCGGCTCATTATCAGTGTGGAGGCCGCTGCCGCCAAACCAAACAAAGGCCAGGCCAACCCAAAAATAGAGGGGTCGCTGACCAACAGGCGAGCCTGGGCTGGGAGAAACGTTGCGGGCAGGATATAGCCGAATCCGAAACAGCCGTAGCAGAAAATAAGCCGGGCGTGTCGGATCATGCTTTGTTTTTCAGAAGTAGAGGTAGTGCTGTTGGCGACAGCGTGATCACTTGCTGGGGGAGCGGCATGGAAGGAGGCCTTAGCCAAAAGCCAACGCGTGCAAACAAGACCGAGAAGCGCAACGGCTGCCATCACCAACCATGCTGTGGCCGACAAAACATGAGCGAGACTGAGCCCCATGCAGAGCAGGCCGGCCAGCGCAATGCCAAAACCCACGCCGGTAAACATCAGCCCTGCTTTATGCGGTTGTCCCAGCGCAGCAAGGCGCGACAGGCAGAGCGTTGACACGGCGACCAGACCAATGGCGCTGGCCACGCCCGCAATGAATCTCCAGACCGCCCAGAGAGGCCAATAATGGCCCAGCGCCATCAGTCCTGTCGTAATGACGACCAGCCAAAGCCCTACCCGCAATTGCGTTCTGGTTTCCCACGGAATTGCGCCAGCCACCAATGCGCCAGCAAGATAGCCGAAGTAGTTGGCACTGGCCAGCCAACCTGCCTGAGCGATCTGCAGGTCAGCGTCTTGCTGCATCATGGGTAGAAGGGGCGTGAAAGCAAATCGGCCTATGCCCATGCAAACTGCCAGTGCGATAAAGCCGGCCAGGGCGAGAGCGGTTGTTGAGGATTGCGTTTGTTGATGCATTGTTGGTTTTGCCGTGTACAGGATGGAGGACGCTGAGCAGTGCATATTGAGGCATCGCACCATTTCCGCCTGAGAGATACTGTAACGTCAGTCGCCCTGGCGCGCCAGCGTAATCCCGCCCGATACGGTACATTAACGCCTTGATTTCCCTTTTTTCTGTTCATCATGCACCAGCGCATTCTTATCCTCGATTACGGCTCCCAGGTCACACAGCTTATTGCCCGTCGCGTTCGCGATGCGGGCGTTTATTGCGAAATTCACCCCGGGGACATTGACAACGCGTTTTTCGAGTCCCAACGCGAGGGGCTCAAAGGCATTATTCTGTCGGGGAGCCATGCTTCGGCCTACGCCGAAGCGTCGTTGAAGGTGCCTTCTGCGGTGTTCGAGTTAGGCATCCCTGTGCTAGGCATTTGCTACGGCATGCAGTCGATGGCGTCGCAACTGGGCGGCAAGGTAGAGTGGTCCGATCATCGCGAATTCGGCTACGCCGAAGTCCGCGCGCACGGCCATACGCGTCTGCTCGAAGGCCTGCAGGATTTCTCCACAGACGAAGGCCACGGCATGCTTAAAGTCTGGATGAGCCATGGCGACAAGGTTACGGCGCTGCCACCAGGCTTCAAGCTGATGGCGTCCACCGCGCCATGCCCCATTGCGGGCATGGCAGACGAAGCGCGCGGTTTTTATGCCCTGCAGTTTCACCCCGAAGTCACGCACACCGCCCAGGGCGAAGCCATTCTTGCGCGTTTCGTCACCGAAATATGTGGATGCACACGCGACTGGAACATGCCTGATTATGTTGACGAAGCCGTGGCCGCCATACGTGCCCAGGTCGGTAGCGACGAAGTCATCCTTGGGCTGTCGGGGGGTGTCGATTCCTCGGTTGCCGCAGCGCTCATCCACAAGGCCATTGGAGACCAGCTTACCTGCGTGTTCGTCGATCATGGTCTGTTGCGCCTGAACGAAGCCAAGCAAGTCATGGCCACCTTTGCCGACCACTTCGGCATCAAGGTCATCCATGTAGACGCCACAGATGCCTTCATGAGCAAGCTTGCCGGTGTGTCTGATCCAGAAGCCAAACGTAAAGTTATCGGTCGAGAGTTCGTTGAGGTGTTCCAGTCTGAAGCCGCCAAACTGTCCAACGCTCGTTGGCTTGCTCAAGGCACAATCTATCCGGATGTGATTGAATCGGCCGGCGCCAAGACAGGGAAAGCCGTCGCGATCAAATCGCACCACAATGTAGGCGGGCTCCCAGACACGCTGAACCTCAAGCTGCTCGAGCCCTTGCGAGAACTCTTCAAAGACGAAGTACGCAAGCTGGGCATCGCGCTAGGCTTGCCGCCGGCCATGGTTTATCGCCATCCCTTTCCCGGGCCTGGCCTGGGCGTGCGCATCTTGGGCGAAGTCAAGAAAGAATACGCCGACTTGCTGCGCCGCGCCGATGCCATTTTCATTGAAGAGCTTCGCAATACGGTCGACAGCGCCAGTGGCAAGAACTGGTACGACCTTACTTCTCAGGCTTTTGCTGTCTTCCTGCCGGTGAAGTCCGTGGGTGTCATGGGCGACGGCCGCACTTACGACTATGTGGTGGCCTTGCGCGCAGTGCAGACCACGGATTTCATGACAGCAGACTGGGCAGAACTGCCCTATGCACTGCTCAAGAAGGTGTCTTCACGCATTATCAATGAAGTGCGGGGAATCAATCGAGTGACTTACGATGTGTCGAGCAAGCCGCCTGCTACGATTGAGTGGGAGTGAGGGTGTTTCTTAACTAATTGATTTAATTAAATAAAATAAATGCCATTGATGGTGCTTTTTGCATTATCAATGGCATTTTTCATGGTATGTAGAAAGCAATATCATGACAATATGTTCCGATACCATGTCTGGGCGAGGAGTACGGGCATGGCATCTAGATTTCTTACCCGAGCGCACGTCTAACCCAACAACAGAAGGAAGTGTTGGATTGAGAAGACCGACAGTTCATCAGCCTGAAGCATCAGCAGATTTTTCTGATGTGGCCTTTCCGGCACCATCCCTGATGGGATGAAATGTAAGGTTGAATACCTTTTCCCCGGTTCCCTGAACCGAACATTCCGCCTCGCGTAGAGCTGATACGGGCTGATTGTGTTGGAATACATGGAGAAAATGCTGAGCAACCGCGAATGCAGATCGAGGTGTTACTTTTGTTCCAGGCATATTGATGTTGATTTCATTCTCTCGGTCGAACACTTCCTCTGGTTCTCGGAATTTGAATTTTATCTCGAACACGATTTTGGCTCCCGTGCGCATTGCGTCTTCAAAGTGGCGTTTCTTTAATTCCGGAGCGAATATTGGCTCTGCTGCCTTCATGGAAATTTTTGTGGCGATGCTTAATGCGAGAAGGGCTAGCGATTCAGCCTTGCCTTGCTCGTGGGGCTTCCAAGCGTCCTTCCGTTTGATGTTCCCATGAAAGTAGAAGCCTCGTTTCTCAACGGTATGCATCCGGTGAACACACATTGAGTCGACTGCCTGAATAAGAGAGGATAAGCATCCGCTTATTTATCGTGGACACGATATGGTCATAAACTCTCTTCCCCCGCGTCCGGTGCGGCGCACTTACAGCCCGCAGTTCAAGGCAGAGCTGGTCGCCCAATGTCTGGAGGGTAATGTCGCGTTGGCTTCGCTGGCCATCGATCATGGC
>NZ_SDQE01000004.1 GCF_004153455.1 Allopusillimonas ginsengisoli | reverse complement strand
CTGGGCGCTGGCCGGTAACGCACCCTTGGGAATGCCTTTAGGTTCCTTCTTTGGTTCTTGTGCCATGGTTCATCTCCTTGAAGATAATCATAGGACCGAACACAAAATTACGGACACTCTCGTCCCTGCGGGACTCCCCGCGTTTTGCCCCGGATCGGGGCGGCCGCAAAACTCGCACGGTGCACAGTCCACTGGACTGTGCACAAGCGTCGTGCTCGAGCAGTTGCGGCCTTGTCTCCCCGCTCCAGGGCAAAACGCGGCGCCTGCACAAGCTGCCCGGTCAGCCCTGTGCAGCACCGCCGCGCAAGCGTTGGGAATGCTGAGTCACCCAATTGCCAACCGGACTGGCTTGCCGTTTTAAGCGCCCTTCCAGTCGCGAAAGCAACATCGGTGAACCATCACACCCGGCAATCAGCGTCGTCGCCGATAAACCAGCGCAATCCGGGCAAATGCAATCTGCAGTTCTCGCGTTCCCGCCTGAAAAATCACCGGCCGCCCGCGACGCGGAAAGCAAATCAGCCGCTTGGACGCCACCAGCGGAACAAACTTCGCATACTGGAGATCTTGCCACGCGACCTCCCGCTTGCCCAGCCACGATTGTTCAATCCCCTGCTCAGTAATACGCGTCTGCGACACCAGCATATAACGCGCCAGCACAATCAGCCCCGCAAAGCACAGCACGATGCTCCCGCTCACCATCGGGCTCAGATTACGCCCGACAGGGCTGGCGGCCACCTGGCCAATTTTCAGCCCGATCAACACCAGCACAACCACCGCCAGTATCTTGATCCACGTCGGCCAGGCCTTGCCCTGCAGCGGCAGCGGGCCGATGTCCTGGAACAGTTGCGCCTGCTCGGCCGCATCGGGCTGCTGAAGTCCGAGGTCAGGCATTATGCGGCCTTGCGCGCGGCAAGCGCATTCCCGGCGCGGCTAGAGCCCTTGCGCCCCATATGACCCGAGATCCACTGCCCGATGTCCACCACGGCATCCAGATCCACGCCAGTGTCGATGCCCAACCCGTGCATCATGTAAAGCACGTCTTCCGTGGCCACATTGCCTGTGGCGCCCTTGGCGTAAGGGCAGCCGCCCAGCCCCGACACCGAGCTGTGAAAAATGCTGATGCCGACTTCCATGGCTGCCAGAATGTTCGCCAGCGACTGGCCATAGGTATCGTGAAAGTGGCCTGAAACACGGCGGGGATCAACAATTTCCGTGACGGCGCGCATCACCTCGCCCACGCGCCTGGCGGTGCCAGTGCCGATGGTGTCGGCCACATCGATCTCGTCGCAGCCTAGCGCGAGCATGCGGCGCGCAACATCGACCACTGATTCGACCGGCGTTTCGCCCTGATAGGGGCAGGCCAGCGAACAGCTGATGCTGCCGCGCAGGCGCAGGCCAGCCTCTTTTGCCGCCTGGGCAACCGGTTCGAAGCGCGCGATCGATTCCGCAATCGAACAGTTGATGTTTCTTTGCGAAAAGGCTTCGCTCGCCGCGCCGAAAATCACAACTTCATCCACCCCGGCAGCCAGCGCCGCCTCAAAGCCGCGAAGATTGGGCGTCAGCGCGGAATAAATCGTACCCGGACGGCGGGTGATGCCCGCCATGACCTGCGCGCCGTCCGCCATCTGCGGAACCCATTTGGGCGAAACAAAGGAGGCTGCTTCGATATTGGGAAAACCCGCCTCGCTCAGCCTGTCGACCAGTTCTATCTTGATGGCCGTATCGATGAACTCTTTTTCGTTCTGCAGCCCATCGCGGGGGGCGACCTCGACGATTTTTACTTTATCTGGCACAGACATGTCGCTTCCTTATCATGTTTTGTATTCTGATACTGCATTTTATGCCGCCCTTGCCCAGAGGGCATCCACAGCGTGCGTTGCGGCCGGGTGCCGTGCCGCCAAGAGGCCCTCGCCGCCGGAGCGAATCCAGGTGTGCAGCTCAGTGATTCCAGCCGCGCACAAACACATCCACCGTCTGGCGCTTGCCTCCTGACTTTTGCAGCTCCGTAATGCGCAAAATGCCCTCGGCCGTGGCAATGTCTATCCCTTGCGGGCTCGCGTTCAACACACTGCCCGGCGTCGCGCCCGCAGGCGCCGCATCAGGCAGGGCGACGGCCTGCCAGGCCTTGACGGGTTCCGGCAGGCCAGGCAAATGCAGCGTGGAGCCTGGAACAGGGTTAAAGGCCCGCACCCGGCGTGCCAGTGCGTGGGCAGGCTGGGAGAAGTCCAGCGGGGATTCCGCCTTGTTCAGCTTGGCGGCATAAGTAATGCCATCGTCTGGCTGAGGAGTGGCTGTCAGCGTCCCGTCTGTCAGGGCCTGGATTGCCTCGACAATGGCCTGAGCGCCTGCCTCGGCCAGCTCGTCGTGCAGCAGCGCGGCGGTGTGGTGGTCGTTGATCGGCACGCGTCGGGTCAGCAGCATGTCGCCTGTATCCAGGCCAATGTCCATTTGCATGATGGTGATGCCGGTCTCGGTATCGCCCGCCTCGATGGCGCGCTGTATGGGCGCCGCGCCGCGCCAGCGCGGCAGCAGGCTCGCGTGGATGTTGTAACAGCCATGCGCAGGCAGGTCGAGCACCCATTGGGGCAGCAGCAGGCCGTAGGCGGCCACGACCATCAATGCCGGAGCGGCCTGTTCGAGCGCCGCTTTGGCTTCCTGGGCATCGTCGGGGTATTTGCCGTCCAGCCGCAGGCTGCGCGGCTGGCTTACAGGGATCCCTGCCGCCTGGGCGGCCTGTTTGACCGGACTGGGCGTGAGCTTGAGGCCACGCCCGGAGGGTCGGTCTGGCTGCGTCAAGACCAAGGGGACGTCGTGTCCCGCGGCGAGTAAGGCCTGCAGGGCCTGCCGGGCGAAATCGGGCGTGCCAGCAAAGATGATGCGCATAAAAAAAGCTGATTCGTTGGAATCAGCCATGATAGCAAGACCGGGCGCGCAAAGGCTGGATCAGGCGCGCAGGGCCTCGCGTTCCTGCTTGCGCAGGCGGGTTTTGATGCGGCCCTGCTTGAGCTGGGAAAGATATTCGACGAACACCTTGCCCAACAGGTGATCCAGTTCGTGCTGTACACACACCGCCAGCAGGCCGTCTGCGTCGAACTCGAAGGCTTCGCCCTGTTCGTTCAGGGCCTTGACATGAATGCAGGCCGCGCGCTTGACCTCGTCGTAGACGCCAGGCACGGACAGGCAGCCTTCTTCGTACACCTGGGTTTCGTCGCTTTTCCAGGTGATCTCGGGGTTGATGAGTACCAGCAGGTCGTTGCTTTCTTCGGAGACGTCGATGACAACAACGCGCTCGTGCACATCGACCTGCGTGGCGGCCAGCCCTACGCCCGGGGCCGCATACATGGTTTCTGCCATGTCGCGAACCAGTTGACGAATGCGATCGTCAACGACCTGTACCGGCTTGGCGACTTTGTGCAGACGCGCGTCCGGATATTGGAGAATAGGAAGGAGAGCCATTGGGAAAATCCGATAATTCGATCTAAATCAGGCTTATATGATAAATCAAAGCTGACATTTTGACCTCGCCGGGCGTTATTGGTTCCTGATTTCATGTCACACTAGCGCATGCCTGTTTCCCTACCCGAACAAGAGCTGCGCGCCTGGCTGCGCCTGTCGATGGAGCCTGGGCTGTCCCTGTCCGCCGCGCGCAACCTGTTGGCCGCCATTGGCCTTCCTCACGATATCTATGCGACGTCGGGCGCCGCCCTGGCACGCCTCGTGCCTTCGCAAATGGCGGCGCAGCTCAAGCGCGAACCTGAAGACCAAGTCGTACAGGCCATTGACGCTGCCCTGGCATGGCTGGACAGCCCGCGCCATCATCTGCTTACGCTTGCCGACGCGGCCTATCCTCCGGCCCTGCTCGAAACCCATGATCCTCCGCTGCTCTTTTATGCCAATGGCGATCCCGGCCTGCTGAAGCGGCCTGGCCTGGCGGTGGTAGGCGCGCGCAGCGCCACGCCGGCCGGCACAGACAATGCCAGGGCGTTCTCCCGACATCTGGCCAGCCAGGGCTGGTGCATTATCAGCGGATTGGCGCAGGGCATAGACGCTGCCGCGCACGAAGGCGCCATGCAGGCAGGGCCGCAAGGCGGTGGCACGGTCGCAGTATTGGGAACCGGCATTGACATCGTTTTTCCTGCCAGCAATCGTGCGCTGGCCCACCAGATTGCTGAATCCGGCGTGCTGATCACCGAGTTTTCTATGGGTACGCGCGGGCTCAAGCATCATTTTCCCCGGCGCAATCGCGTTGTGGCGGGGCTGTCACGGGGCGTGCTGGTGGTAGAAGCCGCCAGGCAAAGCGGCTCGCTGATCACCGCCCGGCTGGCCAGCGAAGCGGGCCGCGAGGTGTTTGCGATTCCGGGCTCCATACATTCGCCGCTATCGCGCGGCTGCCATGCCCTGATTCGCCAGGGCGCCCGGCTGGTTGAATCCGGGCAGGACATTCTCGAAGAGCTTGGCACGCCCCAGGGTCGCCTGCCGGGCCTCGTCAGCAAAGAAAGCAGGGCCGGACGACAGGGCGACGCTGATGGCGGCACGGTCGGCGCCGGCGCGGCTGTAGAATCCGCCCTCACCGGCGATCGCTCGCCCCGCAGCCACAGGCAGCGCGCTGAGGTCCGCACCACGGATGATGCCGGTGAGGATGCACCCGCCTACATCCCCCAAGGGAATGAATCCGATGTCCTGGCCGCATTGGGTCACGACCCTGTGCATGTGGACACACTGGCGGCGCGTACCGGGCTGGACATCACTGCCCTGAACCGCGCATTGCTTGAGCTCGAAATGGCCGGCGTCGTTGCCCGTCAGGGCGACGGCCGTTACCTGCGGCGGGCCACCGTTTAAACCAGGCCTGTTCAGGCCTGGATCTCGTCGCCGTACAAATCGTATTCGTCCGAATCGGTGACGCGCACCTTGACCATATCGCCAGGCTGCAGGCGCCGGTCGGTGCTGACAAAGACATTGCCATCGATTTCAGGCGCATCCGCGCTGGAGCGGCCAACCGGCCCGTCTTCGTCTATTTCGTCGATCAGTACGTCGATTTCGCGCCCCACCTTGGCCGCCAGCCTGGCGGTGGAAATAGCCTGCTGATGCGCCATGAAACGGTCCCAACGTTCTTGTTTGACTTCATCGGGCACCTGATCGGGCAAATCATTGGCGCGGGCGCCTTCGACGGGTGAATACTGGAAACAGCCCACGCGATCCAGTTGGGCCTCGGTCATCCAATCCAGCAGGTACTGGAACTCTTCTTCGGTTTCGCCGGGAAAGCCCACGATAAAGGTGGAGCGCAGTGTCAGGTCGGGACAGGCCTGACGCCAGGACTTGATGCGCGCCAGCGTACGATCTTCGAAGGCAGGGCGCTTCATGGCCTTGAGAATGCGTGGGCTGGCATGCTGGAAGGGGATGTCCAGATAAGGCAGTATCTTGCCGTCTGCCATCAGGGGAATCACCTCGTCCACATGGGGGTAAGGATAGACGTAATGCAGACGCGTCCAGACGCCAAAGCCAGCCAGCGCGGCGGACAGTTGGGTCATGTGCGTCTTGATCGGGCGGCCGTTCCAGAAGCCGCTGCGGAACTTGACATCAACGCCGTAGGCGCTGGTGTCTTGCGAGATGACCAGCAGTTCCTTGACGCCCGCCTTGACCAGGCGTTCGGCCTCTCCCATGACGTCGCCGATAGGACGGCTGACGAGATTGCCACGCATCGAGGGGATGATACAGAAGCTGCAGCGATGGTTGCAGCCTTCGGAGATTTTCAGGTAAGCGTAGTGGCGCGGAGTGAGCTTGATGCCTTGGGGAGGCACCAGATCGATGTAGGGATCATGCTGGAGATTGGGCGGCGCGGCTTCGTGCACCGCGCGCACCACCTGTTCGTATTGCTGAGGGCCTGTGACGGCCAGGACGGCGGGATGCACGTCCCGGATCAGAGATTCTTCAACCCCCATGCAGCCTGTGACGATGACCTTGCCGTTCTCGGCAATGGCTTCGCCGATGGCGTCCAGGGATTCCGCCTTGGCGCTGTCGATAAAGCCACAGGTATTGACCACCACCACGTCGGCGTTATCGTAGTCGGGCGTGATGGCATAGCCTTCGGTGCGCAGTTGCGTCAGGATGCGCTCGGAATCGACCAGCGCCTTGGGGCATCCCAGGCTGACAAAACCGACTTTTGGGGAACTCATATAAACCTCGTTGAGCCGGCAGGCTCGGTAAAGAAAAGGATTTTAGCGGGTGGCGCGATTCGAATTGATGATAAAGTCCGGTACACAGCGAACAGATGCAGGTTGTAAGAGTTGTGCCAGAAAATCCTAGCAAGCAAGCCCACAGCGAGGCATTGAGCGACATCATGCTGGCCAGCGCGCACAATGTGCGCGCCGTGCTGGCAGGGCGGTCTTTGTCCGACAGCCTGGCAACCACGCCTTCTGCATTACGAGCGCCCGCGCAGGCGGTGGCTTTTCATACCATGCGCCAGCTCGGGCTGGCGCGTGAAATCAAACAAATACTGGTGCGGCGACAGCCGCCCGATGCCTTGGTTGACGCCATGCTTCTGGTGGCCCTGGCCCTGTTGGACACCGCGGCGGAATACGCTGCGGCCGACGGACAGGGCCCCGAGGGCGCTTTGCCGGGCGATGCGCCGCGTGGCAGGCGGCCCGATCGCACCAGCCAGCACAGGGATGATGCTTCCCGCCCCGGCGACCCGCGCCGCTACCAGCCTGTGTATGCCCCCCATACTGTGGTGGACCAGGCCGTCAAGGCGATGGACAGCCAGCGCAGCCTGCGGCCATTCAAAGCGCTGCTGAACGGTACGTTAAGAACCTTTCTGCGCGAAAGACCAAGCATTTTAACGCAGGCGCGGCAAAACCCGGAAGCTTTCTACAACCATCCCGAATGGTGGATCGAGAAGCTGCGCCGCGCCTACCCAGCGCAATGGGAGCAGTTGCTCGAGGCCGCCAACCTTCCCGGGCCTATGATTCTGCGTGTGAATGTCCGGCGCAGCAGCGTTGCGGAGATGCTCCGGGCGCTCGAAGAGGCCGGAATAGACGCCTTTCAGGCCGGTCCCGATGCGCTGGCCCTGGTCGCGCCGCGGCCGGTGCAGGCGATTCCGGGTTTCGAGCAGGGTTGGTGGTCGGTGCAGGATCTGGCTGCCCAGAAGGCGGCGCGGCTGCTGCCGTTGCAGCCGGGCATGCGCGTATTGGACGCCTGCGCTGCGCCTGGCGGCAAAACTGCCCATATACTGGAGCGTGTCGACGTTGAGTTGACGGCCCTGGACGCGGACGCGCAGCGGCTGGAGCGCGTGCGGCAGAACCTGCAGCGGCTTGGGCTGGATGGGCCGTCGGTTCAGATGGTGTGCGCCGATGCCGCTGATCTGTCGGCGTGGTGGGATGGCCAAGCTTATGACGCGGTGCTGGCCGATGTACCCTGCACGGCGTCGGGTGTGCTGCGCCGTCATCCGGATATCCGCTGGTTGCGGCGGGAACGGGATATCCCGCGCACCGCGGCCCTGCAAGGCCGCATTGTCGATGCGCTGTGGCAGACTGTCAGGCCTGGAGGCCATCTGCTGTACGCAACCTGTTCCATTTTTCCGCAAGAAGGCGAGCTGCAGGCTGTACAGTTCGCAAAGCGCCATGCCGACGCCAGCCGGCTTGACGCACCCGGCCAGATGCTGCCTTTGCCGGACGGAGAGAAGGTAACGCAGGATGGTTTTTTCTATGCCTTGTTTGCCAAGAAAGCGTGAGTCGTCAAAAATAGCGCTTTGGCTGTTTGTCTGTCGGTGGGTTGATGCTGCGATTTTTGCTCCCTGTGCTGCTGTCTGTCTTTCTGGTGGCCCACGCGGACACGGATGCGCCCGTGGCGGGCGAGCAAGTGACGCGGGTCGAGCCGGTCGTGCGCGATGGCAAGCTGTACATCGACGCGGATATCGATCTGAACGTCACCGGCGATCTGCGTAATGTGGCCCAGAAAGGCGTGCCTATCTATTTCACTGCTGATCTCGAAATTGTCTCCAAGCGCTGGTGGTGGTTTGACAAGAAAGTCGTGGACGAAGAGCTTACCTGGCGCATTGTCTACAACGCCCTGACGCGCCAGTGGCGCGCTGGCACGGGCGACCTCTCCATGCCGGAATCATCCCTCGAAGACGCGCTCTCCCTGGTGCGCAATATTCGGGGCTGGGCGGTTGCCGACATCGATCAGCTCGATCTGGATCAACAATACGTGGGCCGCCTGCGGTTGCGGCTCGATACTTCTATGCTGGCCCGGCCGTTTCGGGTCGACGCCTATAACAGCAGTGCCTGGTCTCTTGCGACCCCATGGAAAAACTTCACCTTTTCGATCTCCGTCGACGCGCCCCGGCACTAGTTCGCTGGAGCTTGCGGGTGGCGCTTGTTGTCGCGGCCTGTAGCGCGCTGGCCCTGCTCGTGTTGCTGGGCTGGTCCACGGCCAACGCATCACGCTATGCCCAGCAGTACGACACATTGCTGGTGCTCAATGGCGTGCTTGCCGTGGCACTGGTGTCGTGGGTGGTGGTGCTTGCCGTCAGGCTGGCCAATCAAGTGCGCAGGCGCCAGTTCGGCGCGCGCATCACTGCCCGCTTTGCCCTGTATTTTGCGCTCATCGGTGTAGTGCCTGGCGCGCTCATCTATGTGCTGTCCGTGCAGTTCATGTCGCGGTCCATCGAGTCCTGGTTCAACGTCCGGGTAGACAGCGCGCTCGAGGCTGGGCTCAATCTGGGCCGCGCTGCGCTGGACTCCCAGCTCGAATCCCTCAACGGCCGCGCCAAGGACATGGCGGCGCGCCTGGGGAACTCAAGCGATTCCGATATGGCGCTGGCCATCACCCGCCTGCGCGAAACCAGCGATGTATCCGAAGCCATGGTGTTTACCGGCAATGGGCGCCTGGTCGCGTTTTCATCATCGGCCTATGGCCAGTTGCTGCCTGACCTGCCGCCTGTCAGCGTCATGAACCAGCTGCGCGTGTCGCGCTCTTACTCGGCGGCCGAGGCAGATGATCTGGCAGAGCAGCCCGACACCAGGGGCATCGCCGGAACCGGACTGCATCTGCGCGTGGTGGTGCCGGTCGCCACGCCGGACAGACTGGCGTCGTCGTTCGGCGTGTCGTCCGACAGCCGCTGGCTGCAGGTGATCGAGGCTGTGCCTGAACAGATCGCCCGCAATGCCAATCAAGTGCAGCAGGGCTTTCGCGACTACCAGGAGCTGGCCTTGTCGCGACTGGGCCTGCGCAAGCTCTACGGCATTACGCTGACGCTGGCCTTGATTCTGGCGGTGTTTGCCGCCATGGTTGTCGCGCTGGCGGTGTCGCGCCGCCTGGTGCGGCCGCTGTTGACGCTTGCGGCAGGAACACAGGCGGTAGGGGTGGGCGATTACCGGCCGCTGCCGGAGCCGCCCGAAAAAGACGAGGTTGGCCAGCTTACGCGTTCATTCAATGCCATGACGCGTCAACTGGACGAAGCACGCCACATGGTCGAGAACAATCGTCAGCAGCTCGAGCGTTCCAACGTATATCTGGAGTCTGTGCTCAGCCATATGTCCTCGGGCGTGCTGGTTTTTGACGAAGGCTTTCGGGTTACGATGTTCAACCATGGGGCGCAGGACATCCTGCGCGTCGACTTGCGGTCGATCAAGGGCAGCCCGCTCGAAACCGTAGACGGCGCCTTCGAACTTGCGCATTTGATACGCCAGGCGTTTGCCGCGCATGCCGCAGTGGGCTCCGAGCGCCTGTACTGGCAGCAGCAATTCGAGCTGGCGCTGGAGGCGGCAACGGACAACGAAACAAAAAAACACGTCGTTACCCTGCTTGCACGCGGCACGCATTTGAGCGTTGATGGGCGCGGCAATGGTTATCTGGTCGTGTTCGACGATATCAGCGAAGTGATCTCCGCCAATCGTACTGTCGCGTGGGGCGAAGTCGCGCGACGGCTGGCGCACGAGATCAAGAATCCGCTGACACCCATACAGCTGTCCGCCGAGCGCCTGGCCATGAAGCTGGACGGACGGCTCAGCGAAGACGATGCGGCCATGGTCACGCGCTCGACAAATACCATCGTCAATCAGGTGTCCTCGCTCAAGAAAATGGTGGATGACTTCCGCGAATATGCGCGTACGCCGCCGGCCCAGATGCAGCCTATCGATATCAACGCCCTGGTGGGTGATGTGCTGTCGCTGTATGGATGGGATCCGTCAGGCGAGGGTGGGCGGGTGCATGTGCCCGCGCCAGGCATGGAGGTTAGCTTCGATGCCGACCTGCCGCAGATAGAGGGCGATCCCACCCAACTGCGCCAGATCATCCACAATCTGTTGGCCAATGCGCGTGACGCCGCGACACAAGAGCAGCCGATGTCAGAGGCCAGGATTTTTGTTCAGACCCGCTTGACACATACGCCCAGCGAAGGCCGGGCCGACCAGCCTGCCGTGCGTTTGACCGTGTCCGACAATGGCCCGGGCTTTGCGCCGCAAGTGATTACCCGGGTGTTTGAGCCGTATGTCACGACAAAGACGGGCGGTACAGGGCTAGGACTTGCTATAGTTAAAAAAATCGTGGAAGAACACGGCGGCAGGATCGATGTATCCAATCGCCGTGAGGGTGGGGCACGTATATCCATTCTCCTGACTCGGCTGGCCGATACGCGGCCTGCGCTGGACGGCAGCGTGCAACGATACGATAATTCAGAAAATAAATAGGTGATGCCATATGGCCAGAATTCTGGTTGTTGACGACGAAATAGGTATTCGTGAACTTTTGTCCGAGATTCTTTACGACGAAGGCCACACGGTCGAACTCGCCGAGAATGCCGCGCAGGCAAGGGCCGCGCGCCTGCGCGCGCGCCCCGATCTCGTCCTGCTCGATATCTGGATGCCGGACACCGATGGCGTAAGCCTGCTCAAGGAATGGAGCTCGCAAGGCCTGCTCGATATGCCTGTCATCATGATGAGCGGGCATGCCACGGTGGATACCGCGGTTGAAGCCACACGCATCGGTGCGGTGGATTTTCTCGAAAAGCCCATTACCCTGCAGAAGCTGCTCAAGACAATCGCGGCGGGCCTGGCCAGGCCAGTCGTCACGCCTGCCGCCGTGGCTGCTGCGCGTATGGAGCAAGCCGATTCGTTGATATCCGGGCAATCGCAGGCGGTACGCGCGCAGCCGCTCACGACATCGGCCATGGAGGATGTTGCTGCCGAAGCCATGCAGCCCGCCAACAATTCGCTGTTGGGCAGTATCTCGCTCGATCAGCCGCTGCGCGACGCGCGTGATGAATTCGAGCGTATCTACTTCGAATATCATCTGGGCCGCGAAAACCACAGCATGACGCGGGTGTCCGAAAAAACCGGGCTCGAGCGCACGCACCTGTATCGCAAGCTCAAGCAGCTAGGGATAGATTCCTCGCGCCGCAAGCAGTCCTCCAGTAATTCATAGCGGCCCTTTTCGGCTTGCACTGCTTCACCGGCATGCGCGCAACACGCATGCCATGCTTCTGATGGTGCATGTTCGCAGCCAGCGTCAATCGTCAATGCCGCAGCGCTAATCCTCGCCAGGCTTGTTGCGGGGTACGACGCGCGGCCCTGATGCGCCGCTTCGCCCTATGGCGCCCACCGAAATGCGCGTTTCGCCCGAAGGCAAGCGCCGAGAGGCGGTGCGCCACGCATGCCCATAAGCAACTTCCATGGTCAGATGTATCGTGCCGTCGATATGGCGTTGTGCCGACAGCGCGTCGAGCAAGCGCTGGCGCCATGCGCGGCCCGACAGACCGGGTTTGCGATCCAGGCTGGGATTGCCGCCCAGCGCGCGCAAGTCTTCGAGCAGCTTCTCGGGCGTGCGGTAGGTCAGCGTGATGAGCTCCTGATCCATGACGGGGTCCGCGAATCCGTGGACGAGCAGCAGGTCACCGAAATCATGCATATCCACGAACGCCGGGGTTGCGGTGTTCAGGCCTGCATCGGTAATGGCCTGGCGCACTTCCTTGAGCGAACCGGGACCCAGGCAGGAAAACATGGCCAACGCGCCTGGCTTGAGAATGCGGCGCCATTCGGCCAGGGCATGATGTGGTTCGGGATGCCAGTGCAACGCCATATTGGACCAGACCAGCTCGATGCTTTCGGGTGGCAGGCTCGATTCAGCCAGATCGGCCAGGGAAAACTGGACAGGCCGCATTGGCTTGTTGCGCAACCGTTGCCACAGGCCAGGTTTGGTCAGATAGCGGTCGCGCGCGACGTCGAGCAAGGCGGCGCAGCTGTCCTGGCCGGTGTAGTCGATGGCGGGATAGCGCGCGCGCAAAGGCTCCAGCGCATGGCCTGCGCCACAGCCAGCGTCCAGGACGGTGCCGGGTGTCATGCGGATGACACTCAGGCGCTGGAGCATGCGCTGGGCAATTTCTCCGTAGAAAAACTGGGCGGCATCGAGCGGGCTGCGGCGAGCGAACTGCTGGCTGACATGTCCGGTGGCAATGCGCAGGGAAGGCGGCTGTGACATAAGAGGACGCGAGGACTGGCGGCTGGCGGGCAATCGTGCTGAGATGACCAGAGCCCGTAAAACTGTCTTGTCCAATCGGAAAAAATACCATTATGGCTTATCTGTCACGACTGCGCGAATTGGTGCCCACCGCCTGCCCGCTGTGTGAGTGCGCATCACGTGGCGGCGATTTGTGCATGGCGTGCGATCAGAGCGTCATGCGCACACTACGTGCCAGCGGGCCGCGCTGTCCGGTGTGCCAGCTTGCGCTTGCGCAAGACGGTCGCTGCGCGGACTGCCGTGCGCGAGCCCCCGCGTTTGACCGGGTCGTCATCGCCTTCGACTACACAGAACCAGGTGATTTTCTGGTGCATCGGCTGAAATCCGGGTACCGCTTTGTGCTTGCGCCCATGCTGGCGCGTCTGTTGGCGCGCGCCGCCCGCCAGGCAAAGCTGCCGGACAATACAATGCTGGCGCCCGTGCCTGCGCGCCGTGCGGGGATTCTGCAGCGCGGCTTCAATCCGGCAGCTGAAATTGCGCGCCATTTGGCGCGGCAACTGAACCTGCCCTGCCAGCCAGCGCTGTTGCGCCGCGTACATGAGGGCAGACGGCAGGCGGGGCTGCCGCGCGCTGAGCGCATGCGCAATGCGCATTCGCTGTACGATTGTGCCCGGCATGTTGATGGCCTGCACATTGGTGTGGTCGATGATGTGCTGACGACAGGCAGCACGCTGCACAGCATCGCGACGGTACTCAAGGGCGCCGGCGCTGCGTCGGTGTGCGGGCTGGTGCTGGCGCGCACGCCACACGGCTGAACTAACCTATGGATTCCTATGTTTCACATCATTCTGGTAGAGCCTGAAATCCCGCCCAATACTGGCAATGTCATACGACTGGCCGCCAACACGGGTGCGTATTTGCACCTTGTCCGCCCGCTCGGTTTTGTACTTGACGACAAGAAGCTCAAGCGTGCCGGGCTCGATTACCACGAATGGGCGCGCATGCGCGTACACGACAGCCTGGAGATCGCCCTGGAGGCGATCGGCGGCGATCCAGCGCGCCGCTTTGCACTGACCACCAAGGGGCATCAACAACTGGGCGCAACCCCTTTGCGGCCCGGGGACATATTTGTGTTTGGTCGGGAAACCGCGGGCCTGTCCGCAGCGCAGATGGCCTTGTTCGGGCCATCGCAGCGGTTGCGGCTGCCCATGATGCCCGAGCAGCGTAGCCTCAATCTGTCCAATGCAGTCGCGGTGACCGTATTCGAAGCCTGGCGCCAGGCGGGTTACGCTGGCGCAGTCTGATCGTTTTCTTATAGATAGATACGGAACATAAAAATAATTTACATATATGTTTTTTATATAAATAATGCTGTTCCGGCTTATCGTCATTTTCTGCGGTTCCTGCTAAGGTAGATCCTCCTCTTCTTGATCCGAATCAGGTGTTCAGCATGGCTCTCTCCTCCTTATCTCATCGTTCTGTGTTTCGCGCTACGCAATCCCTGGCCGCCGGGCTGGCCCTGCTAACGGCCTGTGCCGGCAGTCTGGCCGCCGAATGGCCGGATCGTCCCATCACCATGCTGATGGGGTTTTCGGCAGGCTCAGGCGTCGACGTCATCGCACGAAGCATCCAGGAACCATTGCAGCAGGCGCTGGGCGCTACCGTGGTCATCGACTATCGCGCGGGGGCGGGCGGCAACCTTGCTTCCGCCGCGGTGTCGCGCGCCCAGCCTGATGGCTACACCATTTTGTTGGGCACGGCTGCAACCCACGGCATCAATCCCGCCATTTACAAAGAGCTGCCTTTCGACGTCGAAAAGGACTTCACCCCGATCGCGCCTTTGGTCGATGTCTCGAATGTGCTCACCATCAACCCCGACGTCATCGACGTCAACACGGTCGAAGAGTTCATTGCCGAGGTCCAGGCCAACCCCAACAAATACTATTTTGCCTCTACCGGCATTGGTACGGGCACACAATTGGCTTTTGAAGAGTTCAACGCCAAGGCCAAGCTCAAGATGGTGCATGTGCCCTACAAGGGCGGGCCCGAGGCCTTGCAGTCCGTGGTCAAGGGGGAAACCTGCTGCATTTTCAATCAGGTGCAAACAGTGTTGGGGCAATACAAGGCCGGCAAGGTACGGTTGCTGGGCGTGTCCACAGCCAAGCGTATCGATGTCATCAAAGAGGTGCCCACTATCGCCGAAAAGGCCATTCCTGGCTTCGACAGCTACATCTGGTTCGGTTTGTTCGGGCCCAAAGGCATGGATCCGGCGCTGGTCGAAAAAATCAACGCCGCAGCGTCCCGTGCCGTGGAGAACCCCGAGGTCATCAAACGCCTGAGCGCTACGGGCAACACCATACACGTCAGTTCACCAGAGGAATTCACTCAACTGGTCCACGAAAACCGCGTCAAATGGGCGCAGGTTGTCGAGGCGGCAGGGCTCACTCCCCAATAAGCCAACCGCAGACACGCAGCGCGCGAGCCTGGATATTCACCAGGCTTGCCTGCGTTTGCCGCATCGTCACGCGGCCCGACTCAGCCTTCTTGTTTTGCAAGCTCGGGCTCACCCAGGTTCAGCATCAGTCGGTTTGCCCAGGCAAAAATGGAACCCGCGTGCAGCAAGTCGAGAATTTCATTGTCCGGCAGGCCAACATCCTTCAACGCCTGTATATCTGCCGGGCCGATATCCTGCGGGGCTTCGGTCAGGCGTATCGAGAACTTCACGATCGCCTGTTCGCGCGCGTTGGTGCCGGCCGTGTGCGGGTCATCGAACACCTGCACCACGGTGTCATGGCGCTTGGCCAGCTGTTCGAAACGCTGTGCGTGCACCGAGGCGCAATACACGCAGCCGTTGATGCGTGACACCACCAGAGAACTGAGCTCGCGGTCCGCGCGGGCCAGACCCCCCGGCGCATACATGATGGCGTTGAAGGCTTCGGAGCGCTGGCGCAGGATGGCGGGCTGATGCACCAGAAAAAGATAGTAGTCCTGAACCCTGGCCTTGGGATGGCTCATGCCCAGCACTTCCTGCTGTTCGGGCGTGGCGGTGTCAGGATCCACAACGTCCAGCCACGCCTTCCAGTCCAGTGTTTCGTTGGTAAAGCCGTTGTTTTTGATGACTGTGCTCATGCTGCCTCCGATGCTTTCATGGCCGACAGGCCCGCGACCACTCTGATCTGGTACGAGAGATAGGCCACCAGTTGGGCCAGGGTGACGATATCGGGGGTGGACAGGCCCGCGGTATGCAAGGCTTGCAGCGCAGCCTTGTCACCCTCAATGGGGCGGGTGATCAGGGTCTCAGTGAAGACCAGCATGGCTTTCAGGGGCGAGTCCGGCAGGGTTGCGATGTCGCCGGCTTCAACGGCTGCCAGGGCGGCGGTATCGACGCTGCTGGCTTGCAGCGCCGCGCGATAGTGCTGTGTGAGCGTTGCGGCGTGCGACAGGCGACAGGCATGCAAAGCGATCAGCAGGCGCTCACCCAGCGGCAGTTGGTGGCCCTCGGGTGCAAAGAACAGCGCATGACTGGCCTGCGTCGCGTCGACGACTTTCTGACGGGCGTGGCGCGTGGCATAGAGCGCATCGTCGGGGGTGAGCCCCACGACCATGTCTATGACGTCATCGGCCGGCGTATGGGCGGTGGCGGGTGATACTGCGGGGTGTTCCATCTTTGGGCTCCATGTTGATCCAGCGCTGTGCGTGAGGTGGGTCGGCTGGCGCGCGGATGTGCCAGCCATGTCCGGCAAGGGGGTAGCGCTGCCTTAATCGGCGGGTGTCCATTCATCGCCAAACACTTCGGGTTCGGCATAAGCCTGCAGATCCGCGAACTGAGTTGCGACGGTTTCAGTCAGCAGCAGGCTGGCGATGCCTCGCGAGAGGCGGCCGGCACCGTCGCTGATGGCGGGAATATCGCCTGAGACCTGGCCATGCGTCAATGTGGCGGGGTAGCAGAAACAATGCACCCGGGACAGCCCGGGCAGTGCGCCCGGGGATTTTTCCTGAAACTCGAAGGCCGGGCCGAGGTCGGGCGAATCTCGCAATTCGCGATCGTCCCCGCCTTCTTCGGGCTGGAAACGATCGGACCATACCCGTAGATGCGGCGCGATCATGGCATATTCCGGCCTGCTGTTCCAATCGATACAGAAGCCCGTGGACAGTACCAGAAAATCCAGCTCAAAGGTTTTGCGAGGCGTGGCGACCTGCAGCGTGTTTCCGGCTTCGGTCACCGACAGCACAGGCGAGCCCAGATGAAAGCGGGCCTGAGGGTGCCGGGAGACGCGCAGCACACTGCCGCGCGGCGGGGGAACCTGCTGGACGTTGATATAGTGCCGTATGCGCCATTTCCATTCGTCAGGCAAGCCGGCGAAACCGTGCACATAGCCGGGATGGCCGGCGCCCTTGTTTTTGTTGATGCTGGGCATCTCGGGGCGCCGGATAAGCAAGTCTACGCTGGCAGCGCCGTTTTCCAGCGCGGTGGCAGCGCTGTCCATGGCCGATGCGCCAGCCCCGACAACACCAACACGCAGCCCACGCAGCGAGGCATAGTCCGTGTCGTCCGACGAGTGCGCCCAGTGCTTGCGGCTGACGCCCTGGATAAAGTCGGGAACGGTGGCGCCGCCCAGGCCGTCCCGGCCTGTAGCCAAGACGACCCGGCGCGCGTAGGCCGTTCGGGCGCCGTCGGGTGTCTGGATGTCTAGCTGTACATAATCGGGATGCGGAACGATATTGCATACGTCGTGCTGGTTGCGCAGATCCACCTTCATGACTCGGCGGTACCAGCGCAGATAGTCCATCCACTGCAGGCGTGGAATCTTGTCCAGCGCATCCCAGGCCTGCTGGCCGAACTGAGCTTCGAACCAGGCGCGAAAAGTCAGCGCCGGCAGGCCCAGCGCCGGGCCCGTGAGATGCTTGGGGGAGCGCAGGGTTTCCATGCGCGCAGTCGTGGCCCAGGGGCCTTCGAAGCCCGCAGGCGCTGCGTCGAAAATCGGTGCGCAAATACCCAGGTGCTTGAGGGCGGTGGCGGCCGCCATGCCGGCCATGCCGCCACCTATGATGGCGACATCCAGCAAAGGTTGGCCATGAATGTCCGCAGCGGGCACCCAGGGCTGCGCAGGCAGCGCCAGCCACGCCAGATCCTGAGCGAGGCGCTGCTCCAGGGCCTGCAGGCCTTCTCTGCCTGTCGAGTGCTCAGCCTTGTGCATAGGTGTACCAGCCATCAGTCCAGAGAGAGTCCAAGACGATCGATCAATTCTTCCCAACGCGCCGTTTCGTTGATGATGAGGTCGGTCAAGGCTTGAGGGGAGGAAGGCGCGGGCGTAAAGTACAGCGCAGCCATTTGCTTGCGTATGTCGTCGCGTTGCAGGATTTTTCCGACGGTGGCGTTCAGCCGCGCGACGATATCCTCCGGTGTGCCGGCCGGCACAAACAGCGCATCCCAGGAAATGGATTCGAAGCCAGGATAGCCCTGCGAAGCCATCGTCGGGATGCCGGGCAGCACATCGCTGGGCTCGAGGCTGGTAATGGCCAATGCGCGCGCTTTGCCGGCAGCCACCTGGGGCATGGCGATGCCAGGCACCATGAAGCCGGCCTGTACATCGTTGTTGATGATGGCCATGATGACCTGCGGGAAGCCGGGGTAGGGAATCTGTTCCAGCTTGATATCCGCCTGGTGCTCCAGCATGGCCATGCCCAGGTGCGACGAACTGCCCGGGCCGACCGTGCCGTAGTTCAGCGCGCCGGGGCTGGATTTGGCCGCGTCGACAAAGTCTTTGACGGACTTGACTCGAGACTTCTCCGGCACCACAAGCACGTTGGGGCTGGTGCCTACCAGGCTGATGGGCGCGAGATCCTTGAGCGGATCGTAGCCCAGTGTTTTCTTGTAGAGTGCCGGCGCCGTCACCATGGGGCCGTTGATGGTCAGCAGCAAGGTGTAGCCATCAGGCTTGGCGCGACTGGCGTACCGCGTGCCGATATTGCCGCCCGCGCCAGATTTGTTTTCCACGACGACAGGCTGGCCCAGATCTGCCGACAGTGGCTCTGCAATGGCGCGCGCCAGCGTATCCGGCGACGATCCGGGTGGAAAGGGCACAATCATCTGTATTGGCTTCTCTGGCCATGCGGCCTGTGCCGACATCGACAGGGCGAGTGCGCCAGCACCCATCAGCAAAGCGAGCGTCCGGCTCAATCGGCGGCCTGCAAAAACATTCATTGTCATGAGTATTCCTTGTTCAATCGCATTCTTGTTCCGCTGAGCGGGGAAAGGCATGGGATGCTGAAAGGGCGGGCGCCCAAGCGTGCATGAAAACCATGCCGGCCGGCGCGGCGGCGCGTCAGGTCGGCGCTTCGGGCCGGGCTTCCCGGGCCAGCAGCGACGACACCGCCTTGCGGGGCGACAGCCCTTCGAACAGCACCTGGCATACCGCCTGGGTAATGGGCAGTTCTACCCCCATGTGTTGGCCGAGGGCCAGCGCCGCTCTGGCGCAGCGCGCGCCTTCGGCGGTGATGCCGCCAGCCAGCGCCTGCTCCAGGGTTTTGCCTTCGCCGATGGCGACGCCCACCTGCCGGTTGCGAGAAAGCGGCCCCGTGGCCGTGAGCACGAGATCGCCCAGGCCTGTCAGGCCGGCAAAGGTTTCTGCCTGACCGCCCAGCGCCAGGCCCAGCCGCTGCATTTCGGCCAGCCCGCGTGTGATCAGCGCGGCGCGCGCATTGGTGCCCAGTCCAAGGCCATCGCCGATGCCACAGGCTATGGCCATGATGTTCTTGAGCGCGCCGCCGACTTCAACGCCGACAATATCCGTGCTGGTGTATATCCGGGCGAGGCGGCCGTGCATGATGTCGACCACGCGCTGCGCCGTAGGGGAGCTGGTGGTGGCGATAGTCAGTGCGACAGGCAGCCCTTGCGCGACTTCGCGGGCGAACGAAGGGCCGGACAACACACCCAGCCCCACGCCGGGCAACGCGGCAAACGCGGACGCGGCGATCTGGTGGGGAAGTTGGCCTGTTTCGTGATGAAAACCCTTGCAGGTCCAGACCACGCTCAAGCCCTGATGTGGCCGGTTGACCAGCCGTTCCGCAAGCTGCCTGCAGATCTCGGCGAGGCCCGCAACCGGAACGCCAAGAATAATGAGGTTGTTCCCGGCGACCTGTGTGTTGGCGGCCTGGGGCCCGGCCGTATTGGCAGGGACGATTGGCGCGCGCGATTCGTTCGGCAGCCCGGATGGCGCGACATGGCTGATGGCTTCATCCAGGTTTGCCGTCGCCCGCAGCGCATCGGGCAGCGCGACATCCGGCAGATACCGCTGGTTGACATGATGCGCATTAATGGCGCGCACGATGTCGGCGTTGCGGGCCCAGAGCAGTGTGCTCGCCCTGGCGGTTGCCAGCGCGGCCAGGGCCGTGCCCCAGCTCCCTGCGCCTAGAACGGCGACACGCGGCGCCACTGCGTTCATCGCAATTACTGGCGGGTTGTGCCAGGAGGCACGTACAGACCCGATTCCTTCTCGTCTTTTTGCTCCTCGGCGGCCTGTGCCAGCCGCTGCTCGTACAGCCCCTGGAAGTTGACTTCGGTCAGGTGCAATGCGGGCAGCGACGTGCGGTTGATGGCATCAGCGACGTTGGCTCGCAGATAGGGGTAGAGCATGGTCGGGCACACAATGCCGAGCAGTGGATCGAGCTGTTCAGCAGGGATGTTGGCGGCTTCGAAAATGCCTGCCTGCGTTGCTTCGACCAGATACAGGACTTTATCCTGGATACGCGTGGTGACAGTGGCTGTCACGGTGGCTTCGTAGACGGTTTCGGCCAGGCGCTGGCCGCCGACATTGATGGAAACCTCGACCGTGGGGCCTTCCTGTTCGAGGAAGATCTGTGGCGCGTTCGGCATTTCCAGGGACAGGTCCTTGATGTAGGTGCGCTGCAGGCTGAAGCTTGGCGCGTTTTGCTGTTGTTCCTGGGCGTTGGTCTTTTGTTCGTCGGCCATGTCGGTTCCGTTAGGTAAGGTTCAGTGTGGGAAGTTCAGTATTGTTATTCGGCCTGCAGCAGGGGCATGAGGCCGTCTGCGCGGTCCAGCGCAGCCAGTTCATCGTAACCGCCCACGTGGGTGTCGCCAATATAGATCTGCGGTACGGTGCGCCGCCCTGTGCGTTCCATCATGATGGCGCGTTGGGCGGGATCGAGATCAATGCGGATTTTGTCGATGTCGGCGACACCGCGCTGCTTGAGCAGCATTTCAGCGCGTACGCAGAAGGGGCAGACGCCCGTGGAGTACATGGTGACCTTGGCCATGATATGGTCCTTGATAAAACAATTCAGTGTTTGCGGGACAGCGGCATGCCTGCCTGCAGCCAGCTGCGCAGGCCTCCTTCGAGGCCCACCGCCTGGTCATAACCCTGTTTGCGCAGTGATCCGACAATACGTGTGGATTCGCGGCCTTGATCGCAAACAACGATAATGGGCTTGTCCTTGGGCAAAGAACCCAGTTTAGCTTGAATATCGGCGGCTGGCAGGCTGCGTGCCTGGGGAACCGTGCCCGCCTTGAACGCTTCCGGGCCGCGCACGTCGACAAAGACCCCTTGTTTTTGGTTGGCCAGCAGGACGGCCTCGCTGACGCTTACGGTTTTGGCGCCGCCCTTGAGAATAGTGGGCAGGAGCAGCATGATGCCGGAAGCAACGGCCGTGAATAAAATGATGAGGTTGGTCTGGTCAAGAAAAAAGTCCACGATGTGTCCTGTTATGGCCGGCGGGCGGCCTGTTCATGGCCCTGAATACAGGGCAGAATCCGGGGATTATAAAATGGTCCGCGATTTTCAACTTTTAGGCGTTAGCAATCATGTATAAACTCGTCCTGATGCGCCACGGCGAAAGCCAGTGGAATCTCGAAAACCGTTTTACCGGCTGGAAGGATGTCGATCTTACCGACACCGGACGGAAACAGGCCTGGCAGGCTGGCGAGCTGCTCCGGGACAACGGCTTTCAGTTTGATCTGGCATTCTCTTCTGTGCTCAAGCGCGCGATTCGCACGCTCTGGATCGCCCTGGATGCCATGGATGCCATGCATACGCCCGTGGGTCTGAGCTGGCGCCTGAACGAGCGTCATTATGGCGCCTTGCAAGGCTTGAACAAAGCGGAAACCGCCGCCAAGTTCGGTGAAGAGCAGGTGCTGGTGTGGCGCCGCGCCTATGCCATCGCCCCCGAACCCATGAGCCAGGATGATCCCCGTCACCCTCGTTTTGACCCGCGCTACAGCAAGGTTCCGGCCGACCAGCTTCCCTCTACCGAATGCCTGAAAGACACGGTGGATCGTGTGCTGCCATTCTGGAACGATTCCATTGCGCCCGCCATCCGGTCTGGGCGCCGGGTTCTGGTCGCCGCCCATGGCAACAGCTTGCGCGCGCTGGTCAAGCATCTGGACAATATTTCGGATGACGATATCGCCCAGTTGAATATCCCCACGGGGCAGCCGCTGGTCTACGAGCTCGATGACCAATTGAAACCGCTACGCCATTACTATCTGGGCGATCCGGCCGAGATCGAGGCCGCCATGACCGCCGTGGCCAACCAGGGCAAGGCCCGTACTTAAATGATGTTGACGCAGCGCGCGATAGCCTCCATGGTTCTGGCCCTCTGTAGTGGTGGGCTGGCATGGGGGGCGGACGCTCCGCTTGCGCAGCAGCAGGCCAGCGCGCGCAAGCAGCAGGCCGAGCTGCGCGATCGCATCGCGGCGCTGCAAAAAGAAATCGACAACCAGGAGTCCGCGCGCCGTGATGCGGCGAACGAACTCAAGGCGTCCGAGTCCGCCATTTCCGATATCAATCGGCGGCTTGCCGAACTGGATGCGCGCCGCAAGCAACTTGAAGCCGAACTCGCTGGCCTGAACGTCAAGATAAGCGCGCAAAAAGGTCGTCTGGCCGAACGTCAGGGCGAACTGGGCGACCAATTGCGCGCGCAGTACGCCGGCGGGCTGTCGCCCTGGACGGCGCTGTTGTCGGGCGATGATCCTCAGGTGATAGGCCGCAATCTCAGCTATCTGGGTTACATCACGCAGTCGCAGGCCCAGGCGATACGCGCCGTGCGGCAGGCGCTCGACGAGCTGGCCGTGCTGCAGAATCAGGCGCAAGCTGGCAAGCAGGCGCTCGAAAAGGTTGCAGACCAAACGACGAGCGAAAAACAGGCGCTCGAAAAGCAGAAGGCGGAACGTCAGCGCGTACTGGCCCGTATCGAACAGGCGCTCAAGACGCAGCGGAGCCAGGCGGCAGCGCTGTCGCGCAACGATGAGCGGCTCGGTGAGCTCATTACGGGGCTTGAGGCCGAAATCAAGCGCCAGGAAGAAATCCGCAAGGCAGAAGAGGCCCGCCGTCGCGCCGAGGCCGCCCGCAAGGCCGAAGAAGCCCGAAAAGCCGCGCTGGAGCGTCGGCAGGCGCTGGAACGCGAGCGTGAACGCGCCCGCGAAGCTGAACTCGCCGCGCAACGCGCTCAAGAGCAGGCCGAACGGCAACAAAAGGCTCAGGAAGCGGCGCGGGCTCGTGAGCAGGTGGAGCGGGCACGCCAGCAGGCCCGGGAGGCCGAGCAGGCCCAACAGGCCGAGGCGGCACGGCAGGCCGAAGCCCAGCGGCGCGAGGAGGCTACCCGGATCCGGGGCTCGGTCGAGGGGATCCGACCGCCCGGGACTGCGCCGGCAGGCGAGGCGGCGCCAAGCGCGCAGCCGGCGGTGCCGGCGGGCGGCTTCCAGGGCCTGGGCAAGCATCTGACCTACCCAGTCAAGGGTCAAATACAGGGCAAATTTGGTGCGCAACGGCCGGAAGGCGGGCTGTGGCGTGGAATTGTGCTGCGCGCGTCAGAAGGCACGCCGGTGCGCGTGGTGGCGGCGGGCCGTGTCGTATATGCCAATTGGTTGGCGGGTTTTGGCAACATCATGATCGTGGATCATGGCGACCAGTATCTTACCGTGTATGCTTACAACCAGAGCCTGTTAAAACAGGTAGGAGATATCGTCAAGGCAGGCGACACGGTCGCCGCGGTGGGGGCAACAGGGGGCCAGGTTGAGCCGGGTCTTTATTTTGAAATCCGGCATAAGGGAACCCCCGTAAACCCGCTGCTTTGGCTGTCGCGTTAATTTCGGTACTATTTGTTTGACACGATTGATTGACGGTGCGAACAATATTTTGAAAAACATATCGGGAACATGCATGGGCACTCGCAGGTTAGGCAGCTTCGGTTTGGTGGTAGTGGGGGCGCTGGGCGGTGTGCTGGTCAGCCTTGGTATTACAGCGGCTGCACAGCGGGGCGACCCATTGCCGCTCAAAGACCTGCAGCAGTTTGCCAATGTATTCGGCGCCATCAAAAGCAGCTATGTCGAGCCAGTCACCGACAAGCAGCTCATCGAGGATGCCATCAAGGGCATGTTCAGCGACCTTGATCCGCATTCCGCGTATCTGGACGCCGATGCGTTCAAGGAAATGGAAGCCATTACCCAAGGCGGTTTTGGCGGCCTGGGCATCGAGATCGGCAGCGAAGACGGCATGCCCAAGGTCATTGCGCCCATCGAAGATACGCCAGCGGCGCGGGCGGGCATTCTGGCCGGCGACCTCATCACCCACATTGATGGCAAGCCCACCAAGGGCATGACGCTCAGCGACGCCATCAAGCTCATGCGCGGCGAGCCCAAGACCACCATCGAACTCACCATTCAGCGCAAGGGCCGCGACAAGCCACTGGTCGTGAACATCGTGCGCGATCTGATCAAGGTGCGCAGTGTGCGCAGCAAATTGCTGCCCAACGATATTGCCTACGTGCGCATTGCCCAGTTCCAGGAACGCACCGTGCAGGACCTCACCCGGCAATTGGGCGAGCTGAGCACCAAAGAAAAGCCCAAGGCGCTGGTGCTCGACCTGCGCAACGATCCGGGCGGGTTGCTCGATAGCGCCATCGGCGTCTCGTCGGCCTTCCTCAAGCCAGACGTGCTGGTCGTGTCCACCAAGGGCCGCATCCCTTCATCCAATCGCAATTACTATGCCAAGCCGGCAGATTACATGCGCGGCTATTTCGATGTGGCCGCGCAGTCGGCGTCCGGCGCCAAGGTGGCCGACTGGGTCAAGACCGTTCCCATGGTGGTGCTGGTCAACGTAGGCTCTGCATCGGCCTCCGAAATTGTCGCGGGCGCACTGCAGGATCATGGCCGCGCCAAGGTCATGGGCAATCGCACCTTTGGCAAGGGATCTGTGCAAAGCGTGCTTCCCCTTAGCGAAGACACCGGCATCAAGCTCACGACGGCGCGCTACTACACGCCATCGGGCCGTTCCATACAGGTCACGGGCGTGGAGCCCGACATCACGGTCGACGACACGGCGCAGGGCAATCTGTTTCGCCTGCCACGCGAAGTCGATCTGCAACGCCATTTGATCAACGGCAATGTCGTCGAAGACGAATCGGTCGTGCCCGAAATCGAAGAATCCGAGTCCGATGTCACGCCCAAGATGTTCGAGTTTGGCGGCGACGATGATTATCAGCTCTCTCAGGCGGTCAATTTCCTGGAAGGGCGCCAGGTCAAGCAGAATGACCCCAAGCTGGTGGCGCAGGCCGAAAAATCACGCAAGGGCGCTGACAAGCAAGACGCCGGCACGGCATCGGACACGACGCCTGGCCGCCGTGGCGCGTCTGGCCCTGAGCAACGCAAAGACAAGCCTGCCTCATCCGGAAACAACCACAGCAGCGACAAGCCGGCGGCCGAAAAAAAAACTCTAGAGAAAACCAATAACGGGGCGCCGGTAGAGCATTTCCGCATTACACCCGAAGGAATTATGCCGGTAACGCAATGAATGATCAGCAGTTATTGCGCTATGCGCGGCACATTCTGCTCGATGAGTTTGGTATCGAAGGTCAGGAGCGCCTCCAGCAGGCCAGCGTGCTCATCGTAGGCGCCGGCGGACTGGGCTCGCCGGCAGCCACCTATCTGGCGGCGGCGGGCGTGGGCCATCTGATATTGGCCGACGATGACGAGGTCGAACTCAGCAATCTGCAACGGCAGATACTGCATACCACGCCCAGGGTGGGTTGGCCCAAGGCGGAATCGGGCAAGCGCATGTTGCAGGAGATCAACCCCGATATCCGTATCGATGCGGTGGTGGCCCGATTGCACGGCCTGGCGCTGGACGAACTGGTTTCCCAGGTTGATCTCGTGCTGGATTGCTGCGATAACTTTGCGACCCGGCACGAGGTCAACCGGGCTTGCGTCAAGGCCGGCAAGCCGTTGATCTCGGGCGCAGCCATCCGCTTCGCGGGGCAGGTCAGTGTTTACGATTTACGCCGCCCTGATGCCCCGTGCTACCACTGTCTGTTCCCCGAGCATGAAGGTGCGCGCGAGCTCTATTGCGCAACCACAGGGGTGCTTGGGCCGCTCGTGGGCATCATAGGCAGCACACAAGCCGCTGAGGCAATCAAACTGCTGTCGGGCATGGGGGAGCCCCTCACCGGCCGCCTGCTGTGTCTGGACGCGCTGTCGATGCAGTGGCAGAGCCTGGGATTCACTCGTGATCCGGGCTGCGCGGTATGCGCAGGCCGCAGCGGCCCACCAACAGATGGCCAATCGCATTGATCCGGGCGTCTACGTACAGACCGCGGCCGCTGTACAGGGCGGAAAAAGGCGTGCCAGGATGAAACACATGTACGGTGCGCATGCCGACCTGGCGCGCCCCGCGCAAATTGCGCAAGGTATCCTCAACCAGGATGACACGCCGGGCGGGCACGCCCAGCCGCGCGAGCACCTGCCGCATCAGCGCGGCGGAAGGCTTGGGCCGCATGCGGCCTTGCAGTGTCATGTGGTCAATGGCCCAGAGGCCGTCGAAACAATGCAGGATGCCCAGGGTGTTGAGGACTTCGCGCGCGTAGCGCAAAGGCGCATTGGTCAGCAGTATCTTGCGCCCGGGCAAGCACGCCAGCTTGCGCGCCAGCCCGCGCTCGCTGTGTACCAGCGGCGCGATCTCGAAATTGTGACTGCGTTCCAGGAAATCCCCGGCGCGTGCGCCATGATGGCGCACCATGCCGATGACGGTGGCGCCGTAACGTTTCCAGTAGCGATGTCGTATTTCGTCGGCGGCGGCCTTCTCCAGGCCGAGCGTGTCGGCTACCGCTCGGGACATGGCGGTGTCGATGGCGCCAAAAATGCCTCGCGAGCAGTCATGCAGGGTGTTGTCCAGATCAAAGAGCCAGACGGGGGCGCATTGCGCGCCGCCCGCCAGTTTGCGCACACGATGTTTGTCGGCTTTGCGCAGCGCGGCTCGTCCGGAAGAGGGCAACGCACGGATCGGGGGGCCTGACGCCGCTTCAGGCGGCGCGGGCGAACGGGCACGGCGCAGGGCGGACATGCGTCCTAGTGAGAACTGATCATGGTGCCGACGCCGCGGTCGGTCAGAATCTCGAGCAGCAGACAGTGGGGAACCCGGCCATCGACCACATGCACCGATGTTACGCCATTGCGGGCGGCATCCAGGGCAGACGATATCTTGGGCAGCATGCCGCCTGATATCGTGCCATCAGCAAAGAGTTCGTCGATATTGCGCGCAGACAGACTGCGCAGCAGTTCGCCGTTTCTGTCCAGCACGCCGGGGGTGTTGGTCATCATGACCAGTTTTTCGGCGCCAAGCACTTCTGCCATCTTGCCGGCGACAACGTCGGCGTTGATGTTGTATGCGGTACCGTCCTCGCCATAGCCGATAGAGGAAATGACAGGGATGAACTGATCATCCTGCAGCGCCTTGACGACGGCGGGCTCGATGCGGGTGATGTCGCCCACATAGCCGATATCCAGCCATTGGCCGGGGTTGTCGGCATCCGCCATCATTTTTTTCCTGGCCTGGATCAGGCAGCCATCCTTGCCTGTGAGGCCCACGGCCTTGCCGCCCGCCTCATTGATCATCATGACGATATCCTGCTGCACCTGGCCGCCCAGCACCCACTCGACCACTTCCATGGTTTCGGCGTCGGTGACGCGCATCCCCTGCACGAAAGTGCCTTCTTTGCCGATGCGCTTGAGCGCCGCGTTGATCTGCGGGCCGCCGCCGTGCACGACAACGGGATTGAGCCCCACCAGCTTGAGCAGCACGACATCATGCGCGAAACTGCGCTGCAGCGCTTCTTCTGTCATGGCGTTGCCGCCATATTTGATGACGACGGTCTTGCCGTGAAAACGGCGGATATAGGGCAGCGCCTCGGAGAGTACTTCCGCCTTGACAGTGGCGGGTTGGCTGGCCGGGTCGATGGAAGTGGTCATGTGCTTAACTGGCAAGGGCCTTGTTCACAGTTGTCAGGAATGCCGTCTTGTCGTAATTGCCAAGATAGCGCTTGATAATGTGGCCCTGCTTGTCGATCAGGAAAGCGGTGGGCGTAAGTTTGACGTCGCCGAAGGCCTTGGCCAGCTCTCCCTGCGCGTCGATGACGACAGGGAATGGCAGCTTGCGGGTTTCGGCGTAGTTGAGCACATAATTAGGTGGATCGTACTGCATGGCCACCGCGATGGTTTCATAGCCCTTGGACGACAACGCGTCGTAGTTGGCGATCATGTCGGGCATTTGCGCAATACAGGTGACGCAACTGGTGGCCCAGAACTTGACCAGCACCACCTTGCCGCGCAGGTCCTCGAGGCTGGTTTTTTGACCGGAAATGGTCGTGAACGCCACATTGGGCGCCGCCTGGCTGGTGCCGCCGAATTGCCAGATGCCGATGCCGGCCAGCGCCAGCACGGCAACAAGGCCGATAAGCAGTTTTTTCATTGCACAGGCAAGGCTTGTGGGCCTTCCTCGGTAGAGTCGGACAAGGTATTGGCGGAGCCCGTTGTTTCGGCAGGCTTCGATGGAACCGGCGCGCCTGGGTCGCGCAGGCTTTCCGGTGAAATGATTTCAAACAATTTTACTACCTTGCTCACGCCGCTGACACTGGCGGCGGCCTTGGCGGCGCGCTGGCCTTCGGCGTCTGTGACCTTGCCGAGAAGATAGACCACGCTTCTTTCGGTTTGCACAACGATGGTGCGGCTGGGGACTTCTTTGGTGTTGATGAGCGCGGTGCGCACCTTGGACGTGAGCCAGGTGTCGTTGGTGCGCACGCTGAGCTCGGTGAGGGTGCCCACGCGAAGCTGGTTGACCACGCGGTTGACCTTTTCTACCCTGGAAACGACGCTTTCGGCCTTTTGCTTGTCCTGCTCGGTGGGGACGTCGCCCGTGAGCAGCACCACGCCGGCATACGAGGTGGCCGCAACGCGTGCGCGGTCTTCGAACAGCTTGCGCATTTCGGATGCGGCTTTGAGCTCAATGGACTGGTCCTCGACCTGTTCGCCTGCGGTGCGCCGGTCGGTGGCAACGACAGCGGTGGTTGCGGCGGTGCCCCCTACCACCAGCAGGCCGCAGCCGGACAGTGGTGCAATCGAGGAAAGCGCAAGGCTCGCCAGCAGCAGGCGTTGAGCGATGGAGCGTTTGGACGTGGCAGGCATTACAGAGTGTCTCCGAGCAGTAGCGCATCGATGCCGTCGCAAAGGGCATGAAGCAGAACGATATGGACTTCCTGGATGCGCATGGTGCGGTCGTGAGGAACGCACAGGTGCACATCGGTTTCGTTGAGCAATGTGGTGATCTGGCCGCCGCCTTTGCCGGTGAGGGCAATGATGGACATCTCCCGATCGTGGGCTGCCTCGATAGACCGGATTACATTGGGCGAGTTCCCGCTGGTGGAGATCGCCACCAGCACATCGCCGGGCTGCCCGAGTGCATTGACTTGCCGTTCGAAGATCGAGTCGAAGCCGTAATCGTTGCCGACGGCTGTAAGAATGGAGGTGTCTGTGTTGAGCGCGATGCCGGCCAGCGGCAGGCGGTCGCGCTCGAAGCGGCCGACCAGTTCGGCAATGAAATGCTGCGCATCGGCTGCCGAGCCGCCATTGCCGCAGGCCAGCACCTTTCCGTTATTGGCCAGGGTGCCGAAAACCATGTCGACTGCCGTTGCCAGCGGCGAGGCGAGCTCTTGCGCACTGGCCCGCAGGGCATCAATCGCATCATCGAAATGCGTTGTCATGTGGGAAGTCATGTCCATGAGCACAATTATCTCATGTTCAAACAAAAACGATGTCAAGGGACGTAACGCGTGTACGTACGCGGGAGGGTCAGGTTGAAAACGCGTTGCGTATCCAGTGCAAGGCGCCTGGCTCCAGGCTCACGACATCAAAGCGGCAGGGCGGTGTGCGCCCCGCATAATAGCGCCTGCACAGCGTCGGCAGCCAGGCGTGAGCGGCGCGAACCAGCCTGGCCTGTTTTTCGAGCGTCACGCTGGCGGCGGCGCCGCCAAACTGGCTGGATTGCCTCAGCCTTACCTCGATGAATACCAGGGTGCCGCCATCGTCTGCCACCAAGTCTAACTCTCCTGTACGGGTGCGCAGGTTGTGGCCTAATATAGTCAACCCCTGCGTTTCAAGATGGGCGCGGGCGGCCTGCTCGCCCTTGTGTCCTGTGCGCTGGGTAGGTGAGCGCGCAAGCAGTTCGTCGGCAACCCGCCTTGTGTCGCGCGCGCGCTGTCGCGGGCGGCGCGCCTTGCGGTGTCGGGCGGCGCCGGCCAGTTCGTAGGTCAGAGTATCATCGGCCATCAATCGCTTATTCAAGGTATTCTGAGTCGCAGTATGCACGAAATTTCCGCTTCCTCAGGCGTCGACCAGACATGGAAACGTCTCACTGAGCGCGTCGACGCTCAGCACTGGCCGGTGGCCACCCTCTATGTGGTGGCCACGCCTATTGGCAACCTGGGCGATCTTAGCCTGCGCGCTTGGCAGGCGCTGTCGCGCTGCGATGTCATTGCGGCCGAAGACACGCGATCCAGCCGTGCTTTGCTGGATGCGTGGGGCGTGCAGACGCCCCTGATCGCAGCTCACCGGCACAACGAAGCCCAGGCCGCTCAGGCCATTGTTGAGCGCCTGTCGGCGGGCGAGCGTGTCGCGCTGGTGTCCGATGCCGGGGCGCCAGCGGTCAGCGACCCTGGCGGACGCATCGTGCGCGCCGTGCGCGAGGCCGGCTACGGCGTTGTGGCCTTGCCGGGTGCCAGCGCCGTCATCACGGCGCTCATGGCCAGCGGCGTAACATCCGATGAAAACCCGGCTTTTGTATTTGCTGGATTTCCACCTCCCAAGACCACGGCGCGGCAAAAATGGCTGCGTGGCTGGTGCGCAGTGCCGGCACCGATCATTATGTTCGAATCACCCCATCGGCTTGAGGCCACCGTGCGCGACCTGCTTGCGGTGTGCGGGCCTGCGCGGCGGCTCACGCTGGCGCGCGAGCTCACCAAGCGCTACGAGCAGGTGCATACGCTGGCGTTGGCCGACGCCGCCGGCTGGCTGGCCCAGGATGCGCACCGAAGCCAGGGGGAGTTTGTGCTCATTGTGCACGAGGCCGAGCAGGTATCGCAGGAGGACGGAGAGGTCGACGCCGCTGCCGCCACGATGCTCGATGCCTTGCTGGAAACTTTGTCGGTACGCGATGCGGCACGCGTCGCGGCCAGGGTGACCGGGCTGCCGCGCGATACGCTTTATGCCATGGCGCTGGCCCGGCGAGGCGACTAGCGCAGCGCCATGGTGGAGTTCATGCCGGTTTCCTGCTCGATACGCAGGGCGGCATTCACGGCTTCGGTACGCGACGCATACGGCCCGATACGAACCCGATACAGATCGCCGGAGGGCTGAACCCGCGCTACGCGCGTTTCAACCCCCATGATCTGCGCGTTGAGCTTGTGGGCGAGCGCATTGGCTGTGCTGGACGCGCTGAATGCGCCGAACTGCAGGAATACCTGGCCGGCCCCCCCGGTAGGATATGGGGCCTGGGCTGAGGGCGCGCTGGGGCCGGGCGTGTCTCCCTGAGCCCGCGTCTGGGCGGCGGGTGCAGGGCTGTCACCAGGCGCTGGGGGCGGCCCCGCATTCGTGGCGGAAGACAGCGCGAGAGCCTCCAGGGCATCCGGAACTGGCTGTGGCGTCGTGGCGGATCCATCCGACGACACGGTATGCATGGTCAGCTTGGGTTCCGGCGCGACGTCCGGCGTGTCGCGCGCCATCAGATGAGGCTCGGGCCTGGGCAAGTCGGTGTCGATGCCCGGCCCCGGCAGCCCTTCGCGTATTTGATCGTTGGTAATGGCTTCGACGATGACCTTGCCGCTGCCCGGCCCGATCAGCCCGAGCTTGGACGCCGCGACATAAGAAAGGTCGATAATGCGCGAACTATGGAATGGGCCGCGGTCATTGACGCGCACGATAACGGATTTGCCGGTGCTGGCGCGCGTCACGCGGGCGTAGCTGGGCAGGGGGAGCGTGGGATGGGCGGCCGTCATGGCGTACATATCGTAGATTTCGCCATTTGCCGTCTTTTTGCCGTGGAATTTCCGGCCATACCAGGAGGCTGTGCCCTCCTGGCGGAAGGCATCGTTGTCCTTGACGGGGATATATTGCTTGCCGAAGGCAGTGTAGGGCCGGAAGTTGGCCGGCGTATGGGTTTCGATGCGCGGCACTGCGTTTGGTATGTTCTCGATATCCGAGGGAATGTTGGATCCGGGGCCGTCATCCTTGTAGTACCCCTCGCCTTGAGTGCTGCGGCTGGTAGGCTTGTCGCCGGTGCCGGCGCAGCCGGCCAGCACGCTTGCCGTCAGAATCAGGGCGAAGGTCGTATAAGTGCTAAATCGGTTCATGGAATGTCTGGCGGCGGCTGATTGCGATGCCTGATCAGCAGTGGTGAGTGGTCGGCGAATCGCAGGGCAAGCTGTTCAGTGACATACACCGAACGGTGCTTGCCCCCTGTACAGCCGATCGCGACCGTAAGATAGTTGCGGGTATCCTGCATGTACAGCGGCAACCAGCGGCGGATAAATCCGGCGATATCCTCGATCATGGTTTCCACGCTGCCAAATTGTGACAGCCATTTGGCGACCGGGGCATCGCGCCCCGTGAGCGGGCGTAGCTCACGGTCGTAGTGGGGGTTGGGCAGGCAGCGCACGTCGAAAACCAGGTCGGCGTCGCCCGGTACGCCACGCTTGTAGGCGAAGGATTCAAACGTGAGCACGACAGGCGCGCGGTCTGCCTGAACCAGATCGCGCACCCAGGCGCGCAACTGCCCGGGCGTAAGATCCGAGGTATCGATGACGTGTTCTTGCTCTCGCAGTGGCGCAAGCAGTTCGCGCTCGGTGTCTATGCACTCCTGCAGCGAAGGCGATTTGCCGCCTTGCTGCAGGCGGTCGGTCAGTGGATGGCGGCGGCGGGATTCCGAGTAGCGCTGCTGCAGCGTATGGTCGTTGGCGTCCAGGAAAATCACCCTGAAGGCAACCCCTATGGACCGCAGGCTGGTAATGACGCCAGGCAGCTCGACAAGGTCGCCGGGCGTACGCACGTCTATGGCAACCGCCACCCGCTCCAGTTCGCTTTCGCGCGTGCTGGCGATGAAGTCATGCAGAAAACGCACAGGCAGATTGTCGACGCATGTGTAGCCGGCATCTTCCAGCAGACGCAAGGCGACAGATTTACCTGATCCAGAGATTCCCGTGATGAGTACAATCTTCAGCATGTTTGCACGACGCTTCCGGTAAAGGCGGGCCGGCGATGCCGGGGCCGCCCGGGGGCTAACAAAATGCGCCAGCGTTTAGGCTTGCGCTGCACAACCTGCCCAGGCGCCCGGCGCACAGGCAGGCAAGGGCCGTTGGTCAATCGTTGCGGCCGCTGCTTTCCATGATGGCAATGGCTTGCCGCTCGATGAAGTCGCCCATGGTGTCGATGCCGCGCAACGTGAGGATGGTGTTGCGTACCGCGGCTTCGACCAGTACGGCGAGGTTGCGCCCTGCCGCAACCTGCAGCATGACGCGGCGAATGGGCGTACCGAGGATGTCTTGGGTTTGATCCTGCATGGGCAGGCGCTCGAAGGCGTCTGGTGTGGACCGTATCAGGTGCACGACCAGCTTGAGTTTCATTTTACGCCGCACGGACGTTTCGCCAAATATGGTGCGTATGTCCAGCAGACCCAGGCCCCGGACCTCCAGCAGATTCTGCAGCAACGCGGGACACTGGCCTTCGATCACGTGGGGGGCGGTGCGCGAAAGCTCGACCGCGTCGTCGGCCACCAGCCCGTGGCCGCGCGAAATCAGCTCCAGCGCCAGTTCGCTCTTGCCCAGCCCTGATTCTCCCGTGATGAGCACGCCCACGCCGAGCACATCCATGAAAACACCATGGGCGGTGGTGCGCGGCGCCAGCCGCTTGCCCAGGTAGATGCGCAGCAGGTCGATGAGTTGCGCGGCATCGATAGAGGTGGCCAGCAGAGGAATTTGCTGCAGATTACAGAACTCGATGAGGTCGTCCGGCGGGTTGACGCCTTCGGCCATGAGTATGGCGGGCACCCCCCCTGTCACCAGGTCTTCGAGGTGGTGAATGCGGCGCTTGGCGTCGAAGCGGGTGTAGTAGGCCAGCTCTTCGGCGCCGAATACCTGTATGCGCGAGGGATGGATAAGGTTCAGGTGTCCGACCAGGTCTGCGGCGGACATGCCCAGATCCGGGATGAGGCGATGCGCGGCGCCTTGTCCGCCGACCCAGGTAAAGGGAATGCGGTCTGCGTTGTCGCTGACAAGTTCCTGGATGGTAAGCATGGCGTGGCTTCTCAGGCCGCCGGCCCACTGGTGAGCAGGCGATGGATCTGCGCTGGATCGGTTTCGGTGGCCAGCGCCTGGCGCAGATTGGGGTCTGCCATCAGCCGGGCGATTTCAGCGAGAAGATCCAGGTGCAGCTGGGTGGCAGTTTCTGGCACCAGCAGAATGAACAGCAGGTTGGCCATGCGGCCATCGGTGGCATCGAAGCGCACGGGATCCGCCAGGCGGATAAAGGCCCCACACGGTTCCTTGAGGTCTTTGATGCGGCCGTGCGGAACGGCGACATGGTGCCCCAGCGCGGTGGACCCCAGTCGTTCGCGCGCGATCAGACTGTGGAATACCGTTGTGCGTGCAATGCCTTGGTGGTTTTCGAAGAGCAGGCCTGCCTGTTCGAACGCCCGCTTCTTGCTTGTAACGGCCAGGTCGAGCACGACATTCTGCAGGGGCAGGATACGCGACATTAGATTCATAAGCGCCATTATATGAGCTTGGAGCCAACGGGTGAAAATAGCATAGATTTCGGGTTCAGTGTAACCGGGACAGTCGTTCGGGCGCAGCGAGGGCCGGGGCACGTACGGAAGCGCTGTTGCGCGAGGGGGAAACCGGCCTTCATTAAATGCAAAGGCCTCAATCATCCACTTGATCGAGGCCATGTTGCTGGGTTCCCGGTGCGGGTCAGCCAAGCAATTGCTTGCTGTGTCGCGGCGGGTTAGCCAGTGCGGTTACTGAGGTGCAGTAATGATTTCTTGCCTTTTGGCGGGTTCATGCGAGTAGTCCTGGGACTTGTTTTTGTACTTGATGACTTGCCGGTCGAGTTTGTCTGCGAGCAAGTCTATGGCAGCGTACAGGTTTTCGTCGACCGCTTGGCAATGTATGTCTTTGCCGCGTACGCGCATGGTTACATCAGCGGTGTGCCGGAGGCGTTCCACCGAGAGTATGACCTGTGTGTCGATCACGTTATCGAAATGCCGCAACACCCTTGCCATCTTGTTAAGGACGTATTCGCGGATGGCGGGGGTAACTTCAAGATGACGCCCACTGATGCTCAGGTTCATAAAGGACTCTCCTTGCAAAAAAAGTTGCGCCTATAGCGCGGTGTACTGCGGTCTTTTCTCCTCTTCGTAAGCTACGGGTAATAATTTCAGTGTATAGATTATGCAGCGTAAATCAAGTGCCATTCCGTGGTGGCGGGCGTATTCCCTAAGACGCGCCGGCGAAGTGTTACATCTTGAAGTTCTTGCCCAGGTAGACCTTGCGCACCGCTTCGTTGTCGATGATTTCGCTGGGGTGCCCGTTGGTAAGCACCTTGCCTTCGCTGATGATGTAGGCGCGATCACAGATGCCCAGCGTTTCGCGTACATTGTGATCAGTAATCAGCACGCCGATATTGCGGTTCTTGAGAAAATGCACGATGCGCTGGATTTCGATGACAGCGATCGGGTCAACCCCCGCGAAGGGTTCATCCAGCAGAATGAAGCGTGGATGCGTGGCCAGGGCGCGGGCGATTTCCACGCGCCTGCGTTCGCCGCCCGAGAGCGAGATGGCCGTATTGCGGCGAATATGGCCAATCTGAAGTTCGTCGATGAGGGACTCCAGGTTTTCGCCGATACGCGCGGCGCTGAGCGCCCGCCCATTTTCATCATGCTGCAGCTCCAGCACGGCCCGAATGTTTTCCTCGACGGTCAGACGACGAAAAACGGAGGCATCCTGGGGCAGGTACGACAGGCCCAGGCGCGCTCGCTTGTGCATGGGCATGCTGGTGATGGTGGTGTCGTCGATTTCGATGCGGCCGGAATCGGTCGGCACGATACCAACAATCATGTAAAAGCTGGTTGTCTTGCCAGCCCCGTTAGGACCGAGCAGGCCGACAACCTCACCGCTGTCCACCGATAGGGAAACATCATGCACAACAGTGCGTTTGCCGTAAGTCTTGCGCAGGCCGGTTGCCCGAAGACTGCCGGGTTGAGCATTGGGTGCGCGCGTGGGGGCCGCTTTCGACAAAGGGGAATCAGGCATAAAACAATCCAGGTCTTGGCGGGCCGCTACTGGGTGGAAGCGGATTTTTTCTGGCATTCGGCCAGCGCGGCGTCCACCTTGGCGCGAGGGTGGGCCAGGGAGCGTACGCGTCCGCCGCTGGCGGCGGACTGCGGGCCGCTGAAGGCTTCGTAGGTGTCGGTTTTCTGGTGGTAGATCACGCGCTCGCCCTTGATGTTGTCGAAGGGCTTGCCGCAAACATACCGGGTGATGATGGCCTGTCCTATCATTTCGAGCTCTTCATTCTTGCCATCGTATTCGGCGCGCAAGCCCTGCGCTTCGATTACTTCGTATTTTTCGGGATTTTCCTGGCGCACGTGCACGAGCTTGCCCTTGTCCGCCGTGGCAGTGCCGAATTGGAAGCCGTCGGCATCTTCGCGCATGGTCAGTTGGTCAGACGTGAGCTTGAGCAGGCCGCGCGTCATGATCACATTGCCTGTGAACACGCTCTGCCGCTTGACGTCGTCGTAGTGCAGCGTGTCGGACAGAATCAGGGTGTCGGGTTCTTCGGCGGGCGCGGCGGATGAAGCGCTGCTGTCCTGGGCCAGCGCCTGGCCGGCGGCCAGATACATGGCGGCGGCGAGTATCCCGGTGGCGTAACGGTGCAAGGGTCGTAGGATCATGGTTTTTGTTCTGTGGTTCCGGAGCTGGGCGTTCCGGAAGAGGATGGATTGGGGATGAGGGTGCGCTGCCGGGATGGCGAGGCCTGCTCCGGCTTATCCTGCGTCGGCGACGCGGCAGCATCATCCGATGATTTGTCGCGCGATTCGGCGCCGGATATCTTGACGTCGGTTGCCGAGAACACGCGCAGTTGTCTGGTGTTGTTATCGTAACGCATGCCCTTGCCGTTCATGGTGGATTTGCCGTGAACCACCAGGGCGGGCAGGCTGGTTTCGACGATATTGTCGTCGGGCAGCAGGGTGAGCCGCTCGCTGGTGACATCCAGCGGCTGATTTTCCGCATCCGGCATGCGGTGTACGTGGGCGTTGCCTTGCATGACGATGCGCGCGCCGTCCTGGTCCATGATGGCGATATCAGAGGTGCCGATGGTCACGGGCGACCCTGGTTGCTGCCCGACCGCGCGTGCTACCGTGATCTCGTAAGAGTCGTCATCCGGAAAGTGATGCATCTGATCGCCTTCGAGCCGGTTGATGGCCATCCCGGTTTCGTCGGTGCGAACCATGACGAAATTGCGGGCCCAGGAGTCGGGTTCGTGGGTAATGCGGCGCGGTGGGTCTATGGGGATGGCGCGCTGCGCATAATCCGCCGCCCACCAGGTGCCCAGCACCAGAGCAAGCAGCAGCAATATCGCGATGAGCGCGGGGGCACGTTCTTTCATGGGCTACTGGATGGCTCCGCTCATGCGCATGGCGTTGGGCGCGAAAAACGCCCCTAGCCTGCGCTGGGAGGCCAGGATAAGGTCGCAGCATTCACGTACTGCGCCATCGCCCCCGTGGCGCGAGGAAATCCAGTGCGCCGCCTGGGATACATAGGCAGGCGCGTCTGGCACGCTCGCTGCAAATCCGACGCGCTGCAGTGCGGCGAGATCAATGATGTCATCGCCCATGTAACCGATTTCAGCCAGCGTACAGCCCTGTTGCTGCGCAAGCTCGGCGATCACCCGCGCCTTGTCGCGCACCCCCTGGTAGACCAGCGATATGCCCAGTTCGGCGGCGCGCCTTGCCAGAATGGGGCCTTCGCGGCCGGTAATCAGCGCCACCGTAATGCCGCTTTCGCGCAAGAGCTTCAGGCCATGGCCGTCGAGCGCGTGAAAGCATTTGATGAGTTCGCCATGTTCGCCGTACCAGAGACGGCCGTCGGTGAGCACGCCGTCAACGTCGAAAGCCATGGTGCGCACCTGGCGGGCGCGTTCCACGACGGCGGGAGAGATCCTGGCCAGGATCAGGGCTTCGGCGGGATGGGAAAGATCGGACAGTTTCATATCAGATTACCTTGGCGGCCAGCAGATCGTGCATGTGCAGTGCGCCTAATAATAGCCCGGTCTCGTCGATAACGAGCATCTGGCTCATGCGGCCGGCATCCATTTGCGTGGCGGCCTCGACGGCCAGCGCGCCCGGGGCGATGGATTTGGGATGGGGTGTCATGCCGGTGCTGACGGTCAGGGGGCGAATATCGCCATGGCTGGCGATGAGCCGGCGCAGGTCGCCATCGGTAAAGATGCCTAGGGGATGACGGCCATCGTCGATGACAATGGTCATGCCCATGCCTTTGGCAGACATTTCGACCAGCGCGTCAGGCACCAGGGTGTCGGATCGGACGATGGGCAGGGCATCGCCCTTGCGCATGATATCGCGCACCAGCGTGAGCAAGCGGCGCCCCAGTGCGCCACCCGGATGCGAGCGGGCAAAGTCTTCGCGGCTGAAACCGCGGGATTCCAGGCAGGCGACCGCAATGGCGTCGCCGAGAACCAGCGCGGCGGTGGTACTGGCGGTGGGAGCGAGGTTCAGCGAGCAGGCCTCCTGTTCGACATGGGCATCCAGGTGAAGATCCGCATTGCGGGCGAGATCGGATTCTGGATGGCCGGTGATGGCGATAAGGCGAGCACCCATACGCTTTACGACCGATAGCACGGTGATGAGTTCCTCGCCTGATCCGGAATAGGACAGGGCAAGCACGATGTCTTGGGCGGTAAGCATTCCCAGGTCGCCATGGATGGCTTCCGCGCCATGCATGAAAAATGCAGGCGTGCCGGTAGAAGCCAGGGTGGCGGCAATCTTGCGGGCGACATGGCCGGATTTGCCGATGCCTGTGACGACAATGCGCCCCGCACAGCCCAGAATCATGTCGACTGCCTGCTCGAAGCTGCCATCCAGGCGTTGATCCAGCGCCTGCAAGGCGGCGATTTCGATGCCGAAGCTGCGGTGAGCGGATGCCAGGATGGCGCTTTGGCCAGAGGAGGGTAGGTTCTTCATTCAACGATTTTAATCAATCCTGCTGGCTGCGGATACCGAACAGAGAGTTGCCTGCAAAGTGCGCGGGCGCGGTATAGTGTGGCTTCTGGTTTTCTCCTGTTTTCTTGGCAAATCACCACCATGCACACTGACCCCGCCGACTACGTTCGTTCAACGATACGTAGCGTACCTGACTGGCCCAAGCCAGGGATTATTTTTCGCGACATTACCCCCGTGCTCCAGGATCCGCGCTCCTTCCGCGTGCTGGTCGATCTGTTCGTGTATCGCTACATGCGGCACAGGCTGGATCTGGTGGCCGGCATTGATGCCCGGGGCTTTATCCTGGGGTCGGTGCTCGCCTACGAGCTGAACCTGGGTTTTGTTCCGGTCCGCAAAAAGGGCAAGCTGCCGTTTCGCACGGTGGCAGAAGAATATACGCTTGAATACGGCAATGCGTCAGTCGAAATGCATACCGATTCAGTGCGCCCTGGCCAGCGTGTCCTGCTGATCGACGATCTGATCGCCACCGGCGGCACCATGGTGGCAGCGTCCAAGTTGCTGCAGCGCCTCGGGGCCAATGTCATTGAAGCCGCCGCCATCATCGATCTGCCTTATCTGGGGGGATCCGAGGCGCTCAAAGCCACAGGGCTGCCTTTATATACGGTCTGTAGTTTCGATAGCGAAGCCCCCTAGGCTGCGCGCCCTGCCTGGCGGCAGTCGGCGGGGCGCCGCTGACCGCCTGCCGCGCACGCTTTATTATCGAAAGGCGCGGCAGCCAGGCCATGCCTGGCTGCCCATGTCGCCGTCGCGCAGGCCTATACCAGCACGCGTTCAATGCCGCCCTGGTTGGCATCCCGCACGTAGTTCTGCATCCAGTCTTCGCCCAGGATATGGCGGGCCATTTCAATGACGATATAGTCCGCTTCCATGCCTGTGTCGCCCTCGTAGCGCGACAGCCCCTGCAGACATGAAGGACAGGATGTCAGCATCTTGATGGGCCCGCTATAGCCATCCGAGCGCAGCGATGCGACGTTCTTGCCCAGCTCTTCTTCCTTGCGGTAGCGGACCTGCGTCGAGATATCGGGCCGCGATACCGCCAGCGTGCCGGATTCGCCGCAACAGCGGTCCGTCTTGATTGCGTCATCGCCCACCAGGCTGCGTACGGTTTTCATCGGATCCTGCAGTTTCATCGGCGTATGACAGGGGTCGTGATACATATACCGAACCCCCTGTATGCCCTGAATCTGCATCCCTTTTTCCAGCAGGTACTCGTGAATGTCGATCAGTCTGCAGCCGGGGAATATTTTCTCGAATTCGTACCCCGCCAGCTGATCGTAGCAGGTGCCGCAACTGACCACCACCGTTTTGATATCCAGATAGTTCAGGGTGGTGGCCATGCGGTAGAACAGCACACGGTTGTCGGTAATGATTTTTTCGGCTTTGTCCGTCAAGCCGTTTCCGCGCTGCGGATAACCGCAGCACAGGTAGCCGGGCGGCAGCACGGTCTGCACGCCGGCATGCCAGAGCATGGCTTGCGTGGCCAGCCCCACCTGCGAAAACAGCCGTTCCGAGCCGCAGCCCGGGAAATAAAACACGGCCTCGCTGTCGGCCGACGTTTGGGCCGGATTTCTGATAATGGGGATATAAGCCGCGTCCTCGATATCAAGCAGCTTGCGTGCGGTTTGCTTGGGCAGGCCGCCCGGCATTTTCTTGTTGATGAAATGAATCACCTGTTCGCGGATGGGGGCCTTGCCCACCGTGGCCGGCGGACGATCCGCCTGCTTGCGCGTGGGCGCGGCCAGGACATCGTGCGCCAGGCGCTGTGCCTTGTAGCCGACTTCGACCATCGCGGTGCGGGTGGCCTTGATGACGCGCGGATCTTTGGCGTTCAGGAAGAACATGGCTGCCGACGTGCCGGGGTTGAAGGACTTCTTGCCCATGCGGCGCAGCAGCGCGCGCATTTCCATGGAAACATCGCCAAAGTCGATATCCACCGGACAGGGGTTGTAGCATTTGTGGCAGATGGTGCAGTGGTCGCCAACGTCTTCGAACTCTTCCCAGTGCTTCAGGCTTACGCCCCGGCGGGTTTGTTCTTCGTACAGAAAAGCCTCGATCAGCAAAGAGGTGGCCAGTATTTTGTTGCGCGGCGAGTAGAGCAGGTTGGCGCGCGGAACGTGGGTGGCGCACACGGGCTTGCATTTGCCGCAGCGCAGGCAATCCTTGATGGCGTTGGAAATGGAGCCGATCTCGCTGCGCTGCATGATCAGGGACTCATGGCCCAGCAGATTGAAGCTTGGCGTCCAGGCGTGGCGCAGATCAGCGCCGGGCAGCAGCTTGCCCGCATTAAAGCGCCCGGTGGGGTCGATACGGCGCTTGTAGTCCTGGAAGGGGGCCAGTTCTTCATCGGTGAGGAATTCGTACTTGGTCAGGCCGATGCCGTGTTCGCCTGAAATCACGCCGTCCAGGTCGCGCGCGATCTGCATGATGCGCGCCACCGCCGCATTGGCTTCATGCAGCATGTCGTAGTCATCCGAATTGACCGGGATATTGGTGTGCACGTTGCCGTCGCCGGCGTGCATGTGCAGCGCAACGAACACGCGACTCTTGAGAATGCGGTCATGCAGTGCCTGGATGTCGGCCAGGATGGCGGCATGGTCCGCGCCGGCAAAGCAGCGCTCCATGGCGCTGCGCACTTCGGCTTTCCAGGAGATGCGTATGGTGTGATCCTGCACCACATCGAAAATCGTTGCATCGGCCTGATGGGCCAGCCGCTGGGCCAGCGCAGGCAAGACGGCTTCCAGGCCCAGCTCGCGCAAGGTGTCCATGTGCTGCGCCAGGGGCAGGTCGAGATTGTCCAGCAGCCAACGCCACCGTGTCCGCACGATTCTGACGGTGTCCAGCGCATCCTGGCGCCGGTCGGCGAGCAATTCCTCGCGCGCATGTTCCGCGTCGTCTTGATCCGCGATCTTGCCCGTCGGCAGGTCGCCTTGCAGGAATGTTTCCAGTTCGTCCAGGAAGCGCAGCTTGTTGCGTGTGGACAGCTCAATGTTGATGCGCTCAATGGCGTCGGTGTACTCGCCCATGCGATTGAGCGGAATAACGACGTCTTCGTTGATCTTGAACGCATTGGTGTGGCGGGCGATGGCTGCGGTGCGCGCCCGGTCCAGCCAGAATTTCTTGCGGGCTTCGGCGCTGACTGCCACAAAGCCTTCGCCATGGCGGGTATTGGCAATACGCACCACCTCGCTGGCCGCCAGGGCGACGGCATCGGCGTCGTCGCCGACGATATCGCCGATCAAAACCATCTTGGGCAGGCCGCCACGCTTGCTCTTGGTGGCATAGCCCACAGCGCGCAGATAGCGCTCGTCCAGGTGCTCCAGGCCCGCCAAAATGGCGCCCCGGGCGCGGCCTGGGCCATCCAGGTAGTTCTTGACCTCGACAATGGAGGGAACGGCGTCGCGCGCCTGGCCGAAGAACTCCATGCAGACTGTGCGCGTATGGGCAGGCATGCGATGCAGCACCCAGCGCGCGGCGGTAATCAGACCGTCGCAGCCTTCCTTTTGCACGCCGGGTAGGCCAGCCAGGAATTTGTCGGTGACGTCCTTGCCCAATCCCACCTTGCGAAAGCTTGCGCCGGGGATGACCAGGGTTTCGGTGCGCAGCGGGAGGGTGCCCGGCAGGGCTTTGCCATCGGACCACTTGAGCTCGAACCGGGCTTCGTCCACATCATGGATCTTGCCCATGTTGTGATCCAGGCGCGTGACGTCCAGCCAGTTGCCCTCGGGATCCACCATGCGCCACCAGGCCAGGTTATCCAGCGCCGTGCCCCATAGCACGGCTTTCTTGCCGCCGGCATTCATGGCAACGTTGCCGCCCACACAGGACGCGTCGGCCGAGGTGGGATCTACCGCGAACACAAAGCCGGCGGCCTCGGCGGCTTCGGCAATGCGGCGGGTGACCACGCCCGCGCCGGTGAGAATGGTGTGCTCGGGGTGGTTCAGGCCGGGCAGGTCGGTGGCCTGAACAGGACCAATCGTGTCGAGTTTTTCGGTATTGATGACCACCGATAGCGGCGACAGGGGAATGGCGCCGCCGGTATAGCCTGTGCCGCCCCCGCGCGGGATGATGGTCAGTTCAAGCTCGATACAGGCGCGCACCAGCGCGGCCATTTCGTTCTCGTGATCGGGTGTGAGCACCACAAAAGGGTACTCCACGCGCCAGTCTGTGGCGTCTGTTACATGCGAAACGCGGGACAGGCCATCGAACTTGATGTTGTCTTTATGGGTAATCTGGGACAAACGCCGGACCACTTTCTTGCGCAGTTCGGCGGTCTGGATGAAATCCTGTTCGAACTGGGCAACGGCTGTGCGGGCCGCGGACAGCAGGCCGCCCACCTTGGTGTCGCGCGACGACACACTGGCGTCGCGCCGCTGGTCGATAGCGCTCAGCCTGTGCTCAAGCGCATGCGTGAGCTGGTGGCGGCGCTTGGGATTTTCGAGCAAATCGTCGAACAGGTAGGGGTTGCGCTTGACGACCCATATGTCGCCCAGCACCTCGAAGAGCATGCGCGCGGAACGGCCGGTACGGCGCTCGCCGCGCAGGTCGGACAGGAGTTGCCAGGCTTCATCGCCCAGCAGTCTACAGACGATCTCGCGATCGGAGTACGACGTGTAGTTGTAGGGAATTTCGCGAAGGCGAGGGGCTGCCTCGGCAGCCTGGGTGGCAAGCAAATGACTGGCTAGGGGGGCGTTCATGACCGGAAGAAAATAGGGCCCTTAAAGATATAGTGTAAGGGATAACACTGCGTTGTAGGCAAATGGCTGGCGCGCCGGTCAAGCGCCGGCCATTTGTCCCTGCCAGCGAGCCGCCGGAAAGGCGGCGTTCTGCAGAGCGCTCAGGGCAATACCTTTTCCAGAAAGTCGCGGGCGCGATCGGATTTGGGCGCGGAAAAGAACGCCTCGGTATTGTCGGTTTCGACAATGGTGCCGGCATCCATGAACACGACCTTGTCGGCGACTTTCTTGGCAAAGCCCATTTCGTGGGTGACGCACAGCATCGTCATGCCTTCCTGAGCGAGTTCCACCATGACGGCAAGCACCTCGTTGATCATTTCGGGATCCAGCGCCGAGGTGGGCTCGTCGAACAGCATGACCTCGGGATCCATGGACAGCGATCGCGCGATCGCGACCCGCTGCTGTTGGCCACCCGAAAGCTGGCTGGGATGCTTGTGCGCATGGTCCTGCAGGCCTACCCGTTCAAGCAGCGCCAGCCCCTTCTTTTTTGCCTCGCCGGCATTGCGGCCCAAGACCTTTTCCTGCGCAATGGTGAGGTTCTCGAGCACAGACAAATGAGGGAAAAGCTCAAAGTGCTGAAATACCATCCCGATATGCTTGCGCAGTTCGGACAGCTTCATCTCGCCGCTATGAATGGATTTTCCCTTGAACAGGATATCGCCTTCCTGAAAATCCTCCAGGCCGTTGATGAGCTTGATCAGGGTGGATTTTCCGGAGCCCGACGGGCCGCAAAAGACCACGACCTCGCCCTGTCCGACCGAGGCGCTACAGTCCTGGAGCGCCTGAAACTTGCCATACCATTTGGAAACGTTCTTGATTTCAATCATATTGCGTCCTTTGCTGAACCATTTTGACCAGGATGCTCAGTGTCGAGCAGATGACCCAATAGACCAGGCCGGCAAAAAGCAGCATCTGGATCAGCGTGCCGTCGCGCTCGCCAATACTCACGGCATTGCGGAAAAAGTCCCCCAGCGCGATCACATAGACCAGGGATGTGTCCTGAAAGATCACAATGCATTGCGTCAGCATGATGGGCAGCATGGCTTTGAAGGCCTGGGGCAGAATGATGTAGCGCATGGTCTGGTAAGGCGTCATGCCCAGTGACCGGGCGGCGTAGAACTGGCCGCGCGACAATCCCAGGATACCCGCGCGGATGATTTCGGCGAAGAATGCGGCTTCGAGCAGCGAGAAGGCCACCATGGCCGACACCAGCCGAATATCCACGCTGGGCGACAGGTCAAATACCGATTTCAGGACCTGCGGCACGATCAGGAAGAACCACAGCAGCAGCATGACCAGCGGTATGGATCTGAACAGCGAGACATAAGACTGGGCAAATATGTTCAGCAGTTTGACCTTGGAGACCGCAAACAGCGCCAGCACCGTGCCCCAGGCAATGCCGCAGGCAATGGCCACCAGCGTTACCTGCAGCGTGATCCATGCGCCGGTGATCAGGATCTGGCGCGAATCGAACAGGGCGTTCAAGTCGAATTCGAACATGTCAGTCTCCCATCAGCCCGGGCAGGCTGGTGCGTTTTCTGATCCAGCCCATAAAGTGAAGAATCAGAAAGTTCATGAGTACGTAGGCGAGTGTGACAACGATGAAAGACTCGTACGGCTGTGCGGTGTAGTCCACCAGTTGGCGTGCTTGTCCGCTGAGTTCGAGCAGCCCTATCGTGGACGCCACGGCCGAGTTCTTGGAGATGATCAGGAATTCGGAGGTCAGCGGCGGCAGGATGTGGCGGAAAACTTGCGGAAGAATGATGTAGCGGTAGGTCTGGAGCAGCGAAAAACCCATCGCCAGGCCGGCGCTGCGCTGGCCGCGCGGCAAGGCGCGTATGCCCGCACGCAATTGTTCGCAGATGCGCGAGCCGGTATAGATGCCCAGCGCAAAGACTGAGACAATGAAAAACTGCAGATTGGGCGCGATGCCTTTGATCCAGTCTCCCACTGGCGTAGGCAGCAATTCCGGCACCACGAAATACCAGATAAAAAACTGTACGATCAGCGGGATATTGCGAAAAACGGAAACATAGGTCGTGCCGATTGCCCGTGCCGCTGCGGGCGGGAGCGTGCGCAATATGCCAAAGAAGGTGCCGGCGACCAGTGCCAGAATCCAGGCGCATACCGTCAGCGCAAAGGTGGTGGCAAAGCCGGTGCCGATCCAGCCCATATAGGTGGAGGGCTCACCGGTCGCGACCGGCTGCACGAGAACCTCCCAGTTCCAGTTGTAGTTCATAATTTGCCCTTCAGAGGCACAGGTAAAGCGCCCCGGCATTCCGGGGCCTGCAGAGACGGACAGCGCGGCATCAAGGCGTGATCTTGTCGTTCGGGTTGGCGAACAGCGCCTTCATGGCATCGGACATCGGAAAGTCCAGGTTCAGTTGCTTGGGCGGAATGGGGCTCATGAACCATTTGTTGTAAATGGCCTGCGCCTCTCCGGACGTCTGGGCCGTGGCAATGACATCATCGAGCAGGGCCTTCATCTGCGTGTCGCCCTTGCGGACCATACACCCATACACTTCAAACGACTGCGGTGTTCCTGTGATGACGTAGTCCTTGGGATCGCGTGTCTTGGCCCGTTCGCCCGCCAGCAGTGCATCATCCATCATCATGGCCTTGGCGCGCCCGGTGGAGAGCGTTAAAAAGGACTCCGAATGATCTTTTGCGCTGATGATCCGCATGCCGAGGCTTTTATCGACATTCAGCTTGCGCAGCAGAATCTCTGATGTCGTTCCCGCGCCGACGACCACATTGGTATTCTTGAGATCGTCAAAATCGGCGATGCCCGAATCCTTTTTGGTGAGCAGTCGGGTGCCGATCACGAAAATGCTGTTGGAGAAATCCACCTGCTTTTCACGGGATTCATTGTGTGTCGTGGTGGTGCATTCAAAATCGAAGGTACCGTTCTGCAACAGCGATATGCGGTTTTGTGAGGTAATAGGCAGCTTCCGGACTTTCAGGTCCGGCATGTCCAGTTCCTTCTTGATCCGTTCGAGCACCAGATTGGTGTAGTCGATCGAATAGCCGATGGGCTGCTTGGCATCGTCGTAATAAGAGAAAGGAATGGAAGACTCGCGGTAGCCGAGCACAACTACGCCCTCGTCCTTGATTTTCTTGAGCGTGCCGGTCAATTCCGGCGTGCTGGCCAGCGCCGTGCCCGAAAAAGCCAGAAGGCCTGCCGCCAACAAGGCGGCCTGAAGGGTGGCGCTGCGGTTGAGGAACTTTATAGTCATGATGTCTCCAGTGTCACGTCGCCTCAGGATCAGGCCTGATTGACGAGGGTTGTTACGTCGATGATGTACATCTGACGCTCATGTTCGTGCACCGAATCGATGCACACCAGATTGCCGTCGCGGCTCCAGCGCGGATGCAGGTCGCAGCGGTTTTCTTTTCGAAGATTAGGATCGGTATAAAAGCTGCCCAGGTCGTAGCGCACATCGTTGTCGCAGTCGTACATGATGAGCACGCGCTCGTTGGTGTCGGGGTCAGGGTAGGTATCCGTAAGCAGCCATCGCTTGTTGACCGGCGAGAATGTCATGTGCCCGTTTTCGGTCAGGATGCCTTCGCCAATGACACGGGCCTGTGCATGGTCGTCGTCTGTATACAGGTGATAATGAATGCTGCCATGATGTGGCCCCCAGACGATGATGTGCTCATTATCCTGCCAGAGGGGATGCGAAATCTGATACTCGGATTTTTCGTAGTCGTAGGTGCCGACCGCATTGGGGTCGAAATCAGCGGCCAGTTGCGGCAAGGGATGGTCCGAGCATTCCAGCAGTCGCAGATTGCTGCCATCCGGATCCATGGTGATCAGGCGATGCAGAAAGCAGGTCTCGTCTTCGACGCGTTCTGTCCAGCGATGCAAAAACAGAATACGACTGGACGCCGGGTTGATCTCGATATGGCTGACCCAGTGGATCGCCTTGTCCATGGAGGCGCGGTGATGAAACTGCTTGAGCTGGTCATAGCTCACCAGCAGGCGTGTTTCCCCGGTTTTCAGGTCGACCGAATGGATGCCGTCATCGGCCGGGCAGCGCGGCATGTCCGTGCGCTTGCCGCCCGCTTCGGCATAGCCGATTGTTTCGTGGGTGATATAGAGCCGGCTGTAGTCCACCGTCACGGCGTACCGGCTGTTGGGCGCCGCCACATAGATGGGCGTGTCCAGATAGCGGGTTTGTCCTGTGGCGACGTCGTGGATGGCTGAACCAAAGCCGGGGTAGAGACCGTTCTTGCTGTCTCGCCGCACGTTGTAGATGAATTGCAGTCCCGCTTCGCCATCCAGCCATTGCAATTGGCAGCCCATTTGCCAGTTCCACGCCGTGGTCGTGCCACAGCTGTGGTAACGATTGTCATCCTGCAGGTCGAAATAGCCCACTTCCGCCACCAGTTCGGGCGTGATGTCCGCATCCATCATGGCGACGCGGTTGCCCAGCACATAGCGATCGCTTTTGTCCCAAACGGTTTTGTCGTAGTACCCGAAGAAATAGTGTTTGTCGTCGCGGCCCAGGCGGCGAACAGGGCAAGGGTGCGAAACAGAATGTGCGTGACTCATGGATGTCTGGAAGAGATGGCCTCGCTGCCGAGGCGGGATTGCGGTCTGGTGCGATCTTCCGGCGGGGGCCGGGATGCTCGCCTGGATGGGTTGACGAGGGGATTATAGAAAGCGCACTCAATACAAGATAATTCTTTTTTAGCGCCTCTCTATTCAGTTTCGATATACTGTACGCCAACGACGCACTAACATTACGACGCATACACTCTGGCCTGCCGCTCATGCCCCGCCCTCTGAACTTCCAGCAAATCCAGGCATTCAAGACTGTCATGGAAACCGGCACCACCACCAAGGCCGCGTTGGCCCTGAATACCACGCAGCCTTCGATCAGCCGCCGCCTGTCCGAACTGCAGAGCGCGACCGGGCTGCAATTATTTGATCTGTACAACGGGCGGCTCAGGCCTACACGCGAGGGCAGCCAGCTCTACCAGTCTGTGCGCAAGCACTTCGACGGCCTCGAAAAAATCGAATCTGCCGTGCAGATACTGCGTAAATCAGGTACGGGCGTACTTCGCATCGGCAGCACCCCTACGCTGGCCGCCGGCTTGCTGCCGGACATCATCGCGCGCTTCATGCATCAGCATCCTGGGGTCTACGTCAATCTGCAAACCCTGGGCACGCCCCAACTGACCGAATACTTGCGCCAGGATTTGCTGGATTTTGTGCTGACCACCGGCACCATCGAGCAGAACGATATCGTGTCGTCCCGGCTGATGCGCGCCAATGCGGTGTGCGTCGTACCGCGCGAACACGCGCTGGCAAAGGTGGATTATGTCGACCTGGAAAGCCTGCACACGCACAAGCTCTTGCTGCTCAACGATACCGACGACATCATTCTGGCCATGCGCGCGCTGCTGCGCGATCGCCAGTATCCGGACGACATTGCCATCGAGACCAACTCTTCCATTACGATCTGCTCGCTGGTTGCCGCGGGGGTGGGGGTAGGGGTGGTCAATCCATTTGTCGCCAACAGTTTTGCCGACAGGCTGGCCATTAAACAGCTGCGGCCGCACATCGGGATGCAGGTCACCTTGGCGCGTTCCGTGACACTGGCGCCCTCTTTGCTGGCCAATCGCTTTGTCCAGCAGTTGCAGGAATCGGTGCGGCGCGCGCCTTAGGCGGTGATCCACCCGGCTGCCTGCGGGCGGCGGCTGAACCGGCCAGGATGCCAGGCCGGTTCAGCCGCTCAGTTGCCCGGGAAACATCCACAGCAGTCCGGCCGTCATCAAAAAGTAGCGGAGAAACTTGCCGATGGCAATGTAGACCATGCTGCGCCAAAACGGCATGCGCAGCCAGCCGGCAACGGCGCAAAGGGGATCGCCCACCACGGGCAGCCAGGAAAACAGCAGGGCGGGCGGCCCCATGCGATGCAGCCAGTAGCTGACATAGTCATGCCAGCGCCCCCCCGCTTTGGTGCGGGGGTGATAAGGATGTTTTTCTCGCCAGCGCCCATAGGCCTTCTCGGCAGCCAGGCCCATGGCATAGCTGATGGCCGCGCCTGCGGTGTTGCCGACGGTGGCGACCAGGACTGCGGGCCAGAACATGGCCGGTTCCAGCTTTACGTAGGCGAACACGGCGGGTTCGGACCCGAGCGGGAGCAGGGTGGCGGACACCAGGCTGACCACGAAAATGGCGCTCAGGCCCACACTGGGCAGAGCGAGGGCGGCGAGCAGCCAGTGAATAGAGGTATGCAGCCATGCTTCCATAGCGCGCAAGTGTAATGGTATTCTGTTTGTTTGTTGCCAAATTGTTGTCACAGTGGCCGCAACAATTCTCGTATCGTCAGCGCCGGTTACCCTGCCCCCGCTTTTTTCCGCCCGTTTTCACATCGCCCTCGTTCATGTCAACCGACTATCTCAAGCGCATACTGACCTCCAAGGTGTATGACGTCGCCATCGAATCCGCCCTCGAATCCGCCTCCCAGGTTTCATCCCATATCGGCAACACCGTACTGCTCAAGCGCGAAGACACCCAGCCCGTCTTCAGCTTCAAGCTGCGCGGCGCCTATAACAAGATGGCCAGTCTCGCCCCTGCGGAACTCAAGCGTGGCGTGATAGCGGCCTCGGCCGGGAACCATGCGCAGGGCGTTGCGCTGGCGGCCAAGCGGCTGGGGTGCAGGGCGGTCATTGTCATGCCGGTCACAACGCCGCAGGTCAAGGTCGACGCAGTCCGCGGCCTGGGCGGCGAGGTTGTGCTGATCGGCGACAGCTTTTCCGATTCTGCCGAGCACGCGCGCGAGCTCGAAAAAAAGGAAAAACTCACCTTTGTGCATCCCTTCGACGATCCCGACGTCATCGCGGGCCAGGGCACGGTTGGCATGGAAATCCTGCGCCAGCACCCTGATCCCATCGACGCGATCTTCGTGGCCATTGGCGGTGGCGGCCTGATCAGCGGCGTGGCGGCCTATGTCAAGCAGTTGCGGCCCGACATCAAGGTCATCGGTGTTCAAACAGTGGATTCCGACGCCATGGTACGCAGTGTCAAGGCGGGCCGGCGCGTCACGCTCAATGATGTAGGCCTGTTTTCCGACGGCACCGCAGTCAAGCAGGTCGGGCTGGAAACCTTCAAGCTGGTGCGGGAATACGTCGATGATTTCGTGCTGGTGGATACCGATGCCATTTGTGCCGCCATCAAGGATGTTTTCCAGGATACGCGCAGCGTGCTCGAGCCTGCGGGCGCGCTGGCGCTGGCGGGCGCCAAGCGGTATGCGGCAGACAACGCCTGGAAGGGAAAAACCATGGTCGCGATCACCTCGGGTGCCAACATGAACTTCGATCGCCTGCGCTTCGTGGCCGATCGCGCCGATGTCGGCCAGGCCCGCGAAGCCGTCTTTGCATTGACGATTCCCGAAAAACGCGGCAGCTTCCTGCGCCTGTGCGAGGCGGTGGGCAACCGCAGCGTGACCGAGTTCAATTACCGTATTTCCGACGCCGAGACCGCACATGTGTTTGTCGGCCTGCAAATCAGCTCCACGGCCGAGCAGGAGCGTCTGGCCAATTCCTTCCGTAAAAAGGGCTTCCCCACGCTGGATCTTTCCGGCAACGAGATGGCCAAGACGCATTTGCGCTACATGGTAGGCGGGCGCTCCGAACTGGCCGAGCACGAAATGCTGTTCCGCTTCGAGTTTCCTGAACGGCCAGGCGCACTCACCCGTTTCCTGGGCGCGATGAATCCCAACTGGAACATCAGCCTCTTCCATTACCGCAATCAGGGCGATGACTACGGCCGCATCCTGGTCGGCATCCAGGTGCCGCCGGCTGACAAAAAGGTCTTCAAGGCTTTTCTGGATGGCTTGGGCTACCCCTACTGGAACGAATCCGATAACCCGGCTTATCGGCTATTTCTTTGATTCGTTTTGCGCCGCCCATCGCAACTGGGGTCGGCGCGCCTGCGCGCCTAGCGGGCGATGGCCGCCGCCAGTGCCTTGCGTAGCGGGGCCAGGCTGTCGTGCAGCTGGATAAACGCCTGCTCGCGCTGCATGTCCAGCGCTTGCGCCTGATCCAGCGAAATCTCCGAAAACGACAGCGTATCGCCCGGCATGCTTTGGGCCACCCTGGGAAGGTCTACCGAGGCGATATGGCCGATCTTGGCGTAGCCGCCCGTTGTTTGCCTGTCGGCCATCAGAATGATGGGCTGGCCATCTGCCGGCACCTGGATGCTGCCTGGGCTGGTGGCTTCGGAGAGCAACTGCACGGGTTCGCGCAATGACAGGGCCGGCCCCTGCAGCCGGTAGCCCATGCGATCAGAATCGGTGCTTACGCGAAATGCCTCCGAAAACAGTGCGTGCAGGGCCTGTTTGGTGAACAGGCCGGTATGGGTGCTGCGAAGAACGCGCAGCGTGCTGCGCTGCTGCAAGCTGAGGGTGGTGGGCAGGTAGATGCGAATATTCCACAATGCGTCTTCCAGCGCTTTCAGGTCGGCTGAGGCCAGCACCGAGTTCAGCGCCAGGGTGTCGCCTTTACGCAGTGCGCGTCCTTCCAGCCCGCCGAAGCCGCCGCGCAAATAGGTGCTGCGACTGTGCAGCACGCTTGGCAGCGACACGCCGCCGTGGACCGCGAGATAGGCCCTGAGGCCCGACTGGCGGGGTCCGAAAGCCAGCCTGTCGCCCGGGCGCACGATCAAGGGGCGGTGGTTGGCAACAGGCTGGCCATTCACCGAGGGCGCCAGATCGGCGCCGCTCAAGGCGATGCAGGCCGGCGTGTCGAATTGCAGCGTCGGCCCCCCAAAAGTGATTTCCAGCGTGGCCTGGTCGTGAGGATTGCCCACCAGCAGATTGGCCAGTCGGTGTGCCCGATTGTCCATGGCGCCGCTCACCGGGATGCCCAGATGCTGCTGGCCGTGGCGACCCATGTCCTGGAACGTCGACAGCAGACCGGGCTTGATCACCTGGATGCTCATGCCCGTGCTCCAAGCAGCCGTTCGTACTCCGCTGCCGTGATGGGTATGAAGCGGATGCTGTCGCCCGGCGCCAGCAGCGTGGCAGGCTCCCGGCCCGGATCGAACAGCACGACGGGGGTTGCGCCGATGATGTGCCAGCCGCCAGGCGAGGCATTGGGATAAATCATGGTCTGCCGGTTGGCTATGGCCACAGAGCCGGCCGGTAGTCGTGTGCGCGGCGTGCTGCGGCGGCCAATGTCCAGCTTTTCATCATGAACGCCAATATAGGGCGCACCAGGGGCAAAACCCAGCATGAACACATAGGCGGTTTGCTGGCTGTGCAGACGGATGACGTCGGCTGGATCGATGCCGCAGTGCTGCGCGACGTGGGTCAAGTCTGGGCCGTAGTCATCCCCATAGCAGACAGGGATATCCACGATGCGGGCGGGGGCGATGTCTTCGGCGTTGTGCCGCAGGGTGTCCAGCACCGCCTCGATGCGCGCGGCGAGAAGCGCATGAGGCATTTCAGGGCTGTCCTGAAGTGAGCCTGCGGCCGTCAGGTTTGGCTGATAGTGCACGGCGACTGCGTTGAAGGTGGGCACGACATCCGTGATGCCCTCTATCTCTGCCCGCCTCAGCGCGGCGGCCGCTCGGGCGCATTGCCGGCCTGTGTCGATACTCATGCCGCGCCCAAAGCCGATCTCCAGGCAGCGATCGCCTTGTGCTTCGATCGTCCAGCGAAGTGTTGGGCCGTCGGCGGAACCGGGCATGAGGGGCAGTCTCCGTATCGTTTCAGGGGCGTTTGTGACGCCTGTTGTCGCGGCTGGCAGGCGTGCGCTTCGGGGTATTTTAGGTCAGAGACATAATACCCGCGCCGCAACGATTTGGGCTGGGTGTCGACACGGGCGCTTATTCGCTGCTGGCGACGCGCGCGGGTGGGAACACCAGGGAAAACAGGCTGCCTGCCCCGAAACGGCTCTGGATGCGCAGTTCGGCGTTGTGACGCATGGCGACGTGTTTCGTGATCGCCAGGCCAAGTCCGGTGCCGCCGGTAGCGCGGGAACGACCTCGATCCACTCTGTAAAAACGCTCTGTCAGGCGGGGAATATCCTGGCTGGCGATGCCGATGCCGGTGTCCTGCACGGAATAACAGGCGTGGCCGTCTTCGGTGAGATACCAACTGACCGTAATGGTGCCGTCCTTGGGGGTGTAGCGGATGGCGTTGGTCAGCAGGTTGGAGATGGCGGACGCCAGTTCTGTGGCGCTGCCCGTCACGCAAAGGTCTTCGGTAATGTGCTCGACGAAAACATGCTGGTCGTTGGACAGCACACGGCTTTGCTGCAGGGCAGTGTGGATGACCTGGCTCATGCGTACGGATTCGCCTTGTGCGCCAGGCGAGGATTCGAGTGTCGACAGGGTGAGCAGATCCGCCACAATGGCCTGCATGCGATGGGCCTGCTCCAGCATCAGGGTATGGTAGCGGTGTTTTTGTTCTTCGCTGAACGACTCGGGCGGCATGTCGCGCAAGGTTTCAAGAAAGCCCGACAACACGGTGAGCGGGGTGCGCAACTCGTGCGAAACATTGGCCACGAAGTCTTTGCGGGTCGTCTCGAGTTTCTCGACCTGGGTCACGTCGCGCGTGACCAGCAGATACTGGCCGACACCGTAGCGGGTAAGCTGGACCAGCAGGGTTTTGTCCTGGTCATCGGTGTTCAAGTGCAGCAGCAGCGGTGCAGGCCAGGTTTCCTGCTGTGCATAGCGCGCGAATTCCGGCGCCCGCAGAATGTTCAGGATGCTGTGCGAGCGGTCTTTTTCGAGATTGAGCCCGATATGGTCGCTGGCCATCTGGTTGCACCAGGTCAGCTGCATGGAGTCGTCCAGGGTCAGCGCGCCGTCCGGCAGGGCTTCAGCCGCCAGCATGATGCCATCGACATGGTGATTGAGATGGTCGATCTCTTGTTTGTCTTTGCGCAGCTTGCGGTAGATAGGCGCCAGGATTTCATCCCAGGGGCCCACCGAAGGGGGCGGGGGTTGATCGATATCCTTGACCCATCTGGCAATACGCGACAATTGCAGGCCGCTTGTGAGCACCATGGCCAGCAGGCCAAGGGAAAACACCGCCCATCCTGTGCTCACACCCAGCCACGCACCGATTATCCAGCCCAGCAGCGCCCATGCGCCGATTGAAATAAGGGTTTTGGTCATAGGGTGGAAATTCCGGCGATTCAATGGTTTGTCCTGGCCAGGACATTGTTCGGATGATAGGAGGGTAAGGGCGTGCTCAAGCCTGCTTCGTGGGCCTGGCCGTAAAGCGGTAGCCGGCGCCGCGCACAGTTTCGATGTGATTTTCGTGCTCGGTGGGCTCCAGCGCCTTGCGCAGGCGACGGATATGAACATCGACCGTGCGCTCCTCGACGAAGACATGGTCGCCCCATACCTGGTCCAGCAGTTGTGCACGGGAAAACACACGTTCTGTGTGTGTCATGAAAAAATGCAGCAGGCGGAATTCGGTAGGGCCCAGCGATAACGCATGCTCGTTTCCTGTCACGCGGTGAGTGCTGGGATCCAGGCGCAGCGTGCCAATCGTGATGAGGTCGTCGGTGAGCTGAGGCGCGCGGCGGCGCAGCACCGCCTTGATGCGGGCAATCAGCTCCTTGGGAGAAAACGGCTTGGTGATGTAGTCGTCGGCACCCGCCTCAAGCCCGTCAACCTTGTCATGCTCGGCGCCCTTGGCCGTGAGCATGATGACGGGCACCTGGCGGGTACGTTCGTCCGATCGCAGCGTTTTGGCCAGCGTGATGCCCGATGCGCCGGGCAGCATCCAGTCCAGCAGAATCAGATCAGGCAATTCCGCGCGTATCAGTGTTTGCGCCTGCTCGGCGTCGAATGCGCGCAGTACTTTGTGCCCTGCAAAAGACAGATTGACGGAAATCAGCTCCTGGATGGCTGGTTCGTCTTCCACGACTAAGATGGTTGTGCTCATAGGGGGAAATGATGATCGCTGTTGTCCATGGGGGTGATCATATGGCGCAAATATGTCAGGTTTGTGAAAATCATAGGTCATCTTCGTTTGCCTTGTATCACGTCCTGGCCCGGGCCGGGGGATGCGGGCGCAATAAACACGTTGGGCTTGCCGCTTGCTGGCGCGTGCTTCGTAGCCTGTGGCTCAACCAGAATGATGTACGATAGGCGGATCATGCAAAATACCGATATTCCCTCTTCGTCGGCCCCCGAACGCGACAGCGGCGACACCAGCACCCATTTTGGCTTTTCGTCTGTGCCAGAGCGCGAAAAGGCCGGCAAAGTCGCCGAGGTCTTCCATTCCGTAGCGGGGCGCTACGACGTGATGAACGACCTCATGTCCGCTGGCCTGCATCGCGTCTGGAAGGCCTTTACGATAGGGCGGGCAAATGTGCGTCCGGGCATGAAAGTGCTGGATATCGCGGGGGGCACGGGCGATCTGGCGCGTGCTTTCGCCAGGCGCGCAGGCCCGTCCGGCGAGGTCTGGCTGACAGATATCAACGATTCCATGCTGCGGGTGGGGCGCGATCGCCTGACCGATCTCGGCCTGTTGTTGCCTGTGGCCGTGTGCGATGCCGAAAAGCTGCCGTTTCCGTCTGGTTATTTCGATCGCGTCAGCGTGGCGTTTGGCCTCAGGAACATGACGCACAAGGATCAGGCCCTTGCCGAAATGCGCCGCGTGCTCAAGCCCGGCGGCAAGCTGCTGGTGCTCGAGTTCTCGCGGATTGCCAAGCCCCTTGCGCCCGCCTACGACTGGTATTCCTTCAATGTACTGCCCTGGCTGGGCCGGAAAGTCGCTGGCGACGAGCACAGCTACCGTTATCTGGCCGAATCCATACGCATGCATCCGGACCAGGCCACCCTGGCCGGCATGCTCGAAGAAGCCGGCCTTGCGCGGGTCCGCTATTTCAATCTGAGCGCGGGGCTCGTGGCGCTGCACGAAGGCGTTTACCTTGGCTGACCCCTGCGCTGCGCAATCCTGACCCGACCGGTAACGCATTGAAAGGCATTGCGCAGGGAGCGCGCGCAATGTTTTTTTATGCGGCAACCGCCAGATTATGATAATGTTCAGCTTCCAGTAAGAATTGTTATCCATCTCTGCGCAGGGCATGTTCCTGCGCTTCTTTATCAAGCTCCCGCGCCTTCGCAGCGCGGGACACAGGAGCAAATCATGACCCATCGAGGTTCCCGACTGCTAGCCATGTTCGTACTGGCCATTGCGGCCGGCGCCATGCTTGCTGCGCCATTCGATGCAGAAGCTCGCCGCATGGGCGGCGGCAAGAGCTTTGGCCGCCAATCGTCCAACATCACTCAGCAACGCCAGGCTGTCACGCCGCCCGCAGCCAGCACAACGCCTCGCACCGCCGCGCCAGCGGCAGGCGCGGCCACAGCCGGCGCGGCCAAGGCAGCAACCGCCCGCAGTGGCATGTCCCGCTGGCTTGGCCCGATTGCGGGCATTGCCGCCGGCCTGGGTATTGCCGCGTTGCTCTCGAGCCTTGGCCTGTCAGGCGCATTTCTCGAATTCATGTCCAGCCTGCTGCTGATCGGTCTGGTCGTTTTCGCTGTCATTTTCCTTGTACGCAAGCTGCGTGGCGGCGCGGCGCGCCCAGCCCTGCAAACAGGGGGCGCAAGCCCAATGCGTCGCCAGGCAGAGCCTGCGCAGCCTACCTGGCAGCGTCAGCATGCCGGTCCGGCCGCGGCGCCTGCCGCGGCGTCGGTTGGCGTTGCGCCGGCCGCCGTGCCCGCGCCACCCGTCGACAAATCCTGGTTTATCCCCGGCGATTTCGACACAGCGTCGTTCCTGGCCAATGCCAAGTCCCGTTTCATCGAAATCCAGGCGGTGTGGGACAGCGGCGATATCGAAAAGCTGCGTGAATTCATGACAGACGACCTGGTCGCCGAGGTCAAGCCCGAAATCCTCCAGCGCGCGGGCGCCAATGTCACCGAAGTCGTACTGCTCAATGCCGAATTGCTGGGCATAGAAGCCGTGTCGGGTGGCCATCTGGCCAGCGTCCGCTATTCCGGCATGCTGCGCGAAGCGCCGGATACCGAGGCATTCCGTTTCGAAGAGGTCTGGAACCTCTACAAGGCGGATGATGCAGGCTGGCTGTTGGCAGGCATACAGCAGATCCCGCTGGATTACGCCAGCTAAGTCTTCAAACATGCGTGGTTGGCGCCCTCACGGGCGCCTTTTTTTCATACAAGATCATGGTCCGGGCGCAAAACCGTTAAACTTGAGATCTTGCCTACACGGCTTTCCAAGGCTAACGATGCGACGGCCTGGCCGCGCACGCCCGAACATGTTCTTCTTGCCCTTTTTGCCTGATCCCGCTGCCTTTTGCCGACGCCCGCTCAATGCGCTGTTGCGTCGGGAAGACTGGGCGCGCGAGCGTCTGGGCCGTCATGCGGGCAAATCCATCCGCTTTCTTGCCGGCCCCTTCAATGTAAACCTGGCCATCCAGGCCGAGGGGCTGTTCGGCGCCAGCGATCCGGCCATCGTGCCGGATGTGACGCTCACGCTGCCGGCAGATCGCGTTTCCAGTCTGCCACGCATCCTGCGCAGCCGGGATCCGGCCAATTTGGCAGACATCCTGCATGTCGAAGGGGATGCCGGGCTGGCGCATGTCGTGTCGGATCTCGCCCGCGATTTACGGTGGGATCCCGAAGACGACCTGGCGCGGGTGGTGGGCGATGTGGCGGCGAGCCGGCTGATGGACGGCGGCAGACAGGCGGTGGCCGGCCTGCGCCAGGCCGCCACGCGCGTGGCGGACAACACTGCGGAATATCTCACAGAAGAAAGCGCGATGATGGCAGCGCGGCCTGCGTTCGACGACGTGTCTGCCCGGCTGGTGCAACTGGGCCAGCGCCTGAACGGCCTGGAAGCCCGCGTAGCGGCCCAAGAAACTCCAGCAGGCACGCGGCCTGCACGCAAGGCTTGAGTCCAGGCTATGTTCACATTTTGCCGTTTGCTTCGCATTATCTTCATTGCATTGCGCTACCGGTTGGACGAACTGGTGCTTTCCAGCATCAAGCATCCGCTGGCCTACGGTCTGCTGCGCATTGTCCGCTTTGGTCGCCCGCCGCGTACGCCGCGTGGCGTACGCCTGAGGCTGGCGCTGGAATCTCTGGGGCCTATTTTCGTCAAGTTTGGTCAAGTGTTGTCCACACGCCGGGATCTCATACCGCTGGACGTCGCGATGGAGCTCGCCCTGCTGCAGGATCGCGTGCCCCCGTTTCCATCCGACCAGGCAGCAGCCAGCATAGAAGCTGCGCTGGGCGCCTCGCCGCATACCTTGTTCAAGCATTTCGAGGTTGATCCGGTCGCCTCGGCCTCCATTGCCCAAGTACATTTTGCCGTGTTGCATGATGGCCGCGAGGTGGCGGTCAAGGTGTTGCGGCCAGGCATGCGCGACATCATTGAGCAAGATTTGGCGCTGCTGGCCGTGCTGGCAGGCCTTGTAGAGCGCTTGGCGCCAGACGGGCGCAGGCTCAAGCCGCGCCAGGTGGTCGCCGAGTTCGACAACTACCTGCACGATGAGCTCGACCTTATTCGCGAAGCGTCCAATTGCAGCCAGTTGCGCCGCAATTTTTCGGCGGATAAAGGCCGCGATCATCTGCTGATTGTGCCTGAGGTTGTCTGGGAATACTGCGCCACCACGGTCTTTACCATGGAGCGCATGCGGGGCATCCCCATCAGCCAGATCGAGCGCCTCAAGGACGCCGGCATCGACACGCAGGAGCTGGGCCGCAAGGGCGTGGAAATCTTCTTCATGCAGGTGTTCAGCGACGGCTTTTTCCATGCCGACATGCATCCCGGCAATATTTTTGTATCCGACCAGCCGGAAACCAAAGGCCGGTATATTGCGCTGGATTTTGGCATTGTTGGCTCGCTGTCCGAGTTCGACAAAAACTACCTGGCCCAGAATTTTCTGGCGTTCTTTCGCCGTGATTATCACCGGGTGGCCCAGTTGCATATCGAGTCGGGCTGGGTGCCGCCCACTACGCGCGAAGAAGAGCTCGAAGGCGCGGTGCGGGCGGTTTGCGAGCCTTATTTCGACCGTCCCCTGTCCGAAATATCGCTGGGGCAGGTGTTGCTGAGGCTATTCCAGACCTCGCGCCGGTTCAATGTCGAAATTCAGCCGCAACTGGTATTGCTGCAGAAAACGTTGCTCAATGTAGAGGGCATGGGCCGTGATCTTGATCCGGGCCTGGATCTCTGGAAAACCGCCAAACCCTATCTTGAGAAATGGATGCATGAGCGGGTGGGGCTGGCCGGCCTGCGCCGGCAACTGGACAAGGAGGCCGCGCAGTGGGCGCAGATCATGCCGCAGCTTCCCCGTTTGGTGCATGCGCACCTGAGTCGCCCTGCGCTGGCGCCTGAGTTAAACTTAGAGATTGAGCGTCTGCGCCGAACCCAGGAGCACACAAATCGTGTGCTGATGACCTTATGCGCAATACTGGCTGCCGCGGTCGGTGTCGCCCTTTGGGCGCTCACACGAATATGACAACGACAGGCATGCGTTGCATGCCGCCATCCCACCCCCTGAAATACTCCTGTCAACCGATAGCTTTACATTAAGGTGACCAGGTTGGCGCGCAAAGACAGCGCCTTCGATTAAGAGAGAGCCCCATGCTTTACCCAGAATTGTTCAAGTCGATGGAAGCAGTGCGCTGGAATATGGCGACGGACATCCCTTGGGATGACTACGATGCGTCCAAGCTTACCGACGACCAGGCGTATACGATCAAGATGAACGCCATTACCGAATGGTCGGCGTTGCCTGCCACCGAAATGTTTCTGCGCGACAATCGCGACGACAGCGATTTTTCGGCCTTTATGTCTGTGTGGTTTTTCGAAGAGCAGAAGCATTCGCTGGTGTTGATGGAATACCTGCGGCGTTTTCGCCCGGAGCTGGTCCCAACCGAAGAAGAGCTGCACAAAGTACGTTTCGAATTTGATCCGGCGCCTGCGCTGGAGACATTGATGCTGCATTTTTGCGGTGAAATCCGGCTCAATCACTGGTATCGCCGCGCTGCAGACTGGCATTCCGAGCCTGTCATCAAGGCAATCTACAGAACAGTTTCCCAGGACGAAGCGCGCCACGCGGGGGCGTATCTGCGTTACATGAAGCGCGCGCTCATCCATCAAGGCAAGGAAATCAGCGAGCAGGCACGATTGGCGTTTTCCAAGATTGGGGTGCTGATGGCATCGGCGCGACGCAGCTCACACGCTTTGCACCCGACCAATCTGCACGTGAACAAAGAAATGTTCCCGCGCGACACCATCCAGTCCAGACTCCCTTCGCCCGAATGGCTGGAGCATTGGCTGGATAACCAGATCTGTTTTGACAACGAGTGGGAAGGCAAGGTCAGTTCACGCATTCTGCACAATCTTTCGCTGCTGCTGGATACCTCCTTCCAGACTGCACAGGATCTGAATCGCTATCGCAAGCAGCTTGTCAGAACCCTGGCGCCTGTCTGACCAGCAAGCCATCCTGTTTCATGTCAGCCAGTTTCGAATCCAAGATCCTGTCACGCGAAGCCTGCATTGCAGCGGCGCGTGCCGGCACGCTGCCGCGCCCGCTGGTCTTTACCAATGGGGTGTTCGATATCCTGCATCGTGGCCATGTCAGCTATCTGGATGCCGCCGCCGCCTTGGGTGCCAGCCTGGTCGTGGCGCTCAACACCGATGCCTCGGTGCGCCGCCTGGGCAAAGGGGATGACCGGCCGCTCAATGAGCTGGCGGATCGTCAGGCCTTGATCGCCGCGCTGGCCAGTGTTGACTGTGTCACCGCCTTCGATGAAGACACGCCGCAGGCGCTGATTGAAGCACTGCGGCCCGATATTATCGTCAAGGGCGGCGACTACGATATGGCTGTCTTGCCGGAAACGGCCAGCGTGGAAAGCTGGGGCGGTCGGGCCGTGGCGATTCCGTTCGAGCACGAGCGGTCAACCACGCGGCTATTGCGCAAGATACGCCAGCAAGGCTGAATCCGCGCGTTATCTGTGCAGCCGGGCCTGAGGGCCCTTCGGCGCCTGTTTGTTGAGCGCAGCGCCCGAAGTCCCGATGGCGGGCAGGCAACGGCAAGTTGCGCAACCACAGGCGCCAGGCTAGTTGCCGGGGTGTGTCAGCAACTGATTGATTGCCACGATATCCTCGTCGGTGAGGATCCCGCTGCTGGCTTTTAGCCGCAAGCTGCTCATCAGCGTGTCGTAACGTGCACGAGCGAGGCTGCGCTGGGTTTCGTACAGTTGCTGCTGTGCATTGAGCACATCGATATTGACGCGTACACCTACTTCGTAGCCGGTGCGGTTGGCCTGCAGGGAGGCAAGGCTGGATTGTTCGGCCGCGCGCAGTACTTCGACCTGGGCCCGCCCCGAGGTTACCCCCGAAAAATACTGTTGCGTGGACTGTATCGCCTGCCGCTTGGCATTTTCGAGTTCGTAGCGGGCTTGCTGCAGGCGGGACGCCTGTTCGCGGACTTCGGACGAAATCCCGCCTCCGGCGAACAAGGGGATGGAGAGTTGCAGGCCTATGGCGCTGTCCAGCGACCGTGGGCCAGGATCCGGGTTCCCCGTGTTGCTGTAGATGCCACGGTTGGACGCGCTGCCGGTTTGCGCCTGCAATTGCAGGGTGGGATAGTGGCCGCTCTTGGCAATATCGATTTGTTTTTCGACGATTTTGGCGGCAAGCTCCGCGCGGGCGACCGTGAGGTTCGCTTGCACGGATTGGGCTGTCCAGGCATCGAGCTGATTGGGTTCGGGGGCAGGAAGGCGCGCGTCAGGCCTGAGTTCGGCGAGTGTGCGGGGCCGCTCGGCAATGATACTGGCCAGAATGTCTTCGCTGACCTGCAAGATGTTTCGCGCTTGCAGTTCGCTGGCATTGACCAGATCCAGCCTGGCCTGCGCCTCGTAGGTGTCTGTGATGGTGGTGCTGCCCAGCTCAAAGCCCTGCCGGGCTGCCTGCAACTGGGTCTGGATGGCATCTTTTTCGGCCTGCAGCGCGCGCAATGTGTCCTGCGCCGCGAGTACATCGAAATACGCCTGGGCGACCCGCAGGATCAGATCTTGATAGGCCCCGGCGCGTGCGACGTCGGCCGACCGGGCGATGTATTGAGACTGCTTGAGCGCATCCCAGGCGCCGATGTCGATAATGGGCTGCGTCAGTCTGAGCGTCCATAATGCGCTGCGGTCGCGACGGCTGTCGTTCAAGCCGGATACACGACGCGTATCGTCAACGCCCGCACCGATATCGGCCGTGACATAAGGCAGCAGCTGCGCCCTGGCCTGAGGGATTTTTTCTTGCTCGGCATCGCGCCCTGCACCGGTTGCCGCGTAAACAGGATCGCGCTGCAGCGCGAGCTGCCAGACTTCGAGCAGGTCTTGTGCCTGTGTGGGGAGGACGCTCGCCGAGAGCAATAGCGCCAGTCCGGCTCTGTACCAGCGTCCCTTAGCCATCTAGAACTTGAAATGCGAAGTAGCGACGCCTCGTAACGGCTTGATGACCGTATCGAACAGGCGTACGGTTTCGAAGCTGGCGGCACTGGTGCGGGTAATGCGGCAGGCTGTCATGATGGGGTTGTGTCCCACCACCGCCACCAGGCGCCCACCGATGCAAAGCTGGTATTTCAGGGCGTCGGGTACAGCGGGTACCGATCCGGTGAGCAGGATGGCATCGTATTCGGTCGTGCCCCAGCCGGCATGGGCGTCGCCCACTTCGACGCTGACGTTGTCGATCTGGTTGCGCTGCAGGTTTTCCTGCGCAAAGGCAGCCAGCCTGCTGTCGACCTCGATGCTGACGACTTGTTGCGCGAGCTTGGAGAGCAGGGCCGCCTGGTATCCTGAACCTGTGCCGATTTCCAGTATGCAGTCTGTGGGCTTGAGCTGCAGTTCTTGTGCCAGGCGGGCTTCCACCTTGGGCGTGAGCATGACTTCGCGGGTATCGACGGAATTGATGATCAGCGGCAGTTCGGTATCGGAGAAGGCCAGCCCCTGCATGGGAGCGGGGACATAGCGTTCGCGCTGCACCTCGAACAACGCCTGCAGAACACGGAAATCGAGCACTTCCCAGGGGCGGATTTGTTGCTCGACCATATTGAATCGAGCTTGTTCGATTTCGGAAAGTGCGGTGACGTTCATGGTTTCTACATGGAAAAACAGTGGTAATGAATTGTAGCGACAAGGGGACCCGCCGGCCCCCAGGTTGCACTACTCTTATCCTGGCTACTATAGCGTATTTGACTTCAAAGCGTATCCGGAAACGGGCTGAAAAACTGGGTTCCTGTCAGTTTGTGATGCTTTTGTTTGACGATTGCGCCGGCCACCATTGATGGAAGTGTTGCACCGGCCCGTGACCGCTGCCAACGCTCAGATCTGACGATCGCGCGATCGCGTTTACCAGATAGGCCTTGGCCTGTTCCGCTGCCTGCGGCACGCTGTCGGCGCGCGGCAGCAAGGCGGCCAGGGCGGCGGACAGCGTGCAGCCTGTGCCATGGGTATTGGGGGTGTCGATGCGGCGTCCCGGAAGCTCGATCAGGCGGTCGCCATTGTGCAAGACATCGATCGTGTCGTTGCCGGGCAGATGTCCGCCTTTCAGAAACACCCAGCGGTCGCCGTCGTCATCCAGCAGTCGGCGCAAGCGCTCGGCAACGCGTCGCATGTCTTTGAGATTGTCCACCGGCGCAGTGCCCAGCAGAACGCCCGCTTCGGGAAGATTGGGCGTGAGCATGGTGGCCTGGGGGATAAGGCTTTCGCGAAGCTCGTCCACCGCCGCCCTTTCCAGCAGATGGTCGCCGCTTTTGGCGACCATGACCGGATCCAGCACAATGTGAACAGGTTTCCAGTGGGCCAGGCGTTCTGCCACGGCGCGGGTTACCGCTTTCTGGCCGAGCATGCCGATTTTGACGGCATCGATGCGTACATCGGCGAACAGCGTGTCGATTTGTTCGACCACAAATGCCGCAGGCACGGGCGAGATGCCTGTGACACCCCGTGTGTTCTGGGCGGTGAGCGCCGCGATGACCGCCGTGCCGTAGGCGCCCAGCGCGCTCATGGCCTTGATGTCGGCCAGAACGCCAGCGCCGCCGGACGGATCCACGCCAGCGATGGTTAAAGTATTAGGGATCATTGCATTACCTGCTCCGGATTGATGTGCGTATTGTATTCAACGCGCTCGATCAAGCAGCACGCACAGGCGTTCGGCTGCGTCCACCATGCGTGGGCCGGGGCGAAACAGCCAATCTGGATTGATGCCATACACCCTGTCCCGGGTGGCCGCGGGCAGGCCAAGCCTGGCCCAGCGTTGTTTCAGATCCGAGATGTGTTTTGCGTCCAGATAAGGGGCAATGATGACATCGGGCTGTCGCAACAGCACGCTTTCGCGGCTGGCCTGCGCCGCAGGCAGCTTAATATCAGCAAAGACATTGACGCCGCCGCAGGCCTTGAGGGCGTCGTCGATGACGGGGTCGCTGGCCACGACATACAACGGCGGTTCGCTGATTTCGATGAACACCGACACGGGCTTGCGCGGCGCATATCGCGTGCGCAATGTCTGGATGCGCGAGGTTAGGGCGCTTGCGGCTGGTGTCGCGGCCTCGTGGGTACCGAAAAGCTTCCCCATGGCCAGCACCTGGGCGGGAATATCGTCCAGGGATGCGGGGGCGGACAGAGCGAGGGGAACGCCAGCGCGCTGTAGTGCCGGCGAGAGGCGGCGGGCCGCGCCTGTGGCGCGCCAGGAAAGCACGAGGTCGGGATCCAGGGCCAGCGTGGCTTCGATGCTGACGGCCACGCCATCTCCCACGCGGTCAATGGTGCGAGCCGGTGGCGGGTAGTCGCTGCGCGCTACGGTGCCGACGATGTACTGGCCTGCGCCAGCCGCAAATATAAGTTCAGTGATATGCGGCGCCAGGGAGATGGCGCGCCGATATGGGCCGCTCGTGCTGGCGGCAGAACCTGTGGCTGCTTCCTGGTCCTGCGCGGTGGAGGCAGTGACCGCCTGAGCGGCGGCCGCCTCGCCGGCCATGGCTGGCGAGGCGACGCATGCCGCGGTCGCCAGGAGCAGGGCGCTGGCCAGGCGAGGGACGACGGCGCCTGCCTGCATGGCCTACATCCGCACTGCGAGGTTGACGAAGACCGTGGAGCCGGGCATGTTGTAGCCGTATGCGTTGCTGTAGCGCTTGTCGAGTATGTTGTCCCAGCGTACTTGCACGCTGGCGTTGTGTGTAAGCGCATACTCGGCCGTAAGATTCATCAGGCTGTAGCCGCCCAGGCGGATCTGGTTTGCCGTGTCGTCGTAGCGCTTGCCGACAAACATGTATTCCGCGCCCATTTGCAGCGTGCCGAAGGCATGTTGTGCGTTCAGGCGATAGACTTGCCGCGCGCGCCGGTTCAGTTGCTTGCCGGTATTCACGTCTTCAGGATCAAGAAAATCCGCGCTGCCGCCCAGCGTGGTGTTGCCCCAGGCATACTCGCCCGTGAGTGTCACCCCTCGCAGGCGCGCTTCGTCGATGTTGATGCTCCGGAAGGTGAGGCTTTCGGACCCGATCATGTCGCGAACCCGGTTCTGGAACGCGGTGACGCCAAAGCGCATGTTGTCCTTGGCATAGGTGACGCGGGCTTCGACGTTGCGTGACTTTTCGGGTTTAAGATCGGGGTTGCCGTAGTAGGGGTAGTACAGGTCCGAGAACGTGGGTGCGCGAAAGCCGGTGTTGGCGGCCACGCCGACGGTCCAATACGGTGTCACATCCAGATCGTAGCCCAGCCCGCCCGTGGTTTCGTTGCCGTAGCCGGTGATGTTGTCGTTGCGCACGCTGGCCTGCAGATGATGCGCGCCCACGTCCGCGCGGTAGATCAGGCCGACGGAGTTCGTATCCCGGCGGCTCACGTCGAAATTTTCTGAGTGCTGGGGGCGTTCTTCGAGCCGCTCAAACACGGCGGAGACGCGCTGGCCTTCTCCCAGGCGAACATTGTTCTGCCACGTGAAGCTGCGCTGCAGCGTCGAGAAGATAGCGTTCCAGGCGCGGTCTTCGTACCCCGTTTTGCTAAGGCCAAGGCGCAGCACGCTTTCCCAGTAATCGGTGAGGGCGTCTGTGCTGGTTATTGAATAGGCCTGTTGGCGGTTAAGGCTGTAGGCGGGGTGGGCGAAGGCCCCAGCGTCGTAGTCGGCATTGATATAGCTGTTGTAGGCCGTGATTCCGACGTGGTGCCCGGGCTTCCAGCGATAGCCCACAGAACCGGACAGCGAATGCTGGCTGTAGCCGTCTTTGTCGTCATGGTAGCTGTATGGGCCTGCGTCCGGATTGCTGCTGTTGAAGCCGCTGCTTTCGGCCATGCTGGCCGAGAAGGCGTAGTTCCACCCGTCTTGTGCGCCCGAGAATCCGGCGCCGGACTTGAAGGTGCTGTGGCTGCCCAGGCCGATATTGGCATGCGCGGCAAACGGGCGATCTTCCCCGCCCTTGCTGGTAATGATATTGATGACACCGCCGATGGCATCGGAGCCATACAGGCTGCTGGCCGCACCACGCACGATCTCGATGCGCTCGATCGTTGCCGCGTCCAGGCTGTTCCAGTTGAAGCCCCCCGCCACGGAATCGTTGGCCCGAATGCCGTCAATCAGCACCAGTGTCTGGGCGGGCTTGGCGCCTCGCAGGAATATACCCGTGGAGGTTTGCGGGCCACCGGTGTTATAAAACTGCAGATCGGGCTGGCGCGACAGGATTTGGGCGACGCTGTCCGCGCCGGCTCGTTCCAGTGTTTTGCGGTCGATGACGGTGACGTCGCCGATGACATTTTTTTCGGATTCGGCGGCGCGGCCGGGTGTTACCACGATGCCGTCCAGGCTGGGAATGCCTGACCCGGATGAGGGCGGCGCCACGGCGCCGCTGGTGGCCTGCGCATGGGAAACACAGGAAATGGACAAGGAAAGAATGGCGAGCGCCAGCTGATTGCGTTGCACAGGCATGATGGACCCTGAATGACGCGCGTCCCCGCACGTCGTTGTGATACGAGACGCTTCCACACCCTGGCCGGGCGCGGGCGCGCCGCGAAATGGCGATGCAGGATAGGAAACGGGCCAAGGAATGATTGAGGCTGGTGTCGGGCTGGCATGCGGACATGCTTACCGTTGCGGGGGCAGCACAGGTTGGACGCACGTATAGCGCGGTGCGTATTCTGTTTCCCATTTAGCTTTCGCAGAGCAGGGCCTGTGGCCCGGGCTCCGAAAGCACCTCTTTCGTGACGAAATATAACATGGCGCCTGCCGTGACCGTGCGATAAGGCGCCGCTGGCGGCGTCTGCGTACCACCGGGGTCTGCGGCGATACAATGAAGGCCTTGCTAACCAAAGGTATCCTCCCAACGCCGTGTCCCATCCATCCTTGCCCTACCCTTTGTCCTCCTACACTCACGGAGCCGAGTTCGCGCGCCTGCTCGGCGAGCGGATACTCATCCTGGACGGTGCGATGGGCACCATGATCCAGCAATACAAGCTGGGCGAGGCGGATTTTCGCGGAGACCGGTTCGCCGATCATCACAAGGACGTCAAGGGCAACAACGAGCTGTTGTCGCTGGTTCGCCCTGACATCATTGCCGACATCCACCGTCAGTATCTGGAGGCTGGCGCGGATGTCATCGAGACCAATACCTTTGGCGCCACGGTCATTGCCCAGGGTGATTACGACCTGTCGGATATTGCCTACGAGCTGAACCTGGTCTCGGCCAGGCTTGCGCGCGAAGCCTGTGATTCGCTCAGCACCCCGGAGCGTCCGCGTTTCGTCGCCGGCGCGCTGGGGCCGCAGCCCAAGACCGCTTCCATTTCGCCCGATGTCAACGACCCGGCGGCGCGCAATGTGACGTTTGAGCAGTTGCGCGATGCCTATACCGAACAGCTCAATGGCTTGCTCGACGGGGGCATAGATATTGTTTTGATCGAAACCATCTTCGATACGCTCAACGCCAAGGCGGCGATATTCGCGGTTGAAACGGTGTTCGAAGAACGGGGCGTGCGCTTGCCGGTGATGGTGTCCGGCACCGTGACCGATGCCTCGGGCCGCATTTTGTCGGGTCAGACCGTCGAGGCTTTCTGGAATTCAGTGCGTCATGCCCGCCCGGTCACGATCGGTCTGAACTGTGCATTGGGCGCAGCCTTGATGCGGCCCTACGTGGCTGAACTCTCCAAGATCTGCGACACCTATGTCTGTGTGTATCCCAACGCTGGCCTGCCCAATCCCATGGCCGAGACGGGTTTCGACGAAACACCCGAAGACACCTCGTCGCTGCTTGAAGAATTCGCTCAGGCCGGGCTGGTGAATATGGCGGGGGGCTGCTGTGGCACGACCCCCGAGCACATCCGGGCGATTGCTGCCAGGGTGGCATCCTTGCCGGTGCGGGTTGTGCCCGATGTGCCTGTCAAAACCCGGTTGTCAGGTCTGGAGCCGCTGACGATTGATCGCGACAGCCTGTTCGTGAACGTGGGCGAGCGGACCAACGTCACGGGCAGCAAGATGTTCCTGCGTCTGATACGCGAAGAAAAATACGAAGAGGCGCTTTCAGTTGCGCGACAGCAGGTCGAGAACGGCGCGCAGATCATCGATATCAATATGGACGAGGCCATGCTGGACTCGGCCGTGTGCATGCGCCGCTTTCTCAACATGATTGCGTCCGAGCCCGACATCGCGCGCGTGCCCATCATGATCGACAGTTCCAAGTGGGAAGTGATCGAGCAGGGGCTGCGCTGCGTGCAGGGCAAGCCAGTGGTCAATTCGATTTCCATGAAGGAAGGCGTTGAGGCGTTCCTGGAGCACGCCCGTCTTTGCCGCAAGTACGGCGCGGCGGCTGTTGTCATGGCTTTCGATGAGCAGGGCCAGGCTGACAATCTCGCGCGGCGCAAGGAGATTTGTGAGCGTGCTTACCGCTTGTTGGTGGATGAGGTCGGTTTTCCGCCGGAAGACATTATTTTCGATCCAAACGTATTCGCCATTGCCACCGGCATCGACGAACACAATCATTATGCCGTGGACTTTATCGAAGCCACCGGCTGGATTACCAGCAATCTGCCCCATGCGCGCGTATCGGGCGGCATTTCCAATGTGAGTTTTTCCTTCCGTGGCAACGAAGCCATGCGGGAAGCCATTCATACTGTTTTTCTGTATTACGCCATCCAGCAGGGCCTGACCATGGGCATTGTCAATGCGGGCCAGTTGGGCGTCTATCAGGATATCGACAAGAACGTGCTGGACATGGTCGAGGACGTGGTGCTGGATCGCTCCGAGCCGTTGGGCAAGACCGATCCCGCTGATGAGCGCACGTCTACCGAGCGGCTGGTCGAGTTGGCCGACGCCATCAAGGGCTCGGGCGTCAAGAAGGAAGAGGACCTGACCTGGCGCGAACAGCCTGTGGAGCAGCGGCTGTCGCATGCACTGGTGCATGGGATCACCACCTTTATTGTCGAGGATACGGAAGAAGTGCGGCAGAAAATTGCCGATGCAGGGGGGCGTCCCATTCAGGTCATTGAGGGGCCGCTGATGGACGGCATGAATATCGTGGGCGACCTCTTTGGCGCCGGCAAGATGTTCCTGCCGCAGGTCGTCAAGTCGGCCCGGGTCATGAAGCAGGCGGTGGCGCACCTGATTCCTTTCATCGAAGAAGAAAAGCGCCAGATCGAGGCCGCGGGTGGGGACGTTCGCTCCAAGGGCAAGATAGTGATTGCCACCGTCAAAGGCGATGTGCACGATATCGGCAAGAATATCGTGACCGTGGTCTTGCAATGCAATAACTTCGAAGTCGTCAACATGGGCGTGATGGTGCCCTGCGCCGACATCCTGGCCAAGGCCAAGGAAGAAAACTGCAATATGGTCGGGCTCTCCGGCTTGATCACGCCGAGCCTCGAAGAAATGGCGTATGTCGCTTCCGAGATGCAGCGCGACGATTACTTCCGCGAGCGCAAGCTGCCGCTGCTGGTGGGGGGCGCGACCACCAGCCGCGTGCACACTGCCGTGAAGATTGCGCCCAATTACGAAGGCCCGGTTATCTATGTGCCCGACGCCAGCCGCTCTGTGGGGGTGGCCACTAATCTGATGTCTGATCAGGTGGATGCGTATCTTGCCGAGGTGGCCGAAGAATACGAGCTGGTGCGCAAGCGCCATGCCAACCGCAAGGCCACGCCCATGGTCAGCCTGGAAGAGGCGCGCGCAGGCCGGCCCGCGATTGATTGGCAAAGCTATACGCCGCCCCGCCCCAAATACCTGGGCCGGCGTACGTTCAAGAATTACGACTTGCACGAGATCGAGCGCTTTATCGACTGGACGCCGTTTTTCCAGACCTGGAGCCTGTTCGGGCAGTATCCCGCCATTCTCAATGACAAGGTGGTCGGTGAACAGGCCCGCAAGCTCTTTGAAGAAGGCAAGGACATGCTGCGCCGTGTCATCGAAGGCCGCTGGCTGACAGCGAGCGGGGTTGTGGCGTTCTATCCCGCCAACATGGTCAACGACGAGGACATCGAACTCTACACCGATGAAACCCGGTCCGAGGTGCTGCTGACCTGGCGCAATATCCGCCAGCAGACCGTCAAGCGCGAAGGCGTGGACAACAAATCGCTGGCCGATTACATCGCACCCAAGGAGAGCGGGGTAGCCGACTATATCGGCATGTTTGCCGTGACGGGCGGGCTGGGCATGGAGAAATACGAAAAAATGTTCGCCGATGCGAACGACGATTACTCTGTCATCATGCTCAAGGCGATTGGCGACCGGCTTGCCGAAGGCTTTGCCGAATGCCTGCACGCGCGGGTGCGGCGTGATCTGTGGGGCTATGTGCCTGACGAATCATCGCTCAGCGACGACGATATCATCGCCGAGAAGTATCAGGGCATACGTCCGGCGCCAGGGTATCCCGCTTGTCCTGAACATGTCGTCAAGAAGGAGATGTTCCGCGTGATGCAATGCGAAGAAGTCGGCATGCAGCTCACCGACAGTTATGCCATGTATCCCGCGTCCAGCGTGTCGGGCTTTTACTTCAGCCATCCCGCCTCGCAGTACTTCAATGTAGGCAATATCGGCGCCGATCAGTTGCAGGATTATGTGCGGCGCAGTGGCCGCGACGAAGACGACGTACGCCGCACATTGGCCAGCGTATTGGGTTGACTGCCATGGATCCGTCTTCCGCCCTCACCGAGCAGACGGGCTCCGCCCGCCGCAAGGCACTGGGGGATTTTCTGCGCCGCGTGCGCGGTCGGGTACAGCCCGAGAGCGTGGGGCTGACGGCGGGAGGAAGGCGTCGAACCCCTGGGCTGCGGCGTGAAGAGGTGGCACAGCTGTGCGGCATCAGCGTTACCTGGTACACCTGGATCGAGCAGGGGCGCGACGTGTCGGTATCCACAGGTGTATGGGCTCGGCTGGCCTCGGTCATGGCCTTGTCCAGGGCCGAACGGCAATATTTGTTTGAACTGGCTGAATGCGCCGACCCGGAGCACGGCGACGATCAGGTCTCGCCGTTGCCCGCCTACCTGGCGGACTGCGTGCACAGCATCACGGCGCCCGCTTACATACTGGATCGTTGCTGGAATGTGCTCGCGCGCAACCAGCCTTTGCTGCGCCTGTTCGATGGCTGGCCGGATCGAGACCCAACGCCTAATCTGCTGCGCTATATTTTCATGGACCCTGCGGCGCGAGCGCTGGTTGTGGATTGGGAGCAGCGCGCCAGCCGTGTCGTCGCCGAATTCCGTGCCGATGCAGGTGTGCATCAGGACGAATCCGATGTTCATGCGCTGCTGTCCGAGCTTTTGCAGGGCAGCAGCGTGTTTGCGCATTGGTGGACGCGCCACACCGTGGTGGACCGCGCGGGCGGCCTGCGCGAATTCAATCACCCCGCCGATGGGCTGCTGCGCTACCAGCAGATTACGTTCAGGCTGGCGACCCGCCCGGATTGCAAGCTGGTCATGCTGCTGGACTAAGCGCGCGCGATGCTTGCCTGGCCTGCATCTGGCCGGGATGTTTTTGGCGCGGCGCGCGCATTTTCCGTCAAGCGCGCCTCTACAATTCGTCTGCATGCCAGCCGTCTTTGCCGATTGGATGGCAGGCAAGAACGGTGGGTATGCGCAGCGAACAGGCCAGGAATTGGCTCTTTATCCTCTTGACAACATCCCGTAGTGGGACTAATCTCTTATGCGTGTGATAGCAATAAGTTCTTTACGCAAATTCTGGGCGCAATACCCGAATTGCGAGCAGCCCCTGAAAGCATGGGTAGACGAAGCCAGGCAGGCCAGTTGGCTTACACCCGCCGACATCAAGGCGCAGTTTGCCAGTGCCAGCATCCTCAAGCGTCGGCGCGTTGTATTCAACCTCAAAGGCAATCACTGCCGCCTGGTTGCCGCGATTGCGTATCGCACGGGTATTGTTTACGTGAAATTTGTCGGTACGCATGCGCAATACGATCTCATCGATGCCGACACCATTGAAATGGAATGACCGTGGAAATCCGACCTATCCGTACCGAAGCCGACTACAAAGCCGCTCTCAAGGTCGTCTCCAGGCTCGTCGAAAACGACCCGGAGCCTGGCACGCCAGACGGCGACAAGCTCGATATCCTCGCAACGCTGATTCAGTACTACGAATCGCAGCATTATCCTGTTGCGCTGCCTGATCCCGTCGAAGCCATACGGTTTCGCATGGAGCAGGCCGGTCTCAGCGCCAAAGACCTCGAGCCCATGATTGGGCGCCGCAACCGTGTCTACGAAATCCTGAACGGCAAGCGTACGCTTACACTGCCCATGATCTGGAAGCTGCACCGTGAGCTCGGCATTCCAGCCGCCAGCCTGATCCAGCCGCCGGCGCAAGGCTGATCAGTTGCGCTTTACACGCAACTGATCGCCCGCGTTGGCGGGCAGTCTGGCAAATGAAAGGGCCGATGCGGCCGCAATCAAGCCAATCACGATAAAGCCCCAAATGATGTCCGCCAAGGCGAGCGTGGTATCACCCCGGATTTTCATGCTCACATTCAGCGTGACAGCGGCACAGGCAACGCCCAGGCTGATCCCCAGCTGCTGCGCCATGGCGGCAAAGCTGCTGGCACGGCTCATGGCTTCGGGCCCCAGATCCGCGTAAGTCAGGGTGTTCACCGCGGTAAATTGCAACGAACGAAAAAAGCCTCCCGTAATGAGGATGGCGGTCATGACCCAAATAGGTGTATCCGCGCGAAAAAATCCGCATAAAGCAACAAAAACACCCGTAAACAGCGCATTGATGATGAGCACCTGCTTAAAACCAAAGCGATTCAGCACCCGGTTGGCCACTAGCTTCATGGCCATTGAGCCGATCGCGCCGGTGAACGTGATCAGCCCCGCCGAAAAAGGGGATAGGCCGAAGCCAACCTGCAGCAGAATCGCCAGCAAAAAGGGCGCAGCCCCAATAGCGAAACGGCAGAGATTTCCGCCCACGATGGAGATCGAAAACGTACGGATGCGCAGGAGCGACAGATCAATGATAGGGTAGGCCACCCTGCGGGCATGCCATACATACAGCAGTCCCGTAACGAGGCCCGTCGCGATCAGCAGCGCCAGTTGCCGCGGGGGCATGGAACCGTGTCCGGCCGCCTCAAAACCGGAAACCAGCGTCGCAAGGCAAATACTGCTGAGCAGAAAACCCAGCCAGTCCAGGGGCTGGGGTTCCACGGGGTAGTCATCCCGGATATAGTGAATGACCAGCGCAATGCCCAGTATGCCCACGGGCACGTTGATCAGGAAAATCCAGTGCCATGAAGCATAGGTAACCAAAAAACCACCGACCGGCGGACCTATCATGGGGCCCAGCAGGGCGGGCAACGATAAAAAGGCCATGGCCTTGATGAGTTCTGTTTTGGGCACCTTGCGCAGCAGGATGATGCGGCCTACCGGCACCATCATGGCGCCGGCCATGCCTTGCGCCACGCGCGAAATGACCAGTTGGCCGACCGTCTGAGACAGTGCACAGGTGATGGAGCTGAGTGTAAACAGTAAAATAGCGGCAATAAAGACCTTTTTGGCGCCAAATCGATCAGCCGCCCATCCGCTGATGGGTACAAAAACCGCCACCGCCAGCAGGTAGCTGGTGATGGCGACATTCATGCGCACCACCGTTGTGCCGAGCGATTCCGCCATGACGGGCAGCGCGGTGGCCACCACGGTGGAGTCCAGCATCTGCATAAAGAGCGCGCAGCCAACAATCAGCGGTATCATGCGCACAGCGCGCAGTTCTCTTTCCGAGAGGGTGGCGGGGGGAGGTGGTGCAGGGGTGTCGGTGCTGTCTGGAGGCATTAGGCGGCTGTGCGGCGTCCGAGTGAAGTAAACTCGAATCCGTTGGTTCAACAACGTTTACAAGCAAACATTATGGCAAAGAATTACGAGTCCGAAATTACCCAGTTCCTGAAAAAATACAAAACGGAACACCCGGATACCGAAATGCGTCAGCGTGAAGGCCGTGCGCGGCTGTGGGACAAGTACATCGATCCCGAGCTGCAAGAAGGCTTCAAGGCGGGCCGTGTTGCCCTGAAACCTTACGTCTACCAGACCAAATAACGCCGCATGTCCTCACCCAGAGACACGGCCGGCGAGCTTGCTGCATTGGTCGAACCAGACGTCGACAGCACGCCAGACGTGGTCGATAGCGTAGCGCTTGCGCGCCTGTATGGCGAGCCACTGTTTGCCCTGCCGCAGGATCTTTACATCCCGCCGGACGCCCTGGAGGTTTTTCTTGAAACCTTCGAGGGGCCGCTGGATCTTCTGCTTTATCTGATCCGCAAGCAGAATTTCAATGTGCTGGATATTCCCATGGCCGAGGTCACGCTGCAGTATCTCTCGTATGTTGAGCAGATACGCAAGCACAACCTGGAACTGGCGGGAGAATACCTGCTGATGGCGGCCCTGCTGATCGAGATCAAATCCCGCATGCTTTTGCCCGTCAAAAAGGCAGACAGCGGAGAAGAGGTCGATGATCCGCGTGCGGAACTCGTCCGCAGGCTGCTCGAATACGAGCAAATGAAGCTGGCCGCGCAAAAGCTGGACGCCCTGCCGCAGCTGGGCCGCGACTTTCATCGCACGCATGCCTTTGCCGACCTGTCCGTCGAGCAGGTGTTGCCGGAAGTGTCGCCCGATGATTTGCGTGCCGCGTGGCAGGACATCATGCGTCGTGCCAAGCTCAACGCCAGCCATCGCATCACCCGCGAGCAATTGTCTGTGCGCGATCACATGAGCCAGATACTGCGCCGCCTGGGCGATGTCCGCTTCATGGAGTTCAGTGATCTTTTCATGGAGCGCATACACGAAGGCGATGGTCCTGCCATTGTCGTGGTGCATTTTCTGGCCATGCTCGAGCTGGCGCGCGAGTCGCTGCTCGAAATCACGCAGGCCGAGCCCTACGCGCCCATTTATGTGCGCCTGTCCTATATCCGTGCCGCTGCCTGAGCGGCGTGCAGCGCTACATCCGCATCGGAGACTCTCTTGAAAGTCGTACACACCATAGAAGAATTGCGCGACCAACTGCGCGGACAGCTACGCGTAGCCTTCGTGCCGACCATGGGCAATCTTCATCAGGCACATCTGTCGCTGATGAAGCTGGCGCGGCAACACGGCGACCCGGTCGTCGCCAGTATTTTTGTCAATCGCCTGCAGTTTGGCCCCAACGAGGATTTTGACCGTTATCCGCGCACGCTGGAGCAGGATATCGAGAAGCTCGAGCGCGAGCGCGACGTCTATGTGCTGTTTGCGCCCAATGAGCGCGAAATGTATCCCGAGCCGCAAAGCTTTCAGATTCAGCCGCCGACCGATCTGGGGGGGATCCTGGAGGGCGAGTTCCGGCCGGGGTTTTTTACGGGCGTGAGCACGGTTGTACTGAAGCTGTTTTCCTGTGTGCAGCCCAGCGTCGCCGTGTTTGGCAAAAAAGATTATCAGCAGTTGATGGTGGTGCGGAACATGTGCAGGCAGTTCCAGTTGCCCGTCAACATTCTTGCGCATGAAACGGTGCGCGACCAGGATGGCCTGGCTCTGTCCTCCCGCAATATGTATCTGCAGCCGGCAGAGCGCGCCGAAGCGCCCCAGCTTTATGCCACGCTGCAGCAGGTGCAGGCCGAGTTGGCGGCGGGCAGTACGGATCTTGCCGCGCTTGAGGCGCAGGCCAGGTCGCATTTGGCGTCACGGGGGTGGGAGGTTGATTACATTGCCCTGCGCCGCCAGCGGGATCTCGGCATCCCGGTGGACGACGAAATCCAGGCTGGCGAGCCACTGGTTGTACTGGCCGCCGCCAAACTGGGTGCGACGCGCCTGATAGATAACCTCGAGATATGTAAACACTGACAGCAGACTACGGGGCGCTGCTGTGCCAATATGCCCAGCAGGCTCCCGCAACGTTGACGCGACGGAGCCTTGCAATCTTCACGAGAAGGGGCATGGAATGAATGAAATCCGTAACAAGCAGGCATCTTCGCCGTTTTCGGTGCTCACGCCACGCGAACGCGATGTCATGGCCTATGTGATGCAAGGCGAGCCCAACAAGCGGATCGCCGCGACCTTGGGCGTGTCGCAGCGGACGGTGGAGGCGCATCGGGCGCGCATCTTTCGGAAAATGCAGGTTCGCAATGCTGTTCAACTGACGCATCGCGTGCTGACGTGGCCGACGGAATCCTCGCATTAGGCGGACAGCGCCGTTTTACTTCACACACATTGCCGGGCTTGCATAGCGCAAGTTCGGCAATGCTGTTTTTGGACGCGCGCAGCTTAGCTGCAGGCCAGTGGCGCGTTGCCGGCAAGCTCGTCGATAGGATCGATATTGGCCTGGCGCGTGAGCCGGTATTCGAGCTTGGGCTGTATGTTGTTGAGCATATTGATGACCAGCACGTTGTCGTTCTGGAAGGAAAGGTCGGCCTGATTGCCCTCCTTGCCCACACTCAGCAGAATGCGCGTGGGTTGCGAGCCGATGACCTCCCAGCATCCCTGTTGAACGGTGTCCGGGAGGGTGGCGGCTGAGTTCAGATAATGCGTGCGCGCCCGCCATTCTCCGGTTGGGGCCAGCGTCAGGGTGATGCGCATGGCAGGGCAGTCGCCCCCTTCATTGGTAAGACAGGGCACTGTGCCCAAAAAGGTTTTGGCTTCTGTGAGCGGGCGTACGCGCTGGGCGGCCTGGGCCTGCGCCGCCGGTGCTTCGCCCGCCATTGGCCGCGGGCCCTCGTGATCGCCGAACCCGAGCTGGATCTGCGAGGGCGCCCGCGATGTGCTGCGGCCCTGCGCGTGCATACGCGCATCGGATTCGGTATTGTCGCGCGAGCTGGCGTAATAGTCGGGTGAGCGGGTTTGTGCGCAGGCGGTCAGCGCAAGCGCCAGCAGGGCGATGCCCAGCGACTTGCAGGAAAAGCGGAAAGGCAGAGCGGGGCTAGGCATGAAGTGTTCCTGTTGCGGCGTGGTGTTTTCTGGCATTCTACAGCCTCATGCCGTTGTCTTGAAGGGGCTGGACAGGTGGCGGCTTGTTGTACATTCTGTATTTCGGACAACAGGCTCGGGCTTTCTCGGAACCAGATGATGCGACACGATATGTACAAGATAGGCCTGACCGGCGGAATTGGCTCAGGAAAAAGCAAAGTCGCGGATATGCTTGCCCACTGGGGGGCGGCTATTATCGACACCGACGTCATCGCGCACGAACTCACCGCGCCGGGCGGGGAGGCGATCGAACCGATCAGGCATCAGTTCGGTCCCGGCGTTATCGCGCCTACCGGTGCGCTGGACCGGCAGGCCATGCGCGAGCTTGCCTTTGAAAGCCCCGGCGCGCGCCAGCAGCTCGAAGCCATTCTTCATCCGATGATAGGTTTGCTTACACAAAAGCGGGCTCAGGAGGCAGACGGATGTTATCTTGTATTCGTTGTTCCGCTGTTGGTCGAATCAGGTCGGTGGCGTGAGCGGGTCGATCGTATTTGTGTCGTCGACTGCGATCCCGACACACAGGTTCGCCGTGTGCAAGCCCGCAGCGGGCTGACGTCGGAAGCCATTGGGCGTATCATGAGTGCACAAGCCACTCGGGAGGCGCGGCTTGCTGCGGCAGACGACGTTGTTTTAAACGATGGGCGCACCGATATCGACGAGCTCACCCGGCGCGTCCGGGAACTGCACGACTTCTGGTGCGCTCAGGCGCGACAGGCAGGCAGTGGTTCCTAGTCTTTATAAAGGTTTTTGCTCGCGTGATTCTTTACGAATATCCCTGCAACGAACGCGTTCGCTCGCTACTGAGGGTTGAGCACCTGTTCGACCGCCTGTTTTTCTTTGCCAAGGGCGCAGACGTACATCATCATCAGGTGGCCGTCGCCACCTTGTTCGATTTGCTCGATATCTGTGACCGCACCGACTTGCGCGGCGCTGTGCTGCAGGATCTCGAGCGCCAGCGTGCCTCGCTTGCCGCCCTGCGGGAACATCCCGGGGTCGATGCGCAGACGCTCGATACCATGCTGGCCGAAATCCAGGGTACCGCCGCCGAGCTTGGAGCTCAGGGCAGGGTGGGCCAGGAACTGCGCGATAATGAATGGCTGGCCAGCCTGCGTGGCCGCCTGGCCGTGCCGGGCGGCTCTTCCCAGGTGGACATGCCTTCTTATTTTTCCTGGCAGATCCGGCCCCTGGATGAGCGCATGCAAGATCTGCATCGATGGATCTCTCCCTTCCTACCGTTATATAAAGGCCTGGCCCTGATTTTGCGCGTGCTGCGCAATTCGGGTGACGCCGTCGATCTGGTTGCGCGTCAGGGCGCCTACCAGGAGATGCTGGGCGGCAAAATATTCCAGTTGCTGCGGGTCTGGATTGATTCCACCGTTACCACGTTTCCCGAAATGAGCGCCAACAAGTATGTGATCTGGGTGCGTTTCGCGTCCCAGGACGCCGAACTCAAGCCTCAGCCGGTCACCACTGACGTAGCTTTCAAGCTGGCTCGCTGTACGGTCTGAAACGTGAATAGTTGTTGCGCTACATTTCAGATGGCCGAAGTCTGTGTCCGTTAGGTCGGCAATAGGCGAAAATGACGCCTGTTTCCCTCTCATCGGAGCCCTGAATGCCGGAACTTCGGTCCGCGCCTCAAGAAAAACGCCGCCTGCACTGGTTGTGGTGGGCGGCTGCATTGTTGTTGATCGTCGGCGGCTATTGGCTCGCGACGCGGCAACCGGCGCAAACTGTGAGCAGCCCTTTTTCCCGCCGTGGCGCGATGGCAGGCATGCCCGTGCCCGTCAAGGTGGCGCCGGTGCAGGATGGCAGAATCAATTACGTACTCAAGGCCGTGGGCACGGTTACGGCCTACAACACGGTCACTGTCCGTAGCCAGGTCGATGGCGAACTGATCGACATTGCATTCACAGAGGGCCAGAAGGTCCAGCAGGGGGACCTTCTGGCGCAGATAGATCCACGCAGCTACCAGGTTGCGCTGGATCAGGCGCTGGGACAGCAAAAGCAGAACGAGGCTCAGTTGCGCAATGCGCAGCGCGACTTGCAGCGTTATCAGCAGCTGTTCAAGCAGAACTCCATTGCGCGCCAGCAGGTTGATACCCAGGCCGCCCTGGTGCAGCAATTGCTTGGTGCGGTTGCCAGCGACCAGGCGGCCGTGGACAACGCCAGGCTGCAATTGGGCTATACGCGCGTGATTGCGCCGATTTCCGGACGCCTTGGCCTGCGCAACGTAGACGCCGGCAACATCATTAATGCATCCAGTACGGATGGCTTGGTGGTGATTACCCAGACTCAGCCCATTAGCGTGGTGTTCACCTTGCCGCAAGCGCAACTGCCCGAAGTCGCGGCACAGGTGCGCGCCGGCAAGACGCTGTCCGTGGCACTCTACGACAGTGCGGATGTCAGGCGTCTGGCCAGCGGCGAGCTGGTGTCCATTGACAATCAGATCGATGTGGCGACAGGCACGGTAAGGCTCAAGGCGCGCTTCGCGAACGAGGATGAGTCTCTCTTTCCCAACCAGTTCGTCAACGTGCACTTGCATGTCGACACCGCCGATTCCCTGGTGATTCCGTCTGTGGCGATCCAGCAGGGCACCATCGGCGCGTTTGTCTATGCGATCGATGACGACAACACGGTGCATATACAAGCTATCCAGACCGGCCGGGTGGACGGCGAACTCACGGGTATTGTGGCAGGCCTGCAGGCTGGCCAGCGCGTGGTCACAGAGGGCGTTGACAGGTTGCGCGAAGGCGCGAAGGTGGACATTGTCAGCGATGACGCGGCCGCTGTTGCAGCGCCTTCCAGGCCAGCGACAGGCATGGGTGGCAAGGGCGAGCGCGCGGATGGGCCTGGCCAGGCGCAGGCTGGCGCCCGCAAGGCGCAGTAGGGCAGGCCGTGAATCTGTCGCGAATTTTCATCCTGCGGCCGGTGGCGACAACACTGGCGATGATTGCCTTGCTGATCTCGGGGCTGATCGCCTACCGGATGTTGCCGGTGGCCGCCCTTCCGCAGGTGGACTATCCCACGATACAGGTATCTACTCTGTATCCTGGCGCCAGCCCCGATGTCATGACGGCGCTTGTAACGTCGCCGCTGGAACGGCAGTTCGGCCAGATGCCGGGCTTGACGCAAATGACCTCGACCAGTTCGGGCGGCGCGTCGCTGATCACCTTGCAGTTCGATCTGGAGCTGCCCCTGGATGTGGCCGAGCAGGAAGTCCAGGCCGCCATCAATGCCGCCTCCAACTTGTTGCCTAATGACTTGCCGGCGCCGCCTATCTATAACAAGGTCAATCCCGCCGACACTGCGGTGATCAGCCTTGCGGTGACATCGCCTACCCTGCCTTTGTACGAGGTACGCGATCTCATCGATATCCGCGTTGCCCAGAAGCTGTCCCAGATTACCGGCGTGGGGCTGGTCAGCGTGGCGGGCGGCCAGCGGCCAGCGGTACGGATACAGGCCAATCCCCAGGCGTTGGCGGCGCATGGCCTGACCCTGGCCAGTCTGCGCAACGCCATTACGGGCGCCAACGTCAATCAGCCCAAAGGCAATCTGGATGGGCCGCAGCGCTCCACAACCATTAACGCCAATGATCAGTTGCGCTCGCGCGAAGACTACGAAAACCTGATCGTGGCCTACGAAAATGGCGCAGCCCTGCGGCTCAAGGATGTGGCCGAGGCGCGCCAGGATGCGGAAAACATTCGGCAGGCGGCGTGGATGGGCGACACGCCTGCGATCCTGCTCAACATTCAGCGGCAGCCGGGCGCCAATGTGATAGAAGTGGTGGACCGGGTCAAAGCACTATTGCCGTCCTTGCGCGAAGCCTTGCCCACTGGTGTGGATGTGACGGTGGCCACGGATCGCACGCAGACCATTCGCGACTCCGTTGAACACGTCAAGCGCGAGATGCTGCTGGCGATCGGTCTGGTGGTGCTGGTGACGTTTGTCTTTCTGCGTAACTGGACTGCCACCTTCATTCCCAGCATTGTTGTGCCGCTGTCTCTGGTCGGCACGTTTGGCATCATGTACCTGGCGGGGTTCAGCATCAACAATCTGACGCTGATGGCATTGACGATTGCCACGGGTTTTGTGGTCGACGACGCCATTGTCATGATCGAGAATGTGGCGCGCTATATCGAAAAGGGCGAAACACCGCTCAAGGCGGCGCTCAAGGGGGCGCAGCAGATCGGGTTTACGCTGGTGTCGCTGACGCTGTCGCTGATTGCCGTGCTGATTCCCCTGCTGTTCATGAGCGATGTCATTGGCCGCCTGTTTCGCGAATTTGCCATTACGCTGGCGGTGGCCATTCTGCTGTCGCTGGTCATTTCGCTCACACTCACACCGATGATGTGCGCGCGCCTGCTGCGGCCGGAATCCGAAACCAAATCCGGCCGCTTTCAGCGAGCGGCGGCGGCAGGGATGGAGCGGCTGATCAGGATGTATGACCGGGGGCTGGGCTGGGTGCTAGGCCATCAGAGGCTGACCCTGCTCGTTGCATTGGGTACGCTGGTATTGACGGTGCTGCTCTACATGATGGTGCCCAAGGGATTTTTTCCGCAGCAGGATACGGGCCTGATCCAGGCCATCAGCCAGGGGCCGCAAACGGTATCGTTCAGTGGCATGGCCAAGCGTCAGTCCGCGGCAGTGGATCGCATTCTGCAAGACCCGGACGTTCAGGCGGTGTCGTCGTTCATCGGTATCGATGGCAACAATGCCACCCTCAACACGGGCACCATGCAGATTGCCCTCAAGCCGCTCAGCGAGCGCAGCGCCACCGCGGTTGAGGTCATTGAGCGTCTTAACGAGCGGCTTGCCCCGCTGTCCGATATCCAGGTTTTCATGCAGCCAGTGCAGGACTTGACGGTTGATGACCGTGTGGCGCGCGCGCAGTATCAAATGACGTTATCGGATCCCGATACGGCGGTGCTGTCCGAATGGACCCCCCAGCTTATCCAGGCCTTGCGGGGGATTCCGGAGCTCAGTGAGGTGACAGGCAACCTGCAGGACCGAGGTTTGCAAACGTCGCTGGTCATCGATCGGGACGCAGCGGCGCGCCTGGGCGTCACCAATGCCGTGATAGATGACGCGCTCTACGATGCATTCGGGCAGCGGTTGATTTCGACGATCTTCACACAGTCGGCCCAGTATCGTGTCGTACTCGAGGTGGCGCCGCAGTTCCGTCAGGATCCACAGGCGCTGGATCATATCTATGTGCCGACGTCATCGGGCACCCCGGTGCCGATCAGCAGCCTGGCGCGCATCGAGGAACGCAGCACATTACTGGCCGTCGAACGGCTGGGTCAGTTTCCGGCAACAACGATTGCCTTCAACCTGGCGCCGGGTGTGGCACTGTCGGATGCGGTAGTGGCGATACGTCACGCCCAGGCGGAACTGTCGATGCCGGCGTCGCTGGATCTGCGTTTTCAGGGGGCTGCGCGCGCCTTCCAGCTGTCGTTATCCAGCACGCTATGGTTAATGCTGGCGGCTGTTGCGACCATGTATATCGTGCTGGGCGTGCTGTACGAAAGCTATATCCATCCGATCACCATACTGTCGACCTTGCCTTCGGCCGCGATTGGCGCGCTGCTGGCGTTGTTGATGACGGGCGCTGAGCTGGACATGATAGGCGTGATCGGCATTATTTTGCTGATCGGCATTGTCAAGAAGAACGCCATCATGATGATAGACTTCGCGCTGGATGCCGAGCGGTCGCGCGGACTGGCGCCGCGCGAGGCCATCCACGAAGCGGCGCTGCTGCGCTTTCGCCCCATTTTAATGACCACGCTTGCGGCGCTGTTCAGCGCCCTGCCGTTGATGTTTGCAACCGGATCCGGCGCCGAAATGCGCCAGCCGCTGGGGTTGGTCATGGTTGGCGGCTTGCTTTGCAGCCAGGTGCTGACGCTGTTCACCACACCCGTGATCTATCTGATGTTCGAGCGGCTGGCCCGCCGCTCGCGCCGGCCCGCGACGCAGCGCATGGCCGATGATGGAGCCGTGTAATGCGGTTCTTCAGCCTGTTCATCATGCGGCCCGTTGCGACGACGCTGCTTTGCCTGGCCATGGTGATGACAGGCGGGCTGGCGCTGCTATTTCTGCCGGTATCGCCTTTGCCGCAAATTGATTTCCCCATGATCTCCGTCTCGGCCAGCATGTCGGGGGCCAGCCCGGAGACCATGGCCTCCAGCGTGGCGACGCCGCTCGAACAATCACTGGGTGCGATCTCGGGCGTGAGCGAGATGAGTTCGCGCAGCTCCGAAGGCTCGACGCGCATATCGCTGATGTTTGATCTGGATCGCGATATCAATAGCGCCGCGCGCGATGTACAGGCCGCCATCAATGCAGCGCGCACCATGTTGCCATCCAGCCTGCGCAACAATCCTACCTATCACAAGGTCAATCCGTCTTCGGCGCCCATTATGGTGCTGGCCTTGACCTCGGCCACAGCCACCCAGGGCCAGCTGTACGATCTGGCGGCGACAGTGCTGGCCCAGAAGCTGTCGCAGGTCGTGGGCGTCGGCGAAGTGGAAGTCGGCGGCAGTTCGCTGCCTGCCATTCGCGTGAGCCTGAATCCCCATGCGCTCACGGCGGCGGGCGTTGCGCTGGACGAGGTACGCGCTGCACTGGCCAGCGCCAACACCATGCGGCCCAATGGCGTGGTTGAGAACGATCTGTATAACTGGCAGGTAAGCTCGGGCGGGCAGATGACGCGGGCGCAGCAGTACAAGCCGCTGATTGTCGCCTGGCGGAACGGGTCGCCGATTCGCTTGCAGGATGTCGCGCGCGTCGAAGACTCGGTCGAAAATGTATTCAATGTCGGGTTCTTCAATGACCGCCAGGCCGTGCTGCTGCTGGTGCGGCGTCAGTCCGACGCAAACATCATTGAAACCGTGGATGCCATACGCGCGCAGCTGCCTGCTTTCGAAGCCATGTTGCCCGCGCATGTCACCCTGACGGTCGCCCAGGACAGAACGCCCAGCATACGCGCCTCCTTGCACGAAGCGGAAATCACCTTGCTGATTGCGGTGGTGCTGGTGGTGCTGGTAGTGTTGTTGTTCTTGCGTAACCTGCGGGCAGCCCTGATACCGGCTATCGCGGTGCCCGCGTCGTTGATCACGACCTTCAGTTTCATGTTGTGGTTCGGGTACACCCTGAACACCGTATCGTTGATGGCCTTGATTGTTGCGACGGGATTCGTGGTCGATGATGCCATTGTCGTGCTCGAGAACATCATGCGTCATATCGAGCGTGGCGCAACGCCTTTGCGCGCGGCGATACGTGGCGCGCGTGAGGTGGGATTCACGGTGCTGGCCATGAGTCTGTCATTGGTCGCCGTGTTTATTCCGATGTTGCTGATGGGCGGCATGGCGGGCCGCCTGTTCAAGGAGTTTGCCGTCACCTTGTCGGTATCCGTCCTGGTGTCCTTGTTGGTCTCGGTGACAGTCACGCCCATGATGTGCGCGCGCTTGCTCAAGGCGCAGCCGGTGCGGCAGCCCAAGGCGTCTACCGGAATGAGGCATGCCGCGGGCGGGCTATGGCGCGTCCTGCGCTCGGCCGCCCAGGCGACAGGCCAGCTGTTCCAGTCCATAGGAGATTTATTTTGGCGCGGCTATCGCCGCTCATTGGGCTGGGCCCTGGCGCACGGACGCTTCATGATGCTGTTGCTGGCCGCGACGATAGGCTTGAATCTCTATCTGTATGCCGTGGTGCCCAAGGGGCTGCTGCCGCAGCAGGATACGGGCCAGTTGCTGGGCTTTTTCCGCGTGGACCAGGGCACGTCATTTCATGCCATGAAGCCCAAGCTCGATCATTTCCGGGACATCCTGCTGCAGGACCCCGCCATCGAAACCGTGGCGGGGTTTGCAGGTGGGCGCGGGGGCAGCAACTCCACCTTTTTGATGATACAGCTCAAGCCGTTGGCGGAGCGGCAGGCCAGCGCGATGGATGTTGTGAACCGGTTGCGCGGCCAGTTCGTGGGTGTGCCTGGCGCTCGGCTGACGCTGGTGCCGCAACAGGACATCTTTGTGGGCGGAGGCAGAGGTGGCGGCTCTTACGATTATGGTCTGAAAGGCAGTGATCTGGACGTCATCAAGACATGGCTTCCGCGAGTGCAGCAGGCCATGCTGGGTCTGCCCGAGCTTGTCGATGTCGAGACGGATATCGAAGACAAGGGGCGGCGCGTGCAACTGGTTATCGACCGTGATGCGGCCACGCGCCTGGGAGTGGATATGGCCTTGATCGCCTCCACACTGAACAATTCTTTCAGTCTGCGCCAGGTGTCGGTGATCTATGGGCCGCTCAACCAGTATCACGTCGTGATGGGTGTCGACGATCAGTATGCGCAGGATGCCGAGTCGCTCAAGCGGGTGGAGGTTGTCACCGCGGACGGCAACCGCGTTCCCTTGTCTGCCTTTACCCGGTTCGAAATGGGGAGCGCGCCATTGAGCGTACGCCACGAAGGCCTGTTGGCGTCGGAGTCCATTTCTTTCAATCTTGCGCCCGGCGTGTCGCTGGAACAGGCGACGCTGGCGATTGATCGGGCCGTGGCCCGCACGGGGATGCCGACAGATCAGATACAGGCGGGCTTTCAGGGCGATGCGCGCGAGTTGCAAAAGTCTTTGTCGCAGCAGCCTTTATTGATTCTCGCCGCACTGGTCACAATGTATATCGTGCTGGGCATGCTATACGAAAGCTATGTGCACCCTATTACGATTTTGTCGACGCTGCCTTCTGCAGGGGTCGGCGCGCTGCTGGCCCTGCTGATGCTCAAAGAAGAATTTTCGCTGATTGCGCTGATCGGTGTGTTCCTGTTGATCGGCATTGTCAAGAAGAACGCCATCATGATGGTGGACTTTGCCTTGCTGGCCGAGCGCCAGCAAGGGCTGTCATCGCGCGAGGCCATTTATCAGGCCTGTCTGGTACGGTTCAGGCCGATCATGATGACCACGCTGTCCGCCATGCTGGGCGCGTTGCCGCTGGTGTTGGCCTCCGGCGCCGGCGTCGAAATGCGAAGGCCGCTCGGGCTGACGATTGTTGGCGGGCTGTTAATCAGCCAGGTGCTGACGCTGTACACCACGCCGGTGGTCTATTTGTACCTGGACCGCTTCCGCCTTTGGGCGGCGGGCTACCGACGCAAGGGAGGGCTGGCCAATGCGACGAGTCAATAACACAGACAGTGCTATCTGGATAGAACCTATGACACAGGCAATACAACCGCAGAATCGTTTTGCGCGGTCTTGCGCATACCTTTCGTTTACCGCGAAGATGCTGGTGGCGGGCGCGCTGGTGTCACTGTTGGCCGCCTGTGCGGTGGGGCCTGACTATCAGCGTCCCGACATGGATGTGGGCGCCTCATTCAAAGCGCTGAGCGACGAAGCGATCAGCGCCGGCAACAAAGGCTGGGTACAGGCCAGGCCCGATGACGCTGCCCTGCGTGGTGACTGGTGGGCCATGTATGACGACGCGACGCTGTCCGGATTAATGGCGCGCCTGAACGCAGGTAATCTTGATGTGGCCCAAGCCGAGGCGCAGTACCGCCAGGCCCAGGCAGCGCTGCGGTCATCGCGCTCCGCGCTGTTTCCCACTGTGGGCACCTCGGCCTCTGCCACGCGTTCGGGCAGCGGTGACGGCGGCTATTCGAATTACAACACCGACGGCGGCGGGCGCGGCGCGGCCATTGGTAACCAGTACAGCCTGGCAGGAACCGTGAGCTGGGAGCCTGACCTGTGGGGCAGGGTGCGGCGCTCCGTCGAGGCCAGCCAGTCCAGTCTGCAGGCCAGCGCCGCGGACATCGCCACAGTACGTTTGAGCATGCAATCCACGCTGGCGCAGAGCTATTTCAGCCTGCGCGTTGCGGACGCCGAACGTCGCCTGTTCGAGCAGACGGTTGCGGCGTACGAGCGATCATTGCAGACGACACAGAACCGCTATCAGGCGGGCGTGGCCGGGCAGGCGGATGTGGAGACGGCGCGCGCACAGTTGGAGAACGCGCGCGTGCAGTTACTTGCGCTTGAATCCCAGCGGGCTCAACTGGAGCATGCCATTGCCGTGCTGGTTGGTGTGCCGCCTTCCTCCTTCAGCTTGCCCGAGACCACGGCACTGGCAGGGGTGCCTGACATCCCTGTGGGCTTGCCGGCTCAACTGTTGCAACGGCGCCCCGATGTCGCTGCGGCGGAAAGGCGTGCTGCTGAGGCCAATGCGCGCATAGGTGTGGCGCAGGCCGCCTGGTTCCCGGATCTGACGCTGAGCGCGCAGGGTGGTTTTCGAAGCGGAGAATGGGCTGAATGGCTGAGTGCGCCCGCCCGTTTCTGGTCGCTGGGTCCCGCGCTCGCCTTGACCATTTTCGATGGCGGGGCACGACGTGCCCAGGTGGAGCAGGCCCGGGCCGCTTACGATGCGCAGGCCGTTTCCTATCGTCAGTCTGTACTGGTCGCCTTGCGCGAAGTGGAGGACTATCTGGTGGGTCTGCACGCCCTCGGCCGGGAGCAGCTTGCTCAGCGTCGTGCGCTGGAAGCGGCGCGGGAGTCGCTGCGGTTGATCCAGAATCAATATGATGCCGGCATGATTGATTATCTGAGTGTTGTGCAGGTAGAGGCCACGGCGCTGAATGCCGAGCGAGCGGCGTTGCAACTGCAAGCTCAGCGGCTGACCACCAGTGTTCAGCTCATCGCTGCGCTGGGCGGTGGATGGCAAGGTGGCTATCGGGTGAACGTGCCAGCAGAATAGGCCGATGGCAGGCAGGCTGTCTTATCCTGCCTTATTCTGCGCCAGGCCCCGTATCCCTGCAATGCCATGCGCGCCATGTTGCCGCGCGGTTTCCATGATGTCTTGGGACATGCCGCCAATAGCGAAGACGGGCAGGCCGGCTTGTTCGGCGAGCGCGGCAAAGCCCGGCCAGCCCATGCCGGGCAAGCCCGGGTGGCTCGGGGTGTCGAGCACGTGGCCCAGCACGACGAAATCGGCGTCGAGCGCGCGCGCCGCGTTCAGGTCTTGAACGTCATGAGCCGACACGCCGATCAGGCGGCCGTCGCGGCAATCGGCGCCTTGCGGCGCTGTGGCGGTAGCCGCGTTGCCAGCGCCCTGGATGGAGGGTGGCGTGCTGGCGTGTGCCGTACGGTGTTGTTCTATTGATTGGATGTCGCCGCCTGAAAGGCGTGCGGACAAGGCTCGCGCCCTGGCCACAGCGTCGGTCGCGCGAAAGTGCACGCCGTCAGCCTCTTTCCACCATGACTCGGGATGAATGCTGTTGAGCAGGCAGCGTGCACCGTGCGCATGGCAAAGCTGAAGCACTTGCTGAAAGGCATCGTGCAACTGCGGCTCGTTCATATCGGTACTGGGCTCGCGGAATTGCACGAGCTTTATGCCGCCCAGCAGCGCCTTTTCGATACGAACAAGGCTGGCGGGCAGTGCGGCCAGGCTGCCGATGCCCGTGATGAGATAGCGGTCGGGCAGCCGTATCCAACGCATGGGGGGCAGGGTGGCGGGCAGCAGCGGCTCGACCGGCAGGCTTTGTGCCCGGGGGTCGACCCAGGCCAGCGCCTGGCCTTCGACACCTGTGGGTTCGCCTTGCCAGGCCGTTACCCGGCAAAACGCCAGCCGGACAATATTCTTGGGGTATTCATGGATATAGGTGATCCAGGGTGTGGCGTGGGTGACGGTGATGTTCAGTTCTTCTTTCAGCTCGCGCGCGAGTGCCTGCAAGGTGGTTTCGCCTGGCTCGATCTTGCCGCCTGGCAATTCCCACCATCCCGACCACGGCTTATCGCCAGGGCGCTGCGCCAGCAACATCGTGCCGTCGGGTCGCAGGATGAGGCCTGCCGCAACATCCACGAAAGGTTTGCTCATGATTTGGCACCAGGTTCGGCTTTCTGCGTAGATGGGTTCGCTTGCGCGGCATCGGGCCACCAGGCACGCCGACGCCGGGCAATTGCGTCGGCACGACGCGAAGTGGCGGTACGTCGTGCGGTGGGTCGGAAAGCGGGGAGGGTGGGCTTGAACATGCGCTGAAATGACATGAAGGGATGGTTAAACGTGACGCGCGGCCCAGTCGCGAGCGAACTGGCGTGCAACGCGGCCGGAGCGGGATCCCCGCTCGAGCGCCCATTGCAGGGCTTCTGTGCGGGAGGCCTCGATATCCGCCGGTTTGCAGCCAAGCTCCCCGAGCCAGTAATTGACAATGTCGAGATAGTCGTCCTGCTTGAAAGGGTAGAAGGACAGCCAGATGCCAAAGCGCTCCGACAGCGAGATTTTTTCTTCGACGGTTTCGCCAGGATGGATCTCGCCATCACTCTGGTGCTGGGCGCTGAGGTTCTCGCTCATGTACTCGGGCATGAGATGACGGCGGTTGGAGGTAGCGTAGATGAGCACGTTGTCGCCCGAAGCGGTTACGGAGCCGTCGAGCACGGATTTGAGTGCCTTGTAGCCGGGTTCGCCTTCTTCGAAGGACAGGTCGTCGCAGAAAATGATGTAGCGCTCGGGGCGCCCGGCGACCAGGTCGACAATGTCGCCAAGGTCGCCCATATCGGATTTGTCGACTTCGATCAGCCGCAAGCCTTGCTCGCCATAGGCGGCCAGCATGGCCTTGACCAGAGAGCTTTTGCCGGTGCCGCGCGCGCCGGTCATGAGTACATTGTTGGCGGGCTTGCCTTGCAGAAAGTGCCGGGTATTGCGGTCGATGACGCCTTTTTGGCGGTCGATATGCTGCAGGTCTTCCTGGTTGATCACGGACACATTGCGCACCGCGTCGAGCCAGCCTCGCGCCCCTCGCTTGCGCCAGCGAAACGCGTGCGCGGACCAGTCTATTTCGGGAGGAGCAGGCGGCAGCCAGGCTTCGAGTTGCGCGAGGACGCGTTCAGCGCGGTCGATAAGCGTGCCAAGATCGGGGGAAGTCAACAGAGTCTCCGGTACGTGCAGCGGCAAAAACCTCTATTATCGCCAATTTGCGGTTGCTTATCATCTGCCCGCGGGCCGCCACTGGCAGGCGTGTCACGTATAATCCTAGCCTTGATCCGCAGGAATCCGATCACCCCCTATTTGAGCCGGACCACGTTTTGAGCCTTACCGAGTTAATTTCCCCTATTGCAGACGACATGAATGCGGTCGATGCCGTCATTCGCGATCGTCTGAATTCCGATGTTGTCCTTATCCGCACCATAGGCGATTACATCGTGGGTGCGGGCGGAAAGCGCATGCGGCCGGCACTTTTGCTCTTGATGGCCAAGGCGCTGGGCTACCAGGGTACGCAGCATCATTTGCTGGCGGCGGTGGTCGAATTCATTCACACTGCCACGCTGCTGCACGACGATGTCGTCGACGAATCCGATATGCGCCGCGGCCGCAGCACCGCCAATGCGATGTTCGGCAATGCAGCCAGCGTGCTGGTCGGCGATTATCTGTACTCGCGCTCTTTCGAGATGATGGTCGAGTCGGACTCCATGGCCGCCATGACGGTCCTTTCGGCGGCAACCACTGTGATCGCCGAAGGCGAGGTGCTGCAGCTGCTCAATGTTCACGATCCGGATGTCTCTCTGGATCGTTATCTGCAGGTCGTGCGCTACAAAACCGCCAAGCTGTTCGAGGCCGCCGCCGAGGTAGGGGCAATTGTGGCGGGCGCTACGCCGGCGCAGCAGCACGCTGCGGCCGCCTACGGCCGCCATATAGGCACTGCCTTTCAGCTTATCGACGATGTGCTCGACTACAGCGGCGATGCCCAGGTGTTGGGCAAAAGCGTCGGCGATGACCTGCGCGAAGGCAAACCCACCATGCCGCTCATTCGCGTCATGGCGGTGGGCGACGCTGCACAGCAACAACTGATTCGGGATGCCATCCGCAATGGCGAGGCCGACTTCCTCGCGGTGGCTCACGCCATCCAGCAAACCGATGCCCTGGCCTTTACGCGCGAGGCAGCGATCGCCGAGGCGGCCCTGGCCCGCGAGGCGCTGCAGGGCCTGCCGGTTTCCGTTCATCAGGAAACTTTGCTAAAATTCTGTTCCTTCGCGGTTGAACGAGACCGCTAAAGTTTCCCGCGCTGCGGTACCCACCCTGCCTTTGGCTGGGCGCCGCGGCAAGCTTCAAGATCGGGGCGTAGCTCAGCCTGGTAGAGTACTGCGTTCGGGACGCAGGAGTCGCATGTTCGAATCATGTCGCCCCGACCACATCTTTCGGTAAACCCCGGCTCTACGCCATAATCGGGGGATCAGCCCATCCATCAAGCGCCGCTTAGCGATCTGCCGGCTTGAAACCATCCCGGTTGGGCATGACAACGCTCGGCAATGACTCCTGGTCCATCGTCGCGCTATCCGGGATGATCTTCGCCTCGGCCAATATATAAGCGGTTACGGCGTAAACATCGTCGTCGGACATGGTGTTCGGTGCGGTGAAAGGCATGGCGCGTTTGATGTAATCAAACAGGGTAGTAGCGTACGGCCAGTAGCTCTCCACGGTTTTTATTGGTGCACCGCCCTGATCGCTTTTAGCCAGAGTGCCGCGTCCACCGATCAGGCGGTCGCCTATACCGCCCTCCAAATTCGCGCCATGGCAGGCCAGGCACTGCTGCGCATAGACTTTCTGGCCCTGCATCACCGTTCCAGACCCGGCTGGCAAGCCGCGTCCGTCGGGCAGCGGCGATACAAACTGCTTGAGTTCATCCTCGGTGATATTTGTGCCGAAGCTGTAGGGATGTGACTCGGATGCCTGTGTGGAGGATGAGGAAGTGGCGGTTTGTGCGGCCGCGCTGCCCAAACAGGCCAGTGTCAGCGTTGTGGCGATCAGCGCTTTGTTAGTAGTGATGTACATTTGACACCTCCCCGCTCGCTGCAACTTTCCAGCTTTGAATGCCGTTCAGATGATAGACCGATGACAAGCCGCGCTCGTCCGCCAGTTGCTTGATGGTGGGTTGTACGTAGCCGGTTTCATCGGTACATCGGCTTTGCAGTATCGCTTCTTGGCCGCTCCACTCCCACGGCAAGGTGAATCGTGTATGACAGATAGGCAGCACAGGGTCGTGCAAGATCGCATCGCGCCAATTTTTTCCGCCATCCACTGAAACTTCGACACGCTTTATGGTGCCTCTACCCGACCAGGCGAGTCCGGAGATCTCATAGAAACCGGGTTCCTGCAGCAGCATCTCGCCTGATGGATAGGTGATGACGGACTTGGCTTCCATCAGAAAGGAGAACTGCAATGCGGTGCCGTCCGGCATCAAGTCTGTGTATTTAGACGTTTCTTCGCGCGTCATGAAAGGGGTGTCTGAAATTTCGAGCCGGCGCAACCACTTGATTGCCATATTGCCTTCATAGCCTGGCACCATGAGGCGCAGCGGATAGCCTTGCTCAGGCCTGATCGCCTCGCCATTCTGGCCGTAGGCCAGGAGGCAGTCTTTCATGGCTTTCTCTATCGGTATGCTGCGTGTCATGACGGCAGCATCGCCGCCCTCGGCCAGCAGCCATTTGGCACCCGGGCGCAGGCCGACCTCATTTAAGATGGTCGATAGCGGAACCCCCACCCACTCGGATGTAGAGGTCAGCCCATGTGTTCCTTGCACAGTCTTCAGCGTGGGCTTGGCCCATTCTGTCAAACCGTTGCCCGAGCATTCCATGAACATGAGCCTGGACAGCATGGGATAGCGCTTGATGTGCGCTATCGAAAACTTTTTTGCCTGCTTGACCATGCCATGTACATACAACTGATGCGTGGTGGGGTCGATGGTTGCGATGCCGCCGTGATGACGCTCATAGTGCAGCCCAGAGGGCGTGACGATACCCATGCTGTTTTGCAAGGGCGTGAAGCTCCATGACGATTCGGTAGTTTTGGTGGCGTACCGGGTGCGCACCTCGGTCTCGAACTGTGATCGCCCCCCGTAGCCGCCATCGTCCACAGCGACACCCACCCCCTGGATTTTCGTGGCATCGGGCGGAACTGTTCGCTCGATGGCGCCTGGTGTGGCTGCGGTTGCCGCGCTATGTGCGCCGGCAGTACCCAGGGCCGCCATTGCGCCCAACATGAAGCGCCGGCGTGGTGGCATGCCATGTGGCAGGCTGACGGGATCGGAGCCTCGGTAGTAAGGAGAGGACGGGTCGCGCTGTTCGAGGTGAAGAAGCCTGGCTTCCAGCTCTTGCAACTGGCTGAGCCCAAATTTGCGGGATGAGAGTTCGTCGCTATCTGCTGATTTTTTCATTGTACCGCTCCGGTGAGGTGTTCGGGTCGATAGCAGGAAAGGCGCGATAAAACGTGGATTACAGGCAAATGGAGGGGGGAGTGGGAAGGAGGATGGTCGCCCGCGCCTGCGAAGTTTGATCATAGCGGGTCGGACGGGCGCGGACAAGAGCGGGAAAACGGTGCCAACCCTCGCGTTTGATTTTTCTTTACCCACGCTTAAAACACGCCTATACTAAATATAGAATCACATTCCAATATTTAGAATATGGATAAAACCCTGGTCAAAGGCCTGTCTGTTCTCGAGTTTCTTGTGGAGCGCGCCGCGCCCTGCAGTGTCTCGGAAGTAGCGAAGGCATTTTCGTTGGTGCCCAGTAATGCGCACCGCACGCTGAACACGCTGGTGGCGCTGGGCTATGCAAAGCAAATGCCTGATTCGCGCTACCAGCCCAGCCTGCGCCTGTTCGAGCTCGGATCCAAGGTGGTGGGAATGCTGGATATTCGCCATATTGCCCATCAGGCCATGGCAGAGCTGGCCGCTGGCACGATGGAAACCATTCACCTGGTCGTGCGCGATGGAAGCCAGGTTGTCTATCTGGACAAGGTCGACAGCCCTCAGCCGGTGGCCGCCTATTCGCATATCGGTGGTCGCGCGCCTGCGCAGTGTGTCGCCAGCGGTAAGGCATTGCTGGCCCACGCCTTGCCCGGTGACAAGGCGCAGGCTTTGCGCTGGCTGCGCGACACTTTGCCTGCGCTTGAACCGTATACAGCGTTCAGCCATCTCAAGCATGATGCGTTGCTTGATGATCTCCTGCTGGTGCGCCAGCAAGGCTATGCCCTGAACCGCGGAGAATGGCGTGAAGACGTTTCGGGACTGGGAGCGCCGGTATTCGATGGCCATGGCCAGGTAGTCGGTGCGCTCGGCATTAGCCTGCCCAGCATACGTGCCACACCCGAACGCCTGCCTGAATTGATTGCGCCGCTGCGCGAGGCTGCCGCCTCGACGTCGGCGCTGCTGGGTCACCGGCCTAACGTCGCGGTTGCACCGGTGCCCGCTTTTTTAACGCAACGAGTTTGAACAAGGCATGAAGTAACCATGAGTTGATTACCTGCCGCCAGGAAGGCGGCGCCACCAGCGAGGAGACAACGATGTCAATTACCATGTTGTGCAGTCGAGGATCAGATAGTGGCAGTGCCTTCAGAGGTTTGAATCCCTGGCGCAGGATGTTCCTGCCCGTGGCCATGGCCGTGGGGATGGTTGCTGCCGGGCCAGCGGCGCAGGCTTCCAGCGCTTGGCCTGAACGACCCATACGCATGGTGGTGCCGTATCCGCCAGGCGGGGGTACCGATATTATTGCGCGCATCATCCAGGAAGATCTCACCAAGCAGTTGGGTCAGACGGTTGTGATAGAGAACCGGGGCGGCGCGGCGGGAATGATAGGCACTGAAGCCGTCGCACGCGCCGAGCCAGATGGCTATACGATGTTGTTTACGCTGTCATCTCACACCATCAATCCCGCCATCTACAAGAAGCTGAGTTTCAACACAGCCAAAGACTTCGCTCCCGTGTCGCTGGTAGCGTCGCTGCCGCAGATTCTGGTCGCCAATCCCGAATTTGCCGTCAATAATGTCCAGGAACTCATCAAAGAAGCCAAGTCCAGGCCAGGCGAACTGTCGTACGGATCAGTGGGCAATGGCTCGCCCAGCCACATAGCGGGCGAACTCCTTGGCCTGCGTACCGGCGTTCAGATGCAGCACATTCCTTATCGTGGCGGAGGACCGGCTGTCAATGATGTGCTGGGCAATCAGATCCCCTTGCTGTGGGTATCCATTCCTGCTGCCGTAGGCTTTGTCAAAACAGGGCGTTTGAAGCCCCTGGCGGTATCGACAGTGCGGCGCAGCCCCTTGTTTCCGGACGTTCCCACGATGCAGGAATCGGGCGTGCCGGATTTTGAGGTCGATTCATGGTACGCCATGTTCGTACCCAGCAATACGCCGCAGCCCATCATCGACAAAGTGGCCAAAGCCATCTCGGTGGTTGTGAGCAAACCTGAAATTAAAGATAAGCTGCTTGGCCAGGGTGCTGAAGCAGTCGGCAGCACACCGAAGGAGCTGGAGTCTGTCGTGAACACCGAGCTCAGCAAATGGGTCGCCCTGGCCAAGGACGCCAACATCAAACTCGATTGAATACAACCGGAACATCTGGATAGGAGTTTCTTTATCATGCAGACACCATCGGCCAACTTACCTTTGCGCACTGACGACGATGCCATGGCGCAGGTGGCCGCGTTAGTAGCGCGCGCTCGCCAGGCTCAACAGGCCATTGATCACTATACGCAAGCCCAGGTGGATGACCTGGTCGCGGCGTGCGGCTGGGCCATCATGGAGCCCGAGCGTAATCGCAAGCTGGCCGAGCTCGCAGTGCGCGACACCGGGCTGGGGAATGTCGACGACAAGATCACCAAGAATCACCGCAAGACGCTAGGCTTGCTGCGCGATTTGCAGCAAGCCCGGACGGTCGGGGTCGTCTCGGAAGATAGCGAGCGTGGCGTGATCGAATTCGCGCGACCGGTGGGCGTGGTGGCTGCCATTACGCCATCGACCAATCCCGGGGCGACGCCGGCCAACAAAATCATCAACGCCCTGAAGTGCCGCAATGCCGTGATTGTGGCGCCGTCCCCCAAGGGCGTGGGTACCTGCGCAATGCTGTTGGGCTTTATTCACGACGAGCTGGAACGTATCGGTGTGGATCGCGGTCTGGCCGAGGGTCTGGTCCAGATGTTGCCGACGCCGGTATCCAAAGCCCTGACGCATGCGTTGATGATGCAGGCGGATCTCGTGGTGGCCACTGGAAGCCAGGCCAATGTGCGCGCAGCCTACCTGAGCGGTACGCCGGCCTTTGGGGTCGGGGCCGGCAATGTCGCCAGTATCGTGGATGCGAGCGCCGACCTGGCGGCTGCGGCTGAACGCATCATGTTGTCCAAGACGTTCGACAATGCAACCAGCTGTTCTTCCGAAAACAGCGTGATCGTGGACGAGTCCGTGGCAGATCGTTTTATTGAGGCCTTCTCCAAGGCGGGCGGCGTCCTGCTGACGGCGGAAGAAAAATCTGCATTGCAGGCTGCAATGTGGCCGGAGGGCAGGCTATCCGGCGCGATCACCGGCAAATCGGCAGATGTGATCGCAGCACAGGTCGGACTGCAGCGGCCAGCGTTTGCTCAGGCCCGGGCGCTGGTGGTGGAAGAGGATGGCTTCGGGCCGGATCATCCTTTTTCTGGCGAAAAGCTCTCGCCCGTGCTTACTATGTATCGTAGCCGCGGGCGTGAGGATGCGGTGCGCATCGTGAACGCGATTTATGCCTTTCAGGGCGCCGGGCATTCGGTTGGCCTGCATATTGACCCTGAGCAGGCCAGCGCGCACGCCAGGCATTTGGCCGAAGTGCTGCCTGTGGCGCGCGTGATCGTGAACCAGCCGCATACCGTGGCGACAGGTGGCAGCTTTGAAAACGGCCTGCCGTTTTCGCTTTCCATGGGCTGCGGCACCTGGGGCGGCAATAACTTCTCATCCAATATGGATTACCGGCAGTACTTGAATATCACGCGTGTGGCCTTTCCCATACCGGGCAGCATGCCTGCGGAGGCGCAGATTTTCGGTTCTTTCTTTGAGAGGTTCGGGCGATGAAGCAAAACGCTGCTCACACATTGCATGCGCTGTTGCAGGGCCACGCAGAAAGCCAGCCCGATGCGTTGCTGCTGATCTCACCCGAAACGGACAAGCGACTCAGTTATCAGGGGCTGGCGCAGCAGACCGAGCGTTTCGCCCGCTGGGCAGCCGGACGGGGCTTGAAAGCGGGGGACAGCATTGCCATGCTGCTGCCCAACGGCATTCAGGCGAGCCTGATCTTTCTTGCCTCGATGGCCAGCGGCTATGTCATTGTGCCGTTGAATCTATTGGCAACGCCTGCGCAGATGCTGCACTGCTTGCGTCATAGCCGTGCGCGCCTGGTTGTGACGTGCGCCAGCCTGTCGGCCTCTGTGCATAAAGTGCTGCCAGAGCTGGCAGGCAGTCAGGGGGCGCCGGACATCGTGGAGATCGATCCGGACGCGGACCGGTTCGAACTGGACGGCGCACCGCTTGTGGCGCCAGTGGCTCCTGGACCAGGCGATATTGCATTGCTGATGTACACGTCGGGGACAACAGGCACGCCCAAGGGTGTGCCTCTCACGCATGCCAATTTGCTGCATGGCGCTCGCTCGGTGGCGCAGTGGCACGGGCTAGGGCCTGCGGATAGAGTGTTGTCCGCCTTGCCGCTCTACCATATCAATGGTCAAGTCATCGCTACGCTGACGCCGTTTGTCTCGGGTGGCAGCATCGTGGCGCCAAGGCGCTTCAGTGCAAGCCTGTGGTGGGAAACGGTAGAGCGCTATCAATGCACCTGGCTGAACATGGTGCCCACAATTATTGCTTACCTGCTCAATGGCGATGCGCATCCTGACGATGCGTCGCATACCAGCGTGCGTTTTGGCCGTTCGGCGTCCGCGCCGCTTCCGGTGGAGCATCATCAGGCCTTCGAGCGCCGTTTCGGCATTCCAATCATTGAGGCGATGGGCATGACCGAAACCGCTTCGGTGATCTTCTGCAATCCGCAGGATCCCGCCGGGCGGCGCTATGGTTCTCCCGGCCTGCCTTGCGGCGTGGAAGCCCGCATCGCCGGGCGCGACGGCGGGCAGGTGGAAGATGGCGAAGTGGGCGAGGTCATATTGCGCGGACCCAACGTCATGCAAAGCTACTTCGACAATCCCGTGGAAACGGCCAAGGCTTTTGACACAGACGGTTGGCTGAGAACAGGCGACTTGGGCTATCGTGATGCGGAAGGCTATTTCACTATCACAGGCCGTATCAAGGAGTTGATCATCAAGGGCGGCGAGAATATTGCCCCCCGCGAAATCGACGAAGCGCTGCTCGGCCATGCCGCGGTGCTGGAAGCCGCCGCGGTCGGGTTGCCCGACCCCGCTTATGGCCAGGAGATCTACGCGGCCGTGACGCTCAAGCCAGGTGCGCAGGCCGACGCCCAGGCGTTGCTCGCGCATTGCCATGAGGCATTGGGCCGCTACAAAACGCCACGCGAGATACGCATCGTGGATGAGTTGCCCAAAGGGCCGTCAGGTAAAGTCCAGAGACTTAAATTGGCTGATTTGTGGACGGTCAAGGAGGCAGAAAAAGCGTAGCCTAACGCAGGGAGCCGCCATTGCGGGCTGTAGTGCCTTCCTGCATAATGCCTGCTTGATTTGTTGGTATTACTTGGACAGTTGCGGCGATATTCCGTGCACTGGCGCAGGCAGTGCCGGCCTTTTACTTGATCAGATCTGGTTAATACATGATCGCCACCGCTGCCCTTCGCGCTGATCGCGACGCCCGCAATTCCGCAATCGCACTTGGGTTGGCGCTGCCTGTCGATACGCTGCTGTACCTGCTTCTTCCCATGTATCACACCGAATTCGGCCTAAGCCTGGCAGAGGCTGGGGTGCTGCTTGCGGCCAACCGGCTGGTGCGCATCGTTGGCTATACATGGGTGGCGCGAGCCTATGCGCGCCATGGCGATAGGCCTGCCTGTCTCTGGGCGGTCGCGGCAGCGGCCGTGTCGGGGCTGGGCTGTGCGCTGTTGTCCGGGTTCTGGCTCTTGCTGCCTTTGCGCCTGTTATGGGGCCTGGCTTTTGCGGCACTCAATCTGTCAACGCAGGCGCTTGGCACCATCGTGCCCGAAGGCGCTGCACGGCGGTATGGACGTTCGCGCGCCTATATCGCCGCAGGGCCGGTGCTGGCGTTGCCGCTGGGGGCGGTCATGGCTCAGTATTGGGGGCCGCGCTCAATATTCTTTCTCCTGACCGCCGTTGCGTTGCTGGGTCTGCTGGCGGCTCGCGCGCTGCCGTTCGCACCGCACGCGGAGCCTGCGCGCCGTCGCGGGCTACGGCTTCCCAATAGCCTGGATACCTGGTCCTTTCTTGAAGGCTTGACGCTGGACGGTCTGTTCATCGTGGGGCTGTCTTATCTGGGCAAAGACATGATGCCTGGCGGTGCCGTGGTGGTGGCGGGGTCGCTGCTGGCCATGCGTTATCTGGGCGAGATCATGCTCAGCCCGCTGGGTGGCCGCCTCGCGGATAGAGTTGGGCCCGAAAAACTGCTGGTGTGCCTGTCCTTGATGACAGCGGTAGCGTTGATAGGATTTGGCGCCGGCTGGCTATGGAGTTGCGCGGCAGCGATTGTCATCTTGCGCTCCCTGCAACTGCCCTTGCTGGCGCCCATCGTTGCACGCCGTACGCCTGGCCCCGGACGGGTGCAGGCACTGGCGGCACGTTCTATCTGGCGCGATATCGGCGCAGGGTTAGGGCCGATGTTGGCGGGGGTGCTGTTGCCCTTCGCGTCACCCCTCTGGCTGTACAGTGTTCCCGCGCTGTTGCTGGCCTGGGCTGCGATTGCGTGTGCGAGATCTGTCGAGTAGCAGCGCGCTCAGTAGAACTGCACAAGCCCTGGCTGGTCTGCCTGTTCAAAGATGCGCCGTACACGATCCTGCCAGGCTTGCGCGAATCGTTCCTGCTGGGCGGGATCGGGATTGTCGCCGGTGGCGGCCAGCAGTGATGGCATGAGTTCAGGGGCGGACGGAACCTGGCTGGCGTCAAAGCTCACCGTCACGCTCGCGCCGGTGTCGAGCCGTTCAAAGCGGATGTCGCCCTGGATGGGGACATCAAAAAAAAGAAGATTGCGGCGGTCGTGCTTGCCACGTATACCTTTGAAGCCGTTGTCCGTGGTGGCGCCGGTTATAAAACTTGTCACGTTGGCAATGACACCCGTTACGCCCTTGGCTTGGCTGTCGCGAAACTGAACCTTGATACCGCCGCGCAAGGGTGGCTGGTCCGGGTAGAGCCGCTTGAGGGCCTTGGTCGTCATCAAGTAGGCGCCGGCAACTGTCGGGCATGAGTGGCCGGCCAGCTTGACGGTATCGGCGTAGGTGTATTCGATCAGGCCAGCATCTGCAGCGCCAAGCAGCTGTGCCAGGGGGTCCTGCATGATAATGGCGGGGATAGCGTTAAAGAATGCGGGGAAAGTCATGATGTCAGCCGGTGCGTGATGAGTGTTGCCGGCAGGTGATTGCTTCCATGCTGTGGCCTTGGGCCAGCGATTGGGGTACTCCTGCTGGATAGTGGTATCACTATAGGCCGACACTGTTCCGATCGCGCCATAGCCCCGACGCACGGTGTGGTCTATGCCACGGGCTTGGCAGGAGATCGGACCGGAACCTGTCTGGCAGTGGCCGGCGTCTAGCCGCGTCCTATATAAGGCATCTTGGTCGCCATCACCGTCATGAACTGAACATTGGCGTCCAGCGGCAGGCTCGCCATATACAGTACGGCCCGGGCAACGTGCTCCACATCCATAAGGGGTTCCGGGCGCGTCGACCCGTCCGCCTGCAAGACGCCGCGGTTCATGGCCTCGGTCATGTCGCTGGCGGCATTGCCGATATCGATCTGGCCGCAGGCAATATCGTATTTGCGGCCATCCAGCGAGGTGGCTTTGGTCAGCCCGGTGATGGCATGCTTGGTGGCCGTATAAGACACCGCGTTGGGCCGGGGAACATAGGCCGAGATCGATCCATTGTTGATAATGCGGCCACCGCGCGGTTGCTGGTCGCGCATCAGGCGAAAAGCACCTTGGGTGCACAGAAAAGCGCCTGTCAGGTTGATATCGACGGCGTTCTTCCATTGCTCGTACTCGAGTTCTTCGAGCGAGACTGCGCGGGCGAAAATACCGGCGTTGTTGAACAGCAGATCGAGCCGGCCGAAGCGTTCCTTGATGCTTGCAAACAGTGCTTCCACATCAGCGGGACTGCTGACATCCGTGGGGACGACCAGTGTCTCCACACCCAGCGCGCGTCCTTGCTCCGCTGTGGCCTCCAGTGGCTCGCGGCGCCGGCCCGCCAGCACCAGTGAATATCCGTCGCCCATCAGTGCGAGAGCGATGCTTTTGCCGATGCCGGATCCCGCGCCAGTGACCAGCGCTACTTTCTTGGTGTTCATGGTTACTCCTCCCGATGGTTCTGTCTGGGCATGGTGACAAGACACTGAGTGTAGCCGTTCCGGTTAATGATGCTTCATGCCTTGCGACCATTCCCAGGCAAGGTCGCGTTTCATGCGTACGTTGAGGGCGGCGGTGATCAGCATGGCGATGAGCGCACCCAGCGCCGCCAGCCCCATGTCCTTGTGGGCATCCCAGATATCCCCCTGCGTGCCCAGATAATGCATGCCAAGGTCGCCGCCGAACATCATGGCGGCGCCCCATTCGATCAATTCGTAAAGGGCCGACGTGCTGAGGGTAACGTCCAGCGGCAGAAAATAGGCCCAGAAGCCGCGTACTTCGACGATGCGCAGAAAAAATTCCCGAATGGGGTAGGCCAGCAGCAGGCCGTAGGAAAAATGCACCAATCGGTCGTAGTGATTCCGTTCCCAGCCAAAGACGCTATTGAGCGTATGACCCGTGAGCGCTTCCCACCATTGGTTGTATGGCACGTCGGAGTACGTATAGTGCGAGCCGATCATATGCAGTGTCAGGAACAGCAGGATCAGCAGCAGCGAAATATTGGAAAACCGGAACTGCTTTCTGATCAGCCAGAGTGCGGCAGCCAGCGCCAGCACCAGCATGTTTTCCAGCAACCATGCCGCGCGGTCGGACGGGTGAATGGCCAGGGCCGCCCAAAAGATGAGATAGGCCGCGGCGGCGCCATAGACAGTTTTGCGGCCCAGCCGCTGCTGTGAAAGCAAATGGATATTGGCGTCATGCATGCTTGACTGTCGGCTGGCAGCGAGGAGGGTGTTGCCCCTGCGCATCAGACCTGCCGCGCTTTTCCCGTAAGTGTTGATACTTGATGCAACTCAGCGGGAAAGTATAGTGAATATCGTCGCAGCAGGCGCCAATTTGACACGCGCGCTTACAAGAACGAACAGGCCCGGTGGTATAAAAATTTTCAGGAGCAGGCATTTTGCCTGGAACCATCTGATGGGAGTTTCAATGAATCGAACTATCACTGCTGCATTGGGTATTGTTCTGTGCGCAGGCCTGGCCGCCTGCGGTACCACGCGCGACAAGGAAGGCGACCTGGCCCAGAAAACTGTGGAATACAAATGCGGCACAGGTAACGGCGAATCGCTGACAGCCCAATACACTTTCCAGGGTCAAGAGGCGCTGGGCGCAAAGGTCATCTTCGGCGACCAGGTTGTAGACCTGACGCGCTCGACCTCCAGCAACGCGGATATGGTCGGCAATACGTTCCGAGGAAATGGCTATACCTGGACGACAGACAAGTTCACCTATGATACGGCGGGTGAAGCCAATGGCACGATGCTGACGCAGGATGCGGCGGCGGGGCAGGCCGGCGCGAGCCAGGCAGGCTCGGCGACGGTGCTGGCGCGCGAATGCAAGGCGATCAGCGCTTCGTAGTGCCGGGGGCTGCGTAACCGGCAGCCTTGATCTCCGGCAAAAAGGGGCGGCATTCTGTTCAGCAGAGGCCGCCTTTTTTTTGCGGCGTTGGTGGTTAGTGGCATCGGCTTGCGGGCTTTCGCGACAGGCGACGTCGGCAGGCATCGTATGTGCAGGGCGATGGGTTCAGCCAAGGTGGCGGGCAGCGCAGAAGGATTCCGGGCTAAACTGCCCGTATGGTCCGGACGATGTTTCTCCTATGCGCATACTTCTTGTAGAAGACGAAAGCGAACTGGCCCGCTGGCTGACGCGTAGCCTGGCCAGGCATGGTGGTTTTGTGGCCGATTGGGCGGATGATGCCGAGCTTGCCGAGCGTCGCATGGCGGTCGAGGAGTTCGATGCCATCGTTCTTGATCTCGGCCTGCCCGGCATGGACGGGCATACGTTTCTTGCCAGGCTGCGGGCGCGGGATGATCGTACGCCCGTGTTGGTGCTGACCGCGCGCGACTCGCTGGTCGAGCGTATCGATACCCTGCACAAAGGCGCGGATGACTTTCTGCGCAAACCTTTCATTATCGAAGAGCTCGAAGCGCGTTTGGTGGCCTTGGTCAGGCGCAGCCGTGGGCGCGATCATCCGCGGCTGTCGCTGGGCGATCTCGTGCTGGATACGGCGGCGCAGCGTTTTTTGGCGGGCGGCCAGCCTTTGGCCTTGTCGCCTCGCGAATTTGCCGTGCTCAAAGTGTTGATCCAGAAAAGCGGAGAGCCGGTCTCCAAGCAGCAGATTCTGGATCGCATCAGCCCGGATGATCGGGAAATCAATCTCGAGGCCATAGAGGTACTGGTGCACCGCTTGCGGAAAAAGCTGGTCAATACGGGGGCTTGCATAGAAACCCTGCGCGGCATGGGCTATTGCCTGGAGCCGGCTCGTGAAGTTTAGTCGGCAGACACGCAGCAAGCGCAGCCTCAAGTCCATTCTGCTGTGGTCGCTGGTGCCCACGTTGCTTTTGTTCATGACGGCTGCGTTGTGGCTGTCCAATCATCAGTTGCGCAAACAGATCGATCTGGCCTACGACCGTTCGCTGGCGGGCGCCTTGCGCTCTATTGATCATCAGATATCCACGGTCAGCGGCGGCCTGTCCATAGAGCTGCCTTATTTGATGCTGGAATTCTTTGAGCTGACCGCGAACGAGAATGTCTATTATCGTGTGATGACGGAAGACGGTCTGGCCGATATCGGCAATCAGCAACTGCCTTTGCCAGAAGGGCCGTTGGTCTCCAACCAGCCACGCTTTTACACCGCAGTCTATCTTGGACAGCGCGTGCGCATTGCCGCATTGGCCCGACCAATGGATCCGCCGATCTACAACAATATCGGCGGGCGGGTGATCGTCCTGGTTGGCGAAGATGTCGCCACGCGCGAAGCCTTTATCGAGTCGATGCTGTGGCAGTCGGTCGAACGGGATATCGTGGCGGTCCTGATGATCATGCTCATCCTGGTGCTGGCCGTGCTGTTTGCGCTGCGGCCGCTTACACGGCTGGAGCAGGAACTGGAGGATCGGCCGCCTGATGACCTGCGCCCCATCGAGGATGACGATATCCCCGCGGAGGTGCAGCCGCTGGTGAAAGCCGTCAACCTGCACATGGCACGCTATGAGCGGCAGGCCAGGTTGCAGAGTCAGTTCCTGGACGATGCCTCGCACCAGTTGCGCACCCCGCTGGCCGTCCTCAGAACGCAGCTTGGCTATGCGTTGCGCGAGTCCGATCCACAAGAGGTGCGCATGGCGCTCATGGCCATGGGCGAGGGGCTGGAGCGGGCCGAGCGGACAGCGAATCAACTGTTGGCGCTGGCCAGGGCGCGCGAGGCCTCGGCGCTTGACGATGAACCCGAAGATACAGAGCTTGTGGCATTGGCTGAAGATATTGTCCGGGTGCTCTATCCGGCGGCCCGAGCGCGTCGCCAGGACCTTGGCCTGGATTGCCCCGATGGCGCGATATGGATGCGCGCGCCCGAATGGCTATTGCGCGAAGCCATTGCCAACCTGGTCGACAATGCCTTGCGCTATACCCCGGTCGGGGGCGTGGTCACTTTGTCTGTACGTCGCACCGCGTCCGAGATACGCGTGATGGTTGAAGACAACGGGCCTGGCATGTCGCCCGCCGATATCGAGAAAGCCGGGGTGCGGTTTCGGCGTGGCAAGGCAGGCAAGAACACCTCGGGCGCAGGGCTGGGCCTTGCGATTGTGGACGCCATTATGCAGCAATTGCATGGCCGTTTTTTGCTCGAATCAGAAGGAAATGGCTGTCGCGCCATATTGGTGTTTACCCTAGATATGCCCCGTTACGGGTCGTTGCCGGCAAGAAAAACGAAAAATTGAAAGCATTCCGAAAGCCAAGTTTTCGTACGCTTGCGCCGTGAGTAGGCTGGCGTTATGGGCCGGCACATCCCGCATGCTGCTGTGTGCATGCAACGATTCCATCAGGAGACGGCATATGAAAACAACATTTTTGCGTAAGCTTTTGTCAGGGTTTTTGCTGGCCAGCGGCGTGCTGGCGGCGGGTTCGGCCTTGGCGGCCGATGGGCCGCGTCGGCCCGAATGTATTGCGCCGGCGCAGCCTGGCGGCGGCTTTGATCTTACCTGCAGATTGGCGCAGGAAGGCCTGGAAGTGTCTGGCCAGCTCAAGGAGCCCATGCGCATTATCTACATGCCGGGCGGTATCGGCGCAGTGGCCTACAACCATGTGGTCGGCCAGAAGCCGAGCGCGGGCAACAGCATTGTCGCGTTTTCGGGCGGGTCGCTGTTGAATCTGGCGCAAGGCAAATTCGGCAAATACAACGTCAATGACGTACGCTGGCTGGCGGCGGTGGGTTCGGACTATGGCGTGGCGGTGGTGCGCGATGACTCACCCTATAAAACGCTGAAAGACCTGATGGACGCGCTCAAGGCCGATCCCAGCAAGATCGTACTGGGCGCCGGTGGTACGGTGGGCAGCCAGGACTGGATGAAAGCCGCGCTGACCGCACAGGCTGCAGGCATCGATTTCCGCAAGATGCGTTTTGTGGCCTTCGAGGGTGGCGGCGAGTCCAATACGGCTCTGCGCGGCGGCCATATTCAGGCTTACATGGGTGATGCGGCAGAGGCCTACACCATGCTCCAGGGCGGCTCGCCTATCCGGGTGCTGGCCGTATTTGCCGATGAGCGTCTGCCCGGCGAAATGTCCGATATTCCTACCGCCAAGGAACAAGGGTTTGATATCGAATGGCCCATCATCCGCGGCTTCTATGTTGGCCCCAAGGTGTCTGACGAGGACTACAACTGGTGGGTCCAGGCCTTCAAGAACATGCAGGATGATCCCAAATTCGCCGAGCTGCAGAAGAAGCTTGGGCTGTTCCCCTTCAAGATGTCCGGCCCCGAGCTCGACGCCTTTGTCAAAGAGCGCGTCAAGGCCTATGAAGAGCAGGCCCGCAGTTTTGGTCTGGTCAAGAAGTAAGTCATGACGGATCGCTACCTTGGTTTTGCCGCGATCCTCTTCGCGGCGCTCATGGTCTGGTTCGGATGGGATATCGAGGCTCCATTTTCCTACGAACCCGTGGGGCCGCGCGCCTTTCCGCTGCTGCTGGCCGCCTGCATAGGCTTGTGCGGCGTCTGGCTGCTGTTCAAGGGCCGCTTTCATGCCGAAGGCAATCCGCCCGGCGCCAACGGACGCATTGCGCTGATGGTGATCTATTGCATTGCCTATGCGCTGCTGTTCGATACGCTGGGTTTCATCGTTGCCACAGCCCTGGTCACTGTGCTGGTAGGCCGCCTGTTTGGCGGGACCTGGGGCAAGGTTGCGCTGGGCGGTGTGATCATGAGCATTTTCTTCTTCGTTCTGTTCGACCGGGTGCTTGATGTGGTTCTGCCCCTGGGTCTTCTGGAGTCTGTCCTGTGAGCGAAATCCTTTCCCACCTGCAGATGGGCTTTGGTGTCGCCTTTTCGTGGTCCAATCTGGCGGTCGCCCTGATCGGCGCTTTCTTTGGAACCATGGTGGGCGTGCTGCCGGGGCTCGGCCCCATCAACGGCGTGGCCATGCTCATCCCCATCGCGTTCGCGATGAACCTGCCTCCGGAAACGGCGCTGATTCTGTTGGCTGCCGTATACGTGGGCGCCGAGTATGGCGGCCGCATCACGGCCATTCTCATCAACGTGCCTGGCGAGGCCAGCGCCATCATGACCACGCTCGATGGCTATCCTCTGGCGCGCCAGGGGCTGGCGAATGTGGCGTTGTCACTGTCCGCCTGGTCGGCCTTTTTTGGTTCGCTGGTGTCGGTCATCGGCATTATCATCCTGGCGCCATTGCTGGCGAAATGGGCGCTGGCCTTTGGTCCGGCCGAATATTTCGTGCTGATGGTCTTCGCTTTCTGCTGCCTTACCAGTCTGCTGGGCGACAAACCCGTCAAGGGGGCGCTCTCCGCGCTGATCGGCCTGGCGATCGCGACAGTAGGTGTTGATTCGAACTCCGGTATTTATCGCTACACATTCGACTCCGTGCATTTGTTCGATGGCATACAGTTTGTGGTCGTCGTCATTGCACTGTTCGCGGTGGCGGAGCTGCTCGAGATGCTTGAAAAGCTCGTCGGCGGGCAGCATGTCGAAGTCGAGTCCAGCGGGCGCAAACTGTTCAATGTCAAAGAGCTGGCGTTTACGTGGTGGACCGTGGTGCGCAGTTCGCTGCTGGGGTTTGTCGTGGGCGTGTTGCCTGGCGCTGGCGCAAGCGTCGCGTCAGCGGTGGCCTATTCCAATGAGAAGCGGATCTGTGAAAACAAGGATCCCGTTAATTCGAAGTTTGGCAAAGGCGATCTGCGGGGCGTCACCGCGCCTGAAGCGGCAGCTACGGCGTCGGCGGTGGGCTCGTTTGTTCCCATGCTGACGCTTGGCGTGCCGGGATCGGGCACGACAGCAGTGATGATGGGCGCGCTGACGCTTTATAACATCACGCCCGGCCCCGTGCTGTTCGATACCAAGCCCGAGCTGGTGTGGGGCCTGATCGCGTCGCTCTTTATCGCCAATGTGATTCTGTTCCTGATGAACGTGCCCATGGTACGCGTGTTCTCCAAGGTGCTGTCGGTGCCGGGCTGGTTGATGGTTCCGGGCATTCTTGCGGTCAGTTATATCGGTGTGTATGCCATCAACGCAGGTACTTTCGATCTGATGATGGCCGCTGTCATTGGCGGGATCGGCTACCTGCTGCGCAAGGCTGACGTGCCGATGGCGCCGCTGGTGCTGGGCGTCGTGCTGGGCGACATGATGGAGCAAAATCTGCGGCGCGCATTGTCGATCACGGATGGCAACCTGCATATTCTGTTCGACAGCGGCATTGCAAAAGGCCTGTGGCTGGTGTCGATCGTGATTGTGGTGGTTCCGCCTGTGCTGCGTTACCTGCGCAAGCGCAAATCGCGTTTGCAGACCGCCTGAACGGCCTGCGCCCGATGTTTGGATGTGGCTGAGGCCAGCATGAGAAACCGGGTGCGCGATGCGCCCGGTTTCTTGCCTTGGGTGCGGGGCTGCCGTGTGTGAATCCTGGCTTTTACAGGGTGTTCAGGGCCACTGCGGCGTGCTTTCCCGCAATGCGGAGGCTGGCACGTCCCAATGCATGGGGATGCCTTCTATCCAGCAAGGGGGTACCAGCCGCTGCGCAGGACCCCAGCTCGTCATCTCGATGGCTGGCGCCAGGTCTGCGTCAGTTTCAGGCGTCAGGGCGCTGGTGCGGATCGCCTGTTGCGATGCGAGCAGTTCGCCGGTACACGCCAAAGATAGTTGCATGGTTGTGCCATGCCCATCGTGCAATCTATTGGTAAGCCCCTGCAATGCGGCCGCAGCCATCAGGTAACCTGTGGCTTGATCCAGCGCCTGCACAGGCAAGGGCGTAGGGATGTCTTTGTTGAAGTATTCCATGCCTGCATGCGCAATACCGTTGCTCAACTGTACCAGGCTGTCGAAGCCGCGCCTTGACTGCCAGGGGCCGGTCCAGCCATAGGCGTCCAGGCACACGTCGACCAGACCGGGGCGTATCGCCTGGCGTTCGCGCTCGCCCAGACCCAGACGCGCCAGTGCGTCGGGTCGATAGCCATGTATCATCACATCGGCTTCCGCCAGCAATGACCGTAGCAGCTCCAGTTGCTGGCCATCCCGCAAATCCAGTTCGGCGCAACGCTTGCCCAGCGTGACTTCGGGCACCATGCCGGGCTCTGTCCACCAGGGGGGATCGATGCGCAACACCGTGGCGCCATAGCCCGCCAGAAAGCGGGTGGATACGGGTCCCGCCAGGACGCGGGTCAGGTCGAGCACGCGCAGTCCAGCCAGCGGCCTTCCCGGGCTGGCGAGCGTGCGGCGCTGGCTGGTGCCGTTGTGACGAAGCCCAGCGTCACGCTCGTGGCGGGAGCAACGGAAAACCGGCTCTGCGGCGACCGCCTTGCCTTGCGGATGTTCGGCCCACGATGTGCGGCTATGCATGGCCGCCGCACACGCATGTGCCTGGACCAATGCATCCTCAAGCGCTTGCGCATCCCAATGGGCAACGGCGTTGGCAACAGCCTGATGGTCGGGCGCGCAACCCAGCACCGCTATCGCAGCGGTGCGATGGTGCGGCGCATTGGCGTGTATGCGCAACCAGCCGTCCCGCGTGCGATAGTCGCCGGTAATGGGATCGCGCACATCGGGTAAGCGCCAGCCCTGCGGGCGAAGAGAGGTGCCGAACCACAAGGAGGCCAGGCGTCGGTCAACCGCCACATCAGGGCGCCGGCCGAAGCTTGCGTCGACATAATCCGCCAGCGCCTGTGCGGCAGTGCCGATGGCAGCGACAGCCAGCGGCGTGACCGCAAAGGCAGATTGCAGGCTGCCTTGTCCCAGCAGGACCGGTAGGTGGGGTGAGGTCGGGGGCGCGCACGGCTGCATGGCGTGCATGAAATCCGTGATGATTGCAGAGTCATCCATGATGGTGTCCCGTATGGCGTAAAGCGGCGCAACGCATGGTGTTGCGCGATTTTCTACTGTACATCATTCATTGATGCCCGGCGTACCAAGATCATTGAAACTTCAAGCGTGTTGGACGCCGACGCATGCAGACGGTACAATGCGTCCCGAGACATTCTGTATTGCAGCAAGCGCGCGGCAATAGTTGGCAGAATGATATTTTGAGGCAATGCCTCGTCAAACGGCTGCTACGCAGTAGCCCGGTTTAACCGCCGAAACAATATGCCCGGCCTCGCGGCCGCGGAACTATCCGCTGGTTTCTTTGAGGCCGGTACCGCAGATTCAGGCTTTCAGCGCGTCAATGCCGGTTCTACCGGGTTTTCGTCCTTTGCTTTGCCTGGGGCTGCAACAAGGCACCTGGTATGTGTCTTTCATGCAGGACTGCAGTGGCTTGGCCGCAGCGGGCCGGTATGACTGCGCGCGTTCGTACCAACGCCATGCATGCAACAAAAGGGAGAAATAAAACATGCTAGAGGGAGAATTTTTTCAACTCTCGACGTCGTCGGCATTACTGCTGCTCGTTGGGTTCTACGGGCTTACATTCCTGCTTTCCCTGCTCATCGGGAAGAAAAAGGAAAACGTTGACGGCTACATGGTTTCCAACAATGCAGTCGGTTTCGGCCTTTCTGCGGCAAGCATGATCGCTACATGGATCTGGGCTGCCTCATTCTATGCGAGCGCGACGTCGGGCTATCGCTATGGGCTGTCGGGCCCTATCCATTATGGATTCTGGGGCGCCCTGATGATTCTGTTCATTTATCCGTTCGGTCGGCGCTTTCGCGCCTTGGCACCCAAGGCGCATACCCTGGCAGAGGTGATACAGGCCCGTCATGGTTCGTCCAGCCAACTGATCATGGCGGTGTCCAATCTGATCGGCAGCTGTATCAGCCTGATGGTCAACTTTACGGCAGCGGGGGCGCTGGTATCGGTGCTGAGCCCCCTCAGCTTCATACAGGGTGTGCTCATCGCGGGTTTGGGCGTGCTGTCTTATACCTTGTGGTCGGGGTTTCGGGCATCGGTCATGACCGACTTCGCACAGTTGATCGCCATGATTCTGGCCGCCGTGATCATTATTCCGCTTATCTTTTTCAATGCGGGCGGCACAGACATGTTGATGGCCAATATGTCCAACCTGTCGCTTGAGCAGCAGGACTTCTTCTCCACGACAGCCATTCTGGAACAGGGCGCTCCCTACTTTGTGGCGGTACTGGCCTATGCAATAGGCAATCAGACCATCGCGCAGCGGCTGTTTGCGGTGCGAGAAGATCTCATCAAATCCACTTTTCTGACGGCGACCATAGGCTATGGCGCGGTCGTGATCGGGCTGGGCATGCTGGGTATGCTCGCGCTCTTTGTGGGTATGCAACCGGCGGATGGCGACATGAACAACATCATCCCCCAGATGGCATCCACCTATTTGCCGCCTGCGGGTATCGCCCTGTTTTTCATACTGGTGATAGGCTCGCTCTCGTCAACGGCCGATTCTGATCTCTCGGCGCTGTCGGCCATCATGATGACCGACATCTATGGCAAGAATCTTGCGCGCGGGAAACCCAATCCGGCGCGCATGCTGTGGTGGGGGCGGATCACGATGATCGTGGCAACTATGCTGGGTGTCGTTTTTGCCAGCTTGCAGCTTGATATTCTGATGATGCTCGTGTTTGTCGGCGCGTTGTGGGGAGCCATCGTGTTTCCCGTGATTGCCAGTTTCTACTGGAACAAGGTCACCAACAAAGCGTTCACTACTTCGGTCATTCTGGCGGTGCTGCTGTTTGCTGTTGCCCGGTTTGAACTCATTCCGATGGATGGCGTTACCGCGGTGTTCTTTGAGTTGTGCGCGACCGTGGGGATTGGAATCGTGATTGGCTTGATGGCCTTCGGCTTTTCCAACTTCCGGATTGCGCTGGTGATTGGCACGCTGGCGGGTGTGGTTGCCGCGCCTTATGTGCTGGGCAACCTGCGTGATTACACCGTATTGCTGAGTTCGTTGACTGCCTATGGTGTCAGTGCCATTGTGTGCACGCTGATGAGCTGGCGCAGCAAAGAAGATTTTGATTTCAGCCTGCTGGCCAAGCGCGTTACTTCATTTCATGACGACGAGCCGGAAGCGCAGCAGGATACCGTTCTTCCGGGCCGTGAACTGGCTTCGGCACGAAGCTAAGGAGACAAACCATGACAGCGATTCTTCTTACCGGATACATTCTTGTCTGGCCTGTTATTTCTGCGGCCATTCTGCTGCTGCTGGTGATTTGCCTGATTCGAGACATGCGCGCCGCCCGCAAGGGCGGCGGCGACATGGTCTAGGCCGCAGCCGCCTTATCCAGAGTTGCGCAGCCCGGCGGCGATCCCATTGATGGTCATGTGGATCGCGCGCTGGCTGCGGCTTTCTTCATCGCTGCCCTGGCCGCGTTTTTTGCGTTCCTGGCGATGACGGCGCAGCAGCTCCACCTGCAGGTGATTGAGCGGATCAATATAGGCGAAGCGTTCGCTGAGCGCAGCGCCCAACTGCACATCGTTGGCCAGCAGCTCGTGCTGGTTAATCTGCTGGAACATGTCCAGCGTAAGCGCGAACTCCGCTTCGATGCGCGAAAAAACACGCTTGCGCAGCCGCGCATCGGGGACGAGTGCGGCGTAGTGCTTGCCAATATTCAAATCGGTTTTGGCCAGCACCTGTTCCATGTTCGACATCAGCGTACGGAAGAAGGGCCAGACTTGCGCCATTTCGCGCAATTGCGCCAGACGTTGCGCAGGCGTTGACGGTGCGCCGTCACAGCCTTGCTTTACATAGGCATCCAGTGCCGATCCGACGCCATACCAGCCTGTCAGCATGATGCGGCATTGCGCCCAGGAGAATCCCCAGGGGATGGCGCGCAGGTCTTCGATCTTCTGGCTGGATTTGCGCGAGGCGGGGCGCGAGCCGATATTCAATCCGGCGATTTCCAGTATTGGCGTTGAGGCAAAGAAGTAGTCATTGAAGCCTTCTGTGCCATACACCAACGCCCGATAGCTGCGCTCGGCCATGTCGGACATGAAATGAAGCGCAGCCCCAAAACGGGCCATGTTGTCGTCTTCGGACTGGGAGGTGGGTGACGTTGTCGCCAGGCTGGCTTCCAGTGTCGCGGCAACGATGTTTTCCAGATGCCAGCGGCCGACTTCGGCGTCCTTGTACTTGCCTTGTATCACTTCGCCTTGTTCCGTAAGACGGATCTGCCCGTTCACCGTGCCTGGCGGCTGGGCCAGGATGGCGTCGAAACTCGAACCGCCGCCGCGGGCGACAGAGCCGCCGCGCCCGTGAAACAGACGCAGGCGAACCTTGCGCTTCTTGAATACTTGCACCATTTCCCGTTCTGCGCAGTACAGGGCCCAGTTGGACGTGAGGTACCCGCCATCCTTATTGCTGTCGGAATAACCCAGCATGACTTCCTGTATGCCTTCCTGAGTTTCGCGCACGCGGGCGGAAACTTCGGGCAGGTCAAGCCATTGCGCCATGATCTCGGGGCCCCGCATGAGATCAGGTATGGTTTCGAACAGCGGCACGACCATCAACCCTGCCTGCAGGGCTTGCGTATCCGGCAGCGTGGGTGAAATCAGGCCTGCTTCTTGTTGCAGCACGAGCACCTCCAGCAGATCGCTGAGGGTTTCGGTGTGAGACACAATTGTCTGGCGTATGGCGGCTTCGCCATATTTGCTGCGGCAGGTGGCGGCCATGCGCAGAATGGCCATCTCCTTTTCGGTTTCCGCCGAATAGTTGAGCCAGGGGGAGACGAGCGGGCGCGCTTCGCGGATTTCGCGGCGCAGCAGCGCGATGCGCTGTGCTTCGTCCAGCTTGTCGTACACGACCGGCTTGCCATCCATCTGTACGCCTGCTGCCAGGAAAAGTTCGGTCAGAACGCGTTCGTGCACGTCCGAGCTTTGGCGCAGATCGACGGAAGCCAGATGGAACCCGAAAATACTGACAGCCTGTATCAAACCCGACAGGCGTAGTTGCGCGATCACGCCGCCATGGTGCCTGTCCAGCGAATCGGCAATCACTTGCAGATCGCGCAGAAAGGCATCTGGATCAGGGTAGGGCTGGGCTTCGTACGTGGGGCGACGCGCCAGTGTGCGCCCGGTAAGCGTCACGGCCGTCGCGGCCATGCGGGCATAAACGTGAATGAAGGCGCGTCGATAAGGTTCATCCAGACGATGGGCCGAGGCGTCCTGGCTGGCCAGCGACAGCGCCTGCAGTTCGGGGCTGGCATTTTCCAGGGAGCGGGACAGCGACAGCTCTGTGCCCAGTATCTTGATTTCATCCAGATAATGCTGGATCACCAGGGTGGACTGGCGCAACAGCGCTTGCTCCAGCGTGGCTGCGTCGACGTTCGGGTTGCCGTCGCGGTCGCCGCCTATCCAGCTGCCCATGCGCAGAAACGGCGGCAGAGGCTGCGTGTTGACGGTAAACACGCTTTTGCCAAGCGGCGTCAAGCGATTGGAAAGGTCTTGGTACAGGCGCGGCAAGGCACTCAGGAATGAGCTGGTGTAGTAGCTCAGCGCGTTGTCTATTTCATCGACAACAGTCAGTTTTTGGCGGCGCAGCATGCGAGTCTGCCACAGCGTCGCGACCAGGCCGGTCAGGCGCAGATTGAGCTGCTGCTGTTCGGACGGCGTAAGCGTGTCGTCGTTGTGAGCCAGTTGGCGAGCGATTTCGCGATGCAGATCCAGTGTGCTTTTGCGCTGAACTTCGGTAGGATGGGCTGTGAGGACGGGGACAATGCAGGCCTGTTCAAGATAGCGCAGAATCCTGCGCCGGCTGATGCCTTGCTCATGAAGCAGGTCCAGGGCATGCTGCAAACTGCCTTGCATGGGCGTGGCTTGCGTGAGTTCATGCTGCCGCTGGCGGCGGTTCTGGTCGCGGTCCTCGGCGATGTTGGACAGGTGCAGAAAATAGCTGAAGGCGCGCGCGACGGAATTGACGCCGTCTTCTTCCAGACGCTGGATTTGCCGCTCGAGCACGCGGCTGTCGTGAGGGTTGCCTTCGCGTCGGAATTTGACGGCGGCGCGGCGCATTTTCTCGATCACGTCATAAACCGTTTTGCCTTCGCACTCTCTGATGACCTCTCCCAGCGTCTTGCCGAGCTGACGGATGTCTGTGCGTAAAGCGGATGATTCCCTGGAAGATGGGGCGGGCTGGCTCACGAGGTCTCCTGCTGTTTTCGAGTGGTTGAAAGAATCCAACTATACGATGGATTATCATTGGATTTTTTCGCCTGCAGTTCCAACGACTGTTTTTCTTTGAGTTTCACATGCCGCAATATCGTTCACGTACGTCTACCCATGGCCGCAACATGGCCGGCGCCCGCGCCCTCTGGCGCGCCACTGGCATGCAGGATGATGACTTTAACAAACCCATCATCGCTGTTGTCAACTCTTTTACCCAGTTTGTTCCGGGCCACGTGCATCTCAAGGACCTGGGGCAACTGGTGGCTCGTCAGATCGAGGCGGCCGGCGGCGTGGCCAAGGAATTCAACACCATTGCCGTGGACGACGGCATCGCCATGGGGCATGGCGGCATGTTGTATTCGCTGCCTTCGCGCGAGCTGATTGCCGATTCGGTGGAGTACATGGTCAACGCACACTGCGCCGATGCGATGGTATGCATCTCCAACTGCGACAAGATCACGCCGGGGATGCTGATGGCCGCCATGCGGTTGAATATTCCTGTTGTGTTTGTGTCGGGGGGGCCTATGGAGGCGGGCAAGGTTTATGAGCCCGGCACCACGACCGTGATCGAAAAGCTCGATCTGATCGATGCAATGATCAAGGCCGCGGACCCGAATGTCACAGACGCGGAGGCAGCCGAGGTCGAGCGCAGCGCCTGTCCTACTTGCGGCTCATGCTCGGGCATGTTCACGGCCAATTCCATGAACTGCCTGACCGAAGCGCTCGGTCTGGCGCTGCCGGGCAATGGCACAATTGTGGCGACGCATGCGCGCCGCCAGGCCTTGTTCGAGGATGCGGGGCATCTGGTGGTGGACTTGTGCAAACGCTATTACGAGCAGGACGATGCTTCTGTATTGCCGCGCAGTATTGCCTCGTTTGCGGCGTTCGAGAACGCCATGACGCTGGACGTCGCGATGGGGGGCTCAACCAATACGGTGTTGCATCTGTTGGCGGCGGCACAGGAAGCAGGGGTGGATTTCACCATGGCAGACATCGATCGGGTGTCGCGTCGCGTGCCCTGCCTATGCAAGGTGGCGCCAGCAACCAACAAGTATCACATTGAAGACGTTCACCGCGCCGGCGGGATCTTTGGCATTCTGGGCGAGCTGGCGCGGGCGAATCTGCTCAATCTGGAGGTGGGTAATATTCACAGCGGCACATTGGGTCAGGCCATTGAGAAATGGGACGTGATGAGCGGCAAGGCCACGCAGGCGGCACAGGCCATGTACAAGGCAGCACCAGGCGGCGTGCGTACACAAGTGGCATTCAGCCAGAACCGGCAATATTTGCAGCTGGATCTGGATCGCGAGCAAGGGTGTATCCGTGATCGCGCGCATGCCTATTCTCAGGATGGCGGATTGGCGGTGCTGTACGGAAACCTGGCACCCAAAGGCTGCATTGTGAAGACGGCAGGTGTGGATGAAAGCATCCTCACCTATACGGGTGTGGCACGCGTGTATGAAAGCCAGGAAGACGCGGTTGAAGGGATTCTGGGCGATCAGGTGAAGGCGGGCGATGTCGTGGTGATCCGCTATGAGGGGCCCAAGGGCGGGCCTGGCATGCAGGAGATGCTGTATCCAACGTCGTACCTGAAGTCCAAGGGGCTGGGCAAGTGTGCAGCACTGCTGACCGATGGGCGGTTCTCGGGCGGGTCGTCGGGGCTGGTGATTGGCCATGCTTCGCCGGAGGCCGCGGAGGGCGGCAATATTGGTCTGGTGGAGGAAGGGGATACGATAGAGATCGATATTCCTGGCCGGACAATCCATCTGTCAGTCACTGATGAGGAGCTGGCACGCCGGCGGGCGGCGATGCAGGCGCGAGGGGCCCAGGCTTGGCGGCCTGTATGGCGGGAGCGGGTGGTGTCGCAAGCGCTGAAGGCTTACGCGGCGCTGGCAACATCGGCGGACCGCGGGGCTGTGCGAGATGTTTCGCAGTTAACGTAACGGGCGCACCCGGATTCGCGGCGCCTGTCTGGGATGATTATGGAAGCTACCTGGGTAGAGGTATGCGCGGCATCGGCCTTGGTGGACGGCGGTCTGGCGGTGAAACTGCCCGTGCTTCATGCAGGTGTTGCGGCAACTGCATTTTTTGTGCGGTTCGAGGGGCGGGCGCATGGCTATCTGAATCGATGTCCGCACATGGGCGCCGAGCTGGACTGGGAAGGCAGCGTTTATACGCGCGCAGGGGATTTGCTGATGTGCGCCCGGCACGGGGCAACGTTTCAGCCCGATACGGGCGTCTGCGTGGGTGGGCCCTGTCGATCCAGCATGCTGCATAAGCTGGATGTTTTCGAAGAGGTACGTTCGAACGTGCGGATGGTGGTGTGGCGGCCGTCAGGCAAGACACTTCCAGCAGTATCTTAATTGGGTGCGGCTTGAGGTGCGCCGGCATCGGGCTGTCGTCGCGCTCGCACTATAGCGTTATAGCCCGCCGCTGCACTGCACGACCGTCGCTGTCATGTAGGACGCGCCGGGCGAGAGCAGCCAGACGATGGCGTTGGCGATTTCCTCAGGTTCTGCCAGCCGACCCATGGGGATTTTGGGGGCGACGCGGGTGGGGCGGCCAGGTTCCCCGGCCGTGGCATGGATATCGGTGAGTGTCGAGCCCGGGGAAACAGCGCAAATGCGTACGCCGGTGGTGGCGAGTTCCCGGCCCAGGCCGATGGTGAAGGCTTCCAGGGCCGCTTTGCTGGCGGCGTAGTGTACATATTCGCCGGGGCTGCCGGTGCGTGCGGCGACCGATGACACGTTGATGATCACGCCGGGCACGCCGGCGCGGCTGAAGGCATCCAGGGCGGCGCGGGTGCATTGCATGGCGCCCAGCACATTCACGCGAAAGACGCGCTCTATGGTGTCGTCCGTGGTTTGCGAAAACGGGCCGATGGGGCCAGTGATGCCAGTATTGTTGACGAGCGCGGTCAGGGGGCCGAGCGCTTGTTCCGCCTGTGAGAATAGTCGGGGGATGTCGGCAGGCTGCCCGATATCCGCCTGTATGGCAACGGCCTTGCGCCCGCGTTGGGTGACGGCCTGGACAACACGTTCCGCGGCGGCGGCGTCGCTGACATAGTTGACGGCGACATCGAACCCGGCTTCAGCCGCCGCGAGAGCGGTGGCGGCGCCTATGCCCCGGCCCGCACCGGTAATCAAGACTACTTTACTGGCGGCCATGCTGTCCCCTTCTGTGGTGGCGTTGTCGGGGATATTATGCCGCAGGGGGCGTCTCGTTCACCAGTTCAGATAGAACATCGCCTTGGCCAGGAAGACGATGCCCAGCACGTGGCAGAACACGCTCAGATGAATGCGCTTGAAGTGGATGGAGCGCATCTTGCCGGTACGATGCAGTGTCATGGCCGTGATGAAATGCGCGAGGACACTGAGCGCCAGGACGATCTTGATGGTGAGCAGCAAGCCGAAACTGCTGTCAAATGGATGCGCCAGCATGGCCCGGTATTGCCAGGCCATGCCCACACCTGCGCTGTAGAGCACCAGCATGACCCATGGCATGATTTTGCGTGCGGTGGCGCCAATGGCCTGTTCCATGGTGCGCATCACTTCGCGTGGCACATGCTTGCGAACGTTTTCCAGAATAAGTACTTCAAAAAAGACGGTGCCGACGAACATGATGGCCGCAAACAGGTGAAGGGTGAGCAGAACGTAGTAATTCATGGCTGGAACGGATTGGGTTGAACGCGCATTCGGCGGGGCATACCTCACCTGGCAGCCGACAGCATTGCATGAGGCTGGGGGCAAATCCATGATGAATATCAAGAATAACGGCTGTTTACTGTCTTCATGCAACGCAACATTGGTGTCAGCGAGGCTATTGGCACGGCTGAGCAGGGGGACGGTTAAACTAATACGTTGGCGGGCATCGCTACGCGCCTGATTGGCGCGGGCGTCGGCACGCAGCGGCATCGGCCCAAACCAACACACATCAACAAGCCGCCTTTGTATCGGGTGGCCAGACGGAGACCTCCCAGCATGAGCACTTCCAGACGTTTACGTTCCAGCCATATCACTCAAGGTCCCGCGCGCGCGCCCAATCGCTCCATGTATTACGCGCTGGGCTACAAAGAAGAGGATTTCGGCAAGCCCATGGTGGGCGTGGCCAATGGTCACAGCACCATCACGCCCTGCAACAGTGGTCTGCAGAAGCTCGCCGATGCGGCCATCAGGGCGATCGAGGATTCGGGCGGCAATGCGCAGGTATTCGGTACGCCCACAATTTCGGACGGCATGGCCATGGGGACCGAAGGCATGAAGTACTCGCTGGTTTCGCGCGAAGTCATCGCCGATTGTGTTGAAACCTGTGTGCAGGGCCAGTGGATGGATGGCGTCCTCGTGATCGGAGGCTGCGATAAAAATATGCCGGGTGGCATGATGGGCATGCTGCGCGCAAACGTGCCGGCGATTTACGTTTATGGCGGTACGATTCTGCCGGGCCGCCTCGATGGCAAAGATTTGAACATTGTCAGCGTGTTTGAGGCCGTCGGCGAAAATGCGGCCGGTCGCATGAGCGATCAGGAGCTCAAACGCATTGAGCTACATGCTATTCCCGGGCCGGGATCCTGTGGCGGCATGTACACCGCCAACACCATGAGTTCAGCCTTCGAGGCGTTGGGCATGAGCCTGCCGTACTCTTCCACCATGGCCAATGTGCATGATGAAAAAACCGATTCGGCCGCCGAGTCTGCGCGCGTGCTGCTCAAGGCCATAGAGCGCGACCTCAAGCCGCGCGACATCGTGACCCGAAAATCCATAGAGAACGCTGTCAGCGTTGTCATGGCCACAGGCGGTTCCACGAATGCCGTGTTGCATATCCTGGCCATCGCCCACGCCGCGGATGTTGAATGGACGATCGATGATTTTGAGCGTGTGCGCCAGCGCGTGCCCGTGATCTGCGACCTGAAGCCCAGCGGCCACTTTCTGGCGGTGGATTTTCACAAGGCGGGCGGCGTGCCGCAGGTGATGAAGCTGCTGCTCAACGAGGGCCTGATCCATGGCGATTGCATCACGATAACGGGTGAGACGATTGCTGAAGTTCTCAAGGATGTGCCGGATACGCCTTCAGCAGACCAGACCGTGATCTTTCCCATCGAGAAGGCGCTCTACAAGCAGGGGCATCTGGCGATTCTCAAGGGCAACCTTTCGCCTGAGGGCGCTGTCGCCAAGATTACCGGGCTGAAGAATCCGGTCATTACCGGCCCTGCGCGCGTATTTGATGACGAGCAGTCGGCCTTGCAGGCTATTCTGGACGGCAAGATCAAGGCGGGCGACGTCATGGTGCTGCGTTATCTGGGGCCCAAGGGCGGCCCGGGCATGCCCGAAATGCTGGCGCCCACGGGCGCCTTGATCGGGGCGGGCTTGGGCGATTCGGTAGGCCTGATTACCGATGGTCGCTTTTCTGGGGGCACCTGGGGCATGGTGGTCGGTCACGTAGCTCCAGAAGCGGCGGTTGGCGGAACCATTGGGCTGGTTCATGAGGGCGACTCCATCACCATCGATGCGCATCAATTGCTGCTTCAGCTGAATGTGCCGGATGACGAAATCGAAGCCAGGCGCGCGCAGTGGAAAGCGCCGGCGCCCCGCTATACCCGCGGTGTGCAGGCCAAGTTCGCATTCAATGCCTCAACAGCAAGCACCGGCGCCGTCCTGGATAGCTTCTAGGCCGTGCCAGAGCCGTTATGGCGCTTGCCGGAAATCTGCCCGGTAGCGCCACAGCAGCCACGCGCACAGGCCCGAAGGCAGCACCAGGGCTGTATAGGCCAGTCCGTAGTTGCCCACGCCGCTGGCAATCAGGCCAAAGATGGGAGGGCCGACCACCACACCCAGAAAGGTCATGGCCAGCGTGCCGCCGGTTGCGATGCCGGCCTGCCCGGGCGGCGCCTGCCGGGCCACTTCGGCCAGATAGACGCCATTCCAGCCAATGGCGCAACTGCCAAAAATGGCCAGCAGAATGATCAGCGAGAGGTGGGCATCGGCGCGCAGAAACGGGATGACGAGCACGCAGCCGGCAATCAGCGTGGCCAGCAGGCCTAATGTGTTCACGGGGCCCGCGTAGCGGTCGGACACATAGCCCCACAACAGGCGGCCGGCAACCCCCGCGGTTTGCGATACCGCGAGCAGCGCCCCTGCGGTGATCAGGCTCATGTGCATGTCTTCATGCAGAAAGGTGACCATATAGGTGGTCAGCGACAGCTGCGAAATCGAAAAGAGAAAAGATACCCCTGCCAACACCGTCAGGCTGCGCTGACCGAACACGAGCCGCAACGGCCCCGCCAGGCCATTGCCGAACGAGAGACGGTGGGATGTGTCACGATCGGCATCCAGTGGCTTGCAGAGCGGCTGGATGCCGGCGGCGCACAGCAAACTGCCTGCGGCGACGATCAGAAAGGCCGCTTGCCAGCCCAGTGAATCAGACAGCCCGGGCACGATAATGCCGGCCAGCACGCCACCCAGGGGAACGCCAGTCTGCTTGATGGAGAACACGAAGGACATGCGATGCGCCGGGGTGCTGCGGACCAGCAAATGCGAACTGGCTGGCGTGATGGGACCATAACCCAGCCCCACCAGCAGGGCGCCCAGCCCCGTGGTGACCGGCGATGCCACGGCGCAGAGCGCTATGCCGGCGGCGCACAGCACCAGGCCGGCCTGGCTTGCCCGGATGGCGCCAAAGCGTCTGACGGCGCCGCCCGCGATCAAGCTGGACGTCATGGCGGCCAGGTAGGCCAGGGCGATGTAAAGCCCCACGTAGGCAGGCGAGATGCCCAAGGTTCTGGCGACGGCGGGGGCCACCACTGGCAGGGTGAGCAGACACATCGCGGCCAGCGACTGCACGGTAAGCGTGGCGATCAGTACGGCGAGGGAGGAGGGATAGCGTGCCATCAATGCGCAAATCTTTTTATTTGGACGAACGGCGTCACACAAAGCCCGCCGCAGGTCGCTGTCATGATCGCGCCGGCACGATGCCGGCGCGGGTATTCTTCGCTTATCATAATCCCCATGGGGCTGGCAGGTTGCCCGGCCACCAGCTATTCGCCACAACGCGGCAAAGGATTTGAGAGTGTTGACAGCTGAACAGCGCGAACAGCAGCGCGCAATCATGACTGAACTTGGCGTCGATCCGCAGTTCGATGTCCACCGTGAAATCACCCGTCGGGTGGATTTCCTTGCGGATTATCTTGTAAAAACCGGCACGCGGGCTTTGGTGCTGGGTATCAGCGGCGGCGTGGATTCCCTGGCTGGCGGTTGCCTGGCGCAGCGCGCAGTCGAGAAAGTACGCGCTGGGGGCGGCGATGCGGTGTTTGTCGCCATGCGTCTTCCTTACGGAAAGCAACACGACGAGCATGATGCGCAGGCCGCCTTGAAAATCATTCAGGCCGACAGGCTGGTGTCAGTCAACATCAAGCCTGCCAGCGACGCCATGCTGGATGCGTTGTTGGCGGGTCAGGTCGCTTTCCGCGATGCGGCCCAGCAAGACTTTCTGCTGGGCAATATCAAGGCGCGTCAACGCATGATTGCACAATATGCTGTTGCCGGAGCCCATGGCGGCCTGGTAGTCGGTACCGATCACGCCGCCGAAGCCCTGATGGGGTTTTTTACCAAGTTCGGCGATGGCGCGGCCGACATTACCCCGCTTGCGGGCCTGAATAAGCGGCGAGTCCGGGCGCTGGCAAAAGCCATGGGGGCAAGCGATGCGGCTGCCATGAAAATCCCCACCGCCGACCTTGAATCACTCGCGCCGCTCAAGCCAGACGAAGACGCCTTTGGCGTGTCTTATGAGCTGATTGACGATTTTCTCGAAGGCAAGGAGGTTCCCGCCGAGACTTTCGACCTTATTCTTCGCATTTATCGTCAGAGTGCTCACAAACGGTCATTACCGGTCGTGCCATGGTCGTAGGCGAAATTACCAGAAATTAGAAGCTAATTACCAATTAATGGGAGGTTTTGCCCGACAAAGGCTGGGGCCCGGCAGCGATGGGGGGCCAAAATTTACACTTTTGTGGCTATTGCGCCACCTTTGAAGACAAATACCGTTCAGATACATGCTTGATGACGGTTTGATGAAATTCTTGCGTTAACATCAAAAAAATAAAAAAAATTTCGCAAAGTATCATCTTGTAGCGGGGGGAGCTCTCTGTCTTCTTGGAGGAATTCTGGCGAACGCCTGAAATTCAGCAGTCATGAATAGCACCGCAAAATTGTCCAATTCTGTTGATGTCCTGTTGGGGCCGGGAGCCGACCGGGATTTTGCCCCACTGGCCTCTGCAAAAATTCGCCGCAAGGTGCATTTTGCGCATTTCATTTACACAGTCCGCACGGGGTTCCAGCAAAAGGTTGCCATGCCGCTGGAGCGTGCGCTGCTGCGCCAGTGGATGCGGCAGGGCGTGGGCGCGCGGCGCATCGAGGCGTTGGGCCTGCCTCGTCTTGCGGTCGAGGAATTTCTGGGCGCTGATGCGCTGACCTTGCGCTTGAATCCGCGCGAACTGATCCGCATCACCGCTTATGATCATCGCCGGATCGAGAAAAGCCCGACTTCGACAGTGTTTGTTTGGGATGGGAACTGGGATCGCCGTCGTGGCGATTTGCGCATCGGCACACGCTATCGCTTCATCAGCGAAATCGACCAGCATCGCGATCAGCTGGAGAATACCGAACGCTATCAGACGTTACTGGCTGAACTGAACAGCGGCAAGCCGTTTGCCTCCCATAACGAAGGGATTCTGCTGGATACACCCGAGCGCATCCGCCGATACCTGCAGATTTACGTGAATTTTCTGGACAATATGGCCGAGAATGGCTTTGACGAAAGCCGGCCCAAAGACGAGCTGGGCGTTGCCATTACGCGCGATGGGCACATACTCAAGATCAACAAAGGCCTGCATCGGTTGGCCATGGCTCAGCGCCTGGGCCTGTCGTCGGTTCCTGTGCGGGTGCGTGCCATACACCGGGAATGGTGGCAGGCCGTGACCTGTGGCACGACGGGTGCCGAGGCATTGGCGCGCGTGCGAGACGCGCTGCCTGCCTGTACGCCCGAAAAATATGCCGGCCCGCTGGATCCCGAGCCTTCCGGCGACCATCTGCCCGACGATTTCTGGCCTGCGCCGTATGGCAGGCATGCGACGCTGGGCCAATCCTGAACGGCGCGATAGCATGCCGCCCGCTACCGGGGGCGAACGGTAGTCTTGTGTCCGGATCAGCGATCAGATCGTCCCGATAGCTGAAACACGACGGTATCGAGCGCACTCAGGCCGCGTTCCCTGAACTTGGGTTCCTTGGCCAAGATATCGCGCCTGTCCAGCGTGCTTACCTGTGTGTGATGGGCATACAGGGCCTGCACCTCTGCTTCTTCTACCGAGAATGGGGGGCCATCCATTTGGCGCTGATCGTAAACCAGCGTGAGCAGCAGGCCCCGATAGTTGTCGGCCAATTGGCCATACACATGCTCGACATAGCGTTTTCGCATGTCGGCGGGTAGCGCAACCAGGGCCGCGCGATCGTAGGCGCCCGAGCAGGATGACAGGATGTCGGCGCCCAGCTCGAAAATATCGCCGCAAATGATCTCGATCTTGCCGGCGGTGTAGTGCGTGCCCAGCGCGGATTCCGTGATAACGGGTGTGAGTGCATTCTCCTGGAAAAAGCGCTCGATCGCCAGCGAGGAAAGCTCGACCCCCAACACCCGATGCCCCTGTTCCGCCAGCCAGACCATGTCCAGGGTTTTGCCGCAAAGCGGCACCAGCACTTTGCTGTCAACCGGCAGGTTCAGGCCTGGCCAGTATTTCTGAAGCAGTGGCGTGACACGCTCCATGTGAAAATTTGTGCGCCCTTGGCGCCAGCGCTCAAGCCAGAAATCGGCGTCCATGAATTCTTGTCCTGTGTGGTAACTGATGAATGTTTAATGCTGGCGTGGCGCGGCAGGCGCCGAGTGCGCCGGCATGCAGGCCGGCGCACTCAAGCGGTACCCAGCCCGAAGAACTGCTGTGCGTTGCCAGCGCAAATGCGTTGTTTCTGAGTGTCGTCGAGCCAGTCGTTCTCCATGACCAATTTGCCAATGGATTGTTCGCCCAGCGGGAAGGGGTAATCCGAGCCCAGCATGACGTGATCCGCGCCCATGACCTCGACCAGCAGCCGCAATGCACCCGCATCGAAGACCGCGCTGTCCGTATAGAAACGGTTGGTGTAGCTGGAAGGTGGATGGGGGCAGTCCTGCCGGACAATGTCGCGGCATTGCCAGGCATTGTCCACTCTGCCCAGCAAAAAGGCGAAGCTGCCGCCGCCGTGGGCAAAACAGAGTTTCAGCGATTCAGGTATGCGTTCGAACGCGCCGGACAGAATCAGCGACAGAATACCCAGTTGAGTTTCGGCGGGCATGGCGACCAGCCACGGCAGCATCCACTTTTTCATGCGGCCATCGGTCATCATGTCCCAGGGATGGGCAAGAATGGGAATGTCGTTGTTGGCGCAGTGGATCAAAAAAGCGACCAGATGCTCGTCGTCCATGTCGCGCGGGCCCAGATGGTTGCCAATCTGTACGCCAACGTGGCCAGCTGCCCGCGCGCGCGACGCTTCCGCGCAGGCAAGGTCCAGGTTCTGCAATGGTACTTGGGCCAGGGCTTTCAATCGCTTTGTGTCTGCAGCACAGTGTTCCAGCGCCAGGTCGTTCATGCGGGCGGCCCATTCGGCGGCTTTGTCGCCCGGAAATTCATAGCCGAACATAATGGGCGTGGCAGAAATGATCTGGATATCCAGGCCATGCCTGTCCATTTCCTCCAGCCGGAGCGCCGGATCCCACAGCGCCCGGTAGACGGGCCGAAACGGCTGGCTTCCTTTCATGATTTGGCCGGTTTCGCCGCTGGCATCGATGGCCAGCCAGGGGGCTTGGTCACGATCAAGCCGGGCCGCTTCCTGCTGCGCGATGGGCGGCAGAAAATGAGCGTGCATGTCTATCTTCATTGCTTAACCTTGTTTCCCTGGATGCAGCTTGCCGCAACCGGGGCAGCGCCGTGTTTCTTCAGAAGCATAAAAGGCATTGAACAGCACCGGCAAATCCTTGACGATGCTTTGCAGCTGCGTTTCGACGCGGTGTACGAGGCTGCCACAGCCGCCTTCGCCCTCGCAATACCATTCAAAGCCGTCAACAACGCCCGCGGGGCGTTGCCGCTCGATAACCAGGCATACGCTGCCGGCTTCCGGGCGCTGCGGCGAGTGGCGCACGTGCGGGGGCAACAGAAAGATGTCGCCTTCTCTGAGATCGACGCGCTCGCGCTTGCCCTCAATCCAAAGGTGCAGGTAGGCGTTGCCGCGCATCTGGTAGAAAAATTCTTCGTAGGGATCGTCGTGATAGTCGGTGCGGTGGTTGGGACCGCCGACCACTGTGACGATAAAGTCGCTGTCTTGCCAGACCTGCTGGTTGCCGACGGGCGGCTTGAGCAGATGGGCATGTTCGTCTATCCATTGCTGGAAATTGAAAGGGCGGCCGTAACTAAGCATGGCGGCTATCCTGTTGGCTGCGGGGCAGCCAGGCGACAGCCTTGATCTCAATCAGCAGGTGCGGATGAGGCAACTGGTGCACCGCGACAGTCGTACGCGTCGGGCCGTCAGTCGAGAAGAACTCGCCATACACTTCGTTATAGCCGCCGAAATCGTTCATGTTCACCAGAAAGGCGGATATTTCCACAAGGTGCTCAAGTCCGGCCCCTTCGCTGGCCAGAATATCCCGGATATTCTCAATGACTGCGCGCGTCTGCTCGCGGATGTCCAGCGCTGTCGTGCCCAGGTGGTCGGCCGTGGCGCCTGCGATGGTGTTGTCAGTGCGACGCGCGCTGGTGCCCGACACGAACAGGAAGTCACCGGCGCGCTTTATGTGGGGGAAGGCACCGCGAGGCGTGGCCTTGCCGCGCACAATACCTTGCGAAACGTTGTTGCTCATTATGCTGATCCTTTTGAATGACGGACTGCTACAAGACTTAGATGCGAACGCAGACCGTGCTCAGTTCCGAATAGAAATCCAGTGAATAGCGGCCGCCCTCGCGCCCTATGCCCGACAGGCCACTGCCGCCAAAAGGCGTGCGCAGATCGCGCGTGAACCAGGTGTTGACCCAGACAATGCCGGTATTCAGGCTTGCGGCAACGCGGTGCGCCCGGGACAGATGGGTAGACCAGATACATGCGGCCAGTCCATAAGGACTGTCGTTCATGCGCGCGATCACTTCTTGCTCTGTGTCGAAGGGCGACACATGGCATACCGGGCCGAAGATCTCTTCGCGGACACAGCGCGCCGTGTCGGGCAGGCCGGCCAGAATGGTGGGCTGCACATAGGCGCCCCTATCCCGCTCATCGCCAAAGTCCGGGACGCCACCGCCACTGATGAAGGTGGCGCCTTCATCCCGAGCCAGTTCATAGTAGGACAACACCTTGTCGCGGTGCTCGTGCGAGATCAGCGGCCCCATGTCGACGTCTGGATCCTTGGGGTATCCCAGCACCAGCTTGTCGCAACGGCGCTGAAGCTCTGCCACAAAACGGGCGTACAAAGGTCTTTCGATATAGACGCGCTCGGAACAAAGGCAAACCTGTCCGGCGTTGGTGAAGCTGGATTGCATCACCCCTGCAACGGCGGCGTCGAAGTCGGCGTCGGCAAACACGACCGCTGCATTCTTGCCGCCCAACTCAAACGAGACGTCCTTGACGCCTTCTGCCGCGGCTTTCATGATGGTCGTGCCGGTGCGGGATTCGCCGGTGAAGGTGATTGCGTCGATGTCCGGATGCGTGGTCAGGAACTCGCCTGCCGCAGCCGGGCCATGGCCGTGAACCAGGTTGAAAACGCCATGCGGTACACCAGCCTTTTGCATGACTTCGGCGAGCAGCGTGGCCGAAGACGGTGTTTCTTCAGATGGTTTGGCGACCACGCAATTGCCCATGGCCAGCGCCGGCGCCACTTTCCAGGTGAGCAGCAGCAGCGGCAGGTTCCAGGGCGAGATCACGGCCACTGTGCCAAGTGGCTTGCGGTTCACATAGTTGATGACCCGTCCGCCATCGGCAGCGGTACTGTCGTACATCTCGCTTGAAGCCGTGGCAATCAGGTTGGCGAAGCTGCGAAAATTGGCAATTCCGCGTGGCACGTCCAGGGTGCGTGCCTGTTGGACAGGCCGTCCAGTGTCCAGCACTTCCGCGGCCACAAAGTCTTCAAACCGCTGCTCGATACCGTCGGCGATGCGATGCAGCAATGCGGCACGCTCGGCGGTGGACAAGCTCCCCCAGGGGCCGCGTTGTGCGGCGCGCGCAGCCTGAACCGCACGGTCTACCAGTGCCGCATCCGCTTCGCAGACCTGGCCGGCTATTTCACCATTGACGGGGTTGATATTGGAAAAGCGCTGTTTTGTCGTGATCCACTGGCCGTCGACAAAACAGCGCAGCAGTGACTTCTTTACCATGTTGTCTCCACCCGAGTGACATGTGTGCTGTTTATTCTAGTTTAATCCGTGCATGGCACAGCGGGCCGCCGCAAGATCCCAGGCGGCGCAGCCGACGGACTTGAACACAAGGGGGGTCGTGCTGTCTATGGTTTGATCCAGGGCTTGCGCCAGCGATGTGACGGTGGCCCAGTCTGTACCCGCCTGCAGATAGTCGCCTGCCTCGTGCCGCCCGCCCGCCAGGTCGTCGATAAAGAGGCGGCTGCCTTCCAGAGTGAGTGGGCTGATTTCGGCCAGGTCGGGCCTATAAGCGCCCACGCCGATAATCAAGCGGTCTGTGCGGGCGGGCAGCGCATAGACCGGCGTGGCGCTCGTGGTCACCGTGATGACGACGTCGGCGTCGTCGGGAACGGTGTCGGCGCCCTGCAAGTCAATGTCCAGCGCGCGATGCGACACCGAAAAGGCCCTGGCCTTTTCCGGCTGGCTGCCGATGGCCACCACGCGAATGCCTGGATAAAGGGCCGCAAGTGCCTGAACATGGCCATCGGCCTGCGTCCCCGTGCCGATCACCGCCACGCAGCGAGGGGTGCCGGGCTTGAGCGTGCGCAGCCCCAGCATCGATATGGCAGCCGTACGACGCGCCGTAACCGTGGGTCCATGCAGGGCAATGCGCTCAAGGCCGGTGTCGCCGTCATAGACCGTGACCACACCATTGATGGTGGGCAGATTGCGTTCGCGATTGGCAGGGACGACATTGACGAGTTTGTGCACGCCGATATCGGCGGCCGTGGCAGGCATGGACAGCATGACACCGCCGTGCGGGTAGGCGACCACTTGCCGTTCTGGCGCGGCAATGCGACCCGCCGCATAGTCGCGGGCTGCTGTCGCCAATTCATCAATCAAGCGGCGAAAATCCAGCAGTTCTGCGGTCTGCTCGGCGTCGTAAGCCGTGATGGCGGGTGTTGTCATGCTCTCCTCCCACTGCGCTGGTCGCGCAGCAAATCATGTGATGGCAGACATTGTTTTGCCCGCCTGGTTGTCCAAGAGACGTGCCTTCGGGGTGTAATCAGTGGTCGGTGTTACCCTCGGCAGGTTTCTGCTCATGCCCGTCGAGCCTGGTGCTGACCCATAAAACCTGGGCGTCTTCCGCCCCTCGGTTGACGACGCGATGGCGCATGCGGCTGTCTATGTAGAAACAGTCGCCCGCGTGCAATATCTCGGGCTGGTAATACTCTGTATGCAGTTCGATGGCGCCGCTCAGCACGTACACGAACTCCTCGCCGTCATGATGGCTCCAGCCTTCGCTGTCTTCCAGTTGGTGCGTCTTGATCCTTGTATGAAAAGGCATCATGCGCTTGTGCGACAGCTGGGAACAGAGCAGTTGATGATGATACAGCGGTGTTTCATGGATTTCGCCATGCCCCTTGCGTTCTATGCTGCGACGTCCCGCGCCCATATGCGCCTGAGCAGGCGCAAACAGCTCTGCGATGTCCACGCCCAGGCCATGCGCCAGTTTGAGCAGCACATCGTAGGTGGGCGACATCAGGCCGTTTTCGATCTTTGACAGGGTGGACGTTGCCACGCCGCTCGCCTTGCCCGTCTGGCCCTGTGTCCAGCCGCGTTGCAGACGCAATGTCTTGAGGCGTTCAGCCAGTGCGGATTCGCTTTGCTGCACGGCAGTTTCGTTCACGATAGGATTCCGTAAAAAAAAGAAAGTTTAGCCTGATGCGGTATTTCCATCCTGGAAGTCCACGGGCGTGTCAGTGGCGGCGGCGCGCTTCTCGTGGTTGCCTGGGCCGAGCAGCCCGTGGCGGCGTCAAACAACATTTTTCTCGATAATCGGATCATGTTCGAGGATACGGCGCCATCCCAGGCGGTTCAGGTCCAGTGTCCGGTAACCGCCATACACGATCAACTCCGATAGCGCGCGGCCCACCGCAGGGGATTGCTGCATGCCGTGGCCGCTGAAACCGTTGGCGAAGTACATGTTGTCCAGGTCCGGATGCAGGCCAAGGATGACGTTCTGATCCATCGTATTCATGTCGTAGTGCCCAGCCCAGCTGCGCCCGCAGCGCAGCGCTTCGAAGGCGGGAACGCGCTCGGCCAACAGCGGCCAGAGCAGGTCCTCGAACAGCGTGTATTGCACATCAAAGTCATCGCATTCAGGATCGTCGTCTGACGAAGGCGAGATTCCGGTGATGAAACCCTGACCTTCAGGGCGAAAGTAAGCGCCGCTGGGGTCGATCACCATGGGACAGGAGGGCAGGGCCGTTGGACACTGCACATAAAAGACACTGCGTTTGCGTGATTGCACGGGCAGGCTGATTCCCGCCAGGCCAGCCAGGGCGGCAGCGCCGGTACCGGCAGCGTTGATCATGGCGCCGCATTCCATCACCCTGCCGTCATCAAGGATGACTGCGTTGATGCGGCGTCCGTTGCGTTGCACATCAACGACCTTGCCTGACAGATACTTGGCGCCTTGCGCAATGGCCTTGCGGCGCAGCCCTTGCATCATGCCGTAGGCATCCAGCCAACCCTCGCCGGACAGGCCCAGCGAGCCCGCGGCGATATCCCGGGTATTCAACCATGGAAAACGGCTGCTCAAGGCTTGGGGCGATAGCAATGCTATGTCCGCGCCCAGGCGAATCTGGATCGCATGGTTCTCGCGCAATACGTCCAGCCCAGCTGTTGTCGCCAGGAAGAGGTAACCGCCTTCATGAAATGCGGGATCGGGGTGTTGGCCGTCGACTTCCAGGGTTTCACCAAAACTGCGCAGGAACTGTGTGCCGAACATCGACATCTGGATATTTTCGGGCGTGGAGAACTGGTGGCGGATGGACGCCGCCGACAGGGCCGTGGCACAGTGCTGGTAGCTGGGGTCTTGTTCTATCACCGCCAGGCTTCCTGTGAAATCAGGATTGGCTGTGAGAAAGTAAGCAGCGGCGCTGCCGATGGCGGCGCCTCCGGTTATGACGACATCGTAACGATCCTGCGGCATTGCCTGGGCTCCCTTTGGGTCCTTCTGCAAAGTGTTTCTGTAATGGCTGCCTGAGCAGGCGGTGCGCATTCTGATTGCGGTTTTCTTTGCGGTTTTGTGTGTCCAGCCTATTGTGTCGAGAAAATTTTCTTATTTCTCTTAGTATTTTCCCTTGGGCAAAAATATTTCCGATCGGAAAATTGATGTGATATCCTGCTGCAAGAATGTTGCGACCACTTTGAACCCTCAGAGGAAAAGCCATGAATACCAATGATTTGCTGACAACACTCGGGTTGAATCCTGAATTGCTGAGCGGGGGTGATCTGCCTGTTCATTCGCCGATCGATGGCGCGCTGGTCGCCAGTCTTCATCAGCACACGCCCGACCAGGCCAGGGCTATGATTGGTAGCGCCCATGAGGCATTCCTGGCATGGCGCAACGTGCCTGCTCCTCGTCGGGGCGAACTGGTCCGCTTGCTGGGGGAAGAGCTGCGCGAGCACAAGCAGGCCTTGGGCCGTCTGGTGTCGGTCGAGGCGGGCAAAATCACCGCTGAAGGCGAGGGCGAAGTCCAGGAGATGATCGATATCTGCGATTTTGCCGTGGGCTTGTCGCGGCAGCTGTACGGTTTGACCATTGCCTCTGAGCGCCCAGGGCATCGCATGATGGAGACCTGGCACCCGCTGGGGGTGGTTGGGGTGATTTCCGCGTTCAATTTCCCTGTGGCAGTCTGGTCCTGGAATGCGGCGCTGGCATTGGTATGCGGGGATTCCGTGGTCTGGAAGCCGTCCGAGAAAACACCGCTGACGGCGCTGGCGTGTCAGGCCTTGTTCGAGCGTGCGCTCGCACGGTTTGGTGATGCGCCGGACGGGCTGTTGCACGTGCTGATTGGCGGCCGGGACACTGGCGAGGCCTTGGTAAATGATGAGCGTGTAGCACTTGTGTCGGCAACGGGGTCGACAAGGATGGGGCGTGAGGTGGGTCCGCGCGTGGCGCAGCGTTTTGGCCGCTGCCTGCTGGAGTTGGGCGGCAACAATGCCATCATCGTGGCGCCCTCGGCAGACCTGGATATGGCTGCGCGGGGCATTCTGTTTGGTGCGGTGGGCACTGCGGGACAGCGTTGCACGAGCACGCGCCGCATTATTGTTCATCGCAGCGTGGCCGAGGCTTTGCTTGATAAGCTGAGGCAGGCCTATGCGAGCGCGCGGGTTGGCAATCCGCTGGATGCGGGAACGCTTGTGGGGCCGCTGGTCGATCGCGCTGCCTATGATGCGATGCAATCAGCGTTGGCGCAGGCCAGGGCGCAGGGTGGCACGGTAACCGGCGGCGAAAGGCAATTGGCCGAGCAGTACCCGGATGCGTGGTATGTGTCGCCAGCGCTGGTCGAGATGCCTGCGCAGACCGAGATTGTGTGTCATGAGACGTTTGCTCCAATTCTTTATGTAATGCGCTACGAGGATTTCGATGAGGCGCTGCGTATGCAGAACGCGGTGCCGCAGGGGTTGTCGTCTGCGATTTTCACGACGGATCTGCGTGAGGCGGAGCGTTTTACGTCGGCAGCGGGTTCGGACTGCGGGATTGCCAATGTAAACATTGGCACGTCGGGTGCGGAGATTGGTGGCGCGTTTGGCGGCGAGAAGGAAACAGGGGGCGGGCGCGAGTCAGGGTCGGATTCCTGGAAGGCGTATATGCGGCGGGCGACGAATACGATCAATTATTCTCGCGAACTGCCGTTGGCGCAGGGGATCAAGTTTGGGGACGATTGATTTCGGCATGCGTTGAGTGGGCGCTGAGGGTTCCATCTCGTGGTTTTGACGGTCGGCCCGTCGCTCACTGGCCGTTGGACACAAGCTGAGTCGGTTCGGCCCCCTTGCGCTGAACACCGCATTGGCTTGCTTGTTCGGGGCTTTCGACCCTCTCTTCGTGTGGTTCGCCTGTTCAGGTGTGGCTTGGGTTTTTTTGACGGTCGGCCCGTCTCTTGCCCGCCTTCCGGCACAACTTCGCCGGTTCGGCGCCCACGCGCCGAACACCGCATCGGCTCGCTCGTCCGGGCCCTTCGGCCCTCCCTTCGCCTGCGCCTCGCTCGGCTCAGATCGTGCCTGCAGGCGGGCAAGAGACGGGCCGACCTGCACTGAGTTGTTTTGCGCCGCCGCTGGGTCGGTCAGGGTGCTTGGCCTTTTTGCGTGGTGGCCTGTTAATGCCAAAGAGCTCTTGCGCTTGTGATCATGGGCCCCCCTATCAGGGCCCATGATCACGTCGGAGCCGTGGCTGGTGAGAGGCTTGTGTATTCCCTGCAAGCGGTGCCGGGGACGTGAACTTACACTCTTTGTGCCTATGCCTATGCCTATGCCTATGCCTATGCCTATGCCTATGCCTATGCCTATGCCTATGCCTATGCCTATGCCTGTGGCTAGTGTCTTCCTTGTTGATGGCGATTGGTACCACTTGCGCGCATGCTTTGTCGGCGTCTCGTGTCACTGAAGCGCCAGATGATAAGTATCGAGCGTATCAGCAATCGTCGACGGGAAAGCTCCCTCCCAGCAGCGCGGTCCTTTCTCTGCGTTGCACCTTTTCTCTGCCCTCTGCTTTGCCCCCTTTCGCAAACCACTGCCCCGACGTGCGTGCCGGCCCTGATAGGGGGGCCGGCACGCACAAGCGCAAGAGCTCTTTGGCACAGACAATCCATCGCGCAAAAAGGCCAAGCACCCTGACCGTGCCAGCGACGTGACACATCAATTCAATGCAGGTCGGACAGTCCCTTGCCCGCCTGCAGGCACGATCTGAGCCGAGCAAGGCGTAAGCGAAGGGAGGGCCGAAGGGCCCGGACGAGCAAGCCGATGCGGTGTTCGGCGCAGGGGCGCCGAACCGGCGAAGTTGTGCCGGAAGGCGGGCAAGGAACGGGCCGACCGTCAAAAGAACCCAAGCCACACGTGAACAAAGCGAACCCAGACGAAGAGAACGCCCCACGAATAAGCCGTTGCAGTGCTCGACGCGTGGGCGCCGTCAAAAAACCGACCCAACTATAATCCCTGCGCCCAAGAAAAAGGGCCTGGAAAACCCAGACCCCTTACCGATCAACAAGCCAGAAGGCCAACTACTCCACTGCCTTCACCATCTCCTCGATCACCTTCTTGGCATCCCCAAACACCATCATCGTCTTATCCATATAGAACAGCTCATTATCCAGGCCCGCATACCCCGCGGCCATCGAGCGCTTGTTCACGATCACAGTACGTGCCTTATAGGCTTCCAGAATAGGCATCCCCGCAATCGGCGAACTTGGGTCATTTTTCGCTGCCGGATTCACCACATCATTAGCGCCCAGCACCAGCACCACATCCGTTTGCGAAAACTCGCTATTGATGTCGTCCATCTCGAACACCTGATCGTACGGCACCTCCGCCTCCGCCAACAGCACATTCATGTGCCCAGGCATCCGGCCCGCCACAGGGTGAATCGCATACTTCACCGTCACCCCATTCTCGGTAAGCTTCTCCGCAAGCTCCTTCAGGGCGTGCTGCGCACGCGCCACCGCCAACCCATAGCCAGGCACAATCGTGACCGACTCCGCATTGCTCATCAGGAATGCCGCATCGTCCGGGCTGCCCGACTTCACATTGCGCTGCCCCTGATCCGTGCCGCTCGCCGCTGCGCCCGGCTCTGCACCGAATCCACCCAGAATCACGTTGAAGAAAGACCGGTTCATGGCCTTGCACATGATGTAGGACAGAATCGCGCCCGAAGAGCCCACCAGCGAACCGGCGATGATCAACATCGGATTGTTCAGCGAAAAACCGATACCCGCCGCCGCCCAGCCCGAATAGCTGTTGAGCATGGACACCACCACCGGCATGTCGGCCCCGCCAATTGGGATGATAATGAGCACACCCAGCACGAAAGCCAGAATGGTCATGATGATGAAAGGCAGCCAGGCCTGGGTTGCCATGAACCAGAGGCCGCAGCCCAGCATGGCCAGCGCCAGCGCCAAATTGACCATATGCTGGCCAGAGAACACCACCGGTGCGCCCTGGAACAGGCGGAACTTATACTTGCCCGACAGCTTGCCGAAAGCGATCACCGAGCCCGAGAAGGTAATGGCGCCCACAAAGGTGCCGATGAACAGCTCGAAACGGTTGCCAGTCGGGATAGGAGCGCCTGCCTGGGCAATGCCAAACGCATGGGGCTCGGCGACGATGGCCACGGCAATGGCAACGGCGGCCAAACCAATCATGCTGTGCATGAAGGCAACCAGTTCCGGCATCTTGGTCATTTCGACGCGCTTGGCCATGATGGTGCCGACAGAGCCGCCAATGAGCAGGCCCAGCACCACGCGTCCGAGGCCGATGCCGGCTGTGCCTTCAGTGGCCAGACCGACGATCAGCACACCCGTCGTCACTACCGCGATGGCCATGCCTATCATGCCGAAGGTATTGCCTCGGCGCGATGTCGTTGGGTGCGACAGACCCTTGAGCGCCTGAATGAAGCATATCGAGGCGATCAGATAGAACAGCGTTACAACGTTAGCCGAGATCATGCCTTGCCTCCACTCTTCTTCTCTTTCTTCTTGAACATTTCAAGCATGCGTCGCGTGACGAGAAACCCGCCAAAGACATTGACGGCTGCCAGCGCGACAGCAAATATGCCCATGCTGTGGGCAAGGCCGCCTTCAGTCAGCGCGGCGGCCAGCATGGCGCCCACGATTACGATCGCCGAGATGGCATTGGTGACAGCCATGAGTGGTGTGTGCAGCGCAGGCGTGACATTCCATACAACATGAAAGCCGACATACACCGCCAGTACAAAAATGATCAGGTTGATCAGGGTTGGGCTGATTGCTTCCATTAATTGCTCCTCAAGACATTGCCGTCCCGGCAGACCAGGCATGCTGCGACGATTTCATCGTCGGTGTTGATGTGCGGCTGGCCTTCGGCGTTGACGATGAGTTTCATGAAATCGAGCACGTTGCGCGCATACAGCGCCGACGCGTCATGGGCGACCAGCGCGGGCAGGTTGCTGAGCCCGATGATGGCCACGCCATGTTTCTCGACAACCTGGTCTTTTTCGGACAAGGGGCAATTGCCGCCGCGCTCAACCGCCAGATCGACGATGACTGAGCCTGGCTTCATGCCTTGCACGGTTTCCGCGCTGATCAGTTCGGGCGCGGGGCGCCCTGGTATCAGTGCGGTACTGATGACGATATCGGCCTGTTTGCAGCGCTCTGCGACCAACGCAGACTGGCGCGCCATCCACGCCGCAGGCATGGGCCGCGCATAGCCGCCCACGCCTTCGGCAATTTCGCGTTCCTCGTCTGTTTCGTACGGAACATCGATGAATTTTGCGCCCAATGATTCGATCTGTTCTTTTGCCGCGGGGCGAACATCCGAAGCTTCGACCACAGCACCCAGGCGCTTGGCCGTGGCGATGGCCTGCAGCCCCGCCACGCCGGCACCCAGCACCACCACCCGCGCCGCCTTGAGCGTTCCGGCGGCCGTCATCATCATCGGGAACAGGCGGCCATATTGATTGGCGGCCAGCATGACGGCTTTATAGCCGGCGAGATTAGCCTGCGAGGACAGTACGTCCATGCTCTGTGCACGTGTAATACGTGGCGCGGCCTCAAGCGAAAAAGCAGTGAGGCCTGCTGTGGCCATGGCGCTCAAACCTTCGGCATTGAAGGGGTCGAGCATGCCGATCAGCAGCGTGCCGGCTTTCATCTGGGCGCGCTCAGTGTCGTCAGGAGCACGTACCTTGAGCACCAGCTCGGCACCGAGTGCCTGCGCCTGGTCGCCAAGTGTCGCGCCGGCGCTTTCATAGGCGTCGTCGGGAAAGTGCGCCGTTGTGCCGGCACCACGTTCCACCACGACAGCGTGGCCGGCGCTCGCATATTTTTTGACGGTTTCTGGCGTTGCGGCAACGCGGGTTTCCCCCGGCAGCCGCTCACGCGGGATTCCAATTTGCATGATGAGATTCTCTCCGCCTCGTAGTTAAGATTTCATTTTGGTAAACACTATACAGGATGTCCTGACGGTAATTTGCATTCACGAGGACCATAACTGAGTAGACTATTGCTACTAAGGATAGCCACTACAGGAGAATAAAATGAGCCTACTCAATTCAATCGCTTCCGCCGTTGGGGGGCAGGGTGGTGGGCAAGCGGCGCTATTGCCCGCACTCATAGAGCAGATCAAGAACTATCCCGGGGGATTGGCAGGGCTGATTGAGCGCTTTCAGCAAGGCGGGCTCGGCGAAGTCGTGTCGTCCTGGGTAAGCGCCGGACCGAATCAGCCGGTGTCCGGTGATCAGTTGCATGCGGTGCTGGGCGATGGCATGGTCAGTGAGCTGTCGCAACAAAGCGGGCTTGAAAAAGGGTCCGTGCTTGAGCACCTTGCCACCCTTCTGCCCTCATTGGTCGATCAGGCTACGCCTGATGGTCAGGCCAGTGCGGATACCGATGTAAGCAGCAACCTTTTGGGTTCGCTTTCCGGGTTATTGGGCAGGCTCTGATCCGCCGCCGCAATACGCCGCGTCTCGCCCTTCGCACTGACCGAACAGCGGCCGCTTGCACCCGTCTTTTGATCAGACTGGCGCAAGCCGTGCCCGCCAACAAGCCGTGACATTCAGTCAGCGAGCGCTATGTCAGCCCTTGCTGGCGGCAAGCGCCTGTTCCAGATCCGCAAGGATATCGTCGATGTGTTCCAGGCCGATGGACAGGCGGATCATGTCTTCACCCACGCCCGCCGCTGCAAGTTCTTCCGGATTCAACTGGCGATGAGTCGTCGAGGCCGGATGGCAGGCCAGTGATTTGGCATCGCCAATGTTGACCAGCCTAAGGATAAGCTGCAGCGCATCGATGAATCGCGCCCCCGCCTCGCTGCCGCCCTTGATGCCAAATGACAGAATGCTGGCAGGCTTGCCGCCGTAATACTGCTTGGCCAGCGCGTGTTCGGGATGGTCTTCGAGCCCGGCATATTGCACCCAGGACACCTGGTCGTGCGCTTTCAGGTACTGCGCGACGCGCAAAGCATTGCTGGTGTGGCGCTCCATGCGCAGCGGCAGGGTTTCGATGCCTTGCAGGATCAGGAAGGCGTTGAAAGGCGACAGGGCAGCGCCAGTATTGCGAAGCGGCACGACGCGGCAGCGGCCAATATAGGCAGCGGGCCCAAAAGCCTCGGTGTACACCACGCCGTGGTAAGAGGGGTCTGGCTCGTTCAGCATCGGAAAGCGTTCTTTGTGCTCAGCCCATGGAAACTTGCCGGAATCGACCACCGCGCCCGCGATCGTTGTACCGTGTCCGCCCATATACTTTGTAAGCGCATGCACAATGATGTCTGCGCCATGTTCGAATGGCCTGCACAGCGCCGGCGAGGCCACGGTATTGTCCACGATCAGCGGCACCCCATGCCGGTGGGCGGCATCGGCAATGGCCTGGATGTCCACAATATTGCCGGCCGGATTGCCGATGGACTCGCAGAACACCGCCTTGGTGTTTTCGTCGATCAGCGCCTCGATCGCCGCTACATCATTGTGGGGCGCGAACTTAACCGTGATACCCTGACGTGGAAAAGTGTGCGCAAACAGGTTGTACGTGCCGCCATACAGTTTGGCAACAGAGACGATGTTATCGCCTGCCTGGGCAATAGTCTGGATGGCGTACGACACCGCGGCCATGCCGGAAGCCACGGCCAACGCTGCAACCCCGCCTTCCAGGGCGGCGACCCGCTCTTCGAGCACCGCATTGGTCGGATTCATGATCCGGGTATAAATATTGCCGGGCACTTTCAGATCGAACAGGTCGGCGCCGTGCTGAGTACTGTCAAAGGCGTAGGATGTCGTCTGATAGATCGGTACCGCGACAGACTTGGTTGTGGGATCGGGCTGATAGCCGGCGTGAATGGCGAGTGTCTCGAATTTCATGGATTTGTCTTATCGGGAATGTTGAAGAAATAACTTGCATCGTAATGGCCTTGGCATAACTCGGCTAGATGTTTGTTGTCTTTTTATATAGCAAATAGTAATAATAACCTCAGGTTGTGTTCTTTCTGATGCATTTGGAAGTTTCGGATGGTAACGCGGCCTACGTTCAACCTGACGATACCCAGCATCATGGGTTAGCATTCCACCTATTCGCCGTGAACGGCGCAGGGGGGCTCTCCCGTGGTTTTAGAGGCCGATAATGAAAGTTTGGTTCAAGCGGGTACTAATCAGTCTCGTCGTGGTGGCTATTGTCGCATTGGTCGGCATAGCCATATTTTTGTTGACGTTCGATCCGAACGCCTACAAAAGCAAGCTCGAGGAAGTTGTTTACAACAAGTACCAGCGCACACTTTCCATCAAGGGAGACATCGAGCTGTCGCTGTTTCCGCGTATTGGCCTGTCTGTACAAGACGTGTCATTATCCAATCGCAATAGTCCCGACACCTTTGCCTCGATAGACAGTGCCCGGTTCGCGGTTGCGATCTGGCCGCTGCTTTCCAACAGCTTCGTCGTCGACCATGTTGCCGTTTCCGGGTTCAAGGCCTGGGTCAAGCGAGACGAAGAGGGCCAGTTCAATTTCCGCGATCTCATGGGTCGACAGAACGCGGTGTTGGGCATGGCAGGGTCGCTCATGGCTGCACCGGCGTTGCTCGCTGACAGTCTGCCGACGCCCCAGGCCGCGCCCCGCCGTACAGATGCCGGCATGGCGCAAAATAGCCAGATGGACAAAAACCCGGCCGGTATGGCTGCAAGCGAGCGGGCAGCCCGGCCAGCGCCTGCGCGGGATGAGGACGCCGAGTTGGCGAGCGCGGGATCGTCAGGTCATGAGCAGGCATCGCGACTCATGAAACTATCACCGATGTCGGCGGCGATGGCGCAGCAGGCGGTAGAGCGCACCGATTTCCAGATTGATATCGCTGGGCTAGACCTGAAAAACGGCGAGATACATCTCTACGACAGCATCACCGGCGCGGTGGGGCGCATAGAGCAGCTCGAGGTCAATACAGGCCGGGTTACCTTCAATCAGGCTTTCGATATCGCGTTCAAGGGCCATCTGGTGGGGGAGTATCCCAAGGCCGACGCCATGCTCAACGGCCAGGCGCTGATGCTCATCAATCCCAACGAGCATACCTATTCCGCGCAAAAGCTCAATCTCCAGATCAACGGCAAGCTGGGCATGCTGCAGGCCAAGCCCGCTGCGGTGCGCGGCAATCTGGCTTACAACGCTTTTTCGCAACAGGTCAACGTTGCCAACCTGGATGTTCAGGTGCAGGGCGCCATGGAAGGCGCTACGCCCATCGAAAACCTGGAAACCAGCCTCACCGTGCCTCGTCTCAAGATGGATCGCAGCCAGGCCGAGCTGCGGATCGAAAAGCTGGCCTATCGAGCACGCGGGAAACTCCCTGATCAGTCCTTCGATGTGGCCTTCGACGCGCCCAGCCTGTCGATATCGCCCGAGTCCGCCAAGGGCGAGCCCGTGCAGGGCACGGTCAAGCTTGCCAAGCCCGATAGCGTACTGGGTATTTCCATGGCACTGAATGGCCTGGGCGGAAATGCCACCCGCTTGACGCTCAAAGAACTCAAGGTGGAAGCAGGCCTGAAGGAAGGCAATCGGCTGGTGCAACTAAACATGACATCTCCGGCAAATTGGGATGTTTTTCGCGAAATTGGTGGCCTGTCCGCCATGAAGGGGGATATTCGCATCGATGACGCAGCCCTGCCCGGCGGCAATTTCCAGTTTCCCTTCATTGGAAGCCTGCAGGCAGATCTCGTCAAAGACAAGCTGGACAGCGAGATTGATGCTGTGCTCAGCGGAAGCAAGCTCAATTTCCAGCTGAATGCCACACAACTGGCCGATCCCAAGATCAAGTTTGCGTTCAAGGCCGATACGCTGGACTTCAACACGCTGTTTCCGCCCGACACGCCAGCACCGCCAGCACAGACTACGGAGCAGGAAAAAAAGGAAACCGAAGCGGCGAAGCCGGCTCCCAAGCCCGCGGCAAAACAGGCTGCCGCCGTGTCGGAAACCAGCATGCCCAACCTTTCCTTCCTGGCGCAACTCGATCTCGCAGGAAGCTTTGATATCGGCGCGCTCAAAGTGGAGCGGGTCGAGGCCAGTGAGATCACCGCAGCCGTCAGGGCCAAGGACGGCAAGCTGTCGATCAACGACATCAAGGCCAAGCTTTATGACGGCAGTCTGGCGGGCACGTTGTCGGCGGATGCCACCAACGCGCTGGGCGCAAATCTTACGCTCAAGGATGTCAGCGTCGGGCCGCTATTGCGTGACTACGCGCAAGAAGATCGTCTCACGGGCCGGGGCACCATCAAGCTGGCGCTTACCAGCAGCGGCATGACCAACGCTGCTGTCGAAGCCGGCCTGTCCGGCAGGGTGCAGTTGGCATTGCGCGATGGCGCTGTACGGGGTATCGATTTTGCTCAAACGCTGGCCGAGGTCAACGAAGTTGTCCGCAATGTATTCAGTGGCCAGGTTCCGGCTGTCCTGGCTCAGGCCGACATGAGCCGCCAGACCGACTTTTCCTCCATGGACGCCGACATTACCTTTGCTCAGGGGCAGGGCACCCTCAAGAAGCTGGATATCGCGGCACCATTGCTGCGCATTACCCAGGGCACGCCCGCATCGCTGGATTTGGTGAATGATCAGCTGGATCTGCTGGTCAAAGTTCGCGTCGTGGATAGCCGGTCCGGGCAATCGGGCAAAGACCTCTCCGACCTGCGGGGCGCCACGGTGCCCGTCCGTATTTCAGGGCCGTTCAATAAGCCTGGGTACCAGGTTCAGTGGAAAGACATCAATAGCAAGCAGGTCAAGCAGGCGGTGCGCGAAGGGCTCGTTGATCTGCTGTCCAGCCAGGTGGGCAAGAAACCCCAGGACGAAGGGAAAGGCAAGGCCGGCGAAAAGCCGGCCGATCCAGTCAAAAGCATAGGCGATGCACTCAAAGGGCTTTTAGGACAATGACACAATCGATTTACTATCCCATCGTGGATTGCGCCGGCCTGTCGGATGCGGTGGCCGCGGAATGCGACAGGCGTTGGCTGGTCGTGGACGACGCCGGTGTGTGGCTTGCGCAGGATCGTTGCGACAGGCTGAGCGAAATTCAGGTTGGCGTGCGATTCGGTTATCTGGTCGTCAAGGCGCCCGGCATGCTGAGACTGGATATTCCGATCGACGTCATCGAGGATGATGACAGCGTGCGCCGCAGCGTGCAGATCAACGCCCAGCAGGCGGACGTAGTCGACGAAGGCGATCTGGCCGCATCGTGGTTCAGCAATTTTCTGGGTCAACCCTGCCGGCTGGTCAAGCTGCATCCTGAAGCGCCAGCGGTCAACTGGCCTTCGCGTCCAGATTCCGATCCAGCAAAGCGCGCTTAATCTGCAGGCTCAGCCGTCAGCCGGTGGTATTTGGCGATGAGCATATCGCCATTCTCGGTGCAGTCCGGGTCGATTTCGATGCATTCGACCGGGCACACCACCTGGCATTGAGGCTCGTCAAAATGGCCCACGCACTCGGTGCAGCGCGAAGGGTCTATTTCGTAGATTTCTGTGCCCATGTAAATGGCAGTATTCGGGCATTGCGGCTCGCAGACATCACAATTGATGCATTCGTCGGTAATGCGCAGCGCCATGGCAGTTGTCCTGGATAAAGCAAACTAAAGAATCGGCATTTTGGGCCGTCATTCAGTAGTGTAAGCCTTTGTGGGCATAAGGGTCGATTAACCCTTATGCTGGCGTCAGCTTCAGGACTTGTCGTCGTTCTGGGCCTGTGCTTCGCGACGCTGTCTTGATTTTTCGTGCAGCCAGCGCTCTACCGATGGGAATACGAACTTGCTGACGTCTCCCCCCAGAATGGCAATTTCTCGCACAATCGTGCCCGAAATGAACTGATATTGGTCGGACGGCGTCATGAACAGCGTTTCGACCTCGGGCAGCAAATGGCGATTCATGCCTGCCATCTGGAACTCGTATTCGAAGTCGGACACCGCCCTGAGACCACGCACGATTACACGGCCATTTTGTTCACGGACGAAATCCTTGAGCAGGCCGGCGAAACTGCTCACCGATACATTGGGATAATGGCTGAGTACTTCCTGTGCGATTTCTACACGCTCTTCTATACTGAAGAAAGGTTTCTTGGCCTGGCTGTGAGCGATGCCCACAACGACGTGATCGAACAGGCCGGCGGCCCTGCGCACCAAGTCTTCATGCCCACGCGTCATGGGATCGAACGTTCCGGGATAGACTGCAGTAATCATGGGAATATGTGTTGAGAAATAGGTTTGTCGCCACGATGGCCGCCCGGTGCACAGAGGATCCGAGTCGGGCTAATTCTAGTTCTAATTACGGATTATTGACTGTTTTTTGCAATGCAGCAAATCGCAGCAAATGGAAATGTACCTGTCCGGCACGTGACTCGCGCAAGGTTTCCCACGTGTCAGGCGGCTCGATGAGGGCTTCGGACTCCACATAAAGCAGCCCATCCGGCTTTAATACGTTCGATAACCGAGGCCACAGCTTGTTCATCCAGCCTTGGCCAAATGGAGGATCCAGCGCCACCAGATCGAACGTCGCGCCGTCCAGGCGATCCAGCACCACCAAGGCATCGCCAGCGTGTATGCGCACTTGCTGCGCGCCCAGTTTGGTGCGCAAGGCGCGCAGCGCTGACACGGCCGCAGGGTGGGTTTCCGCCATTTGCACATGGGCAACCCCACGCGAAGCCGCTTCGAATCCCAGCGCGCCAGAGCCCGCAAACAGATCAAGCACACGTTTGTCGGAGAACTCGCCCGCCCAAAAGTGATTGAGCCAGTTAAAGAGCGTTTCGCGTACGCGGTCAGGTGTAGGGCGCAGGCCGGGTGCGTCGACGACGGGAATCGGTGTTTTGCGATAATCACCGCCTACAATACGGACTACGTGCTTTTTCATGCGCGTTTTGGATGCATCATCAGGAATGGGGTGGGCATGGGCAATTTTGGCGTGTTCGTATTGCTTATTGGGATAGTGTAAAACGTATGTTCAGTTTTTTTAAAAGAAAGAAGCCAGCGTCCGGCGAAAACCGCGATCAGGCCTCTATACCTGCGGAGCAGGACAATACCGCAGATGCGCTGCCTGCGGGGGTAGACACCGCCCCCGAGGATCCCTCCGCCGCGCCTGTCGCCTCCGAAGCCCCAGCCGTCGATGAGCGCCCGCCGGTGCCGGATACGGCCAGTGCGCCAGATGCGCCCAGTGCGCCGGCTATGCCCAGCACGCCCAGCACGCCAAGTACGCCAAGTACGCCAAGTACGCCAGCTACGCCCCTTGCATCGGATGAGGCAGTGGATGAGCCAGCGGATCAGGATGCGGCGTTTGCTCGCCCTGATCAGCCGTCCCAGACTGAACCCTTACCGATAGCCCCCGAGCTGTCCCACCAACCTTCCCAGGTTGAACCCCCCGCCGAACCGTCCGCCTCTGTGTCCGATCAGGCGGCCGAGCCCGAGCCGCCTGTGGCCGCACCGATTGCCAAATCCTCTTGGCTGGCGCGGTTGAAAAAGGGGCTCTCACGCACTGGCCAGAGCATCGGTGGACTGTTTGTCGGCGTCAAGGTCGATGAAAATCTCTTTGAGGAGCTCGAAACTGCGCTGATCATGGCGGATGCCGGCATTGAGGCCACCGACAAGCTCTTGACCGCGCTGCGGGCACGCGTCAAGAAGGATCGAATCGAAGATGCCGCAGCGGTCAAGACGGCGCTGCGGGATATCCTTGCCGATCACCTTGCTCCGCTGGAAAAACCGTTTCCCTTGGGTCGTGTGGCGCCTTTGGTCGTCATGATCGCGGGCGTGAACGGCGCAGGGAAAACCACGTCCATTGGCAAGCTGGCCAACCATTTCCAGGCGCAAAATGCGCGTGTGCTGCTGGCGGCGGGCGATACTTTCCGCGCCGCGGCGCGCGAGCAACTGATGGAGTGGGGTGCCCGCAACAATGTCACGGTCATTGCCCAAGAAGGGGGCGACCCGGCTGCGGTGGCCTTTGATGCCGTCAACGCCGGCCGCGCGCGCGAAGTCGATGTCGTGATGGTGGATACGGCGGGCAGGCTGCCGACCCAATTGCATCTCATGGAGGAACTCAAGAAAATCAAGCGCGTCATTGCTAAAGCCGATGGCGACGCGCCCCACGAGATATTGTTGGTTGTAGACGGCAACACAGGCCAGAACGCCATTTCTCAGATACGCGCCTTTGATGCCGCCATCACGCTGACCGGGCTCGTTGTCACCAAGCTGGATGGCACTGCCAAGGGGGGCACGCTGGCCGCCGTCGCGGCTGGCAGCCAGGGTGTGCGGCCAATACCCGTGTACTGGATAGGCGTGGGCGAAGGGCTGAACGATTTGCAGCCGTTTGTTGCCCGTGAGTTCGCTTCGGCGCTGCTGGGCGAATAAGGCGCGACGTTACCGGGCCAGGAGGGTGGGCCAGAGGGTCAGCGCCGGCAGGCCTCCTCCAGGCGGTCAAGATCTCCCTGTATCTGCCGCTGAAGCTGATCCTGCATGGCCCTGAGCCAGCCCAGGGCAAAAAGCGCCGCTGGCTCAGTGCGGGACAGCGGCGCGTAATAATGCCAGGCGTTGTACATATCGTTCAGATCGCCCATGGCGTGCTGAAGGGGCGTGAGCAGGGCGCGAATATCGGCCAGCCTGTTCTGGGGAAGGACCGATGCCGAGAACTCCAGGCTGTAGCGCAACCGTTTCAGTTTCTTGCGCAGATCATGCTGTGCTGATTCGGGGCGCTGACTGAAATCCCTACCTTCGCGGCACAGCTGCCTAAGCCATTTCTGCAGCCGCTTCTCGAGCCGCGCGCCTAGGGCGCGTGCGTGCGCAGGCTCGGGCGCCGCTTCGCCCTGCAGGGCAGGCGCGGTCCAATGCGCCCCCACAGCCATTGCGTCGGCCTGGGCCTGATCCGCGCAGGTGACGAGATGCTCAAGCAGGCACAGCAGGTACAGCTGAAAAGGCGCGCTGGCGGCCAGTGCCCGCGGATCGTAGTCGCTGGGGCTGGCAAGCTCGCGGGAGGCAGGCGCTAGCAGCGGTGGCATGCCTGCCTTGGCCAGGCGGGGGGCAATATCAAAGCGCAGCACATCGTTGTCGCTGACACTGCCCAGCAGCGCGAAGTAGCGACGCAACTGGTCGTCGGACAGGGGAATGCTGACCCATTTGCCAAAAAAACGCCAGCACGTGCGCAGGCGTCGCATGCCAACGCGCAACTGGTGTACGTACCGTCCCAGCAGAGCTTGGCTCGCCCCCGGATTGTCGACGCCGGCCAGCAAGGTGGCATTGCGAATGACGTGGTTGACACAGTCGGCCAGGCAAGCCTGGTATGCCTGTAGCGTTGTCATGTCCTGCGACAGCGAGGTGGCCTTGGCGCGTTGGGGCCTGAGCAGGCCGCGCGTGTAGGGGTCGATGCGCAGGCCGTTGCCTGGCATCGCATGTTTGTAATCATGCTGAGCGCTTCTCAGGGCGGCCCGGGAATTATTGCCGTCTGCGTTGGTCATGTGCTGGGCCAGGAGATCGCCACGCTCGGCCTTGCTGCGCAGGTCAAGAACCAGGTCATGGTCCTGCATCCACTGCCGCCCTGTCTGGAACAGCGCAGCGACGTTGCCCGACAGCAACTCGAACTCCAGCTCGCAAATGTCGAGGATGAGGTCGCCCGCCCGGATAACACCGCGATCATACGCGAGCTCCAGCGTGCCAGGGTGGGGATGGCCTGGCGCCTTGTCGATGACCTTCAGGCGCAGTACGTCGGTTTCATAGCGCAGACACAGCGTTTGCGACAGTTCCGCCAGCACCGCGCCGAGGGCGGTATCCTGATAAACGGACAGATCTAGCTCAGGTCCGGGGCGTGGGTGATTCAGTTCTATTCGGGATAGCTCGTCCGGGCCAGGGGCTTTGGCGGTCTGCACCCATTGCTCCCCTTCCTGTCTGAGTCTCAAGGCGATGCCCGCGCGGGCCAGTTCGCGGTCGGCGGTATCGAAATAGCGGGCCCGCAACTGTTGCTCCTGCGCGCCCAGTGTACGCAGTCGCTCCTCGATTTGCGTGCGTGCCGAAGCAGGCACATGGAGCTTGAGTTCACGTTCAAGCACAGCATCATCCTTCTGTGTTGCCAATGTGCCGGCCACGGTGCCCTGGCCGGCGTCAATATGCTGTGTTAAAGCAGCGTTTTGCGTGCTCGCGTGATCAATACCTCGGCGATGATGACGATGGCAAAAATCAGCACAAGAATCAACGCTACCTTGTCCCACTGGAATAAATCCATGGCGCTGTTCAGCGCCATGCCAATGCCGCCCGCGCCGACCAGACCCAGCACGGCGGATTCTCGCACATTGATATCCCAGCGCAATAACACGATAGACCAGAACGCGGGCCTGATTTGCGGCCAATAGCCATAGCCGATGATGGATCCCGTACGCGCGCCCGTCGCTGTCAGCGCCTCGATGGGGCCCGGCTGAGCATCCTCGATGGCCTCGCCCAGCAGCTTGCCGATGAAGCCTATGGATCTGAACGCGATGGCAATGGTGCCGGCCAGCGGCCCGGGGCCGAAGATTGCGATGAACAGCAGGGCCCAGACCAGCGAGTTAATGGAGCGGCTGGAGACCAGAATCAGGCGGGCCAGAAAATTGATGAAGCGATTGGGCGTCAGATTGTTTGCCGCCGCCAGCCCCACGGGAACCGCCATGATGACTGCCAGGATGGTGCCCAGCGTAGCCATGTGCAGGGTTTCGATCAGCGCCTTGTGTATCTCGCCCTGGAAGCTGGCCCAGTCCACCGGCCACATCCGGTTCAAGAGGTCGGCCATCTGCGTGGGTGCGTCGTACAGGAACTCGGGGATGACATCGATGGTTCGGATGGACTGCACAATGGCCATCACGAACAGCAAGTACAGTACGAACCGCAAGAGGCGCTGGCCTGGCGTGAAGCGTATCCAGGTGTCAGGAATGGCCTTGTTCATGCATCCTCTCCCACTGGCCGTTTGTCCTGCGTCTCGAGCCGCGGCGCCACTGCGCCGCTGCGCCTGGCGCCGTGCAGCAGATCGCCAAGCGAAAGATTGTCGAGCAGGATGGCGCGCACCGCGCGCGCCAGTACTTCGCCGAGCATGATGATGAGGATAATCGTGCCCAGTATCGTGCAGACGAAGTCGTAATCAAATCGCTGAAAGGCCGAGAACAGCGTGCCGCCGATACCGCCCGCGCCCACAATCCCCACCATGGTGGAGTTGCGCAGATTGGAGTCCAGTTGATAAGTGGCGAATCCGACAAAACGGGCAAAAACCTGTGGCAGCACCGCAAACAGGATGACATTGGCGAACGATGCACCGCTGGCGCGCACGGCCTCGACCTGTTTGAGGGAAATTTCCTCAATGGCCTCGGTAAACAGCTTGCCGATGAATCCAATGGACGCGACGCTGAGCGCCAGCACGCCCGCCAGCGCGCCAAAGCCGACGGCCTTGACGAAAATAATCGCAACAATAACAGGATGCAGCGATCGGCAAAGCGACACAATGGCCCGCGCCGGCCAGGTCGCCCACACAGGCATCAGATTGCGTGCGCCCAGCAGGCTGATGGGCAGCGACAGCAATATGCCCAGCGTTGAAGCGAGAACGGCTATTTCCAGGCTTTCTGCAATACCTTTCCACAGCACATCCATGCGCTCGAAGCTCGGTGGAAACATGCGCGCCAGAAAGCGCGCGCCATGCCCCATGCCGGCGGCAAAGCGGTCCCACGAAAATCCGAGCTGCGTCGAGGCAAAGATTGCATAGGCGATCACGAGAATCAGGCCCAGCTTGGCCTTATTCGACAGTGCAAACGGCTTGATGCTGTCAGCAGCGGCGCCGTCACCCGCTATTCCAGCCATGACTCGCCCCCGTAGATCTGCTTGAGCACATCCGAGGCCAGGCCCCGAGGGTCGCCGTCGTAGACGATATGGCCGCCGGACATGCCCACGATACGTGTGGCATAGCGCCGGGCCAGCTCCACGTCATGGATATTGACGATGACGGGAATCCCATTGGCCTGCCCTTGTTCCGTCAGCAATTCCATGATCTCGACCGAAGTCTTGGGATCCAGCGACGACGTTGGCTCATCGGCCAGCAGCAATTGCGGCCGTTGCATGAGTGCCCGTGCAATCCCGACCCGCTGGCGCTGGCCGCCAGACAGTGCATCGGCACGCTGGTTGGCGAAGCCGCCCAGCCCCACCGTATCAAGCAGGCTGAAGGCATACTGGATATCTTGGGGCTCGAAATGGCGGCGCCAGGCATTGAAGAACGCGGTGTAGCCCAGCCGCCCGGTCAGCAGGTTTTCCATGACAGTCAGCCGTTCGACCAGGTTGTACTCCTGGAAGACCATGCCTATGCGGCGACGGGCCTGGCGCAGGGCCGAGCCCCGTACACGCGCCAGGTCGATACGGGAACTGTCATCGACCAGCAGTATGCTGCCTTGGGTCGGCTCTATCAGGCGATTGATACAGCGCAACAAGGTGCTTTTGCCGGTGCCTGACGGGCCAATGATGGCCGTCAGCCCCTCGCCGCTGAATGTCAGGTTAATGTCCCGCAGCACGGGCACATTGGCTTTGTATTCTTTGACCAGCCCTTTGATTTCCAACGATGCCATAAACCTTACTTACCCTTGTTGGCTTTGTCGTAGGCCGATTTCGTAAAGCTTTCGCCGCCTGCCTTGGCCACGTCGCGCACGATTTTCCAGTCTTTTTCGTACGTAACCGGGTAGAAGCGATCGGCGCCATCAAAGGCTTCTTTCATTTCGTCCGGAAACCGGAAGTCATAGAAACACTTGAGCATCTTGTCGCGGAAAGCTGGTTCCAGGTCGTACGCATAGGCAAAGGACGACGTCGGGAATTTTTCGCTGGTGTAGATAATACGGAAATCATCTTCCTTGACCTGGCCGCGCTCGGCCATGCGATGGAACACGTCCGACGCCACTGCTGCGGCATCATAGTCGCCGGAATTTACGCCCATGACCGACTGATCATGCTTGCCGGAATAAAGGAAGTCATAGTCTTTGCCTGGCACCAGTCCTTCAGCAGGGAACAGTGCGATGGGCGCCATGTTGCCCGAGTTGGACGAGGGAGAGGTATGCGCCACCTTCTTGCCCTTGAGATCTTTCAGCGTCTTGAAAGGGCTGTCTTTCTTGACGATGACGATCAGGTTGTAGCCCTGGAAGCCGTCGGCATTGCCTTTGACGGCAAAGGGCACGGCGCCGGCCAGATTGACGGCGAAGTTGGTGGGGCCCGTCGAAAAGCCGCCCACATGCAGGCGGTTCGAGCGCATGGCCTCGATTTCCGCGGCATTGCTTTGTACCTGATAGAACACAACCTTGCGGTCTACGCACTGCGACAGATACTTGGTAAAGGGCGAGAAAATCTCGGCATAGACAGCGGGATCCTCAACCGGCGTGTAGGTGAACACGATGGTAGACGGAGTTTTGAGCTTGTCGGGATCAGTGGGCGTATCCGCGACCAGGTCATTGTTGGCGTCGCAATACATCGTATCGAGATCGCCGCGGTTGGGGCAGTCATCCGCCCTGGCGGCCTGGCTCAGGCCAAATACGGCGGCAAAAGCGCCCAAAAGCAGTATGGAACGTAGCGTCATGGTTGTCTCCCTTGTATCGTCCACTTGTTTTAAGCATTAATGATATAGGAATGCAACGGGAAAATAACGAAGGGTTATTCCGGAGCCAGCGCCGCCGGCTGCTCTTTTGCGCGATAGCCCAGTTGAGTGCCAATGCTGGCGGCGCAGCTCAGCAACGCCCGGGCGATGGGGCCCTGCGGGCTGGCGTCAAAAAGCGAGCTGGGGCCCAGGCTGGTAAGCGCCAGGGCGATATTGCCGGAGTGATCAAAAACGGGAACTGACAGCGCATCGATCCCCGGCAGAGGGTTGCCCAGCGCGCGGGCCAGGCCGGCCGCCCTGATGTCGGCAACCAGGGCGCGCCAGGCATCGTGGTCCGGCAGATCCGGGCTTACGCTGGTTACCACCGCCGTGTCGCCGATCTCGCGGTCTATATAGTGTTGCGCCACGCGCGGCGGCAGCCAGGTCGCAAAAACATGCCCCGTGGCGGTATGCCGCATGGACATGACGGTGCCCTTGCGCATGTTGACATGCACAGGATAGCTGGCTTCCGAAATGTGTATCATTGTCGGGCCATGGGAACCCAGCACCGCGATCGCCAGGGTGTGGCCAATGTGGTCCGCAAGCCTGGCCACATGGGGCAATGCAATGCGCACGGGATCCAGGCGCTGCAGGCTGACCAGGCCCATTTGCAGGGCGAAGGGGCCGAGTTCGTACTGGCCTGTCGCGGGATCCTGCTGTACGACACCCACGCGGATAAAGCTCACCAGATAAGGGTGGGCGCGGGAAGATGTCATGCCGGCGCGTGCGGCCAGATCACGCAGATTGAGCGGAATCGCGGCGTCGACCAGGGCCTGAAGCAGGCGAAAACCGGATTCCACCGACTGTATGCTGCGTCGCCCGTCGGAGGTAGAGTCTGTGTTTACTGTCATGGTTGTTTGCAATGGTTTCTGCTTCTTGTCCGCAATCAGGGATTATCCTGCCCGGCAAGGTTAAAATGAGCCAACATTCATCGGGCCCGGAACATGAGCAACGCTACAACTATACACACAGACACGACCCAGTCCTGCGATATTTCTCCCGTCACCGAAATTGTGGCGGAGCTGCGCGCCGGCAGGCTGGTCATCCTGGTCGACGAAGAAGACCGCGAGAACGAGGGTGATCTCGTCATGGCGGCCGAGTTCGTCACGCCTGAAGCCATCAACTTCATGGTCACGCACGCGCGCGGCTTGGTCTGCCTCACCCTTACCGAAGATCGCTGCCGCCAGCTCGACCTGCCGCTGATGGCCAGCCGCAACGGCACGCGCTTTGGCACCAACTTCACCATGTCCATCGAGGCGGCCCAGGGCGTCGAAACAGGGATCTCGGCCGCAGACCGGGCGCGCACCATTCAGGTGGCCGTCGCCCGCGACGCCAAGCCTTCAGACGTCGTTCAGCCCGGCCATATCTTTCCGGTGCAGGCGGTGCGCGGCGGCGTGCTGGTGCGGGCCGGCCACACCGAAGCCGGCTGCGATCTCACCGCCCTGGCTGGCCTGACGCCTGCCGCAGTGATCTGTGAAATCCTCAAGCCCGATGGCACCATGGCGCGCCTGCCGGATCTCAAGGTATTTGCGCGTGAGCATGGCCTCAAGATCGGTACCATTGCTGACCTCATCCAGTACCGCAGCGAACACGAGTCCATGGTAGAACGGCTGGTCTGTCGCGAAGTCACAACGCCCTGGGGCGGATTCCAGGCCGTGGCCTACCGCGATCTTGCTTCAGGCGCCTTGCACCTGGCGCTTGCCCATGGCAACATCCAGCCGGATACTGAAACACTGGTCCGTGTGCACGAGCCCACCAGCCTGCTGGATGTCCTGTTCGAAGGCGCCACCACGCACAGCTGGAGCATTGCCAGCGCCTTGCGCGCCATTGCCGCGGCACCGTCTGGGGTACTCATCATGCTCAACTGTCAAGGCTCGCCCGAGCTTGTCTTTGACCAGTTCGAAGCCTGGAAGCAAGTCCAGGCACCGGAAGCGCCCTTGTCGGATCGTGAAAGCCGCTACGGCCTGCGTACATACGGTATTGGCGCGCAGATTATGCGTGACCTCAATATCGGCAAGGCCAGATTGCTCGCCCGTCCCCGAAAAATGCCCAGTATGGCCGGCTTTTCCCTGACCATAACGGGTTACGATAGTGAACCTCCCCATTCCTGAACCCACACATTGATAGGACACCGACTATGAATCCCTACACCATGGCTCCCGATCTCAACGGGGAAGGCCTGCACATCGGTATCGTGCGGGCTCGTTTCAACGAAGAAATCGGCGTGGCCGAACTCGACGCATGTCTGGCCGAGCTTGCCGAGCTTGGCGTAGACGAACGCGATGTCATGGTTGTTTCCGTACCAGGCGCGCTTGAGCTGGGTGTATCGCTGGCGCAAATGGCCGAAACGTTCGAGTTCGATGCCCTGATCGCGTTAGGCGCTGTGATTCGCGGCGAAACCTACCATTTCGAGATTGTCAGCAACGAAAGCGCGGCAGCGATCAGCCGCGTGGCGCTCGAAACCGGCATTCCGGTCGCGAACGGCGTGCTCACAACCGATACCGACGAACAGGCTGAAGCGCGTGCCGCCGACAAAGGACGCGATTGCGCCCGTACCGCGGTCGAAATGGCCAATCTGGTGGCTGCCCTGGAGCCTGAGTCCGAGGACGATGACTACGAAGAAGACGAAGACGACGACGATGATGACGACGACTTCGATGAAGACGAGGACGAAAATCTTGACAACAGGTAAACCGCAGTCCGCGTCGGCAGGCTCGGCACGGGTCAACGCCCGCAGTGCGCGCCGCCGCGCGCGCGAGTTCGCGCTGCAGGGCATTTATGCCTGGCTGCTGCGCGGCGACGACAGCCTCCAGGATGCAGGCGAAATCGATGCCCATATCCGCGATGACACCGAATTTTCCGAGGCTGATGCATCTTGGTATAAAACGCTGTTGCACGGCGTGCTGCGCGAAGCACCAGCATTGCGCGAACGCTTTCTTCCCTATGTCGACAGGCCGCTGGACGAGCTCTCGCCGGTAGAACATGCCATTTTGCTGATCGGCAGCTTCGAGCTGATCAACCATATCGAAGTACCGTACAAAGTCGCCATTAACGAGGCCGTTGAGCTGGCCAAGTCGTTTGGCGGCACCGATGGTTTCAAGTTCGTCAATGGCGTACTCGACAAAATGGCGGCCGACGTGCGTCCGGCCGAAGTTGCCGCAGCGGCGGCGCGTCGCCAGGGGCCGGGCGCTCGTTGAACAGCGAATTTGATCTCATCGGTCGCTACTTTTCCCGTCCGGCGCCGGACGGGATGCTGGGCGTCGGCGACGACTGCGCGCTCTTTCCCGTGGCGCCCGGCCATCAACTCGCCACCAGCATCGATCTGCTCATAGAAGGCCGGCATTTTTTTCCGGATGCCGATCCTTCGGGGCTCGGGCACAAGGCATTGGCCGTCAATGTGTCGGACCTCGCCGCCATGGGCGCGCAGCCTCTGGGGTGTCTGCTCGGCCTGTCGTTGCCTGCGGTCGATCATGACTGGCTGGCGGCCTTTGCTCAAGGCTTTCATGATTTTGCGGCGCAGGCAGGCTGCCCGTTGATCGGCGGCGATACTACACGCAGCCCATCCGGTATTGTGATCAGCGTGACGGCTTTCGGTCAGGTGCGTCCTGAACAAGCCCTGCGCAGGGCCGCGGCCCGCGCTGGTGACGATATCTGGATTACGGGCACACTGGGCGCGCCGGATATCGCCTTGCGGCTGTTGCAGGGCGAATTGCCGATGGACGCGGGCCTATTGGCTGCGACGCGCAATGCCCTGGAGCGGCCCATGCCGCCTTGGGCCTTTGCGGCCAACCTCGCTGGCATTGCCCATGCTGCGCTCGATATCTCGGATGGCCTGCTGCAGGATCTGGGCCATATTCTCCGGGCGAGCGGCTGCGCTGCCGAACTGTCCTATGACAGCTTGCCTGTGGATTCCGCCCTGCAGGGTGTTGCCCCGGATGTACGCCAGTCGGCGGTGCTTGCTGGGGGCGATGTCTATCAATTATGCTTTACCGCACCGCCTGGCCAGCGCGACGCAATCGGCGCACTGGCCGGCAAGATGTCTGTACGTGTCACGCGAGTAGGCCATATCAAGCCGGGGCAGGGCGTTCGGGTAGTCGATGCCAGCGGTGCTGCCGTGCATTTGGCTGTGGGTGGTTTCGACCATTTTTCCTGATCCATTCTTCTACGCAGGCGTTTAGCGCGTTTATGCAGTCCAACGACCATTCTTCGTCCCGGCCCGGCTCTGTCCCTGAGCCCAGCGCCGCCTGGGTTTTTCGTTCATTTCCGCGCATCGTTGCCTTTGGGCTGGGCAGCGGCCTGCTGCGCCCAGCACCAGGCACCTGGGGCACATTGTGTGGGTGGCTGTTGTGGGTAGCGCTCGTATCCCGGCTGCCCGATGCGGGCATAGGCGTTGTGCTGCTGCTGGCTTTCGCGCTGGGCTGCTGGGCCTGCCATCGCACAGGACGGGAAATGGGCATGCCGGATCATGGTGGGATGGTGTGGGACGAAATCGTGGCCTTCTGGTTGGTGCTCTGGCTGACCCCCGCCGCGTTTCTGCCTCAGCTCGTCGCCTTCATCGTGTTCCGCTTGTTTGATATTTTCAAGCCGCCGCCAGTGCGCTTCTGTGATCGACGGTTCAAGAGCGGTTTTGGCGTCATGTTGGACGACATCCTGGCGGCAGCCTATAGTTTGCTGGTCATTGCCCTGCTGGTACGGTTCGGGCTGATGGCTTGAGGCCAGCTAGGCCTTTGCTGGCCTGATCTGATCGTTTTCCGGCTGCCATGCCGAACCTTATACGGAGCCACTGATGAGTACGAGCAAGGAATTGGCGCTGGCCCCCGAGCTGGGGCGTCTGCTGGTCGAAAAGGGCTGGATGTTCGCCTGCGCGGAATCGTGCACCGGCGGGCTGCTTGCTGCCGCCATGACCCACACCGCAGGATCAAGCCAGTGGTTCGATCGAGGCTTCGTGACATACAGCAACGAGGCGAAAACCGAGCAGCTACGTGTCAACGAAGACACACTCGAGCGATTTGGTGCTGTCAGCGAAGAAACTGCCATGGAAATGGCTGCAGGCGTGCTGGCGACGGCGCCGTACGCCAATCTGGCGGTGTCCACGACCGGTATAGCCGGCCCGGGGGGCGGCACACAAGGCAAGCCTGTCGGCATGGTGTGTTTCGGATTTGCGCAACGCGCCTCAGCGGGTGTGGCCACGCGCGCCATGACCCGAATATTCGAGGGCGACCGTGCGGCCATCCGTCAGGCGGCGGTGGCCTTTGCACTGGAGACGGCCATTTCGCTTATTGCGCCGGCCACGTAAACCGCGGGGGCAAGCCTGCCCCGACCTTCCGCGCTTGTGATTATCGCGCCGCGTTGATGGCGTCGCGCGTCGCGCGCGCCGCATGCGCGGCTGCCTCGCGCCAATCGTCGCCGCCACTCGCGTACAGAATGGCGCGCGAAGAGTTGATCATCATCCCTGTGCCCTTGCTGTCCTTACCCGCGTTCACCGTGGCTGGAATATCGCCCCCCTGCGCGCCTATGCCAGGCACCAGCAATGGCATATCGCCCACCCGGGCCCTGACCTTGGTAATTTCTTCGGGGAATGTGGCCCCCACCACAAGCGCGCACTGCTGGCCGGTGTTCCAGCGTTCGGATACCATTTCGGCGACCTTCAGATACAGCGGCGTGCCATCGGCGCTCTCCAGAAACTGCAGGTCCGAGCCGCCCTTGTTGGAGGTGCGGCACAATACGATCACCCCTTTGCTTTTCCATGAGAGGTAAGGCTCGACACTGTCATAGCCCATATAGGGATTCACTGTGACGGCATCCGCCTCGTAGCGTTCAAACGCTTCGCGCGCATACTGCTCGGCGGTGGAGCCAATGTCGCCCCGCTTGGCATCCAGGATAATGGGCAAGTGAGGATGTGTGTCATGGATGTAGGCGCACAGAGCCTCAAGCTGGTCTTCAGCCCGGGCAGACGAAAAATAGGCAATCTGCGGCTTGATGGCGCAGGCATACTGTGCAGTGACATCCACGATCGCCCGGCAGAATTCGTAGATTGCATCGGGCCTGCCTGAGAGTTCGGCCGGAAAACGCTGGGGGTCCGGGTCCAGTCCTACCGTCAGCATAGAGTTGGTAGAGGACCAGGCGCGTTCGAGTTTCTGTATAAAAGTCATGGCAGGCATCGTGGTTGGTTTGCGGATTATAGGCTGCCTGAGATATGGGTTCCGATCACACCCAGCCAGATCAGTGCGGCAAGACCCAAGGCCAGTAACACCGCAGCACTGCCCAGGTCTTTGGCCCTGCCTACCATTGGGTGGTGTTCGGTGGTGATAGTATCGGCGAGCGCCTCCAGCGCAGAGTTCAGCAGTTCGACAATCAGCACGAGCACTAGCGCGCCTATCATCAATACTGCTTCGAGCAGCGTGCGGCTGATCCAGAGCGCAACCGGCAGGAGTACGACCGTCAGCAGCAACTCCTGGCGGAATGCCGCTTCGTGCCGGAACGCGGCCGCCAGGCCCTGAATCGAATAGCGCAGGGCATGAATAAGACGCGCAGGGCCGCCTTTGCTTTTGTAGGAGGAATGCATAAGGTCTTTTTCCTGTATGTGCAATCACATATCGGGTGGTTGGCCTTGCATTATAGAGAGCCTACCGCAATGGGCAGCAAAATGCCTCCGGCGAACCGGAGGCATTGGGCACAGCTGTGTAATCGTAGCCGCCGGGGCTTGCGCCCCGGCGCGATGACTGACGGTTTAGAAACCGCCCATGCCACCCATACCGCCCATGCCACCCATGTCGGGCATGGCAGGAGCAGGCTTGTCTTCCACGATTTCGGCCACAGCGGCTTCGGTCGTGAGCAACAGGCTGGCAATCGACGCAGCGTTTTGCAGCGCAGTGCGCGTTACCTTGGTGGGATCCAGAACGCCTTGCTCGACCAGATCGCCGTACTCGCCGGTTGCGGCGTTGTAACCGTAGTTACCCTTGCCTTGCTCAACCTGGTTGACGACGACGCTGGGCTCGTCGCCAGCGTTGGCCACGATGGTGCGCAGCGGTGCTTCGATCGCACGCAGAATCAGCTTGATGCCGGCGTCTTGGTCAACGTTGTCACCCTTGAGGGCGGCAATGGCAGCCTTGGCGCGGATCAGTGCAACGCCACCGCCGGGCACAATACCTTCTTCCACCGCAGCGCGGGTAGCGTGCAGGGCGTCTTCGACACGTGCCTTCTTTTCCTTCATTTCGACTTCGGTGGCAGCGCCAACGCGAATGACGGCAACACCGCCAGCCAGCTTGGCAACACGCTCTTGCAGTTTTTCGCGGTCGTAATCGGACGTGGCTTCGTCGATCTGAACACGAATCTGCTTGACGCGGGCTTCAATGGACTTGCTGTCGCCAGCGCCATCGATAATGATGGTGTTTTCCTTGCCCACTTCAATGCGCTTGGCTTGGCCGAGGTCTTCCAGCGCTGCTTTTTCAAGCGACATGCCGGTTTCTTCGGAGATGACCACGCCGCCGGTAAGGATGGCGATGTCTTCGAGCATGGCCTTGCGGCGATCGCCAAAGCCAGGAGCCTTGACGGCGGTTGTTTTCAGGATGCCGCGGATGTTGTTGACGACCAGGGTAGCCAGGGCTTCGCCTTCGACGTCTTCAGCCACGATGAGCAGAGGACGGCTGGACTTGGCAACCTGTTCCAGGATGGGCAGCAGATCGCGGATGTTGCTGATCTTCTTGTCGAAAATCAGGATGTACGGATCGTCCAGTACCGATACTTGCTTGTCGGGATTGTTGATGAAGTAGGGCGACAGATAGCCGCGGTCGAATTGCATGCCTTCGACGACATCCAGTTCGTTGTCCAGCGACTTGCCGTCTTCAACGGTGATGACGCCTTCCTTACCAACCTTGTCCATGGCGTTGGCGATGATTTCGCCGATGGAGGCATCGCTATTGGCCGAGATGGAGCCAACCTGGGCGATTTCTTTGCTGGTGGTGCAAGGACGGGACAGCTTCTTGAGCTCTTCGACGGCAACGGCGACAGCCTTGTCGATGCCGCGCTTGAGGTCCATGGGGTTGATGCCGGCAGCCACATACTTGAGGCCTTCTTCGACGACCGATTGGGCCAGCACGGTAGCGGTGGTGGTACCATCACCAGCGGCGTCCGAGGTCTTGGAAGCGACTTCCTTGACCAGTTGGGCACCGATGTTTTCAAATTTTTCTTTCAGTTCGATTTCTTTGGCAACCGACACACCATCCTTGGTGACGGTGGGGGAGCCGAAAGAGCGGTCGAGCACGACATTGCGGCCCTTGGGACCCAGTGTCGTCTTGACGGCGTTGGCCAGAATGTTGACGCCACGAACGATGCGAACCCGTGCATCGTCGCCAAAAAGTACTTGCTTAGCAGCCATTGTGAAATTCCTTGAGTGATTCGTGTCGGGATTACTGGATCACGGCGAGGATTTCTTCCTCGCGGATGACGAGCAGTTCTTCGCCATCGACCTTGACTGATTGACCGGCATACTTGCCGAACAGGACTTTATCGCCGACTTTCAGGTCAACCGGCAGCACTTTGCCATCTTCGGTTTTTTTGCCGGGGCCAACAGCCACGACTTCGCCCTGATCGGGCTTTTCAGCGGCGCTTTCAGGGATGACGATACCCGAGGCGGTAGTGCGCTCGTTGTCCAGACGCTTGACGATCACGCGATCGTGCAAAGGACGCAGTGCCATGGAGGAACTCCTGTTCAATAAATAGTTGATTGACATAGCTGAGGGGTCGGTATGTGCTGTTAGCACTCGACCCCCTCGAGTGCTAATTATAAGGACGAAGTGAGTTTCTTCAAGGGGGTGGACCTGCTTTGTTACATATTGGTGTGGATTTTCTGTCGGTTGCCAGTGAGTTTGCAAAGTATGTCACTCAGCGCTGAACTCGATCTCCGAGCAATTTGGCGACCCGCGCTGCCTGGGCGTCCTGGTCGGACTTCAATAGACACCGCCGCCATGCAAAGGCACAAGCAAATTATTGTGCCTTGTGCCGCTACGCAGTACAATGGGCTATGATTAAGCGATTCCGCCACAAAGGGCTTGAGCGATTCTTCAGGACTTCCTCAGTGCAAGGGATTCAACCGAATCATGCAAAAAAGCTCGGGCAAATTCTGCGCGCTTTGGATGTGGCGTCAGAGCCTGGTGAGTTAAATCTTCCGGGCTTCGGATTGCACCCATTACACGGCAATCTCAGAGGATATTGGTCAATCGTGGTCAATGGCAATTGGCGTGTTACGTTTGTTTTTGACGGCAATGATGTAGATATCGTCGATTACCAGGACTATCACTGAACGAGAAACACATGAACACTTTGAGCCATCCCCATCCCGGAAGCACAATACGAGATCAAGTCATTGAGCCTTTGCGCTTGACAGTAAGCGAAGCAGCACAAAAGCTAGGCATGTCTAGGACGGCACTTTCTCGCGTCATCAATGGCAGGGCTGGCATAAGCCCGGATCTGGCTATTCGTCTGGAAATGGCAGGGATTAGCACTGCCCGGTTTTGGACTGCGCTTCAAACTGAATACGACCTTGCACAAGCCCGCCAGCGTAAGCAGCCGCACGTAGATCGATTGATGCCCAATGTGACTTTTGCCTCTTGAGTCGTTTGACGTCCTCGCCCTGGTAATCCCTCCGTTAAATCGCAGTGATCGAAGGTAGAATTTCCAAACCAGGAAATTCGCAATGAAGCAACCCCGATTCACAGACAGCCAGATCATGGCGATCCTCAAGCAAGCCGAAGCAGGAGCGCCCGTGCCAGAGCTATTCCGCGAACACGGCATGAGCAGCGCCTCGCTCTACAAGTGGCGGGCCAAGTACGACGGCATGGATGCCTGCATGATGACGCGCGGTGTCGTTGTGCAGTTCAAAGTCAGCATCCGCTTGGCATGCGAAGCGTTCAGCATCAATGAGAGCGGCTACCACTATCCGGCAAAACATGCGGCATGATCTGAGATAAAGCCTCTGAACCATAACTGTGCGGGATGAGCGTCGCTGCGTCGATGCCAGATAAGATCGAATACGACCTCGGGCAATGCGACGGGAGGCGGAAAGAGCGCTAGTCGGTGCCCCGCCGGCGAGGTGAGCGCGACCTGCTTCATGATCGTGGCGGTCATGCTGGTTCGGGCCACAATGCCTGGTACGGCGAACATCTGCGGCAGCGTCAGTGCGAGTTTGCGCTTTTTGCCCTGCTGAGCAAGCGCCTGATCCACCAGACCATATCGTTCGCTTTCGGGAGACACGAGCACATGGTGCAGATCCAGATAGGTCTTCATGCTCATCCCGCGTCGGGCGGCGGGATGGTCTTTGGCAATGATCGTAACGAACCGGTCTTGAAGCACGGGGCGCGTCAGTATTCGGCCATCAGCGTGTGTAGGCGGCATGCCGATGGCCGCATCGATCACGCCGGCATCCAGCAGGTCTACCGCGTCATCCCGGTCGTTAAATGCATGCACGTTCAATGACACGCCCGGGGCCGTCGTTTCGAGCGCCTGCAGCAGTGAAGGCAGGAGCACGAAAGCGGGGTAGTCCGACAGCCCCAATGTGAACGTCAGTGTTGCCTTTTCTGGCACAAACTCGGGCTTTTTCACAAGCGTGAATTCGATTTGCCGCAAGGCTTGCGCAATGGGTTCAGCCAAGTCTCTCGCGCGTGGCGTAGGCAGCAGGCCCTCCGCGCTGCGCAAGAACAGTGGATCGCTGAAGCATTTTCGCAGCCTCGATAGCGCCGCGCTCATGGCGGGTTGACTCACACCGACCTGGGTGGCGGCGCGGGTTACGTTCCGCTCGTTCATCAAAGCGTCGAACGCCACGAGCAGGTTCAGGTCTATGCCATGAAAATTCATAGAACGAATAATTAGATATATCAGTTATTTGTTAGACAAATTTTACTGCCGCCGACAGAATCCTGCCATCACCCATAACCTCACGATGAGCAGCGGCTTATGAATATATCCAGCATCAATGGCATCGATCGCCTTCGCACGGAGCGTTTGGCGGTGGAAACGTTCTATCGGGCATTCAGTGACAGGAACCCCAATCTGATAGACGGAGTTCTGGCGCCGACTTGGGATGACATTCCACTGGCGCCCGGGCAGCGGCCCGGGCCCGAAGGCATCAAGCCCATCATCCGCAGCGTCATCCAGGCGTTCCCCGACCTTCAGATTATCGTTCATGACATGGTCCAAGAGCCTGGCAAGATAGGCGTTCGCGCCGAGATCAGCGGCACCCATCAAGGCGAATTCTTCGGCGTCCCCCCAACCGGCAAGAAGGTGAGCTTTCGCCTTCACGAGTTTCACACGCTCGACGGCAAGCGTCTGACCGCGACCTGGCACATGGAAGATTGGTTTGGCCTGTTCCTGCAGCTAGGCCAGTTCCCACCGCAGGCCGGATCCAACTTAGCCATGACCAAGGAGGTTGATGTATGAACACGGCTTTTATCGAAGCATTCGGGGGGCCCGATCTCGTCGCGATAGGTGAATCGCGCCTCAGAGATCTGCAGCCGGATGAAACCGCCATTCGCGTCGAGGCCGCCGGCATCAATCCGCTGGATCTGAAGATTGCTGCCGGACACATGCAGCAGGTTTTCCCTGTTCAGTTCCCCTATACACTGGGCACGGATTTCAGCGGCGTGGTAAAGGCGGTCGGCACGCAGGTAACGACTGTGAAGCCGGGTGATCGCGTGGTCGGGCGTACTGCGCCCAGTTCGGGCGGGGCGTTTGGCAGATATCTGGTGATTGCTGCCGCCGATCTATGCGGCATCCCGGCGGAGATGAGCTTCGAGCAGGCGGCAGCCCTGCCGACCGCTTTCGGAACAGCCCGACAGGGCCTGTTCGATGTTGGCCATCTCCAACGCGGGCAGCGGGTGCTGATTCACGCAGCGGCCGGTGGCGTCGGTAGCATGGCTGTTCAGCAGGCCCATCACGCGGGCGCCCATGTGGTCGCCACGGCGTCGGCCCGGAATGCAGCGCTGGTGAAGAGCCTGGGTGCGGACGAAGTCATCGACTACCGTACTGAGGACTTTACCGAAGTCAACGACATTGATCTGGTGCTCGATACCCTCGGTGGCGAAACGCTGGAAGGATCATGGTCGGTGCTTCGCGCCAATGGGCGCATTGCGAGCCTTGTGGAATTCGGCATCCAATCCAGAGGCACGCAGGCAGGCGAGTTCGTGTTTTTCGCAAGCGCGACGCCCTTCTTGCCACAAGCGATACGTCTGTTTCAGTCCGGGCAGCTGCAGATCATCACCGACTCAATCTTCCCGTTGGACGAGGCGCGTTCGGCATTGGAGAAGCTGGCTACCGGACACGCGCGCGGTAAAGTCCTGATCCGCTTGAGCCATTGATTCCCGGAGCCAGGCATCTGAAAATTCCTGACACGTTTTTGCTCGTTCGTGCGTCTAACCGTTAAAGCCGGCGGGAAAGCCGGTAGCGATGGCGTTGCGCCATGGCTGCCTCGCTTCACGCTGAAATCCTCCATCCGGGCGGTCATAGGCCGGATTCTTTATCAGGAGCCGTATGAACGCGCCCGAAAAACTCATGCTTTTGCCCGATATACAGTCTCAGGCCGATCCACGCGGCGTAGCCCTGGACGCCGTTGGTGTCAAAGGTGTCCGTCATCCCGTTACGATTAAAACGCGGGCGGGACAGTTGTCGACGATTGCGGACCTGTCCATGACGGTGGCCTTGGATGCCGAGGTCAAGGGCACACATATGTCCCGTTTTATTGAGCTGCTTGAGTCGCAGTCGGGCGTGCTGGACCAGAACGGGTTTGAGCATCTGTTGCGGGATATGCTGTGCCGCCTGAAGGCCAGTGCGGGGAGTCTGGAAATGTCCTTTCCCTATTTTGTACGCAAGACGGCCCCGGTGTCCGGCGTGGCCAGCCATCTGGATTATGACGTTTCTTGGCGCGGCACCCTGTCCCAGGACCAGCAGTACAGTTTCTGGATGCGCGTTGTGGTGCCGGTGACCAGCCTTTGTCCCTGTTCCAAGGAAATCTCTGCCTATGGAGCGCACAACCAGCGCTCACTGATCAGTATCGAGGTTGACCTCAAAGCGCCACTGGATGTAGAGGCGCTGATCGCTGCGGCCGAGCGCAGCGCGTCCTGCGAAGTCTATGGTCTGCTCAAGCGGCCCGACGAAAAATACGTTACCGAGCAGGCTTATGACAATCCCAAGTTCGTTGAAGACCTGGTGCGTGATGTGGCACTGGCGCTGGACGATCTGCCAGGCATCAAGGCCTGCCGTATTGACGCCGAAAACTTTGAGTCTATTCACAATCATTCTGCCTATGCACGCATTGTGCGCAATGGGCAGCCCTTGTCATCGCTTCGTTGAAACGGAGCGAGACCCAGACACAATAGGCAAACTGCCATCGCAGTTCCAGTCGCGGAGTCATCATGGATAGCTGCACTGTAAAGTTGTTGAAGAAAGAAGAAGTCGCTGAACGGACCATGGCTTTTCATTTTGAAAAGCCAGCCGGCTTCAGCTTTAAGCCTGGCCAGACCATAGACGTCGTGTTGCCTGGCGCGGGGCAGGGTAATGCCGATGACATGCGACATACCTTTTCGATTGTGAGCGCACCGTATGAAGCAGACTTGACGATCGCCACCCGTATGCGCGACAGCGCGTTCAAGCAGGTGCTGCGTGCGATGTCGGTGGGTGAGGACGCGGCGCTTGAGGGGCCATTCGGATCGTTGACGCTCCATAATAAGCGCGCCCGCCCGGCGATCTTGCTTGCGGGCGGTATCGGTATTACGCCATTTGTCAGCATGCTCAGGCAGGCTATGCATGATGCGTTGCCGCAGCAACTGATTCTGCTTTATTCCAATCGGCGCCCGGAAGATGCGGCCTTTCTGCCAGAGTTGCAGCAGCTTGCGCAGCAGAACGGACAATTCCGGCTGGTCGCGACAATGACACAAATGGATGCCTCCGCCCAGCCCTGGGATGGGGAGACGGGAGTCATCGATGAAAGCCTGATCAGAAAAGTCTGTGTCGATCTCGCTGAACCCGTCTACTATCTGGCGGGGCCCCCGGGACTGGTCCAGGCAGTGCGCCAGGTATTGAATCGTGCTGATGTTGATGACGACGATATCCGCAGCGAAGACTTCTTTGGGTATTGAGATCGTGCACGACAGCCCCCGCCTAGAGGGCATTCGGCTGTCAGATCACGGTTGAATTAAAACCGTTCTATTTGCAACATCTTGTCTCCGTTCCGTTCGGCCCTGTGTTTTCTGAATAGAATGGTTCAATGACTTGTTCAAAAGAAAGCCTGCGGCTGCAATACCAGCAGATACGTGCGCACAGCTTGAGCCTGGCGTCCGGGCTCACTGCGGAGGACCAGTGCATACAGTCTATGCCCGATGCCAGTCCGACAAAGTGGCATCTTGCGCATACCACCTGGTTTTTTGAGGCGATGTTGTTGCGGCCTTATGCAGCGCAATACCGGGTCTTTGATGCGAGTTTTCACTATCTATTCAACTCTTACTACGAGGCCCTCGGGCCTCGCCAGCCGAGGCCGCAGCGCGGCATGCTCAGCCGCCCGGGACTGGATGCCGTGCATGCCTATCGCCAACACGTGGACGCCGCCATGGAGGCATGGCTGGAAGACTTGGACGATACGCAGTGGCAAGCGCTGCAACCGATTATTGTCCTGGGCCTGCAGCATGAGCAGCAGCATCAGGAATTGATCGTCACAGACATTCTGCATGCGCTGTCATGCAATCCGTTGTTGCCAGCTTATCGGCACAATGACGCTCAGCCCTCGGCGGTTTCGGTGGCGACCGGCCCGGTTCGCTGGCTGGCGCATGACGGCGCCATGGTGGACATAGGCCACGACGGGCAGGGGTTTGCCTTCGATAACGAAACACCACGCCACCCGGTATGGCTGCAACCCTATGCCATCGCGGACAGGTTGGTGACTTGCGGAGAATATCTCGCATTCATGGACGACGGCGGTTATTCGCGGCCTGAGTTCTGGTTGTCGGAGGGATGGGCTACCGTTCAATCGCAGGCCTGGAGCGCGCCCCAGTATTGGTTGCAAGGCGATGATCCGCGCCTGAAAGAACGGGGAGGCGATGCCGGCTGGCAGATCTTTGGGACGCAGGGCGTCCAGCCGCTGGATCCCCATCAGCCCGTCTCCCATCTCAGTTTCTACGAAGCCTGTGCTTATGCGGAGTGGGCGGGGGCAAGGCTTCCCACAGAGTTCGAGTGGGAAGCCTCCTGCAGCGCCTCGGAACTGGCGCAGGCATTTGACTTTGTCTGGCAATGGACGCGTTCTGCCTACGCGCCCTATCCCGGATTCAGGCCCATACCAGGACCGGCCGCTGAATATAACGGCAAATTCATGGTGGGTCAGCAGGTGCTGCGCGGCAGCAGCGCGGCCACGCCGGCTTCGCACGGCCGCTTGACCTACCGCAATTTCTTTCCCCCCGCAGCGCGCTGGCAATTCACCGGCTTGCGCCTCGCGCGCGATCTGTAAGCGACCTTGCCATGGACTCTCTTGCCATTCCTACGGAACACTGCGCAGATGCAGACGCATTTCTTGCTGACATGAAGGCGGGCTTGCTGGCGCGACCGCGTCACGTTTCGCCCAAGTATTTCTACGACGCGGCAGGTTCGGAACTGTTTGACCGAATATGTGCACTGCCGGAGTACTACCCCATGCGCACAGAGCTCGGTATTCTGAAACAGCATGCGGTCGAGATGGCCGACATGATGGGGAGCGATATTGATCTCGTCGAATTCGGGGCGGGGTCGATGCTCAAGGTGCGCTTATTGCTGGACGCCTTTCCCCGGCAAGCGTGCTCCTGCCGATATGTGCCGATTGATATCTCAGGCGACCATCTGCATGCCGCGGCAGAACAGTTGACGGCCGACTTTCCCTCTTTGCCGGTGTATCCGGTGGTGGCGGACTACACCGCGCTGACGACGCTGCCGGGATTGGGTTCGGCCATGCGGCGTCGGGCGGGCTTTTTCCCAGGCTCGACCATAGGCAATATGAGCCCCGTTGAAGCCCTGGGCTTTCTGACCCAAGCAGCCGGCCTGCTCAATGGCGGCGGACTGCTGATTGGCGTGGACCTGGTCAAGGATCCTACTCTATTGCATGCGGCGTACAACGACGCACAAGGCGTGACGGCTGCGTTCAATCTGAACCTGCTCAAGCGCGCCAATCAGGAGCTGGGCGCAGACTTTGATCTGGATGGATTTGCACATCATGCGCTTTACCATCCGACCTATCACCGTGTTGAAATGCATCTGGTCAGCAAGCAAAAGCAATGCGTGACGCTGGCGGGCATACGCCACACCTTCGATGAAGGCGAGTCTATCCATACAGAAAATTCACACAAGTATACGGTTGACGGCTTCCGCGAACTGGCCGCGCGCGCGGGCTTTTCTCCCGAGGCCGTGTGGGTGGACGACGACCATATGTTCAGTGTGCACTGGCTGTCGGCGCATTGATCGGTGGTGTTGTCAGCGTTGGCTGACGCCCAGCAGATGCTCCATTTTGTGAACAAGATCAAGCAGCCTTGGCCCCAAGTCTGTCATCAATTGCTGCCTGTCCACTGCGTAACGGGGTAGGGTGAGGTTGAAAGCCAGGCGCATCCCGTTGATGCTGGCCTTCATGGGTACGGCGACCGCAGCCAGTGTGGGTCGCCAGTCTCCTTCCACGAGACAAAACCCATGCTCGTCGATCTCCGCGAACGATCCTTCCAGCCTGCTGTGGTAAGTGTCCCATTCGTCGGTATGAGTGGCCTGTAGCCGCTCCAGCACCAAGGCGCGTTCCTGAGCGTCCAGGGCATACAGGAGTGCCCGACCAATTGCCGTACGCAAAAAGGGGCGTCTTGAGCCGATTCCGGGCAGCGTTTCATTGGACTCGCTTGCATGCGTCGTTTCTACATAGACTACCTGAAGTCTATCTCTGACTCCTACTGAGACTGGCCCATGGGCATAGCTGGCCAGCTGCATCATGGCGGTGGAGCCGACCTGGCGAATCATTAGTCGCGATAGCAATGGGTAACCCAACGACAGCACGGCGGGGCCGAGTCCGTATTTTCCCGTAGGGGTATCGCGCCGCAGATATCCGAGCCCCACCAGCGTGAATGTCAGCCTGGAAACCGTGGGACGCGTCATTCCCAGCAGTTCGGAGAGTTCTTTATTACCCAAGAGGGGCGGGCCGTCTGCAAAGCAACCCAATACAGCAAGGCCATTGGCCAGGGTAGCCGTAAATTGCGGATGTGCTTGCAGCTCGACGTTATCCAGCGCTTCGGGCTTGTCCTTGTTGCGTTCCACCACAACTGCTCCTTGAAAATCATCCGTTGACATCTTAACTGCTTGCAAAGATAATTTAATTCCAATCAATAAACGCCGATTCCAATTAATGGAATTATGTAGGAGGTACGTGATAATGTCACGCACGCAGTCCGGTGAACAGCCTCTGTTCACATTCGTGGTTGTCGCGGACACCCACATTAATGAGGGAGAAAACGCCTCTAGCTCTCCCTTCCAGACCAATGCCTTGGCCAACGCCAGAGCTCGTCATGTGTTTCTCGATATCGCCGCCATGGATCCGGCGCCGAAGTTCGTGATCCACCTTGGGGATATCGTTCATCCGGTGCCATCGCTGCCTACCTTTACGCAGGCCGTTGCACATTTCAAAGCGATCGCCAGTGCTGTTTCGGTTCCGGTTTACGTCGTGCCCGGCAATCACGATGTCGGCGACAAACGCGTGGACTGGATGCCTGCCGATCAGGTCTGCGATGCCTACCTTGATACTTATCGCAAAGCATTTGGCCCTGACTACTTCTCTTTTGATGAGGGCCGGATACGGTTTGTCCTGATTAATTCGCTGCTGATCAATTCAGGCCTGGCAGAGGAAGAGCGCCAGAAACAATGGCTTGAATCTCAGTTCGAAACAGCAGGCGAGCGGCAGATATTTCTCTTCATGCACTATCCGCCTTACATCTTCAAGCCAGACGAACGCGGTAACTACGACAACCTCGATGAGCCGGGCCGCAGCTGGCTACTGGGGCTCATGCGCAAACCGAATGTAGAAGCCACCTTTGCGGGTCATGTGCACAATTTCTGGTACGACAGAGTGGGGGCGGGCGAGTTTTACATGCTGCCGTCCACGGCCTTCTTGCGGCACGACTTCACAGAGTTCTACCGTACAGCACCCGACGTTGAGTTCGGGCGCGGTGATGCCGAAAAATTTGGCTACTTCGTTGTGGATGTGTATGCCCGCGGTCATGTTGCGCACTCAGTTCGCACAATGGGCGCGCAGGCTACTGAAGGAGCGACCAAAGCGTCTGGTGCCGCGCATCAATTGATTCACCCCAAAACCTCTACGCTTGATAACGTCGGAGTCGAACTGCGCCATCCGTGGGCGGAAAGCATGCAGATCACCGCCACGGGCGGTGTGCAGGAGTTCGGACGCAAGTGGGCTCGCAATGACTATCCGCTGCTGGGGTTGTGGGAAATGGGGGCGCGCCTATCGAAGGTGCCTGCACTCGATCTGGACGAGGAAGAGTCTCGCGCCAGAATGCGCCTCATGGCGCAGATGGGGCATCGCTACATCGTTACAACGCTAGGCGTACCTTCGGCAAAACTGTTGGACAGAGGACTTGCCGATTGTGGTGTTGCCGCGTTCGAAGTCAATCTTATTGCGGATCAGTTTGAGCAGCATCGCAGCGCCCTGAAGCGTGTGCGCAAATCCGGCAATACGCGAATCTATTACGCCAAAATACACACAAACGACCCGTCGCATTACGACGGCAAACACTTCAATCACTTCGTCAAAGCCGGATTCACGCTGGCGGATCTGGAAACCGATAAACTCATCATCACCGGCGCATTGCAGGCCGGTGAGATTGACGGCATCACAGTCCGGGTTACGCCAGATGAATATTTGCCTGACGTAGCGAACAGATTAAGGGCCTTCTCGGAGGCCACCGGTTGCAAGGTTCTGGTTTCCCTGAAACTGAGCGGTTCGAGCTTGGCAGCGTCACGGACGGCCGATGATGAAAATGTAGCCAGCGTTGCACAAGTGATCGTGCTGTCGCGGCTGTCGGAGGACATTTCCTATGTCTATGACACATTCATGGATGTGGATCGTGGCTATTTCCCTCGAAATGCATTTATAGACAGGCACTTCAACCCTCGTCCCATGGCCAAGGCCTACGCTTGTCTGAACGCCTTGCTGTCGCCTGCGAAGCGTATCGAACTTATCGATACGGAAGATGGCAGCAAGGGAATCATCAAGTTTCGTACAGAGAAAAACACATATTTGTTGGTCTGCGCGCAGACCGATCGGATGATTGCGTTTCTGAGCAGTTGCCCAATCAGTTGTGTCGTACATAACCTGGGTACCGGTATACGACAGACGGTACAACAACTTTTAGCAGAGTTCCACGCCCACCCGGGCGACTACGTGTTGCAGACCGTTTTAATCACACTCGAATAGTCAGACTACAACCAACCGAGGAGACATAACAATGAGCATCAAAAAAAAGCTGATGACGTTGGCACTCGCCGCTATGCTTGTCGCACCGGCCACGCAGGCCGCTTATCCCGAAAGGCCCGTCACATTGGTCGTCGCCTACGCACCTGGAGGTTCGACCGATATCGTTGCTCGCTTGTTGGCCGAGGCGCTAAGCAATAAATGGAATCAGACCGTTGTCGTGGAGAACAAGACGGGTGCGAGTGGCATGATCGGTGCGGAGCAGGTTGTCCGCGCCAAGCCCGATGGCTATACGCTACTTTTGGGCTACACGCCCGAGGTGTCGATCAATAAGCTGGTATTCAAGGACATGCGCTACGATCCGATCACGGATTTTACCGCGCTTGCACTTGTCGCCTCGGCGCCGTTGGTGCTCGCCGCTGGCCCCAAGCTTCCTGCGAAAAACCTGGAAGCATTGCGAGCGCTGGGGGGAAAGCAACAGCAGATTGCCTATGGCTCCCCCGGCGTGGGAGGGCAACAGCATATGGCGGGTGAATTGCTTAAAAGCCTGACGGGTTTGCCATTGGCCCATATTCCGTATCGTGGCACGTCTCTGGCGGTGCAGGATCTTGTCGGTGGCCAAATAGATCTGTTCTTCGCAACCACGCCGCCGTTACTTGGGAATATTCGGGCTGGCAAACTTACCCCGATTCTGGTGGCCGGAGATAAGCGTGAAAAGCTGTTGCCCGATGTTCCTACTTCGGTAGAGCTTGGCATGCCGGCGTTGCAGCTCACAAACTGGTTTGGCGTATTCGGCCCTGCGCAGCTTCCTGCTCCCATTATCGAACAAGTCAGTCATGACGTGATGGATATCCTGGCACAGCCTTCGTTTGTCGAGTCGCTGGAGGCCAAGGGTTTGACGGCGACACCGCTGAAGGGCGATGCGTTCAAGGCGTTCTTGGAGAACGAGATGGAAAAGTACAGCAAGATTGTTCAAGAAACCGGAATAGGACAACAGTAGCGGTGCTTTGCATCCATTACCGCTAGATTACCTTTTTGCAATCTGATATCGGCAAGCTGGCGGCACGACTCCAAGGCAAAGTGCCCAGGATGCCCATGTTTGTATGGTTTGGGGTGAATTGCTGCGATACTCAGGCTATGCGCTGCCTGTAGTAGATCATTACCCTCATCAAGCATGACATTGAAGCGCCTCAGCGGCGATGATATGGTGCCTGGCAATGGGGCACGCAAAGCCCCGCTCGCCACACGGTGTGATGTGTTCTGTGGCACTTGGCATGGATGAGCAAGATGGTAATGAATGGTATGTGGCGTTGCCTCGTCATAGAAGACGACCGCGAGAACGCACGCTATGTCGCCAGCGGTCTGAGCGAGCTGGGCCATGTGGCGGTTGTCTGCCACGAGGGTGTCGAGGCGCTGGACCGCGCCATCAAGTCATCCTGGGATGTCATTATTCTGGATCGCATGTTGCCCCATGGCGTTGATGGCTTGTCCATTCTCGCGACGTTGCGCTCGCTGGGCAAGAAGACGCCCGTACTGGTGTTGAGCGCATTGACGGCCCTGGATGACAGGATAAGTGGCCTGGACGCGGGGGGCGACGATTACCTGGTCAAGCCGTTTGCATTTTCGGAGTTGCTGGCCCGCCTCAAGGCGCTGGTGCGGCGATCGCGCGCAGAAGGCGAGCGTCGCACATTACAGGTAGCGGATCTGAATGTGGACCTTTCCGCGAGCAAGGTGGAGCGGGCAGGCCGGGCGATCGTGCTGCAGCCGCGCGAGTTTCGCCTCCTGGCCTACCTCATGCTCAATGCGCACAATGTCGTCACCCGCACCATGCTGCTCGAAGAGGTGTGGGATTACCGTTTTGATCCTCAATCCAATGTGATCGATGTGCAGGTGAGTCGGCTGCGCCGCAAGGTTGACAGCGAATTCTCGACCGCGCTGATTCATACGGTCAGGGGGGCAGGCTACATGCTGTCTGACCGGTGCGATAGCGTCACGGCGTCGCGGCTTCCGTGATCGCTGTAGTCCGGCAGAGTTTTGCGCGTCTTTGGCATTCGGTCTCCTTTCGCCTCACGCTGAATTACGGGTTGCTGGCTATCCTGACCACGCTGATTCTGCTGTTGTTCATCTACTTTCAGATGATGGGCGCCTTGCGCACCCAGCAATATCAGCAGATCAACAGCGCGACCCAGCGGCTGACGCTGATGTTCGAGCAGGATGGCCGCAAAGGATTGGTGGAGGCCATCAATCTGACGCTGTCCGACCTCGTCGATTCCGACCGCGAAGCGTATCTCTTGCTTGATGAAACGGGGCGCAAGCTGGCCGGCAATCTGGATGCGTCGTTTTCCCCGTCAAACGATATGGGCATCTTCGAGGCCAATATGATGTTGGCGGGAAAGCCCGAACAGGGTTATTTCAGAGCCTTGCTGTTGCCCGACGGCTCAACGCTCGTGGTGGGACAGGACACCAGTGAGATCGAAGGCGTTTCCAGCCTCATCGTCCAAGGCATACTTACCGCCATTGTGTTGGCTTTGCTGTTGGTCTTGCTTGGCACCTATATTTTCAGGCGTGAACTCGAGTATCGAGTCAGCAGGATACGTGGCACTGCGCTCAAAATCAGCGCGGGCCAATTGTCGCACCGCATCCCGCCATCTGAAGCAGAGGATGAGTTCACACATCTGAGCCGGGACATCAATGCAATGCTGGATCAGATTGAGCTCTTGATGAAAGGCGTCCGACATGTCTCGGACACGATCGCTCATAATCTTCGTACTCCGCTCACGCGTATTGTCGGACGGCTGCGTATGGCGCAGCATCCCGATGCTCAGCGTCGGGAAGTGCTGGAGGCAAACCGTTACGCTATTGAAGAAATCGACAGGCTGAACACCCTTTTCGGCAAGCTTTTGCAAATCGCCGAAATGGAGGCAGGCGTGCGGCGGCGCGCGTTCCGCGTTTGCAGACTGGATGTGATCGTCGCCGATGTGGTGGATATGTACGGTGCGCTGGCGGAGGATGCGCATGTTGAGTTGATACTTCATGACTGCGGCCCGGTCAGCGTCTATGGCGATGCGGATCTGCTCGCCAGCGCGTGTGCGAATCTGCTTGACAATGCAATCAAATACGCCAGGACGTCAGTGGTGATTGAGGTTGTGGCGCGCTCTGGCGGCCATGCGTGCGTCGTGCTGAAAGATGATGGCGCAGGAATTGCGCCCCACGAGCGCGAACGCCTGGGGGAATATTTTTATCGTCTGAGTTCCGAGAAAGAAGGGCACGGTCTGGGGCTGACCAGTGTCCGGGCCATTGTTGCCTTGCATGATGGCCGTCTGGCGCTGTCTGACGCCTATCCGCTTCGCGAAGCGCGAGGGCTCAGCGCCTGCCTGTGCCTGCCGTCTGCACCCGTGCAAGCGCCCCACGATACATGAACAGATCGTAATCTGATTGTCACCCCGAACGTTATTGCGCTTGCCTACACTTTGCCTTTTCGGCGCTGGGCAGACGACGTCTTGCACCCAGTTGTGCCGGGATAAAAATGATAATCAGAGGGTGGGCATGAGAGAGGACAAAAAGCGCGAGTGGTATGCCGCGTTACTGATGATACTGATAGGCATAGGCACGGCCTGGGGCAGCCTGGACTACAACGTGGGGACGTTGGGTCGCATGGGGCCAGGGTACTTTCCCATGCTGCTGGGCATAGTGCTGACCTTTGTTGGTGTATTGATTCTGGTCACGCCAGCCTATCCCGAAGAGCAGGCAGAGAGCGACAGCCATGGCTCAACGTCGGAAGCGCGTTATCTTAGGCATGTGCGGCCTGTTCTTGCGACGGTGATTGGCATGCTCGCCTTTATCGTCTTCGGCAAGTATGGCGGCTTGGTGCCCGCGACGTTCATTCTGATTTTTATATCCGCGCTGGGAGATCGCACCACAACACTCAAAGCAACGCTATTGCTGGCGGCAGGCGTCACCGCCGCCGCAGTTGGCATTTTCCACTACGGCATGCAAATGCAGTTTCCCTTGTTCAATTGGGGTTGAGATATGTTGGACAATCTGATTCTGGGCTTTGAGACCGCATTCTCACTGCATAATCTGTTCTATTCATTGGTCGGGGTATTTTTTGGAAACCTGATCGGTGTCCTGCCTGGCATCGGGGCGCTGGCTGCGATTTCCATGCTGCTGCCCATCACCTATGGGCTGGATCCAACCGGTGCGCTCATGATGCTTGCGGGCCTGTATTACGGCACCAGCTTCGGTGGCGCAACCACGTCCATACTGTTGAACTTGCCAGGCACCGCCTCGCATGCGGTGGTCTGTGTCGACGGCAATCCCATGGCCAAGCAGGGGCGTGGCGGGTCGGCAATTTTTATTGCCATGTTCGCATCCTTTCTTGGCGTGTGCGCCGGTATTGTGTTGATGATGTTGTTCAGTCCCATGCTTACCGACGTGGCCTTTTTGTTCGGGCCTGCGGAGTACTTCTCGCTCATGCTGATGGGTTTGCTGGCGGCTTCCGCATTGACCAGTGGCTCGCCGCTCAAGGGTATCGCTTCTGTGTTGCTGGGGCTGATCTTTGGTGTGATAGGCACCGATGTGAACAGCGGGGTGGCGCGTTTCGACTTTGGCATTCCCGAACTCCAGGACGGGCTGTCGCTGGTGGCGCTGGCCATGGGTCTGTTTGGCGTGGCGGATGTCCTGGCCAATGCCGGACGCCTGGGCAAGGGAACCATCATTACCAACTCCAAGGTGCGGGGCGGCTCGATCCGCCCAGCCAAAGGAGAGGTGAGGCAGTCCATGCCTGCGATTGGGCGCGGTGCCGGGCTCGGGTCTTTCTTTGGCATCCTGCCTGGCGCTGGCGGCACCATTGCTTCTTTCATGAGCTACGCGATGGAGAAAAAGATATCGAAAACGCCAAAACGTTTTGGTCGTGGCGCGATCGAAGGGGTTGCCGGGCCGGAGGCGGCGAACAGTTCAGCGGCCATCACTGCCTTCATTCCAACGCTGACTTTAGGCATTCCAGGCGATGCAGTCATGGCTTTGATGCTGGGGGCGTTGATGATACACAACATCACCCCCGGCCCGCAGATGATGGTGGAGCACCCTTCGCTGTTCTGGGGGCTGCTGGTCAGTTTCTGGGTGGGTAACCTGTTGCTGCTGTTATTGAACATCCCCTTGATCGGCATGTGGGTCAAGCTGCTGTCCGTGCCCTATCGCTTGATCTATCCAACGGTGCTGTTCCTGATCTGCATAGGCGTGTACAGCTCGAACAATAACCTGTTCGACGTTGGCATGGTGCTGGCAATCGGCGGGTTCGGCTATCTCGCGTCATCGCTGGGATTTCAGCCTGCGCCATTGTTGCTGGGATTTGTGCTTGGCCCTATGGTTGAAGAAAATTTCCGCCGCGCATTATTGCTGTCGCGGGGTGACATGCTGGTATTCTTCAGCCGACCCATCAGCGCCGTCTGCATGGCCATTACGCTGCTCATGCTGGCAGTGATCGCCTACAAGCGCTTGAGAAGCGCGACGCAGGGGCGCAAGGCTGTGGAATCTGAAGCCCTGGCCACGGCGTCACAAGGCGAGGCTTAGCCGCCATGAAGTACCCAGTCAGCCAGAGCGTTGGCTTGCTCATCGCTCTGGACAGACATTCAACCCTTTCGGGTTGCACGCATACATGCCCGCGTTTCATGTATGCGTATGCCGGGAGTCGCTTGAGTTGATTTAACGTCTGGGCAGATAGCTCAGGGCGCTCACCGGTTTGCCATTGTGCCTGAGCTCAAAGTACAGCCCTACCTGTTTGCTCTCTGAATTGCCCATATCGGCAATTCTTTGCCCTTGCTTAACCCTTTGGCCTTCTTTCACGGCAAGGGCGCGATTGTGCGCATACACGCTCAGGAATTCGGAGGCATGGTGCACGATAACAAGGTTGCCGTAGCCGCGAAGACTGTTGCCCGCATAGACGACCTTGCCTTCTGCCACGGCCTTGACGGGTGTTCCCGCCTTGTTGACGATAAAGATGCCTTGAGGGCTTGGACCCTTGATGCTGCGGTCGGGATTGCCATCGGCCGGCCAAATGAGATTGATGGCGTTGGCCGGCCTCGGCCCTGGCGGCGGATAGCTCGCGGAAGGCGTGGAGCCGGCGGTTGAACCGCTGGCGGACGCGCTGCCAGTGCTTTTCTGCACGCGCAGCACTTGCCCGACCTTGATACGATTGGGATTGCTGATATTGTTCATGCGCATCAGCGAGCTGACACTTTGCCCATGCTGGCGGGCAATCTTCGTAAGCGTGTCGCCCGCCGCAACGCGATACTGGCCGGGCCCTACGGGCTTGGTGGTGCCGCAGGCAACCAGCAGCGACATCAGCGCAGCGATGATAAATAGACGAAAAAGGGTCGAGAGGCGTGGCGGCGTTCCAGCCGCGTTGGTTGGGTAAGGCAAGTTCGACAGCACAGTTTGATTGGTAGGCAGGCCTGGCATCATGACGCAAGCGTACCAAGAAATGCCGAGTTGTGCAGTGTGGCCGCGATTGGCATGCCAGCGTCGCCTGACGGCTTGACGGCCCGCACCAGCGCGCGCAGTGGTGTTTGATTATGATATGAGTTCCCCCCGGAACGGAGCCGCCATGTATAACCCCGAACATTTTGCCGAACACGATACGCAGGTACTTTGGCAGCTGATGGGCCGCTACCCGCTGGGCACGCTGGTGACGCATGGGGAAAATGGGCTGGACGCCAACCATCTTCCGTTCGAGTGCGATGCCGAAGAAGGAACGCTAGGCTGTTTGCGCGGGCATGTGGCCCGCGCCAATCCAGTCTGGCAAGATGTGCGCAACGGCGATGATGTGCTGGTGGTTTTTCGGGGGGCCGATGCCTATATCTCACCGAACTGGTATCCGAGCAAGCACGCGTTTCACAAACAGGTGCCCACGTGGAATTACGAGGCTGTCCATGCGCACGGACAAATCGTTGTTCACGACAATGAGCGCTTTGTGCGTGGACTGGTTGCGCGCCTGACACGCGCGCACGAGGCCGGCCAGCCTGTGCCATGGAAAATGTCAGACTCGCCCCGCGAACACATCGATATGTTGTTGACGCTGATCGTCGGCATCGAAATAAACATCTCGCGTTTGGTCGGCAAACGCAAGTTGAGCCAGAACAAGGACGCAGGCGACCGCCTGGGCGCGGGCAATGCGCTCATGCAAAACGGATGCACTGCGCTTGGGCAGGCCATGTTGGACACCGTTCACAACACGTCTTCCTGAAAAAAAGCTGAAGAACCGCTCGGCGACACCGTCTGCCTCATTCGGATTTTCCCGAATTTCCTGACGAAGTACTGGGCTGCGTAAGCCTCACGTCAGTTTCAAACAATATTTTGGCTCGCCCGCATCATTATCGTGATCCGCGGGTTGTGACTTGTATTGCCTGCCGTTTTCCGATCCGGAATGACGCAGCGGCAAGATCAAGACTTCGTTTTCCCTATCAAGGAGGAGTACCCAATTATGCAGCGACGTTCATTTCTCAAGAAGGCCGCCCTGGGCGCGGCAGCCGGAGGCGCCACGCTGGCGGCGCCCGCGTTCGCCCAGGACACGCCCACCATCTCCTGGCGTCTTGCATCAAGCTTTCCGCGCAGCGCCGACGCGATCTACAGCGGCGGCGAGAACCTGACCAAATTCGTTTCTGAGGCCACGGATGGCAAGTTTTCCATTCGCGCTTTTCCGGCGGGAGAGATCGTGCCGGCGCTGGCGGTGCTTGACGGCGTGCAGAACGGCACCATCGAATGCGGCCACACAGCGTCTTATTACTATTTCGGCAAGAATCCGGCCTTGTGCTTTGACAGTGCCGTGCCATTCGGCCTGAATACACGCCAGATGAACGCCTGGGTGAATCATGGCGGCGGCATGGATCTGTTGCGCGAAATGTACAAGGCTTACAACATCGTCAATTTCCCCTGCGGTTATACCGGCACGCAAATGGGGGGCTGGTTTCGCAAGGAAATCAAAACGGTGGGCGACCTGGATGGCCTCAAGTTTCGATGCAGCGCATTTGCTGGCGAAGTATTGTCCCGCCTTGGCGTCGTGCCGCAACAGATCGCCGGCGGCGATATTTATCCCTCGCTGGAAAAAGGCACCATCGACGCGGCTGAGTGGATCGGCCCTTATGACGATGAAAAGCTGGGCTTTCACCGTGTGGCGCCCTACTACTATTTTCCGGGATGGTGGGAAGGTACGCTCCAGGTTTCTTTGTATGTGAATCAGGACAAGTACAACAGTCTGCCCAAGCAATACCAGGCAGTTCTGGCGCAGGCCAGCGCAATGGCAACCAACCAGATGATAGCCACTTACGATGCCGAAAATCCCAAGGCGCTCAAACGCTTGATCAGCGAAGGCGCGAAACTGCGCGCATTTCCAAAAGAAGTCATGGAGGCTTCGTACAACGAGGCCAACAAGGTTTACGCCGACCTGTCAGCAAAAGATCCCGCGTTCAAAAAGCTCTACGAGAGCTATAAGGGCTTTCGCGATCACGAGATCCCATGGTTCCGTGTGGGCGAGGGCAGCTTCGACCAATTCATGGCCAGCGCAACGCATCGCTGATTCCGGGCGTAGGGGTGTACCGCGCCCCCCTGACAGGCGAGACCGCCGGAGAAGCTATCCGCTTCTCTGCGCGGCCTCGTTCCTGAGGTTTTCTTCTTCTACAAAGAAGTACATCAATGAAATCTTTACTCGCTTTGTCGCGCCTGATCGATACCGTGAACCGGTGTCTTGGGCGTGCCGTCACCTGGCTGATCCTGGTCGTTGTTGTCGTCAGCGCAACCAACGCCGTCGTGCGAAAATTCTTCAATGTCAGCTCCAACGCATGGCTGGAACTTCAATGGTATATGTTTGGCGCCATCTTTCTGCTTTGTGCCGGCTATACGCTCCTCAAGAATGAACACGTGCGTGTCGATGTCGTGGCACAGCGCTTGTCCCGTCGCACGCAGATCAAGATAGAAATTTTCGGCATCCTGTTTTTTTTGCTTCCGGCGTCTGTGCTCATTGCCTATTTGTCCTGGTTCATGTTCGCGGACTCCTGGGTCACACAGGAGTATTCGTCCAATTCGGGCGGGCTGATTCGCTGGCCGGCCAAGCTGTTGATACCAGTTGGGTTCTTTTTTCTGATTGCCGCTGGTATTTCCCACCTGATCAAGTGCATTGCCTTCCTGACCGGAGACGGCCCGGATCCCATGGAAAAACTGTCTGAAAAGTCGGCGGAAGCGTTGCTGGCGGAAGAGATCGCGCGCGAAGCAGCCGAACGCGATGCGGCAGCTCGGCACACTGGCACAACCACGGGGCACTGATCATGGATTTCTTCATTACAAACATGGCCCCGATCATGTTCGGGACGCTAGTGCTGTTTCTTTTGTTGGGCTTTCCGGTAGCGTTCGCACTGGCTGCCAATGGCATTTTCTACGGCTTGATCGGCATTGAGCTGGGACTGTTTTCACCGGCATTGTTCCAGGCCTTGCCGCAGCGTGTGTTCGGCATTATGGCCAACGATACCTTGCTGGCGGTGCCTTTCTTCACCTTTATGGGGCTGATTCTGGAGCGGTCCGGGATGGCCGAGGATTTGCTTGAAACGGTCGGCCAGTTGTTCGGTCCGCTGCGCGGCGGGTTGGCGATTGCCGTAATTTTGGTGGGGGCCATGCTCGCTGCGACCACGGGCGTGGTATCGGCATCGGTGATTTCGATGGGGCTTATTTCGTTGCCAATTATGCTGCGCTATGGCTATGACAGGCGGCTGGCGACAGGAGTCATTGCGGCATCAGGAACTTTATCGCAGATTATTCCGCCGTCGCTGGTGTTGATTATCCTGGCGGATCAGTTGGGCCGCTCTATCGGTGATATGTATCGTGGCGCAATTCTGCCAGGCTTTATCCTGACAGGTCTCTATATTGGGTATGTCGTCCTGGTATCCTGGATACGCCCCAAAGCGGCGCCCGCGCTGCCTGAAGAGGCTCGCAGCTTTGTCGAGCCCAATGGCGGTCGAGGATTGCCGTCTTTACTGGCCTTGATGGGGTTCTCGGTTGTGTGTTCACTGGCCTATGTCAAGCTGATCATGCCCGATGATGCTCCCGTGGATGAACGGATCGTGCTGGGGATTCTGATCTGGGGGTTGGTGGCGTTTATCGTGGCCATCATCAACAAGGTACTCCGTCTGGGCATGCTGTCGCAGATCGCCGAACGGGTCACCTTTGTCATGATCCCGCCGCTTGCATTGATCTTCCTGGTATTGGGCACCATCTTTATTGGCGTGGCGACACCCACCGAAGGTGGTGCAATGGGGGCGGTCGGCGCCATCATCATGGCCGTCCTGAGGCGGCGACTCAGCCTGAGCCTGCTGCGCCAGGCGATGGATACCACCGCGACGCTGTCGTGCTTTGTGGTTTTCATCCTGATAGGCTCCACAGTGTTTGGATTGACTTTCCGGGGCGTGAGCGGCGATCTGTGGGTAGAGCATCTGCTGATCGGTCTGCCTGGTGGGCAGATGGGCTTTCTGATCGTCGTCAGCCTGATGACTTTTGTGCTGGCCTTCTTCCTGGATTTCTTTGAACTAGCGTTCATTATCGTGCCGCTGTTGGGCCCTGTAGCGGACAAAATGGGTATCGACCTGATCTGGTTCGGCGTGCTGCTGGCTGTCAACATGCAGACCTCGTTCATGCATCCGCCGTTCGGATTCGCCTTGTTTTACTTGCGATCCGTGGCGCCCAAGGATGACTATCGCGACAAGGTCACCGGCAAGACAATAGCCAAGGTCACGACAGGCGAAATCTACTGGGGGTCCATTCCCTTCATCTGCATCCAGCTGGTAATGGTCGTTATGGTGTTGCTGGTGCCGGGCATCGTCACGCACTATAAGCAAGGCGTGGTCAAGGTTGATATTGACACCATATCCATTGATGTAGAAGGCGCCTACGGCGGTGAGGGCGGGTACAACGCGGATAATGGGTATTACAACGACGTGACTGTCGATCCGGGGCCTGAAGGCGTGTCGCATGCTGGCCAATCCGCAACGCCGGACGAGGAGTACAACAACTTGTTCAAGTAAGCATGCAAGGTCTTTGCCAGACGCACAAGGGCGGGTGCACCCGCCCTTGTGCGTTGCCCGAAGAGGATTAGTTGTTGTTGGAGCTGGCGCCGCTTGAGTGTCCCCAGCCGCCTATCGGAAAGCTTCTATTGCTGGGGCGGCTGCTCCAGCCGCGCCCCCGGTTGCTATCATTCCAGCTGCGGCTACGGTTGTTATTGTTCCAGTTGTGGCCGCGATCATGACGCTTGCTGCGATTGACATTACGGTGGCGATCATGACCTCTGCTACGTTTCCAGCCGCGATCCTGATCGTAACGGCGATCCCAGCCCCGTCCTCGACGGTAGCTTCGATCATCGCTGGTCAGTACATTGCCCAGCAAGCCACCTGCTGCCGCGCCGCCCAGCATGTACAGCGGGTCTCCGCCGGAGATGACGCCGCCTGCTGCAGTTCCCAAGCCAGCGCCCAATAGCGTATTGTCGGCACGTCGGTCATAAGTCGTACACCCTGCCAGTGCGACGACTGCTACACCCACGGCAAGAAGTCGTGCGAGATTGTGTCGTGCTTTCATGGCCAAGCTCCTGAAAAGTATTTCTGAACTCCAGCGTAGTAGGGTGGTTTGGCCCGCGCAAGCATTACCCGTGTATTTGCAGTGAACTGAAATAATTGGCGGATAGGCGGGCTATTCTGTAATAGTTCTGTATCGATTCTGATGCCATTGGGTTACAGATTGCACTGATCGATAAAGTGACTCATCATTCACTGCCTTTTCTGAACGTGTTGATTTTTCGTCGCCTCATTCGCTTCTCTGTTCGCCACTTATGCTGACCGCCGCTGCCATTTTTGTTTTTACCCTTGTGCTTGTCATCTGGCAGCCGCGGGGGCTGGGCATAGGCTGGAGCGCCTGTCTGGGCGCTGCGCTGGCGCTGGCTACCGGTGTGGTGCATCCGCCGGATATCGTTGTTGTCTGGCAGTTGGTGTGGAATGCAACGATCGCCTTTGTCGCCATTATCATCATCAGTGTTTTGCTGGACGAGGCAGGGCTGTTCGAGTGGGCGGCGCTGCATGTCGGGCGCTGGGGCGCAGGGCATGGAAAAAAGCTGTTTGTCCTGATCGTCCTGCTGGGCGCAGTGGTTTCGGCGCTTTTTGCCAATGATGGCGCGGCATTGATTTTGACGCCCATTGTCATGGCCATGCTCACGGCTTTGCGATTTGGGCCGGCTGCGACGCTGGCCTTTGTGATGGCTGCGGGGTTCATCGCCGATACGGCGAGTCTGCCGCTGGTGATCTCCAATCTCGTCAATATTGTGTCGGCAGACTTTTTCGAGATCGGCTTTAACCGCTATGCGGCGGTCATGATCCCGGTGAATATTGTCTCGGTCGTGGCTACGTTGCTGATATTGATGCTGTACTTTCGTCGCAGCATACCGCGCCGCTATCATGCAAATCTGCTCCGGCAGCCTGCGCTCGCCATTCGTGATCCCAAAACCTTCAAGGCGGGATGGGCCGTGCTTGGCCTGTTGCTCGCAGGCTTTTTTGGCCTGGAACCGCTTGGCGTGCCGGTGAGTGCCATTGCAATGACATGCGCGCTGCTGCTTTTGTTGATCGCTTCCCGTGGCAAAGTCATCAATACGACACGCGTGATAAAAAGCGCGCCTTGGCAGATCGTGATCTTTTCCCTGGGCATGTACCTTGTCGTGTACGGCTTGCGCAATGCGGGTCTGGTGCATTATCTTGCGCAACTGCTCAATAGCCTGGCCGGGCAGGGGCTCTGGGCGGCGACGCTAGGCATGGGCCTGCTGTCCGCTTTTCTTTCATCGATCATGAACAATTTGCCTGCAGTGCTGGTCGGCGTTCTGTCGATCGATGCCAGCCAGGCCGATGGGGTTGTCCGCGAGGCCATGGCATACGCAAACATCATCGGCAGCGATTTGGGCCCCAAGATCACCCCCATCGGCAGTCTGGCAACGCTGCTGTGGCTGCATGTGTTGCAGGGCAAGGGCCTGAAAATCAGTTGGGCCTATTATTTCAGAACAGGTTTGGTGCTGACCTTGCCTGTCTTGGTTGCCACGTTGGTGGCACTCGTTTTCAGGCTCAGTTGAATCCCGCGCGCCGGGCCGCGCGAAACGCGGTCGGGGGCTTGCCATTCCGGTGTTCATTATGAATAATAGCCATTAGCTTATTGTTATCTGTAATAAGGAAGCGATGCGGCTCTGCTCACGGCGTGTGTAGCGACGACGGCAGCGTTTACCCAACCTGGGAATGCAATGGTTCTGGAAAGTGTTTTAGGTACTGCAATTGGATTGGTAATGGGGCTGACAGGCGCGGGCGGCGGCATTCTCGCGGTGCCGGCGCTGGTTGTCGCCCTTGGGGTTGATATGGTCACGGCGGCGCCCGTTGCATTGATTGCGGTGGGGCTGTCGGCCATGCTTGGCGCGATAGATGGGCTTCGCCGTGGCTGGGTCCGCTACAAGGCAGCCATGCTCATGTCAGTCGTGGGAGGTCTGCTTTCTCCGCTGGGCGCGGCTATCGCACGGCTTCTGCCGGTGGGTTTGTTGATGATCATTTTCGGCTGCGTGATGCTGGTTGTCGCGTTCCGCAGCTATCAGAAGGCGACCTGTTCTGCCGATAGCGAAAACTGCGAGAACGCAAACAAGGCATGCATGCTGTCACCCAGCACAGGCAGGTTCATCTGGAATCGCCGCTCGGCGCTGACGTTGGCCGGTATCGGTGCCGTATCGGGGCTGTTTACCGGCATGTTGGGCGTGGGAGGCGGTTTTATTATTGTCCCGGCGCTCCAACGATTCAGCAACGTGAGTATGCATGGAATTGTTGCAACTTCTTTGATGGTTATTGGCCTGATCTCCGCTGTGACCGTCAGCCAGGCCGTTTCTCTGGGGCTTCAGTGGCCGACTCATCTCACCTGGTTTGTGGTCTTCGCGTTGGTTGGAATGTTCGCCGGTCGAGCGGTTTCTCCGCATTTACCGGCAAGAACGCTGCAAATGGCGTTTGCAATAGTGTGTGTAGGTGTTGCATTTATTATTCTCGCCAAAGGATTTGGCGTACTTTGATGCCAGCATTGTCAAGCTTTGACAAATATCCGGGTATTAAATAGACATATGTTCATGCGTGCAATATCGTAATAATAAGTTACGCATATTCATCGGCATGAAGTGAAAAAAGTCACCACAAAAGTCCAGCACATTTTGTTGGTGGACGATAACCCCGATCAGCTTCGTTTGCTTGTAGAGGCCTTACGAGAAGAGGGTTACCGTCTGACCATCGCCTTCGATGGCGCCCAAGGGTATGCCAGGGCGGTGGCCATGATTCCGGACCTGATCCTGCTTGATGTTCAAATGCCCAAGAAAGACGGGTTCGCGGTTGCGCGGCTGCTCAAGGCCGATGCGATCACCGCGCATATTCCGGTATTGTTTCTGTCCGCATCCGCAGATATCCAGGACCGGCTTACTGGCCTGCGGGCTGGGGCCGTGGATTACATCCTCAAACCGTTTCAGGCGCTGGAAGTTATCGAGCGTGTCCGCATACATTTGGGGCTTGCTCGCGATCGGCGTTGGTCCGATGCGACGGCGTGGCCTGCCATGGAAGCCGAAACTTCCGCGCGTTCCGGTCCGGAGCAGTCGGGTGCGCAAGCGGCCGGCGATTCCGCCAGCCGTTTCTCCGAGGGCGACATGGTGCTGTTGAGGGCGGCTCAGCGGTCCATCATCGATGCGCTGGATGACCCGCCCAAGGCTGCAGACCTGGCACGGATGCTGGGCGTTTCCGAGCGACGGATTGCCCATGTATTTGAATCCTGTCTAGGCATGACCTTGTTCGAATTTGTTCGGCGCGAGCGCATGCTCAAGGCGCAGTCTCTGCTGCAACGCACGTCGCTGAATATTGTCGAGATCGCCGCCGAGCTTGGATACTCAAGTGCTGCCAATTTTTCGACAGCCTTTCGGGATTACCTTGGCGAATCCCCTTCTTCATTCCGGAAAAATATGCGTAAAAGTAATTAGCACCGGGCCGGATTGAAAAAAAGTTGCCGAGATATCAAAGGCAAGGGCTCAACACCCATGTAAGCATATCTCGACAAGCACTTAACTCATTAATCATATGAATATCAGCAGGCGCCATGTCGACGCGAACCATGGATGATGTATCTTGGCCCGATGCCGGCCAGGATACGGATGATTATCCCGCCAGGAGGCTAATCGGGTACGGTGGGGCAGACCCCAGGCATATGGATGACGGATCTCTGGCGCGGCTTGCCAAGACGATGATCGGACGGCATGTGGCCAAGTTCTCGTCGGTGGATGACCTTGCCGCCACCCTCGTCGTGGATGCCGCGAAGCTGGAGCGGGCCTTCATGGCGATTTATGGCGCTCGCATAAATACCTGGATTCTGCAGGAAAAGTTCAGATGGGCTCAGCGGCTTCTGGTTGAAACATCTCTTGGTCTTCCTGATATTGCGGCAAGGGTGGGGTATACCCATCCGGCCCGATTCGTGACGGCATTTCGGGAGCACGTTGGCATCAGCCCCTGGTCGTTTCGCCAGCTTTCCTATGGCGAACAAATTGCAGCCATAGAGAACCTGAATATCTAGGTATTTTCGATTAAACAATTAGTTGTAATTATGCAAAAAAAGGCCGCTGCAATTGTTGCGGCTTTTTTTATGCTGGAACGTTTGTTGCCGGGCTGCGGAATTGCCAGGTTCGATCGAACATTTATATTCCCTTATTTGTGCCTATTTAGCCTTCTTTTTCATTGTTTACATTTCAATTATCCAAAAAAACGATTTTCAAATGTTTTTGCCGGAAAAACAAAAGCTCTGATATTGGGTCTGCCGCAAAGTGTCACTCGTTATGGGGTTTGGTTACATATTTGCGAATAACTTCTTACGTACTGCCCGACCACCTCTAGTCAGAAAAGGTCATTCCAGCACGTAAGCACGATCGATTATTGGGGAACATTTGTGAATCGTATCTACAAGACGGTATGGAATGAACAGACGGGGACTTTTGTCGCCGTTTCAGAGAACGCGCGGGGACGAGGAAAGCGCTCGGGTTCCAGCGTAGACGGGGGAATGGAAACAAACGCGTTGCGTGGCGCAGGCCAGGCTCGCCGGCTCATGGGAACCGCATTGTTCGTTGCCACCGGCATGTTGGGATTGGGCGGCCAGGCCTGGGCGGATGTCGACATCGCAGATTCCACCTCGCCTATTCATGCTGACGGCAATGACATCATCTTTTCGAATGGCGTCGGAAAGATCGAGTTTGTGAATGGAGGCCGGGTGGCCGGGCTGAACGATGGCGCGGTCAATGCGGGCAGCACGGACGCGGTTAACGGCCGTCAGTTGTTTTCGGTGCAGAACACTGCCCAATCGGCGGTGAACTCCGTGAACACGCTGACTGGCACGGTAAATGATCTGAGCGGCACGGTCGGTACGCTGAGTACCGATGTGAATAAAGGCTGGACGCTGAAAGGTGGCGCCGCCGATGCCGGAAAGGCGATCAAGCCGGGCGACGCGGTCACCATTGTGGGCGGCTCGAACATTGATGTGACGCGCAGTGACGGCACGATTACCGTCAAGACTAAGGACCAGATTCAGGCGCAGACGTTAACGAGCACAGGCGCGGCAACCATTGGCGGCCCGCTTGTTGTCAACGGACAAGCCACGCTGAACGGCGGCCTGAACATGGGCGGCAAGAAAATCAGCAATCTGGCCAACGGCGACGTTGCCGCCGGCAGCACTGAAGCGGTCACAGGCGACCAGCTGTACACGATGCAAAAAGATCTCTATGAAGATGGCAAGGGCATCAAGTATTTTCATGCAACATCGACCAAGGCCGACTCTGATGCCTCGGGCCAGGATTCCGTGGCCATAGGGCCCGAATCCATTGCCGCAGGCAAAGGCAGCCTGGCGGCGGGCGATGGCGCCACCGTAGCAGAGCAGGCAGAAGCTGGCATGGCGCTTGGCCAAGCTGCAACCGTCGGCGAGAAGGGCATAGGCGCCGTGGCCGTCGGGCGCAAGGCTCAAGCCAATGGCGCGGGCAGTATCGCCATGGGCGATCAAGCCACGGTGGCCTCGGAATTCGTGTCGAACTCAGTTGCGATCGGCACCAAGGCCACAGTGTCTGGACAATACAGCAGCGGCGCGATCGCCCTGGGCAACCAGGCGACTGCGGGTGCAGGCAATGCAACCGCCATTGGCAGCAGCGCTTCGGCTGATGGCGACGACGGCATTGCCTTGGGCACCCAGGCCAAAGCCAGTTCGACGAATGGCATCGCGGTGGGCAAAGGTGCGCAATCATCGACCCTGAACAGCATTGCACTGGGAACCGGTGCAGGCATAGGCACGATCGAGGGGCCGGTCAATCCCGGGCTGGACAAGACCTCGCATATTGCGATCGGCACCAATGCGGGTCAACGGGTCTCCGGCAATCAGAGCACTGCCATCGGTTATGGGGCGGGCTCAGACGTGTCCGGCGATTACACCGTTTCCATCGGCAACGACGCGGGTACCCGTCTGAATGGCAATCAAAACATTTCCATTGGCTACAAGGCCAATGAAAGCGCAGTCAGAAAGACGGTAGAACATGCAGTAGCAATTGGCGGGGAGAGCAGCGCCGAAAGTCATTCGGTGGCTGTCGGCAATAAAGCGAAGGCGCAGGGGACCTTGTCCACGGTCCTGGGCGCTAACGCTCAGACTAGCGGCGACTGGGGCGTGGCACTGGGCGCCAACAGCAGGGCCCAGGGCGACAGTGTCGCTCTGGGAACGAATTCTCAGGCTGCGTCCTCCAGTGGCGTAGGGTTTCTCACCGGCTCCAATGCGGCCGGCAATCCAATCGCCGTGGTGTCCGTCGGCCGCTCGGGCGGCGAGCGCCGCATTGTCAACGTTGCCGACGGTAGCGCAGGCACCGATGCCGTGAACGTGAGGCAATTGACCGCCGCGCAACAGAACCTGGCACAAGTGCTGGGCAATGGGACGCTGGTAGACGGCAAGGTCACCGAGTTTGAAGTGGGTGGCAAGAAATACAGCTCAGTGGCCATGGCCTTGACCGAACTTGGCAATGGCGGCACGGGCACGGTCATCAACGACGTAGGCGCGGTGCTCTACGATGGCGGCAGCAGCCAGCAAGTCGTCACGCTGGGCGGCGCTGGCGGCACCACGATAAAAAACCTGAAGGCGGGTGTCGACGATACCGATGCGGCCAACGTGGGCCAGGTCAAATCCCTGGTAGATGCTGAAAAAACGCGATACTTCGATGTCAACTCGACAGTGAGCGCCAATGAGGACAACACAGGCGCAACGGGTCTCGACGCCATGGCGATCGGTCCGGCTGCCGCGGCGTCCGGTGCTTCCGGCCTGGCCTTGGGGAATTCGGCACTGTCCACGGGACAGAGCGCCATCGCGCTAGGCAACGCGGTCAAGGCTGATGCCGATAGCGCGACAGCGATCGGGCACGGCAGCATCGCTTATCACGAGAGCACCATCGCCATCGGGAACGCAGCGCAAAGCCGTGGAGAGAATTCCATCGTGATCGGCACGCGTGCCGAGTCGGACGCCAAAGAAGGCAATGTCACCGTTGATAACGCGATCGTGATCGGTACTGATGCCGATGTAACGGCAGACAACGGTATCGCGATGGGTGAGCATTCGGTGTCATCCGCCAAACGTGGCGCGGCGGTTGGCTACCATGCTGCGGCTCGCGGACTCGACTCCCAGGCTTTTGGCTCCAATGCCCAGGCGCACGGCATCAACGCTGCGGCCAGCGGCACCGGTGCGCGCGCCATGGGCGCGAACAGCATAGCGTCGGGCACAAATGCGCGCGGCTATGCGTCCAACGGGATTGCGCTGGGCAGGGATGCGGTGGCGGGTATTGCCTCGCCCAAGCCCGGTGAAGAAGACAAGAACACCAATACCATCGCCATTGGTACCCGTGCTCATGCTCAGGCCATGAACTCGGTCGCACTCGGGTCGGATTCCAATACCGAATCTGCCTATGGCGCGACGGTCGCGCGCTATTCCAAGGTTGACCACAACGATGCGGAAACAGGGGTGGTGTCTGTGGGCAATCATGGCGGCCAGGATCGCACGGGCAGTATCGAACGCCGCATCACCAATCTGGCGGGCGGCATGGCGGACACCGATGCGGTGAACGTGAAGCAACTTCGCGCGGTGCGCGATACACCCTGGACATACACGGGCAACAGCGGCCAGACCAATCAGACCATGGGCTCTGCGGTTGCCATTGTCGGCGCCAACACCGGCGCGACTTCCGCACAGAACGTCAAGACCGTGGTTACCGGCGGCACCAAGCGGACCAATAGCGATGGCGACGTCGTCTACGAGGGCGGCAGGATTGAGATCCAGTTTGCGGAAACGCCGCAGTTCAAGGGCGCCGATATGGGTGGCAGGAAGATTACCAGCGTGGCTGAAGGTACGATCAGCGATACCAGCAAGGATGCGGTCAATGGCAGCCAGTTGTACAGCGTGAAGAACTCGCCGATCACGTTTGCCGGCAATACCGGCAGCGTGGCGCGTAAGCTGGGCGAGACGCAGGTCATTCGTGGCTCGCTGGGCAGTGGCGCAGCTGCGTCGTCGAGCAACATCCGCACGCAGGTCAATCCCGCAGGCGAGATGGAAATCCTGCTGGCCAACAATCTGACAGCAGACAGCCTGACGATCAACAACGGCGGGCCGGTGATCAACCAGGGCGGCATCGACATGAAGGGCAAGCGGATCACTCATCTTGCCAAGGGTATCGATGGCTCTGATGCGGTCAATGTCGATCAGTTGACCGAAGTCAGCAACGTGGCGAGCCAGGGCTGGAGACTGACGGCCAACAACGCCAATCAGACCAATGTGAAGCCCGGCGAAGTGGTTGATCTGGCCAGTGCGGCTGACGACAACATCGTGGTGAGCAAGGGCGATGCCGACCACAAGGTAACGTTTGGCCTGGCAGACAATGTGAACGTCACCAACAACTTCACGGTGGGCGGCAATACCAGCATTGCGCAAAATCTGAATGTAGGCGGCGATACGACCATCGTTGGCGTGACCAATATGAATGGCGGTGCGGTGATTAGCAATAATCTGACGGTCAGGCCGAGCACCAACGTCGACTTTGGTGGCAACAAAATCACCAACGTCAAGGCGGGCGACGTTACCAATACCAGCACTGACGTTGTCAATGGCGCGCAACTTTACGAACTGGCCAATACGCCGATCACGTTTGCCGGCAACACCGGCAGCGTGGCGCGCAAGCTGGGCGAAACGCAGGTCATTCGTGGCTCGCTGGACAGCGGTGCGGCCGCTTCGTCGGGCAACATCCGCACGCAGGTCAATCCCGCGGGCGAGATGGAAATCCTGCTGGCCAACAACCTGACGGCAGACAGCCTGACGATCAACAACGGTGGGCCGGTGATCAACCAGGGCGGCATCGACATGAAGGGCAAGCGGATCACTCATCTTGCCAAAGGTATCGATGGCTCTGATGCGGTCAATGTCGATCAGTTGACCGAAGTCAGCAATGTGGCGAACCAGGGCTGGAACTTGACAGCCAACGGCGCGAACAGCAGCAACGTCGCGCCAGGCGCGACCGTTGATCTGGCCAACACGGATGGCAACATCGTCGTGGCCAAGACAGGCAACGATGTGCAGTTCAACCTGGCGGATGATGTGGGCATCAAGAACAATCTGTCGGTAGGCGGCGCTTTCGCGGTGGATGGTCTGGCCGCGCTCAATGGCGGCGTCCTGGTCAGCTCTCAGTTTACGGTCACGCCGGGCACGACTGTGAATTTCGGCAACAACAAAGTGAGCGGTGTCGCGGATGGAGAAATCAGCAGTACGAGCACGGAAGCGATTAATGGTTCGCAACTGTACGGGGTTGCGAGCAGGCCCATCACCTTCGCGGGCAACGAGGGGTCGGTCGAGCGCAAGCTTGGCGAAACGCAGGTGATCCGCGGGTCGCTGGATGTCGCGCAGCCAGCCTCGTCCAGCAACATTCGTACTCAGGTCAATGCCGACGGCGAGATGGAGATTCTGCTGGCCAATAACCTGACAGCCGACAGCCTGACGATCAACCATGGCGGTCCGGTGATCAGCAAGGACGGCATCGACATGAATGGCAACAGAATCCGTAATCTTGCCAAGGGCATTGACGGCACCGATGCGGTCAACGTCGACCAACTGACGGAAGTCAGCGATGTGGCCAACAAGGGCTGGAACCTGACAGCCAATGGCGCGAACAGCAGCAACGTCGCACCCGGCGACACGGTGGACCTGGCCAATACCGATGGCAATATCGACATCACCAAGGCTGGCAACGACGTGCAGTTCAATCTGGCCAAGGACATCGCCGTAGATTCTGTCACGACTGGCGATACGGTGCTCAATACCGATGGCGTCACCATCAACGGCGGTCCCAATGGTCCCATCGTGCTGAACAACACGGGGCTTACGGCGGGCACGGTAATCATCTCGTCTGTTACCGGCATTAACGCCGGCGGTTTCCAGATCACGAACGTCAAGGCGGGCGTGGCCGATACAGACGCGGTGAACGTCAGCCAGCTCAAGGGTGTCCAGGACAATGTCGATAATCTCAGCGACCGCGCGGTGAAGTACGACGGCAACGTGGGCGATCCCAAGAACAGGGTCACGCTGGAGGGCGATGTCTCCACCGATGGCGGGCGCACTGGCGGCACGACAATCACCAATCTGGCGCGCGGCGAAATCTCCGAAAACAGCACCGACGCAGTCAACGGCAGCCAGATCCACGACATGGGCAACAGCATCGCCGATGGCATGGGTGGCAACTCCACGTTTGTCGATGGCAAGCTGGTGACGGAATTGAATGTGGGCGGCAACACCTACAACAACGTTAATGATGCGCTCAACGGCGTACAGACCGATATCGACAATGTTGCGGATATTGCCAACATGGGCTGGAACGTTCAGACCAACGGCGACACCGCAAGCAAGGTCGGACCGGGCGACACCGTGCAGTTCGTCAACGGCGATAACGTCGAAATCACCCGCGATGGCACCAATATCACGGTAGGCATGGCCAAGGATATCAAGGTCGACAGTGTGACGACCAATACCGTATCGGCCAAGGAGGTTGTCATTGAAAACGGACCGACCATCAATCAGGACGGTATCGACATGGGTGACAAGCAGATCACCAACCTTGCCGACGGCAAACAGGACAGCGACGCAGTCAACCTGGGGCAGTTGAACAGGGTGGCAGGCAACGTTGCCAACCACATCAATCGTCTGGATAGCCGTATCGATCGCGTGGACAATCGCGCCAGTGCGGGTGTGGCGGCGGCGCTGGCAACAGCGGGTCTGCCTCAGGCTTACCTGCCGGGCAAGAGCATGCTCAGCCTGGGAGGCGGTACATGGCGCGGTGAAAGCGGTTACGCCATGGGCCTGTCGACCATCTCGGATAACGGCAAATGGGTCGTCAAGGGTACCGCCAGCGGCTCATCGCGTGGAGACTACGGCGGCTCGGTTGGCGTGGGCTACCAGTGGTAACCGTGTTCTGTTGAAACGACCGAGTGCATGCATGCTGTGGCCGGTGCCTTCACCGGCCACAGCGAGAATCCAAGGATAAGAAGCTATGTTTAAGACATTGAAAACCTGCGCTCTGCGCGCAAGCGGCCTTGCCGCGGTGCTGGCCCTGGCTGCCTGCGGCAACCTGAGCCAGATCAGCGACAAGGGCACAACGGATGAGCCCGTCTGGCCGGATCCAGTGGATACAACGTTTGACACAGGCGCATACCCCACGCTTGATAGCCTGCGTCTCATGGGCCCGGGCATGACCAAGGATCAGGTCTACAGCCTGATCGGCCGCCCGCATTTCAGCGAAGGCTTGGCCGGCGTGCGCGAATGGGACTATCTCTTCCATTTTCGTACGCCGCGGGGCGACCTGACTTGCCAGTACAAGGTTTTGTTCGACAAGGACAAGCATGCCCAGACTTTCTTGTGGAAGCCCGAGGCTTGCGCCGATCTGCTCAATCCGAGAAAGCCGGCGCCTGCGCCTCAGGCCTTGTCTCTGAAAGGCGATGTGCTGTTTGCGTTTGGCAGCGCAACACTGACGGCGGCCGGGGTGGCCGAAGTCAATCGAGTGGCCGGCGCTTTGCCTCGCCAGGGCGAGGCGTCCATCGTGGTCACCGGCCACACCGATCATATCGGCAGCGACGCCAGCAATCTGGCGCTCTCCGACAGACGGGCACAGGCCGTGCGCAATCAGATGATCTCGCAGGGCATTCCCGCTTCCAGTATCCAGGCGCATGGCATGGGCGAGCGCCAGCCTGTTGTCCAGTGTGCGAACGGGCCGCGTGCGGCCTTGATTGAATGTCTTGCGCCCAATCGCCGCGTTGACATAACGGTAGCGCATCGCGGCTAGCCCGGCAGCGACTATCCGCCACGACATCAAGCGCGGCCTTTCGCAGGCCGCGCCGCGCATTGAAGGCCCAGTGACCAAGGGCGTGTTCAACATTCCGGTCGCTAGCGATGCGCAGGCCCTGGACATTGCGCGCCGTGTCGCGGGCCAGGCGAAGGCGGGTTGATCGTCGTTTGCCTGGCGTGAAACCAGACAGGGCTGATCGGTGCTGTCCGGACACTGCTTCGGCTTTTTCAGGGTCGCGAGTATGATCTTGGCTTTACGGTAGATTGCCGAGCTCGTTATTCCATGCCCTCTCCTGAATCTGGCCAGAACCCCTCGCTGAGCGCCAGCGCCGTCCCAGCCCGCAGCGTTGCCGCTCACCTCCTGCTTGGCGCCAGCCTGGTTCTGATCGCCTTCAACCTGCGTCCGCTTTTTTCCAGTCTGTCAGTACTGTTGCCCGAGATCATCCAGGCCACGCCACTCACCTCGGCTGGCGCCGGCTACCTGACAACATTGCCTGTGCTGTGTCTCGGTTTGTTCGCGCCAGTGGCGCCACGCCTTTCGCAGCGCATTGGGCCCGAGCGCTGCCTTTTGCTGGTTCTGTTGCTGCTGGCGATAGGCACCGGGCTGCGGGGCATGGGCGGGCTGTATGGCTTGTTTGCCGGATCGGCGCTGGCGGGTGCCGCCATTGCCACGGGCAATGTATTGTTGCCCAGCGTGGTCAAGCGAGATTTCCCGCAGCGCGCGGCGCTGATGACTGGCCTCTATACGATGGCGCTGTGTGGCGGTGCGGCGTTCGGCGCTGCGCTTACCTTGCCCATTGCCCATTATTTCAACGACGCCTGGCGCCTGGGTCTTGCCATCTGGGGCCTGCCGGCCGCCGTGGTGTTTTTCATGTGGGCGCCTCAGTCGCTGCGCAGCAAGGCGCCTTCGCGGCATATCCGGTATTCGGTCCGCGGCCTGTCGCGCGATCCGCTGGCCTGGCAGGTGTCGCTGTTCATGGGCCTGCAGTCCGCGCTGGCCTATTGCGTCATGGGATGGATGGCGCCTATTTTGCGCGCACGCGGTCTGGATGGCGTGCACGCCGGCTTCATGACTTCAGTCTCTGTCATGCTGCAAGTTGCCACCTGTTTGCTGGTGCCTGCGCTAGCAGTGCGCTTGCGAGACCAACGCATGCTGAACGCCGCTTTGGCGCTCATTGCAAGCGCTGCACTCATTGGCCTGTTGTTCGCTCCGGTCTCGACATTATGGTTCTGGGCGGTGATACAGGGCGTTGGGCAAGGCGGGCTGTTTGCGATGGCCATGACCGTCATCGTGCTGCGTTCACCCGATTCCCATGTGGCAGCCCATCTTTCCGGTATGGCACAAGGCATCGGTTATGTGCTAGCCGCCAGCGGTCCGCTTCTTGTCGGTATTCTTCACAGCGCCACGGGCAGCTTTGAAGCCACGGTATGGGTGTTTGCCGCCGTGGGCCTGGCAACGGCATTTAACGGTTGGGGGGCAGGCCGCTCTGCGCTGGTCAAGGCGCGAAGTGTGTCCCAGGACAACACGCCCGTCAGCGGCGCATGACCAGATAGATACCCGCCACCGCCAGCGCGATGCCGGGCCATGCGGCCCAGGCCAGCGTCTCGCCAAGCGCGATGAAGGCCAGTATGGCGGTGGCGGGCGGCACCATGAAGAACAGCGCAGACACCCGCGAGGCTTCGCCATGGCGTATCATCGCCAGCAGCAGCGAAATTGCGATAATCGAGTTGCCCAGCACCAGATAGCTTAACGACACAAGCAGGCCGGGTGTCCAGCTGATGCGCATGGGCTCGAGCCAGAAGGCTAATGGCGCGGTGACCAGGAGTCCGACCGTGTATTGCACCAGATTGGCTGTTACGGGGTGGGTTTCCGCGCCATAACGCTTTTCCCACAGGGTGCTGCCAGCCAGCGTCAGCAGCGCCATCACGGCGAAGGTGATTGCCCAGGAAGTGCCACTGCCGGTGATCGAGTTGGCCAGGATGACGATAGAGGCGCCCGCCACCCCCAGTACCAGCCCTGCCCACCGCACGCGCCCCACCGTTTCGCCAGCCAGCATCGGCGCCAGCAGCCCGACCAGAATCGGCTGTTGAGAAGTAATCAGCGCCAGTGTGCCGGCCGACATGCCCAGCTTGAGGCTCAGGTAGGCAAACGAAAAATAGCCAGCCTGCAACAGCAGACCCACCACGAGCAGATGCCGCCATGCGGGCCATCCGTTGGGCATGGGCGCGCGCAGCCAAAGAAAAGGCAGCAGAAGCAGCAGCACAACACAGGCATAGCGCAAGGCCAGGAAGGTCAGGGGGTCGGCATAGGCAAGGCCAAGCTTGAGAAAGACGAATCCCAGTGACCAGAGCAGCACGAACAGCGCCGGGCCTGCCCTGAGCCAGGCAGGCGCCGGATTGTTCGACGCCGCGTGGATCTCCCGCACGGGTTCAGGCAACGCTGCCTACGCCTCTGGCCATAAGCGCGGCGCAAAGAACCAGCAAGGCGACGCCCACCAGTTCGAGATTGATCGTACTGCGAATCTTTCGGATACGGGCGGGTTCCACCACGGGCAGCCTGCCAGCCTTGAGCGAGGCGCGCCACGACAGAAACTCTTTCGTGGGCCGTATGGACAACACGCCAACCAGCGCGAAAAGCGCAAGCTTGGCAATAAAAAAGACATTGCTGAAATAAAAGCTGGCGCCTTTTTCGAAATAGATGACACGCAAAAAGCCAACAATCAGTACTGCACCTGCGGCCATGCCAAACAGCGCGTCCGTTTTGAGCAGCTTGCGCGCGATGGTTTCTGAAAAAGGCTCCCGGATCAGGACGAACTCGATACAGAGTGTGGCGACCAGCAAGAAAGCGGCAAAATGGTGCAAAAAGGCAAACAGGGCGCTCATACTGCATCCTCGTTAGGCAGAATATATTCCCATCAATATAAAGCGGTTCCTGGCGCCGCAAGGAAAATTCTTTGTTACTTATCGTCCCGCCGCCGCGCGCGCGTGGGCTTGGAAAGCCGCGTGCGGGCGGTTAAAATAAACATTGTGGCAGGCGCAGCGCCGCCACATTCTCCCGAGGCCAAGCCTCGTTTTATTGAGCCAGGCGCATAGCTAATAGCTATCGCATCAATAATATTAATCAATTTTACAAATCAATAGTGTCTGCCTATACTGGCACTTGTACTTGGTTTTCATCAACACTTTTATAAGGAAACGCAATGTCCTTGATCAACACCAAAATCAAGCCGTTCAAAGCTACCGCCTACCATAACGGCAAGTTCATCGATGTGACTGACGAATCCATCGCCGGCAAGTGGTCGGTCTTCGTTTTCTATCCCGCCGATTTCACCTTTGTATGCCCGACTGAACTCGAAGATCTGGCCGAGCAATATGCAGAATTCCAGAAACTGGGTGTTGAGATCTACAGCGTATCCACCGACACGCATTTCTCGCACAAAGCATGGCATGACACCTCTGATGCGATCAGCAAGGTGACTTATCCCATGCTGGCAGACCCCACTCACGCGCTGGCCCGCAACTTCGAAGTGCTGATCGAAGAAGAGGGCATCGCCCTGCGCGGCACCTTCGTGATCAACCCCGAAGGCGAAATCAAGGTTCTCGAGATTCACGACAACGGCATTGGTCGCGTCGCGTCCGAACTGCTGCGCAAGGTCAAGGCAGCCCAATACATCGCTGCTCACCCCGGCGAAGTGTGCCCCGCCAAGTGGGAAGAGGGTGCCAAAACGCTGACGCCCTCTCTGGATCTGGTCGGCAAGATCTAAGTACTGCCCGCCTGCGATAGGCAGGTAGCGACGCAGTAAAAAAATACCGCGAGCCGGCCACAAGCCGGCCAGCGGTCCGATTCATCTTATCCATGAAGGTAGATACGTTATGTTGGACGCTAATCTCAAGACACAGTTGCAATCCTATATGGCAATGGTTTCCCAGCCTATCGAGCTGGTTGCCAACCTCGACAGCGGCGCCAAGTCGGCGGAGCTGCGCGAGTTGCTGCAGGAAATCCAACTGATGTCCGATCGCATTACGCTGACAGAACGCACCGATGCGAACGAACGCATCCCTTCCTTCAGCATCAAGCGCAGCGGCACCGATATCAGCGTCACGTTCGCTGGCATTCCCATGGGCCACGAGTTCACGTCGCTCGTGCTGGCGCTGCTGCAGGTCGGCGGCCATCCCATCAAACTGGATGCGTCCCAGATCGAACAAATCCGCAATCTCGATGGCGACTATAACTTCGAGACTTATTTTTCATTGTCCTGCCAGAACTGTCCTGATGTCGTGCAGGCGCTGAATGTGATGTCCATCATCAATCCGCGCATCAAGCATACGGCGATTGATGGGGCGCTGTACAAGGATGAAGTCGAGTCCAGGCAGATCATGTCCGTGCCGACCATGTTCCTGAACGGCGAAGTCTTCGGGCAGGGCCGCAGCGGGGTTGAAGAAATCCTCTCCAAACTGGATACCGGCGCCTCCTGCCGCAAGGCCGAAGAACTCAGCGAGCGCGAACCCTACGACGTATTGATCGTTGGCGGTGGCCCCGCAGGCGCGGCGGCGGCCGTCTACGCGGCGCGCAAAGGCATCCGCACAGGCATCGTGGCCGAACGCTTTGGCGGGCAGGTGCTCGATACCATGGCCATAGAGAACTACATCTCCATTACCGAGACCGAAGGCCCCAAATTCGCCGTGGCGCTGGAACAGCATGTCAAGGAATACGGGGTCGACATTATCAATCTGCAGCGTGCCGACAGTCTCAAGGCCAACGGCAAGCTGACGGAAGTCCAGCTGGCCAGCGGCGGCGTGCTCAAGGGCAAGACGGTCATCCTGTCCACAGGCGCACGCTGGCGCGAGGTCAATGTGCCGGGCGAGCAAGAATACCGTAACAAGGGCGTGGCATACTGCCCTCATTGCGACGGGCCGTTGTTCAAGGGCAAGCGTGTGGCGGTAATCGGCGGGGGCAACTCCGGTGTCGAGGCCGCGATTGATCTCGCCGGCCTGGTGCAGCACGTCACACTGATCGAGTTTGGCGATGCGTTGCGTGCAGACGCCGTGCTGCAGCGCAAGTTGCTCAGTCTGAACAACGTCACGGTTATCAAGTCGGCGCAAACCACCGAAATCCACGGTGATGGCCAAAAGGTGACGGGGCTTTCTTATAAAGACCGTCAAACCGGATCCATGCATAACGTGGCGCTCGAGGGGGTGTTTGTCCAGATTGGCCTGGTACCCAATACCGAATGGCTCAAGGGAACGCTCGATCTTTCCAGGCATGGCGAAGTCGAAGTGGATGCACGAGGCCAGACTTCCCTGCCGGGCGTATTCGCGGCGGGTGACTGTACCACGGTGCCGTACAAGCAGATCATCATCTCTGCCGGCGATGGCGCCAAGGCGGCCCTGAGCGCGTTCGACCATCTTATCCGCTCATCGGTCGAAGACGAGGAAGACGTGGCGTCACCCAAGGCCGCCGCAGCCTGACACAACGTCACTAGCTTGCACGTTCAAAGCCTGGGCTTTTGAACTGGCTCCAAGAAGTGGACAGTTCAACGCAACGAAACCAAGGCCTGAGCCCGGTACTGTACCGGGCTCAGGCCTTTTGGTTTGGTCTTGATGCGGTCGTGACTGTCGTGGTAGATGCCTCTTGCGAGTCAGGCTGTCTTTGCACGTAAGATAGTGACTTGCGCTTTGCGCATGACACAAACGCGCATTTGGTTGCGTTTGGTATAGCCCGGTATCGAGGTCTCCCGGAATCCTCTCTACAATAATCCAAGCGGTTGCGCAGCGCCGGTTGCCCACACAAAGAGGAGAAATCATGCCACGATATCTCAAGATTACCCTGTGGGTGCTGTTTTGTCTGGTCGCGTCGGCCGTGCTGGCCTTTGTTCTGCTCGCAACATTCAACTGGAATCACGCAAAGCCCTGGATCAACCGGCAGGCCACAGAGCTTGCGGGGCGACAAGTGGAGGTGCGTGGCGACCTGGATGTTCAGTGGCAGCGCTCGGGCGAAGCCGCGCAGGGCTGGCGCGGCTGGATTCCATGGCCGCGCATCACCGCCAGTGATCTGGTCATCGGCAATTCCCAATGGAGTACGGCAGATAGAAACATGGCCCAGGTGTCGCGGCTGTCCGCCGTCATCAATCCAGTGGCGCTGTTGGGGCATACCGTCCAGCTCGCTGAACTGGATATCGACAAGGCCGATATTTTCCTTGAGCGCAACCAGAAGGGTGACGCCAATTGGACATTCGAGCGCGCCGATGAACAACAGACACCGCCTTCGGACTGGACATTCGATCTGCAACAGTTGACCCTGAACAGCGTCAAAGCCCAGGTGGTGGATGCGGCCAGTAAGCTGGACGTCACGACACAGCTGGATACCCTGAGAGATCGTGCCGGCGATAGCGCTGCAACCACAACAGGCAAGGCCGCAACGAAGGCAGACAGCCCGGCCGGAGAGAATTCTTCTGCCGCAGGGCAGCGCAGCGCGCCACCAGCGCAGGATGCGCCGTCTCCGGAGTATGGCATCGGCTGGAAAGCCTCTGGCACCTACAACGAGGCCGATGTTGACGGGCAGGGGCGTATGGGCGGTATTCTTTCCTTGCGTGAAGGAAGCAAACCCTTTCCGCTGCAGGGCACGCTGGGCATAGGCAAAACCTCGGTCGAACTGGAAGGCTCGGTCACACGTCCGCAGAGTCTGGCTGCGCTGGACGTAAACATGAAGCTTTCCGGCGACAGCATGTCTGATCTCCTGCCGCTCATAGGCGTGGCATTGCCCGTGACGCCGCCCTACGCCACCGAAGGCCGGCTCAGTGCGGCGCTCGAAGGCGATGTGGATGTATGGCGTTACCAGAACTTCAAAGGACGCGTGGGCGAGAGCGATCTGGAGGGCTCGATCGAGTTCAGGCGCAGCAAACCGCGTCCTAAGCTCACCGGCAGTCTCACCTCGCATCTGCTCACCTTCAAGGACTTGGGGCCGCTCATCGGCGCGGATACGAGCGATGTGAAATCCGACGCGGCCAGCAAGGAAGGTAAAGCTCAGCCAAAAGGCAGGGTGCTGCCCGTGTCGCCGATCAATACGGATGCCTGGGGCGCCATGGATGCTCAAATCCATTTCAAGGGCGAAAAAATCATCCGCGACAAGGATCTTCCTCTCGATAATATCGACGCGCAGGTCAAGCTCGAGAACAAAGTGTTGACGTTCACACCGTTGAACTTTGGTGTGGCCGGCGGAACGATGGCCAATGTGATCACTCTGGACGGCAGCGGCAAGCAGATCACCGCGAAGCTGAAGACAGAAGCACGGCATCTCCAGCTTAAAAAGCTCTTTCCGGGGGCGGAGTCCATGAATGCCAGTTTTGGTGAACTGCATGGGGACGCACAGCTCGCCGGACACGGTGAATCCATCGCTCAAATGCTGGGTACGGCGGATGGGCAGCTCTCGGCGGTTGTCAGCCGCGGCACGATCAGTCATTTTCTGCTGGAGGCGGCTGGACTCAATGTTGCCAACATGATCATGCTCAAGTTGTTTGGCGATGAGCAAATCGTGCTCAACTGCATGGCCAGCGATTTCGGCGTCAAGAATGGTATTGCCACCGTGCGGACATTCAGGCTGGAGACAGACGACACTACTGTCGATATGTCGGGCCAGATCAATCTGCGCAATGAAACCATCAACCTGGAGGTACGCCCCGAAAACAAGACAGTGCGTATTTTTACGCTGCGATCGCCGCTCTATGCCAAGGGCACCCTGGCCAATCCTGATGTGGGGGTCGAAAAAGGCCCCTTGGCGGTACGGGCGGGCGCCGCGGTAGCGCTGGGCATCGTAGCCACGCCTTTTGCCGCCCTGTTGCCGCTGCTTAATGTCGGTTCCAACGACGAAACGGGTTGCCAGTCCCTGCGCGCATCGCCCGCGAAAACGGAGGGCAAGGGCGGTGCGCAGGCCAACGATAAGTCGGCGCGCGAGCAGCAACAGGAGAAAGAGCGAAAAGAACGTGAAAGCTGGCCGTCGTCCCAGGCTAAGCCCTGAGCCTTGACGGCGATGCGTGCGGTGACCAGATCGGGCCAGCGTCCAGCAGCGGCCATTATTTCTCCGGCGGTAGCGGTTAGAATAGCGGTCTTTCCATACTGAACGTGCTCGTTGACACATTATGAGACTGCTCATTGCTCTGCTGCTGCCTTGGCTGGCCTTTTTCACCATCGGACGCCCCATCGCCGGCATTATCTGCCTGGCTCTGCAACTCACGCTGATAGGTTGGGTGCCGGCTGCCATCTGGGCGGTCTATGCGCTCAGCCAATACAAGACAGACAAAAAAATCGAAAAAGCGCTCCAACAGCGCTGACGCGGAACGCGGCATCGGGGTAATCCCCGCCTTGCCGTGCCGCGGTTTGAGGCTAGAATTTTCCTGGGCCCACAGGCGCCGCGCCGTCATGGGCGGCAACCACGCATAACAATACCAACATGAGCATACGTCCGGCATGAGCCCTCGCCTCGCGCTGCAGCAGATCACCAAGCAGTATCCGGCCGTCGTTGCCAACGACGCTGTCGATCTGACGGTATTGCCCGGCGAAATTCACGCCGTGTTGGGCGAGAACGGCGCAGGCAAATCCACGCTGATGAAAATCATTTATGGCGTGGTAAGGCCTGACATGGGCCGCCTGTACTGGAATGGCCAGGAAACCCTCATCGCGAGCCCATCCGCCGCGAGAGAGCTGGGCATAGGCATGGTGTTCCAGCACTTTTCCCTGTTCGATACGCTGACGGTCGCCGAGAATATCGCCTTGGGCCTGCCCGGCGGCACACGCCTGGACGAGCTTGCGCGCCGCATCACGGAGACTGCCCATCAGTATGGGCTGGATCTCGAGCCGCAGCGTCATGTTCACACCTTGTCGGTGGGCGAACGGCAACGTGTCGAGATTGTGCGAGCCCTGCTGGGCAAGCCTCAGTTGCTGATTCTGGATGAGCCAACGTCGGTGCTCACGCCGCAGGCGGTGCAGCGTCTGTTCGATACCCTGCGCCAGCTCGCCGCAGAGGGTTGCAGTATTTTGTACATCAGCCACAAACTCGATGAAATCCGCGCGCTCTGTCAAACCTGTACCGTCATGCGCGCCGGCAAGGTCTCGGGCGTATGCGATCCGCGCAATGAAAGTGCTGCCAGCCTGTCTCGCATGATGACAGGCGCTGAACCGCCCGCGCTCCAACACCGGGACCAGCAGCCCGGCAAAGCGATACTGACGGTGCGCAACCTCAGCCTGCCTCGGGCGCATCCTTATGCCACAGAGCTCAATCATATTCATTTCGACGTGAGGGCGGGAGAGATATTGGGCGTGGCCGGGGTTTCCGGCAACGGCCAGCAAGAATTGCTGGCTGTGCTGTCCGGCGAAGATACGCGCGCGCGGAACGACGCCATTTTGCTGGATACGCTCCCGATAGGGCGGCGGTCTACAGCATGGCGGCGTGCGCGGGGCATTGGCATTGTGCCCGAAGAGCGGTTGGGGCGCGGTGCCGTGCCGGAACTCTCGTTGGCCCAGAATATTCTGCTGTCGCACCAGGGCGGCGCCACGGTGCGCCACGGGATGGTACGACGCAAAGCGCTTCTTGCCCTGGCGGGCGACATCATTGCCCGCTTCGGTGTCCGGGCGTCCGGGCCGATGGCGGCGGCGGCCAGCCTTTCCGGCGGCAATCTGCAGAAATACATCATTGGCCGCGAGATCACCCGCAAGCCCCGTCTATTGCTGGTGGCGCAACCCACCTGGGGTGTGGATGTCAGCGCTGCCGCGCGCATACGCGCCGAACTGCTGGCATTGCGCGATTCGGGTTGTGCCTTGCTGGTCATCTCCGAAGAGCTGGACGAATTGTTCGAGATCTCAGACCGTCTTGTCGTGATCGCCAAAGGCAAGGTATCGCCTTCAGTCTCGCGGGCTGAAGCGACCCGGGATCAGATAGGTCAATGGATGAGCGGGCTTTGGCCGCAAGAAGCAGCCGGCACGGGAGGACAGGCGTATGCTCAGGCTTGAGCCGCGCGCGGCGCCTTCGCCCTGGATGGCCTGGCTTTCGCCCGTTTTTGCGGTGCTGCTGACGCTGGTCTGCGGTTTCGTGCTGTTTTTGGCGGTAGGCAAAGACCCTCTGGCCAGTCTTGCGGTGTTTTTTCTGCAGCCGTTGAGCAGTCTGCATGGCTGGTCCGAAGTCGGTGTGAAAATGGCACCGCTGTTGATGATCTCTGTCGGGCTGGCCTTATGCTTTCGCGCCAACGTGTTCAATATCGGCGCCGAAGGTCAGTTCGTCGTGGGGGCCATCGCCGCTGGCGCACTGATTCTTTATTTCGACAATGACACCAATGGTGGCTTCTGGCTCATGACGCTGGCACTGCTAGCGGGTATCGCAGGAGGCATGTTTTGGGCCGCGATTACAGCATGGTTGCGGGATCGTTTTCACGCGAACGAAATTCTTGTTTCTCTGATGCTGGTGTATGTGGCGCAGTTACTGCTGAGCTACCTGGTGCACGGCGTGCTCATGGACCCGGACGGCTTTGGATTCCCCCAATCGCGTCTGTTCTCGGATGGCTTTTTGTTCCCGTCCATTCTGCCGGGCACGCGTTTGCATCCGGGTATTCTGATCGCGCTGGCGGCTGCGCTGGCAGGATGGCTGTACCTGTCCCGAAGCTTTTCCGGCTTCAGGCTGCAGGTAGGCGGCATGGCGCCACTGGCGGCGCGCTATGCCGGATTCTCATCGCGCGCGTCACTTTGGCTGGCCATGCTGGTATCCGGCGGCTTGGCTGGCCTGGCCGGCGCCTGCGAGATTATCGGCCCCATTGGGCAATTGACGCCATCCATCTCACCGGGCTACGGGTTTGCGGCCATTATTGTCGCCTTTGTTGGCAGGCTGCATCCGTTGGGCGTTGTGTTTTCCAGCTTCATCATGGCCTTGCTCTATATTGGCGGAGAGCTGTCCCAGAGCCGTCTCGGCATGCCCAGCGCCATCACCGGCATCTTTCAGGGCATATTGCTGTTCGCCTTGCTGGCTTGCGACGTGCTCATTCACAACCGCGTGCGCTGGAGAAAATAATGGATGCGCTTGCCCCTCTGATCGCATCGTCCATTATCGCAGGCACGCCGTTGATGCTGGCCGCGCTGGGCTTGTTGATCAATGAGAAGTCCGGTGTCATCAACCTGGGTTCCGAAGGCATCATGCTGGTTGCCGCGGTATCTGGATTTGCGGTTGCGCTGGATTCGGGCAGCCCGGCCCTGGGCTTTGCGGCGGGCGCGCTGGCCGGGATGGCGATGGCCGGTTTTTTCGCCTGGCTCACAGTGTGGCTGGGCGCCAACCAGGTTGCCACAGGTTTGGCGCTGTCGCTGTTCGGTGTGGGGGCATCGGCGTACATGGGTCTGTCCTATGTTGGCGCAACGCTGCAGGTGCACGCGTTCGGTATTCCCGTCCTGAAAGACCTGCCATTCGTGGGGGCCGCGCTGTTCCGGCATCATCCCATGGTGTATTTGTCCTTGCTGTTGTGCGCGTCCATTGCCTGGTTTCTTCATCGCACGCGCGCCGGTCTGGTGCTTCGCGCTGTCGGCGAGTCGCCGGCATCCGCGCATGCCCTGGGCTACAACGTCAGGCGCATACGCCTTGGCGCGCTGCTGTTCGGCGGCGCCTGCTGTGGGTTGGCCGGGGCGTTCATGTCGCTGGTCTATACGCCGATGTGGGTCGAGAACATGGTGGCCGGGCGCGGGTGGATCGCGCTGGCATTGACCACCTTCGCCACCTGGCGGCCCGCGCGCGTGCTGATCGGCGCCTATCTTTTTGGCGGGATCACGATACTTACTTTCCACATGCAGGCGCTGGGCGTACCCATCGCCTCGCAGTTGCTTTCCATGCTACCTTATCTTGCAACGATACTGGTGCTGGTGCTTATTTCTCGTAACGCCATATGGATAAGGCTGAACATGCCTGCATCCCTCGGCAAGAACTTCAATCCCCATACCTGAGGAATTCACATGTCTGCAAAACTGCTCCGCAAAGCGTTGCAATGGATGGTGCTGGCACCGGCCATGGCTTGCTCGTTCACCGCAATGGCCGATGAGCCGCTTAAAATTGGCTTTGTGTATGTCAGCCCCATTGGCGACGCAGGCTGGACCTGGCAACAGGATCTGGGCCGTCTCGAAATGGAAAAGGCGCTGGGCGACAAGGTCAAAACACAATACGTTGAAGATGTGCCGGAAGGCGCAGACGCCGAGCGCGTAATTCGCGACCTGGCGCAACAGGGAAACAAGCTGATCTTCACAACCTCTTTCGGCTACATGAACCCCACCATCAAGGTGGCCAAGCAGTTTCCAGACGTCAAGTTCGTGCATTCCACGGGGTACAAGACAGCGCCTAACGTCGCCACCACCAATGCCCGCTTCTACGAAGCGCGTTATCTCGCTGGCATCATTGCCGGCAAGATGACCAAGTCCAATATCGCAGGCTATGTAGGAGCCTACCCTATCCCTGAAGTGCTGCAAGGCATCAACGCATTCACACGCGGCATGCGCAGTGTCAATCCCAAGGCAGAGATCAGGGTCATCTGGGTCAACAGCTGGTTTGATCCAGGCAAGGAACGTGACGCCGCATTGGCGCTCATGGGGCAGGGCGCCGATATCGTCACGCACCACACCGATTCCACGGCCACCGTCCAGGCTGCGGAAGAAAAAGGCAAATACGCCATTGCCTACCACTCGGACATGAGCAAGTTCGGGCCGCATGCGCAGTTGGCTGCGGTGACGCACCATTGGGGCAAGTACTTTACCAAAGAGGCACAGGACGTCCTGGACGGCAGCTGGAAGTCCGATCAAACCTGGGGCGGCCTGAAGTCAGACATGGCGGCGATCGAAGGTTTCAATGCAGCATTGCCTGAAGACGTGCTCAAGCTCGTCAAAGAAAAGGAAGCCGAAATCATCGCCGGTACCCTGGCGCCCTTTGCGGCGCCCATCCACGACAACACCGGCAAGGTTGTGCTTGAATCCGGCGTGTTGGATGACGCCGGATTGAACAAAATGAATTATTACGTGCAAGGCGTGGCGGGCAGCCTGCCCACCAAATAAGCCAGCGCCACAGGATGGCTGCTGTCCAGACCGTCCAGCGCAACAACAAAGGCCAGCGTCCTGTGTCGCTGGCCTTTGTTGTTGGCGGCGGGGATCATGAGACGTGTTATGGCCGCCCGGCGCCGGTTGATCAGGACAGGCTGCTATTGTTAGCGCCCATGAAAAGGATAGTTGGGGTCAATGTAGCCGTGGGTGGAAGCATGTCCGGGAGGGACCAGGCTGTCTACCAGTGACTCGTCTTCGGTTGAGATTTGCACCTCGAGCGCAGGATAGTAGTCTTCCAGTTGGGCCAGAGTACGCGGGCCTGCAATCACGGCGCTTACATGCTTGTTGGCCAGCACCCAGGCCGTGGCGAAGTGGCCTAGTTTGATGTCTCGTTCTTCGCAATACTGTTGCAGCGTTTGCGCGATCTGCAAGGACTCTTCGCGAAACTCCGTCTGCAGAATACGCCGGTCGCCGCGTCCGGCCCGGGTATCGCCGGGAGGTTGCCGCCCAGGCGGATACTTGCCGGTCAATACACCCCGAGCGATCGGGCTATATGGCACGACGCCAAGCCCGTAATGCCCACAGGCAGGCAGGATTTCGACTTCTGGCCCGCGATTGAGCAGGTTGTAATAGGGTTGGCAAACAATAGGCTGCGGCACGGTGGCAAGCTGGCAGAGCCGGATGATTTCGGCGATGCGCCAGCCACGGAAGTTGGACAGCCCAAAAGCACGTATCTTGCCCGCGCTGATCAGGTCGCCCAGGGCGCGGACCGCCTCATCCAGGTTTTCGTCGCTGAAATCGCGATGCAGATACAGGATATCAATATGAGAGGTGCCCAGGCGGCGCAGGCTGTCGTCGACCGCTTGCATGATCCAGTGACGCGAATAATGGGAATGATTGGGCCGATCGCTCATGCGGTTGCCCAGTTTGGTTGCCAATATCCATTCGTTGCGCTGGTCGCCCAGCACCTGGCCGACCATTTCTTCGGAGCCGCCCGTGCTGTAGACATCCGCTGTGTCGATGAAATTCAATCCATGTTCGCGGGCAGAGGCAACCATGTCGCGGGCGACATCAAGAGGGGTTTGGTCGCTGAACATCATGGTGCCCAGGCACAAAGCCGAGACGCGCAGATTGCTATTGCCCAGGCGGCGATATTGCATGACGATTCCTTAGTGCGTACGGGAAGTATTATTGTGTTGTACTGACTTGAGTCTGTCCAGCCATGGCCGGGAGTGGTTACGCCTGCTTTGCTGTGGGGAGCGCCCAGGTGCTAATAGCTTGTGCGACAGGGTCTCCACCCGTGGCGGGCACCAATAACACCTCGCCGGCGGCGAGCCGGCCGGTTTTGAGTATCTTGGCATGGGCCAGCACCCCGCCGGACGGCGTCTTACGCAGAAAATTCATGGTCAGGCTGGCCGTAACGGCGTGCTCATTGCCGGTTGCACCCACGATCGCGGCATAAAGCGCGAGGTCGGCCAGACCCATGAGCATGGGGCCGGCGATCATGCCGCCCAGGCGCTGATGCTCGCTGCGGTCCGGCAGCCTGAGCGTGGCGGTGCCGTGTCCGATGTCCAGAATGTCGATCGCGAGAATCGATGCGAAAGGATGATGAGACTGCAGCAATTGCTGAAAGCCATCCACACTGATGGCGGGAGTCATGGCAGTGCTGGTTGTATTCATGATGAAGCGCAAAAGAGACTGGATGCTGACATAGTACACTTCGACTCAATGAGCAGGCACATGGGCTCCCTTCTTTCGCGAAAACAGCACACGATCGCTGTGCTGGCCCTCTTGTGCGCGTTTCTTTTGCGTGCCGTGATTCCTGCAGGCTATATGCCTTCACAGGGGGCTGATTCGAACATGGCGGGCCTGGGAGGCATGACACTCTGTGTGTCGGGCCTGCCATTGCCGGTCGTCACTACACTGGGCTTTCAGGGTCAGGATGATCATGCCGAACCGGTGATGCTGCACTGCGCGTTCGGCAGCGTCTCAAGCCAGGCATTCTTGTTGTTTGCCGTCCTGGGCCTCATTCTTGTTTTAGGTTACAGCAGTTGGCTGCCGCGGCGCGTGGTGGATGCAGGCAGCGAACCCATGATCCACGGCCCTCCTGTTGGTTCGAGAGCGCCTCCGTCCTGGTCGAGTCTTGCCAGACACTGAGCATTCGAGCATTACCAATCCATATATCGAACAAGAGGTTCATCATGAAGAAGCTTATGCTAGCAGGCATATTGGCGCTGAGCGGCGCGTCGTTGACCACGATCGCGTTCGCATCGGGCGATGGCCATGCAAAAAACGATGCACACGCGGGTCATGGCGGCGCAGCGCATGCCAGCGCCGATCAACCCGCCGCCGGACATGACATGCCCGGCGGTCATCACATGCCTCAGCACCAGGCCCTTGATTGGGACAGCGCCAAGGTCTCGGACACGATCGCCGTAACGGAATGCTGGATACGTTCCATACCGGCCCCCGCCCCCTCGGGCGGTTATTTTGTTGTGCACAACAAGGGCCAGGACGCAATCAAACTCATAGGGGCCGCCTCGCCTGCTTATGGCATGGTCATGCTGCATCAGACCACACAACATGAAGGCATGAGCAGAATGTCAGAAGCCGAGGACATCACAATTGCGTCGGGCGGCACGTTGGCGTTCAAGCCTGGCGGCTATCACGCCATGCTGGAACAGGCAGCCAAGGCGCCTGCCATCGGCAGCCAGGTGACGCTGGATTTTCTCTTTGACAATGGCAAGAAAGCCAGTGCCCAGTGCGAGGTCAAACCGGCCAACACACTGGTGCGCTGACCGTCTTATCCCGCATTGATCAGGAAGTCTGTCACGGTTTGATTAAAGGCGCGCGGATTGGCAAGATTCATGCCGTGCGCCGCCATCGGTATCGTGACGCGAGTCGCCTGCGGAAGCGCATCCTGCAACGCCCTCAGGCGGCTCGCATAACGTTCAGGGCTGTGAGCGCCGCCGATCAGCAATAACGGCGCATCGAGGGCCTGCACCTGATCCATGTTTACAGCGGGATGAGGCTCCTGCGCCTGCGACAGCAGGGTGCGGCTATTGTCTTTCACCATGGTTTTGAACCAACTGGTCATTTGTCGCCAGGTGCCAGCGCCGTTCGCCTTGTCGACAAAGCCCGATACGGCCGCTTCGATGTTCCCCTGCCGGAGGAGGGTTGCCATGTCGCCATGAAACGCGGGCGCGGCGGGTTCGCCTTCAAGACGAAAACCAGGGTCTGCCAGCGTCAGTGTGCGAACCAATGCTGGGGCCTGCAAGGCCAGTTCCAGCGCCACCTGAGCGCCACGCGAATGGCCCAGTATGTGCGCGGGGCGCCCGTTTCCCAAGTTCTGGATGAAGGCGGCCATGTCCTGTGCGTGCCGCGCAACACTGAACCGAGGGTCTGCCTGCTGTGAAGCCTGCGGCCAATACCCACGCAGGCTGGGGGCAACCACATGCCACTGCGCACTGAGCGCCGGCAATTGCCAGCGCCAATAGCGATAATCGCACAGGGAGCCGTGAATGAAGACCAGCATATCGCCGGCGCCCGCCTGGGCGTAATGAACCGTGTGGTCCTCAAGCGCACAGGCGTAATCGGTGGGCGGAAACTCCATTACTGCAACAGTTGCAGGCGGCTTTTTGCGGTTTCGGCGGCGGAGGTATCCGGATACTGCTTGACGATGCGCTGCAGGCTGGCCTGTGCGCCCGCCATATCGTTAAGTTCGATCTGGCTGGCTGCGATGACCAGGAGGGCGTCGGGCGCGCGAGGGTCGTCGGGCGAGTCGCGAACCATTTGCTGCAAACCTTGTATGGAGCCTTTGAAGTCTTTGCTCGCGTAGCGGCTGCTGCCTTGATAAAAGCGTGCTTCAGGACCGAGCTGGCTGTCGGGGTAAGACTGCAGAAACTGTTCGAAGCTGGACACGGCTTCTTTGTACTTGCCGTTGCGAAACAGGTCCATCGGACCTTCGAATGCCGCCTGTTCCTGGGGATCGGCAACCTGTTTGACAGCCGATTGATCCTGGCCGGCGCGCTGCTGCAGGCTCTGTTGCCAATTGAGCTGTTCCAGCTGCCCTCGCATTTTGGCCACTTCCTGCTGCAGCATTTCGATCTGGTCGGCCTGTTGCAGGCGCACGCGGCGGCTTTGGTCGGTAAGCTGCTTGATCTGTTCGCGCATGTCCAGAATGGCGCGGCGCGCCTCATCATCGGCAAACGCATGGGCAGGCGACGCAATCAAGGCGGATAGCGAGAGGGCAGCGCTGAGTACCTTGGTACGTAGCGACAGAGAGTAAACGCTCATTTTCGGTCCCGTCAAATAAAAAAGCCGCGGCGGGGAGCCGCCACGGCGTAGCTGTATCCCTTAGTGGATATTATCGCTGATAGACGATATCCGCACGACGGTTTTCAGCATAGTCGGCTTCGGTGTTACCCGTTGCGCGAGGACGTTCCTTACCGAAGCTGATGGCTTCGATCTGGTTGCTGTTGACACCCAGCAGCGTCATCATGCGGGAGACCGCATCGGAACGGCGCTGGCCCAGAGCAAGGTTGTACTCGGCGCCGCCACGGGCATCCGCATTGCCTTCGATGCGGATTTTCTGTTGTGCGTGGCTAGTCAGGTAGGACGAGTGCATTTCCACCAGGCTGCGGTATTGTTCAGGCACAGTGTAGCTATCGAACTCGAAGTAAACAGAGCGTTGCTGTGCCAGCGGGCTTTGCGGATTGAATGGATCCATGACCTGGCCAGTGGAGGCGGATCCACCACCCGTGCCAGCGGTACCGGACCCATTGGCCGATTCGTCCAGGGGTACCGAGCTGCAGGCAGCCAGCGAGGCTGCGAAAGCGACTACGGTAAGTGATTTTGCGATGCGCGAGCTCATTAAGGTTCCTTTGAGAAAGAGTCACACGAAAACTAATTTGTAAATGGTCCCCACGTCGGTTCACGTACCTTGCCATTGAGAGCCGAAAGCGTTTGGCGCACTCGACCATCTACAGAAGTGACGGCCAATACACTACGACCGCCTTGTACGGAACTATAGAGGATTTGCATTCCGTTAGGCGCAAAACTGGGCGACTCGTCATCGGGACCGGCAGTAAGCAGTTGTTCAGAGCCTGCCCCCATGTCCTGTAATGCAATACGGAATGCACCATCTCTTCTTGTAACGTACACCAGCTTGTTTCCATCTGGCGATAGGGCGGGTGAGATATTGTAACTCCCGTTAAAGGTCAGGCGCTGTGCATCGCCGCCACCGACAGCAACTTTATATATCTGGGGGTTGCCGCCACGATCGCTGGTGAAGATCAAAGAGCCGCCGTCGGCCGTAAATTGCGGCTCGGTATCGATCAGGGGAGAGCGCATGATGCGACGCAGCCCGGACCCATCCGCCCCTATGGTATAGATTTGGGAGATACCGTCGCGCGACAGCACCAGCGCCAGTTGCTGACCATTGGGTGCCCACGCAGGCGCGCTGTTGTTGCCTTTGAAGTTCGCAAGCGGCACCCGCTGGCCTGAGGCAAGGGTTTGGACATAGACCACAGGCTTGCCCAGCTCGAAGCTGACGTAGGCAAGACGCGTGCCGTCGGGGGACCATGCAGGCGAGATGATCGACTGTTTTGAACGCAACATCACCTGTGGATTCTGGCCGTCAGCGTCAGCAATTTGTAACTCATAAGTGTTGCCGGTCTGCAACACATACGCGATACGGGTTGAAAAAACACCCCTTACGCCAGTGATTTTTTCATAGATGCGGTCTGCGATTTGATGCGAAATGCGTCGGAGCTCCTTTTCGGTGCCCGAGAAGGCGACGCCATCCATCTGAGTGCGCCGGACGGAATCCACCAGCCGGTAGTTGACGTTGTACTGGCCCCCGGACTGTGTAATCGAGCCGTAGGCGAGGTAATCGGCGCCCCGGTTGCGCCAGTCGTCAAAGGCGATGCTGCTGTTGACGTCCAGATTGGCGCCTGTTGCGTTGATGAGCTTGAACTGCCCGGAGCGGGTCAGGTCAGCCCGAATGACTTCGGCAATCGCTTGTCCGTGCGCATCGCCGGCGAAGTCAGCGATGGCGATGGGGTATTGGGTGGCTCCGACGCCGGAGATGTCTACCCGTAACTGCGCCTGCGCGCTGCGGCCCGCAAGCAGCCCGGTCGCAGCCATCAGCAACCCGCAGGCGATTGCCTTCCAGTTGCGCATGGGGGCGCGTTTTAGTGAAGTGACAACTGCCATAACTGGTATCTCCTTAATCGTACATCCGATAGTCGCCCTCGATTTCCGAAGGATACTTGCCTGACGGCGGTTTGGGGAAGGGCGAGCAGGCCTGGAGGCCTTTCCTCACGGCATCGTCAAAGCCGGGAATACCCGAGGAACGCCTGATGCTTACATTCTTTACGGTGCCGTCCGAGTTCAGTTGTACCTGATATTTTACCGTGGGGTTGGCGGAACGGCGCGGCGGGACGTTGTAGATAACGCCAGGACGCACACATGCCCTGACCTTTGCGGCATAGCCGCCATCGCCACCACCGCCGCCGGCCTGGTTGCGATCCGCGGTGCCGCCCGCAATGCCCGCCGCGCCCAAGGCGTCGCTGCGCATGGCTTGGCGCAGTGCTTCCCGCTTGGCAGCCGCCGCTTTCTCTGCAGCAGCCTTCTTGGCGGCTTCTTCTTTGGCCTTTTTCTCGGCCGCGGCTTTTGCCGCTGCCTTTTTGGCGGCTTCTTCCTTGGCTTTCTTTTCAGCCTCGGCTTTTTCTGCGGCAGCCTTCTTGGCCGCCTCTTCCTTGGCCTTTTTCTCTGCCGCCGCTTTTTCCGCCGCAGCCTTTTCAGCGGCGGCTTTCTCTGCCGCGGCTTTTTTGGCGGCTTCTTCCTTGGCTTTTTCTTCAGCCTCGGCCTTTTCCGCGGCGGCTTTGGCCGCAGCCAGCGCCGCAGCTTCCTTTTCCTGGCGTGCTTTTTCTTCGGCCTCGGCCTTTTTCTGCGCTGCCTCTTCGGCTTTTCGCTCGGCCTCGGCTTTCTCTGCCGCCGCTTTTTCCGCCGCAGCCTTCTCGGCGGCTTTGCGTTCAGCCTCTTCCTTGGCCTGTTGTTCGGCAGCCAATTGGGCAGCCTTGCGCTCTTCCTCTTCTTGCTTTTCGCGTTTCTTGCGTGCTTCTTCGAGCGCGATGTCGGGATCGACCTCGGGCTCGGGAGGCGGCGCAGGCTGCGTCTGGGGCTCCGCAGGAGGCGTGGGCGGCTCTTGGGGCTGAGGCGGGGTTGCCTGGGGTTGAGGTTCCGGCTCGGGCTCCGGCTCTACCTCGGGTTCCGGCTCCGGGGGCGTAGGCTCTTCGACCACATCGGGTTCTGGCTGGGTTTCTGGCTCAGCCGCGGTTCGCGTGGTGCCTTCTGCCCATAGCTCGACCTGCACCGGGTTGGGTGTCTTGGGGGACGAAACCAGCCCTGCCAGCATCAGCAAAATCAGGGCGGCATGTATACCGACGGCAAACCCGAGGCCGCGACGATCGTCGCGCTGCTCGGGTGTGCGTATGCGTTTCTTGACGTTGCGGTTATGTTTCGGCTTCATTGCTGGGCATTGGGGGCCGACTTCTGATCGACCAGCAGCCCCAGCCTGCTGACGCCGGCGCTGCGCAGTTCGTCCATGACCTTCATGACGGTTTCATAGGGCACACGGCCGTCGGCCGAGATTACCACGGGTGTATCAGCCGTAATAAGCGACTGAACCTCGGCGACCAGATTCTCGCTGTTGATCTGCTGGAAGTCGGCGCCGGCATCGCGAACGCGTATGGACGTAATGCCATCCTTGTCCAGCTGGACTTCCACGGGTTTGCTCTGGACTTCGGAGGCCTGGCCGACGGTCGGCAGCTCGATGAGACCAGGTGTGATCATCGGGGCTGTGACCATGAAAATGACCAGCAGCACCAGCATAACGTCGATGTAGGGAACGACGTTGATATCATTTTTCAGGCGGCGGGAGCGGCCTGACGTGCCGCGAACGGATGGCATCAGCGCACCTGCCGTTGGAGAATATTGAGGAATTCGTCGACAAAGCTGTCGAACCGCAGCGACAGCCTGTCGATTTCGTTGGTGTATCGGTTATAGGCGATCACGGCAGGGATGGCCGCGAAAAGGCCAATGGCGGTTGCGATCAGCGCCTCTGCAATACCGGGCGCCACGGCGGCCAGGGTTGCCTGCTGCATGGAAGACAGCCCGATAAAGGCATGCATGATCCCCCAAACAGTACCCAGCAAGCCTATGTACGGGCTGACTGAGCCTGCGGATGCCAGGAAGTTCAGATGGGATTCCAGGCCGTCCATTTCGCGCTGGTAAGCCGCGCGCATGGCCCGGCGGGGACCGTCCAGTATGGCATCGTTGCTGGCGGCGCCGCGGCGCGCCTTGATGAATTCTGTCATGCCGGCATCGAAGATACGGGCCAGCGCACCGTGCTCTGCGCGGCGCGACGCCACGGCCTGTTGCAGCACGGTGAGATCGCCGCCCGCCCAGAAGTCGTCTTCGAAGCGGCGTGTCTGGTCGTTTGCGCGCTTGAGCGCCGTATACTTGCTGAAAATGTAGGTCCAGGACAGCACGGAAATGCCCAGCAATAGCAGCATGACGAGCTGAACCGGTACGCTGGCATGGGTGACCAGGGTAAGCAACGAAAGGTCGCTAGAAGCTTGCATGGTTAATTCTTGGCCTTTTCCAGTAGGGTTCTTAATTCAGTAGAGAAAGGGGTTGGCCGCAGCGTATCGACGTCGACGCAACAGACTTGGATATTGCTTTCGCACAACAGTTCCCCACCGCACATGGCGGATTGCCTGAAGCGTATCGAAGCGGGGCCAACACGGGTAACTGCGCTGCGCAGGGCAAGCAGGTCGTCGAGCCTTGCCGGCTTGCGATAGTGTAATTCAACATCCTTGACAACAAATATACGATGTTCCCTTGCGGCAAGTTCCGATTGATTGATACCAAGCTGGCGTAGCCATTCTGTCCTGGCGCGTTCAAAGAACTTCAGGTAATTGGCGTAGTAGACGACGCCACCGGCATCGGTGTCCTCGTAATATACGCGAATATCCATCTGGAAAGGCATCGCCCGTGTATCTGTCGACATGAGTTTCGTTAAGTGGTGTGACAGTAGCCCGGCCAGCGCCCAGCCCGGCCGGGCTACCGGACGACTACAGCAATTCTAGTTGTTCCAGCGCGTACTGGGCTGCTGATTCTACAGCGACCCTGGCTGCCTCGTCCTGGCGCCGCGTCTGGATCTCAACCACGCCATCCTTGAGCCCCCGGTCGCCGACGGTAATGCGCAGCGGTACCCCAATCAACTCCCAGTCGGCGAACATGATGCCAGGCCGGGTGTCGCGATCGTCAAGCATGACATCCACGCCTTTTTCCGACAATGCTTTGTACAGGCTTTCGGCCGTGTTGCGAACCGTTTCACTTTTATGCCAGCCCATGGGACAGATGACAATTTCATAGGGTGCGATGGCGCGTGGCCAGATGATGCCCTTTGCGTCGTGGTTCTGCTCGATGGCGGCTGCGGCGATGCGGCTGATGCCGATGCCGTAGCAGCCCATTTGCATCACGGCGGGTTTGCCGTCCGTTTCCAGAAAGGTGGCGTTCAAGGCCTTGGAGTACTTGTCGCCCAGGAAAAACACGTGCCCGACCTCGATACCGCGTTGTATGGCCAAATGGCCACCCTGAGGATCCGGGTCGCCCGCCACGACGTTGCGAAGGTCTGCAACGACGGGTTCAGGCAGATCTCTTCCCCAGTTCACGCCCGTGTAGTGGAAACCTTCCTCGTTTGCGCCACAGATGAAATCACTCATGTGGGCTACGGTACGGTCCGCGACGATAGTGATCGGGCGCACAGGATTGACGGGGCCGAGATAGCCCGGCACGCAGCCGAAGGTATCGAGGATTTCGGCTTCGGTGGCAAACCGGAAGCCGGCGTCCAGCCCTGGAATCTTGCTGGCCTTGATTTCATTGAGTTCATGGTCGCCCCGCAGCAGGAGCAGCCAGATCGTCGCTGATCCCGGCGCATCCGCGTTCTCGGTGGCCAGCACGATAGACTTAACCGTGTCGGACAGCGGGCGCTCGAGTTGCGCCGCAACCAGTTCGCACTTGGGCGCGTCGGGCGTCGCCGCTTTGACCAGCGCCCCTGCCGGTGCCGCGCGCTCGTTCAGCAGGCAAGGCGCTTCGGCAAGCTCGATGTTCGCCGCATAGGCAGAGTCCGGATTGTAGACAATCAGATCTTCTCCGGTATCTGCAATCACCTGAAACTCATGGCTGCGTGAGCCGCCTATGGCGCCCGTATCCGCGGCCACGGCTCGGAATTCCAGGCCCAGGCGCGTGAAAATGCGCATATAGGCATCGTACATGGCGTCGTAGCTGGCCTGCGCAGAGGCTTCGTCGCGGTCGAAGGAATAAGCGTCCTTCATGGTGAACTCGCGTCCGCGCATCAGCCCGAAGCGAGGGCGGCGTTCATCGCGGAACTTGGTCTGGATATGATAAAAATTCAGCGGCAACTGGCGCCAACTGTGGATTTCGTTGCGCGCGATGTCCGTGATCAACTCTTCGGATGTGGGCTGGAGCACGAAATCGCGCTGATGCCTGTCCTTCATGCGCAACAGTTCGGCGCCGTATTGTTCCCAGCGACCGGACTCCACCCAGAGCTCGGCAGGCTGCACCACTGGCATCAGCAGCTCAATGGCGCCGGCGCGGTTCATTTCTTCGCGCACGATGGCTTCGATCTTGTGGAGAACCCTGAGGCCCAGGGGCATATAGGTGTATATGCCCCCAGCCGCTTTCCGGATCATTCCGGCCCGCGTCATGAGCTGGTGGCTCACGACTTCGGCTTCTGCGGGTGCTTCTTTTAGTGTGTTGATGTGATACTTGCTTGCATGCATGGTGAGGATCTCTGCAGATACGTATAATCAGTGGTAATTGTATTGAATTCGCTTGAGGTGGCCCATGCTGGACCGAGAAGGCTACCGTCCTAATGTCGGCATTATCCTCGTAAATCAAAAGAACGAGGTATTCTGGGGTAAACGTATCCGTGAGCACGCTTGGCAATTCCCCCAAGGGGGCATCAAGTACGGGGAAAGTCCGGTACAGGCCATGTTCCGCGAGCTCCACGAAGAAGTCGGGCTGCTGCCAGAGCATGTTCGCATATTAGGCCGGACGCGTGATTGGCTGCGCTATAACGTACCGAATAATTTTATTCGGCGCGAATCGCGTGGCCACTATAAAGGACAGAAACAAATCTGGTTTCTGCTGCGGATGCTGGGTCGCGACTCCGACGTCAGCCTCAGGGCCAGCGACAGCCCCGAGTTCGATGCCTGGCGCTGGAGCCCCTACTGGGTGCCCTTGGATGTCGTGATCGAGTTCAAACGCGAAGTCTACACCCTCGCGCTGAACGAGCTGGCCAACATTCTGTTCAGGCGCGGTCACGAGTCCCGTTATCTGCGTCAGCGCGTGCAGCACCAGCGGGCGTTGTTAACTAACGGCAAGCCACATGCGCGTACTGCTGGTTGAAGACGAGCGGGATATGTCCGCCTGGCTTGAGCGCGCGCTTGCGCAAAGCGGCTTTCTGCCAGAGCCCGCGTTCGATGCGGCCACGGCGGAGCACATGCTGGCCGAAAACGCATACGACGCGGTCATCATGGATCTGCGGCTTCCGGACAAGCACGGGCTGGTGCTGTTGCGCGAAATGCGCAATCGCGGCGACGTCACGCCCGTCCTGATCCTGACGGCGCAAGGCGCGCTGCAGGATCGCGTGCGCGGGCTCAATCTGGGGGCGGACGACTTTCTCACCAAGCCCTTTGCCCTGGAGGAACTCGAAGCCCGGCTGACGGCGCTTGTCAGGCGCAGCCGCAGCCGCAAGACATTGCACATGCGTTGCGGTACGCTCGTCTACGACAGCGAAAGCCGCGCCTTTTCGCTTGATGGATCCTTGCTGCATCTGACGCCTCGGGAACAGGCAGCGCTTGCCGTGCTCATCACCCGTAGTGGTGCGCCTGTCGAGAAAAGCCAGCTCTACAGCCGCGTCTTCGATCACGACAGCGAGACCAGCCTGGATGCCATCGAGGTCGTATTGCATCGCCTGCGAAAAAAACTCACAGGCAGCGATGTGCGTATCGTGACTGTAAGAGGCTTGGGCTATATGCTGGAAGGTATCGATGGCTCATCGTGATCGCGCCATGATGCCTGTCGCATGCCTTTCCGTTCTGGCGACGCAGGCATGGTCCGCCTAACCCGCAAGCCGCGGGGCAGCATGCACTTCTGGCTGCTGGTATTGCTCATACCAGGCACCATCGCCTTGCTGTTGATCGACAGCTGGAACGACTACAAGGCCGTCAGTAAGGTTACGCAGCAGGTCTATGACAGCGCCTTGCTCGAGCCTGCCAAGGTGCTCGAGACCAGCGTCGAGTTCAATAGCGATGGCAGTCTGCGCATCGACCCGCCCTTTTATGCGCAGGTTATGCTGGAATCTCGGGCCGGCAATCGCAAGTATTTCCGTGTAGAGGAGATTGATCCGCCGTTGCTCAATCTTGCGGGTGTTGCAGGGCAGCAGATCAATGGGCGCACGATGATAGGCATGCGCGGGCTGCCGAGGCCGCCTGCATTGGCCGACAACGAAAGCATGCCGGTTTTTTACACGGCAATTTATCGTAACGACGAAGTTCGCATGGTTGCCTTGTGGCGAGACCTGTATTACGAAGGCTTGCACAAACAGGTGTTGATCATGGTCGGCGAGAGCGTCGACATGCGCCTGCGCACGCAACAGGACGCTTGGCGGCAAGGGCTGTTTCGGGATGGCCGCATGCTGATTCTGGCAGTGCTGCTGGTGTGGTTCAGCGTGGAGTGGGCGCTGCGGCCACTGGTTGAGCTGCGGCGGGAGATCAAGGCCCGCGATGTGGACGACCTGACGCCGCTTGATGTCGAGCAAGTGCCCCGGGAAATTGTTCCGCTGGTGCGAGCGGTCAATCACCACATCGAATTGTATCGGCAGGTGCTCGACAAGCAGGCGCAGTTCCTGGCCGATGCCTCCCACCAGTTGCGCACTCCCTTGGCCATCATGCGAACGCAAGCGCAATATGCCAAACGCGAGCCTGACATAGGACGCGTTCGCGAAAGCCTCGAGGCCATTATCCGCCAGCTGGGCCAGACCTCCCGCCTCACTGAGCAACTGCTGTCGCTCGCACACGCCAGCCGCAAAGATGTCACACCCCAGGCAAGGCTGGATCTCAACGTTCTGGCGCGCGAGGTAGTGTTGCAGTATCTCCCGCTGGCGCGCGAGCGGCGTCAGGATCTCGGGTGGATAGATTGCAGGGATAACGGCGGCGGTATTTCTTCTGGTGTATGGGTGCTGGCCAGCGACGCCGAAATTCACGAGGCAGTCGCCAATCTGGTGCACAACGCCATCAATCACGCAGGCGATGGCAGCACGATTACCGTCTCGTCCGGCCTTGAAGACGACTATGCCTGGATCAGCGTGTGCGACAACGGGGTGGGCCTGGACCCTTCATTCAGAGAAAGTGTGTTTGTACGCTTCGACCGCGGCGGTCCGGCGCGAAAAGGCGCGCGGGGCAGCGGTTCTGGACTGGGATTGGCCATTGCGCTGGCTTATGCCGAGCGCAACCGCGGTACCATCGTGCTGAGCGATGGGGATGCCTCGCCGGGGGGCGGGGTGGGCCTTTGCGCCATGCTGCGCTTGCCTCGCCACAAGACATAGCGGCGCGCCCTGTTTCCGCGTGCAGGGCTGTCGTGGAACGAGGCGGCAAGACGGCTTGCGGGTGGAACACGTTGTCGGTCAGTGGGCAGGGCAGGATCTGCCTGCCCCTTCCGAGCCCTGGATTCGCCTAGCGCAGCCGCTTGATGAGGCTGGACGTATCCCAGCGATTTCCTCCCATCTTCTGCACATCGGCGTAAAACTGGTCCACCAGCGCCGTTACGGGCACGCGCGCGCCATTACGGCGGGCTTCATCCATGACCAGCCCCAGATCCTTGCGCATCCAGTCCACCGCAAAACCAAAGTCAAATTTGTCTTCGACCATGGTACTGCCGCGATTTTCCATTTGCCAGCTTTGCGCCGCCCCTTTGCTGATCACCTGCAGCACCTGGTTCATATCCAGATCGGCAGCCTCACCAAAGGCGATCGCTTCGGACAGGCCCTGGACCAGGCCGGCGATGCAGATCTGGTTGACCATTTTGCAGAGCTGGCCGGCGCCCGGTCCGCCGAGCAAGGTTACTGCCTGGGCGAAGTTAAATGCCAGTGGACGAACAACATCAAAGTGCGCCTGCTCGCCACCACACATCACCGTAAGCTTGCCGTTTTCGGCACCCGCCTGGCCGCCGGACACCGGCGCATCGACAAAACCTATCTGGCGGCTGGCGGCCTCTTTGTGCAGCTCGCGCGCCACCTCGGCCGAAGCGGTCGTGTGGTCGACAAAGATCGCGCCGGCCTTCATGCCTGCCAGCGCCCCATCGTCACCCAGTACGACGCTGCGCAGGTCATCATCGTTGCCCACGCAGCAGAAAACCACGTCTGCATCCTTGGCTGCCTCGCGGGGCGTGCGGGCGGCGTCGCCGCCGAACTCTTTGGCCCAGGCCTGCGCCTTGGAGAACGTGCGGTTGTAGACGGTGACCTGATGGCCTGCTTTGGCCAGATGGCCGGCCATGGGGAATCCCATGACACCCATGCCGAGAAAGGCCGTGCGCTTTGAGGGTTGGGGTTCGTAATCTCTGGCATTGATGGAAGCCATAGTGTGTATCTCCATAGAAAACTGCAATGCGTAATCGTCTGCGACGCCTTATAGATTAACCGATGGCGTTTTGACGTGATGCCCAAACGTAAAGCTTCAGCACGTTGCCGCAAGGCGCCGAGGCAGTTTACTGTTGTGCTTGTAAAAAAAACCACCGCCTGAGCAGTGGTTTCCGGACGCGATCCAGCGGCGTACGACGCTGCGCCCGAGGCCCTGGCGGGCCACCGGGCGGTGTTGCTTCAGTCTTCCTCGACGAAAGCTTCTTCGCGTTTTTTCTTGACCGAGGGCAGCGCAACGAGCACCACCAGGATCAGCGCCATGACCAGCAGCGACAGCGAGAGCGGGCGCGTGACAAAGGTCGTGTAGTCGCCTCGTGCCAGCAGCAGGGCCCGGCGGAAGTTTTCTTCCATCATGGGGCCGAGCACCAGGCCGAGCAGCAGCGGGGCGCCTTCGCACTTGAGCTTTGCCCAGATGTAGCCGATCAGACCAAAAGCCGCCGTCATCCAGATATCGAACACGTTGTAGTTCAATGAATACACACCGATCGTGCAGAACACCAGAATGGCCGGGAACAGAATGCGATAAGGCACTTTAAGCAGCTTGACCCACAAGCCGACCAGCGGCAGGTTCAGAATCACCAGCATCAGGTTGCCGATCCACATCGAAACAATCAGACCCCAGAACAGATCAGGGTGACTGGTCATCACCTGGGGGCCAGGCTGAATATTGTGGATGGTCATCGCGCCGATCATCAGCGCTGTCACGGCGTTGCCGGGAATACCCAGTGTGAGCAGCGGGATAAAGGACGCCTGCGACCCTGCGTTGTTGGCGGATTCTGGGCCTGCCAGACCGGCGGGGTGCCCCTTGCCGAAACGCTCGGGGTTCTTGGAGACCTTTTTCTCAACGGTGTAGGAAGCAAACGACGACAGCACCGCACCGCCACCAGGAAGAATACCGAGCGCGCAGCCGATTGCTGTTCCACGAACAACGGCGGGCCATGCTTCTTTGAATTCCTGCTTGTTCGGATACAGCGTGCCAACCTTGCCGGTGATGTCCACGCGCTGGTCGCGCAATTCCAGATTGGCCATGATTTCGGCAAAGCCGAACACGCCCATCGCGACGACAGCGAAGTCGATACCGTCCTGCAATTCAGGGATGCCGAAGTCGTAGCGCGCAACGCCCGAGTTCACGTCGGTGCCCACCATACCCAGCAACAGACCCAGCAGAATCATGCAGATGGCCTTGGGCAACGAGCCAGAGGCCAGCACCACGGCCCCGATCAGGCCCAGCACCATCAGCGAGAAGTACTCGGCAGGGCCAAACTTGAAGGCAACCTCCGCCAGCGGTGGCGCGAAGCCTGCAATCACGACAGTGGCTACGCAGCCTGCAAAGAACGAACCCAGGGCAGCAATGGCCAGGGCAGCCCCGGCGCGCCCATTGCGCGCCATCTGGTGGCCATCCAGAACGGTCACCACTGCGGACGTCTCACCGGGCAAGGCAACAAGAATTGCCGTGGTGGATCCGCCATAGGCAGCGCCGTAATAAATACCTGCCAGCATGATCAGGCCGGCCACGGGCGGCAACACATAGGTAATAGGCAGCAGCATGGCGATAGTGGGAACCGGGCCGATGCCAGGTAGCACACCAATCAGCGTGCCAAGCAAACAGCCCAGCAAGCAATACGCGAGATTTTCGATCGTTAGCGCAACCGAAAAGCCGAGGGCCAAATGTTCAAAAATTTCCATTTCTTATATTCCCTCAGTTTCCGATAAAGCTGGGCCACAGCGGAAAAATCAGACCAAGCCCCTTGATAAAGGCCAGCCAGACAAATGCGACAAGACCGACGGCGGTAATGATCGCGATTTTCCAGCTGAATTCGTGACTGGCAAAACTGCTCATGACGACCAGCAGGAAGACAGTGACATATACGCCCAGGTAATCAAGCAGGCTGCCTGACAGCGCGACTGAACCAATCACGATGATTGCTATTTTGTAGTCAAATTTTTCCAGTTTGGCTTCGGTCGCTTTGCTGGATATTCCGCCCAGCGCCACCACTACGCCAAGCACGGCCAGACAGATGCCGAGCCAGAAAGGAAAGTAACCCGGTCCCATGCGCGCTGCGGTGCCCATCGAATAATTTGTTGCACCCAACGCGAATCCGGCACCCAAGGCAATGAACATCACCCCCGACCAGAAGTCCTGTTGATTTTTGAGCTGCATGTTGGCGAATTCTCCCTTATGGCTTTTTCGATTGAATTTTTCAGGCTCTCTTGGTCACCGCCTGCGGAACATGCGTGGCAATGGTGAGGGCTTAAAAGGTGAGAAATGGTAATGGACACATGGGGGGCTGAAAACCCCGATTTCCCCGCAGTCGTTCAGGGTTTACCCCCGAAGCGGGTGTTTTTTTGATAACGAGGTCGATAAAAATAGCTGGAGGTATGGAAAATGAAAGAATAATGAAAGGTACTGGAAAGAGCCATGAAAGGTTATGATAGCTTTTCATTTTTACACCCCATGCTCAGTCTGGATGGTTTACGATAACGCCCATGTTGCAAGATCTTGACTCCCTCGCAGCCCGCATCGGGCAATTAGTGCAGTTCACTCAGCAATTGCAGGGCGAACGCGCTGCCATGCAGGCGCGCCTCAAAAGCCTTGAGCAAGAGCGCGACGTCTTGCGCGATCAATTACAGCTTCGCGAAGCCGAAATCGCTTCTGTCGCAGAAGTCAGCGCCGACCACGAAACGCAGCTCGAAGCGCTGCGTGCCGAGGCCTTGGCCGCCCAGTCTCAGCTGCAGCAGGATGTCGTCCGCTACAAGGCCGACTACGAAACCATCAGGCAGCAGCTGCAGGCCAGTCAAAATGATTCGTCTCGCCTTCGCGGTGCGGCAGACAAGGCGCGCACACAAATCGACTCAATCTTGATGCGCCTGCCCGGCGCAGCGCAGGAGTAAAGCCATGGAACGCATCGATGTCTCCATTTTGGGCCGTGACTACTCCCTGGCATGCCCTCCGTCGGAAAAAGACGCTCTGCTGGCTGCGGTACGTCATGTCGACCAGCGCATGCTGGGCGTCAAGGGTTCCGGCAAAGTAACCAGCAATGAGCGTATAGCAGTTATGGCCGCTATACAGATCGCTAACGAGCTTTTATCCATGCGCGCACCCGATGGTCCGCTCGGTGGAGTTGCACTTGGCGATTTCAAGCGTAAAATTGATGCCATGAACGACATGCTTGACCAAGTCCAGCCGGTTGTTCAACAATCTCGCTGATTTAACTCGGCGCCATTCAATAAGCAGCTTGCTGCATCGTTTTGGGGTGTTTGCTTTTGTGGGCGCCCAACCGTTTGTCCCTGCCGTGTTCGTGACCTGGCCATACATTCCTTGAACCAATGCTATTGGCATAAGGTTGCTGGATTGACAAGTAGGAGAGATCTCCACCTCGGTGGAGAACCCGAAGCTTGACTGAAGGCGACCACCTTGAACCTCAGGTTCCAGGATGCCGGCCTAGACGGCACATGCGGGGCATTTCCAAAAAAGCTCGTCTTCGGACGAGCTTTTTCCTTTACGAGGGATGAATATGTATCTTTCCAGGCAGAAAAGTAATTGGGTGTTAGCCGTGGCCCTGGCCGCCTGCTCTGCGGCACTTGCGCTGCCCGCATATGCTCACGAGGGCGGGTCTGGTCAACAGCGCGTGGAGCGCCATCAGAAATGGCCGCAGGCGTCGCTGCAGGCCGAAGCTGTCGCGGAAATATCGCAGGATACGGTGCGCATCACCCTGGCGACTGAGGTCAGCGACGCGACACAGTCCGCGGTTGCGCAGGCATTGAGCAAAACACTGGAAGAGGTCATGCAGCAAGCCAAGGACAAGGTCGGCGCCAACGACAAGATCAAAATCAGCTCAGGCAATTATCATGTCTGGCCAATGAATGATCGGGATGGCCAGATCACCAACTGGCGTGGCCGCGGCGAAATCATTCTGGAGTCCACCGATTTTGCTGCTGCCTCCGATATTGCGTCGTCATTGAGCGATCGCATGCCGATTGCCAATCTCGTATTCTCGGTGTCGCCCAAGGTACGTGCGCAGAAAGAAGCAGCGCTGCTGGAGCAGGCTGCGCAGGCTTTTCGTGATCGTGCGCAAGCGCTGACCGACGCCTTCGGTTACGCCGGCTACGATATCAAGGAAATCGATCTGGGCGGCGCGGGGGCGCGATACGAATCGGCAGCCCCGCGCGCCATGGCCATGGCAGGCAGCCAGGCCAAGGTGCCACTGGAATCCGGCACCGAAATGGTTACGGTGTCGGTACGTGGTTCGATTTTTTTGCGCTCAGATAAAAAATAACGGCACCGACAACAATCATCGGTAACGACAGCAGTTGCCCCATGGTGAGGCCGCCCGCGAGCAGGCCGAGAAAATAATCCGGCTCGCGGGTGAACTCGACCAGAAATCTGAAGAGGCCATATCCCATCAGAAACACGGCACTCACCTGCCCGACTGGCCTGGGTTTGCGGGCGAACCACCACACCAGCGCAAACAACGCAAAACCTTCCAGGCCCATTTCGTACAATTGCGAGGGATGGCGCGCAATGCTGTCATTGGTTTGAGGGAACACCATTCCCCAAGGCAAAGACGTGGGGCGGCCCCATAGTTCTCCGTTGATGAAGTTGCCCAGCCTGCCCGCGGCCAGGCCAAGCGGAATCAGTGGAGCAACGAAGTCGCCGATCTCGAGCAGCTTTCTGCCCCGGTTGCGGGCGAAGATCAGCAGCACGATGATCACGCCGATCAGGCCGCCATGGAATGACATACCCCCTTGCCATACGTAGAAGATTTCGATCGGATTGGCGAGATAATCCCCTGGCTTGTAAAACAGCACGTAGCCGAGCCTGCCGCCAATCACCACGCCCAGCACGCAATAAAAAATGATGTCTTCGAGGTCCCTCAGCGTGAGCGTGGTCTTGCCGTTGCGGATCCGCCAGCGGCCCAGCACCCACACCAGCGCAAAGCCGATCAGGTACATGAGCCCGTACCAATGCACGGCGATAGGGCCTATCTGTAACGCAATAGGATCAAATTGGGGATACTGAAGCATGGTGGGTTGTCGTCCTGTTGACCGAATATCGTCGATAATACCTGATGCGCATGTATGCAAGTATCGAGGTCTAGTTCATGTTTTTGAGGTTTTCAGTAATGTTTCTTGGCCTGGCGGCCTTGGCGGGTCAAGGGTCAGCGATCGCCCTTGCCGCCCAAACCACCGGTCTTGAACTGGCAAGGGCAAACAATTGTCTGGGCTGTCATCAGGTTGACAAAAAACGCGTAGGCCCGCCGTTCGCGGCCATTGCCGAGCGCTTCGCGCCCATCGCCGGCGCGCAGGAACATCTGGCCACCGTTATACGCAGCGGCAGCCGTGGCAGTTGGGGAGCGGTGCCCATGCCAGCCCAAACGCAGGTAAACCAATCAGATGCCCAATTTCTGGCAGACTGGATACTGTCGCTTTCCAGGCCTGAAACACAGGCGCAGGCCATTGCGGAACCTGCACCCAGGAATGAGCGCTAACTATAAAGGAATGATCATGTCTGAAACTGTGATGCTCGGTGGCGGCTGTTTCTGGTGCACCGAGTCTGTTTTCCTGCCGCTGCGTGGCGTGCTCCAGGTTACCCCCGGCTATGCCGGCGGCCATGTCGACAACCCCAGTTACGAACAGGTATGTGGCAAGCAGACGGGGCACATCGAAGTCGTGCGCGTGGAATTCGACCCGAACATCATCGACCTCGAAACCCTGTTGCAGGTATTTTTTGCAACGCATGATCCCACCACCGTCGACAGGCAGGGTGCAGACGTTGGCCCGCAGTACGCATCCGCCATTTTTTGCCAGAATGCAGCTCAGAAAGAAACCGCGCAAAAGGTGATCGACGCGGTTGCGCAACAATTGGAAGAGCCCGTTGCGACACGCCTGCTGGACGCTGCGCTGTTCTGGCCGGCCGAGCAATACCATCACAACTTCTATGCGCGCAATCCTACGCAAGGTTATTGCCAGGCGGTCATTTCACCCAAGCTGGCCAAGTTTCGCAAGCGCTACGCCAGCCTGCTCGCCGCCTGAAGCGTTCAGGATTGGCGTGCTGCCGAGCCGGCGACACGCCAGTCTCCACTGTTCGTAAGATTGGCCAGGGCTGCCACAATCAACAACGTCAGGATCACTCTGCCGACCAGTACCACCCAGATATTGGCCCCCAGCGCCAGAACGAGCAGCGTGTCCTCGATCAGAGAGTGTGACAACGACAGCCAGGACAAGGCCAGAAACCGCGTGCGCGCGGAAAAATTCTGTTTCTTGGCTTCTTCAATGATGAGCGCGCCGCCATAGGTCAGGCCCAGCAATACTCCCACAGTTGTTACCGGGGCGACCTGCGCATTCAGCCCCGAGAACTTGAGCAGCGGCATCATGGCTGCCGTGATGCGGCGCGTCACGCCCAACCGTTCCAGGGCATCCAGGGCGGCCGCCAAAATCGTGATGATCACGAACACCAGGAACATCGAGTAGGCGGTGGACGCCATCCACGCCACGATGCCGCTGGGCGCTGCGCCCGCGGCGAACGCTGACGTGGTCATCCATTCAAAAGAAATGCGTGAGTCCAGCACGCCAGTCCATTGGCTTGCCCACGACACCATTCCGCCATAGAAAACGGCCGTTCCCAGCCTCAAGGCGGCGGTGGCCCAGAAACTGGCGCCCGCCTTCCGCACAATGGCCTGTTCTACCGGGATGGCATGTGAAAACAGCATCATTGCGCAGAGCGCGCTGAGCTGCGCGGAGGTCATGTCCAGAGAGGGCGCCAGGGTGGCAAGGGTGGCGATTCCCCCAAAGATGCCGGTGAACACCGTGGTAGCCCAGATAATACCTGCCTCGGGTGGTAGGTTCAGCAAAGACATCGCCGGCGCGATCCATTGGCCGGCAAGGGCGACCAGGCCAAACTGATCCGCCAGATGAACCACCAGCATGACCGGCACCATGAGTTTGGCGACGGTCATGAACATGCGCCAGCAGCGCTGCAACAAAATCACAGGATAACTGCCTCGCATAGTCCCTCTCTTGGCAAGCATGTTGCGCTTGAATGAAGCGCCTGTTGTCCATATTGGTTATTTGGATGAACGAGGGATTATAGGCCCCGGTGCGGCCGGGGCCGAAAAAGACGTCAGTCGACCGATTTCACGACACCACGCCGCATTTGGTCCAGCTCAATGGATTCGAACAGTGCTTTGAAATTACCCTCGCCAAATCCATCATTGCCTTTACGCTGGATGATCTCGAAGAATATCGGCCCGATCTGATTCTCGGTAAAGATCTGCAGCAGCAATCCACCGTCGGGCGCGCCGTCCAGCAAAATGCGATTCTTCTGCAGGCGCGCAACATCCTCGCCGTGATTGGGCAAGCGCCGGTCGAGCAGCTCGTAATAGGTTTCCGGCGTATCCAGAAAAGTCAGACCGCCGGCCTTCAACTGTTCCACGGTTTCGTAGATATTGTCCGTTGCCAGCGCAATATGCTGAATGCCTTCTCCACGGTACAGATCCAGATATTCCTGTATTTGGCCTTTTTCTTCAGTGCCTTCTTCGTTGATGGGGATGCGTATATTGCCGCAAGGCGATGTCATGGCCTTGGACTTCACCCCTGTTACCTTGCCCTCGATGTCGAAATAACGCGCTTCGCGGAAATTGAAGAGGCGTTCGTAGAACTCGGCCCATTCAGCCATGCGACCTTTGTGCACGTTATGTGTCAGGTGATCCACCAGTGAAAGTCCCGCGCCCTTATAGCCCAGATCAGCCTCGGCGGATGTCTTGTCTATGGGTTCGAAGTCTACGTCGTAGATGCTGATATTACCGATGCCGCCATGACCATTCTTGCCGCGCCAGCGATCCACCAGATAAATGAGCGAGTCGCCAATGCCTTTGATGGCCGGAATATTCAGTTCCATGGGGCCGCTGCCCGAGTCAAAACCCCACGCGCCCAGTTCCAATGCGCGTTTGTAGGCTTGAGCCGCATCTTCGACGCGAAAAGCGATGGCACAGATAGAAGGGCCGTGCAGGCGGGCAAAGCGCTGTGCAAAGGAATCCGGTTCGGCGTTGATAAGAAAATTGATGCCGCCTTGACGGTAGAGCGTCACATCCTTGTTGCGATGGCGGGCAATCGCCTTGAAGCCCAGCGTTTCGAAAACTTTGCCCAACGCAACGGGATCTGGCGCCGTGTACTCGATGAATTCAAAACCTGCTGTGCCCATGGGATTATCCCAGGGAGTGAAAGAAGTGTTCATAGCTCGCTCCAGTAACAAGTACTGCGTCAGTGTGCTTGACGTCAATATCGATAGACAGATGCGCCCTGGATTACTCAGGGCGTTGTGCGGCGCATGGATATTTTCTTGCATCCCGGCCTTGAACAGTAAATTTTAAGAAAAATCAGGGGGCAAGAGATTGCAAAAATGGCGCTAGAAAGGCATATTCGAGCTATTAAATAGCTATATATAAACAAATCAGGGTGGAATATGTCTCAAAATGAACTTGACCGGACAGATAGGCGCATTCTTGCCGAATTGCAGCGCAACGGCAGGCTCAGCAATCAAGATCTCGCAGAAAAGGTGTCGCTGTCTCCCAGCCCTTGTCTGCGCCGGGTGCGCAGGCTGGAAGAAGCGGGCTATATCAGGAATTACGTTGCGCTGGTCGATCCTGAGAAAGTAGGGCTCAAGTTGATGGCCTATGTGTCGATACGCCTGAACAAGGTTTTGAGATCCAGTCATGCTTCCATGTCCGATTTCGCCCGGGATGTGCAGCATTGGCCCGAGGTTGTCGAGTGCTATGCCATGTCTGGCGACATGGATTATCTGTTGCGAGTGCAGGTGGAAGACCTCGCCAGATTCTCCAGCTTCGCCATGGACAAGCTCATGCAGCATCCCGCCGTGGTGGATATGCGCTCAAGCTTTACCTTGCAGCGGATCAAGGAAATTACCGAGATACCGGTGTAGGCCACGGGGTTGGCGTCGGGCGTGCATGCGTCCAGGCCTATGGTGGCATTCGCCCCGGCGCTTGTGATTGCCGCGTGCGCACGCTAAACGCGATAAGGGCTGGGTATGCGCCTCACATGGATTTTTGATGATGCACCTGATAATCTAGGTTGCTGGAGAAAATCATGAAGACGAGCACAACAATGTCGGATCTGGAGTTTGACTACATCATTGTCGGCGCCGGCACGGCCGGCTGCCTGTTGGCCAATCGCCTCAGCGCAAGGTCCGCTTATCGTGTGCTGCTCATCGAGGCCGGCGGCAACGACAGCTATCACTGGATACACATCCCGGTCGGCTATCTTTATTGCATCGGCAATCCGCGCACAGACTGGCTCTACAGCACCATGCCCGAGCCTGGGCTGAACGGCCGCTCCTTGCGCTATCCGCGTGGCAAAACGCTGGGCGGGTGTTCCAGCATCAACGGCATGATCTATATGCGGGGCCAGGCCCGCGACTACGACGGCTGGGCCAAAGAAACGGGCGAGCCTGCCTGGTCCTGGGAGAGCAGCCTGGCCGACTTCAAGAAGCACGAAAGTCATTACCGCATGGATAATATGTCGTCCACCTCGGCCGCAGAGAAGGCGAGGTCAGCGCGGGCGTCGTCGGCGGTGGGCGCGTCAACAGAGATCGCTGCGCCGGCAGGCACCTCGAGGGCGGACCACCTCCTGGATCCCTCAGGCCCGGATGCGGCCGGGTTGGGCTCAGGGGGTGACAGCACGTTTTCGCGCTTTCACGGCGGTGGGGGCGAATGGCGCATCGAAAAGCAGCGTTTGCATTGGGACATTCTCGATGCCTTCGCCCAGGCAGCCGAACAGGCCGGCATCCCGCCGACCGACGACTTCAATACCGGCATGAATGAAGGGGTGGGCTATTTTGAGGTCAATCAGAAGAACGGTTGGCGCTGGAATGCCGCCAAGGCATTTCTGCGGCCCATTTGCATGGGAAGATCCAATTTTTCGCTTTGGTCAGACAGCCACGTTACAAAGCTTGATCTCGTTCGCCGCCCGGACGGCGAGCTGGCCTGCAAAGGCGTCGATGTTGTTCGCAATGGCCGCAAGCAGCATGTGCGCGTGCGCCGAGAGGTGATTCTCGCTGCGGGCAGTATTGGTACGCCCCAGTTGCTGCAGTGCTCGGGTATCGGACCCGCTCCCCTGCTGCAAAAGCACGGCATTGACGTTGTGCTGGATAAACCCGGCGTGGGCGCCAACTTGCAGGACCATCTGCAAATACGCACGGTCTACAAAGTGGAGGGTGTCAAGACGCTGAATATGCTGGCGGCCAGCCTGTGGGGCAAGGCCATGATCGGCCTGGAGTATGCGTTCAAGCGCAGCGGCCCCATGAGCATGGCGCCCTCCCAGTTGGGGGCGTTCACGCGCAGCGACCCCTCTCGCCCTTACCCCAATCTCCAGTACCACGTACAGCCACTCAGTCTGGAGGCGTTCGGCGACCCATTGCATCATTTCAATGCCTTCACGGCCAGTGTCTGCAATCTCAACCCCACCAGCCGCGGCACGGTTCATATCCAGAGTCCTCGACACGAAGATGCGCCCGCCATTCGGCCCAATTATTTAAGTACAGAGGAAGATCGCAAGGTGGCGGCCGACTCCCTGCGGGTGACACGCAATATTGTTTCCCAGCCCGCCTTGGCTTCGTACAAGCCATTCGAACACAAGCCGGGAACCCAGTTCCAGACGGACGAAGAGCTCGCCCGGCTGGCTGGCGACATCGCAAGCACGATTTTTCACCCGGTTGGAACGGCGAAAATGGGCCGTCCCGATGATGCCATGGCCGTCGTGGATCCGCATTTGCGTGTTTATGGGGTGCAAGGGCTTAGGGTTGTAGACGCGAGCATCATGCCTACGATAACAAGCGGCAATACCAATAGTCCGACGCTGATGATCGCAGAAAAGGCTGCCGGATGGATACTGGAAGAAAGCCGGCTGAATAACTGACTACTGAAGAGATGGGCGAACATTCGCCTGAAGAATCGCTGTCGGGCAAGCATTGCACGAGCGCCGCCAAAACAGCGGGCGAGACAGCATGGCGAGATGGGGCGTCCCTATATGCGGGAGAGGGGCGGCGCATGTCTTATGTCTATATAGAGGGACAAGTCGCATAGCTATATACCTATATGGCGGGATTACTATATGGCTATATGCGAGATCAGTCGCATATCTACACCGCGATCTGCCTCGTTAACTCACCGCGATTTGCCGCGGTAATTCATTTTCATGGGGCGGTTTAAGGGTAAAAAACCTTAAAACCTCCCTGTGGCGCGCCGATTATCAAGGGCGGCCAAAATATTTTTTCTCTCGCTCAAAAAAACATTTCAATTATGTTTCAAAGGCTTGCTGCAAAGACAGGGTATTTTTGGGTGCGGCCGGCGTATTTGGCGGGGTAAATCGACTTGCGCG
>NZ_SDQE01000003.1 GCF_004153455.1 Allopusillimonas ginsengisoli | reverse complement strand
CTGGGCGCTGGCCGGTAACGCACCCTTGGGAATGCCTTTAGGTTCCTTCTTTGGTTCTTGTGCCATGGTTCATCTCCTTGAAGATAATCATAGGACCGAACACAAAATTACGGACACTCTCAAAAAGTAGGCTGCAGCCATCTTCGCGCTTGCCCGCCTTCTGCCAAGCGCGACGCTGGTCACCAGATCGATCAGGTTCAAAATGGTTTGGATCCGGGATGACTGGAAGCCAATGAACACAGCGGGCCAAGGCGTCAAAGAAATCCGCGTTCGCGTCAAGGTGAGCCAGACCGAAGCCGCCAAGCTTTTTGGCGTGACCCAGCCCCGTGTATTCACATGCAAGGAATTTTACTTATTTTGGCGAAGTATCGGGAGGAAAGTGCGGTCCCGGATGCGAGCTCATGCCCTAAAGCCGGCTTTTACATCGTCGGGTTTGTTCGCCCTAAAAAATAGATCATCTTTCCCGATGTGCGATTCAAGCTATTCCAACGAGCGATAGATGGAATAGAAGTGGGAAAAACAAAAAGGCCGAATAAAAGCTCGGCCCTTTTAAATCCTGGAGCGGGAAACGAGCTCCAGGATGAAGCCATAACCCATTGACTAAAAACAAAATACCTTTATCCAGAGTGACTGAATGGACTGGATTGTGGACTAACTATTTCGCAACGCCAACGAAGGCGGTCCACCTGCATCCAGTGCTGGCATCCATGTATCGCGCCAAGCCGCGTCGGTCGTCATTGCTGGGGCATATGTCTTGCATGAAGTTGCCCGATGCTTCATCGTTGGCCCAAGCATGGACGATGAGTCTTTGCCTTCGAGTCGTACTGGAAGAATAGGTGGAACCGTCTTCCTGTCTTGGTTCGTCGTCAGCGACGATGGGCCTATCCTGGCTACGTTTTTCAATCTGTCTGGTTAAGATTGGATTTTGTCATAAAATTCCATCATGAGGCGAATTTCAGAGCAAAAATTATCAAATTCAATGGAGGTTGATTAGATTTTGACGTATATTTCACATATGAGTGAATATTCAAGGTATCAGATAATCAAGCGCTTGCAGGCGGAGCTTCCTCGGGGAGCTCCGTTCGATCTCGCCGTGCTGGAAACCTTCGGCGTGTCCCCCAAGCTGGCCGCCCGTTACGCCGAGAGCGGCTGGCTGGTGCGCCTGGGGCACGGCGTCTATGCCTACCCCAACGATAACTTTGACGCCAGCGGTGCACTACGGCTCCTGCAAGAGCGGGTTGCCGGGCTGCACATCGGCGGCAAAAGTGCTCTTGCGCTGCAAGGGGTTCGGCACAACCTGGCTCCCAGGGAAACCTTGGTGCTCTGGGGCGAGGCCCGCTTTACGTTGCCTGGCTGGTTCACCACACGCTTTCCAGCGCGCTACGTCAACGCCAGGCTGTTCGACTGGCCCGACGATGACCTCGTCAACAAGACTCTGCACACACCACCCGGACAGCCCGCAGGGCTCCGGGTGGCAGTGCCCGAACGTGCTGTGCTGGAGCTGCTTTACGACACCGGCACGCGGGAAAGCCTCGAAGAGTCCCGCAACCTGTTCGACGGCCTGCGCTCACCGCGCAAGGACGTGCTCGGACGGCTACTGGCTTGCTGCACCAGCGTCAAGACCGTGCGCCTGTTCCTGACCTGGGCGCGGGAAACCGGCGTCATCGACGTGGATGAACTGCTGGCGCAATATCCGGTACGCTCCGGCAGCGCCAGGCGCTGGATGAGTCGGCTGGGCGATGGAACCCTTTTAAGCCTGAACCCTCATGGATAAACAGTACGCCGATCCGTCCGTCTGTTGTTGAATATCGCGCCCGACGTGTTCGACAACGACATCTTCGCCATGAAGGGTGGCACGGCCATCAATCTGTTCCTGCGGGACATGCCCCGCCTGTCGGTAGATATAGACGTGGTGTACCGCCCCTGGCAGACACCTCGCGACCAGGCATTACAGGCAATCAACCAGGAACTGGCCGCCATCGCGCAGCGCGTCGAACGCCTGGGCGTACAGACACGATTGGTCCGTAGCAAAGACCTTGGCGACACCAAGCTGATAGCCGAGAACGAGGCCAGCCAGGTCAAGGTCGAGGTCAATGTCGTGTTCCGTGGCACGGTGCTGGCGATATAGATCAGCACACGTACGCAAGGCACGCCTATCCTTGTTAGGGGCAGAACCTGTCACAGGTCAATATCAGCTTCGAACGCTTCATCCAGATCAACACTGGGGAGAAGCGCGATTTGTGCCAGCATGAACTGAGCCAAATCCTCCGGAAGTGGCCGGACATTGGCGCCCAGTGTCGATATCCCGATCTAGCAAAGTGAGGAATGCCTGGGGAAGCGTGTGCGAGTGCTCAATAGTTGTTCGATCGGCCATTTTCAAAGAAGCTCATTTTTGATGCCATTTCTCTAGAGCCTGAGCCGGCGACAGGATTTCGAATTCCCAGTCAGCCGGTGGAAGTTCCAGCAAATCCTTGTCGCCGCTGATCAGCCATTCCGCCTTGCCTTGTAGGGCCGTATGGAGAAACACCTCGTCATCAGGATCGCGGCTGTACGCTAGTCTGGGCGGCGCAGGCAAATCGATCCACTGAGCCGCGGCAGCGAAGTCATGCAACAGCAGGCGCCGACGCTCCATGTCCAGATAGCGGTCAAATTTTGGACGCCAGAGCCTGGTTTCAAGTTCCTCGAAGGTTTCTCGTGAAAACACCAACGTCGCGTGTTGCAGAAGACAATCCACGATCTGCGCCGGGGCAGATCGTGGCGATAGCGCTGCACTGATCAGAACGTTGGTATCGATGACAGCGCGCTCAATCCTCATCGGCCAAAAGCTGTTCCAGCTTCTTGTCCGTCAAGCCCTTGCTGGCGGCTTCTTCGGCACTTTGCTTCAAGTTGCGTCGCAGCCGATCTGCATAGAACTCACGCATTGCGTGGTAGTCCTCGGCAGATACCATAACGCCGACAACCCGGTTGCGCCGCGTGACCTGAATCGGCTCGCGTTGCACCCGGTCGATCAGTTCACCGAATCGAGTTTTTGCCTCATTGGCGGTAAAGGTTTGCATCTCGGACTCCTCGTGCAAGTCTACGAGCCATCTTACGTCAATCGTTCGATTCGTTCAATTTGACCGAACGTACTTTGGTGGCCATGTTGCAGCGTGCGGCTGCGGTGTGAGAACCATTGGTCGAAGACCCCTTGGGTGGAGCCTAAAAAACGCTGGCTGTAGGTGGACGTCCCTGGATGTTGATGGACGCTCCAGAAACGAAAAAAGGAGCCGAAGCTCCTTTTCTCTGTGTTCTATGGATTTCTATAGACGTCCATGGACGAAAATCCTTGGAGCGGGAAACGAGTCTCGAACTCGCGACCTCAACCTTGGCAAGGTTGCGCTCTACCAACTGAGCTATTCCCGCGTTTTGATTGCCGCGAACAAGATGCGCCAATCAACGAAGAACGCGATCATAGCAGTTTTTTTTGTTTTTGGAAAATTGAGCCGACAATGAGATCTCTCGGCTGCCTAAACCCTGTCTCCCCCCGGATCGCACCGGGTTTCGCCCCCATTTATCCGCCCCCGGGATGCGGTACGACGGGCGGATGATTGACGGGACGTGCTCGTGGACTGGCGGCTGGCCGCAATGAGGCGGTAGCCCGCAAACTTGTAACTGGGCTGTTGCCTGGCGGCTATCTGGTCTATGCTTATTCTCGAATATGAGAATTTCAGGACAAAACATGAATTCAGTAGCGCTGTTCGATTACGCCATCATCGGGGCCGGCATGGCCGGCGCGTCGGTCGCCTATCGCTTGAGCCTGTCTGGCGCGTCGGTGGTTGTGCTTGAGCAGGAGTCGCAGCCAGGGTATCACTCTACAGGCAGGTCAGCCGCCATGTTCATGGAAACCTATGGCACCGCCCACACGCGCGCCCTGACGCGCGCCAGCCGCGATTTTTTTCTGCACCCGCCCAGCGGCTTTACAGAACACCCCATTCTGGCGCCTCGTGGCGTGCTGTATATCGGCCATACCGGTCAGGAGGGCATGCTGGATGCAGCATACGACGCCTATCGGACACAGGGGCTAGAGGTCAACAGGTTGACCGCGCACGAGGCAATGCAGATGGTTCCCTGTCTGACACCCGATAGATTGATTGGCGCGATTTACGATCCAGTCGCCAGCGACATGGATGTACATGGACTGCATCAGGGGTTTCTGCGTGGCATGCGCGCTCACGGTGCAACATTGCAGGCCAATGCCAAACTCGAGTCGGCCGAATACGGCAATGCGGTCTGGACACTGCGCACGTCAAATTCGCACATTCTGCGCGCCCGTGTTGTGGTCAACGCCGCAGGCGCGTGGGCTGATGCTGTTGCCGGGGTATGCGGCGTGGCATCGCTTGGCATTCAGCCCATGCGCCGTTCCGCTTTTTTGTTTCCGGCGCCAGACGGCACGGATATCTCGCACTGGCCAACGGTTCTGGGCGTTGACGAGAGCTATTACTTCAAGCCGGACGCCGGCGTGTTGCTGGGGTCACCGGCCAATGCAGATCCTGTCGACCCTCAGGATATCGTGCCCGAAGAGCTCGATATTGCGATGGGCATCTATCGCATTGAGGAGGTCACTACGTTGCGCATACGGCGTCCGAGTCATGTGTGGGCTGGATTGCGTTCCTTTGCCCCCGATCATGAATTCGTTATCGGCTGGGATAGCAAGGTGCCGGGCTTTTTCTGGCTGGCAGGTCAGGGCGGGTACGGTATACAGACGGCGGCGGGCGCGTCCGAACTCGCTTCGACGCTATTGCTGGGCCAAGCCTTGCCTGCGGCATTGACGGATCACGGCGTATCCGCCCAGGCGGTGGATCCCGCAAGATTTTGTACATCCAAAAAATAAGACGGCATGTGTGTCCGCGGTTTTAGGTCGTGGCCGCAGCAAACTGATTGTTCTATCGACTGACAAACAGGGGAGGGAATATGGTGAATATAAAGGAAGTACTCAGAATATCGGGCGCATTCGTAGGCGTTGTCGTAGGGGCTGGCTTCGCGTCCGGGCAGGAGATCATGCAGTTTTTTACCAGTTTCGGCTTGATCGGGCTGGTGGGGGTCATGATCAGCAGCGCCTTGTTTATCTTTCTGGCCATGGCGCTTTCCACGCTGGGCCAGCAGCAGGCGTCTTTATCGCACAAACGGGTTATCTATGCCATTTGCGGAAAATATCTTGGCGTATTTGTCGATGCCATGATTACCTTCTTCATGTTTGCCATTGCCGTTGTGATGATTGCAGGCGCGGGAGCGCTGCTGGAGCAATTGGCGGGCATTCCCAAGCTGTGGGGGAGCGTCGCGGTAACGATTCTGACAATTGCCATCGTCTGCCTGGACGTCAGACGAGTCATCAGCTTTATTGGCTCCATCACCCCATTGTTGGCGCTCATGGTTGTCATTGTGGCGAGCTCAGCCATCGTGAGTCGGGATGCCGATCTCGAGGTGCTTCAGGCCGCAGCCCAGAGCCAGCCTCACGGTGCGGGCAACTGGTTGATAGCCGCCTTGCTTTATGTGTCGTACAACATTGTCGCCGGCGCGCCTTTCCTGGTCATTATGGGCGGCCAGGCGGTGGATCGCAAAACTGCACTGTGGGGTGGGGTGATAGGCGGAGTGTTGTTGGGTTTGCTGATGTTGCTGATCGCAGGCGGGATGTTTGCGAGAGTGGATGAACTGGGCGGTATTGCCATGCCCATGTTGCTGCTGGCGACGCAATTGTCCCCTGTCGTGGGCATTATCATGGGTGTCGCAATCTTCGGCATGATTCTGAATACGGCTGTCGGTGTGTTGTATTCTTTCTCCGCGCGTCTGCTGGAGCCCGGCACGGCACGTTTCAGGTGGGGCACGATCGCCGCCGGAGTGCTGGCGTTTATCGGCAGCCTTGCAGGGTTTATCAACCTGGTTGGCACGGTGTATCCGTTCTTTGGCTATCTGGGTTTTGTATTGATGATTTGTACCCTGATCGGGTGGTTTCGTATTAAAACAGTGGCTGTTAAACAGAACTGATCTAGCCCCCTGATGATGACTGATGCACCGAGCAAAGGCGAGCTGGCTGGAAATGCCGAGGTAGGCGCTCGCCTGCGCGGCATCCGCAAGGCACGCCGCATGACGCTAAAGCAGGTTTCCGAAGCAACCGGCCTGGCTGTTTCGACACTGTCCAAGGCCGAGCTGGGGCAGACTGCGCTGAGCTACGCGAAGTTCGCCCGTCTGGCGCAAGCACTTGGCGTGGACATGACCGCGCTATTCGTGGTCGGTGGCGAGAAAGTGCCCGATACCCAGCCGGTTGTGTTGAAAAACAGCCTGGAAGATGTTCAGCATTACACGACGAGCAACTACGATTACAGTCTTATTTTTGGCGAGTATCCGGGCAAAAGAATGAAGCCCATGGTGGCCAGAATCGAAGCGCGCGATATGTCTGAGTTTGACGATTACATTCGTCATGCGGGCCAGGAGTTCGCGGTGGTTTTATCCGGAAAGATCCGGATCGAGTTCGAATCCGGAGACAGCGTAGTGCTGGCGCGTCACGAAACGGCCTATTTCAATAGCGGTGTTGGCCATGTGTACCTCAGCCTGAGCCGGCAGCCGGCGCAGGTGCTGGTTGTTTGCTGCGACTGACACGTCCGCGCGTCGGAAGTTTTTCATCTTCGGCATGCAGGCGCTGCCCTAGCCAGCTCATTTAATTGCTGCTGCTTTCGTCAAGATGAAATTTGTGAATGATGCGATGCGCAAGCGGCGCGAGCACCAAGCCCAGCGTGGCGACAAAAGCCAGGCCAACAAGAATGCTATACAGTGAGAAAAATAGCTTTCCTGGCACGCTGGCCGGCATGATGTAGGGGCCGATGCCGCTGAGTATCATGGCAGTATTCAGGATGGCGTCGTGCCAGGCGACAGGTTCAAGGCCCAGGTGGCCCAGCACGCCAATGGATAGGGTGAGCCCTACGACGAGAATCGCAAGCCCGATATGACGTAGCATTCTGTACTTGAACTCGCGGGGATGCAAAAGAGGCTGGTTTTTTGATTCATACATTGCCGCAACATCCTTACGAAACGACACTCCTGCATCATCCTAGCCCAATTCGCCTGAATAAGGTAGTTCAGGCAGGGTGTGCAGCCGGGCCAGGCGGTGTGCTGGATAGGATTTTGCATTTGAACGCGGATTTCAGCGCGGTTATGCTTACGTCGTTCCAATGCTGCGGCGCTAAGGCAAGCGCTGGGCTGGCGTCACCCACTTTGCGGAATCCACTATCTTGCTTCACACATCCTCACAGGATCTGACCTCTTTCAATACACTGGGTTTGCGCTCGACCGCGCACGCGCTGGTTCGGTATGAGTCAGCCGCGCAATTGGCCGCGTTGTCGGAGCTGGCCGCGCAGCATTCGCGCGTTTTCGTTCTGGGCGGCGGCAGCAACGTGGTATTGGGCGCTTCCCTGGACTGTCTGGTCATCAAGGTCGTCTCGCGAGGCATACGGTTGGTTGCCGAAACCGATGAGCACTGGATTGTCGAGGCCGAAGCGGGCGAGGTCTGGCACGATTTTGTTGATCACTGCCTCGTACAGGGATGGCCAGGGCTGGAGAATCTTGCCCTGATTCCTGGCACAGTCGGCGCCGCGCCCGTGCAAAATATCGGTGCGTATGGCGTGGAACTGGATCAGCGCTTCCACAGCCTGGTTGCGTGGGACTTAAAGATGGGAAGCAGGGTGGAGATGTCGGCCGACGATTGTGGGTTCTCGTACAGAACGAGTTTTTTCAAGCAGGCCGAACCAGGTCGCTGGCTGATTGTGTCGGTGCGTTTTTGCCTGCCCAAGTCCTGGCAGCCTGTGCTCGAATATCCCGACTTGAAGCGGCATGCCGTGTTGGGGAGCTGTTCGGGTCAGGCGACGCCGCGCCGGATTTTTGACGCGGTCTGCGAGATACGGCGCAGCAAATTGCCGGATCCGGCTGTCTTGGGCAATGCAGGCAGTTTTTTCAAGAATCCTATTGTCGACGCCGCCACACTACGCCGTCTGCGAGGCGAATATCCCGATATTGTGGCTTATGGGCAAGTGGATGGTACAACGCATAAGCTGGCCGCGGGGTGGCTGATTGACCGCGCGGGCTGGAAGGGCAGGCGGATGGGGCCTGTGGGCACGCACGAGCGCCAGGCACTCGTGCTGGTCAATCACGGCGGCGCATCGGCCGACGATATCGCACATCTTGCGCAGGCCATCAAGGCCGATGTGCTGGCCAGATTCGGCGTAACACTGGAGCAGGAACCCGTGGCGGTGTATTGCTGAATACCGGCGACAGGCTCTCCATGGTTGCGTTTTCCGGGCAAGGTGATGACACGCCGCCCGCGAAACACGATGCTGACTGTTGCAGGCAATCAGGTGGCCAGCACGTCCTGCATATCGAACAGCCCGAACTCCTTGCGCGATAAATAGCGGGCGGCGCGCAGGCTGCCCTGGGCATACGTGGACCGACTGCTGGAACGGTGGGTGATTTCGATGCGTTCGCCGGTGCCGCAGAAGTAAACCGTATGGTCGCCGACGAGGTCGCCGCCGCGCAGAACCGAAAACCCGATCTGCCCGGTTTCGCGAGCCCCGGTTTCGCCGTGCCGCGCCCAGTCCGCAATATCGTCCAGTTTTTTGCCCCAGGCGCTGGCGACCGCCTCTCCCATGGCCAGCGCCGTGCCTGAGGGAGCGTCTACCTTATTGCGGTGATGCGCCTCGAACACTTCGACATCGTAGCCAGAATTAAGCAGCCTGGCCGCCATATCCAGCAGTTTCAAGGTGGCGTTGACCCCGACGCTCATGTTGGGGGCGAACACGATGGCAACGTGCTGGCTGGCGGCCTGTATGGCCTGCTTGCCCTGGTCATCAAAGCCCGTCGTGCCGATCACGCATTTTGTCCCGTGCTCGATGCAGGCCTGCAGATGCGCGAGCGTGCCCTCGGGGCGGGTGAAATCGATGAGGCAATCGGCATGGGCGAGTTGGCCGAGATCATCGCTGATGGTTACACCTGTCTCGTTGCCGAGAAACGCGCCGGCGTCCTGGCCCAGGGCTGCCGATCCGCTGCGATCCAGCGCTGCTGTCAGTGTCAGGTCAGGGCTTTGCAGCACGGCTTCGATCAGCATGCGGCCCATACGGCCGTCTGCCCCTGCTATGGCAATACGCATTGTTCTCCCCCAGGTTAACGTAGTGGTTCGCTGGTGCCGCGGCCCGGCGAGGGCGCTCCGGTTGCCGGACGCGGTTCGATTCTGTTGATCAGTGGCTGGCGAGGCTCAATCCGCTGGGCCTCGTCCGCAGGTCGGGTGGAGCCGTCTGTGGGTTGCATGGCGTCCTGCGCATTCGCGTCGGGCGTGGTGCTGTGCATGCCCGGCTCGCCCGTGCCCACTTGGGGTACCGTCTGGCCCGGTTGCGGATGTACGCTGCCATCAGGTAACGTATAGCTGCCCGACGCAGGCACGCCGCCACTGACGGCGGGCTGTCCACCGCTGGCGCCTGCTGCGGCATCGCGCTCGGCCTTTTCTTGCATGCCGGTATCCGCTTTCTGGAACGGCTGGCGATCCGGTTGCTGATCGCCTTCCCAGCGAATCAGGTTGTCGCCATCGAACCAGACCGTAAACTTGCGTTGCTGGTCGTCGCCGTAGCCGGGGTTGTTATAGTAGGGATAATCCCACCGGTTGCTATGGAAGATATCCTGCAATGTCGGTGTACCCAGGATGTAGCGCACCTGTTCGCGTGTCATGCCCGGTTGCAGTTGCGCAACCTGTTCGGAGGTGATCCAGTTTCCTTGCTGGACGTTGGGGCGATAAGGAAAGCCCCAGTTGGTGGAGCCGCAGGCGGCCAGGCCAGTGGCCAGTACGGCCGCGGCCAAGCCGGTGCGCAGCACTCGGTAATAAGGTTTAGCAGTTGTCAGCACAAAGCGCCCCTGTTATCCAGATCGAATAAAACCGTTATCATAAAGGGTAAACAATACACGCATGAGCGTTAGTCGGTTCCGGGCGCTTTTTTGGTTCGTCGCACCCGGGCGTGCTTTCACCCTTCCGCCAGAGATATTTTATTAGCTATGAACGATCAAAATGAACTGAAAAACATGGGCTTGAAGGCGACGTTTCCCCGCCTCAAGATTCTTGACATCTTTCGACGGGCCGACCAGCGTCACCAGAGCGCAGAAGACATTTACCGCACTCTCATTGCAGAGGATGTGGATATTGGCCTGGCCACGGTATATCGTGTTCTCACCCAGTTCGAGCAGGCTGGCATTCTGGTGCGCAGCCAGTTCGACGGCGGCAAGGCTGTGTTCGAACTCAACGACGGCGACCACCACGACCACCTTATCTGCACCAATTGTGGCAAGGTCGTCGAGTTTACGGATGCCGAAATCGAGAAACGCCAGCACAAGGTGGCCAAGGACAAGAATTTTATTCTCGAAAGCCATACGATGATGCTCTATGGCATTTGTCCGGAATGCCAGGCCAAAGGGCATAACAAAGGCGCCGCGGCCTAGATATGGCCTGATGCGTGCATCCGGGCGCTAGCTGGCCAACATTTCGCGCGCATGCTTGCGTGTGGTGGCGGTGATTTTCAGCCCGCCCAGCATGCGCGCCACTTCGTTGACGCGTCCGGCCTCATCCAGAAAGGCAATTTGAGACAACGTGCTGTCGCCCGTCATGGATTTTCTTACTTCATAATGATGCATGCCACGCGCCGCCACTTGAGGCAGATGCGTGACGCACAGTACTTGATGTCGTTCGCCCAGTTCGCGTAGCAGCCTGCCCACGACCTCTGCCACGGCCCCGCCCACCCCGGTATCGACTTCGTCGAAGATAAGCGTGGGCACGCGTGCGGCTTGGCTGGCAATGACTGAAAGCGCCAGCGAAATCCGGGCCAGTTCCCCCCCTGAAGCCACCTTGGCCAATGGCCGCGGCGTTGTGCCTGCGTGCCCGGCCACCAGGAACTCGACCGACTCGCTGCCGTGGGGCCCTGGGGCGCAAGAGGACAGCGTTACATTGAAGCGCCCGCCTTGCATGGCCAGGGTCTGCATGGCCTGGGTAACCCGTTTGGACAGTGCCTTGCCTGTTTTGTGGCGAGCCTGGCTGAGCCGTTCGGCCAACTGGCTGTATTGCGTCTGGGCGGCGTCCGCGTTTTTTTGCAGGGCCGTGGTATCGGCGGCGGCTTGGCTTGCGTTGAGCTTGTTGGCAAGATCTTGCTGCAGCGCAGGCAGCTCCGCCGGTTCGATATTGAATTTGCGCGCCATCTCGAAGATGGCTGTCATGCGCTGTTCGGCCTGGGCAAGCCGGTCGGGTTCGAGTTCGAGCCGGTCAAGGTAGCTGTTCAGATCCGATACGGCCTCATCGGCGGAGATGCGCGCGGAGTCTATGGCGTCGTAGATGCCTTGCAGTTGTGCATCGTGGCGAAGGAGTTGCTGCAAATGGTGAGCGGCTGTGTTCAGGGCCTGGCGGGCAGAGCCGTTTTCGTCGTCCAGCGCGGCCAGCGTCTGGGCCGCGCCGTCGAGCAAGGCTTGGCCGTGCGCCAGGCGGTTGTGTTCGTTGCTCAGGGCTTCCCATTCGCCTGGGGCGAGCGCCAGGCGTTCAAGTTCGCCCAGCCGCCATGCAAGTCTTTCGCGCTCTTCCTCGAGCGCTGCGGCATTTTGCAACGCATCGTCCAGTGCTTTGCGGGCTTGCTGCCATGTGTGCCAGGCCTGCTGCACCTGCCGGGACAGATCCGTATGCCCGCCCTGGGCATCAAGCAATTCGCGCTGGCTGGCTGGTTTGAGCAGGCTTTGGTGGGCATGCTGGCCGTGGATGTCGACAAGCTGCTCGCCTAGTTCGCGCAATTGGCCCAGCGCGACCGGCAGGCCATTGATGAAGGCGCGGCTGCGTCCTTGGCTATCGATGACCCTGCGCAGCACGAGCGTATCATCGGTATCGAACTCATGGTCCTCCAACCAGCCCCGCAACGCCCTCGGCGGCTCGAAAACAGCGGTAATATCGGCGCGTGCGGCGCCTTCGCGCAGAACCGTGACATCTCCCCGCGCCCCGAGGGCCAGGGACAGTGCATCGACCAGTATTGATTTGCCTGCGCCGGTTTCGCCCGAGAACACGGTAAACCCGGGCTCGAAATGCAGTTCGGCTTCGTCGACGATAACAAAATCTCGGATATGCAGCGTGCGCAGCATGATTTATTCGGCCTCATCCGAGGGTTGCGGCATGTGATTCCAGTAAAGCTTGCGACGCAGCGTAGAGAAAAAACTGTAACCGGTGGGATGGATGAATCTTACGCTATGGCGGGCGCGGCGCACGTCGATGCGGTCGCCCGGTTGGCAATCGGACCATGTTTGCATGTCGAAGTGCACGCTGGCGCCGGATTCCACGCGGCCCAGCGCGGTGATGGTCAGGCTGATCGTGCCGGTATCGGGCAGCACGATTGGGCGGTTGGACAGGGTTTGCGGCGATACCGGAACCAGAAGTATTGCATTGAGCGTAGGATGTACGACCGGCCCCGATGCGGAGAGCGAGTAGGCGGTGGAGCCCGTTGGCGTGGCCACAATCAAGCCATCCGCCCGTTGGCTATACATGAAATTGTTGTTGAATTCGACCTTGACATCTATCATGCCGCCGCGCCCGGCACGGTTCAGGACAACGTCATTGAGCGCCAGCCCGGAGAACAGGGTGGTGTCCCCTCTGGTGACAGAGCCTTCCAGCATCACCCGGTCTTCAGTGTCGAAATTGCCATGGATAACACTGGCCAGCGCATCGTTTGCGCTCTGCAGGGGGATGTCGGTGATGAAGCCGAGCCGACCGTGGTTGATGCCGATGAGCGGAACGCCGCTTTGGGCCAATTGGCGCGAGGCGCCAAGCATGGTGCCGTCGCCGCCCATGATGACGGCCAGATCGGCTTGCTTGCCGATATCTTCGTAGGTGGCGATGGGAAGTTCGGTGATACCGGTGTTGCGGGCGGTATCAGCCTCGATCAGCACCGTGCAGCCTGCAGCCTGTAGTGTGGCGGCCAGCTTGCGCAAGGGAGCGTCCAGTCCGGTGTCCTGGTGGCGCCCGACGATTGCAACGGTTTTGAAGTGCATGTGCCAGATACCTTGTAGGTGTGATGAAATGGGGGCTGGATTGATTATAGAATCCCTTGGACCCTATGGATGGGGCAGAAAAAGCCTCTCTGAACAATATTGCATAAAATAAGACCATGGATGACCGAGCCAATGCGCTACTGAAGGCGCTTATAGAACGTTACATTGCCGAAGGCCAGCCGGTGGGGTCACGCACGCTTTCGAAAATGTTCGAGTTGTCGCCAGCCACCATCCGCAATGTAATGGCAGACCTCGAAGACCTAGGCCTTATCCACAGCCCGCACACGTCTGCCGGCCGTGTGCCAACACCCAAAGGATACCGGGTATTTGTCGATCGCCTGCTGGCAGTTCAGCGCTTCGAGGTGCTGCCCCCCACGCAGATCCGCGAAATGCTTCCCGCGGCGGAACCCGGTCGGGCCGTCAATGCCGCGGCGGCGCTGTTGTCCAACCTGTCACAGTTTGCGGGCGTGGTGCTGGCGCCCAAGCGTGCGCAGGTGTTCCGTCAGATCGAGTTCATCCGCCTTTCGGACAAGCGTGTGCTGCTGATCATCGTAACGCCAGACGGCGATGTTCAGAATCGGATTCTGTTTGTGCATCGCGATTATCCCGAGCAAGAGCTCATCGAAGCCAGCAATTTTTTCAACCAGCATTTCGCAGGCAAGTCTTTTTCGGAAGTCCGCCAGTCGCTTGCCGAGGAACTGTCGTCGTTGCAGGCCGACATATCACGCCTGATGCGCGCGGCGGTCGAAGCCGGCACCGCGGTCGACGACGATGACGACACCCTGGTGATCTCCGGCGAAAGCAAGCTGCTGGATATCTCCGAGATTGCCTCCGACATGGATCGCCTGCGCGGCATGTTTTCGATGTTCGAGAAAAAAACCGACCTGCTGCAGTTGCTGGATGTCTCCAGCCGCGCCCAGGGCGTACAAATCTACATTGGCGGAGATTCCCGTCTGGTGCCCCTCGAGGATGTTTCCGTCATCACTGCGCCTTATGGTGTCGACGGCAAGATCGTGGGCACGCTGGGCGTGATCGGGCCGTCCCGCATGGCTTACGAGCGCGTTATCCCCATTGTGGATATCACCGCCCGGCTTTTGTCCAACGCATTGAGTCACAATGTTTAAATCCCGTTTTTTGCCGGAACAGGCAGACCCGCTGGCCTTCAGCGATACGCCTTCGCCCCGGGATCCAGGCCCGATGGGCGTGCTGCTGGTCAACCTGGGCACACCGGACGAGCCCACGCCTTCCGCTATTCGCCGCTATCTCGCCGAGTTTCTGTCTGACCCGCGCGTTATCGAGATTCCCCAGTGGATCTGGCAGATTATCCTGCGGGGCGCCGTGCTGGTTCGCCGTCCGCATGTGTTGGCGCCGCGTTATCGAGAGATCTGGCTGGAACAGGGCTCTCCGCTGCTGGTATGGAGCCAGGCGCAGGCGGCTCAGGTCCAGCAGCAGTTGGTGCAACAAAATGTCAACGCCCAGGTGGCGCTGGGCATGCGCTACGGCAACCCCTCGATTGCCCAGGCCATGGACAGCTTGCGGTCACAAGGTTGTGACCGGATTCTGGTTGTTCCCATGTATCCCCAGTACGCCGCCAGTACCACGGCAACCGCTGTCGACAAGGTGGCAGCGCATGCCAGCCGCCTGCGCAATCAGCCAGCATTGCGGTTTATCAAGCGATATCACGATTTGCAAGGCTATATCGCCGCCATGGCCGCCAAGGTGCGGCAGCAGTGGTCGGCCCATGGCAAGCCAGAGCGCCTGCTGCTCAGCTTTCACGGCCTGCCGCGCGTTACCGTGGAGCAAGGCGACCCCTATCGCCGCGACTGCATGGAAACCGCGCAATTATTGCGCATGGCCCTGGGCGAGGACGGGCATCGGGTGCACGTCTCCTTCCAGAGCCGTTTTGGCGCCCAGGCCTGGCTGGAGCCATATACCGAGCCCACGCTGCGGGCATGGGCAAAAGAAGGCGTTCGCAGGGTCGATGTCATGTGCCCGGGGTTTCTGGCCGACTGCATCGAAACACTGGAAGAAATCCAGATGCAGTGCCGAGACGCGTTTATCCAGGAAGGGGGCGCTGAGTTCCGTTACATCGAATGCCTGAACGACGATCCGGCGTGGGCGCAAAGCCTGGCCGGGCTCATTCGCCAGCACCTGGCCGGTTGGGAGCCATGAACAGGCCGCCAGATTGCGTGTTCCTGTAAATAAGGTCTTGAAACGGGGGCATGCGCCCCCATTTTCTTGAAATTGCGACCATTACACCGAATGTGGAGATTTTTTATGTCGTCACCCAAAGAGCCCTTAGATCCACAGCAACAGGATCCATCGGTAGATACCTCCGAGCAGCTTGAGGTCAACCTGGATAGCGGCAACCCGGGCGAGGATGCCTTGCAGGATCAGGCTTTCCCCCAGGAAGACTTGTCTTCCCTGTTGTCAGAGGCACAAGAGCAGGTGGCCCGTTACCACGAGGATTTGCTGCGCGCCAAGGCCGAGGTCGAGAATATTCGCCGGCGGGCCCAGGAAGACGTTGCCAAGGCTCGAAAATTCGGCACGGAATCCTTTGCCGAAAGCCTTATCCCCGTCAAGGACAGCCTCGAGGCGGCCCTGTCTCTGTCCGACCAGACCGCTCAGGCCTGGAAAGAAGGGGTCGAGGCCACCTTGCGCCAATTGAATACCGCTTTTGAGCGAAATGCCATGAAGGAAGTTGCTCCCGGGCAAGGCGATCGCTTTGATCCGCACCTTCACCAGGCCATTTCCTCGGTGCCCTCCGAACTCCCCGAAGGCACGGTCGTCCAGTTGCTGCAAAAAGGCTACACCATCGCCGACCGTGTGCTGCGTCCGGCGCTGGTCATGGTTTCCGCCGGCCAGGCCTGAAGCCACAAAAAATCCAGAGAATGTCTTGAAATCAGGCGGCTGAGCCCCACATAGCATTCATCAGGTTTTTTACATATTCAAAATTTTTAGCAAGGTTACAAGACTATGGGCAAGATCATTGGTATTGACCTGGGCACAACCAACAGTTGTGTCGCTGTCATGGATGGCAGCAGCGTCAAGATTATCGAAAACGCAGAAGGCACCCGTACAACGCCTTCCATCGTCGCCTACATGCAAGACGGCGAGATCCTGGTTGGTGCGCCGGCCAAGCGCCAGGCAGTCACCAACCCCACCAACACGCTTTTTGCTGTCAAGCGCCTCATTGGTCGCAAGTTCGACGAAAAAGCGGTACAGAAAGACATCGACCTAATGCCTTACAGCATCATCAAGGCAGACAACGGCGACGCGTGGGTCGAAGCGCAGGGCAAGAAGCTTGCGCCTCCCCAGGTTTCGGCCGATGTGCTGCGCAAGATGAAGAAAACCGCCGAAGACTATCTTGGCGAAGAGGTCACCGAAGCGGTCATCACGGTGCCCGCCTACTTCAACGACAGCCAGCGCCAGGCAACCAAGGATGCCGGGCGTATTGCCGGCCTGGACGTCAAGCGCATCATCAACGAGCCGACAGCTGCCGCGCTGGCCTTTGGCATGGACAAGACCGAAAAGGGCGATCGCAAGATCGTTGTCTATGACCTCGGTGGTGGTACCTTTGACGTTTCCATTATCGAAATCGCCGATGTGGATGGCGAAAAGCAGTTCGAGGTGCTGTCCACCAACGGTGATACCTTCCTGGGCGGCGAAGACTTCGACCAGCGCATCATTGACTACATCATTGGCGAGTTCAAGAAGGAAAGCGGCGTCGACCTCTCCAAGGATGTTCTCGCACTGCAGCGCCTGAAGGAATCGGCCGAAAAAGCCAAGATCGAACTGTCCTCCGCGCAGCAGACTGAAATCAATCTGCCCTACATCACGGCAGACGCGTCCGGTCCCAAGCACCTGAACCTCAAGATCACGCGCGCCAAGCTGGAAGCGCTGGTCGAGGAACTGATCGAGCGCACCATCGAGCCATGCCGTGTCGCCATCAAGGATGCGGGTGTCAAGGTGTCCGAGATCGATGATGTGATTCTGGTTGGCGGCATGACCCGCATGCCCAAGGTCCAGGAAAAGGTCAAGGAATTCTTCGGCCGCGATCCACGCAAGGACGTCAACCCCGACGAAGCGGTCGCCGCCGGCGCCGCCATCCAGGGATCGGTTCTCTCGGGCGACCGCACAGACGTGCTCCTGCTCGACGTCACGCCATTGTCGCTGGGTATCGAAACCCTGGGCGGTGTCATGACCAAAATGATCCAAAAGAACACTACGATTCCCACGCGGTATTCGCAAGTGTTTTCCACGGCGGACGACAACCAGCCTGCGGTGACCATCAAGGTGTTTCAGGGCGAGCGTGAAATCGCTGCCGGCAACAAGGCCTTAGGCGAATTCAACCTTGAAGGCATCCCGCCCGCGACGCGCGGTACGCCGCAAATCGAAGTAACGTTCGACATTGACGCCAACGGTATCTTGCATGTGTCCGCCAAAGACAAGGGCACCGGCAAGGAAAACAAGATCACCATCAAGGCCAACTCCGGCCTGACGGATGACGAGATCGAGCGTATGGTCAAGGATGCCGAGGCCAATGCCGAAGACGATCACCGCGTCGCCGAACTGGCGCTTACGCGCAACCAGGCTGATGCGCTGATGCATTCCACGCGCAAATCGCTGGAAGAGCATGGCGACAAGCTGGAAGCGAGCGAGAAGGAGTCGATCGAGAACGCCTTGAAGGAACTCGAAGAAACCCTCAAGGATGGCGACAAGCCGGCCATCGATGCCAAGGTCGAAGCGCTGACAACCGCTGCGCAGAAACTGGGCGAAAAGATGTACGCCGATATGCAGGCCCAGGCTGCCGCCGCGGGGCAGGCAGGGCAAGAAGAGAGCAGGCCTGCTGAAGACGACGTGGTCGATGCCGACTTCAAAGAAGTCAAGCGCGATCAATAAGGTCTGCCTGTAGTGGCTTCAGGCCCGGTTTCTGGCGATATTGCCGGAAATCGGGCATTCTTGTTCCGACATCTGGGCCAGACTGACCGGCTCGGCACGACGCACTTGAAACGCGTCACAGACACAAGCAATACTCATGGCAAAACGCGATTATTACGAGACCCTGGGCATCGCCAAGAACGCCTCGGACGATGAACTGAAAAAAGCTTACCGAAAGCTGGCAATGAAGTACCATCCGGATCGAAATCCGGGCAACAAGGAAGCAGAAGAAAAGTTCAAGGAAGCCAAAGAGGCCTACGAAGTCCTGTCCGATGAGCAGAAGCGGGGCGCTTACGACCGCTTTGGCCATGCCGGGGTAGATCCCAACTCCGGTATGGGTGGCGGTATGGGCGGCGCGGGCTTCGCCGATGCCTTCGGTGACATCTTTGGCGAAATCTTCGGCGGCGGCGGTGGCCGGCGAGGCGGTGGTCCACAGGTTTACCGCGGAGCGGATCTCAAGTATTCGCTCGAAATTTCGCTGGAGCAGGCTGCCAGCGGCTTTGATACTGAAATCCGTGTTCCCAGCTGGGAAAACTGCGATGTTTGTCACGGCTCAGGCGCCAAGCCCGGCACTTCGCCCAAGACCTGCCACACTTGCAATGGCTCTGGGGCTGTTCGCATGCAGCAAGGCTTTTTCAGCGTGCAGCAAACCTGCCCCACCTGCCATGGCACCGGCAAGGAAATCACCGATCCCTGCACGTCTTGTGACGGTGTCGGGCGCATCCGCAAGAACAAGACACTGCAGGTCAAGATTCCGGCGGGTATCGACGACGGCATGCGCATACGCTCCTCGGGCAACGGCGAGCCAGGCTTGAATGGCGGGCCTCCGGGCGACCTGTACGTCGAGATCCATATCAAGCCGCACAATATCTTTCAGCGGGACGGAGACGACCTTCATTGCGAATTGACGATTCCGTTTACCTCCGCTGCACTGGGTGGCGAACTCGAAGTGCCCACCTTGTCAGGTAAAGGCGCGATCACGATTCCCGAGGGTACGCAGTCAGGCAAAACATTCCGCCTACGGGGCAAAGGCATACGCGGCCTGCGCGGCAGCTACCCGGGTGATCTGTATTGCCACGTATCGGTTGAGATCCCTGTTCGGCTTTCCGATGATCAGAAAAAGCTTCTGAGGCAGTTCGAAGCGTCGCTGGAGCAGGGCGGTGACAAGCATTCGCCCAACAGCAAATCCTGGACAGACAGGGTTAAAAATTTCTTTTCCTGATCGGTCGCGCGGTGCCTTGAAATACAGGTGCCGGGTAATGTTTACCCGGCACCTGGGATCCTACGGCGTTTACTGCACCGTTCCGGCTGCGCCACCCTCGGTAGCACCCATAGGTGCGGGCGATGGAGCGGGTGCTAAGGGTTGTGTTGGTTGATCCGTCTTCTTGGGCGGGGCGGGCTCGTTCTGCTTGCTTCCGTCTGCAGCCAGGGCCACGCTGAGTTCGTCGGGGATCAACCAGCGTCGCAAGGTTTCGTTGACGCGGTCGGCGTTCAAGCCTTCGAGCGCTTTGTCCATATCCGCAGACCATGCAAATGTGCGGCCCAGTTCCAGGTAGTTTGTCCAGACTGCCGACAGGGTGCTGTCGCTGGCGCGAGCCAGCTTGCGATAGTTCAGCAGCGCCTTGATGCCTTGCTCGACTTCGTCCTGGCTAAAGCCCTGATCGAGCACGCGTCGCAGTTCTTCGTTGACAGCCTTGACCAGGCGTGCGCTGTTTTGTGGCGCATGGATGGCGTAGATGGTCCAACTTCCTGACGGTTCGAAAGATGAGGCGCTTACGCGACTGCGCACATCGTAGGACAGGCCGTCCTGAACGCGCACACGATTCCACAATCGCGACGTCTCGGAGGACCCCAGCAGGTAGTTGGCGAGGTAGAGGGCGGGAAAGTCAGGGTCGGTATCCTGCAGCTTGAGCGGCATCTTGGCCAGATAAAAGGCGTTGGCCTTGTCTGGCGTATTGATGTTGAAACGCTCAGGCGGAATAGCGCGATAAGGGTTGCTTACACGCGTGTAGGCGGGCGCTTCTTGCCATCCCTTCAGGCCTTTGGCAAGCGCGGCCTTGACATGGTCCGGGTTGAATGCGCCGACTGCGGAGAACATGATATTGCCCGCGCCGTAAAACTTCGTGTAGAAATCTTCCAGGCGCTGGCGTGTCAGCGCTGCGATTTCGTTGCGCTCCTCTTCGAAGGTGGGTGTATAGCGGATGTCATCGCGAGGCCATGGGTTATCGTGGCGCGCCAACTTCCGTACGGCCAGCGCGCTCGGTTCCGACATGGCGTCGCTGAGCGCCGTACTGGCCTGACGCTGATATTCAATCAGTTCGCGGGTAGGAAAATCCGCTTCACGTACGATGCGCAGCACGAGCTCGACGAGATCGGGCAGGTGCTCTTTGACAGTGGACATGTTTACCGTCAGGATGCCACCGGCGCCGCCAAAGCTGACCTGAGCCTGAAGCGCATCGTATTTGTCCTGGATTTGCTGGCGCGTCATGTCTGTTGTGCCATGGTCCAGCAACGACGCGACCGCGCTGGCGACCTCACGCTGCCCTTTGAGGCTATCGGCGTTGCCAAACTCGATCACCATATTGGCTTCTACCCGCTCGCCGCGTGTTGGCTTGGACAGCAGCGCCAGCTTCACCTCGCCGTTGGGCAGGTCTAGCGGGATACGCAGCGTGGAGGCGTCGATATTCGCGGGTGTGGTGTCGAAAGCGGCAATTTCTGGTCCCGCGTCTCTACCCTTGAAGTCCTTGAGCAGTGTGTTCAGATCCGGCGCTTCTGGCAGTGGTGCGCGAACAGGCTTGTCTGTGGGAATGTACTTGCCGCTGGTTCGATTGCTGGAGACGAGATAGGCGGATGTGGCTTGCTGGACTTGCTCCAGTGTCATGCTTTCGACCTGCGCATGCTGCAGGAAGAACAACCGCCAGTCGCCATCAGCGGTTGCTTCGGACAATGCACTGGCCAGGCGAGGTGGGCTGGCATACACCTGCGCCCAGTCCGTAAGCCATTTGTTCCGCACGCGGTCCAGATCTTCCTGGGAGAAGGGTTTGCTATCGGTGGATTCCACGGCTTTCTTGAGCGTGGCCAGCGCCTTCTCCTGATCCATGCCCGGTTCTAACTGAGCCGCAAAAAAAGCGTAGCCCGGTTGATTCATGTCTGCGGCGAAACCAAACACGCTGGAGGCAAGGTTTTTACCGACGAGCTCGTGATAAAGGCGCCCGGAAGGGGTGTCCGACAGAATGGTCACCCCAAGATCCAGGGCGGCAAAATCAGGGCTGCCAGCTGCCGGGATGTGATACATCGTTGCGATGAGCGGCGTTCCGCCGTGGCGGCGCAACACGACCTGCCGTTCGCCGTCCTGCACGGGTTCAACCGTGTATTCGGGATGCATGCGGCGGTCCGGGCGAGGAATGGCCCCGAAGGCCTTGGTGATGGTTTGCAGCGTTGCGGCAGGATCGAAGCGGCCGGTAATGATGAGCACCGCATTGTCAGGCTGATAGTATGTTTTGTAGAAAGCCTGCAATTGCGCGATGTCAACGTTCTCGACGTCGGAGCGTGCGCCGATGGTGCTGTGGCCATAGTTGTGCCACTGGAAGGCAGCGGCCTGCATCTTCTGCAGCAGGATTTGGAAGGGATTGTTTTCGCCCCGCTCCATTTCGTTGCGAACGACGGTCATTTCGGAATCGAGATCTTGCTTGGCGATCAGCGAGTTGACCATGGCATCGGCCTGCCAGCCAAGGAACCAGTCCAGCGTTTCCGGGTTGGAAGCGAAGCTTGCATAATAATTGGTGCGGTCGCTCGTCGTGGAGCCATTGGCTTCGAGGCCGCGGCGAGAGAACTCGGCCAGCGCATTGCGCGTGGTGGGTGTGCCGCGAAACAGCATGTGCTCAAGCAAATGCGCCATGCCGGTCTGGCCGTAGTTTTCGTGGCGCGCCCCAACCAGATAGGTCATGTTGACTGTGGTGGTGGGCTTGGATTCGTCCGGCCCTAGCAAGATGCGCAGGCCATTTTCCAACTGGTATTCAGTGATTCCGCTGACTGAATGGACCAATTTGACGCCCGCTGGCAGGGCGGCGCTGTTCGCGCTGCCTGATACCCCGCCGGTTGCGGTCGGGCTGGCGTTGGGTGCAGGAGCCTTGCTGGATTCCGCGGCAAGGGCGGGCGAAGCAAATACAGCCGTAATGGCAATGGCGGCGAGGCGCGCCAGCACGATACGTGACAACGTGTACATACGCTTTGTATCCCAGTAAGAAGACGGGAGGGAGAGGCCTTCTTTTAACACAGTCGGCGATGGGTTAACACTGTGCGATGGACATACTTTCGGTCTTGTTCTGGCGGCGTGATTGTCGGCTGGTGTGATTTGGGTACTGAACCAGCCCAGTGCGGGCCTTATCGCGACAGGCTGCGCATGGCCTGTTCCAGGCCACTGACGGTGACGCTGTACATCCGATTGCCCATGATGTTCTGGATGATGGAAATCGACTGCCTGTATTGCCAGTATCCGGCGGGCTCCGGGTTGAGCCATACCGCCTTGGGCCAGTTGTCTAGCAAGCGTTGCAGCCAGGCAGCCCCGGTTTCCTTGTTGTAATGCTCGACCGAGCCGCCTGGCTGCAGGATCTCATAAGGACTCATGGTGGCGTCGCCCACAATAATCAGGCGCCAGTCGTCGTTGTATTTGCGCAGAATGTCCCAGGTGTCGAAACGTTCTGTTGTACGGCGGTGATTATCCTGCCACAGGGATTCGTAGGGACAGTTGTGGAAGTAATACACGTCGAGATTGCGAAACTCGCTGCGCGCCGCGGAAAACAGCTCTTCGACGCGGGTAATATGATCGTCCATGCTGCCTCCCACATCCAGCAACATGAGAACTTTTACCGTGTTGTGCCTTTCGGGCACCATTTGCAGATCCAGAAACCCCGCATTACGGGCTGTGCTGCGTATGGTGTCATCAAGATCCAGTTCCAGTTCGGCGCCTTCTCGCGCGAAGCGTCGCAGGCGGCGCAGCGCCATCTTGAAGTTCCGCGTGCCGAGTTCCTGCTGGTCGTCATAGTCGCGGTATTCGCGTTTTTCCCACACCTTAACGGCTGTGCGATGGCCGGCGGATGGGCCGCCGACCCGGATTCCCTCGGGATGGTAGCCGCCGTGTCCGAACGCAGAAGATCCACCTGTGCCTATCCATTTGTTGCCGCCCGCGTGACGCTCTTTCTGTTCGTCGAGCCGTTGCTTGAACAGCGCCATGAGCTTGTCCCAACCATGCTTTTCGATGGCTGCCTTTTCTTCGGGCGTAAGGTTTTTCTGGAATTCCTTGATGAGCCAGTCGAGCGGAATTTCCTTGTCTGCAGGCAAGGCGGCTTCAAGCTTTTGATAAAACTCGCCGAATGCCTGATCAAAGCGATCAAACAGGGTTTCATCCTTGACGAGCGTCATGCGCGCAAGATGATAGAAATCATCAATGGATGGCGGCATGATCCTGGCTTGAAGCGCCTCGAGCAGCGTCAGGTATTCCTGCACCGAGACCGGCAGACGTCGTGCCCGGAGGTGGTAAAAGAAATCAAGCAGCATGAGATCGCGTCAACTGGTATTCGAGATGTTTGCGTACTTCGGGCCATTCGCCAGCCAGCAGGCTGTACATGACCGTGTCGCGCACGCTGCCGTCGCGCCGCAGCGCGTGATGCCTTATTACGCCATCCCGATGTGCGCCCAGGCGTTCTATGGCACGTTGCGAGGCAATGTTGTAGTTGTCGGTGCGCCAGCCTACCACGCCCGCGCCCAGTACCTCGAAGGCATGGCGCAGCAGAAGCAGCTTGCAGGTCGTATTGACATGGCTGCGCTGCCAGCGCCTGGCATACCAGGTATAGCCGATTTCAAGTCGAGCCACGGCGGAAATGATGTCGTGGTAACGCGTCGTGCCGATGATGTCGCCGCTGTTTTCCTCGATCACGGCAAAGGGAAGCATGTGCCCTGCCTCCTGGCCAGCCAGTGCATGTTCGATATAGCCGAGGGCTTCGCCTGGCGCGGGCGCGGACGTGACGCGTAGCGTCCAGAGCTCTCCGTCTGCCGCCGCGGCTTCGAGTGCAGCGGCGTGCTCAACCTGCAAGGGTACAAGGCGTACGCCATTGCCCTTGAGCTCAACGGGGGAGGGGGATTGCCGGAATTGTTGTATCGTCTTCATCTCTTCCTTCATGGTTTTGGCGGTTAAAAGCGATTCGGCGTCCTTGCCCTGGATGGACGGCAGGTCTGCGAGCCTGATGCGGCCAACGCTGCAGCATGGCCGCGCCAGACTAGCGACGCTGGCTCGCGCGCGTCATGGCCGCCAGTCGCTGCAGCAAGGTGAGGTCTTGCTCGTTCTTGAGCAGCGCGCCAGCCATCAGGGGCAGGTCTCCCTTGGTACTGCTGATATCGCTTGCCGTGACAGCCTCGTTGGTCAGCAGGCGCAGCCAGTCCAGGAATTCCGAGGTAGAGGGTTTTTTCTTCAGCCCGGGGGCGTCGCGCAGCGCGAAAAACGTATCGAGCGCGGCGCGTAACACGTCTTCGCGGATGTCCGGATAATGAACGGCCACGATTTCGCGCATGGTATCGCGGTCGGGAAAATTGATGTAATGAAAAAAGCAACGGCGCAAAAAGGCATCGGGCAGGTCTTTTTCGTTGTTCGACGTAATGATGATCAACGGGCGATGCGTAGCCTGGATGGTCTGGCGGGTTTCGTACACATGGAACTCCATGCGATCCAGTTCGCGCAGAAGGTCATTCGGAAATTCGATGTCCGCTTTGTCAATCTCGTCGATCAGCACCACCGAGGGCTGGGCTGATTCAAAGGCTTGCCAGAGCACGCCCTTGACGATGTAGTTACCGATGTCCCTGACCTTTTCGTCTCCGAGCTGGGAGTCACGCAGGCGGGAAACCGCGTCATACTCATACAAGCCCTGGCTGGCCTTTGTGGTGGATTTGATATGCCATTGCAAAAGCGGGCGGCCCAGGGCCGCAGCGACTTCTTCGGCCAGCATGGTCTTGCCGGTGCCGGGCTCGCCCTTGATCAACAAGGGCCGCTGCAACGCCAGGGCGGCGTTGACAGCCATTTTCAGGTCGTCTGTGGCAACATAGCGTTCTGTGCCGGTAAACGTATTGTTGGCGGATGCGGGTGCTGCAGAAGTCATGTTTTCCTTCCGTGGTCTGGCGTGCGGATGGCGACGCCTAAAGGGGGATCGTACGAACTTGCCTGCAATTATCGTACAATCTCATTTTTTCGGTGGTCCGTTGATATGGATCAATCTATTCCAATTTAACGCCAAACAAGAGCTATTATGAAGTTGCGAACCTCTCTGAAGCGCACTTTGCCTGCGCTGGCCATGATGGCCTCCTGTGCAATCTTAGGGCCAGCCTACGCCGCCGATGCGGCGCCTGTCGTCGGCGACGCGCAGGCCGCTCTGTCGAAAATATCCATGTGCATCGGGTGCCATGGCATCAAGGGCTACAAGTCCAGCTTTCCCGAGGTCTACCACGTTCCCATGATTGCCGGCCAAAACGCCGAATACATCGTGGCGGCGCTCCAGGAATACGCAAGCGGCGCTCGCAGCTTTCCCACCATGGAAGCCATCGCTGAAAGCCTGTCCGAGCAGGATATGGCAGACATCGCCGCCTACTACGCAAACCTGAAATAACAAGGAGCCCGGCATGAAAAAATTGATGATCGCACTGGCGGGTACCGCATTGTTCGCAGTGGCTGGCGCCAGCACCGCTGCCGACCTCGAGGCCGGCAAGACCGCCTACGAGAAGTTTGCCTGTGCCTCGTGCCATGGCGCTGATGCCAAGTCGCCAACATTGCCTGCCTATCCCATTCTGGCTGGCCAGCACGCCGATTATCTGGCGCACGCGCTCAAGTCTTATCAGCGCGGTGCGAGCGGTGCTCCGGCTACATCGAACATACGCAAGAACGCTGTCATGGGCGCGATGGTGGCTCAATTGTCCCCAGCCGATATCGAAAATATCGCCGATTGGCTGGCCACACTGCCGTCGCCGTTGTCAGTAACGCAGTAAACATCAGGTCGTCCGAGTAAAAAAGGGTGCAATTCAAATTGCACCCTTTTTTATGACGCCGCGCTATCGGCGTGTTGCGTGCCGGCGGATGAGGTCGATGTATTTGTCGGAGTCTAGTGGCTGGCCCAGGCGTTGCGCCTCCCAGACGACTTCGCCCAGCGCTTCCATGATGATATGCGCGGCATCGTGCGCGTCGTGCGTCGCCAGAAGCTCCTCGAAGGCCTGTTTGATGCCGGGGGGCTGGTCGATGGATAGCTGCTCGTTGATGGCCAGATGCATGGACAAGTGCAGAAAGGGGTTGGTTCTTCCTTGCTCTACCGAAAAATCTTCCTGCGCGCGCTCAGGGTTTTCAAGATCAGCCTGATATTCAGGATGCAGTTCCGCCAGATCGGCCGCCATGGTTTCAAGCGGCGTCAGTACGCCACCCGATGTGCGCTTGCGCCACGCTTCGGTAAAAAATTGCCGCACTTGTTCGCGTGAAGGGTTGAACATGATGGTTTCTGCCGGAACGACTCAAAATGGTATTTTAGCCTGCAGGATAAAGGGTATGCCGACAATTGGCGCGTGGGAACTTGAGGTGGCATGCGCAACATGAATCCTCGTGTGCGCCGCTGTAGAATAGTCGTTTGTCGCGTAGCGGCAGCCAAATTACGCTACACTACTCTTATATAAGACCTGAGCAGTTTATTTCTTGTAGATTCCACGAAATGTGGAGCACAACTGGAGCATCCATGGCCTATCAACACATCAAAGTCCCCGCCGAGGGTCAAAAGATCACGGTTAACGCCGATTTTTCGCTGAGCATCCCCGACGAGCCCATCATTCCCTATATCGAGGGTGACGGCACGGGCGCAGATATCACGCCTGTCATGCTCAAGGTGGTAGACGCCGCCGTCAAGAAAGCCTACAACGGCAAGCGCAAGATACACTGGATGGAAGTCTATGCCGGTGAAAAATCCACCAAGGTTTATGGCCCGGACGTCTGGTTGCCTGAAGAAACGCTTGAGGCTGTCAAGGATTACGTTGTCTCCATCAAGGGTCCGTTGACGACACCTGTCGGCGGCGGCATCCGTTCGCTCAACGTGGCACTGCGCCAGCAACTCGATCTGTACGTCTGCCTGCGCCCCATCCAATACTTCAAGGGTGTGCCCTCGCCGGTGCGCGAGCCCGAAAAAACCAATATGGTCATCTTCCGCGAAAACTCGGAAGACATCTACGCGGGTATCGAGTTCGAAGCCGAAAGCGCCGAAGCCAAGAAGCTCATCGCCTTTCTGCAAAATGAGCTCGGCGTCAAGAAAATCCGCTTCCCCGAAACTTCTGGCATCGGCGTCAAGCCTGTGTCGCGCGAGGGCACTCAGCGTCTGGTGCGCAAGGCCATTCAGTACGCAATCGACAATGATCGCGCTTCGGTCACGCTGGTGCACAAGGGCAATATCATGAAGTTCACCGAAGGTGGCTTCCGCGATTGGGGCTACGAATTGGCCCAGAAGGAGTTCGGTGCCGAACTCATCGACGGTGGCCCATGGTGCAAATTCAAGAATCCCAAGACGGGTCGCGAGATCATCGTGAAGGATTCCATTGCGGATGCCTTCCTGCAGCAAATTCTGCTGCGTCCAGCAGAATACGATGTCATTGCCACCTTGAATCTGAACGGTGACTATGTGTCCGATGCGCTGGCTGCGCAGGTTGGTGGCATCGGTATTGCTCCCGGCGCAAACCTGTCCGACTCCGTCGCCATGTTCGAGGCTACCCACGGTACGGCGCCCAAGTACGCCGGCAAGGACTACGTTAACCCAGGTTCCGAAATCCTCTCGGCCGAAATGATGCTGCGTCACATGGGCTGGACCGAAGCTGCTGACCTGATCATCTCCAGCATGGAAAAATCCATTCTGTCCAAGAAGGTTACTTACGATTTTGCCCGTCTGCTCGAAGGCGCGACGCAAGTATCGTGCTCCGGCTTTGGCCAGGTGATGATAGACAACATGTAATCGGCATCTTCCCGCTTGAGCCGGGATGTGTACGACAACCCCCGCCTTGATGGCGGGGTTTTTTTTCTAATGCGCCCGACAGCGGCATACGCCTGCCCATTGCTTCGTTCGCTACGCCGACGACCGTAACGTCTATGTTCGTAGCCAATGGTATGACGTAATTGAAACCGGCTGTACTGTGTAGTGTTCACTCAGCGGCCCAACTCGACGATGCATGCCATCAGCTTGCGCAAGGCCAGCAGCAGAGAGGTAAAGCGCTATGTCGAAGCTTAGAAGGCGATCGATATTGCTCGTTTAAGCAGCGTTTCGAACCGCCCGGCGTGAACCGGTATTTCAGCATTCGCAGCCGTCGCAGCATTCGCTGTTGCCAAACGGGCCCCAGGCCCCTGCGCCGGTTTGCAAAGCGCTGGCGTCCAGTGACAGGCACTGCGCCAGGCTGTGCGCAATCAGGCCAAAACGCTGGCGGAACTTGTAGATAAAGCAAAAAATGCGCTGATCGTGACGTACTTGTGGACCGATCAGGAACAGCCCAGGTGTGCGTGTTGATTCGTCGGCTTCGGTGAGGACGATGCGGCCTTCTTTATTCCATTCCCACAGATCGGCAATTTGTATCGCGCCGCCGCCCTTGAGAAAGCCTGTGCCCAGAATGGGAGGCTGAGGTTCATCCCAATGGCGGCCGTCTGCGGCGTGGATCCGGTATCCGCCACGATGGCATGGCGAAACCTTTACGATATCCACATCAAAGATGATGGTAAGGCGGGTGGTGTCGACGGCTTCGTACAGCCGTTGGCGGCTATACGGCGACAGCGACAGGCTTGGGTCATAGTCGCTGTCTGGATCCCATGTTGATTTGCGCACAAGGAGCCGCACATGGCGGCCGGCTGCAACCAGATTGACGGCGGCATCGACGCCGCTTTCATAGCCACCAATCACAGTGTAGCGAGGGGCCGTAAAATCCTGCCAATCCGTGACGTGCGCATAGTGCGTGCACCATTGCGCCCCCGGAAAGGGGGCCAGATCGGGAAACTGGAATTCGCCTGTGGCCCAAATCAGGAACCGTGTTTGCAGCGTACCTTGTTCCGTGTCAAGCCGAAAGCCGCTCCGAGGAAGACGCGCTACAGAAAGCACCTTGCAGCGACACACGACAGGCAGATTATGTCCGTTGGCGATGAAAGCCAGGTACGCTGCGTACTGGTCTCCACTGGGGTGCTCCACGCCAGCATGAATGGCGGGAGAGCTCAACTCATTCACGGCATTCAGATCGGCCAGTCCAAACGGGTTGCTGTGAAATGAGGGGGTGATGAAGCGCGTTTGCCTTGGCCAGCGGCGAAAGGATGCACCGATTTGATCGCCTTCCAGTACCCCGTACTTCAGGCCGGGTATTCGCTGCAGCGCCAAGGCCATGCCGATGCCAGCGGGGCCGGCTCCAACAATTACCACATCAAGTTGGCGCATCGCGACTTCCTGTTTCTGAGATGGGTGAGAAAAAGATTGTTACTTCATTGCGGAGGGCGAGCCCGTCAACGCATTACATAATGTTATAACATAACACTACGTAATCCGAGGTTGGCGCTGGAAAAAACAATGTTGCCAACGCCTCGTATATCAAATCAGAACGCTTTTTGGCTGTTGCTGTGCCGATTCTCCAACCTTGTTTCAGTCGTGAAAAACCATGCTTTCCAACAAGCTTTTCTTATCGCTTTCAATTATGTTGCTCTCAGCTGGATCCGCCTGTGCGGCCTGCGGAGGCGATATCGTGTTCAAGCCGGGTGCATCTTCGGGACACATCGCTGGCTCCATTCAGCAGCGTCAATATTGCGATTATCGTTTCAGGGCGCGGGCGGGCCAGCAGCTCAAACTGAGCTATGCCGACAGTCAGCGCCCTCAGGTATTCCTTGTGGCGCCGATCGAAAGGCAAATGTTGTCGGATGACGAATACATTCTTCCCGATAGCGGGGTGTACGATCTTCGTGTAATGCTCACGCGAAACGATGCCAGAAAGTATGCGAAGCTCCAGTCGTACGCGATAACGGTATCCATTGTGGATGTTGATCCCGCAGTGGCGGCGTCGGCGTTGGAGGTTGCCAGGCTGGCAGGCCTGTATGAGGGCACGGCCCCTTGTGATGATTGCGCAGGGATAGAAACCACCCTAATGCTTTACGAAGATGGGAGCTACACGCACTCCACGATATACACCGCGCATGAACCCGAGAAGGTGATTCAGGACTTTGGCAGTTGGCAGGTGGATGATGGACTGGTGGTGTTGCGCTCGGAAGCGAATGCAGGGTTCAGGCGCTTCTACAAGCCAGCAGGTAATGCGCTGGTTCCTACAGACAGCCAGGGAAGACAGCGCACCAGACCAACGGATGTTTTATTGCAGCGACGATCAAGCTAACGGCGGCATCCTGCAAAACAAAGTCGGCTGTCGCGCTACCTGTCGCGACAGCTGCTTCAGTGTGGTCGGCGAACATGCTCGCGCCTGAAGCCCAACCCAAAGATACGGGCAGGGATAGTGCGGATTAGCCGTGATTTGGTCAGAAACCGCGCTATGGCAGGCGCCCTGGCAGCCTGGCCATCGTCTTTCGCTGCCAGTGCGGGTTCGATCAGCCGCCGTTGCATGATGAGCTGAACACGCTGCATTAATCTGGTCGGCAGCATGCGGCGCTTCTGTACGGCTGCGAGCATGTGCTCCTCAACAGGGCTTTGGCCCTGTAGCACTGGTCCAAGTATATTGGCGGCGGCGACTGCGTCCTGGATAGCCAGGTTGATGCCGACGCCGCCGATCGGTGACATGGCATGCGCTGCATCGCCGATCAATAAAAGCCCCGGCCGGTGCCAGCGGCGCAGGCGGTCTACCCTGACTTCCAACAGCTTGACGTCATCCCACGATTGGATAGCATCCACGTGAGGTGTCAGCATTGCGCAGCGGCGAGCGATGTTGTTCCGGAACTGCTCTATGGGCTTGCGGCGCCATTCCTCCGCCTGGCCCTTGGGTATGACACAGGCAACCTGCCAGTAATCATTGCGATTGAGCAACACGAGGAATCCGCCACGGCCCGCCACCCCAAAGGTATCGTCTGGATCTGTGTCGGCGCGAGGCAGCCTGAACCACATCACATCCATGGGCGCGCCGAGATTATTCGATTGCAGGCCTGCCGCCGCGCGCAGGGTAGAGTGGCGGCCGTCGCAGGCGACGACGAGATCTGCCTGAACCACAAGCTCTCCGTCTGGTGTGGTGGCTCGCACGCCAGTCACGGCGTCGCCCGAGCGCACAAGTGTGGTCACCTCGGCTTGCATCAACAAGGAAAAATTCGGATAACGCCGGGCCTCCTGGGATAAAAGATCGAGCAGATCCCATTGAGGAACCAAAGCCAGATAAGGATAGGGCTTGAGTGTGCTGAAGTCGCCGAACACCAGAGGCCCGTCAGCAAACAGGGCCTGCAGTTTCTGCACTCGATGCTGCGGCAACTGATCGAACCGCTGCTTAAGGCCGACTTCGTTCAGGATCTCCAGTGTGGAGGGGTGGACGGTGTCTCCGCGAAAATCTCGCAGAAAATCCCTGTGCTTTTCCAGAACCAGGGTTTGCACACCCGTGCGTGCCAACAACAGACCCAGCATAATTCCCGCCGGGCCGCCGCCGACGATACAGCATCGCGTTTTCAGGTGTTGCGTTGCTTCGACCATAAAAGAAAGTGTGAGGGCATAAATGACGATGGTCAAGCGTGATTGAGCTGCCAGGGCGGGGTTCCCTTGTTCAGGGATTCTCTGTATATTTAAATCATATGATTATGATAATCATTACTGTTCAATAGATTTGATTCTTGTGTTCAATCTCAGGAGAGCCCATGCCCTATACCCTGCCTGCACTGCCATATGCTTACGACGCGCTTGAACCGCATATTGACGCCATGACGATGGAAATCCATTACACCAGGCATCACCAGACCTACATTAATAATCTGAACGCGGCGCTTGAGAGCGCGGGAATATCCAGCGAGCAGCCGGTCGAAACACTGATTTCCGATCTCGATGCCATACCGGAATCCATTCGAACCATCGTGCGCAACAACGGCGGCGGCCATGCCAATCACAGTCTATTCTGGACCGTGATGTCCTCGCAGGGTGGTGGTGTGGCCAATGGCGTGCTGGGCAAGGCGATCGAGGCTGATCTGGGCGGAGACGATTCATTTCGCGATGCATTCACCAAGGCGGCTGTCAGCCGTTTTGGCAGTGGCTGGGCCTGGTTGAGTCTTACGCCGCAAGGCAAGCTGCTGGTTGAAAGCAGCGCCAATCAGGATAGTCCGTTCATGCAGGGGAATACTCCCATTTTGGGTCTGGATGTCTGGGAGCACGCCTACTATCTGAAATACCAGAATAGGCGGCCAGAATATATCAACGCTTTTTATAATGTGGTGGATTGGAAAGAAGTGGCCCGTCGTTACGATGCCGCGCTGTCGTAAACCGATAATAATACTGCCGGTTGTGGCGTAGTAGCGCAGATTCTATACATTAACTTAGTGCATTCCCTAAGTGCCGTAATGGAAAATATCATGCACAATGCGTTCCATGCAGGTGAGGAGACAACGCCCTGCATGGGCAAGCCGGTAACGGTACATAATAATAGAAGCGGTACCCATAAGAAATAAAAACGCATAAAAGCCGGCATATGAACGTCATATGTCGGCTTTTGTCATTTATGTCTGGGCAGTGTCTGCTGATGAATTCCGGATTCCTTTTTATGATCCGCGGTTTTCAGTGCAGCGATGATTTCGAAAAAACATTCAGCACCAATACACCTGCCACAATCAGTGTGATGCCGATCACAGCTGCCGTATCCAGATGTTGTTTGAACACGAAATAGCCGATCAGGGAAATGGCCACGATGCCCGCCCCGGACCAAATGGCGTAGGCGATGCCGACGGGGATTGCGCGCAGTGCCAGCGACAGGCAGTAAAACGCGATTGAATAGCCGGCGACGGTGATAAGGGTAGGGTATAGGCGAGTGAAGCCTTCAGTCGCCTTGAGGGCAGTGGTCGCTACGATTTCGGCCGAAATGGCGATGGCGAGGTAGAGCCAGCTCATGATTCAGGATGTACGGTAGAAGACAGCGGCGCAGGCGAAATGTGTAGCAGAACCTGCACCGCACCGCTGCCGCCCTCGTGCTCGGCGCATTCAATATAAGCCAGGACGCACTCCATTTGCGTCAGCCAGCGGCGTATGGTTTGCTTGAGGACGGGTTCACCATCGCGCGAACCGTAGCCTTTGCCATGGACGATACGCACGCATCTGACCTGGTGCGTCAGGCAAGACCCCAGGAAGCGATCCAGACGCTCGCGCGCCTGATCCAGCGTGCTGCCGTGCAAATCCAGGGTGGCGCCAACAGGCCATTTGCCGCGCTTGAGCCCTTTGATCAGATCGGCAGCGTGGCGCTCACGCACAAAGCGGCTGTCGTCGTGATCGGATCGCACCGGCTGAAAATGATCTGACAGGGTAACCGGCCTGGGTGCGTCTTGACCCGTGGCCCGTTGTCGCCGTTGACGCAGCAGTTCGGGCGCTGCTGTCGGAAGCGATGAAAACACTGCGCGTTTGGTGTCCTTGATTGGCGTCACCAGTTTGACCGCGCGCCGGAAAAGCGCGATATCGGCCGCTGTCAGGCCTTGCTTTGCGGTGGTGTCCAGACGGTTGCGGGGCGCGGCACGCTCGGCTTTCGCGGACGGAGGTTCCGGCGGGGCGAGGTTTGCCTGGGCTTTTGCCTGCTTGTGCAGCTGTTTGAGCTCGGCAAGCCCTTTGGCAGGCGCTTTTGCCGCAACCCCGCCGCGTCCGGTTCTATTCGGCCGCATTCTCCAACCATCGTTGAGCATCCAGGGCCGCCATGCAGCCGGTGCCGGCGCTGGTGATGGCCTGGCGATAGACGTGGTCCTGAACATCGCCCGCGGCGAAAACCCCGGGCACGGAGGTCATGGTGGCCAAGCCTTGCAGACCGCTTCGGGTAATGATGTAACCATTTTCCATTTCGAGCTGCCCTTCGAAAATGGACGTATTGGGCTTATGGCCGATCGCAATGAACACGCCCGTGACGGGCAGGTCTTCGGCAGTATTGGTCTGATTGTTCCGCAGTCGGACGCCGGTGACGCCGGACTGGTCGCCCAGGACTTCCTCGAGCTCATAGAACAGCTTGAGTTTCATGTTGCCATTGGCCACTTTGTCCATCAGCTTGTCGGTGAGGATAGGCTCGGAACGGAACTTGTCGCGGCGATGCACCAGCGTGACGGTACGGCAGATATTGGAGAGATAGAGGGCTTCTTCGACGGCGGTGTTACCCCCGCCAACGACAATAACATCTTGATTTTTATAGAAAAAACCATCACACGTGGCGCAGCCCGAGACGCCGCGGCCCATGAATTCCTGTTCTGTGGGCAGGCCCAGGTACTGTGCGGACGCGCCCGTCGCAATGATGAGCGCGTCGCAAGTGTATTGCGCGCCAGTGTCTCCCGTTAGCGTGAAGGGACGCTTGGACAGGTCGACCGATGCGATGTGGTCGAAAATCATTTCTGTATTGAAACGCTCCGCATGCGCCTGAAAGCGTTGCATCAAATCGGGCCCCTGCACGCCTTGGGCATCCGCCGGCCAGTTGTCTACATCGGTTGTCGTCATCAATTGGCCACCCTGTTCCAGCCCTGTGACCAGGACGGGTTGGAGGTTGGCGCGCGCGGCATAGACCGCAGCTGAATAACCTGCCGGACCAGAGCCAAGAATGAGCACTTTGGCGTGTTTAGGTGTTGTCATTACAGAAAATCCGAAAATAAGTGAACAGCCAATTATAATGACTCCATGGCTAGATTACCTGCGACATCCCCCCGCTCGTCGCGCAACGTGCGCAATGGGCCTTCTCCCCTGCAATCCCGGCTCTCAGGCTTGCTTCGCGAAGCACGCTGGATCGTGTTTGCCGCGCTTGCCGCCTGGCTCGGCCTGGTGCTCGCCACCTGGGACCCTGCCGATCCGGCCTGGTCACATTCTGTCATGGCGGCCACCACGCAAAATCGGGGCGGAACAGTAGGAGCCTATATTTCAGACTTTCTACTTTTCCTCTTTGGCTATTCCTCCTGGTTATGGGTGGTGCTGCTTGCGCAACGCGTGGTTCAGGGGTTTTACCGCCTGACCAGTCTCCTTCAGCCAGAGAAAGAACCCACGCTCCCCCGTGTGCATTGGGAAGTGGGCATCGGATTTTTTCTGCTGTTTATTGGCGTCATGGGCATTGAAGCCCTGCAGATGAAACAAATCGGCGCGCACCTCCCGGCGGGCGCCGGGGGGCAACTGGGCCAATTGCTGGCCGCGGGCATGTCCCTGGCGATGGGCAATGCCGGGTGCACCCTGTTGCTGCTGGTGTTTGCCGCCGTGGGCGCCAGCCTGTTCTTTGGTTTTTCCTGGCTGCATATCGCCGAACGTGTCGGTACGGCGATCGAGCAATCCATCAAGCGTATGCTTGCGCTGAGGGAGGCGCGCCAGGATCGCAAGGTTGGCGAGGCCAAGAAGGCCGAGCGCAACGAAAGCGTGGTGGTCAAACAAGAGCAGTTGGTGCATGAGCAACCTGTGCGGATTGAGCCGGCGATTACCTCTGTGCCACGCTCGGACCGCGTCGAGAAAGAAAAGCAGAAGACGCTGTTTACCGCGCCCAAGGATGCACCCAATTCGGGCGACCTGCCGGCGGTAAGCCTGCTGGACATGCCGGTCGAGAGCGCGGAAACCGTATCGCCCGAGACCATCGAATATACCTCGAGGCTTATCGAGAAGAAATTATCCGATTTTGGCGTAAAGGTGGTGGTGGTCGCCGCCCAGGCCGGTCCCGTGATTACTCGGTACGAGATCGAGCCCGCCACTGGCGTCAAAGGGAGCCAGATTGTCAATCTGGCCAAAGACCTGGCGCGGGCGCTTAGCCTCGTGAGCATTCGTGTGGTCGAAACCATCCCCGGCAAGAACCTGATGGGGCTGGAACTGCCCAACCCCAAGCGCCAGATGGTCAAGCTGTCCGAAATCATTGGTTCACAGACGTATCATTCCAGCAGTTCGCTGGTGACGATGGCGCTGGGCAAGGATATCGCTGGCAATCCGGTCGTGGCCGACCTGGCCAAGATGCCTCACCTGCTGGTTGCCGGCACAACTGGCTCAGGCAAGTCTGTCGGTATCAACGCCATGATTCTGTCCCTGCTGTATAAGGCAGATGCCAGCCAGGTCAGGCTTATCCTGATCGACCCCAAGATGCTTGAAATGAGTGTTTACGAGGGCATTCCGCATTTGCTGGCACCCGTTGTCACAGACATGCGCCACGCCGCCAACGCGCTGAACTGGTGCGTAGGCGAAATGGAAAAGCGCTACCGTCTCATGAGCAAGATGGGAGTGCGCAATCTGGCGGGTTATAACAACAAGATACGCGAAGCCAATAAGCGTGGAGAGCCTATCCCCAATCCGTTTTCGCTGACGCCGGATGCGCCCGAACCCCTGAGCACGCTCCCCATGATTGTGGTGGTGATCGACGAGCTTGCCGACCTGATGATGGTGGTCGGCAAGAAGATCGAGGAGCTGATTGCCCGCCTGGCTCAGAAGGCACGAGCGGCCGGCATACATTTGATCCTGGCGACGCAGCGACCCAGCGTGGATGTCATTACCGGTCTGATCAAGGCCAATATTCCAACCCGTATAGCGTTCCAGGTGTCGTCCAAGATTGATTCCCGGACCATCCTGGACCAAATGGGCGCGGAAACCCTGCTTGGGCAGGGCGACATGCTGTATCTGCCACCGGGCAGCGGCCTGCCGGCCCGGGTTCATGGTGCCTTTGTCCACGATGACGAGGTCCATCGTGTTGTCGAATCGCTGAAGGAGCAGGGCGAGCCCAACTATATCGAAGGGTTGCTCGAAGGCGCGCTCGAGGGCGAAACCGGCGATGGTGTCGGTAGCGTAACGGGTTTTGCCGATGCGGAATCCGACCCGCTTTACGATCAGGCGGTGCAAGTTGTCTTGAAGAATCGCCGTGCATCAATTTCCTCAGTGCAGCGACATTTGCGCATTGGCTACAATCGCGCGGCCCGTCTGCTAGAGCAGATGGAGCAGGCTGGCATGGTGTCAGCCATGCAGTCCAATGGCAATCGTGAAATTCTGGTTCCAGCGGGGAATGCATCCAATGAAGATTAAACAAATCCTTATCGCGGCGCTGCTGGCGACGATGCCGCTCGCAGCATGGTCGGCTGACGCCGTGGCGCAGTTGCGCAAGTTCATTGCCGAGGTGCCTTCGGCGTCAGGCCAGTTCACTCAGCAACGGCTGGACAAGCTGGCCAGTTCGCGCCAATCCGGCCAGTTCTCTTTCAAGCGGCCTGGGCAGTTCAAGTGGGAAGTCCTAAAGCCTTATGAGCAGCTTATTGTGTCCAATGGCAAGGTGGTCTACCAGTACGATCCCGATCTGGCCCAGGTCACCGAGCGCAATGTAGACCAATCGATAGGCGCTTCGCCCGCGGCGATTCTGTTCGGATCCGGTTCGCTGGATGACAACTTCGAGCTGGCGGGCCAGCCTTCAAAGGATGGCTTGGACTGGTTGCGCGCCACACCGCGTAGCGCGGATGCGGGCTTCTCGTACGTGGACATAGGGTTTCGCAATGCATTGCCGGCCAGGCTTGAATTGCTCGATTCTTTTGGGCAAACCACGCGTATCGACTTAAACGATATCGTCGTCAACCCGCAATTGGATGCGAAGGCGTTTTCCTTCACACCGCCTGCGGATGTCGACGTCGTAAAAATGCAGTAGGCCTTTATGGCAAGTTCCGGCGATTTGTTTTCAGTGCCAAACGGCGCGAGCGCGCATGCGCCACTCGCTGAGCGCATGCGTCCCAGAACGCTGGATGAAGTCGTGGGCCAGGCCCACCTGCTTGGCCCGGGCAAGCCCTTGCGGGTTGCCTTTGAATCTGGGCGGCCGCATTCCATGATTTTCTGGGGGCCTCCGGGCGTGGGCAAGACCACGCTTGCGCGCCTGATGTCCGATGGCTTCGATGCAAAGTTCATTGCTATTTCAGCAGTGCTTGGCGGTGTCAAGGATATACGCGACGCCGTAGCAGTCGCCCAGGTGGCCCAAGGCCAGGGTAGACGCACCATCTTGTTTGTTGACGAGGTTCACCGCTTTAACAAGGCCCAGCAGGATGCCTTCCTGCCCTATGTGGAAAGCGGACTGTTTACCTTCATCGGAGCGACCACCGAAAACCCATCCTTCGAGGTCAATTCGGCGCTGTTGTCGCGGGCCAGGGTCTATGTACTGCAGTCACTTACCGTCGAAGAGCTGCAGCAACTGATTGATCGCGCACTGCATATTATTAATGCCGATGCGGGCGCTGCACAGGACACAGATGGCGAGGAGGCGGCCAAAGCCGATCCAACTGGCGCCCATGGCGCAGACGATGAACCCGGCGCCGCCTCTCAGGGCGCACAAGAGAATCTTCCCATGCTGCGGTTCGACGCGGCTGCGCGCGAGCAATTGGCACGTTGGGCGGATGGCGACGCCCGCCGGTTGATCAACGCCACCGAAGTGGTGGCGGAATCCGCGCTGGGCGCCGGGCGTGTGCTGGTCGATAGTGAATGGCTGGAAACCTCTTTGTCGCAGAATCTGCGCCGGTTCGACAAGGGCGGCGATGCCTTCTATGATCAGATCAGCGCGCTGCACAAGGCGGTGCGTGGGTCAGATCCCGATGCATCCTTGTATTGGTTTGCCCGCATGCTGGATGGCGGGGCCGACCCCCGCTATTTGTCGCGCCGGATTGTGCGCATGGCCGTCGAGGATATCGGCCTGGCCGATCCGCGTGCCACTGAGCTTGCCCTGAATGGCGCCGACATCTACGAACGTCTGGGTTCGCCTGAAGGCGAGTTGGCGCTGGCGCAGGCGGTGGTCTACATGGCCTGTGCAGCCAAGTCCAACGCGGTTTACAAAGCCTACAAGCTGGCCCGTCGGTATGCAGAGGAGCATGGCAGTGCACCCGTACCCATGCATTTGCGCAATGCGCCGACCAAGCTCATGAAAGAACTGGGGCATGGGCATGCCTATCGCTACGCACATGATGAGCCCCATGGCTATGCGGCTGGCGAAGATTATTTTCCCGAAGGCTTGCGCACCAGCTTCTATCAGCCGACTGATCGCGGGCTTGAGGGTAAAATCTCCGAGAAGCTGGCTTTTCTGCGCGCGCTGGACAAGCAACGCCGCTCTTAGCATAGTGCATTCGCTGGCCGGCATCCGCGTCGGCTTTTTCTTCACCCCCTTCTTTTAGTCTGGTTAATTTATGTTAGACCCCAATCAGTTGCGCAAAGATCTGCCCACCGTCACCAAGGCGCTGGCTGTTCGCGGCATCGAATTCGACACCGAGCGATTCAATCAGCTCGAAGCACGGCGTAAATACGTCCAGGTCGAAACCGAAGCCCTGCAGGCCCGTCGCAATGCGGTGTCCAAACTGATAGGTCAACTCAAATCCCGGGGCGAAGACGCCAGCAGGGAAATGGAAGAATCACAGCAAATTCCCGCGCGTCTCAAAGAACTGGAGCAAGACCTTGCCCAGGTGCAGGGCGAACTCAACGACTGGCTGATGACTTTGCCCAATCTGCCGCACGCCAGTGTGCCCGAAGGCAAGGATAGCGACGACAATATTGAGCAGCGTCGATGGATGCCGCCAGGCATGCAGGCGGATGAGCAGGGCAATCCACGCCCTTTTGCGTTTGAGCCGCGCGATCACGTCGCGTTGGGAGAGCCCTTGGGCCTGGATTTTGATTCGGCCCGCAAGTTGTCGGGGGCGCGCTTCATGATGCTGCGCGGCCAGATTGCCCGATTGCATCGCGCGCTTGCCCAGTTCATGCTGGATTTGCAAACAAGCGAGCATGGGTATCAAGAGTGCTACACCCCCTATATCGTCAATAGCTCGACGCTTTTTGGCACCGGCCAGTTACCCAAGTTCAAGGACGACATGTTCTGGGTCACCAAAGGCGGACAGGACAGCAGCCAGGACGCAGAGGACGATGCGGGCGCGGAAGACCTCTACCTGATCTCGACCGCGGAAATCACGCTAACCGGTTCGGTGCGCGATAGTATTGTGCCGCAACAGGATTTGCCGCTGAAGCTGACTGCGCATACGCCGTGTTTTCGATCCGAGGCCGGCAGCGGTGGGCGCGATATGCGCGGCATGATACGGCAGCATCAGTTCGACAAGGTCGAAATGGTGCAGATCGTGCATCCCGAAAAATCCTACGAAGCGTTGGACGAAATGCTGGGCCACGCAGAAGCCGTGCTTCAGCGACTAGGCCTACCTTACCGCATTGTGTTGCTGTGCGGTGGCGATATGGGGTTTGGCGCAACGAAGACGTACGATCTCGAGGTCTGGCTGCCTGCCCAGGACACCTACCGCGAGATTTCGTCGGTGTCCAACTGCGAGGCGTTCCAGGCTCGGCGCCTGCAGGCCCGCTACCGCCCGGAGAAAGGCAAGCCGGAGTATCTGCATACGCTGAATGGCTCCGGTCTGGCGGTAGGCCGCACGCTGGTCGCCGTACTGGAGAACTATCAGCAGGAAGACGGCAGCATTGTGGTGCCCGAGGCATTGCGCCCTTATATGGGGGGCGTCGAAGTACTCAAGGAATAGTGATCGATATGGACTTGGAACTCGATGGCAAGATTGTTCTTATCACTGGTGGCAGCAAAGGCATAGGGTTGGCCTGCGCGCATGCGTTTGCGCGTGAAGGGGCGCGCATTGCCATTGTTTCGCGCAACCGCGAGAACCTGAGCGCAGCCAGCGCATCGCTCGGCAAGGCCGGGTTTACGGTTCACACCCATGCGGCAGACTTGCGTGATGCTATTGCTGCGCAAGACGCGGTGAGCACTGTCGAACAGCACCTCGGCCCCATCGCGGTGCTGGTCAATTCTGCAGGGGCCGCCAAACGCTATGCGCCTGCTGCATTGACGCCCGACGCTTGGCGCGATGCCATGGATGCCAAGTACTTCACATACATCAACGCCATGGATGCCGTGCTCAAAGGCATGGTGGATCGTTGTGAAGGGGCCATCGTCAATATCATCGGCGCCGGTGGCCGTGTCGCCAGCCCGGTACATCTGCCAGGCGGCGCCGCCAATGCCGCATTGATGCTGGTATCGGCCGGGCTGGCCAATGCCTGGGGCAGCAAAGGGATACGCGTGAATGCCATCAATCCAGGCGCCACATTGACCGATCGCGTGCAGGGCCGGCTTGAGGCCGAAGCAGCGCGCACAGGCGAAAGCATCGAAGCAAGACGGCGGGCCATGGAGGATGGCATCCCCTTGGGCCGTCTGGCGCGTCCGGAGGAAATTGCCGATGCGGCACTGTATCTGGCTTCTGCGCGGGCCAGCTATGTGACGGGCGCGCTGCTGACCATGGATGGTGGTGTTCATCCCTTGGGAAGCTGATCAGTGCCGCATGCAAGTCTAGGGGGATAGCGACCTGACTATGCCGCTACCCCGCTGCGCAGTGGCAGCTTATCGTGCATGGCGTGCCAAAAACCCTGACAATCGATGGCGTTTGCGCTGCCGGGTGCCTGTTGCGGCGTACGCCGGTCTGCTCACCGGCAGGTGAGCGCGGCCGATATGCGCTGCGCTGTTTGGCATGCGGCGACCAAGCTCGGATGGATCGGCTTCAGGTGTGCGCGCGGCTGTCTGCGCGGATTCTTCGACGGTGGGAGAGCTGAGCGTGAGAATGGCAAAGAGGACAACCACCCAGAAGAGCAGCGAGAGCGTTACGGAGAACAGGCCATCAAGGCTGGCGTATCCGGTTGCCGCGGACGCCTTGATGCCCAGCAGGCTGGAAACATAGGGAACATGGCCCAAGCCTTCGACAAGCAGGTTGCCTGGCAGACGGTAAACGAACTTGACGACTTCCCAGATTTCCCACGGACTATAGGATCCGTCGCCGTTAATGTCTGCGACCAGATGCAAGGACTCGATATTCATGGCGGCTCCTTGAGCAAGCCGGCCTGGGCCTGAGGTGCGACATGCCAAGGCCGAACCGATTGGGGGCTGATCCCCCTAGCAACGCACCTGACATCTGCTGCTACTATATATCCATGACAGTAACTAGGCAATGTTTGCTTGCCATTGACGCGGGCGATGCTAGTCGCAAACCAGTAGCTTGTTCAGCCTGGAAATGATCGTATGCCAGGACAGTGTCTTGATAAAACTGTGCCACTCTTCTGGCGCAATGAAGTAGCGATTATGTCCTGCCCGCCAGACAGGCACGATGATTCCGTCCAGTCCTGCGCTCGAGACGCATTCCTGCATGGCTTTCAGAGCTGCCTTGCGTTCATTGCGGGACTTGTCGTGAAAGCTGCTGTCCAAAGGAATAATGATCAGGTCTCGCCCGTGTTCGCGGATGTGAGCTACTTTCAACTGAGTCATACGCCCTCCGAGGATCTGTTTCTGGGACAGTGGCTTTAAAATACCATCAGTCTCCCTGAGTATTCGCCTCGGGATTTCCTGTAGGCCTTATTGCCTATGGACGCGCCCATGGCGGTCAGGAAATACTTAAACGTTCGAGTTCGTCATCCAGGTGGGTAGCGGGGCAGGAGGTTCAGGAATTTTGAGAATTACCGCATGCGGGTCCTGGCTCAATGCGGTTGGAATGGTGTGATTAACCGAGTGTAGTGAATGCTACCTCCCCCGTTTTGAAGTGACCCTAATCGACTGGACATCAGCATTCCTTCCATTAAGCTCGTTCTTCGCCAAAACAAGTTTAATGAATACCGTTTGTCCCCCGCTTACGATGGAGAGCCCAAAGAAAAAGCCCTTGAAAAAATCAAGGGCTTTTGAAGAATCTCTGGCGGACAGGGTGAGATTCGAACTCACGATACGCCTAAACGTATACCGGATTTCGAGTCAGGTATGGGATAGCTAAAGCCAGTGTTTATGCGGGTCTTGAGAGTCCCGCTGATGCCGTAAACCCCCTGAATTCCACCCAATCCGTCAAAAAATCCCCCACCATTTTCTAGGCCACTTTCTGCCCGATCTTGCCGATTGCCGCGGCCAGGGTCTTATCGTTCAGGTGGGAGTATCTTTTCGTTGACCGCGGGTCTTTGTGCCCAAGGATCACGCCTACCGTATACAGGTCAACATCCCCGTTGATCAGCGCCGAAGCCGTCGAATGCCTCAAGTCGTGGAAATGCACTCCAGGCAACCTCGCCTTGTCTCTGGAAAGCTGAAACCATTTTTGCACGGTTTTTTGCTTGCAGCCAGGAGGCCAATGCCCTTCAAGGTAAGCCGCCAGCCGCGGATGCAGCGGCACACGCCTGATAGAGTCTCCGTTTTTGGTGTCCAGCACGACAAAGAAATCGCCTTCTATGGTGGCTCTCAGTATTTCCGATAGCCTCATGCCAGTGTAAAAGGCCGTCACGATGACGCGTCTGGCGTGAGGGTTCTTGCAGTGCCGGATGATTTTGTGCAATTGCGCAACATCGATGTAGGTATGGCGCTCGTTGTTTACCGCGGGAATTTGAAGGCGCTCGGCTGGATCGCGGTCTGCCATGGCGTGCTTTTTCCATGCCCATCGACACGCGGCGCGAAGTAGTGCGATACGGTTTCTGAGAGTAGCTGCGGCATAACCTACCGATTCCTCCACGATTCTTTCAGCAGCCGCGGGAAGCTCGTCTATGAACTTTCCTTCGTAGGCCCACGCTACCGCGGCAAGATGCTCTACCGCGGACTGGTGGGATTTCAGGTGCTTCTTGTCCCTGATGTAGACAACGACAGCTTCTTCTATGGTGTGCCGATGACGCTCAACGCCGGTCGCGATGCCGTAGAGTCTCGCTGACTCCTTGCGATCGAAGGCGTCCGCTTGGGTTTTACTCCAAGTTTTTGGAAGACGCTTTCTAACTCGGACACGCTTGTTTTCAATCGAGCGGTCGAATTCAAAGACGAAACAACCGTGGCCTTTGTCTCTATAGATCGACATTTTTCTCTGTACTCCATCAGATCGGACATCTCGAAGATCACGCGCCTACCGATGCGAACGCAAGGGATCGGCCCTTCGGGTGCAGCCAAGGTATAGACTTTGCTTCGGGATATCCCTAATAGGCGTGCTGCCTGTGCAGGCGGTATGGCTGTCAGTTCCATACTTTACCTCCATAAAATCAGCCCCACTCGGGGGCTGTAACCAGTGCTTTGCGGTGAGGGCGATCATGGCCCGGGCATCATAGGTTTCTGGCTGCATTCTGCCCCTTTATAGTCAAATACCAGCCCAGATCTTCGGAAAGCCTAACCAAACCTTCATCAGCCATCTTGCGGGCGATCTTGCGCAACTCGCGCTCGCCGCCTGCGATTCCAGTGACGGCGGCAACGACACCAAGCCGACCTCTTTTGTCTGCCTGCTTGAGTGCTTCACGGATGCGGGCATCTTGCTTATCGTGTAAAACGCTCATGATCACTTCGCCTTCCTCTCGGAATGCGGCGCGCTCTTTGTTGTTCATGTCTTCACCTTAGATGTATGGCATACACGCGCACTGGCTCGGGACCGAAATGCGGATGTGTGATTGTTTTGATTTCGTAGCCTCGATACGGCAGTTCAATCCTGCGACTGGCATCGTCTTTCGGGGGATACCCGAGGGTGAGAATCAGGCGCGTGAAGTGTCGGCGGTCAAGGCGTCGTGTCCAGTAAGGTGTTACGAGCCGATATTCCTCGGCCTTTGTGCCAGCCTTGATCTGCTCGAAATATTCGCGCTTGAGGGGCAGGATAAGGTCGGTCATGGTCTGCTGTCCGCTCCGCATCGAGGGCATTCGCCGCGCCAAAAATCGGCCTCAGAAATGAATGAACCGCAGCCGCTGCACCGAAGCCGTTCTTTGCTGATAGCTTGCTGGGGCGCCAGGGTGATCCCCGTGTCGGCCAGGGCATCATCTCGATTCACGTACTGCATGTCACAAGCAGGGCGTGTCCTGGCGTCGATGTATTGCTTGGGCCAAGGTATATCGGTTGGCCTGCTATTGTGTTGGGCCTGGGCCTGTTCTCGGGTGTATATCTCCGCTTTTCGCAAGTCGGTCGTGTACCCATTGCCATCCTTGGCCCAGAAAAGCATGTCATTGCCGACATAACTGCGGCTATCTTGTAGGAAAAAGAGATCAGCCATGTAACTCCCCCTAAATGCGGCGCTGACCGCTAAGAGCGATTTTTGCCTCGTCAAGCTCCGCCCACGCGAAGTTGTTGTTGGTCGCACGGCTGTGAATCTCGACGATGGACGCAAGCTCGCTTAAAGCTCCTTTTAGGTGCTTGATCTGGTTGGCGGCTTCTAGAGACAGGCTTGTGGCATTTCCCCCGGCCACCTCACGTAGTCTAGGTTCGCGGTCGCGCCAGTATCCGTATTCTTGAAAGAATTTTGTTGCTTCCATGGTTACTCCCCCTCAATGCGGCGGCGGGCGGCATTCAGGACGCTCTGTGCATTTTCTCGCATCGTCACGCGGCCCGCCTCCTGCATATACTCCCAGGGATAATCCATGCATTCGGCTAGGGTCTTTGCGGCGGCTTCGATATCTTCCTCAGCATCCGCAGGCATGGCGGGCCGCTCTCGCATTGCTGCGCGGCCTGCTTGCCAGCCGTCCCATGAAAGCTGTGTCGCGCCGTCCGTGTAATCAGTAGCGTTGTACATTCCGAGAGGCATGTCTGCGCCTTTCGCCCAAGTCTCAAATGCGGTTCGCTCTTGTTCGTCAGTCTTGGTTGTCATGATTGCTCCTGTGCAACTCGCCGCTTTTCAAGCAAACGCTTCGCAGCTTGCGTTGATATGTTGTCAGGATGGCCCTGCGCCACACGCTCAAGATCAACATCGGCGTCAGCGTCTACGATCTCGCCCGCTGTCACCGCTGCGCGAAACCGGCGTACTGCTTCGTCCCGGCCTGCTTGCAGGCGGCGCAGCTCGGAATCGAACCAGCGTTTGTATGTCTTCGTGGTCGGTGCGCTACGCAGGCCGGCATGAATATGTGATTCAACATCATGTGAGGTTGGCAGGCCCAGCATCGCTGCGAACTGGGTCAAATTCATGCGCGTCATTTCCCTTGCTCCTGTTGTGTGAGGGTGGCGCGCGGCAGAACCGGTATCGCCATCCAGTGCGTATACGGCGCTTCCTCGGATGGCCCCGTCCACGACACGTCGCTGCCACCTTTTGCTACGCAGCAGTAGTGTTCGTAATGTTCGTTGTGGTTGTGCCAGCAAGACTCGTCACTATCTGGATCGATGAAGTCAAATTCGACCCGAACATCACCCGGGTAATCGCCAGGCTGTGGCGGTGTGAAGACAAGGACTGAAACCCCCGGCGCTGGCAGTTGATCCTTGACGTTGATCCAAGGCATGGCGGGTTGGTTATAGCGGGCAGAAATGGCGGCGGCGATCTCGTCGGCCATCTCTGTTTCTGATGCCTCAACAAAGTCGTCTGGCCCCATCGTTCCGTAGCTCCATGCCTCCCAGACACGGGTACAGACATAGGCGGCGGTCAGGTGATCAGTGACTATCTGCGCCAGTTCCTCAACGCTCGGTGCGCTATTTGTTGTCATGACTGCCTCCCAATGCCGCCGAGATCACAGCCAATTTCTGCTTGGCCTGCTCACTTTTCAGCCTGGCGTGTGCATCGTGGCGCATTTCCACAATTCGTAGCAGGTCATGGCCGCATTCATTGATGATGCCTTCGATAGCGCTCTTAATACGATCATTCCAGTTCCCGAGTTCTTTGTACGCAACCATTAGCGGCTTCTCTCCATTACGTATGCCTGCAAGCTTGTCGCTCAATTCTTTGGCTCGGCATGATTCCCAATGGAAGTTATCAGCCTCTTTTTTTAATGCGTTTAGTTCGTCTAATGTCATTGGTCTTGCTCCTGTGCGGTAATGGCGCCTATAAGCGCTGGGTTGGTGCGCACGAATTCAACCCCAGGCTGTTCTTGGCAGCCTGGGCCTCATGGTGGTTAAGGGTTTTGTTAGGCCGATACAGTCTCATGGGCTTCTGGCTCGTCGGCTGTTTCGCTCGCTATCGCCCACTCAGGCACTCGGGCGGGCCTATCAAAGTCCCGGTATGGCATGACGATGCCAAGAAAACCGAACTCTCCTGTGCACTCTGCCGTGATCACGCCACCAGCCTGCCCGTTATACGCAAGACGCATGTCCGTAGGCCCAATGGCCCCCAAGTCTCGGGCGGCATTGAGCATATCTTTCAGATAATCCGCGTTGTAGTTTGCTGGCTCGTTGGATGTTGCTTTTGGCACCACGCCACGCCATTCTGGATACTTTGCCTCGATAGGCATAAATCCGAGCTTTACGCGATCCGGTAGTGGCGCATACCAGTGGGAACCATCGTTGGTTAGCTCCACTATTTTTGGCAAGGCGCTTTTACGTCCAGCGATCACCATTTTGACTATCTTGGACGGAACGATTATTCGTACCGCTTCATCGACTTCATTGCTTGCTTCCTTGCGCACGACTATCAACCTGCGTCCATCCGTAGCTACGCAAAGCGTTTCAGTTGGGGTGGCTTCGATGTATACGCTTTCGAGGTAATAGCGAATATCGGCAACCGCAGAGGCGCGGTGCGCGGCTTTAAGAGCCAGTGGGCTCACTTGGATGGTAGGCACGAATTCAACCGAGCGACTTATTAGGCCGCTCGCCTCATGGTGGTGGGGAAGGGGGGGGGGTTAGAACGGCGCGTCGCCCAAATCGTCTGGACTGGACTGCCGTGCTGGTTGTTGTGTGGGCTGAGACTGGCGGGCTTCTTTGGGCTTTACGGACAGGCTCATGAACTTGCCTTTCTGCCCGCTCTTGAGCCAAGCAGATAGCCAAAACTCCTGCCCGTTGACCGTAATGTTTCCCGTATAGTCAGGATGCGAGTCTTTCTCTTTTCGGTCATTCTTAAAGAGAATTCCGCTGTTGTCGTATTCGGCCATTAGGCTGCTTCCTTCAATGGTTGGTGGTTGATGTCAAATTCTTCAATGATTTGCAGGTAGTACGCCTTGGCGTGCTCAAGCTTCTCCAGCATGCGTTGCTCAAGCCCTTTGTCGCGTTTGATGGCCCAACTAGTCAGGCGTAAATGCTCGGGTATATGAGACACGAGGTGCATCCCGAGAGGTTCAAAGCTGATTAGCCTCTCTGGCGTATCAACCATGGTGTAATTGACCTCCCATTCGCTTGCGTCCCAAAGATGCATGTAGCCACGCATCTGCCATTCGTAGAGCTTGTCCACGCAGTCGGCTTCCCATCCGGGGAAAGTGGCTGTCGACCAAGAGGATTTAATATCGTGGCCACGATTGCGTGCTACATCGAAAAGGTCACACTCGCCGGTCAGTAGTCCCTTTACCCGCCGCTCCGTGTTCTTGGCCAGAGAAAGTCCGCGCACCCTGTTTAGTAGGGCAATAGACTCCCCCTCGACTTCAATGCCTTTCTCCGTGTACTTGCTGGAAATCTCAAACTCGACGCCGAAAATGTCTTGCTTTGCCAGTTCCCGTACGTAGGTCTTTGCGCCCACTGATAATGGGCCCTCGCTTTTGGTTCGCGGCTCAGTCATCAATTTTCCAATGCTCGAGCAGCGGAAATAGATTTCACTCATTGCTACCCCCCTTGCAGTCCGTCCATCAATGCGGAAACGGTGGCATTGAATTGCTTGAAACTGTCCCGATCACGGGCCTTGCTGAAGAACGCATTGCCGTCTCTCTTGATGCGGATAAGTTCGCTTGCGCTCTTTGCGGATTGCGCCTTCTCGACCCATTCATCCAGCGCGGCCTGCTTGTACACGTTGCCGTCCGTATCGTCGTTTTCTTCGGACAGCCCGGTGATGGCCTTGAGGGTGTAGCGTTCAAGATACGTTTTGGTGCTGGCCCTGGCCTGTATGGCGTTTTTGGCGCCGCCTGTATCTGGAGGCCCGCCCATGGAGACGGATTCTTGATGCCCTCCGACATGACGCAAATAGCAGGTAACTTCCATCCAGTCTTTTTCATCCTTGGTGAGCTTCCAGGAAGATGACAGCCCATGCTTGGATAGTGCCGGAGTGACTGCCTTCACAATGTCATGCAGCTCGGCATATCGTTTGCCTGCAAGCGGACTATTGCCCTCGACGGCTTTGTTTTTAACGATCTTTACCGCCTCGGCTTTGAATGCCGCAAAAGCTTCGTCGTAGGCGCGTTTGGCCTGTGCTGCGTTGTAACGGTCTTGCAGATCCATGAGGCGCTCCAACTTATCCAGATCTGCCCCTTGCTCGACCGCAATGCGCAACAGATCAGCGGGAGTCGCGACTGCGACAGCGGTATTGGGTTTGCTTTCCATTTCAATGACTGCGTTCATATCCTTATCCTTTTAAAATCCTGTCTTATCCAACGTCGATACCAGCACATAAAAGCCAGCCAAAACGACAGCAGCAAGCGGGTATGCGTACCAAGGCGCTTTCTGATCGTCTCCCGGCTGACGGGTGTGCTCGAGCGTGATGCGGCCCCAAATGTGAGTGATCTTGTTCATCCCCTGACCCCCATGATCTGAATCGGTATCTGTACGATGTAGATGATTAGTAGGAGGATGTTCATAAGCCCTCCTGCATCATTTGCCAGAACGCCAGCGTATGAGCGGTGAGTTGGCAGTACTCATCAATCAGTGCCTTGGCGGCATTGGTGGGTGACGATGCCAAGAGCTTTGCCATTTCATCCAGTGGTAGGTCGTCGTCATAGCCGGGGATGACAGTCTCAAAGTCCTCGTTCCTTAGTTCCTCAGTCACGGCGCGAAATATGTCTACGGCATTGACGTTGCGAAAGCCAAAAGGTGTTTGCATGCGGCATTGCGGCAAGACGCCAGACAGGACGCCGATCACTACGTCGCGCACCTTCTTGTGAGTCTCGACCTCGATTTCATGCAGCAGGGCGTAGTACCTGCCTTCTTGCGCTGCGCTCCAGTCGTCGGGCGCAGTTGCTCCGACCGAGGCAACCCGGCCAATTACGGTATCCATAGTGGTATCTCCCTGAGTTGGGAATGTGATGCAGACCCTCAGCCAAGACCCCTGCCGCACAGCACGGCGCGCCCCGCATCCGCCAGGAAAAAGGGCTAGGGGTATTGGGTCAGAGTCCGCTTGATGGGTGCCCTCCCCAACATGCGAAGCATGCCAGCCAAGTCATGGGGGAGGGCGGTAGATGGTGGCGGGACTTGAACCCGCATGCGCCAGCGGTGTCAGGCTTTCGGGTTTCGGTTTTGGCGTCCTACTCCCGCCTTCCGGCCCCTAGCCGCTTGTGTCTACCAATTTCACCACACCATCATCGAAGCGGGCTCGGGCCTATCTCAATCCCGAGCATTCCGGCGCTTCATAGTCTTGCCGTGGCATTAGCTCCACGCCGCCGCTTCGATCATGGTGCCGGTCTCTCCCGGCTGTCACGCCTGTTCCCGAAATCAACGCCCATGTGGCTCATTCGGTGGGCTGATGGCAAGGCCATAGAACTCGGCGTTCTCCCCAGCGGTATTTGGTGCCCCGTATCGTGGAGGCATACGCGATGCTGCACCGCTGCGCTATAGGCCGACCGGGGCAGCCCCAATCCGTTTTTCCTACCAGCGGCATCCGCTTCGATTCTTATGGGCCTGCGCCCTACGTTTGGGTTGATGGCACCGGAGGCGATCCCGGCTTGCCACCGCGTGTTGTGGGGCCGATCACCGCGTGCACCCGGCAGGTTATGTGCACGTCGTTTGCCTGTGGGTTGCCTGTTTCCCGGTTTTTGACGGAAGGCCGGAACCTTCTTTGCCATGTGCGGTGTCCCGCTGTGGCCGCTTCCAGTCCCCTAGACACTTGCGAATCGCCACTTCGCTTTGCCATCAAGTGAGGCGACTCCCGGAGCAGTCCCCGGCGCATTAGCCTTGCGTACCGGATACCGGGCTTGCTCGCTTAATCGCCTCGCTTGATGGCCCTACGCCGCGAACCGACCGCAGCGCAGGGGTACTTCCCGTAGTCTTTTGTGTGCCGTCTTCCGGTTATCGGGGGTGGGTGCTCCCCAACCGTCGGGCCAGTCTGTTCCCATGCTGATGTCGTTCAGCTTTCTACGTCCGGTGTGTTCACGGATTAGGTGCGGATTGCGCCGCTACGCTTAGCTGCCGAGCATGACCTTCTCCTTTCAGCTGGCCCCTGCTTTTTGGCGGGAGGGGTGGCGCCTCATCACATAGGCGGGCCGGGCGCTACTCCGGCTCGGGAACGTACATGCTCTGTGTAATGACCGCAGGCGTGCGCACTATCACCCAATTGCTCGGTAATGCCTGCTGTTCGAGTGCGTTCAGGGGCCTATTTCCACCTGTCACAAGCGAGGTGTGCCAGCTACCGACCTTGGTTCCCATCTCCAAGGGCCGATCCCCATCGAGTCATGTCGTTTGTAGCGTGTCCGCTTTCCACGCCGCCGCCTATGTGATGGTCCTGGCCTTTTACTTCGCCAGGGCGGAAGTGACAGATTTGCGTTTCCTCGCCGTTCTATGAGGTCATCGGCCTGAGTGGGTGCGGTCGTGCAATACGCCGACCCGAACTGTTCCGCACTCCATCAAGAATCCACCCGCCTGTGTCCATGTGCGGAACCAGGGGCACATCCCTGGCTAGGCGGATACTTGATGGCGCTACCAACGCTCAAACGGGCAAATCCTCTGCCTGCTTCCTGCTGTCAACAATAAACCGAGCGAATGTGTAACAATGACCAGCTTAACCAAACTAGAGAGATTTCCATGGGCAACAAAATCGTTACTGAAGCCGACCGCAAGCGCACTCCGCGTCCCGTCGCCCCCAAGGGCGTGGTCCTTACCACACAAGGCCGCGGCCAACGTGTGAGCAAGGAGCGTGGCGCGCATACCAACCACAAGAAAAATTCCGGAAAGCGTCACCGCTAGGGCTAATCTCTGTGGTCAGTTCGCCACGAGCATCTTTCTGCCGCCTCGCTTGCTGATATCCAGCGCATGCCGAGGCAGGGGCGCTGGTGGCCGTGGGGTTATGGCTGGCCGGGCCGGGGATCATGCGATAGCGGCGTCAATCTCGTCCAGCGTCATGCCAAACTCGTCTTGAGCGACCCTCACAAAATGCGACAGTCTTTCCTGCGCGGTCACTTGCTTGCCGTCCAATTCAGGCACGAGCGCGTTTCCCCAGGTATTCAGGATTCGCACGAGCGTCTTGATTTCGCTGAGAACGTTTTGCTTTCGGGTTTCCATGTCGCTCCTTTGCGGCCCGCAGGCCGGTTATTGTTGGAGTGGGGCGGGTAGAGGCATCCAGTGCGTGGGCTTCTCGTTGCCTTCCTGCCAGCCGTAGGCATCTGAATACCATTCCTCGAAGTCGTCGCGGAACTCCAAATTTTCCCGTTCCATTTCCTCAACCGTAATGACCTCGTATGGATCGGTCAGCTTGGCGATAAATGGCCCGGAATCTTCGCGCCACACCAACACTTCAGTGTGTTTGGGCGCTGTCTCGATAGGCTCCCACTGCTGCACCTCCCTTACCCTTGCATCTGCGTAGGCTTGGGCTTGGGTGGTGGTGATGAGAGGGGCTACAGAAAGATCATCATCTCCTTGCGCGAAGGACGCATCGAAGTGAAGCGCGCCGGTGCTTTGGGGATGGATATCGTGCTTTACAAGAAAGCCCACCGGCTCAGGCATCGTTGGCTTAGTCATGATTTCGCCGCCCATATGGATTTGATTAAGGACTGATACGCCTCGTCCGCCACTCGCTTAGATGTGTATTCGTGATACGTTTCTTCTCCGGTAACGGTGTCCATTTGCTTGATCGTCCAGACGCCATTCTTTTTGGTTGGCTTGTGGTAGACATTCCATCCGGTTTTGCTCATGGCCGCTCCTACCGATTAATAGCCTGACGCTGCAAGCTGATCATTTCATCGAGCCGCTTCTTGATCCCAAACACAGCAAACGGCAGGCATACCCAAAGAATCCCGACCACGATGGCGAATAGTGCGCCGATGATTACTAGTGCTTCCATTTCTTCCCCTTACATAAGTGATGATTTCTTTGATTTGAGTGTCAGATCAACGCAGGACATATAGAAAGCGTCCTTGATCTGAGCCGGAGTGCTGCGAACCATGTTCGGATTGGTGTAGATGCCGATAATTGCTTCGATCATCATGTCGCGAAACGCTGGCGGCTGAGCGTGCTCTACCGTGACTTCGATCAGAGACTGAGCGGACAGGCCTGCGTCACGATGAAACGCTGCGGCCTCTGTCATGTCGGCAAGCCTGGAGCAAAGATCGGATTTGGCGTGCACTGAGAATGCGACAGTGCACAGTATTAGTGCGAGTAGGTGTTTCATGGCTGGCTCCCTGTGGCGCGGGCGATGGCGGCGCGAAGATTCGCGACAGCTTGCATTGGATTTCCATCAAAACCCGCCGGGCTTTCATGCAGGTCAACGAAGTTCGGCATGACCGCGCACCACATTTGCCTACCTTCGCTGGTGTAGCCATCTTGGAATATCCTGGCCTCGCTTTCCTCCGGGCCACCATGAGCAGGGCAAGCGTGCCTGAAACAATACGGGGCGTCGTTAATCCCTCGTGTATGGCGCAGATAGGTTCTCGGCAACTGATGCCCGTACGCCTTCTCTCCGCACAACCCGGCAGGAGCTCCACCCATCCACATTGGGGCTCTGCATGTGGCTTCTTGCCAGGGTGCTGGCGCATGCTTGTGTTCCATCCTGTTCTCCCTATTGGTGGTCATCCGCAAACCCTGGCTCGCAAGGCTTGCGGATGGGCCGGTTTCCCGGCCTGCGGTTTATTTAAATCGGCCAGCCTCTAGGATCGGCAATCCAGCCTCGGTCGGTACATAGATGATTTGTGCGCCCGCGTTTTGGGCTTGCTTTAACCCCTCGATATAGAGGTAGCGTAGATACCCTTCGGGGCCACCAAGACCTTCTGCAACGATTCGGTTGGCTTCGGCCACGCCCTTGGCGCGCGACACTTCCGCTTCGGCAAGCATGACGGCTGAATCACGGGCTGCCGTGGCTTCCTCAACTTGAATCCGCCGGTTGGCTGTCGCTTGTGCTAATTGAGCCTGGCCTTCGGCTTCGCGAAGCTTGATGATCACCTTGGGGTATGTGTAGACCCCGCCGACACCAACGACAATGGCAAGAGCAAGCGATACGATTGAACCAATTGGGCTTTCACTCAGAATCATGAATGCCACCACTATCAAGGCAATTGCCAGAATTCCTACAATGATGAAGAACATATTTTTTTATCCTCGCTTCAGTAAGCACCCAGCACGGATGCTTGCCAAAGCGGCCTGTTGCCAGGCCCTTGGTTACTGCTCCCTGCGCAACTCCCGCCTCTATTGACGGCTCGCAGTGTCCCGGCCTTCTCCCGGTGGTCATCATTCGATTACTCGCCATCGACTGATTACTGGCGCGCTGGCCCGTTCGTCCAGCTTCACACTTTCACCGCCTGGCTCTGCGCCAAGGCCCCACTCGCCATAAAAGGTCCGCGTGCTTGCTTCCGTGGTTTTCCGTCGTCTTTTGGCCAGGGCATACACGTCGGTCGTCCCTCCTGTCGGGCGCACCTACACCTCACGGCAGTGCGCAGCGTCGTTCGTGTGCCGTTATTCACCAGACGTATCTGGTGTGGTCCACACTGCAGGTTGTTAAAGAGCGGTTTGTTGCTGCCTGCCGTACCGTGGCTTTGCCATAAGGGCTTGGTGGCATAACTCATATTTGAGTTGATGAGGCGATAGTAAACCCGTAAATGGGTTAATGTCAACCCGTATGCGGGTTAATTATTGGGGGATTACCCTAAATATTCGCGCAGGTTTTCAGATGTGGCCCGCGCCAGGAGGAGCAAGTCCTGCTGTTCTTGAGGGGATATGCGCTGAAGGGATTTGAAGTTGTTGCTACAGATGAATACCAGTAGCGCATGCAGTTGTGCGTGGGTATTCCGGATGGCCGTAAGGTCTCCGGGTTTTATCGGTGGGGTCTCCGGTTTATTATTCATGCCGCTATCCTCGTGTAGCTTTGTGCTGTGCCGCGCTCTATGAGCCGTTTTGGGCTCCTGAGCAGTCTTGTATGGATGCCGATCCGGCCACCATGCATAAATAATGTACTGTATAGATACACAGTGCAATACTTGATTTTTTCGGAAATTCCGGAAACCCGCGCTAACCCAAGGTGATAGGGAAATCGATATCGTTTTCCCTAATTTTCCAGCGGCTGTCCTACATGGCTAAGCCGGTCATGTGAATAGAAATCTATTTATAATCAATGGGTTATTATTCTGTCGGTATGATCATGACGATACAAATTTGAATTTGCTGGATGAAAGTTTGAAAAACTATTAAAGATCGCTCCCGATGTTTTACGTCCGGCGGCGCGGGATGGCATTGACAGGGCGGCGAGCGGGCAAAAAAAAGCCACCTCATGGGCGGCTGGTGGGGTAGGGGCAAAAGAAAACCCGCCGGGGCGGGTGGGGTATGCCAGCTAAAAATGCTCCATTAGGAGTTGACGGAGTAAAACGAGCCGATTTGACTAGATATTGCTTGCATTGACGGTGTTTCCGGACTCTAAGATCTTGTCGTCAGGCGCAACGCGAACCAGAGTGACTCCCTCGAAGACGACAAGGGTTGCTGGATATACCTCTGTCCTCTCGGGTTTAGTTGCAGCTATCTTGCCCGTCCCCATCTGGACATCAATAACCCAATGTCCCTCTTTGATGTCATAGCTCTTTAGCAATGCAGTTAACAGCTCTTTAATTGGGACAACAATATTTGCCGCTGTCTTTGCGGATTTGCGTGGTGCCCGCTTTCGTGGCGCTGAAGTTTTAGACGCTGTAGGCTTCGTCGCCATACTGACTCCTTGCAATTTCATATGAACGTGTTTTGGGGAGACTCAATTTTGCGGGCACAGTATCACCTTGCACCATATAAAAGTCCTGTATTGCGTCGCGGAAATAAACCAAATATTCTTTATGGACACTGGTAGATGGACGCCGAAAGGAAAACACTTTCTCGGACAGTGCTTCCGTGATTAAAGTGTTAAGACTGACGCCTTCGATTTCCGCCATCAATGCTGCTCGATGATGAAGGCTCTTGCTCATGCGAAGAGTTACCCGACCGTTGTAATCGGGGTCTGTAGCGGCCAAGGGCGCCGGGAATTCTCTTTTTTGCTCGTGCGCTAAGTTGTGCAGCATTTGAAGTGCATCTCTAGCCTCATTGAATGCATCTGCAGCGCACTCCGCATACCCAGCCACTCCGGGAATTTCCTTTACTTTGGCCTCATAAAGGAGGCCGTCAGGGCTATCGATGCGCTTGATTTCAATCGTATAGAGGGAGGGGTCGAATTGATTCATGATGATCTGCCTAGAAATTCTTCCAAGTCGGTTTTTGCTCGCTCAAGCTCTGATGCAATATTCTTCACATATACAGATAAAACATGAGGATTTTTCCCATGTCCGCAATTGAAGTTTCCGCCTGAATAGCTGCGCGTTCCGCTATGGCCGTACACTTTATGGTGCGGAGACTTCTTCGGCGTTACTGTATATCCCAGACTCTCAAGAGCGCGCACGACATCTAAGCACTTTTGGCTGGAAGGTCGTGATTTTAGATCTCGAACTACATTCTCGACAATACTCATATGACACTACATATGGTGTCAAAGTTCCTGAGCATAGCATGGCGATGCTCCAGTGTCGAACAGGGAAATGTCCTCATCATGAATTTCTCCTATACCAGCGATCAAGCGGCATCTGTTTTTGGGCGGCCCCCACGCGTTGATCATTCATATATAACCTCCTGTTTTAATTGATTTTAAGGCGGCCACCTTGCAGCCTATTCATCTTCACATTCCCAAACACCGCTAAGTTTTCGCCGCCTACCGCCCCTCCATCGGCCATTTCTTCCTCCACTTACGCTTCTGCCGCGCATCCCAAAGCCTGATAACCAACAAGACAGCCAGACAGACCAGGCCTGCGAGGATGAAGTAGATGCCGTAGTTTATGTCCATGGCTCAGTGGGTGTTGGGTCGCTTATCGGCCTGAAAAAATTCCGTAGGCGAGTAACAGTGCCAAAACAATTCCAATAATTTGACGCCCGGTCAGTCCGGTGCCGCCGACCGTGGGAACAGGGGCTTCGACCACGGGCGTAAGTTTGCAACCGCAGTGTTTGCACACCCGAGCCTCTTTTTTCACCATCTCCGCGCAGTCTGGGCAAGTTACGTGAGTTTTAGGGCTGGGCGCTTCCAGTGCTGCGACTGGGTTTTTACTTAGATCACTCGATGCCGCTAGAAAGATGGCGGCCAGTATCGGGCTGATTAATACGGCCAAAATGAACCAGGCGAAGCCGCTGCGCCCTTTATTGCCTGCCCACACTCCGATAGCGATCGAGGCGAGAACCCAGAATATGATGATTTCCATTACATGTTCACATCAAACTAATCTTTCGTTACCTTCCGCCCGTTGTAGGTGAGTACTCACTACAAATACGGGCTAAATTTATTTATTCCCTAGGTACTTCTCGGCGTCCGAAATAAGGTACTGCTGCTCTTTTTTGCCAAGTGCTCTATAGGCGTTTAGCAAGCGCTTTTCATCGGCGCTCAGGTCAGATGCCGCGCCTTCTTCTGCAAGAGCTGGAACGTAGTAGCGGGGGTCCATTCCTGGCACAAACAACTGCCACACCTTGACACCAAAAGCGTCTGCCACGCCATCAAGTTTATCTATGGCCACAGCGGAGGCGCCAATTTTGCTGCCATTGCGTAGGCGATCGAATGTCGAACGTGTCACTGCACCCTGAGACGCAGCGCTAGCGGTCACATTGGACGAGTAGATACCCTCCGGCCCAATGAGGCGGTTCATCGTTTCGGCGAGAGTTTTCATGGCATTCGTACTCATATCTGGGATGTTCCCAGAATCTGTAACCCAAGTGCGGGTTGCAATAACCCATATATGAGTTGATAATATGCGCATGGAACAGACATCAACTCTTCTCTTTAGTGTGGTTGCCCAGCTTCGCGGTGTGAAGTGGAGTTCGCTGCCGCAACTCGCCGACGATACAGGTGTGCCCGAAAGCACGATCAAGAAGATTCGATCGGGCGAGGTGAAAGACCCGCGCATCAGCACCATCGAAGCGCTGCACTCCTACTTCACTGCCCGCTCCACCAAAGAGGCTGAGCATGTCTAAAAAAGATCTTATTCGGGCAATGCTGTGGGGTTTTTCGTGGGCTGCTTTGGCGATTCTGTTGTGCATGACTCTTTCGCCGGGAGCGATGCGATGCGCCTGAAGAATGCGAAAGAGCCTTGCACGATATTGGTCATGATTATCGCCACAACGGTCATGGAGCTCAAAGCTTCCACCATTGCCTCGCTGAACCTTGTTGAGAATCGAGCCCAAACAACAACAAGAATGACTGCGACCTGGAATGCGATAAGCACGCGCTTCAAATGCGATTCCACCAATGCATACAACGCTGAATCCTCTCTGGCAGTCTTTATCAACCAAATAAACCCAAATCCGTATGCGGGCAATAACAGGCCCAGCAAGAACTCCCAATTGATTGCCATGTTCCGATCCTTCCCTAATTGTTTGATGCGTGAGAACACCAATCATAAGGGAATGGAGCGGGCCGCCCATTTTGAGGCAGAGAGTCATGCGTAATTTTTGCGTTGTGTTCATAGCCTCTATTTTTTTCCACCCGTGTGACAACGACTGACAAAAGGATTTATCAGTGACTATCACAGCCGAAAAAACACAGATGACACTGGACTTCGAGCCGGGCCTTTTGGAGCGCCATCGCAACCTTCGGGATTGCATCGCCACGGGTATCTATAAGCGCGGCCTATCAAGGACCGCCATAGATTTGAACGAGTCACCGGGGAACTTGGGTAATCAATTAAGCGAAGACCATCAGCGCAAGTTTGGCGTCGACGAGTTCGAGCTTTACCTAGAGAAATCTGGCGACTTCACGCCTATTTACTACTTGGTCGAAAAGTTTCTGAACAATGGCAAGTCGGTGGAAAAGGAGGCTGCCAGTGCAGAAGCCTTGCAGGCTATCGCGTCTCTCATGCCTTTGCTGAAAAAAGCGGGGCTGGCATGAGCACCGCCATCATCAACAGCGACCAGTCACTGCAAAGCGTCTTCGGGCAGCTGCGCGAAATGTACCAGCGCCATCGCTTTCTGCGCCTAACTGTCAAAACAGGCAAGGCCCGCAGCCTTCCTCAAAACAACATCACCCACGCGTGGTATGAGCAGCTTGCCCGCGAACTGCGCGAGGACGATGCGCTCGGATGGAAGTGCTACTGCAAGCTTCATCACGGTGTTTCGATCCTGAGGGCCGAGGATGGGGAGTTTCGCGAGGCGTACGACGCAGTGATCAAGCCGCTTTCCTATGAGAAGAAACTGATCGCTATGCGTCACTGGCCCGTAACAAGCCTCATGAGCAAGGAGCAATTGAGCAAGTACGCCGAGGCAGTACAGGGTGATTTCTATGAGAAGGGCGTGATTCTGGCGTTTCCTGATCAAGAGGTGGCGGCATGATGCTGACGCAAGAAAGATTGATGACGCTTTTGCATTACAACCCCGAAACTGGAATTTTCATCTGGCGTGATTTCGGCGCTGGATCTAGAAAAGTCAAGGGGAAAGTTGCGGGATGCAACAGTAGGGGGCGTGTCCTGATTCGTGTCGACGGTCATTTATATAAGGCCCATCGACTCGCATGGCTTTATGTCAATGGAGAAATGCCGAAATTCGAAATTGATCACATCAATGGTATTTCAAGCGACAACCGTATAGAAAATTTACGCGACGTTCCACACCACATAAATATGCATAACTTTCGCGCCCCCACGAAACGGAATTCATCTGGTTTTTTGGGTGTGTATTTTGATAGGGATAAAAACAAGTACGTAGCAAGCATTTCTATTGATCGTCATGTCATGTTTTTAGGTCGGTATAAACGAGCAGAGGAAGCACACAAAGCATATCTATACGCAAAAAAGGTCTTTCATGTGGGCAGCACTCTGGGATGTGATGTATGAACAACATTTCTTTCCCCAAAACCAAGCCCTGGCGCTCAGAAAAGCATCGCAGACTGGTAGCAAGCCTTCCTTGTGTCGTCACTGGCAGGCACGGACCCAGCCAATGCGGGCACGTTAATTTCAATAAAGGCATGGGCACCAAGGCATGCGACAGCCTCACATTTCCTATCAGTCCTGATGCTCACCGCGAACACGACCAAGGCGGGAACCTGACCCGAGAAGAACGCTGGCGCCGCGAATGGGAATACGTGGACGCTACCAGGGCATTGCTCATTCAACGCAATCAGTGGTCAGTGGAAGCTGAGACAGCCTACAAGATCGCTATCCAGCCGCTGGCAAGGGTTGTGCATGCGGATAGGGAGGCGGCGTGAATTATTACCCGCACCATATTGGTGACTACATCACAGCAACCGCGCACCTGACGATGGTCGAGGATGGCGCCTATCGCCGGCTGCTTGATCTGTATTACTCAAGCGAGAAGCCCCTCCCTGCTGAGAGGAAGGCCGTCTATAGGCTAGCCAGGGCACGCGCAAAGGAAGAGCAACAAGCCATTGACGTAGTGCTTGATGAGTTCTTTGAGCAAACCGACTCTGGCTGGACGCATTCGCGTTGCGACGAGGAAATTGAAAAGGCTCGGGTTATTGCGGAGAAAGCAAGAGCTAATGGAAAGAAGGGCGGAAGACCACCAAAACAGAAGCCCGAACAAAACCCAGAAGAAACCCAGCCGGTTATTTCTGGGTTAGCTGATCAAAACCCAGACGATAACCCAGAGCAAACCCAGAAAAAAGCAAACGTAAAGCTCCCAATCCCATTACCCAATACCATTAATAACCCCCTACCCCCTTGCCAGGGGGCCGAGGTCTGGAAACTTCCCGATTGGGTGCCTTCAGATCTATGGGGCGAGTTTGAAGCTGTGCGCAAGAAGCGCAAAAAGCCGATGACCGACCGTGCCAGACGCTTGGCTGTGGGCAAGCTCGAGTCTCTGCGGAATGAAGGCCATAGCGTGGAATCGCTGCTCGAGCAATCCATTCTGCATGCTTGGGACACGTTCTACCCGATCAAGCAGGCCGAGACTGGTGACCGCTTCGGAGGGATGGTCTGATGCGTGGACACATGGCGATCAAGGAGCTGCGCCGCATGGGCAAAAAGCCGTCGCAGGCTTGGGTGTTTCTGCTCGAACCGGATGCAAAGATGCCTCAGTTCGTGGACGCTGAAGACCTGCTTGAGTCCGGCCTGCCGCCAGAGGTACATATCGACGCCAAGGAGCGTATTGGGACTCTGGACTTCCGGTTTCTGACCGGCGTCATTGTCCATCTGCAAGGCCAAAACGTTGACCGCCTGCGTCAGGCGTACGCGCAAATTCTTCCATGTCAGCCGCTGCGCATCATAGCGAGCGGTGCTGGCGTATTTCACGACACAGGAATGCCAACATGCACAACGTAATCCCCCTCGTTCAGGACGATGACATCGACTGGCAACGCTACATGCAGGAATCCGAGCCGCGCATCAAGGTCAAGAGCGTGGATTCTTGGACGCAGGCCATCATTGATGTTTTTAAGAACGGCGAGCAAGAGGCGCAGGGCGCAAAACTCCCATGGCCCGCCACACACGATGGATTGCGCTTCCGCCCAGGGGAAGTGACCTTGTGGCTGGGGATTAATGGCCATGGTAAAAGCCAGCTGCTTAATCAGGCGTGTCTCGGCTTTGCCGCCCAAGGTGAGCCGGTATGCATCGGGTCTTTTGAGATGCCGCCGCTGAAAAACGTGCCTAGAATGCTGCGCCAATTGGCGACTACGAGCCAGCCGTCCGAGGGCTACATCAGGAAGATGATGTCCTGGCTACGCGGGAAGGTCTGGATCTACGACCATTTGGGCGCCATTCGACCAGAGCAGCTTTTCGCCGTTATTCGCTATTGCCATCAGGAACTGAGCCTCAAGCATTTTGTCATCGATAGCATGATGAAGTGCGTTCACGGCGAAGATGACATGAATGGACAAAAGGCATTTGTAGACCAATTGTGCCGACTGGCTCGCGAGTGCGAGATGCATATTCATCTCGTGCATCACAGCAGAAAAAAGGAAAGCGAGCGCGACATTCCCGGCAAGTTTGACGCGAAGGGATCGGGCGCGATCATCGACCAGGTGGATCAACTTGTCACGGTCTGGCGCAACAAGCCCAAAGAGGCGGCCATCAAGAAGTGCCGCGACGAGGGTAGCCCGGTGCCGGACGATATCAAGAAAAAGTGCGACGCCATGTTGATCTGCGACAAGAACAGGCACGGCGATTGGGAGGATCACGCTTTCTTGTGGTTTGACCCTGCCAGCCTGCAGTACATGAGCGATTCGCGCCGTCAACCCATCGATTTTATGAGGAATATATAGATGAGCCTGAACCTGCAACGACAGGCATACGCGGAACATCACGTGAAATTCGACTGCGAACACGAAAACACGATCATTCGGCGTCGCCAAATTAAGAACGGAGCGTTTCAGTATACGCATCAATGTTTGCGATGCGGCGAGCCAGTCGGAAACCCCATAGCCAAGGTCAAAGCTGAAGCAATGCACGGCGGGCCAGTTCCTGACTGGGATGTGGCATTGCAGGAAGATTGGGAGCAACGGCGTCAATTAAGCGCGCAGGCTGCAAGCAAGGCTGGCGAAGCGGAATTTTGGGAAAACTACAACGCTTATCTTCAATCAGACGAATGGAAAGAAAAGCGACGCTTGGTGCTGGAGCGCGACAACCATCTGTGCCAAGGTTGCCGCCGTCGCAACGCGACCCAAGTCCACCATCTCACGTACAAACATGTTGGGCGCGAGCTTCTGTTTGAACTGATATCGATCTGCGACAAGTGCCATGAGGTTGCGCACGATGACTCCGACTGAATTCCAACTGCACTGCACACACCAGCCCTACTACCAAAAGGGCTGCATCACCTGCAATGCGCGCTACGTAAAGCTACTTCGCCCCAGCCGCGAAAAGCAAGACCAATACTTAGCCGGCCTGCCTACCCATGAGCGAGAGCAGACCATCGATATATTGAGAAAGGAGAGGGCTTCCCATGGCTGACGATCAATACCTATCCCCATGCCCCTTTTGCCAAGGCCCGCCCAAAGCGTGGGTATGCGAATCCCCGTTCAGCGGACCGATTCCACGCAAAGACGATTATGGCGACGAGGGAGCAATGGCGTATGGCTTTGTTTCTTGTCATGAATGCGGCTCGCAGGGCCCAGCCTATGGTGAGTGGATCCATGACTCCCAGGACTGGGATGCCGTGCGTAAGGAAGGAATGAGGCTGTGGCAGGAGCGCAATAGCCGACACATAAGCCTGTTTGTGGCAAACATTGAGCTGAACAAAGAGGAATGCGCGGATGCAACTTGACCGCTTGACCATCACTTTGCCCTGGGTTGACTCACGCTTGATGCCCAACCGTAAGAACGGGCTGCACTGGGGACGATCACAGGAAGCCAAAGTACGGGCTCGCCAGGACGGGCATATGAGCGCGCTGGTTGCATTGGGGCGAAACACGATGCCGCTGTCAACAACCATTCCGGTCAAGATCACGTTCGCAGCGCCTGACGGGCGTCATAGGGACTTGGACAATCTTCTGGCTGCCAGCAAAGCAAGCCTGGATGGAATCGCCAAAGCGTTGGGAGTCGACGACAAATGTTTTCGCCCGCTGACCATCGACGCGGCGATAGACACTCGAAAACAAGGTTTTGTAATCGTGGAGATAGGACTATGAACCCTCAAGAGCTCAAGCAAGCAGTGGCCGAGAAGATTGCCAACGACTATGGGATATGGGTCAACCGCCATCTACCGATGCGGGCCCTGTGTCGCAAGGTCATGGAGCATACCGGCAATCGCATCCCGACTGGGCAGTCCGACAGCATGTACTTGCACAACTTCATCAAGCCACCGGTCTACACCCCGCTGACGATCATTCCGTTTCGGCCAATGGTGGCAAAGCCCCATATGCGCCAAGCCGACATCAACGCAGCCCAGCCGCCCTTTGCCACGATTCACGGGGTAGGCAATGGGGCTGAGCCGAGCCCGGTGTGGAGACGGTAGACATGGGACTGACTTACATGGATGGCGAAGACTATTTCAAGTATCGCCGCAACTCAGAGCGGTTAAATAAGCCTCGCATCACATTTTGCTCAGGGCTATGGTTTTGCGAGTCCCCACATGGCGGATCTATAGCGACTGGCGGTAGCCCGCAAGAATCATACAAGAAGTGGAAATTGGCTCGTAAGATTAGGAAACTGTGACATGGCCGATCAAGCATTCGAAGATCGCTTAGAGAACTGGGGCCGCTACTGGCGCAGATCACGCGTCGGCTACGCATCCAGCCCCACGGCTATTGTGTGCGAGCAGATGGCGATTGCCGCCGGAAAGACCATCACAGACGGCTATCGTGAGCTTCACCCAAGGCCTGAGATAGACGAGGTCGATGCGCAAACCATCGAATGGTGTTGGACCAAGTCATCGTATCGCTTAGATGCGAGAGTGCGGGCAATCTTGAAAGCCCATTACGTCAGCAGCAACGATAAGCGGGCGACATGCAGGGCGTTGCAAATCAGATTGCGCTCCTACGATTCGTTCCTCTTGGATGCTGTGAGCCAATTCCAACAAGTTGTTGCGCTGTTAGAGGGCATGGGGCATAATACCGTCAAGACAGACAGACAACCGGCGAAAGCTGTGTAGAAAGCCCTAAAGGCGGTCGGCCCGTCTCCGACTGAAACGAATTTTTGAAGCCTCGCAAATCCTGCGGGGCTTTTTTGCGTTTGTCTCCTCCCCCGGCGTTACGACGCCCTTCGCCCCAGGTTGATCACATCGATCCCCGGGGCTTTTCTTTTGGAGCGACCAACCAGTAATGGAGTCGCAAGTGATATGGCCAAGCTTACCGCGAAACAGCAAAGGTTCGTCGAGGAATACCTTGTCGATCTGAATGCCACTCAAGCGGCTGTGCGGGCTGGGTACTCAAAGAGGACGGCAAGACAGATAGGGGAAGAGAACCTGTCAAAACCTGACATCGCTCAAGCGGTGCAGGAAGCCCAGATCAAACGCTCTGAGCGCACCGAGATTACCCAAGACATGGTGTTGATGGAGTTGGCAAAGCTGGGGTTCGCCAACATGCAGGACTATATGCGTGTTGGTGCTGATGGCGACCCGTATTTGGACTTTTCTGCCTTGACACGAGATCAGGCGGCAGCGCTTGTCGAAGTCACTGTTGAGGACTTTAAGGAAGGTCGCGGGGAGGATGCTAGGGATGTGCGCCGGGTGAAGTTCAAGCTGGCCGACAAAAAAGGCGCCCTGGTCGATATCGGAAAGCACCTGGGCATGTTTAAGGATCGTGTCGAGCATTCTGGGCCAAACGGCGGGCCTATGGAAATGAACCACCGTATCGAGTTCATCGGTGACGATTAAGTTTCCGAAGAAGCTCCGGTTTCTTTTCCAGCCGTACCGATACAAGGTCGCCCACGGTGGGCGGGGTTCTGCCAAGTCCTGGTCATTCGCCCGCGCCTTGCTGCTGCAGGGCACGACAAAGACCGTTCGGGTGCTGTGCGCCCGGGAAGTGCAACTGTCGATCAAGCAGTCAGTACATAAGCTGCTCAAGGACCAGATCGAGCTATTGGGCCTCACGAGCTTCTACGAGGTGCTGGAAACCGAGATTCGGGGCATCAATGGTACGGAATTTTCCTTTGCCGGCTTATCCAAACAAACGGTCGATTCGATCAAGTCGTTTGAGGGCGTAGACATTGTTTGGGTGGAAGAAGGCCAGTCAGTCAGCAAGAAATCCTGGGATGTGCTGATACCGACGATCCGTAAGGCTGGGTCGGAAATATGGATCAGCCTTAACCCAGAACTGGAAACGGACGAGACGTATCAACGGTTCATCGCCAACCCGCCGCCCAATTCCTGTGTCGTGCAAGTCAACTATCACGACAACCCTTGGTTTAGCGAGGAACTGGAAGCGGAGCGCATCCACTGCCAACTAACGGCGCCAAAGGATTACGACAACATTTGGCTTGGCAAGTGCAAGCCTGCGGTCTCTGGCGCCATCTACTACGACGAAGTAGCGGCAGCCGAGGAAGGCCAGCGCATTACCAACGTACCGTATGACCCGATGCTCAAGGTTCATGTCGTGTTTGATCTTGGCTGGAATGATGCGATGGCAATCTCGCTCATCCAGAAAGGGCCGGCTGACATTCGGGTGATTGAGTACATTGAGGACTCGCATAAGACGCTGGATCACTATTCAGCGTTGCTCAAGGGCAAGAGCCTTAACTGGGGTGATTTGTACTTGCCTCACGATGGGCGCAACAAGGACTTTAAGACCGGCAAATCAGCCGAAGAAATCATGACCGCGCTAGGGTGGTCGGTCAAGATCACACCGAACATGAGCATCGAGGCTGGCATCAGACTTACTCGCATGACATTTCCCCGGATGTACTTTGATAAGGCTAAGACCGAGCGCCTAATTCAGTGCGCCAAGCGGTACAGGCGGTCAATCAACCAGCAAACGAACGAGCCAGGAGCGCCAATGCATGACGAATGGAGCCACGGCGCTGACAACTTACGGTATGTCGCGGTCAATGCCGAGAGCATGACCAACGAAACTTGGGGCGGCGAGATTCACTACCCGTCGCTAGGGAAATTTTAATGATCGACGAAGACGACTTCGCCCGGATACTGGATAGCGCCATTACTGACGCTGAGCACTGGCAGACTGAACACCTGTCGGCTGATCGCGAGCGCAATTACCGGTACTACCTAGGCCAGGCTGAGCCAGCGCTTGAAGGAAGGTCTCAGGCCGTCTCATGGGATGTGTTCGAGACAATCGAATCAGCCATGCCTGATCTCATTGAGATATTCCTATCCGGTGAGAACATTGCCGAGTATGAGCCGGTCGGGGTCGAGGACGAGCCATTTGCAGGCCAAGCGACCGATTACATCAATTACATAGTCTCCAAGCAAAATCCGGGCTTTCTGATCTTTTCCACATGGATCAAGGATGCCTTGCTCTCGAAAATCGGCATTGTTCGTGCATATTGGGCCGAGAACGAAAGCGTAGTGGATCGCCGCTATACAGGGCTTAACGAGCTGCAACTGACGCAGTTGCTGCAAGACGACAGTATTGAGGTGGTCGAGCAGTCAGCCAAGGATGACCCGGCAGACATTGCTGCGCGTGAGCAGGCGCAAAGCGCAATCAACACGCTAGATCCAGAGGTCCAGCAGCAGGTTATGGCGCAGTTGGCCATGCCGGTTGCGCAGGTATTCGATGTGAAGCTTCGTAAGACGCAAAAGAAGGGGCGCGTCTACATTGATAACGTCCAGCCTGAAAACTTCATCATCACACCAAGAGCCAAGACGATTGCCGCGGCTGACATCGTGGGCGAATTCAAGATGATGACTCGCTCGGACATGATCGAAGCGGGCTATAAGCGCTCATTGGTCGAGAACGTTCAGTCTTTCGAGACGGCAGCCGATGACGAGGGTATTGCGCAGATCGCCAATGAAGATGCGGTATCGGGCTGGCCTGATACAGACCCAACGGACGATTCGACCGAAGAAATCCGGGTGTTCGACGGCTTTATTCGCCTTGATTACGATGGCGACGGCCTGGCCGAATGGCGAAAGGTGGTACGCGCTGCAAACGTGATGCTGCTTAACGAAGAGGTCGATTGCCCTGATTTTTGCACCATTTCCCCGATTCTTATTCCGCATAGGCTTGTTGGCGTGGGGTTGGCTGATACGGTTGCGCCGATACAGGAAACCAGCACTGCGATGCAGCGTCAGTACGTTGATTCGCTCATGCTGGCGAACAATCCGCGCACCTATGTAAACGTGGATGCGCACGTTAATCTTGACGATCTGCTGAATAACCGTGTTGGCGGCATGGTGCGCGGCAAAGGGCCGATGCAAAACGCTGTGTCGCCGCTTGTGACGACCAATGTCGCTCAATCCGCGCTCGAAGGCATCGAGTTTATGGATTCGCGCCGAGAGAATAGAACCGGCATCACGCGCTACAACCAGGGGCTTGATGCTGACAGTTTGAATAAGACCGCAACCGGCGTGACAAAGATCATGTCAGCCGGGGACGCTCGCAAGCGCATGATGGCCCGCATCATGGCTGAAACCGGCATTAAAGACCTGTTTCGCCTGCTGCTGAAAATCGTCACGAACAATCAGGACAAGGCGGCAACCGTGCGCCTTCGTGGCGAGTGGGTCGAGTTTGACCCTTCTCAATGGTCACCAGAGATGGATGTGACTATCGAAACGGGTAGGGGCAGCGGGGATAAGTCGCAGACTATCGGCATCATGCAGATGGTGCTGGAAGTGCAGAAAGAAGCGTTGATGTCTGGCTCGTCCCTGGCTGATGAGCAGAAAATCTACAACACGCTTGACTCACTCCTGAAAGCGGCTGGCATCAAGGGGATTGATAAGTACTTTAACAATCCTGAGAAACAGCCTCCGCAGGAAGCTAAACCGCCTGAGCCATCGCCTGAGGAAGCCATTGCCCGCGCAACGGTCGAGGCTGAGCAGATCAAGGCGGGCGTGAAAGAGAAGGAAATCCAGGCCGATTTAGAGATGAAGGGCATGGAGTTGCGGATGAAGGAAATCGAATTGGAAATCAGGCGCGACGAACTCGCCCTGAAACGCTCCGAGGCTGAGCATGATGCCCAAATGAGCGAGCGAGAGCAGCAGCGTAAAGAGTACGAGACGCTGCGCCCACAACCTATAGGAGCTTGATCATGGCATACCTTATTCACAGCCCATCGGTGGCGATTCGCAAGCTTGATGTGCTATCAGGCACCGAGGACGCAGAGCTTGGCAGCATGGCGCTTACCCCTGAGGGTGGCCGGTACGTGCTGACCGCCATTGGCTGGGTAAGCGTGGATAGCGACACACTGCCCGATGGCGCCAAGGTGACAGTAGAAAGCGGCGACGGCTTGGTTTCCCTTGAAATCACCATTGCCGATGGCGTGGCGACCATTCCAGACGGCTATACGCTGGCCGAAGACGCATGAACGATCAAGATCAGCAGGATCACAACCGGGCCGAACAGGCGCGCCAGATCATCGAAAACGATCTGGTGGTGTTCACGCTTGCGAGGATGCGCCGCGATATATACGAGCTGTGGGCTGATACAAGCCTGAACGCCGAGCAGCGTGAGGAATTGCACCGCCAGCACATGGCGCTTGAGCGTTTTGTGGCCGCTTTTGACGTGTATCTACAGAATGGTGCGCAGGCAAGGGCGATGCTTGGGCTGCCGGCAGAGAGCAAATCATTCTGGCAGCGCATCACGGAGCATTTCTAATGGCACGAGCAAAGAAATCCGAGGTTGCACAGACCTTATCGGATTACATCACGGAGCATGAGGACGCCGCGCAGGCGGTGGGCGTTGTGCTTAACCGAGTCACCTATCCGGGCGCAGCTATGGAGCTACGTCAGGGGCGCTACGGCGGTATTCGCGTAGCCGATGGGGAGTTGGGTGCGGTTTATAGCGACGGCTCCAAGCACTGATTTTACGGGCGTGTTGCGGCCCTTTGACAGCAACCCGAGAAAGACCAATCGAATAGCCGCCTTAGGGTGGCTTTTTTGTTGTCGAAGTCAAACCTCAAGGAAGAACCATGGATCAAATCGCAGAACTTGTTGGCCAGATGAACGAGGCGGCTGAACCCGCCGAAGAACTCGAAACAGATCAACCGGAGACGGAATCGCAGGACGAGTTAACGGACATCGAGGACGAGCAAGAGGACGAAACCGAAGCAGATGATGCCGAGTCGCAAGACGAGGACGAGGAACAACCGGAAACGGACTCCCTGGATGATCAATCTGTCACGTGGAAGACCGCCAGCGGTGAAGAGTTTACAGCCAGCGTATCCGAGCTTAAAGCCGGGTATATACGTAATCAGGACTACACGCAGAAAACGCAGGAATTGGCGAAAACTCGCGATCAGGTTCATCAACAGATTCAGCAGCAATTCAAGCAAGTCGAGCAATACGCGTCAGAGCTTGGGCAGTTGAGCATGCAGGATCAGTACGTCAAGCAGTTGGAAGCCCAAATCGGGCAGATGAGCCGCCATGACGACCCGCTTGCCTACAACAATGCCATCTCCGAGCTTCTTATGGCCCAACGACAGCGTGACGGGTTGGCCGCCCAAATCACGCAGGTTCAACAGGGACGCACTGCCGAGCAGCAGCAGGCCTTCGCGCAAGCTCAGCAGCAAGCGGCCCAGGAGTTGACCTCAGGCCCGAACGCACTGCCCAACTTTGGCAAGGAACTGGTGCAGAAACTGAACGATACAGGCAAGGGATACGGATTATCTGATGAGGAACTGTCCACGATCACGGACCCCCGGCACATCCGGATATTGCACGACGCGATGAAGTACCGCGAGCTGCAAGCCAAAAAGCCCGAAGCCTTAAAGAAAGTGTCATCGGCAAAACCGGCGCGCCAAACGCGTTCAGTGCCGCCATCTCGCATACAAAAGGTCGCAAAATCATTCGATGCCAACCCCTCTATCGAGGCGATGGCCGCATTGATGAGCGCCGCCAAGTAAAGGAACCATCATGGCCAAACTGGCAAATACATTCACCACTTACGACGCGGTTGGTAACCGCGAATCGCTGGCTGACAAGATCTACCGCATCAGCCCCGAAGAAACCCCTTTTGTGTCGGCCATCGGCAAGGGCAAGGCGAAAGCCGTGTTCGAAGAATGGCAGACCGACGATCTGGCCGCGCCATCGAACAACAAGGTTGTTCAAGGCAACGAAGCCAGCCCCGCAGCGGTAACGCCCACTGTTCGCATGGGTAACCGTACGCAGATTTCCGAGAAAACCTACGCGGTTACCGGCACCCAGGAAGCGGTCGATAAGGCTGGGCGCAAGTCCGAAGTGTCGTATCAGGACGTCAAGAAGATGGTCGAGCTCAAGCGCGACATCGAATTTGCGGCCCTGCAAAACAGCACCGCTATCGCCGCGGCTGATGGTACGGCTCCACAGTCTCGTGGCGTACTGGGTTTCATCCACACCAATACCAGCATTGGTGCGACCGGCGATGACCCTGACCCCGTAGCCAACACCGCGCAAACCGATGGTACGCAGCGCGCCTTTACCGAAACGCTCCTGAATGAGGCCGCAACCAAGGGGTGGAATAACGGCGCCAAGGCCAATCTCTCGCTGTATGTGCCTTCGTCTCAACGTGCGGCCTTCTCCGGGTTCGATGCGAACGCGACAAAGAACTACCTTATCAAGGATAAGGAACTGACCGCGACCATTGACGTGTACCAGGGCGACTTCGGCACATACAAGGTCGTAAACAGCCGCTACCAGCGTCAGCGCGAGGTATTCGGCATCGATCCGTCCGGCTGGTCGATCCTCACGCTTCGCCCCTTCAAGCCGATTGAACTGGCGAAGACGGGCGATAACGTCAAGAAGCTGGTCAACACCGAGTGGACGCTCAAGTGTGACAACCCACTCATGAACTTCGCAATCCGCGATTTGACCACTTCGTGATAGGAGCGGGCCGGGGCAACCTGGCCCGTTTTCATATGGCCGGACAGATCATTACCGCAGAGCCAGGCAGGGTTACCAAGTTTCATGCCGACGATGGCAAATTCCATATCCAGACAATAGCGGATGTGGAGCCTGTTTTAGAGCATGCCAAGGCGCTTTCTAACGAAGGCTTGGACAGAAACGCGATAGGCGACCGGCACCTTGCCCGCATTCCGATTGTGGTGCTAAACGCGTGGGCTGCCAAACGGGGCGTGACGTTCGATGCGGTCATGCAGGACGTGACATTGCTTCGTGAATTCCTCTCAGACCCGGATCACTCTCACTTTCGTGTCTACAAAGGCGCAATATGAGCATTTCCACCTATTCAGACTTGCAGGCATCGGTTGGGCGCTGGTTGCACCGTGCTGATCTGGCCTCTGTTGTGGCCGATCTCATTACCTTTGCCGAGGCGCGTCTGAATCGCAACCTGCGCGTGCGTCAGATGGAGCAATCCAGTAGCGAAACCATCGTATCCAGCGAGATTGCGCTGCCAGACGACTGGATAGAATTTGTTGGCGCCCCGATGTTAGGTGATACGCCACTGGATTTTGTGACCCGCGACCAGTACAAGGCGCGTCGAGGCTGCTATGGGAATTACTACACCATCATGGGCTCTACGCTGCTCATCGGGGCGCAAATCCATGATTCAGCGCAACTGAGCTTCGATTATTACGCCAAGATTCCAGCCCTTTCTGACTTCGTTGAGTCAAACTGGCTGCTGGCAGACGGCCCTGACATTTATCTGTATGGCGCGCTCTTGGAAGCTGAGCCATACCTAAAGAACGATGCCCGTATCGAGACTTGGCGCGGCCTATTGCAGGTAGCGCTTACTGACATTCAAGCAGCTTCTGACAGAGCCAAATACTCTGGCGGGACTCTCATTATGAGGCGCGCATGATCCCGCTGCTTGGTTTTATGCCAGACGCCGATCCCACGGTATCAGGCGCGATTCTCGATTGTGAGAACCTGATTCCGACTGCCAAGGGTTTTTCCGCGGCGAACTCGCTGGCTGATACGGGCACTCAAGTATTGCCCGGTGAGTGCCGCGGGGCAGGGCTTGCCGTGCTGCTGACCAACGCCAGGCGCTTATTTGCCGGCACGCCTACCGCGATCTACGAGAACATATCGGGTGAATGGGCGGACGTATCACGTGATGGCGGCTATTCGTCCGGCGCTGAGAATCGCTGGCGCTTTGCTCAATTCGGAAATGTAACCCTTGCGGTCAATCAGCAGGACGTAATGCAGGCGTCGGCAAGCGGCGCGTTTGCTGATATTGACGGCGCGCCAAAGGTCCGGATTATTGAGGTTGTGGCCGGGTTTGTCATGGCGCTAGCCACAACCGACACCATTAACGGTGACGAGCCGGACAGGTGGTGGTGCTCTGGCCTCTATGATCACACCGCATGGGCGCCCTCACAGGCAACGCAAGCGGCAACCGCACGGTTTATCGATTCTCCCGGAGAAATCAGGGCGGGCCGAAAGTTGGGTAACACGATGGTCGTATACAAGGAAAATTCCATGTATATCGGCGAATATGTCGGCCCTCCAGTTATTTGGGCATGGCAACAGGTACCGGGCGAGATTGGCGCATCGAGCCAAGAGGCGGTTGTCTCCATTGGCACGGCGCATCTGTTCTTTGGAGCGGATGATTTCTGGATATTTGATGGCTCTCGCCCTGTCCCGATTGGCGCGCCCATCCGGGACTGGTTTTTAGAGCACTCAAACCCGAAGTATCGGTACCGTATCCAAGGCTATTACGACCGCCTTGCCGCCGTTGTGTATTGGCACTACGCATCCTCAGACTCAATCGGCGAGCTGGATGCTTGCCTTGCGTATAACGTCAAGACGCAGCGCTGGGGAAAAGTCACGCGGCCTATCTCAGCGTTTGTCGAATACGCGGCTCCCGGCGTGACTTACGACACGCTAGGCAATCTGTACGAGACCTACGACGATATAGCCGATATTCCGTACGATTCGCCGCAATGGTTCTATCAAAAGCCGGTACCGGCAGTCATGACGCCTGATGGCTACCTGATGCTGGCTACCGGAACACCTGAACGAAGCTCGATCACGATCAACGATATAGGCGACGACACGCAGTACACGACCTTGCGCGGCGTTATTCCCCGGTTCTTGAAGACGCCGCTTTTGGGCAGCCTTCACGCCTACTACAAAGCAGGCGAGGGTGATGCATTGGAGCCGGGTGAGGTCGCCGAGCTATTTGATGGTCGCTTTGACTTCATGTGGTCGGCCCGTTGGCACCGCGTCACGATGCAATATCAAGGCGCAATGGAGACCAACGGCTTTGATGTGGATCTTGTTGTGGATGGTTCGCGATGAAAATTTCCGCTGACCCGCGCCTGCCTATCGATGGCGGCATATCGCCCAGCCTGAACGTGCGTCTCTATGAGCTATTTCGCAGTATCGCAGCGTCTGTAAACGGACTGGCTGAGGGACGAATCATGGCTGTCTATAACGCAGCAACCGAGCCGCCCACTACCGGTGAACATTACCAGGGCGACTTCATCCGCAATCGCGAGCCAGTGGACGCAGGGGGCTACATCGTCACTGGCTGGATATGTGTGGAATCTGGAAGCCCCGGAACATGGAAGGAATGCAGGTGCGCGACGGTTTGACGCTGTACGTTGTCGGCGCGGCCCACATTGATCAGGCATGGCGTGAAGGCGCGCATAAGTTGTCCGAGGCAACCAAACGGGCACAAGGTGAAGTGACTGCCGACCAGTTAAAGATGCAACTAGCCCGCGGGGAATTAACGCTGCTTTGCCTGCGAGGCGATCAGCCGGATTCATGGTATGCGGTCGAGTTCATTCAAAAGCCAAACATGAGAGTGCTGTTTATCCACGCGATGGCGGCAAGTGGGGCGACAACGAATGAAGCGATGCAGCTCATTGACGATTACGCCCGTTCAGGCGGGGCTAGCGCTATTGATTGCGCATGTTATGGGGCTGCGGCCCGGATATTTGCCCGCTTCGGGTTTAACGAGATATACAGTATTGCGAGGAAACCACTATGGCTGGCGGCGGCGGACCAAAAAACGTAACTCAGACGACCAAGCAGGAGGTTTCTCCTCAGCTTGCGCCGTATCTGGCTCCCTTTATGCAGCAGGCGTCCTCGGTCGCCATGCGCCCCTATGAATCGTATGGCGGTGATCGGATTGCAGGCTTCACGCCTGACCAGCAAGCCGGGTTCCAGATGGCGCGTGATCAAGCTCAGTTGGGCCAAAAGGGCATTGCTGGTGCGATGGGCGGGCTGAATGACACGATCAGTGGCCAGTACCTGAACCGTGATCCGGGCACAAACGCCTTACTGGGGATGGATAACCCGTATCTGCAAAGCGCCATTGATTCAGCGCAGGGCGATGTAAAGCGTCAGTTCGAAAACTCGGTGTTCAACAATACCGATGCAACGATGGCCCGCGCTGGCGCATTCGGTGGATCGGCCTGGCAACAGGCGCAAAGCGAGAACGCCCGTCAAATGAGCAATGAACTAGGCCGGGTATCGAATGACATGAGAATGGCCGACTACGGCCTACAGGCTCAATTGGGCGAATCTGACCTTAACCGGCGTCAAGGCGCATTCGATTCGGAGCGTGGCAGGCAGTTGGCAGCCGCTGGCATGATGCCGGGGCTAAATGCAGCCGGGTATCAGAATAGCCAAGCGCTCCTGGGGATCGGTGGCGCTCAGCAAGCCATGAATCAAGGCGGGCTGGACGTGAAATACAACGACTGGCTTAACAAGCAGAACTATCCCAATCAGCAGTTGGATGTGATGGGCAATGCGATCCGAACACTGATGGGCGGCGGCGGGACGCAGACTTCGACTGCTCCGAATCCGAACCAAACGAATTCGATTGCCGGTGCGTTGGGTGGGGCTTTGGGCGGCGCTTCACTTGGAGGCAGTTTGTTTCCAGCCGCTGCTGGGGCCACGCCCTGGGGCGCAGGTATAGGCGCTGGCCTTGGCTTACTAGGAGGTATGTTGTGATGAATCAACCATTTGGCGGCATGTTTGGTGCTCCTGCAATCCAGCCACAACAGCCCGGACTATTGGGCATGGCGTATTCGCAACCTGCTTTCGGTGGTCTATTGGGTGGTCGCGGCGGCGATGAAAAGACCCAGTACGAACAGATGGCCTCACCTTACGCTCAGTGGGCCGCGCAGCAGCTTGCGCAGGTAGCCCCGCAAGCGCAGCCTGAGCCGGTTCAGCAGCCACAAATAGACCCGCGCCAGCAGCAACAAAACAACCTGTGGAACTACTACAACAACAGTAGCTACAACAACTCCTGAGGCGATTATGGGACTGTTTGACGCAATTTCCGCACAGACGCCGCAAGGCGAGCAGCTACGCGGCGGGCTGCTTGGCATGGCCTCAGGCTTACTCCAGGGCGGCAACTACGGCGCGTTTGGCCCTGCTTTGGGCAGAGGCTTCCAGGGCTTTGAGGCCGGGTCGCAGAACGCCGCTGACTCGCAGATGCGCCAGTCGATACTGGGCATGAAGCAGCAGCAGATGCAGACCGAGCAAGAGCAGCAGGCGCAGGCGCAGCAGTGGTGGCAAAAGAACCAAGGCAGTATCAACTCAAATACGTTGCGCGAGGCTGTTGCGACCGGCAATCCCTACATCATGGAGATTGCTAAGCAGCTTGGTCAGATTCAATCGACGGACTTACGTGCGCAGGGCCTAGCTCAAGACGAATGGAGCGCCCCTATCCAGACCTCGCAAGGGTTCGGTCAGGTCAATCGGCTTGATGGCTCATTCCGTCCGATTACCAACAACGGCCAGCCTCTTATGCCGACCACGATCGATCCTATCGCGCAGGGCAATGTTTCCTACGCTCAGACCGCCGCAAAAGAAACCGCCAAGGCGGATGTGGCACGGCCTACCGAAACTAACGCTGCGCTCACATCCTTGCAATCGACCGAATCCTCACTAGACCGGATGGAGCAAGCCGCAACTGACCTACTGGGGCATCCCGGTGTAAATAGGATCACTGGCTACGTTGGTATGTTTCCCAACGTTCCTGGCGGTGAGGCAGCGGATGCTCAGGCCATGCTCGAAAACCTCAAATCGCAAGTGGGCTTTTCGGTGCTCCAAGCCATGCGCGAGGCGTCCAAAACGGGCGGTGCGCTGGGTGCGGTGTCGGATAAAGAAAACGAAATGCTGCAAAACAATCTGGCGGCACTGCAAAACTCGCAATCGCCAGAGCAGTTTCGCGAGAACGTCAAAAAGATCGTTGATTTCGCCAGAGGCAGCAAAGAACGTCTCAAGCAGGCCTATGCAAGGCAGTATGGTGATGTGCCTGGACAACAGGCCCCGCAAACGGGCGCGCTTTCCCCCGGCGTGGTGGAAGATGGCTATCAGTACATCGGTGGCGATCCTTCAAGCCCGTCTAGTTGGACCAAGGTAGGTCGATAATGGCTACCCCGCTTGAATTTGCCACTCAATACATGCCCCTTGCGCAGGCTACCGGGCGTCGCCTGGGCGTCTCGCCTGACATTTTGCTCGGTCAATGGGGGCTGGAAACGGGTTGGGGCAAGTCCGTTATTCCCGGCACGCATAACTTAGGCAATATCAAGGATTTTTCCGGTTCCGGCATTGCGGCAAAGGACAATATGACCGGCTCAACGGACAAGTACCGCGCTTTCGAGACGCCGCAAGCGTTTGCGGATCACTATGCCGGATTGATCGAGCGAAAGTATCCCAATGCGGTAGGCGCTGGGAATGACCCGATGGCCTACGCGAGCGCGCTCAAAACTGGCGGGTATGCCGAAGACCCGGATTACATCAACAAGATAGCCGCTGTCACGCAGACGGTTCGTAAGCAGCCTGGAGTCATGGAAAAGATCACTGATTTCTTCATTCCAAGCGCACACGCCGGCACACTGCCTAAAGATGGGCCGTGGACGAAATACGCGAGCAAGCCAGAACAGGACGCGCAAGGGCCGTGGACGAAGTATGCGAAGGGGCCAGAGCAGGTCGAATTCATGCCGCTTAATCAGGACAATATTCACACCGAGCAGCCGGTGCAAGATGTGCCTAAATTCGACGCGAAAGCAGCGGTGAATGAATCGCTCAAGCTATTTCCTGATAGCCCCGATCCGGCTCAACACACAAAGGCGCTTGGTGCGGGCCTTGCTCAAGGATTGGCCGATCCCGCGCTTGGTGCGGAGCATTGGCTTGGCAAGGGGCTGGATCTTGTCGGCGCAGATCAAACAGGGCAGGCGCTTGTTCAGGATGCCGCCGAAAATCGTCAGTCCGTAGGAGACTGGGCTGATCAGTATAAATCACAGGCGCCATTTTCTGGCGGCGTAGGGCGGCTGGCGGGAAATATCGCGTCTACCGCGCCTATCCCCGGAGCGCTCGCCGGTACCGTCTCTCGCGCTGCCGTCGGTAGCATGGCCCCTGCCGTAGGGCGGTTGGCACAATCTATCGGCTCTGGCGGGCTTCGCCTGGGCAGCGCAGCAGGAAGCCGCGCAGCAAACATCGCGACACGAGCTGCGGGCGGCGCAATCGCAGGTGGCGCGACTGCTGGCATGGTAAACCCGGATGATGTTGGATTGGGCGCGACGATTGGCGCGGCGGGACCGCTGGTGCTGCGCGGCGCAGGTCTGGCAGGTAAAGCTATCGGTAATAATCGTACCGGACAAGTGGCAGCGCAAGCCAGGAATGCCCCACGCCTGCAAACCATTAAAGAGGCGACCGAAGCCGGGTATGTCATTCCGCCTAGCAGCGTGCATCCGTCCATGCGAAATACTGTGCTGGAAAGCATATCGGGCAAGATCGCGACCGCTCAATCGGCCTCCGTTCGAAATCAGGCCATTACCGACTCGCTCGCACGCAAAGCACTTGGGCTACCTGATGACGTTCCTCTTACCTCAGAGATGCTCAGCCAATACCGTAAGGCAGCGTATGACGCTGGATATGTGCCGCTTCGACAGATCGGGCCGGTACAAACTGACAACATGTTTACGCAGTCGCTAGATGATGTAGTCAAGCAATACACAGGCAAAGGCACCATTCCAGCTATGGAGCGATCCGAAATAACGGATCTAGCCGATGCGTACCGCCTAAACGGGTTCGATTCAAGCGATGCTGTTGACGCGATCCGGGCGCTACGAGAGGCTGCCGACGATGCGTTTCGAAAGGGTGACGGCGCTCTTGCCAGGGCCAACCGAGCTATCGCCGGGGCGTTGGAAGATCAACTGGAACGTGCCGCCGGGGCTGCTTCGCCAGACTTGCTGTCGTCATTTAGACAGTCTCGTGCAAATATCGCCAAAAGCCATACGGTTGAAAAGGCTCTGCGAGAAGGTAGCGGCAGTGTCGATGCAGCCAAAATTGCTCGCGAGCTTCAAAAAGGCAAGCCCTTATCGGGTGAACTGGAATTGATCGGCAAGTTTGCCAGCGCTTTCCCGAAGGCCGCTCAACCCGCCGCTCAGGTGGCCGGGCCTGGCGTGAGTAAATTGGCGTCAGCGGCATCAACACTCATGGCGGGCGCAGGCGGCGTGGCGGCTGGTCCGGTGGGCATTGGCTTGGGCGCAGTGCCTTTTGTTGTGCCGCCGATGGTTCGCTCTGGCCTGCTGTCGTCCGCGTTTCAAAAAGGACTTAGCAAGCCGGTGAATGTGAAGCCATCTCAGGTTGGTGGGCTGCTTAGCAATCCACAAATTCAACAAATGCTCAACAGAACCATGCCGTTGCTAAGCAATCAATGAGGATAGCGCCCCTGGAAGTAGCCAATGATAAACACGATGACACATAAAACGCCAAGTTTTATGAGCATGTAATCAGTAAACCCCATTCGTTTTCCTTTAGCCCTCCTTCGTGAGGGCTTTTTTATTGGACAGCAACTATGCCGGCACCAAATAGCATTACAGATCTTGACCCCATAGCCGCCAACAATACACCGCAAGGTGGCGACCTGGTGGGCGGCGGTCTTGATGACATACTCAGAGGCCACGCGTCAATTATACGCAAGCAATTCTCCATTGCCGAATCCGTACCCAGCTCGTCCTCGCTGCCTATTCCGGATGAAGGCTCGTACCTTCGCGTGACAAAAGCCGAAAACGACATCCTGACCTTTACCGACACATTCGATGGCAGGCTGATTCACCTCTCGTTTGAGGCGGGCATCACCTTGAAGCACTCCGAATCTCTGGTTTTACCGGGTGCTAAAGATATCGTAACCGAGCTGGACGATGCCTTTGCTTTTGTTAACACAGAGACAGGCGTATGGCAGTGCCTGGCGAGAATTCCGACAGCCGATACCGTGCCGTTTACAGCGACCGATCTACTGGATGCGCAGACGGTTCAAGAGGCGCTGGAGTTATTGGGTACGGCGGCCACATTAACAGCCACAACCAGCGATCATGACTCAACAGAGGGGCGTGCGTTGAGGGTTGGCGATTTTGGGCTGGGTGGATTCATGGTGTCAAAGGATTTGGCGTCTGCTGATCCTTTTGGGCTGTATTACGACGCCAGTGCCGTGAGTGGGGGAACGTTCATCCTGAATATGCCCTATCAGCAAAACCAAGGCGGATTCAGGCTATCAAACTATCCGTATCAAGATCGGTTCTATCTTCAATCATCCAACAATGTTTCTGGAAGTTTGAAATCCGCTGTTGAGATATATCACACCGGAAATTTCAATCCCGCCTCCAAAGCAAATGTTTCGCACACGCACACGTCAGGCCAAATTACCAACTTTGTATCCGCCGCTACTGCCGCACTGGTGAACATAGAGGCCGGTCTTGTCGGATCGACTTGCCTGCTGCGTAGCGCGGTGGCCGTCAACCCGAACTCTCTTGTTTCTGGCGCCAATCTTCGGTTCGCGTCAGCCGATTCCATTACTACCAGTTATAGCCTTAGCGGCACATGGCGGTGTATGGGATACACGAGCAGCACAGGCTCAGGCTCGACAGCAATCACCGTTTTCATTCGGATATCTTAATCATGAGCTACCAATACGCACTTAACCCACGCTACTCCAGTCCGGATAACAAACTGATCGACCTTGATGTGAAGTTTGAGCAGTTCCCGGCTCCAATCCCATTTACTGCCAATGCTGACGACAGCACGGACTATGGCCGCGAGTTGCATGCGAGAGCCATGGCAGGGGATTTTGGCCCTATCCAGGCATACCAGTCATAAAAAGGGCATCACATGGCGCTTAAAACACGGCCCGTAAGCGGCACGGTCTATACCCCGGATGGCAAGCCCGCAGCCGGAGCGAAAGTACTGGCAAAGCTAAATCGGTTTGAGACAGACGGCGGGGTGGTTGTCCCGTATCACGCGCAGACCGTAACAGATGCAAATGGGATGTATACGCTCCCCTTGTGGCCTAATGAGCGCGGCACAGGATCATCGAGCTATCGCGTGACGATCCGCTCAGCCAGTCCGCAGGATGTTAGCTTTACGGTTGTTGTGCCTGACGGCAACGGTGCGCTGTCGATGGACCCGCTCATTGACCGGCCTCCGTATCCTCCCATCGACCAGGCGCAAGAGGCCATTCAGAAAGCGCAGGCAGCCGCGTCTCAATCCGTGGCTAGCGCTCAGGTTTCATCCAACAAGGCCGCCCAGGCCGAAGCAGACGCCCAAGCCGCAGCGCAGGCAAAAGCCGAGGCCGCATCAGCTAAGGATGCTGCCCAACAAGCCAAGAATGATACTGAGGCCATCGCGACACAGTTCGGCGATGTGGAGCATGCGATTGGGATCGCCACCGGAGCCGCCAGCACAGCATCCGATAAAGCGCTGGAAGCTGCCGAAAGCGCTGCTACTGCCGGCACCGCCGCCCAGGAGAAGGTCGACGAGCTTAAGGGCAAGTTGGCCGATCCAAGCAAGGGGGCGGCGATGGTGGTGGTAAGTGAGAATCGAAGTGTAGCCAATGAGGTACTAGAGACATTCACCTACGGTCGTTATCTGGCCGCCACCGGCGTGAATCCCACGGCGGCGCTCATCAATGCGATTAACGACATACCCTCCGGCAACATTAATGGCTATGGCAAGGGTGCCAAGTTACGGATACCAGCTGGTATCTATTATCTGAACATGGACGAGATTGAGCTTGTGGCAAACAGGCAAATCGTTCTTCAGGGAGATGGCAAATACAACACCCATCTTGTTTTTCCGCCACAAGCAGGAATTGCCATCAAGGTGACAGGAGGAAGTCGCCTGGTGCTCGAAGGTATGCACATTACTGGATATCAAGGGTCTGGTGACTTCTTTGCTCCTGGGTCAGTGGGAATTGAATCGAGCGCTGTTATCGAGGCCAGAGATTGCTTCGTTGATGGATTTGAGAATCTGCTTGAATGGAAAGGTGGGTACTACCACAAATTCAATAATTGCCGTTTCGGTAAAGCGCAGCGCGTATACAAAAACTTTAATGCGAACAACTTTAACTCTAACGATTGTCAATACAGCGAACTTGACTACATAGGATCATTCGCGGGAGGCGATGGACCTATATTCTTCCGTGGCGGCTCGATAGAGAAGATAACGACGCGGGCATTTTCTGGTGCGGCCGGTGCTCGGCCTCCCATTATTATGGTTGGCGTATATGTGGAGAATTACCCGACAGCGCCTGCCGGAAATGGATTGGCTAAACCGTTTTATACAGGTGCCGACCTGTTCTTCGGCTTCGGGACGATCACGCTGCTTGGCAACATGGTGTCTACCAAGGGTTTCGCCAGAATTGTAAATAACACCGGGATACCGACCCGCTGCATCACAAGCCTGGGTAATCATTGGCTTTGTCAAGGGCTGGGCGATACAGATTTTATCTTCTACGCGCCGTCACTGTTAGCGGGAGATTTTAACGACACTGCAATTCAGCGAGCTTTGGGTGAGCCTGAGAACGCACAGATACAGTATTGCTCGCCCGGCATTAAGGCGTCACCTGGCGCCACAATCTACGACCCCATATTAAACGCCTACCAAGCCCCTAAACCGGTTGAGGATGAGTGGACCGTTCCAGCCGCTTTGCTGAACGGATGGGCAAATGCAGGCACATCGACCTATCACCCTTTTTCGTACAAAAAAATAGGGAACAGGGTGTGTCTGCGCGGTTATATCACTGGCGTGGATGCGACTTCTAACGCGATATTCACCATGCCCTCGGGCCACTATACGTCGCGGTACACATCGCTCACCTCAGTAGCAAGAGGCACAGGAGCCGCCACTACTGCCGTCGCATTGCGCGTATTGAGTAATGGCAACCTGGTTGTTGATAACGCTAACTATGCGGGGGCGCCAGGAAGTGGCGGGCTGGGACCGTTCGCGCTGGACGGCCTAAGCTTTAGCGTCGATTAGGCTGGTCTGCCGCAATCCTGCCCAACTCTGAAATCCCCCCCATGAACAGCCCCGAACTCGTCGCTACCTGGCGCACATGGTGGCAGCAAATTGAACCTTAGCCCAACCATTGGAGGCCGCGATGACCTCACCCAAACTCGGATAGCTGATGCAACTACCTGAACAAACAAAATCCTTCTCTAACCGCACGCGGAGGCGCGTATGCCCCAAAGGATCAAAATCATGATGCAAGATGATGGACTGCATGCACCTGCTGCCACGGTAAGCGGCGCTCTCATCTATGGCTGGACGCTGGACACCGTTGTGCTCGCTTTGTGGGCCATCTATGTGCTCATCCTCATCGCAATCAAGTTGCCTGATCTGGTGGAGAAATACCCGCTTATTGGACGTATATGGCGGGCGCTGTTTGGCTGGGTGCGCAGATGACAATCAAGGAAAGGGTTGGCGCGGGCGCAGCGGCTGCCATCGCTATATCGCTACTCGCCGGTCTGGAAGGCTACACCGGCGGGCCGTATCTTGACTCTGCCGGTATTCTTACCGATTGCTTCGGCAACACCAAGAACGTGCGCCGCGACCATATCCGTAGCCTGGATGAATGCAAGGCGCTCTTAAATGGCGAGGCTTTGCGCATCGGTGACAAGGTGCTCACGCTCACCGAAAAGCCCGTCAGTACGCCGACTCTCGCGTCGTACATCAGCTTTACTTACAACGTGGGCGATGCGGCGTTTCGAGGGTCTACCTTGCTCAAGCTGCACAACCAGGGGCGGTACCGCGAGGCCTGCGAGCAGATGCGCCGCTGGGTGTACGTGACGGTGGCGGGGCGCAAGGTCAAGCTGCGCGGTCTTGAGAATCGCCGCGAAGCCGAGGTCAAGCTATGTCTATCCGGGCTCAACTAGCCGCCCTGGCGCTGGCCTTGCTTGCTTTGGCTGGCTGGTGGCTGCATCACTCAGGCTATCGGCAAGGCGTGGCTGACCAGAAAGCCAAAACCGTCCTACAGCAAATCGCCATCGAACAAGGGATGCAATATGAACGAGATCAGGCTGACGCCCAATACCGAGGGGCCGTGCTGGCTCGCGAGGCTGCTCAAAAGGATGTTGCCAGCGTTCGTGCTCGCCTTGACGGGCTGTTGCGCGAACGTAGCGACAACGCCAAAACTGCCCACGCCAGCAGCCGATCTGATGACGCCGGAGCGGACGGGATCGGAATACTTATCGAGTGTGTCCAAGAATATGACTATATGGGCCGAGAAGCTGCAAGGCTCGCCGATAAAGTAGGGGGGCTGCAAGGGTATGTACGCTCCGTCCAGACAAAAAAATAGCCCGCTCGGTGGCGGGCTGGCATTTCGATCCGTCAAATTTTCCCCCACCACGCATAAAAAAAGCCGCTCAAATAGGCGGCTTTCAATGTGTCGTAAGTACTTGATTTCTCTGGCGGACAGGGTGAGATTCGAACTCACGATACGCCTAAACGTATACCGGATTTCGAGTCCGGCGCATTCGACCACTCTGCCACCTGTCCTGTCTGCCGCCCGCAATGCCGGGCGATGCCATATGCCTGATTGACTGGCGTGCGACCGGGTCGAAGGAAGGACGCGCATCAGGCAAGTCCGGTATTCTAGCAGGGATTAAAAAAAAAATCATGGCGCACCCCCCGCGTCGGCCTTGCCGCGGGGCTAGGTGCCAAATCCGGCCGTCTTGACCTCATTGCGGGGATGTGGAGCAAGGCTGGCCGCCGGGATGGGTTCGTCTTGTTTTTGAGGCGGCAGCAGCCAGTCGATGATTTCCTCATCAGGCGCATAGCCATCGACCAATCTGAAGAAAATCTGTCGGATGGCGGCGTAGTCATCATTCCTGACAGCCTTGTCGAGGCTGGTCAATGCTTTCTTCAGCGCTTCCCATTCGACATGGCGTTCGTTGGCTCGCTTGATCTTGGGATGACGGGTAGGCGCCACATGTTTGCCGATGAGCAACTCCTCGTACAGTTTTTCGCCTGGTCTAAGGCCTGTAAAGCGGATGGCAATATCGCCGCCCGGGTTGTTGGCGGAATGAACGCTGAGCCCAGACAGCCTCACCATATTCACGGCCAGGTCCAGTATCTTGACCGGTTCTCCCATATCAAGCACGAAAACGTCGCCGCCGGTTCCCATGGAACCTGCCTGAATAACGAGTTGAGACGCTTCGGGTATGGTCATGAAATAACGCGTGATGTCAGGATGGGTGACCGTGACCGGCCCGCCGTTGCGGATCTGCTCTCTGAAAAGCGGTATAACCGACCCGGATGAATCCAGAACATTGCCAAAACGCACCATGGTGAAACAGGTGGGGTTGTGGATGGCGAGTGCCTGGCGCGAGCCATACAGGCGGGGTTGGGGCTCTCGGGCCAGTGCCTGGAGAATGAGTTCTGCCACCCGCTTGGTGCTGCCCATGGTGCTGGTCGGACGTACGGCCTTATCCGTGGAGATGAGCACGAAATTGCTGACGCGCGCGCGCATGGCGGCCTGAGCCGAGCTCAAGGTTCCGAAGATATTGTTGACGATGCCTTCGGCAATATTCCGTTCAACCATGGGAACGTGCTTGTAGGCTGCGGCGTGATAGACCGTATCAACTTCCCAGATCGACATGGCTTCGAACAGTCTTTCTTCGTTGCGTACCGAATTCAGGATAGGCAGAATCTCGATCTCCAGTCCTTTGGAAACAATGCGCGACTCAAGATCCTTATGAATGCTGTAGAGGTTGAACTCGCATTGCTCGTAGAGGATAAGGCGGCGGGGCAGGCATGTGATGATTTGCCGACAGAGTTCCGCGCCTATGGAACCCCCCGCGCCTGTGACCAGCACCGCCTTGCCTTTGATGCAGCGTTCGAACAGTTCGGGATGCGGTCGCACAGGATCGCGTCCCAGCAGGTCGGAAATATCGACTTCCCGCAGATCCTGAACCTTGACGCGGCCGCTGGCAACGTCCATTAACCCCGGAATAGTTCGGACACTGATATCGTGGCGATTCAGGTGCTGGATGATTTCCGCACGGCGGTTGCGTGGGGCGGATGGAATGGCCAGAAGCACTTCCTGCACGTGTTTGCGTTCGATCAGTTGTTCGAGCTCGGCAATACCGTGGACGGGCAGGCCAGCAATGACTCTGCCGGCCAGTTCAGGATTGTCGTCGATGAAGGCCACGGGGTGGCGACCGTGGCCCAGGCGCAGCGCCATGAGCAACTGATTGCCTGCCGCGCCCGCACCGTAGATCACAACGCATATGCGCCTGCAGTGCGATGGATTGGTGGACACCGGAAACCTGGTGTCGGCCCGCCCTGATCCCAGAAAGTACTGTCGCATCAACAGACGAAGGCCGGCAATAAAAAACAGCGACAGCAGCGCATAGATGATGACTATGGAGCGCGGTACTGGCGTTTCTGGCGTGGGATGCAGCAGAATGCACAGGGTCAGCAGTGTGGTCGAAATCAATATGGCCAGTGCGGTGATGGCGACGGCCTGCAGGCCCGCATAGCGAGTTACCGTTCGATAGAGCCTGCATAAGTGGAAGGTCGGCAAGCCGATGGCGGGGGCCAGCGCAAACAGCCATGCGTGACCACCCAGTGGATGGATCAGGCTGATATTGTCCAGCCTGAGGTAGAACGACAGCCAGAGTGCCGCCCAGATGAGGAGCGTGTCGACGATCAGCTGGAGCGAGCGCTTTCTGTTCTTGGGCCAGGCAAGAAGATGCGCACGCAAGCTGTGCGTCGTGTGCGCGACAGGCGCGAGCCCAGGCTCGTGCGTGGTGACGATATTATCCATCTCATCCCTCTCTATCGATATCGTTGTTCTTTGGGGGAGGAGTTGCGCTATCTGTGCAGGCGCGACAGGATTGTTGGCAGTGCGGTGACTTTGCCCGTGGCATTGCCGTTGGCGCGTCGGGTGGCGGGGGTGGGGCGCAAGGGTCTTGCAGGATTGCCGACGACTGTTGTGTAGGGCGGTACGCTTTTGGTGACAACCGCTCCCATGCCGATGAAGGCGCCTTCGCCGATGACGATGCGGCGGCCCTTCATGCTCTGTCTGATCACCGCGCCTGTGCCGATATACACGTGGTCTTCGACGACAACGCCGCCGTTGCAGCAGACGCGCGGAGCGAAGGTCACGAAATCACCTATTTCGCAGTCATGGGCTACATAGGCGTACATGTTTGCATGGAAGAATTTGCCTATCGTCGCGTTCGCAGTGATCAGGGAGTACGGGCTGAGAATGGCGCCGGGTGAAATGTGGCTGCTGGAGAGTGCGCCGCTGTTGGACGCGCGCACGGTAAAGGGCTGTGCGCCACCGCCTGTAAGTTTCTCGGCCAGTCTTTCCCGGCAGTGGCTGTCCGCGATTGCAACGTTGAAGAACTTCTCGGCGTCCAATGCCAGAAAGTCTTCTGGTGCAAGAATATCGTGGCCATTGGTGTAGGGTGAGCTGTTGTTGTCATCGACAAAGACCAGCCTGTAGTCGTCTTCCATATGAAACTGGTTGAGCATCTCTTCAGCAAGTGGCATGGTTTCGCGGCCATGGCCGCCGATGCCCACAATGGCATAAATTCGCATGATGATTTGTCTCCTTGTTGTGCCTGGCTTTATCGAACGGTCGCCAGATGGCGTTTGTAGGCGGAATGAGAATGTGTGTGATGAAAACCAATACCCATCTCGCGCAACATGACTGCATTGACCTTGCCTACGTCGTACTTGTGTTCTGCGATGCGACGCGAATAAGCGCCCATCCTCCTGGCAAGCCCAGGATCGTCGACAAAATGCTGCATGGCAGCGGTGAGCGAGTCTACGCACTGGACGGGGATGAGATAGCCGTTATGGCCGTTGATCACGGTTTCCCGACAGCCGGGTGCATCCGTGGTGATTACCGCCCTTCCCATGGACATGGCTTCAAGCACAGTGCGTGGCGTTCCTTCGCGATAAGAAGGCAGAACGTAGACGTTGCATGCGGCGATGGCAGGCCGCACATCGTCCAGGCGACCAAGAAAGTCCAGGTGCCCCTGGGCCAGCCAGCCTTCGAGTTCTTGCTGGGATACAGAATCGGGATTGTCGTCCAGCCATCCCACCAACGTGAAGCGAGTGTGGGGATGTTGGCGATGTATGCGCATTGCGGCTTCGCAATATTCGCGCACGCCTTTGTTTCTCAACAGTCGAGCGACCAACAGAAAATGTGGCGACTGCGGCAAGGGGGCTGGTGCGAACTGCTTCAGATTGATGCCTGATCCATTGATCACCACGGTTTTGGCGGAGGGATGCAGGATGCCCAGTGACCGGAATAATTGTTCGTCATCCGGATTCTGAAAGAAGGTCTTGTGCGCATGGCCAAGGGCTGTGGTGTACAGCGCCTGAGCGACTCGGCGGCACAAGCCGGGCCGTGAACCTTCGCCATTTTTTCCCGCGAAGGCGTATCCCAGCCCGGTGATCAGCGCGTAGCGGTGGGGCACGCGGGCCAGCCACGCGGCGAGCGTGCCATAGATAACTGGCTTAATGGTATAGCCCATGACAAAGTCCGGCTGTAACCGCATCATCAACCGCCACAGAACCCACAAGGTGAACAGATCGCGCAGTGGATTCATGCCTGTGCGCCTGAGCGCAATGTCATGCGTGGCCAGACCTCTGGATTCGAGCTCGTGCCGGGTGGTACTGTTGCGCGATAGACCTGGGGCTGCAATGTGAACCTCCATGCCTTTGGCGATCAAGGCCTGTATAAATGGCCCGCGAAACTGCGTGATCGATTCCGCGTAGCTCGCGACTAGCAAGAATTTCATGATGCTCTCCCTGTGAGGGATGAAGGAGAAAGGCGGGTTCGGGCTTCCCGCCAAAATGTTTCAGGCGGTTGTCGAAATCATCGAGCGCAGAAACTTTGCCGTGGCGTAGAGCTTCGAAGGCGTCCTCGACACGCGAAAGTAGGGCTGTTTCTGGGTGCTGAATTGCCGATAGGAGCGGGCCAGGTCCTCGGTCATGCTTCCTTCGAAATCGAAGCTGGTTGTCAAGGGTGAGACAAAGCGGATAATTTCTCGTATCAGGAGAGAAGGCGCGCCGCTTCCCCTGAATCGCGGGTCAATAGTGCTGATCAGCCCATAAGCACTGTTTGCATCCCACACAACGAACAGGGCGGCGTGTAGATTGCCGTCTTTGTCATAGCCGGCAATGGTTCGTCCGGCGTCGTGCCGATAGGCGGTCTCATACAGTTTCTTGAAAAGCGAAAATGAATAGCTGATCTTTCTGCGTTGCAGAGCCAACGCCATTTTGTGATTCTCGTAAAACTCCTCGGCTGAAAGATCGAATGCGATGCGAATGTGTTTTTCCGCCTTTCTGATCTCGTAGCGCTTTGCATGCGAGAAGCCGGCATACACACTGGCTATGTCTGACAGATCATCAATGACAAAGGTATAGCGGGTTGTCTGAGTGAATCCTTTCCAGTAAAAAGGCAGCCAGTTGCTATAGGAGTAGTGCCATTGCTGGACATAGTGCGAGTAAGGCGGCAACTGCGCGATCAGGGCCTGCATCTGCTCTTTTTCCCAGCTCAGCAGCTTGGATGATTTCAGCGATGTTGGCTTGAGCCACGGCCCCAGTGTCTGGGTGAGCGATGGCTGGGTGAGCAGCGTTATTCCCAGCAGCCTCTTGATGACAAAGGGGAGCGAGGCGACGATTTCGCCTTCTCGTTCAACGATGACAACATCCCAGTTTTCCGAACCCGCTGCCGCATCCAGCCACCATGCTTTGCTGAAGACGGGTATGGAAGGCTCACTATTGCATAACGCTCGGTATGCTTGCTTCGCCGTACTCATTTTTATTGCTCCTTGTTCGTTGCCTGGAAACGGGGTGTCACACCAGTCCAAGCTGCTCGTACCATCTGACAAAATTGACCCATCGCCATACCTGCCAGGAAAAGGCGGCTTTTCCTTGCGCGATGGCATCGAAAGCATCCAGCAGGGCCTGCTGGTTGATAAAAGGAATGCGATGACTTGCCCGGAGCCACTCTCTTACCGGGCTGTTCTGGCCCATGAGCCAGGCTTCCTCGGGGGCTTCGAACCCGATCTTGTCTTTTCTGTACAGCACTTCATCAGGCACAATGCCGCGCATGGCGGCGCGAAAAACACTCTTGGTTTCGCCATTGGCCGAGATCAAGTAATGCTCGGGCATCGAAAGCAGAAGATTGGCCAGGGGAACGGTCAGGAAAGGCAGTCTGCTTTCTACCGAGAACTGCATTGAGCTTCTGTCTCCATGGCGCAGCAGGCTGGGTAGGGCTCGTGTCTGAAGCGCATAGATCTGCTGTTCGATAACGCGGCGGCCTTTGAAGTTGTGCTGTCGGATCTCACGGTTGAATACAGGCTTGACGCCAGCATCCATCATCATGTTTGTGTTGAGCCACGTGGGACGAAGTGGGGCGCCGAACGCCTTGCGAGCCATGAGGTAGCCGCGCTCGGATAACGCGACGCGGGCGAAATTCTTCCACGCCAGGCTATAGCTGCGGCCGGGCCATTCTCCCCACCTGAGCGCAAAGCGCTGCGCCCCAATGAAGTCGCCTCGCTCAATCAGGCTGAGCATTCTGTATCCCGGATAGCCAACATAGCCGGCCAAAAGCTCGTCCGCGCCCTGGCCCTCCAGTGTTACCGTGATGCCCTCCTTGCGAACGCGCTCGCATACCAGATAGTGCGCATAAATATTGGTGCTGCCGAACGGTTCGCCTTGAGCCTGAACCAGTCTATCCAGATCGCGCGCCAAGTCTGCGCCGGAAGCGCTTATCTTGTGGCTGACAGCGCCGACATGTTTGTTGATGCGGTCAGCCCAGTGCTCTTCAGATCGCGCAAAACCAGGCGTCACAAAACTGAATGTGTTGATAGGAAGCTCTGGGTCGACATGGCGCATTGCGCAAACGATGGCGGACGAATCGATGCCCCCAGACAAGCATGCACCCAGCGGCACATCACTGCGCAGATGAAGGCGAATGTTCTGCAGAAACTGTTCGCGAATCGCTTCTGCCGCCTGCTCGAAGCTATAGTGTGCAGATTCCTCAACGGAGGGCCGCCACCAGCATTGCTGTTCAGCAAGGTAAGGGCTGCCGCTGGACAGATCGACTTTCAGCCAATGTCCAGGCAACAGATGCTTTACATTCTTGACGAAGGAGCTTGTGCTGCTCTCTGTGTCTCCATTGACCAAGTAGTCGTAACAACGTTGAAGGTCGGGCTCGGGCTTATCCTCGCGAAGCTGGAGCAGCGCGGGCAATTCTGAGGAGAACAGAAACCGGCCACGGTGCTGCTCATAGTAAAAGGGCTTTATCCCGAAAGCGTCCCGCACGCAGGCCAGTGATTTCTCCACACTATCGTGCACCACAAAGGCGAACATGCCTTCGAGCCGTGGCAAACACATCTCACGCCAGTGTTGCCAGGCCGCGAGCAGCACCTCGGTATCAGAGTCCGACGTAAACATATATCCCTGCGTGGCAAGCTCGTCTCGAAGTTCGCGGTAGTTGTATATCTCGCCGTTGAAGACAATGCTGTATCGTCGATCAGGGGAATGCATGGGTTGGTGCCCCGCCGAGCTCAGATCGATAATGGATAGACGGGTATGCCCAAGCGCCAGCGTGCCATTCGCCGCTGCCGCGTAGGTGACGCCGCGATCGTCGGGTCCGCGCTGCTTGAGTTTGTCCAGCGATGAGGCGATATGTGCCTCTATGTTTACGGGCCTGTCCCTCCACCAGCCGCCTGTTATGCCACACATGGAACTTCCCCCCGGTTGTATCGGTAGTGAATGGCCGGACCGCGGGAATGCGGAGGGGCCTCATTTCGCTGCTGCGAAGTTGAGCTTTATGGTTTTGGGATTGCGGGCGGTGCGCTGACGCTGGCCTGGGCTTGCTCGCGGTGGGTGGATCCAAGGTATCGGGTTGCCCAGAGGATCACGCCCAGATAGATGGCGTACAGAATCACTTCGTGGATGGCGAATGCTTTCAGAAACACATCCACGCGGCTGTTTGAGAACGCGAACAGAACCGTGGTCAGCGTTGCGAAGTACAGGACCTGCCACGCTACGCCCTTCTTGAGGTTGTGATCGAGCGACAGCACGACGCTAAGCGGGTACACCGTGAATCTTGCCGCTGCGGCAATGACTAGAATGCCCGCGTAATCACCCGCCGGGGCCCAGGCCTCACCGAACACGACGGTGAATATCTCCCTGCCGAACAGCGTGAATAGAAGAATCGGTAGAGCACTCACGCAGCAAAGCAGCAGAAATATGCGCAGCAGATAGCGCCCGAGCACTGAAGGGTTGTCATTATGTAGTTCGGCTACGCGTTGAAACAGCACCTGTGCAATGGATCCGGATATCAGATTCAACGGAACTGTCAGCACACGAAAGGCAAAGCTGAACAAGCCCGTTATGGTGGCGCCGAACATCTGTGCAATGACAAGCAGCGGCATCTGCAAGGCGGCGGTGTCCAGCAACGCACCCCAGCTCGAAAACAAGGGGAACTTCTTGTACCGGACGCCTGCCGATCGGATGCCCTTTGCTGAAACAGCCTGCCAGGCGTCACGTGCGGATTTCAGGTTTGCCCGCCCAAGGCTGAGTAAGCCGCATACTTGTCCAATCACAAAACCAGCGATCAGCCCGTTGCCTGCGCCGTGCTGGAAACCCAAAGCGCACTGCGTACCCACTGCCCCCGCGCTTTGGACCGCGCGGCTGACCGCCAGTTGCTTGAATCGTTTTTGCCGGTTGTTCCAGTAGTTCAGTATCTGGTACAGCCCTGTAAGCAAAACGCTTGCAGGCAACAGGTATAGCCATCGGCCCAGTTCAGGACTGTTGCTTGCTGCAAGAATGCCATCCCAAAAGCAGAGGATGACGAGCCACAACGCTATGGCGGTACCCAGCGTGATGACCACTGACAGTGCAGCGATGTTGGCAGCCTCGTTGTCATCTTTAGGCTGAAGGATAGCGATCTCATAGCGGCCCGCCGCCAGAACGCTGAGAATGGCGCACACTGCCATGTACAGACCCAGTACGCCAAAATCGTCAGGGGCATACAGGCGGCTCAGCAACGGGCTGAGCGCGATGGGCAAGGCCTGGGCCAGCGTGGTGCCCGTCATCAGCGTCACGACGTTGCGTCCAAATTCATTCCGAATTTTCGGCATATGCATCGTTATCTGACTCCGGCTGCTACGCTATTTCTAATGTATTCAAGCAAGGTGGGATGAGACCAGAGTTGCGAGGGCCCCACTCCAATGCCGGGTTGCAGTCTGTTGGCCGCCACGTCGAGCAATGCCTGTTTCATCAGTGGAATGGCTTTGGCGATCTGATGTATGGGGTAGGTATGAAAGCCATCGTCGTTGGCGACGTCTATCGCTGTTTGATACAGCACCGCGCCTGTGTCGATACCTGTATCGACCAGGTGTACTGTGACGCCGCAGTGCGCCCTGTCGCCGTTCGCGAGTGCCCAATAGCCACCATGTACACCGCGATAGCGCGGCGTGATTCCCGCGTGAATATTCAGAAAAGGGCTGCTGATGCTGGCCAGGACGTCCGCTGAGATAATGCGTGTTCCGCTGATCACCACGGCATCAGGGCGGTGGCGTCTTAATGCTTCGATGGTGTCGGGGTCATTGACACTGTTGACTGTTTTCACGATTGCCGCAGGAAATGCTTGGGTGTTCAGGTTGTAGCGTTCGATCAGTTCGTCTATCTTCTTTTGTTGCCGGTTGTGCAGGTACAGCCGGTCATAGGCCATGAACAGTAGCTGCCCTGACACCTTCGGCAGCCCCAGTTTTTTGACGCGTCGCTGAAGCAGCGTTTTGCGCGAAGGGCGATTTTCCTGGATGACGGCAAGTACGTGAAAGTCTTGTGCCAAGGCGTGATACATAATGCGCGACGAAATGCTTTGACCGCCCAGTAGCACCAGCGAAGGTTTGGGCATGTTCACTGCGCGCACTCCATCTGTTCACACAGCTCGTTCATCGTCAGAGATTGCATGCCGTACCGGTCTCGCAGCTTGCCGAAATCCTCCAGTACCCTTCTCAGGAATGCGATGTTGTTGTCGGTGTCGACGCCGAAGTTGTGTGGATGCCACCAAAGATGAAATACCTGGCCGTGCTTTGCGGCATGGAGCAGGGACTGCCGTATCCGGCGCAGGCGTAAAGGCTCAAGCAGCTGGAGCGTAGTCGCGCAGGGGCGCAGAAGTCGGCTTGCAGGAAAATTGTAAGGGTGACCGGGGGCGCAGGCAGCGGGTACATAAGTCTGGTGCCCGCACAGGTTTAGGTAAGTGTCAATGAACCGTCCCGCACGACGCAGCGGGTTTTGGCGCCGTGTTTCCACGGCCTGATAGAACCAGCTTGCCTCGTTGCCCCGAAAGCAGCAAATGCCTCTATCCTTTAGCGCGGAAAGGTAATCGGGATTCCACTGGTTTCGGGGAAAGACGATGCTGCGTGTTTCAAAACCGTGGTCGCGGGCTATCTTTATCGCAGCGTCGATGTCGGCGATGAAGGTTTCCAGCGTCTGGCCGTCTTCCTTGCAGTAAAAGTGCGAGAACGTATGGGTTGCGATCTCCTGTTTAGGACAAGCGGCAATAAGCCTGATGAGTTCCGGACTGAAGTGATAGGTGGCGTCCAGATCGTCGTGCGAAGTCAAATACGCATACGGACAAAGATTGGGCCGTTCATAGTTGGGTCGCAAGGTCGGCATGCTGCATCGCGCTTCTTCGCTGTTTTTGCAATAAAGCAGGCCGACAGTAGCCCATGTGGCATGAATACCGAACGATTTGAACAGCGCCAACGTGCTGGGAATCGCCTGCCACACGCCGGCCAGATGCTGGCGGTAGCTTTCGAGGCTACGCTTGTCGCGCACCCCCCAGTAGAGCTCGAAGTCGATCGAGATGACGAGCGCGCCAGGCCTGGTATTCATGAGGCTCTCCGTGGCCCGCTCGTGGAGAGATGCTGTTCGGTAGGCTGCACGAGATGAAGCTCGTACTGCCGCCCCAATGAATCATTGGAACGGACATGAAACGATATGATGCGACGGTTTCGGCCAACGGCGGACAGCATCAGAAAAATCAGCATGGGTGCGAACATCCATTTCTGTCTCAGGGATATGCCCAGGTTCGCGCTGGTCATGGCGAGAATGCTCCAGGAGAGCGAGGCGTAGAGCCACAGAAATGTGCGATTCACGGTGGACGAGGGCGTGCGGCGTTTCAATAGCTGCCAGCCGCCAGCGACAAAAAGAAACAAAAGCATGACGTTGTCGAGCGAGGCCGCCAGCGCAAACGCATTGAATGCTTCAAAGGGCAGGGGGCGGAACAGGTATGTAAACAATTGCATGGGAAAGCTCATCCGTGCGATATCGATGCCGCCGCCGCCCTCTCTGTTCACGCTTTGGCGCTGCTCGATATAACTGGACAGCTCTTCGCCGCTCAGTCCTCCCTTCAGGCCCGCGTAGTCGACTGCGAACGGCACGAGGATTGCGCAGGCTGCCAGCGCAGCGCCACCGACCAGAATACGTCTGCTCAACGGAACGCCAGGTTGCAGGGAATGAGAGCCGGCCAGCGCGATGACAATGATTCCCGCCATGTGGGGGCGTACCAATAGCATCGTCAACACTGAGACAACGATGAGCCAGGTTCGGCGCGCTGGATTCAGGGCGGCCCAGAGAATCAGGCCCGCAGCCATAAAAGACAGGGCATCCTTGCCGATCGCCGCGGACCAGAAACTGATTGATGGCAGCAGCACAATCAGGGTTGCGAAGTACCGCACGAGTCTGGATTTGTTTTCGGTAGCAATTCGAAAGCTGGCATCAACCGCCATCAAGCCAATATAGCCAAACAGGCTGAAGGCGACGAAGGTGCCAAGAAACGACAGGCCGAGTATCGACGCAAAGAAAATCGTAATGTAGCTGACAGCGGCCGTGCCAAACGAGAAGGTCACGTCGGCCTTTAGACCAGTGAGATAGTAGTGAAGGGAGTCGCCGCCATATCTGTTGACATACAGCGCATAGACCACGCTAAAGCTTGTATGCCAGAAGTACAGCAGCAGCGCGCGGCGAAAGTCGGTGCCGAACCAGCGAGCCGCTGCGCAGGCCACCAGGATGCCAAACAGGAAAGCGAGCGCTGTTGTCACGACTTGCCAGGGAGTTGAGACGAGGTCCATTTCAGTTTCTTTCTCGACGGGAAGTAGAGCGGCGCTTCGAGGACATCTATGCCTTTTCGTTGGCCAGCCATGCCTGAAACATGAGGACGTCCCACAGGGCGTACTGCCCGTTGGACTTGCCCTTGAGATGTTCAGACCAGAGCGCACGAATCGGCTTGGGGTGGAAATAGCCTTCGCTATTCAGTCGCCCTTCGTCGATGAGGTCCTCAGCCCAGTCTCTCAAGGGCCCGCGCAGCCAGTCTCCCAACGGAATGCCAAAACCCATTTTGGGGCGCTCCATCAAGCCTTTAGGCACATGGCGATGAAGGACCTCTCGCAGCAGCCATTTGCCCTCGCCATTGCGGATTTTGTAGTCCAGCGGCATCCGCCAGGCCAGTTCGACAACATGGTGGTTGAGCATCGGTACCCGTGTTTCGAGACTGCTTGCCATCGCCGCACGATCCACTTTGGCCAGCACTTCGTCTGGAAGGTAGGTTTGGGCATCCATCGCCATCATCCAGTGCTCCATGCTGTCCGTTTCAGGCCAACGCGATCTATCCGTCAGTAGGGTAGGGGGCTCCGTGGCGCCTTTTACAATCGATGCAGGGGCAGGCCAGTGGCTCACCAGGTGCTTATAGAATGCTTCGCCCGTATCCAGTGCCAGAACGCTGGCCAGCTTGTGTGCGTGGTTGCCAGGGGTGGCGATGTGCATGCGGCTCGGCAGTATGTGCTGCGCATGATGAAACAGGCGATCCCACATTCTGGGCGGGAGCAGGCGCAAGCTGGCTGAGAGCACCCGGCGCAGGGGCAGCGGCAGTCGTTGCGTTCTGATCCATGTCTGATACGCAAGCAGGTATCGGTTGTAGCCGCCGAAAAGCTCGTCGCCGCCGTCGCCGGTTAACGTTACCTTGACATACTGCCCCGCCAGCCTGCTGACCAGTACTGCGGGAATCTGCGAATTGGCGCTTTGAGGTTCGCAATAAATGTGGGAGAGCGAGGGAATAATATTCAACGCATCGCGCGGGCTTATGTACAGTTCCGTGTGCTGTGACCCGATGTGATGGGCGACGGCGGAGGCGTGGCGTGCTTCGTTATAGTCCTGTTCGTCAAAACCTATCGTGAAAGTTTTGATCGGTGTGTTGCTGTGTGTCTGCATCAACGCCGCGATCAGGCTGCTGTCTATGCCTCCGCTCAGAAATGCGCCGATCGGCACGTCGGCCAGCATTTGCGATCTGACGGATTCGGACAGCTGCATTTCCAGCGTGTCGACGGCATCTTCGATCGTGCCGCTAAATGGATTCTCCAGGCCTCTGCGAACAACGTCGTTCAGAGACCAATAGGCCCTCGATGCCGGTGCAACGCCTTGCTCGAGGTCTTTCAGGGGCAAAGTCAGAAAATGACCAGGCATCAGCTTGGCGATATTCTTGTAGATACTATAGGGCGCCGGTACACAATTGTGGCGCAGAAAGAGGGCGAGCGAATCTCGGTCTATCTCGGCATCCCAGGCAGGGTGGCGCTTGAAGGCTTTGAGTTCCGACGCAAACATGAAGGCGCCATGCTGCCAGCCATAATAAAGCGGCTTTTCTCCCAGGCGGTCGCGCGCCAGCGTAAGCACTTTGTCTGCCCTGTTCCATAACGCGAGCGCAAACATGCCTGTCGCCGACTGCAGCGTTTGCTCCACGCCCCAGGCATGAAAACACGCCAGCAGGGTTTCGGTATCGCAATGCCCGCGCCAACTCGGAGCCTGAGATTGCTGCTCCAGCCTTGTTCTCAAAGCGAGATGGTTGTAGATCTGGCCGTTGAAAGCAATCACGAGCTTGTCATGGCAGGAGAACATCGGCTGATGGCCGGCATAAGACAGATCGAGAATGGACAGGCGCCGATGCCCCAGGGCAAGGCAGCCGGTGTCATCCAGCCACACGCCCTTGTCGTCTGGGCCTCGGTGGGGTATCGCTTCCGCCATGCGCTCGACAATCTCATCAAGCGGCAATAACTGGCGCCGATTGGCGAACAGGCCGGCGAAGCCGCACATATCAGATTTTCCTTGAATTAGTCTGCGAGCTGGCTGGCGCGCGTCAACGACACGGCCATGCTATGCACTGACGCGGCGTCTTTTCTCTTTGCGGGTCTGGACTGCAGCCTGCCAGAGAAGTCGGTAGGAGGTCACCATGCGGTCGAGGTCGAAATGTTCGGCAATACGCTTGCGGCAGGCTGCCTGCCTTTCGATCCAGTCCAGAGGCCGTTCTGCGCGTTCGTTGATGGCGGCGGTAATCGCCTGGGCAAGCATGACCGGGTTGCGCCGCGGCACCAACCAGCCGAGTGGGCCAACGATAAGTGCTGCGTCGCCGACATCTGTGCTGACACACGGCGTGCCGCAGGCCATGGCTTCGGCGAGCACATTGGGAAAGCCTTCGCTGACACTGGAGAGCACATGAATGTCCAGCGCGTTCATGATGGAGGGTATGTCGTCGCGAGGTCCGAGCAGATGGGTATTCAGTCTGATACCGGCCTGGCTGATCAACTGAATCAACTCCTCGTTGCCGGCCGACATTTCGCTTCCCACCAGCAGGCAGGAGAAGACGCACAGGTTTTGCGTGAGCAGTGTAAGTGCCCGCAATAAAGTGCCATGATCCTTCTGCGGGTCGAAGCGGGCGACCATGCCGATTACGGCCTCGGCACCGTTCAGTCCGAGTTCCGCGCGAATTCGAGTGCGGGCTTCAGGATCGGGCCGCGTCTTGTCCAGCGGGTATCCATTTGGGATCAGTGAGAACTTCTCAGGACAGTATCCTGCCTGCACGTGCTTTGCCGCGGCGTGCTCAGAGCAGCATGCAATTCTGGCTGGAATATGCGCCGACAGGAGCGCGCACAGCTTGATGATGAGGTAGTTCAACCGCCTGTTGTCGCTTTTGGCGGTGTTGGATTGACGAATGCCCCAAACTACCGCGCGACATCCGGCGAAACGGGCAACAAGCCCCCCAATCAAATCAGCATGGTACATCCAGGTCTGAACCACGTCGGGCTCAATGGCCTTCATGCGACGATAAAGCAGAATGACGCCCGATAGCGTGATCCTGCCCTGCGGCATATGCAAGCATTCAACACTGCCGCCCGCGCTTTCGAGTCGGTCGGCGTAAACGCCCCGGCCCATCAAGGAGATAATGACATGCTCGTTGCCCAGTTGCCGGTCTGCCTTCACAAGGCGGTACAGTACGGCCTCGGCGCCGCCGTTGTTGAGTCCGGTAATGACATGAAGGATTTTCATAGGAGTGGGCCGGAGTGAGTTTGTTCGCGCTCCAGCCACGCCTGGAACATCAGTACGCACCACAACCTGGAAGCGTGGTCGCGCTCGCCACGCAAGTGCGCGTTCCAGGCTGCGCGGATAGGTGCAGGGTCGAGATAGCCTTCTTGCGTCAGCCTGTGTGTGTCGAGCAATGCTTCGGCCCAGTCGCGCAAGGGGCCACGCAGCCAGCTTGCCAGGGGAATGGAAAAACCCATTTTGGGACGGTCCGTGAGTGCGAGTGGCACATGGCGGCGCAGCACTTCGCGCAGTATCCATTTGCCCTGTCCATCCCGGATTTTGAGATCGAGAGGCAGCCGCCATGCCAGTTCGATGACGCGATGGTCCAGCATCGGGACTCTTACTTCGAGACTGTTGGCCATAGCCGCGCGGTCAACCTTGGTGAGGATGTCATCACTCATGTACATCTGGGCATTGAGCGCCATCATCCAGTGTTCCAGACTGTCGACCCTAGGCCATGATCGCGGTGTGTTCAGCAACGTAAGTGGCTCATTACCCGAAATGATGGCTTTGTCGGGAGCGTTCCAGTGGCTGCTCAGCTCATGATAGAAGGATCGGGCTTCGGATGCGGGCAAGAGTTCAGCCAGACGATGCATGCGCTCGCCGGTGGCACCCTGCATGTTCTTGTGCGGCCAGATGCGGCGCAGCGCCTCCAGCACGGCGTCCCATCCGCGCGCGGGAATGCTGGACAGCGCAATTGCGGCGATCTGGCGCAATGGTCTCGGAATACGGCTGATGCGGCGCCACAGGGCGGGTACGTAACGGTAGGTGTTGTAACCGCCAAAAAGCTCATCGCCGGCATCTCCGCTCAATGCGACCTTGACATGCTGGCGCGCGAGCCGGCTCACGAGAATCGTGGGTATCTGCGAGCTGTCGGCAAAAGGTTCGTCATAGACATCCGGAAGCGAGGGGATGACAGCCAGGGCATCATCAGGCTGCACATAGATCTCGGTATGGTCGCTGCCCAGATGCTTTGCAATGGCTTTGGCGTACTTGGCTTCGTTACGGTGCTCATCGGAAAACCCAACCGTAAAGGTTCGCACCGGTTGTGCGCTCTGCTGCTGCATCAGCGCAACGATTGTGCTGCTGTCGATACCGCTGCTCAGGAACGCGCCAAGAGGCACGTCGGCTTGCATCTGGCTTTGTACACTGCGCCTGAGTTCGCGCTCCAGCACATCCACCGCCTCGTCTGGCGAGCATAGTAATGGGTTGTCCAACCCTGCATGGATGACATCGTTCATGGTCCAGTACGCGACGGGTTCAGCCGCCTTGGCAGCAAGTGTATTGCCAAGCGGTATCGTCACGTAGTGGCCGGCGCGCAGTTTCTGGATGTTCTTATAGATGCAATGGGGAGCCGCAATATAGCTGTGCCGCAGCAGCAGAGACAACGCGTTGCGATCAATGTTTGCGCGAAACGCCGGATGAGCTCGCAGCGCTTTCAGTTCGGAGCCGAACAGCAGCATGTTGTCTTGCCAGCCCCAGTACAGAGGCTTTTCGCCCATCCTGTCCCTGGCCAGCGTCAACATGCGCGTTTGGCTGTCCCAGAGCGCGAGCGCGAACATGCCGGTGGTGGCCCGCAGAGTGCGCTCAATTCCCCATGCGGAAAAGCAGGCGAGCAATGTTTCGGTGTCTGCGTGACCTCGCCATGGGAATGGTCCGCTTTCCTCATCCAGCAAGCAGCGCAATGCCGCGTGGTTGTAGATCTCGCCATTGAATACCAGCACGAGCTTGCCACAGGGCGAAACCATGGGCTGGCTCCCTGCGCGGGAGAGTTCCAGTATAGAAAGGCGACGGTGCGACAGCGCCAGGCCAAGGCGCTCGTCTGCCCACACCCCGCTGTCATCGGGCCCACGAGCGGTGATTGCGGTTGCCATCTTCGCAGCGCTGCGCGACAGATCACAGCGGCGATCCGCGTCCCATAACCCAGCCAAGCCGCACATTGTATAAACCTTTTGTCAGACGGAGATTGCATCGCGGCACGGTTGGGCCGGATAACGTGTCTTCTACGAAACGAGTTTCTGAAGCGCCGCAGCGGTTTCGCGGGCCGTCCTTTTCCAGCCAAAGCTGCCGTACATATCGTCGGTGCTTTGTGTGTAGTTCGACGCGTAGTGATCAAGGTTCGCAATGAAATCCGCAAAAACGTCTTCCATGTTCGTATGTTCCTTGACCAACACCCCATAGCCGTGTTCGCGTATGTATTCCTGACCGGGGATGTCCGTCGTGAAGACAGGCAGGCGCGAGGCGACATACTCGAGTGTCTTGAGCGACGATACTTTGACGTTGCGGTGGCGTTCGTATTCGTACAGAACGATCGCCGCATCAGCTTGCCGGTAAAGCGCAGGCAGCTCGGCGTAATCGACCTTTCCGACAAAGCGAACATTGCGTGGCGCGTGCTGTTGGATATGTACACGCGATGTGCCATCGCCCACCATCATGAAATCAATGTCGGGAAATTTGCACGCCAGTTTCGCGACTTCGGCCGCGCCGTCCCAGGAGGTAAAGGTGCCGACATAAATGATCGTCAGTGGCGCAGCTGCGTTATGCCTGCCGCGCCGCGCTGCAAAAAACTGTTTGGCCACGCCGTTGCCTATCGTTACCACGTTGCCGCGCAAGTGGTACTTGCTCAGGATCGCATGGGCGATGCCGTCGCTGACGGCGATGCAGAGCGTGGCATTGCGCGCCAGCCACGCCTCTTGCAGACTGATCATGTGGCTGAGCAGCCCGTTCCTTCCGGCCGATGCGGCGTCATCCTTTGCCAGCCCATTCAGCTCCAGGGCGAAGGGGGTGTCAATCAGTTTTAAGGCGATTGTCTGCAGTGGATGCCAATGGCTCAAGCGAAGATAAATCAAGTCATAGCGGCGCCGATGCGCGAGCAGATGAACAGCCATGCGGGCGTCGAAAATCATCTGCCGGACACTGGGTATGTTGAGCACGCTGAGCGTTCGCAGCTGGAACTTGTTGTGAATGATGGGCTTTGTCTTGGTCCATGATGGCGCGCAGCCAGTGACTGCGTGAGGGGATATCTCGCAAAACTCATTCCATAGTTCAAGGTAGTGAATGGCCGGCCCCCACGATATGCCCAAGTCATTCGATGTGATGGTCAGGATTCTTTTCATGCCAGCAGGCTTTCGTAAAGCGCCTTGCACTCAGACGTTTCCAGCTCCGAGTTGTGCCATAGCAGAGTAAAATTTCCATCCACTGCGCGACATACGTTTTTCAGGTGCATGAACTTTGTGTAGGCTGCCTCGCCCGTGCCCAGTCCGAGATGGCGCTGTCCCAGGATAGTGACCTCCATTGCGATCAATGGTCTGATGCGAACATTGACCGGCATGTAGCGCGCCGGATCGAAGGCCGGGTATTCGAAGCAGGTTCCACATCGAAATCCGGGCCTATCGGCATAACCCAAAGAGCTGTCGTAAGCCGCGCCTGCGAGTTCCCAGCCATAGAGGGTGGTGGGCGTCTCCCATCGAAGAAAGTGCATGCGCCCGCCCCATGCGCCGCGCTCGATGCCTTCCTCGTCGCAAATTCGGGCCAATCGCTGCGCCTCTTTCACGATGACTTCCGGCTGCTGAAAGGCGTTGTAGCTTGGATGCAGTCCAATCTCGTGTCCCCGCGCATGTATTTCGCGCATCAACGTACGGATGGCTGGATGTTCCGGCTCGTACTGGGCATCCCTGCAGGCGTCCGTGCGCCCGCAAATGAAATAGAACGCGCTTTTTAGTTCGTATCGTTCGGAGATGTCCATGAGCCAGCTGAATGTGTTCGCGGGATCCAGCGCATGCAGGGTTTTGCGTGCCTGACTCCAGATTACCGGCGCTTTAAGCGCGCGCAGGGGCTTGTGGCGTATCAGCAAGTCTGCGCCGACAGTGCGGAGCAGTTGCGGAAAGCTGGAGAACGTATACCAGCTAGGCCCATCCACGTCGTGCGAAACGCGCGTGGCAAAATGATGGTCAACCAGGGTGAGCGTTGGCCATAGCCGCCGCATGACCTGGCCCAGAACGTGAAACCATTCATCCACCACCGGACGTTCCAGATACTGGTGTTTGTAGGCGTGGGAGACGACAGCGGGAAAGCGCGCATGTTCATCCAGGTCGGTGCGGCCAACTTCCTCTTTGCGCGACATCATCCAGTAGGCGAGCCCGAGAATGTCGTAATGGATGATGTATCCCTGCGTGGTCTGTTCAATCAAGGGATAGGGCAGGCACGCTGCGCCAGGGGCGGGAATATCGCCGCCCAGTACTGCCAGCCAGTTTTCGCGTGCGGCGCACCATTGTGTACATGGCAAGTCAGAGCTTGCCTGGTCAAAGATTTCGAAGGATGACTGTATCTGTATCGTCTGCAGATTGCCTGGTATGGAAAGGGTGACCCATCCGGGCTCACTTGGGTTCAGAAGCAAGGTCTCGCTGAAGCGCTCGTGAAGTATGGCAGCGAGCCAGCCCATCACTGTCTGCCGCTCGGAGCGTAGATGTTCTCCGCCGCTGACGCGGTGTTGAGGTTGCATGAAAGCTCCTGGAGAAGGCGGCAAGACTACGGCTTGACACCGCCATACTTGCCATAGCTTTGCCGATAGGTTCCATATTTGGCGCTGAAGCGATGGTTCGCGGGGTCGAAATCGTTCAGGATGATTCCACTGACATGCGCTCCCGCTTGCCGCACGCGCTTGGCTGCTTCGTCCAGCTCTTCCACAGTCGTCTGCTCAGCGCGAGCCAGCATAAAGATCGTACCCGCCTGAGGGGCCAGCGCCATCGCGTCGGATACCGGCAATACAGGGGCCGTGTCGATCACGACGACGTCGTAAAGGCCAGACAAGTCCTGCAGCAAGGCTTCCGCTTCGGGGGAAAGCAGCGTTTCGGCGGGATTGCCTGGCAGGCGGCCGGTCGTAATCAAATCCACATGAGGCAGCACGGATTCGTGCAGCACATCCTCAATCCTAGCGTCGCCGTTGATCAGGTCGGCGAACCCCATGGCGCGTGGCAGACGGAAGTTTCGATGTATGCCGCCGCTGCGAAAGTCTGCGTCGATCAGCAGCACCTTTTTGTATGAAGAGCCCAGTACGGCAGCCAGATTGATGCTTGTGAATGTTTTGCCGATGTTGGGCGTAGGCCCTGTCAGCATAACGATATTGTTGGCGGCATCACGCAGCGTCATCCGCAGCGAGGTACGCAAGCTGCGCAGGCTTTCTACGGCAGGGTCGTCGGGAGCGACCAACGCAAGTACGCGTTTCGGAGGGCGGCTTCTGCCCGTCATGCGCAAACGCCTGCTGGCATCGGCCTGGATGCGGGGAACGGTTGCAAACACGCTCATGCCTATTCTGGATTCGATATCGTTCGCACCTCTGATGCCTGAACCCATGAGGTTGCGCAGAAAGGCGAGGGCAGCGCCGAGCATCAGACCTACGACGGCGGAAATGGTCAGCACCATGGGACGGTTGGGCTTGATCGGGCGTTCTGGAACAATGGCATTATCGACCAGGCGGACATTGCCGACCTTGCCCTCTTTGATGACGCGCAACTGCTGCATGGTGTTCAGCAGGCTGGCGTAGAGCTCGCTGTTGACACGCGCATCGCGCTGCAGATTCAGCAGGTTCTGTTCCAGGTCGGGCAGGCTTTTGATATGTTCCGATAATTTGTCCACTTCTTTTTGAATGGCGTCTATCTGGCCATCCAGAGCGCGGTTGGCCGGGTGGCCGGGACCATACAGGACAGCCAGCTCACGCCGTTTCTGCTGCAGTTCGAACAGATGCGTTTTGAGGGTCACGGACGAGTTCAGCGATAAGGTGCCCTCGGTGCCCAGATTGAATGTCCCATGTTCATCCCGGAAATCGGTGTACCGGTTATTCGATTCGTCCATCTGCTTTTTCAGCTGTGGCAAAAAACCCTCCAGGAACTTCAGGGATTTCTCGGCTTCGGCCGCCTTGCGGGCGGTGTTCTGGCCAACATATGCCATACCAATGGCGTTGAGTATGGCGGATATCCGCTCCGGGTCCGTTCCTTGTAGCTTCATGGACAGTACGCCTGATGGCTCGCTCATCTCATCAATAACCAGATTCCTCTGCAACTGCTTGATCACTTCTTGCCGCGAGTGGCGCTGTACGGTGAATCGGGCCCCCGGATTGGCGTACAGCGCGCTGATCAGTATGCTCCCCTCTCCCTGTGGCGTGACCAGGCTCGCCGGCTGTCCGACTTTGCCCTCGGCCAGCCGATCGCCCTGCGCATCATAGAGCGCATAGCCTGAGGCGGTTGCCAGGACCGTCAACGGCTGATTCTCTAGCGCGCGCGGCACTTCCAGCTCATCGACAGTGATCGACTCCGTTCCCCATACATATTGGTCCAGCCAGGGAATGCCCGACGATGAAAGCCCAGAAGCGTGCTGGGATATCCATTGGCCAATCAAAGGCAGATAGTTGGGCGAAGCTGTTACATAGAGCTGCAGCTCGTCGGTGGCTTTGCCAACGACCAAGCGCGACCTCAGGATTTCCTTTTCCGCCGTGGAAGGCGACTGTATGCTGAATGCGGAGGTCAGGGCGCCCAGCATCTGATTATTGTTCTCGGATTGATTCTGCTCGACCTGAACCATGGCATCTGCCTGATATACAGGCTCACTCAATAAGACATACACCGCGCCGGCAAGGGTAGCCGCTGCGGCGACAGCCAGTATCAGCCTGCGAGCGTTGAAGATGGTGTCCAGCACGCCGAGAAAATCAATGCCTTCGTGCTCTGGCTGCGCGGGTACGGCTACCAGGTTCAGCGTGGTCGTTGCGGATGTGACGGGATAGGGGTTGTTCATGATTGCACCGGTTACCGTGTCATGTCTCGGGTGGCTGTGATGGCGCCATAGCTGGGGAGAATCATGCTGATGACGCGGTTCCATCGCACGATGGGAGCAGGGTCAACGAACACCATGTCTCGGCCCTTCAGATCGAAGTCGGCGGCGAGCACAAGTGCGGTTGGCTTGCTGGCATCAAGGTGATAGATTTCAGCCTTGCCTTCTGCGCCGCGGCGTATGACATAGACTTGCATCGGGTTCGCGGTTGAAGGGTTCAACCCGCCCGCTTCGCCCAAGGCCTCGGCGAGAGTGAGTTGGCCGTCATGCATAGGCTGAGCCCGCGGGGTGTACACGTCGCCAAGCAGAAAAACTTTACTGTCCTCCCGATTGACGACGCGCAGCAGGTCGCCGTTTTTCATCATGATCTTTGCTGGGCTGATGCCTGTGCGCGACAGGCGGGGAAGATTGATTTCGGTGTCGACGCCGTCGCGGGTAAGCACCACGGATGAACGGTCCGCATTCGGCGTAAACCCGCCTGCACGGCTGATCGCTTCGGGCAAGGTCATTGGGATATCGTTAAGGGTCAGCAGGCCGGGGGTTCGAACCTCGCCGTCCACATATACACGCCCGCTTCGGTAAGACTGAATTCGGACGGTGATTTGCGGATCTGCAATAAACGGCGTTATCCGGCGCATCAGCATGGCCCGTATCTGATACTCGGTCAGGCCCCCCACCTTCACGGCGCCGAGAAAGGGAAACTGAATGAGTCCATCCGGACTGACGTTATAGCCGTTGCCCACATCAGGCGCGCCGGCAATTGACGTTGTGGCTCCCGCTCCCGCAGCCGTCAATGCCAGCTCGGGATGGTTCCAGACGATGATGTTCAGAATGTCGCCAGAGCCGACCTTATAGGCGCCACTCGTGGATAACGTTTCCGAAAAAAGCTGTTGTACGTCTTGACTGACTTCTTTGTTCTGCGCCGCCCGCTGTGCCGCGATGAGTTCTGGGGATATGGTCATCAACGCACCCGGCGGGGCGTCTTGCGCTTCCAGGGATTGCTTGATATCGGCGGGTTTGCCCATATACATCCCGGGACTCATGCTGCACGCGGAAAGTACAAACGATACGCAGAGTGCCAGCGATAAGCCAACCCAGCGGCAGGTGTGCGTTGAGGATGATAGGGCGCCCAGTTCATTCATGGTGTTCACTCTGGAAGGTCAAGGGTTGAGGGTAGAAAGCTTTAGATTTCCGCACGCGATTGGCAAGGCTGCAGACATGGCTGTCCGGGCGGCGCGCAGGCTACCGCAGGGTCGTCTGCCTGTAGGCAAAGACTCATTCCTGGTGTGTGACTAAAAATCGCTGGTTACTGTCCGGGCAATACGGGGTCCGCATCGCCGTTTGTTGTTGCTAGAAAAAACTGTTCATTCAGGCGGATTCGATAGCCGTGCGCCTGACTTTTACTTTCGTCTGTCGTCCAAGTATCTCCATCAGCACAACGATTCGCTGCGCTGAAATGGAATGCACAAGTCCTTCTAGCCCGCTGAAGGCATGCCCGTTTATGCGTACAGGACTGCCGGGGCGCAGCGTGGCGCCAGAGCTAAGGTCCGCGTTCTTCCTGTGCTCTTCCAGTTCGCGGATGGAAGCGATTGTTTCTGGCTGAACTTGCGCAATATCCGCGCCAAATCGCACCACCGACAGCACACCTCGCGTTGAGCGGACTGTGCTGATCGACTGCTGCTGACTGGACGGCCGGAAGAAGAGGTAGCGCGGGAACATGGGCTCGAAGGTTTCCACAGGGCCCGCCTCCGTGGGTGCGCTTCGTTTCCTTATCATTTTGTAAAGAGGCAGATAGACGAGGAAGCGCTGCCGCTCCAGATTGACCTGCGCGACCGTCTCTTTGCGTGCTTCGGTATAAGCGACATACCAGCAGTCTGGGTGCTGCGCGGCAATGCACTGAATGACGGCGTCCCGTCCCCTTGTCTGGCCGTGTTGTTCGGCCTCGGTCTGGTGTTGCATGATGTCTCCCTGACTGCAGTTGCTTGTTTTGCCTTGCATGCCGGGTTCTTGGGCCCTGGATACATTGTTTTGCAAGATGTGTAATTAATATCAGGCTTCCGGGTGGTGGAGCCATAAGTCAGACGCGTTAGCACAGAAGACCGAATGTGTTTCGCGTACACCATTGGAGGTAGGCTGGTACGCGGTGTGATGGTCTGGGAAATACCCATTGCGCAACATCTGCTCGTTGCTTCATAAGGAAAAATTCTTCTTGTTCTGTACTTTTCCTTCCGGCGTATGGCTATGAATGAGGCAGGCAAGCCATGGTTGAATGGTGTAAGTGTCGTGTCGACATATGCCGTCCACCTATGCCGATTGCCCGGGATGCTGTTTTGAAACGTGGGAGATGTCTTGTGACAAGTATTGTAGAAAAGCGGTGAGGCCTGGAGTCATATTCCCCCTGCGCAAGTAAGCGGGGATTCTGTTGTTCGCTGACAGGGCCGTCAGCTTGCGGGCGTTACACTATGCAAGTTGTTGGTAGTCTTGCTTTCCTGGAACAGATCAAAGGAAGAACATGCTTAAAGGTAAACACGCAGTTGTTACTGGATCCACGAGCGGCATCGGCCTGGCGATAGCCCACGAACTTGCGGCCAATGGCGCAAACATTGTCCTGAATGGGTTTGGCGATCCACAAGCCATCGAAAAAGACAGGCTCAATCTTGAGCATGAGTACGGCGTAAAGGCCTATTACATCAACGCGGACCTTTCCAAAGGTGAAGAAACACGCAAATTCATCGAGCAATCGGCGCAGGAACTGGGCGGCATCGATATTTTGGTCAACAATGCCGGTATCCAGCACACCGATCTGATCGAAGATTTTCCTGCGGATCGCTGGGATGCCATTATCGGACTCAATCTGTCGGCTGTTTTTCACGGCACGGCTGCTGCGTTGCCACATATGAAGAAGCAGGGCTGGGGACGCATTATCAATATCGCCTCGGCTCACGGGCTGGTCGCTTCGGCCAATAAATCCGCCTACGTGGCGGCCAAACATGGCGTCGTAGGGTTGACCAAGGTTACCGCGCTCGAGAACGCCGGCAATGGCGTCACTTGCAATGCAATCTGCCCGGGATGGGTCCGCACGCCGTTGGTCGAAAAACAGATCGTGGCATTGGCACAGAAAATGGGCATCGATGTCGAAGCTGCAGCCAAGGAGCTATTGTCAGAAAAGCAGCCTTCGCTGCAGTTTGTTACGCCCAAGCAGTTGGCTGGCGCCGCGGTATTTCTGGCATCTCCGGCGGCAGACCAGATGACGGGAACGACACTGTCTCTGGACGGTGGTTGGACGGCTCGCTAGCAGCCGGCTATTTTCAAGGAAAGAGAAAATGTTGTTGGTACTATCGCCAGCCAAGAAACTGGACTACGACTCGCCGGTTCGCACCACGCTGCACTCGCAGCCCCAGTTCATTCCGCAGGCCACTGCGCTGATCAAGGTGCTCAAGAAAAAGTCGGTATCGGAAATTGCTGGCCTGATGAAGCTGAGTGAATCGCTGGCCAAGCTGAACGCAGAGCGCTACGCAGCCTGGAGGCCGCATTTTGACCAGACCAATTCGCGTCAGGCGGTTCTGGCTTTCAATGGAGATGTCTACGAAGGACTCTCGGCGTCCGGTTTGTCCGATGCAAAGCTTAAATGGGCCCAAGACCACGTGGCGCTCTTGAGCGGCTTGTATGGCGTGTTGCGGCCATTGGATCTGATGCAGCCTTACCGCCTGGAAATGGGCACCCGTCTGGCCACATCGAAAGGCGAGAATCTTTATGACTTCTGGGGTAGCACGATTGCGGGCTATCTGAATCAGCGCCTGGATGAAGTTTCCAAAGGCAAGAAAAGCGGCCGGGTACTCGTCAATCTTGCTTCAGAAGAGTATTTCAAGTCTGTCGACCGCAAGACGCTGGATGCAAGCGTCGTGCAGTGTGTGTTCCAGGATAACAAGAATGGAACGTGGAAAGTCATCAGTTTTCACGCCAAGCGGGCGCGGGGTTTGATGGCGCGCTATATCATCGATCATCGCATCACCAAGCCTGATGCACTGACAGGTTTTGATAGCGAGGGATATGTCTTTGCGCCCGGAGAATCCAGCGATGACAAGCTGGTGTTCCGCCGCCAGCAAGCCTGACAAGCCGATGGCCGCCAAGCCCAGTTTGCCTGGCGCGCGGTCGGCCAGCGCGATTGACCCTAATCTGGCGCGATCGGTGATGCCAGGTTAAACCGCGGCGGCTTGCGTCTGCTGCAGGCCGCGCATTTCCTGCCGTATCAGTTCCGCCGCCTTGACCATCTGCCGCAGCGGGTAGGCCAGCGTTGCCAGTTCGCCTTCTGTTTCGATGGAGGCGGGCGGGTCGGCATCCTGATCCAACAGGTAGCTGTTGATCGTGTCGAGCGTTTTCTGGATGCCATGGGGTACCGAGGGCAGGCTTGCCAGGATGGGTATGGCCGATGTCAGTTGCAAGGCCAGCACATGGTTCTGGATGAGCAAGTGGTTCAGTTCGGGCAGGTTGCGCTGCCGCTTGATGGGTTCGTCCATCATGCGATAGAACGCGGCGGCAAAATTGCTGAAGGCGATATGCACATTCTTGCGCGCCACCCGCCATCGTATTTCGGCCTCGTGTTGTTGCGCATCCAGGTCGGCCAGACTCATCGAAGGGTCCGCAATGCCGGTCTCACTGCCGTCCGGCTTGGCGTTCGCCGGTGAGTCCGGCGTGCCATCCGAGGCGCGATCGAGGCTTGACGTGGGTTCGCTTTGCGCTGCCTTCCCGCGCACTGCGGTTTGTTGCCGACTCAGGCGGGCATACTCCAGGCCCGAGTTCAGCAGTTCGAGATTGGCGCGCTTCAATGCATTGGCCAGCGAGGCCATGAAGTTATATTCCCACCAGGGCAACACATAGCTGCAAAGCAGCGCGATGGCGCAGCCTGCGAATGTATCAACCAATCGCTCACCGATGACCAGATTGGAAGAGGGAGCAATAAAGTGAAACACCATCAGCACAAAAATCGTGTTGAAAATGGCAGCCATCATGAAATTGAGTTGCACCAGGCTATAGCCCAGTATGCAGGTCACGATCAGTACCGCCAGGTAGGCGTTGGTGTTTTGCGTGACGTTAAACAGGATGAGTGCAAGCACGCAGCCGATCAGCGTGCCGGCCAATCGCCAGCCGTTTCGCTGCCTCGTCAGGGCGAAGCCCGGTTTCATCACAACGATAATGGTCAGGATGATCCAGTAGCTGTGAGAACTCAAGCCCGAGCTGAGCGCTTCGGCTTTCAGGGTGAGCGCGAATAGCGCCGACAGGGTCATGGCAAGCAGGGTGGCCAGACCAACACGCAGCGCATAGCGGCAGTGAGAGGAATCCATCCGCAGATTGCTTGTAAGCATCCCCAGTCGCCATTTTTGCCGCGTGACAAAACGGTTCATGGATTTTTCCAGGCGCAAGTCAACCAGCTCGGCGCTCGCGCTGTTGCTCATGTGTTCCGCCATTCGGTTGACCAGATGCGACGCATTGCGCAACCTTCGCAACACCTGCACCAGCAGTGCGTAGACTTCGGGTGCTTTTTCCGCCATGCCGTCCTGGCGGTATTTTTCCAGTTCGTATTCAATGGCGCGCAACTCGGCCTTGACGCTGCTGCGTTCCCGCATATGCTTGTTGCGAACGATATCCAGCGCCAGCATCGAGACGTTGCGCGAAAGCTTGCGTAGCGCGTCGCGGCCGAACAGCAAGACATCGCTATCGGGCAGCGTGCGGCGCAGCGTGGCGTAATCCGTGTGTGTGGCCACCAGCGTGTCCAGCAGCGCCACCATATCGATGAATACATTGAGAGAACGCGCTCGCAACTGGTCAGCGCGTCCGCGTCCGCGCGGCAGTTCCCGCAATACGGTATCTCGCGCGGCCTGATGTTTTTCCGTCATTGCCGATTGCGCGTGAATAAGCTGCCGGTAGCTGGTTTCGAGGTCGGCATTGACATCATAAAAGCGGGAGCGCGTAGCCATATAGTCCGCTGTGGCGAACAACGCCGCCGAAAGGGCTTGTTGAATTTCCCGGTGCCACAGCAATCTGTGCGCCAGCAGGCTATAGCTGAAGTAGAAAAAGCCTCCGGCAAAGGAGTAGAGCGTATGCGTCAAGACTTCGTGAGTGGCCAGCGGCGTTCGCATGGTCAGTGTCATGATGAGCATGCAGGCAAAACCCAGCAGGCCGCCTTGTTTGCCAAACACGGAGAACATCGAAAAGAGAAAAGACAGCAAGGGCACAGCCAGCCAGATCAGCATGCTGTGGGACGACGCAAAACCTGTGATCAGTGCAGTGAGCGAGCCCAGCAGGATGGCCGCCAGCATGCCGTTGCGTCCGTAGCGCCGCGGGCCGCCGGGCTGGTCAAGCACAGCTACGCAGGACGCGCCTATCGACGCAATAATGCCGACGACGTACATCTGCATGACACCGGCCAGCAGCAGCGCCGGCAGCAGAACCCCAATTGCCTGGCGCACCCCGCCAAAAAAATAATGGCTGTAGAAAAAACGCTGGAGTTGGGGCAGGCGTGACACCATATTCTGACAACTGAACAAAAAGCAAACATTAGCATGTTCCCCCCTGGCGTGGACGCGAATGGCGCGTAAAAATAGAACGATCGTTCGATTTCTGTTGAATAAATCGAACGATCGTTCTATGATTGCCGGAAGGAGACAAAATGATGAGCAATCTGTATCGCGTGGACGGCAAGCTTGTGCTGATTACGGGGGCGGCCGGCGGGCTTGGCTCACATATGGCAAAGACGCTGGGCCTTGCAGGCGCGCGCATTGTGCTGGCTGGCCGTCGTCTGGCGCCGTTGATGCAGTTGGCGGACTGCCTCGGTAAAGAGGGCATCAGGAGCGAAGCCGTCGCCATCGATGTAACGGACGAGGCCAGTGTCAGGTCTGGCCTGGCACAGGCGGAGTCCATGCTTGGCATCGTGGATATTGCCGTATGCAATGCGGGCGTGACCAGTACCGGCCCCTCGCTGTCGCTGGGGGCCGAAGACTGGGACCATGTTCTGGACGTCAATCTGAAAGGCTGTTGGCTGGTCGCCAACTACGTTGCGCGACGGCTTGTGGACGCGAAGCGAGGTGGCGCCATTATCAATGTGTCTTCCATTCTCGGCCAGCGTGTCGCCGGCAATGTATTGCCCTATGCCGTGTCCAAAGCAGGGCTGGAGCAGATGACGCGAGGCTTGGCGCTTGAGTGGGCGCGACACGGCATACGGGTCAACGCATTGGCGCCGGGCTATATCGAAACTGATCTGAATCGTGATTTTTTCGCGTCGGAGGCCGGTCAGGCGCTGATCCGGCGTATTCCGCAACGGCGCCTGGGACAGGCGTCTGATCTGGACGGCGCCTTGCTATTGCTGGCTTCCGAGGCATCTCGTTATATGACGGGAAGCACATTGGTCGTGGACGGCGGACATTTGCAGTCGTCACTCTGAAAAGAAAAGGTAAGGGCATGGATTTCAAGCTATCCGCACGCTGCGACGATTTGCGACAGCGGCTCAAGGGGTTTGTTGACGACGTATTGATTCCCCTGGAAGAGAACGCCGCATCGTTTGACCAGCATGAAAATATCGATACTGCACTGCTTGAACGTGTGCAGTCGCAAGCCAGGGATCAAGGCCTGTGGAGTCTGCAAATGCCGCGGGAGCGCGGCGGACAGGGGCTGTCCATGGTTGAAATGGCGGCTTGTTACGAAGAAATGAATCGATCGATATTCGGCCCGGTCGTCTTCAATTCGGCGGCGCCGGATGACGGCAATATGATGGTCTTGAACAAGGTGGCTAGCGATGCCCAGAAAGCGCGTTGGCTGCAGCCGATTGTTGACGGCACGGTGCGCTCGTCTTTTGTCATGACCGAGCCTGCGCCTGGCTCTGGGTCGGATCCTTCCATGATGCGCACGACGGCCGTGCGCGAGGGTGATCATTGGGTGGTGAATGGCCACAAGCATTTCATTACTGGCGCGGGTGTGGCGTCGCACTTTATCCTGATTGCCAGAACGTCGGATGATGCGCGCAAGGGGCTCTCAGCCTTTCTCTTCCACAAGGATGATCCGGGTTGGGAATTGGTGCGGCGCATTCCCATCATGGGGCCGGAAGAACACGGAGGGCATTGCGAGCTGAAATTCAACAACATGGTGATTCCAGATGAGAATCGCTTGATGGAAGTCGGCGATGGGCTCAAGCTCACGCAGATTCGCCTGGGGCCGGCGCGGCTTACTCACTGCATGCGATGGCTGGGGCTATCCAAGCGCTCATTGGAAATTGCTTCCCGCTACGTCTCGGAACGTGAGTCCTTTGGCATGAAGTTGGCCGACCGGGAAGGCGTGCAATGGTTGCTGGGCGAAGCAGCGATGGCCATACAGGTGGGCCGGCTATTGACGATGCATGCCGCGTGGAAGCTCGATCAAGGCGATTTTGCGCGCAAGGAAGTCTCCATGGCCAAAGTGGCTGTGGCCGATACCCTGCACAAATCCGTGGATACGGCGATACAGCTGTGCGGGGCAATCGGATACTCGCGCGATACGCCGCTGGAATGGATTTATCGCTATGCGCGTCAGGCCCGTCTGGTGGACGGGGCATCAGAGGTGCACAAAATGGTGCTGTCCCGAAACCTGCTGAGCGAAGGCAGCGAATTCTGGAAATGGGGGTGAGGCCAATGGCGCAGTCGATATCGGACCCATCGCAGGCGCGGCGAGGCCCCGCGGCGGCGCGCCCTGGGGCCCAGGCGTTGGCGTCCCGGCGCGCATCGGTCAGCGCCCCGGCCGGCGACGGCGGCATTGCCCAGGCGCTGGCGGACTATATTCGTGCGCGCAATGCAGCGGATGCGGTCAGTGTCGTGGCTTTCGAGCGCCTGTCCGGCGGCGCCATCCAGAGCAACTACGCGTTGACAGTACACAGCGAGGGCGGCAGGCGGTCTGGGGAGCTTGCCCTGGTAGTGCGCAGCGATGCGCCGTCGAAAGTCAGCGCCAGCCTGACGCGGGCACAGGAATTCAGTGTATTGCGACGCGCGTTCGAGGCGGGGGTTACGGTGCCCGAGCCCCTGTGGTTGTGCGAAGACGAGTCCATCATCGGTTCGGCCTTTTGCGTGATGGCGCGCGTGCCGGGCGTGGCTTCGGGTCGGCAGTTGGTTCGCGGCGGCGTAACGCCGGAACAGGCCGTCCCGCTGACACGGCAGTTGGGTGAAGAACTTGCTCGCCTTCATGGCGTGCGTCCGCCGGATCCCGATCTGGCGTTTCTTGTCCTGCCGGGCATGTCCCGCGCGCTGGAACGTGTGCATGAATACCGCCGGGCGCTGGACAGCATTTCCGAAGCCCATCCCGTGCTGGAGTATGCCTTGAACTGGCTGGAGGATCGTGAGCCAGGGCAAGGCGAGATCGTGCTGTCTCATGGCGATTTCCGTACGGGCAACTATATGGTGCACGACGGGCGGGTCAGTGGAATCCTGGACTGGGAATTCGCGTCGTGGAGCGACCCGCTCGAAGACCTGGGCTGGCTCTGTTCCCGCAGTTGGCGTTTCGGCAAGCCTGATAAAGAAGTAGGCGGCATTGGCGACAAGGTGGATCTGCTGGATGCCTACGCTCAAGTGTCGGGCCGTCAGGTCGATGCGGAAAAAGTGCTGTACTGGGAAGTCATGGGGATGACGCGCTGGGCGGTCATTGCCCTGCAACAGGCCCAACGGCATGTGTCGGGCGAAGAATCTTCACTGGAGCTGGCACTGACAGGGCGCATGCTGCCCGAGATCGAGTTTGACCTGTTGAATCAGATTGACCTTCTGGAGAGGCAGACATGAGCAACCGCCCCTATGGCAACGAACTGCTTGATGTGGCGCGCCGCAGCTTGCTTGACAAGGTGCTGCCCGCCGTGTCGGAAGACAAGGTGTATGACGTCTTGATGGTGGCCAATGCGATGGCTATTGCCGCACGTGAACTGGCGTCGGGGCCGCAGCAAAATGACGAGGAAGACAGCGTGCTGGCAGCACAGATTCGGGCGCGCGACCTTCCCCCGCAAACGCAGGCGCAGTTGCATCGCCTGCTGCTGGACAGGACGCGCTCCGCACTGGCATTGAGCAACCCCAAGTATCTGAACACGTAAGGAGTGGCCATGGGAAGCAAGTACGAGCAGGGTCTGGACAAGCATGCGGCCAACTATTCAAGCCTGACGCCATTGAGTTTTCTCGGGCGGTCGGCGCATATTTTTCCGAACAAGACGGCTGTTATCGACGATGACATCACGCTCACATACCGCCAACTCTATCAGCGGTGTCTGGCCATGGCCAGCGCCTTGCACGACCTGGGGATACGGCAGGGCGATACCGTATCCGTCCTGTGCTACAACACGCACGAGCTTTTGGAAAGCCATTATTCGGTGCCCATGACGGGCGCAGTGCTCAATGCGCTCAACACCCGATTGGACGCGAATACGCTGCGTTTTATTCTCGAGCATGGTGAAGCGCGCATTTTGCTTTATGACACTGATTTCGAGGCGCTGGTTGGCGAGGTCATCAATGGCATGGAAAGTCCGCCCCTGCTCGTGGCCATTGCGCGCGAAGGAGGGCCGTCGCGATTGGCCAGGCTGGATTACGAACAGGTTTTGGCATCCGGCAAGCTGGTATCCGCTCGCGCCGCGCCGGATGACGAGTGGGACGCCATCACCTTGAATTACACCTCGGGAACCACTGGCAACCCCAAGGGGGTGGTGTATCACCATCGAGGCGCTTATCTGGCAGCCATGAGCAATGCCATGGCCATGGACATGACGGCGGACACGGTCTATTTGTGGACGCTGCCCATGTTCCATTGCAACGGTTGGGCCTATACCTGGGCCATTACCGCGATCGGCGGCACCCACGTCTGTCTGCGTAGAGTGGCCGCCGATGCGGTGCATGAGCGCATCGAGCGGCACGGCGTGTCGCATCTGTGCGGCGCACCTATCGTGCTCAACATGTTGGTCAATGATTTTCATCGGGACGGCAAAACCCTGTCCCGCACGGTACAGTTTGCCGTCGGCGGCGCGGCGCCACCCAGCACGGTGATACGTCGCGGGAAAGAGGTCGGATTCGAGATCACGCACTTGTATGGCTTAACCGAATCCTATGGTCCATCGATGTTGTGTGTGCGCCAGCCGGAATGGAACAGCCTGCCGCTGGACGATCTCGCCCGGAAAATGGCGCGGCAAGGCGTTGGCCTGCACGCGATTGACGAGGTGGCCGTGGCAGGCTCGGGAACCCGCCTGGCGCCCGCCGATGGCCAGACGCTCGGCGAGCTGTTGATGCGGGGCAATACGTTGATGAAAGGGTATCTCAAGAATGAAGCCGCCACGCAGGAAGCATTTCGCGATGGGTGGTTTCATACGGGGGATCTTGCCGTCATGCATCCGGACGGCTACGCCGAGGTCAAGGACCGTGCCAAGGACATCATTATTTCCGGTGGCGAAAATATCTCGAGCCAGGAAATCGAGGAGGTGCTTTATCGGCATCCCCGGGTTCTGGAGGCTGCCGTGGTCGCCATGGTGGACGAAAAATGGGGCGAAACACCCTGCGCGTTCGTCGCACTGCGCGACGCGGACGCCCCGCCCGATCAGCAGGAGATTATTGATTTCTGCAAGTCGCACATGGCGTCTTACAAGACGCCGCGCAGGATCGTATTTGGAGATTTGCCCAAGACGTCTACCGGCAAGATCAGAAAGAATGTATTGCGGGATTGGCTGAAGTCGCTTTAGGTGCGGGAGCATAACCCGTGTACAGAAGCAAGCGCGCCACACCCTCTCTTTCCGTTCGGGCGCGTCGCCAATCACGTAAACTTGCGCCACGCCTGTTAGTGGAATCCCCTGATGATCGCTGATTTCGAGTCGTTCAAAATCGAGCTTAGCCTGTCGCAGGTCGAGATTTGCCGGGAACTTTACCGGCAGAACACAGACCTGATCCGCATAAAGAAAGAGCACGTCGCCGTGCGCAGCCTGGTCAGGATCATAGATTCGACCTTGCGGCTTACCAGCGTCAAAGGCTTTCATGCGATGTCGCTGCGCGACCTGAGCGCGGATTCCGGAATGAGCATAGGCGGTCTATATGCCTATATTCGCAACAAAGAGGATCTGATCTATCTGATCCAGAGCCACGGTTTTCTGCTTACGCGCCGCACCATGCTGGCCTACACGCGCGACATCGCCCACCCGCGCGACAAGCTGCTGGCGGGTGTCAAGGCGCATGTCTACCTGAGCGAGCTGATGCAGCCCTGGTTTTATTTTTCCTTTATGGAAACCAAGAGCCTGCCGGACCAACACAAAAAGGAGGCCATCGCCATCGAGCTGGAGGTGGAGAACATCCTGTGTGCCATCATCGAAGAAGGCATTGCGCACGGCGCCTTCAGGCAGGTGGACGCGCGCCTGCTGGCATCACTGTGCAAGGCCATGATGCAGGACTGGTACCTCAAGCGAGGCAAGTACAACAGGCAGCAGGTCGACGCCACTCGTTATGCGGTGTTCATCGGCTCGGTGCTTGAGCGCTACTTGTTGCCCTGAAGCGCTGATCCGGCCAGCCTCTGTGTGTCTTCCTGGCCACATCGCTGTCCATTAACGCCGGCCGCCGCCATCCCTCGCGCCCCGCCTCGCTTGCCTGCGGCCGGGCAAAGCGGTACATTACTGACTCGGTTTGTTCAAATATCCCGAATAAATCTGTCCAAGGCTCTGTTGCCCGGGCTATCCGCCCGGTTTTTTGCGCCTGTAATACCTGCTGCTGGCCGCGTCACAAGCGTGTGTTGCCTCAGCTTCCGTTTCTACCTCCCGCGTCCGTAAAGGGCGCTCGTGCTTTGTTTCGATGAGTGCGGGGCGGTTCGGCAAGGTGTCTGGGTGGCGTGGCTCCGTGAGTCACAAAGCGCCAGATCATGTTGACGCAACTGGTTCAAGCTCAGGCCACAACGGCCAGTCGGGGCAAATGTACTGGTTACGAAAGGAAAACCAAAATGGAACTCAATGGCGCCGATATCGTCGTGCGTTGCCTTGCCGAAGAAGGCGTAGATCATGTCTTTGGCTATCCGGGCGGCGCTGTACTCTACATCTACGACGCAATCTACAAGCAGGACGCTTTCAAGCACATACTGGTGCGTCACGAGCAAGCCGCCGTGCACGCTGCCGATGCTTACTCCCGATCTTCAGACAAAATCGGCGTGGCGCTGGTCACCAGCGGCCCCGGCCTGACCAACGCGGTCACCGGCATCGCAACCGCCTACATGGATTCGATCCCCATGGTCATTATCAGTGGCCAGGTTCCAACCCATGCCATCGGCGAAGATGCTTTCCAGGAGTGCGACACGGTTGGCATCACGCGGCCCTGTGTCAAGCACAACTTCCTGGTGCGCGATGTCAAGGAACTGGCCGAAACCATGCGCCGTGCCTTCTACATCGCACGCACGGGCCGCCCTGGGCCAGTGCTGGTCGACATTCCCAAAGACATCACAGTCGCCACCTGCAAATACACTGCGCGGCGTGGCGAAGTCCGCATGCGATCCTACGCGCCGGTGGCCAAGGGCCATCAGGGGCAGATCAAAAAAGCGGTGCAGATGCTGGCCACGGCCGAACGCCCCATGATTTATGCTGGGGGCGGGGTGGTGCTGTCAGACGCCTCGGCCGAACTGCACGCACTTGTGGAGCTGACGGGCGCCCCGTGCACCACGACGCTCATGGGCTTGGGCGGCTATCCAGCTGGCGAAGACAAATTCGTTGGCATGCCAGGCATGCACGGCACCTACGAAGCCAATCTGGCCATGCAGAACTGCGATGTGCTCATTGCCGTGGGCGCTCGCTTCGACGACCGCGTGATTGGCAACCCCAAGCACTTCTCGCAAACCCCACGCAAAATCGTGCATGTGGATATCGACCCCTCGTCGATTTCAAAGCGTGTGCGCGTGGATGTTCCCATCGTGGGCAATGTCAAGGATGTACTCCAGGACATGATCACGCTCTACACCCAGGCGGTGGCCGAAACGCCGGCAAATACAGCCCAACTGGCCAAGTGGTGGGAGCAGATCAACACGTGGCGGGGCCGCAAGTGTCTCGATTATGCCAGTTCAGATTCGGTCATCAAGCCGCAGTTCGTTGTTGAAAAGCTGTGGGAAGTCACGGGCGGCAATGCTTTTGTGACATCCGATGTGGGCCAGCACCAGATGTGGGCAGCGCAATACTATGGCTTCAACAAGCCGCGCCGCTGGATCAATTCCGGCGGCCTGGGCACCATGGGCGTTGGCCTGCCCTACGCCATGGGTGTGCAGATGGCCAACCCGGACAGCGACATTGCCGTCATCACGGGCGAAGCGTCCATACAGATGAATATCCAGGAGCTCTCCACCTGCAGCCAGTACAGGCTCACCCCCAAGATTCTGTGCCTGAACAACCGCTATTTGGGGATGGTGCGCCAGTGGCAGCAGATCGATTACGGCTCGCGCTATTCAGAGTCCTATGTCGACGCGCTGCCGGATTTCGTCAAGCTGGCCGAGAGTTATGGTCATGTGGGCCTGCGCATCGAGAAACCAGCCGATGTCGAGCCCGCCATTCGCGAAGCATTCACCAAGCACAAGAAACGCCTGGTGTTTCTCGACTTCATCACAGACCAGACCGAAAACGTCTGGCCCATGGTCAAGGCCGGCAAGGGCCTGACTGAAATGCTGCTCGGTTCCGAAGACCTGTAAGGAGAGCACAATGAAACACGTGATTTCCATTCTTCTGGAAAACGAACCCGGCGCACTGTCCCGCGTGGTTGGCCTGTTTTCGGCGCGCGGCTACAACATTGAAACCTTGACGGTGGCGCCCACCGAAGACGCCACGCTCTCGCGCATGACTATCGTCTCGGTAGGCTCCGACGAGATCATCGAGCAGATCACCAAGCATCTGAACCGTCTCATCGACGTCGTCAAGGTGGTTGATTTGTCCGAAGGGCCGCACATTGAACGCGAGCTCATGCTGATCAAAGTAAGAGCCGTCGGCAAAGAGCGCGAAGAAATGAAACGCATGGCGGATATTTTCCGCGGGCGCATCATCGACGTGACTGACAAGGCCTACACCATAGAGCTTACCGGCGATCAGGGTAAAATCGAGGCCTTTATCGGCGCGCTCGACCGCAGTGCCATCCTGGAAACCGTGCGTACCGGTGTTTCCGGCGTGGGTCGCGGCGAACGTGTGCTCAAACTCTAGCTCACCGGCATAAAGCAGGGCGCATGGCGCCCACATGCAGTATCAAATCGAACAAGCTACAAAATCCTCAAGCATTGGAGCAAGCTAAATGAAAGTGTTTTACGACAAAGATTGTGACCTGTCCCTGATCAAGGGCAAAACCGTGGCGATCATCGGCTATGGCTCGCAAGGCCATGCCCACGCACTGAACCTGCACGAGTCAGGTGTCAATGTCGTGGTCGGCCTGCGCAAGGGCGGCGCGTCCTGGAGCAAGGCCGAAAACGCCGGCCTTCAGGTCAAGGAAGTCGCCGACGCTGTCAAGGGCGCCGACCTGGTCATGATTCTTCTGCCAGACGAAAACATTGCCGAGGTCTATCGCAACCAGGTTGCCGACAACATCAAGGCCGGCGCTGCGCTGGCATTTGCGCACGGTTTCAACGTCCACTACGGCCAGGTTCAGCCTCGCGCCGATATCGATGTCATCATGGTTGCGCCAAAGGCGCCTGGCCACACTGTTCGCGGCACCTACAGCCAGGGCGGCGGCGTGCCCTCGCTGGTTGCCGTGCACCAGGACAAATCCGGCGCTGCGCGCGACATCGCGTTGTCCTATGCATGCGCCATCGGCAGTGGCCGCGCCGGCATCATCGAAACCAACTTCCGCGAAGAAACCGAAACCGACCTGTTCGGCGAGCAGGCAGTTCTGTGCGGCGGTACGGTTGAGCTGATCAAGGCGGGCTTCGAAACGCTGGTCGAAGCCGGCTACGCGCCAGAAATGGCTTATTTCGAGTGCCTGCACGAGCTCAAGCTGATCGTCGACCTGATCTACGAAGGCGGCATCGCCAACATGAACTACTCCATTTCCAACAATGCGGAGTACGGCGAATACGAAACCGGGCCCAAGATCGTCACCGACGAAACCCGTGCAGCCATGCGTAAGTGCCTGGCCGATATCCAGACTGGCGCCTACGCCAAGAACTTCATTCTGGAAAACGCCGCGGGTGCGCCGACACTGGTGTCTCGTCGCCGCATCAATGCAGAATCGCAGATCGAGCAGGTGGGCGGCAAGCTGCGCGCCATGATGCCCTGGATCGCTGCCAACAAGCTGGTAGACCAAAGCAAGAACTGATCCGGCATTGCCGGTTTCCTGAGGGAACCGGCCTATGGCCTTGGCTGCGACAGGGCAGGGCCATGTCATTTCTATGTATGCAGTGATTGTGCGCACGCGCCTCGCAAGAGGCCGTGCGCACAATTCGTTTTGGGCTGCCGCAACGGAGCCTGTGCCTATCGGTACGCCGGGTAACCTGAACCGTGTGTAATGCAAGGCTCGCGAGAGGGGTAACATAAATTTGTAATTGATAATATAAATAGTAATGGTTATCATTGCGTATTAATGTTTTCATACTGATTCAAAGTAGATACTCGCGATGACTACAAGATCACAGGTTTGGTGGGGTGGGATATGCCTGGCAATGGTTGCTCTGCCTGCCGTCAGTCAGCAACAAACCAGCGCAATTATCGAGGCCAACGCGCCACAGCTTGCAGAGGCGGGCAATATTCACGCCCTGTCTGCCGTGCGCGTACAGGGCGAGCGAATCGAGTCCGAACTTCCCGAAGGCGCATCAACCACTTTTCGCGAAACACTGGTCGAGCGCTCCATCGAGAGCTGGGATGATTTCAGCAAGCGGGGCGAGCCAGGCGTCAATGTCAATCAACGCAACAACAGTATCAATATTCGCGGCATGGATCAGGATCGCGTCGTCACGCGTGTCGATGGCGTCCGCATCCCCTGGCTCAACGATGGTGCACGGGGTGTAAAAGGCGGCATCAACACCATTGATTTCAACACTCTGTCCAGCATCGACCTTGTGCGCGGGACGGGCGCCCCGCAATCGGGTTCATTGGTCGGCTATGTCGATCTGCACACGCTATCGCCCGACGATCTGCTGGGCACAGACAAACACTTCGGCGCTTTGCTCAAGAGCGGTTACGACAGCGCAGACGACAGCTGGGGGGCCGATGCCGCGCTGGCAGGTCGCCTGGGGCAGGGCGATACCAGCTGGCTGCTGCAGCTTGGTCAGCGCAAGGGGCACGAGCGCGACAATCAGGGCGAGCAGGGCGGTTATGGCTACACGCGCGACAAAGGCAATCCAGAGTCCTACACGCAGCGCAACGTCATGCTCAAGCTGCAGCACGCCATCAATCCGGAGCACCGTATCGGCGTAAGCGGCGAGCGCTTCCATCGCACGGCCGACATCGACAATCGGCTCGAGCAAGGTAATGCCACCTACGATATCGGCAATAACCAAAGCAGAGAGGCGCTTACCCGTGAACGCGTGCTTCTGAGCTACGATTTCAACGCCGCGCAAGAACGGGCTCCGGTTGATGCCGGAGCGGTCAGGCTGTATTGGCAGCGCAGCAAGCTGCTGGGTGGTCAGTCGGCGATACGCAATATGGATGGGCGCGGCAATATATCCTTTGGTCCTGGCTTTCCCGTTGGCCAGATCTATGGCCTGGGCTACCCCTACGGCCCTTATGGGCGCGACAACACCATGCAGGAGTCAGGCTACGGCCTGTCCACTGACTGGAGCGGTTACTGGAGCACGGGGGCGCTGGCTCACCATTGGGCAGTCGGCGGCGAATGGTATGGCACACGGGTAAAGCAAAACTCCAGCGGCTACGACAACTGCCCGGCCGGCCTTCCGCCCTGGCCCGAATCCCTGCAGAACGCGTTGGGGCCTCGCAATTGCGACTTACTGCATACCAACCAGTCCGATATGCCAGAAGCCAAGGGCGATGTCTGGTCGTTCTGGGCGCAGGACAAGCTTTCCTGGCATGACGGCCGGTATGCCCTCACGCCCGCGCTGCGCTTCGACAGCTACCGATACAAACCCGAATCCGGCGGCAGCTACGCAGAAAATCCCAACGCTTCTGTTACCTCGCCGCCGTCTGCAAGCGGTCAGCGCGTGTCGCCTTCGCTGCTTGCCACCTTTCGACCCGGCCAGAATCTGTCTGTGTATGCGAAGTACGGCTACGGCTACCGTGCGCCCAATGCCACCGAGCTTTACATGAACTACGGCGCACCAGGTACTTATCTTCGTGTAGGCAACCCCAATCTCGACGCTGAGGTCAGCCGGGGCTGGGAGTTGGGCGCCGATATTGGCAATGCCGATCTTGGCGGTCGTGTCAGCTTTTTCGATAACCGGTACCGCAACTTCATCGATGAAGACGTCACCCTGACACCAGACTCTCCGCAATGGAACCCTGCCTGGAGCACGCTATATCCCATGGGTGTGTCGGGGTTTGTCAACCGGGATCGCGTTCGCATATACGGCGCCGAAGCCAGCGCCCACTGGAACATAAACAGTAACTGGTACACCTGGGGTTCGGTGGCCTGGGCGCATGGCCGCGATCAGGACACCGGGCGCTATCTCAACTCCGTTGCGCCGCTCAAGGCACTGCTTGCTTTAGGCTACCGCCAGGAGCAATGGGGCGCCGAAGCCATCGCCACGCTTGCCGCGCGTCGTACCCAGGTCGAATATCCTGCCCCCGAAGCCGCACCCGGCGCGCCCGATTCCGATTTCGAGGCGCCTGGCTACGGGCTGCTCGATCTGAGTGCGTGGTGGAAGCCGCAAGCCATCAAGGGCTTGCGTGTGCAGGCTGGCGTCTACAACGTCTTCGACAAAACTTACTGGAACGCGCTGAACGTCCCGCGGCCAGGCGGGCGCGGCGATGGGCCGATCGACAGCTATACCGAACCCGGCCGCAGCGTAAGAGTCAGCCTTTACTACCAGTATTGATCCAATCGAGAATAGCTCTTATTATCAATGTATGTGCTTGGCACTATAGAATATGACTATGCAGAAGGAATCCAACATGACCACACCCATCGAACAACGTGCACAGCCCTTGCGTGAGCGCTATGCGCAGGCAAAGGCAGCCGATCCCAAGGCGCGCATCCGCACGCTGGCGGAACAGTTGCAGGTGTCGGAAGTCGAATTGGTCGCTGCGCAATGTGGCGATCTCACGTCCATACAGCTCACGTCGCCCGCGCAGGATATATTCAAGGAGCTGGGCGCCCTGGGGCGCGTCATGGCACTTACCCGCAACGACTGGTGCGTGCACGAGCGCCATGGCAAGTACGAAGACATCCGCGCCGGCAAGTCCATGGGCATTGTGCTTGGTCCGGATATCGATCTGCGCGTGTTTTTCGGGCCCTGGGCAACGTCCTGGGCTGTCAACGATGGCGGCCGGCGCAGCATTCAATTCTTCGACAAGGCAGGGGTCGCCATCCACAAGGTTTACGTCACAGACGAAACCGATGCCGCTGCCTATGATGCCCTTGTTCAAAAATTCACCAGCCACGATCCGCAGTGGCCAGTCATCGAACCCGCCACCGCGCCTGCCGAAAACCAGAACGGCGAGGCCACGCCCAGCCTGCGCACTGATTGGCTGGCCATGCAGGATACGCACGAATTCCATAATCTGCTGCAACGGCACAAGGTTTCCCGCATGACAGCCCTGCGCGCCGTGGGGCCGGATCTCGCCCAGGAAGTATCCAACGATCTGGCCGAGCGCATGCTGCAGGCAGTCGCCGAGCGCGATATTTCCTTCATGTGCTTTGTCGGAAACCACGGCATGATCCAGATTCACTCCGGCCCCATCAAAAAGGTCATGCGCACCGGCCCATGGTTCAATGTGCTCGAGCCTCATTTCAACCTGCACCTGAACACCACCACCATTGCCTCCACCTGGATTGTCAACAAGCCCACGGCAGATGGCTGGGTCACATCGCTCGAATGCTATACCGATCAGGGCGACCTCATCGCCCAGTTCTTTGGCGCGCGCAAGCCAGGCATTCCCGAACTCTCAAGCTGGCGCGAACTGCTTTGCGGCTATTGTCAGCAACCCTTGGCGGCGTGAATATGCGTTGTTTGCTGGTAGCGCTCAGCATCGTTCTGCTTTCGGGTGCGGCTCGGGCCGCACCCGAGCGTGTTGTATCGCTGGGTGGCAGCGTCACCGAAATCGTCTATGCCTTGGGGCAAGGCGATGTGCTCGTGGCCGATGATGAGTCCAGTCTCTATCCCGAGAACGCGCAAAAGCTACCTCGCGTCGGCTATTACCGCAGCGTGCCGCTCGAAGGCGTCGTCTCCATGAAGCCCGATCTCGTCCTGGCCTCCGAAAACGCCGGCCCGCCCAAGACCATCGAGCGCCTTGCGCAACTGGGCATTCCTGTCCAGGCGGTATCCGATGGCCCTACGCTTGATTCCCTGTTCGAGCGCATCGCGCAGATCGCCAATACGCTGCAAGTATCCCAGCAGGGCCAGAACCTGATTGCCGGTGTGCGCGACGACATCGCCAAGGCGCAGGCCCGCCGAACACCTCCCCTGCGCACGGTCGTGCTTGTCAACCGTACCGGCTCCTTCATGGGGGCGGGCGGACACACTGCCGCAGATGCGGTATTGCGGCTGGCCGGCCTCGAAAACGCGCTTGCGGCTCAGAAAGGTTACACGCCTGTCTCCACAGAAGGTCTCGCTACCTTGCAGCCTGATCTCATTGTCATCACCACAACCTCCCTGCAGGCAAGCGGTGGGCTGGAAGCATTCAAGGACAGGCCCGGCGTGGCCAATACACCCGCGGCGCACAAGGGGCGGATCGCCGTCATGGATGACTTGCTCATCCTCGGCATGGGTCCCAGGGTTGCGCAAGCCATCACCCAACTCAAGGATGCGGCCCGTTAGCGGCCTGGCTTATGTTCGCAGGTTCGCGCAAGCTGCCACCTCAACCCGTTCTGCTGGCGCTCGCTGTCTGCTTGCTGCTGGCCATGCTGGCGGCCAGCGCCAGCGGCGCCGTGCAGATTTCATGGTTCGATTTTCCACGACTGCTCCTGGGGCCTTTGCTGCCGGGCGACGAGCTTTTGCATAATGTATTGCTCGATATTCGTTTGCCACGGGTGTTGTTCAGTTCAATTACAGGTGCTGCGCTGGCGCTTACCGGCGCGGCGATCCAGGCGCTGTTCCGCAACCCGCTGGCCGAGCCCGGCCTGGTCGGTATTTCGTCGGGCGCAGCCCTCGGTGCGGTGTCAGCCATCGTCATGGCATCGGGGGGATTTCTGCTAATCGCGGCCGCCGCTTTTGCAGGCAGCCTGCTGGCCACCTTTCTCGCCTATGCGATAGGTCGGCGCTATACCGGTGTTGCCGGGATCCTGCTTGCTGGCATCGCCATCAACACCGTGTGCGCCAGCGGCATCGGCATTTTTACCTATATGGCCAACGATGCCCAACTGCGCGATCTCACCTTCTGGAGCCTGGGTAGCCTGGCTGGCGCAGATTGGCGCACGCTGGCCTGGACAGGCCCGTGGACCCTGTTGCTCCTGGCATATCTTTGCAGCCAGTGGCGCGTGCTCAATGCTTTGCTGTTGGGCGAGCGCGAGGCTGCGCACCTGGGGTTCGAACTGAGGTTCGTGCGGCGTCGCCTGATCATCGTGATTGCGCTCATCATAGGGCCGCTGGTCGCGGTAACGGGTGGCATCGGCTTCATTGGTCTGGTCGTCCCGCATTTAATGCGCATGTTGCTTGGGGCCCATCATCGGTTTCTGCTGCCGTCGTCTGTGCTTGGTGGCGCGCTGGTACTGACGCTGGCCGACTGGCTCGCGCGGTTGCTGGTGAGCCCGGCTGAGCTGCCTATCGGCCTGGTCACCAGTTTGGTGGGCGGTCCGTTTTTCTTTTGGCTGCTGATGCGCGGCCGCGCGGCGGTATAGGATGTCTATGGACTTGCCTGACGGTGATGCAATCGGGATCCTGGGTGCCCATGTCATGCGCGGCCAGCGTATGGTGCTGCAAAACACCTCGCTGGTGCTCAAGCCCGGAGAACTGCTCACGCTGCTGGGCGCCAATGGCGCCGGCAAGTCCACCTTGCTGTCAGTGCTGGCTGGCGAAATCAGGTTGCCGCAGGGCGCAGAAGGAGGGCAGCCCTTTCTCAATGGAAAGCGGCTGCAGGCATTGCGTGCGGGGGAGCAGGCACGCACGCGAGCCATGCTGCCCCAACGGTCGGGCCTGGCCTTCGATCTTGAGGTTGCCGAAGTCGTGGCTATGGGCGCCTATCCCTTCCCGGAGCTTGCCACGATACAGGTCGATGCGCTGGTCGAACAGGCGCTGGCCAGAGCCGATGTTGCTTATCTCGCGAATCGGCGCTATCTGGAGTTGTCCGGCGGCGAGCAGCAACGGGTGCATTTTGCCCGGGTAATGCTGCAGGTGCTCGCCGGGCGCAGCGAGGATCCGCACGGCCGCTATCTGTTGCTGGACGAACCCACCGCCAGCCTTGATCCGCTGCACCAGCAAGGTTTGCTGAAGGCCGTGAGCGAACTGGCTCGCCTCGAGCGCATCGGTGTGCTGCTGATTCTGCATGATATCAACCTGGCCGCGCTCTGGAGCGACCGCATCGCTCTGCTTGCCGACGGCACGATATTTGCCTGCGATGCACCCGACAAGGCCCTGACGCCAGCCAATCTGAGGCAGGTGTACGGTATGGACGTGCATGTCATGCCACACCCGTATCATGCCGGCAAGCCGCTGGTGGTATTTGGCTGAATGGGCCGCTTTTTGTTCTGATGGTCGTTTTATTTCGGTTATCCTTCGTCTTACGATGAATATACCTTCTTATCCTCACCCTATTATCGCCCGCGAAGGCTGGCCTTTTGTGGCCGGCATTGTCCTGGTGTCCATACTTGTCAGCTTCTGGTCCGGGCTCGCGTCCATACCATTCTGGCTGCTTTCCATCTTTGTTCTGCAGTTTTTCCGTGATCCGGTGCGTAGCGCGCCAGACGGCGAGCGGATTGTGCTGTCACCTGCCGATGGCCGCATCGTTGCGGTAGAAGAAGTACGCGATCCTTACGCCGAGCGCGACGCCATCAAGATCAGTGTGTTCATGAATGTGTTCAATGTGCATTCGAATCGCGCTCCGGTCAAAGGCTCGGTACAGGCCATCAACTATTTCGCGGGGCAGTTTTTCAACGCGTCCCTGGACAAGGCCTCGCTCGAAAACGAACGCAATGCCATGATTCTGCATACTGCGCAGGGCCATGTCGTCACCTCCGTGCAGGTGGCGGGGCTGGTGGCCAAACGCATACTTTGCTATGCCAAGCCCGGCGATCAGTTGTATGCTGGACAGCGTTACGGGTTCATACGTTTCGGGTCGCGTGTAGACGTGTACCTGCCTTTGGGATCACGGCCGCGCGTCGCGATAGGCGACAAGGTTCAGGCCACCAGCACGGTTCTGGCCGAGCTTTTGCCTCTCGACGCGGGTCCTAACGAGTAAACCTATGCCAGACAGCCTGTCCTCAGACGAAACCCGGCGCCGGCGCAGCATCTATCTGCTACCCAACGCCTTTACCACCGCCAATCTCTTCGCGGGCTTCTATGCCGTCGTGCAGGCAATGAACGGCCGCTTCGAAGTCGCTGCCATCGCCATCTTTCTTGCCATGGTGTTTGATGGCATGGATGGGCGGGTTGCCCGCCTGACCAATACCCAATCCGCTTTTGGCGAACAGTACGACTCCATGTCCGACATGACCTCCTTCGGGATTGCGCCGGCCCTGGTCATGTACGTTTGGGCATTGCAGGATCTTGGCCGCTGGGGCTGGCTCGCGGCCTTTGTCTACGTTGTGGGCGCAGCATTGCGGCTGGCGCGTTTCAATACCAATATTGGCGTGGTCGACAAACGCTTCTTTCAGGGGCTGCCCAGCCCTGCGGCCGCTGCGCTGGTGGCGGGATTCCTCTGGCTTGCGGTGGACAACAAGTTGCTGTTTGATCCACGCACCATTTCATGGATCGCCTTCTGCTTCACGGTCTATGCCGGTGTCTGCATGGTGTCCAACGCGCCCTTCTACAGCGGCAAGACCTTTGCGCTTGGCCGCAGTGTGCCGTTTTGGGTCATTCTGGTGGTCGTGGCCGCGTTTATCTTTGTTTCCAGCGACCCACCCATCGTATTGTTTGCCCTGTTCGTCATCTATGGCCTGTCCGGCTGGGTGATTATGGCCTGGCGTTGGCGTCGGGCGCGCGAGCTTACCCGGCAGCGGCAAGGCATGGCCGAGGCGACCGAAAATCCGACGGAGCCCACCATGGACGATGCGCGCGCGTTTCAGTCTCCCGGCCTGGCCGGACACGTTGACCCGCTCGGTACGCCGCCGACGAATCCGGAGGCTGGGCCCGGTACGGATACTGATTCAACCGCAAGGCCCGGCACGCCCGGCGACAACAAGCCCTGACGCGTGGGCAGGTTCAAGCCTGCCCCTGCTTACATTAGCCAGAAGTCGTTGCGATCAAACAACAGATCGGGGCCCGGGTGAAAGCGTGTAACGTGTTGACCATCGGTGCCAAAGTACACGTACATCAGCGAATTCCAGGCGCCTGATTGCCTGTAGCGGTAGCTCCATACCAACTGGGTGTTGGAGGGCAGCCCCACTGTGCTGCGTTCTGCAGGGGGGCCGAATTCGCAGCGCACCTGGTCCTGTGTCCACGTGCCGGTGCGCAGTTTCTCGAAGTGCTGATCCGTGAGCAAGGGCTCGATGCGATCGATATTGCCGGCGGCGTCTACATTGGTTCCCCAGGCATATTGCCCCAGGGGCTGCTGCGTCCAGACCAGGCGCCGCGTGCCGTCGGGCCCATCGCAGGCAAAGTTGGGCTGCCCCCATTTTGCCTCTACGGCTGACAGCGCCGAACCCGGCGGCACTTCCGCCATATTGGCACAGGCGCCCAGCAAGCCCAGCGCCGCAGCACACGCTGCCAGCCGAAGGTAACGGTAAAGACGGTGCGTTTTCATCATGTGCTCCATGCTTGACGGATCAAGCGCTAGCGGACAACCCTGCAATGAGGGTGGGGCAAGACGGCAGGCATCCCGATATTTGCGCTGCGAGGCATACGGGAAAGCTGTCTTTCCGGTATAATGCTGACTTCCTCGCAGCTCAGGCGCGCCTTGGTGCTTACGCCCGCTTTCGAAGAAACCATTCATGAATTGTAGTTTGTTAATCACTCCACGTCAGGGCACCTCGGCTCTGTCGCTTGTCAAAGAGGTTTAAAAATAATGTCTGTTGCTGACATCAAAAAGTCTGACATCGTCGCGCAGTTTCAACGCGCCCAAGGCGATACCGGTTCTCCCGAAGTCCAGGTTGCGTTGCTCACGGCTCGCATCAACGAGCTCACTGGCCACTTCAAGGCGCACATGAAAGACCACCACTCGCGTCGTGGCCTGCTGCGCATGGTCAGCCGTCGCCGTAAACTGCTCGACTACCTGAAGGGCCGCAATCCCGATTCGTACCGTTCGCTCATCGAAAAGCTCGGTCTGCGTAAGTGATACCCGGGGCTGGCTCCCCGCGTTGGAACCGTGCACACTGCGACCAATCTCGCGGTGTACACGGTTTTTTTATTGTAAGGATATCCCCTAATGTTTAATAAAGTGAGCAAATCGTTTCAGTACGGTCAGCACACGGTAGTTCTGGAAACCGGCGAGATTGCTCGCCAAGCCTCGGGCGCCGTACTGGTTTCGATTGACGATACCGTCATATTGGCAACGGTTGTGGCGGCCAAAACGCCCAAGCCGGGCCAGGATTTTTTCCCGCTTACTGTCGACTACGTTGAAAAAACCTACGCCGCCGGGCGTATTCCTGGCGGTTTCTTCAAGCGTGAAGGCAAGCCGTCCGAAAAAGAAATCCTTACCTGCCGCCTGATCGACCGCCCGCTGCGCCCGCTGTTCCCAGAAGGCTTTTACAACGACGTCCAGGTCATCATCCACACCGTTTCCGTCAATCCCGAAGTCGATCCCGACATCGCCGCCATGATTGGCGCATCGGCCGCGCTGGCCATTTCGGGCATTCCGTTCAACGGCCCCATCGGCGCCGCACGCGTTGGATACATTGATGGCCAATACGTGCTCAATCCTACCTCCACGCAGCTCAAGTCCTCCGATATGGATCTGGTTGTGGCGGGTACCGAGGCTGCCGTGCTGATGGTCGAGTCCGAAGCCAAGCAACTGTCCGAAGACGTCATGCTGGGTGGAGTCGTGTTCGGTCACGAGCAACTGCAAGCCGCCATCAATGCCATTCACGACCTGGTCGCCGAAGCCGGCAAGCCTGAATGGGACTGGCAGCCCGCCGCCAAGAACGTGCCGCTCACCACGGCAGTGACTTCTGCCGCGCAGCAGAGCCTGCAAGAGGCCTACCAGATTCGCGAAAAGCAGGCGCGCACCGCCAAGTTGCGCGAAGTCTATGCCAGCGTCAAAGCGCGCCTGGCCGAGCATGCGGCCGCCAAGGGCGAATCCGCACCCGATAACGTCGAAGTGGACAACATGCTGTTCGATCTCGAGGCCCAAATCGTGCGTGGCCAGATCCTGAACGGCGAGCCGCGTATCGACGGCCGCGATACGCGCACGGTGCGCCCCATCAGCGTTCGTCTGGGCGTGTTGCCCCGGGCCCACGGCAGTGCGCTGTTCACGCGTGGCGAAACGCAGGCGCTGGTGGTTGCCACCCTGGGTACCAAGCAAGACGAACAGATCATCGACTCGATCATGGGCGAACACCGCGATCGCTTCATGATGCACTACAACATGCCTCCCTTCGCCACCGGTGAAACCGGCCGCTTCGGCGCCCCCAAGCGCCGCGAAATCGGTCATGGCCGCCTGGCCAAGCGCGCACTGATTTCCATGCTGCCCGAGCAGCAAGATTTCCAGTACACCATTCGCATCGTGTCCGAGATCACCGAATCCAACGGTTCGTCCTCGATGGCGTCCGTGTGCGGTGGTTCGCTTGCAATGATGGATGCCGGTGTACCGATCAAGGATCACGTTGCCGGCGTCGCCATGGGTCTGATCAAGGACGGTGGCAAGTTCGCCGTGCTCACGGACATCCTGGGCGATGAGGACCATCTCGGCGATATGGACTTCAAGGTAGCCGGCACGATTCAGGGCATCACTGCCTTGCAGATGGATATCAAGATCCAGGGCATCACCAAGGAAATCATGCAGGTTGCATTGGCCCAGGCCAAGGAAGGCCGCCTGCACATATTGGGCAAGATGAAAGAAGCCCTGGACGGTTCGCGCAACGAGCTGTCCGAGTTCGCGCCTCGCATGCTCAGCATCAAGATCAATCCCGAAAAAATCCGTGATGTCATCGGCAAGGGTGGCGCAACCATTCGTGCACTGACCGAAGAAACCGGCACACAGATCGATATCGGCGACGATGGTGTCATCACCATCTCCAGTGCCGATCTCGACAAGGCCCGCGAAGCGGAACGCCGCATCAAGGAACTCACGGCAGATGTCGAAGTCGGCCAGGAGTACGAGGGTCCGGTTCTGCGCTTGCTGGATTTTGGCGCTATCGTCCAGGTCCTGCCTGGCCGTGATGGCTTGCTGCATATCTCCGAGATTGCCAACTATCGCATCGCCAACATCAATGATGTGCTCAAGGTAGGCCAGGTTGTGCGCATCAAGGTCATCGAGGCCGACGACAAAGGCCGTCTGCGCCTTTCCATGAAAGCCATCGGCGGCATCGAAGCCCAGGGCGGACCACAAGGTCCTGCGGCAGCCAGCGAAGGTTGATAGGCCTCAGGCGGTCCCTGGGGGCCGCCTGCCTGTCCCATGACAAAACGACGCCCCGTTCGCTGGTAATTGCCAGGCCCGGGGCGTCGTTTTGTGCATCATAACCTTATCCTCGGCTATGGATTTGCTGCCCGGTCGCCTGGTTTCCGCAGGCCGGGTTTGGCAACGAAGCCGGTATCAGCGGTCAGGATGGGGCGCTGCATGGGTATAGCAGCGTGATGTCACCGTCAGTGGGCATGATGGCTGACATGGGTAGGCAAGTGCCTTTCATGCACCAATCAAAATCAGCCGTATAGATGGAGCGGGTGAGCCTGAGCGTGGGTGGAGGCTCTCGTTCAGGCTGATATTCGTACCAGTCATCATGAAATACTGCGTCAGGCGGGGGCTCCATGCCGGCGCCCGATCCTCTGATTCGGGCTTTGCCTGCCACCAGGGTAGGACTGCCGCCCGGAATCGTCGGCGGCAGCACACGGTAGTCTTCTTCCCATCTGACTTTTTCTATTGAGTGCGTCCAAGCCAGGGTGAACTGGTGTACGGGCACGAATCTAGGTGGCACCTGCGGGGCGGCGGCAAGAGCCAGGCATACCCCGAAAACAGGCGCGGTCACGCTCATGCGGCCGATCTGGTTCGGTTGATGCTGCGTGTACGCCAGACATGCCAGGCAATCACCATTGCGCAGATCACAAAACCCACCTCGTCGGTCAAGGGCGCAGCGGTAATCAGCAGGGCGGCTGCAGCCACCGCCAGCAGGCGCCCAAACCAGCTCATAGGCCCGATGAGAAAGCCAGTCACGCCTGCGGCCCACAATCCGACGGCAAGCAGGGCCTTGAGGACAACGTACACCACGTCCAGCACATCGCCACTTTGCAGCATCAGCGCTGGCGAGTACACCGCCATGTAGGGCACAACAAACCCTGCCACCGCCACGCGCAAGGCCTGGATACTGATCTTGAGGCCGTCTTCCCGTGCGATCGGCGCTGCAGCAAACGCCGCAAGCGCGACTGGCGGGGTGAGATCGGCCATGATGCCGAAATAAAACACGAACATGTGCGAAACGATGAGCGGTACGCCCAGCTTGAGCAGGATGGGCGCGGCCAGGGAACTGGTGATGATGTAGTTGGGTATGGTCGGGATGCCCATGCCCAGCAGCAGGCAGGTGATCATAGTCAGGAACAGGGCAAGGAACAGATTGTCCTGTCCGATCGCAATAATGTAGCCGCCGAGCTCAGCGGCGACACCGGTCAGATTGATGATGCCGATGATAACGCCCACGAGCGCGCAGGCAATGGCGACGGGCAAGGCATGCCGGGCGCCGTCCGCCAGTGCCTGAAAGGCTAGCGCTCGCGCATCACGGCCTGTCCGCAACAGGCGCAGCGCGGCGATCAGCACGGCTGTGATGACGAAAAACGTGATGACGCCAAACTCGATAAAACCGGCGCAGGCAAAGGCCAGCAAAAGCCAGAACAGATACCGCAGGGCCGTGTGGCTGACATTGGACATGAGCGCTGCGCCGAAGATCAGGATTACGGTCAGCCCCAGGCCAACCGTGCCAGAAAACAGCGGTGTATAGCCTGAGAACAGCAGTGTCACCAGACCAATCAGCGGGAGCAGCAGGTACCAGCGTAAACGGACTGCCGTCCACGGGTTGGGGCAGTCTTTCTTGGCCAGCCCCATCAGGTTTTTGCGGCCGGCTTCCAGGTGCACCGTCCAGAACGCGGTGGTGAAATACAGCAAGGCGGGAATGATGGCTGCTTTGCAGACTTCAATATAGGGAACGTTCAGCGTTTCGGCCATGATAAAGGCGACCGCGCCCATGACAGGTGGCATGATCTGGCCACCCATGCTGGAGGTTGCCTCCACGCCGCCGGCAAAGGCCGATGAATAGCCAAATCGTTTCATTAACGGAATGGTGAACTGGCCTGTGGTGACGACATTGGCTACGCCGGATCCATTGATGGTACCCATTAGCCCGGAGCTGATCACCGCCACTTTGGCGGGACCGCCGCGAGTATGGCCGACCGTACCCATGGCAAAATCATTGAACAGGCCTATCATTCCGGCTTGCTCGAGGAAGGCCCCAAAAAGAATAAACAGGAAAATATACGTGGATGACACATAGGTCGGCGTGCCGTAGATGCCCTCGGTGCCAAAGCTCATCGTACTGATGATCTGATCAAACCCATAGCCGCGATGCGCCAATGCGCCAGGCAGAAATTCGCCGAACAGGCCGTAGGCCAGGAACACGCCGCATATGACGGGCAGGGCCCAGCCCATCATGCGGCGAGCGGCTTCAAACACAAGCAACAATGTGACGATGCCTATCACCATGTCCGCATCGGTCATTTGCCCGGCGCGAGCAGTGAGGTCCGACTCAAAAAACCAGTGATAAAAGCTGAATGCAAATCCGGTCAGCCCAAGGAGCCAGCCCAGGTTGCGGCGAAGGGTGCCGCCGCGGGAGGTCAGCGCAAAAATCATGAGCAGTACGAAACCGACGTGAATAGCGCGCACCACCTGGCTGGAAAGCGGGCTGAACGCCGCCGTGTAGATCTGGAAGGAGGAAAAAACGACCGCGATCCAGAGTACGGCCCGAGGCAGCGCCTCGGGCTGATTTGCATGTGTGCTCATTGGGGGCTGTGCCTCAGACTTACTTGATGATGCCGACTTCGCGGTAATAGCGTTCCGCACCCGGGTGCAGAGGAACGGGCATGCCCTTGACGGCATTCTCTAGTTTGATTGCCTTGGCCGCATTGTGCGCCGCATACAGGGTGTCGAGGTTTTCATATAGCACCTTGGTCATCTGATAAGCCAGATCGTCCGGAACATCGGACTGCGTGACCAGGAAGTTCGGGATTGCGGCGGTCGGCACATCGGCGTCTTGGCCATCGTAGGTGTTGGCGGGTATGACGGCGGGTTGATAGGCCGCATCGCCGATCTTGGCGATCACATCGGCAGGCACCGAGATGACGGTAATGGGAACTGACGTTGCAAGGTCACGAATAGAGGAGACGCCCAGCCCGGCCGATTGCAGCGTGGCGTCCAACTGGCGGTTCTTCATGAGTTCGACGGATTCGCCAAAAGGCAGGTATTCGACCTTGGCCAGGTCATCATAGGAGATGCCGGCGGCCTTGAAAATGGCCCGGGCATTCAGCTCAGTGCCCGAACGCGCGGCGCCGACCGAGATGCGCTTGCCTTTCAGGTCGTCCAGTGACTTGATGCCGGAATCCGCACTGGCGACAATCTGTACATAGTTGTTATAAGTGCCGGACAGTCCGCGCAGTTTATCGAGTTTCTTGGGAAAGCCTGCTTCGACTGAGCCATTCCACGCATCAGACACCGTATCGGCCAGCGCCAGGGCCAGTTCGCCGCGGCCCGCCTGCAACAGATTCATGTTCTCCGCCGAAGCCTTCGTGACTTGCGCTGTCGCTTTGACGTCGGGAATATGCTTGGCGTATACCTGCGAGAGGGCCACGCCGAGTGGGTAGTACACACCACTCTGGCCTCCGGTGAGAATGTTGATGAATTGTTGTTTGGCCGAGACCGGCGCTGAAATTACGGTTGCGACGGCGAGCGCGGTCGCAGCCACCCATTTGAAAGCGCGCATTGATACCTCCAGTTGATTTTGTAACTTTATAAACAAATAGCATCCAATTAGAACAAAATCCTCTAACGGGGTAATTAGGGATTAACCAGCGTGTTTTGGGAGCCATCTGAGCGGGGAGGGCGGGCGCAGACAGGCCGTCATGCGCATCGCAGTTGCAGCAGTGTGATTTCCGAACGTGCGCCGATACGCATGGGCGGCCCCCAATAGCCGGTGCCGCGGCTGACGTAGACCATCATCTTGCCCTGACGGTGCAGCCCTGCGACAAAAGGTTGCTGGATTGGAACAAAATACTTCCAGGGCCAGAACTGGCCGCCGTGGGTATGGCCGGATAGCTGCAAATCGAAACCGGCTGCGGCGGCGGCCGGCGCGCTGCGGGGTTGGTGGGCAAGCAGTATGCGCGTGCCTGTGTCGGTGGAGGCGCCGCCCAGTGCTGCGGCGGGGTCGCTGGCCTGATTGCGGTCAAAGGCGCCGGCACCGTAGTCAGTAACGCCTGCCATCAGCAGGGTTGCCTCCCCGCGTGCGATGACACGATGTTCGTTCATCAGCACTGTCATGCCCAGGCGCCGGAAGGCGTCTACCCAGAGCTGGGCGCCAGAGTAATACTCATGATTGCCAGTCACGGCAAACACGCCATCGCGAGCCTTGAGTTGCCCCAGCGGCGTCACGTCGTCCCAGAGGCGCTCGACGCTGCCATCAATGAGATCGCCTGTGAGGACGATGGCGTCTGCCTGCAGCGCATTTGTTCTGTCGACGATCGCCTGTACATAGCCCCGCTTGATTGTCGGCCCTACATGCACGTCGCTTAATTGTGCGATCGTATAGCCATCAAATTGGGGTGGCAATCCGGCCAGCGGAACATCCACGCGTACGACTTCTGCGGTGCGCCGGCTGTTGAACAGGCCAAGCAGCACGGCGGCCAGGGCGAGCATGATGACGGCAATCGCGCTGAGGGTGGCTGAGCTGTTGAACATGTGGACCATACCCGTCCGCAGCAAGGCGGGCAGTGATGCGGCATTGACAGGGTCAGAGGCAAGCTCCCTGCTGCTGGCCTGCGCCAGTTCGGCAAGACCCGATAGCTGCGCGACGGCGATGGCGGCGAGAAACAGTTCGCGCAGCAAGCACAACACGAACAGCCACGCGAAGAACCCCAGGGCCAGGAAGCCCGCCCAAGCCATCAGGTCGCCGCGAGTGCGGCCCACTGCGCGGCGAGTGTGGAATCCACCCATGATGAGCAGATAGATGAGCAGGATAGCGGCCGCCACGACCCAACGGCTGGCGAGCGTCGGCGCAGCCGGCACAAGCCTGAGGGCGACATAGAGATGGGCCAGACCGACAATGACGGGAAGGCGCAGGAGAAACGAAAACCGTGACATGGCCTCATCGTTCAATGGCAATGTGGCCATTTTAGGCGGATGTGAGGCTGCGCGCGTGTTGCGCGCAGCCGAACGATGGCGATCCCTCGCTGCGGGCGCCTACAGGCCGTTGTAGACAGGCCCTTCGCCGCCTTGTGGAGCCACCCACACGATGTTCTGCGTGGGGTCCTTGATGTCACAGGTTTTACAGTGCACGCAATTCTGGGCATTGATCTGCAGGCGATCCTTGCCGTCTTCGGTCTTGACAAATTCGTAGACGCCCGCCGGGCAGTAGCGGGATTCGGGGCCCGCGTATTTGGCCAGATTGATGTCAACCGGCACGGAAGCGTCTTTGAGCGTCAGGTGCACCGGCTCGTTTTCTTCGTGATTGGTGTTCGAGATGAATACAGAACTGAGCCGGTCGAAGGTGAGTTTGCCGTCCGGCTTGGGGTACTCAATGCGTGTACATTCAGAAGCCGGCTGTAGACAGGCGTGATCCGGCTTGCTGTGGCGCAAGGTCCACGGTATGTTGCCTTTGAGCAGCCACTGCTCGATGCCAGTCATCAGTGTGGCGATGGTTCGGCCTTTTTTGAACCATTGCTTGAAATTACGGGATTTGTTCAGTTCTACGTACAGCCAGGACGATTTGAATGCCTCAGGGTAGGCGGTGAGTTCATCATGGCTGCGGCCTGCGACCAGGGCATCGAAGGCGGCCTCGGCGGCCAGCGCGCCCGTTTTAATGGCTGAATGGCTGCCCTTGATGCGCGAAGCGTTCAGGAAACCCGCTTCGCAACCGACCATGACGCCGCCCGGGAAGGCGAGTTTGGGCAGGGACAGCAGGCCGCCTGCCGTGAGCGAACGCGCGCCGTAGGCGATGCGCTTGCCGCCTTCAAAGGTGGGGCGAATGGCGGGGTGAGTCTTGTAGCGCTGGAACTCATCAAAGGGGGAAAGCCAGGGGTTGGCGTAGTCCAGCCCCACCACCAGGCCTACCATCACGAGATTGTCTTGAAGGTGATAAAGAAAAGAACCGCCGTAGGTGTCGGCGTCCAGCGGCCACCCGGCGGTGTGGACGACCAAGCCAGGCTGGGACTGGGAGGGGTCGACCTCCCAGAGCTCCTTGATGCCTATGCCGTAGCTTTGCGGGTCACAGTCGGCGTCCAGCTTGTAGCGCTCGATTAACTGACGCCCCAGTTGTCCGCGGGAGCCTTCGGAGAATATCGTGTAGCGGGCATGAAGCTCCATGCCGGGCTGGTAATGCTCTGTGTGGCTGCCGTCGCGCGCAACGCCCATGTCGCCGGTTGCCACGCCCTTGACGGCGCCATCGTCCGTATACAGCACTTCAACTGCGGCAAAGCCGGGAAAGATATCAACGCCCAGGGCTTCGGCCTGTTCGCCGAGCCATCGCACGACATAGCCGAGGCGGACGATGTAGTTGCCGTGGTTCTGGAAGCAGGCAGGCAACAGCCAGTTTGGGGTGGCGCGGGCGCCCTTTTCGGTGAGAAAGAGAAATTTGTCTTCCGTGACGGCAGTTTCCAGTGGCGCGCCTTTTTCTTTCCAGTCTGGGATCAGCTCTGTCAGCGCGCGCGTGTCCATCACCGCGCCAGAAAGAATGTGGGCGCCTATTTCGGCGCCTTTTTCCAGAACGCAGACGCTGAGTTCCTGTTCACGCTTTGCGGCAAGCTGCTTGAGCCGTATCGCTGCAGCCAGGCCCGCTGGCCCGCCTCCAACCACGACGACGTCATATTCCATCGATTCGCGTTCAGCCATGTTATGAAACTCTCCCGTTCTATATGTAATTTGTCCTTATACCCGGGCTCGCAGCCCCCGTAGTTTCGTTCAATTGTATTGCAGTCTAGAGGCCAGCAAGATCCGGGCCCGAATTTGACGCTGAACGCACGGTATACTTTCCCGATCAACGCCAAATCAACGCTGCAATAGCGCGTCATAATAAAGGTACTGGCCGATGCACGAAGTCGACGCTTCCTCACGCCCCCCGTCAGCAGGATCTGTTTCCCGCCATGTCATGCCAGTGCGATGGGGCGATCTCGACGCGCTCAATCACGTCAACAATACGGTGTACTTCCGTTTTTTTGAAGAAGCACGCATGCAACTGCTTGAGCAGGCTCAGGCAATCACGCAGGCAGGAAAAACATTTGTGCTGGCGCATACTTCCTGCGACTTCATCCGGCCCTTGCATTATCCGGCAACGGCCATTGTGCTGCAGACGCTCACCCGGGTTGGGCGCAGCAGCCTGGAGTTCAGCGCAGTGATCGAACGCGAGGGCGAGCCGGGGGTGCCTTATGCCAAGGGACGCTACATTGTTGTCGGCGTAGACGCTGTGTCGCAACGGCCCGCACCCTGGGAGGCCGCCGAGATCGCGCTGTTGTCCTCGCTGCATTCAGACTGAAGCAAAAGGGAATGCCGACGATGCGTTGTTTCAGATCGTACAATGATTGCATCCATGCAGGGCGCTGGCACAGGCCGGGCTGTGCGCGTGGCGGGCATGCTTTTTTGTTTTGTTGTATCCGATAGGGCATGGCGGATGATGGCCGTATGCCCTGAAATATGGTTTCAGAAACTAAAGGACTGATTTATGGATAAAGTCTACGCAAGCGCTGAAGAGGCGCTCAAAGGCGTCGTCGCAGATGGGCAGACCATTGCGGTTGGCGGCTTCGGTCTGTGTGGGATACCCGAAGCGTTGATCGCCGCCCTGCGCGATTCCAACGTTCAGAACCTGACCTGCGTCAGCAATAACGCCGGCGTCGATGGATTCGGACTAGGGCAACTCCTGAGCACGCGCCAGATCAAGAAGATGATCGCGTCGTATGTGGGTGAAAACAAGGAATTTGAACGGCAGTATCTGGCGGGCGAACTGGAGCTTGAGTTCACGCCCCAAGGCACCCTGGCCGAGAAGCTGCGTGCCGGCGGCGCAGGCATCCCCGCCTTTTTCACGCGCACCGGGGTGGGCACCATCGTCGCAGACGGCAAGGAGGTGCGCGAGTTCGACGGTCACCAGTACGTCATGGAGCGCGCCATTGTGCCTGATGTGTCCCTGGTCAAGGCCTGGAAGGCGGATCGCAGCGGCAATCTGGTGTTTCGCATGACTGCGCGCAACTTCAACCCCAACGTCGCAATGGCTGGCAAGATCACGGTTGTCGAGGTCGAAGAGGTCGTTGACACGGGGGCGCTGGATCCCGATCAGGTGCATCTGCCCGGTATATACGTGCATCGCATCGTGGTAAATGCAAATCCCGAAAAACGCATAGAGCAACGCACTGTACGTAATGCGCAAGGAGCTTGAACATGGCCTGGAATCGTGAACAAATGGCGGCACGCGCCGCGCGCGAGCTGCAAGACGGTTTTTATGTGAACCTGGGCATTGGCTTGCCCACCCTGGTGGCCAACCATGTGCCTGAAGGCATGGAAGTCTGGCTGCAATCCGAGAATGGCCTGCTCGGAATCGGTCCGTTTCCCACCGAAGAAAAAATCGACGCCGATCTGATCAACGCGGGCAAGCAAACAGTCACTACACTGCCCGGCTCGTCCATTTTTGCCTCTGCTGACTCTTTTGCCATGATCCGTGGCGGCAAGATCAACCTGGCTATCCTCGGCGCCATGCAGGTGTCCGAAAAAGGCGATCTGGCCAACTGGATGATTCCCGGCAAGATGATCAAGGGCATGGGCGGTGCGATGGATCTGGTGGCCGGTGTCGGCAAGGTGGTGATCCTGATGGAGCACGTGGCCCGCAAGAAAGATGGTACTGAAGACATCAAGCTGCTGCCCGAGTGCACGCTGCCGCTGACAGGCGTGGGCGTGGTCGACCTGATCATTACCGACCTGGGTGTGATGAAAGTCACGGATGATGGCTTGAAGCTGCTTGAGCTGGCGCCGGATGTCACGGTCGATGAAATCAAGGCCAAGACGCTGGCTAAGCTGGATGTTTCGGCAGTAAGCTGATCAGGCGGGCCCCATTGTCGGGGCCATACAACCCGGCCTTGCGCCAGACCGGACGCCTGCCAACGCAGGCGTCCTGCTTTTGAGGAAACTATTTGTGTCTTCTACCCCTGTTCCAGAGCGCTTGCAGGCCTTGCGCGCAGCCATGGCGAATCGCGGCCTGCACGCCTGCATTGTTCTTTCCTCTGATCCTCATTTGTCCGAGTATTTGCCTGAGCATTGGCAGGGCAGGGCGTGGCTGAGCGGGTTTGGCGGATCGGCGGGAACGCTGGTCGTGACCGGGGATTTTGCCGGCCTCTGGACGGATAGCCGTTATTGGGAGCAGGCTGATGGCGATCTGGCGGGCACGGGCATCGTCACGATGCGGTCAGGCGCGCCCGAGGTGCCCGAACCGGCAAAGTGGCTGGCGTCGCAATTGCCGCGAGGGTCGCGCGTCACGGTGGATGGCAGCGTGATGGCGGTTCAGGCGCATCGGCAGTGGTCGGAGGTATTGTCGGCGCAGGGCATCACGCTGGTGACCGACCTGGATGTGCTCGATGATGTCTGGGCGGCGCGTCCGGCCTTGCCCAGCGAGCCGGTGTACGAGCATCTGCCGCCTTTCGCATGTCGTACGCGCGCCGACAATCTGGCTCAGGTCCGCGCGGCCATGGCGTCTCACGGCGCGCAATGGCACTGGCTTTCCACCCTTGATGACATTGCCTGGCTGTTCAACTTGCGCGGCAGTGATGTGCCGCATAATCCTGTGTTTCTGGCGTTTGCGCTGTTGGGCCCGGACGAGGCCACCTTGTTCGTGGCGCCCGGCAAGCTCGACGATGCGCTGGTGGCCAGGCTGGGGGCGGATGGCATTCAGGTGCAGCCTTATGCGGAGGCGGCCGGCGCGCTGGCCTGCCTGCCCGAAGGGCAGACCTTGCTGTTCGATCCCGCCCGCGTCACCGTCGGTACGCTGTCCGCAGCGGCGTTTGTTGACAAGGTCGAAGGCGTAAACCCTTCGCAGTTGCTCAAGTCGCGGAAGAACCAGGGCGAAATCGACAACGTGCGACAGGCCATGGCGCGTGATGGCGCTGCGTTGTGCGAGTTCTTTGCCTGGTTCGAGGCCGCGTTGGGCAAAGAACGTATTACCGAGCTCACGATAGACGAAAAAATCTGTGCCGCGCGCGCGCTGCAGCCCGGGTTTGTGACGACCAGCTTTGGCACGATTGCGGCATTCAATGCCAATGGCGCGATGCCCCACTATCACGCGACCGATGCGGCGCACGCCGTGATCGAAGGCGACGGCCTGCTGCTTATCGATTCCGGCGGTCAGTATCCAGGCGGCACCACGGATATCACGCGCGTTGTGCCGGTGGGCGAACCTACCGAGGCGCAGCGGCGAGACTACACAGCGGTGCTGAAGGGCATGATTGCCCTTTCCGAGGCGGTGTTTCCGCGTGGAATCCCAGCCCCCATGCTGGATCCGCTGGCACGGGCGCCCATCTGGCGCATGGGTGGCGAGTTCGGCCATGGTACGGGGCATGGCGTGGGATATTTTCTGAATGTGCACGAAGGCCCGCAATCCATCTCTTACCGCAGCAGACAGAATCCGGACATGGCCATGCAGCCAGGCATGATCACGTCCAACGAGCCCGGCCTGTACCGGCCGGGCAAGTGGGGAATCCGGATAGAAAATCTGGTGCTGGCCGTTCCCGCCATGGAAACCGAATTTGGTGAGTTCCTCCGTTTCGAAACCTTGACGCTGTGCCCCATTGACACGCGCTGCATCGAGATGGCCCTGCTGACCGATGCCGAGCGCGGCTGGCTCAATGATTATCACCAGCACGTCAAGCAACGCCTTTCACCATTGCTTGACGGGGCGGCGCTGGACTGGTTGGTGGCGCGCACGCAACTGATCTGATGTATATCTTTTTGTAAATCCAGCCCGGGCATGTGCTCGGGCTATAATCCAAATTTCCCGCTACTGCCCGGTCACCCCGGGTATGTTTCATAATGACCAAATATGTATTTGTCACGGGGGGTGTCGTATCCTCCCTGGGTAAGGGCATAGCCGCTGCTTCCCTGGCTGCCATCCTGGAATCGCGGGGCTTGCGCGTCACCATGCTCAAGCTGGATCCCTATATCAACGTTGATCCCGGCACCATGAGCCCCTTTCAGCATGGCGAGGTATTCGTCACTGAAGATGGCGCCGAAACCGACCTTGATCTTGGCCACTACGAGCGTTTTGTGTCTACCAAGATGCGCAAGGTCAACAATTTCACCACTGGCCAGATCTACGAATCGGTGCTGCGCAAAGAGCGTCGCGGCGATTATCTCGGCAAGACGGTGCAGGTCATCCCTCATATCACCAACGAAATCCAGGATTTCATTGCACGCGGCGCGAAGGCCGCCTGGGAAGGCGCCGCCGATGTCGCCATTGTCGAAATCGGCGGTACAGTCGGCGATATCGAATCGCTGCCTTTTCTCGAAGCGGTTCGCCAGATGAGTTTGCGCCTGGGGCGCAACAACGCTGCCTTTGTGCACCTGACGCTGGTGCCTTTCATTGCCTCGGCCGGAGAGCTCAAGACCAAGCCTACGCAGCATTCGGTCCAAAAGTTGCGCGAGATCGGGATCTATCCCAATGCCTTGCTGTGCCGTGCCGACCGGCCGGTACCCGACGACGAGCGCGCCAAGATTTCACTGTTCTCGAATGTGCCGCTGGATGCTGTCATTTCAGTGTGGGATGCCGACTCCATTTATCAGATTCCCGCCATGCTGCACCGCCAGGGGCTGGACAATCTCGTGTGCGACGCGCTGGCGCTGTCGCCACCGCCTGCCGACCTGTCGCTCTGGGACAGGCTGGTCGATGCCATCGACCATCCCCAGCATCAGGTTCGCATTGGCATGGTTGGCAAGTATGTGGACCTCACCGAATCCTACAAGTCGCTCAGCGAAGCGCTGGTCCATGCCGGCATTCACACCCGCTCGCACGTGTCCATTGAATACCTGGATTCCGAGCAGATCGACGCCGAAGGCACCGATTGCCTGAAAGACCTCGATGCCATTCTGGTGCCGGGCGGTTTTGGCAAGCGCGGCACAGAAGGCAAGATCAAAGCCATACGCTATGCCCGCGAGCATGGCGTGCCATACCTGGGCATCTGTCTGGGCATGCAGCTGGCGGTGGTCGAATTTGCCCGACATGTGGCCGGGCTAGGGGGCGCCAACAGCACAGAATTCGATCCCTCCGCGCCGCACCCGGTCGTTGCATTGATTACCGAATGGCAGGATCGCGAGGGCCGCATCGAAAAACGCGACCAGAGTTCAGATTTGGGCGGCACCATGCGCAAGGGCGCGCAGCGCTGTCCCGTCAAGGCCGAGTCGCGGGCGCACGAGATCTATGGCAGCGAAGTCAACGAACGCCATCGCCATCGCTATGAGGTCAATAATGTGTATGTGTCGCGCCTCGAAGAAGCCGGCATGGTGATCAGTGCGCGCACGCCTACCGAAAACCTGCCCGAGATCATGGAGTTGCCGGATCACCCCTGGTTCATGGGCGTGCAGTTCCATCCGGAGTTCACCTCCACGCCGCGCGACGGCCACCCGCTGTTTTCCAGCTACATCCGTGCAGCCATTGCACATCAGGCCAGGCGTAAACAGGCGGCTATCGTCAGCACCTGATTCGTGCGTCAGGCGCGCAACACAATCGCGCCGGGCCCGTGCGGGCGTACAGGTTTTTCCCCAGGTCTCTGTCCCGGACAGAGACCTCGTGTTTTGTGGCCGCTGGACGGCGAAGGGATTGTCGGATGTTGATGCATGCGTTAGACTATTGATAAGGCAATTATTGACTCATCCAAAGATTTAATGGCTTCCCGACCCCTTTCGCATTCCTCCTCCACCGGAACAGCCTCTTCCGATCAGTCCGCATCCGTTCGGGCTGAGCCTGGTCTGGGCGATTCGGGACGGGTGCTGACTGTCCGGCAGTCGCTGCTGGCCATGTTGGGGCTATGCTTTGTCACCATGATGGTGGCGGTGGACCAGACCGTTGTCGGCACGGCGCTGCCGACCGTGGTCGCCGAGCTCAACGGCTTTGAGTATTACGCCTGGGTGGCCACGGCTTATCTTCTTGCGTCTGTCATTACCGTGCCCGTGTTTGGACGCCTTGGCGATTATTACGGGCGCAAGCCCTTCGTCTTGGCATCCGTCATCGTTTTTATCTGCGCGTCAGTATTTTGCGGCCTGTCCAACTCCATGTTCCAGCTTGTACTGGCGCGCGCCCTGCAGGGCGTGGGCGGCGGCATGCTGGTGGGGACTGCATTTGCCTGCGTACCGGATCTGTTTCCTGATTCCCACACAAGGCTGCGCTGGCAAATGCTGTTGTCGGCCGCATTTGGGATTGCCAATGGTTTTGGGCCCACGCTTGGCGGTATTCTTACGCAACAAGTTGGCTGGCGCTCAGTATTCTTTGTGAACCTGCCGCTCGGGCTGGTCAGTCTGTATTTTCTGTGGCGATATTTGCCGCGTATTCGCCATATCAAGGCCAGCAATATTCGCCTGGATTGGCAGGGCGCGGTGCTGTTGGCCCTTGGCCTGGGCAGCTTGCAGTTTTTTGTGCAGTTCCTGCCTCAGCAGGGTGCAAGCCTTGGCATGTTCGCATTAGGTGGCCTGACAGTGCTTGTTTTTACTGGCCTGTACCACTGGGAGAAAAGATGCCCGCATCCTCTGCTGCCGCTGGAGATGTTTCACAATAAAAGCCTGGCGGCGCTGTTCTGCCTTTCTTTGTTTATCGGTTTTATCATGTTCGCCCTGTTGTTTTATGTTCCGCTGTTGCTCCAGGGCGGCTTTGGATTGTCTCCGCAGGAAGTCGGGCTGCTTATCACGCCCATGGTGGTCTGCGTGACGGTGGGCAGCGTGGTCAATGCGCGCATCATTGTGAAACTCTCACATCCCAACCACATGCTTTATGCAGGTTACGCGCTGCTGGTGCTTGCCAGTATCGGGATGGCGCTGATGGATCGCGACACCAGCCGTCTGCTGGTGTTCGGGTACATGGTCATGGCCGGACTGGGCCTTGGGTTTGTCATGCCCAATCTGACGGTCTTCGCCCAGGAAACCGCGGGCCGGTCTTTGCTGGGAATCTCCACGGCAATGTTGCAGTCGGTGCGCATGATAGGCGGCATGCTGGGCACGGCGATCGTCGGCGCGCTCGTGGGGCATTATTATGTTGCGGGTGTGGAGAAGGCGGTGCCGGAAGGGCAGGGGACGGCATGGCTGTCTTTGCTCCAGGATCCGCAGGTGCTGGTCAATCAGGCCATTCAAAGCGACTTTATCGCCGCGATGCAGCGCGTTGGCCTCTACGGCGGTGCGTTTATCGAGCAGGCCAGGGTGTCGCTGGTCGACGCGGTGCACATGGGGCTGGCGTCGGTATTGCTGATCGCTTTCGTAGGATTGTGCTGGGTATACCGCGTGCCGACCATTCATTTGTCGCGCGTCGTGCCGCATCCCTCGTCCGCCGCTGCTTCAGAACAAACTGGGGACCAAAACAATGGGTGATACACCTCATGTCATCGCGATGCAGCAACTGGGGCGCACTTATCGCGCCATGATGACGGCCTTCGAGACCAGCATAGGCTATTCGATGCCGCGCTGGCGCATTCTGCTCAATCTTTACCAGTTCGGGGAAACCTCGCAAAAGCAACTGGCTTGCATGCTGCGTGTGGATCCCGCGGCGCTCACGCGACAAATCAAGGCGATCGAGCTCGAAGGCCTGGTGGAGCGCCATACGGATGCCGCGGACAACAGGCTTACCAATGTGGCGCTTACCGACGCGGGACGCGGACGCGTGGAGGATACGCTGCCCCTTCGCACTGCCTTCATCGAGCGCGCATTTGGCGACTTTTCTGCCGAACAGACACAGACGCTTACTGACATGTTGCATACCCTAGAATTGCGCATGCGAGAACCCTTGACCTAAAATGTCCGGTATTCTATGCACGGTATACGCTGCCTGAACCCTGGCGCAGGTACAATCGGGCGTTCAGGCTTGCCGTGGCCCGCGCGCCGCTGGCAGGCAAGCAGGTTTTCTGGCCCATTCCCTATACATTCAGGCAGGATAGTCAAACATTATGAGTGCAATCGTAGATATCATTGGACGCGAAATTCTTGATTCCCGCGGCAACCCCACTGTCGAGTGCGACGTTTTGCTGGAATCAGGCGCAATGGGCCGCGCGTCCGTTCCCTCGGGCGCATCCACCGGCTCGCGCGAAGCAATCGAGCTGCGCGATGGCGACGCATCGCGTTACCTTGGCAAGGGTGTGCTCCGTGCGGTAGAGAACCTGAACACCGAAATCTCCGAAGCGCTCATGGGGCTGGATGCCCAGGAGCAAACCTTCGTTGACCGCACGCTGATCGACCTGGATGGCACTGAATCCAAGAGCCGCCTGGGCGCCAATGCCATGCTGGCTGCCAGCATGGCTGTTGCCCGTGCGGCCGCAGACGACTCTGGCCTGTCGCTGTACCGCTACTTCGGCGGCAGCGGCCCGTTGCAGATGCCGGTACCCATGATGAATGTCATCAACGGCGGAGCGCACGCGAACAACTCACTGGATCTGCAGGAATTCATGATCCTGCCTATTGGCGCAACCAGCTTTCGCGAGTCGCTGCGCATGGGTGCCGAAGTTTTCCACGCGCTCAAGAAGATCATCAACGGACAGGGCATGTCTACGGCCGTGGGCGACGAAGGCGGCTTCGCGCCCAACGTGGCCAACCACGAGGCGGCCATTCAATTGATCCTGCAGGCCATTACCGAGGCCGGCTACGAAGCGGGGTCGCAGATTGCCTTGGGCCTGGATTGCGCCAGCTCCGAGTTCTACCGTGATGGCCAGTACCATTTGGCGGGCGAGGGCAATATTTCCTTGTCTTCCCAGGACTTCACCAACCTGCTTGCCAGCTGGTGCGACAAGTATCCCATTATCTCCATCGAGGACGGCATGGCCGAGAACGACTGGGAGGGCTGGAAGACGCTTACCGACCAACTGGGCAAGAAGGTGCAGTTGGTGGGCGACGACCTGTTCGTCACCAATACCGCCATCCTGCGCAAGGGCATAGACGAAGGCGTGGCAAACTCCATTCTGATCAAGATCAACCAGATCGGCACGCTGACCGAAACCTTCGCCGCCATCGAAATGGCCAAGCGTGCAGGGTATACGGCTGTCATTTCGCACCGCTCTGGCGAAACCGAAGACTCCACCATTGCTGACATTGCCGTGGCGACCAATGCCATGCAAATCAAGACGGGCTCGCTGTCGCGCTCCGACCGCATGGCCAAGTACAATCAGTTGCTGCGTATCGAAGAAGAGCTCGCCGAAGTGGCCACCTATCCCGGCCGCGACGCCTTCTACAACCTGCGTTAATGCGCCAGCCCGGCTGCTGCCGGGCTGTTTGTTTCTGAACTATGCGACTGCTATTCATAGTCCTGGTGCTGCTTACCGCCATCATTCAGTACCCGCTGTGGTGGGGCAAGGATGGGTGGTTGCGCGTCCAGGAAATGCAGCGCAAGGTCACGGCCCGGCAAGAAACCAACGAGGCGCTGCTGGCGCGTAACAATGCGCTTCAGGCCGAGGTCCAGGATCTGAAGACGGGTACTGCTGCCGTCGAAGAGCGCGCGCGCGGGGAATTGGGTATGATCAAGGAGGGCGAGATCTATGTTCAGATACTCGCCCCGAACGAAATGGAACCCCGCGTGAAAACCCCCAAGATACCTGACCGGGTCGGCAATTAGGGTGCGGGGTTATTCAGCAGAATGACGCTATCAAAATGCTACAATCCTAGAGTTTACTCATTGTGATTGGATGCTTTGCATGAACCTGCAACAGTACTTTCCCGTTCTGCTCTTCATCATTGTTGCCACGGCCATAGGCTTGGCCTTGCTGGGCGCTGGGCGCGTCCTGGGTCCGCACCGGCCCTACGCAGAAAAACTGTCACAGTATGAATGCGGTTTTGAGGCGTTTGGCGACTCGCGCATGAAGTTCGATGTGCGCTATTACCTTGTGGCAATCCTGTTCATTATGTTCGATCTGGAAATCGCCTTCCTGTTTCCGTGGGCCATCGCCAACGGCACGGTAGGTTTGGTAGGTTTCTGGACGGTTCTTGTATTTCTCGCCATTCTTACCGTAGGCTTTATCTACGAATGGAAGAAAGGCGCGCTGGACTGGGAATAATCAAGGCGGCGTGTCCGCCTTTATTCGGTTTCCGACCCGGCGGCCAGGAAGCGTGGCACAGGCCACCCCTGGTATGGCAGCTTAAACAGGCAATATTATGGCTATCGACGGCATTATGAAAGAGGGTTTTATAACCACCAGTGCGGACAAGTTCCTGAACTGGGCCAAGACAGGGTCTTTGTGGCCCATGACATTTGGCCTGGCATGCTGTGCGGTTGAGATGATGCATGCAGGCGCAGCCCGCTACGACCTTGACCAGTTCGGCATCATTTTTCGCCCCAGTCCTCGTCAATCGGATCTCATGATTGTTGCCGGCACGCTGTGCAACAAGATGGCGCCGGCGCTGCGCAAGGTATACGACCAGATGGCCGAGCCGCGCTGGGTCGTTTCCATGGGCTCCTGTGCGAACGGCGGTGGTTATTACCATTACTCTTATTCGGTGGTGCGAGGCTGTGACCGCATCGTCCCGGTGGATGTCTACGTTCCGGGTTGTCCGCCCACGGCCGAAGCACTGGTCTATGGGCTGTTACAGATGCAGAACAAGATTCGCCTCACCAACACCATTGCGCGCTAGGCCTGTCGGTCTGCTCGATCATTAAGCTGAACACACTATGACCCGGCTCGAAACGCTACAACACAATCTGCTGGCGACCTTCGGCGAAACCGCTTCGCTCAAGCTTGCCTACGACGAACTCACGCTCGAGATCAACGCCAAGAACTGGATCGACGCCTGTACTGTCCTGCGCGACAATGAAACACTGGGTTTTGATACATGTATCGATCTTTGCGGCATCGATTATTCCGGTTGGGGGGCGCCTACGCTGGCGTTCGATCCCAGCCTGCATGCACAACGGTTCGCCGTTGTGCTGCACCTGCTCTCGGTGCAGCACAACTGGCGCCTGCGCGTACGTGTTTACGTGCCGAACGACGAATTTCCGGTGATTGCCTCGCTGGTCGATGTCTGGCCGGCCGTCAATTGGTACGAGCGCGAAGCATTCGACCTGTTCGGCATTGTGTTCGATGGGCATCCCGATCTGCGCCGCATTCTGACCGATTACGGCTTCATCGGCCATCCTTTCCGCAAGGATTTCCCGCTCAGCGGCAACGTCGAAATGCGTTACGACACCGAGCAGCAACGGGTTGTGTACCAGCCCGTTACCATCGAACCTCGTGTCATCACTCCCCGCGTTGTGCGCGAGGACGGCTACGGAGCAGGGCGCTAGAACATGGCTGAAATCAAGAATTACACACTGAACTTCGGGCCCCAGCATCCGGCCGCCCACGGCGTGTTGCGCCTGGTGCTTGAACTGGACGGCGAGGTCATCCAGCGCGCCGATCCGCATATCGGGCTCTTGCATCGGGCCACCGAGAAGCTGGCCGAGCACAAAACCTTTCTGCAGGCGCTGCCCTACATGGATAGGCTGGATTATGTCTCCATGATGTGCAACGAGCACGCCTATGTGCTGGCGGTCGAAAAGTTGCTGGGCATACAGGCGCCGCTGCGCGCGCAATATATTCGCGTCATGTTCGACGAGATCACGCGTTTGCTCAATCACCTGATGTCGCTGGGTTCGCATGCCCTGGACGTTGGCGCCATGGCCGTCTTCCTGTATGCCTTCCGCGAACGTGAAGACCTCATGGATTGCTACGAGGCGGTATCGGGCGCGCGCATGCATGCTGCCTACTACCGCCCCGGTGGCGTCTATCGCGATTTGCCTGACCGCATGCCGCAATACGGCCAGTCCAGCAAGTATCGCGGCGAAAAAGAACTTAAGGCCATGAACGAAGCGCGTTCGGGTTCTCTGCTGGACTTCATCGAAGACTTTACCGAGCGTTTCCCAACCTGCGTCGATGAATACGAAACGCTGCTGACCGACAACCGGATCTGGAAACAGCGTCTTGTCGGCATAGGGGTTGTCAGCCCCGAGCGTGCCAAGGCGCTGGGCTTTACGGGCCCGATGTTGCGCGGTTCCGGCGTGGAGTGGGATCTGCGCCGCATGCAGCCCTACGAGGTGTACGATCGCCTCGATTTCGATATCCCCGTGGGTGTCAATGGCGACTGCTACGACCGCTATCTGGTGCGCATTGCCGAAATGCGTGAAAGCAACCGCATCATTCGCCAGTGCGTAGAATGGCTGCGCAACAACCCTGGTCCCGTCATCGTGGACAACCACAAGGTAGCGCCACCCAGCCGCGAACGCATGAAAACCGGGATGGAAGATCTCATCCACCACTTCAAGCTCTTCACCGAAGGCATGCACGTGCCAGCCGGTGAGGTCTATGCGGGCGTCGAGCATCCCAAGGGCGAATTTGGCATCTATATGGTGTCCGACGGCGCCAACAAGCCTTATCGCCTCAAGATACGGGCGCCGGGCTTCGCTCACCTTCAGGCCATGGACGAAATGTCGCGCGGCCACATGATTGCCGATGCCGTCACGATCATCGGCACGCAAGACATTGTGTTTGGCGAGATAGACCGTTAACGGCCGCGCCAAGGTAAATACCGGATTCAAATTATGCTGCTTTCCGAACAAGCCTATCAACGAATCGACAGGGAGCTGACCAAGTTCCCTGAAGACCAGCAACGATCCGCCATCATGGCGGCGCTCGCGATCGCTCAGGACGAAAAGGGGTGGGTGTCGACCGATGTCATCAATGATGTCGCTGCCTATTTGCGTGTGCAGCCCATTGCTGTGCAGGAGGTCGCCACCTTCTACAACATGTTCAATACCCATCCCGTCGGGCGTTTCAAGATCACGGTATGCACCAATTTGCCCTGTGCCTTGCGCGATGGCGTCAAGGCGGCAGACTACATCAAGGAAAAACTGGGTATTGATTTTCACGAAACCACGCCTGATGGCATGTTTACGCTGATGGAAGGCGAATGCATGGGAGCATGCGGTGATGCGCCGGTGATGCTCATGAACAACAAACACATGTGTGTGCGCATGTCGTCGGAAAAGATCGATGCAATGATCCAGGAACTCAAACAGCATGGGGAGTCGGCATGAGCGCGGCGGACCTGTTGCAACAGTTTTCGGGTGGGCTACAACCCAATCCCACCGCTGATTTGACGACCAGCATGATTTTTCACGATCGGCATATTTCGGCACAGATCGTGGCCGGGCTGGACGGCACCAACTGGCGCCTGGAAGACTACGTCAAGCGCGGCGGGTACGAGGGCCTGCGCAAGATCCTGACCACCGGCATGACGCCCGATGACGTCATTGCCGAAGTCAAGGCATCCAGTCTGCGCGGACGTGGCGGCGCGGGTTTTCCCACCGGGCTCAAATGGAGCTTCATGCCGCGCACCTTGCCAGGGCAAAAATACCTGGTGTGCAATTCCGACGAAGGCGAGCCAGGCACATTCAAGGATCGCGACATCCTGCGCTTCAATCCTCATATTGTGATTGAAGGCATGGCAATCGCGGCCTATGCCATGGGCATTACCGTGGGCTACAACTACATCCATGGCGAAATCTTCGAGATCTACGAGCGCTTTGAAGAAGCGCTTGAAGAGGCGCGCCAGGCAGGATTTCTCGGTGATCGGATTCTCGGTTCCGAATTCAACTTTCAGCTGCACGCGTTTCACGGCTATGGCGCCTATATCTGCGGCGAGGAAACCGCGTTGCTCGAATCATTGGAGGGCAAGAAGGGCCAGCCCCGGTTCAAGCCGCCATTCCCGGCAAGTTTCGGCCTGTATGGCAAGCCCACCACCATCAACAATACCGAAACGTTTGCCGCTGTTCCCTGGATTTTCCGCCACAGTGCGCAGGAGTATCTTGAGCTTGGCGTACCCAACGCCGGAGGCACCAAACTGTTTTCGATATCCGGCGATGTGGAGCTGCCGGGCAATTATGAGATCCCTCTGGGCACGCCGTTCAGCAAGCTGCTTGAGCTGGCTGGCGGGGTGCGCGGCGGACGCAAGCTCAAGGCGGTGATCCCTGGCGGCTCCAGTGCGCCCGTGCTGCCTGCCGATATCATGATGCAGACCAATATGGATTACGATTCGATCGCCAAAGCGGGTTCCATGCTGGGATCAGGCGCGGTCATCGTCATGGATGAAACACGCTGCATGGTCAAGTCACTGATGCGGCTGTCGTATTTTTATTTTGAAGAAAGTTGCGGGCAGTGCACACCCTGCCGCGAGGGTACAGGCTGGCTGTACCGCATGGTCCATCGCATTGAAAATGGCGAGGGCCGTCCTGAAGACATGGACGTGCTGGATAACGTTGCACAGAACATCATGGGGCGCACCATCTGCGCGCTGGGCGACGCGGCCGCCATGCCGGTACGCAGTTTCATCAAGCATTTCCGCGACGAGTTCGCGCACCACATCGAGCATAAAAGCTGTGTGGTGCCCAAATATTTGTAGGGTCAGGATATTCCAATGGTCGAAATCACCATCGACGGCATCAAAACTGAAGCCCCAGAAGGCAGTATGGTCATTCAGGCTGCCCACAAGCTGGGCGTCTACGTGCCGCATTTCTGCTATCACAAGAAGCTGTCCGTGGCCGCCAACTGCCGCATGTGCCTGGTCGACGTCGAAAAGGCGCCCAAGGCATTGCCAGCCTGTGCCACACCCGTGACCAATGGCATGGTGGTACGCACCCGCTCCGACAGGGCGATCGCCGCCCAGAAAAGCGTGATGGAGTTCTTGCTCATCAACCATCCGCTGGACTGCCCTGTGTGCGACCAGGGAGGCGAATGCCAGTTGCAGGACCTGGCGGTCGGTTACGGTGGGTCAGCTTCCCGCTATCAGGAACCCAAGCGTGTCGTCGTGGCCAAGGACATGGGCCCGCTGATTTCCACGGATGCCATGCAGCGTTGTATTCACTGCACACGCTGCGTGCGCTTTGGCGAGGAAATCGGTGGCATCCAGGAAATCGGCATGATCAACCGCGGGGAGTTTGCCGAGATCACCACTTTTGTGGGCAAGGCTGTTGAATCCGAACTGTCGGGCAATATGATCGACATCTGCCCTGTGGGCGCCTTGCTTTCCAAGCCCTTCAAGTTCAGTGCCCGTACCTGGGAAATGGCCCGCCGGTTTTCCGTGAGCCCACACGATAGTCTGGGCGCAAACCTGGTGGTGCAATCCAAGCTCGATCGCGTGTTGCGCGTGGTGCCTTTTGAAAACGAAGAGGTCAACGAATGTTGGATCAGCGACCGCGATCGTTTCTCGTACGAAGGTCTTTACGTGCAGGATCGTCTGGCGCACCCCATGGTGAGAGGCGAAGACGGCCAGTGGCGCGAAGCATCCTGGGCCGACGCACTGCAGGTGGTGGTTCATGGCCTGAATACTGTTCGCGAACATTATGGCGCGGAGCAGATCGGCGCGATCGGCAGCCCGACCGCCACCACCGAAGAACTCGCCCTGCTGGCTCGTCTGACACGCGCCCTGGGCTCGGAGAACGTGGATTTCCGTCTGCGTCAGATCGATCCCGCCTTTGATCAGGCGGTGCCTGGCACGCCATGGCTGGGAATGCCGATTGCCGAGCTGGGCACGCTTGACCGCGTGTTGGTGGTGGGCTCCTTCCTGCGCAAGGACCATCCCTTGATGGCGCAGCGGTTGCGTCAGGCAGTGAAGTCCGGCACGCAGGTGTCGTTTATCGATTCTGCAGCGGATGATCCGCTGTTCCCGGTGACGGGCCGCATGACGGTTGCGCCCAGCCAACTGCCCAATGCCCTGGCCGAAGTGGCGGTGGCGCTGGCTGCGACCGGCGGCGCCCAGGCGCCCGGCGCATTTGCAGGCGTGGAACCGTCCGAGGCGGCACGCGCGATCGCGGCCAGCCTGGCGTCGGGAGAGCGCGTTGGCGTGCTGATCGGCAATATGGCGGTTGCGTCGAATCTGGCGTCGCTGATTTCCGCCAACGCCAGTGCCGTGGCCAAGGCCTGCAACGCCAGGTTCGGATTCCTGACGGCAGGCGGCAATACCGTGGGCGGTTACCTTGCCGGCGCAGTGCCTGCATCGGGCGGCCTGACTGCGGAACAGATGCTGCAGCAGTCACTCAAGGCCTACATTGTGCTGCATACCGAACCGGCGCTGGACAGCGACAACGGCATTCAGGCGGTGCAGTCTCTCAAGTCGTCGGGGTTCTCGGTGGCGTTGACGTCATTTCGCTCGGCGGCGCAGGACTGGGCGGACGTCATGCTGCCGGTCGCGCCGTTTACCGAAACGTCGGGTACCTTCGTCAATGCCGAGGGCAGGGCGCAAAGCTTCAAGGGCGTCGCCGCGCCCTATGCGGATACCCGCCCAGCCTGGAAGGTGCTGCGTGTCCTGGGCAACCTGTTCGAACTGCAGGGTTTCGATGACGAAACCTCGGAATCGGTGCGCGACACAGTGTTGGTCGGCGGCGTCGATGCGCGCCTGTCCAACGAGGTCGTGGCTCAACCCGGGCTTTCCCAGAAGCCCAATGGCCTGGAGCGTGTGGCAGAGGTGCCGATTTATCGCAGCGACGCGCTGGTCAGGCGTTCCGCTCCCTTGCAACAGGCCCCTGCGTCGCATGCCCCGCAGGCACGCATGACCGCCGAAACACTGGCCGGCCTTGGCTTGCAGCAAGCAGACGTACTGAACATTCGCTCTGCGCATGGCCAGATTACGCTGCCTGTGCAGCTCGATGAAACAGTTGCCCCAGGATGCCTGCGGATTGCCGCGGCTTTCGATGCCACACTGGCGCTGGGTAGCGGCTTTGGCGAACTTACGGTGGAGCGTGCCTGATGGAGTGGCTGACTGTAATCAATAATTTCGGCACGGACCTGATTGGACCCACCCCCTGGCTGGTCGTCTGGACGCTGATGAAAATCGTCGTCATCGCCGTGCCCATTATTCTGTGCGTGGCCTACCTGACGTATTGGGAACGCAAGATGATCGGCGCAATGCATGCGCGTCTGGGCCCAAACCGCGTCGGGTTCCGAGGGTTGCTGCAGCCGTTCGCGGACGTTTTCAAGCTGCTCACCAAAGAGGTCATCGTCCCGAGCAAGGCCAACAAGGTGCTGTACATCCTGGCGCCGGTGGTCACGCTGATGCCCGCGCTCGCAGCCTGGGCCGTGATTCCTTTCGGGCCTGAAGTGGTGCTGGCCGACATCAATGCCGGCCTGCTGTTCTTGATGGCGATTACCTCCCTGGGCGTTTATGGGGTGATCGTTGCTGGCTGGGCCTCCAATTCCAAATACGCCTTTCTGGGCGCGCTGCGCGCTGCCGCGCAGATGGTGTCGTATGAGCTCGCCATCGGTTTTGTGCTGGTCACCGTCCTGCTGGTGTCCGGTACGCTGAATATGAGCGGTATCGTCGAAGGGCAGGGGCAAGGCTGGTTTGCCTCCATGGGCATTACGTTCATGTCCTGGAACTGGCTGCCGCTGTTGCCCTTGTTCGTCATCTATGTGGTGTCGGCCGTGGCCGAAACCAACCGCCATCCCTTCGACGTGGTCGAGGGCGAATCCGAAATTGTGGCCGGTCATATGGTGGAGTACTCAGGGATGGGGTTTGCCCTGTTCTTCCTTGGCGAGTATGCCAACATGATTCTGCTGTCGGCACTGGCGGCCATCATGTTCCTCGGTGGCTGGATGGCGCCACTGGATTTTGCGCCCTTCACGTGGGTGCCTGGCTGGATTTGGCTGGGCATCAAGACATTTGTCGTGGTTTCGATGTTTGTTTGGTTCCGTGCGACGTTCCCCCGTTATCGCTACGACCAGATCATGCGCCTGGGCTGGAAGGTGTTTATTCCTTTCACAGGCGTATGGTTGTTGCTGGTGGCGATCTGGATGCAAACGCCCTGGAATATATGGCAATAGGACACAGGGGCTAAATTATGGAAGCGATCAAGGATTTTTTCGGCAGTCTGATGCTGTCCGAGATGCTCAAGGGCATGCGCCTGACTGGCAAGTATTTTTTCAAGCGCAAGGTGACGCTGCGCTATCCGCAGGAAAAAACGCCGGCGTCCCCGCGCTTTCGCGGGCTGCACGCCTTGCGCCGTTATCCCAACGGCGAAGAGCGTTGCATCGCCTGCAAGCTGTGCGAGGCGGTCTGCCCTGCGCTGGCCATCACCATTGAATCGGCCGAGCGCGAAGACGGCACCCGTCGGACCACCCGTTACGACATTGACCTGGCCAAGTGCATCTTCTGCGGGTTCTGTGAGGAAAGCTGTCCGGTGGACTCCATCGTCGAAACGCATATTTCCGAGTACCACGGTGAAAAACGTGGCGATCTGTACTACACCAAAGACATGCTGCTGGCCATCGGCGACCGCTACGAGCCCGAAATAGCGCGCCGCCGTGCCGAAGATGCTCCTTATCGTTGATGGCGGACCAGACACCTATGATTTTTTCTACTGTCCTGTTCTATTTGCTGGCGCTGGTGCTGGTGGTCGCGGCGTTCCGCGTCATCACGGCGACCAGTCCTGTCACCGGTGTGCTGCACCTTATTCTCGCTTTTTTCACGGCATCCATGATCTGGATGCTGCTGGGCGCTGAATTCCTGTCCTTGCTGCTGGTGCTGGTCTACGTGGGCGCCGTGATGGTGCTGTTCCTGTTTGTGGTCATGATGCTCGATGTGCGCATGGAAACCCTGCGCTCTGGTCTCAAGACCTATCTGCCGCTGGGGCTGTTGATCGGCCTGATCATGGTGTTGGAGATGGCGTTTGTGCTCGCCCGCACGTGGCTGGGCGCCGGCCCTGCCGCACCCATCGCCGACGATTACGACAACACGCGCGCGCTAGGGATCGCCATGTACACCGACTATGTGTATGCGGTGCAGGTGGGCGGCGTGATATTGCTGGTGGGCATGATTGCCGCGATCGCGCTGACGCTGCGCAAGCGCAGCGATGTCAAGCGCAACAGGCCCTCTGATCAGGTCAGGGTGCGCGCCGAGGATCGCATGCGCCTGGTGGCCATCCCGTCGCAAACCGAAACACCCGACCCGGCGGCTGAGCCTGCACAAAGGGAGCAAAAATGACGCTGACGCTTGCACATTATCTGATACTGGGCGCCATCCTGTTCGCCATCGGTATCTTTGGTTTCTTCCTGAACCGCCGCAATCTTATCGTCCTGCTCATGTCCATTGAGCTTATCCTGCTCTCGGCCAACATGAACTTTGTGGCGTTTTCAGCTTGGTCCGGCGATTCGGCCGGGCAGGTTTTTGTGTTTTTTGTACTGACAGTGGCTGCCGCCGAGGCGGCTATCGGCCTGGCGATCTTGGTGTTGCTGTTCCGCAACCTGAAAACGATCAACGTCGAAGAACTTGACCAGCTCAAGGGTTGATGGGATTGCACATATTATGAATTCACCAAGTCTTTACTTACTGATCGCATTGGCGCCACTGGCTGGCGCCATACTGGCGGGCCTGTTCGGCACCGGTTTCCTGGGTCGATTCGTGGGCCGGAGCGCCGCCCACTGCATCACCATCGCGGGGGTCGCCATCTCCTTCATTGGTTCTGTCATCGTGCTGTTTCAGGTGCTGGATGGCCACACGTATGACGGCGTGCTGTACACCTGGAGCGTGATAGGCGAAACCAAGCTGGATCTGGGCTTTCTGATCGATCCCTTGTCCGCTCTGATGATGGTGGTGGTTACATCCGTTTCGCTGATGGTCCATATCTACACGATTGGCTACATGGTGGACGACCCCGGCTATCAACGCTTCTTTTCCTACATCTCCCTGTTCACCTTCTCGATGCTGATGCTGGTCATGTCCAACAACATGGTTCAGCTGTTTTTCGGTTGGGAAGCGGTGGGGTTGGTCTCGTATTTGCTGATCGGGTTCTGGTACACGCGCCCTACAGCCGTTTTTGCCAATCTCAAGGCCTTCCTGATGAACCGGGTGGGCGACTTTGGCTTCGTGCTGGGCATTGGACTATTGTTCGCCTATACCGGCAGCATGCACTACGGCGATGTGTTCGCGCAGACGGACAAGCTCGACACCCTGGTGTTCCCGGGCACCGACTGGAAACTGGTTACCGTAGCCTGCCTGTGCCTGTTTGTCGGCGCCATGGGTAAGTCCGCTCAGGTGCCCCTGCATTCCTGGCTGCCGGATTCGATGGAAGGCCCCACGCCTATCTCGGCGCTTATTCACGCCGCAACCATGGTGACGGCCGGCATTTTCATGGTGGCGCGCTTCTCGCCTGTGTTCGAGCTGTCGGATACCGCCTTGTCCTTCATGATCGTCATCGGTGCGATCGGTGCCTTGTTCCTGGGGGTATTGGGTATCGTCCAGAACGACATCAAACGTGTCATCGCCTACTCGACCCTGTCTCAGCTGGGCTACATGACGGTGGCGCTGGGCGCATCGGCCTACTCGGCCGCCATCTTCCATCTGATGACGCATGCCTTCTTCAAGGCGCTGCTGTTCCTGGGTGCCGGTTCCGTCATTATCGGCATGCATCATGATCAGGATATACGCAACATGGGCGGCCTGCGCAAGTACATGCCCATTACCTGGATTACCTTTCTGTTGGGTACGCTTGCCCTGGTCGGCACGCCTTTCTTCGCGGGCTTTTACTCCAAGGAGCACATTATCGAAGCGGCCGGCGCCGCCAATGTATGGGGTGCGGGCTTTGCCTACTACGCGACGCTGATCGGCGTATTTGTGACTTCGCTATATTCGTTCCGGGTGTACTTCCTGGTCTTCCATGGCAAAGAGCGCTTCCCGACGCAATCACATGGCGAACACGATCATCAGGCCCATGACGATCACGGCCATCATGGTGGCACGCCCAAGGAGTCGCCCTGGGTCGTCACGCTGCCGCTGGCCTTGCTGGCCATACCTTCGGTGATCGCCGGGGCCTGGTTTATTGATCCGTTGCTCTTCAGCGGCTATTTCGATGGTGTGATTGCCAATCTGCCCCAGCACGGCGCCATGGCAGACCTTGCCGAGCACTGGCACGGATGGGTGGCCTTTGCCCTGCACGGCTTCACCGCGCTGCCGTTCTGGCTACTGGTCGCGGGTTTTGTCGTGGCCTGGTATTGCTACGTGATCAACCCGCGCGTGCCTGCCGCGATCGCTCGCAACCTGTCGTTTGTCAACCGTGTGCTCGATAACAAGTACTATGCCGACTGGTTCAACGAGCAAGTGGTGGCGCGCGGATCGCGCGGCCTGGGAATAGGGCTCTGGAAGGCAGGCGATCGTGGCCTGATCGATGGCCTGCTGGTCAACGGCAGTGCGCGCATGGTCGGCCTGGTGGCCGCCATCAGCCGGCACCTGCAGTCCGGCTACATCTATCACTACGCCTTTGCGATGATCGTCGGGATCATGGCTTTAATCTCCTTTTTTGTACTGACGGTTCAATGATGGCTAGCGATATGGCGTCTTCTACTCTTCCCTGGTTAACGCTCGCGATCTTCGTTCCCATTGTTGCGGGCTTGATTGTGCTGCTTTTTGGCCGCGATGATCGTCCCGGACTGACTCGCAAGATTGCGTTGATCGGCGCGATTGTGAGTTTTCTGGTCACTCTGCCGCTTTATACAGGCTTTGACGCCTCCACCGCGGACATGCAGTTTGTCGAGCTGGCGCCGTGGATCTCCACGTTTTCCATCAATTACCATCTGGGCATCGACGGCATCTCGATCTGGTTCGTTCTCCTGACTGCTTTCATTACGGTTATCGTGGTGCTTGCAGGCTGGGAAGTGATCACCAGTCGTGTGTCGCAGTACATGGCGGCATTTCTGATCCTGTCGGGTCTGATGGTCGGCGTGTTTGCATCGCTGGACGGCATGCTGTTCTACGTATTTTTCGAAGCCACCCTGATTCCGATGTATTTGATTATCGGGGTGTGGGGTGGTCCAAATCGTGTTTATGCCGCGCTCAAGTTCTTTCTCTACACGCTGATGGGGTCGTTGCTGACCCTGGTTGCCTTTATCTATCTTTGGCATGCGGCGGATGGGTCATTCGATATTCTTACCTGGCATGCCCTGAAGCTGGATTACACGCCGCAGATACTGATTTTCATTGCACTGTTGGCAGCTTTTGCGGTCAAGGTGCCGATGTGGCCGGTGCACACATGGTTGCCGGACGCTCACGTCGAAGCGCCTACGGGTGGCTCTGTGGTGCTGGCCGCCATCATGCTCAAGCTGGGCGCTTACGGTTTCCTGCGATTCTCTCTGCCGATCACGCCAGATGCATCGCACAGCCTGGCAGGCATGATGATTGTGTTGTCGCTGATCGCGGTGATCTATATCGGTCTGGTGGCCATTGTGCAGGACGACATGAAAAAGCTGGTGGCCTATTCGTCTGTGGCCCACATGGGTTTCGTCACGCTGGGCTTCTTCATCTTCAATACGGCCGGGGTCGAGGGCGCCATCATACAGATGATCTCGCACGGTTTCGTCTCGGGTGCGATGTTCCTGTGCATAGGCGTTCTGTACGACCGTCTGCATACGCGCCGTATCGATGACTATGGTGGCGTCATCAATGTGATGCCCCGATTCGTCACCTTTTTCGTTCTTTTCTCCATGGCCAATGCCGGCTTGCCGGCCACCAGCGGATTTGTTGGTGAGTTTACGGTCATCATGGGAGCCGTCGAACACAATTTCTGGGTGGGCCTGCTGGCGGCCATTGCCTTGATCCTGGGCGCCTCGTATTCCTTGTGGATGGTCAAGCGCGTGGCCTTTGGCCCCATCGCCAATGACAACGTGCGCGGCATGTCCGATCTGAGCGGGCGCGAGTTCTTCATCATGGGCGTCATGGCCATAGCGGTGCTGTATATGGGGATACATCCCAAGCCGTTTACGGATGTCATGCACGTATCGGTGCAGGCCTTGCTGCAGCACGTCTCCGTCTCGAAACTGTAGACCTGAACTATCATGCAAAACCAATATCATTTCGCCCTGGCCACGCCCGAGATTCTGCTGTTGATCCTCGCTTGCGCGGCCCTGTTGCTCGATGCGTTCAGCAAGTCCGAGTCGCGCCGCGCAACGTTTGTGTTCAGTATTCTGGCAGTGCTTGCGCTGGCTTTGGTTTCGCTCTGGCAGTGGAATACGGGGGTACAGGGCAATTCATTCGGCGGTCTCTATGTGGCCGATTCGCTGTCGCACTTCCTGAAACTACTGTCCTGCATCACCGTGGCCGCCACCCTTATCTACGGGCGCGAGTATGTCGAGGCGCGCGGCATGGTGAGTAATGGCGGCGAGTTCTACTCGCTGACGCTGCTGACCCTGCTGGGCCAGTTTGTCATGATTTCCGCGGGCAGCATGCTGACGGTGTACCTGGGTGTCGAGCTCATGTCCTTCGCCCTGTATGCGCTGGTGGCCTTGCGTCGCGACGATGTCCAGGCAACCGAAGCGGCCATGAAGTATTTTGTGCTTGGCGCGCTGGCGTCAGGCGTGCTGCTGTATGGCATGTCCATGATCTATGGCGCCACTGGCCAACTGAATCTGCGCCTGATTGCCCAGGTTATCGGCAGTGGCAATGCGGAACGCCTGCCCCTGGTGTTTGGCGTGGTGTTCATTGTCGCTGGCCTGGCCTTCAAGCTGGCCGCCGCGCCCTTCCATATGTGGACGCCAGATGTCTATCAGGGCGCGCCCACGTCGGTGACGCTCATTGTGGCGGCAGCGCCCAAGCTGGCCTCTTTTGCCATTACGCTGCGTCTGCTGATCGAGGGGCTGCATGGTATTGCGCTGGATTGGCAACCCATGCTGATGATTCTGGCAGTATTGTCGCTGGCGATCGGCAACCTCACGGCCATTGTGCAGACAAACTTCAAGCGCATGCTGGCCTATTCGACGATAGGCCAGATGGGCTTTGTTTTTCTGGGCTTGTTGTCCGGGGTCAGCGAGACGGGCACAGAAGCCATGGCGTACGGCGCGTCCCTGTTCTACGTCATTATCTATGTGCTGACAACGCTGGTCACCTTCGGCTTGATTCTGTTGCTGAGCCGTCGCGGCTTCGAGTGCGATCAGATCTCCGACCTGAAAGGCCTGAACCGCCGCAATCCCTTGTTGGCAGGCATGTTGATGCTGGCCATGTTTTCGCTGGCCGGGATTCCACCGCTGGCCGGGTTCTACGCCAAGCTTGCCGTGCTGCAGGCCCTGGTCGGAACTGGTCATGTGACGATGGCTGTCGTGGCTGTATTGTTTTCTTTGGTCGGCGCGTTCTATTATCTGCGCGTGGTCAAGGCTGCCTATTTTGATGAGCCTGAAGGCGAGCAGCCTCCGCTCTCGCATGGCATCGTCACCAGCGGCGTGATGTCGGTCAACAGCTTGCTGATCATCCTCCTGGGCGTGCTGCCTGGCGGCCTGATGGCCTTGTGTGTCAGTGTCATCGAAAGTTCATTGCGCTTCCAGTAAATCGGATAGCGCGCACTATACGGTGCCGGCGGCTCTACGCCGGCAAAACACAGGACAGGCATGAATCAGTCTTTTGCTGTATGGGTGGTGATCGGCTTTGCGCTGATCACGGCCAATCTTCCCTTCGTAATGCAACGTCCTTTTCTTGTGCTGCCCTGGGCGCAGAAGGGCGAAGCCGAGCTTGCTTCATGGTCGCGCGGCTTGCTGAGCCTGCTCTACTTCGCAGTGCTGTTGGCGGCGGGTTGGGTCGGCTACAGCCTGATTTCCGATGCGATCCTGCTGGCCTCGGATCCGGCTTCGCTGTTGCTGTTTGTCGGACGCTTGCTGGGCGCGATTGTGTTGCCGATGCTGCTGCTGGCCTATCCAGGGTGGCGCAGCCGCGGCCGTGCCATCGAAAAAACATTCATCGACCGCATGATTGAGCTTTTTGTGTTTTACCTGCTTGTCGGCACAATGGGGTTTGCGTTCGAAGCCAGCATTGGCAATCCCTTTGCGCAGACCTGGGAGTTCTACGCCATCACGCTCAGCCTCTTTTTGGTGCTGGGTTATCCTGGTTTCGTTTTTCGTTATCTCTTGCGCCGCCGCAAGCAAGGCCGCGGCGCCAGTACCGCCTCATGAGTCACCTTATTCTTCAGGCGCCTTACCTGGATGCCTCTCATATTGAAAAAGTTGCCGCGCTCACGAATGCGAGCGGTATTCAGACGTTGAACCCGACCGCAGTGCGGCTGCTCGATGCCGATGGCAGCGATCTCGCAGCAGTGGGGCAGTATTGCTTTGAATCAGGCATGGACTACGCCTTTTTCGATCAGATTGCACTGTTGCGCGATTGTCGCATTCTGGCCATGGATATGGATTCCACGCTGGTCAATATCGAGTGCATAGACGAAATTGCTGCTGCCGTGGGCCGCAAGGCCGAGGTGTCCGCCATCACCGAAGCCGCGATGCGCGGTGAAATCGCCGATTTCAAGGAAAGCCTGACGCGTCGCGTGGCATTGCTTGAGGGCGTGCCAGAACAGGCGCTGGAGCAGGTCTACACGGAACGGCTGCAGTTGAATGCGGGCGCCCAGGCCTTGATCGACGCCGCAAAAGCGCATGGCCTCAAGACTTTGCTGGTGTCGGGGGGATTTACCTTTTTTACCGGGCGGCTGCAGCAACGTTTGGGCTTGGATGTCTGCCATGCCAATGTTCTGGAGGTACGCAATGGCGTGCTGACAGGCCGTGTTTTGGGCGATATCGTTGATGCGCCGGCGAAAGCGCTGCATCTGCGTCAACTGGCGGCAGACGTGGGCGCGACGGCCGCGCAAATCATTACGGTCGGCGATGGGGCCAACGACCTGAAGATGATGGCGGAATCACTTTACTCGGTTGCCTACCGGGCTAAACCCATTGTGCGGCAGCAAGCGCGATACGCGCTGAATTTCAGCCCGCTGGACGCCATTCTGAACTGGTTTCGCCTGAGCCGCTGACGCCCGACGCGCCAGCGCGAAGGCCCGCGCTGGCGTGCGTCGCGCCGCAGATTTTCACCAGCACTCAAGCCAGCGCGCGCAACACACTCCGCACGGCGTCTATGCGCGCAGCCACCTGCTGTCCCTGCTTGATGTCGAGCCTGAGCTTGTCTTGGCCGGCGAGCTTTACGTCGCGACGCTTCTGCACTAGCTCAATAATACGCAAGGGATCGACATTGGGCTTGCTGCTGAAGCCGATGGTCGCCTGGGATTCACTCGCATCGATCTTGACCACACCGAGAGGCTCGGCAATGATACGCAGGCGATGCGTCGCCAGCAGGGTCTGTGCCGCTTCGGGCAGCTTGCCATATCGGTCGATGAGTTCTTCTTGTATCAGAATGAGATCGTCCTCGTTGCGCGCATGGGACAGCTTTTTGTACATCCCCAGGCGGGCGTGCACATCGGGACAGTAGGCCGCCGGCAATAGCGCGGAGGCGTGCAGATTGACTTCACACAGTGCTTCGAAGGGCGAGTCGAGATCCGGTTCCTCGCCCGATTTGAGCGCTCGGACGGCTGCGTTGAGCATGTCCGAATACATCGAGAAGCCGATTTCGTGGATGTTGCCGGACTGGGATTCGCCCAGTACTTCGCCAGTTCCGCGTATTTCCAGATCATGCATGGCCAGAAAGAATCCCGCACCCAGTTCTTCCATGGCCTGAATGGCCTCCAGGCGTTTTTTGGCATTGGAGGTCATCGCGTCTTCGCCAGGCGTGAGCAGATAAGCATACGCCTGGTGATGGGAGCGGCCCACACGGCCACGCAGTTGGTGCAGCTGTGCCAGGCCCAGACGATCAGCCCGGTGTATGACGATGGTATTGGCGGTGGGAACGTCGATGCCGGTTTCGATAATGGTTGTGCACAGCAGCACGTTGTAGCGCTGCTGGTAAAAGCCTTTCATGACGTCTTCGAGCTCGCGCTCGTGCATCTGGCCATGCGCGACGGCGACACGCGCCTCCGGCACAAGCTCTTCCAGCCTGGCCCGGCGGTTCTGTATGGTGTCGACCTCGTTGTGCAGAAAGTAAACCTGCCCGCCACGCTTAAGCTCGCGCAATATGGCTTCGCGTATCGTGCTGCCGTCTTCCCGCCGCACAAACGTCTTGATGGCCAGTCGCTTTTGTGGCGCGGTGGCGATCACGGAGAAATCCCTTATGCCTTCGAGCGACATGCCCAGGGTGCGCGGAATGGGCGTTGCCGTGAGCGTGAGCACATCGACCTCTGCGCGCAGTGCCTTGAGCGCCTCTTTCTGGCGCACGCCAAAGCGGTGCTCTTCGTCGATAATGACCAGTCCCAACTGTTTGAACCGCACGTCCTTGGACAATATCTTGTGCGTGCCAATGACAATATCGACCTTGCCTGTGTTCAGGCCGTCTATGGTTGCACTGACCTCTTTGCCGGAGCGAAAGCGAGACATTTCGGCGATTCTTACCGGCCAGTCTGCAAAGCGATCGGCAAATGTCTGCGCATGCTGCTCTGCAAGCAGTGTGGTGGGGCACAGCAAGGCCACCTGCTTGCCATTCATGACAGCCAGGAAGGCGGCGCGCAGGGCTACTTCTGTCTTGCCAAAGCCGACATCGCCGCAAACCAGCCTGTCCATCGGGCGGCCGGAGGTCATGTCGCCCAGCACGGCTTCGATGGCGGCGCTCTGGTCAGGCGTTTCCTCAAAGCCAAAACCCTCGGCAAAGGCCTGATAGTCTGCTGGCGACAGATTGAAGCGGAATCCTTCGCGCGCGGCGCGCTGCGCATAGAGCGCCAGCAACTCGGCGGCGGCATCGCGTACTTGTTTGGCCGCCTTGCGGCGCGCGCGATCCCATTGCCCCGATCCCAGCTGATGCAGCGGTGCGTGCTCTGGATCCGAGCCGCTGTAGCGTGCAATGACGTGTAACTGCGCTACCGGTACGTAAAGCGTGCTGCCGGTGGCGTATTCGAGATGAAGAAATTCCATCTGGCCTTCGCCCAGATCCATTTCGATCAGACCCTGGTACCGGCCGATCCCGTGCTGCGCATGCACCACGGGATCGCCTTCGCGCAGCTCGGAGAGGTCGCGCACCATGGCTTCGACATCGCTGCTGCGCTCTTGTGTTCGCTTGCCGCGGCGAGGCGTTCGCGCCTGCGCGGGATAAAGATCGTTTTCGGTGAGCAGGGTGAGGGTCTGTTCGACCAGCCCGAACCCTGTGGTGAGCGGGGCCACCACCAATGCAAAATGGCTTTCTGAAGCAAGAAAGTCCTGCAGAGTGTCGATGCTGGTGTCAGGTATCAGGTTGAACTCTGCCAGCATCTGTAGCAGAGTTTCGCGCCGGCCCGCGCTATCCGCGCAGAGCACGATGCGGTCTTGCTTTACCTGCAGCGCGAGCCGCAGGTTGGCAATAGGATCTTCGGCCCGGCGTGCGACGGCGACATCGGGCGCGGCATGAAAATCAGGATGAGGTTGCCCCGCCGTAAGAGCCAGGCGGGCAAACGGCTTGAAGCCGCTGAAGAGCGCCTCTTCGTTAAGGAAAAGCGTTTCGGGCGGCAGAATGGGCCGTTCGCGATCAACCTTCAGGAACTGATAGCGGCTATGGGTATCCTGCGCAAAGCGCTGTATGGCCTGTGTGATGTCGCCCAGCGTGACCGTAATGGCCTGTTCCGGCAGATAGTCGAACAGCGTTGCGGTGTGATCGAAGAACAAGGGCAGGTAATACTCGATGCCTGCGAAGGCAATGCCGTTGCCGATATCCTTGTAAGGCAGCGCGCGGGAGGGGTCGCCTTCGAATGTTTCACGAAAGCGGGCGCGGAACTGGTTGCGGGCCGCTTCGTCCATGGGAAACTCGCGCCCTGGAAGCAGTTGCACTTCTTTGACCGGATACAGGCTGCGCTGGGTGTCGATGTCAAAGCTGCGGATGGATTCGATTTCGTTGTCGAACAGGTCCAGTCGGTACGGCAGGATGGATCCCATCGGAAAGAGATCGATCAGCCCGCCCCGTATGCAGAATTCGCCAGGAGACGTGACCTGGGTGACATGCGAATAGTTGGCCAGCGTCAGTTGGCGGCGCAGTCCTTCTTCATCCAGCGCGTCGCCCTGCTTGAAGGAGAACGTATAGGCCGCCATGAACTCGGGCGGCGCCAGGCGATACAGTGCCGTGGTGACTGGCACAATCAGTACATCTACACTATGCTGCATCAAGGCATGCAGTGTGCGCAGGCGATCCGATACCAGATCCTGGTGCGGCGAAAAGCTGTCGTAAGGCAGGGTCTCCCAGTCGGGCAGCAGGCGTACGCGCAGGTCTGGCGCGAACAGCACGATTTCTTCGGATAAGCGTTGCGCCGCCAGCGGGTCGGCGCAGACGACAACAATCGTCTTGCTCGACGCGCGGGCGAGATCCGCCAGCAGCCATGCATCGCCGGAGCCGGGTGGCTGGAGCTGTTGCAGCCGCTGGCCTGGCCTGAGCGCAGAAAGCGTTTTGCGGGTGGAAGGAAGAGACAGGGGAGGGTGGGTTTCGGTTGCCATGTAGCTTGGCATTATAAAATGTCTTTCTGACTAGAATGCGTCAACGATAGATCTATATTCCACGAGGCAGGTTTCCGCATGCGGCGGCCTGCATTCAGAGGGGACACCGCACAGCCATATGCCAGGAAAACTCATTGCAATCGTACCTGCGGCAGGAATCGGCGCTCGGGCACTCGCCAGCGGGCCCGATGGCACGGCGCTGGCTGCCCGCGCCGTGCCCAAACAGTATCGCCTGCTGAAAGGGGAGCCCATGCTGCGGCGCGCTGTCCAGGCCTTGCTGGCAGACGCTCGTATCGTTCAGGTTCGAGTCGCGGTTGCGTCGGGTGACAGGTGGGCGGCGCAGGCATTGTCCGGCCTGCCGCGTACCGTGTGGCGGGCCTGCGGCGGGACGACCCGCGCGGACACCGTGATGGCAGCGCTGCGTGATGCCGCGCTGGACCCCGACGACTGGGTATTGGTGCATGATGCGGCCCGGCCAGGGCTACCGGCATCTGCGCTGAGCCGGCTGATTGATCATTGCATAGCACAGGGCAGGGGTGGTTTGCTGGCTCAGCCTGTAGCCGATACGGTCAAGCGCCAGGCGCCCACTGACACTGGTAACGCTTCTGTGATGGTTGGGCAGTCGATTTCTCGCGACGGTTTGTGGCTGGCCCAAACGCCGCAGATGTTTCCGGCGGGGCGTTTGCTCCAGGCGCTGGAATCGGCCGGTGCCGGGCGCGCCGACATTACCGATGAGGCGTCGGCGCTTGAGCGGGCAGGCTACATGCCGTGCCTGGTGCCTGGGTCCGTACGCAACTTTAAGGTAACGTGGCCAGAAGATTTTGACTTAATGGAGAAATGGCTGTGAGTTTTCCGTTCCGGGTTGGCCAGGGGTTCGATGTTCATGCTTTGGTCGAGGGCAGGCCGCTGATCATCGGCGGCGTCACCATTCCCCATACCCATGGCCTGCAGGGCCATTCTGATGCCGATGTGCTGCTGCATGCCGTCACCGACGCCATTCTGGGGGCGGCTGGCCAGGGCGATATCGGGCGACACTTTCCCGATACCGACCCTGCCTACAAAGGCGCGGACAGCCGGGTACTGTTGCGCGAGGCCTGGCGCCGTGTTTCGCAGGCGGGATGGAAAATCGTCAATATCGACGCTACGGTGCATGCCCAGGCGCCCAAGATCGGGCCGCATGCGCCAGGGATGGTCAGCAATATTGCCGCTGACCTTGGCTTGGCTCCCAGCGATATCAATATCAAGGCCAAGACCAACGAAAGCCTGGGTTACCTGGGTCGCAAGGAGGGCATAGCGGCCACGGTCGTGGTGTTGCTGGCGGCTGGTCAGTAGTCGGCGCTCAGTTCCAGTTGTACCTTGACGGCACGGGAACGGTCGCTGGCCGCCTTGATCGCTTCCAGGGCCTGTTCCAGTGGATAGCTTGCCGTGATGATGGGGGTGACATCAAGCCGCCCTTCGTCGATCAGCTGCACAGCCTGTTGATACTCCTGGTCAAAACGATGTGATCCGCGCAGCGAGATCTCCTTGCCGACAATCAGGTTGAGCGGCACTGCCACTTCGCCCGCCACGCCAACCTGGATGATGGCGCCGCAGGGACGAACACTCATTGCGGCGCTGAGCAGCGCGCTTGGTGAGGCAGAGCACTCGAACGCTACGTCGAATTTACCTTTGTCCGCAAAATAAGCTTCCAGTTCGTCAGGATGCTTGCCGACGTTGATAGTACGGCTCGCACCCATGCGCGTTGCGACGGCGAGGGTGGCCTCCTGCAGGTCCGTCGAGACGATTTCGGCCGCGCCCGCCTCATGGGCCACAGCCACGCATAAAGACCCGATCGGGCCCGCCCCGGTAACCAGCACGCGCTTGCCTGCTAACGGGCCGACAGATGCAATGGCCTGGGCACGCGCATGCAGTGCAACCGCCAGCGGCTCGGCGCATGCCGCCGCCGCGAGCGACGTGGTGGGACGCAGAGGTACGCATTGGCTGGCGGGCACCAGCATGTATTCTCGAAAGCCACCCTGTTCGTGCGGCAGTCGCATCGCTGAACCGGAAAACCGCATCTCCAGGCAATGCCGGAAAAGGCCTTGCCGACAATATTCGCAGTGGCCGCAATGGCGGCTGGGGTTCAGCGCCACCCGGGTGCCTGGCTGCACAGCGCTGACGTCTGGACCGATGGCGGCAATGGTGCCCGCTACTTCATGGCCCAGGATAATGGGCTCGCGTACACGTATGGGTCCGAAGCCGCCGTCGTGATAGTAATGCAGGTCGGATCCGCAGATACCGCCGGCGCCCATGCGCAGCAGTGCTTCACCGGCGCCGGGTGCGGGGACTTCATCGGTTTCGATTCGAACATCATGTTGGCCATACAGCCTGCACACGCGTGATTTCATTGTTGATGACTCCTAGTCTGGGCTCAGTTCATTAATATTGACGGCAGCCAGGTAGCCAGTGGCGGAAAATATGAAACCGCCAGCAGGACCAGGATATTGGTCAGGATAAACGGCATGATGGCGCGCACCACCGGCGCAAGCGGCAACCGGGCGATATTCGAGCAGATGAACAGGCAAACGCCAACCGGCGGCGTGGTCAGCCCTATCATCAGATTCAGCACGGCAAAGGTCGCAAAGTGCAGCGGATCTATCCCTACACCCTGCGCCAGGGTGAGTAAGGGTACGAACAGAATGATGAGCGCGGCGATGGTTTCCATGAACATACCTACGATCAACAACAGGATGTTGACCATCAGGATGATCAGATATTTGTTGTCGGTGACCGCCAGTACTGCCGACGCGATGGTTTGCGGGATGCGCTCGGATACGAGAATCCAGCCAAACACATTGGCGAAGCCAACCAGCGCCAGGATCGCCGCCGAGGCCACTGCGCTCTCTATGATGATGCCGGGTACTTTGCGCAGTGGCAGCTCGCCATAGATGAACCGGCCCACGATGAGCGCATAAATGCAGGCGACGATTGCCGTTTCGGTGGGCGTTGCCAGGCCCGTCATCAGTCCGCCAACGATCAGCACAGTCATGAAAATGGCCCAGAATGCGCCCATGAAAGAGCGCAGCAGTTCGCCCCAGCCCTGCCAGGCCTGGCGAGGAAAGCCTCGTTTGACGGAAATGATGTAAGTCGTGACCATCATGGCCAGCCCCATGAGGATGCCGGGCACGGCACCTGCGAGGAACATTTTTCCGACCGAGATGCCGGACAGCGCACCAACGATAATCATGGGTACGCTCGGAGGAATCATGGGGCCGACGGTAGATGATGCCGCCGTGACTGCGGCCGAAAAGTCAGCCGGATATCCCGCTTTTTTCATTCCGGGAATCAGTACACCGCCCAGCGAGGCCGCATCGGCAACGGCTGTTCCTGAAATGCCGCCGAACAGCATGGAGCCTGCGACATTCGTGAGGCCCAGACCGCCGCGCATCCATCCCACGGTTGCATTGGCAAAGCGGATAATGCGCTCGGTGATGCCGCCGCTGTTCATGAGGTTGCCTGCGAGGATAAACCCGGGAATGCACAACAGCACGAAAGAGTCGATGCCGGCATACATTTTCTGAGGCATCACGACGATAGGAATGCCCTGGTAGAGCAAATATGCGAGGGAGGAGACCCCCAACGTGATGGCGACTGGGATGCCGATGAGCAACCCGGCGGCGAATACACCAAAAAGTACGGCAAGGCTCATGCTTCTTCACCATAAGGGTGCTCGGGCAGGCCGTCGGACGTGCCAGTCAGCATGCCGACAATGCGGGCGAGAGAGTAGACGAGTAACGAGATGATGGCGATCAACATGGTGACGTGCAGGAAATCCATGCGCCAGCCCAGCGCAGGCGCATATTGCATGCTGCCTATCTGCATGAACTGCCAGGCTGGCTTGAGCAGCATCAGGCACATTGCGGCCGTCAGTACCGATGACACCAGGCGCAACAGCCAGGGCTTGCGCCCAGACAGGCCTTCACAGAAGAGATCGACATTGACCAGATCACCGGTGCGCAGCGAGGGGCCCAGGCCCAGCGCGGCAAGATAGAGCAGGCCGAAACGCGTTAGTTCTTCCGTCCATACGGGGGCATCGAAGAAGGCATTGCGGCCCAACAATTGAATGGTCACGGCGACAATCATGCCGAAAAATGCCAAGCCGACAAGGGTGCGGCTCAGTTTGTCAAAAAGATCTAGAACATGCTTCACGGAGATTCCTTCATGCTAGCCATGGCTGTGCAGGGCCGTGCGGTCGACGCGGTTTGTCGCCACACGGCGATCGTCATGGCGCTTATTGCTTGAATATTTCTTCCACGTACTGCTTTACGTCGCCGGAAACATTGGCAAGCACGGCGTCGCGCGCTTTGGCCGCGAAGGCATCGCGATCAGCGTCCACAAATGTCATGCCAGCCGCCTCGAGGTCTGCAGCAAGCTTTTGCTCATCTTGGAGGAAGAGTTCGCGTTCGTAGGTCTGTGTGCGTGCGGCCGCTTCCATCACTGCCTTTTTGTCCTCGTCCGATAGTTTTTGCCAAGTGAGGTCGGACAATGTCAGGTATATCCAGCTGCGGACATGTTCAGTTTTGTTGAGGTATTTCTGCACTTCGTTCAGATTGCCGGACTTGATCAATGCCAAAGGATTTTCCTGGCCATCGATCGTGCCGTTCTGCAGTGAGGTGAACACTTCCGAAAAGGCCATGGGGGTAGGCTGCGCGCCTAAGGCTTTCCATACCGCCATGAACAACGGCACATTGGGTACGCGCAGTTTCAGGCCTTTCAGATCGTCAGGGCTGCGGATCTCCCGGTTCGATGTCAGATCGCGCGGGCCGCGAGCAAAGTAAGCGATAGGGCGGATACGGGCTTTTTCGAGAATCTGAGCCTCTATTTTTTTGCCTACGTCGCCGCTGGCAATGGCGTCCATATTCGCTAACGAGGTGTAGGCATAGGGGATGGCCAGCAAGGACGCGAGTGGGGCCCAGTTCTGCAGGCTTTCGCCGGTGATCGTCATATCGACGGTGCCCAATTGCATGCCGTTGATCAGATCAATTTCTTTTCCCAGCGACTCGTTGGGAAAAACCTGTACTTCGATGCGGCCATTGGTCAAAGACTTGAGCTCCTCGCCGAACTTGAGAGACGCCTTGTGCCAGGTGTTCTGTTCATTGGCCAGATGGCCGAGTTTGAGTGTAATGTCCGCTGCATTGGCCGTGTGCGCCATGGCGAATCCAACCATGACGGTTGCGAGCATCCGGCTGACGCCTTGTATTGAGTATTTCATTGTGTCTCCTCTTATTGACTGCTGTATTGATCGTGTTGACGCGTGGTGAGTGGGCAGCCTGTCCAGACGAATGGGCTAAGACTCGTTGGCTTCGAATAGCTCGGGGTGGGCCGCGGAAATGGCCGGCAGGTCGTTCAGGATTTCACGCAGATGCACGCGCATGGCTTGCTCGGCAACAGACTGGTCGCCGCGCGCAATGGCTTCGACGATGCGGGTGTGCTGTGCCACCAGCTTATGTACAGGTGTATGGTCAAAACTCAGGTAGCGAACCCTGTCCATTTGTGCCTTGATTGCTTCCACCACCTTCCAGGCATGCGCGATGCCGGCCGCTTCGGCCAACGTGCGATGAAACAGCTCATCCAGCGCCAGGAATCTGTCTGGCTTGGCGGCGGCCGCATCCTGTTGATGGCGCAACTGGGTGCGCAATTCGGTGACAATGGCAGGATCGCCCAACTCGGCAACTTTTTTGACCACATCGGCCTCAATGGCCTCGCGGACAAAACGGGCTTCGAGCACTGCCGCTTGAGAAATCTTGCGAACGAGCGTGCCGCGCTGCGGACGCACTTCGACCAGCCCGCCTTCACTGAGTTTTATGAACGCCTCGCGGACTGGCTGGCGACTAACATTGAAATCGCTGGCGCATTCGGATTCGGACAATCGTGTGCCAGGCAGTAATTGGGCACGAATGATCTGCAGGCGCAGGGCGCGGTAGATCTGTGGGCCTACAGGAAGGTCTTGCTCCAGCGAGAAATCAGGTGTTGACGCGACACTCATGCATACCCTTTTCATTGTCTTTAGGCCATGTAGCAATATTCATGGCAATTTCGTACTATCATACTTCCATACTAGTCGACATACAAATCGATTTTTGAACATCAGAAGAGGTAGCGGGAATATGAGGCAGACATGGCGTTGGTTTGGGCCCAAGGATACGGTTTCGGTAGATGACATGCTGCAGGCGGGTGTGCAGGGGGTTGTCACGGCTTTGCATCATGTGCCCGCCGGCGCCATATGGACCAAGGGCGAAATCGAAAAACGTAAAGCGGAAGTCGCGCAGATGGTCGATGGCTCTCCCTCGGGGCTGGTCTGGGAAATCGCTGAAAGTCTCCCGGTTTCGGAAGACATCAAAAAGCAGAAGGGCAATTGGCGCGCTCATATCGAGCATTACAAAATCAGCCTGCGCAACCTGGCGGCATGTGGCATTGAGGTGGTCTGCTATAACTTTATGCCTGTGCTTGACTGGACGCGCACCGACCTGGCCTGGCGGCTTCCTCACGGCGGCACCTGCATGCGATTTGATTTCACGGACTTTGCGGCCTTTGACATTCACATACTGAAGCGCGCCGGAGCCCGCGCCTCGTTTCCTTCACATATTGCCGAAGCGGCGGCGCAGCGATACGCCGACATGAGCGAGCATCGCAAGCAGCAATTGACTGCGAATGTCGTATTTGGCCTGCCTGGCTCAGCTGAACAGATGACGCTGGAAGGAGTGCGGCAGCATTTGCGCGAGTACGACAACATTGACGCCGACATGCTGCGGCGCCATTTCCAGGATTTTCTTGAGGAAGTCGCGCCGGTTGCCCAGGAGGTCGGCGTGCGCTTGTGCTGTCATCCCGACGACCCTCCCGTACCGCTGCTCGGATTGCCTCGCATTATGTCCACTGAGGCGGATTATGCCTGGCTGGTCCGCGCCGTTGATGTGCCCGCCAACGGTATAACGCTGTGCTCAGGCTCGTTGGGCGCGCGGGCCGATAATGATCTACCCGGGATCATGGAGCGTCTTGGCGACCGGGTACATTTTCTTCACTTGCGCAATGTGCGCCGCGAGACTGACCAGCTGTTCGGCTCGTTCTACGAAGCGGAACATCTGGGCGGCAACACAGACATGGTGGCCTTGATCGCCGCTGCCGTTAAAGAAGAGGAACGTCGCCGCCAACTTGGGCGCCCGGATCATTCCATTCCATTTCGGCCGGATCATGGTCAGGATCTCCTGGATGACCTCAAGCGCAAGGCGCAGCCAGGTTATCCGGCGATCGGAAGGCTACGGGGTCTGGCGGAATTGCGAGGCATAGTCACGACGATGCAGCATCCCGTCTTCGGTCTGGCGCAGGCAGAATGAAAACCGGCGCATCGTCTGCAGCGGCGGCCAGCGCCATGTCTTCCCGCCGTCTGCACAGTCTGGAAGGCATATGCGCTGGTGTAGACTTGCCTGCCTATAAGCGCGAACAGCATGCTGTGGGTATTGTGCATATCGGGGTAGGGGCCTTTCATCGGGCGCACCAGGCGGTCTACACCGATGACGCGCTGGCGCATGCCGGTGGAGATTGGCGCATTGTCGGCATCAGTCTGCGTGGCACCAGCGTGGTAGATGCTCTGGCGCCACAGAAAGGTCTTTACACGCTGCTCATCCGTGGCGAAGGCGGTACTCAGGCGCGCGTCGTCGGTAGCTTGGCGGGCGTGATCGCTGCGGTGCGAAATGGGCAAGCGGCGCGCGATGCGTTACTCGACCCGAATGTCCGTATTGTGAGCCTGACGGTGACAGAAAAGGCCTATGGCATAGACCGTCGCAGCCGCTCTGTTGACCAAACGCACCCTGCTATTGCGCATGATCTGACGCATCCGGACGCGCCCACGGGCGTGATAGGAATGATTGTTCATGCATTGCGTCGCCGACGCAGTTCGGGTATTGCGCCATTCACTGTCTTGTGTTGCGACAACCTTCCGGAAAATGGCAGGCTGCTGCGGGCGGGCGTGATCGATTTTGCCTCGCGCCTGGATCGCCCCCTCGCGAAATGGATAGCGCAGGACATTGCGTTCCCGTCCACGATGGTGGATCGCATTACGCCGGCATCCAGCGAGGCAACATTGCTCGAGGCTAAAGCCAGAACGGGATTCGAGGATTTCGCCGCTGTCGAGACAGAAGCGTTCAACCAATGGGTGATAGAGGACTGCTTTCCCGCTGGCCGGCCTGCCTGGGATCAGGCGGGCGTGCTCATGGTCAAGGACGTCGCGCCCTATGAAAGGATGAAACTGCGTATGCTCAATGGCGCGCATTCGCTGCTCGCCTATGTCGGCAATATCCTGGATTATCGTTACGTGCGCGATGCCATGCAGGATGGCCTGATGGTCGCGCTGCTGCGCGCGTATATGGCGCAGGCGGCCAAGACGCTGGGACGGCTGGAAGGCGTAGATTTCAAGCAGTATGAAGATGCCTTGATTGCACGTTTTTCTAATCCCGCGATAGCGCACGAGATTCGGCAGATAGCCATGGATGGCACAGAGAAACTGCCCCAACGTATCCTCGCGCCTGCCGGCGAAGCGTTGGCAAACGGACAGGATATCCGCCTGTTCGCGTTCGCCGTGGCCGCCTGGATGAGGCATTGCCTCGGCGCGTCGGAAACGGGGCGGCCGTACGAACTGGATGATCCTCGCGCGGCGGAAATCCGCGTACGGATCAAGGGGAAGGAAGCGGACGCATCGGCGCTGGCGCGAGCCTTGCTGGATATGCCCGGATTGTTTTCGCCGGACCTGCTGCAGTCATTGGCCTGGAAACAGCAGGTCATCGACCAGTTGGCTGTGATGCTGAGCCAGGGAATGCGCAGGGCGATGTCGAATTTGATTTGACCGGAAAGCAGTCGGCCAGCCGTGATAGGGAGGACATCGCCCCGGCGCCGGTATCAGAGCGTGCCACCGCCTACAGAGCGGTTGCACGGGCACAGTTTTTCGGTTTGCAGGGCGTCGAGCAGGCGCAGAACCTCTTCGGGATTGCGGCCTACATTGACGTGATTGACCGACACATGCTGGATGATGTTGTCCGGATCAACAATAAATGTCGCGCGGTGGGCAACGCCTTCGGCTCTGTCGCGGATGCCCAGCTGGTCTACCAGCGCGCCGCCGGTGTCGCCGAACTGGTAGTGGGCAAGCTTGGCAAGTTCGGGGTGCTCGCGCCGCCACGCCAGCTTGACGAATTCGTTGTCAACGGAACCGCCCATCAATATGGCGTCGCGGTCGTCGAAATCCTGGGCCAGATTATTAAAGCCCACGATTTCGGTGGGGCAGACGAAAGAAAAGTCCTTGGGATAAAAATAGATGACTTTCCACTTGCCAGGGAAGGAGCTTTCGGTGATGTCTTCGAAGGCGGAGACGCCGTTTTCCTCATACTGTGTGAAGCCAGGCTTGACGCCTGCGACTTTGAAAGGTTCGAGTTTATCGCCTATGGTTTTCATCGGGAATCCTATCGATATTTGATGGGCGCATGATGCCAGCCCTACACTGATTCTACGCGATAAAAAGGGCGTGCGTCAGCGCCCTGTGGCGAGGCTGAAATGCGGCCCGGGCGGGACGCGAAGGCGGCCTCAGGTGCGTCCCGAGGAGGATTCCGGCTGGAAGTTGCGGCTTCTGACTTTGGGGATTTCAATGCGGGCGATAAGACCGCCTGTGGGCCTGGAGACCAACTCCAGTTGCCCGCCGACCTGTCCGAGCAAGCGCTCGACGATGGCCAGCCCCAGGCCAGCGCCGCTGACGCCGGTGCGGGCCGACTCTCCGCGCGAGAACGGCCTGAGCAATCGTTGAACATCGGTCGCGGCAATGCCGGTTCCCTGGTCGCGCACTTCGATGGCCAGCATATTGCCGCGCTGCTGGGCCACCAGTTCGATGTGCGCTTTTTGATCCGAGGGCGAGCGCCCATAGCGCCGCGCGTTCTCGATAAGATTGCTGACGATACGTTTGAGATCATGCGCATTGATCTTGGCAATGAGATGGGGCTCGATCGATTGGGTCAGGGTATCGCCCAGCGACTCTGTGTGGCTGCGCTCACGTTCATACAGATCCCGCAGCACAGTGGACACGTCGACGCCTTGCTCGGGAACCAGGCCGGCTGGCCTGGCGTACTCCATGAGCTGGCCGATACTGTGGTCGATCTGTGCAAGATCTTCGTCGATAGCCTGGCGGGCCTCGTCGCTGACCGTGCTCATCTCAATCTCAAGACGCATGCGTGCCAAAGGGGTGCGCAAGTCGTGCGAGATGCCGGCCAGCATGATTTCACGGTCTGCTTCCGTTTGCCGGATGTCCCGGGCCATGCGGTTAAAGGCAATATTCATGTCGCGGATCTCGGCAGGGCCTTTTTCCGGTAGCGGCGAGGGCGTTTGCCCTCGCGCCAGCTGGCGCGCAACTTGAGCGAGTTGGGCCAGCGGCCGATTGACGAAACGCACGCTGACGGCAGCGCCAATCAATGCCAGCAGCAAGGCGGTCAGGCCCCAGCCCAGCCATTCGGCGCCTGCCGTCAGGCCCAACTGCTCACGGTCGAACACCAGCCAGTATCTGTCGTTGTTGATTTCAAAGCTGACCCAGACCCCCTGGGCCTGGTTGACGGACCACATCACGCTCGTGTCTATGCCCAACCGGTCCTTGATCTCGGCGGCAACGTGGTTCCAGTAGTTGGAGTTGGGCAGCGGCTCGAGCGTATCGGTTTCTTCGCGGGGTTGCACCCGCAGGCTTTCCTTGGTTGCAAGATCAAGCAGCAGGGCGGGCCGTACGCTGGGCGGCGCGTAGATAAGGGCGGAGCGGGTAATACTGACGGCCGTCACCACGCGCTGGGCCATTTGGGTGGCGCGCGGTCCTTCTTCCATGCTGAAGAAAACCTGCAGCCATGCGCCCAGGCTGACCAGCATCAATCCTGCGAGCAGCAGGAAAGAGCGGCTGAACAACCCGAGACGCACGCGTGGCTGCTTGATGCCGGAGTGCGGCGGCGTGGTGCGGGGCATGAAGAGGCCTGCTCAATTCAGGGGCAGGTAATCAGTGGCCTCCGTCGGGCACGAACACATAACCCAGTCCCCAAACGGTCTGAATGAATACTGGTTTGGACGGATTGGGTTCGACCAGTTTGCGCAGGCGGGATATTTGCACATCAAGACTGCGGTCGAAGGCTTCGTACTCGCGGCCGCGTGCGAGCTCCATAAGCTTGTCGCGCGACAGCGGGATCTTGGGATGCCGGGCGAATACCTTGAGAACAGAGAATTCGCCAGTGGTAATGGGCACCTGCTCGTTATTGCGGGTGAGGGTACGAGTGGATAGATTCAGCACATAGGGGCCGAATTCAATGGATTCGTTCTCCTGGCTGGGCGCACCGGGGTGTTCTTCTGTGCCGCGACGGCGCAGGATGGCGTTGACACGGGCCAGCAGTTCGCGAGGGTTGAAGGGTTTGGACAGGTAGTCGTCAGCCCCCATCTCCAGCCCCACGATGCGATCGATTTCTTCGGCTTTGGCCGTCAGAATGATAATGGGCGTATTGTCGTGACCGCCGCGCAGTCGACGACAGATGGACAGGCCATCTTCGCCGGGCAGCATCAGGTCCAGCACGAGCAGATCGAAGTGTTCGCGCTGCCAGAGCTTGCCCATTTCCTTGGCGTCTTCGGCGACGAAAACGTTAAATCCTTGCTCCGACAGATAGCGGCGGAGGAGGTCGCGCAGACGAGGATCGTCGTCGACGATGAGGATTTTGCGAGATAAGGTTTGGTTCTGAGTGTTCATGGGGAAAATGTAACAGGGTAGAGTTAACCCGGATAGTGGGTTGTAGCAACAAATTACATCTTATTCGTTCAGTACGAATTGCGGTTACAAATGGCGCGGCCGGAGAGAAACCCTGGCAGCAACCACGAAAGAAGTGACGTATGCGGATAAACGAACTCGTCCGGCGCCGCCCCCGTTGCCTACAAGGCTATTTTAGCTACTACCGCCGTAAAACGGTATCTTTTTAAGCTTGCCGTCATATTGTGCCCGGGGGAAGGGCTTAAATTATCCGGCAGCGATTAAAATAGCTTCCCATGACACTACATATTCTTGCTCTGGAAACTTCTTCCAGCCTGTGCGGCGTCGCGCTGCTGTCCTTTGGCGATGCAGAGCCCGCGTTGCGCGTGCTTGAGCACGACGCGACGGCCGAGCACGCGGAACGCCTGCTGCCTATGGTGGATGCGTTGCTTTCACAGGCCGGCATCACGCGAAGCCAATTGTCCGCGGTTGCTTTCGGTCAGGGGCCGGGCGGGTTTACCGGATTGCGGGTTGCGTGTGGCGTGGCGCAAGGCATAGGTTTTGCGCTGGGTATCCCGGTATTGCCGATTTCGTCGCTGCTTGCCGCGGCCGCCGCTGATTTCGCGTTGCAGCAAGCGCAAGGCGGTCAGGGTATCGGTTCCGAGGGCGAAGTGCGGGTGGTCGTGCAGGACGCCCGCATGCAAGAAGTCTATATGGCTGCCTATGTTGCTTTTGCCGATCAAGAAGAAACCGCCTGGCTGCAGATCCAGGAGCCGGTATTGCTGAGTGCCGGCGATGTCGGAATCTGGCTGGATCAGGCCTATGCGCGCAGGCCGGGCCGCTATCGGGTCCTGGGTGATGCCCTGCAGGCCTACCCTGGCCTGAACGAACTGGTGGTGGGTCGCGAAGCGGTCGAGCTTGGGCTGCCGGTGCGTGCCGACGCGGGCACGGTGGCGAGGCTGGCGCGTCAAAACTGGCTGGCTGGCAGGCTGACGCCGCCTGAACATGCCGCGCCGGTATATGTTCGCGACAAGGTCGCCTTCACCACCGCGGAGCGCGAGCAGGGTGCCGGAGGTAATCCACGCGCACAGGGCCTGGCCCCGGCCGCCGGCTCGGGCGCGTCCGCCGAGCTCGCGATTGTTCCCATGACCGAGGCGCACCTGGATCAAGTGGCCGATATCGAGCGATTGGTCCAGTCGCATCCGTGGTCCCGCAATAATTTTGCCGATGGCTTGAAGGCGGGCTATCGCGCGCTGGTCGCACAGCGCGATGGTCATACGCAGGGATTTTTCATGCTGATGCTGGCGCCCGATATTGCCCATTTGCTGGTGATCGCTGTCCGGCCGGGCGAGCAGGGCAAAGGAATAGGCAGCCGACTATTGAGCTGTTGCGAGCATGAGGCGCGCTCGCGGGGTTTGCCCGCCATCATGCTGGAAGTCCGCCCCTCCAACGGCAAGGCGCTGCATTTCTATCAGTCGCGTGGCTACCGCCTGCTGGCAACCCGCAAGGACTATTACCCTGCGGGCGACGGGCGCCGCGAGGACGCCTATGTCATGAAAAAAGAACTGGCCCCGCCGGAAGTCGCTCGAAATGTCGCAGGTATGGGCGAAAGGGCGGTGTCGTGAGCGTCCCGCGTCTGAGCTCGCTTCAGTGTGCCTGGCTGCAGGAAATCGGCCTGGACAAACGCATGCTTGCGCATTTTCTTGTCGAGGCGGCACCGTTTCCTGACACGCCGGCTGCGGTGGCGTCGTCAGCCACGGGGCGTGCCGAACCGGCAGCCGTCGATCAGGCCGCGCCGGTTCCCGCGGCTGAGGGCTTGCAGGCGGCGCCTGTGGCGGCGGCCATGGCCAGCCTGGGCATGGGCGTGGCGGCGAAATCACGCACGCCTGCTGCCGACACACAGTTGCCGGTTGACAAAAGGCCAGCGCGTGGGCCCATGCCTCACGACGAAATCGCGTTGCGGCACTATATGTCCGACTGCCAGGATTGTGCGCTGAACACCGCCCGCAGCAAGGTCGTGTTTGGCGGCGGGCACGTCGAATCACCCGACTGGATGGTGATTGGCGAAGCGCCCGGTAACCGGGACGACCGGGAGGGGCTGCCTTTTCAGGGCAAGGCGGGCCAGCTATTGCAGGCCATGCTGGCTGCCATAGGCATACGCCAGGATGCGCCAGTCTTTTTCACCAATATCGTCAAATGCCGCCCGCTCGGCAACCGTCCGCCCACGGCGGACGAAATCGCTGCCTGCAAGCCCTACCTGATGCGGCAGATCGAGATCATTCAGCCTGCCCGCATTCTGGTCTTGGGAAGGCTTGCCGCTCAAGTGGTGCTGGGGCGCGATGATGCGTTCGACGCCTTGCGTGGGCATATTCATCAGTTGCATACAGAACAGGGCCGGGATATTCCCGTGGTGGCAAGCTATCACCCTGCGTCGTTGTTAATGCGTCCACAGCACAAGATCGATGCCTGGCACGATCTCAACCTGGCTAAACAGCTGGTTTAGCCAGATGGGGTGATGCGCTAGGGATGCCGCCGCAGCGCCTGCCCGTGGCCGTGCTGGCCGATCACGTTGTCCAGCCCAGGGTTTGCGCGATGATTGAATTGGTTCCACTGGATGATGACGAGCATCAGAATGGCAACCAACAGGCCAAAAAGAATGATGATGGCGTTGATGGGGAGATTGAGCCAGAGCAGGAAACTGTAAAACGCCAGCATCAGCAGGATATTGAGCTGTTCATTGAAGTTCTGTACGGCGATGGAGTGGCCGGCCGAAAGCAGCACATGCCCCCGGTGCTGCAGCAGGGCATTCATGGGCACGACAAAAAAGCCCGACAGCGCCCCGATCAGGAGCAGCACGCCATAGACGGACCAGCGATCATGCACAATGGGCATCAGCATCACAGCGAAGCCCATGGCGACGCCCATTGGCAGTACCCGTAATGCGCGTTTCAGTGGCACCTTGCCCGCCAGGATGGAGCCACCGACGGTTCCCAGGGCCGCTATACCCATCAGCAGCGATGCCTGATCCAGGCGGTAGCCAAGGTGGCGGGCGCCCCATTCGATCACGATGAACTGCAAGGTTGCACCCGCGCCCCAGAACAAGGTTGTGACAGCCAGTGAGATCTGGCCAAGCTTGTCGCTCCAGAGAATGCGCACATAACCGCCGAAGGTGCGGATGAGCGCAACGGGGTGGGTCTGTTGTCTGGGATAGCGCACGTTCGTGCGGGGAATCAGCAGGTTGGTGGCGGCTGCCAGCAGGTAGACCACGCCGATGATGAAGATGGCGGCTTCTGTCCGGTTGTGTACGTATTGGCCCAGCCATTCATGCTGTAGCATGGCAGAGGACACGCGTGGGCTGATCAGGATGCCCCCTAGCACGGTTCCCGCGATAATCGACAGTACCGTCAGGCCTTCAATCCAGCTGTTGCCTTTGACCAGAAGCTCCGGCGGCAACATTTCGGTGACGATACCGTATTTGGCGGGAGAATAGGCGGCTGCACCGATGCCCACGAGGGTGTAGGCGCAAAATACCAGCAGCAACTGGTGGCTTTCGCCCAGCCCGAAGCTCTGGTGATGAAACATCACAAGACAGCCTGCGACTTTGATGGCGTTGGTGATGAACATCACGCGGCCCTTGGGGTAGGCATCGGAGAACGCCCCCACAAAGGCAGCCAGCACGACGTAGGCAAGGGCGAACCACCATTTCATCATCGGCGCCATCCAGTGCGGGCCGTGAAGATCGGCTATTAACGCTATGGCAGCGATCAACAGCGCGTTGTCTGCCATCGACGACAAAGCCTGGGCTGCCATCACCAGATAAAAGCCTTTTTTCAATGGAGCGTCCAGTAGGTTGATACGGTGCCGGATGTTGGCAAACGGCAAAAAATGTTAACGAGTATAGCCTTGGCAGCAGGTTCGAATTGAAAATGATACCGTGTTTTGACGGATCAACCTGTCCTGGGGCGCAGGTGCGTTATCATACGATCCGGTTGTACAGACCAGCCCGCATGACGTTTAGTCGCCATGGTTTTTTGTGGCGGTCACCCGTCGGCGGGGCCGCCGACCTTTTTTTACCATTACCTTATTGTGCGCCTTACCCAGATAAAACTTGCCGGTTTCAAATCTTTTGTCGAACCGACAGTTATACCCACGCCCAGCCAGATGGTCGGTGTGGTGGGGCCTAACGGTTGCGGCAAATCCAACATCATTGACGCGGTGCGCTGGGTGCTGGGCGAAACAAGGGCTTCGGAACTGCGTGGCGAGTCCATGCAGGATGTCATTTTCAATGGTTCAGGCAATCGCAAGCCGGCCGCTCGCGCATCGGTAGAGCTGGTTTTCGACAATTCCGAAGGAAGAGCCGCGGGCCAATGGAGCACCTACGCCGAAATCGCCGTCAGGCGTGTCCTCACTCGCGACGGCACGAGCAGCTACCTCGTCAACAACCAGCAGGTGCGTCGGCGCGACATTCACGACATCTTCCTCGGGACCGGCCTGGGCGCGCGCGGCTATGCCATCATTGGTCAAGGCATGATCAATCGGTTGATCGAGGCCAAGCCTGAAGAACTCCGGGTGTTTCTGGAAGAGGCAGCGGGGGTGTCGCGCTATAAGGAGCGGCGCCGCGAAACCGAAAACCGCCTCACTGACACGCGCGAAAACCTCACGCGTGTCGAAGATATTCTGCGCGAGCTGACCAGCCAGCTCGAGAAACTGGAATCCCAGGCGGAGATCGCGCAGCAATATCGGGGTCTGCAGGAAGAAGGCGAGCAGAAACAGCATGCGCTTTGGCTGCTCAAGGAAAGCAAGGCCAAGGAAGACCAGCAGGCCAGGTTTCTGGCAATAGAGCAGGCCCAGACAGAGCTTGAGCAGTCCATCGCCGGGTTGCGCGCGGGCGAGTCGGCGCTCGAATCTCGCAGGCAGGCCCATTACGCTGCAAGCGATGCAGTACACGCCGCGCAGGGCCAGTTGTTCGAGGCGGGGGCCCAGGTCAGCCGTCTGGAGGCCGAAATCCGGCACGTGGTGGATTCCCGCAATCGTGTTCAGGCCCGACGCACCCAGTTGCAAACGCAAATGCAGGAATGGGCAGACCAGCAAATCCACTGCACCGAACAAATCGCTCAGGCCGAAGCCGAGCTCGAAGCCGCAGCCGCCCGCACAGAAGAGGCGCGCGCAGCCGTTGACGACGCTCAGGCGCTGTTGCCTGATATCGAAACCCGCGTGCGCACGGCCGCCGCGTCCCGCGACGAAATGCGCGGGGTGTTGGCCAAAGTCGAGCAGGAGCTCGCTCTGGTTGCCCAGGTGCAGCGCGATGCGGACAGGCAGTTGCAGGCGCTGGAATTGCGTCAGGAGCGGCTCGAGCAGGAACTGCGCAGCATGGATACTCCTGATCCCGCCGAGCTGGAGCGGCTCGAAGGCGACAGTGCCGCCATGGACGAGCAGTTGCAAGAAGCGCAGGGGCAGTTGCTTGAGATCGAAGAACGCCTGCCCGAACTCGACGAGCAGCGTCGCGCCGCACATGCCGCATCGCAACAAGAAGCGCAGGCAGTTGCGCGGCTGGATGCGCGGCTGGCGGCACTGACCAAGCTGCAGGAAGACGTCCAGAAGCAGGGCGCGCTCGAGCCCTGGCTGGCACATCACGAATTGAATGGTCTCGGACGCCTTTGGCAGAAACTGCACGTGGATGCAGGCTGGGAAACCGCGCTTGAATCCGTGCTGCGCGAACGCATGTCGGGCATGGAGCTGCGCCAGCTGGAGCACGCGCGCGCTTTCGCGGACAATGCGCCGCCGGCCCGGCTCGCGTTTTATCAGCTTCCCGTGCCGGGCGCCGCCGCCGCACCTGCAGCGGGGCTGACACCTTTGGCCGGCGTGCTGCGCATCAGTGATGCGGAGTTGCGCACGTTGCTCAATGATTGGCTGCGCAATGTTTATCTATGCGCCGATATCGACACGGCGCTTTCAAGCCGTGCCGAACTGCCCGAAGGCGGCCTGTATGTGGTCAAGGAAGGGCATTTGGTGGACCGCCATAGCGTGCGGTTTTATGCGCCGGATTCCGAGCAGGCCGGCCTTCTGGCCCGGCAGCAGGAAATCGAGAATCTGCAGCGCGATCTGAAGGCGCGGCAGCTTATCGCCGATCAGGCTTTGGGTGCTGCTGCCAGGGCGGATACGGCCTGGCAGCAGGTTTCGCAATCGCAGGGGCCGGCTCGCCAGCGTGTGGCTGAGCTTACGCGGCGCCTTCACGATGTGCAGATGGAGTATTCCCGTCAGCGACAGCGGGCAGAGCAATCGGGCGAGCGCGCTGGTCGAATTCGCGAAGAGCTTGCGGAAATCAAGATTCAGACCGAAGACGTGCTGGCTCGTAAAGCAGAAGCGGAAGCGCGCTTCGAAGCGCTGGACATTCAGCTTGGCGAGCATCAGTCGCGTTTTGCCGATGCCGAGATCTCGGGTGAGGATCTTCAGGCCCAGGTCGACAAGGCCAGGCAACAGTTGCGTGACCTTGAGCGTGCTGCCCACGAATCCGAGTATGCCGAGCGTGCGTTGCAGACACGAATCGCCGATCTCAAGCGTAATCTGCAACTCGCCGCCGATCAGGCGCAGCGGGCAAATGCGGAGCTGGAAGGGCTGCAGGGCGAGCTTTTCGAACTGGATGCGTCCGCCACCCAGGCGGGGTTGCAAGAGGCGCTTGAATTAAGGGCTGAACGCGAAGAAGTGCTCAATCTGGCGCGCATCGAGCTGGATAATCTTGCCGCATCGCTGCGCAGCGCAGACGAGGAGCGCGTTGCGCTGGAACGTTCGCTCGAGCCGCGACGTGCGCGCATCATGGAACTGCAACTGCAGGAGCAGGCTGCGCGCCTGGCCGTTGAGCAGTTTGCGGAGCAGCTCGATGCCCACGAGGTCGACCGGGCCGCACTGCGCAGTTTGCTGGAAGACCGGCCCGATGAGTGGCGCCGCAGCAATTGGCTGCAGTCCGAGGTGCAACGGATTACACGTGTGATCGAAGGCTTGGGGGCGGTCAACCTGGCTGCCCTGGACGAATTGCAGACGGCGCGCGAACGCAAGCAGTTTCTGGATGCCCAGCATCAGGATCTGACGCTGGCGATCGAAACCCTCGAAGACGCGATACGCAAGATCGATCGCGAAACGCGGGAGCTGCTGCAAGCGACCTTCGATACAGTGAATGGCCATTTCGGTGAATTGTTTCCACGCCTGTTCGGTGGCGGCGAAGCCAAGCTCATCGTCACGGGCGACGAAATCCTTGATGCCGGTGTTCAAGTCATGGCGCAGCCGCCGGGCAAGCGCAACAGCACGATTCACCTGCTGTCGGGCGGCGAAAAGGCACTGACGGCGACGGCGTTGGTATTTGCGCTGTTCAAGCTCAATCCCGCGCCTTTCTGCCTGCTGGACGAGGTGGATGCGCCCCTGGATGATGCCAACACCGAGCGCTATGCTAGCCTGGTGGGCAGCATGAGCGAGCAGACTCAGTTTTTATTCATTTCCCATAATAAAATTGCCATGCAGATGGCCAGACAACTGGTTGGCGTTACCATGCAGGAACAGGGCGTGTCGCGCATTGTTGCCGTCGACATCGAGTCCGCCCTGCAGCTGGCAGAAGCCTGATGGCAGGCGTGCACAAACGTAACGGCGGGGCCCCATAATGAGTGACTTGCAAATAGGTTTAATTCTCCTTGGTGTCGTATTGATACTGGCTGTGCTCATCTTCAACTGGTGGCAGGACAGGCGCGTACGGCAGAAAATGCAGGAACATTTCCCTGAACGCGAGCATGATCCGCTGATGGGCGGCAGTCAGGCCAGTTCAACACGGCGCGAACCGGGGCTTGGCGTGCGCGAGCCGGACGAGGCCCTGCCTGCCGATGACGCCGCCGAGGTTGACCCGGCGACCGAAGCGGTGATCGATATTGTCTTTGCCCAGCCCGTCTCGTCCGAACATCTGCATCAGGCCACGCAGGCATTGCATAAAGTCGGCAATAAACCCGTGCGTATCTTCGCCGAGCGGGACGGCGGTGGCCATCGTGCCCGGCTCAGGCCGCATGAGCACTACGTATCGATGCAGCTGGCCGTGCTGCTGGCCAATCGCAGTGGGCCGCTCTCAGATATCGAGTGGTCTCAGTTGTGGGCGGTTGCCCAAAGCCTGGCCGAACGGTTCGACGGGGCGATTGAAGGGCCCGAGCAGGCGCCTGTCTTGCAGCAGGCGCAGGAGCTCGATGCCGTGTGCGCAGGTCTGGATGCGCAAGTGGGGCTGACGCTGCGCCTCTCCGATAATCGCTCCCTGCCTGATATTTCGCGCATTCTCAAAGAAGTCGGCTTCTTGCCCTATGGTGGCCAACTGGCCTGGATGTCCGATCAGGGCATCCCGCGCTTTACCGTGCTATTCGACGGCGTACATCTGCAGGATGTCCAGACAGACGGGGTGGAGCGTATTGATCTGCTGCTGGATTTGCCAAATAGCCCCTCGGATGAACAAGCGTTCAGTCGAATGGCAAGCGTAGGCCGCGACCTCGCGCGCCGTCTCGATGCCGAGCTGCTCGACGATCAAGGGCATCCGGTGTCGGGCGGGGCGGATCAGGCCATTGATGGCCAACTGCTCGACATGTACACCAGGCTGTCGCAGGCTGGCTTCCAGTCTGGCACTGAGCGCACCGTCAGGATTTTCTCATGACGGCAGGCGGCAGCGGGCTGTCGCCTGCGCAACGCCTGGATGATCTGCGCAGCGAAATCGCCGACCATAATCATCGTTATTATGTGCTGGACGACCCGATTGTCTCGGATGCCGAATACGACCGGCTCATGGTTGAGCTGCAGGCGCTGGAGCAGGCGCATCCGGATCTCATCACGCCAGACTCGCCTACGCAGCGTGTGGGGGCGCAACCGCTTTCGGCGTTTTCCAGCGTACGCCACGCCGTGCCCATGCTATCCCTGGGCAACGCATTTGCCAGCGAGGATATCGATGCCTTCAACAAACGCGTGGCCGAAACGTTACGGGGCGCGGGGCTGGCAGGCGCTGACGGGCTGGTCGAGTATGAAGCAGAGCTCAAGTTCGATGGCCTGGCAGTCAGCTTGCGTTACGAGCAGGGCGCCCTGGTGCGAGCGGCCACACGCGGCGACGGGCGTACCGGCGAAGACATCACCAGCAATATTCGCACCCTGCGATCTGTGCCGTTGAAGCTGCGCGGGGACTACCCCGACGTGCTGGAAGTACGTGGCGAGGTCTTGATGAACCGTCGTGACTTTGATCGCCTGAACGAGGCTCAGCAAAAACGGGGCGACAAGATTTTTGTCAATCCGCGCAATGCGGCGGCGGGCAGCCTTCGTCAGTTGGATCCGCGTATCACGGCAACGCGTCCGCTGCGGTTTTATGCCTATGGCTGGGGTGAATTGCGCATCGTCCGCGATGGCCAAGTTGAACTTTTTCGCCAGGAAGGCGGCGAATCAGGCCTGCCGCGCGACACGCACGCCGGCATGCTCGACTGGCTGGCTGAACTGGGATTGCCGGTCAGTCCGCATCGACAGATCGTGCGGGGGGTGGAAGGCCTGCTGGGTTTTTATGATGACAAAGGCACGCACCGAGCACAGTTACCCTTTGATATCGATGGCGTCGTCTACAAGGTCAACTCGCTGCAAGCTCAAGGTGTGTTGGGTTTTGTCGCCCGTGCGCCGCGCTTCGCGATTGCGCACAAATTCCCGGCGCAGGAAGAAACCACCCGGCTGATGGACATCGAAGTGCAAGTTGGCCGCACGGGCGCCATCACACCGGTGGCGCGCCTGCAGCCGGTGTTTGTGGGCGGCGTGACGGTAACCAACGCCACGCTGCACAACGAAGACGAAGTGCGCCGCAAGGATGTGCGCATCGGCGATACCGTGATTGTGCGCCGTGCGGGCGATGTGATTCCTGAGATCGTGGGCCCGGTGCTGGATCTGCGGCCGGATGATGCGCGCCAGTTTGTCATGCCCACGCATTGCCCGGTTTGCGGGTCGGCCATCGAGCGTCCTGAAGACGAAGCCATTTCGCGATGCACTGGCGGGCTGTTTTGCGCAGCGCAGCGCAAACAGAGTCTGCGCCACGCGGCCGGGCGCAAGGCGCTGGACATTGAAGGCCTGGGCGAGAAACTGATCGACCAATTGGTGGACAGTGGCCGCGTCAAATCGCTGGCGGATCTGTTCACCCTCAAGGCCGAGGAGTTGTTGCTGCTGGAACGCATGGGGCGAAAATCCGCCGAGAATCTGGTCGAGGCGCTGGCGCGCGCGCGCAATCCGGAACTGGAGCGCCTGCTCTACGCGTTGGGAATTCGGCACGTAGGCGAAACGACGGCACGCGACCTCGCACAGCATTTTGGATCCGTGGAGGCTGTCATGGCTGCCGACGAAGAGGCATTGCTACAGGTGCACGATGTCGGCCCTGTCGTGGCTGGTTCAATCTCCCGTTTTTTTGCGGAGTCCCATAACCGTGAGGTGGTCGCCGAGTTGGCGGCTGCGGGTGTGCATGCCAGGGTCGAGCAGCGTCAGCCGACCGGTGCACAGCGTCTGGCTGGCAAGACACTGGTGCTGACCGGTACCATGCCTGCATGGACGCGTGACGAAGCGACCCGGCATATCCTGGCCGCTGGCGGCAAGGTCAGTGGCTCGGTATCCAGGAAAACAGCCTATGTCGTGGCTGGCGAAGAGGCAGGCAGCAAGCTTGCCAAGGCGCAGGAATTGGGTGTGCCGGTTCTGGACGAAGCGGGCCTGAAGCAGCTGCTGGGCATGTAAAAGGGCCGCTTCAGAAGCGGCCCCTGCCTGCGCAAGCCGCCTCCAGGGCGGCTATCCCGACCAGGCTGTTTACTTGATCGTTGCCTTCTTGACCAGGTCTTGCTGGAACTCGGCCAGTTCCTGCTGCCGCAGCATCTCTTCGAGCTGAGGCTTGACCTCTTCGAGCGTTGGGAATTTTACGTCGCGCACGTCTTCCACCTGGATGATGTGCCAGCCGAATTGGGTCTTGACCGGCGTGTCGGTCATTTGTCCCTTTTTGAGTTTCTCGACGGCTTCGGCAAACTCAGGCACGTAATTGGTCGCAGGGCCCCAGCCGAGTTCCCCGCCGTTTTCACCGCTGCCGGGATCCTTGGAGTTCTTCTTGGCAGCATCTTCGAAGCTGACCTTCTTGGCCTCGATCTGCGCGGTCAGGTCTTTGGCGGCTTGTTCGTCTTCGACCAGAATATGACGCAGCTTGTACTCATGCTTTCCGGCCTGGGTTTTTTTGATTTCGTCGTACTCGGATTTGAGCTTGGCGTCAGTAATCGGGTTTTTCTTGAGATGGTCAGCCATCAGCGCTCGTACCAGGATGCCCTGGCGCGCCAGGTCGATTTCCTGCAGTACTTCGGGTTGTTTGTCTATCCCCGCTTTTTCGGCGGCCTGCACCGCAACCAGACGATTGACCATTTCCTGTTTGACCTGGGTACGCAGCTCAGGCGTGTCTTGCGCGCCTTGCGAGATCAGCAGTGCCACAAACTGATCGAGTTGCTTCTGGGAGATGTCCTGCCCGTTGACGGTGGCCACGGTCTGCGCGAAGGCGGGCAGCGCAATGGCGCAACTGGCAGCGAATACAGCGAGTCGTTTCATGTGTTTCCTTTGGATTTCTAGGGGAATTCAGAATGGATCCCGGGCCTCGATGGCCAGGGCGTGGATGGGGTAAGGCATGAGGTCCTGGACACGGGCATAGACTAGCCGGTGGCGGGCCACTGTGCCCAGCCCTGCAAAGGCATCGCACCAGATCTGCACGCGGAAGTGGCTGGCGCCGCCGCGGGCGCCCGCATGTCCGGCATGCAGGTGAGATTCGTCGATGATTTCGAGCCAGTCGGGTTCCAGCTCCTGCAGGCGGGCCTGCAGCAGTGACTTGTGATCGTTGTGCATCAGGGTTGATCCTCAGGCTTGGGCAGCGGGTTGGGTGCGCTGGGCTCTTCCTGCATGTGACGGCCAAGCCAGATGGATTGGATGATGACGAACAGCAATAGCAGGGCCATGAGGCCAAAAACCTTGAAGTTTACCCATTGCGCTTCGGTGAAGTGGCCTGAGAAGGCGACATACAGATTGAGGGCGCCGGATGCCAGGAAGAAGCCCGCCCAGCTCAGGTTGAGCTTGTCCCAGGCGACGTCTGGCATGGCGACTTTGTCGCCAATCAGCTTGCGCATGAGGTTGCGCCCGAAAAACAGCCGGGCGCCCAGAAGGATACCGCCAAACAGCCAGTACAGCACCGTGGGCTTCCATTTGATGAAGGCATCATTGTGAAAGAACAGCGTAGCGCCCCCGAATACGAGAATCACCGTCAGGTTGATCCAGTGGGTGGCCTCGATGACTTTGCCGCGCGCCTTCAGCCAGATGAACTGAACCACTGCGGCGACAATGGCGACGGCCGTTGCGGTGTAGATGTCCGAGAACTTGAACGCCGCGAAAAACAGCAGCAGGGGAAAGAGATCGAAGAGGAATTTCTTCATGTGGCGGGTTCGAACTTGAGCGAAAGCGAGTTGATGCAGTAGCGCCGGCCCGTGGGAGGCGGCCCATCCGGGAATACGTGGCCAAGGTGAGCGTCGCACACATTGCACAAAACCTCGGTGCGCACCATGCCATGGCTGGTGTCGGATTCTTCACGGACATTGGCCGCATCGAGCGGCTCGAAATAGCTGGGCCATCCACAGCCCGCATCGAACTTGGTGTCGGACGCGAACAGTGGGGTTCCACAGCCAACGCAACGATAAATGCCGGGTGTGCGCGTATCCCAATAACGGCCGGTGAATGGCCTTTCGGTGCCTTTCTGGCGCACAACCGTGTATTCTTCGGGCGTCAGTTCGGCGCGCCATTGCGCGTCGCTCTTGACGATTTTTTCCATGACTGACCTATATAGACAGAAAACAGTACCAACCACCATGTTAATCGACTTTGGAACAGGCCGACAGGTTCCCGAAAAACACATGTTTTTTGCCGTCGGGAATCCCCTAGAAGAATTTACTGGCGGTTCTGCCATAATTCTGGTCATCCTTGATTATTACAACCTTAAAGTGTCTGGTAAATACTAATATTTACTTCAGACATAAAGTGATACTCTTAATCGGATGACGGAACATAATCTGTATAACGTTGAACACTGGCCGTCGATCCTGCCTGGGCGACGATTCCGGTCTTTTTCCTGGAGACAAGGTAATGAATATGAATAAGTCGGTCCGGTTGTCGGTGCTTGCCGGTGCTGTAGCGTTGGCCCTGCCGCTGATGGCATCGGCCCAGATCAAGGTGGGCATCACTGTTGCAAGTACCGGCCCCGCCGCTTCGCTGGGCATCCCCGAGCGCAATACCGTCTCTTTGCTGCCGACTGAAGTGGCCGGTCAAAAGATCGAATATATCGTTCTGGATGACGGCACCGATACGACAGTTGCCGTCAAGAACATGCGCAAGTTGATCAGTGACGACAACGTGGACGTCATTGTAGGCACATCGGTCACGCCAGGCTCGCTGGCCATGGTGGACGTGGCGGGCGAAACCAAAACGCCCATGATCAGCGTTGCCGCCAACGCAAAAATTGTCCAGCCCGTGGAAGGGCCTCGCGAATGGGTCTTCAAAACACCGCAGAACGATCAATTGATGGCTGGCGCGCTGGCCGATGCCATGGCCAAGCAAGGCATCAAGACACTGGGCTTTATTGGCTATACCGATGCCTATGGCGAGGGCTGGCTCAACGTCATGACTGAGGCAGCCAAGGCCAAGGGGATCGATATGGTGGCGGTCGAGCGCTATGGCCGTACGGACACCAGCGTAACCGGCCAGACGCTCAAGTTGATCGCGGCCAATCCTGATGGCATCCTGGTTGCAGGGTCGGGTACGCCGGTGGCTTTGCCGCAAAGCGAGCTCAAGAGCCGTGGCTACAAGGGCATCATGTACCAGACCCACGGTGCGGCCAATAACGATGTGCTGCGTGTCTGCGGCAAGGACTGCGAAGGCATGATACTGCCTGCCGGCCCGCTGTTGGTGGCTGATCAATTGCCTGACAGCAATCCGGTCAAGAAGAGCGCGCTCACCTACAAAACCAAATATGAAGACAAGTACGGCGAAGGCACGATCAACACCTTTGGCGGCCATATGTGGGATGCCGGCCTGTTGATCTCGCACGCCATTCCGGCTGCGCTCAAGACCGGCGCCAAGCCAGGCACTGCCGATTTTCGCAAGGCCATGCGCGATGCGCTGGAAAACGTGAAGGACCTGCCTGCATCTCAGGGCGTGTTCACCATGAGTCCGACCGACCATGCGGGCTTCGATGATCGTGCCCGCGTTATTGTGAAGGTCGTTGACGGCAAGTGGACATACCAGCCTGATCTGTAATGCGCGGTGTCGCAACGGCCGCCCTCAGCCAGACTGACGGGCGGCGCAAGAACAGCCGGCCGTGTGGCCGGTGTTTCTTGTCATGGTTCCGCTTTGGCGAGTAAGGCCATCGCGGAAAGCAATTCTGGTTTTAGAGGCATGGCAGCCCCCCGATGAATACAACAATCGTTTTGATACTGCTGCAGGATGGCGTCATGAACGGCGCCATCTATGCGTTGCTTGGGCTGGCGCTGGTCCTGGTCTTTGTGGTCACGCGCGTTATCTTCATTCCTCAGGGGGAATTTGTCGCCTTCGGTGCGCTGACGCTGGCCTTCATGGTCAATGGGCGTATGCCGGGCACGGTGCAGTTGTTGCTCATCATGGGCGTGCTGGCTTTTCTGGCGGAATGTCTGTCCAGCCTGCGCGCGCGCAACTGGTCCGGATTGGGGCGTACTGCCGTCTGGACCCTGGCGCTGCCGGCTGTGCTGTTCTTGCTGGCACCCTATGTGGTCTCCAAAGACACGCCACTCTGGCTGAATGTGCTGTTTTCGCTGGCGTTGGTCATCCCCATGGGTCCCATGCTGTATCGCCTGGTCTATCAACCGATTGCGGAAGCCAGTGTGCTGGTGTTGTTGATTATTTCGGTCGCGGTGCACTTTGCGCTTACGGGGCTGGCGCTCGTCTTTTTCGGCGCAGAGGGGTGGCGTACGCCACCCTTTATGGAGGGCTCGATACAGATGGGGCCGGTCAACTGGACGGCGCAAACCTTTTTCGTGTTGGGAACCTGTGCGGTGCTGATTCTTGCACTCTGGATATTTTTCGGACGCACGCTCTATGGACGGGCGTTGCGAGCAACCGCCGTCAATCGCCGGGGGGCAAGGCTGGTGGGTATAAGCACCAACATGTCCGGCAGCCTGACCTTCACGCTGGCTGCCGCCATCGGAGCGCTGTCAGGCATGCTGATCGCGCCGGTAACCACGGTTTATTACGACACTGGCTTTTTGATTGGCCTGAAGGGCTTTGTCGCCGCCATCTTCGGAGGATTGGTCAGCTATCCGGTTGCGGCGGGCGGCGCCTTGTTTGTCGGCATTCTGGAAGCGTTCTCATCTTTCTGGGCCAGCGCCTACAAGGAAGTCATCGTGTTTACGCTGATTATTCCGGTGTTGTTGTGGCGGTCGTTCGGCTCGCACCATACGGACGATGAGGAGTAAGCACATGAACCGACTATTACTGGCTGTCGTCATTATTGTGCTGGCTGTGCTCCCCGTATTGCCGGGCACCCCGACATTCTGGATTACGCATCTGAACTACATCGGGCTTGCCAGCCTGGTGGTGCTTGGCCTGATTGTCTTGACGGGTATTGGTGGGCTGACCTCTTTCGGCCAGGCGGCGTTCGTTGGAATAGGGGCCTATGCCACGGCCTGGATGTCCACCGCGCTGGGGCTGTCTCCCTGGGTGGGCCTGCTGGCGGGCCTGGCAATCACCTGCCTGGTGGCCTATGTGCTTGGTGCGATTACCCTGCGCCTGTCCGGGCATTATCTGCCGCTCGGTACGATAGCCTGGTGTCTTTCCCTGTACTACCTGTTCGGCAATCTGAATTTTCTGGGCCAGTACGATGGCATCGCCGGCATTGTCCCCATTGATGTGTTCGGGTTTTCGCTCAGCCAAGGCCGGCGCATCTATTATCTGATCTGGATTTTTGTGTTGCTTGCCATGTGGGCAACGCGCAATCTGCTCGATTCCCGTCCCGGCCGCGCCATACGGGCTCTCAGGGGCAGCGGCGGCATGGCCGAGTCGTTCGGCGTGAACATGGCCACCTACAAGGTCATCATCTTTGTTTATGCGGCATTGCTGGCCAGCCTGTCGGGCTGGCTGTACGCTCACATGCAGCGCGCCGTCAGCCCAAGCCCGTTCGGCCTGAACTACGGCATTGAATATCTATTCATGGCGGTAGTGGGCGGCACCGGCAGTGTTTGGGGGGCGGTCCTGGGTTCGGGCCTGATCCTGACGCTCAAGGACCAACTGCAGAACGTGTTGCCCAAGATCCTGGACACCAACGCCAACTTTGAGCTCATCGTATTTGGCGTACTGATGATATTGGTGCTGCAGTATGCGCGTCATGGAGTTTGGCCTATTCTCGCGACATGGTGGTCCACGGTGTTTGGCCGTGGCCAGGCGCGTGGCGGCGCCGCGCCGCGACAGGCGCCTGCGTTGCCCCAGCGGCCGCGCCCGGAGAAAGGCCGGCTGGTGCTGGAAGTGGATGCCATACGCAAGGAATTCGGCGGATTGGTGGCGGTCAATGACATTACCTTCAAGCTGAAGGCCGGCGAGATCATGGGATTGATTGGCCCCAATGGCGCAGGCAAGAGTACGACCTTCAATCTCATCAGTGGCGTGCTCAAGGCCACGCGCGGGCAGGTCAGTTTTCTGGGGCAGCGGCTTGATACGATGCCCGCCCGCGAAATCGCCAGTCTTGGGGTGGGGCGTACATTCCAGCACGTGCAGCTGCTGCCGACAATGACGGTGATAGAAAATGTCGCCCTTGGCGCCCACCTTCGCAGCAAAGTCGGCGTACTGTCCGCATTGCTGCATGCCGAGCGCAGTCAAGAGGCGCAATTGTTGCACGAAGCGGCGGTTCAACTGGAGCGCGTCGGGCTGGGTGAATATCTCTACGAACAGGCCGGGAACCTGGCGCTGGGCCAGCAGCGCATCGTCGAAATCGCGCGCGCGCTCGCTGCTGATCCGGTCCTGCTGCTGCTGGATGAGCCCGCGGCGGGCCTGCGCTACAAAGAGAAGCAGGCCCTGGCAACGGTGCTGGACCAGTTGCGCCAGGAAGGCATGAGTATCCTGCTGGTGGAACACGATATGGATTTTGTCATGAATCTCACGGACCACCTGGTGGTGATGGATTTCGGTACCAAGCTGGCGGAAGGCACGCCGGATGAGGTGCAGCGCAACCCTGCCGTGCTGGCTGCCTATTTGGGCGGGATTGATGATGATCTGGACCTCGCTGAACAGGCGGTTCCGGACGCGGCGCACAGCGGATCGGTGGGGCAGCCCCTCGCGAACGGGAGGCTGGCATGAGCGGTGTTGAAAAAAAGATGGGTGCGGATGTCTCGCAGGCCGATGCGCCGATTCTGCAGGTAAGGGGCCTGTCTGCGCGGTATGGCAAAGTGAACGCAGTGACCGATGCAAACATTATCGTGCCCCGCGGCAGTATTGTGACCGTGATCGGGGGCAATGGTGCAGGCAAGTCCACGATGCTCAATGCGATTATGGGTGCCTTGCCTGCTGCCGGCAACTGTTCTGGATCGGTGCAATATCTCGGGTCCGAAGTGTTGCCATGGGAGGTCGAGCGGCGTGTGGCCGGCGGAATGTCGCTGGTGCCGGAACGTCGTGAGCTGTTTGGCAGCATGTCGGTCGAAGACAATCTGTTGCTGGGCGGGTTCCGGTTGTACCGTGCCCGCAAGCCTGGCTGGAAGAACACCATGGAAGAAGTCTTCGAGATATTCCCGCGGCTGCGTGAGCGCAGGGCGCAAGAAGCCGGCACGCTGTCGGGTGGCGAAAGACAGATGCTTGCTGTTGGGCGCGCGCTGATGGCGCAACCCGAACTGCTGATGCTGGATGAGCCCAGTCTGGGCCTGGCGCCTCGTATTGTCCGTGAGATTTTCCAGATCATTGCCCGGTTACGCAGCACGGGCGTTGCCATCCTGCTCGTAGAGCAGAATGCCCGCGCCGCGTTGCAGGTTGCCGACTATGGCTATGTGCTCGAGACCGGAGAAGTCATTCTCGAAGGGCCGGCCAGGGAACTGGCGGATAATCCTCGCGTCATCGAAAGTTATCTCGGCTTGGGAAATACACGCAAGGACGCGATGCCTGTATAGCGACATCCTCGGGATGTTGTCCGTGGGGCCTTGGGCCGCAAAACAAAATGGACGCCTGCGTGGGCGTCCATTTTGCTTTGCTCAGCCCATCGGTGGGCAGTGTCCACCGATGTTGTTGATCAACTGCCTGCCTTGCGCAGCTTGTAACGATGGGCGATTTCGCCAACAATCCCACGGCGGAAGGCCAGCACCGACAGAATAAATATCAGGCCGATCACAATGGTGACGGATTCCCCAAGCGAGCGGAACCATTCGATGCCGGTTGTCTGGGAGAGAAAACGGCCAAATTCGCCCACCTTGTTTTCCAGCATGACGACAATCAGCGCGCCCAGTACCGGGCCGGTAAACGTGCCCAGTCCACCTATCAGCGTCATCAGGATGACCATGCCAGACATCTGCCACGTGGCATCGGATAAGGTGGCCGAGACAAACACCAACGCCTTGGTGGAACCGGCGAGGCCGGCCAGAGTGGCCGAGAGCACAAAAGCGAGCAACTTGAAATTGTTCACGTTGTAGCCAAGTGATATGGCTCGCGGCTCATTCTCGCGGATCGCCTTGAGCACCTGACCGAAGGGCGAGTTCACGGTACGCCAGCAAACGAAATAGCCAAAGAAGAAAATGGCCATCACCACGTAATACAGCGTCAGGTCACGACTCAGATCCAGCCCGAGGAAGGAGCCGCGGGGGATGCCCTGGAGCCCGTCCTCGCCGTGCGTGAACGGCGCCTGCAAGAAGAAAAAGAACACCATCTGCGCCATGGCTAGCGTGATCATGGCAAAGTAGATGCCACTGCGCCGTATGGCCAGCAGGCCCATCACCAGACCCATCACCGCAGCCACGGCGGTGCCGAAGAAAATTCCGGCAAAGGTTGGGAGCCCCCACACGGCCATGGCATGCCCGGACGCGTAGGCGGCTCCGCCCAGAAAGGCGGCATGGCCAAAGGAAAGCAGCCCTGTGTAGCCGAGCAGCAGATTGAAGGCGCAGGCAAACAGGGCGTAGCACATGACCTTCATCACAAAGATAGGATAGGCGCCCACCATCGGCAAAATGGCAATGATGATCGCGAATGCAATATAGCCGAGTAGTTGACGATTCATTTTTCTTTTCCAAACAGGCCGGCTGGACGAAGCAGCAGGACAATGACCATGATGATGAACACCACAGTGTTGGAGGCCTCTGGCCAGAACACTTTGGTCAGTCCCTCAATGACACCCAGCCCCAGGCCGGTGACGATGGAACCCATGATGGAGCCCATGCCGCCAATCACGACGACGGCAAACACCACGATGATGAGGTTGGATCCCATCAGCGGCGACACCTGCATGATGGGGGCGGCCAGCACACCGGCAAAACCCGCCAGCGCGACACCGAATCCGTAGGTCAGTGTGATCAGCAGCGGGACATTCACGCCAAAGGCTTCGACCAGTTTCGGATTTTCAGTGCCCGCGCGCAGCAGCGCGCCCAAGCGTGTTTTTTCAATGACAAACCAGGTCGCCAGGCAGGCGATGATGGAGGCGACAACGACCCAGGCGCGATAGATGGGCAGATACATAAAGCCCAGGTTGACGCCACCCTTGAGCAGTTCGGGTGTGGAATAGGGCTGGCCCGATACGCCATACAGGCTGCGGAATATGCCCTCGATGAGCAGTGTCAATCCGAACGTGAGCAGCAGGCCGTAAAGGTGGTCCAGTTTGTAGAGATGACGGATGAGGGTGCGTTCCAGAATGATGCCAACGGCGCCGACCACGAGGGGGGCGATGAGCAGCATGACCCAATAGTTGAGCCCGAGGTATTGCAGGCCCATCCATGCCACGAAAGCGCCCAGCATGTAGAGCGCGCCGTGGGCGAAGTTGATGATGTTGAGCAGGCCGAAGATGACCGCCAGGCCTAGTGATAGCACAGCGTAGAACGAGCCGTTGACCAGTCCCAGCAGCAATTGCCCCAGCAGCGCCTGGACAGGAACGCCGAATATTGAAATCATAAGATTTTGCAGTCCGTGAGTAGATCCATTGCGATCTCAGGATGGAAGACGGGGCTACCTACGCGAGCCGGTAGCCTCGTCTCTCGTTCTGTTATTTCTTGGTGAGATTGCAGGTGGATTCTTCTCTGGACGTATATACTTCCTCGCCCGGCAATTTGGTGACGACGTTGTAGTAGTCCCATGCGCCTTTGGACTCATCAGGCTTTTTCACTTGCATCAGATACATGGTGTTCAGCACGCGCCCATCTTCGCGTACCACGGCGTTCTTTGCAAAAAAGTCATTGACTTTGTTTGACTTCATCCACTTCATGACGGTGTCGGGGTCGTCCGATCCGGTTTCCTTGACCGCCCTCAGGAAGTAGCTGGCGGCGGAGTAGTCGCCTGCCTGCAGGAAGGAGGGCATGCGATTGACTTTGTCATAGAAGCGTTGCGCCCACTTGCGCGACTCCTCGTCCTGGTTCCAGTACCAGGCAGAGGTCAGGTACATGCCCTGTGTGGCTTCTAGCCCCAGCGCGTGCACGTCGTTGATGAACACCAGCAGGCCAGCCAGCTTCATGGTGCTGGTCAGGCCAAACTCGTTGGCGGCCTTGATCGAATTGACAAAGTCCCCTCCGGCATTGGCCAGTCCCAGGATTTGTGCGCCGGAGGCCTGTGCCTGCAGCATGAACGACGAGAAGTCGGAGGTGGCCAACGGCACTTTCACACTACCCATCACTTTGCCGCCGGCCTTTTCAACCACGGCAGCGGTGTCGCGCTCCAGCGAATGCCCAAAGGCGTAGTCCGCCGTCAGGAAAAACCAACTGTCGCCGCCGTTTTTCACCACGGCCGAGCCAGTGCCACGCGCGAGCGCCACTGTGTCATAGGCATAGTGGATGGTGTACGGTGTGCATTGTGAGTTGGTCAGGTTGGAAGAGCCTGCGCCCACGGCAATAAAGGGTCTTTGTTTTTCCTTGGCGACCTGTGCCATGGCAAGCGAGGTGGCCGAGTTGGTGCCGCCCAGCAAAAGATCGATCTTTTGCTCGTCGAACCATTCTCGGGCGCGAGATGAGGCGATATCAGCCTTGTTCTGGTGATCGGCAACCAAAAGCTCGATCTTCTTGCCATCGATTTCGCCTCCAGCATCGGCAATCGCCATCTTGATGGCCTCTGCCCCCGCTGGCCCGTCGATGTCAGAGTACACGCTCGACATGTCGGTGATGAAACCAATGCGAATGACGTCGTCGGAGATGCCGGCGGCGAAAGACGGAGCCGTGAGGCCGAAGCCGGCCAGGGCAATGGCCGCCGTGAGAGTGCGCAACTTCATTGGAAGTCTCCTTGTTGTTATACCGGGATCGGCCGGCGTGATGCGAGGCTAAACGCCCAGCAAAGTGTTGAGCGTATCCTGTTTGGATTCCAGCTCTTCAGATGCGAATTCTTCTACCACCTGGCCATGTTCGATCACATAAAACCGGTCGGCCAGCGGCGCGGCAAAGTGGAAATTCTGCTCGACCATGACGATGGTGTAGCCTTTCGCCTTCAACGCTGAAATCATGCGCGCAAGCGCCTGTACGATCACAGGCGCCAGTCCTTCGGATATCTCGTCAAGCAGCAGCAGGTTGGCGCCGGTCCGCAGTATGCGGGCAACCGCCAGCATTTGTTGCTCGCCGCCTGACAGGCGGGTGCCGGGTGAGTGCTTGCGTTCTTCCAGATTCGGAAACATATCGTAGATTTCGGTCAGCGACATGCCGCCGCCAAGCGAGTCGCCCACGATGGGGGGCAGCAGCAGATTCTCTTCGCATGACAGTCCGGCAAAGATGCCGCGCTCTTCGGGGCAATAACCTATGCCCAGGTGGGCAATCCGGTAGGTCGGCAGATTGATCGATTCCGTGCCCTGAATGCGTATGGAACCCGTGCGCGAGCCCGTCAGGCCCAGAACGGCACGCAGTGTCGTGGTGCGGCCCGCGCCATTGCGTCCGAGCAACGTGACCACCTCGCCCTTGTTCACGTGCAGATTGATGCCATGCAATACGTGAGATTCGCCGTACCAGGCATGCAAATCGGAAATTTCGAGTGCGATGTCAGTCATCAATGGGCCCCCTCGAGTTCACCGGCCGTTGTGCCCATGTAGGCTTCCATCACTTGGGCATTGCGCGAGACCTCCTGGTATGTGCCTTCAGCCAGCACGGACCCGCGCGCCAGTACTGTGATTTTGTCAGCAATGCTGGATACGACGTTCATGTTGTGCTCAACCATGAGAATCGTGCGGCCAGCGCTGACTTTCTTGATCAGTTGCGTGACGCGCGCGACGTCTTCATGCCCCATGCCCTGCGTCGGCTCGTCCAGCAGCATAAGCTTGGGTTCCATGGACAGGGTCGTCGCGATTTCCAGCGCCCGTTTGCGTCCATACGGCAGATTGACGGTGATTTCGTTCGAAAAACCGCCCAGATCCACTTCTTCGAGCAACTCGTGCGCACGGCTGTTCAGCGCTGTCAGCATGCGATCACTGCGCCAGAAATGGTAAGACATGCCCATGGCCCGTTGCAGGCCCACCCGTACATTTTCCAACACGGTAAGCTGCGGAAACACTGCGGAAATCTGGAATGATCGTATGATGCCGCGCCGTGCGATCTGCGCAGGTTGTTCGCTCGTGATCTCGCTGCCATCAAAGAAGATCTTTCCGGAACTGGGTTCGAGAAACTTGGTCAACAGATTGAAGCAGGTTGTCTTGCCGGCGCCATTGGGCCCGATCAACGCGTGGATGCTATCGCGCTCTACCTGCAGGCTGACGTCGTCGACCGCGACAAAGCCGCGAAACTCCTTGGTCAGGTGTTGTGTCTCCAGGATGTATTTGCTCATGCGGGCCAATATTGGATTTTATGTAGTGTGACAGCAAGTATGCGAGTTACGCTTCCAAAACTCCATGCGGGTTTTTCATAGGAGTGGCGTCCCTTACATTGTTATGCGCACGACAGTCTTTTGCCATGTTTGTCCAACGCCTTTGTCCGCCATCTCCGCATGGGAGATAAGGCGGCTGCAGCCTTGCCCTATGCGTCAGCTTTTGCGCTTATGAGCTTATAGGGTTTTGTTCTTGTATTCGCACAGATCCGCTATGCCGCACTGTGGACATTTGGGCTTGCGCGCGACACAGATGTATCGGCCATGCAGGATGAGCCAGTGATGCGCATCCTGGCGAAATGGCCTGGGTGTGCTCTTTTCCAGTTTGCGCTCTACGTCGATGACGGTTTTGCCGCGCGCCAGTCCGGTACGGTTCGCCACACGAAAAATATGTGTGTCCACGGCGATCGTCGGGTGCCCGAACGCAGTGTTCAGTACGACATTGGCCGTCTTGCGCCCCACCCCAGGCAAGGCTTCCAGGGCCTCACGATTCTCAGGTACGTGGCCATCGTGTAGTTCGACCAGCATGCGACAGGTCTTGATCACGTTGGCCGCTTTGGTTTTGTACAGGCCTATTGTTCTGATATGGCTGGACAGCCCTTCCTCGCCCAGCGCAAGCAGGCCTTCGGGTGTGCCGTGTTCGGGAAAGAATTTTCGCGTGGCCAGATTGACCGACCTATCGGTGGCCTGCGCGGACAGGATGACGGCGATGAGCAGCTGGAACGTGCTTTCATATTCCAGTTCGGTGGTCGGATGTGGGTTGGCGGCCTGAAGCCGCGTGAAGATGTCGATACGTTTGGCTGCGTTCATTGCTGTTGCCGCCGCCGTTCCCGAGCGCGCGCCAGTGCGCGGTCAATGGCCTGCTGTCGCGCGGCCGGATCGCTGGTGGCCGCCAGGGCGACAGGCGCCTTATTGGCCAATGTCCGGGCGGCCAGGGAAGAAGCTTCGTGGTGTTGTCGCGCCAGCCGTTGCTGGCGTTGCTGGTGATGAATACGTGCCGCGTCGGCGCGGGTCGGTGTCCAGGCGCCGCTGTCGGCAACCATCTCGATGCAGTCGACGGGGCAGGGTGCAACACAGAGTTCGCAACCTGTGCACCGGTCAGCCAGCACGGTGTGCATCAGCTTGTTTGCGCCGATGATGGCATCGACAGGGCAGGCCTGTATGCAGAGTGTGCAGCCTATGCAGTGGGCTTCGTCTATGACGGCAAGGCGAGGGGGCTGGTGCTCGCCGCAATCCGGATCCAGAGGCAGCTCGGGCGTGTCCATTAACCGCGCCAGCGCCGCGATGCCCGCGGTATCGCCTGGGGGGCACCGATTGATGGCGGCGGTGCCGTCGGAAATGGCCTGTGCATACGGACGACACCCATCGTATCCGCACTTGGTGCACTGGGTTTGTGGGAGGATCGCATCAATGCGGTCAACGAGCGGCATCATGGGCATGGGTAAACCGGCCCGGCCATGCAGGCCGGGCCATATTGAACACGTGTCATATCAGTTTATGGCGGCGAGCCCGAGCCGCTTACATTGATGCAGGCTACGATGGCTGGCGAATGAATTCAGCTATTTTAGGGCAAATCGTCTGACGCCAGCGGCGTCCGGAGAAAATACCATAATGCCCGCAGCCCGGCGCGGTGTAATGCAATTTGCGGCCCGCCGGAATATTGCTGCACAGATCATGCGCCGCACGTGTCTGGCCCTGGCCGGAAATATCGTCGAGCTCGCCCTCGATGGTCAGCAACGCCACATTGTGGATGGCCGATGGGTCAACCCGCTTGCCATCGATTCGCCACTTGCCGCGTGGGAGCAGGTATTCCTGAAACACGATTTTGATGGTGTCCAGGTAGAACTCCGCCGACATGTCCAGGACAGCGTTGTATTCGTCGTAGAAGCGGCGGTGCGCTTTGGCATCGTCGTCGCTGCCTTTGAGCAGGTCCACATAAAAGTCGTAATGCGATCGCAGGTGACGATCCGGGTTCATCGCCATGAAACCGGCGTGCTGCAGAAAGCCGGGATAAACGGCGCGTCCCGCGCCTGGGTAACGAGGCGGCACCTTGTGAATCAGGTTGTTCTCGAACCAGGCGTAGGGCTTGGTCATTGCCAGCCGATTGACTTGCGTTGGCGATTTGCGGGCATCAATGGGCCCGCCCATCATGACCATGCTGCGCGGCACGCAGGGATCGTTGTCGGCGGCCATGAGTGAAATGGCTGCCAGCACGGGCACGGTGGGCTGGCATACCGAGATGACGTTCATCTCCGGCCCCAGCTCGCGCAGGAAGTCCCGGACGTAGCGCACGTAGTCGTCCAGGTGAAAGCTGCCTTCGGACAGCGGCACCATGCGGGCATCGATCCAGTCTGTGACGTAAATATCGTGGGCGGGCAGCAGGGCCCGGACCGTGTCGCGCAGCAGCGTTGCATGGTGTCCCGACATGGGCGCAACCAGCAGAACCCGCGGGTCGCTGCCCGCGGCTACACCTTCCCGCTTGAAGTTCACCAGGTTACAGAACGGCTTGTGGACGACAGTATGCTCGGACACGGCGACTTGCTTGTCGCCGATCGTGGTCGAATCCAGGCCCCAGGCCGGCTTCTCGTAATCTTTGCCCAGCCTGTGCATAAGCTCGTAAGTGGCGGCGATATGCCGCGATACAGGCGTGTAAGCCAACGGGCTGCCGGGGTGGGAGAACAGTTGCGAGCCGGTTTCCGTGAAGGCAGCAAGGGGGGTTAGAAATGATCGTTGTAACTCGTGCAGGTCATACAACATAAAGTAATACCCTTATTGCTGTTGTTATCTATGCATTTTATATACGAAACGGGCAACAAGAGTAAGGCCGGGGATTACCCGTGTGTTGCGTATACGCCATTCCTCCGGGGAACGGCAGAGGTATTCTTTACAATTGTTGACAATTGTCTGGCGCAAATGCCCCAGCCTGGTGCCGCCGGTACAGGGTTCAGCGCTCGAGATACTTGAGCTTGTCAGCAACACCGTTCCAGTCATCCGCCTCGGGAAGCGGTTTCTTGGAGCGGTTGATCATGCCGAATTCGGGAGAAAGCTCGGCATTCAGGGCAATGAACTGAACCTGATCCTGGGGAACGTCTTCTTCGGCAAAAATGGCGTTGGCGGGGCATTCTGGTACGCAGACGGCGCAATCTATGCATTCGTCAGGGTCAATGACGAGGAAATTCGCGCCTTCGCGAAAGCAGTCCACGGGACAGACGTCGACGCAATCCGTGAATTTACATTTGATACAGTTTTCGGTGACTACGTGAGTCATTTTAAGAGGCTCCAACTACAGATGTATTCGATTTTACCCAATTACGAAAGGGAGCCCGCCATACCTATGAGGGAGGCATGGGAAAATCGAATACACTTGGTCGCTGTGCTAAGGTTGCCTCAGAGCAATCGTAGTCAGGCCAGGTTGCAGCCGAAATACTTTCCCTATGCAAGGCAATGATAATCACCTCGTTACTAGATACGGATCTATACAAGTTCACGATGATGCAGGTGGTGCTGCACCATTTTCCGGGCGCGCATGCGGAGTACCGCTACAAGTGCCGTACGCCCGGGGTGAATCTGGTCAAATACCTGGACGAGATCCGCGACGAAATCAGCGCTTTGTGCAAATTGCAGTTCACGCGTGAAGAGCTCCAGTATCTGCGCGGCTTGCGATTCATAAAAAGCGATTTCGTCGATTTTCTTGGTCTGTTCCATCTTCCCGAAAAAAGCATCCTGGTGCAGCCCAGCAAAATACCTGGCGAGATCGAAATTACCGTCAAGGGGCCGTGGCTGCACACGATCCTGTTCGAGATCCCGGTGCTGGCCATTGTTAATGAAGTCTATTTCCGCAATGTGTGCCGTGATCCTGCCTGGGAAGAAGGGCGGGAACGCTTGCGCAAGAAAATGCAACTTGTAACGGATGACCCGGAGCTGGCGGACTTCCGCGTGGCCGAATACGGCACCCGCCGGCGCTTCTCGAAGGTCTGGCACGAAGAAGTCGTGATGACCATGAAGGCCAACATGGGTGTGCACTTTGCCGGAACCAGCAACGTCAAGCTGGCGATGAAGCACGGCGTCACGCCGCTGGGCACCATGGGGCATGAGTATCTTCAGGCCTGCCAGGCGCTCGGCCCCCGCTTGCGGGATTCCCAGGTCTATGCGCTGGAGGTCTGGGCCAAGGAGTACCGGGGGGATCTTGGCATCGCCCTGTCCGACGTTTACGGCATGGACGCCTTCTTGCGTGACTTCGATATGTATTTCTGCAAGCTCTTTGATGGCGCAAGGCATGATTCGGGCGATCCCTTCGCCTGGGGCGAGCGTTTGCTGGCGCATTATGTGGCCAATCGCACGGATCCGCGCACCAAGACGCTGGTTTTTTCCGACGCGCTGACCATTCCCCGCGCGATCGACCTTGCCAAGCGGTTTGCGGGCCGTTGCAGGGTGTCTTTTGGCATCGGTACAAATCTGACCAACGACCTTGGCCATGAGCCGCTGCAGATCGTCATGAAAATGGTGCGCTGCAATGGCCAGCCAGTGGCCAAGGTTTCAGATGCGCCCGAAAAAACCATGTGCGACGACCCCGCCTATCTTGCCTATCTCAGACAGGTATTCCAATTGCCGCCGGCTTGATTCTTGCTGGTTGATGCCTGCGCAGTGCCGCCTTGCTCAAGCCGCGAGGCCGGCGAAGATTTTTTCCCACGGAGCACCATAATGAATGAAGTTGAACGCGTGAATGTTGAAAAACGTTTGTCCGACATGGCCATTTTCAATGGCGTGGCATATCTGGCAGGGCAAGTGCCAGACGATGCGTCGCTGGATATCCAAGGGCAGACGACGCAGGTGTTGCACACCATTGATCGTTTGCTGGCCACGGCAGGTACCAACAAGACGCGCATCCTGATGGCGCAGATTTTCCTGGCCAACATGAAAGAATTTGATGGCATGAACAAGGCGTGGGATGCATGGGTTGCGGCCGGCAATGCGCCGCCGCGTGCCACTGTTGAAACCCGCCTGGCCAATCCGGATTACAAGGTCGAGATCGTCGTCACCGCTGCGCTGCCGTGATGAAGTCAAGGTGCTCTTTCTGCTGGCGGCATGCCCATCGTGCCTGCGGCGCAGTCGGAGCGCCTTGCCGTTCTGCTTACAGTATCAGCGCGGCCAGCGTCCCGCCCAAGGTCGCGGCAGCCTCAAGGTCGGGTGTACTTAGCGTTTTTTCGGCCAGAATGCTTTCAGGTGACTGTGCGTCTGTATTGACGACCAGCGCTGGCGCGACAGCCGTCAGGCGCCAGCCCGTGCAGATGCGTTCGGCCTGCCGTACGGCATTGCTGCCATCCGAGCCGGCGCTGATGGCCAGTGCATAGAGCCGCCCATTCAACTGATCCAGCACTGCATAATAATTGCGATCAAAGAACTCTTTCATGGCGCCGCTCAGCGCCGCCAGGTTTTCCGGGGCGCAAAACAAGTAGGCTTGCGCTGCCAGCAGGTCTGCGGCCTGCGTTTGGTCAGCCTGCTTCAGCTCGATGTTCAGCAACGCGTCGAGCTCGACGGCTACGTCGCGCGCGCCCCGCGCCGCGGCTTCGGCCAGCTGGCGCGCCGCGCCAGTGCGAGAATGCCACACGATCAATAGTGTCTTGTGTGCTTGCTTGTCCATAATCGAGGTGTAATTTGCAGGACAAGTTAGTATAGAAGGGTTGCGTACTACTGCGCGTTTTTGCATTGTTTCACCGTCCGCTTATGGCTTTGTTATCGCCGCCTCAGTTACCCCCTCCGCCTTTCGACCAGCAGTGGCTGGAAGATGCCGGCCACGGGCTCGACCCAGCCGGTGTCGAGCTGTTGAGTCGCGCTGCGCAATGGGTGGGTGGACGTCTGGACGGCCTGCGGGCGAGTACGGGCGAACCAATGGAGACCCACAGCGCCGAGGTGGCGCGGGTGCTGGCCAGCATTGGCGCAGATGCGGAAACCCGCGCCAGTTGCCTTTTGTCTGTGCTGCCCGAAGCGGATGGCAAGGCGGATCCCCATCTGCGCGGCGACGCATTGCGCAAGGCATTCGGCCCGGATGTCATGACCTTGGTCCAGGGCACGCGAGCCTTGCTGCGCCTTGGCCGGTTGGCGGGCAAGGTCCATGACAATACGGCGGATGGCACCGAGCAAAAGGAAATGCAGCGCAAAATGCTGCTGGCCATGGCGGCAGATTTGCGCATTGTCCTGATTCGCCTGGCCTCCCGATTGCAGTCGCTACGATGGTTTGCTGCCACGCGTACCCCATGCCCGCGCGAATTCGCGCGCGAAACCATGGAGCTGTACACGCCGTTGGCCAATCGACTGGGCATCTGGCAGATCAAATGGGAAATGGAAGACCTCGCCTTTCGTTTCATGCATCCGGATACCTATAAGGCCATTGCGCGCCAGCTGGAAGAAAAACGCGTGGAGCGCGAGGCACATATTGCCGCAGCGGTCGCCAGTGTGCAGGCCAGTCTCAAGGATGCGCGCATCGGTGCAGAGGTCAGTGGCCGACCCAAGCATATCTACAGCATCTGGAACAAGATGCGCAACAAGCACCTGGCATTCAACCAGCTGTATGACTTGCGCGCGCTGCGTGTCATCGTCGAGGACGAGCGCGCCTGTTATGCCGTGCTGGCCCTGGTTCATTCGCTCTGGACGCCGGTCTCCGACGAGTTCGACGACTATATCTCCAGGCCCAAGCCCAACGGCTATCGGTCCTTGCACACGGTCGTGTCAGACCAAGAAGGACGTACTTTTGAAATTCAAATCCGTACACGCGAAATGCATGAATTCGCGGAGTACGGGATGGCTGCTCACTGGCGCTACAAAGAGGCGGGCACGCGTGGCGGCCAGGTTTCGGCGGGCGGCGCCTACGATCAGAAAATCGCCTGGATGCGCCAATTGCTGGCCTGGGAAAAAGACGGCTCCCCGGTCGATGCCGCGACGGCGCCTAGAAAGGATGAGCGCATTTACGTCATGACCCCGCAGGCCCGCGTGATAGAGTTGCCCGCGGGCGCGACGCCGGTGGATTTCGCCTATCATTTGCACACGGATCTGGGGCATCGCTGCCGGGGCGCGCGGGTGGACGGGCAGATGGTGCCGCTGCAAACGCAGTTGACCACGGGGCAGACTGTCGAGATCGTGGCGGCCAAGTCTGGCGGTCCTTCGCGCGACTGGTTGAATGTGCAGCTTGGTTTTCTGGCGAGTAACCGGTCACGCGCCAAAGTAAGGGCCTGGTTCAACGCTATTGAGTTGCAGCAGCGTATTTCCCAGGGGCAGGCCCTGGTGGAAAAAGAGCTTCAGCGCCTGGGCAAGACTGCGGTCAACATGGAGCTGATGGCCCAGCAGCTGGATTTCGCCCGCGCCGACGATTTATACATTGCGGTTGCCAAAGAAGAATTCAGCTTGCGCCAGATTGATTACCTGCTGACGGGAAAAGGCCGTCCCTCCGAGTTGGCGGGCGAAGGAGCGGAGCCAGAAGCCCGGGTGTACGAAAGCGGCACTGAGAACGTAGCGCGTACGGGCAAAAGTGGCGTACTGGTTGTGGGGGTGGACGCGTTGCTGACCCAACTGGCGCGCTGCTGCCGGCCGGCTCCTCCAGACGATATTGTGGGTTTTGTGACGCGGGGCAGGGGAGTTTCCATTCACCGCCGTGATTGCGCGGCCTATGCAGCGCTGGCGATCCGTCATCCCGAACGTCTGATCGATGTCGATTGGGGTGACACCGGCGATGCGCTGTATCCCATCGATATTGCCATTCATGCGCCCGATCGGCCTAATTTGCTGCGGGACCTGTCGGACGTCTTTGCCAAGCTGAGACTCAAAGTCGTTGGCGTCAACACGCACAGCCGCCGCTCGCTTGCTCACATGATCTTCACGATAGAGGTGCGTAACGGTGAGCAGATAGGGCGCGCGCTGGCGGCGCTCAATGAACTGTCCGGGGTGACGGCAGGCCGGCAATAGGGGCGGCCATTGCGTTGGCGCCTCGTCGTGCGAAGGTTATCAACAGGTTTGCCGGGTTGGCGAGGTCGGCATGCTCGCCTTGCGCCCCGGGCTGGTAAAATGCCCGTTTACCCGTGCGATGGCCGCCACGGCCGTTGTGGTCTTCTAGTGTAAGAGAGTTAAGCCTTGACATCCTATACCCTGCCCGACGAAACGGGACACTTTGGCCAGTACGGCGGCTCATTCGTTGCGGAGACGCTCGTGCACGCGCTGGACGAACTGCGCGTCGCCTACGATACCTACCGCAAGGATCCGGATTTTCTTGCCGAGTTCGCCCACGAGCTCAAGCATTTCGTTGGGCGCCCCAGCCCTGTTTACCATGCCAGGCGCTGGTCTGAAAGGCTGGGCGGCGCGCAGATCTGGTTCAAGCGCGAAGACCTCAACCACACGGGTGCGCACAAAATCAATAACTGCATCGGGCAGATCCTGTTGGCCCGGCGCATGGGCAAGCCGCGCATCATTGCCGAAACCGGCGCGGGCCAGCATGGCGTGGCAACGGCCACGGTGGCGGCGCGTTACGGGCTTGAGTGTATCGTCTATATGGGCAGTGAAGATGTCCGCAGGCAGGCGTCCAACGTCTATCGCATGAAGCTGCTGGGCGCCACCGTCGTCCCGGTGGACTCTGGCTCGCGCACGCTCAAGGATGCGCTTAACGAAGCCATGCGCGACTGGGTCACCAATGTGGAAAACACGTTCTATATCATCGGTACGGTGGCAGGCCCGCATCCCTATCCCAAGATGGTGCGCGAGTTCCAGTCAGTGATCGGCAAGGAGTGCCTTGAGCAGATGCCGGCAGACGCAGGCCGCCAGCCCGATTACGTGATCGCGTCGGTGGGCGGCGGATCCAATGCCATGGGCATATTTCACCCATATATCGATCACGACAGCGTGCAGCTTGTGGGCGTGGAGGCTGCGGGCGAGGGCCTGCACACTGGCCGCCATGCCGCCTCGCTCAATGCCGGATCAGTAGGCGTTCTGCACGGCAACCGCACTTATATCATGCAGGACAGCAACGGGCAGATCGTCGAGACGCATTCCATTTCGGCCGGGCTGGACTACCCCGGGGTTGGCCCTGAGCATGCGTGGCTCAAGGACAGTGGCCGCGCCAGTTACGAGGTCATCGACGACCAGGAGGCTCTGGCTGCGTTTCACGAGTGCTGTCGCTGCGAAGGCATCATGCCGGCGCTCGAGTCCGCGCACGCGATCGCGCAGGCGGTCAAGCTGGCGCCTACGCTATCCAAAGACAAAATCATACTCGTCTGCCTTTCCGGGCGGGGCGACAAAGACATGCATACTGTGGCCGACTTCAGCGGCATTACCCTGTAAGGCAGGTTACTCATCATGACATCTTCCAATCAACGGCTGGCCGCGACCTTCGAGCAGTTGCGCGCCGCTGAGCGCACGGCGCTCGTTCCCTATATTGCGGCGGGAGATCCTTCCGTCGCGTCTACGCCAGCGCTCATGCATGCCCTGGTTGCCGCTGGCGCAGACGTCATCGAACTGGGTGTTCCGTTTTCCGATCCCATGGCAGATGGGCCCGTTATCCAGCGCGCGGCGGAACGTGCCATCGCGCGCGGGACCGGCATGACGCAGGTGTTGGATATGGTGAGCCGTTTTCGCCAGCAGGACAGCGATACGCCTGTGGTGCTGATGGGGTATGCCAATCCGATCGAACACATAGGTCAGGCAGAATTCGCCCGCCGGGCGGCCGAGGCAGGTGTCGATGGCGTGTTGGTTGTGGATTATCCGCCAGAGGAGGTCGAGGATTTTGCCGCCGAGCTGGCCAAGGTGCGTGTTGATCCTATTTTCCTGCTGGCGCCCACCTCGACCGAGGACCGTATCCGGAAAATCGCCAAGGTGGCTCGAGGCTATGTTTATTATGTGTCGCTGAAAGGGGTGACTGGCGCGGGGAATATCGATGTAGACGACGTCGCGCGCCAATTGTCCCGCATTCGCGAGCACGTCACCATACCCGTGGGCGTCGGGTTCGGCATTCGTGATGCCGAGAGCGCAAAGCGCCTGGCAAGCTGCGCAGACGCCGTCGTGATCGGCAGCAAGCTGATCGAGACCATGGAATCTGCTGTAGCGCAGGCGCAACAGGCGGGTAAAGACAGCGAAGCCGCGGCGGCACAGGCGATCGACGCGGCATCCGCATGGCTGGCAACCGTCCGGCAAGCGCTTCCCGATAGCCGATGACGACAATTTAAAGGCCTCGGCTTGCGACGCAAGGCAAGTCAAAGGTAAAACAGAATAAACCCCCGGCTGTGCGCCGGGTTCCTACAGGGATAAACAATGAGTTGGATCGATAAAATTCTGCCCCCGCGTATCAATCGCAATAGCGATGGCGGGCGGCGGGTGCCTGAAGGGCTCTGGGTCAAATGTCCGGCCTGCGAATCCGTGCTGTACAAAGAAGATCTCAAGGAGACGCTGAATGTTTGCCCCAAGTGCGGACAGCATATGCGTCTGGGCGCACGTGCGCGCATTGACGCCTTGCTTGATGCGGATGGCCGGGTCGAAATCGGCCAGCATACCCGTCCCATGGATCCCCTCAAGTTCAAGGATAGCCGCAAATATCCTGAGCGTGTCGCAGAGGCCACCAAACAGACTGGCGAAACCGAAGCCATGGTCGTCATGAGTGGCAGTATTCACGCTGTTCCTGTGGTGCTGGCCTGCTTCGAGTTTTCGTTCATGGGCGGCTCAATGGGTTCGGTGGTCGGCGAGCGCTTTGTGCGCGGCGTTCAGGAAGCCATCAAGAACCGTACACCGTTTATCTGTGTGGCGGCCTCGGGTGGCGCTCGCATGCAGGAAAGCCTGTTTTCCCTGATGCAGATGGCCAAGACCAACGCCATGCTCACCCGTCTTTCCGCTGAAGGGCTGCCTTTTATCAGTATCCTCACCGATCCGACCATGGGTGGCGTGTCGGCCAGCTTTGCCTTCATGGGCGATGTGGTGATTGCCGAACCTAAGGCCCTGATTGGTTTTGCGGGACCGCGTGTCATTGAGCAAACCGTCAGGGAAACCTTGCCCGAGGGCTTTCAGCGCGCCGAATTCCTCCTGGAAAAAGGCGCTATCGATATGGTGGTGGATCGTCGTGAAATGCGCCGCGAACTCGCCCATCTGCTGGCCTTGCTGGGACGCCAGTCCATCGAGGTCATCGCCAAGGCGTAGCAGGTCGCTGACAGCACCCTGAGGCGAGATTCCGCTGGAACTCGCAAAAAGGGCCAGATCTTTTGCGGATCTGGCCCTTTTTGTTGCCTGTCATCTTGCGATGGCAGGCATCACACATAGCGCTTAGTGCGTTTCGACCTGCTGCAAAGGCTCGTCCTGTATGACAGTGACCGTTTTGCGGGCACGGCCCAGGCGGGCGGGCGGTTGCGTGACGATCGGGGCAGGCGTATGCCGGGTCTCGATCAGTTGCATGCCAGCATCGGCCAGCACGCGATCCAGTGGATGGCTGTTGCCATTGATGGCTGTGTCGTGCTGCTCAGCCGTTGCGTCGGTTTCGTCCATCTCTGCATCGGGCATGGCCGCAATCGTGTCCTGGGCCTCAGCCTTGACGGTTTCCTCGATGCCAGCTGTGTCCGCAACCTTGACAGTTTCCACGGGCTCGGCGATGTCGACAGCCTTGGCAGTCTCCACGGCTTCAGCGGTATCTACGGCCTTGGCCGTTTCCACGGTTTCACCGGCGCCTACAGCCTTGGCGGGTTCCACGGGTTCGGCGGCTTCTACAGCCTGGACAGTTTCCACGGGTTCGGCGGTGTCGGCAGCCTTGGCGGTCTCCACAGCTTCAGCGGTGTCTATGGTCTTGGCCGCTTCCACGGTTTCGCCCGCGTCTACAGCCTTGACGGGTTCCACACCCTCAGCGCTTTCCACAGCGGTGACGGTCTCGACGAAGGTGTCGGGACTGCCGCCTGCAGCAAGAGGCGCTTGAGTGTTGAACGCGGGTGCGACAGGCTCGGCCACGGCCTCTTCCGAGGCATCCGGCCTGGAGTCCCTGGCGTGGGTAGTGAGCGCTGTCGTTGCCGCATCGGTTGGCCCCGCAGCGTCGTCGAGCGTGGCCGAGACACCCTGTTCTTCAAGGCTGGCCTGTGACGAGGATGCCTCGCGGTTCACGGGCTCAGGCGCTGCTCCCGCCGCCGGCTGTGTCGCTGCCTCGGTGGAAACAGGCGCAGTGCTTGTGTGCGTGGCCACGTTGGTTTCGATGGCCACAGGCGCTTCACGGTCGGTATGGGCGGCAGAAGCGATAGGCTGCACCGCATCACCTTGCCCGGTGGCTATGGGTGGCAGAACGGCAGGGTTGAAGTCTGCTGTCTGGCGGTCGTCGCTGTCCCGGTCGCTGTGGCTGTCGCTGCCTTGGTCATTGTCGTGTTGGTCGGTGGCGGCCTCGACGCCGACGGCGCCCGTTTCGCCTTCGTTGCTGCGGCGGCCACGACGGCTGCGACGGCGGCGGCGCTTGCGCTCCGGATCCGTTTGCTCGCCATCGGTGGCTTGAGGGCGGCTGTCGGTGCTGGTGTCCAGGTTGCTGTCGGCTGTGGCAGCTTCGGCATAAACCCGGCTCTCGTCAGCCTCGACCGGTGTAGCGGCGATCGGCGCTGCTGCGCCGTTGGCCACCGTGGCGGTTGCGACAACGGCATCCGTCGTATCCGTCGCGGTTTCGTCGCGGCGATTGCGGCCACGGCCCCGGCGGTTACGGCCACGGCCACCATTGCTGTTGCCGGTTTCCGCGGCGGCTGCAGGGGCGGCGGTTGGGCGCTGTTCCTCGGCGTTGCGGGCGCCTTCCTGGCCGGCTTGCCGACGTGTCTTGGGCGCTGCGGCGAGTTCGCTCTTTTCGGCGTCGGGACGGCGCTCGCCGCGGCGTTGACGATTGCGGTCATTCGCGCCGCGGTCGCGACGGTCGCCGCCGCGGCCATGACGTCCACGGCTGCCGGACGCGGTCTTGGTCTCGGTAGCAACGGATTCTTCCTGAACGGCTGGCGTTGCAGGCGTGCCGGTCAGCCAGCCCAGCAATCGCTTGATCAGGCCAGGACCCTGGGCATGGGTCACTGCGGCAGGTTTGGCCTGTGGTTCGGCATGCCGCGGTGCGGGCTTGGAATGGGCGATGCTCTTGACCAGCGCTTCGGGGCGGGCCTTGGCTTCCTGGCTGTTGTTCGGCGCCCAGGTGGTGGGCGTTTCGGGCTGAGCCGCGAGTTCGAAGCTGGTCTTGTTCTCTTCCAGACGCGTGTCGTCGTGACGCAGTCGCTCGATATGATGATGCGGCGTTTCGAGATTCTTGTTTGGTATCAGGATGAGGTTGACCTTGAGCCGTGATTCGATCTTGGCGATATCGTGACGCTTCTCGTTGAGCAGGAAGGTTGCGACATCGACCGGTACCTGAGCGTGCAGGGCGGCGGTGCCTTCCTTCATGGCTTCTTCCTGAAGCAGGCGCAGCACATGCAAGGCGCTGGATTCAGCGTCGCGGATCACGCCTGTGCCATTACAGCGCGGGCAAGTAATATGCGAGCCTTCGTTCAGGGCCGGGCGCAGGCGCTGGCGCGAAAGCTCCATCAGGCCAAAACGGGAAATTTTTCCCATCTGGACGCGGGCGCGGTCAAAATGCAGCGCATCACGCAGGCGTTGTTCCACAGCGCGCTGGTTCTTGCTGTCTTCCATATCGATGAAATCGATGACGATCAGGCCGCCCAGGTCGCGCAGGCGCAACTGGCGGGCGACTTCGTCGGCTGCTTCCAGATTCGTGCGCATCGCCGTTTCTTCGATGTCGGACCCGCGCGTCGAGCGTGCCGAGTTGACGTCGACCGCGACCAGCGCTTCGGTGTGATCGATGACCACGGAGCCGCCGGAAGGCAATTGCACCGTGCGGGAATAAGCGGTTTCGATCTGGTGTTCGATCTGAAAGCGCGAGAACAGGGGAATGTCGTCGCGATACATTTTGACGCGCTGCACGCTGTCGGGCATGACCACGCTCATGAAGGCGGTGGCCTGCTCGAAGATATCGTCGGTATCAATGAGGATTTCGCCGATATCGGGCGAGTAGTAATCCCGGATGGCACGAATGACCAGGCTGGATTCCAGGTAAATCAGGATGGGCGCGCTGTTTTCCTTGGCGGCCACATCAATGGCGCCCCAAAGCTGCATCAAATAGGATAGATCCCATTGCAGTTCTTCGACGCTACGGCCAATGCCCGCGGTACGGGCGATGATGCTCATGCCTGCGGGCAGGTCGAGCTGGTCCATGGTTTCGCGCAGTTCCTGGCGATCTTCGCCTTCGACGCGGCGCGATACGCCGCCGCCACGCGGGTTGTTGGGCATCAGGACGAGATAGCGACCGGCCAGCGAGATAAAGGTGGTGAGCGCGGCGCCTTTGTTGCCGCGTTCTTCCTTTTCGACCTGGATGATGAGTTCCTGGCCTTCGGTGAGGGCATCCTGGATACGCGCGCTGCGTACATCCACGCCTTCCTTGAAGTAGCCGCGGGCAACTTCCTTGAAGGGAAGAAAACCGTGACGCTCTTCGCCATAGCTGACGAAGCAGGCTTCCAGGCCAGGCTCGATGCGGGTGATGACGCCTTTGTAGATATTGCCTTTGCGCTGTTCGCGCCCGGCGGTTTCGATGTCGAGGTCTATGAGTTTTTGACCGTCGACGATAGCAACGCGTAGTTCTTCTTGGTGCGTTGCGTTGAACAACATCCGTTTCATGAGGTGATTCTCCGTAGTCATGGCGCACCGTAAATCGGCGCACGACCGCGGGTCACTGGGTGTGTGGCGCTAAATCTGTATGGGAGGCAAGGCTGACAGCGTCAGACTGTGCCCCCCCTGTATCGGGAAGGCACAGCGTACGAAAGGTATGTACGCGGTTCGGTCAGCAGGAAGGTCAGGTTCACTATGTGTAGTTGACAGAAGTTGCTGGAACGGCAGACGCGTGGATGACGCGCCTGGTGCATAAAACGATGACATCTGTAAAAGATTCAGCGTCGCACGCGGGTGGCTGCTTGCATGCTGATAGCGGGCTGTTCGCCATGCCACTATCCAGCAGATCGCGCCTTGCCCCGGCGACCTAATGACCCAGAAGCTGAAACCCAGGCATTACAATATGGCCTTGATCGACCGACGGAGACGCACCCTTGCATCTCTACGTTAGGCGTTTTTCAGCTTCTATAGGCTGATGTGATTATATTCTGCTTTTCCCTATGCGCAAAATAGTTGTTCAATCCCCGCAGGCCCCAAGCGTGCGTTTTGTCGAAATCGACGCTGAGCAGGCCGGCCAGCGCATCGACAACTTTCTTCTGCGCGAGTGCAAAGGCGTGCCGAAAAGCCATCTTTACAAAGCGATACGAAGCGGCGAGGTGCGTGTAAATAAAGGTCGCATCGCTGCCGATTATCGGCTCGCCGCGGGGGATCTCGTCCGCGTGCCGCCATTGCGGCTGCCGCATCCGGGCGAGCCCAGGCGCGTGCCGGCGGGCAGCTTTCCCATTATCTATGAGGATGAAGCCTTGCTGGTGCTCGATAAGCCCGCCGGCGTGGCTGTCCATGGAGGCAGCGGGGTCTCCTTCGGGGTGATTGAACAGTTGCGGGCCGCCCGGCCCGATGCCCGGCTTCTGGAGCTGGTCCACCGGCTCGATCGCGAGACATCCGGCTTGCTCATGGTCGCCAAGCAGCGCAAGTCACTGTTGCGTTTGCACGACATGTTGCGCGAGGGGGGCGGCCGCAAGCACTATCAGGCGCTGGTGGTCGGGGATTGGGTCAACGATAGGCAGCACTTGCGCCAGCCTCTGCTCAAGTGGCTTACTGCCGGGGGTGAGCGGCGGGTAAAAGTGGATTCCCAGGGCAAGGCGGCCCACACAATCATCACGCTGCGCCAGCGCTACGGGCGCTACACGCTGGTGGGGGCGGAGCTGCGCACGGGGCGCACTCACCAGATACGGGTGCATCTGGCGTCCGCGGGCTATCCGATCGTGGGAGACGAAAAATACGGCCCCGACGACGTACGCGGCGAATTCGCCCGGCTGGGCTTGCGCCGCATGTTTCTGCACGCCGGCCAGCTCGATATTCCGCATCCTGTGTCGGGTGAGCCATTGTCCCTGCAATCTCCGCTGCCTCCCGAGTGTGTGGCTATACTCCGCTATCTCGAAGGGAGCAAGCAATGAAACGTTATTCAGCGGTAGTGTTCGACTGGGACGGTACGGTGATGGATTCCACGCATTCCATCGTGCAGTCCATTCAATTTGCCTGCGCGGATCTGGCGCTGCCTGTGCCATCGGCCCAGGAGGCCGCCTGGGTTATCGGGTTGTCGCTCGAAAGCGCGCTGTACCGTTGCGTCCCCACGCTGTCGGCCGAGCTGTTACCCAGCTTTCTGGCCCGTTATCGCCATCATTTTCTGGCCCGGGATCCTCATATCAAGCTTTTTGATGGCGTGGCCGATTTGCTGGTGGGCCTGCGGGATCGTCAGGTGTCGCTGGGCGTCGCCACTGGCAAGAACCGGGTCGGGCTTAACCGGGTGCTTGCCGCCACCAGCCTGACCGATCATTTTCATGTCACCCGCTGCGCGGATGAGTCCATCAGCAAGCCCGATCCGGCCATGCTCAACGAAATCATGGCTTTCCTCGGCCTGGAACCGGCGCAAGTCTTGATGGTGGGCGATACCTCGCACGATATCCACATGGCGACCGCAGCAGGTGTCGATAGTATGGCCGTTACGTATGGCGCGCACGATACGCCAACCCTGATTGAGGCTCAGCCAACGATCATGGTATCCAGTGTGGCCGAGATGCAGGACTGGCTGATGGCGCGGGTTTAGCGGGCAGGGCGGAACTTACGCTGTCCTGATGGCGTCTATAAGCAGAACCTCAGCAAGGAGAGTGTCGTGTCCGTTATTTTGCCGCCATCCATTGCGCCATCCGAAATCACCCCCGAAGAAATCTGGCAATCCCGTCGCCGCTGGCTTCGGCTGGCCGGCTTGGGCGCCGTGGCCCTGGGCGCGGGAGGGCTCGCGCCGGCCTGGGCAGCGAATGCGGACGAATCCCGCGATGCGCTGCCGGCCACGGCAAATAGCGATTACCGGCTGGCCGACAAGCCCACCTCCGAGAAAGACATCACCTCCTACAATAACTTCTACGAATTTGGCACAGGCAAGACGGATCCCATGGAGTACGCCGGCGATATGGTGATCCGGCCCTGGACAGTCAGCATCGAAGGCGAAGTCGCCAAGCCACGCGTATTCGATATCGACGATCTGCTCGCGCTGGCCCCCATGGAGGACCGCATCTATCGACTTCGTTGTGTCGAGGCCTGGTCCATGGTCATTCCCTGGGTGGGCTATTCGTTGTCGAACCTGCTTAAACAGGTCGAGCCTACCGGCAATGCCAAATTCGTTGAATTCACCACGGCCATGCAGCCAGAGCACATGCCTGGCCTGCGGGCTGGTATTCTCGATTGGCCGTATGTCGAGGCGCTTCGCATCGACGAAGCCATGCACCCACTGACCATGCTGGTATTCGGGCTCTACGGCAAAGTGTTGCCCAACCAGAATGGCGCGCCGCTAAGGGTTGCGATTCCCTGGAAATATGGTTTCAAATCCGGAAAATCCATCGTCAGGATACGCTTTACCGAAAAAATGCCCATGACCAGCTGGGTAAAGGCAGCGGCAAACGAATATGGTTTTTTTGCCAATGTGAATCCCGATGTGCCGCATCCTCGCTGGAGCCAGGCGACCGAGCGGCGTATCGGCGAAGGCTTCTTCGCCCCTCGCGCGAAAACGCTGCCGTTCAATGGCTACGGTGAGCAGGTGGCCGGCCTGTATCAGGGCATGGATCTGCGGCGCAATTATTGATCGCGCAGCCAGCTCAGCGCAGCGCTTTCAAGATCCCCAGGGTTTCAGCATCGGGTTCGCCGTCGTGGCGGCTGGGTCGATAATGCATCTGAAAGGCGGCCAGCACGTTGCGCGTGGCCTTGTCCAGAGCGCCGGTTTGGGGCGTTTCATAGCCCACGCGCTTTAACTCGCCCTGTATCCAGGCCGTATCCGGCAGCCCTTGGTCCTGGAATTGCGCGGCATATTGCCGGGCCTGCGGTTCATCGTACCAGCGGCCTATGCCTTGCCGGGCCAGCGCTTGCCACGGAAATAGCGGGCCTGGGTCGATCTTGCGCTGTGGCGCGATATCGCTGTGGCCCACCACATTATGTGGCTTGATCTGATGTCGCCGAATGATGTCTGCCAACAATGCCGCCACGGTGTGCATCTGTGCTGACGGATAGGGTGCCCATTGCCCTTGCTCGCGGCCAGGGTTGACGATCTCCACCCCGATCGAACTGGTGTTGATATCGCTGCGGCCGTACCAGTTGCTGACTCCGGCGTGCCAGGCGCGACGATTTTCGTCTACCAGCATATAGACGTGGGGACGCGGCTCGTCAGTCACCAGATAATGAGCGCTGACATTGCGTTCAGACAATATCTTGAGCGAGTTTTCGTTGCCGGTAGAGGTGTAGTGCAGCACCAGGACCTCGACGCGGCTGTTCTGGCTTTTTGCCTGGATGCTGCGATCTATTTCGAGTTTGCCGGGTTGATAGGTGGAGCACGCCGCCAGCATCAGCACCGCGCCGACGCTGGGCAAGCGCAGCCAGCGGCTTAGCCCGCTCGCGCGTCGATGGGCAGGGCGCAGTGCCAGGCGATCCATTACCGCGCCGCCTGAAACAGGAAAATGGCCGGTTTTCGGGCAAGGTCGGGCGCCGGCATGGATTTCCACCGGGAAACGGCGTGCGCCTGTACCCATTCCTCTGGTGTGGTCAGGGAGCGGGCCACGCACAGCCGTGTTGTCGCCTGAAGCGTCTGCTTGAGCGTCTCCAGCATCGCTTCATTGCGATAGGGTGTCTCGATCAGTATTTGCGTTTGTTCATGCCTTTTGGACATCTGCTCCCAGGCCTTGATCTGACGCGCTCGATCCGAGGGATCAATGGGGGCGTAACCATGGAAGGCAAAGCGCTGGCCATCCATCCCGCTGGCCATGAGCGCCAGTAAAATGGAAGAGGGCCCTACCCAGGGCGCAACCCGTATTCCCATATCGTGCGCGACGGCGACAACCCGGGCGCCGGGATCGGCGACTGCGGGACAGCCTGCCTCTGAAACGAGGCCGATTTCACCTCCCTCGAGCAGCGGTTGCAGCCAGCCGCGCATCTGGCTGGCGTTGACCTTGTTGTCCAGGGTGTGGATGGTGATGTCCTGCAGCGGGCGGACGGTGCCGACCAGCTTGAGAAAGGCTCGCGCTGTCTTGGCGTTTTCGGCGATGTAGGTATGCAGGCGACCGGCGACTTCTCGGACCGTGGCGGGCAGCCAGGTCTCGGTGGGGGCGGCGCCCAGGCCGACAGGAATCAGGTGCAGCGTTCCGGTAATATTCAAGTTGGCTCCTGTGCCAGTGAGGGGAGGGTGGGCCCGTACAAGCAGGGCGGCTGACGCGGATCCGGCGGTGCCGATCTGTGCGACAGGGTTCAGCCTATCGGGTTGAGTCCGAAACTGCGCAGCATTCGGCACAGCGCAATGAGCGGCAGGCCAATGATGGCGGTCGGGTCGTCTGACCGCATGCTGTCCATCAATGCGATGCCCAGGCCTTCGGCCTTGGCGCTGCCCGCGGTATCGTATGGCTGTTCGCGGTGCAGGTACTGGGTGATTTCCAGTGGCGTCAGTGTGCGAAAACGACATTCGGTGATTACATCGTCGGATTCCGTACGCTGACCGTCGGTTACGCAAAGCGCACTATGGAATTCTACGGCCTGGCCGCTGAGCGCTTCAAGTTGTGCGCGGGCACGCTCGAAGTTTCCGGGCTTGCCGATGGGGGCGCCATTGAGTGTGGCGACCTGATCCGAGCCAATAACGAGATCGCCCGGGTAGCGGCTGGCCACGGCCTGGGCTTTGGCCAGAGACAGGCGCAGCGCCAGGTCGGCGGGTTTTTCGCCGGGGAGCGGGTTTTCGTCGATGTCGGGCGATTCTGCGGCAAAGGGCAGGCCCAATCGCAGGAGCAATTCGCGGCGGTAGGGGGAACTTGATGCCAGGATGAGACGCATAGGCGAGTGAATGTTTGACTGTAAATACCGGAACACGCTATTATCTAACGTTTTCCTTGTGCTTGAAAGCACGGTAAGGTGGCTTTATTCATGCAGCAGGGTGGCACGCAATACATCGATAGCTTCGGGCTGGTTCGCTCTGGGTCTGATGTGCAGGGCGAGACGCCGATTGTTCGCTTTGAGCGCCTTGTTGGCGACCTGCCCGCGCAACAGGATAACGCCATGGTGTCGTGGTCGCTCAAGGGCGAAACCGATACGGTCGGGCGCCACTGGCTGCATGTTGGCATCAGGGCTTGTCCGGTGCTGGTCTGTCAGCGCTGCATGCAGCCCTTTGTGTATCAGGTGCAAGCCGAAAACACGCTGCAGGTAATGAAATCCGAAGCAGAGCTCGACGCCCTGGAGGCGCGCGAGGAAGACGAGGACGAAGTCACCGAGCGTATAGTTGGCACTCAGCGCATGGATGTTCTTGCCCTGGTCGAAGATGAACTCATCCTCGCCCTGCCGTATGTGCCCAAGCACGAAGTATGCCCGTCGCTGCCCGAAGCTCTCGCGGATTCCGGCAGCGATGATGCCCGGCCCTCGCCATTCGCGGTGCTGGGAAAACTGAAGAAAGATTGATTCAACGCAGCATTCAACTTGCGGATCGTCGCGTAAAATACGCCATCCGCTTACAGGAGTAATCATGGCCGTTCAGCAAAACAAGAAAAGCCCGTCCAAGCGTGGCATGCACCGTTCGCACGATTTCATCACGGCGCCTGCCACCGCGATCGAACCCACTTCGGGCGAGCTTCATCTTCGTCACCACATCAGCCCCAACGGCATCTATCGCGGCCGTAAAGTCATCAAGACCAAAAACGACGAATAATCGGCCGTTTTGCACGCACACTGCAAAAGCCACAGTTTGCGCACCTGATGTCCGCAACTGAAATTCGCATCGCCATCGATTGCATGGGCGGCGACATAGGCCTGCCGGTCACTATTCCGGCTGCCTATCAATTCGCCTTGCAAAACCCTGATACGCGCTTCCTGCTCGCGGGCCAGCCTGCCGCCATCGAAGACGCCCTCAAAGGGGTGGGCAGGCAACTGCCTCGCGACTGGTACGAAATTCTTCCTGCCTCCGAAATCATCCTGATGGATGACTCCGTCGAGGTGGCGCTGCGTCGGAAAAAAGACTCGTCCATGCGTGTCGCAGCTCAGGCTGTCAAGGATGGTCGGGCCGATGCCTGCATTTCCGCGGGTAATACCGGCGCGTGGATGGCCATTTCGCGTTATGTGCTCAAAACGCTGGATGGCATAGACCGTCCGGCGATTGCAACGTCCATTCCCAATGTCAAGGGCGGGGCGACCACCATGCTGGACCTGGGCGCCAACGTCGATTGCTCTGCAGAACATCTGCTTCAGTTTGCCATCATGGGGTCGGCGCTGGCGTCCACCGTCGATCATCGCGAGCATCCCACCATTGGGCTGCTCAATATCGGTGAAGAGGTCATCAAGGGCAACGAAGTGGTCAAACAGGCCGCGGAGCTGTTGCGCGGCAGCGCCCTGAACTTCTACGGCAATGTCGAAGGCGACGACATCTGCAAGGGTACTGTCGACGTCATTGTCTGCGACGGTTTCGTGGGCAATGTCGTGCTCAAGTCGATCGAAGGTGTCGCCAAGATGATCGCCACCATGATGCGAGCCGAGTTCACGCGCGACGCCTGGTCGCTGGCAACGGGCGCACTTGCCAAGCCGGCGCTCAATCGTCTGCGCGACCGGGTCGACAATCGACGCTACAATGGCGCTGCCTTGCTGGGCTTGCGCGGCATAGTCATAAAAAGCCACGGCTCGGCCGACGCCTATGCGTTTGGCTGGGCACTGCAGCGCGCGCGCGGGGCAGTGCACAACGGTTTGCTCGAAGGCACGACCAAGGCCATCGACAGCCTGCGCCTGAGCCTTCAGGAAGCGGCAGCCAAGGCAGCCGCCCCCACCAACGAATCTTCTGATCCTGGGCTTTAGCCAGGTACCTGGATAGCACCATGCCTTATGCCAAGATAATCGGGTCGGGTGGCTACCTGCCTCCTCGCATAGTAAGCAATGACGATTTGGCCGCAGACCTTGCGACGCGGCAAATAGAAACTTCCGATACCTGGATTGTGGAGCGCACGGGCATCCGCCAGCGCCATATTGCCGATCCCGGCATGACCACCAGCCAACTGGCCACCAGGGCGGCGCAGGCTGCCCTCGAGAACGCAGGCATCGATGCGGCACAGGTCGACCTCATCATTGTTGCCACCTCCACGCCGGATTTCGTCTTCCCCAGCACCGCTTGCCTTGTGCAGGATCAACTGGGCGCATCAGGCGGGGCAGCCTTTGACGTGCAGGCCGTATGCAGCGGCTTCGTCTATGCGCTGTCCACGGCCGATGCCTTTATTCAGGCCGGAAGGGCGAATACGGCATTGGTCATTGGCGCCGAAGTCTTTTCCAGGATTCTCGACTGGAACGATCGAAGCACCTGCGTGCTCTTTGGCGATGGCGCGGGTGCGGTGGTATTGAGCGCCCAAGACCAGCCGGGCATTTTGGGCGCAAAGCTTCACGCCGACGGTAGTCAGTCCAGGATATTGTGCGCCGCAGGCAATGTTGCGCATGGCAAGGTCGTGGGCGATCCCTTCCTGCGCATGGATGGCCAGGCCGTGTTCAAGCTGGCCGTCACATCGCTCGCCAGATCGGCTCACGAGGTCTGTGATCAGGCCGGCGTCGACTTTACACACATCGACTGGCTGGTGCCGCATCAGGCCAACGTGCGTATCATCAACTTTCTTGGGCGTCGTCTGGGTATCTCCGAAGACAAAGTGGTCATTACCGTTGACCAGCATGCCAACACCTCGGCTGCCAGCGTACCGCTGGCGCTGGATGTTGCACGACGCGACGGCCGCATCAAATCTGGCGATCTGGTGCTGATGCAAGGCGTTGGCGGCGGCTTTACCTGGGGTTCCGTACTGTCACGCATGTAGCGTCAGCCGTCGAACCGCCGGCCGACTGGCTGGTTTCCTTCAACCTCTATATTGCCCTTAATTCATGAAAATCGCTTTTGTTTTCCCTGGACAGGGTTCGCAATCGGTCGGCATGCTGGATGCCTGGGCTGGCAACACGGCCGTGGCCGACACGCTGGTCCAAGCCTCACAAGCGCTGGAGCAGGATCTTGGCACCTTGATCGCGCAGGGGCCTGCCGACGATCTGAATCTCACCACCAATACGCAGCCCGTCATGCTGACCGCAGCGGTGGGCGTTTACCGGGCATGGTTGCAGGCTGGCGGCAGGCGGCCAGACATCGTTGCCGGACATAGCCTGGGCGAGTATTCCGCCTTGGTGGCTGCCGGTGCCTTGTCGCTCGAAGACGCCGTACGCATTGTGCGCATCAGGGCGGATGCCATGCAGGCGGCGGTGCCGGTTGGCACGGGTGGCATGGCCGCCATTCTCGGCCTGTCCGACGACGCGGTCAGAGACGTCTGTGCGCGGGCTGCGCAGGGCGAAATTGTCGAGGCCGTCAATTTCAATGCGCCGGCGCAGGTCGTGATTGCAGGACACAAGGGTGCTGTTGAACGCGCCTGCGATCTGGCGCGCGAGCAAGGCGCCAAGCGCGCGCTCGTACTGCCCGTGTCTGCGCCATTTCATTCCAGCCTGCTCAAGCCGGCGGCCGAAGTATTGCAGCGCGCCTTGGCGCAAATGGCCATCGGTGCGCCCGCCATGCCTTTGATCAACAATGTGGATGTGGCCAGCCCGCAGGATCCAGCGGCCATCCGCGATGCGCTGGTCCGTCAGGCGTGGCATCCGGTGCGCTGGGTGGAAACTTTGCATGCCATGAAGGCTCAAGGGGTTACCCATGTGGTCGAATGCGGCCCTGGCAAGGTGCTGGCGGGGCTGACCAAACGCATTGACCGCGATCTGGTCGGCTTGGCCATCACCGATCCTGCATCCTTGCAGGCGGCTTTGGATACCCTGAAGGACTGAAGGAGGACTGAATGCAAAATACACAACAACTGGAAGGCAAGATCGCGCTGGTTACCGGTGCGACGCGCGGCATCGGCAAGGCGATTGCCCTCGAGCTGGCTGCGCAAGGCGCGCGCGTCGTGGGCACGGCGACGTCCGAATCCGGTGCGCAGGCCATTTCCGACATGCTGTCAGCCTCGGGCGGCCGGGGCGTGGTCTTGAACGTTACCGACGCGGCGGGGTGTGATCAGCTCGTTGCCGAATTGTCTGCCGAGGGCGGGCCTCACATCCTGGTCAACAACGCCGGCATCACCAGAGATAACCTGGCCATGCGTCTCAAGGATGACGATTGGCAGGCGGTCATCGATACCAATCTTTCCTCGGTGTTCAGGCTTGCCAAGGCGGTGACCAGGCCGATGATGAAAGCGCGGGCCGGCCGCATCATCAACATTACTTCGGTGATCGGCTCCATCGGCAATGCAGGCCAGGCCAATTATGCCGCTGCCAAGGCCGGTGTAGCAGGATTGTCGCGCGCGCTGGCGCGCGAGCTGGGCAGCCGTGGCATTACCGTCAACTGTGTGGCGCCTGGCTTTATCGATACCGACATGACACGTGCGCTCAACGACGGGCAAACGTCGGCTATTCTGTCGCAAATTCCGCTGGGCCGCCTGGGCGATGTCCAGGATGTGGCGGCTGCCGTCGCCTTTCTGGCCGGACCGCAGGCAGGCTACATTACGGGTACGACCCTGCACGTGAATGGCGGAATGTACATGTAATTCACCGAACTTTGCCCTCCTGTAGGGTAAAATCTGTTCGGTTTAGAGGTGTTCCTGTTGGGGATGCGCGCCTGCCCATTGCAGGCTTTCTCAAACAGGTAATGCCATTTTTTATCATGGCCAGCACCAATAAATTTTTCGTTTGGCTATAATTCGCGGGAATTTTCCCCACTTGGAGATCTGCATGGAAAGCATCGAACAGCGCGTCAAGAAGATCGTCGCTGAACAACTTGGCGTTAACGAAGCCGAGATCAAGAACGAATCTTCCTTCCTTGACGACCTCGGTGCCGATTCGCTCGATATGGTCGAGCTCGTGATGGCACTCGAAGACGAATTCGAAACCGAGATTCCGGACGAAGAGGCCGAAAAAATCACGACGGTTCAGCAAGCTGTTGATTACATCAACTCGCACAGCAAGCAGTAAAATCAACTTTCCGGTCGACGCGCGGGTAATACGCTGCGTCGTCCCAAGGCGGTTTCTAGGGAATAGTCCCGCTGTCCTGCCCGGGCTGCCGTTGCCTTGGCTGGGTGGTGCGCTTGTTCACTTCAAACCGCCTTTTTCATTCAGGAGTCATCCGTGAAACGACGTGTCGTCATTACCGGCCTGGGTATTGTGTCGCCGGTCGGCAACGATCTGGACAGCGCATGGGACAATATCGTCAACGGGCGTTCGGGTATCGGCAGCATCACTCGCTTTGATGCGTCCGCGCTTAGTGCCCGTATAGCGGGTGAGGTCAAGGGTTTCGATGTCACACAGTACATCTCCGCCAAAGAGGCCAAGCAGATGGATACCTTTATCCATTACGGCCTGGCGGCGGGCGTGCAGGCCTGGCGCGATTCGGGGTTGGAAATCACCGACGCCAACGCAGACCGCCATGGCGTCATCCTGGGGTCTGGCATAGGCGGGCTGCCACGCATCGAAGAAACCCAGACCGAATACCTGGAGCGTGGTGCGCGCCGTATTTCGCCGTTCTTCGTTCCTGCCTCGCTCATCAATCTCATTTCCGGCCAGCTGTCCATTCAACTGGGCCTGAAAGGCCCCAGCTACGCGGTGGTGTCCGCCTGCACGACGGGCCTGCATTCCATCGGCGACGCCGCTCGGCTCATTGAGTATGGCGACGCCGATGTCATGATTGCAGGGGGGGCCGAATCAACCGTGTCGCCGCTCGGCATTGGGGGCTTTGCCGCCATGCGCGCCCTGTCTACCCGCAACGACGACCCTACCACTGCCTCGCGTCCCTGGGATCGCGACCGCGATGGATTCGTGCTCGGAGAAGGCGCGGGCGCGCTGGTGCTCGAAGAGTACGAACATGCGCGCAAGCGCGGCGCCCGCATCTATGGCGAGTTCGTGGGCTATGGCATGAGCTCCGACGCTCACCACATCACCTCCCCTGATCGCGACGGCCCCCGGCGCGGCATGGTCAATGCATTGCGCAGCGGCGGCATCAACCCCGACGAAGTGCAATACATCAACGCACACGGCACATCCACGCCGCTGGGCGACAAGAACGAAACCGAAGCCCTCAAGCTGGCTTTCGGCGACCACGCCAAGAAGCTCGTCGTCAACTCGACCAAGTCCATGACCGGGCATTTGCTGGGCGCTGCGGGCGGCATCGAGGCGGTGTTCACCACATTGGCTGTGTACAACCAGGTTTCGCCGCCCACCATCAACATCTTCAATCAGGATCCTGAGTGCGACCTTGACTACTGCGCCAACGAAGCGCGCGACATCAAGATCGACGTTGCGCTTTCCAATTCCTTTGGGTTCGGCGGCACCAACGGTTCCATGATTGTCCGGAGGATTTAGGCTGGGGCCCCGCCTGGTGCATCCGGCTGCATCCGCGGCGCGTGGTCCGGCCATGCCGGGCGACGCCACAGCTCAAGGCACGGCGCGCGCAGCGCCCGTCTCGCCTTACCGGCGCCCACGGGCGCAATTCGCGCGGGCCATTCCTCGGTACCGCTGGGAGATCCGGCACACCCGTCTCCTGGCTTTTTTGCGAATGCTGGGACGCAAACCTTTCCCGTTTGCGGGTATATTGTCCCTGCACGAGTCTGGCTTCTGGGAGCTTGACCCGGGCCAGCGGGGCGTGTTGCGTCTTGCACACGCCTGGCTTGCGCCGGCCTGGGTGACGCTCAGATTCCAGAGGGCGGACCCAGACGCGCCGGCGGCACACTGTGATCTGTCGATCTGGAAATCCAGTCTGTCCGGGCCAGACTGGCGGCAATTGCGGTTGCAGGTGGCCAGGCAGGCTGCCATGCCCGAGCGTGCCCTGAACAAGGAAAAAGCATGAGTGAACGCGACGTCGATGCTGAACTTGTCGCCCGCGTGCAACGCGGCGACAAGCGCGCCTTCGACCTGCTCGTTCTCAAATACCAGCGCAAAATAATGCGTCTGCTGGCACGCATGATACGTGACCCCGCCGACATCGAAGACGTGGCCCAGGAGGCCTTTATCAAGGCCTATCGCGCACTGCCGCAGTTTCGCGGAGACAGCGCTTTTTATACCTGGTTGTATCGTATTGCCATCAATACGGCGCGCAATTGGCAGTCCGCCAGCATGCGCCGCCCGATCACGCTAAATGCAATCGAAACCGAGGACGGTGAAACTTTTAGCCAAATTGACAACCTAACTGACAATAGCACCCCGGAATCGATGGTGGCCAGCCGCGAAATCGTTGAAACCGTCAACGCGGCCATGAATACCTTACCGGAAGAATTGCGAACTGCTATTGTGTTGCGTGAGATCGAAGGTATGAGCTACGAAGACATCGCTCAAAGTATGGGCTGCCCGATAGGCACGGTCCGCTCCCGGATTTTCCGGGCTCGCGAGGCTATCGCCGCGCAACTGCGCCCCGTGCTGGGCAATGAGTCTGAACGTCGCTGGTAAGGAGCCACGAATGCAAGTCGCCGATCAATCAATACATGACCAGGAGCAAGCCTCCTGGGAGGCGTCCGTCTCAACATGGATAGACGGAGAAGGCGAGATACGCCCAGAAGAGCTGGATACCCCCTACGGCCGGCAAGTATGGGATACCTATCATCTTATCGGCGATACGCTGCGCAATCCCGATCTTGCCATCAAGCCGACCGATTTTTTCTACGCCCGGATATCCAAGGCCATTGATGCCGAACCGCATATCGTTGCGCCTCGCCTTGGCCGCCATAGCCATTTGCGCATGGGCCTGTCCGGCCTGGCGGTGGCGGCGGCCGTTGCCTCGGTGGTATGGGTGGCCCTGCCGTATTTCACTGAAGACGAAGGCTTGGGCGGTGTTCAGGTCATGGCGAACGCCAGCGAAGATGCCAGCCTGGGCGATTATCTCGAGGCGCATCGCGAAATCGTTGGCGCAAGCCCCGTCAGGCGCGCCTCTTTCGAGGTGTCTCGGTAATGCCCATGGATTGCAGTGCAGTCACATGCCATGGCGTCATGGCGCACCGAAAAGGTTTTGGGCAGTTCTCGCGTCTGTTGCTGCTGATGGCTGTCTGTGTTGCGGCTGCGCCTGCGTTGGCCGCAAATCCTGCACCAGATGCCTCCGAGGCCGGCATGGCGATACTGCACAAGCTGCAGGTGGCCGCCCGTACCCTCGATTACTCTGGCATATACACCTATCAGCAGGGTGCCGCCATGCAATCCTCGCGCATCGTGCACATCGTCGATGGCACGGGCGAGCGCGAGCGCATCGAATTGCTCGACGGCGACCCGCGCGAATTCATCCGCCACAACGATGTCACCCAGTGCCTGATCCCCGAAAAAAAGGTGGTGATCCTCGAACACAAGCGCGGCGATCGCTTTCCCGGGTTGATCCTGGGAGAAGGGCGGCAAATCCCAGACTACTACGACATCAAGCTGGGGCAGGCAGGCTATCGCATCGCCGGCCGCGAGTGCGTCATGCTGGAGCTTGTGCCGCGCGACGAGCATCGCTATGGCTATCGCCTGTGCTCCGATACCACCACGCACCTGCTGCTTAAAGCGCAGGTTATCGGGCCGGGCGGCGTCGTAGACCAGATTTCATTCAACAGTCTGGAAATCGGGTCCCAGGTCACCCCGGACGGCCTGAATTCCAGTTGGAATACCAAAGGCTGGAAGGTCATCGAGTCATCCATGAAGCCGGTGGATCTGGCCCAGGATGGCTGGCGCATCCCCTTTCCACCGGGCTATGAGCCAGTCATGCAAGTAACCCGCACCATGAAGCGGGGCAAGCAAGTCAATCAGCTGGTGCTCACAGATGGCCTGGCCGCGGTGTCCGTCTTTATCGAATCCCATGGGTCGGGCAAAAGCCCTCCCTTCCTCAACGAAGCCGTCAGCACAGGCGCCATGAATATATTCCGGACGCGGATAGGCGATCACTGGCTGACCACTTTGGGCGAGGTCCCCGCGCAAACATTGCGCGAGATTGCCGAGCGTACGCAGTATGTACCGCTGGCGCCGCAACAATAGAAAATCATTCACCAGGAGCTTCAAGATGCTTTCAGCTCAGTTAAAAAGTACAAAATTCAAGCGATTGCTGGCTTGCGCTTCGGCCAGCCTGCTCGTTGCCTGCACGACCGTAGGCGCTGTGGCCAGCGCTGACACGGCGCCGGCGCCTGCCTTGTCTGTCCCTGATTTCACACAAGTTGTCGCCAAAACCGAAAGCTCGGTCGTGAACATCCGGACAACCGAGGCGGTTCCCGTACGTCCACGCGTAGGCGGGCCCAACGGCACCGACCCCTACGATATGTTCCGCTGGTTCTTTGGGCCGGATTTCATGCCGCCGGGCATGGCGCCGAATTCGCGCCAGCGCAATGCTCCCGAACCTGAAGAGCGCACCGTGCCGCGCGGCGTCGGGTCGGGGTTTATTATTTCGGATGACGGTTACATCATCACCAATAATCACGTTGTCGCCAAGTCCAACGGCATTTTCGTCACCCTCACCGATGGCAAGGAATACAAGGCCAAGGTCATCGGCACAGACACGCGTACCGATATCGCCTTGATCAAGATCGATGCCAAGAACCTCACGCCCCTGCCCATCGGAGATTCAAAAAACCTCAAGAAAGGGCAATGGGTGCTGGCCATCGGGTCGCCATTTGGCCTGGATTCCACAGTAACCTCTGGCATCGTGAGTGCGATCAACCGGGATACGGGTGACTATCTGCCGTTCATCCAGACCGACGTTGCCGTCAATCCCGGCAACTCCGGCGGTCCGCTTATTGATCTGGCCGGACGCGTGGTGGGGGTCAATTCCCAGATCATTTCCCAGAGCGGCGGTTTCATGGGCATCTCGCTGGCCATTCCCATCGACGAAGCCATGCATGTTGTGACGCAGCTTAAAGACCATGGCAAGGTGACGCGCGGACGCATTGGCGTACAGATTGGTCCCGTCTCCGAGGAAGTGGCCAAGGCAATTGGTCTGGATAGCGACAAGGGCGCCATGGTCAGCAACGTCGAAGCAGGAGGCCCCGCGGCCAAGGCTGGCATACGGCCGGGTGATGTCATCACCAAGTTCGACGGGAAGGACATCAATCACATGACGGATCTTCCGCGAATTGTCGGTGCTACCAAGCCGGATACCAACGTGGCGATGGAAGTCTGGCGCAAGGGCAAAACCGAATCTCTGCGCGTGAAGGTAGGGGAAATGGCTTCCACTTCCGAAACCGAGCAGGCCTCCGCTGCGGAGCCACCCAAGCAGACAGCGGCCGATGCGCTGGGTCTGAAGGTCGAGGCGGTTGATCCTGCTGCCACAGCCAAGCTGGGTATCGAGGGCGGCGTCCAGATTGCGGAGGCAACAGGCCCTGCGGCGGATGCGGGCCTGGCGCCTGGGGATATTATCATTACGATTAACGACAAGGACATTAAAAATCCGGAGCAATATGCCAAGGTCGTTTCTGGACTGAGTACATCCCGCGCTGCAGCATTGCTGGTCGTGCGTGACAATCAGTCCCAGTGGATTACGATAACGCCGAAAAAATAATCCGCAGAAACAGCTAAAATGGCACAAAGCAGAAGGGAGCGCCCTCGAGCGCTCCCTTTTTTGTTGTTGCATCCCAGCATTTTTTTTCATTTTCGGGGTTTTTCGCCGCTTTTATGGATCATATCCGCAACTTTTCCATTATTGCCCATATCGACCATGGCAAGTCAACGCTTGCTGACCGCCTGATACAGCGTTGCGGGGGGCTGGCGGATCGCGAGATGTCCGTGCAAGTGCTTGATTCGATGGATATTGAGCGTGAACGGGGCATTACCATCAAGGCCCAGACGGCGTCCCTGAGCTACAAGGCCCAGAACGGACAGGTGTATGCGCTCAATCTGATCGACACCCCGGGTCACGTGGACTTCTCCTACGAGGTCAGCCGTTCCTTGTCAGCATGCGAAGGCGCGCTGCTGGTGGTTGACGCCTCGCAAGGGGTAGAGGCCCAGACCGTTGCCAATTGCTATACAGCGATCGAGCTTGGGGTTGAGGTGCTGCCCGTGCTGAACAAAATGGATCTGCCCTCCGCAGAGCCGGAGAATGCGCGCGCCGAAATCGAGGATGTCATTGGCATTGAAGCATCAGAGGCCGTTTTGTGCAGCGCCAAGACAGGTGTCGGCATCGACGAAATCCTCGAGCAGATTATTGCCAAGGTTCCTCCTCCCAAGGGAGACCCTCAGGCGCCCTTGCAGGGGCTGATCATTGATTCGTGGTTTGATAACTACGTCGGGGTGGTCATGCTGGTGCGCATTGTCAACGGCGTGCTCAAGCCCAAGGATAAAATTCTGCTGATGGCGGCAGGGGTCACGCATCTTTGCGAGCAGATCGGCGTGTTTACGCCCAAATCGCTGCCGCGCACCGAGTTGTCCGCTGGGCAGGTTGGGTTTGTCATTGCTGGCATCAAGGAGCTCGAGCACGCCAAGGTTGGCGACACCATCACCTTGGCTGGCCGCGCGGCGGCACAGCCGCTTCCGGGCTTCAAAGAGGTCAAGCCTCAGGTGTTTGCCGGGCTTTATCCGGTCGAGAGCAGTGAATACGACCAACTGCGCGATTCCCTCGAAAAGCTCAAGCTTAATGATTCGGCCCTGATGTTCGAGCCGGAAATCTCCCAGGCACTGGGCTTTGGCTTTCGCTGCGGATTCCTGGGCTTGCTGCACATGGAAATCGTGCAGGAGCGGTTGGAGCGCGAGTTTGACATGGATATCATCACCACGGCGCCTTCCGTGGTGTATGAGGTGGCCCAGCGCGATGGCAGCATCGACATGATAGACAGCCCATCGCGCATGCCCGAAGTGGGCAACATCGTCGAAATTCGCGAACCCATCGTGACCGTTACACTTTTCATGCCCCAGGAATACGTAGGGCCGGTCATGACGCTGTGCATGGCCAAGCGCGGCGTGCAACTGAACATGAGCTACCACGGTCGCCAGGTGCACCTCACCTATGAAATTCCGTTGGCGGAAATCGTGCTCGATTTCTTCGACAAGCTCAAATCCGTGTCGCGTGGCTATGCGTCCATGGATTATGAATTCAAGGAGTACCGTGCCGCCGATGTGGTGCGTGTCGACCTGCTGATCAACGGCGACCGCGTCGATGCCTTGTCCATGATTGTGCATCGCGCCAACGCCCGCTATCGCGGCCGCGAAGTGGTGACCAAGATGCGCAGCCTCATCCCCCGGCAGATGTTCGATATCGCCATCCAGGCTGCCATCGGCGCAGAAGTCGTGGCCCGCGAAAACGTCAAGGCCCTGCGCAAGAACGTGCTGGCCAAGTGCTATGGTGGCGATATTTCACGCAAGAAGAAGCTCCTCGAAAAGCAAAAGGCGGGCAAGAAGCGCATGAAACAGGTAGGCAACGTCGAGATTCCTCAGGAAGCCTTCCTCGCCATATTGCAAGTCGAGGACAAATAATTTGATCAACAACAAGGTGTCGCTGGTATGAGCTGGGATTTTGCCCTGATTCTGTTCGTGTTGCTGGTGATTACCGGCATCGTGTGGTGTCTCGATTTCTTCTGGCTGAGATCCCGGCGGCGTGCGCGGGGCGCTGCGGCCATGGCAGCCGCCGAAACGTCCGTGCTTGGATTGAATCAAGATGACGCCGAGCGTATCCGCCAGGACGCCTATGCGCAGGCCAGCAAGACGCCTTGGTGGGTCGAGTACTGTGTCAGCTTTTTTCCGGTGATCCTCTTTGTCTTTCTGTTGCGGTCTTTCGTGGTCGAGCCTTTCCGCATCCCCTCCGGCTCCATGCTTCCTACGCTCAAAGACGGCGATCTCATACTGGTCAACAAGTTTCAGTATGGCATACGCCTGCCGGTCATTGACAAGAAAATCATCGATATCGGCACCCCCGGACGTGGCGACGTCATGGTGTTTCGCTATCCGGTGGATCCGAACGTCGACTACATCAAGCGCGTGGTCGGCTTGCCGGGCGATGTTGTACAGTATCGGAACAAGGTGTTGTCCGTGAACGGGCATGAAATTGCCCATGTACGCGACGGTGATTATTTCGAGCCTGACCGGTCGGCCTATGTGGGGCGCTATACGGAGCAACTGGGCGATGTGTCGCACCGGATCCTGCTCAACAAGCAGGCACCGCAGGACTACATGCCTATCTCCGACTACCCCTTTCGAAAGAATTGTGAGTACCTTGCAAACGGGGTACGCTGTACCGTACCGGTCGGCCACTATTTCATGATGGGCGATAACCGCGACAACAGTCTGGACAGTCGATATTGGGGGTTTGTGCCAGACGAAAACATTGTCGGCAGGGCTTTTTTCATCTGGATGAATTTCAGCGAGCCCAGCCGCATAGGCGGGTTCCAGTAATGGTCAAACATGACTCTCTTCAGGTTGCACTGGGCTATACGTTCAGCGATGGTGCCCTGCTGGAGCAGGCGCTGACGCACCGTAGCCACAGCGCGCGCCACAACGAGCGGCTCGAGTTCCTCGGGGATTCGGTGCTCAACTTTGTGGTGGCTGCCTTGCTGTATGCGCGTTTTCCCAAGATCGACGAAGGCGATCTCTCGCGGCTGCGAGCCAACCTGGTCAAGCAGGCATCGCTGGCGGATATTGCCGGCCGCCTGGATTTGTCGCAATACTTGCGGTTGGGAGAGGGAGAACTTAAAAGTGGCGGTTTCCGTCGGCCTTCCATTCTTGCGGATACGGTCGAAGCCATTTTTGGGGCCATTTTTCTGGACGGCGGGTTTGATGCGGCGCAAAAAGTGATTGCCGGCCAATATAATCCCATTCTGGTCAATGTCGATCCCAAGACGCTAGGAAAAGATCCCAAGACTTTGCTTCAGGAGTTGCTGCAGGGGCGAAAACTGGATCTTCCCGTGTATACGGTGCTCGCCACCCATGGCGCAGCGCATAGTCAAACCTTCGAGGTCGAGTGCCGGGTGCCCAAGCTGGATATCTGTGTGACGGCCGGCGGCGCCAGTCGGCGGGCGGCGGAGCAGTCGGCGGCGCAGCAGGCCATCGCTGCCATCAAGACGCTGGCGCCGGCCAAGGGCGGGCGTACTTCTCGTTCGCGTAAATCCGCACAGCTTACCCTCCCGGTAGCCGTTGCCCAGGAGAACAAGTGATATGACAGACGCTTTTCGCTGTGGTTTCGTGGCTGTCATTGGCCGTCCCAATGTCGGTAAATCCACCTTGGTCAATGCCTTGATCGGCAGCAAGATCTCTATCGTTTCGCGCAAGGCGCAAACTACACGTCACCGTATTCACGGTGTCCTGACACGCGATCAAGAGCAGTTCGTCTTCGTCGACACACCGGGGTTCCAAACCCGTCATGGCGGCGCGATGAACCGGATGATGAATCGTGTAGTGACGCAGGCGCTGGCTGACGTGGATGTTGTCGTACATGTCGTGGAGGCGGGCAAATGGTCTGCTGGCGACGCGCAACTGCTGCCCTTGCTGCCGTCGCCCGAAAAAACCATTCTTGTGGTCAACAAGGTTGATACGCTCAAGAACAAGAATGAGATGTTTGCCTATGTTGGCAAGATTATGTCCCAGTATGCTTACGCGGCCGTCGTGCCCGTGAGTGCGTTGCGCGGCGTGCAACTCGAGAACCTCCTGACAGAAATCGGTTCGCGTCTGCCAGAGGGTGAAGCCATGTTCGAAGCCGATACACTGACCGATCGGCCCATGCGCTTTATCGTGGCGGAAATTATCCGCGAGAAGATTTTTCGACTGGTCGGCGACGAGCTCCCCTATGGATGCACCGTTGTCATTGAGCAGTGGGATGAAAATGAAACCGGTGTGCGGGTTTCCGCCTGCGTTGTCATTGAACGGGAATCCCACAAACCCATACTGTTGGGCACGGGCGGGGCGCACATGAAACGTATCGCAACCGAGGCACGTCAGGATATGGTCAAGCTGCTGGAAAAGCCTGTTTTCCTGGACGTCTATATCAAGGTGCGCAAGGGCTGGTCCGACCGCGAGAGTGCCCTGCGCGAATTGGGATATGAGTAAACGCGCATTGCGCGTACAGGATGCAGAAGGGTATTTGCTGCATGCTGTCGCGTGGCGCGAAACATCCCTGCTGATTCAGGTGTTCACACGCGAGTACGGCAATGTCGCCCTGGTTGCCAAGGGCGCCAAGCGGCCGCATTCGATACTCAGACCTGTTTTGTCAGCATTCCAGCCGCTGTTGCTTTCCTGGACAGGCGTGGGCGAGGTCAAGACCCTGACCCGGGCCGAATGCGCTGGCATCAGGCCACTGGCAGGCAGAGCCTATATGTCGGCCTGGTATATGAACGAGCTCCTGCTGCGCTTGCTGCCACGAGAAGATGAGCATCCCGTGGTCTACGAGGCATATGACGCCGCACTTGGGCGGCTGGCTGGCGATTTGCCTGCCGCCAGCGCTTTGCGGCGGTTCGAATGGGTATTGCTCAACGAAACCGGCTACAGTCTTGGCGATGAGACACCGGACTTTGACGATCCACAGCTCGAGCCAGCCCTGCGCCTATCACTGCGCGAACGCCTCAACGAATTGCTGCAGCGACCATTGCAGACCCGCAAGGTATTGATGGAGCTACAAAAGTATTGAAACCGATACCCCACGTTATTGTTCTGGACACTTGCGTTCTGCTGCCCAACGTGTTGCGTCAGGGGTTGTTGCACCTTGCCCGGTTGGGCTGCTTTACGCCTGTGTGGAGCACTGTGATTGGGGACGAGTGGCGCCGAAATGCCGCACGCCTTTGGGATATTTCTGATGCAGAGGTGCTGATCCAATGGGAGGCGTTACAGCAGGCATGGCCTGCGTCTGATCTGGGCGATGTCGCAGGCTACAAAGAAGGCCTGTCGCGCAGTGATCCCAAAGACTGGCACGTGATCGCCGCCGCATCCAAAGTGAAGTCCTGTGGCCGCGGTGAAGCGAGGGTGGCCATCATCACTCGCAATGTCCGCGACTTTCACCGGGCTGAACTCTATCATTTGGGCGTGGAGCTCTTGGATCCGGATGCGTTGATGCTGCGTTGCCTCGAAAACGCTCCACAGGCCATGCGGAGGGCGCTCGACGCTTTCCCAGCGCATGCCGCCGAGCATGGCAGGGAGATTGAGCCGCTGGGCTTGATTTTGCGGCGTGAACGCTTGTTCAGACTCAACAAGCGTCTGCATGCAAACGGTTGGCTGACGGAAGAGGGGGTGAGTACGCTGCGTGCAACAACGGAGGAAGCGCCTCCTTCTTCCCAGGCAGTGTCCGTGGTGGCAGAGCAGACGGGCCAATCGTCATGAAATATGGTGTTCTGCTATCCGTCGCGTCGTCTTGCTTGTTCGCGTTGCTTTACTACTATACGACGATGCTGCAGCCGCTGAGTGGCGCGCAAGTGTTTGCCTGGCGTGTTGTGCTGGGCTTGCCTGCACTGGCGCTGATTCTCAGTCGCGCCAGAGGATGGCCTGAAGTATCGCAGATTATGACCCGTTTGCGGACGGAGCCGCGCTTGTGGTTATTGTTGCCAGCCAGTTCGGCGTTGATTGGGGTTCAGCTCTGGCTCTTTGTCTGGGCGCCCTTGCACCAGAAGGCGCTGGATGTGTCCATGGGGTATTTTTTACTGCCCATTTCCATGGTGGTGGTGGGGCGGCTACTGTACAAGGAACGACTAACACGAACACAGCACGCCGCAGTCTATGTTGCCATTCTGGGTGTTGCGCATGAACTGTTGCGCACGGGGGCCTTCTCTTGGGCTACCGCCGTGGTCATGCTGGGCTACCCGCCTTATTTTGTGCTGCGCCGCTGGATGAACATGGGCTCGCTGAGTGTTTTATGGTTCGATATGCTGTTGCTGGCTCCGGCCGCAGTGTTCATCCTGCTTTCTGTTGAAAACGGGCTTTCGGGGTTTGGCCAGTTGATAGCCTATCCGCGCCTGTTCGCCCTTGTACCCATACTGGGCCTGATCAGTTCCGTTGCGCTGGTTGCGTATCTGTCCGCCAGCCGCATGCTGCCTCTGGGGCTGTTTGGTTTGCTGGGGTATGTGGAGCCGGTGCTGCTGTTTTGGGTCGCTTACCTGTTGCTGGGCGAGGCCGTGGAGCCCAAGGCTTGGCTTACCTATGTTCCCATCTGGATATCGGTCATGCTGATTGCGGGCGAAGGCGGATATCAATGGCTCAAGGGGCACAAACACCCCCGCCCATCGCCTCCGCAAGTGTAAGCCAGGACGCTTTGCGTGGCATCCGGCCCAAACCCGCAGCGTCGTGTTGGTTTGCGAGCGTCAGAATGAAGAACAAATGCCCGGCATGCCGGGCATTTGTTTACTTCAAGCGCAGGCTGCCCAGAGGCAGCGCTGTTTTATTCGCGACTGCCGCCGAAGATTCCAAGCAACATCAGCAGGTTGGCAAAGATGTTGTAGACGTCGAGGTAGATCGCCAGGGTAGCGCTTACGTAGTTGGTTTCGCCGCCGTTGATGACGCGCTGCAGGTCGACCAGGAGCAATGCCGAGAAGATGGCAATGGCCATGACCGAGACGGTGAGCATGAGCGCCGGCAGTTGCAGGAATATATTGGCCAGCGACGCGACAATCAGGATGACGACGCCGATGAACAGGAACTTTTGCATGCCCGAGAAATCGCGCTTGCTGGTGCTGGCCACGCTGGCCATGGCGCCGAACACGACGGCGGTGCCGCCGAAAGCCATCATGATGAGTTGGGAACCGTTCGCCAGGCCAATGACATGCCCCAGCAGGCGGGAGAGCATGATGCCCATGAAAAAGGTGAACGCCAGCAGCAGCGCAACGCCCAGAGAGCTGTTCTTGTTGCGCTCGATCATGTACATGAGGCCGAAGGCGCCGATCAGGAATACGATGGCGCTGGTGCCAGGGCTTGCGCCCATGATTTGGTTGATGCCGGTGTTCAAGCCCACCAGGGCGCCCAGTACTGTCGGAACGAGGGACAGCGCCAGCAGCCAGTAGGTGTTGCGCATGACGCGGTTGCGTACGGCTTGCGACGTGGCGCCGTATTGCCCTTGCTGGGCAACGGCTTGGCGGAAATCGGTCATGATTCAATCCTTAGAAGATAAATACTTTGTGGATAAGATTAACTTACAAACAGCTGAATCCGCAAGTATTGTTGCTTGTTGGCATAGTGTGGATGCCAGACAGGCTTGTTAGGCATCGCATTGTGCAAATGGTTCCTTGCCGTGGCCTTGCGCTGTATGGACTGTATCACGCCGATGCGTCCGGATTCCTGCCCGAGACGTCGTGGGCGTGCAGCGTATGGCCGTTGGCCTGATATTGGCGCCAGCGCTCGCGTGCGGCGCGCTTGTCGTCGTCGTGGTTGGAGACGATTTCAAGAATGCGCGGATAGCGATCAGCCTCGGGAGGGCATTGCAGATCCAGGTTAATGAGCCAAGCCTCGCCGCCTTGAATGGGTTGTCCTTCGAGATTGTTCATCAATATTACCGGCGTATCTGCTGCCAGAGGGTGGTCAGCCATGACGTGGGGCACGAAGGCAGTGGCCTCGAACCCCCACAGCAGTCTGTCGAAATGCGCCAGGCGTTGCTGATCCTGGGTATAGACGATCAGCCTGCGGCCTGCGCTGTAGTGCTTTTGCACCACTGCGCAGGCCATGCGCAGCCGGTCGGCTGCGCCAAAGGCAAAATCGATCCGCGCCATTGTCAGGCGGCCTGCCCGAGCAGGTAGTGCACCAGCAGGGGTACGGGCCTGCCCGAAGCCCCCTTGTTCTTGCCGCTGTGCCAGGCCGTGCCGGCGATATCCAGGTGGGCCCAGGAATAGTTTTCGGTGAAGCGCGCCAGGAAGCAGGCTGCGGTGATGGCTCCGCCATCGCGACCTCCTACATTGGCCATGTCGGCAAAGTTCGAGCGCAGCTGTTCCTGGTAGGTGTCTTCAAGGGGCAGGCGCCAGGCGGTATCGTTGGCTTGGCGACCCGCCTGAAGCAGGCTGTCGGCCAATGCGTCGTCCTTGCTGAACAGGCCGCTGTTGTTGTGGCCCAGGGCCACGACGCAGGCGCCGGTGAGCGTGGCAATGTCGATGACCGCGGCCGGCTTGAAACGCTCGGCATAGGTCAGGGCATCACACAAGACCAGGCGTCCTTCGGCGTCCGTGTTGAGAATTTCGATGGTCTGGCCCGACATGCTGGTCACAATGTCGCCGGGCTTGTTGGCACGGCCGCTGGGCAGGTTTTCGCAGGCGGCGATCAAGCCGATGACCTCACGGTCGAGTTCCAGTTCGGCGGCGGCGCGCAGTGTGCCCAGCACGGTGGCTGCGCCGCACATGTCGTACTTCATTTCGTCCATGTTGGCGGCCGGCTTGAGCGAAATCCCGCCCGAATCGAACGTGATGCCCTTGCCGACCAGCACAATGGGCGGCTTGCGATTGCGCGCTGTTGTGCCGGCTGGCGTATGCTTGAGCACGATGAACGCAGGGGGTTCGTACGAGCCGCGCGATACGGAGAGGAACGAGCCCATTTTCAGGGCTTCGATGCGTTTGCGGTCCAGTACTTCGGCTTTGATCGTCTTGAATTCGCGTGCCAGCTTGCGCGCGGTGCTGCCCAGATAGGTGGGGGTGCAGACGTTGGGCGGCAGATCGCCGAGCAGCCGTGTGAGATTCATGCCGTTGCCGATGGCATGGCCTTCGCGCAGGCCTTTCTGGGCTTCGGCCGCCTGGCTGCGGGTAACCGACAAGGCCAGCTTGCGTAGCTTGGGCTTGTTGCTCTGTGGCTTGCCAAACGTGCCCTCGTAGCGATACAGCGCATATAACACGGCCGTTGCGGCGGCGCTGGCGCGCTGGCGCAATGTTGTGTCGGCGCAGTCGGTGCTGGCCAAGGCGCTGACGCCTTCGGTCAGGCTGGCCTGTCCGCAATATTTTGCGAAGGCGCGCTCGGCGCTGGCGTGTTTTGCTGCCGTGTAGTCCTTCTGCGCGCCCAGTCCGACTAAAATAACCCTGGCTGCCGTCACGCCGGGAAGGTTGCGCAAAACGATGCTGGTACCTGCCGCAGCCTTGAATTCCGTCTTGACGACGGCGCGCAGGGCGCCATTGCTTGCCCTGTCGATGATATCCGCGGCGGGGGTGAGCACGCCGTCTGTGAAGACACCAACGCCAAGCGCCGCTGTCTTGATTTGATGCAAAGAAGCCGTGGTCTGTGTGCTAAATTCCATGCAAAATTCCCGAGAGTGTCTAATAGGATGCTTACGATTATCCCGCAAATTGTCTCATGTCTCTATTTAAGCGTTCCGTAGTCTCCGAAATCATGAGCCACGCCGGCGTCGTGTTCTCCACGCTGCTTGTCGTCTGGCTCAGTGTATTACTGGTGCGCCTGCTGGGAGAGGCGGCCAACGGCAGCATTGGCGCGGATGTCGTGTTCGGGCTTGCCACGTTCTCCAGTATCACCGCCTTGCCGGTCATTCTGGCGGTATCACTCTTCATTGCGGTGCTCACGACGGTCACCCGCAATTTCCGCGAATCGGAGATGGTGGTCTGGTTTGCCAGCGGCCTGTCGCTCAAAGACTGGCTGGGGCCGGTGCTGCGCTGTGCGGTTCCTTTCGCGGTGCTGATCGCCGTCCTCACGTTGATGGCGTCTCCCTGGGCTTACCGGCAGATCAGCGAATACCGGCAACGTTACGAGCAGCGCTCGGATCTGTCCAAAGTGACGGCCGGGCAGTTCATCGAGACGGAACAGGGCGCCCGGGTGTTTTTCGCCGAAGAACCCGACCAGCCCGACGAAGAAATGGGCAAAATCATTGCCCGCGTGCTTGAGCCCGAATGGCTCAGCGTGATTACCGCTGACAGCGCGCACATCGAAACCGAACCAAATGGTGATCGCTTTCTGGTGCTCAGTTCTGGCCATCGCTACGACCTGAAACCGGGCAAGGCGGAGTTTCGCATGGTGGATTTCGATCACTATGGCGTGCGGCTTGAAAACCGCTCAGAAGCCAATACCGCAGAGGCGGTTCGGCGCCTGGCGGAAAGCCAGATCAAAGCCCGACCCACCATGCAGTTGTTTAACGATGACAGTGACAGTGCGCGGTCTCAGATCATGTGGCGGCTGGCCTTGCCGCTTGCGGCGCTCAATCTGGCCATGTTGGCCATTCCATTGGGTGCCGTCAACCCCCGGCTTGGCCGTTCGGGAGATTTTCTCATCGCCGGCCTGGTGGGTCTGCTGTACATGAACCTGATCAACCTGTCGCGAGGTTGGATAGGCACCGGCCTGCTGGACTTCAGGCTGGGGCTGTGGCTGGTTCATGCCGTGTTCGCGGTGTTGATGGCCTACATGATGTGGCGCAAGCTGCGTGTGCGCGCGCCGCGCAAGCCGCGGCGATCGGCGGCCGCGTGATGACGCTTGCGGATTGCGCGGCAGGGTGTCGCACGGGTGGCGGGCCCCCCCGGCAGGCGTGCTAAATCAGGCGGCGCGATAGGCTGCCCAGGCCACCATAGCCCACGCCACAATGAATGCCACGCCGCCAAGCGGCGTAATGGCACCCAGCCACTTGGTCCCTGTCAGCACGAGTACATACAGGCTCCCGCTGAATACAAGCACGCCTGCGAACATCACGGCGGCCGCGGTATTCAGCAGCGAAGATGCAAAATGTGCTGCGAGCAGCGTGGCCAGCAGCATCCCAAGACCATGTATCAACTGATACAGCACAGCGGTGTGCCAGATGGCGAGCATATCCGCGTCGACGGCGCGCTTGAGGCCGTGCGCGCCGAAGGCGCCAGCGGCCACGCCGGTCATGAGGGTGAGTGCGGCAATAATGACGAGATAGCGATTGGGCATGGTGAACCTTACAGGTGTGTGCGCAATGTAGCGCGCGGGCGCCAGGCACACGCTGGCGCACAGCGGGGATCACGACTGGAGCGCCGCTCACCGGCGATGCTAACATGGGTGGACCCTATTGCAGGCGAGGCGCACCATGAACTGGACCACGCACAAGGTCATCAATCAACCGCCCGAGCTGGTGGACTACAACCTTTACGACACGGATGCCGCATTGCGGGAAGGCGTGTTGCGCGAAGGCGGGAGTAGCGATGCCGACAGCCTGTTCCGCTATGGCGCCTTGCTGGGACAGCGGGAAAACTTCCGGTTGGCCGCCGAGGCCAATCGGCATGGGCCTGAACTGCAGGCCTATGATATGCACGGGCATCGCGTGGATCGGATCCTGTTTCATCCCGCGTGGACGCATTTCATGGCGCTGACCTATGGACAGGGCATGCATAGCGGCGGCTGGGTCGAACCACGGCCAGGGGCTCAAGTGGCGCGTGCCGCAGCGTATCTGATGCACGGTCAGATCGAGGCGGGTTCCCTGTGCCCAACCACCATGACGGCCGCCGCCATCCCGGTCTTGCGTAAAGAGGCGTGGTTTGACCGCATTGCGCCATTGCTGTTCAGTCGCCGCTATGACGGTCGGGATATTCCCCTCGAAAACAAGACATCCATGTCTATCGGCATGGGCATGACTGAAAAACAGGGTGGTTCCGATCTGCGCAGCAATACCACGACCGCGCAGCCCATAGGGCGCGCTGGGCGAGGTGAGATTTACCGCTTGACGGGGCACAAATGGTTTTTTTCGGCGCCGACATCGGATGCGCATCTCGTGCTGGCGCGCACGGGCGACGCATTTTCCTGCTTTTACGTTCCTCGCTGGCGCTCAGAGGGTGATCGCAACGGCATACTGCTGCAGCGACTCAAGGACAAGCTGGGCAACAAGTCCAATGCCAGCGCAGAAGTGGAATTTCAGGACGCCGAAGGCGTTCTGGTCGGCGAACCGGGGCGGGGCATTGCCACATTGGTGGAAATGGCCTCTTACACGCGGCTGGACTGTGTGCTGGGCAGCGCTGCGCTGTTGAGGCAGGCTTTTGTGCAAGCCATGCATCACGCCCGCCACCGGCAAGCATTCGGCAGCACGCTGGTGCAGCAGCCCTTGATGCAAAGCGTGCTGGCCGACCTGGCGCTCGAAAGCATTGCGGCAACCACGCTGGCCTTGCGGCTGGCGGGTGCGCTAGACGCGGCAGGCAATCCAGAGGAAGACACCTGGCGCCGGGTGATGGCGCCGGCGGCCAAGTTCTGGGTGTGCAAACGGGCAATCACTGCCGTGGCCGAGTGCATGGAGGTGTGGGGCGGCAACGGTTATATCGAAGAGGGTCCGCTGGCCCGGATTTATCGCGAAACGCCGGTGAACTCGATCTGGGAGGGTTCGGGCAATATTATGTGCCTGGATGTTCTGAGAGCACTGGGGCGCAGCCCGGAACAGGCGCAGGCCATGCTGGGTCATCTGGCTCAGGCGTGTGCCGGGGATGCCATGCTAACGGCGCGTCTCCACGCGCTGCGTGCGCATCTGGCAGAGCCTGCGGCACTGGAGCCCCGCGCGCGCAGGCTGGCGCGTGATCTTGTTTTGTTGGTCCAGGCAGCCCTGTTGCGCCAGCATGCGCCGCAAGTCGTGGCCGACACCTTTATCCGTTCACGCTTTTCCGAGGGGGGACAGGTGTTTGGCGCCTGCGACTTCACGCCTGCCGAAATCGCAGCGTTGCTTGCCTGGGCCTGGCCGGATTGAACGATATGCGGAAATCGCGGTCGCGGATAGGTCAATTTTTCGTATGGATGTCCATCGGGTATACCCAGTTAACGGATCGCGCCACAAGACCCTATAATCGGTCGGCCCGAGCGGTACCTGGCTCAGGGCTGTACTCATTTTGGGAAACCTGTGAACGCTAACTTGAACGCTTTGGCTCGCGCCCTGGCAGGCGCCGTCACTTCACGCCGTTGGGGGCGTGCAGGGGTGCTTGTCGTCGTGTTGGGGCTCAGCGCGACCGGGGCGCTCACTTTACTCGAACCCCAGGCCGAAACGAATCCGCCGGCTATGGCCGCCGGCGACAGTTTTGCACTGCATGGCAAAGTAGTGCGTGTCGCAGACGGCGATACCTTCACGCTGTTGGTCCAGGGAAAGCAGCGGCGCATACGCATGGCAAGCATCGATGCCCCCGAAATGAAAAAGGATGCCGACCGTCCCGGCCAGGCTTTTGCCGACGCGTCGCGCAAAGCGCTGGAACGCCTCATCGCGGGCAAGACCCTTACGCTGACCTGCTATGAGCAGGATCGCTATGATCGTGCGATCTGCGATGTGCCATTGTCTGACGGAGGCACGGCCAATCGCCGCCAGGTCCAGGCGGGCATGGCATGGGCCAACATGGAAGGGGGCGGCAAGTTCATGCGAGACGACGCGCTGCGTGGCCTGGAGCAGCAAGCGCGCACGCAGGGTCTGGGGTTGTGGGGGCAGCGGGATCCGGTGCGCCCCTGGGTCTGGCGCTACCAGTGCTGGCGGAACAAACAGTGTTAAGCCTCGAGCGACTTCGTCCTGCCGTGTGCGGGGGCCTGTTGGCATTGTTGCTGACCACGTTGTCCGCGTGCTCCCAGGCGCCCGTCAACAGCCCGTATGCCCAGCATAGTGCAGGACAAAATGTACTGTATACCGCCTTCAGCCAGCGATCCCCCAAGTATCTGGATCCTGCCAGTTCCTACTCGACAGACGAAACCCCGTTTACGTATTCCATTTACGAGCCCTTGTACGGATACGATTACCTGGCTCGCCCTTATAAGCTCATCCCGCGGGCTGCGGCGGGCATTGACCAGCCCAGGTATTACGATGAGCGAGGCCGCGAGCTGGCGCAGGATGTGCCGGGTGAGCAGGTCGCTGTCAGTGTCTACGACATTCGCATCAAGCCGGATATACGTTATGCGCCGCATCCCGCCTTTGCGCGCGACAGGACAGGCGAGTATTTTTACTGGCCGCTCAAACCCGGCCAGCTAAAAGGCAAGTTCGGTCTCGATGATTTCGAGCATACCGGCACGCGTGAACTGGTGGCCGATGACTATGTATATGCATTTCGCCGCCTGGCCAGCCCGCGCGTTGTTTCGCCCATTTACGGCATCATGGCCGAGCATATTGTCGGCATGCGCGATTATGGTGAAAAGCTAAAGGAAGAAGAGGCGGCACGCAGGGCGGCGCCCGAGGCCGAACGCCAACAATGGCTGGATCTGCGCAAGCAAGGTTTTGACGGTGTTCAGGCACTGGACGACCACACACTGCGCATCAAGGTGATTGGCAAATACCCTCAGTTCAAATACTGGCTGGCCATGACGTTCACGGCGCCCATACCTTGGGAGGCAGACCGCTTTTACCATCAGCCGGGCATGGCCGAGCATGATTTGTCGCTCAATACCTGGCCCGCGGGCACAGGCCCGTACATGCTGGTGGAGTCCATCCCCAATCGCCGGCATGTCATGGCACGCAACCCAAACTTTAGAGGGGAGCCTTATCCCTGCAGCGGCGAGCCAGGCGATCAGCGCGAAGGCCTCTTGGACGATTGCGGCAAGCTGACGCCTTTCATCGATCGCGTCGTCTTTTCGATGGAAAAGGAAAGCGTGCCCTTGCTGGGCAAGTTCATCCAAGGTTATTACGACGTACCGGAAGCCGATCGCGGCGAATATGGCGTGGCCATGCGCGTGGCGGCAGGCGATTCTGCCGAGAAAGCCGCGCTGTATGCGGACCATGGCCTGCAATTGCGCAGCACCACGGAAGCCCAGATGTATTACATGGGGTTTAACTGGCTGGATCCTGTGGTCGGCGCGGGAGACACGCCCGAGCAGCACGAAAAAAACCGCAAGTTGCGGCAGGCCGTGAGCATCGCTTTCGACTGGGAGCAGTTCGTCGCCATCTTCCAGAACGACCAGGCGCAAGTGGCGTATGGCCCGGTGCCGCCTGGCGTGCTGGGGTATCAGGACGCGCCAGCAGGCATCAATCGCGAAATCTATACGGTTGAAGATGGCCTGGCGGTGCGCAAGCCGCTCGAAGAAGCCAAGCGTCTGCTGGCCGAAGCCGGCTATCCCGATGGCCGCGATGCGCGCACGGGCAGGCCCCTGATCCTGCATTTTGATTCCATGGGCGGCATGGGGTCCAGCGCAATGTTGGATTGGATGCGGCGCCAACTGGCTGCCATCAATATTCAGCTTGAAGTACGTGCCACAGACTACAACCGCTTCCAGGACAAAATGCGCAATGGCAGCGCCCAGATGTATTTGTGGGGCTGGGTCGCCGATTATCCCGATGCGGAAAATTTTCTGTTCTTGCTGTATGGTCCCAACGCCAAGGTAACGTATGGCGGAGAAAACGCCTCCAACTATCACAACCCTGAATTCGACCGTCTGTTCGAGCAAATGCGCTTTCTGGATGACGGCCCGCAGAAGGAGGCGTTGGTGCACAAGATGACTGCCATCGCGCAACATGACGCGCCTTGGATGTTTGGGTATTTCCCCAAGTCCGGCGGCGCCTATCAAGCCTGGGTGCACAACGCCAAGCCAACGCAAATGGTGCGCAATACATTGCAATATATGCGCATCGATCCGGCACTGCGCGCGCAGAAGATACGCCAATGGAATGTCCCTGTCTGGTGGCCGCTCTGGTTGCTCGGGGCTTTGGGGCTGGCTGCGGTAGGCCTGATATGGCGCGTGGCGCAACAGCGCGACCGACGTACTGCCCTGGCTGCTGCCGCAGTACAAGAGGGCGCCCAACGCGGCAAAGAGGAGAGCCAGCCATGATGCGCTATACATTGCGGCGGTTGCTGTACGGCGTGCTGATTCTGATCGGCGTCAATCTGTTGACGTTTGTGCTGTTTTTTGCGGTCAACACGCCCGATGACATGGCGCGCCTGTCTATTGGCGGCCAGCGCGTCAGCCCGGCCGCCATCGAACGCTGGAAGGCGGAACGCGGCTACGACAAGCCCTTATTCTTCAACGCGTCGTCACAGGGCGTCAAAAAATGGACGGATACGATCTTTTACGACCGATCCGTGCCGTTGTTGCGATTTGACTTCGGGTTTTCCGACCAGGGGCGCGATATCGGACATGAAGTGGCCTCCCGCATGGGGCCCAGTCTTGCACTGGCCTTGCCTACATTTCTGCTGGGCCTGCTGGTCTGCGTAGCCTTCGCACTGCTGCTGGTTTTTTTCAAAGGCACGCGGCTGGATTTCGCAGGGGTCGTTGTGTGTGTCGTGCTGTTGTCCATTTCGGGCCTGTTCTACATTATTGCCGGGCAATGGTTGTTTGCGAAAATCCTGCGTTGGGTGCCTTTTTCGGGTTTTGTCGATGGCTGGAGCAGTGTGCGCTTTCTGATATTGCCTGTGGTGGTGGGGATTTTGTCGGGCCTGGGCTCGCAGGCCCGTTTTTATCGCACGCTGTTTCTCGAAGAGGCTGGCAAGGACTACGTGCGCACGGCACGCGCCAAGGGCCTGCGCGAAAGCGCCGTCCTGTTTCGCCATGTGTTGCGTAATGCCATGCTGCCGATCCTGACGGGCACCGTGTCCGCCATTCCGTTGCTCTTCATGGGCAGTCTGATTTCCGAGTCTTTTTTTGGCATACCCGGTCTGGGCAGCTACACGATAGATGCCATTAATGCGCAGGACTTCTCCATTGTCCGGGCCATGGTGTTCCTGGGCTCAGTGCTGTATATCATCGGCCTGATTCTGGCGGATATTTCCTATACGATCGCGGATCCGCGCATAAGGTTCGAGTAGCCCATGCCCAAATTCGTCTTTCTCTGGACTGATATTTTTGTATTCCTCCTGGTGGCGGGTGTGCTGGCCTATGCCTGGCGGGTGAAGGGCAGCGCCTCGCTGCGCATGGCCTGGAAAAGCGTGGCGCGAACACCTTCTGCCATGTGCGCGGCAGTCGTGCTGGTTTTCTTCGCCGCCGCAGGCCTGCTCGACTCCATTCATTACCGGCCCTTGCTGCCACCGGTTGCCTCGGCTTCCACCAGCGCCGACAAGCCGGCTTCCATTTACTCCCCCGTGTTGCGCTCGGCGCTGGATGACTTGCTGTCGCTGACGCAGCTCTCGCAACATGAGAAAACCTATTCTGCGCCGCTGGCCATACGGCGATTCACCAAAGAAACCGAGATCGTCGACGGCGAACCCGTTCGCGATTTCCCCCGGCTGCAGCATGCGGGGCGGGGCGTTGAGGATGGTCCCACGCACTGGGCGGATGTCTACCGACGCCTGGCGGCAGGCGTGGTGATCGGGCTCGGAGCAGCGCTGGCGGCGGCGTTGTTGCTGACGCTGGGGCACAAGCGCGGCCGCACCTTCGCGCAGGCCTGGCGTATCTGGTGGCAGCGTGAATCAGACGTGCCCTGGCGGGCAATGTGGCTGACGCTCAGTATGCTTTTGCTATTGTTTTGCGCGGCTCTGGCGTTGAGCACCAACTATCATGTGCTGGGCACGGATCGCACCGGCAATGATGTGTTGTGGCAATGCATAAAGAGCATCCGCACGGCCCTGGTGATCGGTACGCTCACGACACTGGCCATGCTGCCGCCCGCGCTTGCCTTCGGGATCGCGGCGGGCTATTTCAAGGGCAAGGTCGATGATGTCATCCAGTACGTTTACACCACACTCACGTCGATACCAGGGGTGCTGCTGATAGCCGCCTGTGTATTGATGATGCAGGTCTACATCGACAACAACCCGTCGCTGTTTGATACGGTTGCGGCGCGGGCTGATTTGCGTCTGTTCATGTTGTGCATGATTCTCGGGCTGACGGGCTGGGCAGGCCTGTGCCGACTTTTGCGAGCAGAAACGCTCAAGCTCAGGGAACTCGAATATGTGCAGGCGGCGCGGGCTTTCGGCGTGGGACACTGGCGTATCATGCGCAGGCATTTGCTGCCCAACGTTATGCATATCGTGCTGATTACGCTGGTGCTGGAGTTTTCAGGGCTCGTGCTGTATGAGGCTGTGCTGTCGTATCTGGGTATCGGCGTGGATCCCAGTACGCCGTCATTTGGCACCATGATTGACTCCGCGCGCCTGGAAATGTCGCGCGATCCAATGATTTGGTGGAATCTGCTCGGTGCTTTTGTATTCTTGCTGGCGCTGGTGCTGTCGGCCAATATTTTTGCGGATGCGGTCCAGGATGCATTTGATCCGCGCATGCGCAGGCTGCGCGCGCGGCCTGTTTCAGTCAAGGTGGCGCAATGACGGAGACCACTCACGCCGGCCTCGCCGACGATCCCGTGCTGACCGTGGAACGCCTGTCTGTTCAGATTGCGGGTGAGGCGGGCGTAACCCAGGCCGTCAAGGCATTGAGCATCGCGGTGCGCCGTGGGCAAACGTTTGCGCTGGTGGGCGAATCAGGTTGCGGCAAGAGCATGACCGCCCTCGCTTTGCTGCGCTTGCTTCCAGAAGCAGGCCATATTGCGGCCGGGCATATCAGGCTGGGCGAGGTAGAGCTCAATGGCTTGTCGGAACGCGGCATGCGGGCGATACGAGGAAAGCAGATCGGCATCATCTTTCAGGAACCCGCCACCAGCCTCGATCCGGTGATGACGGTGCGTCAGCAGCTTTACGAGACGCTGCGCATGCATACCACTTGTCGTGGGGCAGCGTTGTCTGAACGTGCGGCGTGGTGGCTGGAGCGGGTGGGGGTACAGGATGCGGCCAGGCGGCTGGATGATTACCCCTTCCAGTTTTCAGGCGGACAGAAGCAGCGCATCATGATTGCCGTTGCCCTGGCTGCAGAACCCAGGCTTCTGATTGCGGATGAACCGACCACGGCACTTGATGTAACGGTGCAGGCGCAGATACTGCAGCTGCTCGCTGACATCCAGAAGGAAATGGGGCTGGCGATTCTTTTGATCACGCATGATCTCGCCGTCGTGAAGAATGTCGCGGATTACGTGGCATTGATGCGCGACGGTGAAATCGTCGAAACCGTGGACGCGCCAACCTTCTTCAGCGCGCCTCGCCATCCTTATGCCCGGCAGTTGCTGGCGGCCGTGCCTACCTATGCCAAGCGCGGCAAACCCTTGTCGGCCGGAATGGAGGCGGTTTCTGGCGGTGGCAGCTTGCCGTCAGACGCCATACCGGCTGCGACAGTGCCGGGACTATCCATCGTCAACGATAGCGCGGGTGACAGGGCCGTGCCGGATCATCGGAGCGGCCCGGTGCTGTCGGTTACCGACCTTACTGTGGCCTATACACATAAACGTCGGTTCTGGGGACCGGCGCCAGAAGGCACGCGTATCGTCAAGGGTGTCAGTTTTGAGCTGCAGCGGGGTGAAACCCTGGCCTTGCTGGGCGAATCAGGCTGTGGAAAAACCACCACCGCCAAAGCCCTGCTGCGCCTGCTCGAAAAGCAGGCGATGGTGCGCGGCAGGGCGGAGCTGGAGGGTGTCGATCTACTGAAAGCGCGTGGGGCTGCCTTGCGTCGTTTGCGCCAGCGGATACAAATCGTTTTTCAGGATCCCTATGCGTCACTGGATCCGCGCATGCTGGTGGGTGAGATCCTTGACGAAGGCATTGCGGCCCTGCATCCGGATCGCACCCGTACCCAGCGGCATAACCAGATACGCCATCTGCTTGAGCGCGTAGGCCTGCCGCGTGACACCGTGGGGCGATATCCACATGAGTTTTCGGGCGGGCAGCGCCAGCGTATAGCGATTGCGCGGGCGCTGGCTGTGGAGCCCGCCGTGTTGATATGCGATGAGCCCACTTCGGCGCTCGATGTTTCGGTGCAGGCGCAGATACTGGACTTGCTGCAGGCTTTGCAGGCCGAATTCAACATTGCTTATTTGTTTATTACGCACAATTTCGGCGTGGTCGAGTACCTGGCTGACCGAATCGCGGTCATGCACGAAGGTGTTATCGTTGAACTGGGTGAAGCGGGCGCCGTGCTGGCCCATCCCGCTCATGCACAAACCCGTCGCCTGCTTGACGCCGTGCCCCGGCTATAGCGTTTCAACCAGGCAGCCTTGTCTTGAAACCCTGTTTTTCGCCCTCATATTGTTGCCATGGCACTCAAAGTTTATGATCTCCAATGCGAGCAGGGTCACGTGTTCGAAGGCTGGTTCGGGTCGGAAGACAATTACGAATCCCAACGAGCCCGCGGCCTGCTGTCCTGCCCTGTATGCGACAGTCATCAGGTCAGCAAGAAGCTGTCCGCGCCCAGGCTGAATGTCAGCCATATCCGGCGCGAAAACGAGGCAGTCGCTGGCAGGCAGCCAGAGGCGACCGTGGTCGCGCCCGGGCAGGCAGGGATGGCCCAGCTTCAGGCTGAAGTCTTGCGCCAAATTCGGCAAATGGTGCGCAACACCGAGAATGTGGGCGATGATTTTGCCAGCGAGGCCAGGCGTATGCACGAAGGCGAAATCGAAGAACGGGCCATACGTGGCACCGCCACGCCCGAAGAAAGAGCAGAGCTGGCCGCCGATGGCATCGCCATCATGCCCATACCCGAATTTCTCGACGACGATCGTCTGCAGTAACAAAGATTCTGCCTCCGGAATTCAGCAGGATGTAAGCCCCTGACGGTATTCTGTTGCTCGTCTCCATAGTGAGAATGCGACGTGTTTCTATTTGATGCCTTGACGAGATCAAAATGAAAGGATTGCCGTTGATGATCGCGCTGGCTGTGCAGGCGGGGGTTGCCGCGCTGTCGTTCGCGCAAGAACCGGGTGTAACGCTCTATGGGACTGTGGATGCCGCTGTGGTGTCTACCCACACGCAGGGCGCCAACATGGCGAACAGATCAAGCCACGGGCTGACGTCCGGTGGCTTCAGCGACAGCCTGTTCGGCTTGCAAGGCAACGCATCGCTGGCGCAGGGATGGCGCGCCGAGTTCATGCTTGAATCCCGGATAGACGCCGCGACCGGCCAACTGGATGATCAGGCTGCACTGTTCAATAATTCGGCCTGGTTGGGGGTGGCCAACGAGCGGTTTGGATCGCTGCGCCTGGGGCGCCAGCAACCGGTCTCGCAGCAGTTTTTCAGCCAACTTGAGGTTGCGCCCTGGAAGGATATGGGGATGGGGGCAACGCTGAAGGCCTCGGATAACTACGCTTTGAACAACGACCTCACTTATCTCTCTCCCTCTTTGGGTGGGCTCAGCGCTGGCGTGGGTTATAGCTTTGATGTCTTGGGTTCACAGGTTCTGGGGCGCCGTTCTCCCCATGGCAGCCTTGCGCTGCGCTATGAATATGGTCCCTGGGTTGTGGTGGTCAGTTGGGACAAGACCTGGCTATCGGATACGGCGTTGGCTGACGCCCGGGACCCGAGCGCCTGGCAATGGGGGCTCGCTTACGATATGGGGATCGCACGGGTGTCATTGGCGTGGAGCCGGCAGCGCAATGGTTATGTTGGGTTAAACGGTGGTGATCCGGATGCTTTAGGGATGGGCTTGGGCGCCAGGGAGTTTGCGTTTGGCGGACATTTGGACGCCTATCTGGTAGGGATGGCGATGCCAGTGGGCAGTGGGGACGAGATGCTGCTGCAGTGGTCTTATGTTCGCCCGAACTGGCACTGGAGCAACGGTAAGGCGCCGCGCCCAGGACAACTGGCTACGCTTGGCTATGTGCATGCCTTATCGCCGCGTGTGCGGCTGTATGCGATGGGGGGCTTTGCCAGGCGCTATTCGCTCGATGACCAGGTGATTCGGGATCAGGGCAATACCGCGCGCTACATGATGGGGATGAACTACCGTTTCTAGCAAAAACGACCAGGGCAGATGCCGTGCTTGGCGGCATCTGCCCTGGTCTTGCCGTACCGCGCTGGCGGGCGGTATGCGATTTACATCACGCGGCTGCGGTATTCACCGGTACGGGTGTCGATTTCAATCTTGTCGCCGATGTTGCAGAACAGGGGAACCGCGACTTCCATGCCTGTGCTGGTTTTGGCTGGCTTGAGCACCTTGCCCGATGTGTCGCCCTTGACGGCAGGCTCGGTATAGGTGATTTCGCGCACGACGATGGTGGGCAGTTCAACCGAGATGGCGCGGCCGTCATAGAACACAACACCGACCTGCATGCCTTCTTCGAGGTAATCCAGGGCGTCGCCCATGCTTTCGGCCTCGACTTCATACTGGTTGTATTCTTCGTCCATGAACACATACATGGGATCCGCGTAGTACGAATAGGTGCACTCTTTGTTTTCGAGCACAACGACTTCGAATTTTTCGTCGGCCTTGTAAACGGATTCGCTGCCCGAACCGGTAAGCAGATTCTTGAATTTGAGCTTGACGACAGCCGAGTTGCGGCCCGACTTGTTGTATTCGGCTTTTTGAACGACCAACGGGTCGCTGCCGACCATGATCACGTTGCCAACACGCAGTTCTTGTGCGGTTTTCATAGATGTTTGAAACTCCGGGGGTGGTTGCTCCGCCAGAGGACACTGCGGGCCGGAGCAGGCTTGCAAAGCCTGACATTTTAACGCTTTTGGCGAGCGTTCGCTTGCGCGCAGAAGGCCAGCAGGGAAGTGGCCAGGTCTGTCTGTTCGGCGAGCTGCTGCGACCAGCTGGCGCTGGCGGCCTGCCACGCCTGCCAGGCAGAGGGATGCAAGGCGCTTTCCAGTGCTGCGGAAAAGCCGCGGCCATCGGCGCTGTTCCAGCAGGTCATCGCTTGGCGGACAGGATTTCCGAAAGGCGATAAGTCCAGCCATGCCTGCAGTTTGGTCATATGGGCCAGGTCTTGTTGCGAATAGATATGCCACAGGAGGGGGCGGCCTGCCCACAAGGCGCGTATCAGCGAATCCTCACCCCGAACACAGTTCAGATCGCTGGTCCAGAGCAGGCGGTCAAACCCTGCCTGGTCCAGAAAAGGGATATCGCGCACCGTCACGTTCGCGTGGCGGCCCCGGGCAAGCCCGGGGCATACACCGCTGGGCACCAACATCACACTCGCCCTTTGCTGGGTGTTCAGGGCGTCTACCAGCGCCTGGGCGGGCGCATCGGGATAGCAGAACAGCAGGATCTGGCGCGCACCGCCGCTGACCAGCGCGTCGATGTCTGTGTCCGGAAGTGCCAGCCGTGCCAGCAGTGTCGCTCGCGTAGCTGGATCGGCTTGCCAGCGATCTCGTTCAATCAGCAGGTCTGCTTCACGCAGGAGTCCGCCTGTTCCGGGAGTAAAACCGGGAAAGAAGAAGGCTTTGCGCAACCCATTGCGCTGCAGAGACGGCTGGGCATGGCAGCTTGCGACCCAGTCTTCCGCGCTCAAGTACTCCAGGTTGATCCACAAGCTGTCTCGACGAACCATGCTTTCGATGAAATCGGCTGGCGGATCGCAGGCGAAGGCCTCGACAACGATGTCGTGGGCCTCGGGTAACGGCGCGTGAGGTGTCCAGTGACGGATCTCGACGCTGCGCGGCTGCCTGTCTTGCCCGAGAAGGCCTTGCGAGGGCTCGGCGTCTATGTGCTGAATGGCGAGGCCGGTCCTGACGCCGGGGGCGATGCGGGCAAACGTGGCCAGGTCGTCAACCCAGAGGCGCAGGTCCGCCACTCCGGCCATGCCCGATAGTTGGCGCGCCAATCGCCAGCACACCCCGATATCGCCATAGTTGTCGACGACGCGGCAAAAAATGTCGAAAGACAGCGGGCGCATTCAGTGGAAATGAAGGGGACTCATATCGGTTTCTTCAGGCAGCTCTGGATGCAGCATTTCTCCCAACGGATTGGGAAACAGGGGCGCGCCGCAGTCGTCGCAGAATTCCAGCGGATAGATGCCGGGCAGGCGGCGAATATCGCCCACGCTCAATTCCTTGAGCAAAGCGGCGATTTCGTCCGGGACATCAACCTGGCCGGATTCCAGCCCATCGGCGAAGGCTTCCTCTTTGCTGAGCACAGGCCAGATGCAGCCGTAAATGACATCATTGCTCTGGCGGGTACTGAAGCCCACACGGTACTCTTCGATGGCGGATTCTCCGCAGCCTGCGATGATGGCGCGCAACTCGGCGCCGGACAGGTGTACAGCGCTCTGCAGCCATGTGACGGCGGCCTTGAGCGCCAACGGGCGGATGCGCCGATCGGCTTCCCGGCTGTTGACGTAATAGGCGTCTGGCTGCAGGTATTCCATTTGGCAGCCCGTGAACAGCGGCGAGAGCACGGGCGCCGCCGCCTGTATCCAGGCTTCTTTGCATTGGTCCCGCGTAGTGAGACTATCGTCGGCCTGCTCGGTTTGCCAGCGGAACAGCGCACTGCCACGCGGCGCCACAACGACGCCCACGACGAAACGGGCGTCCGCAAGCAGGGTGTCTGTTTCGATGGCTTTGTTGAGAGTGCACGGTTCGGCGGCCATCCCCAAGGCTTGCATGGCCATCCGCTGTGTCCATTGGCGGGTGTCCTGGAAGGTTTGTGGCATTTGGTCGAAACCCACCAAGGCAGGCAACAGGGTGATCTGGGTATTGTCTGCGGCAATATGCTGGCGGACCAGGGCGAGCAAGGTTTCGTGCTGAGTTTCCGAAAGCGTGGTGTCAGGCAGCTGGTAACGCGTCCAGGCGACGACCGGCGCAGAAAACAGCAGCACATCGTAGTCTTTTCCGTCAAGCGAAATGATGGCAGATTCGGACAAGGTTTCAGCTTGTTCGACCAGGATTTCGTAGGCGCTTGTGTCGGCTGCCAGCAGATGTTCGAGCGCAGCTTCGACAAACTTGTTTTTCTTGCCCAGCAGCAGTTTATTCAGAAGCGTGCCAAGCTGGGCCTCCCAGAAGGCATCTTCCAGGCGGCTGCCGGAACGCGCGAGCGCCGCGGTGAGCGACAGCAGGCGTTGCGTATCGCGGGAAAGACGGGACGGCGAGGAAACAGGCATATGCAACGTATAGGAATAATTGGCCAATAGCCTAGTGTAACGCCCCGCCCGCAAATAAGTGCACGGGCGAGGGGTTAACCTCGCCCGTGCACTGATGGCCCTTTAGGGCCGCGGCAGGGATGGCGTCGCTGTGACGCGTCAGATGCCCACAGCGTCTGCGATCTCGCGGAAGTCTTCGATTTGGTCGAAGTTCATGTAGCGGTAGATTTGATCGCTGTTTTGTGCGAGCACGCCCATGTCGGCCATATACTCTTCGCGGGTTGGAATGCGGCCCAGGCGGGAGCAGATGGCGGCAAGTTCAGCCGAACCCAGAAAGACGTTGGCGTTCTTGCCCAGACGGTTCGGGAAATTGCGTGTGCTGGTCGACATCACGGTAGCGCCTTCGCGAACCTGTGCCTGGTTGCCCATGCACAGCGAGCAACCCGGCATTTCCATGCGCGCACCGGCTGTTCCCAGCGTGTTGTAGTGGCCTTCTTCGCTGAGTTGCTTTTGATCCATCTTGGTGGGAGGGGCCACCCACAGCTTGGTCGGGATATCGCGCTTGCCTTCGAGCAGCTTGGATGCCGCGCGGAAGTGGCCGATGTTGGTCATGCAGCTTCCGATGAAGACTTCGTCGATGGTTGTGCCGGATACATCGGACAGTGTTTTGACATCGTCGGGATCGTTGGGGCAGGCGACGATGGGTTCGATGATGTCTGCCAGATCGATGTCGATGACGGCGGCGTATTCGGCGTCGGCGTCTGGCTCGAGCAGTTGGGGATCAGCCAGCCAGGCTTCCATTGCCTTGATGCGGCGGGCCAGCGTGCGTTCGTCTTCGTAGCCATTGGCAATCATCCACTTGAGCAGCGTGATGTTGCTGTTGATGTACTCGATGATGGGCTCTTTGCTCAGGCGCACCGTGCAACCGGCTGCGGAACGCTCGGCCGAGGCGTCGGACAATTCGAATGCCTGTTCAATCTTGAGATTGGGCAGGCCTTCGATTTCGAGAATGCGGCCGGAGAAGATGTTCTTCTTGCCGGCCTTCTCGACGGTCAGCAAGCCCTGCTTGATGGCGTACAGCGGGATGGCGTTGACCAGATCGCGCAGGGTGACGCCGGGCTGCAGCTCGCCCTTGAAGCGCACCAGTACGGATTCGGGCATGTCCAGCGGCATGACGCCGGTGGCGGCCGCGAAGGCCACCAGGCCCGAACCCGCCGGAAAGCTGATGCCGATTGGGAAGCGGGTGTGCGAGTCGCCGCCTGTGCCGACAGTGTCGGGAAGGAGCATGCGGTTCAGCCAGGAGTGGATGATACCGTCGCCTGGGCGCAGGGATACGCCGCCACGGGTGCTGATGAAGTCTGGCAGTTCATGGTGTGTTTTGACGTCTACGGGCTTGGGATAGGCCGCGGTATGGCAGAACGACTGCATGACCAGGTCGGCCGAGAAGCCCAGGCAGGCGAGGTCTTTGAGCTCGTCGCGTGTCATGGGACCGGTGGTGTCCTGGCTGCCGACGGATGTCATGCGAGGCTCGCAGTAGGTTCCCGGACGTACGCCGGTGCCTTCGGGCAGGCTGCATGCGCGACCAACCATCTTCTGCGCCAGGGTATATCCCTTGCCGGTATCCGCGGGGTTGTGCGGCAGGCGGAACAGCGTTGAAGGCGGCAGGCCCAATGCGTCGCGCGCCTTGGCGGTAAGGCCGCGGCCGATGATAAGAGGAATGCGCCCGCCCGCGCGCGCTTCGTCGAGCAGGACGTCGGATTTGAGTTGAAATTCGGCGATGACCTTGCCGTCTTTCAGCGCCTTGCCTTCATAAGGACGCAGTTCGATGACGTCGCCCATGTCCATCTGCGAAACGTCGAGCTCTATGGGCAGCGCGCCAGCGTCTTCCATGGTGTTGTAGAAGATGGGGGCGATCTTGCCACCCAGACATACGCCGCCGAAGCGTTTGTTGGGCACGTAAGGAATGTCTTCGCCGGTGTGCCACAAGACCGAGTTGGTTGCGGACTTGCGGGAGGAGCCTGTGCCGACGACGTCGCCGACATAGGCGACCAGGTGGCCTTTTTCTTTGAGGCTTTGCAGGAATTTGATGGGACCGATCTTGCCGGGCTCTTCGGGCTCGATGCCTGGGCGCGGATTCTTGAGCATGGCGAGTGCATGCAATGGGATGTCGGGGCGGCTCCAGGCGTCGGGGGCGGGGGAGAGGTCGTCGGTGTTGGTTTCGCCAGTGACCTTGAAAACGGTCAGTGTCAGGCTTTCGGGGACTTCCGGGCGGCTGGTGAACCATTCCGCATCAGCCCAGCTTTGCAGGACTGCGCGTGCGTGCTGGTTGCCTTTTTCAGCCTTTTCCTGGATGTCGTGGAAGGCGTCGAAAACCAGCAGGGTTTTCTTCAGGCCTTCGGCGGCGACGGGCGCCAGTTCGGGATTGTCGAGCAGTTGAATGAGGGGGCTGACATTGTAGCCACCCAACATTGTGCCGAGCAGTTCGGTGGCTTGCCTGGGGCTAATGAGGGAACAGGTTTCCTTGCCCAGCGTAATGGCGGCCAGATAAGAGGCCTTGACCATGGCGGCTTCGTCTACGCCAGCGGGAACGCGATGCGTGAACAGATCAAGCAGGTATGCTTCTTCGCCAGCCGGTGGCGATTTGATGAGTTCAATGAGTTCTGCCGTTTGCTGGGCGGTAAGCGGCAGGGGAGGGATGCCTGACGCGGCGCGTTCGGCTACGTGTTGGCGATAGGATTCCAGCATGGTGCATGCCCTTTGTCGTTGGATGGGGATAACAGTATGTTTTATGGCGATATTGTAAAAGCAAAGCCTGTGCTGAGGCAAATGTCTTATATCTTATATAAGACTTGGCCGGCGTGATGTTGCGTACTTGCGTCGCAACGCAGGGCAGACGGGTGAGCAGGCGGTCGCCGAATCAGTTGGCGACCAGATCCTGGTATTCGGGATGGCGCCGTATCCAGGCATCGACGTACGAGCACAAGGGGCGCACAGACCAGCCATTGGCGCGTGCCGTGTCCAGCGCGGCCTGGGCCAGGTCGCCCGCGATGCCGCGGCCACCCACTGGCTGGGGGACGCCAGTGTGGGTGATGATCATGGCATCATTCTGTAATTCGTAATCCAGGACGCACAGAATGCCGTCTTCTGTCCATTCGAAGCGGCTGGCGGCGACGTTGTGTTCAATTGTGCGACTCATGGGGATTTGGGCTCCGGTGTTCAGGCCATGGTGAGGAGGATGAAGGCCCACAGCAGCATCATGGCGATAATGCCGACAAAGCATCCGCCCCACATGCCGATCAGTGGCCATTTGATGCGCGACGAGATTTCTGAGGGATTAACGTGAGCGAGCAGCCGGTTGGCATTGCCGATCACCCAGAATTGGGTGTTGGGAAAGCTGAGGCGAAAGAAATAATCCATCATGATGGCCAGCCGAATGGGCAGTGGATAGCGATCCCAGACCTGATGATCCAGGTAGGGGTGGCGCATGGCCTCATTGGTGGCCCGACGGCGAAACAGGAACAGCACCAGCCCTGATACCAGGCAGGTGAGCACGCAGGCGACCATGATGGTGAAAGCCAGCGGCAGCGCGTATTGAATGAATGTCGTAAGCATAGCCAGCTATTTTGCCACAAGCCGGCGTGTTGCCGGCGCGATGGGCGACCGGTCATGCCGGCGCCTGCCTGAGAACACCGGTGCGGTCTTAAATGACGTATAGGTCAACATACTCATGCACGGGCATCGCTTCCAGTTTCTTCTGGTCCAGCGAAACGTCAAGAATGCGCTGTTGTTGCCTGACGGGAAAGCGGCGGGCGAGATTGGTGCGGAATTTGGCTTCCAGCAGCGGGATGCCCTCCGTGCGGCGCCGTTTGTGACCAACGGGGTACTCGCAAACGATTTCGTCCAGCATGCTGCCGTCGTTGAATTCAACCGTCAATGCATTGGCGATGGAGCGTTTTTCAGGGTCGTGATAATCCTTGGTAAAGGCCGGATCTTCCGCGCATTCCATCTTGTCACGCAGTGCGTCGATGCGCGGGTCGGCCGCGATGGCGTCTTCATAGTCGGCGGCGGTCAGGCGGCCAAAGAGCAGGGGAACGGCAACCATATACTGAATGCAGTGGTCGCGGTCGGCAGGGTTGTGGAGCGGACCCTTTTTGTCGATGATGCGGATGCAGGCTTCGTGCGTACGGATGGTGATCTTTTTGATATCCGCGTCAGTTTTGCCAAGCGCAGCCAGCTTTTTGTGAATGGCCATGGCGCATTCGACCGCGGTCTGCGAGTGAAACTCGGCCGGAAACGATATCTTGAACAGCACATTTTCCATCACATAGCTGCCATAGGGGCGCTGGAACGTGAAGGGCTGGCCCTTGAAGAGCACATCATAAAACCCCCAGGTCTTGGCGGTGAGCACCGAGGGGTAGCCCATTTCGCCCGTGCGGGCGATCAAGGCCAGGCGCACGGCGCGGCTGGTGGCGTCGCCCGCAGCCCAGCTTTTTCGGCTGCCAGTGTTCGGGGCATGGCGGTAAGTGCGCAGGCTCTGTCCGTCGACCCAGGCCAGCGAGACCGCATTGATGATTTCTTCGCGCGATAGCCCCAGCATCTGCGATACGACAGCGGTGGAGGCTACCTTGACCAGCACGACGTGGTCCAGCCCGACTTTGTTGAAGGAGTTTTCCAGGGCGATGCAGCCCTGGATCTCGTGGGCCTTGATCATGGCGGTGAGCACATCGCGCATGGCCAGCGGCGGCTTGCCGGCGGCAATCGCGTTGCGCGACAGCCAGTCCGCCATGGCGAGAATGCCGCCCAGGTTGTCGGAGGGGTGGCCCCACTCTGCTGCCAGCCAGGTGTCATTGAAGTCCAGCCAGCGTATCATCACGCCGATATTGAAAGCCGCCTGAACGGGGTCGAGCTGGAACTGGGTGCCGGGCACTTTCGCGCCATTGGGCACCACTGTGCCCGGCACGATAGGGCCCATCAGCTTGGTGCACGCGGGATACTCCAGCCCTTCCAGGCCGCAGCCCAGCGTATCAATCAAGGCGTTACGGGCGGTTTCGTAGGCGAGTTCGCTCGTGATCTCATAATTGAGTACATAGTCGACGATATCGACCAAAACCTGATCAGGGTCGGGGCGAACGTTGGATATAGGCGCGGACATAGTGTTTCCTGTTGCTGAGTAAAGATCCTGCGGCCTCAGAAGGTGCCGGCGGGAATGCGAACCCACCCTTCCATCAGCACGCGGGCGCTGCGGCTCATGATGGCTTTCTGCACGACCCATTCGCCGTTTTCTTGCGTGGCCTGCGCACCCACCCGCAACGTGCCTGACGGATGGCCGAAACGCACTGCGTTGCGTTCGCCGCCACCGGCGGCGAGATTGACCAGTGTGCCCGGGATCGCCGCCGCCGTGCCGATTGCGACAGCCGCGGTGCCCATCATGGCATGATGCAGCTTGCCCATGGACAGGGCACGCACAAGCAGGTCGATGTCGCTGGCTGCCACCTGTTTGCCGCTTGAGGCTACATAATCGGCCGGTCCTGCCACAAATGCAACCTTGGGCGTGTGCTGGCGTTTCGCGGCTTCATCCAGCGTGGAGATCAAACCCATGCGCAGCGCGCCATGAGCGCGGATGGTTTCGAACATGGCCAGTGCCTTGTCGTCGCCGTTGATGGCTTCCTGAAGTTCTGTGCCTGTGTAGCCGATGTCCCCGGCATTGATAAAAACGGTCGGAATCCCAGCATTGATCATGGTCGCCTTGAGAGTTCCGACACCGGGCACGTCCAGGTCGTCTACCAGATTTCCAGTCGGAAACATCGAGCCTGCGTCACCCTCTTCGTCCGCTGCGGGATCCATGAATTCGAGCTGCACCTCGGCAGCCGGGAAGGTGACGCCGTCGAGTTCGAAGTCGCCCGTTTCCTTAACCTCGCCATGTGTGATGGGGACATGAGAAACAATTGTCTTGCCGATATTGGCCTGCCAGATACGGACGGTAGCGGTGCCGTTTCGGGGAATGCGGCTGGGGTCGACAAAGCCATTGCTGATGGCATAGGGGCCGACGGCGGCGGACAGATTGCCGCAATTCCCGCTCCAGTCGACGAAGGGTTTGTCGATGGAGACCTGGCCAAACAAATAATCCACATCATGATCCGGACGGGTGCTTTTGGAGATGATGACTGTTTTGCTCGTGCTGGATGTTGCGCCTCCCATGCCGTCGGTTTGCTTGCCGTAGGGGTCGGGGCTGCCGATGACGCGCAGAAGCAGCGCATCGCGCGCCGCGCCAGGTGTTTGCGCCAATTCGGGCAAATCCTGCAGGCGAAAAAACACGCCTTTGCTGGTGCCGCCGCGCAGATAGGTGGCGGGTATTTTGATCTGGGGTAAATGTGCCATGGCGATGATATGCTCCTGGAAGCTAGACGGCAGCCGCTGATTCGATAAAGTCCTGTGCGAAGCGCTGCAGCACACCGCCCGCGTCATAGATCGACACCTCTTCAGCGGTATCGAGACGACAGGTGACGGGGACTTCCACACGCTCACCGTTGTTGCGGTGGATGACCAGGGTCAGGGTTGCCAGTGGCGTGGGTGCTCCGACAACGTCGTAGGTCTCTGTGCCATCGATGTTCAGGGTCTTGCGATTCACGCCCGGCTTGAATTCCAGCGGCAGCACACCCATGCCAACCAGGTTGGTGCGATGGATGCGCTCAAAGCCTTCGGCAGCAATGGCTTGCACGCCTGCCAGACGCACGCCCTTGGCGGCCCAGTCGCGTGAGGATCCTTGCCCGTAATCGGCGCCGGCAATGATGATAAGCGGCTGCTTGCGTTCCATATAGGTTTCGATGGCTTCCCACATGCGGGTGACCTTGCCCTCCGGTTCTATCCGTGCCAGCGAGCCCTGTTTGATCTGGCCATTGTCGAGCACCATTTCGTTCAGCAGCTTGGGGTTGGCAAAGGTGGCGCGCTGGGCGGTCAGGTGATCTCCACGGTGCGTGGCGTAAGAGTTGAAATCCTCTTCGGGCAGCCCCATCTTGGCCAGATACTCGCCCGCTGCGCTACTTGGCAAAATGGCGTTGGAGGGCGACAGGTGATCGGTGGTGATATTGTCCCCCAGCACGGCCAGCGGGCGCATGCCGGTAAGGGATCGCTCGCCGGCCAACGCCCCTTCCCAGTACGGCGGGCGGCGGATGTATGTGCTCGTGGGGCGCCAGTCGTACAGCGGATCGATCTGGCTGTGGCTTTCCACGCTGGCGGCGAACATCGGCTCATAAACCTGACGGAAATACGCTGGCTTGACGCTGGCAGCGACAATGGCGTCGATCTCTTCATCTTTGGGCCAGATATCCTTGAGGGTGACAGCCTGGCCGTCTTTGTCTGTACCCAGAATGTCTTTCTCTATGTCGAAACGTATCGTACCTGCGATGGCGTATGCCACGACCAGCGGCGGCGAGGCCAGGAAAGCCTGCTTGGCATACGGATGGATGCGTCCGTCGAAGTTGCGGTTGCCCGACAGCACGGCCGTGGCATAAAGGTCGCGATCAACGACTTCTTTCTGAATGCTGGGATCGAGTGCGCCGCTCATCCCGTTACAGGTGGTGCAGGCAAAGCCCACAATCCCAAATCCGAGCTGCTCCAGTTCGGGCAACAGTTTTGCGTCCTCCAGATATAACTGTACGGCTTTTGATCCGGGCGCGAGCGAAGACTTCACCCAGGGTTTGCGGGTGAGCCCGCGCGCATTGGCATTGCGCGCCAGCAGCCCCGCCGCAATGACGTTGCGCGGGTTGCTGGTGTTGGTGCAACTGGTGATGGCCGCGATAATGACGGCGCCATCAGGCATCAGGCCCGGTTCGTTTTCCACCTTGCCGGCAATGCCTCGGGCTGCGAGTTCGGAAGTAGGCACGCGACGGTGCGGGTTGGACGGGCCGGCAATATTGCGCACAACCGATGACAGATCGAATCTGAGCACGCGCTCGTACTGGGCATTGGCCAGGCTGTCAGCCCACAAACCTGCCTGCCTGGCGTAGGTTTCCACCAGCTTGACCTGAGCATCGTCACGGCCAGTCAGTTTCAGGTAGTCGATGGTTTGCTGGTCGATGTAGAACATGGCGGCCGTGGCGCCGTATTCCGGCGTCATGTTGGAAATGGTCGCGCGATCGCCCAGGGTCAGGCTGGACGCTCCTTCGCCGTAGAACTCCAGATAGGAGGAAACAACCTTTTGGTTGCGCAGGAATTCGGTCAGGGCCAGTACAAGGTCGGTCGCGGTGGAGCCAGAGGGCAGCTTGCCGGTAAGCTCGACCCCAATGATGTCGGGCAGGCGCATCCATGAGGCGCGACCCAGCATCACGCTTTCGGCCTCCAGGCCGCCCACGCCAATGGCGATGACGCCAAGGGCGTCCACATGCGGCGTATGGCTGTCCGTACCCACCAGTGTATCGGGAAAAGCGACACCTTCGCGTGCATGGATCACCGGTGACATGCGCTCCAGATTGATCTGGTGCATGATGCCGTTGCCCGGGGGAATCACGTCAACGTTCTTGAACGCCTTTTTGGTCCAGTTGATGAAATGAAAGCGATCATCATTGCGCCTGTCTTCGATGGCCCGGTTTTTGGCGAAGGCGTCTTTATCGTAACCGCCAAATTCGACAGCCAGCGAGTGGTCGACGATCAATTGCGTGGGGACCACAGGGTTGACCAGTGCAGGATCCCCCCCCTTTTCGGCAATGGCATCGCGCAGCCCGGCCAGGTCCACCAGTGCCGTCTGGCCCAGAATGTCGTGGCATACGACGCGCGCGGGAAACCATGGGAAATCCAGGTCTCGCCTGCGTTCGATGATTTGTTTGAGCGAATCGGTCAGCGTTGCGGGGTCGCAGCGGCGTACCAGGTTCTCGGCCAGCACGCGCGAGGTGTAGGGCAGCCCGTCGTAGGCGCCGGGCTGGATGGTATCAATGGCTTCGCGCGTGTCGAAGTAGTCCAGCGAGGTGCCGGGCAGGGGTTTGCGATATGCAGTGTTCATGGCGTGCGAAATAAGGAGAATCAGGAGGGCGGCAGTCGGTGCCAACGGAGGCTGCGCTGCGCGCACCCCCGTGGCTTGCCGGATGATCAGCGGCGTTTGCTGATCGGCACAAACTTCTGGTCTTCAGGACCGACGTAGTTGGCAGTAGGCCGGATGATTTTATTGTCCACGCGCTGTTCCACGATGTGCGCAGCCCAGCCGGCGGTGCGCGCGATCACGAAAAGGGGAGTAAACATCGCGGTGGGCACGCCCATCATGTGATACGACACGGCCGAGAACCAGTCCAGATTGGGGAACATTTTCTTGATGTCCCACATTACGCTTTCAAGGCGCTCGGCGATATTGAACATCTTCATATTGCCTTGCGTCCTGGACAGCTTGCGGGCAACTTCCTTGATGACCTTGTTGCGTGGATCGGAAACCGTGTAGACCGGATGTCCAAAGCCGATGACAACCTCTTTGTTTTCGACGCGGCGACGGATGTCGGCTTCGGCGTCATCAGGAGAGTCGTAGCGCTTCTGGATCTCGAATGCGACCTCGTTGGCGCCACCGTGCTTGGGGCCGCGCAGCGCGCCGATGCCCCCGGCAATCGCCGAGTACATATCCGAGCCTGTGCCGGCAATGACACGGCAAGTGAAGGTTGACGCATTGAACTCGTGCTCCGCGTACAGGATGAGCGATGTGTGCATGGCGCGCACCCATTCATCGCTGGGTTTCTGTCCGTGCAGCATATGCAGGAAGTGGCCGCCGATGCTGTCGTCATCGGTCTGCACGTCGATGTAGCAGCCATTGTGGCTGTAGTGATACCAGTACAGCAGGGCGGAGCCCAGGTTGGCCATCAGGCGATCCGCAATATCGCGGGCATCGGGCAGATTGTGATCGTCTTTCTCGGGCAGCAGGCATCCCAGCACCGAGACGGCGGTGCGCATCACGTCCATCGGGTGGCTTGCTGCCGGCAGCGCCTCGAGCGCCGCCTGCAACTGGGCGGGCAGGCCGCGCAGTTTGCGCAGCTTGGCCTTGTAGGCCGCCAGCTCAGTCTTGGTTGGCAGCTTGCCATGAATCAGCAGATGAGCGACCTCCTCGAATTCGCAGGTGTCTGCGATATCGAGAATGTCGTAGCCGCGATAGTGCAGATCGTTGCCGCTGCGCCCAACCGTGCAGAGCGCGGTATTGCCCGCGATCACCCCCGACAGTGCGACGGATTTCTTGGGTTTGGGCGCTGCGGTCTTGGCGGTTTTAGCTGCTTTGGTAGCCATGTCTCATACTCCTGATAGGGTTACTTCGATTTGCTCTGTTGAAAGAGCGCATCGAGGCGGGATTCAAACTCGTGATAGCCGATGCGATCGTACAGTTCTTCTCGTGTCTGCATGATGTCGACGACACTCTTTTGGTGGCCGTCGCGGCGGATAGCCTGATACACCGTCTCCGCAGCCTTGTTCATGGCGCGGAAGGCAGAAAGAGGATACAGCACGATATCGACATTGACGCTGGCAAGCTCCTGTACCGTGAATAGTGGCGTCTTGCCGAACTCGGTGATGTTGGCCAGCACCGGTACATTCAGCGTCTTCTTGAACCGTTCGTAGGTGGCGAGATCATACGAAGCCTCGGCGAAAATGCCGTCCGCGCCAGCTTCGACAAACGCCTGGGCACGCTCCAGCGCTTTGTCCACGCCCTCGACAGCGATGGCGTCCGTGCGCGCGATGATGAAAAAATTATCGTCCGTGCGTGCGTCGACGGCCGCCTTGATGCGGTCGACCATCTCGCCCTGCGAAACGATTTCCTTGCCGGGACGATGGCCGCAGCGCTTGGCGCCCACCTGGTCTTCAATATGGCAGGCGGCCGCGCCGAATTTGATCAAACTCTTGATGGTGCGGGCGATATTGAAGGCGGAGGGGCCGAAGCCGGTATCGATATCAACCATCAGCGGCAGTTCACAGACGTCGGTAATACGGCGGATATCCGTCAGCACATCATCCAGCGTATTGATGCCGAGGTCGGGCAGGCCCAGGGAGCCCGCAGCGACGCCGCCACCGGAAAGATAGATCGCACGGTAGCCGGCGCGCTGCGCCAGCAGCGCGTGATTGGCATTGATGGCGCCGATGACCTGCAGGGGGTGTTCTTCTTGGAGAGCCTGGCGAAACCGCGCGCCAGCGGAGATGAGGTTGTCGGGCACTGTAGGTTCCTCGCTGTTGGGGTAAATAATAGTTAGCAGTAATCAAGCAATAACCGTGCCAGTCATGGCGATCCTATACAAGGCTTGCGGGGAGCGGCAGGCACACACCGCAAACCCGTCTATTGCAAAGGAAAACAGGCGCGCTTGCAATATCGAACCGTCTGTTCAGTGTTTCATGGTATGTTTCAATATTGGGATTTCGGTGTTTCAGATTTGTTTCGTATGGGCAGTCTACGCCGAAGATATGGTTAGGTCCCGGACATCGTCCTGGTGTGTTCCGGGCAAACTCTTGGTTCGCTCATCATGTCCTCTGTTTATCCTCCTGTGTCGGGACCGCGCCTGCGTTTGGCTGCCGTTGGCATGCACGAGTTGCGTCTGCTGTTTGAAGAGCTCGCGCCGCACTACAGCGCGGTTGCCGAGGTGTCGATCCTGGACAAAGCCTATAGCGAAGCGGTCAGCGATGTGCTGGCCATGCGGCAAGGCCAGGGCATAGACGTCATTGTGTCGGCAGGCTCGAATGGCAGCTTTCTGCGGCAACATCTTGACGTGCCAGTGGTGCTGGTCAAGGCGGGCGGACTGGACATCATGCGCGGGCTGGCGAAGGCATCGCGTCATTCGAGAAAGATTGCGCTGGTCACGTATGGAACGGTTCCGCCCGAGCTGCGGCATTTCAATGAGCTGTTTGCGCTTGAGGTCCAATTGCGTGCATACAGCACCGAGGAAGAGGCCGAAGCCTGCGTGCGTGAGCTGCTTTCGCTCGGCGTGGAGGCCGTGGTGGGGCATGGACTGGTGGTCGATCTTGCCCGTTCTTACGGCATCGAAGGCATCCTGCTGTATTCGCAGGGCGCGGTTCAAGAGGCCATTGAAGACGCCATCGAAGTGGCGCGTATTTCGCGGCTGGAGTCCGCGCGCCGCGAAAAGCTCAACACCATTCTCGGCAGGCTCAAGGATGGCGTGATCGCCGTGGATCTGGACGAACGGATAGAACTCATTAACCCCGCCATGGAGAAAACCCTTGGGCTGGCCGCTGAGCGCGTGATCGGCCAGCGCCTCAGCGCTGTCAGCGCTGGGCTTAGCCTTCAGGACACCTTGCGTACGGGGCAGGGCGAGTCTGAGCAGGTGCATCAGTTGGGCGGCAAGACGGTCGTGCTCACACGCATGCCTATCGTGGAGCAGGGCCGGCATACGGGTGCGGTGCTGGTGTGCCAGGATCCGATCGCGATTCAGCGCATGGACCGCAGTTTGCGCTCACGCGGCAAGCCGCGTTCGAACATGGCGCGCTATGGCCTGGATCAATTGATCGGCCAGAGCGAGGCGATACGCAAGGTCAGGGATAGGGCATTGATGTGTGCGCGCAGCGATGCAACCGTGCTGATCATCGGCGAAAGCGGTACTGGAAAGGAGCTGTTGGCTCAGGGCATCCACAATGCCAGCGCCCGTCGGGATCAGCCGTTTGTGGCCATCAACTGCGCCGCGTTTCCGGATAGTTTGCTGGAAAGTGAATTGTTCGGCTATGTGGATGGCGCATTTACGGGCTCGACGCGCGGCGGCAAGATTGGGCTGTTCGAGGCGGCGCACACCGGCACCATCTTTCTGGATGAAATTGGCGAAATGCCGTTGTCGTTGCAGACGCGTCTTTTGCGCGTGCTTCAGGAGCGCGAGGTGCTGCGCATTGGCGCCACGGAGCCCACGCCCGTGGACGTGCGGGTGGTTGCCGCCACGCATCAGGATCTTGGCGCTCGGGCGCGGTCCGGCGTGTTTCGCAGCGACCTCTATTACCGGCTCAATATCCTGCTTTTGCGGCTGCCTCCGCTGCGCGAACGCAAGGGTGATCTGCCCTTGCTGGCCGCGCATCTGCGAGACAAAATCGCGCGGCGATTGAATGTGCAGGGGCCTGGCGCGGCGGCATGGCAGGGCGATGGCATTGTCGACAGCATAGTGCGGGCCGCGCACGCTTATGCCTGGCCTGGCAACATTCGGGAGCTCGAGAACCTCATTGAACGCGCCATGGTCTTTCATGACTCGGATCGGGAGGGCAGCGGCGCCGTGCTGGACGAGCTTCGCAGTATTGCGCCGGAGCTGTTTTCTGCGCCAGGCGGCCTGGCGGAGCATGGCGAGCCCCAGTATGGCAAACTGCGCGCCAGCCGGGATGTGGCGGAATCAGAACGCATTCGCGCTGTGCTGGCCGAGTGCGGCGGCAATCGCGACAAGGCGGCAACGGTGTTGGGGATCAGCCGCACAACGCTATGGCGCAAACTCAAGCTCATGGACCAGCAGGCATCAGCGCGGTTCCCCCGCACCAACAAACAGCCCGCAGCTCAATGATGAGCTGCGGGCTGTTGTGGGGCTGGCGGGAGGCTGGCCCGCTTTTGCGGCAAGCTGCCTGATTATTTCAGCAGGTCTGCCACGCCGTCGCGTTCTTCGAGCAATTCCTTCAGGGTGAAGTCCATGCGTTCGCGCGAGAATGCGTCGATCTCCAGGCCTTCGACGCGCTTGTACTCGCCGTTTTCGGTGGTGACGGGCACGCCGTAGATGATGCCTTCAGGGATGCCGTAGGAGCCATCGGACGGAATGCCCATGGTGACCCACTTGCCGTTGGAGCCCAGTACCCAGTCGTGCACATGATCAATGGCTGCGTTGGCGGCAGACGCTGCTGACGACAGGCCGCGCGCCTCGATAATGGCGGCGCCGCGCTTGCCTACGGTAGGGATGAACGTGTCGCGGTTCCAGGCGTCGTCGTTGATCAGGCCGGCCAGGCTTTCGCCGCCCACGGTGGCGAAGCGGATGTCCGGATACATGGTGGGCGAGTGGTTGCCCCAGACAATGAGTTTTTCGATGTCTGAAACCGCCTTGCCGGATTTGGCAGCCAGTTGCGACAGCGCGCGGTTATGGTCGAGACGCAGCATGGCGGTGAAATTCTTGGCCGGCAGATCCGGGGCGGACTTCATGGCGATATAGGCGTTGGTGTTGGCGGGGTTGCCGACCACCAGCACCTTGACGTTGCGGCTGGCGACATCATTCAGTGCCTTGCCCTGCGCCGTGAAGATCTGCGCATTGACCTGCAGCAGGTCTTTGCGTTCCATGCCGGGGCCGCGGGGACGGGCGCCCACCAGCAGGGCTACATCGGCGTCCTTGAAGGCCTCGCGCGGGTCGCTGTGCGCCGTCATGCCGGCCAGCAACGGAAAGGCGCAATCGTCAAGCTCCATCATGACGCCCTTGAGCGCCTTCTGGGCCTTTTCGTCGGGGATTTCGAGCAATTGAAGAATGACGGGCTGGTCTTTGCCGAGCATTTCGCCCGAGGCAATACGGAACAGCAGGGCGTAGCCGATCTGGCCGGCGGCGCCGGTGACAGCAACGCGCATGGCGGGTTTGGACATTAAAAATCTCCCGGTTGGGTATGATGAACAAAAGACATGGAACAGTTTAATTCTTTGACGGCTGAGGCGCGAACGGCCAGGCAAGAACAGCGGGCCGGCATGTGATGCCGGGCGCCAGGACACCGGGGGGCTGCCCGGATGCGTTCGCCGACCTGTTCTGGCCATTTTCGGGCTGAAAACGGCCTGGCGCACCTGCACGGCAAAAAAGAGTAGCGAATAATCCGGGGCGCGTCAAACCTCTTCTATCTTATATAAGACACAAGAGTGTTAGACAGAAATCGCTCTGCGTGCGAAAATGTCGGGGTTTGCTCATCACTATAGTCTCATGTCCGATTCTCCCCAACAAGATCGCGGCCCGGTGCCAGATCGTTCTGCCAGCAGCGCGGCCTTTAGCCCGCTGTACCAGCAGATCAAAGGCTTGCTTTTGCAGAGCCTGGATCGGGGTGAATGGAAGCCGGGCGAAGCCATTCCCAGCGAGCTGGATCTGGCGGCCCGTTTTCAGGTCAGCCAGGGCACAGTGCGCAAGGCCATAGATGAACTCGCAGCGGATAATCTGCTGCTTCGTCGCCAGGGCAAAGGCACGTTTGTGGCAACGCATCACGAAGCCCGTGTGCGGTTTCGTTTCCTGCGTCTTACCCCAGACGACGGCCAGCCCCCGGTGTCGGGCAGCCGCATTCTTGATTGCAGGCGTGTCAAGGCGCCGGCCGATATCGCTGCGCTGCTTGATCTGCGCAACGGCGAAGCCGTGGTCAACATGCGCCGGGTATTGTCGTTTGACAACGCGCCGACCATACTTGACGACATTTGGCTTCCCGGCTCGGTGTTCAAGGGCCTGACCGCCGAATTCCTGGCCAGCTGTCGCAGTCCGCTTTATGCTTTGTTCGAAACCGAATTCGGCGTCAGCATGGTAAGAGCCGAAGAAAAAATCAAGGCAGTGTCTGCGTCCGGAGAACAGGCTGAACTGCTGCATGTGGCGCCAGGCACTTCGCTGCTGCGTGTTGAGCGTGTTTCCTATACCTACGGCGATCGCCCCATGGAGGTGCGCCGGGGTTTGTACTTGACAGAACGGTTCCATTATCGAAACAGCCTGAATTAGCCAGCCCGAGCCGATTTGATACGACACCTTCAAATCGGCGAAAATGCTGGTGCGCTTTGCAATAAATTATCTTGTTACAACTCGAGGCCATCATGTCCGACTCCGCTACAAAGCCGCGTCCGCAGTACCGCAACCTGAGCGTACCGCAGATACTGAGTTATCGTCTGCCGCTCGCCGCCAAATCGTCGATTCTTCACCGTGTCAGTGGCGCGCTGCTTTTTCTCTGTATTCCCTTGGTGATTCTTCCCTTGTTCGCACTGAGCGTGACGTCCCCGGAAAGCTTTGCCGAAATGCGCGAGTGGGTCGCCAATCCGCTGTTCAAGCTGGTGCTGCTGGCGCTGATCTGGGGCTTTCTCCATCACTTCTTCGCGGGAATACGCTATCTGATTCTTGATCTGCACATCGGAAACGACAAGTACTCCGCGCAGAAGTCCGCCGGCGTGGTGTTTGGCGTGAGCCTTGGCCTTACGCTGGTCTTCGGTCTTAAATTGTTTGGGGTGTGGTAATGGCACAGGAACTTCTCGGTACAAAGCGTCTGGTTGTCGGTGCGCACTATGGCACACTCGATTTCATCGTGCAGCGTGTCACGGCCGTCATCATGGCCATCTACACGGTGGTCCTCTTTCTCGGCTTCCTGTTTACCCCCACCATGGATTTCGAAAGCTGGCGGGGGATGTTTTCCTTCACCTGCATTGGCCTTCCCGTTGGCCAATTGCTTGCCACGCTGGCGTTTCTGTCGGTGGCCTGGCACGCCTGGGTAGGCGTGCGCGACATCTGGATGGATTACGTGCGCTCCGCAGGGCTGCGTCTGTTCCTGCAGGTTCTCACCATTCTTTGGCTGGTGGCCTCTGTCGTCTTTTTCGCAAAAATTATCTGGAGTCTATAAGCCGTGGCTGCTGTCAAAACTTCCTTACCACGCCGCCAGTTCGATGTAGTGGTGGTGGGCGCCGGCGGGGCCGGCATGCGTTGCTCCCTGCAACTGGCCCAGGCCGGTCTTTCCGTGGCTGTCCTGTCTAAAGTCTTTCCTACTCGTTCGCATACCGTTGCGGCGCAGGGTGGCGTCAGCGCCTCGCTTGGCAACATGAGCGAAGATCACTGGTACTGGCACATGTACGACACCGTCAAGGGCTCGGACTGGCTCGGCGACCAGGATGCCATCGAATTCATGTGCCGCGAAGCGCCCAATGCCGTGTACGAGCTTGAGCATTACGGCATGCCGTTCGACCGCAATGCCGATGGCACGATTTACCAGCGTCCATTTGGCGGCCACACCGCCAATTTCGGCGAAAAGCCTGTGCAGCGCGCCTGTGCCGCGGCCGACCGCACTGGCCATGCCATGTTGCACACGCTCTATCAGCGCAATGTCTCTGCACGCACGCAGTTTTTTGTCGAATGGATGGCGCTCGACCTCCTGCGCAACGAGGCTGGCGATGTGCTGGGTGTGACCGCGCTCGAAATGGAAACCGGTGAAATCTACGTCCTCGAAGCCAAGAAAACCGTACTCGCCACAGGCGGGGCCGGTCGTATCTGGGCGGCGTCCACGAATGCCTTCATCAATACCGGCGATGGCCTGGGCATGGCTGCCCGTGCCGGCATCGCGCTCGAAGACATGGAATTCTGGCAGTTTCACCCTACCGGTGTTGCAGGCGCAGGCGTGCTCATTACGGAAGGCGTACGCGGAGAGGGCGGCATTCTGCTGAACAAGGATGGCGAACGCTTCATGGAGCGTTATGCGCCAACGCTCAAGGACCTGGCGCCGCGCGATTTCGTATCGCGTTCGATGGACCAGGAAATCAAGGAAGGTCGCGGTTGCGGCGACGGCAGCTACGTCACGCTCAAGCTGGACCACCTTGGCGCCGATACGATCATGAAGCGCTTGCCCTCCATTCGCGAGATCGCCATCAAGTTCGCCAACGTCGACCCGATCAAGGATCCCATTCCGGTTGTGCCCACAATTCACTACCAGATGGGTGGCATTCCCACCAATATCTACGGCCAGGTCATGAATTGGGTCAACGGCGAAACCAGGCCCGTGCAAGGCCTGTATGCCATTGGCGAATGCGCGGCCACGTCGGTGCACGGCGCAAACCGCCTGGGCACCAACTCGCTGCTCGATCTTATCGTGTTTGGCCGGTCGGCCGGCAACCATATCGTGGACGAACACCCCGAGCGCGAACACTCGCACCAGGTCGTGCCAGAGTCGGCCATCGAGGCATCTCTGGATCGGGTCAACAAGATCGAAGCACGTACGTCGGGCGAGAACGTTTACGAAGTGCATGACGCCATGCGCAACAGCATGCAGAACCACTGCGGCGTTTTCCGCACGCTCAAGCTGCTCAACGAGGGCGTGACCGATATGGAAGAAATCGCCAGGCGCGTGGATGAGGTGTATTTCAAGGACAAGTCCAAGGTCTGGAACACCGCTCGCGTCGAAGCGCTGGAACTCTCCAACATGATTGAAGTGGCTCGCGCCACCACCAAGTCGGCCGCCAACCGGCTCGAGAGCCGCGGCGCGCATGCCCTCGACGATTATCCCGAGCGCGACGACGAGAACTGGCTGCGCCATACGCTGTGGTTCTCCGAAGGCAGTCGCCTCGACTACAAGCCTGTGCAGATGAAGCCGTTGACAGTAGACAGCTTCCCGCCCAAGCCCCGGACCTTCTAAGCAGGATATGGAAATGAGCGAAAAACGTATCGTCAAATTTGAAATCTACCGCTACGACCCTGACAAGGACGAGCGCCCCTACATGCAGAAGCTCGAAGTCGAGCTGCATCCGAACGACAAGATGCTGCTTGATGCGCTCACGCGCATCAAGCACGAGGTTGACGACAGCCTTGCGCTGCGCCGGTCTTGCCGCGAAGGCGTGTGCGGCTCCGACGCCATGAACATCAACGGCAAGAACGGCCTGGCCTGCATCACCAACTTGCGCGAGCTCAAGCAGCCGATCGTGCTCAAGCCCTTGCCCGGTTTGCCTGTTGTGCGTGACCTTATCGTGGACATGACGCACTTCTTCAATCAGTATCATTCGATCAAGCCATTTTTGATCAATGACCAGCCGCCACCCGAGAAAGAGCGCCTGCAAACGCCTGAGGCGCGCGACGAGCTCAATGGCCTGTATGAGTGCATACTGTGCGCATGCTGTTCCACTGCCTGCCCGTCTTTCTGGTGGAATCCCGACAAATTCGTGGGTCCCGCCGGCCTGCTGCAAGCTTACCGTTTTATCGTCGACAGCCGCGATGAAGCCACTGGCCAGCGCCTGGACAATCTCGAAGATCCTTATCGCCTGTTCCGTTGCCACACCATCATGAACTGCGCCGACGTCTGTCCCAAAGGGCTTAATCCGTCTGCCGCAATCGGCAAAATCAAGGAACTTCTCGTACGCCGCACTATCTAGGGTCTCAACTGCTCATGAAAAAGCTGACCGAACTCGAGCGCGCCAGGTTGCGCTGGCGGGCCCGACGCGGCCTGTTGGAAAACGATTTGATCATCACCCGATTTCTGGATCGGTATGAGTCGGAGCTTACCGACGAAGATGTTTCTGCCTTGTCTTTGTTGCTTGAGATGGGCGACAACGAATTGCTTGATGTTTTGCTTGACCGCACTGGCCTGGAAGGGGAATACGACATCCCTGTCTTGCGTCAGATGGTCAAGCAGATGCAGGCGTTGTAATTTTTAAGGAAAATTGTGATGCAATTGTCAGATAAGAAAGCCACCCTGTCGTTTTCCGATGGCAGCAGTCCAATCGAATTCCCCGTTTATCAGGGAACTATTGGTCCGGACGTCATTGACATCCGCAAGCTCTACGGTCAGAGCGGTATGTTTACCTATGATCCCGGGTTCCTGTCGACGGCTTCCTGCGAATCAGGTATTACCTATATCGATGGCGATGAAGGCCAGTTGCTGTACCGCGGCTACCCCATTGATCAGCTCGCGCAAAAGTGCGACTTCATGGATATCAGTTATCTGATCCTGAATGGCGATCTGCCGGATGCAAATCAGAAGAAAGAGTTCGATTCACTCGTTACGCACCACACGATGGTGAACGAGCAGTTGCACTTCTTTCTGCGCGGTTTCCGCCGCGATGCTCATCCCATGGCGGTACTGACGGGGCTGGTTGGCGCGTTGGCGGCTTTCTATCATGACTCCACCGACATCACCAATGCGCATCATCGTCACGTTTCGGCGATTCGCCTGATCGCCAAGATGCCAACACTGGTCGCCATGGCCTATAAGTACTCCCAGGGCCAGCCTTTCATCTATCCGCAGAACGATCTGTCCTACACCGGAAATTTCCTGCGCATGATGTTTGCAACGCCTTGCGAAGAATACAAGGTCAACGAAGTTGTGGAGCGCGCGCTTGATCGGATCTTCATCCTGCACGCCGATCACGAGCAGAACGCGTCCACCTCCACAGTGCGGCTGTGCGGTTCGTCGGGTACCAATCCCTTCGCGGCGATTGCCTCGGGTGTTGCTTGCCTGTGGGGCCCGGCTCATGGCGGCGCCAACGAAGCCTGCCTGCAAATGCTCGAAGAGCTTCAGGCCAACGGCGGCGTGGCCAAGGTTGGCGAGTTCATGGAGAAGGTCAAGGACAAAAACTCGGGCGTGCGCCTGATGGGCTTCGGTCATCGCGTCTACAAGAACTACGATCCCCGCGCCAAACTGATGCAGGAAACCTGCAAAGAAGTCCTCGCGGCGCTGGGTCTGGAAAACGACCCCCTGTTCAAGTTGGCCATGGAACTTGAGCGCATTGCGCTCGAAGATCCTTATTTCGTGGACCGCAAGCTGTACCCGAACGTCGATTTCTATTCGGGCATCGTCCAGCGCGCCATTGGCATTCCCACGTCCTTGTTCACCGCCATCTTCGCGCTGGCGCGTACGGTGGGCTGGATTGCGCAATGGAACGAAATGCTGTCCGATCCAGACTACAAGATCGGCCGTCCTCGTCAGCTGTATGTCGGTTCCGAAGTGCGCGACATCGCTGGCAGGTAAGCCATCCCACTTCCAGGCACGCGGGCCCGCCCGCGCTGCCGGATCGCCCAAACGCCCGGTGTTCGCGCCGGGCGTTTTTTGTTTTGCCTTAAGGCGGGGAGAGACGATTGTGTTTCATCGGATGGTTTATTCCAATGGATAATTCAGTCTTATTTTAAATAAGAATAGAAATCGCTATTGTGATGGCCTCTGCTGCACTTTAGAGGTCTGTATGTGTGAAACTACAATTCTTCCCGTCATTTCTGTAGAGGGCAGGAGTGATCCATTTTGGCCGGCTGAATTTGGCTATTTTCTTCTACGAAATATTGGTCCGACATTTTCCCCGCCTCCCGTTGGGTGGGTAGATGAGCAGGCGAGGGCCTGGCGCAGACTGTTAAAAGACCCTGTCGCACACTTTCAGTATTACATTGACCGATTTAAAGAAGAGCCGTCAATTATCAAGAGGACGCTATTTGGCTTCGCATTATGGGATTCGATGCAGGATAGACGTGTGGCAGATCATAGGGTTCTAATATCACCTCCTGCCCAATACACTGTCCAGAGCGATAGGTTTTCCGGATCTATATTTACGCCATTTGCAGCATTAGCTAGCTATTTTTTGGAGGTGGCGCACAGAGGCGGGTGTCGATTAGGTCTTTGAGCCTGAAGCTTCGGCCTGAGGATATCCCGATGTTGTTAGACTTTGCGGATCGCGCTTCCCCTGGAAAGCACACGTTCTCCCAAACGTTTTCGTACGATACGATGAAATCGTCAGTTGTAACGGCCGCGTATCTTGGGCACATCACACTTGTCGTTGATGGGCACGTTCATATAGGCAAGAGGGGATTTGCAAATCAAACAGTACCTGACTGGCGCTTCAGGGCAACGCTTCGGGCGCTCCCCCGACAGATACGATGCCAATCCAAGCAGCCATCGTGGCCCGATAGCCGAGGCATCAACTTGGGTGCTTGATCAGCTTCCCGGTAAACCTTACGATATCGATATTGACGGAACGCAATCGATCAGTCTTAGACGTCCGAGAAGATGAAGCCAGCGCGGATAGTATCAGGGGTAATAGCTGCGGTGTTGCTGTTTGCCTGCGTCGTGTTTCTGGCATTGATGCCTGCCGCCGTGGGTAAGGATTGCGGTGGCGCGTCTGTGACGCACTTGCAGATGCTCGCGGCAAAGTCGTATCAGTTCATGAGCGCGCGGCTGGCGCCGGAGTCTCCGGAACATAGGGGAAAGTTTCTGGGCCTAAACAGCTCGCGTCCACCGCTGTATAGCGATCAGTCGCGCAGTTGGCTATTTCCCTATAGGGCTCAGCTCGCAGATGGCTCGCTGCGAGAAGGGCACGCTATTGTCACGTGCGACGATCGCGTGGAGTTTACAGGGTGAGGACATGCCGCCCGCGCTGCCCAAACGCCCGGTGCTCGCGCCGTGCGTTTTTTGCGAAAGAAGAGAGTAGGCGAGCTGCTCCGGGTGGGGCGGCTCGCCTGGGCTGTGTGGCGTATTACAGCTGAACCTGTCCGGCTTCCTGCTGCGCATCCACGACGGCGAGGGCTGTCATGTTGACGATGCGACGCACGGTGGAGCTGGTGGTCAGGATGTGCACAGGCCTTGCCGCGCCCAGCAGGACAGGGCCCATGGTCACGCCGTTGCTGCCTGTTATCTTGAGCGTGTTGTAGGTGATGTTGCCGGTGTCAAGGTTGGGCGTGATCAGCAGATTGGCAGGGCCTTTCAGCGTCGAATCCGGAAACGATTTCAGGCGGATTTTTTCGGAAAGCGCCGAGTCTGCATGCATCTCGCCATCCACTTCCAGATTTGGCGCCAACTCGGCCAGCAATTGCCGCGCCCTGGCCATCTTGCGCGACGAGGTGGTGGAGCGGCTACCGAAGTTCGAATGCGATAGTAGCGCTACCTTGGGAACCACGCCAAAGCGTTGCATTTCTTGTGCGGCCTGTATGGTCATGTCGGCAATCTGTTCGGCCGTCGGGTCTTCGTTGACATGCGTATCGCAGATGAACAGCGTTTGCGTGGGCAGCATCAGCACGTTCATGGCTGCGAAGGTGCTGGCGCCTTCCTTCAGGCCGATCACTTCCTCCACATACTTGAGCTGGTTGTCGAAACGGCTGCTGACGCCGCAAATCATGGCGTCGGCATCGCCGCGTTGCAGCAGCATCACGCCGATCAGCGAGTTGTGCTTGCGTACCATCGCCTTGGCAATTTCGGGTGTGACACCATCGCGGCCCTTCAGCTTGTAGTAGGCCGACCAGGTCTCATTGAATCTGGCGTCGTTTTCGGGATCCACGATCTCGAAGTCGGAACTGGCGGACAGGCGCAGGCCGAATTTTTCGATGCGCATCTTGATGACCGAAGGCCGCCCAACCAGAATGGGAAAGCCGATTCTTTCGTCAACAATGGTCTGCACGGCACGCAGTACGCGTTCATCTTCACCATCTGCATAGATGACCCGCTTGGGCGAGCTCTTGGCCTGCATGAACAGCGGGCGCATCAACTGGCCGGTGTGGTAGACCATGCTCATCAGTTTTTGACGATAGGCTTCCATGTCCTCGATGGGCCGGCGGGCGACGCCGGAGGCAGCGGCAGCTTCGGCGACCGCAGGCGCGATCTTGACAATAAGGCGCGAATCGAAAGGTTTGGGAATGATATATTCCGGACCAAAGGATAGCTCCTGGCCTGCATAGGCGGTGGCCACCTCGTCGTTCTGCTCGGCCTCGGCCAGCTCTGCGATGGCTTTGACGCAGGCCAGTTTCATTTCTTCGTTGATGACGGTTGCGCCGACATCAAGAGCACCGCGGAAAATGAACGGGAAGCACAAAACGTTGTTGACCTGGTTCGGGTAGTCGGAACGGCCGGTGGCGATAATGCAGTCCGGGCGCGCCGCCTTGGCGATTTCGGGGCGAATCTCGGGTTCGGGGTTGGCCAGGGCCAGAATAAGCGGGCTGGGAGCCATGGTCTTGACCATGTCGGCGGTAAGGACGCCGGGCGCGGAACAGCCCAGAAACACGTCTGCGTCCTTGCAGACGTCTGCCAGCGTGCTGGCTTCTGTGTTCTGCGCGTAGCGGGCCTTGGTGGGCTCCATGGTGCCTTCGCGGTCTTGGCGGATGACACCGCGCGAATCCACGACATAAATATTGCTGCGTCGCACGCCCAGGTGCACCAGGAGGTCAAGGCAGGCGATGGCGGCAGCGCCGGCGCCCGAACATACCAGCTTGATCTGGTCGAACTGTTTGTTGACGACCTTCAGGCCGTTGAGAATCGCGGCGGCGGAAATAATGGCGGTGCCGTGCTGGTCGTCGTGAAAGACCGGGATCTTCATGCGTTCGCGCAACTTCTTTTCTATATAGAAGCATTCGGGCGCCTTGATGTCCTCGAGATTGATGCCACCCAATGTTGGTTCCAGGGCAGCGATGATGTCCACCAGCTTGTCCGGATCGGTTTCGGCCAGTTCGATGTCAAAGACATCGATGCCGGCGAACTTCTTGAACAGACAGCCCTTGCCTTCCATGACGGGCTTGGCCGCCAGGGGACCAATATTGCCCAGGCCCAGCACCGCGGTGCCATTGGTGATGACCCCAACCAGATTGGAGCGCGAGGTATACAGGGCTGCGGCATCTTCGCCCTCTGCGTGGATGGTGGTGCAGGCCACCGCGACGCCAGGCGAGTAAGCCAGCGACAAATCATCCTGGTTGGCCAGGGGTTTGGTCGGCATGACTGAGATTTTGCCCGGCACAGGGTTGGCGTGATAGTCCAGGGCCAGCTTGGCCAGGTCGGCATTGGCGTCCATAGGTGTGACTCCTCGAGTTGCAAAGTGGAAATTTGTCTTCCGATGGGCCCGGAAGGGAGGAATACTATACAGAAGATGGCAAGGCGTTTGATAAGTTTAATGTTATACCCGACATGGCGAGGTGTTTGTTATAGCCAACGCTTTCGTGTTTAAGATCCTGTTTTCCGGTTGCGGGCTTATCCCGCTATCGCTTCAAGGGTATACTACTCGGAATACGGCTTATTAGGCGTCGTACCGTTGCCTTCTGCCCCCCCGCTATCCGCTAACCGGTCTGGCCGTGTCGCGGAAGGTTGTCCTGCATCATAACGAGCGAGACGCTCGGTCAGGTGAAGCGTATATCTATGTCATCGGAAAAAGAACTTTTATCCAACTCATATCTGTTCGGCAGCAATGCCCCTTATGTCGAGGAACTCTACGAGTCCTACCTCGATAACCCTGGTTCGGTTCCCGAACAGTGGCGTGGGTATTTTGACCAGCTCCAGCATCTTCCCGCAACCGATGGCAACGAGGCGACTCGTGATCGCGCTCATGCTCCCATCGTAGAATCCTTTGCGCAGCGTGCCAAGGCCAACGCCTTTGCAGCGCCGGCCAGCAAGAATGATCTTGCCGTGGCCAGCAAGCAAGTCTATGTCCAGAGCATCATTGCCGCCTACCGTTCACTGGGTGTCCGCTTTGCGGATCTGGATCCGCTCAAGCGCCAGGATCGTCCCAGCATCCCCGAACTCGATCCCGGTTTCTACGGGCTGACCGAGGCCGACCTCGATCAGGTCTACGCGGCCACCAACACGTATTTCACCAAAGCCGATACCATGACCATGCGCGACATGCTCAAGGCTTTGCGTGACACCTACTGTGGCAGTATCGGCGCGGAATTCATGCATATTTCGAATCCTGCCGCCAAGCGCTGGATCCAGGAGCGCCTGGAATCAACCCTCGGCCTGCCTGCACTGACCGCCGACCGCAAGCGCCATGTTCTGCAGCAGATCACCGAAGCCGAAGGTCTCGAGCGTTTTCTTCATACCAAGTATGTCGGCCAGAAGCGTTTCTCGCTCGAAGGCGGCGAAAGCTTCATCGCCTCGATGGACGAGGTCGTGCATCATGCCGGCGAGAACGGCATCCAGGAAATCGTCGTGGGCATGGCGCACCGTGGCCGCTTGAACATGCTGGTCAACATCATGGGCAAGATGCCTGGCGATCTGTTTGCCGAGTTCGAGGGCAAGCACGCCGAAGGCCTGACCGATGGCGACGTCAAGTACCACAATGGTTTTTCCAGCGATCTTTCAACGCGCGGTGGCCCTGTGCACTTGTCCCTGGCGTTCAACCCTTCCCATCTCGAAATCGTTAATCCGGTGGTCGAAGGCAGTGTGCGCGCCCGCCAGGATCGCCGCAACGACGAAGACGGCAATCAGGTGCTGCCGGTATTGGTGCATGGCGACGCCGCCTTTGCCGGGCAAGGCGTGGTCATGGAAACGCTCAACCTGGCGCAGACACGCGGCTACGGCACCGGCGGTACGCTGCACATCGTCATCAACAACCAGATCGGTTTCACCACTTCCGATCCGCGCGACACCCGTTCCACGCTGTATTGCACCGACGTGGTCAAGATGATTGAAGCGCCTGTGTTCCATGTGAATGGCGACGATCCCGAGGCCGTGGTGTATGTCACGCAGCTTGCGCTGGACTACCGCATGAAGTTCCACCACGATGTCGTGGTGGATATCGTGTGTTTCCGCAAGCTGGGCCACAACGAGCAGGACACGCCGTCGCTGACGCAACCCCTCATGTACAAGCGGATCGGTACCCATCCCGGCACCCGCAAGGTCTACGCCGACAAGCTGGTCGCACAGGGCATCCTGGCTGAAGCCGAGCCCGATCAAATGGTGAAGGACTACCGTCAGCTGATGGAAGACGGCCAGCGCACCATCGAGCCTGTGCTCACCGACTACAAGAACAAATACTCTACCGACTGGACCCCTTTTCTGGGTGCCAAATGGACGGATCAGGCCGACACGGCCGTACCCCTGACCGAACTCACCCGCATAGGCGAGCGCATCACGACGCTGCCTGAAAACTTTACCGTGCATACGCTGGTCAGCAAGCTGTTGAATGATCGCCGCAAGATGGCGCACGGCGAGCAGAATGTCGACTGGGGCATGGGTGAGCATCTGGCCTTTGCCACCCTGGTGGCCAGCGGCTACGCCATTCGCATTACCGGCCAGGATTCCGGGCGTGGAACGTTTACTCACCGCCACGCTGTGCTGCACGATCAGAAGCGCGAACGCTGGAACGATGGCACCTATATTCCTCTGCAGAATGTCTCTGACAGCCAGGCGCCATTCACCATCATTGACTCGGTGCTGTCCGAAGAGGCCGTGCTGGCGTTCGAGTACGGCTACTCTACCGCAGAGCCGAACACACTCACCATCTGGGAAGCCCAATTTGGCGACTTCGTCAATGGCGCGCAGGTCGTGATCGATCAGTTCATTACCTCCGGCGAAGCCAAATGGGGCCGTCAGTGCGGCCTGACGCTGATGCTGCCGCATGGCTACGAAGGGCAGGGCCCGGAACACTCTTCTGCCCGTATCGAGCGCTTCCTGCAGTTGTGCGCCGACAACAACATCCAGGCCGTCCAGCCTACCAATGGTTCGCAGATATTCCACGTGCTGCGTCGCCAGATGATCCGCCCCTTCCGCAAGCCGCTGGTCATCTTCACGCCCAAATCGCTGCTGCGCAACAAGGCTGCCACGTCGCCGCTGTCCGATCTGGCAACCGGCCAGTTTCTGCCGGTGATCGGCGAGGTCGATGAGTCCATCGTCGCCGAAGGTGTCAAGCGCGTACTGGTGTGTTCAGGCAAGGTTTATTACGATATCGTTCATGCGCGCGACGAAGCCGGGCGCAAGGATGTAGCCATCCTGCGTGTCGAACAGCTGTACCCGTTTGCGCACAAGGCCTTTCAGGCCGAGCTCCAGAAATACGGCAACGCCAAGGAAGTCGTCTGGGTTCAGGACGAGCCCCAGAATCAGGGTCCGTGGTTCTACATCCAGCATCATTTGTACGAGAACATGGCCGACGGCCAGAAGCTCGGCTATGCCGGCCGTCCCGCCTCCGCATCGCCGGCTGTCGGTTACCTCGCCAAGCACCAGGAACAGCAGCGCAATCTGCTCGAACAGGCGCTGGCTGCCCGGTTCAAGGGCTTTATGCTGACCAAGTAATCGCGAACTAATACCCTACATCAAAAAACGGAATACATATCATGGCTATTACAGATGTTGTCGTACCTCAGCTCTCTGAATCCGTGTCGGAAGCAACACTGCTCAACTGGAAGAAGCAGCCCGGCGAAGCGGTCGAGGCCGATGAAATTCTGATCGAAGTCGAGACCGACAAGGTCGTCCTTGAGGTGCCGGCGCCTGCGTCGGGTGTTATCAAGGAAATCGTGAAGGATGACGGCAGTACCGTGACATCAGGTGAAGTCCTGGCACGCATCGATACCGAAGGCAAGGCTGCTGCGGCAGAGCCTGCCGCCGAGCCGGCTGCAGAAGCTGCCCCGGCTGCGCCGGCCGCTGCACCCGCCGCGGCCGGCACGCCTTCCACCTCGGCAATCGCATCGCCGGCCGCTGGCAAGATCCTGGCAGACAAGGGTGTAGACCCCGCCACCGTTGAAGGTTCTGGCCGCGGTGGCCGCATTACCAAGGGTGATGCGCTCGAAGCCGGCAGCGCGCCCGCCAAAAAGGCCGCCGCGCCTGCGGCCGCGCCCACGCTTTCCCTGGATGGCCGTGCGGAACAGCGCGTCCCCATGAGCCGCCTGCGTGCCCGTGTCGCCGAGCGCCTCTTGCAGTCGCAGTCCGAGAACGCCATTCTCACGACATTCAACGAGGTCAGCATGCAGGCCATTATGGACCTGCGCAAGCAGTACAAGGACAAGTTCGAGAAAGAGCATGGCGTGAAGCTGGGCTTTACCTCCTTCTTCGTCAAGGCTGCGGTGGCTGCGCTCAAGAAATACCCCGTGGTCAATGCGTCGGTCGATGGCAAGGACATCATCTATCACGGCTATTTTGATATCGGCATTGCGGTGGGCAGTCCGCGTGGCCTGGTCGTGCCCATTCTTCGCAACGCCGACCAGCTTTCCATTGCCGAGATCGAAAAGCAGATCGCCGACTTTGGCAATCGCGCCCGCGACGGCAAGCTGGGTCTGGAAGAGCTCACCGGCGGCACCTTCTCCATTTCCAATGGCGGTGTGTTCGGCTCCATGCTGTCCACCCCCATCATTAACCCGCCGCAATCGGCTATCCTGGGTATTCACGCTACCAAGGAGCGCCCGGTCGTCGAGAACGGTCAGATCGTCATCCGGCCGATGAACTATCTGGCGCTGTCTTACGACCACCGTATCATCGACGGTCGCGAGGCGGTATTGGCCCTGGTGGCCATGAAGGAAGCGCTCGAAGATCCCCAACGCCTGCTGCTGGACATCTAAGTCCATGAGGCCAAGGGCTTGAACTGGCCCCGGGGTGTTTCTTTGTTCTGGAAACGCCTGCCGGGGCCTTTTCGGGTGTATTCATCTGTCTTGAAGACAAGCAGCGTATTCTTGCGCCATGCCCTCAAGACACGCAGGCTCCGTGCGGTCTGTGGCTAACCTTATCTATCGAGAAACAACATGGCAAAACAATTTGACGTCATCGTAATCGGCGCTGGCCCTGGCGGTTATATTGCGGCTATACGTGCTGCGCAACTGGGTATGTCTGTTGCCTGCATTGACGCCTGGGCAACAGCCGATGGCAAGCCGGCTCCGGGCGGCACGTGCACCAATGTGGGGTGCATTCCTTCCAAGGCCCTGCTGCAGTCGTCCGAGCATTTTGAGCAGGCCAATCACCATTTTGCTGACCACGGCATCGAGCTCAAGGGGATAACTCTCAAGCTGGACACGCTGACAGGCCGCAAGGATACGGTCGTCAAACAGAATAACGAAGGCATTCTGTATCTGTTCAAAAAGAACAAGGTCACATTTTTCCATGGCACCGGCTCGTTCGTCGCCAAGGTGGACGGGGGATGGTCCATCAAGGTGTCGGGCAAGACCGACGAAGCCCTGACGGCCAAGCACGTCATTATCGCCACGGGCTCTTCGCCGCGCGCGCTGCCTGGATTGCCGTTCGATGAAGAACAGATTCTGTCCAACGATGGCGCACTGCGGATTCCGGCTGTACCCAAGAAGCTGGGCGTGATTGGCGCGGGCGTGATTGGCCTGGAACTGGGCAGCGTATGGCGCCGGCTTGGCGCCGAGGTCACTGTGCTTGAAGCCATGCCTGATTTTCTCGCTGTGGCGGACCAGCAGGTCGCCAAAGAGGCGCTCAAGGCATTTACCAAACAGGGCCTGGCCATCCAGACAGGCGTCAAGATTGGCGAAGTCAAAAAGACGGCCAAATCGATCACCGTTCCTTACACCGATGCCGCTGGCGCAGAGCAGAAGCTGGTCGTAGACAAGCTTATCGTGTCGATAGGTCGTGTACCCAATGTGGAAGGTCTGGGTGTTGATACTGTCAGCCTGAAGCGCGACGAGCGCGGCTTCATCGCCGTCGATGACGATTGCAAGACCAATCTGCCCAACGTCTGGGCTGTCGGCGATGTGGTCCGGGGCCCGATGCTGGCGCACAAGGCAGAAGAAGAGGGCGTGGCAGTCGCGGAGCGTATTGCCGGCCAGCACGGCCATGTCAATTTCGGTACGATCCCGTCCGTGATTTATACGTCGCCCGAAATCGCCTGGGTGGGCAAGAACGAGCAACAGCTCAAGACTGAAGGGCGCGCCTACAAGGCGGGGAGTTTCCCCTTCATGGCCAATGGCCGCGCGCGTGCACTGGGTGACACCACTGGTTTCGTCAAGGTGCTGGCCGATGCCAAGACAGACGAAGTGCTCGGCGTGCATGTGATCGGCCCCATGGCTTCGGAACTGATTGCAGAAGCCGTGACCATCATGGAGTTCCGTGGCGCAGCCGAAGACATCGCCCGTATCTGCCATGCGCATCCGACCTTGTCTGAGTCCATGAAAGAAGCTGCGCTGGCCGTCGACAAGCGTACGCTCAACTTCTGATTTTCAGAAGCGTAGCACGACCATGAAAAGGGCGAGCGGTCGGCTTGCCCTTTCTGCTTTACGGACCCGATTCCATGAATGTACGCGAGTATTACCAGAAAGCCCTGCAGGAGCGCGGCTACACGTCCGACGAGGCACAGTTGGCGGCAGTCAATCGTTTGCAGCAGTATTACGATGACTGGATCAACTTCAAGAAGGCACGCTCGTCGACGCTCAAGAAAATTCTCAGGCGTCCCGCGGTTCCGCGTGGCGTCTATATGTGGGGCGGCGTAGGGCGGGGCAAAAGCTTCTTGATGGATGCTTTTTATTTGACGGTGCCGGTCAAGCGCAAGACGCGTGTACATTTTCATGAGTTCATGCGCAGCGTGCACCATGAACTGGACGCGGTGCGCGGGCAGCAAGACCCGCTGGATGAGGTGGCGCGCCGTATCGCCAAGCGATATCGCCTGATCTGTTTCGACGAATTTCATGTGTCCGATGTTGCTGACGCGATGATTCTGTATCGGCTGTTGCTGGGCTTGTTTGAGCATGGCACGTCGTTTGTCATGACCTCCAATTACGAGCCTTCCACCTTGTATCCGGATGGGCTGCATCGCGATCGCGTCCTGCCTGCCATCAAGCTGATACAGCAGCGTATGGACATCATGAATGTGGACGTAGGAACCGATTATCGCCGTCGCGCGATGGAGCAGGTACGCATGTACCTTACCCCCATTACCCAGGACACCGGGGCCGAGTTGCAGGCAATCTTTGATCGACTGCTTGATACTGCCCCGCTGGATCCCGTGCTGACGGTAGAGAACCGCAAGATTACAGCCAAGGCACGGGGCGGCAGCATTGTATGGTTTGACTTCGCCACTTTGTGCGGCGGCCCGCGTTCCCAGAATGATTATCTGGATCTGGCCAGCCGCTTCAAGACCGTGATTCTCTCGGATGTGCCAAAGATGGGCGCACGTGACGCATCCGAAGCGCGTCGTTTCACATGGTTGATTGACGTCTTCTACGATCACAAGATCAAGCTGGTCATGTCGGCGCAATGCCCTGCCGAAGAACTCTATACGCAAGGCCCCATGTCCAATGAATTTCATCGAACTGTCTCGCGCATCCTGGAAATGCAGTCGCGTGAATACCTTGAAGAAGAGCGCAGGGCAGCCGTCGCCTTGTAGTCATCGACCTTCGGCATTTCCGGCCACGGCTCCTGCCTGCAATCCATGCGCTTACAATGTATAGCCATCCTGTCCGGCGCATTGCCGTCCGGGGTATTTCGCACTTCTACAGCCTGCCATACTGATCCCAACTTATGAATACCCGAGTACTTACCGGCATTACGACCTCTGGCACACCGCATCTGGGTAATTATGCCGGGGCGATACGTCCTTCTGTCCAGGCCAGCGCACAGCCTGGCGTGGATGCCTTTTATTTTCTGGCTGATTATCATGCGCTGATCAAATGTGATGATCCGCAGCGCATTGCCCGATCCCGGCTCGAGATTGCCGCTACCTGGCTGGCGGCGGGACTGGACCCAGAAACCGTCACCTTTTACCGGCAGTCGGATATTCCCGAGATTCCAGAGCTTTGCTGGATGCTCACATGCGTGACCCCCAAAGGGTTGATGAACAGAGCCCATGCTTACAAGGCGTCGGTGGACCAGAACGTTGCACGAGACGTTGAGCCTGACGATGGCGTCACCATGGGCTTGTTTTCTTATCCTGTGCTGATGGCCGCAGACATCCTGTTGTTCAATGCCAATAAAGTGCCTGTTGGCCGTGACCAGATCCAGCATCTGGAGATGGCGCGCGATATCGCGCAACGGTTCAACCATCTCTACGGCGGCGGCCAAGACTTTTTCGTTCTGCCCGAAGTACAGATCGAGGATGACGTTGCCACGCTGCCAGGGCTGGACGGGCGCAAGATGTCCAAAAGCTACGACAACACGATCCCCCTGTTCGAAGGGGGCGCCAAGGCCTTGCGTGCATCGGTGATGCGCATCGTCACCGACTCCCGGCAGCCGGGCGAGCCCAAGGATGCTGAAAACGCCCATTTGTACACCTTGTATCGTGCGTTTGCCACGCCCCAGGCTTCCGGCGAGTTTCGCAGGCAACTCGAAGAGGGAATGAGCTGGGGCGATGCAAAGAACATGCTCTATGCACACCTGGAAGACATTCTCGCGCCCATGCGTGAACGCTATCTGGACCTGACAGCGCATCCCGACCGCATCGAAGACATCCTGCAGGCGGGCGCTCAAAAGGCGCGTAAGCTCTCGCGCCCGCTCATGGCGCAACTGCGCGAGGCCGTAGGCTTGCGCGCGGCGGCTTCGACGACCAATCGCAATGCTGTCGCCAAGGTCAATAAAGGCAAGTCTGCGCGCTTTATCAGTTTTCGCGATGAGACCGGCCAGTTCCGATTCCGCTTGATGGCCGCCGATGGACAAGAGCTCTTGTTGTCGGAGCCTTTTGCGGACCCCAAGGCGGCAGGTAACGTTATTGGGCTGCTCAAGCAGCAACCCTTGAACGACTTGGCAACCGAAGAAAAAGGGATTGTCAGCGTCAAGGTAGACGGCATGTTGATCAGCCAGTTCGAGACGGCGCTGCTGCCACTGGTGCGCGACGCGATTGCCGAGATGGCGCAGGATTAAATGAGTGTTTGCCCGACAGCAGCGGGCATCAGGCCTGATGGATGAAGGCTTCTTTCTACATCAGAAAGAAGTCTTCGTTTTTTGCAGTGTGCTTACTTGGCAGTGGCTGCCATCTGGCTGCGCCCGCGCAGCCATTCAAGCGTCAGCAACAGGCCGGTCGAGAAGACGATCAGTATTGTCGCAACGGCGGCGATCACCGGGCTGATGTTTTCACGGATACCGGTGAACATCTGGCGAGGCAGGGTAACCTGTTCGGGCCCTGCGAGAAACAACGTGACAACAACCTCGTCGAATGAAGTGGCGAAGGCAAAAAGCGCGCCAGCGATGACACCCGGCGCAATCATGGGAAGCGTTACCGTAAAGAATGCCTTGATGGGATTGGCGCCCAGACTGTAGGCGGCGCGCAGCAGATTGTCGTCAAAAACCTGCAGCGTGGCCAGCACGGTGGTGAGAACAAAGGGCGCGCCCAGCGCAGCGTGCGCAAGAATCAAGCCTGTGTAGGTGCTCGCAATGCCGTACGGCGCGTAGAACAGATATATCCCTACCCCGACAACGACAAGCGGCACAATCATCGGCGAGATCAATATCGCCATCAAGAGGCTTTTTCCCAGGAAGCTCACTTTGTGCAGGCCGACGGCTGCCAGGGTGCCGAGTATTGTCGCGATGAGGGTCGCGCTTGGCGCAACAATAAAGCTGTTTTTGGTTGCGCGCATCCAGTCTGCGGATTCGAACAGTGCGTGATACCACTTGAGTGAGAATGAAGGAATAGGGTAAAGCAGCAAAGTGCTGTCGCTGAATGACAGTGGGATGATGACGAGGATAGGCAGCAGCAAAAACACCAGTACCAACGCGCAGAGCAGGCGATGGGCGTAGAACCACACGCGCTCGGCGGTGGATGTGTGGGGCGGAAAGATCGGTGTGCGCGTGTTCATGATTCAGCCCAGTCCCAATTCACGGCCCGACAATCGTCGGTAGAGAAAATACAGCAGCAAGGTGCCAACCAGCAGGAGAAAGCCAAGCGCGCTGGCCATGCCCCAGTTGATGGTCTGATTGGTGAAATAGGCAACGTAATAGCTAATCATTTGGTCACCTGCGCCGCCCAGCAATGCCGGCGTAATGTAATAGCCCACCGCAATGATGAAAACCAGCAGTGTTCCCGCGCCGATACCAGGGTAGGTCTGCGGCACATAGATCCGCCAGAATGCCGAGAAGGGATGGCTGCCCAGGGAAATGGCGGCACGCTGATACGTTGAGGGTATGGACTGCATGACGCTGTAGAGCGGCAGAATCATGAACGGAAGCAGGATGTGTGTCATGGCGATGTAGACCCCCGTGCGATTGAACAGCAACTCTATCGGGGTGTCGGTCGTCCCAATGCCCATCAAGGCTTTGTTCACCAGCCCTTGACGTTGGAGCAGCACGATCCAGGCGGCAATGCGCACCAGTATCGACGTCCAGAATGGGATAAGGATGAAAATCATGACGAGGTTAGCCTTGCGCTTGGGCAGCGAGGCGATCCAGTAGGCCAGGGGAAAGCCCAGTGCCAATGTCATGAGGGTGACCAGCGCGCTGATGACAAAAGTGCGCTGAAATATGGCCAGGAAGGCGGAGGTGGTGGGGGGCGCTCTGGAAATCGAGCCGTCGGGTTCTTTTTTCAGATCGAGCGAAGCCAGCAGGTAATAGCTGGAATAAGGCGATCTGTTATTTGCGATTGCCTGCCAGTAGGCGGCTTCGCCCCAGCGCTTGTCAATCGCGAGCAGGTTGCGCTTGATTTCATCGCCGCTGAGTTCATGGTCTGCGTCGAAGGGCAGCCGGCGTATGGTTTTGAAGATCAGGCTGCGGTAGCCGGCAATCTCGTAGTTCAATCTGCGTGCAAGGCTTCCTGTGCCGGATTCGTCCTTGGCCTGCAACAGATCTTCCATCAGGGCAAGGTAGCTGTTCGCGCCGGGGGCGCCTTCGCCATTCCAGCTTTCAAGCGCGGTCAATGTGCGCGGGAGCCGCTGGATGACCTCGGGATTGTCCACCGCGCGATATAACAGCATCGAAATCGGAATGATGAAAATCGCCAGGAGAAATAAAGCGAGCGGAGCAATCAGCGCGAAGGCTTTCCATTTTCGCCGTCTGTCGGTTGCCGCCATGGCGCGTCGGGTTGCCAGCGCTGAGGAGCTTGTCATTGTTGCGGTCATGATAGTCCCTGGTTGCCTGCCCTTGCCTGATGGGGGCAAGGACAGGCCATAGCCTGGAGATATGCCAGCCGGTTAGCGGGTAGACCAGGCCGAGAAGCGCTGATCCAGTTCTTCGCCGTGATCGGCCCAGAAGTCATAGCTCGAGAGCAGTGCGTTCTTCATGTTCTCGGGCGAAGTCGGCATGTCGGCCAGCAGCTTGGGGTCGAGCTTTTCGATTGCATGTTTGTTGATGGGGCCATACGCGATATGCTGGGCATAGGCGGTCTGCGCCGGCGCCGACGATGCGTACTGGATGAATTTTTCCGCCAGTTCCTTGTTGGGGCTGCCTGTCGGAATAACCCAATAGTCCAGGTCGTAAATGCTTTCATTCCAGACAACTTTCATGGCCTGGCCTTCGCGGTTGGCCGCATCGATGCGCCCGTTGTAGGCAGTAGACATGACGACGTCGCCGGCCGCCAGCATCTGTACGGGCTGGGCGCCCGCTTCCCACCACTGTATGCTGGGCTTGAGCTCGTCCAGTTTTTTGAATGCGCGATCCACGCCTTCGGGAGTAGAGAGAACTGAATAGACCTCTTTGGGAGCGACCCCGTCTGCCATCAGCGCAAACTCAAGGTTGTAGCGCGCGCCTTTGCGCATGCCACGCTTGCCGGGAAACTTTTCCACGTCCCAGAAATCCGCCCAGCTATTGGGCGCTGTCGTGAGCGCTTTGGTGTTATAGGCCAGTGCCGTTGACCATACAAATGTGCCAACGCCGCAGTCGTGAATCGCTTCGGGAATGAAGTCATCCTTGTTGCCAATTCTGGACCAGTCCAACTGTTCGTACAGGCCCTCGTCGCATCCGCGCCCGAGGTCGGCGGTTTCCACTTCAACCGCATCCCAGACGACGTTGTTGGTTTCGACCATGGCTTTCACCTTGGCCTGTTCGCCGTTATAGGCGACGGAGATAATATTAATGCCCAGTTTTTTTTGCAGTGGCTCGACGAATGCGGCTTTTTGCGCATCCCCATTGGCGCCGCCAAAGTTGACGATCGTCAGATCGCGTGCAGCGGCCATATTGCAGCCTGCCACCATCAGTACTGCCGCAAGGCTGCTGCGATAAAAGCGGTTTGGTGTTGTCATATCTGTCTCCGTGAGTTGCTGTTATTGGTGAAATCATCTATGGAAGAAACTCAGGGGCTGAACACCCTGATGTGCTGCGGCGCGGCCTGCAGGAATACCGAGGCGCCTGCATCAAGTGGCATGCTGTCTGTATGGTCTTCCAGCGCCAGCTTGACGAATACCGAAGGTTCGCCGCCCGCTTCGCAGCGAAGACGAATATGGTCGCCAAAATACACCTTGTCCAGGGTCCTGGCCGGCAAGGTATTGGGCTGTGCCTGTGCCACGATGCGCAGGCGCTCCGGGCGTATCGCCACCACGCAAGGCGCCCCTTCCGACAGGCCGTGTATGTTCAGCGCCGTCAGTACAATGTGGTCGGCCAACCGCACACTGCATTGCTCGGCCTGAACTGATTCAACGACACCGTTGAATTTATTGCAATCGCCGACAAAACCAGAAACAAAGGCGTTGCAGGGTGATTCGTAAAGCGTATCCACACAGGAAATCTGCTGGATGATGCCCTGGTCAAACACCGCGACGCGATCCGACATGGTCAGCGCTTCGCTTTGATCGTGTGTCACATAGACAAAGGTAATGCCCAGCGCGCGGTGCAAGGCTTTCAGCTCAAGTTGCATATGTTCACGCAACTGCTTATCGAGCGCGCCCAAGGGTTCATCCATGAGCACGAGCTTGGGATTGAAGACAAGGGCGCGAGCCAATGCAATCCGCTGCTGCTGTCCGCCTGAAAGCTGTCTGGGATAGCGCTTGGCGAACGAGCCCATCTGAACCATGTCCAGCGCCTTTGCAATGCGTTCCCGGCGTTCTTCAGACGGCAGTTTGCGGACGGACAGCGGATAATCCAGATTCTTTTCCACCGTCAGATGTGGAAACAGCGCGTAGTTCTGAAAGACCATGCCGATATTGCGCTTATGCGGCGGCACGCGGTTCAGGCTTTGCCCGTCCAGCAGAATTTCACCGCTGGTCGGGAACTCGAATCCGGCCAGCATCATGAGGCAGGTGGTTTTTCCCGAGCCTGACGGCCCCAGCAAAGACAGGAACTCACCGTGACGAATATCAAGATTCAGGTCTTTGACCACCAGCGTTTCGCCATCGTAAGACTTTTGCACGTTGCGAAAGCTGACGAGTGGCGTGTCGTTGTCTGCATGAGAAGGGTTGTCTTGTCGCTCCATCATGTTTGTCCCCAGATAATTTGTTATGTGCGAGGCGCTGTCTGTGGCGGGCCGCCTTGTGCATTCTGTGGATGCGCCTGTCTTTCGCCGATCACACGCGTATCGCTGTCGACAGAATATGCAAGCCTTCGGTCAGTATGTCTTCTTCTATGGTGAGCGGGAACAGGAAGCGCACGACGTTGGCATGGGTTCCGCAGGTCAAGAGGATCAGGCCCTGTTCCAGCGCTTTTTCCTGCACCTTGCGGGCGAAGGCCGGATTAGGTTCGCCACTTTCGGGAACCTGGAATTCCACCGCTATCATGGCACCCAACCCCCGTATCTCGGCGATTTCCGGCGTAACCTCTTTGAGCGATGCCAGCGTGTCGCGCAGGCGATTTCCCAGTTGCAAGGCTCGAGCGGCCAGCCCTTCGGTTTCAATTATTTCCAGCACGGCTTGCGCGGCGGCCAGTGCCAGGGGATTGCCGGCGTAAGTGCCGCCCAGCGCACCCGGTGGGGGGGCGTCCATGATGTCCGCGCGACCGCATACCGCCGATAGCGGCATGCCTCCCGCCAGACTTTTGGCAAGGGTCATCAAGTCGGGCACCACGCCCGCATGCTCGATGGCAAACATCTTTCCCGTGCGCGCAAAACCTGTCTGCACTTCGTCCGCGATAAGCAAAATGCCATGCTGATCGCATATCGCCCGCAGCGACTGCAGCAGTTCGGGCGGCGCGACGTTGAAGCCGCCTTCACCCTGCACCGGTTCGATGATGATTGCCGCTACGCGCTGCGGATCAATATCCGCCTTGAAGAGGTTATTGATGGCCTTCAGCGAGTCTTGGGTCGAGACGCCATGCAGCGCCGACGGGAAGGGCACGTGATAGATCTCGGCCGGCATGGGCCCGAAACTGGCCTTGTAGGGATGAACCTTGCCGGTCAGCGCCATTCCCATAAACGTGCGGCCGTGGAACGCTCCCGAAAACGCGATCACGCCGCTACGCCCTGTGGCGCAACGTGCGATTTTGATCGCGTTTTCCACCGCTTCGGCGCCAGTGGTAAAGAACGCCGTTTTTTTGGGGTGAGCGCCGGGCGTGATCTGATTGATTTTTTCGGCCAGATCAATGTACGAACTATAGGGAGCAACCTGAAAGGCCGTGTGCGTGAATTTTTCCAGTTGGCGGGAGACGGCTGCGACCACCCGCGGGTGCCGGTGTCCTGTGTTGGTGACGGCGATACCCGCTGCAAAATCGATATAGCGACGTCCTTCCTGGTCCCAGAGCAGCGCGTTCTCTGCGCGTTCCGCAAAAAAATCACACATGATGCTGATGCCATTGGGTATCGCCTGCGACTTGCGCTGTTGCCACGTTTGCCTGGCCATTGTCGTCCTCTCGTTGCTTGTGTGTTGTGAAGTTGTAAGCACTATAACGAGCCTTTGGTTTACTATGTAGGCCCATTTCTGAATTTTTAATGGAGCCAATTTGAAACCCATCGCGCTCGCGGACTGGTTGCAACAATGGCTGAACGTCAACAGTGGCGAGCCGGCCTATCGCCAGCTTTATCGTCTGTTGCGGCAGGCGATGCTTGACGGTCGCCTGCCTTCTGGCACAAGGCTGCCTTCCTCGCGTGAGCTGGCCAGAGATCTCTCCATTGCGCGAAATACGGTGATTCAGGTGTACGAGCAGCTTGCGGTCGAAGGCTATGTGAGTGCGGCAACCGGCAGGGGTACGTTTGTTGAGGACATCAGCCAGGACACGATCGACAGCGTATCGGCTGTGGGGTGGAACGATCAGGCGGGGCCCGCCGGACAATCCAGCCGGGGCCTGTCGACACGCGCCCGCCGGTTGATCGACAGGCTGGGGTTCTCCAGAAGACAATACGGGGCATTCATGGCAGGGTTGCCGGATGTTGCGGAGTTTCCTGCCAAAACCTGGCTGCGCCTTCAGAACAAACACTGGCGCAACTCGCCTGGTCGCTTGTTGTCCTATGCCGAAGCCGGTGGGTACGCCCCCTTGCGTCAGGCCATATCGGCTTATCTGTATAGTTCGCGCTCGGTGAACAGCAACGCCGAACAAGTGGTGGTGACCACCGGCATTCACCAGGCGCTTGATGTGGCCACGCGATTGCTCTGCGACATTGGCGATACAGTATGGATTGAGGATCCCTCATATTGGGGCCTGCGCAATTTGTTGATTTCGTCAGGTCTCAAGGTCGAGCCTATTGCGGTGGATGCGGAGGGGATACGCCCCTCGCGGCACGATCTCAGGCATCCTCCCAAGCTGATTGTGGTCACGCCATCGCACCAGTATCCTCTTGGCATGGTCATGAGTCTGGCACGGCGGCGCATGCTGCTGGACTACGCAAGCAAGCATGGTTGCTGGATCATCGAAGATGATTACGACAGCGATTTTCGCTATGAAAGCCGGCCATTGCCCAGTCTGCAGGGGCTGGACAGCGCCGGTCTGGTTTTATATGTGGGAAGTTTCAGCAAGACGATGTATCCGGGACTGCGCATCGGTTATATGGTTGTGCCGGAACGCATGGCCGAAGCGTTTGCGTCCGCGCTTGCCGAGCTCTATCGCGAAGGACAGATGATGACGCAGGCTATCGTGGCAGAGTTTGTGCGCGAAGGCTACCTGAGCTCGCATGTGCGGCGCGTTCGCAACCTTTATGCGCAAAGGCGGGCCTTGCTGATTGACGTCATCCGCAGCCATTATGGGGATAGCCTGGAGATCGTTGGTGACGAAGCGGGCTTGCACCTTGTACTGGCCTTGCCAGAGTATGTTGACGACCTTGAGATATGCCGTCAGGCATTTGAGCGAGGGATAACAGTGCGGCCACTGAGTGATTATTATCTGCATGAGGCGCGAATACGGCGCGGCCTGCTGCTGGGCTATGCCCAAGTGCCTCCAGAGCAAATTGAGCCTGCATTCAAGATATTGGCCAGCGTCGTCGACGCCCAGCTTTCGATGCGAAAGCAAAGCGTCGTCTAGGCCGCTGTCACGCGCACAGCTCAGCCCGCAACGCCAGCGATTTGCACAATGCGAGGATCTCCTCGACCTGCTTGCGATACACCAGAACATCCTGGAAGTCGTGGGTATAGCTTTCGCCAAAGCTGATCAACTGATAGTTGGGATGATGCGTCAGCAGTTGGGCGTCCACCCAGCGATAAAAATCAGAAATGGTTTCGAAGGCATTGTCGTCGTAGGGATAGCCTGGCAGTTGTGGCTGTTCGAATGCATCCATGATCTGCTCGTAGAGCTCGTCAACGTTGTCCGAAACGGCAAAGTAATCCTGAAGCTCAACAAAGAGGATGAAGGCCGTCACGCCGTCGGGATCGTACTGCGCTACCTTGGCGGCATCTGCGCCGTAGTGTGTCTGCAGTGTTGCCGCGGGTCGGTCTATTGCCTGCATACAGATCCCGGCGATGCGTTCGGTTTCGTGCGTATCCAGGTCATCGCAGGACAGCAGCCCAATCAGCCGGGCGAGCTTGCTGTGGGTTAGCGCATCGAGGGGCAGGGCGTCTGCGTTCATGGCATTATCGCTTGAGTTTTGCAAAGGCCGCGGCCATTGCGCCCATGCCATCAGACTGGGCTGCGCGCTGGCCGGGGCGGCCATCGGCGCGGCGATCATTTCCGCGGCGGGCGCTGCCGGAGGCTGAAGAGCGCTCTGCGCCACGGCGCGCCGGCGCAGAATCATCATCAAGGCGCATCGTGAGCCCGATGCGCTTGCGCGGGACATCGACCTCTTGAACCTTCACTTTGACGGTCTGGCCCACGCGTACGACGTCGCGGGGATCTTTGACGAAGGTGTTGGACAAGGCGGAAATATGTACCAGCCCGTCCTGATGCACGCCGATATCGATGAAAGCGCCGAAGTTGGCCACATTGGTGACGACGCCTTCGAGAATCATGCCTTCGTGAAGATCGGAGATCGTGTTGACCCCTTCCTTGAACTGAGCCGTCTTGAATTCGGGCCGAGGGTCGCGGCCGGGTTTTTCGAGTTCCTGGAAAATATCCTTGACGGTGGGCAGCCCAAACCGATCGTCGGTGAATTCCGAAGGAGAAACACCTTTTAGTGCGCCCTGGCGGCCCATGATCTGGCGCGCGTCAGCCTGAATTCTGGCCAGAATGCGTTCCACGACAGGATAGGCTTCAGGGTGCACCGATGAGGCATCCAGGGGATTGTCGCCGTTCGGAACACGCAGAAACCCGGCAGCCTGTTCAAACGCCTTGTCGCCAAAGCGGGGCACCTTGAGCAGGGTTTTGCGGTCGGGGAATGCGCCATTGCTGTCGCGCCACGAAACAATATTGCGTGCCAGCAGGCTGTTCAACCCCGACACCCGTGTGAGCAGGGGGGCGGAGGCGGTGTTGACATCCACCCCTACTGCGTTCACGCAGTCTTCGATGACCGCGTCCAGCGAACGTGCCAGTTCGCGCTGATTGACGTCGTGCTGATACTGACCCACGCCAATGGCCTTGGGTTCGATCTTTACCAGTTCGGCAAGCGGATCCTGGAGGCGGCGCGCAATCGATACGGCGCCGCGCAGGCTGACATCCAGATCCGGGAACTCGTTGGCGGCCAGTTCCGACGCTGAATAGACCGAGGCGCCCGCCTCGGACACCATGACGCGCGTGAAGGCCAGTTTCGGGAACTTGGCCTGCGTATCAATGACCAGTTTTTCGGTTTCGCGGGATGCCGTGCCGTTGCCGATGGCGACCAGCTGGATATTATGGCGCGCAGCCAGTGCGGCCAGGGTGTTGATGCTGCCCTCGCGATCACGGCGAGGCTCGAAAGGATAGATGGTGGCGGTTTCCAGCAGCTTGCCCGTGGCATCAATTGCCGCGACCTTGACACCTGTGCGAATCCCCGGATCCAGGCCAAGCACGGATTTGGGCCCCGCCGGAGCCGCGAGAAGGAGATCTTTAAGGTTGGCGGCGAAGACGCGAATAGCCTCTTGTTCGGCATTCTCGCGCAGGCGGCCGATGAGTTCCGATTCAAATGCGGTCAGCAGCTTGACGCGCCACGTCCAGCGGCAGACTTCGCCAAGCCAACGCGCGCGCGGCGTAGCGTCGATCGAGAAGTCGGCGTCGACGTCCAGGAAGTCGGCAATGCGCTCCACGCAGGGGTGGGGAGTACGGGCTTCGAGCTCTGCCTCTAGCCCCAGGCGAATGTCCAGCACGCCTTGCTGGCGGCCGCGCAGCAGCGCCAACATGCGGTGCGAGGGTAGAGAGCGCAGACGTTCGCTGAAATCAAACCAGTCGCGAAAGTTGTCGCCCTCGTTTTCCTTGCCCTCGACCACTTTGGAGTACAGCAGCCCGGTGGTCCACAGGTGCTCGCGCAGATCGGCCAGCAGATCGGCGTTTTCGGCGTAGCGTTCCGCCAGAATATCGCGGGCGCCATCCAGGGCGGCCTTGCTGTCGTTGATCTTCGCCTCGGGATTGAGATAGGCAAGTGCCAACTGCGCAGGATCGCAGGCGGGATCGGCCAGTATGGCGTCCGCCAGAGGTTCCAGCCCGGCTTCCCGGGCGATCTGGGCGCGGGTGCGGCGCTTGGGTTTGTAGGGCGCGTACAGGTCTTCCAGGCGCTGCTTGGTGTCGGCGCCACGAATTTCCTGCTCGAGTTCGGGACTGAGCTTGCCCTGCTGGGCAATGGATTCGAGAATGGCGCTGCGTCGTGTTTCGAGTTCGCGCACATAGCCCAGGCGCACCTCAAGGTTGCGCAGTACGGTGTCGTCCAGCCCGCCGGTGGCCTCTTTGCGGTATCGCGCAATAAATGGCACGGTTGCGCCGTCGTCCAGCAGTTCTACGGCCGAGGCGATCTGGGCGGGGCGCACATTCAGCTCGGCGGCCAGCATGGCAATGATGCGGGCGGGGTCGCTGGTGTAGGCGGTGGATTCCGGGCTAGCTTGAACTTGGGTATCAGTCATCGATCCAACATAAATTAACGGTGTGTCACGCGGCGCATTTTGCCACAATGCGAGGCCGGGGAGAATCTGCCGGCGCAGGCACAGGCCCGCCAACCCGGTTGTTGGTAGCACCTGGGGCCGCTTTGTCCAGGGGCAATGGCATTGTCCGGCACACTGTGCGAAAATCCAGTCCTTGCCTCCTTATGCACGCCTCGCAATGCTTTTCCAGGAAATCACCGAAATTTTCGCACAGGACGGCCCTATCGCCCAGGCGATTCCGGGCTATCGTCCGCGCCTCGCCCAGCAGGAGCTTGCCCAGGCAATCGAGCAGGCCTTGCAGGAGCGCGGCACACTGGTGGCCGAGGCCGGCACCGGCACGGGCAAAACGTGGGCCTATCTGGTGCCAGCCTTCATGGGGGGCGGCAAGGCATTGGTGTCCACGGGTACCCGCACCTTGCAGGATCAATTGTTCAGGCGCGATGTTCCACGCCTGCGGGCCGCCTTGGGGCTTCCCATTACCGTAGCCTTGCTCAAGGGGCGAGGCAATTACGTGTGTCATTATCACATGGGCCGTCTGGCCGGCGACGAACGGGCCTTGAAATCCCGGGCAGAGGTTGGTCAGCTGCGCCGCATACAGGTTTTTGCACTGGAATCGCGCACCGGAGATCGCAGTGATCTGGCCGATGTCCCCGAAGACGCCGACATCTGGAATCGCGTCACGTCCACGCGTGAAAACTGCCTGGGGCAAGATTGCCCGCACGTCAAAGACTGCTTTGTCTTGAAGGCACGGCGCCAGGCGCAGGATGCCGACCTCGTGGTCGTCAATCATGCCTTGTTCATGGCCGATCTGGCCTTGCGCGAAGAGGGCATCACCGACCTTCTCCCCGAGGTCGATCTCGTGGTGTTCGACGAAGCCCACCAGCTGCCCGACATCGCCACCCGTTTCCTCGGCAACAGCGTCTCGTCGCATCAGTTGCTTGATCTCGCCCGCGCGGTGGAAGTCGCCGGCCTGGCCCATGCGCGCGAATCCACCAACTGGAGCGAAGCCGGCAAGCGTATCGAACATGCGGCCAGAACATTACGGCTGGCGGCCGCGCCCATCGAAAAAATGCCTGGCCACAAAGCCACGTTTCACGCTGTGCCCAACCCCCATGAATTCGATCAGGCCCTCGAATCCCTTATCGAATGTCTGGACAAGTCCGCCAAGCTGCTGGGCGTGGTGTCCGAAAAACATCCGGATCTTGCCGCGGTCTTTAAATCGTGCCAGGAACTCCGGGCGCGCCTGTTCCAGTGGAGCCAGCCTGATCGGGAAGGGCGCAACGCACTTGCACCCGCGCCAACTGTCGTCAGCGAATCAGCTGTGCTGGCGGGCGGTACGGATGCGCCTCAGCCCTTGCCGATGGCGGCCGATGTCTCCGCAGACAACACCGATGCAGATCCTCTCGCAGAGGCGGCAGTGCGCTGGGTAGAGCAGGGTACGCATTACATGCGGCTGCATAGTGCACCCTTGTCCGTTGCCCGTATATTTTCCCGCTATCGTAAACGCGATCAGGCCTGGGTGCTGACTTCCGCCACATTGTCCGTGCATGGCGACTTCTGCCATTTCATACGCCAGCTTGGTCTGTGGGACGCAACCACGATGCGTTGGGAGTCTCCCTTCGATTATGCGTCTCAGGGCGTTCTCTACGTACCCAAGGGCCTGCCGCTGCCGAACGACCGCCGTTTCAACGAGGCCTTCGTCGATACCTTGATGCCGCTGGTGCGGGCCGCAGCCGGGGGCGTGCTGGTGCTGTGTACCACCTTGCGTTCGGTCGATCATATTGCTGACCTGCTGTCCGAGCGTTTCGATCATCTGGGCATAGACCGCCTGCTGCTTCGCCAAGGCGAAAGCTCGCGCCGTGTCTTGCTCGAACGCTTTCGCAACGGCAGCAACGCGGTGCTTGTGGGCAGCGCAAGTTTCTGGGAAGGCATAGACGTACCCGGCGATGCGCTCACCCTGGTGGCCATTGACAAGCTGCCGTTTGCGCCGCCCGACGATCCTGTGCTCGAGGCGCGACTGAATTTATGCCGCTCGCAAGGGGGCAATCCCTTCATGGAATACCAGTTGCCCGAAGCCGCCATTGCCCTGAAGCAAGGCGCCGGGCGTTTGATCAGGTCTGAGCAGGATTGGGGGGTACTGGTGGTGGGCGATACGCGTATCGTCGACAAACCCTACGGCAAGCTGTTGTGGCGCGGTCTGCCGCCTTTTGCCCGTACGCGCGAGCCGGAGCAGGCATTGGCCTTTATCAAGAGCCGGCAATCCGACCTGCTGCACGTTTAATTCCGGTCCGGGTTCTGCCTCTCAAATAAAAAGCCGGCAATGCCGGCTCTTCGTGCCAGCGCGCCCAGGGCGCGCGCTGTGCAATGTCTCAGTGTACTGGCGATCAGAACCAGTTGATCGGATTGAGATAGCTTCCTTTGGGCTCATCCAGCCCCTGCTCGTAATATTTGCTGTTGGGAAAGTTGCTGTCCAAAACGCGCTTGGTATCATCGCGCAAATCGGTCAGGCCAAGCTTGTCATAAGACAAATACATGATATATAAGGCCTTCTCGGCGATAGGCACGCCCTGGAAGTCGGTAATCACTGTTTTGGCACGATTGACCGCCGCAACATAGGCGCTGCGCTCATAGTAATACTGGGCTACGTGCACTTCGTTGCGTGCAATGGTGTCGACCAGCCAGGTCAGGCGCTGCCGCGCATCCGTGGCATAACGACTGTCCGGATAGCGCTGAACCAGCTGGTTGAACGAATCGTATGATTCGCGCAGGCCCTTGGGGTCCCGCTCGCTGGGGTCCTGGCGCGTGAACCTTGAAAAGGCGGCGCTGGGCGGCGTGAACGTGATCAGGCCCTTGAGGTAAAGCATGTAATCAGTGCCCGGATGATTCGGGTACTGGCGCTCGAACCGGTCGATGGCGGCCAGCGCCTGCTCGGGTTCGCCGTCTTTCCAGTTGACATAGGCCTGATCGATAAGGGATTGCTGCGCATAGCTGCCAAACGGGTAGCGCGCCTCGACGGCTTCGAGCCGTTTGCGCGCCTGCTCCCAGTTGGCGCCCGTTATCTCGGCACGGGCGTCCTGATAGAGCTGGTCCGCGGTCCAGCCAGCGGTTTCATCGCGTTCGGCCTTGATGGTGCTGCAGCCAGTAAACATCATGATGGCCGCCAGACCGAGTACCGCCAGGCACAGACGCACATGGCCTTGGTGGCGAAGCAGATTGAAATCGTTACGAGTCACAAAAGCATCCTTGGTGTTAGCATTGCACGCTGATTATATGATTTGTCGCCATGCCTGACACGGATATTGCCAAAGAAAGTTTCCTCCCCCCTGAGCCCCTGCAGTTCAGACTGGCGGTCGACGCAAGGCCGGAGCGCCTGGACAAGGTGCTGGCGCAGTTGTTGCCCGACCATTCGCGCAGCCGCCTGCAGGGGTGGATAGCTTCTGGCCATGTCCTGGTCAATGACCACGCAGTCAAGAACAAGCAGACGGTCTACCCTGGTGATGTTATTACGGTATGGGAGCAAATACCGCCCGAAGCCCTGGCGTTTGCCCCCGAGGATGTGACATTTTGCGTAGTGGCCGAGAGCCCCGACTGGATCATTGTCGACAAGCCTGCGGGATTGGTCACCCATCCGGGGGCGGGCAACTGGCATGGCACCTTGCTCAATGGCCTGCTATATCGTTATCCTGAGCTGGCCAGCGTGGCGCGTGCGGGGATTGTGCATCGACTCGACAAGGACACCTCCGGTCTGCTTGTCGTGGCTCGCCACGACAGGGCCCAGACACATCTGGTCAGACAATTGCAGGCGCGCAGCGTGAGCCGGGAGTATCTCGCGCTTGTTCATGGCCGGGTATCCGACAGCGGAACGATCCGTGCGGAAATTGGCCGGGACCCGCGCGTTCCAGTACGCATGAGCGTTGATCGACCCGTGGCCGCCAAAGCAGCAGTCACCCATTACACCGCTTTGCGCAGTGGCCACACGCCAGAAGAAAAGGGCGTCTGCCTGGTGCAATGCGTGCTCGAAACCGGCCGCACACATCAGATCCGCGTACATATGGCCAGCATCGGCCACGCCCTGGTTGCTGACACGCTCTATGGCGGCAGTTGTCTGGCGGGCGCCACGCGGCAGTTGCTGCATGCTCGCGCATTGCGTTTCGATGATTTTTCGTCCGGTCAACGGATCAGTTTCGAATCACCGCTGGCAACTGATTTTGAACAAGTGCTGGAAGCGATCACATGGCAAGACTAAACCAGAGCGGCTTGCTCACCACCGTATCGGGACAGGCCTGGCCGGGCGTGGATTATTTCTGCACAACCCGTCACGGAGGCGCCAGTACAGGCGCGTGGGCCTCGTTCAACGTGGGGATGCATGCCGGCGACGACGCCACGCATGTCGCAGCGAACAGGCAACTGCTTCGTGCGGCACTCCCCGCAGAGCCGGTGTGGCTGCAACAGGTGCATGGTGCCGATGTATGCGATGCGGATCGGGTCTTGATCGGTGCTGATGCAGATCCTCCGGTTGCGGATGCGTCGATCACAACGCAACCTGGTCGCGTGCTGGCCATCATGACGGCGGATTGTCTGCCTGTCGTGATCGCGGGGCGAGATGGCGATGCGCTTGGCATTGCGCACGCTGGCTGGCGTGGTCTGGCTGCTGGCGTACTGGAAAATACGCTGAATGCCTTACGTCAAAAAGCACCGCAAGTCGGGCAGTGGCGTGCATGGATAGGGCCTGCGATCAGTCAGGCCTGGTTTGAAGTCGGTGAAGATGTCCATGAGCGCTTTGTGGAAAATGACCCGGAGACCGCTGTTTTTTTTATTGATTGTGTCGGTTCGATGAAAAAAAAATGGCGTGCAGACTTGCCTGGTCTTGCGCGTTGGCGTTTGCAGCACGCAGGCGTTGAGCAAATCGAACTGAGCGGTCTTTGCACTTACGACAACCCAGACGCTTTCTACTCGTATCGGCGTGATGGCGTGACCGGCCGCATCGCCACCGTGGCCTGGCTCTCGGGAACAGCGCCATCTAAGGGTTAGCGCGCTACCGAATTACCCTGATTGACACGCTTTCAATTGCCGGAGACTATTGCTCTCAAGTGTTGTTAGCAGAAGGTGTCTGAATTGAGTGCGAATACCAACATCAAGTGGCCGGCGCCGGCAAATATCGAGCCGGAAAGGCTTGCGCAGATTCAGGCAGAGTTCGCCAAGGGCTGGCTTGAAGCTGCAACCCAGGCTCAGCAGGGCGCGCTGCGCCCTCCGCGCGACAGGCGCTTTCATGATGAAGCCTGGGCAGCGAGTCCCGCCCATGCATTCCTGGCACATGCGTATGTCCTGACGGCCAATGCGATGGATCAGATGGTTGATGCCGTGCAGGTCGACGAGTCTGTTCGCGATCGTTTGCGCTTTGCCGCCATGCAGTGGGTGCATGCTGTGTCGCCTTCCAATTTTCTGGCGACCAACCCGGTGGCCCAACGCGCCATGCTGCAAACGCAGGGCCAGTCTTTGCGCAAAGGCGTGCAAAACCTGTTCAAGGATATTCAGCAAGGGCGGTTGACGCAATCCGACGAAACCCCGTTTGATCTGGGACGCAATATTGCGGCAACCGAAGGCAGTGTTGTCTTTGAAAACCCGCTCATGCAGTTGATTCAGTATGCGCCGCTCACGCCCAAGACCTATCAGCGCCCGCTCCTGATTGTTCCGCCTTGCATCAACAAATATTACATACTGGACCTGCAGGAGAGCAATTCGTTCGTGCAGTATGCGCTTGAGCAGGGGCACACGGTTTTTCTGATCTCATGGCGCAACCCATTGCCTTCGGATAACGACGATATACAGCACGCAACGTGGGCGGACTATCTGCAAAATGGCGTGCTCAAGGCCATCGAAGTCGCCTGCGCCATTACGCGACAACCTCAACTGAATGCGCTGGGGTTTTGCGTAGGGGGCACCTTGCTTGCTTCTGCGCTTGCCCTGGCACGCGCTCAGGGGAAAGATCCTGCCTGTTCGCTCACGCTGCTGACCACGCTGCTCGATTTCGAGCGTACTGGCGTGCTGGATGTTTTCGTTGACGAATGTCATGCTCAATTGCGCGAGCATCAGCTTGGGCATGGCGGCCTGATGACGGCTCGTGAACTCGGCACTACGTTTTCGTTTCTGCGTCCTGGCGAGCTGGTCTGGAACTACGTGACCAGCAACTATCTCATGGGCGATGTGCCTCCTCCCTTCGACCTGCTCTATTGGAACGCGGATGGCACGAATCTGCCGGGGCCTTTCTTTACCTGGTATTTCCGCAATACCTATCTTGAGAACAATCTGAAAGTACCCGGGCGCATCAAGGTGGATGGCTATGCGCTGGACCTGGGAACTGTGGACATGCCCGCCTACGTCTATGGGTCACACGATGATCATATCGTGCCCTGGCATGCGGCCTATGCCAGCAGCCATTTGCTCGGTGGCCCTGTGCGTTTTGTGCTGGGTGCGTCGGGCCACATCGCGGGGGTGATCAATCCACCTTCCAAAGGGCGCAGGCACTACTGGACCCTGGAGGAGGAATCTGTCCGCGGCGGGAAGGCCAGGGACGGCGACCCGGCCGCATGGCTGGAGGCCGCCGGGCAGCAGCCTGGCAGTTGGTGGCCAGACTGGAGCGAGTGGCTGGCCTCGCAGTCGGGGTCGACAGTGCGGGCACGCGCAAAGCCTGGCAATGCCAAGTATCAGCTCATCGAGCCTGCTCCCGGGCGTTATGCGCTGACCAGGGCCGTATAGCGAGGTTTTTCATCAGATTTTAACGATGGACCGTTCTCATGTGACGGTCGTACAGTAAACATCCAGGCAGATCACATAAAGGGAGAACAATATGACCAGCAAACTCGCATACGTAACCGGTGGCATGGGGGGGATTGGAACATCCATTTGCCAGAAGCTTGCGCGGGAAGGTTTTACGGTGGTGGCGGGCTGCGGCCCCAGCCGCAATTTCAAGCAATGGTTGGACGAACAGGCCAGCCAGGGCTATAAATTTCATGCCTCCGTTGGCAACGTGTCAGACTGGGACTCCACCGTAGAGGCTTTTGATCGCGTCAAGTCGGAACTAGGGCCTATTGATGTTTTGGTCAATAATGCGGGCATTACCCGTGATGGCCTGTTCCGAAAAATGAGCGCGGAAGACTGGAGGGTAGTTATCGATACCAATCTGAACAGCCTTTTCAATGTCACCAAGCAAGTAATAGATGGAATGATAGATCGGCAGTGGGGGCGGATCATCAACATCAGCTCGGTCAATGGCCAGAAAGGGCAGTTCGGGCAAACCAACTACTCCACCGCCAAGGCAGGCATACATGGCTTTACGATGGCCCTGGCCCAGGAAGTCGCCAGCAAAGGGGTAACGGTCAACACGATTTCCCCGGGATATATTGGTACCGATATGGTGCGCGCCATGCGGCCCGATGTGCTGGAAAAGATCGTCGCCACGATTCCCGTCAGGCGATTGGGCACGCCCGACGAAATCGGCGCCATGGTGGTGTGGCTGGCGTCGGATGATTCAGGTTTTGCGACCGGCGCCGATTTTTCGCTGAATGGTGGGCTGCATATGGGTTAAGCTTAACAAGGCGACCTCTTCCTGTCGCTTGAATGAAAATATTCTAATTGGCCAGAGACATGACGCAAACCCAAGACAGCAGCACGCCCCGTCTTATAAAGAAATACCCTAACCGTCGACTGTACGATACCCATACCAGTGCGTACATCACGCTCTCGGATGTCAAACAACTGGTGCTGGATGCCCAGCTGTTTCAAGTGGTTGACGCAAAATCGGGTGAAGATCTCACGCGTAGTATTTTGCTGCAGATCATTCTCGAAGAAGAAAGCGGTGGCAAGCCAATGTTCTCGGCAACAGCCTTGTCACAGATTATCCGTTTCTATGGCCATGCAATGCAGGGTGTCATGGGCTCCTATCTGGAAAAGAACATCCAGGCTTTCATGGAGATTCAGGAGCGCATGGCAGAGCAGTCAAAGGGCCTTTACGGGACGCAGTTCGGTCCCGAGGCCTGGGCACAATTCATGAATGTGCAGGCCCCTGTGCTGCAGAATATGATGAGCAATTATGTAGATCAAAGCAAGAATCTATTCGTGCAAATGCAGGACCAGATGCAGGATCAGACACGCAACGTGTTTTCCGTATTTCCATTTGCGCCGCCGCCGCCGCGAAACGACAAAAAATAACCCTGACGCGCGGGCCTGTATTCAGATGGTTGTAAGGCCACGTGCTTCATAATAATGAGAATGAATCTTGTTATTGGAGCGCGTAAGCATGTATAGGCATCTGGCAATTCTGGCATTGGGGGTGGGCATGGCAATGCCGGCGGCGGCGGTTGAATATCCTATCGGAGAGCCTTCCGAACATGCCGGCCTGGAAGTGGCCGCGGTGTATCTGCAGCCGGTGGAAATGGAGCCAGAAGGCATGATGCGCGCCGCAAAAGAATCGGATGTGCATCTCGAGGCCGATATTCACGCCACGGCGGACAACAAGAACGGCCTGCCTGAAGGCGCATGGGCGCCTTATCTCAATATCAAGTACCGACTGCAAAAGGCAGGGAGCGACAAAGTCATTCAGGGCGATTTAATGCCCATGGTCGCGAACGATGGCCCTCATTACGGCGACAACGTCAAGCTCGAAGGCCCCGGCAAGTACAAGCTCACCTTTTCTGTCGCCTCGCCCGAGGCGAGCGCAATGAATCATTTCGGCCGTCATGTTGATAAGGAAACCGGCGTTGCGCCCTGGTTCAAGCCTTTTGATGTGGATTATGAATTCGTCTTCGCCGGCACCGGCAAGAAGGGTGGCTATTGATGCCACGGCTGAGTTGCCGCGTAGCGGCAATCGCGCTTGCGGTTTTGTTCACAGGGCCGCTCGTTGCTGCCGAGCTGCCCACCTTCGAACTCAGGTTCAAGCCTGATGGCACCTTTGAACCAGCACGGCTCGAGGTGCCGTCCGGCCGCTTCAAGATCAAGCTGATCAACGAAAGCCAGCAACCCGTTGAGTTCGAAAGCCTGCCGCTGCGCAAGGAAAAAGTACTGGGCCCGGGCGTCAGCTCCTTTGTTGTGCTGACCATCAAGCGGCCCGGCGAATATCCATTCTTTGATGATTTTCATCAAGACGTCAAGGGCACGCTGGTCGTCGTGCCCAAGCCTTAGACAAACAGGGCCAAATGGAACAAGTTGCTTTTATCGTATGGCGCGAAAGCGTCGAAGCGCTGTTGGTGGTGGGTATTCTATACACATGGCTGCGCGCCTCTGCAGAAGGCCGAAAAGGGCTGCCCTGGCTGTGGGGCGGCGTCGTGGCCGGCTTGGGCCTGGCGGTCATGCTGGCGCTGGTTCTGCTGGGGATCTCATCGTGGCTGAGCGATGAAGGCCAGGAGTGGTTTCAGGCCATCATGGCGCTTGCCGCCTGCGCACTCGTTGTACAGATGGTCTACTGGATGAAGCGTCACGGGAGCGGCCTGAAGCGCGAACTGGAGCAGGGCGCCAGCCAAGATGTTCAGAGCGACAATTGGTGGGGTTTATTGGTGCTGGTGGCCATCGCCGTCGCGCGTGAAGGCAGCGAGACGGTCGTCTTTTTGTACGGCACCATTATGGCGGGGGTTGCGCAGGGCTCGGCAGCCAGTCTTGCATGGGCTGGCGTACTCGGATTCATTGCCGCCTTGTTGTCGTTCTGGTTGCTCCAGGCCGGGGGGAAACTCATCACATGGCGGCGTTTTTTCAAACTGACAGAAATCCTGCTTCTGCTGCTGGCCAGCGCGCTACTGGTGTCGGGAATGGATCACCTGATTTCACTGGATGTCTTACCCACCTTGATTGATCCGGTCTGGGACAGCAGCTGGCTGCTCGATACCCAGGGCGGGCTGGGCAAAGTGCTTGCCGACTTCGCAGGCTATCGCGCCTACCCTTCATTGATGCAGCTGATCGTCTGGGCGATGTACTGGGTGGGGGTGTATTTGCTTCTCAGGCGGGCAGGCGTCGCGGCCCGGCAAGGGCGGTTGGCTTCAGCGTCCGCGCGGGTATAGCGCCATGGGTCATGCACTGCGTTCCACGGCAACAGGATTTGCCAATTTTTTGCGCGATCACGCCCGCTGGCTACGGCGGCTGCAGTGGATCATCGTGGCGTTTTATCTGTTCCTGTTAATTGTCCCTGCGCTGCTGCCTTTGCCGGACCGCAGCGCCTCCGTATTCAATAACCTGACGATCTTTGCGCAGTTTGCGTTCTGGGGTGTCTGGTGGCCGTTTGTGCTGTTGTCCATGCCTTTGCTCGGACGCGCCTGGTGCGGGTGGTTCTGTCCCGAAGGCATGCTGAGCGAGTGGGCCAGCGAGCATGGCCAGGGGCGCGCCATTCCCAAGTGGATGCGATGGGGTGGATGGCCTTTTGTGGCCTTTGCGCTCACGACGATTTACGGACAGCTGGTCAGTGTGTATCAGTATCCACTTGCTGTGCTGGCAGTACTGGGTGGGTCCACGGCGGCAGCGATGGTTGTTGGTTGGCGCTATGGACGCAATAAACGGGTTTGGTGTAAGTACCTCTGTCCGGTCAATGGCGTTTTTCAGCTTTTGGCCAAGCTGGCTCCCTGGCACTACAAAGTGAGTGAAGCGGCGTGGCGCCATCCCGAGCGACGCACGGAGGCCATCAACTGTGCGCCGTTGGTGCCGCTGCGTCATATGAAAGGCGCGGCGGACTGCCACATGTGTGGTCGCTGCAGTGACTATCGTGGCGCGATACAGCTCACACCCCGTTCGCCCGAGACCGAAGTCGTGCATGTCGAGACGGGCGATCACTGGCAGACGGCCCTTATCGTGTTCGGTTTGATGGGGCTGGCGGTGGGGGCGTTCCTATGGAGCGCCAGCCCGTGGTTTGTGACGCTCAAGCAGGCACAGGCGACCTGGCTGGTTGAGCATGACATTTACTGGCCGCTGGCACAGAACGCGCCGTGGTTCATCCTGACCCATTATCCCGACGCCAACGACACCTTCAGTTGGCTGGATGCGGAGGTCATTCTTGTGTTTATCTTTGGCGCTGCCCTGTTCGTGGGCGGGGCAGTTTATCTGGGGCTATGGTTGGCCAGCCGGTGCTTGACAGGCGCCCCGCCAGCTTCCGCGGCGCCTGTTGTGCGCGATGCGTCGGGCGCGCCGTTGCAGGTGCGCGTTGGTCTGGACAGGTTGGCCCAGGCGTTGATTCCTGCCGCAGGGGTAGGCGTATTCCTGGGGCTGTCGGCCACGACACTGACCCTGCTCCAGCACGAAGGCATGTCGACGTCCTGGGCGCTGGGTGTGCGTTTCACCTTTCTGGGGCTGGCCTTGGCATGGAGCGTGCGCCTGCTGTGGCGGGTCAGCGGCACGGGCGGGTGCGGCGTGGTCCGGCGCCTGTCTGCTGTTGGTCTGGCGTCACTGGGCGTTGTGCCGTTCTGCCTTGCCTGGGTGCTGTTCTTTGCAGTCTGGTAACGACGCGGCGATGGTCTGACCCGCGCCCCCAACCCCCCCCGACCGGATGTCTGGGATGCTAGCCGCCGTCTTGTTTGCGGTAAGGGCTGTGATCGTGCAAGGCTTCAATATAGGCGTCTACGGCGGGCGTTTCGCGTGCCAGATAGTCGTCGATAGCGGCAGAGAATCGTTGATCCGATATCCAGTGCGCGGACCGGGTCCTGACCGGCAGCATGCCTCGCGACAGTTTATGTTCCCCTTGCGCGCCACCTTCGAACGACGCGATGCCATGGTGTATGCAAAACGCGATCCCCTGCAGATAGCAGGTTTCGAAGTGCAGGCCGGGAACAAAGGCCACACTGCCCCAGTAGCGGCCGTAGAGCGTATTGTTCCCGAGCAGATTCAAGGCCGATGCGATAGGCTCGCCTTCGCGCTCGGCCTGGATAATAACCAGGGCGTCGGGCAGTGTGCGGTACAGGCGTTCGAAGAAATCCTGGTTCAGGTAGGGCAGGTTGCCGTGTTCGAGATAGGTTTGCTGGTAGCAGCGATAGAAAAAAGAGAGCGCCTGGGCGTCGATCTGCGCTCCCCTTAGCCATCGAAAGCTCACGCCGGCCTGCATCGTTTTTTTGCTGTCCTGCTTCAGTTTTTTTCGTTTCTGCTGATTCAGGCTTGCGAGAAAATCATCCAGCGTGCGGTAGCCGCGGTTGAACCAGTGAAACTGCACATTCTCGCGAAACATATAGCCCGCCTGCGCCAGCGCGGGTTGGTCGGTTTCCGCAGGAAACAGGATGTGCAGCGATGAAATATTATTCTGCCTGGCGATCTGAATGGCATGTCGTGCAAGCGCCACGCGGTCGTCGTGTTCACTGGCTAGCAGGCGTGGGCCGGGCACGGGCGTGAATGGAACGGCGCAGAGCAGCTTGGGGTAGTAAGGCAAGCCGTGCTCTTCAAAGGCGCGCGCCCAGGCGTGGTCGAACACGTATTCCCCGCGAGAATGGGACTTCAGGTACAGGGGCATGGCGCCGACCAGCGCGCCGTCACGATGCATCAGCAGATATTCCGGTGACCAGCCAGTACGCCGCGTCGCACAGCCTGTCTGATCGAGCGCCAGCAGAAACGCATGCTGCAGAAAGGGTTCAGGCCCTGCCAGCGCATTCCACTGCTGGGGGTCGATGCTATCGAGCTTGCTGCTTAATGTAAAAGTAATGGGCACGGCTGTGAGAGTGGCTGGCGATTGATGGAAATACACAGCGCCCGGTCCGAGGGGCACCAGGGCTATGATAGCGTTACTCCTCTTGGCTTGCCGCAGAGGTATTGAAACAGGAGCGTCGACTTGGGCAGCAAAATACCGGTTACCGTGATCGCCGGCGCTCAGCGCAGCGGCAAGACGGCCTTGCTCAATCGCGTGCTGGCTGCCCAGGCGGGTGCGGCGCGGGCGTCCAGCATCGTGCTCAGTCATTCGGCGGGGTCGGGGAGTGTGCAGGGCGCGCGTGTCAGCACATTAAGCAGCAAGGTCGCCATCAAAGCGGGCGGCTGTCTATGCTGTGCCGTGAGCGGCGAGCTCGTTCACGCCCTGCGTGCATTGTTTCTTGATGCCTTGCACCGCAAAACCCCTGCTTTTACGCGGGTGCTGATTGAAGTCGCCGGGGATGAGGATCCGGCGCCCATCATGTACACCCTGCAGTATGACGCTTTTTTGCGAGACCGATATGTCTATGGCGGTTGTGTCACGGTTGTGAACGCTGTGCAAGGTCTGTGCGTCCTTCATGGGCAGGCCGCTGCACTGAGGCAGGCCGTTCTGGCCAATGCGTTGGTCATTGAAGACGCCAATCTTGCGGATAGCGCTGCGATGGCCAGCCTCGGTCTTTGCTTGCGAGGCGTGAACCCGGACGCAGCGGTGCTGATGGCTGACGATCCCCGCGTCGGCGACGCCTTGCTGGCAGGCACGATCGCGGATTGGGGCCATCCGGGCATGCCATCGGGAATCACGTCGTCTGCACGGCCCAGCCTATGGAAGGGAGGCGGGCTTCGGGCGGCTGCGCGCAGCCACGGCGCCGATGTCGGGCCAGGCTCGGCAGCTGCGCGCTACGTCCGCGCCATGCCTGCCGGATTCCAGGTGCTGATGGTACGCTGGCCGGTGCCCGTGGCGCGCGCAGAGGTGATGCTGGCGCTGGACAGTTTGAAAGACGATACGACACTGGGGTTGCTTCAGGTGCGTGGCGTATTGCGCTTTGCCAGAGACGCCCGGGCCTGGAGAGTACGTTGCGTGCACGGGCAGTTGTACCCTTTGGAGGCGCTCGCGCTTGAAGAGAGGGCGATTGCGCACGAGTCAGTTGCCTTGGATCCGGACGTGGTGGGGCGGGCTATTTCGGTTGATTCGGTCCTGGTGATGACGTTTTTGAGTGCCGCCAACATGGAAATACAGGCCAAAGTTCTGGCGATTCTGCCGAAATGTGCTGAATTGGTGTCGCCTGACAGCAACTTACCTCTGGGAACTGTTGCATTGCGGACAAGCTGATGGTGTAATTGGATTAGTACGCCACAGGAAGGGCGAACGGCCAGAAGCCTGGCTGCCCACGCCCATTTTGGTTTTTACCAGATCAACACGACCAGGCACCTGCTGGCCCGGTTCAAAGACTTTGCTCTTGAACCGTTGAATTATAAATTGAACAATCTTTGCGCAAACGCTTATCGCGATGTCGGGACACCGTTCATTCGGTTTGTCTGCCCGGGTTCGCCGAAAGCGCGAGGTAACATTCTCACAGCAGTCTAGCTGCCGCTCTCGCAGGTAGCCACATTCGGCCTATGACCAATGACCAATGACGGCAATCCTGGGCAACCTGCTTATCTAACGCGAATAATGGCTGATATTCCGCATATTTACGGTTTCATCAAAAGCTGCGCCAAGTTGGCGCATGCAGTGCTGGGTGCGGTTTGCGCGCGATCCTGGGTTGTGCTGCGCGGTTGGTATGGCCGCCCTGTAGCGTTTGCAAGCACGACAGCAAATAAAATGGGCCGGTCGCTGTTTAGCTTAACCGGCCCATCTGGAATACTGGTTGCGGGGACAGGATTCGAACCTGTGACCTTCGGGTTATGAGCCCGACGAGCTGCCAGACTGCTCCACCCCGCGTCTGAAGAAAAGAATATTAACCCATACTTTGAAAACATGCAAATCCTGCCAGATCAAGGCTGATATATATTGATGACTGAAACAGAGATCATCCGCGTGCTGGAAGCGGCGCTTTTGTGCGCCGACCAACCCATGCCGCTTGGAGAATTGCGCAAGCTCTTTGCAACCCAAGACTTTACCAATGACGATTTGCGCGGGCATTTGGCCTCGTTGCAGCAGGAATGGCAGGACAAGGGGCTCGAGCTGGTCAGCCTTGCGTCGGGCTGGCGTTTTCAGAGCCGGCCTGAAATGAAGCGATTCCTGGTTCAATTGAATCCTGAAAGGCCGCCCAAATATTCCCGGGCTGTGCTTGAAACGCTTGCCATTATTGCCTGGCGGCAACCCGTTACTCGTGGCGATATCGAAGACATTCGCGGTGTCACCGTTTCATCCCAGATCGTGCGGACGCTGGAGGACAGGGGCTGGATTGAGGTTCTGGGTCATCGCGATGCGCCAGGGCGTCCGGCCTTGCTGGGCACAACACGGCAGTTTCTGGACGATCTGGGCCTGAAGGCGCTGGACGAGTTGCCTGAGCTTGAGTCCCAGGACGCGGTCGTGGCGCTGGCGGGCCTCGAACTGGAAGTCGTTCCGGACGTTGCGCCGGATCAGGCTGCCGATCCAGGTCAAGGCACTGACACAGGCCAGACAATGGAAGATGGCCAGCATGCTGGCGCTGTGCAGGAGGCGTTGCCTGAGGAGCACGCCGGCGGGCAAGGCGATGATGACGTGGCCTCGCGTGCAGTAGCGACGCAGCAGGTCGAGGATGAGCAGTTCGCCGGCATTTCTGCCAATGACGCGTCGCCGGATGGCGAACAGCCCGATGACGAACGGATGGTCGTCGCGGCACTGGAAGACACTGACACTACAACAATGAATGAGGCCGGCATTGAACAAGCCGGGCAGCACGAAGAGATACAAACGGAGTACCTAAAACAAAATGACTGAATCGAACGATCAATACGACCTGCCTTTTAGCGATGCAAAAAGCAGCGCCAGTGCGGATACCGTGGCGCCGGCCAAGACGGCAACCCGCGGCAGGCGCAAGAAGACTGCGGATGAGGCAGCCGTAGCGCCTGCCAGTGGCGCTGCGTCAGCCGCGACCGCCGGTTCAGACGTCGCGGAAAAGGCCCCGGCCAAACGCTCCGTCAAGAAAACAGCGGCTGTGAAGTCAAAGGCAAAGAGCGAGACCGATGTGCCGGAGCCTGCCGCAAAAGACAGTCCGAAGCCTGCGCCGCGCAAGCGTGCCAAGCCCAAGGCGGCAGACGCAGGATCTGTTGCGGCCGCTGCTGGAGAGGTTGCCGTTGAGCAGCCACCCGCCGTGAAACGTACACGGGCCAAGGCGAATGCAGAGGAGTCGGACTCAGCCACAAAGACAACGACACGCCGGCCGCGCACCGCCAGCAAACAGGTGGATGGCGACGAGCCAGGCAAGGCGCCTGCCGTGGAGCCGGCGCCCGTGGCGAAGAAGGCGGCGGCGACTCGACGTCCGCGCGTCAAGAGCGCGCCAGCGCAGAACAGCGAGGCAGTCGCGACGCACAACCAGCCCGCACAAGCCCAGCCCACTCAGAGCCTCCCGGTCGAATCGGCTGCGAGCGGCGGCCAGCGCGATCAATCGGCGGGGGCGGACATGCCGGCTGTGCCATCGCCGGTGATGCCGCCTGTGGAGACGGTTGCTCAGGTCGGATCGGGGCAGGGCGGCGGCAGCCTTGACGAGCGTGCCGGACAGAGCGACAACGCCGCTGAATACGTGGGTCAACGCGATGAGAGGAACGCAGGCGCGCGAGGCCGAGGCCGCAAGCTCCGCACGCCTTTCCGCCGGCGTCGTGGTGACGCGAATAGCGATGCCGTTTCGACAGACGCCGCCATTGGGGATCCCGCGGCAGGCGCCGGCGCGGCCGAGGCGAGTGAAGGCCAGGCCCCGGCCTCCCTGGGCAAACAAGGCCGCGGCCAGCGCAGGGGAAAGCCGGGCAGAGACGCCCGCTTTGCGCCGGATGCCGCCGCATCGGGCGGTACTGCTCCGGATGCGCTGCCTGGCGAGCAAGGCCCGGGTGACGCCAAGCACGGCAAGCATCGCGGACGGAATGGTCGTCGCACCAACCAAGTTGAGAATGAAAAAGATGCTGACATGGCGCTGGCTTACCTTGATGGTGCCGCGCAGATGCGTCAGCGCCTGGACAAATACCTGAGCAGCGAAGCCCTGATGCCCAAGCTGCACAAGGTGCTGGCGGAGGCCGGTGTTGGCTCGCGCCGCGAAATGGAAGAACTCATCATTGCGGGTCGTGTCTCGGTCAATGGCGAGCCTGCGCATATCGGGCAGCGAGTCGGCCAAAACGATCTGGTGCGGGTCAATGGCCGGCCTGTAGCCAGGCCGAATGCCAAGAAACCGCCGCGCATTATCCTGTATCACAAGCCCGCTGGCGAGATTGTCAGCCACGACGATCCAGAAGGGCGTGCGACCGTGTTTGCGCGCCTGCCGAAAATGCGCATGGGCAAATGGCTGTCCGTAGGGCGGTTGGACTTGAACACAGAGGGTCTGCTCATCCTGACAACCTCCGGTGATCTGGCCAATCGTTTGATGCATCCACGTTATGGCGCCGAACGCGAGTACGCGGTGCGGGTGCTGGGAGAGCTGGGCGACGACCAGAAAGCCAGCCTGCTCAAGGGCGTTCAACTCGAGGATGGCATGGCGAGTTTTGGTTCGCTCGATTATCTAGGCGGCGAGGGCAGCAATCGCTGGTATCGCGTTACGCTCAAAGAAGGCCGCAATCGTGAGGTTCGCCGTATGTTCGAGGCGGCTGGCGTGACGGTGAGCCGTCTTATCCGTACGCGCTTCGGCGAAGTCGTGTTGCCGCGCAATCTGCGCCGGGGTCGTTGGGAGGAGCTGGACAGCAATCTGGTTACCGCGCTGATGCTGCAGCTGGGATTGTTGCGCGACGATGACGGCGACGGCGTGTCTGGGCGCGGTCGTTACGAGCGCCAGCCGTTGTCGCATGACAGCGCCTTGCCGCCCGGCTTTGGCACGCTGGAGCGCAATGGCATGAACGGCGCGAAGGTCAGCCGTCGCGGAAAGCTTTCCGGTGGCCGCAAGGTCGCGGGCACGGTGCACGAAACCTATCCGTCAGATCCCTATGGAACGGGATTGATGTTCAGTGGCGGGCTGGCCAACGGTCATCCCATTTCCGGCACGGCGGACTCGCGAGGAAAAGGCGCGCGCAAGGCGCATGGCGGCCAGGGTGGCGCGGCAGGCGGCGAGCAGCGCCGCCGCGGGCCGGGAGGGAACCGTCCTGGTGGCGAGCAGGCTCCCAAAGGTGGTCAGGGCAAGCCCGGCGCGCCTAAGGGCGCAGGCCGCAAGAATGGCGGGCCGGGCCGAAAGCCAGGCAAACCCAAGAGCGGCAATGCGCCCCGGGGAAGGTCAGGCGGTGCGCAAGGTGACGACTGGCAGCCGCGTGGTGCTTCAGCGCACGAGTCGCACCTGGGCAAGCTGGGCGGTGGCCGGGGTCGTTAGCATAAAGCGGGTGTTGCGGCGGGGTGCGGGCAGTCTTGCCCGGCCGGAGAACAGGGCCGGTCTGGATGGGGCTGCGGGCGGTCTCGCAAGCATTGTTACGACTAAAATCACTCCGAGCCGCTCAACTGTGTTGCATTTTGCATGTAAGGCCTAGACACTACAGGAAAATTTCCAGTTTTCTGTTAGAATGTAGGGCTTTACAGCTATATTGTTTTTGTCATGCAACAGCCTTGGCTAACAATAGTAGCGGCACATTTTCGAATGCGTCATGTGGTGGCAAGTCGGGGCAACAGGCATGAATGTCGTGCTGGGCCTGCCTGGCAGGCCCATTGTGCGCGGCGTGATAACAGTGGGCTGGGGCGTACAGCCCATTTTTTTTTGGATTTTATGGCGGATATTTTTACTTTGACACAAGAGGCGCTGGCCGGCTCGGACCTCGAGCTGATAGACGTGGAGCGCGCGCCGCTCGGGCTCTTGCGTGTCACGATCGATCGCCCCGAGGGGGTCAGGATCGAAGACTGTGAGCAGGTCTCCCGACAGCTGTCCCGTGTGTTCGAAGTAGAAAACATCGACTACAAGCGTCTCGAGGTGGGTTCGCCTGGCATCGACCGGCCCCTCAAGCGAGTTGCCGATTTTATCCGGTTTGCCAACGAGCGCATCGAGGTAAAGCTGCGCGCTGCTGTGGATAATCGCAAGGTATTCGTCGGCATATTGCGCGTGTCCCAGGATGGAGATGTCCAGGCATCCAATCCCCTGTTCAGCCTCGAACTCGAAGAGGCGTCTGGCGAAGGCAAGTCATTGAACTTTTCCTTCGACGACGTTGATCGTGCCAAATTGGACCCCATTCTCGATTTCAAGGGTAGAAAGCGATGAGTCGCGAAATTCTTTTGCTGGTTGACGCCTTAGCGCGTGAAAAAAACGTTGAGCGCGAAGTTGTATTCGGCGCGCTGGAAAGCGCTCTGGCGTCTGCCATGAAAAAGCGCTTCAAGGAAGATGCCGATATCCGTGTCACCATAGATCGCGACACTGGGGAGCACGAAGGCTACCGGCGCTGGCTGGTGGTGCCCGACGATGCCGGCCTGCAGGAGCCTGATCAGCAGGAACTCTATTCCGATGCCCAGGATATCGTTCCGGGTATCGAGGTAGGCGAGTATATCGAGGAATCCCTCGAACCCGAGGAATTCGGCCGTATCGGCGCGCAAGCCGCCAAGCAGGCCATTCTCCAGAAAATTCGGGACGCCGAGCGCGAGCAGGTGCTCAACGACTTCCTGGAGCGTGGTGAAACCATCGTTTCCGGCACGGTCAAGCGCATGGACAAGGGCGATGCCATTATCGAAACTGGCAAGATCGAAGCCCGGCTGCCTCGCAACGAAATGATCCCCAAAGAGAATATCCGCGTGGGTGATCGCGTTCGCGCCTGGGTGCTCAAGGTTGACCATGCCGCCCGCGGCCAGCAGGTCATCCTGTCTCGTACCGCGCCTGAATTCATTCGGCAGCTATTCGAAAACGAAGTCCCCGAAATCGAGCAGGGTCTGCTCGAAATCAAGGCAGCCGCGCGTGATGCCGGCATTCGCGCCAAGATTGCCGTGGTCGCCTACGACAAGCGTATCGATCCCATCGGCACCTGCGTGGGCATGCGTGGCTCGCGCGTCACCGCCGTGCGCAACGAGCTGGGTGGCGAACAGGTCGATATCGTATTGTGGGCCGAAGATCCGGCCGAGTTCGTTATTGGCGCACTGGCGCCTGCCAACGTCGAATCCATCGTGGTCGACGAAGACAAGCACGCCATGGATGTCGTGGTCGATGCCGAAAACCTGCCCAAGGCCATTGGCGCCCGCGGGCAAAATGTGCGCCTGGCCTCCGAACTGACGGGGTGGCAGATCAACATCATGACGCCCGAGGAAAGCCAGAACCGCCAGGAAGAAGAGCGTTCCGTGCTGCGCCAGACCTTCATCGCCAAGTTGGATGTCGACGAAGAAGTCGCCGACATTCTCATCGACGAAGGCTTTACCGGGCTCGAAGAAATCGCTTATGTGCCCATTCAGGAACTGCTCGAGATCGAAGCCTTCGACGAAGACACGATCAACGAGCTGCGCACCCGCGCACGCAACGCGCTGCTCACCGAGGCAATCGCCCAGGAAGAGCGGGCGCAGTCCGTGGCGCAGGATCTGCTTGAGGTTGAAGGAATCACGCCGGAGCTTGTCACCCGTCTGGCCGATAACGAAGTGCTCACCCTGGATGATCTGGCTGAGCTGTCTACCGATGAACTGGCCGAGATCACCGGCCTGTCCAGCGAGGATGCCAGCCAGATGATTATGCGCGCAAGAGCCCATTGGTTTGACGACGAGGCCTGACGCATATGTACCGTGCAAGTCAGGGTGTGTTTATTGAATAAGTAGCTGAAAAAGCAAGAGAGAGTCGAATGCCAAGTAACACCGTCGCCCAGTTCGCTGTTGAACTGAAAATGCCTGCGAACGTACTGCTGGAGCAGTTGCGTGGCGCGGGTGTTGAACTCAGGTCGGTCGACGATGTCGTCACCGACGCGGACAAGGCGAAACTACTTGATTCGCTGCGTCGCGCTCATGGTGGAAATGAGGGCAAGAAGATCACGCTGACTCGTCGCCAGACTTCCGAAATCCGGCAGGCTGACGGCTCGGGCCGTTCGCGCACGATTCAGGTAGAGGTGCGCAAGAAGCGCGTGTTTGTCAAGCGCGATCCCGCAGAGCTCGCGGCCGAGGCAAGAACGCAGGCCGAAGCCGACGTCGAGGTCGAAGTGCAGGACGATGCAGTCCCCGACATCGCGCAGCAAGCGTCTGCCGAGGTGGATGCAGCCGTTGCGGCGCCCGATGCCGCATCCGCAACCCCCGCGGAAAGCACCAGCACGCCTGTCGACATGGCGGAAGCGGCGTCGCCCGTCGCGTCCCCGGAGGCCGAGACGGATGTTCCGCCCCAGGCCGCCGAAGCCACTGACGCCGACCCTGCTCCAGCCAGTGCAGCGCCGGCGCCTCAAGAGGCGGCCCCGGCGGCTCAGCCCGACGTAGAGGCGGCTGACAACGCCGAGCCGGCTGCGCCGGTGCAGGCTGACGCTGTCCAGACGCCAGCGACCGAACCCGTATCCCAGGCTGAGGCAGAGCAGGACGCACCTGCCGCCGAGGCGGAAGCGCCTGCCAAAGCAGAAGACGATACGCCAGCCAAGAACAGTCCCGCCGATCAGGCCGAGGCGGTCAAGGCCAGTCCGGCCAAGCCAGGCGAGAAGAGCCCGTCGCGGGTTGAACGTCCCGGCACGCGCCGCGCCGCGCCGGCGGGCGATCCGGATCGTGAGCGCGCCCGGCGCGCTGCCGAGGCGGAAGCCGCTGCCCTGCGTGAAATGCTGCATCGACCACGCAAGGTTCTGAAAGCGCCCGAGCCCGATCCGCAAGGGATTTCCGGAACGCTGCACAAGCCTGCGGGCGCCAAAGGCAAGAAAGACGCCAAGGCGACCGGCGAGGTCAAGAAAGTCATCAAGGCAACCGAGGTTTCTTCTTCCTGGACCGACGAAAGCGGCCGCAAGAAGCCGGCAGCCCGGGCCGATGCCCCGCCAGCGGCACCAAGCCGCGATGGCTGGCGTGCGGCCGGCGGCAAGGCAGGCAAGGGCGGCAAGGGCGCCCGTGGACGCGGCCGCAATGCGCAACCGGAACGCAAGGAAGTTCAGGCCGTCGAGTTCATCTCGCGCGAAGTGCACGTGCCGGAAACCATTTCCGTCGCCGATCTCGCCCACAAAATGTCCATCAAGGCATCCGAGGTCATCAAGCATCTCATGAAGCTGGGCCAGATGGTCACCATCAATCAGGTTCTGGATCAGGAAACCGCCATGATTATGGTCGAGGAAATGGGCCACAAGGCCATTGCGGCCAAGCTGGATGATCCCGAAGCCTTCCTGGATACGGTCGAAGGCCCAGAAGCAGAATCGGTCGCGCGCGCTCCTGTGGTGACCGTGATGGGCCACGTCGACCACGGCAAGACCTCGCTGCTGGATTACCTGCGTCGCACCAAGGTGGCATCGGGCGAAGCCGGCGGAATCACGCAGCATATCGGTGCGTATAACGTCAAGACCGAACGCGGCATGGTTACCTTCCTGGATACCCCGGGACACGAGGCCTTTACGGCTATGCGTGCCCGCGGTACCAAGGCCACTGATATCGTTATTCTGGTGGTGGCAGCTGATGATGGCGTCATGCCCCAGACCAAGGAAGCCATTCATCACGCAAAGGCGGCCAATGTGCCGCTGGTCGTCGCCATCACCAAGATAGACAAGCCCGAGGGCAACCCCGAGCGCGTCAAGCAGGAACTGGTCGCTGAAGAAGTGGTGCCCGAAGAGTATGGTGGCGATGTGCCCTTTATCGGTGTCTCCGCCAAAACCGGCGAAGGCATCGACGACTTGCTTGAAAACGTGCTGTTGCAGGCCGAAATTCTCGAGCTCAAGGCGCCCGTGGACGCACCGGTCAAGGGGATTGTCATCGAAGCCCGCCTGGACAAAGGCCGTGGCCCGGTGGCTACCGTCCTGGTTCAAAGCGGCACGCTCAAGCGCGGCGATGCCATTTTGGCAGGCGCCAGCTACGGTCGTGTGCGTGCCATGCTCAACGAGTCCGGCAAGCCCATCACCAGCGCTGGCCCTTCCATACCTGTCGAAATACAGGGCCTGACCGAAGTTCCCGCCGCGGGAGACGAGGTCATTGGCATGGTCGACGAGCGCAAGGCCCGCGAGATCGCACTGTTTCGTCAGGGCAAGTTCCGCGACGTCAAGCTGGCCAAGCAGCAGGCCGCCAAGCTCGAGTCCATGTTCGACAACATTGGCGACGGTGTGCAAACCCTGGCGCTCATCGTCAAGACAGACGTTCAGGGCTCGCAGGAAGCACTGGTGTCTTCCCTGGTCAAACTGTCTACCGACGAAGTCCGCGTGCAGGTCGTGCACGCCGCTGTCGGGGGCATCTCCGAAAGCGACGTCAACCTGGCCATTGCGTCACATGCCGTCATTATCGGGTTCAACGTACGTGCAGAACAAAGCGCCAAGAAGCTTGCCGATAACAACGGCATCGACCTGCGTTACTACAACATTATTTACGATGCGGTAGACGAGGTTCGCAACGCGTTGTCCGGCATGTTGGCGCCCGAGAAACGCGAAGAAGTCATCGGCACCGCCGAAATCCGCGAAGTCTTCAGCGTGTCTCGCATCGGCAATATTGCCGGCTGCATGGTCATCGACGGCGTGGTGCGTCGCGATGCGCAGGTACGTCTGCTGCGCAATCACGTGGTCCAGTGGACGGGCGGGCTTGAATCGCTGCGTCGCTTCAAGGATGACGTCAAGGAGGTCAAGTCTGGCTTTGATTGCGGTATTACCCTCAGGGGCAACAACGACATCGAAATCGGCGATCAGCTTGAGTTCTTCGAAATCAAAGAGATCGCCCGGACACTGTAAATTATGGGTCGTCATAAATCCAAGCCCAACCCGGGCCGCAACACGAGGCTGGCAGACCAGATCCAGAAGGATCTGGCCAGCCTCATACAGCGCGAGGTCGATGTATCCCGCGCTGGCCTGATCACGCTCACAGGCGTTGATCTGTCGGCTGACTACGCGCACGCCAAGGTGTACTTTACGGTCATGGGCGCCGAGCCCGAGGCGGCCACCGCCGTGCTTACCGAAAAAGCCGGCTGGCTCCACTCGTTGCTGTTCAAGCTGCTGCATATTCACACCGTCCCTACGCTGCGCTTCATCCACGATGACCAGCTTGCCCGCGGCATTGAACTGTCGCGGCTTATCGATCGGGCCAACCGCCCCAACGACGAAACTTTCAAGCCCTCGGAACCCGAGGACCCCGACGAACAGCCCTAAGGGGCTGTCGTTTTTACATGGATTCATGAACGATGGCTTCCCGACGCGGGCAGATGCTCGACGGTGTCCTGTTGCTGGACAAACCAGAAGGACTATCCAGCAACCACGCGCTGCAGCGCGCCAAGCGCGCGCTGGATGCCCGCAAGGCGGGCCATACCGGCACGCTCGATCCGTTTGCAACCGGGCTGCTGGTATGTTGCCTGGGCAAGGCGACCAAAATTTCGGGCAGCATGCTCGAGGCCGACAAAGGTTATGTCGCAACCCTTCAGTTCGGTGAAGAGACTGACAGCGGAGACTTGACCGGCAATATTGTCGCGACGGCGGACGCAGGTTTCACGGGTATTGCACATGCGGAGCTCGAGTCCGTGCTGACGCGCTTCCGGGGCGAAATCGAGCAGATTCCGCCCATGCATTCGGCGCTGAAACGCGATGGCAAGCCGTTGTACAAGTATGCACGGCAAGGCATCGAGCTCGAAAGGCCGCCTCGGCGGGTGTTGATTCACAAGCTTGAACTGCTGCGGCTCGAAGGGCTGCGCGCAGATGTTTTCGTGGAATGCAGCAAAGGCACGTATATACGCACTCTGGCCCAGGACATCGGGCGAGTGCTCGGATGCCATGCCCATCTGGCAGCGCTGCGGCGCACGCGGGTAGGGCCCTTTGTCGTCGAAGACGCCATAGGGCTTGAAGCCCTCCAGGCCATGTCCGGACCGCAGTCCGTCTTGATACCGCTTGATGCTGTGCCCGCCGGCCTCCTGCCAGCAACTATCAAACAGAAGGAAGAACTATGAATCGCGCTTTGCGCAATGTGGCGATCATCGCCCACGTCGACCACGGCAAGACTACCCTGGTCGACCAACTGCTGCGTCAGTCCGGCACATTCCGTGACAACCAGCAAGTATCCGAGCGTGTAATGGATTCGGGCGATATCGAGAAAGAACGCGGCATCACGATTCTTTCCAAAAACTGTGCGGTCGAATACGAAGGCACACACATCAACATCATCGACACCCCGGGTCACGCCGACTTTGGCGGCGAGGTGGAGCGTGTGCTGTCCATGGTGGATGGCGTGCTGCTGCTGGTGGACGCAGTCGAAGGCCCCATGCCCCAGACGCGATTCGTTACCCGCAAGGCACTGGCCCTGGGCCTGAAGCCCATCGTGGTTGTGAACAAAATCGACCGTCCGGGCGCCCGGCCAGATCACGTCATCAATGCCACCTTCGATCTGTTTGACAAGCTTGGCGCCACCGAAGAACAGCTCGACTTTCCTGTGATTTTTGCCTCTGGGCTGGCAGGCTATGCGGGACTGACCGACGATGTGCGTGAAGGCGATATGCGCTCGTTGTTCGAAGCCATACTTAAATATGTTCCTCAGCGCGAAGACGACGTCAATGGTGCCCTGCAACTGCAGATCATCTCGCTGGATTACAGCAGCTACGTCGGCAAGATCGGCATTGGCCGGGTCAATCGCGGCAAGGTGAGGGCGGGCCAGGATGTTGTCGTCAAGTTTGGACCAGAAGGGGAGTCTTTCAAGGGCCGTATCAACCAGGTACTGCAGTTTCACGGCCTGGAGCGCGTTCTGGTCGATGAGGCGCAGGCCGGAGATATCGTACTCATCAACGGTATCGAGGATATCGGGATAGGGTGCACGCTCATGGATCCCGCCGTGCAAGAAGCGCTGCCCATGCTGCGCATCGACGAGCCGACCCTGACCATGAATTTCATGGTCAATTCGTCGCCATTGGCGGGCCGCGAAGGCAAGTTCGTCACAAGCCGTCAACTGCGCGATCGGCTCGAGAGAGAACTCAAGTCCAACGTGGCGTTGCGCGTGAACCCCACCGATGACGACATGGTGTTCGAAGTTCGCGGACGGGGCGAATTGCATCTTACGATTCTGATCGAAAACATGCGCCGCGAAGGCTACGAGCTGGCTGTTTCGCGCCCGCAAGTACTGATCAAGGAAATTGACGGCGTACGCAATGAACCCTATGAGCTGTTGACCGTGGATGTTGAAGACGGACACCAGGGCGCAGTCATGGAAGAGTTGGGCCGCCGCAAGGGCGATCTGCAGGATATGCAGGCTGACGGGCGTGGCCGTACCCGCCTCGAGTACCGTATTCCTGCCCGTGGCCTGATTGGTTTCCAAAGCGAGTTTCTCACCCTTACTCGCGGAACTGGCCTGATGAGCCATATTTTTGACGACTACGCGCCGATGCGCGAAGGTGGCGTTGGCGAACGCCGCAACGGCGTGCTTATCAGTCAGGACGACGGTGCGGCTGTGGCGTACGCATTATGGAAGCTGCAAGATCGCGGGCGTATGTTTGTCAGCCCTGGCGAAGCGCTGTATGAAGGCATGATTATTGGCATTCACAGCCGGGACAACGATCTCGTGGTCAACCCCATCAAGGAAAAGAAGCTCACCAATATCCGTACCACCAGCAAGGACGAACACATTGATTTGGTGCCGCCCATCCGCATGTCGCTGGAGTACGCGGTCGAGTTTATTTCGGATGATGAGCTGGTGGAGGTCACACCCAAGTCCATTCGTCTGCGCAAGCGGTATTTGCAGGAGCACGAGCGTCGCCGCATGGCGCGCGAAGCCCAGTAGCAGGGTGCCCTGCCAGGGCGTGGCGCGGGCAAATGTCCTGATGCCAAGAAAGCCAGCCACGATATGTTGGCTGGCTTTTTTTGTTCCGGTTTGGCGAGAGCTCAGAAATGGGTATCGGTGTTGATCTGCGCATTGATACGCGAGCCCAACCCCGATGTCCAAGTCTGTCCCCACGCCGCGCGCAGGCCCACTTGTTGAAAGCTGTCACTGGCATCCCTGGTGCCAGTCTGCACCTGGATGTCATGGCCGAACAGCCAGTACTGGCTGTCGGTGGGATAGAACAAGAAAGACAGGCTGGCCAAATGGCCACGGTGGTCCAGATGGGTGCGCGTGCGATGCTTCTGACGCCCATATTCCCACGCGGCCAGCGACTGCCATCGGGGTGACCACCAGTAATTCCATTGTGCTTTGACGCCAGTCTTGCGCGAATAGGCCTTGCTCAAGCCTGAGCGGCTCTAGGCTGCGTACCACTGGCGGCGGCTAAGCTTGCATTGGTGTACTACAGCACAAACGGCCGTCCGGTGACAGGTGTGGTGGCCACGGCCATATCCTGTTCCGCCATGATACCGGCTTGCCAGGCTTTGCGGCCGCCCTCGATTGCCAGCTTGAAGGCTTCGGCCATGAGCACCGGGTCGTGCGCCTGCGAGACTGCCGAATTGAGCAATACAGCGTCAAAGCCGAGCTCCATGGCCTGCATGGCGTCCATGGGCGATCCGATGCCTGCATCGATGATGAGCGGGACATCCGTAATGCGGTCGCGCAGGGTGCGCAGCGCATAAGGGTTGATCAGACCCTGGCCCGAACCGATGGGGGCTCCCCAAGGCATGAGAACGCGGCAGCCGGCATCCAGCAAGCGCTGGCACGTGACCAGATCATCCGTACAGTACGGGAATACTTCGAAACCTGCCTTGACCAGCTCGGTGGCGGCACGGACCAGCTCGAAAGGGTCGGGCTGCAAAGTGTATTGATCCCCGATGACTTCAAGCTTGAGCCAGCGGGTGTCGAAGACCTCGCGAGCCATATGCGCCAGTGCGATGGCCTCGGCGGCCGTGTGGCAGCCAGCCGTATTGGGCAGCAGGTGGGCGCCACTTTGCTTGATCAGCCGAAAGAAAGACTGCCCGCCGTTTGAGGACGCCTCATCGCCCCCTCCCTTCGCGCTGCCGCTTTGCGCCATTTGGCGCTTCAAGCCTACGGTGACGACCTGCGCTCCCGACGCCTGGATGGCTTGTTCGAGCACCAGGGGTGAGGGGTAACCCGCCGTACCGAGAAAAAAACGGCTTTCCAGCGTTATGCCGGCAATGGACCAGGACATCTGGGTTAGCCTCCGGTAATGGGTTCGAATGTAGTGATGGCGTCCTGGTCGGCCAGAATCACGCTGCTGCGTGCCTGTCTGGACACATGGCGGCCGTTGACGGCGGTGGCGATGGGGTCGCCCGCTTCGATGGATTTCTGGGCGTAGGTGTGCAGTGCGGCGTCGAGGGTGAGCCCCTGGTCGACGTCGTGTGCCTGCCCGTTGAAAAATATTCTGATGATGCTCATAGTGGCCTAGGACCGGATTAAGGGGCCATTGTTAAATGCCTGCGCCAAGGCTTCGTCGACGACTGCGGGCGCAATCAGCCAGCCATGGCGGAACAGGCCGTTGATGCGCGTCAGGCCTGCCTCTTGTTCGATGCGCGGCAGGTTGTCGACCAGGGCGGGGCGTAAATTGGTTTCAGTGTGCACCACCCGCGCTTCGGAAAGCGCCGGCAACATGCTGTGCGCCGCAGCCAGCAATTCTACTGTGCTGCGCAGCGAAACGGGAGAGCGATCTTCGCTTTCGATTTCGCTGGCGCCAACAACGATGATATCACCTCGACGCGGCACGACGTATACCCGGTGGCGGGGGTGCATAAGACGCACCGGTCGATGCAGACGCACGCCCGGTGCGTGCAGCCAGAAGATCTCGCCGCGCACGCCACGCACATTGCGGCAGGAGCGTTCGTTGCCAAGGTCGGGGGCATCGGGCAAACGTTGACCCAGGCCGCGCACGTCAAACACATGATCGAACTCCCAGACCTGGGAATCGCTGGCGAGGATGCCTGGTTCGACGCGCGCAATGCGCTGGCCCCAATGCCACTGCGCACGCGTTGCACCCTCGTACAGTCCGATCATGGTTTCGACGGAATTGAGCAGGCCTTCGTGGGGCAGCATCCAGGCCATGGCAGGCCCGTGGATGTCCGGCTCGAGTTGAGCAAGGTCGGTGAGCGGCAGGCTGACCGGCTTGTAATCATGGGGGGCTTTGTCAGCAAGCAGGCTGACGGTGCGCTGGGCAGAGCCATGGTCGTGGCGGTGGGCCAGCAGCAGGCTGCCTTCGCGTGAAAACGACACTTGCCCAGGCAGGGCAGGTATGATTTGGGACCATAGGTCGAGGGAACGCACACCCTGGTTGAACACACCCATATCGGCGCATTCCAGCTCTGCAGTGGGCGTGAGCATGCCTGCCGCAGTCCAGCCGGCCGCACCCCGCCCGGTGGGGCCGTCCGCAGGGTCAAATACAGAGACCTGTTGGCCTTGCTGCGTGAGCAAATAAGCGAGCAGGCGGCCGAGTACGCCGGCGCCAGCAATCCCGATGTGCATTTTTTTCGTCCAAATGTTATAAAAAACGGTACAATTCATTCCTATAACTGGAATATAGAGCGATCATGGCCGCACGTCCACAACAAATATCAAGTGAACTGAAGATTGATGGCAATACGCCAACAATGCGTTTATTCGCCTTGCTGGAAGTCATCGCCCAGAAAGACCAGTATTTTTCGTTGCAGAGTCTGGTGGATGAGCTGGGCCTTCCCAAGCCCACGCTGCATCGCATGCTCCAGCAACTGGAAGGCGCGGGCATGATCCAGCGCGACGGCGATGGACGGCAGTACAGCACCGGTCTGCGTCTTCGGCGCATGGCTGAGAACCTGCTGCTGAACAACACCGTGCATGGCGCCCGGCATTCGGTTTTGCGCCAACTTGTCGAGGAAGTGGGAGAGAGCTGCAATATCACTACATGTTCCGGTGATGAGGTATTGTATCTCGACCGTGTGGAGACGCTGGCGCCGCTGCGTTTCTATTTGCATCCGGGTTCGCGCGTGCCATTGCATTGTTCCGCGAGCGGCAAGCTGTTTCTGACGCAGATGGCGCCTTCGCAACGCCGCCGCTTGCTGGCCCACGTGGTGTTCCAAAAGTTCACGGAAAAAACGATCACCAGTATGGAAAAGCTGGAATTCGAAGTGGAGCGTGTGCGTCGCGATGGCTATGCCATCGACGACGAAGAGTTCCTGCCTGGACTGCTGTGCGTGGCCGTGTTGGTGCCCTCGACGCAGGGCAAATCCAATATGGCTGTTGCGATTCAGGCCCCTATCATGCGCATGACTGCCGAAAAATCGCTGCAATGCCTGCCCGCATTGCAGCGCGCTGCGCAAGCGCTGGCGGAAATCGAAAGCGCCAATCATCCCATTATTGAGCCAACGTGACCAGAGAGGTGTCTACATGACTCACGTATTGCCCATCACTCCCCCCATGCACCAGATATCGGTTCGCTCCGTATTTGGCCTGGATACGGATCTGCAGGTTCCGGCCTTTGTCGATCGCGATGAACATGTCCCCGAGATAGACGATGCCTATCGCTTCAATCATGATGTCACGCTGGCCATTCTGGCGGGGTTTGCGCGCAATCGTCGCGTGATGGTGCAGGGCCTGCATGGCACCGGCAAATCAACGCATATTGAGCAGATTGCCGCCCGGTTGAACTGGCCCTGTGTGCGCGTCAACCTGGATGGGCACATCAGCCGGCTTGATATGGTGGGCCGGGACGCAATTGTATTGCGCGACGGCCTGCAGGTTACCGAGTTCCAGGAGGGCATCGTGCCTTGGGCGCTGCAGCGGCCCGTGGCACTGATACTGGATGAGTATGATGCAGGGCGTCCAGACGTCATGTTTGTGATCCAGCGCATTCTGGAGCGGGATGGCCGGTTTACGCTCCTGGATCAGAATCGGGTGATTACGCCGCATGAGCAGTTCAGGATGTTCGCGACCTCCAACACCCTGGGCCTGGGCAACGCCAGCGGACTATATCAGGGCACGCAACTACTCAATCACGCCCAACTGGATCGATGGAATATTGTCGCCGCGCTTAACTACCTTGACCCCGAGGACGAGCTCGATATCATTGCCGCGCGCGTACCGGCGATGGACGACGCGCGAGGGCGCGAGCTCATTCGTGCCATGATAGGCGTTGCCAACCTCACCCGAAAAGGCTTCGAAGTAGGCGACTTGTCTACGCTGATGTCGCCCCGCACGGTGATTACCTGGGCGGAGAATATCCAGATCTTCACTGATCCGGGGCTGGCCTTCCGCCTGTCTTTCCTGAACAAGTGCGATGAGGCCGAGCGTGGTGTTGTCGCCGAGTATTATCAGCGCTGCTTCGGACAGGAGTTGTCCGATCAAGCCTTGCGCGCATCGGGTTGATGCCATGCAGGCCGTCGCAGAGCGCATACGCAGGCAGCAGTCCGAAGAGCTGACCGTGGCCGCCATGCGTGCCCTCACCGGCAGAGTGGGGCTGCACTTTGAGGGTGGCCGACTATTCGATGGTGATCGTGCATTGCCGGATCATGCACCGCATCTGCAATTGCAGGCAGGCATTGATGCCCTGTCGTCGTATCGCGGCATCACCGATGGCCTGGCGTTGCGGCTGCGCTATTCAGATGCCTCCCTGCATCAACGGCTAATGCCGGCCGAAGGCGGGGTTGAGCGCCTGGTATTTGAGTGGCTGGAGCAGTTGCGTGTGGAGTCTCTGGCGCCTTCCGGCATGCCGGGCCTGCACCACAATGTGGTGGCCCGGTACCGCGAATGGTCGGCTGCTTTTCTGGATTCCGGCGCCACCGAAACCAGTCTTGGCATATTGCTGTTTGCTTTTTCCCAGATGGCCTGGAGCAGGTTGATGGCGCTGCCTCTTCCAGAGCATATCGACGACTTGCTGGAGCCTACGCGTGCAGCGTTGGGGCCGGCACTGGGAGGTCGGCTGGCGGCCATGCGCCGCTGCCGGGAAGATCAGGCGGCCTTTGCGGTGCATGCGCTGGAGATTGCCCAGGAAATTGCCGCGCGTGTTCAGGCCGAGTACGAAGACAGCCCCCAATCGCGGGGCGTCCGGCATGGCAACTTCTCGCTTGCGCTGGAGTTCGATCCCGATGAGTTGCCAGCGTTTCAGGCACCGCAGAGCGGAGAAAGTCTTTCGTTCAGGGCCGCGCGCGGGCAATACCGTGTCTTTACCCGGCGTTTTGACATTGAGCAGGACGCGGCGGATCAGGTGCGGGCCGGATTGCTGGCTGAGTTTCGCCAGGAACTGGACCAGATGCTGGCCCGCCAGGGCATGAATGTAGGGCGGCTGGCGCGAGGCCTGCGCGCAGTGCTTGCCAAACCCCAACTGGACGGCTGGCTGTTCGGGCAGGAGGAAGGCATTATTGACGGGCGGCGCCTTGCGCAACTGGTCAGTTCGCCAACCGAAAAGCGCCTGTTTCGCAGCGATCGCTATGTGCCCATTTCGCATAGTGCGGTCACCTTCCTGGTGGATTGCTCGGGCTCCATGAAGCAGTACGGCAGCACGCTGGCAATGATGCTCGATATCTTCATGCGCGCGTTCGAACAGGCTGGCGTGCCGATGGAGATTCTGGGGTTTACCACGCGTAGCTGGAATGGGGGCCGCGCTCGTCGCGAATGGTTTGCGCAGGGCAGGTATCCTGCGCCGGGCCGGCTCAACGAGCTGTGCCATCTTGTGTTCAAGGATGCCGCCACGCACTGGCGTCGCGCGCGGCAGGGCATTGGCGCTCTGATGAAGCCCGATCTTTTCAGGGAAGGGGTGGATGGGGAAGCTGTGCAGTGGGCATGCGGCCGCTTGCTGGCGCAGGATAGGCAGCGTCGCATTCTCGTCGTCATATCCGATGGCTGCCCGATGGACAGCGCGACCAACCTCGCCAACGACGCGTTTTATCTGGACAATCACCTGAAGGCGGTCGTGCGTCAGAGTGAGCGCGATTACGGTATCGAAGTGCTTGGCTTGGGGGTCGGCCTGGATCTCAGTCCGTATTACGCGCGGTCGCTGGCCCTGGATTTGTCCGAGGGGCTGGACAATGCATTCTTTGATGCTTTTCTGCGGTTGGTGGCGCTGCGCAGGCGGCGCGTGTAATTGACGAGCCATGTGCTGGCGCGCCGGTGGCGCGCTCAGTCCAGGGTGTGTGGCTTATTGTCCGGCCTGAGCCTGCACGGCAGTGACGGCTATGACGTTATACACATCGTCCGTAGAGCATCCGCGCGATAAATCGTTGGCGGGCTTGTTCAGGCCTTGAAGCAAAGGTCCGAGCGCGGTGGCGCCACCCAGCCGCTCAGTCAGCTTGTAGCCGATGTTGCCTGCTGACAAGTTGGGGAAGATCAGCACATTGGCCTGGCCCGCCACGCGGGAGTCAGGTACTTTGCGTTGAGAAATGTCTGGGACAATGGCGGCGTCCAGCTGGATTTCTCCATCAATGGCCAATTCAGGCTGGCGTTCGCGCACCAGTTCGGTGGCGATCCTGACCTTGTCGACTTCGCGATGGGTCGCGCTGCCGGCGGTCGAGAACGACAGCATGGCGAGTTTGGGCGTGACCTCAAGCAAGGTGCGCGCGCTGTCAGCCGCTGCCATGGCTATTTCTGCCAATTGCTCGCTGTCGGGGTCAATGACCAGGCCACAGTCAGAGAAAATCATGGCGTGCGTGCCCGGATTGAAGGCTTGCTCACGCAGCATGATGAAGAAACTGGATATATGTCGGGTGTCGGGGCGTACCCCTATGATCTGAATGGCATTGCGAACGACGTCGGCCGTCGTGTGGGTAGCGCCCGCAACCGAGCCATCCGCGTAGCCCTGCCTGACCATCAGCAAGGCAAACACCAGTGGCTCGCGTACTGCCGCGGCAGCCTGTTCGGGAGTCATCCCTCGCTTTTTGCGCAGCGCCAGCAGGATCTGCTGGAATTCATCCAGCCAGGGCGAGGCCTGGGGATTCAGGTATTCGGGAATGCTGCCGGAAGGTTGTGACGCCGTACCGGCAGGAAGGCTGGCCGCCGCCGGGGGCGAACCCACGACGATGACGCGTGCCAGCCCATCGGCAGCGGCCCGCAGGGCCGCTGCCTGCACGCGGGGGTCATCTCCTTCGCACAGCACAATACGCATGGGCTGTCGACGGGCTTTTTCCAGTATGCGATCAAGCTGTTTCATGGAGATGCTCCCTGCGCAGTCGGCTTAGACGTAGTCCTTGTACTTTTCCAGCAGACGTACCGGCTTGGACAACGCATCGCGGCGGAAGGGATCACCCAGTTCGCGGGTGCACATGATTTCCACCACAGTAGTCTTGCCTTCCTTCATCTGTGCTTCCACGGCTTTCTTCAACGCCGGGCCAACATCCTCAAGCTTGTCGACCACAATGCCTTCGGCGCCCATGGCCTTGCCGATTTCGGCGAAGCTCTGGTTGTCGAGTTCGCCGGCAACGAAGCGACGGTTGTAGAAGTCCACTTGGTTCTTCTTCTCGGCGCCCCACTGACGGTTGTGGAACACAATCGCGGTGACGGGGATGTCGTGGCGAACGCATGTCATGATTTCCGACATGCTCATGCCCCATGCGCCATCTCCTGCGTAGGCGATGGCAGGACGCTCCGGTGCAGCGACCTTGGCACCGATGATGGTCGGCAAGGCATAGCCGCAGTTACCCCAGCTCATGGGCGCGAAGAAGCTGCGTGGCTTTTCGAAGCGCAGATAGCTGTTGGCCACGGAATTGATGTTGCCAATGTCGGTCGACACCATGACGTCGGCAGGCATGGCTTTTTCCAGTTCGCGCAGAACCTGACGCGGGTGCAGATAGCTGCCTTCTTCCTTGCTCTGCTCCTCGATCATGTCCAGGCTGTACGGATCTTTCTCGTGTGTCCATTCGTCCAGCTCTTTTTCCCAGGCATCTTTCTCTGCCTTGATCTTGCCGGCACGCTCGTCCTTGTTCGCGTCGCAAGCCAGTTTCTTGCCTTCCAGCCTGCTGGTCAGTGCCGCAGCGGAGGCCTTGGCGTCGCCGCAGATGCCGACGGTGATCTTCTTGACCAGGCCGAGCATCTTGCTGTCTGCATCGATCTGAATGATTTTGGCTTCTTTGGGCCAGTAGTCCATGCCATGCTGCGGCAGGGTGCCGAAGGGGCCAAGACGCGTGCCCAGCGCCAGAACGACGTCAGCCTGCGAAATGAGCTTCATGGCTGCCTTGGAGCCCTGGTAGCCGAGCGGACCGCACCACAGGGGATGGCTGGCAGGGAAGGAGTCATTGTGCAGATAGCTGTTGACTACCGGAGCGCCCAGGCGCTCGGCCAGGGCCTTGCACTCTTCGACTGCGTCGCCCATGACGACACCGCCGCCCGAGATGATGACCGGGAACTTGGCCTGCGCCAGCAGTTCGGCCGCCTCGTTCAGGGTTTTTTCGCCGCCGGGGCCGCGATCCAGGCGCTGGGGCTGGGGAATTTCAACCTTGATTTCGCCATAGAAATAATCGCGAGGGATGTTCAGTTGTGTGGGGCCCATTTCCGACAAGGCGCGGTCGAAACAGCGTGCCGTGTACTCAGCCATGCGGGCTGGATTGGTGACGTGCCCTTGATACTTGGTGAATTCCTGGAACATGGGCAACTGATTGGCTTCCTGGAAGCCACCCAGGCCAATGCCGCCTGTCCCGGCTTCTGGCGTGATGATGACGACGGGCGTGTGCGCCCAGTACGCGGCCGCGATCGATGTGACGCAGTTGCTGATGCCCGGGCCGTTTTGCCCGATGACGACACCGTGGCGGCCGCTGACGCGGGCGTAGCCATCGGCCATGTGGCCGGCGCCTTGCTCATGCACGACAGGGATCAGTTTGATGCCGGCTGGCGCGAAAATATCCATGGCGTCCATGAATGCGGAACCCATGATGCCGAAGACTTCCGTGACGCCATTGGCGACCATGGTTTCAACGAACGCCTCGGACGGGGTCATTTTTTGCACACCGGCAACGGGTTTGCGAGTATCGGTCGTCATAGTGCCTCCTGATTGGCTGACGGCTTTAGAGTTGAGTGTATCCATTGATCTCGTATCCTGTTTATAAATATTGAGATGAATTATTCCGTTATTTGTTTTTATAGTTAAATTCTAGCGGGGAAAAATGTAAAGTCAACAAAAATATTGTTTTAATGGAACGTACTGTTTCGATTTAGTGGCAAATAAATCTGGCTCATGCGAAATGTGACCACTGGCTCTAGCCCCTTGCTCCATGATCTCCTAACTTATGGATGTGATCCTGCTGTCACAAGAAGACAGTGCATCACAATCGCTGCATAAACAAGAGGAGGTAGCACGAATGTCCAACGAAAATCTGGTCGAGACCATCAAGGCCTTTGGTGAGGCATGGAACCGTCACGATATTGAGGCCCTGATGTCTTTCATGCATGAGGACTGCGTATTCGAGACGGTAGCTGGTCCGGAGGTATATGGTGCCCGCCACGAGGGACATGCCGCCGTGCGCAAGGCATTTGAGGCTGCCTGGCAGACTATACCGGACGCGCAATGGCGCAATGCCAAGTGCTGGGGCGACGGTGAGCTCGGCGTCATGGAGTCGACTTTCACAGGCACGGCCGCGGATGGCTCGCGTATCGAAGCCAATATGGTCGATCTGCTGGTGTTCCGGGACGGCAAGATTCTCTTGAAGAACGCCTTCCGCAAGAATCGTCCGCATTTGCCCGCCAAGCGCTGATGTTTTCCGGGTTTTCACTCTTATTCACTTTGGAGTCATGATGGCTGCCAATCCTATCGATGCAGAGCACTCGCCTGAGCGCTCTTTCAAGGAAAGTCCCTACGATCCCTTATATGATCCGCTGGTCTCGCGCACAGGCCGCGGCCAGGCGTACGCGCCGACGTACTGGGTCGCCACGGCGGGACCTCCGCCCGCAGACGATGGCCCGGTCGATCATGATTTCGATGCCGATGTTGTGGTGATCGGTTCGGGCTTTACCGGCCTGGTCACGGCGTTGAACCTGGCTGAGGAACATGGGGTAAAAGTTGTTGTGCTGGAAGCCAACCGGGCTGCTTGGGGCTGCACCAGTCGCAACGGCGGCCAGGGGCAGAACGCTTCAGGGCGTCTGTATCGTTCGCAGTGGATACAGCGCTGGGGCATGGATGTTGCCAAGCGTCTTGATGCAGAGATCCATAGCGGTTTCGACTACTGGAAGAGCCTGATTGCCACAATAGATTGTGATGCACAGCCCGGCGGGCACCTGTATACGGCACATCGCCAGAAAAAAATCGCTTTTCTGGAGAACGAATGCCGGGTGATGCGGGATGTCTTTGGCTACGACACACGTATGTTGTCCCGTGGCGAACTGCATGAGCGCTACGCGGCCGATCAGGAAGCGGTAGGTGCATTGCATGAACCCGATGGCGTGGGCGTCCATCCGCTCAAGCTGGCCTTTGGCTACCTGCGTAGGTTGCGGGCACTGGGCGTTAAAGTGCATACTGCCAGTCCAGTGCAGGGGTGGGACACCATCAATGGCGTGCATCACTTGCGCACGCCGGGCGGTGTCGTTCGCGCACGCCGCGTTGCCGTCGCAACGGGCGGCTATACGCCCCAACGGCTGCACAAGGCACTGACCAATAAAATCATGCCCATCCTGTCCAACTCCATGGTGACCAGGGTGTTGACGCCAGAGGAGCGGGAAGCTGCGGGTTTGCACAGCACGACGTTTATCACTGATACGCGTACCCTGCGTTTCTACTATCGTCTGCTGCCCGATGGATCGATGCAGATTGGCAGCCGCAGTGCGCTGACCGGTGCGGACGCCAAGAACGAAAAGCATCTGGACCTGCTCAAGGAGGGCTTGTATCGCAAGTTCCCGACATTGCGCGGGATACCTATCGCCTATTCCTGGTGGGGCTGGGTGGATGTCAGCCACGATATGATGCCTCGCATCGTGCAGCCCAATCCCGCCGAGCAGGTGTTTTACGCATTTGGCTATGGTGGCAATGGGGTATCGTTCTCGGCGCATGCAGGACGCCGTCTGGCCGAGCGCGTGGTGGGCAAGGACGGCAAGCAGTGGGATTTGCCCATCTATAACTCGCCGTTGCCCGGTCATCTGTTCGCGCCGTTCCGCCGGCTGGGGCAGTCCATGCTGTACAAGTACTATTACCTGCGCGACGAAAAATTCTGATCTTGCCGCGCCGGCACACGCATGAGAAAAGCCACGGCTGTGCAGCCGTGGCTTTGTATTTTGCCTTCCCTGTCGGGCGGTGTTTCCCGTTTTGAAGCGCCTTGGCTACGGCGTGCGCAGGCGCTTGGGCGTTGCGCTGTGGTGGGTGCTGGCCTGCGTCATATGGTGATAGGCCTTGGCCAGCCGCTGTATGCCTTCGGGAATTTTGTTGGTGTCGATGGACGCGAAGCCCATGCGCAAATAGTTCTTGTTGTGCGGGCCGGGATGGTGATAGAAAACATGTCCTGGCTCGACAACCACGCCTTCCACCAGGGCTGCCTCGGCCAGTTTCTCCGTGTCTACCCCCGCTGGCGCCTTGAGCCAGCAAGAGGATCCGCCGCTGATGGGTATCAGTTCGAATTCGGGCAGGGTCTGATGGATGGCCTTGGTCAGCTCGGCCGCACGCTCCGCGTACAGCACGGAAAGCCTGCGCAGCAGCGAATGATGATGGCCCAGCGAGATGAACAGCGCAAATGCGCGCTGAATGTACGAAGAAGGATGGCGCAGCATCAGCCTGCGCAAGGCGCGTAATTCGCTGGCCAGTTCACGCGGCGCTACGATATAGCCTATGCGCAGGCCAGGGGCAAAGCTTTTGGAGAGACTGCCGATATAAATGACCCGCCCGTGCCGATCCAGGCTTTTGAGGGCGGGCGAAGGATGGCCGTCATAGCGGTTTTCGGTTTCATAATCATCTTCGATGATAATGCCGTCCGACCGGCTCACCAGCTCGAGCAGTGCAACGCGACGCTCCATGGGCAGTGTCACGCTGGTTGGGCACTGATGGCTTGGCGTAACGAAGATATAGTCGCAGTTCTGCAGGGTGGGGGTGATGCAAAGCCCTTCGTTGTCGATGGGCAAGGGCATGAGTTTTTCGGTGCGATGGGCAAAGGTATTGCGTGCATCAGGGTAGCCAGGGTCTTCCATGCCGACGACGGTGTGGTCGTCAATGAGCAGGTCTCCGAGTAAATACAATGCGTGTTGCGCCCCCACGGTTACGACTATTTCATCGGCTTCTGCCCAGACGCCGCGACGCGGCAGTACCTGGCTACGGATTTCCTCGATCAGCGCTGCGTCGTCACTGGTGACAAGGTCTGGCGCCCAACTGCGTATGTCCAGCACAGACAGGGCGCGAGTACAGCATTCCCGCCACTCTGCAGTGGGGAACTGGGCGGAGTCGAACTGGGCATACACAAAGGGGTAAGGCATGCTCTGCCAGTTCTCGGGCTTGACGATGTTACGCTGGCGAGAGGGATGAAATATCATGCGCCGCTGCCAACTGGCATCGGTATGCTGGGCGGGCTTCACTTCTTCGTGAGCCATGGCCGGCACATGGTTGCGCAGCACGTCATCGGCGATGAAGTGCCCACTGCGCTCACGGGAAACAAGATAACCCTCGGCAACCAGCTGCTGATAGGCAAAGACGACGGTGTTGCGCGCAATGCCCAGGCTTTCGGAAAGCTGGCGGCTGGAAGGGGCTGGCGCGCCGGGTGGAAGATGTCCGCTGAGGATGGCGGACACCAGCATTTTGCGTATGCGGCTTTGGAGGCTGAGATTGGAATCGCTGACGCGGTCAAACAGCGTCAGCCATTGCACATTGCTGGAAGAGGGGGTTGGCGTGTTCATTGGGTCGAAGCTTACACCTTGCCTTTCCACGGAATCAGCAGACGTTCAAGGTAGCGCAGCAGCAAATCGAACAGCAGGGCAAAGAAACCAATCACGATAATGCCCATGATCACCGTGTCACTGGCCAGGTATTGTGCCGCATTCAGCACCATAAAACCCAGGCCGCGCGCCGAAGCCACCATTTCCGCCGCAACCAGCGTGGTCCAGCCTACGCCGATCCCGATGCGCATGCCTGTGAAGATCTCCGGCATGGCTGCCTTGAGAATGACATGAAATATGATCTGCCGGCTGGAACCGCCCATGGCATAGGCCGCGTGTATCTGTTCGATCGATACCGATTTGACGCCGGAACGTGCGGCAATGGCCATGGGAGCAAAAATGGCCAGAAAGATCAAGAATACTTTGGGGAATTCGCCGATGCCGAACCAGATAATGACGAGCGGCAAATAGGCCAACGGAGGCAGGGGCCGGTAGAACTCGATGATGGGATCGAACAGGCCGCGCGCAATACGGTTCACCCCCATCAATATGCCTATGGGTACGGCAGTGACTAGTGCCAGCAAGAAGGCGCCCATGACGCGTCCCAAACTGGCCATGGTGTGCTCGGCCAGTGTCGAGTTGGCAACCCCCAGCGTGACCGCCTCAATGAACTTGTCATAGACAGCGAAGGGCGAGGGCAGGAAGATCGGTTTGACCCAGCCCATGCTGGTTATCAGAAACCACAGGGCAATCAGCACAACTGCCGTCATGAAACTGATGAAATTGCTATAGCCTGCGCCGGGCGCGCCATAGACTTGGCCCGGTGTGGCGGGCTTGCCGGAGAATAGTTTTTTAGACATGGAGAGTCGCCGCTGTGTCAACGGGTGCTTCGCCGGCGGCCCGCTCGTCGCCGTAGATGATACCCAGGATGGTTTCGCGCATGCGGATGAAATCTTCGCTTGATTTGATGGCACGGGCGTCCCGCGTTTCCAGGAAGCGCTTGTTGAAATCCAGTTCGTACATATTTGTGATGCGGCCGGGGCGGGGCGACATCACGATCAGCTTGGAGCCAAGAAACAACGCTTCTTCTACGCTATGGGTAATGAAAAAGAACATTTTGTGAGTGTGCTGCCAGACATCCAGCAGCAACTCTTGTATGGTTTCGCGTGACAGGGCGTCCAGCGCGGCCATGGGCTCGTCCATCAGCAGCATCGCGGGGTCGCAGGTCAGGGCGCGGGCAATGCCTACGCGCTGCTGCATGCCTCCGGACAGCTGATAAATCATGTGGCGGTGAAAATCCTTGAGCCCGACAAGTTCGAGGTTGCGCGCCGCAATCGCGTGGCGCTTGGATTTGCTCACCCCCTGCAGTTTAAGACCGAACTCGGTGTTGTCGATGACGTTGAGCCAGGGGAGCAGTGCGTGTTTCTGGAACACGACACCGCGATCCGAGCCAGGCCCCGTGATGGGCTCCCCGCCCAGCAGTAGCTCGCCCTGGGTCGGAGAAAGGAATCCTGCAAGGACGTTCAGGAGCGTTGTCTTGCCGCAGCCTGAGGCGCCCAGTGCCACCACGAAGTCGCCGGACTCGATTTCAAGATTGACGTTCTGCAGAGCCACAACCGACCCACCTTGCTGCAGAGCGGGGTAGGTGACGCTGACGCCTTTGATGCTGAGATTGGCCATGGGGGCTGTCATACATATGCTCCTTGCTGCGTTAAAGGTCGCGGTAGAAATGGCAGCGCTGCGCCGCTTCAGCAGCGTAGCGCTGCCTGCGATCAGTTTCCTGCCGCGGCGGCCGCTTCGGCAAATGAACTGTTGACGAAGGAGGTGTAGTCGTCCAGCGGTTTGTTGATCTGCCGCTGCGCCTTCAGGAAGTCGGCGCTTGCCGTGAAGGCCTTCGCCGCGCCGCTGTCTTTTCCACCACCCAGCCAGGCGTTGGAGGCTTGTTCCTTGGCATCGGGGAACAGCAGCAGCTTCAGTGCCGAGACGATATCGTCCGGCTTGCCGCCGATCATCTTGATGATGCCCTTAACGGTGTCCGATTCCGGTGTGAGCGAGTCGATGTTCTTGTTGTAGTCGGCGTAAGATTTTGCCAGGACTTCGGTAAACGCCGCCATGAACTTGGGATTCTTGGCTGCCCAATCCTTGTCGACAACCAGTCCGTCGAAGGTGGGAACGCTGAGCTTGCCTATTTCTTCCGAATCGGAAATGGTTTTGCCGGTTTTCTGGATTTCGGTCAGTGCAGGTGGCCAGACATAGGCGGCATCAATGTCGCCTCGCTGCCACGCGGCAACAATCTGTGGCGGCTGCATATTGAGGATTTGTACATCCTTGGGCGCGATCTTCCAGATATCGTCCATGGCGACCAGCATATGGAAGTGCGCGGTCGATACGAAGGGAACGCCGACTTTTTTGCCGACCAGGTCCTGGGGCTTTTCGATGCCCGAACCGTCACGGGCGACCAGTGCTTCCGATTTGCCGATGTTGTCCAGTATCCAGAACAGTTCCAGATCGACGCCGCGGGTGACGGCTGCCGTGATGCCAGTGGAGCCCAATACACCCACCGGTACATCGCGTGAAGCGAATGCGCTGGAGATGTCGCCTGCAGAGCTGAACTGGCGCCAGTCTATGGTGTAGCCTGCCGCTTCGGCTGCCTTGTCGAAGCTGCCGTCAGCAATGGCGCTGACAAAGGGCCCAACGATTTGCTGGTAGCCAACAACGACTTTGGTCTGCGCGAGTGCGCCGGTGGAACTCAAACTCAGCATGCCGGCGGCAACGCCCAACATGGCAAACCTGCGTACGCGTCGTAACATGGGTTTCATGGTTGTCTCCATTCAGGTTATTGCGACACACCGTGGTTGTATCGTGTTCGTGTCGCCTTGTGAATGGATAGTGCACACAGACCCGATCTGCGACTAGGTCCAGTTGTTTTTATTAGATGGGACCAGTTTTACCACGGTGTATTGCGCCAAACACGGCAAAGCCAATGCCTTGCTCCGTTTCAACTATAACCGTGGGCTCGAAGCCTTGATCGGCATTAAGGGTAAATGCCGATGCCGGAGAAGCAGGGAGTAAGCCGTTCGGGGGGGCTTATTCCGGCAGCGCGGGCGCAGTTTCGCGTTCGTGGGAGAAATCCGCGCAAAAGGCTTCGATCCGCTGCATGACCAGGTCAACATCGTCGGTGACGGTGACCAGGTCGATATCATGTGGGCCGATGAGCTTGAGCGCCAGCAATTGCTGGCGTATCCAGTTGATCAGGCCGTCCCAGAATTCGGTGCCGATCAGGATAATGGGTGCGGGTGGCACCTTGCGCGTCTGGACCAGTGTCATGACTTCGAACAGTTCGTCCAGCGTGCCAAAGCCGCCTGGCAGGGCAATATAGGCGGCGCTGTGCATGAAAAATGTGGCCTTGCGCGAGTAAAAGTAGTCGAAATTCAGGCTATGCGTCTGAAAATGATTATTGCTGGTTTCGTGGGGCAGTTTAATATTGAGGCCTACACTGGTGCCTCCGGCTTCGAAGGCGCCCTTGTTGGCGGCCTCCATAATGCCGGGGCCGCCGCCTGCAATAACGGTAAGGCCAGCCTTTGCCAGACGGGCGCCTATGGTTTCGCTCAGTGCATAATAGGGGGAATCCGGGCGCAGGCGGGCGCTGCCGAACACGCTGACGCCCCAACCGATTTCCTTCAGGGTGTCGGCGGCGTTCTGCAACTCTGACATAATCCCCGGAATCTGCTGTGAGGCAGTCAGACGGACAACTTTATTGTTTGACATGAAAAAAACCTTGTTACTTGTTGATGGGTCCAGTTATTTATATCGTGCCTATCACGCCATGCCGGATCTGCGAAACGCAAAAGGGGAGCCTACCGGTGCCCTATATGGTGTCATTTCTATGTTACGGAGACTGGCACAGGATTACAAGGCAGACTACGCCGCCTGCATTTTCGATGCAAAGGGCAAGACTTTTCGCGAAGATATATACCCACTATACAAGGGAAACAGGCCTTCGATGCCTGAAGAGCTTGCCGCACAAATAGCGCCCATACACAAGGCGGTTGCCGCATTGGGCTGGCCGGTGCTCTCGATTGCAGGGGTTGAGGCAGACGATGTCATTGGCACGCTGGCCTGCAAGGCCACGCGCGAAGGCATACACACCATTATATCAACTGGCGACAAAGACATGGCCCAGTTGGTCGACGATCATGTCGAGCTGGTCAACACCATGAGCGGTGACCGCCAGGATGTCGAGGGTGTCGTTCGCAAGTTCGGCGTTCGTCCGGGGCAGATCGTGGATTTCCTGATGCTCACTGGCGACGCCGTGGACAATGTGCCAGGTGTGACCAAGGTCGGCCCCAAGACTGCTGCGAAATGGCTGACGCAATACCAGTCCGTCGACAAGCTGGTCGAAAACGTGGCTGAGATCAAAGGCGTGGCAGGGCAAAATCTGCGCGAAGCCATCCCGAACTTTCCCATGACCCGCGAGCTGTTGACCATCAAGACGGATTGCGAATTGCCTTCGGTCGCCGACGGGCTGGATGATCTCGTGCCACGCCCAGCCGATCGTGGCACGCTGATACAGTTGTTCGAGGATTACGGCTTCCGCAGCTGGCTGCGCGAACTCACAGGCGAACCCGATCGTATCCCTGAGCAGGACAGCCGCCAGGCGCCCGAGCAGCCAGAAGCACCCGCCACAACACAGTACGACGCGGTTCTCGATTGGGAAACGTTTGATCGCTGGCTGGATCGCATCCAGGCTGCCGACTTGGTTGCGCTCGATACGGAAACCACGTCGCTCGACCCGATGTGTGCGCGCCTGGTTGGTTTGTCTCTATCAACTGAAGCTGGGGTTGCCTGCTATATTCCGCTCGCTCACCGCGGGCCGGATCGCGTAGAACAACTGCCCAAGGCAGAGGCGCTCGCTCGGCTCAAGCCCTGGCTCGAAGATGCCAGCCGCAACAAGCTGCTGCACAACGCCAAATATGATGCACATGTGTTGCTCAATGAGGGGATTGCTCTCGCCGGGATAACCGAGGACACGATGCTGCAGGCTTACGTGCTCGAGTCTCATCGTCGGGTCAATATGCAGGAACTGGCAGAGCGCTGGCTGGGCCGCATAGGAACCACCTACGAAGACCTTTGTGGCAAGGGCGCCAAACAGATTGGCTTTGATGAGGTCGAGGTCGATAAGGCGGCGTTCTATGGCAGCGAGGATGCTGATTTCACGCTGCAGCTGCATCAGGTGCTGCGGCCAAGGGTGGCGTCGGATCCTGGTCTGGAATACGTCTATCAACTTGAGATTCAGGCGTCGCGGGTGCTTACGGTGATGGAGCACAATGGCGTGCGGATCGACGCCTCGGTCCTGACGGCCCAGAGCAACGAGATTGGCCTGCAGTTGGTGGAATTGGAGCAAAAAGCCTATGCGCTGGCGGGGCAGCCCTTTAACCTGAATTCTCCCAAGCAACTGGGTGAAATCCTCTTCCAGCGAATGGGGCTGCCGGTTGTTCGCAAAACGGCGAGCGGTGCGCCTTCCACCGACGAAGATGTGTTGACCAAGCTCGCACGCGATTATCCCTTGCCTGCGCTCTTGCTTGAATATCGCGGCCTGGCCAAACTCAAGTCCACCTATACGGACAAGCTGCCCCGCATGATCAATCCCGGCACAGGCCGCGTTCATACGCGTTATGCCCAGGCCGCGGTGATAACCGGCCGTCTTGCATCGTCGGATCCCAACCTTCAGAACATTCCTGTACGTACGGCAGAAGGGCGGCGTGTGCGTGCGGCCTTTGTGGCAACCGCCGGCAGCATCGTCTCCGCGGATTATTCCCAGATCGAGTTGCGTGTGATGGCGCATGTATCCGCCGATGACAACCTGCGGGAGGCTTTTGCGCGCGGCGACGACATCCATCGTGCGACGGCCGCCGAGGTGTTCAGTGTCGCGCAGGATGCCGTGACCGCCGACCAGCGCCGTGCGGCCAAGGCCATTAATTTTGGCTTGATCTATGGCATGGGAGAATTCGGTCTTGCATCGAACCTGGGCATCACGCGCGATGCCGCCCGGTCGTATATAGATCGGTATTTTGCGCGCTATCCAGGCGTTGCTGCCTACATGGAGCAAACCAAGGCCATGGCTCGCGAGCTTGGCTATGTCGAAACAGTCTTCGGCAGGCGTTTATGGCTGCCCGATCTGCGCGGTGCCAAGGGCCCGCGGCTGGCGGCAGCGGAACGTGCCGCCATCAATGCACCCATGCAAGGTACGGCTGCCGACTTGATCAAGATCGCGATGGTGCGGGTTCAGGATTGGCTGCAGGCCGAAGGCCTGAAAGCCATGTTGGTCATGCAGGTGCACGATGAGCTTGTGCTGGATGTCCCGCAGGCCGAGGTTGAGTTCGTGGCGCAGCAATTGCCAATACTGATGAGTGGCGCGGCGGCGCTCAGCGTGCCCCTGTTGGCAGAGGTGGGCGTGGGCCCGAACTGGGAACAGGCCCATTGATGCCTCGCATGGCGGGCCTGGCGTGATGCGTTGCTGCCCAGGCAACGCCGCGTGAGCCGGCTGCTTATTCGGCAATATCGGCAGCCCCCTCGCGCAACCGGTTGGGCAGCAGTTCGTTGTGCTTGGCCAGGATGGGGTAGGCCGTCGCCCCGACCAGGCAGGAGTTGATGGCCTTGGTATCGCGCAGTACATCCAGATACACCGAGCCCACCTCGACATCCTCGAGCCGGCCCGATTTGATGGATCGCAGGTTTTGCTCGGCCGCACTGGCTTCAAGCTCGCGGAAATAGTCTTTTTCGTAGGCCAGGAAGCGGGCGCTTTTGAGGTCCTCTGCCACAAATAGCGCAGCGGCCTGACGCTGATTGCGTATCAGGCGATCCATGGTTTCGGTAAGCTGTTCGCGCTGCCAGTCCTTGAGCTCCCAACCTTTCTTGCGCAGCGTTGCCGTATGGCCCAGCAGGCCGTTGGTTGTGATATTGGCGGCGTGAGCCATGTTGGACGAAAACGCCACGATCTCGTCCATCCGGCGATGATCATCGGTATTCATGGCCTCCTGGTCCAGGGTCGCCAGATAGGTGGCGATCAGACTATCCAACTGATTGATGGCATTGTTGATGTAGCGCGCATGCGTCATGCGGTGCCGGTTGTCGCGGCGAAAGGCCGCCCGAGCCGTGGCCAGCAGGCTTTGAACCATGTCGGCAACGCGCAGCGCTTCGCGGGCGGCATTGCCCAAAGCAATGCCCGGCACTTCGTGGGCGGATTCATCCAGATACTGGGGGCGTGCGGGATCATCCGGATCCGTCTTGCGCGGGAGCATGCGGCGCAGCAGGCGTGCATAAGGTGTCAATAGCGGCAGAAACACCACCGCGGTCGCGATGTTGAACATCGTATGAAAATTGGCAACGGCGCGGGCAGGGTTGTCTGTGAGGCGGTCCATGAGCGCTGGCAGCCAGGGCAGCAGCATGAGCGCAACAATACATCCGACGATGCGTGTGCCCAGATTGCCCCACGGCAGCCGGCGCGCGGCGGGGTCATCCCCGTTTCCTGTTTCCAGGATAGGGTTGATGGCGGTGCCGATATTGGCGCCCAGCACCAGCGCGATGGCCAGTGGTGACGCGATCATGCCGTGGCTGGCCAGCGACATGATCAGCACCACCACAGCCACGCTGGAGTGCGAAGCCCAGGCCAGCAGTGCGGACAATATCAACGCCGCGATAGGCTGACCGGACAGCGCATCGAGCACGATGCGCAACAATTGCGCGTCCTGGATGGGCTGGAACAAGCGCATGAGTTCATGCAACGACAGCAGCAGCAGGCCCAGGCCGATGAATACGCGCCCAAGGTCGCGCTTGCGACTGGGCTGATTGCGGCGGAATAGCCATACACCGGCCAAAATCAGCGTGGGCGCCAGCGCTGTCAGGTTGAAGGACAGCAACTGCACGATAATGGTGGTGCCTACATTGGCGCCCAGCATGGCGGCCATGCCGGGGCCCAGCGCCAGCAGGCCGCCGGCGGCAAAACTGCTGATCATCAGCCCCGTTGCCGTACTGCTTTGCACGGCAGCCGTGATCGCCAGGCCGGTGAAGAAAGCCTTGACGCGCGTGCCCAGGGCCCGCCCCATCCAGATGCGCAGCGCGGCGCCAAATGCCCGCTGCACACCGGTCTGAACCATGTGCACGCCCCACAGGAGCAAGGCGATGTAACCCCCAAAATCAAGGAGCGCGAAGAGTTCGTTCATGGCAGCATGATAAACCAGCCAAACTGCGCAGCCACGTATTTAAGGTATGTTTTACGCGCGGCTGCGCTGCGGGATAGAAGCACTGCCGGTCCACCGGCGCGGCGAGTCGAGCCTAAATGCGCTGCGCCGCCTGCAGTGCGTGAATACGCGCCTCGATGGGCGGATGCGAGGCCATCAGGGCACTGACGCTGCGCCGCCCGGATATTCCCGATGCCTCGAAGGTTTTGGGCAGATCGCCAGGCTCGAGCCCGCCCAGGCGGGCCAGGGCGTGGATCATGGGCTCGCGGGATCCCAGCAGGCGTGCCGAGCCTGCGTCGGCGCGGTATTCGCGTTGGCGCGAGAACCAGGCCACGAGAATGGACGCCAATACTCCGAAGATCAGTTCGCAAACGATAACGGTAATGTAATAGCCCATGCCCACGCCACGGTCATTTTTGAAAATCGCGCGGTCGACGAAATAGCCCACAATTCGGGCCAGGAAAATGACAAAGGTGTTGAGCACCCCTTGGATCAGGGTGAGCGTAACCATGTCGCCATTGGCAATATGGGCGACTTCATGGCCAAGGACCGCAGCCACTTCGGCTTCGCTCATGCTGTCGAGCAGCCCCGTGGACACAGCGACCAGTGCGTCGTTGCGAAAAGCCCCAGTGGCGAAGGCATTGGGCGCGCCTTCGTAGATGGCCACCTCGGGCCGGCCAATGCCGGCGCGGTCGGCCAATTGATACACGGTATCGAGCAGCCAGGCCTCGCGTGCATTGGCCGGCTGCTGGGGATCTATGACTTTTGCGCCCGTGCTTTGCTTGGCCATCCACTTGCTGATCAACAGCGAGATGATTGCCCCGGTAAACCCCAGTATGGCCGAGAAGATCAGCAACTGGGTCATGTTCAGCCCGTTTGCCGTGAGATAACGGCCAACGCCCAGAACGTTCATGGAGGCGCTCAGCACTACCATGACAGCGATATTGGTCAGCAGGAAGAGAAAGATGCGTTTCATGGTTCTAGGGCTCTCTTGGGTGCAAAAAGCGTGATTGGACGATGTAGATGGGGGTTGGTTCCCGAATTTTAAAGGGTCGGGGGACGGAACGGATCGCGTAAGGGAGTATAGTATCGGGTTCCCGCTAAGTTCTAAATTTCGGTTGAGTCACATGCAGTCTCTGTGGATGCTACTGGCGAGTATCATGTATGCTGGCATGGGGGCCTGTGTGAAGGTTGCCTCTGATCTCGGTGCATCACTTGCGCACGTCGTGTTGTTTCGCGGCATTCCGTCTGTCCTCCTGCTTTTTGTCTGGACACGCTATACCCATCGCAGACTGACTCCCCCCAGCTGGAAACTCCACTTATGGCGTAATGTCGCAGGCATTTTTTCGATGTGGCTGGGCTTTTTTGCCATTTCCCACTTGCCGCTGTCTACCGCCATCAGCCTGAATTACACCGCGCCCTTGTTCATTGCAGGCTGGATGCTGGGGTGGGGCGGCAGCCAGCGTGATCCCGTCCGCATCGTGGCGGTATTGCTCGGGTTTCTGGGCGTGCTGGCTGTACTGCGGCCCAGCATTGGCCATGAGCATCTTCTGGCTGCCTTCATGGGCCTGGGCGCCGGCGCCATGTCTGCCATTGCCATGATGCAGATTCGTCAGCTTGGCCGTGTCGGCGAACCCGAATGGCGTACCGTGTTCATTTTTTCGTTTTGCGTCTGCCTTTCCAGCGTTCCTGGCATCGCCATTCAGGGTGTTGCCACCGTCAGTCTGGGTGCCTGGGCGGCGCTGACCGGCGTAGGCGTTCTGGGTCTGATAGGGCAGCTTGCCATGACGCGGGCCTTTGGCCTGGGCTCCGCGCTGCTGACGGCGGCGTTGCAGTACACCACTATTATCTTTGCGGCGATTCTGGGTTTTGCGGTCTGGGGAACGGTTCCCGACGTCATCGCCTGGGCCGGCATGGGGCTCATCATCGCGTCGGGCCTGTTATCGATATGGCGCACCTATAACGAGGATCGCATCTTGCGGGGCGTGCCCAAGGCTTCGCCCAAAGAGCCGGCGGCTGCGGTTGTCGGTGCTCAACCGGTTGGCGGGCCATCGGTGTCGAACAATGCGGATGCCACACCCGCTGCGCCTCAAGCGGCGCCTGCCAGCGTTGCAGCGGGCAAGCATTGAAAAAGCCGGCGGAGCCGGCTTTGCTAAACGGAAACGTCTGGCCCCATGATGCGGCGGTACCACTCATGAAAGTGTTGCATGCCGTCTTCCATGGGTGATTGATATGGCCCTGCTTCGCTGACGCCGCGCTGCATCAATGCCTTGCGGCCGGCGTCCATGCGTTCAGCGATCTCGTCATCCTCGATGGCGGTTTCCATGTAGGCCGCCCGTTGCGCCTCGACAAACTCGCGCTCGAACGCGGCGATATCCTCCGGATAGTAAAACTCCACGATATTGACGGTTTCCTGCGGGCTGACCGGGTGGAGCGTGGACAGCACCAGCACATGAGGGTACAGCTCTATCATGTGCGTGGGAAAGTAGGTAACCCATACCGCACCGAATTCCGGCTGGTCGCCGCTGCGGTAGTCCATCAGCCTGTCGTGCCATGCGCGATAGACATCGGTGCCCGGTTGACTCAAGGCGTTGTGCACACCCACACGCTGGCAGCTATACCATTCCGAAAACTCCCATTCGAGATCGTCGCAGGTGACGAACTTGCCCAGCCCCGGATGGAAGGGGCCAACATGGTAGTCTTCAAGATAGACCTCGATAAAGGTCTTCCAGTTGTAGTGGCAGCGGTGTACCTCGACGTGGTCGAGCACATAATCGGAAAAGTCGAATTCGGGGCGCTGGAACAATGCTGCCATGTCGGCGGCCGGATCGCGGGGGCCCTCGAACAGCAGGCCGTTGCAGTTGCGCAGCGCGAAGCGCTGCAGATCGAGGCAGGGCGTGGCGGGAAACTGCGGCGCGCCGAGCAGCTTGCCCTGATTGTTGTATGTCCACCGGTGAACCGGACAGACGATATTGCCGCCGGTGTCTCTGAGGTTGCCGCTGGAACGGCTGGCGCCGGTGACGTCTCCGGCTTCGCCGCCCAGCATGATGGCCTGGCGATGGCGGCATACATTGGATACCAGTTCTACGCCCTGGGGATTGCGCACCAGTACGCGGCCTGCGTTTTCCTGGGGCAGGGTACGCCAGTCTCCGGGTTCCGGGACCAGTTTTTCGTGTCCAATGTAAAGCGATGCGTTACCGAAAATGCGGTCCTGTTCCAGCGCAAAAACGGCATCATCGAAGTAGCTGCTGACTGAGAGTTGGGTCTGCGCAGGCATTACGTGCGCTCGACGACCGATGTCGGTCATGATTCCCCCCGCGATGAATAAACCAGGATAAATATGTGGATCAACACCTGGTGCGAAGAAAAAAACGGATTGGCCGATGAAATTTCAAGAACCTGACATTGTATCGTATTTACATGGATTTCGGGGGGCGGCGACCGGCTTCCGGTAATTTGTTACGGCGGCCGCCGCTGTCATCTCGTACAATCTACGCTAGGACATAAAACATAGGTGCGCTGCGATTCTCCGCGCGCTGTATTCTCCGGGTTTCAGCCTCATGAACGATAACACTCCGGCCATTGATGCCGGTCGCGATAACGCTGGCGCCGATGGCGCTCAGGATTTGCCGCAAGATTTTGAAACAGCACTGGCGCAGTTGGAAGCGTTGGTCGGTCAGATGGAAAATGGGGCCCTGCCGCTGGACCAGTCCATTGCTGCCTATGAAAAGGGCGTTGAACTGGCCCGTATCTGCCAGCGCCGCCTTGATCAGGCCGAACAGCAGGTCAAGGTGCTGCAGGGCAATCTGCTCAAGCCTTATACCGATGACAGCAGCGACGAAGGCTGAGGCATGGGGCGTCGATCAATAGATTTTCCGGCGTGGTTGGCCGAACGCGTGCAACACATCGAGGCAGTGCTCGACCAGTTTCTCCCCTCGGCCACGCTGGCGCCTACCGGGCTGCACGAAGCGATGCGGTATGCGGTGCTCGGTGGCGGCAAGCGTGTGCGGGCGGCACTGGTCTATGCGGCGGGCGAGGCATCGCTGCAACCCGGCACGGCAGCGTCGGCGCAGGAGATCGCCCTGGATCACGCGGCCGCCGCCGTCGAACTCATTCACGCCTACTCGCTGGTGCATGATGACCTTCCCTGTATGGATGACGACGCCTTGCGTCGCGGCCAACCGACAGTGCATGTCAAGTTCGACGAGGCGACGGCCATGCTGGCGGGCGACGGGCTCCAACCGCTCGCGTTCGAGCTGCTGGGCCTGATGCCGATCGCACCGGCGTTGATCGTTCAGGCCACTCAGTTGCTGGCCCGTTCTGCAGGCAGCCTCGGCATGGTCGGCGGCCAGGCCATTGATTGCGAGAGCGTGGGACAGGCGCTGAGTGAGGCGCAGCTGCGACAAATGCACAGCATGAAAACAGGCGCCATGCTAGAGGCCAGCGTATTGCTTGGCGGTATTGTCGCCGGCGCGGGTTCGGCAGCACGTCAGGGGCTGGAAAGCTATGCCAGCGCTGTCGGCCTGGCATTTCAGGTGGTCGACGATATCCTCGATGTTACCGGCGACACCAAAACATTGGGCAAAACCGCGGGCAAGGACGCGGCGGACAACAAGCCCACCTATGTATCCATCATGGGGCTGGATGGTTCCCGGCAACTGCTCAAGGAACTGCACGCCCAGGCGCATGCGGCCTTGTTGCCGCTCGGGCCTTCGGCGGCGCATCTGGCCTGTATTGCCGATTACATCGTCGGGCGCGATCGTTAACGCAGCCTGCTTTCGGAGGCGGTTGCGGGCAGGCCGCGCAGCTTCCAATACTTCTTTTGTCGCGACGGACTAAAATGTCCTTACGACCGAATCAATTGAACCGTATGACTACTGTTTCTCTCGAAGCTATTCACTCGCCAGCCGATCTGCGCGACCTGGACCGATCCGAACTCGAAGAGCTCGCGACACAGTTGCGCGAGTTCGTTCTGCAGTCGGTGTCGAAGACGGGCGGGCATCTGTCATCGAATCTGGGAACGGTAGAGCTGACCATCGCGCTGCATCATGTGTTCAATACGCCCTACGACCGTATTGTGTGGGATGTCGGGCATCAATCCTATCCGCACAAGATTCTCACGGGCCGACGCGAGGGCATGGCCACGTTGCGGCAAAAAGAAGGGATATCTGGCTTTCCCAAGCGCAGTGAGTCCGAATATGATGCGTTCGGCACTGCCCACTCGTCCACCTCCATATCGGCCGTGCTGGGCATGGCCGTGGCCTCGCGCAATGCGCGTGAAAACCGCCAGCACATCGCTGTGATCGGCGATGGCGCGATGACGGCCGGGATGGCGTTCGAGGCGCTCAACAACGCGGGCGTAACGCCGGGCGTCAATGTGCTGGTGGTGCTCAACGACAACGACATGTCGATATCGCCTCCGGTCGGGGCGCTGAACCGGTATCTGGCCCGCCTGCTGTCCGGCGGTTTTTATGCGGCAGCCAAGAATGTGGGCAGGGCTGTGCTTCAGCATGTTCCGCCAGTGCTTGAGCTTGCGCGCCGCTTCGAGGGGCATGCCAAGGGCATGGTGTCGCCGGCAACCTTGTTTGAGGAACTCGGCTTCAACTATGTCGGCCCTATCGACGGCCATGATCTGGATGCGCTGGTTCCCACGCTTGAGAATCTCAAGGCATTGGGCGGCCTCCAGTTCCTGCACGTCGTGACACGCAAGGGTCAGGGCTATAAGCTGGCCGAGGCGGATCCCGTTCTGTATCACGGCCCCGGCAAGTTCGACCCCGACGTCGGCATTCAGAAATCCGGCAAGCCTGCGCGACAGACCTTTACCCAGGTGTTCGGGCGCTGGCTATGCGACATGGCGGCTGTCGATGAGCGCCTGTACGGCATCACGCCTGCCATGCGCGAAGGCAGCGGCCTGGTTGAATTCGAGCAGCGCTTTCCCGATCGTTATTTCGATGTCGGGATTGCCGAGCAGCATGCCGTGACCTTTGCCGGTGGATTGGCCTGCGAGGGGCAAAAGCCGGTCGTCGCCATTTACTCCACCTTTCTGCAACGGGGCTACGATCAGTTCATTCACGACGTCGCGCTGCAAAATCTTGATGTCACCTTTGCGCTGGATCGCGCAGGGATTGTCGGCGCTGACGGCGCTACCCACGCGGGCAATTACGACATTGCCTTTTTGCGCTGTGTTCCCAACATGGTGGTCGCCACGCCGTCCGACGAGAACGAGGCCAGGCTGCTCTTGAGCACCTGCTATCGTCATCCGGGCCCCGCCTCGGTACGCTACCCGCGTGGCGCCGGGCGGGGGGCAGAGGTTCAAGCTGATCTGGATGTGGTGGAGATCGGGCGTGGCGTGGTAAGACGGCAGGGCAAAAGGTTGGCCATCCTGGCTTTCGGTACCCTGGCTCCGGCGGCGCTGGCGGCGGCCGAAACGCTCGATGCCACGTTGGTGGACATGCGTTTTGTCAAACCACTCGATGAGGCATTGCTTGCCAGTCTGGCCCAAACCCATCAGGCGTTTGTCACTGTTGAAGAAGCGGCTATCATGGGCGGCGCCGGCAGCGCCGTGCTTGAGTTTTTCGCCAGCCAGAACCTGCAGCTGCCTGTGCTGCAGTTGGGCTTGCCGGATAGCTTCATCGATCATGGAGATCAGGCCGCCATCCTGGCGGAGTTGGGGCTGGATGCTTGTGGCATAGAACAATCCATCAGGCAGCGGTTTGCGGCACTGCTCGCCGGCGGGGATGAGTCCGAGGCGTCAACACCCATCGAGGCCCAACCCAACGACGCTGCGCCCAAGGCGCAGCGGTGGCGTGGCGCCGTAGTAAAGTAACCAGACTTATGCCTGATACCATTGTGGTTATAGGGTTATGGCTTGCGGCAATGCCGCATAATTGATCTTTGTCAAGAATTTGCTGCGGCTTGTGCCGTGCTTGAGGCTTGTTTAATGAATACTCTGTATGACTCCCCTGTCACAATGCCGGACGTGCAAAGCAGTGTTGATACGCGTCACATTGCGATTCAGCGAGTTGGGGTGAGGGGAGTCCGGCACCCCCTGCTCCTGGCTGTCGCGGGGGATGAACCGCAGCCTACGGTGGGCAACTGGGAGCTGACGGTTGCGCTGCCCGCGCACGAAAAAGGCACGCACATGTCGCGTTTCGTGGCGCTGCTGGAGCGTCACCGGCGCACGCCTCTGACGGCACAGGCGTTTTGCCAGATGGCGGCAGACATGTTGCCCTTGCTCAATGCCGAGGCAGGTGATGTTTCCGTGCACTTTCCTTATTTCCTGGAGAAGATTGCGCCCATGTCGGGCGTGAGCAGCCTCATGGATTACGAGCTTACCTGGACTGCCCGTGTCAGCAAGACGCAGCAGTCTGGCGGCGATGCCGAACAGACGCAAAACCCAGCGTCGGAGTTCGAGCTCCAGGTTCTGGTTCCGGTAACCAGCCTGTGCCCATGCTCCAAGGCGATTTCCGAATATGGCGCGCACAATCAGCGCTCTCATGTCATCGCGACGGTGGTCTACAGCGATCCAGGCCTGGCCAATATGGATGAGCTCATCCGCACCATCGAGCAGCAAGCATCATGCGAACTCTGGGGCTTGCTCAAGCGTACGGACGAAAAATTCGTCACGGAGCGGGCCTATGAAAATCCCAAGTTTGTCGAAGATCTGGTGCGCGACGTCGCCAGCCAGCTGCAGGTTGTGCCTGGCGTGCAGCGTTTTCGCGTGGCCGCCGAGAATTTCGAGTCCATTCACAACCACTCTGCGTATGCCGTGGTCGAGGGATGATGCACTGGGCGTCAAGGCCTGACGGGCATTCAGGCAGATTGGGCTTGCCCAGGCATAAGTAAAAATGCTAACATAACTGGTTTCTTGCTCGATCCTTGCGCATTTGCGTGTCAAATGTGGCCAACCGGCCATGCAACGGACGGGCTGCCCCTTGCGGCCATCGCATAGCCGCAAGACATCCACAAGGAGTGTTTTATGCGTCACTACGAAGTAGTGTTCATTGTGCATCCCGATCAAAGCGAGCAGGTGCCCGCCATGATCGAGCGCTATCAGTCTACCGTCACCAGCAATGGCGGCCAGATCCATCGCCTGGAAGACTGGGGGCGTCGCCAGTTGGCTTACCCCATCCAGAAGCTTGTCAAGGCGCATTACGTCTGCATGAACATTGAGTGCAGCCAGACTGTGCTGGATGACCTCGAGCATTCGTTCCGCTACAACGACGCCATCTTGCGTCACCTGGTCATCAAGACGAAAAAGGCGCAAAGCGCGCCTTCCGTCATGATGAAATCCGTCGAACGCGAAGAGGCTCGCAAGGCCAGCGCCGAAGCAACCCCTGCGACATCGGCCAGCTGATCCGGCGATCCGCGTCGCCGTGAACCAGCTGATCCTGACTGCCACAGCCCTCGAGGTAAAGCCGCTTAGGTATACCCCGTCTGGCTTGCCGGCTATCGAGATGTTGCTGGGACATGAGTCGGAAGTCATCGAAGCCGGTCTTGTCCGTCGCATCGAACTGACGCTTCCGGCTGTGGCGCTCGGAGACCTGGCCTTGCTGCTGGCAGACACACCGCTGGGTGCGAGTTTGTCGATAAAGGGGTTTCTTGCCCCGGCCCGAAAAAGCTCAAGCAAGCTGGTGTTGCACCTTCAGCAGGCAGACCGGACATTCGCAGGCGGTGCCAACGCGGTCGTGTAGTTCGACACATTGCAACAGGAGCGCTAGCGTCGCGACGCATGCGCATGAAACATACCGTTCGGGCAGAGCCCGGGCTACCAAGAGGTAAAAAAACATGGCTTACTTCAAGAAAAGCAAAGAAAAACGCAAATTTACGCAGCAAAATCCGCTGTTCAAGCGCCGCAAGTTCTGCCGCTTCACGGCAGCGGGCGTCGAAGAAATCGACTACAAGGATCTGGACACCCTGCGTGATTTCATCCAGGAAAACGGCAAGATCATTCCTGCCCGCCTGACTGGCACCAAGGCTCACTACCAGCGCCAGCTCGACACCGCGATCAAGCGTGCGCGCTTCCTGGCCCTGCTGCCTTACACCGACAACCACAACTAATCCGGGGCCTATCGTCATGCAAGTCATTCTGCTCGAAAAAGTCGTGAATCTCGGTAACCTCGGCGACGTCGTGCGCGTGCGCAACGGCTACGCCCGCAACTACCTGATTCCACAGAAAATCGCGCGTCGGGCCACCGATGCCGCCCTCAAGGAATTCGAAGCGCGTCGCGCCGAACTCGAAAAAGCCCAGGCTGAAAAACTGGCCGCGGCAGAAGCCGTCAACGCCAAGCTGGCTGGCCACACCGTTATTGTTTCGCAAAAAGCGGGCGTCGATGGTCGTCTGTTTGGCTCCGTTACCAGCATGGACATCGCCGCCGCACTGGTGCGTGATGGCTTCGATACCGTCGAAAAAGCGCAAGTTCGCTTGCCGGATGGCCACCTGAAGGCAGTGGGCGAATACCCTGTTCAGGTCGTCCTGCTTGCGGATGTTGTTGCCGACATCACGGTAGTGGTTCAGGGCGAAATGGCCTGATCCCGCTATCTTGCGTGGTACATTCATCCATGCACGGATGAATGTCGCGCCTCGCAGTACAAAGCCGGCGCAAGCCGGCTTTTTTATTTCTGCAGCGGATCCTTCGGAGCCTCTACTTGGACAGCATGAATACAAAACCTGATACGCAGCTCGATTATCTGCGGGTGCCACCCCATTCCGTCGAGGCCGAGCAGTCTGTGCTGGGTGGCCTGTTGCTCGATAACGCTGCCTTCGATCGCGTTACAGATGTGCTGGCCGACGATGATTTCTATCGCTACGACCACAAGTTGATCTGGCAGCATATTGCGCGGCTCATTGGGCTGGCACGCCCAGCCGATGTGGTGACGGTGCACGAATCCCTGGCCAGCGCCGGCAAATCCGAGGACGTTGGCGGCCTCGCTTATCTTAATGCGCTGGCGCACAACACGCCTTCCGCCGCCAATATTCGGCGCTATGCCGAAATCGTGCGCGAGCGCTCCATGTTGCGCAAGCTGGTGTCCGTGGCAGACGAGATCGCGGCTGCGGCATTCAATCCACAGGGCAAGGAAGCGCGCCAACTGCTCGACGAAGCCGAATCCCGGGTTTTTCAGATTGCACAGGAGGGCGCGCGGGGCGCAACAGGCTTTCAGGACATCCAGCCACTGCTCAGCCAGGTAGTGGAGCGCATCGACGAGCTTTATCACCGCGAAGGTGATTCCGACATAACGGGTGTTCCCACAGGGTTCACCGATCTCGACCGCATGACGTCTGGCCTGCAGCCGGGCGATCTTGTCATCGTGGCTGGGCGCCCATCTATGGGCAAAACCTCATTTTCCATGAATATCGGTGAACATGTCGCCATTGAGCAGGGGCTGCCGGTTGCGGTGTTTTCCATGGAAATGGGCGCTGTCCAGTTGGCGATGCGTATGGTCGGTTCGGTCGGTATGCTGGACCAGCACCGCATGCGCACCGGCAAACTGACGGCCGATGACTGGCCGCGCCTGACGCACGCTGTGCAACAGGTGCAAGAGGCACAAATCTATATCGACGAAACGCCGGCATTGTCCTCGATGGAAGTGCGCGCCCGCGCGCGACGCCTGGCCAGGCAGTGTGGCCAATTGGGCCTGATCATCATCGATTACATGCAGTTGATGTCGGCAAACTCCGCCGGCGAAAACCGCGCGACCGAAATCTCGGAAATCAGCCGCTCGCTCAAGGGCCTGGCCAAGGAGCTGAATTGCCCCTTGATCGCGCTGTCGCAGTTGAACCGCAGCCTGGAGCAGCGTCCCAACAAGCGTCCCGTGATGAGCGATTTGCGCGAATCAGGCGCCATTGAACAGGATGCCGACCTTATCTTGTTCATCTACCGCGACGAAGTCTATAACCCTGATTCGCCCGACAAGGGCACGGCTGAAATCATTATTGGCAAACAGCGTAACGGCCCCATCGGCCATGTACGTCTGACCTTCCAGGGATCAAGCACGCGCTTCCTGAACTTTACGTCGGCGATGGGGTGAGCCTGGCAGGCTGTCAGCGTCTTTCCTGCGGCGTCATGGCCAGCGCCAGGTCGTAGGCGGCGCGCAGAGAGGCGGGGTCTGCAATGCTTTGGCCCGCAATATCGAAGGCGGTGCCGTGGTCCACGCTCGTGCGCACAAAGGGAAGCCCCACCGTGACGTTCACGCCTTCATCTATGCCCATGTACTTCACAGGAATCAGGCCTTGGTCATGGTATTGGGCAACGACAATGTCAAATTCTCCCTGGCGCGCCCGCATGAACACCGTGTCGCCCGGCCAGGGTCCGCTGGCGTCTATACCTTCTTCGCGGGCTTTGGCGATCGCAGGCGCAATCACCTTGATTTCCTCTCGGCCAAAACGGCCTTCTTCGCCGGCGTGCGGATTCAACCCCGCAACCGCGATGCGGGGCTGGTCAATGCCGGCCTGCCGACAGGCGCCGTGCGCCAGGCGTATGGTGTCAAGTTCGGCCTCGAACGTGATCCTGGCGCTGACGTCGTTGAGCGCAACATGGATGGTGACAAGAATGACTCGCAGCTCGTTGTTGGCCAGCATCATCGCATAACGTTCGGTGCCCGTGCGCTCCGCCAGGATTTCGGTATGGCCGGGGTAATCGGCACCGCCAGCCTGCATGGTTTTTTTGTTCAAGGGGGCGGTGACAATGGCCCGCAAATTGCCGGCCAGGGCGTCGTCGATGGCATGGCACAGGTATTCGTACGCTCCGCGGCCAGCGAGCTTACTGGGTTGCCCCGGGATGAGGTCTTCCGGCAGGGCCTGCCAGCGATTGAGCACGGAAATGATATCAGGCCCATACCTGGCCATTTCCGGCTCGCTCACGAGCTCAATGCGCAGTTTGTCGTTCAGCTTCAGCCGCTGCAGGGTGGATGAAAGCACGCCAGCGTCGCCATAGACCAGGGCGGGCTGGGGCAGGATGCCGGCAAACAGCTTGGCAATGATTTCGGGACCAATGCCAGCCGCATCGCCCATGGTGATACCGATGGGAAGAGGAGTGTGTGAGCTCATAATGGAAGTTTACTGACTTCCCGGGGACTGTGACCAGCTTTAGCGGCAATATTGCCGCTAAAGCTGGTCAGGGTCAGGGTCAGGGCGGCTGGTCCTGAATGCTCGGGGCGCAGGTCCGGCAGCGAGACGCGCACGCGCCGGCCCCTCGGCCGGTTGGGCCGGCCCTTGCGCCCGCCCTGAGTCGCTGTGCGGCGGCTAAAGCGCTTCGCTCGCGTAATCCGCCAAGCGTGAGCGCTCGCCGCGTTGCAGCGTGATGTGCCCCGCATGCGGCCAGCCTTTGAAGCGGTCGACCACGTAGGTGAGGCCTGAGCTGCCCTCGGTGAGGTAGGGCGTATCGATTTGCGCGATATTGCCAAGGCATACAATTTTCGTGCCAGGCCCTGCGCGCGTCACCAGCGTTTTCATTTGCTTGGGTGTCAGGTTCTGCGCTTCGTCGATGATCAGGAATTTGTTCAGAAAAGTGCGGCCTCGCATAAAGTTCAGAGACTTGACTTTGATGCGAGAACGAATCAGCTCCATGGTGGAGTTCTTGGACCAATCCTGACCGGCTGTTTCGGCCGTTGGGCCGCCGGCACCCAGATGAAGGACCTCAAGGTTGTCTTCCAGCGCGCCCATCCAGGGCAGCATTTTTTCTTCTTCTGTGCCGGGCAGAAAACCAATGTCGTCGCCGACGGGCACAGTGGCTCGGGTAATGATGATTTCGTTGTAGCGCTTGGTTTCCAGGGTTTGCGTCAGGCCGGCGGCCAATGCGAGCAGGGTCTTGCCGGTGCCGGCCTGGCCCAGTAGCGATACGAAATCGCAATCCGGATTCATGAGCAGATTCAGGGCGAAGTTCTGCTCGCGGTTGCGGGCGGTTATCCCCCATACGTTGTTTTTGCCATGGCTATAGTCGCGCAAGGTGGCCAGGACAGCGCTCTTGCCGCTGACTTCCTTGACCTGCGCCTGCATGGGCATTTCGCCATCGAAATGAACGAACTCATTGACGATAAATTCCGAACAGAGCGGGCCCTTGATGCGGTAATAGGTGGTTCCGCCTTGCTGCCAGGATTCGACATCCTTGCCGTGCTTGGTCCAAAAATTGGCGGGCAAAGGCATGACGCCGTCGTAAAGCAGGTCGGAGTCGTCCAGGACGTGATCATTCAGGTAGTCTTCCGCGCGCAGCCCCAGGGAGCGCGCTTTCAGGCGCATGTTGATGTCCTTGGACACCAGGATGACCTCGCGCTTGTCGTCCAATCCCTGCAGGGCGTGCACTACCATCAGGATGGCGTTGTCGGCCTTGCCCATGGGCAGTTCCACGGGGAGCTTGGAATGCAGTGCGCTGGTCTGGAAATGCACATCGCCGAGCGCTTCCTGATTGCCCAGGGCGTCCAACTGTACGCCTTTGTCCAGCCCTTGCTTGCCTTCGACCAGCCCATCCAGAAAGCGGCTGACTTGACGCGCATTGCGGGCCACTTCGGACATGCCCTTTTTTTGATGATCGAGTTCTTCGAGCACCATCATGGGCAGGAAAATATCATGTTCCTCGAATTTGAACAGGGAGTTCGAATCGTGCAGCAGGACGTTGGTATCGAGCACGAAGAGTTTTCGCTTGCCTGCGGCCAGGCGCGTGCGCTTGGCCGGCCGTGTGGCGACAACCGTCAGGGAAGGTGGGGGTTCGGGCGTGGCGGGTGCAAGAGGTGTTGCCTGGACAGCAGCGGGGCTCGGTGACGGAGCCGCGGATTTGCGTCGGGGCGTGCTGGTGCGTGTTGCTGTCTCTGTTTGTTTTTCCGCCTTGGCGGAAGGGGGGCTGTCAGGGGCTGTCGGTCTGGGGGCTGCAGAGTGTGTGAGAGTGTCCGCGGAAACCATGGCACCCATCCGGGTCGGCAGCTTGGGCAAGGGCATAGAGTGTCTGCTCCTGAGAGGTTCTGGGATAAGCGATCAGCGCTACAGGTTGGTTGACGCTGGGTGAATTAGGCGCTGTCGCGCACGAACTGCAAGACTTCATCGGCGTGTCCTGGCACGCGCAAGCCACGCCACTCACGGATAAGGACGCCATCGGCATCAATGAGGAAGGTGCTCCGTTCGATGCCGCGCACCTGCTTGCCGTACATGTTTTTCATTTTGATGACCCCGAAGAGCTGGCACAGGGTTTCCGCGTCGTCGAAAATGAGCGGAAAGGGCAGGTCGTGCTTATCGGAAAACCCCGTGTGGGATTTGAGCGAATCGCGAGATACGCCGATGACCTGGCAACCCGCGTCGACAAAATGCTGATAGAGGTCGCGGAAGTCCTGCGCTTCGGTGGTGCAGCCCGGCGTGTTGTCCTTGGGGTAGAAGTACAGGACGGCACAATGTCCGCGCAGGCTGTCCAGGCTGATTTCGCCCTGGGTGCTGGTTGCGGTGAACGCAGGAATAGGTTTGCCGGTTGCGATCTGGCTCATACGGCCTCCGATTGGGGTAACAGGGCGACGACGACGCGTCGTCCCTCGGACATGAGGATGTTGTAAGTGCGGGCGGCGGCCTGGGTGCTCATGGCCTCGATGCCTATGCCTATTTGCAGCAAAGGCTGGGTGACATGCGCAGGCAGCAAGTGCTGTCGCAGGCCAGTTCCTACCAGGACGACCTCAGGGGCATCCTTGGGCTTCTGGACACCCGAGCCGCCGTCGAGGAAGGCCATGGGGTCGGGCTTGGCATCCGCCAGCCCGGCAATCTGGCGCAGAGCGCCTGCGGTGATATCCGCAACCTGCCGCACCTCCCATTCGCGGATATCACCTTCAGGAGAGAAATAGACAGCATGCCTGTAGGGCACCTGGTTGATTTCGATGTAATCCGTTCCATAGGCCGTCACCGTGTTGAAGGCGGGATTGGATTCGCTTTGTAATTGCACAGCACACTCCCATAATCATTCCGATCATAGCGCAAACATGTGTTGTCAGAGCGCGATATCCTGTTTTTTTTGGATAGATTAAACTTATTGATTCTGCCGAGCTTTTCGTCTCGTTTCGATATCCCCAAGGATGACCATGACCATGTTCCCGCGCATAGAGCGCCTGCCTCCTTATGTCTTCAACATTACCGGCGAACTCAAGATGGCCGCGCGGCGTCGTGGCGAAGACATTATCGACATGTCCATGGGCAACCCTGATGGGCCCACGCCCCAGCATATCGTGGATAAGCTGGTCGATGTTGCATCGCGTCCCGATACGCATGGGTATTCGGTCTCCAAGGGTATTCCGCGCTTGCGCAAGGCAATCTCCGGCTGGTACGAGCGCCGCTACGGTGTACAGATCGATCCGGATTCGGAAGCCATTGTCACCATAGGCTCCAAGGAGGGCCTGGCGCATCTGATGCTGGCCACGCTGGATCGCGGCGACACCGTGCTGGTGCCCAACCCCAGCTATCCCATTCACATTTACGGGGCAGTCATCGCTGGTGCGAATATCCGTTCCGTACCCATGACCCCAGGGCTGGACTTCTTCGAGGAAATCGAGCGAGCCGTGCGCGAGGCCATTCCCAAGCCCAAGATGATGATTCTGGGGTTTCCCAGCAACCCTACGGCGCAGTGCGTCGACCTGTCGTTTTTTGAGCGCATCATCGCGCTGGCGCGCGAGCACAATATTCTGGTGGTTCACGATCTGGCCTATGCCGACATCACCTTCGACGGCTATGTGGCTCCGTCCATCATGCAGGTCGAGGGCGCGCGCGATGTCGCGGTCGAATTCTTCACCATGAGCAAGAGCTACAACATGGCCGGGTGGCGCGTGGGCTTCATGGTGGGCAACCAGGAACTTGTCAACGCGCTGGCGCGCATCAAGAGCTATCACGACTACGGCACATTCACGCCCATCCAGGTGGCTTCCATTGCGGCGCTGGAAGGGCCGCAGGACTGTGTCTCGCAGGTGGTCGAGCAGTATCGCAGCCGCCGCGACGTGCTGGCCAGGGGCCTGCATGAAGCCGGCTGGATGGTCGATATTCCCAAAGCCTCGATGTATATCTGGGCCAAGATTCCAGAGGCCTATCAGCATCTGGGCTCACTGGAGTTCTCCAAGCGCGTGCTTTCCGATGCCAAGGTGGCCGTGTCGCCGGGCGTCGGTTTTGGTGAATATGGCGACGAGTACGTCCGCTTCGCCCTTATCGAAAACGAACAGCGTACCCGGCAGGCGGTACGCGGCATCAAGGATATGTTTCGCAAGGATGGTCTAGGTAAATGAGCTTGAGTCCCATAAAAGTAGGTGTGCTGGGTCTGGGTGTTGTCGGTGGCGGTACCTGGAAAGTCCTGAATCAGAACGCAGAGGAAATTGCCCGCAGAGCGGGCCGGCGCATCGAGGTAGCGGCGGTTGCCGTGCGCGATGTCGAAAAGGCCCGCCGCCTGGTGGGCGATGATGTGCTGGTGGTCACAGATGGCATGGAGGTCGTCAATCATCCCGATATCGATATCGTGGTGGAGCTCATTGGCGGCAACACGGTTGCGCGTGATCTCATCCTGGCGGCCATTGCCAACGGCAAGCATGTGGTCACGGCCAACAAGGCACTGCTGGCCGAATTCGGCAACGAGATCTTCGCGGCGGCGCTCGACAAGGGCGTGATGGTGGCCTTCGAGGCAGCGGTTGCCGGCGGCATTCCCATCATCAAGGCCATACGCGAAGGCCTGACCGCCAACCGCATCCAGTGGCTGGCGGGCATCATCAACGGCACCACCAACTTCATTTTGTCCGAAATGCTGGCCACCGGCCAGTCTTTCGACGAAGCATTGGCCGACGCGCAGCGCCTGGGCTATGCCGAAGCCGACCCCACCTTCGATATTGAAGGGATAGACGCCGCGCACAAACTCACGCTATTGGCGTCCATCGCCTTCGGCATCCCCGTGCAGTTTGACAAATCCCACACAGAAGGCATTTCCGGGCTTGCACAAGAAGACCTCGCGCATGCCGAGCGACTGGGCTACCGCATCAAGCTGCTGGGCATAACGCGCCGCCGTCCAGAAGGCATCGAGCTGCGCGTGCACCCGACACTGGTGCCTGCCGATTGTGTGCTGGCCAACGTTCACGGCGCCATGAACGCAGTGCTGGTGAGCGGCGACGTCGTGGGCCCAACCCTGTACTACGGCCAGGGGGCTGGCGAGTTGCCCACCGCCTCGGCAGTTGTGGCCGATCTGGTTGATGTCACGCGCCTGCAGACCGCCGATCCCGGCCATCGCGTGCCGTACCTGGCCTTCCAGCCGGACGCCATGGTCGATACGCCTATCCTGGCCATGGCTGATGTACAGTCGTCGTACTACCTGCGTCTTCGCGTCCAGGACCGGCCCGGTGTGCTGGCTGATGTCGCCCGCATTCTGTCCGAAGTCGGTATTTCGATCGGTTCCATGTTCCAGGAACCGCATGGCGAGACCGAGGCGGATATTATTTTCCTCACGCACCAGGCCCGCGAAGGCGATATCGATAGCGCGCTCCAGCGCATCGCGGGGTTGCCTTTCGTACATTCCGGCGTCACGCGCCTGAGAGTGGAGACGTTCTGATGAAATACCTTTCGACGCGCGGCGGCATGGCGCCACAGTCTTTTTCGGACATTTTGCTCGAGGGGCTTGCGCCGGACGGCGGCCTGGCCCTGCCGGAAAGCATCCCAACCATCGACGAAGCCACGCTGGAATCCTGGCGCAGCCTTTCTTACGCCGAGCTGGCGACCCGCATTCTGACCTTGTTCATCGATGACATTCCCCCGGCGGATCTCGATCGGCTGACGCATGCTGCGTATCGTGCCGAGGTCTTTGGCAGCCAAGCCATTGTTCCGCTCAAGCCGCTGCGCAACGGAATGACGCTGCTTGGCCTGTCCGAGGGGCCGACGCTGGCCTTCAAGGACATGGCCATGCAGTTTTTGGGCCAGGCATTCGAGTATGTGCTGGACAAGCGCGGCGCTACCCTGAACATTCTGGGCGCCACGTCGGGTGACACGGGATCGGCCGCCGAATACGCGCTGCGCGGCAAACGTGGTGTTTCTGTCTTCATGCTGTCGCCACATGGTCGCATGAGCAGCTTCCAGCGCGCACAGATGTACACGCTGCAGGATGCCAACATCCACAATATCGCCGTCAAGGGGGTGTTCGACGAATGCCAGGATATCGTCAAGGCCATTGCGGGCGATCTGGCGTTCAAAAGCCAATACCATATCGGTGCTGTCAATTCGATCAACTGGGCGCGCATCGCCGCGCAGATCGTGTATTACTTCTGGGGCTGGCTGCGCGCCACGTCAGGCCCGGGGCAACAGGTGTCGTTCGCGGTGCCTTCGGGTAATTTCGGCAATATCCTCGCAGGGCATTTCGCGCGCCAGATGGGGCTGCCCATACGTCGGCTGGTGCTGGCCACCAACGAAAACAACGTGCTTGAGGAATTCTTTCGCACAGGTGTTTACCGGCCACGCCCTGCCGCTCACACGCACGCAACCTCCAGCCCTTCGATGGACATATCGCGGGCCTCCAACTTTGAACGCTTTGTCTTCGATCTGTTGGATCGAGACCCGGCGCGCGTGCGTGCCTGCTGGGATGCGCTGGCGGACAAGGGCGAGTTCGACCTGGGCGAGATGCGCCCCCTCTTCGAATCACGTTATGGCTTTGTCGCAGGCGTGAGCACCCATGCCGATCGCCTGGAAACCATCCGGGCTGTTCATCAGGATAGCGGCGTGCTGATCGACCCGCATACCGCAGATGGCGTCAAGGTGGCTGCAGAGTATATGGAGCCGGGCATTCCCATGCTGGTGCTCGAAACGGCATTGCCGGCCAAGTTTGGCGACACCATACTCGAAGCCACGGGTAAGCCTGCGCCGTTGCCCGAAGCCTTGCGGAATCTGGACGAGCTACCTCAGCGCGTTGTCCTCATGGCTTGCGATGCGGGGCAGATGCGCGACTACATCCGACAGCACGCGCCCGTTGCTGCCTGATCAGCCGGCTGCCAGCGCAGCCGCCCTCTGGCCGCTGCGCACAGCGCCTTCCAGCACGCCGGGATAGCCTGTATCGGTCCAGTCCCCAGCCACCCAGATCGACGGCCAGGGCGTCTGATTGCCCGGACGCCACATTCCCGGCGCTGCCTTGAAGGTGGCGCGTTTTTCCACAATGAGATGATGGCCAGTCACGGCAGGCATGGGTTTGTGCCTGCCCGCCTGTTCCTGCAACTGTGTAATGATTGCAGCAGTAAGCTGATCTGCGTTACTCGCCGCCATGTTACCGGCATCGCTGATCACGACATGTATCAAGTGAGAGGCCTGCGCATGAGCTGGACCTTCGGTCGGAGACGCCGGCTGGGGAAGCAGTGCGCTGCGGTCGAACAGCCACTGCCCGAATTGCAGCCTGCCCGGATCATCCCAGAGCATTTGCATGGCATGCGGCTGGCCCCAAGGCCGTTCCAGCCTGAGTGTCAAGGTGGCAATAGGAATGAACTCAAAGGCAGACAGCGCCGTCAGAAACTGGCTTGAGCCCGGGGCAGGCGCAAGCTGCGCGAGCAGGCGATGGGCCGAAGGGGTGTTGGTGGCAAGGATCGCGCCGTCGTAGGGCTGGCCGTTCACCAACACCCTGTCGGGCCTGGATTGCAATGTTCTCACCGCCTGGCCCAGGCAGACAGCTGTTCGATCGGGAAGATGGCTGGCCTCAAGCCCGTGCGGGTGCGGCGCGGCGGACTGTGTCGAAGGCCACGTTTCGTCCTGCAGCATGGCGATCGCGCGTTCGGGCCAGATGCGGGAGAGGTCGACGGTTGGAATCAGGATATCGCAGTGCCGGGCGGAGCCACCGACGCTGTCGCGCAATACATTGGCGAAGAGTTGCGCACAGGCTTCCTCGAGTGGTGTGTTGAGCGCTGCCAGACACAGCGGTTGCCAAAACATGCGGATGACACGGCTGTTTTGGCGTTCTTGCACGAGCCACTTGCCGACAGTCAGGCCAGGCGTGGTGCGCCAGCGTTGGCGCTGCAGCCGGGATAGTACACGTATGAGACCCAGGCGTTCCGACCAACGAAGACCATGCATGCGCAACATGCCTGCCAGCAGATGCAAGGGGGCGGGCAGATGGCCTGCGCGCAGGCAGAACGTGCCATCGGCGGACATCAACGCCAGTCGCTCGCGGTGAAACAGCGTTTCGGGATTCAGGCCTAGTGCCTGCATTTGCTGCAGCGTGGCCGTGTAGGCGCCCAGCAGAATATGTTGGCCATTGTCCAGATCGCACGATAGGGGCGACGAGGCCACGCGCCGCGCGCGTCCCCCCGGCGTTCTGGCGGCTTCGTATACGTGTACGGCGTGCCCGCGTTTTTTCAGGCATAGCGCAGCGCTCAGCCCTGCCCATCCGGCACCTATGACCGCGAGCCTGCTCATGCCGATGCCTGCGCTTTGGCCTGCTTGAGCACAGGCATCGGCAAATGGTTGTGCGCGGGACCGCGGGTAGGCGGGCGACAGGGTTTCACCGACTCGCTATTCATTGCTTGAGGCGGCGAATGAGCCCTTTGCCGCCGCTCACCCAGGTTTTCCAGGCCAGCCAGAATTTGCGGATGGGGGTCAGCGAGATGCGCTGATCCAGCACTTGCCATTGATCGCGTTCAATTTCACGCAACAGCGCATGATAGATGGCAGCCATCAACAGGCCAGGACGTTGTGCCCGCCGGTCTGCTTCGGGCAGCGCCTGCATCGCTTCCCGGTAATACTGGCGCGCACGGTTTGTTTCGAAACGCATCAGTTCGACAAAGCGCTCGGAATGCCTGCGCTGAATGATGTCTTCGGCTGTCACGTTGAACCGCTGCATGTCGTCGACGGGCAGGTAGATGCGCCCGCGGCGGGCATCATCGCCGACATCCCGGATGATATTGGTAAGCTGGAAGGCCAGTCCCAGTTTTTCGGCGTATTCCAGCGTTTCTGGCCGGGTGTGGCCAAAGATGCTGGCGGACAGCTCGCCGACGACGCCGGCGGCGTGCCAGCAATAGCGGCGCAGCGAAGGCCAGTCCATATAGCGGGAATGGTCCAGGTCCATCTCCATCCCATCGATCACGGCCATCATCTTGGCCTGATCCAGGCCGTAGGCCTGCACGTGGGGCGCCAATGCCTGCATGACGGGGTGTTCGGCGTGACCCTGGTAGAGCTGCTCCACTTGCGTGCGCCACCACGCCAGTTTCATCCGCGCGACCGACGGTTCGGTGGTTTCGTCGACAATGTCGTCGACCTCGCGGCAAAAGGCGTAAAGCGCAGTAATCGCCCTGCGCCGCTCCGGCGGCAGGAACAAAAATGCATAGTAAAAGCTGGAGCCGCTTTTTGCGGCCTTGTTCTGGCAGTATTCGTCAGGACTCATGCGTAGGGGTAGCCGAAAACGGCAATAACAGGATGGGCCGGCGGCGCCGCCCGGTCAGGTAAGCGCGCGCCAGAACAGCACTGCCCAGTCTCTTTTTGAGAGTGTAGGGCGTTGCTGGAATATGTCGTAGTGTAATTGGTCGAGGCGTTCCAGGATACGCAAGCCGCCGTGAACGATCAGTTTTAGCTCCAGGCCGAGGCGTCCAGGAAGGCGCGAGGTCAGTGGAAGGCCAGCGTGCAGCAGGCTGCGAGCCTGTTGCACCTGCTCGCGCATCAACGTCTGCCAGGCCTGGTCTGCACGCCCGCCCGCATCGGCATCGGTTTTCAATCGCGCACTGGCCTGGGCCCGTACTGCCGGCGCTGTGGCGGCCCTGTCGGCGATATAGGCTTCCGTCACGCCATGGCGCTCCAGCACCCTGCGCGGCAGGTAGACGCGGCCTTTGTGCCAGTCTATGGCGACATCCTGCCAGAAATTGACCAGTTGAAGTCCTGTGCAGATCGCATCGGATTCGGAAAGGCTGGAGGCGTCGGTCGCGCCATAAAGATGCAGCATGAGGCGCCCCACGGGATTGGCGGACCGCTTGCAGTAGTCGAAGAGCTGGATATCCGTCTCGTAGCGTGTCGTTGTGACGTCTTGTTCAAAGGCGGACAGCAGATCGAAGAATGGGCCCAGCGGCAGACCGTGTCGCGCTATGGTTTCCGCCAGCGGCACGAAGACGGGCTTGAGCCTTGCCTCGACAAGCGCGGCAGGCTGGCCTGCATCAATGTGTTCGAGCGCCTGGCGGTACACAGCCAGTTGCGCCAGCCGGGTGGCTGCATCTGCATCACCCTCGTCAGCGATATCATCTGCGCTGCGGGCAAAGCGATAGATATCATGAACGGCCCCGCGCAGGCGGCGTGGCAGCAACAGGGAGGCGACGGGGAAGTTTTCATAGTGATCGACTGACATGGCGGTGAGTATAAGGCAGGCTTGGGGCTACCATCGGGCCGCTTAACGGTTTAGACTTCGCTTTCAAAACGGAGGAACCATGCCACGTCCGATTTCAGCTTCGATCTCCCTGTCGGCGCTGACTCACAATCTCAACACAATACGGGACCAGTATTTACCTGAGGAAGTGCCCCCAAACCTTGCCCGTCCTGGTGTCTGGGCTGTCATCAAGGCCAACGCCTACGGACACGGTGTCGACAATGCCGTGCGGGCCTTTGCGCAGGCCGATGGTCTGGCCATGCTCGATCTCGACGAAGCAGTGCGTTGTCGCGAACGCGGGTGGCAAAAACCTATTCTCATGCTTGAGGGGTTTTTCGAGCCGCGCGATATTCCCGTATTGCAGCAGTATCGCCTTCACACCACCTTGCACTGCAGCGAGCAACTCGACATGCTTGAGGCTGCCCGCCTGTCGGGCCCGCCGGACGGGGCCCCGGAACACATCAGGCTCGACGCCTTTGTCAAGCTCGATAGCGGCATGAGCCGCCTGGGTTTTTCGCCGTCCCAGTACCGCCAGGCATTCGAACGCGCGCAGCGCCTCCAGCAGAACGGTCTGCTCGATCATGTCGGCAAAATGACGCACTTTGCGCGCGCTGACGACAACCCTGATATCACCCGGGAGCAGGTTGAACTGTTCAATCGCTGTACAGAGGGCTTGCCCGGTCCGGTCAGCGTTTGCAATTCCGCCGGCACGCTCACGCCTGGTCTTTGGGCCACCGCGCATGGCGAGCAAGGCCATTGGGTTCGCCCGGGAATCTGTCTGTATGGCGCGTCGCCCTTTGCTCAGCGATCTGCCGAACAACTGGGCCTCAGGCCTGCCATGACGCTGGCCTCGCGGATCATCAGCATCCGGGAGATCCCACCGGGGGCATGCGTAGGATACGGGCATCTGTTTCACGCGGACAAACCCATGCGTATTGGTGTGGTGGCGTGCGGCTATGCGGACGGTTACCCGCGCCATGCCGCCACCGACGCGCCCATCACGGTCGATGGGGTTCGTACCCGGGTGCTGGGGCGGGTATCCATGGATATGCTCGTGGCCGACCTTGGCCCGGTGCCGCAGGCGCGTGTAGGATCCCCGGTCGTTCTCTGGGGCGAGGGCGGCCCTTCGGTCGACGAGGTGGCACAGGCCGCCGGCACCATAGGCTACGAGCTTCTGTGCGCTGTGGCGCCTCGCGTTCCCAAATTCGTTCAACAGGAAAACACATGAAAGACCAATGCGTACTGGTGACTGGCGCCACCAAAGGCATAGGCTGGGCCATCAGCCGGCATCTTGCCGATCTGGGCTGCCACGTCGTCGGCCTGGCCCGCAATACCCAGGATATTGATTTTCCCGGCTACCTGTATTCATGCGATTTATCCAACGCGGGTGAAACCGAAGAAATGCTTCGCGTCATCCGCGAAAAATACCCAATCGACGGCGTAGTGAACAATGTGGGGCTGGTCAAGCCGCAGCCCCTGGGTGAAATCGACCTGGCCTCGCTGTACCAGGTGCTTGATCTCAATGTTCGGGTTGCTGTCCAGGTTACCCAGACGTTTGTGCCGTCCATGAAAGCACGCCGCGAAGGGCGTATCGTGAACATCTGCAGCCGTGTCACCCACGGCGCGTCCAATCGCACAAGTTACTCCGCCGCCAAAAGCGCCCTGATCGGCTGTACCCATACCTGGGCGCTTGAGCTGGCGCCCTACGGGATCACGGTCAATGCGGTATCGCCAGGGCCGGTCGAAACCGAACTGTTTCGTGTCAATCATCCGGAAGGCAGCGAGGCCGAGAAGAACGCCCTGGCATCCATTCCCATGGGGCGTCTGGGCAAGCCAGCCGATGTCGCCGCCGCAGTGGCCTTCTTGCTCAGCGATGCCGCAGGCTTTATTACCGGACAGGTGCTGGGCGTGGATGGCGGGGGCAGTCTGGCGGGCCGTTAAACTTGCGGGATGACACCCACAATGAATCCCACAAGAATGCAGGCTTACACTTAGCATGGCCAAGACCAAGACTCTTTTTGTTTGTAGCGAATGCGGGGGTACGTGCCCCAAATGGGAGGGCAGGTGCCCTCATTGCAGCGCATGGAATACGCTGCAGGAATCGCGTGAATCAACGGCCCCTGCGCATCGCTACGCGCCCCTGGCGGGCAGCAGCCCCGTGCGCAGCCTTGCCGAGATCGAAGCGCGCGAGTTGCCGCGCCAGCCAACCGGCATCGCCGAGTTCGACCGGGTTCTGGGCGGCGGGCTGGTTACCGGCGCGGTCGTGCTCATCGGCGGGGATCCTGGCATTGGCAAGTCTACCTTGCTGCTCCAGGCGCTGGTTTCCTTGTCGCATGCCGTCAAGGTGCTCTATGTGACCGGCGAAGAGTCAGCCGAGCAGGTCGCCCTGCGGGCCCGCCGGCTGGAGTTGGCCACCAACGATGTCGATTTGCTCGCCGAAATCAGGCTGGAGTCGATTACGGCTGCGCTCACGGAGCAAAAGCCGGCCGTTGCCGTCATTGACTCCATCCAGACCCTGTATTCCAGCGAGCTTTCCGCTGCCCCGGGATCCGTTTCCCAGGTTCGGGAATGTGCTGCGCAATTAACCCGGCTGGCCAAGCAGACCGGTACTTCCATCGTCCTGATTGGCCATGTCACCAAAGACGGCGCCTTGGCTGGCCCGCGTGTGCTCGAGCACATTGTCGACACCGTACTTTATTTCGAAGGCGATACGCACTCGGCCTTTCGCCTGGTCCGTGCGTTCAAGAACCGTTTTGGCGCTGTCAATGAGCTGGGTGTATTTGCCATGACAGACCGCGGCCTGCGCGGTGTTGCCAATCCGTCCGCGCTGTTCTTGTCCCAGCACGAGCAAAATGTTGCCGGGTCCTGCGTCATGGCCACTCAGGAAGGCACGCGCCCGCTGCTCGTGGAGATCCAGGCCTTGGTCGATACCGCGCACGTGCCCAACCCGCGCCGCCTGTCGGTCGGCCTTGAAGGCACGCGGCTGGCGATGCTGCTGGCAGTATTGCATCGGCATGCCGGTGTCGTCACTTTCGATCAGGATGTGTTTGTCAACGCCGTGGGGGGCGTCAAGATTACCGAGCCGGCTGCCGATCTGGCGGTGTTGCTGGCCATCATGTCGTCGCTGGGCAATAAACCCTTGCCTCGCGGCCTGGTTGTGTTTGGCGAGGTAGGATTGGCGGGCGAAATCAGGCCTGCGCCACGCGGACAGGAACGCTTGCGCGAAGCCGCAAAACTCGGTTTCAGCCTGGCGCTCATTCCCAAGGCCAATGCGCCGCGCCAGGTGATCGAAGGGCTGGAGGTGATCGCCGTCGACCGCATAGACGCCGCCATTGCCCGCTTGCGCGAACTCGGCTAAGGAACGCGCATGCCCTGGTATTTCATTGCAGTGGGCGGCTTGCTGTCGGGGGCGCTGATTGGCTTTACGGGAGGCCTGCTGGGCATTGGCGGGGGCTTGCTGGCCATCCCCTTGCTGGGCCTGCTGCTTGGAATGGACCAGCAAATGGCGCAGGGTACCGCGCTGATCATGGTGTTGCCGGCTGTGTTGCTGACAGTGCGCAAGTACAACCAGAATGCGCGTATCGATTTTCATGCGGCCGCAGCGGGCGCCGCCAGTTCCATCGTCTGTACCTGGATCGGTGCGCGCATTGCGCTCGGCCTAGACTCGGCGCAGCTGCGCCTCATCTATGCCGTCTTCGTGCTGGGTATTGCCGTCTTCTATTTTTACCAGGCCTGGCGCGGGGCCCGCGCCAGGAAGCCGCTGGCCCCGCGCCGGCAGGCGGGAGAGTTTCATAAAGGCTGGTTTGCACTGATCGGGACACTCGCAGGTCTGGCGGGCGGTATTTTCGGGGTGGGAGGATCCGTGCTGGTAGTGCCCCTCCTCACCACTTTCTTTCGCCTGAGCCAGACCGGCGCGCAGGCCATCGCGCTTTCCATGATCATTCCGGGTATCTTTGTGGCACTGTTTACCTATGCCTCGCACGGACAGGCAGACTGGTTGATCGGCATCCCGTTGGCGCTGGGCAGCATCCTGATGGTGCCCTACGGCGTAAGGCTTGCCTATGCGCTCCCGGAACCCAGGCTTAAACTCATCTTTGCCTGCCTGCTTGTTGTTATCATGGCCCTGTTGCTTCTGAAGGTCTGAGGACTGCATGAATACCCCTACACCCATACTGCCGAACGTGCGCGATCTCGCCTTTGATCATGGGGCAATGCGGTATGACGCCAGCCTGATAGCGTCCCCAGGGGCCTGGCTGTTCGACGCCACAGACGACAGACTGGGTGCTTCCGCTGTCAGCGAAGGAGGCCGACAGGCCGCCTGGTTTGTCGAAGGCGGATTTGGTGCCGCTGTCCTGAGGCGCTACCGCCGGGGGGGGCTGGTGGCGCACCTGAGCGCCGACCGCTATATCTGGACGGGGGAGCACAGTACGCGCTCCTTCGCGGAGTTCGATCTTTTGCACTTCATGCACCGTCAGGGCTTGCCTGTGCCTAGGCCCTTGGCCGCTTCCTACTGGCGCAAGGGGGCCGGCTATCGCGCCGCGATCCTGGTGCAACGTCTGATGGATACGCGCCCCTTGGCGCAGATACTGGATGAAGCCAATCCTCATGATGTGGCGACCGCGATTTTCGCCGTGCATGAGGCGGGCATCTGGCATGCGGATCTCAATGCCTATAACATCTTGCTTGACCCGCAAGGGAAGGCTTGGCTGATCGATTTCGACAAAGGCCGGTTGCATCCCTTGTTGTCGGCAGAGCGGCGGCGCGGCAACCTGCTGAGGCTGCGTCGTTCGCTGGTAAAGGTCGGGGGGGAGCAGGGCATGCTCTGGTGGGAAGACCTGAACCGGGCCTACGGGCTGCTTGTCAAGGCGGCGCAACACCTCTAGCGCCAAAAAGCTTTATCATCACGCCTTTTGGGTGTGCTCTCCGGGAGGCTTGCAATGAAATTCGGCGTGGCAAAAACACTGCTCCTTGGCGCTGTCCTGGCGACGGCCCTCGGTACGGCAGGCGCGCAACAAAAAATCGTCAATGTCTACAACTGGGCGGAATACACGGCGCCCGATACTTTGTCGGGTTTCGAAAAGGCCACCGGCATCAAGGTGCGCTATGACGTCTACGACAGCAACGATACCTTGCAGGCCAAGCTGCTGACCGGAAAGTCCGGCTACGATGTGGTGGTGCCCTCCACGCATTATGCCGCGCGTCAGATTGAAGGCGGTCTGTTCCAGAAGCTGGATAAATCCAAGCTCCCCAATTGGAAGCACCTGGATCCCGACCTCATGGATATTGTGGCCACAGTTGATCCGGGCAACCAATACCTGATTCCCTGGGGATACGGTACCAATGGAATGGGCTATAACGTCACCAAGGTACGCGAGATTCTGGGCGAAAATGTGCCGCTGGGCAGCTGGGACATGCTTTTCAAGCCGGAAAATGCCGAGAAGCTCAAGGCCTGCGGTATTTCGATACTCGATGAGGCGGCCCAGGTTTTTCCGGCGGTTTTGCATTATCTGGGCAAAGATCCAAACAGCAGCAATCCCGAAGACTACAAAGCGGCTTTGGCACTGCTCAAGACCATACGACCCTATGTCCGGCAGTTCAGCTCATCAGGTTATATCGATGAACTCGCCGCTGGCGACTTGTGCATGGTGTACGGATTCTCGGGCGATGTCATGATTGCGGCTCATCGCGCCAAGGAGGCGGGCATGTCCTATGCGATCGATTACTACATCCCTGAGGGCGGGGCGCCCGTGTGGTTCGATACCATGGCCATCCCCAAGGATGCTGCGCATGTCGACGAAGCTCACGCTTTCATCAATTACATCGAGACGCCTGAAGTCCATGCAGCGATCACAAACACGATGTTCTATCCCAATGCCAACAAAGAAGCGCGCAAGTTCGTGAACAAAGCCGTGGCGGACAATCCGATGATTTATCCGGAACCCGAGGTCGCCAAGACGCTCTATGTGATCAAGCCCCAGCCCTTGCCAGTGCAGCGCCTGCAAACACGCATGTGGGCCGAACTCAAATCGGGACGATAGCCGCCATGGTTGAGGCGAGGGCAGTGCCCGCATCCTGGTCCGGCGATGCCGACGAATTCGTTCGCGTTGAAGAGGTGGTCAAGATATTCGGAGACACCGTTGCCGTGCGCTCGGTCAACCTGTCGGTGCGCCGTCACGAGATCTTTGCCCTGCTCGGCAGCTCGGGCTGCGGCAAGTCAACGCTGCTGCGCATGCTGGCTGGCTTCGAGGATGTGACGTCGGGCCGTATTTATCTGGATAACGAAGACATCACCAGCCTGCCGCCCTACAAGCGGCCGGTCAACATGATGTTTCAGTCCTATGCACTGTTTCCGCACATGTCCGTCGAAGCCAACGTGGCATTCGGCCTGAAGCAGGAAGGCGTGCCGCGCAACGAGATTCACGAACGCGTGTTCGAATCCCTGGATCTCGTGCAGCTTGCGGGCTTTTCCCGCCGCAAGCCGCATCAACTTTCTGGCGGCCAGCAACAACGGGTTGCCCTGGCGCGCAGCCTGGTCAAGCGCCCCAAGCTATTGCTGCTGGACGAGCCCATGTCTGCGCTGGACAAGCAGATACGTCAAAAGACCCAGATAGAGCTGGTCAAGATACTGGAACAGGTTGGCGTCACTTGCATCATGGTGACACACGATCAGGAAGAGGCCATGACCATGGCAGACAGGCTGGCCGTCATGACCGAAGGGCAAATCGTCCAATGCGGCACTCCGCACGATGTTTATGCCTTTCCCAGTTCGCGCTTTGTGGCCGGCTTTATCGGGTCGACCAATCTGTTTACCGGAACCATTGTGGTCGATGAGCCCGATCATGTCCTCATCGAAAGCGCAGAGTTGACGCGCCCGCTCTACGTGAATCATGGCATCAGCGAGCCTCTGGGCATGGAAGTGCATGTGTCCATTCGTCCCGAGCATATCCAGGTGCGGCGACACGCGCCAGAAACCGAATCCAACTGGGGGCACGGTATGGTTAGCCACGTTGCATGGATGGGGGCTTATGCGCGCTATCAAGTGCGCCTGGACGCGGGGCAACTGGTAGAAGCCCAGGTGCCGAGCCAGTTGCTTGCACAGGCTGATGCCCCAGGCGTGGATGACGAAGTCTATCTCACGTGGTCCAGCGACAGCGCCACGGTTTTGCCATCATGAAGAAGCTTGCATGGCATACACTGCCCAACCGGCGATGGGCTGCGATTGCACCGCCTTTTGTCTGGCTGGCGCTGTTCCTGCTGCTGCCGTTTCTGCTGGTGCTCAAGATCAGCTTTGCCGATCTGAAGTTCGGCATTCCTCCCTACACGCCCCTGACGCAGCTGCAGGATCAGGTGCTCACGATTGCGCTCAGCCTGCGCGGCTATGCGCTGCTGTTCACAGACAGTCTCTATATTGCCACCTACCTGAATTCCGTCAAGATGGCAGCGGTGACAACCGTGTGTTGCATGTTGATCGGCTATCCCATGGCGTACTACATCGCGCGCTCGCACCCATCGGTGCGCGGCATACTGCTGCTGGGGGTGATACTGCCCTTCTGGACGTCGCTGCTGCTCAGGGTCTATGCGTGGGTCGGCATATTGCGCAACGATGGGCTCCTCAACAACCTGTTGATGTCGCTGGGGCTGATAGATGCGCCGCTCGAAATCTATCGCACCGATCTGGCTGTCTACATAGGACTGGTGTATGCTTATCTGCCGTTCTTCATCCTGCCTCTGTATGCCAATTTGGTAAAGATGGATATGCGTTTGCTGGAGGCGGCCTACGATCTGGGCGCCCGACCCTGGCGTGCGTTCCTGAGCGTGACTTTGCCGCTATCCCTGCCAGGTGTCATCGCAGGCGCCATGCTGGTGTTTATTCCGTCGGTGGGCGAATACGTCATCCCCGAGATGCTTGGTGGCGCCAACACCCTGATGATGGGCCGCGTGATGTGGAATGAATTCTTCAACAATGCGGACTGGCCCATGGCCGCGGCCGTCACCTGCATTATGGTCATGCTCCTGCTCATTCCGCTGGTACTGTTCCAGTACAGTCAGGTGAAGCAGATCGAAGGCAAAAGAAGAGGTGCGCGATGACCCGGCCCCATCCCGTCTTGCGTACGCTGTCGTTGGTGTTGGGCTTCAGTTTTCTGTACTTGCCCATTCTGTCGCTGATCGTGTTTTCGTTCAACGATTCGGCAATGATGAATACCTGGAGCGGTTTCTCTTTCAAATGGTATCGCTCGCTCATGAATGACGACGCATTGCTTAGCGCCGCGCGTCTGTCTCTGTTGATCGCCGCACTTACGGCCACGGCCGCTGTCGTCATTGGCACTTGGGCAGGATATGTGCTGGCGCGCATGGGGCGCTTTCGCGGCTTTGGCCTGTACATAGGCATGCTCAGCGCACCGTTGGTCATGCCCGAGGTCGTGCTGGGCATTTCGCTGCTGCTCATGTTCGTCGAGCTGGGCGATCTGACCGGGTGGCCGGCAGGCAATGGCGTTTTTACCATTTGGGTGGGACACACAACCCTATGCATGGCTTACGTCGCGGTGATCATTCAATCTCGTATCCACGATCTGGATCGCACCCTCGAAGAGGCTGCGCTCGATCTGGGCGCCTCGCCGCTGAAGGTGTTTTTTGTCATTACCTTGCCACTGATCGTCCCTGCGCTCATGGCAGCCTGGTTGCTGGCCTTTACGCTGTCGCTGGATGACGTCGTGATTGCTTCCTTCCTGTCCGGGCCGGGCTACACCACACTGCCGCTCGAGGTTTTTTCCCGCGTGCGGCTGGGTATCAAGCCAGAGATCAATGCGCTGGCAACGCTGTTTATCCTGGCGGTCGGGATTTGCGTCATCATCGCCAACCGGATTCAGCAGCGTCGCGCAGCCAGGCTGGCGGTTTAACAGAAAGGATAGGCATGAAAAAAGTACAACTCTACGGGCTCCAGAAATGCAGCACTTGCGTCAAGGCCATGGCCTGGCTGACGCAGCACGGCGTGGCATATCAGTTCTCAGACTATCGCGAACACCCCGTCGATCCCGGCACGCTGCAGTCCTGGGCGCAAGCCTTGGGTGGATGGGAAAAACTCGCCAACCGAGCCTCCATGACATGGCGCAATCTTCCAGAAGCGCAAAAATCCCCTGAAACGCCCGAGGCCTGGCTGGCTCTGATCGCCCAATTTCCCGCCCTGATTCGCCGCCCAGTGGCCGTGGACGCCCAAGGGGAAGTGGGCGTTGGATTTTCCGAAAAAAAATATAGCGAGCGCTTTTCATCATGCTGACCCAGACAGACCTTAAACGCAACGTGGCCGACGCGGCCGTTCAGTTCATTTTGCCCCTGTTGGCACCAGGTGTTGTGCTGGGTGTAGGCACGGGCTCCACGGTGGATCTCTTCATCGACGCGCTGGCGCCACACAAGGCCAACTTTCGAGGGGCGGCCTCCAGTTCGGAACGCAGCGCCGCGCGGATGCGCGAGCACGGCATCGAGGTCTTCGACCTGAATGAGGTGGGGACCATGCCGGTGTATGTCGATGGCGCCGACGAAATCGACAGGTCCCTCAATATGATCAAGGGCGGTGGCGGGGCGCTCACGCGCGAGAAGATTGTCGCATCCGTCGCAGAGCGCTTCGTCTGCATTGTTGATGAATCCAAAGTGGTGGATCAATTGGGCGGTTTTCCGCTGCCGGTCGAAGTCATTCCCATGGCCCGAACATCCGTGGCGCGCCGTCTGGCGGCGCTGGGGGGCCAGCCTGTGCTGCGCGACGGTTTTATCACCGATAATGGGTGTGAGATCCTGGATGTTTCAGGCTTGGCCATTCCCGATCCAGCCGCGCTTGAGGCAAGCATCAACAACATCCCTGGCGTTGTGTGCTGCGGCTTGTTTGCGTTGGCAGGTGCCGATATTGCGCTGGTATCCGGGCAGGGAGGCGTGGCCGAAATGACAGGGTCATAATTGCGTCATAATTTCGCGCTAAGCTAGCATATTGTGCAAATCCGCAAATTCGATACCCTTTTGCGATTCAGAGGCAGATATGTCCGAACACACCAATAAACAGTTCCACACCGATCTCGAAACCACTCGCTCGCTATTCCTGCAGATGGGCGGGCTGGTCGAGTCCATGGTCAAGGAAGGCATGGATGCCCTCGCTACGGGCGATCTCAGCCTGGTTGACAAGGTTCGCGAACGCGAAAAAGACGTCAACCGGCTCGAGGTCGAAATCGACGAACGCATCAGCCTGCTGATTGCCCGCAACCAGCCAACCGCTGTCGATCTGCGCCTGTTGCTGTCCGTTTCAAAAATGCTCACCGATATGGAGCGTTGCGGTGACGAGGCCGAAAAAATCGCCAAGGTCGCTCGCCGGCTGCACGAGGCAGATGGCCGCTACGAGCCCGTGGTCGAACTGCGGCATATGTCCACATTTGTCACCGCGATGATACGCGACTCGCTCGATGCCTTTGCGCGTATGGACCCGATCCACGCCGCACAGGTCGTGCGTAACGACAAAGAAGTTGATAAAGAGTGGAAGGGCTCGCTGCGCCACATCATCACTTACATGATTGAAGACCCGCGCACCATTTCGCGCTCCATCGATCTCATCTTCATCGCTCGCGCGCTTGAGCGCATCGGTGATCACGCCAAGAACATGTCCGAACGCGTCATCTACATGGTGCGCGGCGATGATGTCCGACACACCGGTGTTAAAAACACGGAGCGCACCGCGCGTGGCGAACTACCCGAAGAAGAAAACAATATCTGAGTTTGCCGTTCAAGACGCGTTGCGCATGTTCTTGTAAGTGTTACGCCTTGTCTTCTGGGGGCGGCACATAGCCTTGCGCTTCGACGTCCATGTCGTCAAATAAAAAGCTCTCCATCTGCGTGGCCAGGTATTTGCGTGCGCGTGCGTCCGCGAGATTCAGACGGTTTTCATTGACCAGGCGGGTTTGCGTCTGCATCCATTGTGCCCAGGCCTCTTTGGAAACGCTTTGCCAGATGCGAACGCCCAGGTCGCCAGGATAGGGCGGGAAATCTAGCCCTTCGGCTTCGCGTTTGAGTTTTACACAGTTCACCATGCGTGCCATGACGGTTCCTACCTCTGAAAAATTGAACGAGACGTGCTGCGCCCTATTGTAGCCATGCTGCATCCCGATGCCTGGCGGTGTGCCTTGACAATCCGGCTACAACTTTTTGATGAACACCAGACTGTTGCGCGAGCGGTTGTAGTGGGTTTGGCGCTCCTTGGGCAGATCGGAGATGCCGCCGCGCACGAAACCACGCTTCATGAACCAGTGTGACGTGCGGGTGGTCAGGACAAACAGGCGTTTTGCGCCCATGGCGCGCGCTCTGGCCTCCGTATGGCGCAGCAGCATTTCACCTTCGCCCGTGCTTTGCCACTCAGGATGTACGATCAGGCAGGCCATTTCCGCCATGTCTTCATTCAGATAAGGCATTAGCGCAACGCAGCCATAGATAATGCCGTCGTGCTCCAGTACGGTAAAGTTTTCGACGTCACGCTCAATGACCGAGCGTCCACGTGGCACCAGCGTACCGTCTTGCTCCAGGGGTTCTATCAGTTGCACGATCGCGCCGATGTCGTCCACGGTAGCGGGGCGCAGATCGTCCAGCGTGTCTTCGACCACCATGGTGCCGACGCCGTCGTGCGTGAAGATTTCCAGCAGCACGCTGCCATCCAGGGTGTAGGGCACCAAATGGGCGCGTGCCACGCCCCGTTTGACGGCCAGCGACGCGTGCGTCAGAAAATTGGCGGTGTCGTGGTCAAGCGTGTCCGACGCCAGAAGTTTGTCGGCGTCTTCGCGGGCCAATTCAGTGTCGACCGAACCATCGTTTTCGAGAACACTGCAGTCCTGTGTCAGAAAAATCAATTTCTCGGCGCGCAGGGCCACTGCCGCGCTGGTGGCCAGGTCTTCCATGGCCAGGTTGAATGCGTCGCCGGTTGGCGAGAAGCCCAGAGGCGAGAGCAGTACGATAGCGCGCTGATGGATGATGCTGTTGATGGCATCAATATCCATCTTGCGTACAGCGCCGGTGTGCATATAATCGATGCCGTCGATGACACCCACAGGCCTTGCAGTGACGAAATTGCCCGAAATCACACGGATCTGGGCATGCGACATGGGCGTATTGGGTAATCCCTGGCTGAATGCCGCTTCGATATCCAGGCGGATTTCGCCGGCGGCTTCCTTGGCGCATTCCAGCGCTTCGGGGCTGGTGGGTTCGGCGCCGGTCGAAAATTGAGTCTGGTATCCTTTGAGCTGCAGTTGCTCGTTGACTTGTGGCCGTGAACCATGCACCAGCACCAGCTTCACACCCAATGCCGACAGCAGGGATAAATCCTGTATCAGCGCATTCAGTGCGCCATCGCGTACCAGTTCGCCGCCAAAACCAATGACAAAGGTTTTGCCGCGAAAATCGTGCACATAGGGCGCCACCTCGCGAAACCAGCGCACGAACTGAGCGGGAGCAAATTCCGGTGCGTCGTGGGCGGAAAAAGTATTGTCGGTTTCGATGGCGGTCATGGGCGTGTTGGATCCCTGCAAGAGTTGGCTTCATTCAAAATTATAATGAGGGACTATCCACAGGGAAGAAGTTTCATGCAAGAGTTTGTCAATTTGTCGGAAAACGCACACACGGAAGACGACAAAGACACGGGATCTACCGACACGCAGCGGCCTGGCAAGCGCCGTCGCCGCGGGTCCAAGGCAACCGGCGCGTCGCAGACGACGTCTCGGAACGTGCCTTCCGCAGGTTCGGCTGCCCAGCCCGGCCAGGCGGATAAACCTGCACACTTGCATCGCGGCGGCTCGTCGTCGGCGCAAGCTAAGCCGCGTAGTCAATCCCAGCGCGTGGAGCGCCCCTTGCCTGAGCTGGCCTATCCGGATGATTTGCCGGTCAGCGCCCGCCGCGATGACATCGCTGCAGCGATCCAGGCCAACCAGGTCGTTATTGTGTCCGGCGAAACGGGTTCGGGCAAAACCACACAGCTTCCCAAGATCTGTCTGGCGCTCGGGCGTGGCCAGCGACGCATGATCGGTCACACACAGCCGCGACGCCTGGCGGCAACTTCTGTGGCAAAGCGCATCGCCCAGGAACTCAATACCGACCTGGGCGACTGGGTCGGATATCAGATCCGGTTCAGCGATCGCAGCGGGCCCAACGCCGCCATCAAGCTCATGACAGACGGCATACTGTTGGCGGAATCCCAGCGCGACCCGCTGCTGCGCCGTTACGACACGATCATCATTGACGAAGCGCATGAACGCAGTTTGAATATCGATTTTCTGCTGGGCTTTCTCAAACAGCTGCTGCCCCGCAGGCGGGATCTCAAACTCATTATCACGTCGGCAACGATCGACGCCACGCGTTTTGCCGAGCATTTCGGGGAGCCTGGGCGTCCGGCGCCGGTCATTGAAGTATCCGGGCGCTTGTATCCCGTCGAAGTGCGCTACCGGCCGGTGCTGGATGACGAGTCGTTGCGGGAGAGTAACGACGATGACACGGACGGGGCGCGCAGACAGGAGCCTGCCCGCAAACGCGCTGCCGGGCAGGCCGGCGCGTCGGCGCGCCGTGCCAGTGCAGACGAAGAGCGCGACCTGATCGATGCCGTGGTTGATGCGGTCGGCGAGTGTGCTCGTTATGGCCCGGGCGATGTGCTGGTGTTCCTGCCCGGCGAGCGCGAGATACGCGAAACCGTTGAAGGGCTGCGTAAAAGCGCATACGGCAGTTGCGAGATACTTCCGCTCTATGCGCGCCTGTCGCAGGCGGAGCAAGAGCGAATTTTCCGACCCCAGGGCAATACTCGCCGCATCGTGCTGGCCACCAACGTTGCAGAAACATCGTTGACAGTGCCAGGCATACGGTATGTGGTGGATAGCGGCCTTGCGCGCATTAAGCGCTATTCCTGGCGCAATAAGGTAGAGCAATTGCGCATCGAGCCGATCAGCCAGGCGTCTGCCAACCAGCGCGCAGGCCGATGCGGCCGAATCGGCCCCGGCCTCTGTATACGGTTGTATGGCGAAGACGACTTCAAGCGGCGCGCTCCATTTACCGATCCCGAGGTATTGCGCTCGTCGCTGGCCTCGGTGATCCTGCGCATGAAGGCGCTCAAGCTGGACGATATTGAATCCTTTCCCTTTGTCGATCCACCGCCAGGACGCGCCATTGCCGACGGCTATCATCTGTTGCAGGAACTGGGGGCCATTGATGACAGCAATTTACTGACCGACACAGGTCGGGAACTGGCGCGCCTGCCGGTCGACCCGCGCGTGGCGCGCATGGTGCTGGCGGCTCGAGACCAGCAATGTCTGGCGGAAATCCTGGTCATTGCATCGGCGCTCTCTGTGCAGGATCCGCGTGATCGTCCCATGCAGGAGCGTGAGGCGTCCGAGGCGGCCCATGCCAAGTTTGGCGATGACAAGTCCGAGTTCTTGTCTTTCCTGAAGTTGTGGCGCTGGTATGGCGAACAGGTGGCGCACAAGGCGTCGCAGCGCAAGCTGGTGGCACTGCTGCGCCAGAATTTTCTGTCACCTTTGCGGCTGCGCGAATGGCACGATGTCCATACCCAACTGCTGGCGCTGGTGGGGGAGCAGGGCTGGCGGGTAAACACAGTAGACGCCACGTTCGAGCAAATCCACATGGCTTTGTTGGCGGGCCTGCTCGGCAATATCGGTTTCAGGAACGAGGACGGCGCGGGCTACCAGGGCGCCCGCGGCATCCGCTTCCAGATTCATCCGGGCTCGCGGATGGTCAAGAAGGCAGGGCGCTGGGTGGTGGCGGCTGAGCTGGTCGACACAACACGGCTCTATGCGCGCTGCCTGGCCAGAATAGAGCCGGTATGGCTGGAGCGCGCAGGCGCGCACCTGCTGCTTAGACACTGGTCCGACCCCCGCTGGGAAAAGAAAGCCGGCCAAGTGGTGGCCAATGAGCGTGCCACGTTATATGGGTTACCGGTCTATACCGGTCGGCGCGTGCATTTTGGCAGGATTGATCCCGTGCAGGCACGCGAGCTGTTCATACGACAGGCCCTGGTCACTGGCGAGATTGATTCCAACCTGGCGTTTCTGCAGCACAATCGCAAGCTGATTGCGTCCATCGAAAAACTCGAACATCAAACGCGCAGGCCTGACATTCTGGTTGATGACGAACTGATCTACGCTTTTTACGACCAGCAGATACCGGCAGACGTTTTCCAGACGGCAACGCTGGAACGATGGCATAAGGGCCTGGATAAGCAGCAGGCGCGCGCCTTGATGCTGTCACGCGATGATCTGATGCGTCACGACGCCGCTGGCGTAACCACGGATGTGTTTCCGCGAGAGGTCGAGTGGCAGGGCGTTCGCATGGCCCTGGATTACCATTTCGAGCCTGGCTCTGTGCGAGACGGCGTCACGCTGACCGTTCCCCTGTTTGCGCTCAACCAGATCGACCCCATGCGTTGCGAATGGCTGGTGCCCGGCATGCTCAAGGAGAAGGCACATCTCTTGATCAAATCATTGCCGCAGAAGTTGCGGCGCCATTGCGTGCCGCTCCCAGACTACGCGGCGGGATTTTTCGAACGCTGGTTTGAGCGCGCTGCCGACCCTGACAAGGGGTTGCTTGAAGCCATTAGTGCCGACATGTGGGAGCAGGTCAAGGTCAGGCCGCAGCGTAGCGATTTCAAGCCGGAGATGCTGCCTGCCCACTTGTTCATGAATTTCAAGGTGGTGGACGAACATGGGCGCATGCTGTCTGGCGGCCGCAATCTCGATCAGCTCAAAGCGGAGCATGGACGAGATGCCCAGGCTTCTTTCCAGAAAGTTGCCGCAAAGGACGAGCATGTGGCGCAGGCATTGGCGCATGAGCAACTGACTGACTGGTCATTTGGCACCTTGCCTGACATCATGGAAATCCGCCGACAAGGACAGTCATTCATTGGGTATCCGGCACTGGTGGATAAGGGCACGCACTGTGATCTGGACGTCTTTGATGACCCTGCTCTGGCACGTCTTCAGCACCAGGGTGGCTTGCGGCGCTTGTTTCGTCTGGCGTTGCGCGAGCAGGTCAAGTTTCTGGAAAAGAATCTGCCTGACTTGACCCGCATGAGCATGCTGTACATGAGTCTGGGCACACAGGAAGCGCTGCGCGACCAGGTTATCGATTGCGCGCTGGACAGGGCCTGTCTGGCCGACCCCTGGCCGGTGGATGCGGCGCAATTCGACGCGCGGCGCACAGAGGGCAAAACGCGTCTTGGCCTCCTGGCCCAGGAGGTTGCCCGGCTGGCGGGGCAAATACTGGTCGAATGGTCTGCGCTGCAGAAAAAACTTCCTCAGGCTAAACCGCACGCTGCAGCGTATGCCGATTTACAGAAGCAGCAATCAGCGTTGATGGGGAAGTGGTTCTTGCGCGATACCCCTTATCAGCAATTGGTGCATTTTCCGCGGTATCTGAAAGCGGCACAGGCCCGGATCGACAAATTGCGCATCGATCCGGGTCGCGACGCGCGCCTGATGGCAGAGATGGCGCTCTTGTTGACCCAGCATCAACGTGCCGTCTCGGCGCTGAAGGGCGCACGCGATGCTCAACTTGAGGATTTCCGCTGGATGCTCGAAGAGCTACGCGTCGCGCTCTTTGCACAGGAGTTGCGTACCCCTATGCCTGTATCCGTCAAGCGGCTGCAAAAGGCGTGGGCGGCGATGCAGCGCTAGGCGATGAGTCAGGGCACAGCTGCGACAGGGAAAAGGCGTTGCTGCAGGTGCAAAAGCCTAGGGCAAACACGCTTATAAACAGAGCCAGCCCCGCGGTTTTTCCCTCTTTACAACAGTCCTGCTATATCAGAAGGTCGCGGTGCCCGCGCCTGCCACGACATTTTGCAGGCTGGGTACAATTCCACCATGACAGAAGCCCATACCTTTGCCCCATTCGTACATTTGCGTGTCCACTCCGAATTTTCGATCGTGGACGGTATTGGCCGTATCCCCGAACTGGTCAAGAAAGCTGCCAGCGACCGGCAGCCGGCCATGGCGCTCACCGATCTATGCAATCTTTTCGGCTTCATCAAGTTTTACAAGGCGGCGCGTGGCAAGGGACTGAAGCCGATCGCAGGCGCCGATATCTGGGTTGAAAACGAGCAAGACCGCGATAAACCCTATCGCCTGCTGCTTCTGGTGCGCAATAATCAGGGATATCTTGCCCTGTGCGACATCCTCACGCGTGCCTGGCTGGACAATCAGTATCGCGGCCGGGCAGAGGTCCGGCGGGAGTGGTTGCGCAATCAGGCAGGCTTGATTCTGCTATCCGGCGGGCGTGTCGGCGATGTGGGCCAGATGCTTGAGGCGGGCAAGGTCGATGAGGCTGGCCAGCTTGCTCAGGAATGGGCGCGCGAGTTCCCCGACAGCTATTACATAGAACTGCAGCGCAGTGGTCACGATGGCGACGAAGCCTATGTTCAGGCTGCCATGAGGCTGGCGGCCAAGCACGGCCTGCCTGTGGTGGCCACCCACCCGGTCCAGTTTCTCGAAGAGGGCGATTTTCGGGCGCACGAGGCACGCGTGTGCATTTCAGAAGGCGAGCAGTTGGGCAATGCAAAGCGGGTTCGCCGTTTCACGCGCGAGCAGTACCTGCTCAGTTCAGAAGCGATGATGCAGCGCTTTGCCGATGTGCCCTCGGCGTTGGCCAATACCGTCGAGATCGCCAAGCGATGCAATCTCACGCTGGTACTGGGTAAGCCCCAGTTGCCCGATTTTCCGACGCCGGACGGTATCACGCTCGATGAATACCTGGCGCAGCTGGCCGAAGAAGGGCTGGCCAAGCGCATGCAACAACTGTTTCCCGACGAGGCCGAGCGCAGCGAAAAGTATCCACAGTATCTGGAGCGGCTGCGGTGGGAGTGCCAAACCATTATCGGGATGGGCTTCCCCGGCTACTTCCTGATCGTGGCCGATTTCATCAACTGGGGAAAGCACAACGGCGTTCCCGTGGGGCCTGGCCGGGGTTCCGGCGCGGGCTCGCTGGTCGCTTACTCGCTGGGCATTACTGACCTTGATCCCATCCGCTACGACTTGCTGTTCGAACGCTTTTTGAACCCTGAGCGGGTTTCCATGCCAGACTTTGACGTGGACTTCTGCCAGGACAACCGGGAACGGGTGATCGATTACGTCAAGCACAAGTACGGCAAAGAAGCCGTAAGCCAGATTGCCACTTTCGGCACCTTAGGCGCCAAGGCAGTGGTGCGCGACGTTGGACGCGTTCTTGAAATGCCCTATATGCTGTGCGACGGCCTGTCCAAGCTAATTCCCTTCAATCCGGCCGATCCCTGGACGCTTGAGCGGGCGCTTGAACAGGAACCGTCGTTCAAAGAACGTTACGATCAGGACGAAGAAGTCCGGGCGCTCGTCGATCTCGCCCGCCCGCTGGAAGGCTTGACGCGCAACATCGGCATGCACGCCGGCGGCGTGCTGATCGCGCCGGGCAAGTTGACTGATTTCTGTCCTCTGTATTGCCAGCCGGGTACAGACAGCAATGCGGTGTCCCAGTACGACAAGGACGATGTCGAGGCCGTTGGGCTGGTGAAGTTCGACTTTCTCGGGTTGCGCAACCTCACTATTTTGGACTGGGCCGTGCGCTTTGTGCGCCAGTTCAACGAAGACAAGCGCGATTTCGACATCATGGCGCTGCCGCTCGATAATCCGCAGGCATATCGCCTGCTCAGCGAAGGCAATACCACGGCTGTGTTTCAGCTCGAATCGCGCGGCATGAAGGAGCTGCTCAAGAATCTGCGGCCCAATACGTTTGAAGACGTCATTGCCATGCTGGCGCTGTATCGCCCGGGCCCGCTCGAATCCGGCATGGTGCTGGATTTTGTCAATCGCAAACATGGCAAGGCCGAGGTGGATTATTTCCATCCGGATCTCGAGCCGGTGTTAAAGAGTACCTACGGCGTCATCGTGTATCAGGAACAGGTGATGCTGATCTCGCAGATTATCGGAGGCTATTCGCTGGGCGGCGCCGACCTGCTGCGACGCGCAATGGGCAAGAAAAAGGCCGAGGAAATGGCCAAGCATCGCGCCATTTTCGAGAAGGGCGCCGTGGCAAAAGGCTACGACGCCGAGCTGGCGGTCAAGCTGTTCGACCTCATGGAAAAGTTCGCGGGCTACGGCTTCAACAAGAGCCATTCTGCGGCATACGCACTGATTGCCTACCAGACAGCCTGGCTGAAAGTGTTTCATCCCGCCGAGTTCCTGGCGGCAACGCTGTCCTCCGACATGGATGACACCGACAAGGTTCAGACATTCTGGAAAGATGCACTGGCCAATGGCGTGCAGGTACTGCCACCCGACGTCAATGCCTCGGCATATCGATTTGAACCGGTACGCGACGAATACTCGGCCCGTGGCCAACCGCCCCGCACCATGCGCTATGGGCTGGGCGCCGTCAAAGGAACCGGGCAGGGTGCGGTCGAGGAGATCATTCGGGCGCGTACGGAAGGCGGGCCTTTCCAAAGCCTGTTCGATTTCTGCCGCCGGGTAGACAGGCACACGGTCAATCGCCGCACAGTCGAAGCGCTGATACGTGCAGGCGCCTTTGACCGAATCGAAGAAAACCGCGCGGCCTTGCTTGCCACCATTGGCAACGCCATCGATGCTGCCGAACAGGCCGAACGCAGCGCGAACCAGGTTTCCCTGTTCGCCGATGACGCTAACGATATCGTTGAAGGCGAACTGGCCAAGGTAGCCCCCTGGGATTTGCAAACTCAGCTTACCCAGGAAAAAACGGCGCTGGGCTTTTATTTCAGCGGGCATTTGTTCGACGCCTGGCGCGACGAAGTCAGGCGTTTCGCGCCCAAGCCATTGGCGCGGCTCGAGCCTTCCCGTAGCCTGCAATGGTTTGCGGGCGTACTGTCTTCCGTGCGTGTCAAAATGACACGGCGGGGCAAGATGCTGTATGCGATGCTGGATGATGGCTCCGCGCAGGTGGAGGTTGCGATTTTCAACGAGCTGTATGAACAGCATCGAGACCGCCTCAAAGAGGATCGCCTGATCATCATTCAAGGCAAGGTCAGCAACGATGATTTTTCCGGCGGACTGCGCGTATCGGCAGATTCCGTCTTCGACTTGCAGCTTGCGCGCGAGGCGCGTGCGCGCAGCCTTTGCATCACGCTCAATGGCGAGGCTGATGCGGCGAAGCTGCGTCAGTTGCTCAACCCGTTTCGGGCAGAGCCCGAAAACGGCGTTCCAGGCGTGCCCGTCGAAGTCCGGCTGCTGCGTGACGACTTCCATTGCACCTTGCGCCTGGGCGAAGACTGGCGCGTCCGGATGGCCGATGTCATGCTCGAACAGCTTCAAGGTTGGGCACAACCCGATGGCGTGGAGATTAATTACTGATGACCCCTTTACGAATACTCCATTCCGAAGCAGCCACCGGAATGGGTGGGCAGGAACAATATATTTTGCGCATGTTGAAAGCGATGCGCGAGCGGGGGCATCACATGGAACTGGTGTGTCAACCGCAAGCCCCGCTGGGCCAGCGTGTGCGTGAAGAAGGGTTTACGGTTCACGAAACCCCCATGGACCCGCCGCTGAATTTCGTGCGCAGCATTGCAGCGATACGAAAGATATTGCGCCAGGGGAAATTTGACGTGCTCAATTGCCATAGCCGGCGCGATACGCTGGTGGCAGGCAGTGGCGGGCGTCTTGCTGGAACACCGCTGATTGTGCGCACGCGACATCTCGCCAGCAAGGTAGGCTCCATGTTGTCGTACACCGTGATTCCACATCGCGTGACAGCGGCCAGTGATTTCGTCAGCAACTATCTGGTTGAACGCGGCGTGCCGCGCGACCATGTCGCCACGGTTTATCCGGCGGTCGACCTGCAGCCTCGGCCCCCGCATTCCACACTGCGCCAGGAACTCGGCCTGACCCGGGACGACGTTGTGGTTGGCTGTGTCGCTGTCATGCGCCTGCAAAAAGGGCACAAGGAATTGATCGCGGCCATGGAACCCATCATCCGGGCACGCGCCAACGTGCATCTGGTGATTGTCGGTGGCGGCGCTGCGGCGGTCGTTGATGGCGTCAAGGCACAGGTTCAGGCCCTGGGCCTTGAACATCGCATTCATTTTACGGGTACGCGTCGCGATGTCCCGAATCTGCTCGCAGGGTGTGATCTGTTTGCGCTTGCCACGCGCATCGAAGCTTCGGGAACCGCTTTTGTGGAAGCGGGCGCAGCTGGCTTGCCAGTGGTGGGAACACGCGTGGGGGGCGTGCCGGAAATGATCCGCGACGGCGAAACTGGCATCCTGGTTCCGCTGGACGACCAGCAGGCGCTTACCAGCGCGCTGCTCCGGCTGATTGACGATCCTGATCTGCGGCGGGAAATGGGTAACGCTGGTTTGATGTACTGCCGCGAAGGCGACAATTTCGGACCGGCCAAGATGGCCGAGCGAATAGAAACCTGTTATGTGCGGTGGCTCAAGGAACGTCGGGGATTGGTGTGAAAGCGTCCATTGCGTGTCAAGCCATTGAGCAAGGATTGTGCGATTTGTATTGATTTGTTTTAATTTGCGCGAATTTGTTTGTTCCTGATATCACTCAAAGTATGCTGGTCGGTCATGTTCAGTGCTCTTGCCTTCATTTTGAAATGTAATCAATCCCTCAAGCTTCGTTGTTGCCGGGTCCGCCAGCCATCTGGCCTTCACGCGTCATGAAAGTCTTGATCACCAATATGCACAACCTCAACGGGGGCGGGCATGTCACCTACATCAAGAGCCTGGCGGCGGGCTTGCAGGGGCCTCATGAGATCACCGTTGCCACTCCCGGCACGAGCAGGCTGTACTCGCAGGCGCAGGACATCGCGGGTGTGCGGGTCATAGGCAGGGATTTTGCCTCGCGGTTAAGCGGTGCGGCGCGAGGCGTTGCGAATCTGCGGCGCCTGTTGTGCCGCGAGCGCTTCGATGTGGTGCATGTGAATGGCGCTGCCGACCATCGCTGCGTCATGCTCTCGCGCATGGGCCTGGAACATCCGCCTCCTATTGTCTGGACCAAACACAACACCAAGCCTGTGGGCAGCTTCGGAAACTGGCTGCGTGCCCGGTTTGGCACCGATGCCTGCATAGCGGTCAGTGACACGGTTGCAGGCATGCTGCGCGACTCGCCTTATGGCAGCGGGCATATTCAGGTCATCCGCCTTGGCTTGGATATGCGATGTTTCCCGCCCCTGATGGCCCACGAGCGCCAGGCGGCACGCGAGGCCTATTTTGGCAAACAACATGGCAATATATTGGTGCTGGGTAGTGTCGGCGGCACGGATTATGAAAAGGGCTGGCTAGACCTGGCTTTTGCGGTGGCAAGCCTGGCTCCCGACCTCCGGTCTCGTGTTCGCATTATCGTCGCAGGGGATCCTCCTCCCCGGACATGCCTGACCGCTTTAGCGAAGTCGGGCTTGCAAGACCAGGTGCTGTTTCCGGGTCTGTTGCGGGATATCCGCCCCGTTCTGGCTGCCTCGGATGTTGGTTTTGTGCTTTCGTACACCGAAGCAGCGTCTTACGCCAGTCTTGAGGCCATGGCAGCAGGCTTGCCCACATTAGTGTCAAATGTGGGTGGCCTGCCGGAACACGTGCGCGACGGGCTGGATGGATGGGTCGTGCCCGTGGGCGATGTCCCCGCCATTGCAGCACGGATCCAGCTCATCTTGGACGGAGGCTGCGATCTTGCGGCACTTGGAAACTCGGCAAGGCGTCGGGTCGTGGATGCGTTTTCAGTTGAGCGCGTCTGCCGGGAAACCGAAAGCATATACAAGGCAGTTATGCGAAACTCCGACAAGTCACAGATTAAAGAGAGGTAACGATATGGGTCACGCAGGCGTCGTCCCTGTGCTCATGTACCATCACGTATCCCCTTCGCCCGGCATGATTAACGTGACGGTCGATCATTTTGAGGATCAGTTGCGCTGGCTCCGGCGCCACGGCTATCGGTCCTTGAGCAGCGCCCAGTTTGCCGGGCATCTGGCGGGGCAATCAGTGCCGTCCAAATCCATCCTGATCACGTTTGATGACGGCTATCTGGATAACTGGGTCTATGCTTATCCGCTGCTCAAACAGTACGGTTACAGCGCCATGCTGTTCCTGGTCACATCATGGGCCAATGAAGGTCCGGTGCGGCCCTTTCTCGGGCAGGACACGCTACCCGAAACGCCCGAACACCGAGAGTGCGAAGCCCGCATCGCGCAAGGGCGCAGTGACGAGGTCATTATGCGCTGGAGCGAGGCCAGGGCCATGCAGGAAGAGGGTGTTTTCGAGATTCACAGCCACACGCATACGCACACCCGCTGGGATCTGATTGATCCCGGGCAAAAAAACATGCATATGGCGCGAGAGTTGTCCCAGGCCAGGGAGACGCTGAACCAGCAGTTGGGCGCAGTGTCCGACCACCATTGCTGGCCGCAAGGCTATTACGATCACGAGTATGTTGGCCTGGCGCAGGAGGCAGGTTTTCGTCATCTGTACACCACCATGGCATTCGGCATGAACCGGGCAGGCTCGGATCCCGCGCACATTTCACGCTTTGCCGTCCGCAACACCACAGGCGAATCTGTCGGCCGTCGCATATGGGTGGCACGTAATCCGGTGGTTGGCGCAGCTTTCAATCGATTCAAGCTGTGGAAGCGCAGCAGGCGCGATAAACGTCGTTCCGCTCAGCTGTAACAATTGTTTTTGATAAAACTGTCAAAATGGACAGTTGCCTGATTTACCTGGATTCTGTGCCGGACAGGCCCAGAGAGAGACATTATGCGTACTGCGCCCGTCGTGCCCGTGTTGATGTATCACCATGTCACGCCATCCAAGGGGATGATTACCACATCCCCCGAAAATTTCGAAAATCAGCTTGCCTGGCTGAAACGGCACGGTTATCGCTCGCTCACTTGCGCCGATTTCGCGCAACACCTGAATGGTCACCCCGTGGCCCACAAGTCCATCCTGATCACGTTCGATGACGGTTACCTCGACAACTGGGTCTATGCTTACCCATTGCTCAAACGTTATGGCTTCAATGCTGCGCTGTTTCTTGTTACGTCATGGATAGGCGAGGGGCCTAAACGGCAGCATCTGGGGCAGGGGGTGCTGCCCGAAACACCCATGCACCATGAGTGCACACGGCGGATCGCTGCCGGACGCATTGACGACGTCATGTTGCGCTGGAGCGAGGTAGAGCATATGCGTAACGATGGTGTGTTTGAGTTCCACAGCCATAGTCACACGCACAAGCGTTGGGACAAAATCAGCCCGGAAAACCGGTTGGTGCATGTTGCGCGAGAACTGGATCTCTCGCGTCAAACCCTGCAAGAAAAACTGGGCGAAGTCTCAGACCATTTTTGCTGGCCCGAAGGCTATTTCGAACAGGACTATATCCCGATCGCGCAACAGGCGGGGTTTCGCTATCTTTACACCACCACTCCCTATGGCCAGAATCGGCCAGGCACCGATCCGGCGGGCATCTATCGTGCATCGGTACGCAACCGAGGCGGGAAAATGTTTGGCCAGCGAGTCTGGATCGCGCGCAACCCCATGGTTGGGCCTGTCTATAATCGCTGGAGGCTATGGAAGCGCAGCAACAGGAAGCACGAATGACCTTGTCCGTCATTATCATCACCAAGAATGAGTCCGACAACATCGGCGACTGCCTGGCGTCCGTAAGCTTTGCAGACGAAATCATCGTGGTCGATTCCGGCAGCACGGACGGCACTCGCGATATCGCCGCCTCACTGGGGGCGAAGGTCGCCTTGACCACAGATTGGCCGGGGTTCGGCATCCAGAAAAACCGTGCGCTGGACCTTGCCACGTGTGACTGGGTACTTTCCATCGATGCTGATGAACGGGTCACACCAGAACTGGCCGACGCCATCGGGGCAGCCATGGCCGATCCGACAGCCGATGCCTACAAGATTGCCCGCCTGTCGAATTTTGGCGGGCGCTGGATACGTCACAGCGGCTGGTGGCCAGATTACGTTCTGCGCTTGTTTCGGCGTGGTACAGCCCGCTTCAAGGATGTAGCCGTACACGAAAGCGTGCTGCCGCAAGGGCAGGTTGCGATTCTCAAGGGCCATTTTCTGCATTACCCCTACGCTGATCTTGAAAGCTTTATTGCCAAGATCAATCATTATTCCAGCGTCGCTGCAGGAATGATGCACGCCCGGGGAAAAAAAACCTCTGCGCTCGGGGCGCTGGGCCATGCCATCTGGACATTTATCCGGCACTACGTGGTAAGGCGTGGATTTCTGGATGGCAAAGAAGGCTTTATTCTTGCCGTCATGGCGGGGGCCGGGAGCTTCTTTCGATACACCAAGCTGCTGTTTTTGAACCGCAGACAGCAATCAGAATAAAAAATCTCAAATCCAGCCGCGCATCCAGTACACCAGCAGCGCGACGTACTCCTTGACGATGGAGCGGCTGGCCGATAGCGCGCGCATATTGGGCTGCCAGAACGAAAAGCCGGGTTCGTCGGGCACGGTGATTTGCGCAGGCGCGGGCGCTGCGACGACATCAATGCCTTGCTTGAGAAATACAGCCATCGCGCGCGGCATGTGCAGCGACGACGTCACCAGCAACACATGGCTGATATTGCGCTCGTGCAGCAGTTCGGCTGTGTACAGCGCGTTCTCGTGGGTGGTGAAGCTGCGGGTTTCAAGTAATAAGGCGCGCCCTGGAACGCCCTGGTGTTCCAGCCTGTTGGCCATCATTTGTGCCTCGCTCACGTTGCCGTCCAGCGCGGCACCTGACAGTACGATCAGCGGCGCCCGGCCCGCTTGATACAGGACGCCTGCGGTTTCCACGCGAGAGACGGTGGAATCGCCGATGCTGGGCTGAAACCAGTTCGCGCGGCTGTTCGCGGTGCTGCCGCCAAGCACGACAATGGCCTGGGCCTTGGGCAGGCTGGCGGGGGGCTGCCACGGATGCAGTTGCTCGAGTCGTCCACCAGCCCATAACGACGAAGCGGGCAGAGACCAGAATAGGGCCCAGCACAAACCTGTCGTCGCCAGCACAAAACCTGTTTTACGGTGGCGCGCTATGTAAAACACAGCACCCAGCAGCAGCAGGGCAATGCAAAGATTGGCGGGAATCACCAGGTTGGTCAGAAAGCTCGATAGACTCATGCGCTGTCGTCAGGTTTTCTCAGGTTGCGTATGCTAAGGCAAAAGGGTTTGCAATTGTTCAATCGTCAGATCAAGACTGGGCCACGCATGGGCATCGCCCAGACATGACGCCGTTTCGGACCACGGACCCGTACGTTCAGGTTGTGTTACACCAAAGAGCGTCAGTTGCCGGGCGCCTGCTGCGGCCGCAAGATGCGAAACGCCTGAATCGTTGCAGACGACCAGCGTTGCAAGCCGAGTGAGTGTAGCAAACGCGCCCAGTTTAAGGGGAGACAAAAGTTGCGCGGTGGGCGCCGCCACTTTGGCGGCATCTGCTTCTGCCGGTGGAGGGCACATAACGACTGTTCTGCCCTGGGCCTGCAGATGCCTGGCAAGCCTGTCGTAAAACGGCCAGACCTTGACTTTGCCCTGATGCAGGCCTGTCGCTGTCGGGGCTATCAGGATGAAGCGTTCAGGCTCCAGCCCTGCCTTGGCGATCGCATCGAGCGCTTCGGCCTGGTGGCGCTCGGTCAGGGGCAGTCCCAGGCGGCGGCGAGACGGTAGCGGGGTCGTTGGCACGCCCCAGCGCTTGAGTGCCTGAGTGGTAACGTGATGCCAGGACTGCACTGCGTGCAGGGCGCCGCCAGGCTTGTTCATGGGCCAGCGCAAAATCAGGCTGCGACCGTCGTCACGATAGCCAGCGCTGGGTATTCCGGCAAACTTGAACACCATTGCGCTCGAGAGGGAGTCCGGCAGCAGCAGGCCGTGGGGATGGCGGTGCTGGGCCCTTTTCCGATAGGCATGGACGGTAGCGCGATCCTCGCGCCAGCGCCCCTTCATTTCGATGAAGCCCGCCAGGTCGAATCCCGAAAGCAAATCACGCGCCCAGGGCCGTGCGCACACCACCACCGGAATCTGGGTGGCGAGCAGTGCTTCCAGGCTGGGCAGGCTCATGCAGACATCGCCTATCCAATTGGGAAGTCGTACATAAATGACAGTCGGTATCGGCATCAGGCGGTTGTTAAGTTAAGATCAGGGACTTGGCGGCTGGCATGGGTCATCGCCTGCCGTCCCGGGAACGTTAAAATGACCAGTCCAATAGTATATAAGCGAGTCAATTTTTGAAGTCAGCCGCAAAAGCCGATGCGTCCGGTTCGGACCCCGTCAATAACAGCCTTTGGGGCCGGATATACAGCCGGGTCGCCCAATACTGGAAAGTCATCGTGCTGGCCATTGTGCTTGTCAGCATTGCGGCGGCCACCCAGCCAACGCTCGCCATCATCATGAAACCTTTGCTTGACGACGGCTTTTCCGGCGCCAAGCCTTCCTATGTCTGGTCCATACCCCTGGCGGTCATCGGGTTGATGCTGTTGAGGGGGCTTTGCGTATTCAGCAGCAATTATTTGCTGGCCTGGGTGGCGAACAATCTTCTGCTTGGGCTGCGCAAAGATATGTTCGAACGGCTGCTCGGCCTGTCGGATGAGGACTTCAAGCGAGGCGATTCCGGCCGCCTGCTGAACCGGTTCACGATCGACGCAGGTACGGTCACCAGCCTGGCCACAGAAGTCATTACAGTGATCGTCCGCGAGACGCTTGTTGTGTTTGCCCTGCTGTGTGTACTGCTGTACATGTCCTGGCAGCTTACGGTCATTGTTATCGTCATGCTGCCGGTATCGACATTGATCATGCGCATCTTCATCAAGCGCCTGCGACGCATCAACCGCGAAACCATAGGCATGAACGCCGAGCTGACCCGCGTCGTACGCGAGGGCATCGTGGGCCAGCGTGTCATCAAGCTGTTTAATGGCTATGGGCGTGAGTCTGACCGTTTCAGCTACGTCAATGGCAAGCTGCGCCGCTTTGCCATGCGCGCGGCGACAGCGGATGCAGCCATGTCGCCGCTGTCCCAGTTCGCGATTGCCATTTCCGTCGCAGCCGTGATCGCGGTTGCGCTATATCAGGCCAATCATTCAGGGCTGACGGTCGGAAGCTTCGCCGCCTTCATGACGGCGCTCGGGCAGATATTCGATCCCATGAAGCGCCTGACCAAGATTGCCAGCGCGATGCAGCGCATGCTGATTTCCGCCGAAAGTGTGTTTACCTTGATAGACCAGGATCCAGAAAGCGACACGGGTTCCAAGAAGCTGGCCCACCCCGTACAGGGGCGCGTAGAGTTTCGCAACATCCATCATCGCTTCCCGGACTCCCAGCGCGATACCCTCGACGACGTGTCATTTGTGGCCGAACCCGGGCAAACCATCGCATTGGTGGGCAGATCAGGCAGCGGCAAGACGACGCTGGTCAATATGTTGCCGCGCTTTATCGCACCCGTCAGCGGCCAGGTGCTGATCGATGGCCAGGATATTCAGGACATCAAGCTCGGCGAGTTGCGGTCTCATCTATCGTTGGTCAGCCAGGATGTTGTCTTGTTTGACGGCACGATTGCCGAAAACGTCGGGTATGGCGCCTGGGGTGATTCCAGTCACGACGAAGTACGTCAGGCATTGGCGGCGGCAAATCTGCTGGAATTCGTTGACGGGCTGCCTGATGGCGTCGAAACTCAGGTGGGGGAAAATGCCAGTCAGCTATCAGGCGGGCAGCGCCAGAGGCTGGCCATTGCCCGTGCACTGATCAAGAATGCTCCTATCCTTATCCTGGACGAAGCCACCTCGGCGCTGGATAACGAGTCCGAAATGCAAGTGCAGGCATCCCTGGAGCGATTGATGGTCGGGCGTACCACGCTGGTCATCGCCCATCGACTGTCCACCGTCCAGAAGGCTGATCGCATCGTCGTACTGGATGCCGGCCACATCGTCGAGCAAGGCAGGCATCAGGAACTGCTCGAGAAAAAAGGCCTGTATGCGTCACTGTACCGCATGCAGTTCCGTGAAGACTGAGCGCAGGAAACCGCACCATGAAAACCACAACCGTCACGACTACACGCAGGCTTGGGGAACCGGGTTTGCGCAAAGTAATCCAGGCTACCCTGGCGTTCACCGCATTCGCCTTGATGGCCGGCTGCGCATCCACTCCCGCCGGATTGAGAATGTCCGATCTGCGAGACCCGGTCTATTTCCGGGGCGAACGCATACTGCCAGGGAACTTCCCCACGCTGCAAATGGCCTTGTTCAAGCACGAGCAGGCATGTGGCTACGCGCCCAAGTTTGCGCTGGATAAAGATCAGACCAGTTACGCTACCATCATCGACATGCGCGAGCCGTCTTCATCGTATGAGCATGCGGTGATGATAGACCTGATCCAGTACAAACCCAATTACCTGGCCGACGACCGCGTCAAGGCAAAGGCCTATTCCTACTACGCTGACGCGGCAACGCTGCGGCGCATCGACATGGTCTATCAAGCGATGCTCAATCCGGAGGTTTGTCCGCAGGACAGGGCAGCGGACTGATCGGCGCTCAATTGAAGGGGGCTGCATGCGAGGCACCCCCATCCTTTTATATCAGCACGATGTCGTATTGTTCCTGAGAGTACTGGGTTTCGACCTCCAGCGAAATCGGTTTGCCGACGAAATCGCCCAGCATGGCCAAGTGCGTGCTTTCCTCTTCAAGAAACAGATCCACAATGGCCTGCGAGGCAAGAATGCGGAATTCCTTGGGGTTGAACTGGCGCGACTCGCGCAGGATTTCCCTGAGTATTTCATAACACAGGGTACGCGCCGTACGTACATTTCCGCGCGCCTGGCAGGTAGGGCAGGGCTCGCACAGCTGATGCGCCAACGAATCCCTGGTACGTTTGCGGGTCAGTTCCACCAGCCCCAACTGACTGAATCCGCTCACCGTCATCCGTGTTCTGTCTTTCGCGAGCGCCTTGTTCAGTTCGGCCAGCACCGAGCTGCGGTGCTCGGGATCGTCCATGTCAATGAAATCCAGGATGATAATGCCGCCCAGATTGCGCAGCCTGAGTTGACGCGCCACCGCGACCGCTGCTTCGAGATTGGTTTTGAAAATAGTGTCGTCGAAGTTGCGGCCGCCGATGTAGCCGCCGGTATTGACATCAACAGTGGTCAGCGCTTCGGTCTGGTCAATAATCAGGTATCCCCCTGACTTGAGGTCCACGCGGCGAGACAGCGCACGCGCGATTTCCTCATCCACCCCCGCCATGTCAAAGAGGGGGCGCTCCCCACTGTAATGCCGGATGCGTTCCAGCACAGACGGTGTATACACACTTGCCCATTCCAGCAACTGTTGCGTGGTCGTGCGTGAGTCAATGAGAATCGAGCCTGTCGTCGGGCACACCATATCCCTCAGCACGCGCTGCGGAAGCGTCAGATCGGTATACAGCAGCGAGGGTGCGGGCTGGCGCTTGGCCTTGTCCTGTATGCTGGCCCAGATGGTACGCAGATACGATTGGTCGGCCTGCAGCTCTTCGTCGCTGGCGACCTCGGCTTGCGTGCGAACGATGAATCCGCCGGTTTCATCGGCAGGTCGCAGGCCAATCACCCGTTCGCGCAGCGCGTTGCGCTCCTCTTCCGATTCGATTTTCTGGGAAATGCCAACATGCGGATCGTAGGGCAGGTATACCAGCATGCGCCCCGCGATACTGATCTGGGTGGAAAGCCTGGCGCCTTTGGTGCCCAAGGGATCTTTGATCACTTGCACCAACAGCGACTGTCCTTCGAACAACAGCTTTTCTATGGGTGTTACAGCGATGCCATTGCTGCGCTCGTTGCGATTTTGCCGAAGATCAGCAACATGAATGAATGCGGCCCGTTCCAGGCCGATATCGACAAAAGCGCTTTGCATGCCAGGCAGCACGCGCACGACTTTGCCCAGATAAAGATTGCCGACGTGGCCGCGCTGAATACTGCGCTCAACATGGATTTCCTGCACGGCGCCTTGCTCAACCAGTGCGACACGGGTTTCAAAGGGGGTCACGTTGATCAGGATGTCTTCGTTGAAGGGCATGTGGCGAGTCCGGATAGGTGATCTGTTGTGATAGGGGATGTGTATCTTCCGGAAAGTATAGAGTGTGCGCGCGGATCTTTGCTGATTGGTTTTGTGCCGCAAGCGTATTTGTGTGATTCGCGAAAGCCATTGCTGCGAAAATCTTCCGGCGCCGCGCAAGGGTGTGCGCAGGCCAACTCCCCATGTAACGTCCTGGTGGGAGGGCGGACGCTGGAGGGCGGCAAGCAGAAAAGTCCATACAGACGCTAATACGCAAACCATATAAAGGAGTTACGTATAGGCGCTACATATGGGATCCCTATGCAGAAGTCCCAAGCAGAAGTCCCAAGCAGAAGTCCCAAGCAGAAGTCCCAAGCAGAAGCCTCAAGCAGAAGCCTCAAGCAGAAGTCCCAAGCAGAAGTCCCAAGCAGAAATCCCAAGCAGAAATCCCAAGCAGAAATCCCAAGCAGAAATCCCAAGCAGAAATCTCAAGCAGAAATCTCAAGCAGGAACCCTATATAGACGCCCTGTACAGGAATTGCCAGGGACAGCGTGGAGGGGGCTGTTGAAGTAAGGTTTAATTGATGAGGCCTTTCTTTTATGCGCAGTGGATGCAGAAAAAGCCGCCTGAGGCGGGGGCGGCGCTTTCACATCCAGTCCATTTTGATGGGGCTGGCTTGCTCTAATTGCGCAGGGGGCTATCCAGCCGCCGCCCATTTTTCTGTCACCGGCACTATTCATTCACCGCGATCTGCCTTGGTAATCCACGGCGATCTGCCTCGGTAATCCACGGCGATTTGCCTGGGTAACTCACCGTCACCTCGATCTGCCGCGGTAATTCACCGCGATTTGCCGCGGTAATTCATTTTCATGGGACGGTTTAAGGGAAAAAACCTTAAAACCTCCCTGTGGCGCGCCGATTATCAAGGGTGGCCAAAATATTTTTTCTCTCGCTCAAAAAAACATTTCAATTATGTTTCAAAGGCTTGCTGCAAAGACAGGGTATTTTTGGGTGCGGCCGGCGTATTTGGCGGGGTAAATCGACTTGCGCGGATAAAAATAGCTATGCTATAGTTCTGTTCTTCGCAGCACACAACGTTAGGGTTTACCCTGATGTGCTGATCGAACCGCAGGGCCGGTTGATTCCTTCAGGAACGCCAGGCGCGGGTTCAGGATCGCACGGTGCGGGGCGAAGCGGCAGTAAACGCGGTACGAAGGGTCGATTTGACAAGCGCAAAAAACTCCTTCATAATCTCGTTTCTCTGCTTAACGAACAGCACGCAGTAAGCGGTTCGGGCAGTACAGGTAA
>NZ_SDQE01000033.1 GCF_004153455.1 Allopusillimonas ginsengisoli | reverse complement strand
CCGACAGCTACTCGGGCACCACCATTGATGGCGCGCAGAAAGTGACCATCAAGCCCACGGGTGATGTCACCGTGGACACCAGCGGCTGGGACAACATCAGCCAGCTCATGGTGCAAAACGTTAAGGGCGACGTCACGCTGCAAGACCTGCAGGACGCCTCGACCCAGTACACGGTCAGCGACGCCATCCGCGCCCAGGACACCGTGCACCTGAACTTTGATGGGCAAAGCGTGAACGGCGGGGAAGTCAACCTGGCGGTCAACGAAGTGAACGCGGCGGTGGTGATCGATGCCGACGCGGGCGCGAGCATCGATACCATCAACCTGACGATCGCAGACCAGAGCGCGGGCCACGAGTCCAACATGGCCGCACTGGTGGGCGATGGCACCACGACGCTGAACATTTCGGGCGGCACCAGTGGCCTGAACTTCGGTATCGAAGGCGCGCTCGATTCAACCCTGACCACGCTGAACGCGGCCACGGTTGCGGCCAATCTGAACCTGAACGTGTCCGATTCGGATCAGGCCATGACCGTTACGCTGGGCTCGGGCAACGATACGCTGAACATGGGCAATTCGCTGGCCAGCGGTGATGTGATCAATGGCGGGGCGGGCAACGACCGCGTGATCGCCACGTTCGAGGGCGGGCAGGCGAACCGCGCGCCCACGATGCGCAATGTCGAGACGCTGGAGGCCTCCTTCCTGAGCGCGGTGCACTTTAGCGGCGCCAATGTCGATGGCCTGAAGACCATTGACCTGAACGCCTCGAGCGCGCGCGCTGACTTTGACGCGATGGACAGCACGCTGACCACGCTCAACGTCAAGGGCAACCTGGCCCAGGGCGTGGAAGTGGACTACGACGGCACCGCGCTGAGCACGCTGGAGATCAATCTGCAGGGCGCCACCAGCAGCATCGGCAACGCTGCCAACCCGGCCGCGATCCGCGTGATCAATGCCGACAAGGTCAGCCTGAACCATAACGGCAGCAAAAATGTGAGCATCGAGGGCGGCCTGCAGGTCGATGAGAACTTCCTGGGCCGCGCCACCACCGATGTCAGCATCACCAACAACTCGGTGGGCGATCTGA
>NZ_SDQE01000032.1 GCF_004153455.1 Allopusillimonas ginsengisoli | reverse complement strand
GGGTAATCCCCCCAGAAAAGGAACGGTCTTAAAGGTAGAATTTTCTAACAGCAGTATTCAGGAAATTTTGCATGAAGACCTCACGTTTTACCGACAGTCAGATAATTGCCATCCTCAAGCAGGCCGAAGCCGGTACGCCGGTACCGGAGCTTTGCCGAGAGCACGGCATGAGCAGCGCTACGTTCTATAAATGGCGCGCCAAGTACGGTGGCATGGACGCTGGCCTGATGTCGCGCATGAAGGAGCTGGAGGCGGAGAACGCCCGGCTGAAAAAGATGTATGCAGAGGAGCGGCTCAAGGCCGAGATCCTGAAGGAAGCCATCGAAAAAAAGTGGTGAAGCCATCTCACCGTCGTGAGATGGCACAGCGGGCGGTCAAGCAATACGCAGCGGGCATCCGCCTGGCCTGCGATGCATTCGGAATCAGCGAGAAATGCTATCGCTACCAGGCCAAGTTAAATAGCGACAATCAGCAGATAGCAGACTGGCTGCTTCGGTTGACCCATAACCAAAGGAACTGGGGATTTGGGCTATGTTACTTGTACTTGCGCAACATCAAAGGCTTCAAGTGGAACCACAAGCGCATATACCGCATTTACCGCGAGCTTGAGTTAAACATGCGTATCAAACCGCGCAAACGCTTGGTGCGCGAGCAACCAGAACCCTTGGCGGTGCCGTACGCAGCCAATGAAATCTGGTCGATGGACTTTATGCATGACCAGTTGGCAGATGGGCGCAGCATACGGCTGTTCAATGTTATCGACGACTACAACCGCGAAGGCTTGTGCATTGATGTGGACTTCTCGCTGCCTGCCTTACGAGTGATTCGTTCGCTTGAGCAAGTCATGGAATGGCGAGGCAAGCCCAAAGTTATTCGCTGTGATAATGGCCCGGAATATGCAAGCTCTGCACTGATGAGTTGGGCTGAAAAGCGCCACATCAAATTGCAGTTTATCCAACCAGGCAAGCCGCAGCAGAACGCTTATATCGAACGGTATAACCGCACCGTTCGATATGACTGGCTCGCTCACCACTTGTTCGATTCGGTGTCTGATGTCCAGGACTTCGCCACGCGCTGGCTCTGGACTTACAATAACGAAAGGCCAAATATGGCCTTGGGCGGCATTACACCAATTCAAAAAATGGCCTTAGCCGCATAGCCTCTACTTTTAACGACCGTTAAAAATGGGGGGATTACCCG
>NZ_SDQE01000031.1 GCF_004153455.1 Allopusillimonas ginsengisoli | reverse complement strand
GTACCCGTCAAGCGCGTCGTAGACTACAACGTCAAAGTACGCGTGAAATCCGACCAAAGCGGCGTGGACATCGCCAATGTCAAAATGTCCATGAACCCCTTTGACGAAATTGCGGTGGAAGAAGCCACGCGGCTCAAGGAAAAGGGTGCCGCCACCGAAGTCATCGCTGTGTCGTGCGGCGTGGCGCAATGCCAGGAGACCTTGCGCACGGCCATGGCCATCGGCGCGGATCGCGCCGCGCTGGTGCAAACCGATGCCGAGCTGCAGCCGCTGGCGGTGGCCAAGCTGCTCAAGGCGCTGGTCGATAAAGAGCAGCCCCAACTGGTCATTTTGGGCAAGCAGGCCATCGACGACGACGCCAACCAAACCGGCCAGATGCTGGCCGCGCTGCTGGGCTGGCCGCAGGCGACCTTTGCCAGCAAAGTCGAGCTGGCCGATGGCAAGGCCACGGTCACTCGCGAGGTCGATGGCGGGCTGGAAACCCTGTCGCTGACCTTGCCGGCGATCATCACCACCGACCTGCGCCTGAACGAGCCGCGCTACGTGACGCTGCCCAACATCATGAAGGCCAAGAAAAAACAGCTGGACACCTTCACGCCTGAAGATCTGGGCGTGGATGTGGCCCCGCGCCTGAAGACGCTCAAGGTCAGCGAGCCGCCGGCGCGTTCGGCCGGCATCATGGTGCCCGATGTGGCAACGCTGGTCGACAAACTCAAGAATGAAGCCAAGGTGGTTTAAACATGACGATACTGGTAATTGCTGAACACGATAATGCCCAGCTCAAGGGCGCGACACTGAACACCATCGCGGCGGCCCAGAAGATCGGCGGCGATATTCACGTGCTGGTGGCCGGCAGCGGCGCGCAGGCAGTGGCCGATCAGGCCGCCAAGGCCGCGGGCGTGGCCAAGGTGCTGCTGGCCGATGCGCCGCAACTGGCCGATGGCCTGGCCGAGAACGTGGGCGCCCAGGTGCTGGAGATTGCCAGCGGCTACAGCCACCTTCTTTTCCCGGCTACCGCCTCGGGCAAGAACGTGGCTCCGCGCGTGGCGGCCAAGCTTGATGTTGCCCAGATCTCGGACATCATCGGCATCGAGTCGCCCGACACTTTCGAGCGCCCCATCTACGCGGGCAATGCCATTGCCACGGTGCAGTCGGCCGATGCGATCAAGGTGATCACGGTGCGTACCACCGGTTTTGATGCGGTGGCGGGCGAAGGCGGTAGCGCGGCCGTTGAGTCGATCACGGCAGTGGCC
>NZ_SDQE01000030.1 GCF_004153455.1 Allopusillimonas ginsengisoli | reverse complement strand
GGGAATGTCAGATTTTTTGTGTTCAGGCAGTTGGTGTTAAACATTAGTCTGCCTATTTTCCCTGAGACTCAGGATCGCGATAACGATATACATCGGTGAATCGCTCCTCGTATAGGATAGCAAACTGCTGCATCGCAGCCTTCCAGAAATGGGTGGCCGCCCCCCATTTGATGGTGATATTTCGGATGGCCAGCCACAGCAGTTTCAAGGCGGCCTCATCGGTCGGGAACTGGCCACGCGTTTTGATGATCTTACGCAGTTGCGCATTGATGCTTTCAATGGCATTGGTCGTGTAGATCACTCGTCTTATATCCGGTGGGAAGGCGAAGAAGGGAATGACCTGCTGCCAAGCCCTTTGCCAGCCGGTTGCGATCATCGGATACTTCTGGCCCCAGGGACCTTGGGCGAATGCTTGCAGCGCCTGCTCGGCCGCTTCAGCGTTGATCGCGCCGTAGATCGGGCGCAACGCCGAACCGAGCTTCTTTCTGTCCTGCCAGTTGGCATAGCTCATGCTGGCGCGGATCAGGTGCACGATGCACGTCTGTAGCGTAGTGGCCGGGAACACCGCTTCGAGGGCATCGGGCATGCCCTTCAGGCCATCAGTCACGGCGATCAGAATGTCCTGCACGCCCCGTGTTTTAAGCTCATTGAACACGCGCATCCAGAACTTGGCCCCTTCGGTATTCTCGATCCACAGCCCCAGAATCTCACGGGTGCCATCGGGCAGTACAGCCAGGGCCATGTAGACCGCCTTGTTGCGCACCACACCCTCATCGCGAATCTTGACCCGCAACGCATCGAAGAACACCACCGGGTACATCGGCTCCAGGGCCCGGTGCTGCCAGGCTTGGACCTCGTCCATCACTTCGTCTGTGACTGAACTGATGAAGTCGGGCGAGACGTCGGTGCCGTACTGCTCAGCTAAAAACGCCTGGATCTCGCGCACACTCATGCCCCGGGCATACATCGCGATGATCTTGTCGTCGAAACCGGTAAAACGTCGTTCATGCTTGGGGATCAGGATCGGCTCGAAGCTGCCGTCTCGATCTCGAGGTATATCCAGGCGTACTGGCCCTGTGTCGGTCAATACCGTCTTGCCGCTCGTGCCGTTGCGCTGATTCGGGCTCGACTCAGGCTTGGCCTGCCCGCTCTGATAACCCAGATGCTGACCGAGCTCAGCGCCCAGCGCTCGCTCTATGAGCGCCTTCTTAAGCTGTGTGAACACATCCTGCATGGCTGCTGGCGTCATGGGGCCAGTGACCATGTCATCGAGCAATTGCTGGGCGCTGGCCGGTAACGCACCCTTGGGAATGCCTTTAGGTTCCTTCTTTGGTTCTTGTGCCATGGTTCATCTCCTTGAAGATAATCATAGGACCGAACACAAAATTACGGACACTCTC
>NZ_SDQE01000002.1 GCF_004153455.1 Allopusillimonas ginsengisoli | reverse complement strand
ACCGGCTCAAACAACAACGCAAGGCCGGACACTTCCCGTCCATAGCTAAATAATCACTGGTTCAAATTTACTTTGCGCAATCCTGCGCGAAGTGGCTCAAATTCCAAATGCGTTTGACACCCGCTACCAGCTTGGTTTAGGTCGTGCTCCCTGGTAGGGCTTATGGGCCGTGAAATTGGGCGGTTGCTTGCTCGGCACTCCGGAAGCCATCAATGCCTGGGCCCGCCTGCCCCAGGCTCTAGGGCAAGTGCCCCATTGGTACTTTAGGATTTTATCGTTTTCGGCATAAATAGCCGGTTTGCTATCAAACTCAAGCAGGTGTTAGCATTTTTGCACCCACTGAATTATCATTTTCACGTATTATTCCTTCCTGAGTATCATTTTTTGGCTCTCATTAGGGAATTCGACAATGCAAGTAGGCTTCAAGGCACTCGCCGACCGCTACGGTATCGTACTTGCACAACCCCTGCGCGTCGAATCAGTGATCGGCACGACACGCGTGAGTCGCGAGAGCGACGGATATGTCGAGAACAAGTACCCCGCCAGCTACCAGCCAACGGATGACTTCACGGGACATTTCGAGTTTGGACTCAAGTACGAAGAAATTCATCTTGAGTTTTTCGCCCGTCTGTTTGCGGCTATTGGCCCGGAGTCCATCGAGGCCTGGTGCCGACAAGCGCCTTTCGGCCAATATGCCCGCCGCACCGGATTCCTGTACGAGTGGCTCACGGGGCGGCATCTGGATGTGCCAGATGTTACCAATGGCGGCTACGTCGATGCCATTTCGTCGCAGCAGTACCTGACCCGCGTTAAGCCACTGCGGATACGGCGCTGGCGCATCAACGACAACTTTCCTGGCGTGCCGGGGTTTTGCCCCATGGTTCGCCGTACCGAGGCCGTACAGGAAGCGCTGCAATTTGACTTGGATGCCGCACTGCGCGAGCTGAACCAGGCCTTTGGCGCCGACATCCTGATGCGCACGGCCAGTTGGCTGACGTTCAAGGAATCGCGTGCGAGCTTTCTCATCGAGAAAGAAGCAGACAAGGCCGACAGAATCCAGCGGTTTGCCCATGTGATCGCCAAGTACTGTGGCCATATCGAAGATCCGCTGAGCCATGACAGCCTGCACACCTTGCAAGCAGGTATTTTGGGCCATGATGCCGTCGGACTGGGCCTGCGGCGCTCACCCGTCTTCGTGGGGCAGGCGACCATGCACGAGGATATCGTGCACTACATTGCCCCGCAATATGAGACGCTGCCGCAACTGCTCGATGGTCTGAAAGCATTCGAGTTGGCAACACGGGGCGCCGAGCCATTGGCTCGAGCCGCGGTACTTGCCTTCGCGTTTGTTTATATACATCCCATGCGAGATGGCAATGGCCGGATCCATCGCTTCCTGATCAACGACACCCTGATCCGCGATAAGGCGGTACCGGATGGCGTGATCCTGCCGGTGTCGGCCACCATCACGAGTTCGATCGATTTTCGGGCGCGCTATGACCGTACGCTGGAAGTGTTTTCGCGGTCATTCATGCAACGCTACGCCACGTCCTACCGATTTGGTGAGCTCGTTGTCTACGAGGATGGTACCCAGAGCAATCTGGCCTTCGATAACTACGACGACGCGCAATTTGCATGGCGCTATCCCGACTTGACCGAACACGTCCTGTACACGGCGCAGGTCGTTGCGCATACGGTTCGCACCGAAATGGCGGATGAGGCCCGTGTGCTGACCATCTTTCAACGGGCTCAGGAGCGGCTCAAAGAGGTGCTGGAAATGTCGGATCAGGATGCGAGCCGCGTCATTCGCTCGCTCAAGGAAAACGGCTGGCAGGTATCTGGCAAGCTGAAGAAAGCGTATCCACAGCTGGACAACGCCCATCGGGCAGAACGTGTTGTGGAAGCTGTGCGCTCCGCATTCGAAGAACGGGCAGCGGGTGCCGACGAAGAGTGATGTTCGATTTCGCGCTGACTCCAGGCCCAGTATCCGGTTTAATCTGAATTAATGCAGGTAGGCCGATAGGCACGCTTTATCTCTTGCTGAAGATCAGCTAACTGTTTGTGCTTACTGAACTTGGTATCGAGCCAAATATCACCCCGCCTGGTGCTGGACAGGCATGCTGCTGCTTGCAACCTCATCCAGATAATCTGCCCAAATCTGCCTCAACTTTGATTTCACCCAAAGAATGTCATTAGCTTGTCCGCTATACAGCTCCATCAAGAAGCGGCAACTTTAACGGCCAAGCCAATGAGAAGGGCGCCAACCGCGCGATCAAACCATTGCAGATGACCGCGAAGCCACTTGATGACCTGAGGAGAAGAAAACATAGCGGCGACCAAGCTGAACCAAAGCAAGGATTCATTTACAAGAAAAGCCCATGACGCGAATATATGGTTAACGCTTGACAGGGCTTTCCCCCCTTCATTTGCAGGGTGCCTGCAAGCGGGATTTCTTATAGCATGGGGCAAGACCGATCTTGATGGCTTGCGCATCTCATGCATTCGTTTACACGTACACATTGCCGCTCATTCAGGGTGTTTGGGCTGAGCCTGGGCATCATGGCCCTCTTTGCCTTGTCGGGTTGCGCCACCATGTCCGAAGGCGAATGCCTGACCGCAAACTGGCTCGACCGAGGGTATAAGGATGGCCGCCGGGGTTATCCGGCATCGCGTGTGGTGGATCACCGCGAGGCTTGCTCCGGCGTGGGCGTCGCACCCGATATCACGCAATACCGCAAGGGATACAGCCAGGGTATTGCGCAATACTGTACGCCTGCCAATGCGGTTGCTGAAGGCAGGGCCGGGCGTTCTTACGGCCATGTTTGCCCGGCGAGGCTGGAAGGTCGATTTCTTACTTATTACCGCCAAGGGCGGGTTGCCTACGACGCGCAGCAGCGGGTGGAGCGACTCAATCGGCAATCTCGTGAGCTGCAGCGCGAGCTGGACGACGAAAAAGAGAAGGATGCGCGCCGGCGCTTGCGTAACGAGCTTCGGGATCTGGATCGTCGCCTGAGCCGGGCACGCGATGAACTGGCTGAGTTCGACCGACGCCTGCCTTATCGCTGAACGCTGGCCTGGTTAGCGCACTTTGATAATGGCTCGACCCAGCACGGCGCGTTGACTGACGTCCAGGTAGCGTACCTCGTAGTCGCCCGGCTCTTCCGGCATATTGAACTCAAGCGCCTTTGCCTCGTTGATCTTCTTGGCATCGATCCAGGTGAAGTCGGCCTGATCCTTCGAGGCCAGCGCCACGCGCTGATCCTTGCTGTCGGAACCGCCCGTCCAGGACATCGTGACGGCCTGGCTGGGCGAGGCCTGCGCCGGAACTGTCAGCACAGCGCCAGAGCTCAGCGCGGAATCGGCGGCAACGACTTCAAGGTTGTGTCGGGCCTGTACGCTGCCGTCTTGGTCGAGCACATAGCGAATTTCATACAAACCAGGCTGCCTGGGCGCTTTCAAACTGATTTTCAATCGGCTGTCGACGCGCTTCCTGCCGTCCAGCGTTTTGTCCGGAGAGCCAGCCGGGGCGATGACGACCATGTCACGAGGATTGATGGCCGTGGTCCAGGACACGTCCACAGCCGCGTCCGCCCGCACGACATCGGGTCCGGTGATGGCCTGTTGGGCCGTCGTCACTTCCGCTGGCGCAGTGGCCAATGTTTTGCCGCCCTGGCTGAGCACATAACGCACTTCGTACAGGCCGGGCTTGCCAGGAGCGGTCAGTTGTCCCTTCAGCGCACTGTCTACGCGGATATAGTTGGTGAGTTTGCCCTCGGGAGACCCAGCGGGCACGATCTGTACCCAGTCGCGGCTGTTCAGGGCCGATGTCCAGGAGACTTCGAAGCGGGCGCCGGCAGTAAGCTGACCGGGTGCGCTGATGCCCATTTCGGCTTCGACCACTTCCACCGGGGCACTGGCCAATGTCTTGCCGCCCTGACTGAGCACATAGCGTACCTCGTACAGACCGGGTTCACCGGGAGCGGTCAGTTGTCCCTTCAGCGCGTTCTCCACGCGGATATAGCTGGTTAGCTCGCCCTCGGGCGTGTCGACCGGCACGATCTGTACCCAGTCACGGCTGTTCAGGGCCTTGGTCCACGACACATCAAAGCGCGTGCCCGTGATGGCCTGTTCCGGCGCGTTGACCTGCACGGTGTATTCGGGTTCCGCCGCCGGCGGCTCGGGAGCCGGCTCGGGCTCTGCCTTTTTTTGCGTTACCTTGGCCTGCACTTGCCGCAGTGCGTCTTGCAGTTCGTCCGCATTACTGGCCGGTACAAAGATGCCGCCCGTGTTCTTGGCTATGCAGGAGAGCGCTTCGTTGCCTTCTTGATCCAGGTCGAAGCCCACCACGTGGGCCTTGAAGTCCACGCCTTTTTCTTTCAGCTCGGCGGCGACGGCACATGGGTCGCCGTGGCAGGACTCCAGCCCGTCGGAGATCAACACCACGGTGGCGTTGTGGTCGCGGTATTGCAGCACGTCGGCGGCCTGCTTGAGCGAGGCCGAAATGGGCGTCTTGCCCTTGGGTGTGATGGCGTTGACGGTGTTGATGAAAGCAACGCGATCGACTCGCTGCGGTTCAATCATGGTTTCGATGTCGCTGCAACTGCCCGCGCTGCGGTGGCCGTAGGCGATGAGTCCCAGGTTGGTTTCTTCGGGCCAACTCTTGACTAGTTCGCCCATGACCTTGCGCGCCGTGACGATCTTGTTGACGCCATCGACCTGGCCCCACATGGAGCCCGAGGCGTCGTAGACGATCAGTACGTCGTCGGCGGCTTGCGCGGCCGATAGCGGCAATGTACTGGCGGCAACGCCAGCGGCAAGGAGCAAGGCAGGCAGTCGATTCATGGAGCGACTCCGGGTGGCGAGTATGGGCTTACTGCGACTGCTTCATGAGTTGCTTCATCATGTCGCCCATGTTCACGGGCTTGGCCGGTAACTCAAATGCAGCGGGAGCGGGTGGGGTGTCGGCGATGGATTGCACTACCATGTCGTCGCCCATCCGCAGCAAACCTCTCTTGTCTTTTGGTAAGGCGTTTTTGAATTCAGCCACCCTCTCGGCGCCTACCATGGCTTCCGAGAGGGCAAGATACGCCGCGGTCATTTCAACGGCTAGTGGATCACTGGTGAACACGGCCTGTACGGTCTGGCTTTTGCCCTTGTTGTCGGTGGACGTCAACTCATACACATCGCCGTCTAGGCCGGCCACGGTTTCTTTTTTTCCGGTTGCTTCGATGGATGTGATGCGCATCGCCAGCGGCGAGGCCTTGCCGCCTTCCTCGCTGTTAGCCATTTCGCCAAAACCCTGCATCATGCCGCCGATTTCCATCACCGGCGGCATGCCTCCTGCCGCTTCAGTGCTCACCATGTACGCTTTGCCATCACGCGCGATCATGTAACTGCCGTCGGTCGAGGGCATGTCAAAGCGTATGGTGTTGCTGTTCAGCCAAGACATGGTGTTGCTTTCGCCGTCGGTGGTTATCGTTGCCGTGCCGGCGGCCCAGGCGCAAAGCGGGCCAAGCGCGATCGTCAGCAGTGCGGCGTGCAGGGCCAGGGATAGATGGTTCATAGGTGGCTCCGTGGGGCAATTGAATATAAAACGGCAGTTTCCATTTACTTCAGACGCTTGAAGAGGGTCTCGGCCAACTGCAGCGTCTGTTGTTTGCGAGCGGGCATGGTGTCTTGTCTCCATTCCCGATCGGCTTTGATCATGGACTTCACATCACGCTTGCTGGGTATTGGCATGCCAGGGCCGGAATAAGCCTCGATCGTAATGATCGCGGCCCCCTGGCGTGCGACCAGCTTGCCTTCGCCCAAGTCAAATCGTGCTTCGTCGCCCATGGCATCCACGTCTTCAAACTCGATAGGCGTCTGACTGGCGGCACCAATGATCGAGTTTTCAGTCCGTTTGGCGCTGTCGGATTTTTGCGATTTATTGGTCTTGTCGGCGGCGTCCATTTTGTCACGCAGTATTTGCGCGGCTGCGGCCATTTCTTCACGGCTGGCGGATCGCGTCCGCGACTTGAATCTTTTGGCCGCCTTTTCCTGGCTGTCCATAATCTCTATCCGGGCTTCCGTGAAAACGGCGTGATCGGCGCCAGACCATTTGGTCGTGCACATCTGCCGCCGCTTCATCTTCAGTTCGCGTTGCTTGATCTCGGCCTCGGGTACGTCGAACAATTCAGCCACGGTAGCGCCGGGCGTCATCAGGCAAGGGTCGTCGGCCAGCGTCTCCAGATCAATGGCCGTCGCAGGTAGCGCCAGCATAGCCAGTACATATCCCGCCAATGTAGTGCGGATTGTGGTTGTTTGCATGATCGATTTCCCTTGTTGCCACGCCTTGAAAAAAACGTTTAATGCGGCTTTCGCAAGCATGAGTCGAAGCGCGAGCCTTGTCCCCCTTCAAATGAATAGGTTTGGCGAAAGAGTTGGTTGACGCTAATCGTTCTGAGGTCAGACTGTTTGTGCTCCATTGCCTGGCGTGCGGTCGGCGTCACTTCGTCCTTTATTGCCGCCCGGCTCTGTGCACCACTTTCCGGCGCCATTCCGGCCCGGATCCGAGGGAGAGGTGCAGCAACGTCCAGAGCTCTGACACGGCATCATCCATCAGCCCTCGGTGGTGCAGCAGGCCGGTGACACCGCTGTCCTGGCCCGAGACGTTCTTCGATATCCGAAAAACCATCTCGGGTTGCCTGATTGAGGCGCTCTCGCTGGGCTCGGCCTGCCCGCTGCCGCCCGTAGCGTTCAGGAACAGCATCTGTGCCACACGGGGCGGGCCCGGCAGGCCTGCATCATTGGGCTCGCGAAACGCCGCAGCACTCAGCGCCGGTGGCGTGAAAGCATGCCAGGCATCCGATGGGTCAGTGGGGCTGTAGGCGGACAGGCAAGGCTCCCCCAGGCAATCCCGCTTTGAGGCATCAGTTTGATTGAGCTCAGCACGGCTGGCCCGCTCGACATGGGCCCGGTTGCCCTGGACGGAGCCGAACACAAAGCGCCACGCCAGGTTTGGGCCCACGCCAAAAATGCTTTCGGGCGGCCAGAATTCCCGCTCCACATGCCGGATGACATCCTGATAGCGCTGGGGGCCGAGATTGGAGCGCAGCACCTCGATATACTCGCGCGGTGCAGCACTCGCTTGCGACACAGGGGCCAGGTGGTAGCGGATCAGATAGCGGGCATGCGGTAAAGGGCCCTCAGCGCAATCGACCAGCAGGACCGCTTTGGCCAACGCATCCAGATCCGCATCCGGCCGAAAGGCCGATTTGCCCAACTGAGGAAAACGCTGCCGGGTGTAGAAGGCGGCTTCGCTGCAAGACCGGTTGATGTCCGCTTCGATAAAACCGGCGGCCTCGATGAAGGCTGTCGACTGTTGTGCGTGGGCCTGTTGAGCCTCAGGCGGCAGGACCGCAGCGAATCCTTGGCCCGGCACTGTGGCCAGCGCGGCAGCGGCAAGCAGCAGGGTTACAAGCGGGTTCATGATGTTTGGGAGGTCGTCGTTTGTTCTAGATCGCCGGGCGCTTTGCCGGCGGCGCGCATGGCATCATGGGCCTGTTCCTTGAGCGCGCGGAATTTGCCGGACATTTGTTCCAGCCGGGCTTCCCACTCCTGGTCGGGCTGCTGCCCTTCGATGGTCTTGAAATAGACATCCATCAGGCAGGTAATGGCAAAGGGTTCCAACAGCGCGGCCTTGATGCTCCAGGCAAACAGCAGCGCAAAGACAAACGCGCCGGCAGACCAGGCGCCCGGCATCCAATACACCACCAAGGAGGCCGGCGCCAGCATGATCAGAAACACCAGAAAGCTGAACAGGTAGACCATGGCCGCCACCCATGCCGCGTTTTTCAGCATGACCTTGTAGTTTTGGCCATAGAGAATCACAGAGTCCTTTGCTGTCACCCAGGGGTTGGTCGATGCTGTGCGTATCGTGCGGGCCAGAATGACTTCATCGACAAAGCCCACCGCCACCCGCAAAAAAGCATGCAGGATGCCGGATAGCTGTTGCGCGCCAGGCAACGACACAATGGATAAGGCGCCGCGCACCAGGCCGGTAAGCGCTTTGATCACGCCTTTGATGAGTTGGTCCATGGCAAACAGGATGCTGGTTTGGGCGAACCGGGCCTTGACCGCTTCGGACCCATAGCGTATTTGCGATGTGCCTTGCGGTAGCGTTTGGCCGTCCAGCAGAATCACCAGAATGGCGATATGACCAGCTTTGACGAGATACAGCAGGTATTCGCGCGCCCAGTACATGAAAACGCCAAAAACGCCAAAGCCGATAATGCCGCCCCATACGGCGGCGCTTGATTGCGTGCCGGGCCCGCTTAACGCGGCCAGGCCGTAACCCATGCCCGCACCCATGCCGGTCACCAGCACATAGCCCAACGCCACACCGAAATAAACCAGCAGGCGCAAGCCTAGAAACGGCAAAGTATGCATCATGAGTTTGAAGGTTTTCCCGATACTGAAATCCCACATGCCGCTCTCCCCTTAGCTGCGCAAATTCAGGCCAGTCTATTGAGTTTTAGCGCTCAACGCGCCCTTCGTTTGAATGGGGGGCAACCACCAAAACCGCAAACAGAGAAATAGCCTGCCTGAATAATTGTCTTTCCCCCTTCAAATGGATGGGGCCGTGTGAGTTCGTTTGCGGTAGTTTAAATAAGAAACCATGTGTGACCACGCACGCCTGTCTGCCATTTGAAAAATATTCTCTGGGGAAATGCTTGATGAACAAAATCTATTGCAAAGTGTGGAGCAAGGTCCGCAACGCCATGGTGGTCGCTTCAGAACTGGCCCGTGGCGCGGGCAAGGGCAAAAATGGCAGCGTTCGGACATCGGCACGATCCAGGAGCCTGAATACCGTCATTTTGGCGATGGCCCTGGGCGGCGCCGCCGGTATGGCGCAAGCCGCCGACGTGACGGTGGATGCCGACGGCACCACTGAAACATTGAACTCCACAGACACGTATATCAAGATTACAGCCAGCAATGGCGGCATAGTGGACGCCAATGGCAACGCCGCGATGATTTTGGGCAACGACCCATCCAGTGACGGCAGCGCCGTGGTGGTTCTGGAAAGCGGCGCGAAGTTGGTGCTGGACGGCGGCGGTACACTGGGCAATATCAATACGACCAGCGGCTCTCATGGTGTTGACGCGCAAGGGACCAACACCCAGGCAACGCTAAACGGTGTGGCGATATCGACGAAGGGCGACAACAGTCACGCGTTGCGAGTATTGCTGGGTGTGGCAATGAGTGTGACTGACGGTACTGTCTTGACCGAGGGCGAAAACGGGAATGGTTATCAGGTATTGGGGGGCGCGGTAGAAATAACCGGTGGCACGGTTACCACCCAGGGGAAGTCCGCTAGCGGTGTTGTGGCTGATGGTGATGGCATCGTGACGCTGAAGGATGGTGTGGCTATTAAGACTCAAGGCGAGAGCGGCACCGGACTCGTCGCCCGAGGACACAGCGCCATCGATATGTCAGGCGGCAGCATCACCACGGTTGAAAGGGCAGCAATGGGTGTGGAGGCAGATGAGAATTCCATGATCAAGCTGACCGACGGTGTCAATATAACAACCGCAGGCGATTCAGCCACTGGCATCCATGCTCATGGCAGCTCCGCCGTTACATTAAACGATGCAGCTATATCGACCGGAGGTGCTTTTGCATCTGGAATCTTCGCCTACGATGCCGCTGTAGTAACCATGTCTGACGGAGATATCAGCACCATCGGTAATAATGCCTACGGCATCACCACCAAAGACAACGCACAAGCCACCATGACCGGCGGCACGATCACGACAACAGGCCAGGAGAGCCACGGTATCTTGGCTGAGAATGATTCAACTGTCACCCTGACAGATAACGTGGTGATATCAACGACCGATGACGACAGCAGTGGCGTTTGGGTTGCTGATTCTGCAGTGATCAATATCGCAGGAGGAAGCATCAACACAAAGGGAGTGCGCTCCTATGGCGCCTCTGCTGGCGTTGCTGCGGGTAGCGTTCCGATAATTTCCGGTGGAAAAATCATACTTTCCGATGGCGTGGACATCACAACCGAGGGTAACAATGGGTTTGGACTCTACACTCGAGGGCAAGGCATAATCGACATGTCGGGCGGAAGCATCACTACTGATGGACACTATGGTGTTGGTGCATTCTCCAGAGGTAATGGCACTGCCAGGCTGAGCGGTGTCACGATAACAACCACTGGTGCGGCTGCGAAGGGTATCGAGGCTACTCAGAGCTCTACCGTTACGTTAAATGATGTTGAGATATCGACCGAAGAAAACGCTGCGCAGGGAATCATGACCCGTTTGGGCGCCAGCAGCGTGACGATGTCGGGCGGGAGCATCGCGACGCAGGGGAACGGGTCTATCGCCATTGAAATAACCGATGATTCCGTCGTGCAACTGAGCAATAACGTGGCTCTCTCGACCCAAGGAAATAACGCGAGCGGTATCAGCCTGCACAAGAAAGCCGACGTCACCATGACCGGAGGCAGCATCAGCACCCTGGGCAGCAATGCGCACGGAGTGGATGCCATCAACGATTCGGTTGTCGCGCTGACAGGCGTCGACATTGAGACCAGCGGTGATCAGGCCAACGGCATCAGCACCAACTACAACGCGCAAGCCACCATGACAGGCGGCACGATCACGACAACAGGTCGCGGGGCCGACGGGGTTTGGGCTACGAGCAATGCACAGGTGACCCTGAATCACGGCGTTGTGATCAGGGCAGAGGAGGAAAGTGGGCGCGGGATCTATGCGGGATCAAATGCACAGGTAGTCATGACCGGCGGCAGCATCACCACCTTGAAAGACTATGGCGAAGGCCTGCGTCTGCTCAGCAACGGCCACATTACGTTGGAGGACGGTGTAGCGATCCATACCCAAGGCGAAGAGGCCAACGGAGCTCATCTGACGCAGAGCAGCATTCTGGATATGGCTGGCGGCAGCATCACTACCGAAGGCCAGGAGAGCCACGGCATCCTTGCCAAGAACGATTCAACCGTCACGCTAACCGATAACGTGGCGATCAGCACAGAAGGCACACAGGCGGTGGGCATTCGCGCAGCCGACAATGCCAGCGTCACCATGTCCGGCGGCAGTGTAAGCACTCAGGGCGCGCTCTTTTACGACGCTGTCAACGTGACCGACGCCGCCAGCGTGGTATTGAACGATGGCGTGGCCATCTCCACGGAGGGCGATTTTGCGGTGGGCATTTCGTCCAGGGACGACAGTACCGTGACCATGACAGGCGGCAGCATTTCTACAATGGGTGCTCTTGCAGCCGGGACCATGTCTGACAGCAACAGTACGATGACCCTGAACGATGTTGCCATCACGACGGTGGGCGACAGCGCGTATGGCGCATTGGTCAATGATGCTGCGCAGTTGGCGTTGAACGATACCTCCATCACGACCAGCGGCGCCGACGCAACAGGTGTTGTCGCGGTGCAGTTCGCTCAGTTGGCGCTGAGTAACGCCTCTATCACGACCGCCGGCGCGGACGCTATGGGTCTGTCGGTCGAGAACGACGCAAGCGTTCATCTGAATCAAGTCACAATGGATACCGTCGGTGCGTCCATTGGTCGTAATCTGTATTCCAGCGGCCTGACTCCACAACCCATCATCATTGAGAACTCCAATCTGACGCAAAACAATGGTGTGCTCTTGGCGGTGACCGGCAGCAATTTGATCGACCCCACTGTGTTGCAACTTACGAACGGCACGCTGGCCATGGGAGACATTACCGATGTGTCGACCACGAACCGTAACACCCTGGCGCTCTCCAGCGGCTCGCAATGGACCGGCGTCTCGCGTCTTGACGGCAATCTGACGCTCACCGATGCCGGCACGGCCACCCACGGCGGTACGGTGGCGGCGCCGATTCAGATTTCAGGGGACGTCACGGTCAACAATGGCGCGGCCCTGGGCGGCAACCTGAACGTGGGCGGCATGCTCAGCGGCAGCAGCGGCACTCTGCGCCCGGGCAACTCCATCGGCACGCAAACCTTTGCCAGTGCCGGCAGCTTTACGGGCGACTACCACGCCGAGGTCAACGCTGCAGGCCAGTCCGACTTGATCACCGTCACTAGCGGCAATTTTGATTTGACGGGCACGAATCTGTATGTGGACGAAGCCGATGGCAATGGCGGCTACAAATTGGATCACGACTACACCATTGTTAAAACGGGCGACGCCACCGGGATTTCCGGCGTGGCCAACAACGAATTCGCCAATGGCGGTGAGCTGGAGGGCAGTCTGGCCGCGTCCCTGGTGAAGCTCGACCCCGTCATCTACGGCGATGACGTCGTCAAAATCCGCCTGTCCGTGGACGAAGCCAAGCAGTTGACCCTGACGCACAACCAGAATGCGGTCGTGGAAGCGGCGCAAACCAACCCGGCGGTCCAAAAGGCAGTTCAAATGGCCAACTACGCCGATGCCCTGGATCACCTGTCGGGCGAAATTCACGCCAGCACTCAGACCGCCTTGCTGGACACCGGCAATTTGATGCAGCGCACCTTGGTCAATCGCATGCGCGGCAATAGCGGATCGCCTTCCTGCGTGAATACAGAGGGGCCGGATCAGGACGGAGAGCGCAAGGACGCAGCCTGCGGCCTGGATTATCCGCTCTGGGCTCAGGTCGTGGGCAGCTGGAACCATCATGATGGCGACAGCAACACGGCGTCCACCCGCTACCGGCTGGGCGGCCTGTACCTGGGCGGCGACAAGACCTTTGACAACGGCTGGCGCGTCGGCGGGGCGCTAGGCTTTACCGATGGCAAGATCGACGCCGATGACCGCGACTCCAAGGCCGATGTAAAGAGCTACACCGCTGCGCTGTATGGGGGTAAAGGCTGGGCGCTGTCCAAAGGGCAGCTCAACCTGCTGGTGGGTGCGGGCTACACCTACCACGACATTGATACTGACCGCCACACTGATGTGCTGGGCAGCCAGAACCTGAGCGCGGGCTATCATGCCAACAGCACCCAGCTCTTTGCCGAGCTGGGCTATGCCTTGCCGGTATCTGATGCCACTTACGTGGAGCCTTACCTGAATCTGGGCTGGGCCGACCTGCGCACCAAGGGTTTCTCGGAGTCGGGCGGATCGACCGCGTTGCAGGCCGATAGTGATCACAACCAGATCTTCACGCAAACCCTGGGTTTGCGTGGCGGAACTGCGTTCACCGCCGGCAAGACGGATATCAGCCTGCTGGCGGGCCTGGGGTGGCGTCACGCAAGCGGCGACCTGGACGCGACGCGCACCATGGCGTTCAGCCAGGGCGGGGGCAAAAGCTTCGAGATCAAGGGCGCCCCGATCGCGAAGAACGCGGCGGTGCTGGATTTGGGGGCCGAGGCCCGGCTGGGGGAAAACACTGCGCTTGGGCTGTCCTACTCCGGCCAGTTCAGTAGTCAAGGCAACGACAATACAGGATCGCTGTACCTGCGCATGAAGTTCTAGCTTGAGCTCCTGCAAGCGCCCTCGGGTAGCGCCGGGGGCTTGTATGGAGTATGGTGCCCTATATAAGGCGGTCTAGTCTTCGGACTCGCCCGCGCATAATAAATAATGGGAGACAATCATGGTTTTAGTAATGATTGGGAGAGTAGCACTGCGAGCCTGTAGTGCATGGGTGGCCATGTTTTGGCTGGGTATGCCCGCCCAAGCTCTTGCGGAAAATTCCAACGTGCTGCCCGTGGCCAAAGGCAAAATTGTTCTAGAGGTTTATGGCGCCATCCGCAGTACCAATGCCGACGAGGTCGCTCAGTACGACTGGGCTATGCTCCAAGCTTTCCCGCGCGTGCAGATAGAAACACATACGTCCGTCACCGATGGCGTGCATACGTTCGATGGTTTCTTGGTGCGCGATCTGCTTGAGCAAGTGGGCGCTTCCGGGGCTGTCGTGGTGGCGACGGCCTTGAATTATTACGAGATCGAGATTCCCATCGAAGACTTCAATGACTATGACGTTATCCTGGCTTATGCCATGGATGGGAAACGGTTGCGGTCCCGCGAAAAGGGGCCGTTGTGGGTGGTGTATCCGCGTGATGACCACCCGGAGTTGCAGGATATTCGCTACGATTATCGCTGGGTCTGGCAAGTTTTCCGCCTGAATGTCCTATGAAACGGCCACTGCGGCCGCTGTTTGGTGTGGGCTTGCCGCTGCTTGCGATTGTGAGTTTCTTTGTGCTGCTGGCTTATTCGTTGTCGCATCTTTTTGCGATCCAGGCTCGTATGCGGCTCGAAGCCCCCCACAATATGTTGTGGGTCATTTCGCGGGCGCAAGTGGCCAGCTTTCGCCTGGCCAACACAGTGGGCGATCGTGCGACAGGGCAGGTCGACGCAGATGAATTGCAACGCCAGTATCATGTGTTCCTGAGCCGTCTGCATTTGCTCAGACAGGGCCCGCAGCGGCGTCAGGTGGAAGCGTTCGGTTATGCCGACAAACTCGATAGCCTTGCCCAAGGGTTGCCGGAACTGCAAGCGCGCATTGCAGCGTTGCGAGTGCACAGCGATGGCGCTAATGCGCGGGCAGTCGAGCAGCTGCTGGCGCCTTACATTGTTATCCTGGGTCAGGCCGCGACCAAGGCCATGGTGGCCGGATGGGACGGCCTGGGCGGCAAGTTGGATGATGCCCGCGATAAGCTCTGGTGGGTCATCGGCTCGCTGGCCGGTATTCTGCTGGCGGGGATTGCGCTCATCATCCATGCCTTGCTGGCGATACGCCACGCTCACGAACGTACACGGCTGTTGAATCAGGAAAAGGCATTTTCCCAATTGGTGATTGGTTCCAGCGGTGAAAATATTATCGCTGTGGATCTGGAGCGCCGATGCACGGTGTGGAATGCGGCGGCGGAACAGCTGTTTCAGTGCTCGGTCGATATGGCTCAGGGGCGCATGCTGGGCGATGCATCCAGCTTCTTTGAGGTGGAACGTGTTCGACTGGCTGTTGACGAGGCGCTGGTCGGCCATAAGGCCGAGCTGCTCGATCAGCCCTTTTTTTGTGATTCGCACAGCGAAGCTCGTTATGTGGATCTGCGTTGCTTTGCCCTGTATGAAAGAGAGCATATTATCGGCGCAATTCTGCTGATTTTCGATGTGACCGAACGGCACGCCGCGCAACGTGAAATCGCCATGCATCGCGATCATCTGGAAGAGCTGGTGCATGCCCGTACGCAGGAACTCGATGCCGCGCTTGAGCGTGAGCGTGCCGCGGCGGAGCTATATCGAAATTTTGGCACCATGGTGTCGCATCAATTCCGCACCCCCTTGGCGGTTGTGGATTCTTCCCTGCAGCGATTGATACGGCGTGGCGAAAAATTGTCACTGGCCGAGGTGCGCGAGCGCAGCGGCAGGGCGCGCGAGGCCATCAAACGCATGACCAAGCTGATTGAATGCACGCTGGATGCGGGCCGGCTCGATGCCGGGCAGGTCGAAGTTCATAACGAGCTTTGCGATCTGACGTTGTTGGCTACAAGCATCTGTGAGCAGCAGCGCGCCGCCACCTCGGACCAGGTCATTGAACTTACGCTGCCTGAAGAGGGTGTTCCATTCGTCAATTGCGATCCGACTCATGTGGAGCATATTCTTAATAACTTGCTGGCCAATGCCATCAAGTATTCGGATGCGGGAAGCCCTGTGCGTATGGATGTCCGCTGCACTGACGATAAGGTCGAGTGCGCGGTGACCAATCAAGGGACGCTTGCGGGCATTGACGAGGGCGGGCCGGACATGTTGTTTACCCGTTACTTTCGGGGCGACAACGCCAAAGGCCACGCCGGTATTGGCATTGGTTTATATATGGCCAGGGCGTTGGCGCGCTTGCAAGACGGCGATGTACGGTTGGTGCAAGACAGGGACGGGTTCATTACCTTTATTCTATGTTTGCCGCGTGTGGCTGCGCCGTACGCGGCACTGTCTGATAGGACGGAGAAAAGAGCATGAAATTCGCGTCTACGGTGAAACGAAAGCCTGTCATCCTGTGCGTGGAAGACGAGTCGGATTTATTGCGTGACACCGCCGAGGAACTGAGTGAGGCAGGTTATACGCCGCTGCTGGCCAGCAATGGCCACGAAGCCCTGGAACAGTTGCGTACGATACGCCCTGACCTGATCCTGTGCGATATATCCATGCGGGGCATAGATGGTTTTGGCTTGCTGCGTGCGGTACAAGGCATGGCGCCGGACTACGCGGGCATTCCCTTCGTGTTTTTGACGGCGCTTTCCGACCCGCGCGAAGTCGTCGAGGGCAAGCGCCTGGGGGCTGACGATTATCTGGTCAAGCCCATCGACTACGATCTGTTGCTGGCAACGATACAGGCTCGTCTGCGACAAGTCACGCGCATTCATACCGCGCAGCGGGCAAGCATGGCCCACATCGACGCCGACATGCTCGTCGCACGTTTTGGCCTGACCCAGACTGAAGCGCGTGTTGCCGTTGCATTGACCGAAAATAAACAACCGGCCCAGATCGCCGCCGAGTTTGACATTTCGCGCACGACAGTCACTTTCCATCTGAAGAATATCTTCGGCAAAACCGGCGCCACCCGCCAGGCGGAACTGGTGGCGCTTTTGCTCAGATCAGCGGTGGCCGACGCGCCGTAAAGGGCCTGCTGTCATCCCCGCTGTCCGCCTGCCTTTAGAACTTGATTGCAAGATTCGCCTTGACGCCATGATCCCGTGCTGATCCGGCGATCTGTCCGATATATGACAGGCCGAAGGTGGCGTTCGGCGTCAGGTTCAGATCCACGCCGGCTTCAAGCACCGCACTGTCCTTGGCAATGGGCACCCCGGCCACGGTGAATGCGTCGCCAGCCGAGAAGGCGTGGGTGCTTTCAGGTGTGGTGTCGCCAAAGGCATGACGCCAGCCCAGTGTGCCGCGCACGGTAGCCTCTGTGGCGCCCAGGCTCAGACTATGCTCGGCGCGCAGACCCAGCGTCGTAAAGGTGACATCCATGTTCTCGCTGCGGCCTGAAAGCGCCGCAGCACCGCCATCCTCGCTATACCCATCCGTGTGCATAGCCACGTAGGCCAGATTGGCAAATGGCTCTAGGCGGGTATCACCCAGCTCGATGCCGTAGCCCAATTCTCCGAAGACTTGGAAGGTGTTGGCCTTGTAGTCGGCCGATAGGCGATCGCTCAAGCCGGGCATGGAGACTGAACGTTGAGTATCGATGTCGTGCCGGCTATAGGCCGCCCCGGCGCGCACGGCCAGCTTGTCCCAGGTCGTGGCGCCATACAGTCCCAGATGGTAGCTATCGCTCTTGGCCGAGGATTCACGGTCGTGCGCTTTGAAGCTCGAGTGGCTGTACCCCGCCATTACACCCAAGCGCCAGTCGCCCATCTGCCGGTCCGCGCCGATCAGAAAGCCGCCAATGTCGCGATCCAGCGATGCGGCATTGCCGTCACTATCGGTTTTTCCCCAGGAGCCAAAGGCGTGGCTCCAGACCACAGGCCCGGCATGATCTGGGGCCACGGACGTGGACGTACCGTCTGGCCCGGCCGCCCGTACCAGCGCACCGGATGCACCCGGGGCGGCAAAGGCTCCGCGCAGGCGATCAGTGGCCGCATTGCGGATGAACCGGCTGTCTTCGATAAGCGCCGTCTTGACCGAGGCATGGATTTCGCCTGAGAGCGCATCGAAGCTGGCCTGGATCAGAGCGGGATCGTTGGGCAGTTTAGCGATGGCGTCGTAAACGGCATGGCCCGCACCCACGCCGATACTCTCAATCCCCTTGGCTGTGGCTTTCTGGTTATCCGTTATCGCGGCCGAGGCGAAATCACGCTTGTTGCGCTCCAACTCCAGATCGACCGTGCCAGCGCCATAGTTGTAGCTCAGGCCTGGCGTCAGGAATGCGAAATTCGAACTTACATCGTCAAATGCACCGGTGAGCGTGCCGCCTGCCGTCAAAATCGTGTAGCTTGAGTTCAGCTTGTAGTCGCCGGCGTTCCCAACATGGACCACCGAGCCGCCGTTCAGGGTAGCATCGCCGGTGACCTCGATCCGATCACTGTCGGCGCCTTGCGGATCGACCTCGACTTCAAAGCGTGAGCCGGGTTCGAAGACCAGGTCGCCAGCAATCGTCAGTGTGCCGATCGAGTTGCCTGGCGCCAGCGTGCCGCCCGATGCGAGCGTGATCAGCGAGCCCGCACCCGACCCGACGGTGCCCGAACCACCCAGAATCGCGCCGTTCAATACATCGAGCGAACCGCCCAACGCGCCGTTGCCACCGGAGTCGCCGACAATAAGCTTACCGTTTGTAAAGGTTGTGGTGCCGGCAAAGCCGGAGCTATCGCCCGTCAGTTGCAACTGGCCCGTGCCGTTAAAGTCGAACTGGCCATTACCGGAGAGCACTCCACCATAAACCGCATTGCCCGCATCGGCGAAGGACAGCGTCGTTGCGGCGCCATCAAGATGCGCATTGCCTGTAAAACGGACCGCTTCCGTCTGAAGCCCCCCTTGGGCAATTGTCCAGTCCAAAGACGACGTGCCACCCAGCGTGAGCGTACCCGCGCCGTCCTTGGTCATCGTTCCGTTGGCGCCGCCCAGACCGCCGATATCGCCGGCAAAGACCGCATCGCTTGCCTGATCAAAGCTGACCATGCCCGCATTGGCGATGTGGCCCGAGATCGAGGACGTATTGCCAATGAGCGTACCGGCCTCGACTCGTGTATTGCCATAGGCATTGGCACCCGATAGCCTAAGCGTGCCATCTCCTTGCTTGGTCAAGTCACCCGGTCCGGCAACATGACCGGTTAGTGCAAGCTCCGTTGCCGAGGCCACATCGAAGGGGCCGACCGCATTCAGGGTGATGGCCCGATCGCTCACGAAGCTGGCCGTTGTAGCCAGCGTGCCGCCGTTGAACGTGAGCGTACCGCTTGGGGCGCCCAAGCTGGCATTGCTGGACACCGACAGCACGCCAGCATCAATGCGCGTGCCGCCGGTGTAGCTGTTGTCGCCCTGCAGCACCAGCGTGCCTAGATCGCTCTTGACCAACGTAGATGCACCGGTTAGCTCGGAAGCAATGGTGGCCGTCATATTCGACGTCGTACCGTCGCCCACGCGGATGAAGCTTTCGCCGCCCACGCCTTGCAGGGCGATGGCATCGCCTTCGACCCGGAAGCCGTCTGCGGCAAACTGCATGTCGGTAACGCCGATTGCACCGGCCGAATCATCGACCGTGACAAGGCCAGCCGCGCCTTGGAAGACAGCAAAGGACGGGTTGGGGCTATAGCTGCCATTGGCCGAACCATCCACGAGCGTCCAGTTGTTGTCGCCACTGGCCTGCCAGCTTCCCGTACCGCCATCGATGACATGGTTGTTATGCAGGGTTGTATTGCCCCCGTCCCAAAAGCGTAGCTCGCCGGCCGCCGCGCTGCTTACCAGGTTTACCTGATTGGCAACGGAGGTTTGAACCGTCAGGTCAGACTGGTTCACACCGGCAGGGGTCGTACCGATGTCCAGACCGTTGTCGGTCAGTGCACCGGCATAATCGAATACGCGATAGACGCCTGCGCCAAAGCCGCCCGCATTGGCCACGTTAAGCGCGCCGTCCAGGGTCAGGGCGCCGCCCACATCGAATAGGCCACTGGCCGATGGGCTGCCCAACGCGACATTGACGTGGCTGGTGGCATCCATGGCCACATCGCCATCGATCCGTAGTTGCTTGCCTTGTTCACCGGCCAGCACGCCGCCGCCCATGAAAGCGGCATTGCCCGTCAAGGTGCCGTCTCCCGACACCGCGCCGCTGGTTTGCGCGCTAATATCGCCGCCCAGGATGCCGTCAACAATCAGTGTGCCACTCGAAACCGTTGTGGCGCCGGTAAAGCTGGAACTATCACCCGTCAGTTGCAACGTACCCGTACCGTTCAAAGCAAACTGGCCATCACCTGAGAGCTCACCGTCGTAGGCGGCATTGCCCGCATCGACAAAGGTCAGTGCCGTCGCGGCGCCATCAAGATACGCATCGCCAAAGAAGCGGTCCGCTTTGGCTTGAAGCTCGCCTTGGGAAATGGTCCAGTCCAGAGAGGAGGTGTACGGGTAGTGAGCGCCATCCAGCGTGAGCGTGCCCACTCCTTCCTTGACCATCACCCCGTCGGTGCCCAGATCACCCTTGATGTCGCCGGTAAAGGTCGCATCGCTGCTCTGGTCGAAAACGACAGTGCCCGCATTGCTGATATTGCCCGCGATCGAGGACACATTGCCGATCAACGTGCCTTCCACGACTCGTGTGCCGCCATAGTCATTGATGCCTGATAGCCTCAACGTGCCGTCACCGTACTTGCCCAGATTCCCGGACCCGGCGCCCGGACTGGCGATATCGCCGGCCAATTCCAGTTCCGTTCCCGAAGCCACATCGAAACGAGCAGCAAGCGGCATCACAATGTCCCGACTGCTAACAAAGCTGGCCGTTGTGGCCAGCGTGCCGCCGTCTAAAGTGAGCGCACCGCTTGGGTCGCCCAAGTTGGCGTCGCTGGACACCGACAGCACACCGCCTTCAATGCGCGTGCCGCCGGTGTAGCTGTTGTCGCCCTGCAGCACCAGCGTGCCGAAATCGCTCTTGACCAGCGTGGACGCGCCGGTCAGCTCGGAAGCAATGGTGGCCGTCATGCTCGACGCCGTACCGTCGCCCACGCGGATGATGCTTTCGCCGCCCACGCCTGCCAGAGCGATGGCATCGCCTTCGATCCGGTAGCCGTCTGTAGCAAACTGCATGTCGGTAACGCCAAGTGCACCAGCCGAATCGTCGACCGTGACCGTACCCGCCGCCCCCTGGAACACGGCGAAGGACGGGTTGGGGTTATAGCTGCCATTGGCCGAGCCATCCAGGCTCGTCCAGTTCTCGCCGTTGGCCAGCCAGTTTCCGTTGCCGCCATCGACGCTATTGTTGTTATGCAACGTTGTATCGCCTCCATCCCAGAAACGCAGCTCGCCGGTTGCCGCGGCGCTGCTTACCAGGTTTACCTGATTGGTAACGGAGGTTTGAACCGTCAGGTCAGACTGGTTCACACCGGCAGGGGTTGTGCCGATGTCCAGGCCGTTGTCGGTCAGTGCACCGGCATAATCGAATACGCGATAGACGCCTGCGCCAAAGCCGCCCGCATCGGCCACATTAAGCGCGCCGTCCAGCGTCAGGGCGCCGCCCACATCGAACAGGCCATTGGCCGACGGACTGCCCAGCGCGACGTTGACCTGGCTGGTGGCATCCATGGTCACGTCGCCATCGACCCGCAGTTGCTTGCCTTGCTCTCCGGCCAGCACCCCGTTATCTGTAAAGTCCGCGTTATGTGTAAGTTTGCCATCCCCCGTCACCACACCGGCGGTTTTCGCATAGACATTGTCGCCCAGGACGCCATCGACAATCAGCGTACCGCCCGAAACGGTTGTGGTGCCTCTAAAGCCAGAGCTGTCACCGGTTAGCGTGGTGGTGCCGGCCAAATGCTTGACGGCGCGCGTTCCTCCGGAGGGGTTTCCTCCTTTTGTCAGCGCACTGGAGAACTCATAATTCGTATCAGTGTGATTGAAGACGAGCGTGGAGGTACTTATCCAGAATTCAAGTTTTGGGGTGTCCAGGATACCCGCCGCTGTGGCGACATCACCCTCCGCCGCACCAATATTGATCGTGGCTTGCTTGCTGCTGCTCAAGTCTCCGATGCGGATTTCTGGACTGGAGACCCTCCCTCCATCGGCAATGGTCAGCGTGGCTGTTTTTCCGCCACCGATCCCGAGCACGTTGTCAAGGTTCTCCCATACCGATCCGGCACCGGTTACCGTGACCACGCCGGTGGCTAAGCCGGATGAAACACTACCACCATGACTAGTTACCTTGCCGCCGTCCGCAATAACCAGTGTACCCGTACCTGTCCGTCCGACATGCAGGCGGCCCGTATTGTGCCACTCTGATCCCGTGCCGGTAACGGTGACGCTGCCCCTTGTCGCATTGATATCGAAGCCGTGGCTGGTCAGATTTTCGATATCTGAGATATAACCATTATTACTAGAGACCTTACCGCCATTCGCAATCGTTAGCGTACCCTTGCCGGCAGTGCCGACATACAGGTTTTTTTCGTTGTGCCACTCTGATCCCGCACCGCTAACGATGACCTCGCTCTCGCTTTTGTCTCGATATGCGATATAACTGTTAAGGCCGTCAGCTCCCGAGAATACTTTGCCGCCATCCTCAATAGTGAGTGTGGCCTTGCCGTCCCTGCCAATGATAGTCAATTCCGTGTTGTGCCATTCCGAGCCAACGCCGCTCACAATGACCTGGCTTTCGCTGCCTTCCCCGCTTGCCATCAAGCCTGAGGTATTGACAACCTTGCCGCCGCCGTCAATGGTCAACGTGCCATTACCGAGGCTACCGACAGAAAGTTCCCCCCCAAGCGTCCATTTTGAGCTCGGACCGCTAACAGTGACTTCGCTTTCGCTGCTGTCCCAGTTTGCGATTAGACTGCCAGTCGTGATGGAAACGCTAGCGCCATCCGTGATAGTGAGCGTGCCATTGCCGCGATGGCCGACAGTGATGTCGTAGGCGTCAAATTTTGATCCGCTTCCGGTAACAATGACCTCGCCTGTGCTGTCGAGCGCGGACGCAATTGTTATCGCGCCGGTGGCGTCAACGAAACCACCATCCTTAATGGTCAGCTCGCCTGTGCCTTTGGAGCCGACACCAATACTACCTACGTTCCACTTAGAGCCGGTACCTGTAACGATAACCTTGCCATAAGAGCCCTCTTCACGTCCGAGCGTACTGCTTTGATCTACCTGAAGCGTACCGCCATTGGCAACGGTTATCGAGCCACTGCCTGAGTCGCCAACATACAGGTAATAAGGGAACGCCACATGCCACGTGGGCGCACTGGGGAGGTCCGGTTCTGGATTGACATCACCCGCAACGGTTACCGACTGGGCGTGAACAGGTTGCATGCATGCGCTTGCCAGCGTCATGCCCGCCGCCAGTAGCGTAGCCGCCCCGCCCGTAAACCGGGTTGGAGCCATGGCTGTTTTGGATACGCTTGTGCAGGCGCCCCGGCCAGTCGCGCGGCGTTCGCTTCGAGCCCCACCGCCAGACGTTCGCGAACCTGCCAGCTCCGAAACGACAACGAACGCATTGCTGCAGCAGCTCCAGATCACCTTATGAATTTTATTCACGGCCTTATCCCTTTTGACGACATCGGGATATCCTAGGTGAGTGCGTGCTATCTGTCGCCCTCTGTTTGGAGGGGTTTCTTTATGTTGCTGAAAGCTTAATATCGATCATGTCTGAAGCCGACCATCCGTGGGCAGTTTTACCGTCTGTACATGGTGATAGGCATCTATAGCCGCACGATCGTCGGTTGTGAGATCCATCACGACGAATACGCTGAACACATCCTCACGCTCTTTACCAAGGTGTGTTTGCATTATCGCGTGCGACAAGATGGGCTGCCTCTGCATACAGATAACGGCTCGCAGATGAAACGCGCCACGATGCGGGCAACCCATGAACGAAGTGGGGTTGAGTCCGCTTAGTTAGACCGCTCATAGGGCGGTAGGGCCGCTCGCCGCGCGGGCCAGCCTTCGCAATCAGTGCATAGCGGGCCGTCTGTTGCCATTGCCATGAGTGCGTCGCCCAAAACACCGACTGTACCGCCATCCGTTGCCGCTGCCCTGGCTTTCGCGGCATAAACGGTTTCCTCCCCGCCAGGCGGGTCCCCTCCATATATTCCACGGTCCTGTTCATCAGCCCCGGCCAGCGGTTCAGAACGGCAAGGCGACGAACTCACGGTAACGGCGGCAACCCCGCAGGAACCGTATTACTGCGAACGCTGAAAACCTACGATCAGGCTCGGAATCTTCGGCCCCGGTCAGCAGGAAAATCAACCGGCTTTTGAAGGAACAGGAAATGGAACACGTTAACGAGAATGCAGCTTTGGGCTATGACAACATGAACGCAGGGCAGACGCTGTATGTGCGTAGCACATCGGGCCGGTATCGTACCGCGACCGATTCACACGTATTGGCTGCCGCACGGATCGCCGCCAAAAGCTTGATTGGTGATCGGCTAGACATGGGAAATCCGAACGCCGTTAAACGGTACTTTCAGGCCAAGCTGTCGGGTATGGGGCACGAGGTTGCCGCTGTGCTGTACTTGAACAGCCAGTTCAAGGTGATTCGTTATATGGAAATGAGTCATGGAACGCTGACGCAGGCTAGCGTATACCCCCGCGAAATCGTAAAAACCGGGCTACGCCTTGATGCGGCAGCAATCATCATGTCGCATAACCACCCCAGCGGAATAGCCGAACCCTGCGAGGCCGATCTGGCACTGACGCGGCACTTAAAACATGCATTGGCGCTAGTTGATGTTCGTTTGCTGGATCACATCATCGTGACAGGGCAGAACACGACTTCGTTAGCGGAACGAGGTCAGGTGTAAATCAGGAAGCAGCAGGCGGGTGGGAGCCCGCCTAGCCATGTGGTCGCGCGCTTTGCTGCGCAAGTTGGACTTGTACTGTCGCACAATTAGTTATTCGCTTTCTTTCTTCTCAAAAAGGTAGCCCGTGTGCGCCAGGATGAGCAATAGCGGCTTGCCAGTCCAAGTAGAATACAAGGTTATCAGGGGGCATAGACTGCTTACAGAGAATGATCGTTTTTCTTCCGGCTATGTTGATGAAATATTCCGCCGTTAACTTAACGGTCAAAGGCTAGGCGATTACATCTCACACTGGGGTTAGGCATGAGTAAACCAGATTTGACACTGTCTAGTAAAGCGTTGGAAACGAGTTTTAGGAGCTTATTATGCATCCCAAGCAGCCCATTTCACGAATTCATTGACTATAGAAAGCTCTTCTTTTCATCGGTCTTTGAGCAGACGTGGATGTTTGCCGCTCAGAAGTACGAAAACTCAGGCGATTCAGGCTTTATGGTTAAATTGATAAACTTCTTGCCGGATATCAATCAGAAACTGTTTTTATCTGGATATGCTTGTGAACGATATGCTCTACAAGCTAGCTGCGATGATAGAAAAACGATTGAGTTACGTAAGAGAAAAAAGCAACATCAACCCAATGTAGACCTCCGTTTTTCTAACTGTCTTGCTGAGTTTAAGGCTAGTCGCATAAATATTGAAAAATATAAGAATGGGGCATATGCGTTTTTGAAAGGTATAAATGACAAGCCAGAAAAGAAAAAGGTACCCACAAGAAGTACAGACCTCTTGGACAGTTGGCTAATGCTGCCGGGTAGCTTTGGAAGTGGGCAACGTCGTTAGACGTGGTGACCTGGAGATCGCTTAGCGCGTCGGTACGATTAATCTGCCGCTCTGAACAGTTGTCGAACCGATGTCTTGAAGGATGTTTGTGTGGCAGACTTGAGCTTTTGGATACGCAAAAAACGATATCCCACCTGCATCATATAAAACTTAAAAATAAGAGTTGACATAGCTTTGCGGCACGTAATCAACACCCGGCTTGGAGGAAATGAATGCTCAATCCAACACATACGAGCAGTCCGACAGACGCGCTGTTCAAGTATGCTCGGCTTTACCGCCGTGGGAATCCTGCCAATTACACAGCTGCGGAAGCTGATTTTATAAATACGGTGCTTGGAAAGTATGAGAAGCGAGGTATTGGTGCAGCTTTGCTAAAGGTGCTGGGGCTCGATGAACAGTTGGCTATTCGCTATGATCCATTTGATGTAGTGGATAGGACGGCCCTACGTCGGGACAGTATAAAAGATGGCAATATGTTCTTGTATTTTGATTTGTACGAAATACTGCTTTTGATCGTTAAGTCCGAGCTTACAGTACACAACGGTTCTAAATCGTTTTCCTATCAAGCGTTTGCTGCGTTACCAATAGCTCCGATATATGTGTATGCACCCAGTAGCACGTTAGAAGAAACACTAGCCGATTTCGAGAGCTATCGTCAAAATTGGGTGGAGGTAATTCCCGAATTGTTAGTGCCTGGAATGTCAACTAACTCAGCGGCCATGCATCAGCCAATTGAGGGCTTTAGTCAGATGCCTGGAGCCGGAATAATTTGTTGTCTGGATTGCTGCTATAAGCAGCATATTGTCTCTTTTACCCACGGAGCTAAGTTGAGTGATTGCGCGTCTGGGTACCAGTGTCAGTCTTGCGGGATTTTAACGAAGCGTGGTGGATGTCTGGATGAGGTTATTGAGGGTGGATGTGAGTGCGGAGGGACACTCTCCCGGGAGCATACTATCTTCTGCCCAAAGTGTAGATCGAAGGAAGTGATTTATCAGATGGAGTATATTACTTGAAACGTTGCATGTGGATTCTGCGCATCGTCCCAACGAGAAAATGTATATTCAAATTGGTCGAAAATTAAGTAATCCATGCGCCACAGCGGAGCTCCGAAGAAACGGGGCTTCTTATCTTGCAATTGACTAAAAGCGGCGGTATCCAAGAATTTGAAAGCGAGGCCAACTAACCGTTAAGCGCGAGCGAAAACCATAGAACGTAGAGTATGCGTTTGCCCTGGCTCTCCATCATTAAAGGGGGACAGCGACATTCATTAAACTTGTTTTTGCGAAGAACGAGCTTAATGGAAGGAATGCCGATGTCCCCAGTCGATTCTATCTTAGGAATCCAAGATTTAGTAGTTGAGCATGTCCAGCGAGGCCCAGAGATTCATGTCTGGGCCAGGCCGGCCAAGCGAATGGCGTGCGTACATTGCCAGCAGGCGTCGGTGCGCATTAAGGCCACGTACCACAGGACGCTCAAGCACACCCGCCAGGGCAACCAGTTGATGGTGCTGCACCTGGCTGTCCCCAAGTATCACTGCACCGATTGCAATCGCTATTTTCGCCACCGCTTTGCCGGTATCCGGCCACGACGTCGGGCCACCGAGGCCTATCGGCTGGAGGTCTTCGAGGCCCATGACGGGGGCGTGAGCCAGCGGCAGCTGACGCGCACGCATCGGATCGGTAGCGCCACAGTCGAACGCTGGTACCAGTCCTTTATCGGGCAACGGGTCTCGGAACTGTCGGGCCGGCAGTGCCCGCAGGTGCTGGGCATCGATGAGCACTTCTTCAGTCGCAAGAAGGGCTATGCAACGACGCTGGTCGATTTGAAGCACCACAAGGTGTTCGATGTGGTGCTGGGGCGCTCAGAAGCGAGCCTGCGCAGCTATTTAAAGCGTTTACCAGGGCGTGAGCACGTGCGGGTCATTGTGATGGACCTGTCCGAGACCTATCGGCGCATTGCCCAGCAGTACTTTCCCAATGCCATGATCGTGGCTGACCGTTTTCATGTTGTGCGGTTGGTGAACCAGCACTTTCTGAAGCTATGGCAGCAGCATGACCCGGAAGGACGCAAGAACCGGGGGCTGCTCAGCCTGATGCGCCGCCATCACTGGAAGCTATCGTCGGTGCAGAAGCAGCGCCTGCGCCAGTACCTGGCCCAGGAGCCCGTACTGCAGGCGCTTTACTTTGCCAAGCAGCAGTTGAATGGGTTTCTGGTCATGAAGAGTATGAAGGCCAAGCGGGCCAAGCAGATGCTGCCCAAGTTTCTGGCCTTGATTCGCCAGTTTGAACACAGTCCGGCCAAGGCGCTGGCCGCGACGTTAACCTCGTGGCTCGAGCCCATCGTACGCATGTGGCGATTTACCAAATCGAACGGGATTACCGAAGGGTTCCACACCAAGGTGGAGATGCTCTCACGCCGAGCATATGGGTTCAGGAATTTTGAGAATTACCGCATGAGAGTCTTGGCTCAATGCGGTTGGAATGATGTGATTAACCGAGTTTGACGGATGCGCTAATCCCCCGTGGGGTAGAGCCAAGAGCCTGAAGAGCCAACAAAAAACCCTTGCGTCCATCTGGACGCAAGGGCTCGGGAATTCTGGTGCTGGGGCACGATCCCAAAACGGGCGTAAGCCAGCATGAATAAAGGGCCTTTTCAGAAATGACGAAGTTTGAGGGAACAGTGTGGGTAACAGTTCCCATAGATGCAAACATTGGGCCTTTAGCACCTAGGCGTCAACGACTAAAGCACATCTTTGGCTGTACTCCATTTGGAAGTACAATTGTTGCTCTGTTCCGAGAGGTTTGCCATGTCCATCACAGTAGAAGCAAAAGATGATCGGCTTCAGGTACGCCTGAACGCTGAGGCCAAGACCGTGCTTCAACGCGCGGCGAACTACCGTCATAAGACGGTGAGTCAGTTCGTGCTGGCGACGGCTTTGGCCGAAGCCGAAAAGGTCATTCGCGAGAACGAAGCCGTAGCGCTGTCGGCGGCGGACTGGAAGGTGTTTTACGACGCTTTGAGTAATCCTTCCGCACCCAATGCCGCGTTGCGCAAAGCGTTTGCCAAGTATCAGAAGTCGGCAGGATGACCGTCATGCCATCAACATGGCAGGTCTTGGCGTTTGATGGCAAGGTACATGACCGCGCCGCTTTCTCTTGCGGTGCAGCAGAACTTGACCGCTATCTTCGAGAGCATGCATCGCAGGACATCAAGCGAGATATTGCTCGCGTCTTTGTAGCAGTGCGGCCGGGAACCACGACGATCTGCGGTTATTACAGCCTGAGTGCGACGAGTTTCCAGCGCGATGAACTGCCTGCGGAACAGGTCAGGAAGCTGCCGCGCTATCCTGTTCCAGCTGTCCTGCTTGGCCGCCTGGCTGTTGATCGCGATGCTCAGGGATCGGGTTTGGGTGAGTTCCTTCTGATGGATGCGATGTACCGTACGTTGCTCGCGACACAGGTGATGGCCGTCCACGCCATGGTTGTCGATGCAAAAGACGCCTCTGCCGCCAAGTTCTATCGTAAATACGGGTTTATTGCTTTTCCGAACAATGCTCTGCGGTTATTCCTGGCGATGGCGACGATACGTCAGTTGCAGGAGTCTTGAGCGCATAACACACGGGAACTAGGCCAAGCGTCTACAGCATTGCGTGCGTTTCGCTACTTGTCACCATAGAGATCATCTGGACTGGATGTCAACGCCGGTTGAAAATTGACCAGGGGAGGGGGCGGACAAAATCTTGAACTACTTTTTGGAGTAGTTCATGTATTCATACGAGGATCGACTGCGAGCCGTTAGGCTCAACTTGAAACTGGAGCCCCGGATCAATGCCACGCTCTGGCAGCTTGGATATCTGACCAAGAATTCACTGAAATCCTGGTGTACAGAATTTGAACGGAATCAGGATCTTCGCCAAGGCTACCAACGGACAAAGCGACAGTACACTGATGAGCAAAAGCTGGAAGAGCCTAACAAAAAGCCCCTGAATCAATAATGAATCAAGGGCTTGCATTTGGTGGCCTGGGGCGGAATCTAATTGAAGCGGTTGAAGCCAGTACCCATGCGTTTTTCCTATCGAGGGAGAACGGAGGGGTACAAGCTGGGGTACAGGTGTCAAAAAACAACAAAAGTGGCCCGTGGTTCGATTCCAATATGCCCATAACGGTGAGTGCAGTTGATGTCGCGCTCATAAACTGCTTATGTGAGATTCGTATTTAAGCGCTGCTCCAGTTCAGCGACAACGTGAAGCACTTCATCGAGGGCAGGAAATGGCCCGAAGATCATGCCGCTCATCGCTTGGTAATCTCGGGTCAGTGCGTCGTGCATGGCATCCGATGGCGATAGGGTAAAAGAACCATGTGTTGCCATGTCCAGACGCAGGTCAGTGCTGCCGAAGAATAGCCGGGCATGTTGCGCGCAGTCCTGTGCAAGGAGGCGATCTGCCATCCATACGTTTGCGTCGGGATGCTGAAGGAGCCGGTGGACATCGTAATAATGTCGGGACACGCGTTGGCCGCCTTGGCGCAATAGGCCTCTGCGATCATGCCATTGGCGCAGGCCGTGCAGAATGATGATCTTATCCCAGAAGGTGCGTTCGGGCTTAACGGTCGTCACGTTGGGTACAGCCATACTCAAGTCGGGCAGGTCGTTAGCAACGTAGGGAGACACCACGACCGTTTCATGTGGATCCAGAGCCGATTTGGCCCCCGCTTCGATCTTCACGGCGGAACGAATGTAGTCGCCAGGTGCAGCTGTCACGGCGGGGTACCAGAACAGCAAAGTCTGCTGGTCTGGGTCGTCCGGGTCCAGTTCCAAGCGGAATTGATCGGTAGCTATGGTGTTAGCTGCGATTGCGTGGATCTGCGTCGTCATGCTATCAGCAACATAGTGCTGGCATGCGGTGCGGATGCGTTCCAGGCGGATGCGCCGTTGCTTGCCGCTCAAGGCGTCCAATTCCGCAGTTTCAGCGGGTTCGCCGATGTCTTCGCGGAATACGGTGATGTCGATGTCCTCTGAGAATCTGGAAATCAGGCCGTATGATTTGGACAATGATGTGCCGCCCTTGAATAGCAGGCGGGGGCCGTCTTGCGGCAGGCCATTGAACAGCGCGTCCAGAGTCCAGCATACCCAGAAGTCCTTTTCAACATTCTGGACAGCTGTGCCCAGGCGAGCAGCAGTCGTCAGGAACAGCCCGCGCCGTTCATCGTCAGCGGCCTGAATGATGGTATGGAAATTTGGATTCATGCAAAAGTGTCAATGTGCATCCGATGGTCGGTGGTACCGGGGAGCGATGTAGAGGCTTCGGCGTCCGGTACAGCGCAGCCCGGCAGTTCGCGCACGATGGCCTGCATCCATGCTGGCAACGTGTTGAAGCCCGTCAACAAGTCCCGGTGTATCGCTTCTCCTTGTTCGGGGTCATCCAGCAGCTCGGACAGCCGCTTAACGATGCGGGGCTGGTCTGCGGGCAGGGTGTCCTTCAGCCAGTACAGTGCTTGGACCACACGCATAGCGGGCCGTCCAGCCCAATATAGGCGACTGGGCGCCGTGAGCTTAAACGTGATCGTCAGGTTGCCGAGTTGAATGGTGCGCCGGCGTGCATCGGTGTGGATGGTAACGTTGGCTGGCACGGCGTCCGTTAGGCCTAAGTCGTTGGCGGCAGTCATGCCATCGACGAGCAGGCGCAGTTGGTCGCGACGTGCGATGGCATCCACGACGGCGCGGTAGTCTGGGGCTGTTGCCTTTTTGGTCAGACTGTTTAGTTTGGGTCGGTCATACAGCCCACGGTCGATGCGGCGCAACTGGCCCGCCGTAACCAAGCGTTGAAGCGCTTTGTCCACGGCGTCTCTGCTGCCATATTGGGAAAAGTCGGCTGGGACCCACACTTGGCCAGGCAGCGCTTCATCGATTTGAGCCATGATCCGAGTCTTGAGATCGTTCATAGTGGCACCTTTGTCCGATATTTGTAGCTTTTTTTCGGACAAAATGCAAATTTGTCCGAAGTTTGTGGTTCTTTTTCGGACTAAATTAGTGAGGCTGAGCCACTAATGGCGTGCTCGCCTAACTGGCAAGTGCCTTGTTTCGCTCAATAAGAGCATGGAGGCTGGCTGCGGTGATGCCACTGGAGCGTTTGCCAATCTTAATAAGTACTAACTCGCCTTCATTGACCAGTCGATAGATGGTTGATCGTGACACCCCGAGTTTCGCCTCAGCTATGTGAATCCGATACAGAAGTGCTTGGTCAGGTTGCTGCGGGGTCTGGTGTCTAGTTGATGAGTAGCCAAAGATGTTTGGCAGGGACTGTTCCTTCATTACTTCCTCCATAAAACCTTGGTAAGCACCCTGAGGGTATGGCCCAAGATGCTTGCCAAAGCAGGCGCGGTCAGCGCCTTCGTGACTGGTCCGCCAAGATGCCACGATGGGGACCAATTGCTTGGATCATTTTCGGTAGAGCCCGCCGCTGGCCCACTATTGTGGTTCGTCGGGATGCTGAAAACTGCGGTCTTTGCCGCTGTCATCAATGGATTACGCGCCATCCATCGAGCTTGGCCTGCCTTTGGCAGTACCGGCGTCCGTTGTCACGGAACGTCATCTACTTCCCTCGGTATCTGCCAGTCGCTACCGGCCCAAGAGAGCAATGATTTTTCACCTGCTTTACTCCTACCCAGGTGCTTGTCGCCCCGCTTAATGCTGGCGTAACGGGTAGCCGCGCACTCACACCGCCCGTTGCCGGACAGGGCGCGGTATTTATCGGTGTTGTGTTGTTAAAGAGCGGGATTGCTGTAATCATTACGTATCCACTTTCTGGAGTCAATATTCAAGTAATAAATAAAAGTTATGTGGAAGGAAAAAACTGCAAAATCTGCCATGGAATGACACTAAAAGAATCGCCCTGGTTCACTGTGGAACACAGGGCGATCCGGGTATTTTTATTGTGTTTTTTTGTATCTTGGCCAATAGCTGAGGATAATCCAGCCGATTGTTGAAACTTAATCGTACTCTTCGGAATGTCGGGCTTGTTGGGCGATCTTCATTTTTATGTAGTCACCGATATCTTCCAGTACGGGGGGAGGCAGCTCCTCAAGCGTATACCTAGGAGTATCCGGCCATGGCCATTCCATCTCGAACATTTCACCTTTTCCCGTAACCAGCCATTCAGCGCGAACGTGGAGCGCCGCTGCAATCCATACGATGTGACGGGAAGTCTCATTGCGGCCGATTTCAATATGGGCTATGGCGCTTTGGCTTATGGGGGGATTGAGGAGTTTGGCCAATGCTTCTTGCGATAGGCCGCGCTTCTTACGTGCGGCAAGTAAGCGTGCGCCAATGCTGTTTATAGGACTCGGGTTCATGGAGTTCTTCAATTGGTGGGTACGTAACAAGTAAGTATTTTGTAAGTATATATATACTTATAGAACATTGCTTATCTATTGGCAATTATGGAGATCACTAATGGATAAGTAATTGTAGTGGGCCATTGTGGCATTTAATGAGACGGTGTGAGAAACAAATATTGTCAAGAATATGACTTTTCGATCATTAGATGCCAGGTGCTGACCTTTTGTTTGTAATCATAGTGGTGTGCGTAACAGTACGTCAGCGCGCTATTTGACTGCCCGGCCTTCCGCTTATTGTCTTGAGCAGAAAATTCACATATAGTTGTTAGTACCAATTATATGTGAGAGCACCATGTCGACTCAGGATTTACTAACACGCGATGCGGAGAGCTTATATGAGGCACTCAATGATCTCGTGCGTGTTTATCAATTTCGAGATCGCGGCTATATTTGTTGCTACGACGTTTCAGTGACCCAATGTTATGCGTTAGAAATGCTGGTCAAGCAAGGTTCGATGCGGCTTCAATCACTAGCTGAAAGGATGTATCTGGATAAGAGCACAGCAAGCCGAGTCGTTAACGCCTTAGAGCGTAAGGAGTATGTCGTTCGCGTCGAGGATGATGATGACCGCAGAGCGATCCGGATCCAAGCGACTGCAGCAGGGCAAGAGTTATATAAAACGATCCGCTCAGATTTGATCGCAGAGGAGCGAGCGATGATTGAAGGCCTCTCTCCAGAAGTACGTCAGGCCTCGCTTGCGCTGTTAAGGCGGCTTACGCGGGCAGCCGAGGCGCGATACGGCGAACGGCCTCACAGTTTGCTTGAAACAGCCACAGAGCTAGCATGACGAGCCGCTGTCCTTTTTGACGGACGCAGCCAAGTATTTTTTTATCATATATGTTGTCACTACCAACTTAAATGTGAAGCCGGCAGCAGAAAGGCTTTTATATCAACGTAAGGAGCGTTCATGGACAAGAACAAGTATCCCATCGCCATTATTGGTGCAGGTCCTGTTGGACTTGCTGCCGCGGCGCATTTGCTAAGCAGAGGCCTTACCCCACTGATCTTGGAAGCGGGGAAGCAGGCCGGAGCCAGTATTAATGAATGGGGGCACGTCAAGATGTTCTCTCCGTGGCGCTTTAATATCGACAAGGGGGCAGAGCGCTTATTGGCAAGCAATGGTTGGACGGCGCCGCAACCGGATGTCTACCCAACCGGCCAAGCGTTACTGGGTCAGTATATTCAGCCGCTGTCTAAGCTACCTGAAATCGAACCGCATTTACACTTGAACAGCCGTGTCCTGGCAGTAAGCAGGGCGGAACACGACGTCATGAAAACTCAAGGCCGTAACTCGGCTCCCTTTTTATTGCGCGTTGCCGGCCCCAATGGCGAGCGTGACGTATGGGCCAGTGCGGTGATCGACGCGTCGGGGACCTACGCCACACCTAACTGGATGGGAGCAAATGGTATTCCAGCATTAGGCGAGAAAGAAAATAGTGCACACATTGCCTACGGCATTCCCGATATCTTGGGGAGTGCACGTCAACGCTATAGCGATCGGCACGTCTTGGTGGTGGGCGCAGGGCACTCTGCGTTTAACGCCCTTCAGGATTTGGTTGCGCTTGCGCGCATTGCGCCAGGCACCCGCGTGTTGTGGGCCATCCGAGGTACTTCATTAGAACGTATCTTGGGCGGAGGCAAGAATGATCAACTGGAACAGCGCGGCAAGCTCGGCTTGAAAATACGTCAGCTTCTGGATGAGGGCGCTATTGCGCTTCATCAAGGCATCAGGATCGATAAGATTACGTCTTCCCCAAAGGGCCTCATCGTTCACAGTATGGAGCAGGCTTTGCCTCCAGTGGATGAAATTGTCGTGGCCACTGGCTTTCGACCAAATCTTGAACTACTGGCCGAGTTACGTCTGGCGCTCGACCCGGCGACAGGCAGCCCCGTTAAGCTAGCGCCTTTGATTGATCCTAATGAGCACAGTTGCGGTACTGTGCGCCCTCATGGCGTTCAAGAGTTGGCACATCCTGATGAGGGCGTGTTCATTGCCGGCATGAAAAGCTATGGCAGGGCGCCTACGTTCCTGATGCTGACTGGCTACGAACAGGTACGCTCAATAGTGGCGGCCTTAGTAGGCGACTGGGATTCTGCACGAAGATCTGAACTGGTTTTGCCCGAAACCGGTGTGTGCAGTACGCAATTTGCCGCCCAGATCGAGGAGCCTGCGTGTTTCCGAGCAGCCACTTCTTGTGGCTCTGTAACTACTGAAGAAGCATAAGGGAAAAACGGTCATGGCAGAACAAGGGCACCATTTTCGTACGGAAAACGTAATCGCGGGTACAAGCGAGCAAACATTCGATGTCGTGATTGTTGGCGGCGGCCAGTCTGCCCTGGCTATCGCGTATTTTCTAAGGCGCACTTCTTTAAGCTTTGTAATACTGGATAATGGGCACGTACCGGGTGGCGCATGGGTCCACGGCTGGGAATCCTTGCATCTGTTTTCTCCTGCGCAGTGGAGTTCCTTGCCCGGTTGGGGTATGCCGGTTGTGTCTGGCTATCCAGAGCGCGATGACGTCGTGAAGTATTTGGCGCAGTATGAAAAGCGGTACGATTTCTCGATAGAACGGCCGGTATCGGTGACGAACGTTCTTCGAGGCGAAGATGGCTTTGTTGTGCATACGGATCGCGGCGTATGGCATGCCCGCGCAGTCATCAGCGCGACGGGAACCTGGAGCCACCCCTTTATTCCGGCCTATCCCAATCATCTCTCTTATACCGGACTGCAAATACACTCAGCACGCTATCGCAGCGCGGCGCCATTTGCCGGCAAGACGGTGCTTGTAGTTGGAGGCGGAAATTCGGGCGCTCAGATTCTGGCCGAGGTGTCGCGTGTGGCCAAGACCACATGGGTTACACAAACGGAACCGATTTTCTTGTCGGACGATGTGGATGGCCGTGTCCTGTTCGAACGGGCAACCGCCAAATGGAAGGCGCAGCAAGAAGGGCGCATATTACAAGATCCGCCTGGTGGCTTAGGCGACGTGGTCATGGTGGAGTCAGTCAAAGCTGCGCGCGACCGTGGTGCTTTGCATTCAGTACGTCCATTTCGTGAGTTCACGGACAGGGGCGTGATCTGGCAAGATGGGTCGCACACGGTAGCCGATGCAGTCATTTGGTGCACCGGGTTTCGGCCGGCATTGGAACACCTGAAATCGCTGGGCGCTGTTGGCGTTGATGGAAAAATAGCCCTGTCCGGAACTCAGTCTGTAGACGTGCCTGGTTTATGGTTGGTAGGTTATGGCGAATGGACTGGTTTCGCTTCGGCAACACTGGTCGGCGTAATGCGTTATGCCAAAGCCACGGCTCTTGAAGTGGCCCAGGTGCTGGAAACCCAAGCGTTTATACAATCCTAGAACAAACGCGATCATGTCCAATACTGATGTAGAGATGCAGGATTTGTCCAGGCCGTCAGGTTCAACGCAGAGTCCGGACGCACTGATCACGGCGCTGGGGATCGGACAAATCTGCGCATGGGGGTCGTTGTACTACAGCTTCCCCTTGATTGCTGAGGCCATGATGGCCGAGCTGGGCTGGTCCAAGACAGACGTGTATGGTGCCGCAACGATAGGACTGGTGATCGCCGGATTTCTCGCCTACCCAGTCGGTGTTGCCGTCGATAAGGGGCACGGCCGGGCGCTTATGGGTGGTGCATCGCTCATGGCGGCGGTGCTTTTGGCCCTTTGGTCGCAGGTCGATAGTCTGATCGGGTTTTATTTGCTTATTGCCGGTATCGGTGGCTTGCAGGCAGCGGCGTTATACGAACCCGCTTTTGCCGTAATTGCCCGACGCGTCGGAGCGGGCAGGGCTCGAGCAGGCATTACGGCCATAACATTGTGGGGTGGTTTTGCCAGCACTGTATTTATACCCCTAGTGCAGTTCTTGTTGGACCATTGGGGCTGGCGTGAGGCCCTGCTGGTGTTAGCCCTTATCAATGGGCTGGTTTGCGCGGTGGCACATTTCGGATTTATTCGGTCCGAAAAAGATGCTGTGCACTTTAATCAATCCCACCATGAGAGCCCGCTTGCCACCGATAAGCAAGCAGTCAGGGCAGCGTTTCATACGCCGGTTTTTTGGCTGTTGATGCTGGCACTTACCGCTTACGCCGGCGCGTTCACAGCGTTCACCTTTCACATGTATCCGCTGCTGCTTGAAGGGGGGCTGTCGACCAGCAATGTGGTCTGGGCCATTGCCACCATAGGGCCGGCCCAAGTGGCGGGCCGGGTCCTGATCAGCATCTTTGGCTCCGGAACATCCATGCGGCGTATCGGAACCTTTGTCGTTGCGGTATTCCCCTTGGTGTTTATCGTTTTAGCGATTGGGCCTTCAAGCATGTGGGTTATTACCGCGGCATGCGTTGTATACGGCGCATGCAACGGTATTTTTACCATTGTGCGGGGCTTGGTAGTGCCTGAAATGCTCAGCCGCAGGGCCTATGGCGCAATTAATGGCCTATTGACCTTTCCCAGCACGCTGGCCAGAGCCGTAGCGCCCCTAGTGGCCGCATGGCTTTGGTCGAGGACAATGTCCTATGACGTCTTAGTGTGGTCTATTGCCGCCTGCGCCGCACTCCTTACCTTGAGTTTTTGGCTGGCGGCATGGGCCAGTCGTGTCAAATTGCCGCATTCCCCATAACTCAATAAAGCCACGCGTATCTGCTCCGGCCGCAATCTCGGTTATGTAGTCATTAGTCACACGCCTGAAACAAACCATTCATATAGTGTCGGCATTGCAAACGGAGATAACCATGAATGCCGCCCTTAAATTGAAGCCCGCCGCTTCACATACAAGTTCCTTTGTGCCACACAAGTTGTTTACCGCTATCGCCCTGGCGGCTGCGGCATTGCTAGGCAGTGCCGCGCATGCGATGGACGCTCGCTACCAGGACAAAGATGGCGATCTGGTCGCTGATGCACCTACCGATTCCAAAGAGTGGGTGGATCCCAGCACATTAGTGTTTGCTTATACCCCCGTGGAAGATCCGGCGGTTTATGCCAAGGTGTGGGACGGTTTTATCCAGCATATGTCCAAGGTCACCGGTAAAAAAGTTCAGTTTTTCCCGGTTCAGAGCAACGCGGCTCAACTGGAAGCCATGCGCGCCGGCCGTCTGCATGTAGCCGGCTTCAATACAGGCTCCAACCCGCTGGCGGTGAATTGTGCAGGTTTCGTTCCTTTTACGATGATGGTGTCCAAGGATGATAAGTTCGGCTACGAGATGGAAATCATCACCCATCCCGGCAGCGGCATCGAGAAGGTCGAAGATATCCGGGGAAAGCGCATGGCTTTCACATCGGAAACATCCAACTCCGGCTACAAGGCGCCTTCGGCCCTGCTGCGCGACCAATTCAAGATGGAAGCGGACAAAGACTACACGCCGGTGTTCTCGGGCAAGCATGACAACTCCATTCTAGGTGTTGCCAACAAGGATTATCCGGCTGCCGCAGTGGCCAATTCGGTCAAGCAACGCATGGAAGCGCGCGGTACCGTCAAGCCTGAACAGTTCAATATTATCTACAAGTCGCAAACCTTCCCGACAACCGGATATGGTTATGCACACAACCTGAAGCCGGAACTGGCGGAAAAAGTCAAAGAAGCCTTTTTTACATTTGAATGGGAAGGGTCGGACCTGGCCAAGGAGTTCAACACCGCCCAGCCGCCACAAGAAAAATTCATGCCTATCACCTACAAGGAATACTGGCAGGTGGTGCGCGATATCGATCGTGCGATGGGTGTGACCTATACCTGCAATTAAAGCGCCGATACCGTGCTGGAAATCAAAGAGCTACATAAACGCTATCCAACGGGCGACCCCGCTTTGCGTGGGGTCAGCCTGTCGGTTCCCGCAGGGCAAGTGCTGGGCTTGATCGGCCCTTCAGGGGCGGGTAAATCTACACTAATACGCTGTATAAACAGATTGGTTGAGCCGACACAAGGCCAGGTGTTATTGGATGGCCAGGATCTGGCTCATGCCGGACGGCCGGGCCTGCGCATGGCCCGACGTCAAATTGGCATGATCTTTCAGGAATATGCACTGGTAGAACGCTTGACGGTCATGGAAAACCTGCTGTCGGGGCGATTGGGTTACATCCGGTTCTGGCCAAGCTGGTTCAGGCGGTTTCCCTCGGAAGATATCCAGCTGGCTTATTCTCTACTTGAACGCGTAGGTCTGGCGGGTATGGAAAACAAGCGTGCCGACGCGCTCTCTGGCGGGCAGCGCCAGCGCGTCGGCATTGCCAGAGCCTTGATGCAACGGCCCGCCTTCTTGTTGATCGACGAGCCCACGGCCAGCCTGGATCCGAAAACATCCCGGCAGATTATGCGGTTGATCTTGACATTGTGCGCCGAGCATAAGCTTGCTGCCATCATCAACATACACGATGTCGTGCTGGCCACGGAGTTTCTGCCCAGAATAGTTGGCTTGCGACAGGGCATGATGGTCTATGACGGTCCTGCCACGCAGGTGGATCACAAGGTGTTGACCGACATCTATGGAGACGAAGACTGGTCCAGCATCACGGATCGTCTGGCTGGCAACACCAGCACCAGCGCCAACGATTTTGACGATCAAATGGCGTCGCTGGCCGCTGTCGGCTAGACGTTTACATCATGCCTGCCTTGAACTCATCAACATTGCCGGACACTTGGCGCAAGCCGCCATTCATCGCCCGCGCCTGGCTGCGCCATAGCTTGCTACTGGGCGCCATGTGTTATCTGACCCTGGCCATCCTTTCATTGGAAGTCAATTGGGCGCGGGTTTCGGAAGGGTTGGTGCGTGGCGGGAAATTCATCGCCGCCTTTGTAAAGCCTGATTTCGTGTCGCGATATTCGGACATTTTGCTGGGCTTTCAGGAAAGCCTGACCATGGCGGTCACTGCGACGGCGCTGGGGATTGCACTGTCCATACCGTTTGCCCTGGGCGCCGCCCGCAATATAGCGCCCGCTGGGATATACCTGTTCTGCCGAGGATTCATTGCGATTTCCCGGACACTGAACGAGATCATCGTGGCCATACTGCTGGTCGCCATGTTCGGTTTCGGTCCTTTCGCGGGCTTCCTGACACTCACGTTCGCCACCATCGGTTTTCTGGCCAAGTTGCTGGCCGAAGACATTGAGGAAGTGCAGGGGGCTCAGTTGGAAGCTCTGCGCGCAACCGGTGCGTCGACCGCGCAAGTGCTGGATTTTGCGGTGCTGTCGCAAATTATGCCGCGCTTGGTGGGCTTGTCGCTTTATCGCCTGGATATCAACTTTCGCGAATCGTCAGTCATTGGCATTGTTGGGGCAGGGGGTATAGGCGCCACGCTCAATACCGCCATGGATCGCTACGAGTTCGATACCGCCGCCGCTATTCTTATCGTCATAATCGCCATTGTCATGCTCGCTGAGTACGGATCGGGATGGATACGCAAAAAAATACTCTAACGTGGCGCGTGCGCAGCCCTAGGCAGGATCTGCTCGTGTTTGCCGCCTGGGTCCTGGGACTGGCCTTGGTATCGTGGGCCTTTCAAGTCATGACCCAAGACACCATCTGGTCTTTTGTGTCTGACGCGCCTAAGCAGGCCGCTGATATTGGCGCCCGGATGCTCCCTCCCGACTGGCACTACACCCGGGAACTGCTGTGGCCGCTGTGGGAAACATTGAATATTGCAACCTTAGGCACATTGCTGGGTACGCTCATCGCTGTCCCTATTGCCTTTCTTGCGGCGCGAAATACCACACCCAGCACGGCCTGGGTCAGGCCCTTTGCCTTACTGGCTATTGTTGCGTCGCGCTCGATCAACTCCTTGATCTGGGCCTTGCTGCTGGTGGCTATTCTGGGGCCGGGCGTATTGGCCGGGGTGATCGCCATTGCCCTGCGCTCCATCGGCTTCATCGGTAAACTGCTTTACGAGGCGATAGAAGAGATCGATACCCAGCAAGTGGAAGCCATTACCGCCACAGGAGCTGGTTCTGCACAGGTCATGGCCTGGGGTGTCTTTCCGCAAATTGCGCCAACCCTGGCAGGGGTGACCGTATTCCGTTGGGACATCAACATACGGGAATCCACAGTACTGGGGCTGGTCGGCGCCGGCGGTCTCGGGGTCAAGCTGGAATCGGCGCTAGGCACACTGGCCTGGCCGAAAGTATTCATGTTGCTGATCGTGATCTTCGCCACCGTTGTGGTCAGCGAATGGGTCACCGCAAAAGTACGCCAGCGGCTTATTTGAACAGCAGGCTAGCTGTTCACAAATAAGCCGCCTGGCTCTGATGGGCTATTCGAACCCTCATAGAACCACGCTTAGCAACCAGCCCGCGACACCACTGCCGATCACAAGCAACCATGGGGGCAGCTTCCAGAACATGAGTGCGACCAGCGCCACAAGGGCCAAGCCAAAGTCTTGCGGCGCATGAATCGCGCTCGTCCATACAGGCTGATAAAGGGCAGCCAGCAGTAGACCAACCACGGCAGCATTAACGCCTAAAAGCGCAGCCTGCGTGCGGACGTTACGGCGAATGTGCTCCCAGAACGGCAATGCCCCCACCACGAGCAGAAAGGATGGTGCGAAGATCGCCAACAGGCAAATCAGACCCCCCAACCAGCCGGAAGGCGTGCTGCTCATCGAGGCGCCGAGAAAAGCCGCGAATGTGAACAAAGGGCCGGGGACTGCCTGCGCGGCACCGTAGCCCGCCAAAAAAGATTCATTGCCAACCCAGCCGACGGGCACGACTTCGGCTTGCAATAGCGGCAATACAACATGCCCGCCGCCAAATACCAGTGACCCCGCGCGGTAGAAAGCATCCACCATCGACAGCGCCTGGCTCGATGATACGGCCGACAGCAACGGCAATCCTATCAACAGCGCAAAAAACAATGCCAGCCATAGCAGCCCAGTTCGGCGCTTGATTAAAATCGGCAGAGGGTCGTGCTCTGAACCTTGCTGAGGTTTGAAAAACAGAAGGCCGATGATCGCAGCAATGATGATGACGCCCACTTGAGCCCATGCGGACGGCACCAGAAGAACAAGGCAGGCCGCGAACGCCATGATGGTAACGCGCGATGCATCAGGACAAAGCTTGCGGGCCATCCCCCATACCGCTTGAGCCACGACAGCCACAGCGACCACCTTCAGGCCGTGCAGCACACCGGGCGGCATGGCGTCCCCGTAACTGGCCATGCCCAGCGCAAACAGGATCAGGGCAATCGCTGAAGGTAAAGTGAAGCCCGCCCACGCGGCCAACGCTCCGGCATAGCCGGAGCGGGACAGCCCCACTGCGATCCCGACCTGGCTGCTGGCCGGCCCCGGCAGAAATTGGCAGAGCGCCACTAAATCCGCATAGCTGCGCTCGCTCAACCACTGCCGTCGCGTCACGAACTCATCGTGGAAGTAACCCAAATGCGCAACCGGGCCACCGAAAGAGGTAAGACCCAGTCGAAGAAAGATCAGAAAGACAGCCCAAGGGCTACGGTCAGTTCCTGCGGTATCGGGCATGATCGCTCTTAATATTATGCAGACATCAGTCAAGGAGCGACTTTATAACGCACCCAGGCGTACAACAAGTGCTGCCAGGGTAACGAGCAACACCGGCAAGGTCAGCACAATACCCACTTTGAAGTAATAAGCCCAGGTGATCACCATGCCCTTGCGTGCCAGGACGTGCAGCCACAGGAGTGTGGCCAGGCTGCCTATGGGGGTGATTTTGGGACCCAGGTCGCTGCCAATGACATTGGCATAGACCATGGCCTCTTTGACTACGCCTGTGGCCTGGCTGGCGTCGATAGATAGCGCGCCGACCAAAACGGTTGGCATGTTGTTCATAATGGAAGATAGCAGGGCGGTCAGCACGCCCGTGCCCAGCGTAGCCGCCCACAAGCCATGACTGGCGAAATAATCCAGTAAGCTGGCGATCATGTCCGTCAGCCCGGCATTGCGCAGGCCATAAACGACCAAGTACATGCCCAGCGAGAAAATCACGATAGGCCAAGGCGCCTCACGCACGACTTTGAGGGTGCTGATTTTATGCCCGCGTCCGGCAACGATAAGCAGCACCAGCGCTCCCAGGGCTGCAATGGCGCTGACAGGCACACCGAAGCCTTCAAGGGTGAAAAAGCTGACCAGCAACAATCCTAGCACCACCCAACCGGCGCGAAAGGTCGCCAGATCGCGAATCGCCTCTTTCGGTTCCTTGAGCTGGCTATCGTCGTAGCGAACCGGAATACTGCGGTGAAAATACAGCAACAAAATCAGCAAAGTGGCGGCAACTGAAACAACGTTGACCGGAACCATGACTGCGGCGTATCGCGCAAAGCTGATATCGAAGAAATCCGCCGAAACGATATTGACCAGGTTGGACACGATGAGCGGCAGGCTGGCCGTATCGGCAATAAAGCCTGCCGCCATGACGAAAGCCAGCGTTGCGGCGGGCGTGAAACCTAAGGCTAACAACATGGCCATGACGATGGGCGTCAGGATCAAGGCTGCACCGTCATTGGCAAAGAACGCCGACACCACGGCCCCCAGCAAGACAATCAGTGCGAATAATCGCCGGCCGTGACCACCTCCCCACCTGGCCACATGCAGCGCCGTCCATTCAAAAAAGCCTGCTTCATCCAGCAGCAGGCTGATGATAATGATGGCCACAAATGTGCCGGTCGCGTTCCATACGATCTGCCAGACGACGGGAATATCGCTCAAGCTGACCACGCCGAAAACCAGCGCGAGCAAGGCGCCGATTGAAGCGCTCCAGCCTATGTTCAAGCCGCGTGGCTGCCAGATGACCAGGACGATGGTGACAATAAAAATCAATAGCGCAGCAAGCACGTGGAGTCTCTCTTTACGGCAAAAGGGAAGGCGCCCCGGGGAGGGACATTGAGAATCAAAGCGTCAATTCGCAAACGCTCGCGGCGATGCATTAAGATTAAGGAAGAAGCTCGCCGATGCGATCCATTTCGGTTTTCAAGCGTACCGGGTCACTTTTCAAATCTGTAAGTGGCAAAGCCAGGAATGCTTCAATACGGCAGCGCAAAATGCGATACGCCGTATTGAACGCCGCGTCGATTTCTGCGTCGGTACCGGTGGCGTAGGCAGGGTCTTCGACGCCCCAATGAGTACGTATGACCGGTCCCAGATACGCAGGGCAGGTTTCGCCTGCTGCACTGGCACAGACGGTGACGACCACGTCGGGCGTCAGCGGCAGATTATCCCAAGACTTGCTGAAATAGCCGTCTGTTGAAATACCTTCGCGCGCAAGCAACGCCAAAGACCTAGGGTGTACTTGGCCTGTGGGCTGGCTACCAGCACTCATGGCCTTCCAGCCAGCGGGGGCAAGATGATTGAAAGTGGCTTCGGCCAGGATAGAGCGGCACGAATTACCCGTGCATAGGAAAAGGACGTTCATATGTGCAGTACAAAAGAGGTGGGGAAGGTGTTTCTGACAAGAGACTCAGGCCCGCCGCTAAAGGGCGGTCACGTTGAAGGGCCCTTTTCACGCGCATAGAGTCATTAAGGAGCGATGGTGCTTGTTTGCATTACCCGATCGCCCAGTGCGTCGAGCTCGCGCTTAATCGCCACACGATCCAGCTTTGTCAATGGCAAGCTATTGAAAATCTTGATGCGATTTGCAATTTGACGAAAGATTTTGTCGAAGAATTCACGCTTTTCTTGGGCTGTTCCTTCAAAAGCCGATGGGTCTTCAAACCCCCAATGCGCGGTAATCGGTTGGCCCGGCCACACAGGGCATACTTCTCCGGCTGCACTATCACAAAGGGTGATAACAAAGTCCAGTTGAGGCGCCCCTGGTCGAGCAAACTCGTCCCAACTTTTACTGCATAAGCCTTCTACTTGCAGACGAGTCGACTGAAGGACTTCAAGAGTAAGGGGATTCACCTGGGCGCCGGGGTGGCTGCCAGCGCTGTACGCCCTAAAACGATCCCGGCCTAGATGATTAAGCAACACTTCTGCCATGATGCTGCGCGCTGAGTTGCCTGTGCAAAGGAAGAGGGTGTTATAGATTTTGTCCGACATAATAATACTTCCACGACTAGATTAACTGGACCGTTGACTTTGTGGAACCAGCGGTGATGTTTATTGCGTTGCGTCTTGGGTATTGGCGCACATGTCGTTTCGGACGGACGTACACGGGTTGCCACCACAGCAGTTTTCGGTTAGGTACGCCAACAGACTTGTCATCGAGTTGTACTTAACTGAATAAAAAACGAATCGTCCCTCTTGGCGCGAGGTTAAAAGATCGGCATTAACGAGTTCTTTCAGGTGAAAGGACAACGAAGAGGGTGCAATCCCCATCATCTCAGCCAATTGACCAGCCGGCAGTCCCTCTGGGCCGGCCTGCATGAGGGTGCGGTAGGCGGCCAAGCGGGATTCGTGCGCGATGGCGGCAAGCGCTTTAACAGCGAATTTAGTTTCCATGAAACTATATTAATTGAATTGTCGAAATAACACCAGCCAAGCAACCCGAGAGCGAGAGGAGGCAAACCCAAGTATGCATTAGGGCTCCGTTGGAGCGTGGTGCTTCACATGCTCCGGTAAAGCACCTGTCAATGCCAAATATCGGGTTTGAGCGATGTGAGAAATATGATCGCCGATTCGGTCCATGTTCTTAAGGCAAAAAAGTAGGTGCGTCAAGTCGCCCGTTCGATCGGGATGATTTGCCAGCCCAATGATAATGATGTCCAATATTTGTGCGTACGCGTCATCGACTAGCCTGTCCACCTGACATAGCTCTTTCAGCTCTGGAATGTCCTTTGATGCATAGGCAAGGGACACTCTTGAGAGGAAATCCGATAGCATCATGGACAAGGTTTCAAGGCCTTGATGAAGATTGTCGGCAGGAGTGGGGCTGTGCAATTGGGTTGAACGCTCTGCAATATTTCGCGCTAAATCGCCGATGTGCGAAAACTCGTTTGCACTGCGCATGGCCGCCAATATTTCCTGCAAATCTTGACTCATCGGCTGGCGCTTTGTCATGAGCAACAAAATATCCTTATCCGCCTGAGCGCATAGCTCATCTATTTGGCCGTCGATTTGGATCGCCTCTTGCGCAGCAAGTACATCTTTGTGCAATAACGCTTTGGAAGCCGCCGTGAATGCATCGACGACGAAATGGCCGACTTGCATCAAGATTTCGCTTAGTGCAGCGAGCTCTTGATCATAGGCACGTACCGTATGCGGATTACTCACTGTGTGAACTCCTTATATACAAGCTGAATTACCCAAAGCGACCCGTAATGTACTGTTCCGTTCGCAGATGGGATGGATTAACAAAGAAATCGTCTGTCGCCTGGAATTCGACCATTCGACCCAAGTGCATAAACGCCGTATAGTCGGAGATACGTGCTGCTTGTTGCATATTGTGGGTCACGATGACAATTGTGTAGTCGGAGCGTAGGTCGTGAAACAGATCCTCAATCTTGGCGGTAGCAATGGGGTCTAACGCTGAGGTGGGTTCGTCAAACAAAATGATTTCAGGATTAGGAGCAAGTGTTCTTGCAATGCAAAGCCGTTGTTGTTGTCCACCCGATAATCCTAGTGCAGATTGGTGAAGCCGATCTTTTACTTCGTCCCATAATGCCGCCTGGCGTAACGAGGACTCCACTCGTTCATCCAGCGCAGCCCGTTGAGTAATCCCCCGCACTCGTAATCCTGACGCTACATTTTCATAGATCGACTTTGGAAACGGATTTGGCTTTTGGAACACCATGCCGATACGTAGCCGAACCATAATCGGGTCTATTTTTACACTCACAATATTCTTTTCTTCGGGTAGCAGCATGATGTCGCCATCGTACCGAGTGCCCGGGTATAGATCATGCATGCGGTTGAAACAGCGCAACAAAGTGCTTTTGCCGCATCCCGAAGCTCCGATGAGTGCGGTCACCCCATTATTTACCACGGGAAGATTGACGGCATGTAGGGCTTGAAAATCTCCGTACCAAAACGATAGCTTGCGGACATCAGCCCGCAACTCACGTTTAGGGTGCACCAGCACAGGAGGGGCCGTTAGTCCTTGTTCCTTTTCATCCTCATCAATGTTTGAGGCAGGTGCTCGAGACAACGAAGGGCGGTGCTTTTCAATAGGAGGTGTGGGGAGTGCGAGTTCGCTCATGGGATACCTTAGAGAGATGTCAACGTGCGTTCTATGCGACGTTTTGTCGGCGTAGCCGATAACGGATAACGATGGCAATGAGATTCATCAAAAGCGTCATGATGATCAACACAAGGCCCGTTGCCGCGGCATTAATATGAAAATCGGTCTGTGGGCGCGATAACCAATTGAACATTTGTATCGGCATGACGGTAAACGCCGAGTTAAGCCAGTCAAAATTAAGGAATGGAAATTCTGACTGAAGAGGCGAATTAGGCAAAAATGCGATGTAGGTTAGGGCCCCAATGGTGATGACCGGAGCCGTTTCACCTACCGCTCGTGATAACCCTACGATCGCACCCGTCAGTATGCCTGGACGCGCTGCCGGTAGGATGTAATGAGCAACGGTTTGCCATTTGTCCGCGCCAATACCGTAGGCGCCTTCTTTGGTGATTTGTGGAATGCTTCTTACCGCTTCACGAGTGGATACGATTACGACTGGGAGTATGAGCAGCGCCAAAACCATGCCCGCCACCAATACCGTTGAACCCATGTCAAACATATAGACGAACAGGCCTAGCGCCAATAAGCCATAAATGATGGAGGGTACGCCCGCGAGATTACTGATGTTGATGTCAATAAGTGTCGTCACCCAATTTTTTGGCGCGTATTCCTCAAGGTATATTCCTGCCATTACCCCGAGCGGTACTGAAAGAATTGCAGTGACAATCATGACCAGCGTGGTTCCCACCCAAGCGGAAAGGATGCCTGCATCTTCGGCACGGCGAGAGGGGAAACTGGTTAGAAATTCAAAATCGATTCGACTGGCACCACTGAGGGCAAGGTCAAACAAGAGGGCTAGTAACAGGCCCATTGAAAGAAAGAGAACAATGAGCCCTCCGACTGCAAAAAGCCAGTCGGATCGTCGGGATTTGCGCGCAATGGCACGGTCGCGTTCCTGCTCATTATCAGGCGCTGCTGCTTGCGTGGGCGTCTGTTCAGTTTGAATTTGCGTTGTCATTTAATACACCTCGCGATAGCGTTTACGCAAGTAGTAGCCGGCTACGTTAAAGAGCAGCGTAATCAAGAACAGTACTAAGCCAACAGCAAAAATACTTTGATACGCCAATGACCCATGGGGCAAATCGCCCAGGCTCATTTGAACAATATAAGCAGTGATCGTGGCGGCTCCTTCGCGCGGATCTAACGTGAGATTTGGTCCTTGGCCGGCAGCCACTGCAAGCACCATGGTTTCCCCCACAGCCCTGGACATCCCCAAAACGTATGCGGCGGTAATACCAGAGAATGCACCAGGAACAATCACCCTGAGCCCCGTCTGCAAGCGTGACATGCCTAGTGCGTAGGCGCCTTCGCGTAAGGAGCTTGGAACGGCGCGCATTGCATCCTCACTTACTGAAACGACATACGGCAAAATCATAATGCCCAAGACAATTCCCGGCACCAAGAGGTTAAAACCACCAAGTCCTGGGATGAATTTCTGGAAAAAGGGCGTAAGGACCAAGAGTGCGAAATACCCATATACAATCGTGGGTACGGCTTCGAGCATCTCTAAGCACGGTTTTACCGTCTCCCTGACCGAGGGGCGCGCAAATTCACTGAGGTAAATGGCTAATACGGTACCGAGGGGGATGGCAATCAGCAAAGCAATGCCGGCAGCCCACAATGTGGCCGTTAATAAAGGCCAAATACCGAATCGAGGATTGGCAAAGACGGGCGTCCATTGCGTATCGGTAAGAAAATCCAGCAGCGGCACTGTGGTGAAAAAGCCCCAAGACTCTGATACTAGAACATAGACGATGCCAGTGGTGATCAATACTGAAAGCGCCGCCGCACAAAACATGGCTATGCGGCTGATCCGATCCATGGCAATGCGCCGGGCGCGATACGCTGGCGTTGGCATAAAACGGTGGATGGGGGGACGAGCAATGGCATCATCCATGCGGAGCTCCACGTTGCATAAAATTAAAGTTGGCCGACCTTGGAGGCGTCGTGCTGAGCCCCAAGGTCGGCCAAGGTTTCAGGTTTGCTTAATTATTTAACCAAATCATCCATTTTTACGCCGACCTTGGAGCCACCGCCGAAGTGGGTACCGGTCGTGCGATTGTCAAACTTCTTGGTTGCTGCCACGGCAATGTTTTCAGGCAACGCAACGTAGCCTACTTCGCTCACAAGCGCTTGCTGGTTTTTAGGATTGAAGGCGAAGTGGATATAGTCAGCAACATGCTTCTGGTCGGCTTTCGATTTATCGACATAGTAGAAAATCGGGCGAGTTAGAGGCTGGTAGGTGCCGTCAACTGCCGTTTCGACCGAAGGCAACACGCATGAGCCGTCAGCTTGACGAATCGCGACGCGTTTGATCTTGTCTTTGTTGTGGTCGAAATACGCCAGGCCCAGGAAGCCCAGAGCATTCTTGTCGCGCGAAACGCCTTGTACGGTGACGTTATCATCTTCGGTGGCGGTGAAGTCGCCACGGCTGGAGTGTTCTTTTCCGACGATGGCAAACGTATAGTAATCATACGTTCCGGAGTCCGTGCCTGCCCCGAACAAAACCAATGGTGCATCGGGAAATTTCGGGTTAATCTGGTTCCAGTTTGTGATTTTGCCTTGAGCTTCGGGCGCCCACATGGTCTTTAACTCATCGACTGACAGGCATTCGGCAAACTTGTTGTCGGGATTAATAATGGTGGCTAATGCGTCGATGGCGATCGGCATTTCAATATATTCGACGTTGTTCTGCGCGCACAGCTCCATTTCTTCTTTTTTGATGGGGCGCGAAGCACCAGTAATGTCAAGCTCTCCGCGACAAAATTTCTTGAAACCACCGCCTGTACCCGAAACGCCCACTGTGACGCGAGTTTTTCCTTTTTGCTCCTTCTGGAACTCTTCTGCAACTGCTTCGGAGATGGGGAACACGGTGCTGGAACCGTCGATTAGTACCGTGGGAACATTCTGAGCGTAAGCAACCGATGTGGTGCCGGTAAGAGCAAGAGCAGCTGCACCGACGAAGACGTTAAATTTCATTAAAAACTCCTGGCTTGATAAGGAACCCAACGCCGACGCATAGGTCGCCACTGGCTTGCATGGATATCTATCCATCGATAAATTATGAAACATCAAAATGACATGCTTATGACGCCTGTCGCATTTAGTTATGACGCCGTGCGCCCGGGGCAAATCGCCAGTCCGTCTCAATGCCCAGGACGTAGCACAGCAAGTCTTCTACTGCTTGGGGATTCGAGCGGTAGACAACAGCATGTTTTTGGCGCTGACCGACTATTAGGCCAGCGCGCGAGAGGACAGCCAAGTGCAGTGAAATGTTGCTTAAAGGACCTGAAAATCGGCTTGCTATAACATCCACGCACTCCCCATTGGCAGAGTTGTGCACCATGCGGAAAATTTCCATTCTTGTGGGCTGATTCAAGGCTTTAAGGGCCATAAAAGGGTGGCATCTATCGTCTTTACAGGACGGGGGGCAATCTTGTTGCGCAAAGCGTGGTGCCTGTTGGCCGTGTTGCATGGTCATAGTCATCAAACTATTCGAGAATTGATGAAATAATGAACCGTAAATATGACAATAGTGTGACGACTGCGTTTCGCGACGCGGGTCGATTTAATCTTTGATCGCTTCCATATTTCGACTATTCTATTATTCTTGTATAATGGTGGGCATGATAAATATGCATGCCGCCGTGGCCGTTTTTGAATGCCTTTCGTCTAGCGTGCGCTTGGATGTATATAAACTGTTGGTTCGCAATGCGCCGCACGGATGTGTGGCCGGCCAGATTGCCACACAGCTTCGTATCCCCGCAACAAGTCTGTCATTCCACTTAAAAGCGATGACGCAAGCTAGTTTGTTGATCGCCACTCATGAGGGTAGATACATACGTTATCAGGCCAATCTGCCGTTGATGTTGAAGGTCATCGATTTTCTTACCTTGGAGTGTTGTGCCAGTACGGCTGATAACATGGTTGGCAGTGCGTCGGATACGACCTCCATTGAGCAAGAGAGTGGGGCGAAATCATGGTGATAGCACTTACTCACATGGCGACTGAAGCGCTCAATGCGATAAAGCAAGCGTTTCAGCTGATAAAAATGGGATTCTCATGAACAACATCACGATCTACCACAATCCTAATTGCGGGACCTCACGCAACACGCTGGGCTTGATCCGCAATGCCGGTATAGAGCCTACCGTCATCGAATATCTGAAAACGCCGCCATCGCGCGACGCGCTTGCCGATTTAATTCAACGTGCCGGGTTAACGGTGCGTCAGGCGTTACGTGAAAAAGGCACTCCATATATGGAGCTGGGCCTGAATAGCACGGCACTTACGGATGCGCAATTGCTCGACGCGGTGCAAGAGCATCCCATTCTGATGAATCGGCCTTTCGTTGTTACGCCATTGGGAGTACGCCTGTGCCGGCCTTCAGAGATGGTTCTCGATATCCTTCCACAGGCCCAACAGGGGCCCTTTACCAAAGAGGACGGGGAAGCTGTCATCGATGAGCGCGGCCAACGCGTGCGTTAACGACACTTCACCTTCCTGCGCCACCCAGTACTTTTTTCTGCTAGTTTGAGAACGTTGATGACCAGTTATTCTTCACCCGTTGATTTGACCTTGCCCATAGCCGACGAGACCCTCTTGGATACGCCCACTCATGACAAGCTTTCTCTGTCGGGTGGGGCAACGCATCCGCCTCGTATTCTTCTACTCTACGGCTCACTGCGTGAGCGCTCATACAGTCGCTTACTTACCGAAGAGGCGGCGCGCATCCTGAACCGCTTGGGTGCCGAGACCCGGATCTTCGATCCGCATGGACTACCGCTGCCCGATAGCGTTCCTGCAGATCATCCTAAAGTCCTTGAGCTGAGGGAACTGTCGAATTGGTCGGAAGGGCACGTGTGGTGCAGTCCCGAACGCCACGGGACCTTGACGGGTGTGTTCAAAAGTCAGATCGATTGGTTGCCCCTGGAGGTGGGGAGCGTGCGTCCGACGCAAGGCCGTACCCTGGCTGTCATGCAGGTCAGCGGTGGATCCCAATCCTTTAACGCGGTCAATGCGCTGCGTGTGCTTGGTCGTTGGATGCGTATGGTGACGATTCCGAATCAGTCGTCGGTGGCGAAGGCCTACCAGGAATTCGACGAGGACGGACGGATGAAACCTTCGCCGTACTACGACCGCGTCGTGGATGTTATGGAAGAACTGATGAAATTTACCTTGCTGGTTCGAGACCGCAGCGATTATTTGACCGACCGGTATAGCGAACGCAAGGGCGTGGCTGCCGAGGTCGCCCGCTTGGCGCAGCGCGCCATGGAGCAAGAGACGCAAACCACGGAAAGCTAAATCAAGGGAGTGCCAATTAGCTACGGTGTGCTTTGGGTATAGTCGGAGCACGATGGTCAGCATCCGCTCACCCGCTCATCTTGTGCGCTTTGTTTTGGTAAGCGTGCGGCCTCAATTTTGTGCCGCTTCATTTTTTCCCATAAGTTTTTCCGCGAAATCTTAAGCGCGTTGGCTGTTTCGGTGATATGGCCCTGAAAACGTATCAACATTTCTTCGATATAAAGCCGTTCGCAGGCATCTTGGTAAATATTGAGCGCTGCATCTTCACCGGGAAAGGACGTGTTCAGAGGCACGGTTCGTTGCCAATCGGAAGCGAAAATGTCGTTAGGAAGTAGAACGGCGTTCGGACTGACCAGACAGGCGTGCTCGATTCTGTTGTGCAATTCGCGGATGTTGCCCGGCCATGAATATTCTTGTAGTCGTAATTGGGTGAGCGGATGCAAAGATTTTGGAGGCTCATTCAGACGCTGGGCCATAGCTCTGATAAAGCGCTGCGCTAGCCAATAAACGTCTTCCGGACGTTCCCTAAGGGGTTTGACATGCAACGTGACAACATTGATTCGGTAGTACAAGTCCTCTCGAAATAGACGTTCCTTGACCATGTTTTCCAGATCACGGTTCGTGGCACAGACCAGATCGAATTGCGTTGCAGTATCGTGTTCGGCGCCAAGACGTCGAATGCATTTTTCCTGTATTGATCTCAGCAACGTGGCTTGTAGGGGAAGGGAGAGTTCGCCGACTTCATCCAGGAACAGCGTTCCACCGTTGGCCTGCTCAAGATAACCGCGCTTTTGCTTATCCGCACCCGTGAAGGCACCCCGCTCAACGCCAAAAAACTCCGCTTCAGCTAGCGTGGGAGCCACCGCTCCACAGTTCACCGCTACAAACGGACGTTCGGTGTCGGCTGAGTCGGCTCGCCGATGAATCAGCCGCGCAAGGACCTCCTTGCCAACCCCTGATTCTCCTGTAATGAGCACCGAGGACGCTCGTCCGGCAATTCGAGGTACGAGCTGGGCCAGCTCTTGGGCGGCGGCGGAAACCCCCAGGATATTATCGTCGGACACTTGCGTGTTCGCGTCATGGTTGACCGTCAATTCTCGAACAGTTTGCACTAAGCGGGGTAGGTCGAAGGGCTTCGTTATGTAATCTCGCACACCCAGCTTGAGCATGTCTACGGCGCGCTCAACAGTGGCATATGCCGTCATGAGGATGAAGGGCGGAAGACTATGGCCGTCCTGAAGCATCTGCATATATAGCGCGTCACCATCCAAATCGGCCAGCCGCACATCGCTGAGGACCACTGCGTAGTCATTGGCAAGGATGGCGGCTCGTGCCGCATAAGCACCAAGGTGCCAATCCACCTTGAAGCCCTCCAATTGAAAGCGTTCAACCAGAGACTCGCCCATGATCGGATCATCTTCGATCAGGCAAATATGAGGACCAATCATGCTGGACCTCCCAAAGATGGTGAGTTTAAAGGAAGGGTAACCGTAAAGCGGGTGAACCCCGGCTCACTGCTTACTTCAATCGTACCGCGTAACTGCGTAATGATCTGATATGTCACCCACAAACCGAGGCCATGTGAATTACGGTTCAGTGTTGGCTCTACGGGATATGGCTCGAAGAGTTGGGGTAGAGCAGCTTCGGGAATATGCTGTCCTGAATTGGATATCTCGATAGTGAGCGATTCGGTAGTGCGCTGAACCAAGCAACTCACACTGCCTTCTGGCTCGACAGCATTTTTCGCGTTAAGAAGCAGGTTAAGCGTCAGTTGCCGTACTGAGTGGGCGGGCAACTCAACAGCAAGATTGGGTTGAACATCCCATAGCAACCTGGCGTGCCGTGCATTGAGCTCCGGCTCAATGAGCGTGCGTAGATCCTCCCAGTCGGCGGGTGACATTCGCGAGGCATCGAGTCGCGCTTCCACAAGTAATGCCCCCACCGTATGACGGATCTGGTTCAATCCGCGGCGCACCAGTTCAACAGTCTTGGTGGTCAGTTTGTCAGGCGTTCCGTGCGTCTGGAGCGTGTCAAGCGCATTGATCATCCCGCCAAGTGGATTATTGATTTCATGCGCAACGCCAGTGGCGACCCGGCCTACCGCCGCCAGCCGTTCAGCAGCCACCATCTCGCGCTCAAGCGCTTCTTTGGCTTCAAGCTCGTTCAACATGCCTGAAAACTGCTGGCCCAGTACGCCTATCTCATCGGTGCCTGTCGTGTCCAAGGAGTGCCGAATACTGCTCAGCGGCTCGCGGCCTACGCGTTTCATTGCTTTTGCCAGTGAAAGCAGAGGTCGGGCGACTTGATTGCCCCATGCCCATCCGATGAGCAGCAACAGAATAATCCCGGGGATACTGATCCAAAATACTCGAGTGAGCAGGCTGGAAACACGCTGTCGCCAAGCGCTTACATCGTATGAAACCAACACGTATCCGGCGATGCCTGCGTCGTCGGACCGAACGGCGGTTCCCGCAACCCCCGGGACTTGAGAAAAGTAACCCGAATATCGAAAATAAAACGACTGCGACGGATCGCGAAGTGCGGCGACTGCGTGCGTCAGCTCATCAGGTAGCGCAGCGAGCGATGTCGAGATCGGGTAGTGTTTAGGGTCGGATGCTGCGTATACGTTGAAATCTTGATCCAGAACGATGATCGCTTGCACGCCCGAGACAGGGCCTGTTGCATCGACTGGAATTCGAATGGCTTCATATGCACGCCAAAGATCATCGCGTCTAAGTGGTTCGCGCACTGATAAGGCCAGCATGCGAGTAAGGGCTTGTGCCCCTTGGCGCATATCCTGGCGCATTGCCGAATATGAGGTCTGTACGAAGGTTGCTGTCACCACGAGCTCTGTGGCCAGAATGGCTGCGGCCAATGCTAAGGGAGCCTTGTATCGATAGCTCATGTGGCGAAATGGACGACGCCAACTGAAGGAGCTCATTTCGCACTCATCGAGTTGGCCTCCACGGCCAACGTACTCGCTCCAGCGGTCTGGTTCAGCTTTCTGATGCCATCATACAAAGAATCCGTGCCGTTCACGAATCGATCAAGAGCGAGTCGGCCAAGTATCATTTTCCCATCGTGGCGTTCATGCATTTGCAAAAGCGCGGCATTCAATGCGTCGAAGGTTGATGCAGGCATTTCTTTACGTGCCACCAGAGGCGGGAAGCCGTATTCGGGAGATTGCCATACCTTGCGCGCGCCAGAGGCCCAGGCTGGAAACTGGGCAATAATCGTATCCCACACATAGCCGTCTACGGCACCACCATCTGCCAGCCCGGCAGCGACCGCTTGCACCACTTTGCGATGAGCAAAAGTAAAGAATGACTTGCGAAAGAAAGTTGACGGATCCTCATGGTGAGTCAATAACTCAGTGCGGGGAATGAGAAATCCCGAATTTGATAAGGGGTCACTATAGGCGAAAACTTTATCCTCTAGTCGCGTAATGGCTTTCGTTTTTTGATCGCTATCCGGAACGATTAAGTAAGAACGATACAAGGGTGCTCCCTTGTATTGGGGTACAGCCACCAAGCGCAACTGATTTGAATTAAGCACGTAGGGGTAACCGCAAATCCAGGCGGCATCAATGTGACCACGCAGCAAAAGTTCAACAATCTCTCGATAGCTTCGACGCTGCACGAATTGCACTGCTTGGCCCAGCGTTGCTTGCAAATCAGCGCGCCAAATGTCCAATAACTGGAGCTGATTGTCGAGAAAAACGGCTGTGGTGCCAATTCGCAAGGTGGTCTGATCAGCTTCCCGGCTCCATGCGGGAGCCACGCCTGCGCCCACGGCGGCAATGCCAGCAGTAAGCAGACGACGACGGACGTTACCGTTCGGTAACGAAAAACCTGGATTGCCACCGAGAGCGTTACCGTTTGGTATCCGGATTCCCACCATTTTTTGTCTTCTCCGAGCGTACCTAGCGTGAGTTGATAGTTGGCACGCGTATTGCGTAAACAATGTGTACAGGTTACCGACCACCGTCCATTGTTTCAATAGGAATTGCCCCATGTCCGACACTACAACTATCAACCGACGCGGTTTTCTTAAGCTCAGTGGAGGCAGCGGTGTCGCAGCGGCCGCTACCTTGGTGCCATTCACAAGTGCCAATGCTCAGACATCACCGGCCGACCCCTCCAAAACCACGTTGGATTATCCGAGCAAAGCCGTCACGGCTGCCCAAAAGCTGACGGTTGAGGCGCCGCTCTCATTCAGTTATCCAGACGAACGCTCACCGTGTACCGCGATCAAACTGGGATCCCCTGTCCCAGGAGGAGTCGGCCCTGATCGCGATATTGTCGCGTATAGCACTCTATGCACCCATATGGGCTGCCCGACAATCTATGACAACAACACTAAAACGTTCAAGTGCCCATGCCATTTCAGCGAGTTCGATGCAGAGAAGGCCGGCCAGATGATTTGCGGACAGGCAACAGAGAATCTCCCGCGCGTGCTATTGCGGTATGACGAAGCCACTGACACCGTTTCAGCCGTTGGTGTCGATGGGCTGATCTATGGACGTCAAGCCAACATAATTTAATTCGGAGATAAATGTCATGCCAGCCAAAAAAGATCGCATCACCTTGCCGCCAGTAAACGCCCAGCGTACAAATATGACCTGTCATTTCTGTATCGTCGGCTGCGGCTATCACGTGTATAAGTGGCCCGAACAGAAAGAGGGCGGTCGAGCGCCCCAAGACAACGCCTTGGGCCTAGATTTTCGTCAGCAGCTGCCGCCATATGCCACCACGCTGACCCCAGCCATGACCAACGTCATTACCGAGCACGATGGCAGTCGTCACAATATCATGATCCTGCCGGACAAGGAGTGTGTCGTGAATGGCGGGCTCAGCTCGACCCGCGGTGGCCGGATGGCAACGTATATGTACACCCCTGAAGGCGATGGCAAGGATCGGCTCAAGCAGCCGCGTCTATATGCTGCCGATCAGTGGGTGGATACCTCTTGGGATCAAGCCATGGCGCTCTACGCCGGGTTGCTCAAAAAAACGCTGGATAAGGATGGACCGGAAGGCATTGTGTTTTCCTGTTTTGATCACGGTGGGGCTGGCGGCGGGTTTGAGAATACATGGGGTACTGGCAAGCTGATGTTCTCGGCATTGCAAACCCCCATGGTTCGCATCCACAATCGCCCCGCGTATAACTCTGAGTGTCACGCCACCCGTGACATGGGCATCGGCGAGCTAAATAATGCTTACGAAGACGCGGAGCTCGCGGACGTGCTTTGGTCCATAGGCAATAATCCTTACGAGTCGCAAACCAATTACTTCCTTCAACATTGGGTGCCAAACCTCTATGGTCAAACCAGTGGCAAGAAGAAAGAACGGTTTCCCGATGAGGAGTTGCCCCCGACACGGATCATATTTGTAGACCCCCGCGAAACGCCGTCCATCGCCATTGCGCGCCAGGTTGCAGGCAAGGAGCGTGTGCTGCATTTGGCGATTGAACCGGGCACGGACACCGCTCTGTTTAATGGCCTTTTTACCTATGTGGTGGAGCAGGGCTGGATAGACAAACCGTTCATTGAACAGCATACATCTGGATTCGATTCGGCCGTACAGACCAACCGCCTATCACTTGAGGAGTGCAGCAAGATTACTGGCGTGCCCCTCGAGGACCTCAAAAAGGCGGCGGAATGGTCATATAAGCCTAAGAAGACAGGCCAGATGCCGCGCAGTATGCACGCCTATGAAAAAGGCATCATTTGGGGCAATGACAATTACGTCATTCAGTCGGCACTGCTCAGCCTGGTTATAGCGACCCATAACGTTGGCCGTCGCGGTACAGGATGCGTACGCATGGGTGGTCACCAAGAAGGCTACACTCGGCCGCCATACCCAGGCGACACAAAGATTTATATCGACCAAGAGCTGATCCAGGGCAAGGGTCGCATGATGACCTGGTGGGGCTGCAATAACTTTCAGACCAGCAATAATGCGCAAGCATTGCGAGAAGCGGTACTAAAGCGATCAGCCATTGTCAAAGAGGCGATGCAAAAGGCGCGAGGCGCCAGTACCGAAGAAATGGTTGATATCATTTTTCAGGCAACAGAGAAGGGTGGGTTATTTGTCGCGAGCATTAATCTTTATCCGACCAAGCTTGCCGAAGCCGCCCATCTATTGCTGCCGGCAGCACATCCTGGAGAGATCAACCTGACCTCGATGAATGGAGAGCGGCGTATTCGTTTATCCGAGAAGTTTATGGATGCTCCAGGTTCTGCGATGGCCGATTGCCTCATTGCGGCAAAGATCGCCAATACAGTACGCGCGCTTTACGAGAAAGAAGGCAACTCGGCGATGACCGAGCGTTTCAATGGCTTTGACTGGAAGACGGAAGAAGATGCCTTCAATGATGGATTCCGTCAAGCGGGTCAGCCAGGAGCGCCGAAGATCGATAGCCAAGGCGGCGACTCTGGCCATCTGGTTACCTATGAACGTCTGCGGGCCACCGGCAATAACGGCGTACAGCTTCCCGTCAAGTCTTATACCGATGGAAAGTTTGTAGGCACAGAGATGCTCTATACCGACTCAAAGTTCGACACAGAGGACGGGAAAGCGCATTTTCTGCCCGCACCATGGAATGGTTTGCCTGAAACCGTTGCGGCTCAAAAGAAAAAATATAAGTTCTGGCTCAACAATGGGCGAAACAATGAGATATGGCAAACCGCTTATCACGATCAATACAATAGCTTCGCCCAAGAGCGCTATCCCATGGCCTACATCGAGATTAATCCCGATGATTGCCAGGAGCTCGGTGTAGCGGCCAGCGACATCGTGGAAGTCTATAACGACTTCGGTTCCACGTATGCCATGGTGTATCCAGTCGCACAGATCAAGCGCGGCCAGACGTTCATGCTGTTCGGTTACGTAAACGGCATTCAAGGCGACGTAACCACGGATTGGACTGATCGAAACATAATCCCTTATTACAAGGGCACATGGGGCAACATTCGTAAGGCCGGCACCGTCGAAGAGTTCAAACGAACGGTCAGCTTTAAAGACCGTCGATTTGCGATGCCCAAGCCGGCATAAAAAGGAGTACTTCGATTAGTCGTATGCCGCCCTGCTTTATGAAAACTTAAAGCGGGGTTTTTTGAAAAAACGATAAAGCCAAGCATGAACGAACACTTATTGCATGACCATCGCCCAATACGTATACCGGCAGTAGTCAAAGGCGATGTGGCCCCAAGCGAGCCTATCTTACTGGACCAACATGCGAGGCCATTACGAGACCTGCGTATCTCCGTCACCGATCGATGTAATTTTCGATGTACCTACTGTATGCCACGGTCGGTGTTCGGGAAAGATTTTCAGTTTCTTCCGCGCAGTGAGCTATTGACTCACGAAGAGATCGAGCGGGCTGCCAAAGTATTCGTGAGTTTAGGAGTAGAAAAAATCCGTATCACAGGTGGCGAACCACTACTGCGCAAAGACGTGGACATGTTGGCCTCAAGGCTTGTGGCGCTCACAACAACCGAGGGGCGCCCTGTTGATATTTCATTGACCACAAATGGGGCGTTGCTAGCGCGTAAGGCACAAAGCCTTGCGAAAGCAGGTGTCAAGCGCTTGAATGTAAGTCTGGATGCGATAGATAACGCGGTATTCCAGAGAATGACGGACGCTGACTGGACCGTCGATGACGTGCTGCAGGGTATTGAGGTTGCAAGATCTGCAGGTATTGCTCCCATAAAAATCAATATGGTGGTCAAGCGCGGCGTCAACGATGACCAAGTTCTCCCCATGGCCAAGTATTTTCGTGGCACCGGCCACATCTTGCGCTTCATCGAATTTATGGACGTGGGAAATACCAATCAATGGAACAGAAGTGCGGTATATCCGTCGTCAGAGCTCATAGCTCTGTTGCATCGGTACTTTCCGTTGGAGCCCGTGTCACCTTCTGCTAAGGGAGAGGTGGCTAAGCGTTGGCGATACGTAGATGGCCAGGGGGAAATCGGAGTGATTTCTAGTGTGACCCAGCCATTCTGCGGGGATTGCACTCGAGCCCGGTTAGCATCGAACGGCAGGCTTTATCTCTGCCTATTCGGCCAGCAGAGTGTGGACTTGCGCGCCTTGTTACGTGAGTCAGACGATGATGATGCCTTACGGGAAAAAGTCGCATCCGTCTGGTCCCAAAGGACAGATAGGTATTCAGAAGCGCGGGGATTTAGTCCTCTTATATATTCGCCACGAGTCGAAATGAGCCATATTGGTGGATAGCTATAAACGTTTTCGGTGTCCTGGACACCGTTGCGTTCGAGCATGCGAACGACACTTCGCATGCTCGAACTAGGGGCGCGTTCCTGAGTTTCCGGCCAGTGGTGAAAAGCGGCTATCCCTTCGAAGGCTGCCGCGCTGATGTAACTGATGTTGAGCATACGTCGTAGCCGAACTCTGACGTATGGTCAACATTTCGTTGCTGGTGACAATATCTCGAATGTTGTCGCCTCAGCAGTCGAGCGTGCACTAATCTTTCCCCCATGTGCTTCCACAATCGATTTAACAATCGCTAAGCCAAGGCCTGCGCCTTCACCAGTACGCTGTCGCGATGCGTCAGGTCTATAAAAACGCTCAAAAATGTGTGTGATGTGTTCGGGAGGTATGACGGGACCGGGGTTCTGAACACAAAGCCTGATATTCGTAGATTCGACTTCGAAGATTGCTATAACGGTGCCTCCTGCAGGCGTGTATCGAATCGCGTTCGATAACAGGTTGCTCAATGCCCGGCGTATCATCAGCCGATCTCCGATGATGCAACCCCGTGGCCCCACAAGCTTTAAGCCCACCTCGCGCTCTTCGGCCCAGGCGCCAAAGTAGTCGAAAAGGATGCGCATCTCGGCCTGAAGGTCGATTTTAACGAGTTCGGGTTTGAGTAGATTGTTATCCGCTTGCGCCAAAAACAGCATATCACCAAGCATTTTCGCCATGCGCTCGTACTCTTCTAAGTTCGAATACAGGATCTCCCGATACTGTTCGACGCTGCGGGACTGAGAAAGCGCGACTTCGGTTTGGGTTTTCAGATTCGTGATGGGGGTTCGAAGCTCGTGCGCGATGTCACCTGAAAAATCGGAGAGACGGCGGAAGACGCCCTCAAGCCGCTCAAGCATTCCGTTGAAAGACATTGCAAGCCCGACCAGTTCAGTAGGAACGGCGTGTGGCTCGAGTCGCATATAGAGCTGATCGGGCCTGATTTTTCCGATTTCGCGGCTGATGCGCCGTATCGGTGCATGGCCTTGGTGCACCGCGAGCCATGTAGCCAAAATCGCAATGAGACAGGCCGCTACTGTGATGATTCGGAGATAGTCCCGAAAGCTGTCCAGATAATGCAGATGGAAATTAATGCCCGTGGCCACTGCGATGGTTAAGGTGCGCGGCGCAGGGAAACTATCCGTTCCGGTCCGTAGTACAGCTCCTCGAAACGTCTCGCCGTGATCTTGCCATATGCCAACCGTGTCAATAGTGATTTTCTCTACAGGCTGAGCGATTTGAGCAAACCTGTCCAAATTCGATCCCGGCGTAGCATAGATGAGTGCACCGGCGTCCGAGGAGATACGATATTGAGCGTTATGGTGGCCCGACACGGCATTGGCAAGCGGCTGATGCAATTCGGCAGGTGCTATATCAGGCGGTAGCGTGGCTAGCGTGTGCTTTAAGGCCTGAACGACTGCATTCAGTTCATCAACATCTTGCTGGATAAAGTGGTTGTTGATTGACCGCTCTACGATCCAGCCGAATGTGAGTAGTACGACTGTTATCACCGCCCCAATAGAAACGGTAAGCCGTACAGCTAGGGATGCCGGCCGTCTTTTCATCAACTATTCGGGGAGCGTCACGTCCAGCATGTAACCCATGCCGCGTACCGTGTGGATAAGCTTAGGATCAAAATCGTCATCGATTTTGGCGCGTAGGCGTCGGATCGCGACATCAATGACATTGGTGTCGCTGTCAAAGTTCATGTCCCACACCTGGGAAGCAATCAACGAGCGAGGCAGTACTTCGCCTTGCCGACGTACCAAGAGTTCCAACAAGGCAAACTCTTTGTTCGTGAGATTAATACGCACGCTTTTGCGTTGAGCTCGACGTCGAGGAATATCGAGAACGAGATCAGCGATCTGTAACTGATCCTGGAAGGCGGGAGCGGCGCCCCGCCTTAATAACGTACGTACACGCGCTAGGAGCTCTGAAAAAGCGAACGGTTTTACCAAGTAATCGTCTGCGCCCAGCTCCAGCCCTTTGACGCGGTCTTCTACACTATCCCGGGCAGTCAGAAATAATACCGGCGTCGACGATTTCGCATCACGTAGTGCCTGGACGATACGCCAACCGTCTACATCGGGCAGCATGACGTCCAAGATAATCAAATCATAAGAGCCAGTCAGGGCCAAATGATGTCCGTCCAAGCCAGTGCGCACGAGGTCCACAACGAAGCCGGACTCGACTAGCCCTTGGCGTACATAATCACCGGTTTTGGTCTCGTCTTCGACCAACAGCAATTTCATGGGTTCGATCCTGTAAGTCCTATCACGAAAGGAAGAGCATTCTGCCGTCCATTGTCAAACTGTAATGCGATGCCGCTGACGGCAACATGACGTCAGCATTACAAAATTGTAATGCTACGGTAGAAGCCATCACCGGTAGAGCTGGGTTTGAACGAAAATTCCAGCTTTTGCAGGCAAATTACTGCCCGTACGGCATCCAAGTTGCTGCATGAGGGAAGTGGCGCCGCATGACGGTGGCCACATGATGATCACACCTCAACCTTGTTGGAGATCGATATGCCTCATGAAAAGTTTCAATCCTGCATAGACGCTTGTTATGCCTGCGCGACGGAGTGCGACCACTGCGCAGCCTCATGCCTGGGGGAACAAGATGTTAAAGCTATGGCGCGCTGCATAAAGCTGGATATGGATTGCGCACAAATTTGCCGCCTGTCGGCCAGTTATATGGCCAGGGGCAGTGAATTCACCCAAGCCCTTTGCCGTCTGTGCGCTGATGTCTGCCAAGCTTGCGGTGATGAATGCGTAAAACACCAAATGGATCACTGCCAGCGTTGCGCCGAGGCTTGCCGCAGATGTGCTGAAGAGTGTAGGCGGATGGCGCAGACGGCCTGAGGGGCCAAGCAAGCAGGATCGCAGCCCTCACCAGCGGTGCGGGCGAGAGAAAAAATTGAGGCCAGGGTGCATCATTGCACCTTGGCCTTTTAAAATTTACGTGACGGACTGTAACCCGCCTCGCGAATAGCTTGTTCTACTACATCTGCGTCGGGAACCCCCTCCACGCGCACGGTGTGCTCGGCCAGGTCAACCGAAATGATAGCCTCGGGTGCGACGTCTTTGACAGCGGCGGTAACGGCGCCCACGCAGTGCCCACAGGTCATATCGTTTACTTCAAACTGAATCATTTTTTCCCTCTATTGGTAATTCGCCGAGCCGGATAACTACAGGATAAACATTCCCACAGTGGGAATGTCAACGGATATGGTGTTTTTTGCCGCCTCTTGCAAATAGAACGGGACTTTGCCCCGGACAGGGTGAAGTGATGTGGTGCTTCATACATATCGCAACAAATTTATTACCTCTGTGGCGTTCTTTTTAAAGATGACAAAGATGTAATGCCCGCGCAACCTTTCTGACAGCGACGGACCGTTACAGTAGGCTCGTTCCTAGACTGAATTCCAGTGGCGCAAGTAAAAGGAGAGCCGACAATGAAATGCGATGTGAAGACGATGTTGAAAGGCGGTCTTGGGCTGGCCGCGCTGATTGCAGTGGCGTATGCGGCCCTGCCTGTCGCGCGGGAGTGGATCGCTGCGGTGAGCCCATTCTTATTCTTTCTGATTTGTCCGTTGATGATGCTTTTCATGATGAAAGGCATGCAGTCGTGCCACAGCGACAACGCTTCAAAGAACGGTGGACCCACTCAAGCACAAATACCGGAAGGGACTAATGCTGGCGGGCACTCACGTCCGCCAGCTCCAGCGAACCGCTTTGATGCTTGAGCAGACCATGAGAACCAGACTCACTCGAATAGTCATCCTAGTACTAGCGGCAATTGGGTCGGTCGCTATTTTGGCTTTCGTTTTCATGGGCATCATGATGTTCTGGATGATGAGTGGTTGAAGTGAATTTTATTCGTTTGTTGACAGCCCTGCTCGTAACTGGCACTGGCGTGGCGCTGATTCTGCAAGCGTCCTATCAAGGCTGTAACGATCCCACCGGCGTCTGCTATCCACCGATAGAGAAGACGCTGTCTGTACCACTCGTATCACGCTAAACAGAGTCCGCAAATGAAATCCGCCGCGAATTCTAGATTACAGAAAAGTAATGGAGCCGTCATTCGTGTGACAGCCGTACTTGATTAAAGTTAGGAATAGCAATTTGTCGGTTCGCCCAGAATGCGGCAGACGAAGCTCCGATCAACGATTCATTACAGGATTCTCCCCGCGTGAAACGCTCAACTACGCTAGCGGTTCCCCTCCCGGCTATACCTCGTCGCCGTTTTGTGCAAGGCCTTGTGGCCGGCGGCGTGTTGCTGGGCTTGTCGCCATTTGCCCGTGCCGCTGGAATGCAATCGGGCCGAACTAATACGGGTTCTGCGGCGGTACTGAGTGGGACCGAATTTAATCTGGAGATCGGTGAATCACCTGTGAATTTCACTGGTACGCCTCGTATGGCGACGACGGTCAATGGCTCGCTCCCGGCGCCCACGTTGCGTTGGCGCGAAGGTGATGCCGTCACTATTCGCGTCAAGAACCGCCTGAACGAAACCACCTCAATTCATTGGCATGGCATCATCCTGCCGTTTCAAATGGACGGGGTGCCCGGCATCAGCTTTGCGGGAATCCCGCCCGGCGAAACGTTCACGTATCGGTTCAAGGTGCAGCAAAGCGGCACGTATTGGTATCACTCGCACTCGGGCATGCAAGAGGCCACAGGGGTTTATGGGGCGATCATTATCGACCCGGCACAAACTGACTCCATACGGGCCGATCGCGAGTATGTCGTCCAACTCTCTGACTGGACCGACGAGGATCCGATGCGGGTTCTGGCCAAGCTTAAGATGCAGGGCGACTACTACAACTACAACCAGCCCACGGCGGTCGATTTCTTTCAAGACGCCTCCCAGATGGGCCTGAAAGCGGCTATCGACAAGCGCAAGATGTGGAACGAGATGCGCATGAGCCCCACGGATTTGGCCGATCTGTCCGCGAACGTGCTGACCTACCTGATGAATGGGACGACGCCGGCGGGCAACTGGACTGGGCTATTCCGGCCTGGAGAGCGGGTGCGGCTGCGCTTTATCAACGGCGCGGCTAATACTTTCTACGATGTACGCATTCCGGGCCTTCAGTTGACCGTCGTTCAAGCCGACGGGGTCAATGTGGAGCCCGTTACGGTGGACGAGTTCCGATTTGGGCCCGGAGAAACCTACGATGTATTGGTACAACCGAAGGACGACGCTTACACCGTTTATGCGCAAGCAATGGACCGAACAGGGTATGCGCGCGGTACGCTAGCCACGCATGCCGGTCTCGAAGCGCCAGTACCGGCGCTCGACCCCGTGGAATGGTTGACCATGGCGGACATGATGGGCGCTATGGGCGGAGGCATGGCAGGAATGAGCCATGGCGCGGCCAGCCAATCGTCCGGTGGCATGAGCCATGAAGGCATGGCCGGAATGGGCCACGGCAATATGGCTGGGATGAATCACGGCAGCATGCAAGGTATGAATCACGCAGGCATGTCAGGCATGGACCACGGCGCTATGTCTGCGGCCGGCGCCAGCACCCAAGTACGCCATGCCAGGACCGAGTATGGGCCCAGCATTGATATGCGGGTCGATATGCCGCGCACCAACTTGGACGATCCCGGCATTGGACTGCGTAATAACGGCCGGCGCGTATTGACGCTTTCGGACTTGCACACCGTGGGCGGTGCGATGGATCCGCGCGGCGCAGAACGTGAAATCGAGCTGCACCTAACCGGCAATATGGAGCGCTATACCTGGTCGTTCGATGGTGTCGAGTTCGGAAAATCAACCCCGGTTCATTTCCGTTACGGCGAACGCGTCAGGGTCATCTTGCATAACGACACCATGATGACGCACCCCATGCATTTGCACGGCATGTGGAGTGAACTGGAAACGCCGGACGGCCAATTTCAGGCTCGGCGCCACACCATTCCCGTGCAACCGGCTCAGCGTATCAGCTTTCTTGTAACTGCCGATGCGCTTGGACGCTGGGCATGGCATTGCCATCTGATGCTGCACATGGATATGGGCATGTTTCGCGAAGTGGTGGTGGCATGAAGACAACGAACAACACGCTAGGCATCCTGGTCATGAACAATCAATTGAAGAAGAAATTCCTTGCCGCAGCCATCGCTTCAGTAGGGGCGATGCCCGTGTTTGCCTATGCGCAGGCGCACTCGGGCCACGCCGGCCATACCCCATCGCCGCCCACGACAAGCGCGCCGGCGACGGCTTCAGGCATGAATCATGGCTCTATGAACATGTCCGATAAGGATCATGGCTCCATGGGTATGTCGGGTATGAATCACGGTTCGATGGACATGTCTGGTATGGACCATGGCGCGGAGAAGGCTCCAGCTCAGGAGCATGACGCCATGCAAATGCCCATGAAGCAGGCCGATCCTGGCAAAAGTGCCCCCGCCATGCCCGGAATGACGCATGGTCAGTCCAATTCTAATGCGCCAGTCTCTGCGCACAATATGGGTGCCATGGACCATGGCGGCGGCGAAATGGATCATGGCGATATGCAGATGCAGGGTGGCTCGGCCCCGCCAGATGCCCGCGATCCAGACGCCTACTCCGATGGCTACGTGCGTAATGCGGGCAAGTATGCGTTGCCGCCTTCGGATGCGCTAATGATGTCGGACATGCATGCCTTCGGTTCCGTGAGCTTCGACCGGTTGGAATACGTCAGGGCGCGCGGGGAGGAATGGGCAGCCTATGAAGGCGAGGCGTGGTACGGCAGCACCTATAACCGCGCCGTGATCAAGGCCGAAGGGGAAGTGGCCAGCGGCAAGCTGCAAGAGTCCGAGACGCAACTGCTGTGGCGCCATGCGGTCTCAACGTTCTGGGATACGGAACTGGGCGTGCGATTTGACCATGGCCAAGGTGCACCAAACCGGGAATGGTTGGCATTCGGCTTCAAAGGGCTTGCGCCTTACTGGTTCGAAGTCGATGCCACCGCCTATGTCGGCGCTAGCGGGCGAACCGCTCTGAGGCTGAAGACGGAATACGACATCTTACTGACTCAAAAGCTCTACCTTCAGCCAAGCGTAGAAGTGAATTTCCATGGCAAGGACGATGAGCGCTGGGGCATTGGCAGCGGCTTGACAGACGGCACGGCGGGCTTACGCCTTAAGTACGAAGTCACGCGTCAGTTTGTTCCCTACGTGGGCGTGGAGTGGTCCAGCAAATTCGGGAAAACAGCGGATTACGCACGCGCAGAAGGCGAATCCAAACAGGAAACCCGTTTTGTTGCCGGCTTGAGCTTTCGCTTTTGATGTTGTCTTTCACATTTTCACATGGGCGGCTTAAAACGGCTGCCTACCAAAACAATCTCTCCAAGAGACTATTCACATGAAAAAGACCCTTTCTATTCTGGCTTTGAGCGTACTTCCGACCCTCGCATTGGCTGCCGGCAACCATGGCGGGGGGCATGGCGCACCGGCGCATGGCATGCCCGGGCACGACATGTCCACCATGTCGAATGCCCCTTCGCCAACTGGCCAGCCTGGCGATCCGGCCAAAGTTACTCGCACGATTGAACTGACGATGGCCGACACCATGCGATTTACACCGGGTGACATCCAGGTCCGCGCCGGCGAGACCATTCGTTTCTTTATCAAGAACACGGGCAAAATCCCCCATGAAATGGTGATCGGATCTCTCGCCGATTTGAAGGCCCATGCGGCCGAGATGCAGAAGATGCCGGGGATGCAGCATTCGGAACCGAATATGATTACATTGGGCCCGGGTAAGATCGGCGGCTTGGTGTGGCAGTTCGACCAGGCGGGCACTGTCGATTTCGCTTGCCTGATTCCGGGCCACATGGAAGCTGGGATGGTCGGCAAGGTAAAAGTCAGCTGATCTAGCGCATTCAAATGACACCGAGAAAATTGGTTTTTGGAGTGGCTGGCGTCGTCATAATCGGCGCCGCCGCCGTCCTTTACAGCACGATTCGGCCATCTGGCCCGGCATTCATCGACCCTGCGGACCAATCCCTTGTGATGCAGGGCAAGGCGATCTATGCGAACAATTGCGCAGCCTGCCATGGCGAGGCCCTGCAAGGCCAGCCGAACTGGCGTGAACGCATGTCCAATGGCAGGCTGCCTGCACCGCCGCATGACAAGAGCGGCCATACCTGGCACCATCCCGATGCGATGCTGGTCGATATGGTGAAAAACGGCCTGGTTCCAGGAAAGACCGCGCCTCGGGGTTATGTAAGCGACATGCCCGCGTATCGGGACATCCTCAGCGATCAAGAGATCATTGCCGCACTGGCTTATATCAAGAGCAATTGGCCGCCCAAGGTTCTGGAGGCACAAAAAGAAATCACTTTGCAGCGACAGAACTAAGCTGTCTGAGTGTGGTCTTTATCTCTATTCTGAAAAACTGAAATTTTACTTTTTTGCTGGAGTGGATCTTATGAAGTTATGGCTAGTAGCGGCGGCGTTGACCGCCGCATCATCCTTTGCGCATGCGGCCGGCGCGGCCATTACGGTTTACCAGGATCCCAATTGCGGCTGCTGCTCCGGCTGGGTTGATCATATGCGGGAATCCGGCTTTGATGTCACGGCTATGAAGACGGCCGACATGGCCGCGATCAAGCAGAAGCTCGGCGTACCATCAGCACTTAGCTCATGTCACACGGGGGTGATCGAGGCCACCGGCCAAATCATAGAGGGGCACGTACCGGCCAACGCGGTCAACAAGTTGCTCGCTGACTCGTCGGTAAAAGGTGTATCGGCACCCGGCATGCCGTTAAACGCGCCGGGTATGGGAAAGCTTGACGGCAATTTGGTTACTGTTGACTTTACCGGCAAGCCTTTTTCCAGGGATTAAAATGGCTGGAGAAGATTGGCGAGTGTAATGTCCACGTTAATGAGACAAAATCTTCGAAAGAAAATCCTGAGCACGTGCCGAAAGCGTCTGCGTTTGCCTAAAAAAATGGTCTGTGGAGCAATCCTCCACAATACGGCCTTGATCCATGAAAATAACGCGGTCGCTGACTTCTTTCGCAAAGCCCATTTCGTGACTGACACAGATCATGGTCATGCCTTCCCGAGCCAGTCCAACCATGACGTCGAGAACCTCGCCGACCATCTCCGGATCCAATGCGGAGGTCGGCTCGTCGAACAACATAACGATAGGGTCCATGGCCAGCGCCCGGGCAATAGCTACGCGCTGTTGTTGCCCTCCCGATAGCTGCCCTGGAAACTTATCGGCGTGGTTCCCCAAACCGACCCGGTCTAAAAGAGCCACACCTCTTACCGTTGCTTCTTCCGTGCTTCTGCCCAACACTCTTTCTTGCGCTAGCGTTAAGTTTTGCATGACCGAAATATGGGGAAACAGCTCAAAGTGCTGAAACACCATCCCGACGCGTGCCCGTAACGCCGACAGATTGGTTGAAGGGTCGTGGACGGCTTTACCGTCGATGTATATTTCGCCTTGCTGAAGGGGCTCAAGCGCATTGATCGTTTTGATCAGCGTCGATTTCCCTGAACCCGACGGCCCGCACACCACTACGACTTCACCTGTTGCCACGCTGGTACTGCATTGATCCAGTACTTTGAATTCGCCATACCATTTGGAGACGTTGTTTAGCTCTATCATGTTTCTGACCTTCTAAAGCAGTGGCTACGAAGCCACCTGTTTCTTCTTCAATATATTGACCAGCCAAACGCCAAATGAGCAGAGGGCTAAATAGGTAACAGCGACAAATAAGTACATCTCTACCAACGTGCCATCACGATGGGCAACTTTGGTAGCGGCGCCGAGAAAATCATTCAGGCTGATTACATATACAAGTGAAGTGTCTTTGAGTAGAGCAATAGTCTGGTTGATCAGCGAAGGCGTCATATTGTGGAATGCCTGCGGCAGAACGACATGCCGGAGTGCTTGCCAACGAGTCAGCCCCAAGGCTATTGCGGCCTGCATCTGCCCTTTGCGCACACTGTTGATGCCGGCACGAACAATTTCGCAATAATAGGCTGCTTCGGCTAAAACGAATGCAGACAGCGCTGCGTAGATTGGTCCGACGCCAGCATAGGGATTTCCTGTGACTGCCCGTAAAACAAACGGCACCAGAAAGAAGAACCAAAAAATGGTGAGAATAAGCGGAATCGCACGAAATAGATTGACATAGAACGCTGCCGCCAGAGAGACCCACCGTGGGCCGAACAAGCGGGCGAGTGCCAAAACGACCCCTAGCGCGATGCCGAGCGTCATACCCACGCTTACGAGAAGGGCAGTCGTTGCCATGCCGTCGAGTATGAACGGCCATCCTCTTACGAGCGTCCCCCAATCGAAAGAATAGTCCATTTGGTTAGGCTCCCCAATAGCCAGGAATACGCGTGGCCTTCTCGATACGTCGCATAAACCAGATGACTGAAAGGGTGACGAGTGTATATATGACGGTTGCGGCAATATATGCTTCAAACGGCTGGGAGCTGAAATCCCCGATCTGGCGTGTTTGGCCAGTGAGCTCCATGAAACCTATAGTCAGCGCGACTGAGGAGTTTTTGAACACATTCAGGAAGTCAGAGGTAAGGGGCGGCATAATGATGCGAAATGCCTGAGGCAGGATGACATGACGATACGAACCAGGCTCTGTAAGCCCAAGAGCTGAAGCTGCTTGCTTCTGGCCGATGCTTACCGCTTGTATTCCTGAGCGGATGACTTCCGCTGCTTTGGCTGCCGTGTATAACGAGAGGGCGATAAGAACGGTCAGGAACTGCCCTAATGTGGGATCCATCCGTTTGATCGCGGTGCCCCATTCGCTCGGTAGCAATTCCGGGACAACGTAGAACCAAAGGAACACTTGGACCAGTAGAGGGGTGTTGCGAAAGCAATGCACGAATACTGCCGCAGGCAAGCTCAGCCAGCGAACAGGTAGTGTGCGTGCAATACCCAAAGCAGTACCCAGACTTAATGCCAGCACCCATGAGAGCAGCGACAAAAAGACAGTGCGGCTCAGCCCCTGTAAGATCAATTCCCAGTAATATCCTTCACCGGTAAGTGAAGGCTTGAAATAGATCAAAAAATCCCATGAGTACTGCATTGCTTTACAACACTTTGTCGTTCGGATTGGCGAACAGGTCCTGTATTACAGGCGACATGGGTGCGTTAATGTTGAACCCACCACGCACTTTAATCGGGCTAGTGAAGTATTTGCCATAAAGCTTAGCCATCTCACCGGAATTCATCATGCCGGTAATCACGTTATCGACCAATTCTTTAAACTCAGTGTCGTCCTTACGAAGCATGCAACCGTAGGCTTCAGGTTGCAATACCTCTCCGACTACTTTCCATTTTTTAGGGTCGGGCGATCGAGCGATTAGACTGTACAGAACCATGTCGTCCATCATGGCTGCATCGGCCCTGCCCGTATCCACAGTCATAAAGGTGTTGTCGATATCTTTACTAAGTATGATGTTCACCCGCAATTTTTTTTCGTCATTTACTTTACGCAGCAAGCGCTCTGCGGTTGTTCCTGCGCTGACGACGACGTTTTTACCCGCCAAGTCTTCCCAGTTCTTGATGGGTGAGTTGGCCAGCGTCAGCATGCGGGTGCCTACGATGAAGAAAGAAGTTGAGAAACTTACTTGGTTCTCACGCTCCCGATTGTGTGTAGTAGAGCTGCACTCCAGATCCACTGTTTGATTGGCCACAAGTGGAATACGCGTTTGAGGCGTGACTTCCATTGGACGTACTTGAATGTCATCGCGCGCCACGGTTTCTTTCACTTTGTCGGCCACACGCTGTGTGATTTCCCAAGCAAATCCGCTTTGTTGGTTGTTATCATCCAGGTAGTTGAAAGGGATTGATGCAGCGCGCGTACCTACTGTAAACGTTCCCGTCTGTTCAACTTTTTTCAGTGTCGTGGCCCTGTCCTGGGCCTGGATGGGGGCAGCCGCTGATAATGCAATGGTTGCTGCGGAAATAAAGATCCATAGGCGTTTCATTCTCTTGTCTCCTTAGAGTTGGAAGGGCGACCGCAGCTCTGTGTATGCGATCATTCAAAACTATTTAGCGCCGCTCTTTGCGCTATCGATACAAACCGATTCGAACGTTTCCAGCGATTGGTTTAGCTCGGTAGCAAGGACGCTGTAGTCTTCCAGGCCAATGGCAAGACGAATAATAGGTGCCTGGATACTGGGAAAGAGGCGGCTGGTCTGCTGTTGTGCGTGATAAAAGGCTGCGAGGCTGTGAAGCCCGCCGTAGCTTGCGCCAATGGCAATGTGACGAAACGAGCCGAACATGGCGCGGAAAGCGTCCAGAGGCGCATCCTGTAGCACTAAGGAAAAAAGGCTGCCGCTACCGCTAAACTGATCTTGCCACAAGCTATGTGTTTTGAAGGTACTTAGTGCGGGATGGAGCACTTCTCGAACCATGGGATGCCGCTGCAAATGCTCTGCAAGACGTAATGCCTTGACGGATTGGGCCTCAAGCCGCAAAGTCATGGTATCTAGCCCGCGTTGGACAAGAAAGCAATCTTCAGCGCTAACCGCTTGCCCCATGGTCGCCTGCAAAGCACGTAGTGCGGTGTGTAGTGCAATATCGTTTGTGCTAACGGAACCCATAAGCAAGTCGGAGTGACCACCCATGTGCTTGGAGCAGGCCTGGATACACAGATCCACGCCAAGCGATAGCGGCGAAAAATACAAAGAACTAGCCCAACTGTTGTCGATTGCGGTCCTGATTCCGTGCGAGCGAGCCTGTGAAACAATGGCGGGCACGTCCTGCACCTCCATCGTGACAGTACCCGGTGACTCCAACCATATCAGCTGGGTATTAGATCGGATGAGGTCTGCGATCCCCGACCCTATACACGGATCGTAGCGCTCCACCTCCACGCCCATGTGTGTAAGGTGCGTCGCGAAATCGTGTGCTGGGCCGTAGGCGGAATCCGTAATAAGAAGATGATCCCCGGCTTTCAACATGGTGAGCATGACAAGGCTTATCGCAGCCTGTCCTGAAGGCAGCACCACGCAATGGCTTGCCTTGTCCAATGCAGCGATGCGCGCCTCCAGCTCACGGTGGGTCGGCGTGCCGGTAGTTCCATAGGTATAGCCATCCGGTAATCGCGATTTACGAGCCACGAATTCATCCAGGCTTGAGAAGGTAATCGTTGACGCCCTCCAGACAGCGGGCGACAGGCTTGAGAAGCCAGTGAGATATTTGCGTTGAACGGCTAGATGAGCGGCTGTAGCGTTTTTCATAAATCGAAGTATAGTTTTATAGCTATAAGAAATAACTTCCATTATGTTATTGGTCTAGAAGTAGAGGTTATATATGTTGCTAAGAGAGATTGAGGTTTTTCGTACGGTCATGACTTCGGGTACGGCAAGCAAGGCGGCCAAGCTGATGGGCGTGTCGCAGCCTGCAATTAGTCAGGCATTGCGGCGGTTAGAGCAACATGCCGGAATTGTTCTCTTTCTCAGGATGCGGGGCAGGCTACAGCCCACGCCGGCGGCTCAGGCCTTGTTAATTGAGGTGGATCGATGCTTTGTTGGATTAGATGTGATTGAGCACCGTTTACGTAGCTTGCGTCAGTTCACTGGAGGCCGCCTAAATGTCGCCAGCTTGCCTGCTTTGGGCGTAGGTTTTCTACCGCGCGTCTTGCGTAATATGAAATTGCTGGCGGAGCAGCGTACGGTGTCCTTGCAAATCATGAGCTCCCGCGAGGTCCGCGAGCGACTCTTGTCGGGGCAGTGTGATCTAGGGCTTATGGCGGACGAAGTGTCGACCATTGGTTTGGAACACTCGATTTTCAGTCGCTTGGATGGGGTTATCGCCATACCCGCTTCTCATTCGCTGTCATGCAAACCGGTGATCAAGCCCCAGGATCTGAACGGCCAAGCCTTTATTGCACTCAATCCCGAGGACACTTCGCGTCGTCAGCTGCAGAGTGTGCTGGATAAACACTCTGTCGTGCCGTCCGTAGTGGTCGAAACTCCTTACTCGGTCAGCGTATGCGAACTTGTGCAGCAGGGCGTGGGCCTTGGCTTGGTAAGTCCGGTGACGGCTTTGGATTACGCTCAGCGTGGCATTGTGCTCCGCCCCTTTTCCGAACAGGTGGTATTCACCGGAATTCTAGCCTTTCCAGCGGGAACGCAACTCACAGCGTTCATGCAGACGTTCATCTCTGCAATGCGTACGCAGCTTGCAACGGATATGAGCCAACTGACTGCACTGATGTCTTGACCGAGCGAATAGCTCAATTGGTGCTTTGCTGACCGGCGGCACGTTACCCTCCCTAGTCATACCGACTTGCGCAGTCTAAGGGCATTGAACACGACCGATGCTGAACTCAGGCTCATCGCCAGTGCAGCGAACATGGGTGAAAGCAGCAGGCCCAGAAACGGGTACAAAACGCCGGCAGCTAACGGCACGCCCAGAGCGTTGTAAATGAATGCGAAGCCTAGATTCTGCTTCATATTGGCGATTGTTTTGTCCGAGAGGTGGCGCGCAATCGAGATGCCGCGCAAGTCTCCCTTGACCAGCGTGACCTGCGCGCTGTTCATCGCCACGTCGGTTCCGGTACCCATCGCAATCCCGACATCCGCTTTGGCTAGGGCAGGTGCGTCATTAATGCCGTCGCCGGCCATCGCAACAACTCGGCCTTCTGCTTGAAGTTTGCTGACAAGATCGAGCTTGTCGGCCGGCTTCACTTCACCGTGAACCTCGTCAATGCCTAGTTGCTCTGCCACCGCTTTAGCCGTCGAAACGCCGTCGCCGGTTGCCATGATGACCCGGATTCCAGCCGCCTTGAGATCCTTTACGGCTTCGGGCGTACTTTTCTTGATGGGATCAGAGACGGCCAGCAAGCCTATTAATTGACCGTCTGTAGCTAAATACATGACGCTCGCACCTTTGGCGCGCAACGCTTCAGCGCCACTGGTCATGATCGATACATCAACGTTTTCTTGATCCATCAAGGCAGTATTGCCCAAAGCAAGGCGTTTGCCCTCGACCTGGCCACGTACCCCGATACCGCTACCTGATTCGAAGTCATTTACAGCGCTTAGGTTTAAACCGCGCTCCCGCGCTGCTTTGACAATAGCATCGGCCAAGGGGTGTTCGCTGCCCTGATCAAGGCTTGCCGCCAAACGAAGCACCTCGTCGGCCTCCGTGTCACCTGCGGGAATGGCCTGCTCGAACGCGGGCCGGCCTTCGGTTAATGTGCCGGTCTTATCAACAATGAGGGTATCGACCTTGCGAAAGTTTTCGATGGCTGCTGCATCGCGAAAAAGCACCCCCTGGGTGGCGCCACGACCGGTTGCCACCATAATGGACATGGGCGTGGCCAAGCCCAGGGCACATGGGCAGGCGATGATCAGTACAGCTACGGCGTTAATCAAGCCATATACCCAGCTCGGTTGCGGCCCAAAAGTACCCCAAACAAAAAACGTGATGATGGCGATGGCCACGACTGCCATCACAAAATAACCAGCCACTTGATCTGCCATGCGTTGCATCGGTGCGCGGGAGCGCTGCGCTTGCGCGACGAGCTGGACGATCTGCGATAGCACTGTGGCTGAGCCGACCTTTTCAGCTCTAATCACTAGCGAGCCCGACGTGTTCATCGTTGCGCCGATCACTTTGTCACCAGCGCGCTTGCTCACCGGCAGAGGTTCGCCCGTGAGCATGGATTCATCCAGCGAACTCGCACCATCTTCGACGGCGCCATCAACGGGGACCTTCTCCCCGGGACGCACGCGCAAGCGATCGCCTTCATGCACGTGCGTCAGGGGTACATCTTCTTCTGATCCATCCGCGTTGATCCGGCGGGCTGTTTTGGGTGCGAGTCCCAGCAGTGATTTGATGGCAGCTGACGTCTGCGAACGCGCCCGCAGCTCCAGGATCTGGCCAAACAGAGTCAAGGAAATGATCACCACCGCGGCTTCAAAGTAAACAGCCACACGCCCCATGGACATGAAGGTTTCGGGGAAAACGCCCGGTGCGACTGTCGCCACGACGCTATAGACGAACGCAGCGCCTGTGCCAAGACCAATGAGCGTCCACATGTTGGGACTGCGGTTGACAACGGATTGCCAGCCGCGCACGAAGAAGGGCTGTCCAGCCCATAGCACCACGGGTATTGACAACACGAGTTCGATCCACGTTTGCGCGCTCATGTTGAACCAGCCAAGCTGCGGGCCGAACATGGCCAGCACGGTGACAATGACCGTAAGGGGTAGCGTCCACCAGAATCGCCGAGAGAAGTCTTTCAGCTCAGGATTATCGTCCTCCAGGCTGGGCATGAGCGGCTCAAGCGCCATGCCGCACTTTGGGCAGCTTCCCGGATGATCCTGTCGAATCTCCGGGTGCATTGGACAGGTATAAAAGGTGCCAGCAGCTACTTGCTCAAAAGCCGCTTCGGTTGTATTTTTTGGAGCAATGAACTGCTCAGGATCGCGCTTGAACGTTTCCAAGCACTTCGCGCTGCAAAAAAAGAAAGACTTGCCTTGACGCTCAACATGATGTGGTGATTCTTTTGTCACCTGCATACCGCACACGGGGTCGGTGAGTTGAGAGCCGGAGGGCTGCTTCATGTTGTGATCATGAGTGTGTCCAGAACTGTTCTGCGCCATGGCGATAAAACCTTCTAAAGGTCGGGACGCAAGGTCATGGCGTACTGCACGCACGGCTAAATGCTCTTAGCGCCCCAGGGACATTTGGGCCAAATTTCATCATGCCACATATACACACGTTTCCAGTCGTTAATTCAGGGCCTGCCACATTACATTTTTGTCATGTATTGGGTCCTGCATCCGTTATGGTTCGATTACGACTCTGCGCGACGGACATTGATCGGTACGTCCTGCTTTCGGAAGCGCGCTGTTAAGTTGCACCCGCCCCGACGCGCAGGCCGCTGGGGCGAAAGTCGGCCGGTTTCAACGCATGACACTTCAGAGTGTCCGATGTTCAAAGCTGTGGAACAGAGGTTTGATTCACGCGCGAAGGAGGCGAGCTCATGTCAGGAATAAATTGACTAAGAAATGGATCGCTCGGCGAATGTTGTATCGCCTTCATGGCGAGAACAACTGGCGGAAACATACTCGGTGAGGCGGCAATGCCGCATAAAAATGGATGTGCAAACAGTCGAGTGAAAAGCCGGTAGAGCAGCGCGAGATTGCTTCTCGCACGGCTGGCTTGGGTTTCTTTCGTAGCCGTATCCATCGATACATATGGCGGTGTTTTCGCCATGTCGCTACACAGCGAGGCCTGCGCAACGGGGCCTAAGAAAGACCACCATGCGATCAAAATGCCGACAACAGTTTTGATCCATGATTTCATCGGATCAGTATAGATCGGCGGGGCGGTGCCGGCTAGTACACGCTTCCGCGACAATCGACCCAGTCTCGCGGTTACATCACCAGACTAGCGCTTCTACACATGGCAAGATCGATCGGAGAGGGCACGCAATATCCCGCACGAGTTGGTTGGCGTTGTGTTTGCACATTTTTGGCGCAAAACAACCAGATGCCCTTTTAATTGCATTAACTCTTCCATGCGCACTTCCACCGCGTGGATATGCTCATCAAGCAAGTCGTTCACGTCGCCGCAATCCTCAGTAGGCGTATCACGGTACTGAAGCAAGGTTCGTACTTCGTCCAACGCCATGTCGAGCGTACGGCAGTGCCGGATAAATTGCAGGCGTTCAACATGTTGCTCGCCATACAGACGATAATTGCCATCGCTGCGAGAAGGCTCCGGCAGCAGACCCTCCTTTTCGTAATACCGAATGGTTTCCACCGTGGATTCTGTACGTTTGGCGAGCTCACCGATCTTGATTGGCATGAGGGTCTCCATCGTCTAAAACATTACAGTAACTATAGGCTTGAACAGCAAAGAAATCAAGGTCATTGGATTGGGTGCAGGTGGAATGAAAACGCTTGACTCTGAAGTCGCAAGAGGGTTTCTAATGACTGCATTCACAGGAGAAATTCTCATGCAGTTTCATATCGAAGACATGACATGCGGTGGTTGCGCGGGCAAGGTCGTCAAAGCCATCCACTCGGTTGACCCAAACGCGCAAGTCATTACCGATCCACCCACGCGCAGCGTGCAAGTCACCTCATCAGCGACAAGCGCACAGCTTGAAGCCGCCTTGCACCAGGCAGGTTACCCGCCGCGTGGAAGCGATGCGCCGGTCGCTAACAGCGTGGCCCCCGCTCCCGCCCAGAGAATGCCTCTGAGTGTCTCCATGCAGGTAGACGGCATGGACTGTGCAAGCTGTATCGGCAAGATTGAAACGGCTTTGGCACGCATGCCCGGCGTTTCTGATATTCGGCTGAACTTCGCCACAGAGAAACTGGAACTGACGCTGGCGCCCGATTCGGCCACTCAGGTCGGCCACATCGAAAAAACCATCAGGGGCCTTGGCTTTGGCGTATCTGCCAGCACAAGCCAAAAGACCGCGTCGGACATTGATGTCGCCCAGGAGATGCATCCGAGCATCTCCTGGCAGGTAGAAGGCATGGACTGCGCAAGTTGCGTCGGCAAGATAGAAACGGCTCTAACACGCATGCCTGGAATCTCTGACATTCGACTAAATTTTGCCACAGAGAAGCTGGAACTGGCGCTCGCGCCCGATTCAGCCACTCAGATCGGTGACATCGAAAAAACCATCAAGAGTCTTGGCTTTGGCGTCTCCGCCAGCACCAGCCAAAAGACCGCGTCAGGCATTGAAGCCGACAATCCAGCCGTCGCACGCCACCCGCGTTGGTGGCAAACCAGGAAAGGCAAACAGGTCGTCGGACTCGGCATCTTAATGGGCGCCGCTTACGCGATGGCGCTGTTTTTCCCCGATTATGGAAGCTGGGTGTTCTCTGCAGCCGTGATTGTCGGGGTTTTCCCCTTTGCGCGCAAAGCGCTTGCGCTGGCCAGGTCTGGCTCGCCATTCTCGATCGAGACACTGATGTCTGTGGCCGCGCTTGGCGCCCTCTTCATTGGTGAAGCGGAAGAGGCAGCGGCCGTCGTATTTCTGTTCTCCGTCGGTGAGCTGCTGGAAAGCGTGGCTGCCGGCAGCGCTCGCGCCGGTATCAGAGCCTTGGCCTCATTGGTTCCGAAAACGGCGGTTTTACTCGATCCAGCGGGTGGGCAACGCGAGGTCCCCGCAACTTCGCTGCGCGTGAATGACCATGTGCTCGTGCGCCCTGGTGACCGGGTACCGGCCGATGGCGTCATTATCGAAGGCACATCCAGCCTTGATGAGTCGCCCGTCACCGGTGAGTCCATTCCTCGCGCGAAGGCTGCGGGCGACAGCGTATTTGCGGGATCCATCAACGTCGATGGGGTACTTCAGGTGCGCGTCGACAAAGCCGCCGCCGACAATACGATTTCGCGCATCATTCAGCTGGTCGAGCAGGCGCAGGCCTCCAAAGCGCCCACCGCCCGTTTCATTGAACAGTTCAGCCGCTACTACACGCCGGCCGTGTTGGTCATTGCCGCGCTGATCGTGGTCGTTCCGCCGCTGGCAGTGGGGGCAGACTGGGGAACCTGGCTTTATCGCGGCCTGGCGCTGTTGCTGATTGCTTGCCCCTGCGCACTCGTGCTCTCAACACCGGCGGCTATCGCTTCAGGTCTGGCTGTCGGGACGCGCCGTGGATTGCTCATCAAGGGCGGTAATGCCCTGGAAATCATCGGTCGGGTGAAAACGATTGCGTTCGACAAGACCGGCACCCTGACCGAAGGCAAGCCACGCGTGACCGATGTCGTTGCCTTTACGCAAGGGGGCGAGGACGAGGTTCTGGCGCTCGCCGCAAGCGTGGAGTCCGGCTCTAATCACCCGCTGGCCAAAGCTATCGTCAACCATGCCGAAGCGGCCAGCATCATCATCCCTGCGGCCTCGCACGCCTCCGCTACGGCGGGTAAAGCCGTGCATGCGACCGTGACCGGACGCCTTCTGGCCATAGGTTCGCCTGTCTACGCCGCCCAGGCAGAAACCCTAACACCCGGACAACGCGCGCGCATCGAAGCGCTGCAACATGACGGAAAAACCGTTTCCGTTCTGCTGGACGAGCAGACCCGTGAAACACTTGGGCTGGTGGCGCTGCGCGACGAGCCCAGGCAAGACGCGCAAGAAGGCGTGGCCCAGCTCAAAGCCATGGGCGTGCGCTCAGTCATGCTCACGGGCGATAACCGCCTTACCGCCCAGGCCATCGCCGGCCACTTGGGCATGGAATGGGAAGCCGAACTCCTGCCTCAGGACAAACTGCGCCTGATCACTGAGATGAAGCAGAACGCCAAAGTCGCCATGGTGGGTGATGGCATCAACGATGCACCGGCGCTGGCAACGGCTGATGTCGGTATCGCGATGGGTGGCGGCACCGACGTGGCGATCGAAACGGCCGACGCGGCCCTGCTTAAAAGCCGCGTCACGGACGTAGCCCACCTAGTCGCGCTTTCACGGGCAACGATGGCAAACATTCATCAGAACGTGATTTTTGCGCTCGGTTTGAAGGGCATATTCCTGATTACCACCGTGCTGGGCGTCACCGGTTTGTGGGTTGCCGTCATGGCCGATACGGGCGCGACGGCGATTGTCACGCTTAATGCGTTACGTCTGCTGCGTTTCAAGGGAGCGGCGGCGACAAAGCATCATCAGCCGCGCATGCAGCCTGCAAGCGTGCTGTGAACAAACATGAAGCTGATGTTTTCGTTCATATTGATTGCTTTATCCGACAGGTAAACGTGCAATCGAGATGCTGTGCCGTTCTTCGTTGACCAATGTGATCTGCTTCGCAGGGTGTTATCATACCGCTGTTCTCCCGGTCGCATATGGCGAGGGCTTAGTAGTCGGTCTGTGGCCTCGAGCCAGGTCGCAATGATCGACGCGCAATGGGTAATGTCATCAATCGCCCGCATCTGATGCTGTCGTGCATTACTTCGATGCGCCTGCGCCAATGGCATTGGCCGACGTTAAACCCGTCCGATATCTTTGTCGATGACTGCGCTATTTTACCAATCCTCCCGGACAATGCCGCGAGCAGTGCAAAGGGTGAGCGCAAAGGCTCTTCTATGGCGTTAATTCACGATCACTAAAGCGTCATGCAGCCAGTACGCGACTCAACATTAAGAAAAAGCAACCGTTATGCCCTGGTATAAAAAGTTAAAATTCCTCATTGTGCAGCGAAATTGTCTTTTAGCAGCAGCAATTTTTCTAAGCGCAAGCGTACTGACAGGTCAAAGTGTCTCCGCAGAAGTTCTCAGTTTTTCTATTATTCATGAGAGTTTTCAACTTAATGGCACCAGCGTGGACAAGGATAATCAGCGAACGGAACAACTGCGAAAATCATTCCTTCTCGCGCCTCTCGAAGGACGTGAGCTGACGATAAGCTCTGGTTTTGGCTTACGCGTTCATCCTGTTCTGAACAAACAGAAAGTTCATAACGGAGTCGATTATGCGGCGCCAAAAGGCACACCTATCCGAACGACAGCAGATGGCACCATCGAGTTTATCGGTCGCCAAAGGGGTTATGGAAAGGTCATCGTGGTCAGGCACATCGCTAATTTCACCACAATCTATGCGCACCAAAGCCGCTTCGCCCGAGGCGTTAAGAAAGGAGATTTCGTTTCTATGGGCGATACCATAGGATATGTCGGGTCCACGGGCACAGCGACGGGCAACAACTTGCATTACGAGGTGAGAATCGACGACGAGCCTGTTGATCCGTTACAGGTAGATAGACTGTTTGTCGAGAATGAATATGTTGGCGAGGGCGTAAATTAGAAGAAGCACGGCGCACGCGAGAATGCTGCGCGACATCCGAGCATTTATGGAAGGTCTTGTTTTTTTAAGGTAACCGTATGAGAAAAGTGATTATTGGCGTTATTGCTCTATGTGCAGGCTCCTTTGTTTATGCTGCAAGTCCACACGATGCTCACGTACCTGCCCCAGCTCATGCACAGACAACGCAACACGTCAGCAAAGCCCCCGAAGGCGGTGCCGAGTTGTCTAAAACATTGACGGTTTCAGATTGCTGGATTCGCTCCTTGCCAAGGCCGACTCCTTCTGCTGGCTACTTCGTGATAAAAAACGCTGGCAATAATGAAGCGAAGCTCGTCTCGATGTCTATTCCCGCTTTCGGCCAGGTGTCCTTACATCAAACGATCGATCAGGACGGGAAAAGCAGAATGGCCGTGGCTGACGCTGTTTCGATCCCTGCTGGTGGCGAACTGCATTTTAAGCCCGGCAGCTATCATGCGATGCTTGAGAAGCCTACTCAAGCGCTTGCTGTCGGTGCCGAGGTCGAAGCCGGTTTTGAGTTTCAGTCAGGGGAAGCAGCGAAGGCGCTGTGCGAAGTTAAGCCTGCCAACGCTCTCTCGAGGTAGTGCCTATCCAGCCGATAAGTCCAGTGCTCGCCCGACAGTTCGGATGCCCGGATCATGGGCGGCTTTGCATTTCGCTTAGGCGAAGCAGCTGACAAGGAGGCACCCCTGTAAAGGAAGCGTATGTATGGGGCCTGAGCGTGGAGGGAAGACACCCAGGTGAAGCGCGGACAGAATAGGCACGACCCTTGCCTGATATCCCACCTCTAGCCTGAGAAAACGGGGGAAGTGCTTTCTCTCGCATGCGCACAGCATCCAATAGTGGCTTGTAATCAGCAATGTAGGGATGGCCTTGATATGTCTAACGAACGCGAAAGTAGCGAGGACAACTCTGAACTGAACCCGAGCGACGCCGCCCAACGGCGCACGCTGATCAAGGTGCTTTTCATTAATTTGGCGCAAGCCATTGTCGTTGGCGCTGTCGGCGCTCTGGCGAATTCCACTAGTTTGATGGGAGCCGCGCTAGATAATTTTGCGGATGGCATCGTGTATGGCTTAAGTATCTATGCGGTTGGCCATACCGTGGTCGCCAAAGCCCGTGTCGCGCGTTTATCGGGGACATTTTTGATCGTCCTTGCCGTAGCGTTATTGATTGAGGTGTTGCGGCGCTTCTTCGCTGCAGGCGAGCCAATTGGATTGGCGATGATTATCGTGGCGCTCGCGAATGCGGCGACCAATATGTTCTGTCTGCGTCTGCTGCGTTCTCATCGCCATGAGGATGTGCATTTGCGGGCCTCATGGATCTTCACGACGAATGACATGTATGTCAATTTGGGGATTGCTGCTTCAGGTGTGGCAGTGATACTGTTTCAGTCATCCCTTCCCGATCTGTTAATAGGGCTGGTGGTCGTCGCTATTGCGTTCAAGGGTGGTCGGGAAATTCTGGGGCAAGCACGCGAGGCGCGTCGCCCTGAAGCATCGACGGCAAGCGGACCACGCTCTTAAGCGCGAATTCGAAAATCGGTTCACAGCGCGAGCGTAGTTTCATTCGAGTGTGTTGAATGGAAAGTTTGGCCTTAGGGATAGGCCGCCTTGACCTCTTGCTCCACTAGAGCCTTAAGCTGCTCATAGCCAAATTTAGGTAAAGGCTGGCCATTGACAAAAAAGGTGGGCGTCTGCTTTATATTCAAGGTACGAAGATCTGTCTTGTCTTGTTCAATAACGGCCGCAACGGTTTCCTTACCCGCGTCTTTACGCGCCTTTTCAACGTCCAAACCGCTTTCCTCGAGAAAGCCCCAAATTAGATCTGGCTGCGGATTGTCATGCGAGGCCCACTGGGGCTGCATGCGCAGGACCGTCTCGAGAGTCGGCCAGTACTTATCTTGCATTCTGGACGCCTCAAGAATCTTGATCATGTCTTCGGAGCCCTCATGAAAAGGGGCATAGCGAATGACGAGTTTGACCTTTCCCTCATGAGCGTTGACGAGATCTTTGACGCCGGGGTAGAAAGCCCGGCACGTTTCGCAGGATGGATCGAAAAATTCAACGATCGTGACCTTCGCGCCGGCCGTGCCGTAAACAGGCGAATGCATTCGAACGAGCTCACTCATCTTGGTGCCCGGCACGTTTTGATTGCGGATTTGGCTCTGTTCATATACGAAAGCGCTCACGGCAAAAGCCATGACCGCGACGATGCTGGTAAGAGTAAGAAGAGTTCGTTTTTTCACTTTTTAGGACCTTTTTTAACTATAAGAAGAACAGCGAGCGTGGTGAATGCGACCAAAGACAGGAGGGGAATCGAAATAAAGCCGAGCAGGTTCAGATCGGCCTTCGCACAGGAAGGGCCTGCGCCACAGGGCTGAAGCGCTTCCGGAATAACCTCCATGTACAGAAGGTTGTGATAGAAAGCCACAAACCATCCGGCCGCTACAAGCGGCACTGCATATTTGAAGACCTGTGTGTCGGAGGTTGCCAAGCCGACCGCCAAGATGAAAACGAGCGGAAACATGAAAATTCGTTGATACCAGCAAAGCTCGCAAGGAACGAGACCCATGACTTCACTGAGAAACAAGGCACCCAGCGTTGATACAAGAGCAATAATCCATGCTGTGAAGAGCCAATACCAACGTGACCCCGAAAGGCGCATAACGGTACTCATAGAATGTCAGTCCTTAACGGAATAGTCCAAGGGAAACAAGCGCGGCTCATAATGGCGAGGCCTTCGTCATGGCGCGTACGGGTTGCATAACGCAGGTATTGGATTTGCATTGCGAACATTGATTTTGTTAACCAATGCTTCCAAGCGCCGGGAATGTCCTGAGCAACCAGATCGCAAAGCGCATCAATTGCCCGCTGGCCACAGCAATCCCCATCACAACCAGAATCGCACCGGTCACCCACTGCAGATAGCGGCCCGTTCGGCGCAGCGCGCTTAAGCGCTGCATAAAAGGCGTCATGAAATATGCGGCAAGCAGAAACGGCACGCCCAGCCCTAAGGCATAAGCGCCTAATAGCACTGTTCCGTGTCCAACACTCTCAGAGGTTGCGCTAAGCACCAGGATGCTGCCCAGCACGGGCCCGATGCAAGGCGTCCAGCCAAACCCAAAGGCCACGCCAAGCAATGCCGCCGACCAGGGGTTGCCCCCGCTCGTGCCGGGCTCAAAGCGATAGTAGCGTTGCGCCCATAGGGGCGCACGCACAACACCCATGATCATGAGACCGGCAAACGTAATGATGACGCCGGCTGCGATATTCAACTCATAGCGATAGCTTAAGAACAGCCGCCCGATTGCAGTAATGCTGGCGCCAAGAATCAGGAATACCAAAGAAAATCCGAGGACAAAGCATGTGCTTAGTCCAAGCGTTTGCCAGCGCCTCACGCGCACTTCAACGGGTGTTGCCGTCGGCGTAAGCGCGCCGCCCGCGACATAAGAGAGGTAGCCTGGTACGAGCGGTAAAACGCACGGCGACAAAAAGGAGGCGATGCCCGCAACAAAGGCCGTGAGCAATCCGATGGTGGTTAGCTCAAGCATCGCATAGCCTCAAACGTTCGTTTCTTAGCATTGAAGGTTCCCATTGTCATGAGCCTTTACCCGGCGAGCGCGCCAATGCGGCATCGATCAAGGCTTCTACTTGTGCACTATCCCAAGCGGCAGGCCCCATTGCGCGACCAATTTCACGACCCTCTTGATCAATGAGCAGAGTCGTTGGAACGCCTGGGGCGCGAAGCGCATTTGGAATCTGTGCCGACGGATCGAAGTAGCCGCGCAAAGCCTGTATCCCGAACTCTTCATAGAACGGCTTGACCAAGGCGGTGTCACGATCAATCGACAAGGCCACCACTTCAAAGTTCTCGCCGCCCCGTTTATCATTCAGCCGATCGAGCGAGGGCATTTCTTCTCGGCAAGGTGGGCACCAGGTAGCCCAAATATTAAGCAGCACGACCTTTCCACGGAAGGCCGTCAGGCTCATCTCCTTGCCCGCTTCGTCCTGAAAGGTGATGGCGGGCAGGTCGCGCGGCGTATGCCAGCGCATAAAGCGTTGGTCCCCAATATCGACTGCAACATTGACTATGCCTGCGAGGGGATTCTTCGACGCATTGCCACGCTGATAAAAATACAAGGCGGTCGCGATGGTAATGACGCCGATAAGCGCTAGCGCCGACCAGGCGAATATCTTAAAGGAGCTCTTCATGATGGCTGCTCAACCCCTACCTTATCGGAAGTTGTGTTTTGATCCCGTTGCCCGCGGGCGCGCTCAATACTGTCGTTGACAGCGCGCGCGGTGTCTGAGTCGGGGGGAAGCAGTTCGTGCAACTGTTGCCAATAAGCGATGGCCCCATCGTAGTCACGGCGTTCCAGCGCTGCAGCCCCTGCCAGGGTCAATGCAAAGGGTTCTTTAGGGTTAAGAGCGAGCGCGCGCCCAAGTAGCGCGGTAGGCTCGCCTGCGAACCCATTCGGGCTGCTTCGTGCAAGTGCTTCGGCATATTCAGTCAAAGCAAGTGGGTCTGATTCGATCGCGCTACCCGCTTTCGCGAAAGCATTAGCGGCGTCCTCATACCTGTCAAAATAGCGATACGAACGCGCCAACATCAGCCAGCCTGCAGGATCATCGGGGTTGAGCGCCAGGCGGGCGGCGAGCGAACCCACCATGGCTCGCACATCCGCCTGCGTGACGTTTGGGATGCTTTGTATTGGCACTGGGTTGATTGCCGCAGGAGTTCCCAAACGAAGGTACATCAACGTGGATGCGAGGGGCAGTACGATGGCTAGGCCTAGCGCTGCATACTTGCTGCTTGGCCGGCGGCTCACGATCGTTGTGGGCGGCTTTGCCTCCTCGAGAGCCCGGCGTTGTAAGTCTTGAACCGTTTCTTCGTGGTCTTGCTCGGATAAGGTGCCGTTTCTGCGGTCACGGTCCAGTTCAGCTAATTGGTCACGCAGTACGGACGCATTAACAACGTGGTGCTCTAGATGCCCGTCTGTGCGCGGCCCCCGCCATAGCACGAGCCCAAGGCGCAGCACGACTGCTGAAACCATCAGCGCGGCAAGTACAATAAAGATCAGATTCATCGGGGGTTCCCAGTGTCGGCAGATTGGTCCAATAGCGCGTCTGCTTGTTGGCGCTCTTCAGCGCTCAACGACGAGGTGACGATTCGAGCCCTGCGTCGTCGTAGCGACACCATTAGTATCGTGAGGCCAAAGAAAAAGAGCAGCATCGGTCCGAACCAAAGCAGCAGAGTGGTGGCTTTGAGCGGCGGGCGATAGAGCACGAAATCACCGTACCGTTCGACCATATAGGTTCGAATTTCATCGTTAGTCTGACCGGCTTGGATCTGCTCGCGGATTTGCTGACGTAAATCTACCGCCAGATCGGCCCGTGATGCCGCAATGGATTCGTTCTGGCATACCAGACAGCGCAATTCGGCTGCGATACCGAGCATACGTTTCTCAAGATCGGCGCTCGTCGCCAGGGAGGGCATTGCACTCAGTAGGCAAAACACCGCCAGCCGCCAATATTTCATTGCTGCAACTCCCTTATCAGCGGCAAGAGTGTGTCGCGCACAGCACTTTGCGTCACTGGCCCTATGTGTTTGTAGCGAATAACGCCTTGCCTATCGATCAAAAATGTTTCAGGCACGCCATAGACGCCGTAGTCGATGCCCACGCGCCCTTGGGTATCGGACACTGACAGCGTATACGCATCGCCGTTCCGTGCCAGCCACGCGAGGGCTTCGCTGCGCACATCCTTGTAATTGAGCCCTACGATGGGCACGATGCCCGATTTAGCCAGTTCCGTGATGACAGGATGCTCATCAAGGCATGCAACGCACCATGACGCCCAAACGTTTAATAGCCACACCTGACCCTTCATCGCTTCAGGCGTAAAGGTCTTCTCGGGCGCCGCCAGCTGGGGCAGGGAAAAGGTCGGCGCTGGCTTACTGATTAAAGGTGAAGGCAGTTCGCTCGGTTTTAATGTAAGCCCTATCGCAAGAAAACCCACCAACACGATAAAGCCGGCCAAGGGCCAAAAGAAACGATTCACGATGTTGCCCCTTTCAATGCCGTAGAGGCGCTATGCCGCTTTCGCTTCAGGCGGTAGCGCCTATCGCTAATAGCCAGCAAGCCGCCTAGTGCCATCAAGATGCAGCCCGCCCAGATCCAGTCGACGAAAGGCTTGTAATAGACGCGAATACTCCAAGCGTCGTTGGCAAGCGGTTCGCCCAGCGCCACGTACACATGGCGAAGTCCATTGGCATCGATCGCCGCTTCGGTCATCGGCATAGCGGACGATGCATAGGTTCGTTTCTCCGGATGGAGCAAGCGTAGAACCTTCCCTTCGCGCGACATCTCGATGTCGCCCACTTCGGCGACATAGTTCGGCCCGCGAGCCTTTCGCACGCCAAGGAACTTCAACTCGTAACCACCCGCGCTCACGGTTTGTCCGGGCGCCATGCTTACGTCTTGTTCGGTCTCGTAGCCCATCACAAGCGTGACGCCGACAACGAACACAGCAATTCCCAGATGCGCCACATGCATACCAAGCCAACTGCGCGGCTGCGCGAGTAAACCACTACGGGTGGCCCGCATGCGCTCATAAACGCCCAGGACTACGGCAGCAGCGATCCACGTAGCCAACGCGACGCCTAAAGCAACCATTAACGACCAGCGTCCTAGGACAAACGGCACGCCAATACCAGTGGCAACAGCCAAGACTGCCGGCACATACAATCGTTTCATCATGGCTGGCAGTTTGGCCGACTTCCAGTTAGCAACCGGACCCACGGCCATGAGCAACAAGGCAGGCACCATAAGTGGCACAAAGACGGCGTTAAAGTAGGGGGGTCCCACAGACAGCTTGCCCAACCCCAGCGCATCGATAAATAATGGATACAGGGTGCCCAGGATCACGGATCCGGCGGCTACCGCCATCAAGACATTATTGGTAAGCAATAGGGATTCGCGGGAGATGAGATCGAACCGACCGCCTAATCCGATTTTAGGCGCCCGCAGCGCATACAGGAATAACGAGGTTCCCACTACCACCGTAAACAGCAGCAAGATGAATACGCCTCTACGTGGATCCGTGGCAAAGGCATGTACGGAGGTCAGCACGCCCGAGCGAACGAGAAATGCACCGAGCAATGAGAGCGAAAAGGTACTAATGGCAAGCAGCACCGTCCAACTTTTGAAGCTGTTGCGCTTTTCGGTGACGGCCAATGAGTGAATGAGGGCGGTGCCCACCAGCCAGGGAATAAACGACGAGTTTTCCACCGGATCCCAAAACCACCAGCCACCCCACCCCAGCTCGTAATAGGCCCACCAGCTACCCAACGCTATGCCAAGGGTAAGGAAGAGCCACGCAGCCGTAGCCCAAGGCCTGGACCACCGCGCCCAGGTCGCATCCAACTGACCGGCAAGAAGGGCAGCAATAGCAAAGGCAAATACCACCGAAAACCCGACATAGCCCATGTACAGCAGCGGAGGGTGAAAAATCAGCCCGACGTCCTGCAGCAATGGATTCAAATCGAGTCCTTCCATCGGAGCGGGCGAAAGACGCTCAAAAGGATTTGATGTGAGCAAGACAAAGAGCAAGAAGCCGGCTGTAACCAAACCCAGAACGCCGAGCACACGCGCCACCATTGCGTCGGGCAATTGTCGAGAAAACATACTGACGGCATATGCCCAACCCGTTTGCATGAGCAGCCATAGCAGAAGCGACCCTTCATGTCCACCCCACACCGCGGCGATACGGTAAACCAGGGGTAATTGCGAATTGGCGTTTTGCGCAACATAAGCAACCGAAAAGTCCTTGGTGATAAAGGCCCATGTCAGACTTAAGAAAGCAATAACGGTCAAGAAGAACTGGGTACCTGCGGCGGGTCGCGCCAAAGCGATCCATGCTGCGTTACCGCGTGCCGCGCCCGGCAGGGTCAAAGCGCCTTGAGCAAGCGCGACGAGCAGCGTCAGGATAAGAGAAAAGTGGCCAAATTCAGCGATCATTTTTGTTCCGGCCTCGCAGATTCGGTGTTCATCGCTGCCTGATCCAAGGCATGTTGGGCTTCGGGCGGCATATAGTTTTCATCGTGCTTGGCCAGAACTTCGTCGGCACGAAACCAACCGTTGCTCTCCAGCTTGCCTTGTGCCACCACCCCCTTGCCTTCGCTAAACAGGTCAGGCAGTATCCCGGTATAGCTAACCGGAATGGTCTTGGCCGAGTCTGTAACAACAAACCGGACCATCAGGCCATCGCGTTGCACGCTGGCGGTTTGGACCATGCCACCAATGCGAAAGGTGCGATTCTCGGGCGCCTCTCCAGCACTGACTTGTGTGGGCGTAAAGAAAAACACCAGATTGTCTTGGAAAGCGTTAAGCACCAATGCACTGGCGATCCCTAGCGCGGCCAAGCCACCGCCAATGAGTGCCATCCTCTTATGTCGAGCTTTCATTGAGGCCTTTCCTTTCCAAAGTTAATTCATGTTTTGATTGCAACAAAGCGCCTTTTCGGCGCTGTCGAAGCAGGGACAACTCCACAGCCAGTGCGATAACACTGACGCCGACCGAACCCCATACGTATTGCGCATAGCCGCCCATTGCGAAAAACTCAGCGACACTATTCCAGGTCATCGTTTCACCTCGTTCAGTTGCCCAACCCATTCGGCATGCCCTTCACGCTCCAAAATGATGCAGCGCACGCGCATCAGGGCGACAGCCACTGTGTACATCCAGGCAGCCAAAGCCATGAGCAGCATTCCGACCAGCATGATCGTGGCCATGGAAGGAGCTCGGGTCAGTGATACCGATGCACCTTGGTGCAGGGTGTTCCACCATTGAACCGAAAAATAAATAATGGGAATATTCACGACACCGACAAGCGCAAGCACGGCGCCTGCTTTATCGGCGCGCCGAGGATCATCAGTAGACGACTGCAGCGCCATGAATGCGATGTATAGAAACAGCAAAATCAGTTCAGAGGTCAATCGGGCATCCCATACCCACCACGTCCCCCACATCGGCTTACCCCATAGGGCGCCAGTCCAAAGCGACAAGAAAGTGAATAAGGCGCCAGTTGGCGCCAGAGCGCTGGCCATCATGGCCGAGAGCCGACTGTTGAGCGCGAGACCCACGGCGGCCCAGAATGCCATGATCAGGTAGATGAACATGGACATCCACGAAACCGGCACATGCACAAAAATTATTCGATAGCCTTCGCCTTGTTGGGCATCGGTAGGAGCCAAGAAGAACCCGACATAAAGCCCAGCGATTGCCGTCAACACGGCGCCCACCGTGAACCACGGAACCATACTTCCCGCGAGAGGATAAAACGTCCTTGGCGTTGAGTACTTAAACCAGTTGATCATTTCTGCCTATTCCAACGCGATCCGCAGTGCCACGGTAGTGGCCCACGGCGCAAAAAAACCGGCGAGCACCAGGCCCGCTGCCAATAATGAGAGATGCGACTCCCCGCCCAAGCCAGCGCTAACCGAGCTCACCGCGCCCGCGCCGAAGATAAGCACGGGCACATAAAGCGGCAACACTAATAGCGCCACGAGGACGCCGCCGCCTCGCAAGCCGACAGTCAGACTTGCTCCAATCGCACCGATTAGACTGAGCACCGGGGTACCGATCACCAGAGACGCCGCCAAAGTGAGTAAGGACGCGGAGGGCAGATCGAACTGCAAAGCCAATAGCGGCGCAAGCAGCACCAAGGGTAGGCCAGAGAGTAGCCAGTGCGCTGTCACTTTGCCGGCCACTAGAAGGCCAAGTGGAGCCGCCCCGAGTACGAGTTGCTCTAGCGTGCCATCGGCGTAGTCCTGTTCGAACAGGCGATTAAGTGAGAGCATGCTTGCCAATAACGCCGCGACCCAAAGGACCCCCGGGGCGATCTGACGCAGCGTGTCGCGCTCTGGCCCGATGCCTAGCGGAAACAAGCTCACTACGATGGCGAAGAAAAAAAGCGGCGTTAACGCATCGGCCTTACGGCGCATGGCAAGGCGCAAGTCCCGACGTATCACTGCAGAAAGAGCAGTCAACCCGAATGTGTCGGTCATAGGTTTATCCGTAAGGTACGCGTGGCGCCGGACAAGGGCATGTCCAGGTGACTGGTCCAAACCACGATGCCGCCGTCTCTGAGGTGATCCGAAATCATTCGGAGTACCCATTGGGTAGCTTCGTCGTCCAGTGCCGTCAAAGGCTCATCAAGTATCCAAAGAGGCCGCCGATGTAACAGCAGTCTCGCCAGACTTGCGCGACGCTTCTGACCTTGCGACAGCGTCCGCACCGGCAGATGTTCTCTACCTTGCAAACCACTCTGATGTAAGGCCTCCAGCACCGCTGCATGGCTAATAGGTTTGTTAGCCAGCGCCGTTGCGTAAACTAAATTCTCCGCTGCTGTCAGGTCATCTTTGAGGCCCAGGAGGTGTCCGTAATAACAGAGGCCACGTCGCCACTCATCTGCCTGCTTTTGAAGGGAATTACCCTTCCAGCGGACAGTTCCAGCACTAGGCGGGGTGAGTCCTGCCAGTATACGCAGCAGGCTTGTTTTTCCGCTTCCGTTCTGACCTCGCACGAACAGGCTCGCGCCAGCTTCGAGCTCAAAGCTCAGGCTATGAAATAAGCGGCGTTTTCCGCGCACGCAGTCGAGATTGATGGCTTCAAGCACTATCGGTCCCAGCTCCAGCAATAGCTTTAAATGTTGGGCAACGTCGGTGAAGGCCTGGCGCTAGAAGACCGGTAGTCCAGTGCATTTGGCGCTAGGCGATTTTGAGATGGCTGGAAGAGGGCGCGCACAGTGAACTGCGTGCGCTTTCACGCCCCGAACGCGGGATCAATCAAGCAAATGAGTTGAGTTAGCGGCGTGCCAGCTTAGGCAAGAGAAAGCCACTGGGGCCGATCGGGCCGCTCTGCGAGCATACCCAAACTTAGCGTTGCCTCTGGAAACCGGGGAGCCAAATTGGAAATGTGCAGGAAAGTAGTTTCGTGTGAAGACGAAATGAGGAACGCAGGAGAAGCATGGCATGAATGCTCATAGTGATCCAGCATGCCAGATGTTGGGGCTGATTGCTTCGCCACATCGGTTGAATAGACTTGTTGCTCCGGATTGGTGGGATAACAGGGGTCAATGCAGCCCACCTGTTCTGGCCCACAATACATGCTCACAACCGCCCAGGACGCCTGGAGCGGGACAAGAGCAAGCATCACGATGAGGATAAGTCTATTCAACACGCTCGACATTGTACCGGGTTGGCATAGGTCTCGCAAACGGCTATGGGACCAAAGCTTTCGTGTTCATGCTAACGGACCTAGCCATTAAAACCAATTTCGATTAGATCGCCCATCGGGCGATGGTGGCGCTCGCCGCGCGGGCCAGCATTCGCAATCAGTGCATATCGGGCCGTCGTTCCCATTGCCCTGAGTGCGCCGCCCAAAACACCGACTGTACCGCCAACCGTGTCCGCTGCCCTGGCTTTCGCGGCATAAACGGCATCCTCCCCGCCAGGCGGGTCCCCTCCATTTATTCCACGGTCCTGTTCATCAGCCCCGGCCAGCAGTTCAGCACGGCAAGGCGACGAACTCACGGCAACGGCGGCAACACCGCAGGAACCGTATTACTGCGAACGCCGAAAACCTACGACCAGGCTCGGAATCTTCGGCCCCGGTCAGCAGGAAAACCAACCGGCTTTTGAAGGAACAGGAAAATGGAACACGTTAACCACAATGCAGCTTTGGGCTATGACAACATGAACGCAGGGCAGACGCTGTATGTGCGTAGCCCGTCAGGCCGATATCATGCCGCGACCGATTCGCACGTACTGGCCGCCGCGAGGGTTGCCGCTGAAAGTTTGATTGGAGATCGGGCGGATATGGGAAACCCGAACGCCGTAAAGCGGTATTTTCAGGCCAAACTGTCTGGCATGGGGCATGAAGTCGCCGCTGTGCTGTATCTGAACAGCCAGTTTAAGGTGATCCGTTACATGGAAATGAGCCATGGCACGTTGACGCAGGCCAGCGTATACCCGCGCGAAATCGTTAAAACCGCGCTACGCCTGGATGCCGCTGCAATCATCATGTCACATAACCATCCTAGCGGTATACCTGAACCCAGCGAAGCCGATCTGGCACTGACGCGGCACTTAAAACATGCTTTGGCGTTGGTTGATGTTCGTTTGCTGGATCACATCATCGTGACCGGGCAGAACACTACTTCGATGGCCGAACGAGGTCAAGTGTAAACCTGGAGCAGGGCGGGTGAGAGCCCGCCTGCACAGGTAGACGCTGCGCGTTGCGGCGCAAGTTGGACTTGTGCTGCCGCACAAGTGTTATCCGTTTTCTTCCTTCTCGACAAAAGCAGCCCGTCCCGGTGTACCAGGACGGGCATATTGGCTTGCTGGCGCAAGCTGGATACATCTTGAGTAACTACCTTCAATTTAGATCACCGGCTCGGTGATGGTGGCGCTCGCCGCGCGGGCTGCTGCCGGGTTGTGCGTCGTGACACAGCATGCCTGGTCCTAAGAGTTCCATCGCCCTAAAACGCCGACTGTATCACTGCGTTCCGGCGCTTCAAGGGGGTGTTCATAAAACCCGCTACGCGACTTTTACAAATCTTCCCCCTTTCCGCTAGTCACTGCCTGATTCAGCACGGCAAGGGCGATGGAACTCACAGGACTGGCGGCAAAACGCGATGGAACCAACACACAACCAGGCAGCAAAAACCTACAAACGGGCTCAAGAATCTTCAGGCCCGGTCAACAATGACATCACAACCGCGCCACTGCGCACTTTTTGAAGGAAAGCGACATGAACCACTACGAAGCAAAGCAGGCAGATCGTAAGGCCAGGCTAGAGGCCAGGGCAGTGCAGGCCGAGGCACAGGCGGCAACCACCTATGACCGCGCAAAGCAAATGGGTGAAGCGATTCCGTTCGGACAGCCGATCCTAGTTGGCCACCATAGCGAAGGCCGAGACCGCAATTACCGGCAGCGGATCCATAACACGTACGGCAAAGCCTTTGATCTGCAAAAGAAGGCTGACCACTATGTGCAGAAGGCGGCTGCAGTAGGCGATGGGGGAGTTTCCAGCGATGACCCGGATGCAATAAGCAAACTCATGCGCCAGGTGGAGCAACTGACAGAAAATCAGGAACGCATGAAAAAGAGTAACCAGGTGATCCGTAAGCACAAGGGCGATGCAGAGGGCCAACGGCGCGCTTTACTTGAGCTTGGGTACTCGGAAGAAAGCGCACAGAAGCTGATCGCGCCGGACTATGCCGGGCGTGCGGGCTTCCCGTCTTTTACCTTGACTAACAATAACGCGAACATTCGCCGCATTGGGCAACGGATCAAACAATTACAGGCCAACCAGGAGCGCGCGCCAGTCAGCATACAGGGGATGGGGTATGCATACGCCGAGGACGTAGAAGAGAACCGTGTGACGTTTATGTTCGAAGGCAAGCCGGAAAAAAGCACTCGCGAAATTCTAAAGCGCCATGGTTTTCGATGGAGCCCAACTCGTGGCGCGTGGGTGCGGCAATTGAACAACGCCGCTATTTGGCAGGCTAAAGCCGTCATGCAGCTTTTGAACGGCTCGACCGATAACTAAACCGAACCCCCAGGCCGCTTTATCGGCCTGGGAAATTTGTCGGCTAGCAGGCCGAACCACTACTAGGAGCAACAACATGGCATCAGTCAACAAAGTCATCATTATCGGTAACTTGGGCCGTGATCCAGAGATCCGCTATAGCGCGGATGGAGCCGGGATCTGCACCATTTCCGTTGCCACATCAACAAGCTGGAAAGACAAGGCGACAGGCGAGAAACGAGAAGAAACCGAATGGCATCGGATTGTGTTCTATAACCGCTTGGCAGAAATCGCCGGCGAGTACCTGCGCCAGGGAAGTGCGGTCTATGTCGAAGGGCGCTTGAAGACTAGAAAATGGCGGGATAAAGAAACAGGTGCTGACCGCTACAGTACCGAGATCGTAGCAGAGCAGATGCAGATGCTCGGGGGCCGTGGTGCAGACGGCCAGGTGTCGTCAGCTAAGCCAGCAGCGCGTAAGGCCGCTGCTGCTGCCCCCACGAGTGGCGGTGCTGTCGTGGCAGACGATATACCGTTCAATCTGACCGGTGCGGGACGCAGCTGGCTTTGCATGTAAAAAACTCTGCCCCAGCTTTAGCTGGGGCATCAATTAAGACGGGAGAACAGAAGGCCATCCGAACCACGAAACGATTGGGAAAGCGCTGTATATGATTTGCTTAGTGAGCAGGGCGACATGACATGGTCAGATGCTCAGGCGATGATAGAAGCACAGGAATTACAGGGTAATGACGTGTTGTCGTCTGCCTGGGCCTGGGCAGACGGGCTGACAGTGTCTGAGGTGGTACGGAGTTTGCTTTAGACGCATTTAGGTACGCATTGTTAAATGCGGTAAAGTAAGGGGCTGGTAACGGGCCAAGAGCGGACGTTCACAAGGCGCAAAATTAGCGATTCGCGAGGCACAAATTTGATCGGTCTGACTACGGTTACTATAGGTAACTTGCACGTTAGGATAGACGATGAATCTCTCAGCCTTTTCTGTTACAAACTTCCGAAGCATTAACGGAACGAATCGCATCTCTCTAGGGGACTTTGCTGTGCTCCTTGGCAAGAATAACGAGGGCAAATCGAATATCTTGAAGGCGCTAGCAGTTTCTATGCGTATTCTCACAGAGCATGGTGAGGAGTCGTCACGCCCGCTTCGACGAAATCGACAGGAAGAGCGGTATGTTTGGAAGCGAGATTTTCCCATCTCATTACAAGGCCGAAAGAGAGAGCTAACATCCAAATTTCGTTTGGAGTTTTCCTTAACGGATTCAGAAGTTGATGAGTTCAAAAGCTCAATAAAGAGCAATTTAAATGGAATATTACCAATCGAAATAACAGTGGGCAAAGAAAATGAGCCGAGTATTAAAGTCCTAAAAAAAGGCCCCGGCGGTGCGGCTTTGTCTAAGAAATCTACTCGGATAGCTCAGTACATAGCAGAGAGACTCGATTTCAATTACATCCCGGCGGTGCGTACCGCAGAAGAAGCCGAGGCAGTAGTGCAAGAAATGCTATCTAGGCAGTTAGCAACTCTAGAACGGCAGGAAGCGTACAAGAATGCACTCCAAGTTATCGCAGAACTTCAGCAGCCGATACTGGATAGGGTCGGAACGTCGATCACTAAATCGCTGAAGGAATTTCTTCCAGGGATAAACAGTGCACATGTAATTGTTTCCGCGACCGCTAGGCGCCTCGCATTGAGAAGCCAATGCAGAGTGGAGATCGACGATGGGACCCGCACGCTGCTAGAGCATAAAGGAGATGGAGTAAAAAGTCTCGCTGCCCTTGGATTATTAAGGCATAAACAGCGGGCTGCTGGAGCAGCGTCTGTGATAGCGATCGAAGAGCCCGAATCTCATCTCCATCCCGGCGCGATTCATAGCCTACGTGAAGTCATCCTAAATCTTGTCTCCGAGAACCAGGTCATTCTGACGACGCATTGTCCCCTATTTGCCGATCGTGAAAAAGTGTCGCGCAACATTCTTATCGACGCAAATAGCGCGACCCCTGCCAAGAGCATCGCAGATGTTCGTGAGCTGCTGGGTGTGCGAGCATCAGATAATTTAGTGAATGCAAGTTTCGTCCTCGTAGTAGAAGGAGCAGATGACGCACTTGCACTTAGGGCACTGCTATCTCATTTGAGCCCAAAAATTGCGTCTGCGTTAAAGAAAAGTTTAATGGTGATCGAGCCTATTGGAGGCGCTAGTAAACTTTCATACAAGCTCAGCATGTTGGCGAATGCGCTATGCAACACTCATGTGGTCCTCGATAACGACGAAACTGGACGGGAGAGTTATGAGGCGGCTGAGAGAGATTATTTGCTAAAAATCGCTGACCTCACGTTCATTAACTGCAAAGGCATGAAAAATGCAGAGATGGAAGATTGTTTTGATTTGAGTATTTATAAGGATCAAGTTCAAACAGAATACGGAGTAAATCTTTCAGTGTCTGCATTCAAGGGAAATAACAAGTGGTCTGATCGCGTCAAGGAATGCTTCCGTGCGGCAGGAAAACCGTGGGGAGACCGGGTTAAATCGAAAGTTAAACTTACTGTCGCGGAGGCTGTAGCAGCTGCACCAGGAGATGCGCTGAACCAGCACAAGCGACAACCAATCGACGCATTGGTGCAAGCAATAGAGGAAAAACTAGAAAAATCCGCCAACAGGTCAATCCCGTAAGAGCATTCCCTAACTGGTGCGGCACGATATATCGACTAAGCAAACGAGTGACTGCAATGGGTCGCTTTGAGACGTAGATAATAGACTTCAATCAGCCGTCCGCCGCTCTTGCAATTGTTGTTTCAAAAGCACTTTTAGTTACGGATCCCGAATAAGATTGTCCAACGTTCTTTTTTTGGAATAGGGGATAAGCTTGCCATGATCGAATCTTTGAGCATTGCGAAGACCGCGACCTATGGCATCGCGCCGCAAGTCCTCGACCGCCTCGCACGATTTAATTTCCTTTTCGGCACTAATGGTGCAGGCAAGACTACGATCACGAGAGTCATCGCCAACCCGGGTGCCCACCCGAATTGCGCTATTGGTTGGAAAAAGGGGACGCCTTTGGAGCCGATGGTCTACAACCGCGACTTCGTCGAGCGCAACTTCAACGCTGTCCCGCATCTCAAAGGAATCTTCACTTTAGGCGAGCAGGATATCGCCAATCTCGATGCCATTGCGACGAAGAAGACCGAACTAGATGGCATTGTCCGAACCAAAGAGCAATTGACCAACACACTGCAAGGGCAGGATCAGAAGTCGGGAAAAAAAGGGGAGTTGGCCGAGCTGGAAGCACACATCAAGGACAAATGCTGGGACCAGAAGCAGAAGCACGACGAGGCTTTCAAAGAAGCGTTCACGGGCGCGCGGAATAGTTCGGAAAGATTCAAGGAACGCGTGCTGGCAGAGTTGGTATCGAACAAAGCTGAGTTGAAAACCTTGGATTACCTGAGAGACAAGGCAAAAACGGTGTTCGGCGCGACGCCTGTCGTCGAGGCGCTCGTTCCGGAACTCGGCTCCGCCGACATCGCAAGCCACGAGTCGAATCCCATCCTTGCCAAGAAGGTCATTGGCAAGGAGGATGTGGATATCGCCGAGCTGATCCAGCGCCTGGACAATAGCGACTGGGTTAAACAGGGCCAGGTGTTCTACGAGCAAAGCAAGCCCAGTTGCCCATTCTGCCAACAGAAGGTTAAGGATAGTTTTGAGGGCAGTTTGTCGAGCTACTTCGATGAGGCCTTCGCGAGGGACACCAAGGCCATCGCCGAGCTGCATAGCGCATACGCCCGAGATGCCGACGCCCTGCGCGCCAGGTTGTCGGCGATCTCGGACGGGGGCTCTCGGTTTTTAGACATGGATGCATTCGCAACTGAGCGCTCAGCCATCGACGCACGCCTCGCAACCAACGCGCTGCTTCTGGCGAACAAAGTCAAGGAGCCAAGCCTCCCCGTCCAAATCGAGCCAATGTCCGAAATGCTCGCCGCTGCCTCTAAGCTGATCGCGGTGGCTAACATAGCAGTGGCCGCTCACAACGAGATCGCGAAAAACATCACTATGGAGCGGGCGGACCTGACTAAGCAAGTCTGGAAGTACATTTTGGAGGTCGAGCTCAGGCTCGAACTGTCCGCCTACGCCAGCAAGCGCGCGGGCCTCAACTCTGCCATCGCTAAACTGGGCGCACAGATTCAAGAGGCTGACGCGTCGAGGGTGGTCAAGACGAAGGAGATCAATGAGTTGGAGAAGGCTGCGACGAGCGTCGAGCCGACGATTGAAGACATCAACGGCCTGCTGAGATCCTTTGGCTTCCAAAACTTCAGCATCGCTAAGGCCGACGGCGGCCCGTTCTACAAACTGATCAGGGCGGATGGGAGCGACGCCAAGGATTCGCTGAGCGAGGGTGAGCGCTCGTTCGTCACATTCCTCTACTTCTTCCACCTGCTCAAAGGCAGCGAGAGCGAAAGTGGCATGACAACTGACCGCGTCGTGGTGTTCGACGATCCAGTGTCAAGCATGGACAGCGACGTTCTATTCATCGTCAGCAGCCTCATCAAGTCGCTGTTCGATCCGGTGCGTAAGAATACTGGTGGTATCAAGCAGATTTTTGTACTGACCCACAACGTCTACTTTCACAAGGAGGTGACTTATACCTCAGACAGAGGCGACGACACCAAGGCGGGAGAACGCAGCTATTGGACCGTCAGGAAATGTGCTGGCGGCCCTGTGGTCGAGCGCCACAACTCGAATCCGATCAAGACCTCCTATGATTTGCTGTGGGCAGAACTGCGCCGCGCGGAAAAGTCGCCTCTGACCGTGCAGAACACCATGCGACGAATTTTGGAGAACTATTTCAAGATTTTGGGGCGAATGGACTTCGACAAGATTTGCGACCAGTTCGAGGGGCAACAGAAGGCGATGTGTCGGTCCCTGTTGGCCTGGGTCAATGACGGATCTCATTTCTCACATGACGATGCGTTTTACACCTTCGACCAGGCCTCCATCGACACCTATATGGACATCTTCAAGCAGGTCTTCGTGAAGACCAATCAGCAGGCCCACTACGACATGATGATGGCCGGCGCGAACTAATTGGGCCGACCTATGGTTAGACTTATCTACAAAAACTCTCTAGAAAGTGCGCGGAGCTCCCGGGCTATTTATACACGTATCTCTAGATCGCCCCTCAGTCCGCTAAACCATACGGAATCACCTGAATGATTTCGCTCACAGATCAAACACATGAGTCAATTACACTGCGATATCACAACCTACGCATGGCTTGATAATGATTCAGTTGGCTTTCCTAGCGGTCATTTGCAGTCTCTAAAGCTCTTCAAGGAAAGTGTCGTTCAGCCTTCGCTTCGAGCGCTCGATGCAGAGATAACGAAATTTCAAGGAAGCGACGAACCCTTGGCAGATTTTTTTGCTGATGAATATGCTGAGCTCTTCCAAACCACTATCGAAGGTTACGTAATCGCAGTACAGTCGATGTGGGAGCGCGGGCTGCGAGCTATGCTCATTCGGCGGGACAAGAAGCTAACTAAATTTCCCCAACCCCAGACGTTAGAGCGCGCAACTTGGGGAGGAAGAGCCTCCAGCTTGCAAGATCACTTCCTTCGGCTGATGGGCGTTCCGCTGCATGCCTTCGACTCGTACTCAGACCTCGACTTATTACAGAATCTGGGCAACGCTATCCGGCATGGCGATGGTGCCGCTGCACGCAAGGTGCATGAACTTTGCCCGAACCTTTGGTTCAACTGGTTAGCTCCAGGGACGGAAATAATGGCAGGGCCCTTTCACTTCGTCACTTCGCAAGATGGCCCCAAGAATCCCCCCTTCGCCTCGATCACGCTACCCGAGCGCGTACTTGAACAAATGATCCAATCAGTGATGTGGTTCTGGGAGGACATAGAGTGCATGCGGTGTAATTCATTTAAGAGAAAATCCCGCAGTGTCGTTACCAAGATATCAGCCTGGCAGGCTGGTCGCGCACACAGATCCTGCTCGCGAGTCTGGCACCCAGTTGACGGGGCCTTTCCGCGAGGTGCAGCCTAATCCGATGTTGATCGCCGTATGGCACTGCGAAGTGCCGTCTTTAACGGATAACTTGATTGACTGCATTGGGTCGGTTTCGGGCATCGACCTTTGGTTACAAACGGCCAAAAGCGGTTTTAAGGAAGCTCAGTTGAATTCCCGCTCCAGATCTGACCGGCCTTCAGTCACATTATGCGGCTCATCGTCCTACCCTCGGCGGGGGCCTCCGGAGTATCCCGCCAAACGATCTGCCGAACAACAGTGTTATCGGTACCGTCGCGCGACTTATTCACCTTGCTACCGCAAGGGACGGAAAATTAGGCTCACAAGCGTTCCAGTGCCATTCCATAGCTTCACGGCTCGGACGTTCTATTGATACGCGCGGCACAGTGATGGCGGTGCCCGCGATGGCCTGGTAGTGAAGTCCCTTCACCTTCGAGGACACTTCGATCTCCATGCTCTCTGGGTTGACCCGTACCAAGCGCAGGTCGAACAAGGTATGGAGGTCCGACCTCAGGAGAAGGCCGTTCACAACGACGTTTGTGCGGACCCCGAGATAAGGTCGAATGTGAGCAGCCTCAAGCGTTTGCTCAACGTCGCAGCCGCTGAAGGCGCAGCGTCCACCGTAGGCTTTGATTAGTGTCCGCCTGAATCTTGATTGCCCCTGCCGTCTTGCAATTGCCCCAAGAGTTTTAGTCCTGGCGTCAGTGTCATCGTGTGGATCAAACTCATCACCGACATCAAGCCCGTCGCTTAGGGCGTTTAGTTCTTCTTCTGTTTGCTCCTCATCAAGCCGGCGAGGTCGCAATTTGTCATCGCCGGGCACGGCGGCCAACTCCCATAATCCGTGAATTTCCGGATTGAAGAAGACGTACGAACCTGTGCTTCCACCCTCAGAAAACAAGACGTCGTAGGGATTGGTGCCGTCGAGTCTCCTGGGCTTTTTGTTCTGAGACCAGTTGGCCCTTCCAAAAGCATTTACGGTGACAAGATCAAGGTCCGGTCTTACGTTTGAGAGCTTGAATTCCGGGTTTTGCGTTGCGAAGTGATGCATGATTTGTTCGAGCGATGCTCTACCGCCGAGATCGCGCACCGCTTCAACAGCGAACTTCCACGTCGGCTTATCACCGTACTTGAACGACCTTTTTGGCGCTTGTGAATCGAGGGCGGCGGCGATGGGCAACAGGTAATATGCGAGCTTGAACATGCCTCCCGTAGGCCCGATGTCTCGAAAGTCGTCGGGTACCCGCTTGCCGAGCGACCAGAGCCTCCAAAAGTCTTCGAACATCGGTCTGTCAAACTTTCTAGGCCGACGCCCCGCCTCCGTGACGACTTGGTAGTAATCTTCTTGACGTTCGAGTTGAAACGTCATTCGACCAGATTTCGACGACGTCCAACGGTTCATTGCACTGCCGACGACAGCATCAAGCTTGTTCCAAGCTTCATTAGAGATCACGCTTTATCCTCATGATGAAATTCTGTTGCGACTAGGTCCGCAGCATCGAGAGCCTGGCGGGCCCTGGTGAGCTGCGTTCCTCCCCTAATTATCGGATGATTTTCGTGGTAGCGAGTCAACTAATGTGCCTACACGATCGCTGATGAGAACTTCGACGAATCGCCCCTACTTCGTACGCTGCTATTGATAAGGAGATGTACGACTATGCAAAAACAATCGAGAAGGAAGACACGTTCCGCTCAGCAGGGGCAATGGCCATGTTCAAGCTGGCGCCCGCATGGATTGATTTCTACTTCGGCATCTATTGCCGACAGCACAGGAGACGTTCGTCGCCAAAGCTTGAGCGGCAGCAATGGGTCGCTTTCAGTCTGTCATAAGAGTTGTCTCGGCAATTCCCCCATCTTCGATGGGGCCCTGACTGATGACGTTGCCAGATCTTCGATCTGGCTGGCACTTTTAAACCCCCAAATTCGCTGCCGCTCATTTGTGGCCTTAAAAGTGCCACACAAGACGCACCCCTGGCGGGGTAAGGAAAACGCTTGTATCTCAATCGCTTGCGAGCAAATGACCGAATTCCTTGTTGTAGGACAGACAGGTCGACAAAGTGACGTAAAGCATTGATGTCTTGGGCAGAAATTGGGCCACAACTGTGGCACTTTTGCATGTAGACGGGGTGGCCGGCGCATACCCTCAACATAATGACTGCATACCGACGGCTTTCCATCTGCACTATGACTGCATGAAGACAGCATGGGAGCTGCGCGATGACAGCATACGGGCTGCAATGGAGTGACGGGACTGCTGCAATACGCCTACCGAAACTAGATCATCCTATTTCTAGCTCAGATTCCGGGCGTAGGGAAAGGGCGCCGAGTTCGTTCTGACCGTGCGTCAGGTCTTTGGCCGCCACCGGCTGCAGGTCATGTGCCAGCCCTTTGTACGTCAGCCGATCCACCCGCTCAGGCAGCGTCTTCGCATCGTCTGTGAATACAACGACCTCATGCCGCTCGCGCGAGATACTGACATAGTATGTGTCCTGAGCGGTAGTGCGGCTGAAGCTTTCGGCGTTGTAAAGAACCCGGTCGCAGGTCAGGCCTTGGGCGCTATGCGCGGTGGTAGTGTAGGCATAGTCCATGTTCAGCGGTCGATCTGTGGACAGCTGCACCCGGCGACCGTTGGTTTCGATGGTGACGCTGGTTGCATCAATCGCCGTGACCTTCGCCAGTTGACCGTTGACCAGGTCATTCTGGGCATCGTTGCGTGTGATGCGGACATGGTCGCCCACAGACAGCTCTGCCTGGTTCAGGTGGTAGACCGATAGCTTGCTCATGGTTTTCGGGATGATTTCCATGGGTTGCGTACGTGACGGGTCGGGCCGGATCGGTTCGACGGTAATGCGGTCATGACGTGTGCTGCCGGTCACGCGGTACTGTTCGCCACGTTTCAGGCCGCACTGGTAGTCCCGTTCAGGAACGACAATGTCGCCCACGGTGTAATACCGCGCTACGCTGCGTTCTGCACGGGTGGTGTCATGGCGAGCTAGCAGTTGGCATTGATGTCCTTTGCCTTCCAAACCGAGCAGGGCGTGGATCCGTTCATTGATGGCTACACGCGAAGCGTTGGTGCCGGTGACCACGATGGTGCCAGCTTGGTCTGCCGCTGAGAGTCGCGTATAGGTTTGGGCGATACCCTCATATCGGGCGGAACTGTCGCGGCTTTTGTGGCCATGCTCGTCGGTAGTGAACTGGTCCGGGATGGTGCGTACCTGATCTAGGAGTGGCAGGGATCGACTGGCTTGGCCTTCGGCAGCTAATTGCACTGCTTGGCGCAGCCGTTCAGAGCGTTGGCGCTGGATGTCTGCCATCAATACGGTTTTCATACCGTTTTCCTGCAACATGGCAAACGCGCGGCCTGCCTCAATAGCCTTGGTCTGGACGGTGTCGCCCAGCAAGACCACTTTGGCGCCTGTCGGCTGAATGAGGGCCAGCAGCTTGTCCATCTGCCGCACCGGTACGACGCCGGCTTCGTCAATCACTACGATGGCTTTCGGTCCCAGGGTGTCTATGAAGGGGCGTTTGTCAGTAGCGGCAAGTATTGATGCAATCGTGTTGGCTGGTATTCCATCTTTGCGCAGGTTGCGAACCATGTTCCCGTAGGGGGCTAGGGCTGTCATGGAGTGCCCCTGCTGTTGCAGGATGGTTTGGGCGCTTTGCAGAGCGAAGGATTTGCCAGTGCCAGCTAGACCCTGGATACCGGCGATCTGATCGGGACCGGTCGCAATCAACATGATGGCCTCGCGCTGGCCAGGCGTCAGCCGTGTGTCCAGTCTGCTTTCGGCACAGGTATCTGCAATCGTGATCTGCCAGGCACTGCGACCTGTTTGCTCAGCGGCCAGTATCCTGGACTCGGCTTCATAGGCCTTTCGGGTCGTGTAGCGTGGGCTTTCCATCAGCAGGCGTCCTTCTGCAATGGCTTGGTCAACCAGCTGCAGGGCTGTGCCCTGGGGTAGGCCGCGCAGGCGTATGAGCTTTGTGGCCCAGCCTTCGCGCGTCATAGGAGGGGCCAGCCTGTCCTGGGTGCTGCGGTAGTGGGGTGCTTCTCGGATCAATGCGCGGGACTCCACACGGCTCTGGATCGTCGACTGAATGGCTGTGATGTCCGTATGGCCACCGGCATGGCGAACGGCGTTTTGCAGTAAATCCGCCAAAGGCATGACGGATTCTCTTTCGGCCAGATGTTGGATCGCCCAGTTCAGTGAGGCTTGTGCGACTAGGTCAGATGGCTGCCCTAATATCTGTGCCGGTTGGATGTTTGCTTGCTCCCTGGCTTGATCAAACTGCATTCCGATGACGGTAGCGGCGTCACGCCATTGGCGATGCAGCTCTGTGCGGCTGAGTTCCTGAGTCTTCGCCTGGCGGTGGGCCAGGGTGATGCCTTGGCGCAGGGCGTGAGGGGCCTCTTCACGACTGGTGCCGCGTGCAGACAGTTCAGCAGTGATACCGGCGCTGCGTTTACTGAAAAACTCAATCTGCTCGCGGCTGATGTGGGCCAGTTCGATATGGCTCTTTTCATGGCGCACTGCGTACCCCAGCGCACGTACATTGCGTTCTAGCTCTGCCAGGTAGATCGAATCTGTCACGCGCAGCAGTTTGAAGATTTCTTCATTGGACACGGCCACCCAACCGCCGTCGGCCCGTTGGGTCAGATTCATCAGCAGGGCGTGAACGTGCAGGTGCGGATCGGGGGCAGCGTCCTCGGTAGGACGTGCTGTCTCGTGGCGAAATTTGGCGATGATGAGGTTCCCTGTGTGTTCTACCCGTGACTTGCCATTTTCTTTGTGGCGGCCCATGGTCAGATGCTGCTCTACATAAGCAAGAGCAGCAGCGACCGCTTTATCGTTGGCGCGGATTAGGCGTTCGTCGCCACCGATCAAGGCCTGCAAGGTGATGCTTTTGGGTGCGCCGAAGGTGAGATCAAGGGCGGCGCGAGCTTTTGCATCCTTGCGGATTGACCGGCCTGCGGCGGTACCACGACCAAAGTCGCCTTGAAGCATGGCCTTGAACCGTGCGGGGTCAATTTCGCCGACAGCACCAAGGCGCCGGCCACCTTCGCCCTGCCAGGTGGCGGCGCTGCCGTCGCGGCTGTAGTAGTCGTCGGCTTGGTCTGCGTAGTAATGGGTGGCGAGGGCCGCACGGGCGCGGTAGATCTGGCTGTGCGAGATCATGGGGGCTCCGGGAGAGGGGATGGTGAGAGATTAGCCAACGAAGCGTAAATCCGCGTCGGTGCTACCCCTTGAAGGGAAAGGGGGGATTTGCACGTTTATCCACAGGTTGTGCGGATGAGTGGGGGCAGCTAAAGAGTTAGGCTGCGTGAAAATATCAAAAAAACTCAGCTCGGAAAAACCGACGCGTTAGAAGGCTCAACATCTTCGCTGATTTTCTTGGGCTAAGATCGAAAGCTTTCGCCGTCGATGATTTGCATCATTGGATGTCATTGGACCGCCCAGCCCCGGTATTGATCACCCTATAGAAAAATGGCTCTCAGGAGTTTTAATTGCTGATTGAAAATACATCATATGTACTATAAAATGCAGTACATATGATGTATTTAATAAATCACTATGCACTACGTAATTCTAACTTTCAGTTATGCCACGCGGACGACCAAAGATTAAGACAGCAACGGTAACGTTGCGAGTCGACCCAGAAATTAAAGCTGCAGCCGAAAAGGCTGCAGCGCATGACCGACGCAGCCTTACTAATCTGGTGGAGGTGCTGCTGGTCAACCACTGTAGAAGCTTGAATCTTTATCCATTGACGCCGCCCGTGAAGGAATAATTCATATGACGAAAACAAAAAAAGATCGAATGCCGTCGATTTCGACTGCCGACGAAGAACTGGCGACCTCGACGGAGATTCGCTTCTATCGATCGAATGAGAAGCCATATGGCGTTTTTAGCAACTTGTTTAGGCGTACCATCATTTTTGAAGGTGGCGAGTTTCCGACAGCCGAGCACGCGTATCAAGCGGGCAAAGCCCGCAAGGAAGCTGTGCGCGATTGGATATTGAGCGCGCCAACGCCTTCGCTCGTGGCGATGGCCGCGCACGGGCTATACACTTGGGACATTGTGCCAAACTGGTCGAAAATGAAATTCGATCGAATGCGCGAAGTCTTGAGAGCCAAGTACACGCAACACGAGGATTTGCGAGCTCTGCTTTTATCTACTGGCGAAGCCCGACTAGTTGAGTCCTGCCGTACGGACAATCTTGTGAATAGGACATGGGGAGAAGTAAATGGCAAAGGACTGAATATGCTTGGCGTGTTGCTAATGGAAATTCGGACTGAATTGAGGCAAGCTGAAAATGAGCCCCCTCGCAAGGGGAAAGCGCCAATGCGCAGAAAAACCGCGCGACAAGAAAATAATTTGGCAGAAATTTATTGACGACTCTTTACAATAACAAGGTGCCCCTCACTCAATACGACAGGGAGCTTCAGCGTTTAGCTGCCACATACGGCGCAGCTATGAGTGCGGATGTGTCGCGCCTGAAGGCAGCCATTGCTGGCGCTAGTGAGTCCAGCGTCATCGGCGTGGGTTCAGGAGGCTCCTTTACGGTGGCCTCACTGCTTTGCAACCTGCACGAGGCCTACACTGGACGAGTGTCCCGACCTTCGACGCCGTTAGAAATTATCTGCAATCCGACGCTTGCTGCCTCCAGCCCAGTGTTTCTGATTTCGGCTGAGGGCAAGAACCCGGACATCATTGAAGCTATGCAGCGTGCACGCAGACATAGCGCCCGACCAGTACATGTCGTGACCAATCGAGCCGACTGTCCTTTGATGCACCAAGTCGAAAAGTTGACAGGCGTCAGCACCCACATCTATGAACTCGCCGAGAAAGACGGGTATTTAGCAACGAATAGTTTGCTGCTCGATGCAGTTCTCTTCGCGCGCGCATATGGTGAGCTGAATCAAACTCAGGATCACTTGCCTGCTCAGTTTTCCGACCTTCGCATTGGCACACAGACGCTGGACGATTGGAGAGCAGAAGCACAAAAATTCGTTGATGAGTGCGTTTCGCGTGGCGCGGTGACTGCAATCTATTCGCCGCTGTTGAAACCTATCGCAGCTGACCTAGAGTCGAAGCTCTCTGAGGCCGCATTATTGCATACCCAATTTGTGGATCTAAGGTCATATGCGCACGGCAGGCATCTTTGGCTTGCCAACCGGCCTCAAGACTGCGCAGTTCTGGCAATTACCGAACCGTCGCTTGGCGATCTCTGGGGAAGCATGAGAACCCTATTTCCTAGCAATGTGCCAACGTTGACGATGGGTCTCGCCGGTGCTACGCCACGTGATCTGATTGCTGGCCTAGTGGCACAGATGTACCTCGTCTCCGCGATTGCTAAGGGTCTTAACCAAGACCCGGGTCGACCCGTGGTTCCACAATTCGGTCGCGAAATGTATTACATCAAGCTTCAGGAAGTCATTCCAGTCCCGGCGGAAGAGGCGGATGGCATAGAACGATCAAAGTACGACGTACTTGGCGCAAGATGGCCATCTCAACGCAACCACGGCTCGATGCGCAGAGCTAAAGATGAGTTCATCGATACGCTGGAGAAGCAACGTTTTCGTGCCGTCGTCTTCGACTATGACGGCACGCTGAGCAACTCACAGCGAACCGACGATCCTCCACCTAAGAGCGTTCTCGACCATCTGGAACGACTCGTCCGATCGGGCGTCGTCGTCGGAATTGCGTCGGGCCGCGGAGGATCAATACAGGAGTGCTTGGAGACGTGCCTGCCCAACGACATATTGAAGGGAATTCAGCTAGGCCTATACAACGGCGGATCACTGGCCGACGCCGCGACCCCTCCCGTCAAACCTCAGGAGACCAGTGAGTTTCTAAGTCACGTTACGCGAATCATTGTGCGTCTAAAAGCTCTTGGTGTGCCCATCCATGAGCACAGGACCACACACCCCTATCAAGTCAGCGTTCGATTCCGAGAGGGCCTACCTACCGACAACATGTGGTTCGTCGTGGCAGACGCACTGCGTCAAGCTGGTCTCGACCTCTCTAGCATGGTTAAGAGCAAGCACTCTGTCGATATACTCGCTGCGGGCATCACCAAATCTAGGCTTATCGCGCACATTATCCAAAATTTCAAGATTGACCCATATGAGATTTTGACACTAGGCGACCAAGGGGCGTGGCCCGGAAACGACTCTGCGCTTCTTGAACACCGGTTTTCACTTAGCGTGGACGTCCCATCGCGCAGACTCGATCGAGGCTGGAAGCTTGCGCCTTCTCATCGGCGTGACGTGGATGCCTCGCTTTGGTACCTGGAGCGTTTCGTAGAAGACGACTCGGGGTCGTTCTCCGTACGCCTTTCGCCTCCAGAGCAGACGGAGTCATCCAGCCATGCATGACCATAACGCAGCACAACTACTTGCAAAGGTAATGGACTGGAGAGACCTTGATGCCCCTCCGCGTTTCTTGCCAACTCTGCAGTTGCTCGCAGACTACAAATACGATCACTATCAACAGTTTGGGCCTGGGCGTCGTTTTATCGAGAGTCTGGCACTTTGGCTTGATCAATTCAGCCCCGAAGATCGTGAAGCTGCGCTTGAACTCGTGACTCGTAGACTGGTGTACTTCTCTGATGCTGAATTCACTCATCTAGTAAGCACTGCATATCCGGACCTGATTGTTCAAGAGTGCATGCGTCTCGTCGCCGAAGAGCACGACATCTCTGCGCACCTCGTCGGGAAGATTTCAGGCCACCCTCGCTTCAACGAACTTCGACTTAAATCTTTATATTTGGGATTGAGCGACGGCGCTCGCACCAACGAATTGCGGCGCGCAAGCGGCGGCGACATCACGAACGAGCAGATATGGCAAGCCTATGAGCTGAGTGATGAAAAGGCCGATGACATGCTCAAGGAGTTGAAAGCCTCACTTACGGATTCCGAGTTCCAACTTGAGCGGCCCCGTTTCAACTTGATCTGGTTACTTGATGACTTTTCTGGCAGCGGTAATACCTATATCCGGTATGACAGCGAGAAACGAACCTTTAAAGGGAAGATTAGGAAGATATACGAACGCCTTCATCGAGGCGATCTTGTGGATACCTCTCACTATGAAGTCTTCCTCCTCCTCTACACTGCGACACGTCAGGCCATCGACCACATCGAATACTGGTCTGAACGCTTTACTTCCGAAAAAGGCTACAAGCCGCTGCAGGTTCGGGTGCTATGCCCGATCGAACCTGAAACTTCGCTCAAACGTGAGTCTGATCCAAAGATTCGTGCTCTTCTGGAAAAAACCGACTATTACGACGCCAGAGCGACTGACAAGCACATTGCAGTAGGCGGAACGTCTGATGCCCGTATGGGCTTTGCTGGCTGCGCATTACCCGTTGTTCTTTCGCATAACTCCCCGAACAATTCAATCTACATGCTGTGGGGGCCGGAGTCAAACACACCTTTCGGTTTGTTTCCGCGCGTCAGCCGGCATCGAGAATTCTGATGGCTTATCACACTAATCCATTCTTAGAACGTATGTCGGAGCGTACGACATCAGATCTCGACTTCGTTCGCCTGTTCTCGCCGAAGATTTTGGAGAAGCTAGCCGAGGACGCCTTCAAGGGCGGTATCCATATCTTCAGAAGTGCCCCCGGCGCGGGAAAAACTACGCTACTACGAGCATTCACGCCAACAGCACTGCGCGCGTTCTGGACCGCTCGTCGCTCCCCAGAGTTGGCCGAGTCTTTTCAGAAACTAGTCTCGAAAGGGGTGTTGGACGATCAGGATCGGCCTCAGTTTCTTGGTGTATTGCTCTCCTGCGCTTCGGGCTATGCAGACCTTCCGCCAGGTGCCGATATTAAACAGGAGGGATTATTTCGCGCGCTGCTCGACTGTCGCGTAGTGCTGAGAACGCTTCGTAGTGTCGGAGCGCTGCTTGGCTTCAGCACGCCCGATCAGTTCGATACCATCCGATTAGAGTATGCCGAGCAGATTAACGACCTGAAAGGCATCCCACGCCTTGCCAGCGCTCGAGAACTTGCCGATTGGGCGGAGCAGCATGAGCAGCGTGTGTATGCCCAGCTCGATGCGTTCGTTGAGCAGGACACTGCAGACATGCCTTCCCATTTTCAGTTCGAGGGCGCGCTATGGCTTCAAACCGTGCAGTTTGTCGTCGAAGGGCGACAAGTCGCATCGAAACGTTTGCTGATGATCGACGATCTTCACAAGCTTCGGCGAAAACAGCGCGCGCTTTTAATCGATGAACTCGCGGTTCAGCGTTCTACCATCCCGATCTGGCTTGCCGAGCGGTCCATTGCACTCGGCGAGGGCCTGCTCTCGCAAGGTGTTCGACAAGGCAGAGACATACACGAGTATGCCTTAGAGGAAATGTGGAGCGGGCCACGTGGCCCACACCAATTCGCGACGTTTGCGCAAAGTATCTTGGACCGGCGGATGTTGATACAGGACGTAGTCGCATCTAATTCATTCTCACAGTGCCTACGTGGAGAGCTTGTTCTTGACGAAATCCGGACTGAGGTAGGCAAAGGCATTCAGGTATTTCGCGACGATGTCCAACGACACGAGAGCAATGTTCGATATAGCGAGTGGCTAGCTCGAGCGGAACAGCACAGTGCAGAAGCCAGCATCGAGTCCTTGGTTGAACTTTATGTCACGCGCATCCTGCTTGCGCGGGACGAATCGAAGCGTCAGATGACCTTGGACATGGCCCTGTCAACAGAAGAGTTAGATGATCGTGATAACTCACAGGTCAGAGGTGCTGCAGAAATCTTCATGCACGACGAGTTAAAGATTCCATACTACTTCGGCCTCGATCGACTATGTGTGATGGCTAGTGCCAACGTCGAAGAGTTGCTGTCGCTGGCGGCAGCACTCTATATCGGCATGCAGAACAAGCAGGTGCTACGGAAGCCAGAGCCGACTCTGACTCCGGTCGAGCAAGAAAAGCTACTCAAGGATGCTGCCAAACGAAAGCGGGAGTTCATCCCCAAGAGTCACACTGAGGGCTTGCGAGCACAGCGACTTCTCGACTCCGTTGGGGTTTTCTGCCGCGAGAGAACATTCGCACCCAACGCCCCGTATGCACCGGGTGTTACTGGAGTGCGTCTTTCCCAGAGCGAGTTAAACAAACTCGAGACTGCAACGAAGGCGTTGGCCGAAAAAAGCACATTACTGATTCGTGTTCTGGCAGAATGTGCTGCGGAAAATTTATTGCTGGCCAAACCCAGTGCCGCCAGCACATCGAGGGAAAGCGGGACGGTTTTTTATTTGAACAGAACTCTCTGCGCTCACTACGGCCTACCCCTGCAGCAAGGCGGTTGGCAGGATATTACTGCGGCCCAGATGATCGATTGGATGGAGCGAGGCCTTGTTCCAAGCCGCCGCCCCCGTCTGGAGATGAGCTAATGATGCTTTGGGACCACTATGTCTTTCGCAGAGGAAATGGCGTCCACGAAATGTGGGATCGGCTTTTCGACAAACGCCCACTGCGCCTACTCTACATTGCAGGCCGCGGCTTCGACGTTCGCGCCCAATATGTTATGCAGGAGATGGTCAAGAGTCTGCAAGCGTCTGGCCGAAATGTCGAGAAAGCCCAGTTGCTACTGGTTGGCTTCACAGATTACGAACTCGAAGACGATATCGCCCAACTTACCGAGGAAAATGCTGCGCGTCTAGAGATGATCTTCGCACCGCTCGGTGCAGTGAAGAACATTCCTATTGGCTCATCCTCTAATGACGAAGATGACATTAGTGCAAGCACCGCACTTGCCATAGGAATCAGGGCGGTGCTCGAAGAGGTCACCGATCAAACTGACATCGTTCTTGACGTTAGTTCGTTGCCACGGGTTGCCTACCTAGCATTGCTAACCAGCCTGCTTAATAAACTCGTTCCAAACAAAGCCATCGAGACGGATGGCGTGCATCCTTTGGCGGCAAATGGTGTCAATTTTCAAGTTTTGGTAGCAGAGGACGCTAGATTAGACGGGAACATTCGCGCAGAAGATCCAAGCAATGACCTCGTTCTAATCCCAGGTTTCACCGGAGCAATGCATGCCGAGAGCGTGCGAGATTGGCCGCTCGTTTGGTTTCCGATCTTAGGCGAGAACAGGGTAAGTCAGTTGCAAAAGCTGATGGCACTCGCTGAGATTCCCGATTCAGCCGAGATCTGCCCCGTATTGCCGCATCCATCCTTGAATCCACGGCGTGCCGATGACCTGTTAGTGGAATATGAAACGCCGCTGTTTGCAAGCCGCAGAACTCCGACGACGAACATCCTGCATGTGCATGAATCGAACCCTTTCGAGGCGTATAGACAGCTGCTGAAGGCAATGCAACGGTACAAAGACAGCATGAAAATCCTCGGTGGATGTCGGATCGTCGTGACTCCTCTTGGAAGTAAGTTGGTGACACTAGGCGCCGGCCTAGCCTGTTTCGAGATGCGGCCGGCCGACCTGAACGAAAAATACGGTGTGACTATCCCGCATGCGGAACCTAAGCGATACGTGGCGTCAATTAGTGATCTCAAGGCATCTAAGCCAGCGATATCTGCGTTATTACTAACCGGGGAGGCCTACTCGTGATTATGCGCACGCGGTTGAGTTCGAAGTCTTCGGCATAAGGCGCATTCTAACCACGCCCAAAAGTAGACCGACACATGCAGGACCTTTTGGACAGGTTGGCGCTGGAGTGTGTGAGATTGAGCGCACAATGTCTTGTCAATACTGTGACAGTAGCTCGTGTGACGAACAGAGGCAGCGTTCAATTTGTACTTTCCGAAAGCAGCGGTTCGCAGTCGGCTGCAGACAATGCGGCATGATCGACGGCTCTTTCCGATCTTTCGATAGACGAAGTCAGTCTCTGAAAGGCCGGTCGAAGGTAGGGGTGACGCTTGAACTTCTGTATCCAAGCATCGGCGGATGACCGCTTGTGGCCGCTTTCAACCTTCGGGATACTCTATCTGTGTGATAGTGTCGTTGTGGACGCAGCAGCATTCAGCACTTTCCCAGACTCCTCAAACGCCGCCGCAGCCACAGCAAACTCTCTGAACGGCAAGCTCACCCTAGCAATCGGGAAATCCCCCGCCAAGGCCACGTACCCGCCCAGCGCAGGCAGCGCCTGTATCTGCGCCGCCGTCACGACGTCTTCTGACGTCCGATCCATATTGTCCGAGGTGTTGCGATGGTCCACACTTCGACTGATGCTGTACTTGGGTCGTTCAACCTCATGTGTGCCGAGGCTTTCACTCATGTCTTTCGCCGTCTGTGGGTCGGTGCGGGAGCCGCCCAGGACAGCCAGGTTGCGGAAACTGGCTCGAATGGTAGTGGCCATGGTGCGACCGTAGATGTGTTCCAGTTGGGATGTACTCTGTAATCCCGCCACGATGCGCAGGCCGTTTTTCCGGCCCTTGGTTAGGCCCGCTTCCAGTGACGGCAGGGCTTCCAGGCTAGCCAACTCATCAATGAACAACCACCAGCGTCGGTGGGTGCCTTCAGGCATGGATAAGATGGACGTGATGAATACGTCGGCCCATGACGACACCAGTGGCTTCATGGAACTCATCATGTCTTCGCGCCAGTTGATGTACAGGTTCCCACCATCGGGCTTGGCCAGCCAATCTCGGATGGAGAACCGCCCGGGCTTCATGCCGGTGTGCTCGGACAGCTTGTTCGACAGTACGAAGCGGGCGGAAGACAGCGCCTTACTGGCTTCGCTGGAACCAACAAAAAGAGATTCGGCCAGGGTGCCTTCTAGGAATTGCTTCAAAACCTTGGGGTCTTCGATGGTGCATAGGCGAAACAGATCCATGACGCTAGCCTCGTTGCCCTGCAATTGGTGGAGTTTCTTGGCCGTCTCGCGTAGCAGCAGGCGGCCGAAGTCGTTCCATTCTTCAGCGTTCTTGTCCTGGCTCATGGGAACCATAGAGTGGGCCAGCCGCTTCCAGTCGTAATCGGCACGAACCTCATTGAAGAACGACCAGCCCTGGCTGCGGGCATCGTAGGGATTCAGGATCACATCGCTGGGTTGCCAGAATTTGCTGAGTAGGTCCCCATTGGGGTCAATCACGATCATCCGGTCGTTGCGCTCGGGCGTTTGGCCGAGCAAACGGTTGCTCATGTCGTGCTGTGAGCGCTTGAGTACCGAAGCGGCCATGTGGCGCAACAACACCGATTTACCGGAGCCCGTGGCACCGCTGATGAGCAAATGCAGGTTCTCATTGGCAGGCGGCATGGGGATGCCGCCCACGTCGATTTGCTGTTTGCCACTTTCTTCGCACTGGCGGGCCAGGCTTTTTGCCGAGGTAGTGCGTGTGCCACGCACAAAGCGTTTGTAGGCAGCGCCCTCAAACCCTTCGGTTCTGGCGGTGCGCCCGATAAGCAGGATAAGTGCCAATGCGAGAACCAGACCGATGCCCAGTGAGCCGTAGAGCACTGGGTACTGCGGCGTCAGCATCACAAAATGCCAGAACGTTTTGGCGTTCCAGTCTCGCCAGTGCATATGGCTGCCCCAGGTGGCGGCAGCCATCCAGGCACCGGTCGGCAAGAGCGCCAAAGAAAAGGCGGCAATGCGCCGCCGGGTAATGGGTGAGATCAAGGTGGACATAAGTATCGGTCCTCAAGAGATCAGGATCTGACCCAGGGCCAGGCCTGCCAGCAAGCCGCCCAGAATACCTGCTGTGCCGCCTACGGCTAGGGCGATGATTGCCATGCGTCGTGCGGATCGGTGGGCGATGCTGGCGTACTTCGCGGCATCCCGGGCCAATTGATCCAGCCGGCTGCCGGTGTCATCCAGCATGGTCTGGATGGCGCGTTGAGCCTGCTGATTGATGGGTTTGGCTGCCGCTTCCATCGTGGCGGTCAGATGGCGGCTGAGTTGTTCAGGCAAGACTTGCTGCGCTTCGCCCATGGATTGCATCTGCTTTTGCAGCGCATCCAGGCTTTGGGTGGCTGTTTCCAGTCTAGCTACGAGGCTAGCGACTTCACCCAGCACCTCGTGGTACAGCAAATCCAGCTTGGTACGAGCGCCACTGGAATTCGAGTGTGATTCCATGGTGGCCAGCTCAGGAAAACAGCGCGGTAAAAGCCGCGTTCATTTGCCGGTCCACAGGCTTGGCCAGGGCGCGCAGGGCGTGCCGGTTGCTTAGCTGTGAAATTCGGACGTGGTCGTCAGGTTCGGCAGCGCGAAGCAGGGCGCGGTAGTCAGTCTGGTCAGCCAGCACATCGGCAATCGTGGTGCGTTGGTCGGCCAGCAACTCGAAGACTTCGTTTTCGTAAATGGCGGCCTGGGGGTTGGCCTGCACTTCGCCTGTTTTGGCGGCATAGGCCAGGATCGAGGGAAACTCGTCATGCACGCTGCTATCGACACGATTGAAAAGGATCCGTACTCGCTCTGGGTCAACGCCCAGTTCTGCCAGGGCCGCCACCGTCTTGATGGTTTCGCGCTGGGCCTTGCCGGTGTTGATGACAGGCAGTACGAAATAGTTCATTTCCTCGTGCGCGCCTTCGTAGCGCATCATGTGCGTCAGAAAATCCTCAATGTTGCTGGCACCCACATCGACAATCGCATCTTCGCGGGTGAGCAGCTCGCGGAATAAGCGGCCAAAGTGTTCGCCGCGTAGCTGATCGACATTCAAGCCCAGGTCAGCGCCCGTTTCGTTGGTGGATTCCACTGCAAAAATCTGGGCACTATTCATGCGCGGTGCCAGCAGGTGAGAGGCAGCGACTGTCTTGCCAACAGAGCCGGTGTAGTTCAGGACGGCGACTTTCATGATTCATTCCTTTTGGTGGGGTTGTTGTCAGCTGATTGAGCGCGATTGGCCAGGCCTTCGCGGCGCAAGGCTTCCAGGTCTACGCGCATGTCGCGAATCTTGCGTAGATCGCCAGGTGTCTGGATGCTGCGTGGTCGGCCTTGAATGGCATCGGGTGCGGGAGGTTGTGGTTGGGGGTTGCCAGCATGCGTTGGCTGACTGGACATGTCATCGACAGAGGCCGCTGCATTCAGGCGCTTTCTGGCTGCGGATCGTTGGGCTTTGCGCCATCGGTACAGCGTGATGGCGAAGGTGCGGCGTTGTACCGTCAAGCCTGCGGCAGCCAGATCGTCCAGCACGGCGGCATGTGGCACACCTGCAGCCATTTCAACCTCGATCAGCGGGAACAGTGCTCGTAGTTGCGCTGAGAGGCTGATGCGAGGGTCCAGGGCCGCAAGGACAGTGCGGTAGCGTGTTACAGGTGCAGATTCACTCATAGGTTTCCTGAAGTTGGAGTAATCACGGTTTCGCTCAGTGCGATAGGGCTGGAAAGGCCTCGGTCTGCTTGCCTGCCAGCCAGGAGCAGCCTGCAGCCAGCGCTTCGTCGTAAGCAGATTGCTCGTCAGTGAAGCGGACTGACTTGCCTCGAGCAGAGAATTGCCCACCGCCGACCTCCTGACCGTCATCCAGCAGGCGCAGGGTGTAGCCACCAGCATCGGATGGGTAAGGGATGATTTCGAAGGAGTACCGAAGTTGGGCCTGAGTCGCTTCGGTGTGAAATTGCCGGGCCACTGTGCACAGGCGAGCGGCCCAGTGCGGGCCGATGCGATCCAGGGCTTCGGCGATGCTGTAGCCGCGATCATGCAGCCAGTCGCTGCGATCCAGCACTAGAGCTGCAGTCAGGGCTTCGCCCAGACTCATGGTGCCAATGCCGTAGTGAGCAGCTTGTTGAGCGATGTCGAGCATGCGGGTGTCGATGGTTGCGTGCATGGGATCTCCTTTGCCTTGCGGCTTGAAGGGAAGTGATGGCGGATGAGAGAAGGTGGTGCCCGGAAGGGCGGGTGTGGTTTGCTGCAGACCGATGCAGCCGCTGCGCGGCTGCTTAGCCTGATCATGCAAGACGACGGCCTGACTTATCCACAGGCCTTGCTGGTAGTAATAAGGTAGAAATAAGGTAGAAGGCGTTTTTATGGCTGGAAAGCGCCTGTTCATGCGGGTTTTCATAAATCGTGCGCGATGCTATTACGATAAAGCGCGATGCTATTACGATAATCCGCGATGTTATTACGACGAAGGCGCGATGCTATTACGATGGATAAAACGAGTTATCCACAGCCTAAAAATACCGTTCGATTGCTGCTTTATTTATCGACTTAAACGTAGCCAGACTGCCTGTAGTTGGTTTTTGCTGCTGATCTCTATGCGAGGTTTGGCGATAATTTCCAACCGCTCAAGCTCCAGAAGTGAGCGTTCCAAAGAGGGTCTGAAATCTCGTACACGTCCGGTGTATTGCGCTCTTTCTTTCAGAATATCCAAGCTGTATTTTTGAATCTCATCGGCCGAGGTTCCAACAAGCCGTTGCAGGCTTTTGGACAAATCGTGACGCATTTTCAGACGCTTTTCCCAGTCCACTAATGCATACTCGCGATTGCTGAAAATCTGTGCCCAGCGGGGGTCTATGTGTAGCGTGTAGATGCCAGTGGGTTCGTCATAATCAAAGCCTCCTATCATTGGCAGCACTCGAGTTGAAGGATGATTGCCATAGCTGTACTTGACGGTGCCGTTCCGTTTTTTTGCTTCGATGCATATTACGAACTTGGCGAGGTCTTTCATGCCTTGGTGCAGCCATTCGTAACTGGCTCCGCTGGTATTCCTACCCATTCCGCGTAAGAAATCTGCACGATTGATGACAGGTTGATCGCCTGGCAGAGCCGTGGTTTGTAGGTATATGGCGTGCATCCAGATGTCGGCGTGGTCTTCGCTCAACTGTTTGCCGGATCCTTTGAGCAGGATGTTGCTGCCCTCCAGAAACACCGTGTCATCGTGTAGGATGCGCCAGCCCCGACGAACCGGTGCGAAGATGGCACTACGGGCGATGTAATTCGGAATGGCGCGTGCTGTTTCATTGATACCGGGCAGTATGAATGGTGTAGGGGTTGAGGCCTGCTTTTGTGCTGCGGCGGCCAGTGCCTGGGTGGCTTTTTGCTGAGCACGTTGCATGGCTGCTGACAGGCGCAGGAGGTTCTTGTCCTTGTGAAAGGGCATACGGGTGGATGAAGTCATGGGTAAAAGCTCCAGACGAGCCCATGCAAGGCCTGCCCGGAACGTGTGCAGCGCCTCACACGGGTTCAGGGGTAGATGCGGCCAGGCAGCGATGCCAGTCCGCATGGGTGGAAATGGATGCCCTATAGGGCGTCGTTAGCGGTGGTTCAGCGGTTGACTTGCCGTCTGGGTTCAAACCAAAGCTCTTTCAGCCTGAACCGCTCGAAATGCAGCACGATGTCTACGGTCTGGCGCAGAAATGTTTGAATGGTTGGCAGATCGAGGTTACCGCCCGTGGGTGATTGCTTGATGAGCATCGCCAGGCGGTCAAAGGCATCGGCGGCCCCATTGGCGTGGGTGGTGGTGACTGATCCTGGATGGCCGGTATTTAAGGCCGCCAGGTAATCCCAGGTTTCAGGGCCGCGCAGCTCGGCAAGGAATATCCGGTCTGGCGACAGACGCATGCAGGCGGCCAGGCTTTCGGTGGCCGAAGCCCTACCGCGTGTGCCGCCATACATCAGATGAATGCGGTTTCTGTGTCGGGGCAGAATGAGCTCATGCACGTCTTCGATGGTGACCAGGCGTTCATCGACGGGCACCCGGTCGATCAGCGATCTTGCAAAGGTGGTTTTGCCCGAACCTGTCGCGCCGGAAATGACCAGATTCTTGCGAGCCTGAATGGCAGCGAGCAGGAATCCGGGAATATCACCAGCATCCTTCAGCGCCATCAGTTCTTGATCGGTTCTCGAAATACCGTCTGGCGTGTATTGGGCGGCGGCGTCGTGGGTGGCCTCAAACGCGCCTTGCGCGTGCAGTTCCTCCAGGGAGAGCGCCACTTGGGCGTGCTTGCGGATATTGATGGCCAAAGTGCCGTCAATGCAGGCTGGTGGCAATACGATCTGGCCACGCTCGCCATCGGGCAGGACGACAGATTGGATGGGGCTGCGTGCCATGTGGTTGTACGCAGCCAGCGCCGTGGCCAGGGCCTCCAGGTGAGGGTAGGAAAGCTGGGGGCATTCGTGAAGCTGCCAGGCACCGCGTGCGCGGGTGTACAGCTCACCGGCTCGCACGATGGCGATTTCAGTGACATTGGGATCCTCCTGATGTTTGGACAAAGGCCGCAGAAAGGTGCGAACCGCAATGGATCGATCAAAGGGGATGGCTTCAGTGGATGGGTTCAAGCTCATAGACGTGACTGAAATCCAGATCACGGGCGACCATGATGCCGATACGCTCGCCCTGGTTCTTGTAAAGGGTGGGAGGAATGTCCAGGGACTTTTCCAGAATCTTTGCGACCGCTTCCTGTCCGCCCTCGGCGGTGTTGTCAAAGCGGATGTTGTTGCTGCCCGATTGCCCCTGATTGGATGCCCAGTTACCGAAGTCGCCCACCAGAGAAAGCAGAATGGCGTTGCCAAAGCGTTCCCAGAAGTGATTGTCGATATGTCCGCCCAATCCCGCTTCGCCCAGGGGGCCGGTGCCGGGCGAACTCAGGTTCACGATGACCCCGGTAGGCGTTTCCAGCCGGTTCCAGGTCACAAAGGCCCGGGCCTGGCCCTGCTGTATGCCCCCAGACTGGTAGCCCGTGAATTTGGTGCCGGCATCAATGAGCTTGACCTTGCCGTTGGCGCTCATGACATCGTGCGTGGCCAGACACGTCAGAAGCCCGGACTGGGTGCTGACCAGTTTGGTCTGCAGGGTGCAGTCGATCATGGTGCCTTGCGTGAGCAGGAAGTTGCGGTCACCCAGTTGCCCGGCCACCGATGGGGCCAGCTCCAGCGGTCGCAGCTTGTCGGCCAGGGGACCCGCATCGCTATAAGGCCCTTGGGGGGCATTTGACTGGCTTGTGGTCGTGCCGCTTGCGTCTGCACCGCCCGCCTGTAGCGGGCTGGTCAGCCGACGCTGGGTAAGCTCATCGACGGGAGGCGGAGTTGCGGGCATGGGTGCCGGGACGTTGTAGCTGGGCGCCACCGTTGGCTCGGGTGTCGGAGGCGGCAGCGCTGGAGGTGGCGTGGGACGCTCTACCTTGGGGGCTTTGAGGCGATTGGTAATGCCGCTTTGATCGGCTTCCAGGCCGCTATCGGCTTTTGCCGCTGGTTCGCTGCTCCAGACCTTCATGAGCACGCCGGCAGCCACTGCAACAGCGATCAGAATGGTGAGCCACAGAAATGCGCGGGCACCGCGTGGGGCGCTGCGCCCGGTTGCCTCCAGCTTCAGTGTTTCCCGCTCCAGATTAGCGTCTTTAGGGTTCCCCTCTTGCGAGGCTTGCTCTTGTGCCTGATCTTGTTCCTTTTCCGTCATGGGGAATTCCTTTCTTGCGTGGCTTCGCGTATGCGGATGGTGGGCACAGGTGCCGCAGCGGGCGCTTGCGAGCTCGCACTACTCTTGATGCTGCGTCTGACTGCCGGTGATGCCGTGCCGGTATGTGCTGGTACGGGTGTGGTGCCGTAGGCGTCGTTGTGAATCGCCAGCACTTGGTCGCCCAGGCGAAGGTGCCATAAGGCAGACGTGCGATGCAGCACCATGGTGCGTTCATCTGCCATGTGGTGATTGGTGATGACTTCCTGGCCGTCTGGCGTGACGCGGTACACGGTCGGGATGTCGGCTTGCGGTGCAAACTGCAGCCAGGTCTGGCGGCCATCATCCCAGGCGTGTACCGGTGCGATGGCTGCGTCGCCGCTGCGGGTGTAGGCCTGCCAGTTCATGTTCGAGCTGACGGCTTGTAAGGATCGCTCAATCGCAGCCTTTTGTGCGGCCTGGGCTCGTTGCCTGGCTTGAACCTCTGGATAACGGACCACCAGTTTGTACAGGGCGGCTGAATTACGGTTGTCGCTGTACGAGAGCCTGAAGCTGTAATCGCGCCTGTCAGTGACGACGATAAGGTTGGTGTTGGCGTCTTCTGCCGTGGGTTTGAAGAACAGGTGATTGTTCTTGTAGGTAAACGCATAGGCTTGGCTATCGCCAAAGACGTGGTAGACGTATTTTTCGCCGGGCTCCAGCACGATATGGGTGGCCACGCCGATCACGGCATTGAGCTGGATGACATTGGCGTCGTTGTAATTGACATAGCGCACGCGGTGGTCGAGTCGCGAGGAACGAGGGGTCTCCAGCGCCAGCGCGCTGGCAGGGATGGCCAGGCAAAGAAACAACGCCAGCGCCTGCCGACTGGGGAAATGTTTAAACATAAGAATTCCTTCAGATCCTTGTCGGTGTCAGCGCGACAGGTCGGCAGCCAAGTCATAGCGCATGACCTGAAAGCCCAGCGGGTTCAGGCGGGCGACTTCTTCGGTGAGCGGCACGTCGGTGTATTGGTAAGCCATGGTGGCAATCAGGTGCTGAGCCTTGGTGATGTTGCCCGTGGTGACTTCCCGCTCTGTCTTGGTAAAGCGCACGATGGCGGCCTGGTTGGCACCCAATGTGATCGAATGAACCTGCACATCGACGGTGCCCTGAGTACCGAGGCGTGTCGTGACAGCATCCTGCCCTTCGAATCGTTTGCCGTACTGCGTCTGGATGGGTGCAGAGGACAGCAGGGCGCACGTGTCGAATTGCTCCTGTATCGTTTGCCAGCTGTAGCCCTCGCAGTTCAGCACGTAAGTGTTCAGAAAATACTTGGCGATGCGCTGACCGTAGTCTTCGAGCGGCTGGCCCAGGCTGCTGACATGTTCGATGGAGCCGGTAGCGCTATCGACCCGCACTACATACATTTCAGGCGGCTGCTTCAAAGGGGTAAGGCCCGCAACAGCAGCAATGGAGGCCAGGGCGATCAGGCCAGCACCGATGGCCACCTGCCAAGCGCGTTTACGGCTACTGACGAGCTCACCGAGGTGATCGCGTTCCAGGCCGCGCGACTGCTCCAGGTAGGCGGCAATGTCTTCGGATTTAAGTGGCGCGGACACGAGTCAAACTCCTTTGAAAAGAGGCGGCGTGGCATTGACTGGCACGCGTGACGTATCGGCCGGTTGCGGCGGCTGGGGCGCATGAAAGGCGCAACCAGTCAGCAGCCCGGCCAGCGCGAGGGCGGCAAAGAGGTTTTTCATAGAAAGGTTCCTATCCTGCCGGACCGGCAGAAGGATTGGGGATGGATGGTATGGCGATTGGCCCGGCATGGGCCGACAGGCGGACTGCCTATTTGGCGCGCAGGCGCAGCATGCTACGCAGCCGTAGCATTGAGAACGCCCCTTTGGCAGCGGTACCCACACCGAGCTGAGCGCCGAAGCCGTTGGAGAGACCGGCGGCGAGGCCTGGGATCATGACCATGATGACAAGGCTTGCAGCCCCAACCAGCACTTGAGCTCCGAACAGTGAGAGAACGTCAGAAACACCTGTTTCTATCTGATCGGCGATCATGCGGATCAGTTGAATATTGAGCTGTAGGATGAGGCCAAAGACAAGGCCGGCGAGCAAGGCCAGGAATATGAAGTTCAGTGCCTGAGACACCCAACTGTTGAAAAGTTGCTTAGTTGGTTCAAACAACGTGGCGGCAATGAAAATTGGGCCTGCGGCGACGACTAGGGCCATTCCTACTTTGCAGACCACGACAATCACCATAATGATGCTGCCTACTACGGCAGCATTGATACGCAGCAGTGTCGCCAGAATGCTAACTAGGACTTCCTTTGTTGAAGGCATGAAGTTGTACCAAGGGCGTTTACTCGCGCCGAGCATGGCATTGGATGCCTCGCTTGTTTCATTCTGCAGTCTGTCTACTTCCAAGGCTACGTCACCTGTGCCAAGTGCCAATTGCGTGACGTCGTCTGGCAGTGCGATCATCGTCTTCGCGATGTCGGCCTGATACAGGCCACCAGCACCAAAAATCATTGAAATAATGACCACGAGAATTGCTTTACGAAAGAACTCAGTCACGGTCATATTGCTCTGCCCGTGCATAAGGGCAAATGCGTACACGACAAATTGCAGGGTTAGGCCCACCACGATAACGGGCATCAGCGCTTCAAATAGCGCTTGCATGGGACTGTTGATGGCATCGCTCAGGATGCTTTCAGTCTGAGTTGTGACCCATTGTGCGATGTCGCTAGGGGCTGAGGGAGGTGCGACGGGAGGGTTGAGACTGGCCATGATGTTCGGACCTATTCTGCAGGGAGGGTGGGGCTGTTCGATCCCGAACTGTTTCCAAACCAGCCGCCATAGACCCGTTCGGCTCTTGCCTGCAACAAGTTACGTTCTGCTTCCAGTTGCTGAGACGCCAATTCAATACGTGTCTGCTCTGCGGTGATATTGGCCTGCTCAATCTGGATGCGAGCCTGCAATTCGGCGATCTCTTTGGGATTAGTGGTTTGGTTAATTTTGCTTTGTAGCGTATCCACATTAGCTAGACGTTGAGTCATGGAGTCGTATGCACGCTCGCTCATTGCCTTCGCCGTGGCTTCAATATTCAGTGCTCGTTTTGAGAGCTGTTGGCGATCCTCGCTGAAATCCACTGGTGCCATAACATCATCAGTGATTCGGGAGACATCCCCGTTAAGACCCGAACTGCCGGAGCGATCTAAGAGGTCTTGGGCGCTGGATGGCAGCGCTGCGCGCAGTTGATTGCGGATATCGAGATCGCTCGCGATATTCCCGTAACCGCTAGACTGGGTGAAAGCCGCCAGTTGGCTTTTTGCTGTTTGTAGTTGTTCGGTCAAGTTCTTCAACTGGTCGCGGGCAGTCAGCAATTGTTCCTGCAGTTGGGCGATGGTGGCTGCATCGACCGTAGGAATACCACTGGCGTGGGCTGGGCTCAGGAAGGCGGCGGACAGGGCAATGCCTGCCGCAAGGAATTTGCAGCGTGTCATGAGGACTCCAGGGGGAAATGATGACGGCGAACGGGGTCGCCGCTTTTGGTGCCGTACTCGGGAACGAGCGGTAAAGGTCTACTTTCTCGAAATGGCGGCTTGGTATTCGGCTTCTGTGATGCGCCGGGCCTTCAGGCTGTCAGAAACAATCTCATCATCTGCTTCTTTGTAGGCCACCTGAGCAGCGTCGGCTACTACGAGAATATTGTCTGAATCCTTGAGCGTGGCAGGCGCAGTATTGGATTGGTAGCCAACCTTGCCTAGATTATTCCAGGCGGTTTCTGTGAATAGAAAACTGTCGCCATTGCGTTCAATGTGAACCAGGGTTGGGGGATAGCGACCATTGTCCGAAAACCAGTACCCGATGAATTTTTCTCCGTTGGGCTCAGTCTTGCAGCCCGCAAGAATTGCTAAGGCGCTGACACCAGCGGCAGTGATGAAATGTCGTCGATTCATTGGGTTTCCTATGGTGAACGGTTGTTGGGGTGGGCCGGGCTGCGTTTGAATGCTGCCCAGGCATCGGTCACGCTGCAAACGTGCCCAGCCTTTGTAAGCCAGTCGGGCGCTTGTTTATGTTTCAGGATGTACCGACAAAGTACGCCCATGTCGTCATTCGGAGCAGGGATATGTTGGAGGCTGAATGGATTCATGAGCATAGGTCTGGCCCGTCTTGTTCGAGCTCCTGCTCCTGCCTTAGTACGGCTTGATCAAAGCGGACGCCGACCAAGTCAGCCACCCGTTGATACTCGGCGGAGCCAGGTGGGTGGCCGTTCACTTCGTGGATGTGTAGGCTGTAATATTTTTCTACACCTTGCTTAAAGTAAGCACGATCTTCGCGCGGATACGTGGAACGGAACCAGATGTTCGGGGTCATGCTGGGATCGGTGCTCGATGGTTCGGAAATTCCGTAATCCCGGCTATGGCGCGCCAAGTCATCGGCATTGAAGGTGACGCGGTCGAGCTCGATGTCGTGGGTACTGACTCCACCTGCTTCCAGATCTGAAAGTGTCCAGCGTTCGCAGTGGATGGAAACGACAAAAGCATCATCTGGGGTGTCCGCTTCGGCGTCCGGACCGGAAAGCCCCAGGCGGGCATAGAAGTCCTGATCTTTCGTTGCTTGCAAATCGTCGCGGGCCTGTGCTTGGCGCTGGTTGTGTTCAAGCGCTGCTAGCTGCTTTTCCCGATCATGAATATCTGGTTTCATAGGCTACCTTCTTATGAGAGGGCGGTTAACTGACGGTTTTGTTTGACGGTGTCCAGGTACACGGGTAGCCAGGCGGCCGGATCACGCCCGGCCTGGGTCACGGCCTGCTCGGCTATCTCGGCCATGTCGGGGCTGCCAGAGAACACCAGCAATTCGTCTTCGCAGCCGGACAAGTCCAGTTGCGCGACCGTGACGCTTGAACCTTGCTTGACGAGAAATTTACGGCTGGCCTCGCCCAAAGACTTCAACAGTTCGAATTCAGTGGGCGACAGGCCGAAGCCCTCGATGTAGTCGCGGGCCTTGGCTCTGGGATTGGGCAGCAGAATCAAGGTGGCTGTCTGCTGAACCAGGGAGGGGCCGACCGGGTTGTCCGTGATAGCCCCCGGCTCCTGGGTAGCGAAGGCCAGCACGCCGTTTTTCTTGCGGATGGTGCGGCTGGCATCTTGCATGTCTTCCTGAAAATGCCTGTCCTTCAACGGGTGCTGGCACTCGTCGTACAGATTGATGATGCGTCGGCCATCGTGCAGGGCATCAATGCGGTGCTTCAGATACATCGTGGCTGCGCCCCGTACCGCGTCATCATCGAGTAGTTCGGTCAGATCAAATCCGAAGATGGCAGGTTCGCCCGTATCCGTGGCTAGACTCAGTTCATCGGTAGGGTTATCGAACACCCAGCCGTATTCACCGCCCTGGCACCAAGGGGCCAGGCGAGCATGGATGGTGCTCGTGGTGTCATCCTCACTGTAAGGATTGGGCAGCAAGGTATTTAAAGTCGATAGCGTGCGGGCCTCTCGATCGATCAGGGTGGTTAGCTGCTGCACGGCCTGCGTGATCTCGGCCTGCTGCCGTGTGGTGACTGCTTCGCCCCGGCGCTCGGCCAGGAATACGACCAGGCGCACCATAAAGGCGACGTTGCCTTTGGTAGGCTCCATCTGGAACGGATTCCAGCCTGTTGCTTCACCAAGTCGGATGTTGAAGTAGCGGCCGCCCAGCGCCATGATGAGCACCTGCATGCCCTGATCCTTGTCCCAGACAACACACGTTGCGCCAAACTTCTGCGCCTGGGTGAGTAGCATTCCCTGCAGCACGGTTTTACCCGTGCCGGTCATCCCAATGATCATGGTGTTGCCCGGACGACGCTTTCCGGTTTCGTCCAAGTCCTCGGTAGAGGCATGGAAGTTAAAGAAGAACGGGCTGCCGGTTTGAGTTTTGAGCAGCGTGACCGCTGGCCCCCAGGGGTTGCCGACCGGTTTGCCGGTCAACTGGTTATGCAGGCTGGAAAAACACAGGAAGTTGAGCGATGTGATGGGCACCGGGCGTGGCCGCCAGTGCCAATTACCGGGCAGTTGCGCCCAGAATCCGGCTTCCAGCGCTCGATCCAGTGGCCGGAAGCCGACCGCCTCTTCGGCCAGCGCCGTGGCGGTCTGGGCCAAGGCCTGGCGCACCCCTTCAGCCGTGTCGCCATAAATCAGCATCGTGGCGTGATGGTCGCCCAGACCCAGGCGCGCTGACGTCAGGTCGTCCATGGCCTCAGTCAGTTGGGTGACCTGGCTGATCGAATCGTCGCCGGAATCGACCAGTAGCTTGTGATGCTTCTTGACCAGCTTCTTGGCTGCGGCCCCAGTATGGCTGCCCCACGATTGGGTGAGCACGAATTCGTGCGGCAGGCCCAGTAGCCGATCCAGGTGTCCCGGTTTTGTGGCTTCCGGGTAGTCGCGCAGCTCCATCATGCCGAAGATGCGGGAGCTGGCGACGGTACGCAGTTCGCCCAATTCTCCATGGCGGCCAAAGATCGGTCTGGCGTAGGGCAGCGTGTCACGCAAGCGTTCTCGGCTGATTGGTACGGGCCGGTGCGTACCGGAAAGCAGAAATCCCAGGAACTCGGCGGCTTCGCTGAAGGCAAAGCCCTTGCGATCTACGATGCTCAGGGTTTGTGGATCGTAGCGGTACAGGCCAGCGCTCAAGGCACGTATGATGCCGTTCAGGCGTTCGATGGATTCGGCTTGCCAGTGCGCAATGCGTGGCGCGTCGGCTTTTTCCAGACTGGCGAATGTACCCAGTATTGGATCCTGTACTGGGTGAATAAGCACCGTCAGGTATAGATCGTTAATCATGAGGCCCGAGGCATCGAACGTGGCACGGTAGGCAGCATCGAACCGGGAAGCAAAGGGCTGGCTGAAAGTGCTGTCGGGGTATTCCGTGACGCGGCGGCGCACGATGTGGGAGTACAGGCCAAGCGATCCCATGGGCAAGCCGCGTAGTACGTTATGCAGCGCTTCGATCCAATCCTTCAGCTCATCTTGTGCATAGGCATCCGGCGCACGGCCCGTTACCTTAATGACCGCCAGGTATTCATGGTTGTCGCAGGCAATGATCTGGTCGGTGACATGGTGGGAGTAGGGCAGATAGCGCGAGACGCGCCGTTCGTCCACGGCCAGGGTGGTAGCAGCAGTCACGGAAACATCCTTTACTTGATGAGCGAGCGCCAGGGCCGACGCCGGTGATAGCCTTGCAGGGCGTAACTGGAGCCCTGCCAGAAGCGTTGATTGCGATTGCGTCGTCGCGTTTTCAATTCGAGCCACAGCACATCCAGCGCTTTATCATCATCGCGGGTGAGAATGGCGAGCGTGGGTATGACGATGAAGAGCAAGCCCCACCAGGCCAGACCTGCCGTCATGGCGACTATGGCTACGCAGGTAAAGGCACCCAGTAATAGCTTGGTGGGAACGCCCATGAAGGTGGCCTTGCGGCCCAGTCCTCTAAAGACCGGATAGGTGTTGGTTGCCATGGCTTACCTCCAAAGCAACACAACCAGTTCGGCAACGGATCCGGCCAGCAGCACGCCAATGCCCCAACGAATGGCATCGTCTTTACGCATGACCTCTGCGGAATACAGTACAAAAATGATGACGCCGATGATGATGGCCGCAATGGGCAGGATGACATCCAGATTGTCTCGGAGGGTCTGCAATGTCGTTTGCGCTCGGGAAAGTCCGCCGATGGATTGTGCAAATGCAGCCTGATGGATACCGAGCAGTAGTGCGGCTGTAGTCGGTTTACTGATGATCCGTAGGAAGGACATAGCGTTCTTGATGCGTGTCAGTAGAGACATGTAAAGACTCCTGCCCCTGGGGACCAAGTGGCGCAGGGGTGGTGGTTGGTAAGAAAAGGAATAAGCGCGGCCACGTTGGCCAAAAGTGCGTCAGGTGTCGGAGTTAGCGCTGCTTTCTGGCTCGTCGTCACGCGTTTGTGAAAAACCGTCGGTTGCCGGATTGGCGCTGAAACCGTCCGGTGCGCCTTCTGGTGGAGCCGGTGGTCCTTGATCGGGTTTCTGCGCTGGCTCTGCCGGCGTGGCCTTTGTCGCGGGCTCGGCCGTTTCGTTTTTCAACGGTGCCAAGGCAGGAACCTTGATCTTGGCTTGGGCCAGTACTTTGCCGACATAGCCATTGGTGAAACCACGCTTGAAATTGCCGGTGTTGTAGCAGGACAGTGCGGCGCGTAAGGCATGCTGCGGGTCCGTCTGTCGGGGTAGCGCTCTGGCATAGCACTCTGCCAGTACTGTCTGGGCAGCCGCCAAGTTGCGGCAGGGATCAAAGACGGTCTTGCTATCCAGATTCAACCACGCCCAGTTGCGAACATTGATCTGTCCCAGCCCGGCATCGAAGTCAATGCCTTGGTCAATGAGGCGATCAGCGACTGTGGTCGCTTCGGCCAAGGTTTGAGGTTGCCGTCGAAGGTGCTGGCCCTTGCGGTTGACGCCGATGGCGTACTGCTGGACTCGGGATTCATGACGAATCAGTGCATGCAGGGTGACTGGGTGGATGTTGGGCGCGCAGGTGAGGGCCAAGGCTGCTATTTCTGCGATCATGCCTGGCTCCTTCAGCGTCCACGCCGGTGTCTGGGATTCGTTAGGGAAAAATTCCAGCCTTTCGCCCATAACCCGCTATGGTCGGCATCCCATTTGGCTTGTGCCGCTTCGAATTCTTCGGCTTTGACCCAATGCCCGCCCATGGTTGGCCTGCCGACGTAGCGTACAGACAGCTCATACGTCCAGGCGTGATCGTTGTAAACGACACAATAGGTGGGTAGCTGGTCGAGTGTGACTGTAGGTAGCGGATGGACTTCGTAGACGGTCTGACCGCTGTCACCGCCGTATTCACGCTTGCGCCATTTGTACGCCGTATCGGCATAGGTTTGGTTCAAGAATTCCGCGTCGCATTTGCCAGCACCGCGTGATATGGCATCAATGCGCTCTGACATGCCTGAGTCGCCGGACGCGGGACACTGGGATAGAAAGGAACGTCTCGCTGAGACGGTAGCAGACCAGTCCAGGCCGTGCTTGTTGTACTTCCTGATGTCGAAGTAGTGGTCCAGGGATGGACTGCATTCGCCCGGTCGCAAGCTGGAAGACAGGCAGAGCGTTGCTTCGCAGGCTAGGCGGGGGACGCCCGTGAGCAGGTCAGCGGTGTCGGCAGCATGAGTGACAGGAGCCAGGACGCAGGCGAGCGCCAGCGCCCCAGCCCGCAAGGCGGGAAGGGTGTGCATGAAGATGTCTCCGGGAATGGGTACGGCAGGCCTTGGAACAGGCCGAGGACGAATCAGCGTTGACGCTGGAGATTCTGTTGGGCGATGGCGATTTGTTCAGGCTTGGCCATGGCCCGCAGCCTGTACGGCTATAGTCTTAGGCATGAGTCAGCATCAGATGGCCGACTGTCTCCGGTGTTTTACGCAGGCGAATTTCTATGTCATAGCCCAGGCGGTTCAGGCAGTCCATCAGCTTGCGCTCGGATAGATTTGAGAACTCACCGCGCAGCAGACTCGATACTTTGGGTTGTGTCAGACCCATGCGCTGTGCCGCTTCGACTTGGGTAAGTCCACGCTCCCGAATGGCTTTGGCGATTTCGGTAGTCAGCCCCGATTTGATCTGTAGCTTCTCGGCATCGGGTAGGCCGAGGTCTGCGAATACATTGCCCGAGCTGGCCTCGATTTCAACTCCTGCAACAATGCGTTTAGTCATTTTTTCAACTCCTGAGCAACGAGGGCGGCGGCTTTGAGGCGCTGGCGAATGATGTCCATATCTGGCTTGGGCGTTTCAATACCGCGCTTGCTCTTCTTTTGAAAGACATGCAGCACAAACACGGCCTCAGAGAACCGCACGGTGTAGACGGTTCGGTATGTGCTGCCGGAGTCGTCTTCGATGATCTCCAGTACACCTGCGCTGCCGAAGCCACTCAGCACCTTTACTGCTTCGTGCTGTTCACCTCGTTGGGCGGTATCAAGAACATGGCCAAAGAATTTCCGTACTGGCACAGGTAACGCCAGCAGATCTTTCTTGCTGCTACCAAGCCAAAAAAGCGGTTTTATAGGGGCAGGCTTCACGTTAATATACCATTTCAGGGATAGTTTGACTACGTCCAGTAAGAATCAGCGTTGATGCTGCAGTGTTTGTTGCGCGATGGCAATGTGTTCAGGCTTGGCCATGGCGCGCAGCAGATGGGCGGTTTCGATGGCGGCCAGACGGGTATCGCGCAGATGACCCAGGTCTGCCACGATCTGACGCAACAGCGTCAATTCTTCCTGCAGCATGTCATCGGCGGACAGTCGCCTCCTCATGTAATCCGAGAGGGACAGCCCTGAGAGAGCTGCCGCCTCGCCCAGACGAGCGGCATGGGAGGGAGTCACTCGGATGCGGATGACTTCAGAAAGGGACTCATTCATGGGTAGGTTCCTTGGGAGATACAGTCAGTCGTCACTTGAGCATTGCCACCAGATAGCAATGCCCTAAGTTTCGTCATGTCCCGACCCGTAGCGCAGGCCGTGGCCGATGACGGATGAATTGCAGTATGTTGTCCTCGGGCATAGGCATCTGCCCAACTTCCAGCTCATCCAGAAAGTCGGCCCATTGCTGCACCATCGTTTTGCGCTGGGCAATGAAGGCTGCGCGGTCATAACTGCTGCCGAGCTCTTCGTCTGAAGTGTGGGCCAGATGGCGTTCGATGACGTCGGGCTCCCAGCCCAGATGTTCGCGGATCATCGTGCGTGCTGTGGCGCGAAAGCCGTGACCGGTGATTTCTTCCTTCGTGTCATAGCCCATGGTGCGCAGCGCCGCGTTAATCGTGTTATCGCTGATGTAGCGGCTTTTCTCCGAACGTCGTGACATGCTACGGAACACGGGGCCGGTGGGGCCAGTCAATGGATATAGTTCCCGCAGAACTTCCAAGGCCTGGCGAGGTAGCGGTACGATGTGTGCCGGCGTACGGCTATCCCGTTTTTGCCACTCACGCATCTTCATTTTCTCGGGCGGACAGCGCCATAGTTCAACTTCAAAGTTGATGTCCTCCCAGTCAGCGAGCCGGATCTGGCCCGGCCGCTGAAACATCATGGGCGCAAGCCTCAATGCACATCGCGTGATGAAATGGCCGTGGTAGCTGCGAATATCGCGGAGCAGTTGCCCAAGTTGGGCAGGTTCGGTAATCGCTGCGAAATGCCGACTGCGTGGCGGTGGCAGGCCGCCGGTGTTCTTGTTGACGAAATTCTTGCTCGGCTCCAGCGCTCCCACGTCTACAGCGTATTGGTAGACGTGCTGAACGGCCTCGCGCACACGCTGGGCAGTTTCCAGATTGCCGCGATCCTTCGGACGATGCAGGCACCGGACAATTTCTGTGGGCAGAATCACCTCAATTGGTTTGTGTCCTACCCATGGGAAGATGTGGATTTCCAAATGTCGGATGACTTTCTGGGCGTAGTCCTCCGACCATTCGCGGTCTTTCTTGGCACTGGTGTGCCAGGCGCGGGCTAGTAACTCGAAGGTATGCAGACGAGCGATTCGAGCCAGCTCTTCCTGGTGCTCACGGACTTCTTTCGGGTCCAGGCCATTGGCTCGTTGACTGTTGGCTTCGTATGCCTTGGCTCGTGCCTGCGCGAGGGAAACTTCCGGGTATGGCCCCATCCCAAGTTTGATGGGCTTGCTATCCTTCATGTAACGGTAAATCCAGGCCTTACCCGTGGTTCGCACACGCAGGTACAGATTGTCCCCGTCATTCAGTAGGTATTCCTTCTGGCCAGGCTTGGCCGCTTTGATCTGTGTTTCGCTTAGTAAGCCCAAGACTTGTACCCCCAAAGGCTGTTTTTCACGAAACCATTGTGGGGTACAAACTGGGGTACAGACAAATGCGGGATATAGCGACGCGCAGTGAGACGTCCTGGGCGATGACTGTCGCCTAAGATATTGATATTTCTGCGTTTTGGGATGTTTTGAAGCGTGCTGGAACAGCAAGATGGTGGCCTGGGGCGGAATCGAACCACCGACACAAGGATTTTCAATCCTCTGCTCTACCGACTGAGCTACCAGGCCAACGAAAGGCGAAATCATACACGAAAATTCGGATATGTGCAGGTGGCCGTATATTGCTTCGTTTCCGGGTCTCTGATCAACGCACAAAAACCTAGATTGCCCCGGTTGAGAAGATGCCCATTCTAAGACATACGCTGGATAAATGACGAATTTTCAGCGGAAATAGGTATCATTTTCAATAAGCTAGCCGAAAATGCCGTGTTAACTTGATCCTGGCTGTATTTTGCGGCCAATACACGACGCGGCTGGGGCAAATTGTCCCGGAAACACCCCCAAACAGATCAGGAAGAGGCCAAGAGGACTATAATCGGGAGTGTCCTCAAGTGCGTATGCGCACGCTTGTAACATATCCATGGCAGTCGACGTCCTTACTTTTGGCTTGAACCACGTTTCCGCCCCGGTTTCGGTGCGGGAACGCGTGTCGTTTCCGCTCGATGTGGTCAAGCCTGCGCTCGACGGCCTGCGGTCGGCATTCGGCGCTTCAGTCAAAGAAGCCGCCATTCTGTCTACCTGTAACCGTACCGAGATCTACTGCGCAGCCGAGCCGCAGGTGCAAGAGCATCTGCCCTCCTGGCTGGCAGAGTTCAATCGCGTTGAAGCGGGCAGTCTTCAGCCGCATCTGTATCAATATCATCAGAACGACGCCGTACGCCACGCTTTTCGTGTGGCCAGCGGGCTTGACTCCATGGTGCTGGGCGAGCCGCAGATTCTTGGCCAGATGAAAGACGCCGTACGCGCAGCCGAGCAGGCTGGCGCACTCGGCACGCTCTTGCATCAGCTCTTCCAGCGCACCTTCTCGGTCGCCAAAGAAGTTCGCTCGCAAACGGCCATCGGCACGCATTCGGTGTCCATGGCGGCGGCGGCGGTTCGTCTGGCTGAGCGCGTACTGGGCGATCTTTCCGAGTCCAATGTATTGTTCATTGGCGCCGGCGAAATGATCGAGCTCTGCGCCACGCACTTTTCCGCGACCAAGCCTAAGGGCATGGTTGTGGCAAATCGCACGCTCGAGCGTGCGGATACGTTGGCAACCCGTTTCATGGCCAAAAGCATGAAACTGTCGGACATCCCCGACAAGTTGGCCGAGTTTGATGTGATTGTGTCCTGTACGGCCAGTACGCTCCCCATACTCGGGTTGGGTATGGTAGAGCGGGTGACCAAGGTGCGCCGGCATAGGCCCATGGTCATGATCGATCTGGCCGTGCCGCGCGATATCGAAACCGAAGTCGGTCGTCTGGCAGACGTCTACCTATATTCTGTCGACGACCTCGGGCGCATGGTTCAGAGTGGCACGGATGCCCGCCGCGCGGCGGTGGTGCAGGCCGAAGCCATTATCGAAACCCGAGTCCAGGGCTTTATGCACTGGATGCAAAGCCGGGAAATCGTGCCGGCCATACTCGACATCCAGCAAGCGGCAGACCTGGTTCGCGAGTCTGAGCTGGAACGCGCACGGCGTGCACTGGCGCGTGGCGAATCGCCGGAACTGGTGCTCGAGCAACTGGCCCATGGCCTGACGCAAAAATACATGCATGGACCGCTGGCGGCGCTCAACCGCAGCGAAACCGAAGAGCGCCAGCAACTGATGGCATTGTTGCCGCGACTCCTGCCGCGCGTCGACCGTCGGCGTTAGCGCCGCTGCGCCTGTCCTGCCTTGCCTTGCGGATGCTCACCTGCATCTGTGTCTTTTCACCGCATTAACCCCCCCTTTGCTTATGAAAACCTCTATGCGAAACCGGCTGGAGCAGCTTGCTCACCGGTTGATCGAAGTTGATGCATTGCTTGCCGAACCCGAGATCGCGAGTGATATGGACCGCTTTCGCAAGATTTCGCGGGAACGGGCGGAACTCGAGCCTGTTGTCATCGCCTTCAATGCCTATGAATCGGCTGAAGCGGACGTGCAGACGGCGCAGGAAATGATGTCGGACCCCGAAATGCGGGACATGGCCGAAGAGGAGCTGAAGCTGGGCAAGGCTCGGATCGAAGAGCTTGAGAGCGAGCTGCAGGTGCTGTTGTTGCCGAAAGACCCCGACGACAGCCGCAGCGTATTTCTGGAAATCCGTGCAGGCACGGGGGGCGACGAGAGTGCCTTGTTTTCGGGTGATTTGCTGCGCATGTACAGTCGGTATGCCGAGCGCAACAATTGGCGGGTCGAGATCATGTCTGCCAGCGAGTCCGAGGTGGGTGGTTACAAAGAAGTGATTGCCCGGGTTGATGGCGATGGGGTCTACGGCCGGTTGAAGTTCGAATCGGGCGCGCATCGCGTTCAGCGAGTGCCCGAAACCGAGACACAGGGCCGTATACACACCTCAGCCTGCACGGTGGCCATCCTGCCGGAGGCGGATGAGCAAAGCGATATTGTCATCAATAGCAATGATTTGCGCATCGATACCTTTCGCGCCAGCGGTGCAGGTGGGCAGCACATCAACAAGACAGACTCTGCCGTGCGCATCACACACATTCCCACGGGGTTGGTCGTCGAATGCCAGGACGATCGCTCGCAGCACCGCAACAAGGACAAGGCCATGCAGGTGCTTGCCGCAAGGCTCAAAGACAAGCAGCAGCAGGAGGTGCACGACAAGGAGGCGGCCCAGCGCAAGAGCCTGGTGGGGTCGGGAGATCGCTCCGAGCGCATCCGCACTTATAACTACCCGCAAGGCCGTGTGACGGATCACCGCATCAACCTCACGCTGTATAAGCTGGGCTACATCATGGAAGGCGATCTGGACGAGCTCACTGGTGCGCTGCTGGCAGAGCATCAGGCGGCGCAACTGGCCGCACTGGGGCAGGACTGAGCCATGGGCGATAGCCTGCGCAGCCTGATGCGCGTATCGAGCCTGCCCCGGCTCGAAGCGCAAATGCTGTGGCAGCATGTGCTGCAAGTGCCGCGTGTCTGGCTGATTGCGCACGACACTGACACGCTGCCGCCTGAACAGATAGCACGGTTCCGCAAGCTGGAGCAGCGCCGGCTGCACGGCGAGCCGATGGCCTATATTCTGGGCAGCCGGGAATTCATGAGCCGCGAATTCCGTATAACGCCGGATGTATTGATTCCCAGGCCTGAAACAGAACTGCTGGTGGAGCTCGCGCTGCGGTTCCTCCGGATGCGCGAACAGCAGACCCGCGACCGCGTAGCGCAGGGGGAAACCCCCGTGCTCCGTGTTCTGGATCTGGGGACGGGGTCGGGTGCCATTGCGGTCTCCCTCGCGCTTGAATGCCCTGCGGCGCAAGTCACGGCAACGGACATCAGCCCCCGCGCCCTCGCTATTGCCGTTGAAAATGCCAGGATTTTGGGGGCCCGGGTCGAGTTTTTCTGCGGGACTTGGTACGATGCACTATTGCGTCCGGATAATACGGACAACGGCGCCGGCCCTAAACCCATCTCCCTCGCGAACAAATACGATCTGATCGTGTCCAATCCTCCTTATATTGCTGCCGCCGATACCCATTTACAGCAGGGTGATGTACGGTTCGAGCCTGCCCAGGCCCTGACAGACGGCGCAGATGGGCTCTCTGATCTGCAGGCCATTGCGCAAGGCGCCATGCAGTGGCTAAAACCAGGGGGCGGCTTGTACATGGAGCATGGCTGGGATCAATCGGCCGCAGTGCGCGATATCCTGCTCCGTTCGGGGTTCGGGCAGGTAAACAGTAGTGCGGATCTTGCCGGAATCGAGCGCGTGACCGGCGGTCTTTATAATTAGTTTTTTCCCTCAGGGGACAACATTTTCCCGATAGAGAGCATCATGAGCGACGTTCAAGATTTCATCCGCGAGACAGTGACTTCCAATCCGGTAGTGCTGTTCATGAAGGGCACAGCCCAGTTTCCACAGTGTGGCTTTTCCGGCCGTGCCATCCAGGTGCTCAAGGCATCTGGCGTGACCAAGCTGGTTACCGTCAACGTGCTGGACGACGACGAGGTTCGCCAGGGCATCAAGGAATTTTCCAACTGGCCCACGATTCCCCAACTGTACGTTGGCGGCGAATTCGTTGGCGGGTCGGACATCATTGCCGAGATGTACGAAAACGGCGAGCTCGAAACCACGCTGAAAGAGGCTGGGGCGCTTGCGTGAACACGCTGCGCCGGCTGGTTATAGGCGTTACGGGGGCAACGGGGGCCATTTATGCGGTGCGCATGCTGCAGGCACTGCGGGGCGTAGCCGATGTTGAGTCGCACCTGGTGGTTTCGCCGCCGGGTGTGCTCAATATCAAGTACGAGCTTGGCATGGACAGGCAGCAGGTGCATGCGCTGGCTGACAAAGTCTACAGTTTTCGCGATGTAGGTGCTGCGCTGGCGAGCGGTGGGTTTGCCACCGCCGGCATGGTTGTGGTGCCGTGCTCCATGCGTACGCTAGCGGCAGTTGCCCACGGGTTTTCCGATAACCTGATCACACGGGCGGCCGATGTGACGCTTAAAGAGCGCCGCCGGCTGGTCATGATGGTGCGCGAAACACCTTTCAATCTTGCGCATTTGCGCAACATGACGTCTGTGACCGAAATGGGCGGCATCATCTTCCCGCCCTTGCCAGCGTTTTATCACCATCCCAAAACGCTGGACGAAATGGTGGATCACACCGTCGCCCGCGTGCTGGAAATGTTTGATATCAATATCCCGGGCCCTCATTGGACGGGGATGGCGTGATACGCGCAGGCCGGATGCATGATGCACGCCGGCCAGGCATATACTGTTTGAATGGAGCAAGCTTTGGTTCAGGATCATCCCTTGTTCATGACAAAGCCCTTACTCCTGGGTGGCGAGCCCGCACATAGTGAGCGTTTTCTCGACGTTCATCACCCTTATACCGGGGCCCGCATTGGCGTCGTGGCGATGGCCACCGTCGATCAGGTCCGCGAAGCATTCCGCATTGCACAGGCGTATCGACCCGCGTTGAGCCGTTACGAACGCGCTGACATCATGAATCGCGCCGCCGCAATGTTGCGCATGCGCCTTGCCGAAGCAGCGCGTCTCATCAGTCTGGAATCAGGGCTTTGCCAGAAAGACGCCATCTACGAAATAGGGCGCGTGGCCGATGTGCTCAATTTTGGCGCCAACGAGGCCTTGCGCGACGATGGGCAGGTCTTCTCCTGCGATCTTACGCCGCACGGAAAGCGCCGCAAAGTCATTACCATGCGCGAACCGCTGCAGGGCGTGATTACGGCCATCACCCCTTTCAATCATCCGATGAATCAAGTGGCTCATAAGGTTGTGCCCAGCATTGCGACGAACAACCGCATGGTGCTAAAACCATCCGAAAAAGTGCCTTTGTCGGCTTGTTATTTTGCCGAGCTGCTTTACGAGGCGGGCTTGCCGCCGGAAATGCTGCAGATTGTCACGGGCGATCCTCGCGAGATTGCAGACGAGCTGATCGGCAATCCGCATGTTGATCTCATCACGTTCACGGGTGGCGTGGCCATCGGCAAACATATAGCAGCCAGGGCAGGGTACCGGCGTATTGTGCTGGAGCTGGGCGGAAACGATCCGCTCATCGTCATGGAAGACGCAGACATCGAGCGCGCTGCGGAGCTGGCTGTGCAAGGCTCTTACAAAAACTCGGGCCAGCGCTGCACCGCCGTCAAGCGCATGTTGGTGCACGCTTCGTTGGTGGGCGAGTTTACCGAAATGGTGGTAGAAAAAACGAGGCATTGGCGATATGGCGATCCCATGGATGCCGACACCGACATGGGTACGGTGATTGATGAGGCGGCTGCCATGTTGTTCGAACAGCGCGTCAATGCGGCGGTGTCTCAGGGTGCGCGATTGCTGATCGGCAATCATCGTGACGGCGCGCTGTACTCGCCGACGGTGCTGGACAATGTCCATCCGGACATGGCCCTGGTGCGCCAAGAAACCTTTGGGCCGGTGTCGCCTATCATCGTCTTCAAAGATATAGACGACGCCATCCGTATATCCAATGGCACCGCCTTCGGCTTGTCCTCAGGGGTCTGCACCAATCGCATGGATTACGCCACGCGGTTCGCCAACGAGCTGCATGTGGGCAATGTCAACATCTGGGAAGTGCCAGGATATCGCATTGAGCTCACGCCGTTTGGCGGCATCAAGGATTCAGGCCTGGGCTACAAGGAAGGCGTGCAGGAAGCCATCAAGTCCTTCACCAATGGCAAAACGTTTACGCTGCCGTGGGCGTGATTTGCTAAATGGAGTGCCTCCCGCGGCACCCCCAAGGCTTGCCGCACAGGGTTTGATGCCTGACGAATAAGCCCACCGCCCAGTTCTTTGACGTGCGTCGAAGGACACCTCTGCTTTGTTCTTACGTAGCGGGCTTGGGCGTAGGCCGCGTTGTCTGTCCCGGTGCAGGCACGGCGCCTTCCAGTTTTTCTTTCATCGCATCCACGCCCCGCACATCGACGGGGGCGGCGTAACCGGACTTGTCGCGCCCGAAGTGCACGACCGTCTGCGGATACGGTAGTTCGATACCGGCAGCGTCAAAGCGCTGCTTCACATACCGATTGAAGCCACGCTGCACAGCCCATTGATTGCCCGGCGTCGTCTTGATCAGCACGCGTATCGTAAAGCCCCGTTCGTTCAGGGCGGTTACGCCCGGAATATCAATGTCTTCCAGAATTTCCGGCGCCAACGCGGCATCCGCTTTCAGATCCTGGAAGGCCAGGCGCAACTGGGCAATGGCTTCGTCGACGCTTTCGCGATGCGCGATGTTGTATTCACCGTAGTGATAGCCAAAATCGCGCGTGTGGTTGGACACCCTATCGATAACGGAAAACGGAATCAGATGAAAGCCGCCATCCAGCGTCCGTATCATGACGGAACGAATCGTGATTTTCTCGACTGTGCCAAACAGCCCGGCGACCTCAACGATATCGTTCGTGTTCATGCCGTTTTCCAGCTGGATGAACACCCCCGTGATGACGTCCTGCACCAGCTTCTGCGCGCCAAAACCGATGGCCAGGCCCGCGACGCCGGCGCCCGCAATGAGTGGGCCAATATTGATACCTATCTGCGACAGCAGGATCAGGATTGTCATGGTCGCGATCACAATGGCCGTCGCATTGCGGAACAGCATCAACAGCGTTTTTTCGCGTTCGGTTGCCCGCCTGACCCCCTGGCCACCCATGCGGTGTTCAATGATGCTGGCGACAATGGTCCAGCTCAGCGCGGCAAAGCCAAGAATGATGGCGATGCGAAACAGGTGTCCCACAACAGTGCGGCCGCTCGCGGATTCCAGCCATCCGACCAAATCGAACGCATGCCAGGCGTCGAGCACAACGAGGGACACAATGATCAGAATCAGCAGGCGCACCATTCTTAGGGTCGCAGGTACGTAGGAGTTCAGGCGTCGTTCCAGCGATGGGAAAGACTGCCGCCAGCGATCCGGCAAGGCCAGGCGATGCGCCAACAATCGGGTAAGGATGCCGCCCAGCAGCATGCCCAGGATGACAGCTGCCACGCTCTGTATTGTGGCGCTGGCCATGAACTCAAGCGCTTCGTGCTGATTGGTCTGGCTGACAACCAGCAGCACGGTGAAGTAAGCGATGGCCAGCACATGCCACAATCGCCCCAGTACTCTCAACAGCGTTCCCAGTATCGCAATGCTGGATGATTCTGCGTGGTGCAGCAGGCCGGTGCGTACCGTTTTCCGGTTGCTCCAGACAACCCTTACCGCATAGATATAAATGCCCAGCATGATCAGCAGGCCAACGATCTGCGCGACAGACGGCAGGAACACGGCCTCGACGATAGGCACAACGGCCATGAGTGCGTAGCCAGTCAGCCCGATCAGGCGAGTCAGCCAATGATTCCAGTAGTTTGCCGCTTCTGGGGAAATCGGCAGCAGGCGCAGGTGATCGTACCGCGTGGCGAACACGCCGCGCGACAGGGCCTTGACGACTTCAATCATGAAGAACGCGCTCAGGAACTGGAGCGCAAAAGTGGTGTGACTGCTGCTTTGCGCAAGTGTGATCGCGCAAAGGTAACCGGCCAGCGCGGCGAGAAAGGTGGCCGATACATCAATAAGCAAGGCGGCGATAACGCCCAGAAGCTTGCGACTCAGGCGTACGCCGGGAAATCGTCGCTGCGCGGGGCCCATGCTCTCTTCGGGCGTGGGGACGCGCGGGCCGAACAATGGCTGGCCATTGTCTTTCTGTATCCATACGTTCAGCCGGGTAAAGCCGACCTTGGCGACCAGACGCAGCAGCAGGTAGGCAACCAGCACGGCAATCACCGTGGCGAGCAGCACTTTGAGCGCGGGCGCAGCGCGTTGTATGGGGGCGCCGGGTACGGATTGCCCTGTCGCCAGTGCCTTGATGACTTCGTTGGTTTGCGAGAAGTCCTTGGCCAGGCTCGTGGTGAAGTTCTCCAGCTGCAGGGCAAGGCGCTGCGAGAGAGGAAGGTCGGCTTCTGCCTGGGGGGATGCTTCCGTGCCGACAGCCGGTGTTGCGGATGATGAAGCGCCATCGCCGTCAGAAGGGGCCATGGCGCGCAGTTGCTCGATCAACTGCTTTCTGGTCTTGTCGTTCTCCAGCAGGTTGGCCAGCGCGGCATAGGACGCCCCTTCGACCGCAGCGCCCTCCTGTGTGGATGGGTTGGAGCGGCCTGCTTCGCTTGAGGCAGGCTGGCTTGAATCAGCAGCAGATGTGTCTTCTGCCGCCCAGGTTGGATTTCCGGCTGCCACCATGCTGATCAACAGCAATATCGGCATCAGTGTCATCAGGCGCGTCCAGATGCGCCGGCTCAAAGTGTCGTTGGCCGTACTCAGCTTCACTCGGCTGTCTCCCTCTGGCGATGTGCAAAAAGAAAAAAGCACGTGGTCAACGTGCTTCATCTTTTTCAAGGGTAACATCCACACTGCTTGCTTGTCAGTCCCGCAGACATCAGGGTTGATGGCGTGACCGCGCAACAATCCTGGGAATCAGTGTGTCGAGGCCGCCATTGTTGTCGGGCGCGTCATCGTCAAGGTGGGCAGCCGAGGGTGGCGGCACATCGAAGTCTTCGGCATCAAATGCTTTGTCGCCGTTCTCGAACGATTCGCCATTGGCCGTGATGCCCACGAAATCAAACAGCTCGCGGTCCATCAGGTGGGTGGGCACAACGCGCGACAGGGCGCCAAATATATTCCAGGAGCGCCCGGGGAAACTGCGGTCCCACTCTGCAATCATGCGGGTCACTTCCTTGCGTTTCAGGTTTTCCTGTGAACCGCACAGATTGCAGGGGATGATGGGAAACTGCTTGTATTGCGCATAGCTGATCAGGTCTTTTTCAGGCACATAGGCCAGCGGGCGGATGACGATATGCTTGCCATCGTCGGACATCAGCTTGGGCGGCATGGCCTTCATGCGCCCGCCGTAGAACAGGTTCAGGAAGAAGGTGCCGAGGATATCGTCGCGATGATGGCCCAGCGCGATCTTGGTTGCGCCCAGTTCGCTGGCGACCCGGTACAAAATGCCGCGCCGCAGCCGCGAGCATAGCGAGCACATGGTCTTGCCCTCGGGGATGACCCGGGTAACGATGGAATAGGTGTCTTGCGTTTCGATATGGAAGGGGACGCCCAGGCCACGCAGGTATTCAGGCAGGATATGGTCAGGAAAACCGGGCTGTTTCTGGTCGAGATTGACGGCAATGATGTCGAAGTCGATGGGCGCCCGCGCTTTCAGCGTCAGGAGGATGTCCAGCAAGCTGTAGGAATCCTTGCCGCCCGAAAGACAGACCATGACCTTGTCGCCATTTTCGATCATGTTGAAATCGTTGATGGCGCGCCCGGTTTCGCGTATAAGACGCTTGGCCAGCTTGTTGTCGTTGTGCCGCTGCTTTTGGGCGCGGCGGCTGTCGGCGTCTGGAGAGTCAGTAATGGTTGTCTGAAGCGTATCGGATTGCATGGCAAATGGGAATGGTGTCGCTGTGAGGATCAGCGCCCGCGCTGGAGCTCTATACCCACGGAAGCGCAGTCGGAAAACGCCAGTGGCTTGCTGATGCGTATTTTAACGTGCTGCACGGCGGGGAAATCAGCCAGAATGCGTTCCACCACGCGTTCACTCAGCGTTTCGAGCAGATTGACGTGCGATCTGGTGCACTCATCGACGACAGCGTTGCGCAACAGGCGATAGTCGAGCACGGTTTGTATATTCTGGTCGTGTACTTCCTGCGTGACGTCGACGTCGAACTCGGCATCGATATGCAGTGGCTGGGTTGCGCGCAGTTCGTGTTCGAGGATACCGATGCGTGCGTCGAGCGCAAGCTGCGAAAAGAAAACGCGTCGTGTGGGCATAGTCGGGCCTTGTAGAATAGATTGAATTGTATGTTGGAATTCATATGAACGCAGGCACTATCCCCTATGACGCGGCAATTGTGGGCGCCGGGCCGGCAGGCGTTTCCTGCGCAGTCTGGCTCGCGCGCCTGGGCTTGCAGCCTGTGCTGCTCGAGTCAGGCGACGCGGTGGGCGGCCTGTGTCGCAGCCATCCGTTTGCCGATGAGTGGAATGCGTCGCTGCCCGGTGCAACAGGTCCCGAGGTCGCTGCCAATCTTGCAAGAAGCCTGACACAGGCGGGTGTGGATACGCGACTCTCCAGTCGGGTTGAGCGCGTCGATGCCATGGCCTTGGCAGCCGATACGCTCGCCTCTGGTTTTGCGCTGCGCGTGGCGGGCCTGCCCGATCCGCTGTATGCCCGCCATTTGGTGTTGGCGACGGGTGTGCGCGCGCGCGCGCTGGCTCAGGCAGAGAACACTGCTCTGCGGACAAGGCAGGCAGGTCATTGTCCGGGCGGCATTCCGGCAGGCACGGCATCTGTTCCGCAAACGGATGGCATTCTCACAGGCCCGGGCAGCCATATCGTTGCCCAAGACTTTCGCAACAAAAAGATTGCGGTCTTGGGCGGCGGCGATAATGCTTTCGAAAATGCGCTCTATGCGCTGGAGCATGGCGCCCGTACTGTTCGCCTGTTTGCGCGCACCGTCAGGGCGCAGCGCCAGTTCGTGCATCAATTCCCGCTGGACGCTGTCACAGTCGGCGACTATGTCGTTGATGCGCAGGCCCGCACGGTAAATGGCCAACCGTACGACCTGATCATGGTGTTCTATGGTTGGGAGCCGTGCACGCGCTTTGCCGCTACCCTGAACCTGAGGCGCAGTGCACGGGGTTTTATTGCCACGGATCAGGCCACCGCCCAGACCAGCTTCCCCGGCGTGTATGCAATAGGCGAAGTCGCCCAGCGCCAGCATCCTTGTGTCGTAACTGCCTTGGCGGACGGGGTGACCGCCGCCAAAGCGATACAGGCCAGGGTCGAAGCGGGGCGCTGAATCCTTCTGGCAACGCCCGACCGTATTTATTGAGTGCCGGGTGCCGGTTCGATGCGTGTGAGCACGCATTCGCTTTCAGGCGGCGCCGCCAGCGTGAGGCTGAAAACACGCAATTCGTCACGCCTGAATACATGGGCTTGCACGACATCGCCTGGCTGATACGCCGCCAGCAATTGGTTCAAAGACGCCGCATCGCTAACCCTCAGACCGTCCAGGGCAATCAGGGTATCGCCAGCGGAAAGGCCGGCCTGGTGTGCGGCGCCACCCTCGTAAACGGTGGCAAGCTTTGATTCCCCCTGTTCGACCTTGATGCGAGCCTGCAGCGAGGGCAGATTGTTTGTCGGCTTCCAACTGAGCGCAATACCCTGATGGGCCAGCAAGGTATCGAGCGGTACGTCTTCGCGGCCCATAACATAGCGCTCGATAAACGACGACACATCGATGCCGGTTGCTTCGCGAATAAGGCCGGGCAACGCCTTTTCCGGAACACCTTTCCCGCCGCCCTGGTAAAAGTCGCGTCCGTAACGCTCCCAGAGCAGATGCATGACATCATCCAGCGAACGCCTGCCATCAGTGGCTTGGCGCAGGGTGATATCCAGCCCCAGCGCAACCAGTGAGCCCTTGGTGTAGTAGCTGACCAGGGCATTGGGTGAGTTCTCGTCCTGCTTGTAGTAGCGCGTCCAGGCGTCAAACGAGCTTTCAGCCACGCTTTGCTTGAAACGCCCGGGGGCGCTATGGACGCTGCTGATAGTCTTGCCCACCATGCGCAGGTAATCTGCTTCGGTGATGACGCCGGCCCTCAGGAGCATCAGATCGTCATAGTAAGACGTGAAGCCTTCGAACACCCAAAGCAAGGTGGTTGGCGTGCTGCGGGTCAGGTTATACGGCGCAAAGGCGGCAGGCTTGATGCGTTTGACGTTCCACGTATGGAAATATTCGTGGCTTACCAGGCCAAGAAACGTCTGGTAGCCCTCGCCCGTGTCGGTCCGCCCCACAGTGGGCAGGTCGCGTCGCGACGCCATCAGCGCTGTCGAGGCGCGATGTTCCAGACCGCCGTATCCGTTATCCGTGACAGTGGTCATGAACACATAGCGATCAGCGCTGTCCAGGAATGGCGCGGTGTGGGTGTCAGGTTCGAAAAACGAAATCTGCGTGCTGCAAATGCGGCGCACATCGACAGCAATGCGCTGAAGGTCGAGATTGGGTATGACGCCGGTAAAAACCAATTCGTGCGGGGCACCGTGCACGCGAAACCTCGCGACCTGCGGCGTGCCCATTTCGACGGGATGGTCGATCAGGGCGTCGTAGTCTGGCGCGCGGTACATGCCGAAGCCATGTCGCGGCGCAGCATCCGCATGGCCGGCTGCCTCCGGCAGGCTGGTGTAGACCTTCCAGTTGCGAGCGTGAGGCGGAGGGCATAGTTTTACGTGACATGGCAGGGCTTCTTGGCCCTGAACGCACAGGAACACACTGGTGCCGTTAAAGAAGGCATGGCGCTCGTCGACATGCGCGCCACGCACGGAAAGATCCCAGGCATAAACGGTATATTCAACAAGCAGCGGTCCCGTGACCGGGGCGCAGCGCCAGGTATGATCGCCCGTCTTGCGAAGCGCGACTGGCCTGTTGCGGCAAGTGGCCGAGATTTGTTCGATTTGCCTGGAAAAATCCCGAATCAGATAGCTGCCAGGGATCCAGGCGGGCAGCGACAGTACTTGGCCGGTGGACGATGGCTTTTGAATGAGCAACTGAATTGTCATCCGATGACCAGACGGATCGCTGGGCGTTACGGTATAAAGTATGGATTCTTTTCTCATCCCCATATATTAACTTTGTCAGGAGACGGCATGAGCGAGCCTATGATCAAGACCGAAACACGTGGCCGGATAGCCATCATCACTCTGGATCGGCCCAAGCAGCTGAACGCGCTGAGCAACGAGCTGATCGATCAGCTGGCGGAGGCCATGCGCGCATTCGACGCCGACGAAGGCATCAGCGTCATGGTGTTGACGGGCAGCGAAAAGGCTTTTGCGGCCGGCGCCGATATTGGCGCCATGCAGAGCTGGTCGTACATGGATGTATATAAAAAGGATTATCTGGGCGGCAACTGGGATTCGCTCAGACGCATACGCAAGCCAATCATCGCGGCCGTTGCGGGTTATGCGCTCGGCGGTGGCTGCGAGCTTGCCATGACTTGCGACATTATCATTGCCGCGGATAACGCCCGATTTGGCCAGCCTGAAATCAAGCTGGGTGTCATACCCGGTTTTGGGGGCACGCAGCGGCTGCCGCGCGCAGTGGCCAAATCCAAGGCGATGGATCTTGTGCTTACCGCCCGCATGATGGATGCTGAAGAAGCCGAGCGTGCCGGGTTGGTCTCTCGCGTGGTGCCGCTGGACAAATTGATGGACGTAGCCCTGGAGGCCGCCACTGCGATCGCGTCGATGTCGCTGCCCTCCGTGATCATGGCCAAGGAGTGTGTCAACATGGCCTACGAGGGCTCGCTGAACGATACATTAATGTTCGAGCGTCGTAATTTTCATGCCTTATTTGCCACCGAAGACCAGAAAGAGGGCATGACCGCCTTTGTCGAGAAACGCAAGCCGGCATTCAAGCATCGCTAACAAAATGTAGGTAGCAACCCACAGATTATTGCCTTACAAGTTGCTTACGAATAAAAAATAAAGCTATACTCCATGGGTTTGACGCCTCGCAGTAATTAAATAGGTATGCGGTCGCTGGCAATGGATACAAACGATGTTCAACGCGGCTGCGAACCTGACGATACAGCAGGGGGGGCGGGTGCCGAAAGGTTGTCTCTGAGTGAGCACGACCGCGCGGCCATACATCTACGTGCAAGCAAAGGACTCGTCCGGGCGCTGGTTGCCCAGACGGTCATGCTGGGTGCAGCAATACTGGTGTGTGGTCTGGTTTCCGGGGCGGCTGCGGCATGGTCCGCGCTGATCGGAGGCGGTGCCTACCTGATCCCAAATGGGTTGTTTGCGTTGCGTTTGCTGGCAGGTCTCTGGGGGCCGGTAACATCCACTCCCTTCACCTTTTTCGTGGGTGAGGCTTTCAAGCTGGGGGCTGCGGTGCTTACGCTGGGCCTGGCCGCCTGGCTGGGGTCGGGCTGGATAGTCTGGCCGGCCTTGCTGGTTGGTCTGTTGTGTGTATTGAAAGGCTATGTGCTGCTGTTGCTGTTTCGCAGGTTGCCGTAGTTGTTTTATTGATTCACGGGCGTTGCGCGCTCGTTAACGGGATAAAGGTTCATTCAGATGGCTGCTAGTGATATATCGCCACAGTCCGGGTACATTCAGCATCACTTGGTTCACCTGAATAACGCCGGCCAAAAGCAGTCGGCCATCGCTGATTTCGGTTTCGTCAACTACGATTCCCTTTTCTGGGCCATTCTTACAGGCCTGGTTGTTGTCTTCTTTCTCTGGCGCGCCGCCAAGCGCGCCACCACGGGAGTTCCTGGCCGCTTCCAGGTTTCCGTCGAAATGCTCGTCGATATGGTCGAAGAGCAGGCCAAGAGCATTATTCCCAGCGCAAAATCGCGTCTTTTTGTATCGCCGCTTGCGCTCACCGTGTTTCTCTGGATCATCCTGATGAACATGCTCGACCTCGTGCCTGTCGATATCCTGCCCTGGATCTTCAAGGTAACCGGTCTTGGCACTCATCACGGCGACATTCTCTATTATCACCGCATCCTTCCCACTGCCGACCTGAACGTGCCCATGGGCATGTCCCTGGGCGTGTTGCTCCTGATGTTCTACTACGGCATCAAGATCCACCATCCCGGCGGTTTCGTGAAGGGTCTGTTTACCGCGCCCTTCCACGCTCCGGGCCTTGCCGGGCTGGTGCTTGCTCCGTTCAACTTCCTTTTGAACTGCATCGAGTACGCTGCCAAATCGGTTTCGCTGGGCATGCGGTTGTTCGGCAACATGTTTGCCGGTGAACTCATTTTCATGTTGATCGCCCTGCTTGGCGGCGCATGGACGGGCTTTAATGGCGCAAGCTTGGGCTTGGGTATTGGTCATATATTGGCGGGTTCGGTGTGGGCTATTTTCCACATTCTGATCGTGCTGCTGCAGGCCTTTATCTTCATGATGCTGACCCTGGTTTATGTTGGTCAGGCTCACGATAGCCATTAAATAGGTTTCGGTGCAGGTGGATTCGTCCGCCGGCCGGGGGTGCAGGATTTTCTTGCGATACTTTTTGACTTTTTGATTACACGGTTTTTAACCAAGGAGTTGTCATGACCAACGTTGCTTTCGTTGCTCTTGCTTGCGGTCTTATTATTGGTCTGGGTGCTATCGGTGCTTGCATTGGTATCGCTCTGATGGGGGGCAAATACCTGGAAGCTTCGGCTCGTCAGCCTGAACTGATGAACGCTTTGCAAACCAAGATGTTCCTGCTGGCCGGTCTTATTGACGCCGCCTTCCTGATCGGTGTCGGTATCGCCATGCTGTTTGCGTTCGCCAACCCCTTCGTTTAACAGGGCAAACGCAGCCCGCTTTTTGCGGGACAAGCAGCCGCAGGCGGCCCGGTGCGCGCTTGCGGCTTGAATATCAAGTGTCATGTGGCGTCGCTGCCTGGCACGAGTGGCTTAAAGGGAAACGACCGTGAATTTAAACGCGACTCTCTTTTTTCAGATGATCGTGTTTTTCGTGCTAGGCTGGTTTACGATGAAATTCGTATGGCCGCCGCTCACGAAAGCAATGGATGACCGCCGCCAGAAAATTGCCGATGGCCTTGCGGCCGCCGACAAAGGCAAGGCGGATCTGGCTCAGGCTCAGGCGCGCATCAGCCTGATAGAGGCTTCTGCCAAAACGGAAAACCATGCTCGCATGGTCGAGGCCGAGAAACAGGCCGCAGTCATGATAGACGAAGCTCGCCGCGAAGCCGAGGCCGAAAAGGCCCGTATTTTGGCTCAAGCTCGTCAGGACGCCGTCCAGGAAGTCCAGCGCCTGCGCGAAGGTCTGCGCAATGATGTGGCCGTGCTGGCGGTCAAGGGTGCAGAGCAGATTCTCCAGCGCGAGGTCGATGCACAGGCTCATGCCAAGCTGTTGGATCAGCTTAAGGCTCAACTCTAGACTCAGGGCAAGCCATGGCTGAATTATCGACTATTGCCAGACCATACGCCGAAGCGCTGTTCGCTGCGGCGCTCGACGACCAGGCAGGCCTGGAGTCCTGGTCCGGTCTGGTTTCCGAACTTGCCCAGGTGGCAAGTATGGAAGACGTGCGCGAAGCGCTGACTGATCCGCGGCTCAATGCGGCCCAGCGTGTCGACCTGTTTGCCGGGCTCATCAAAACCCCGCTTTCGGCCGCAGCGCGCAATTTCATAGAACTGTTGGTCGACAACAACCGCATCCTGTTGTTGCCGCAGATCGCCGAGCAGTTCGACGTGCTCAGAAACCAGCGCGACGGTACTGCGCTGGCACAGATCACCAGCGCCTTCGAGCTCAGCGATGAGCAGGTCGGAGAGCTGGTGTCGGGGCTCGAGAAGAAATTTGGCCTCAAGCTCAAACCGGCCGTTACGGTGGACCCCGCCCTGATCGGCGGTGTACGCGTGCTCGTCGGCGATCAAGTACTTGACACTTCCGTGCAGGCCCAATTGGCCCGCATGCGCGATGCTCTGGTCGCCTGACGCGGCCAGTTAACAGGATTCCAGGAGTCTGAACATGCAACTTAACCCGTCAGAGATCAGCGAACTGCTCAAGAGCCGCATTGAAGGCCTGGGCGCGTCCACAGACGTTCGCACACAAGGCACGGTCGTATCCGTGACCGACGGTATTACCCGCATCCATGGTCTGTCTGATGTGATGCAAGGCGAAATGCTTGAATTCCCGAACAACGTGTTCGGTCTGGCGCTCAACCTTGAGCGCGATTCCGTTGGCGCGGTGATTCTGGGCGAGTACACCGGTGTTTCCGAAGGAGATCCGGTCAAGACTACCGGTCGCATTCTCGAAGTGCCGGTCGGCCCCGAACTGCGTGGCCGTGTTGTCGACGCGCTGGGTTCTCCCATCGACGGCAAGGGCCCCATCAACGCCAAGGCCACCGACATCATCGAAAAGGTCGCGCCGGGCGTTATTGCACGTAAATCCGTGACGCAACCGCTGCAAACAGGTACCAAGGCCATCGACGCCATGGTGCCTATTGGCCGCGGTCAGCGCGAACTGATCATTGGTGACCGTCAAACCGGCAAAACAGCTGTTGCGGTTGATACCATCATCAACCAAAAAGGCCAGAACGTCACCTGCGTGTACGTCGCTATCGGGCAAAAGGCTTCCACGATCAACAACGTGGTTCGCAAGCTCGAAGAGCACGGCGCCATGGAGTTCACTATCGTTGTGGCCGCCGCGGCGTCCGAATCGGCCGCCATGCAGTATCTGGCTGCCTACTCCGGGTGTACCATGGGCGAATACTTCCGCGATCGCGGTGAAGACGCCTTGATCATTTACGACGACCTCACCAAGCAAGCCTGGGCCTATCGCCAGGTGTCGCTGTTGCTGCGCCGCCCGCCAGGCCGCGAAGCTTACCCCGGCGACGTTTTCTACCTGCACTCCCGCCTGCTCGAGCGCGCTGCCCGGGTCAACGAAGAGTATGTCGAAAAGTTCACCAATGGCGAAGTCAAGGGCAAAACAGGTTCGCTGACGGCGCTGCCCATCATCGAAACCCAGGCCGGCGACGTCTCCGCTTTCGTGCCGACCAACGTCATCTCCATTACCGACGGCCAGATCTTTCTGGAAACCGACCTGTTCAACGCGGGCATCCGTCCCGCCATCAATGCAGGTATTTCGGTGTCGCGCGTGGGCGGTTCCGCTCAGACCAAGGTCATCAAGAAGCTGTCCGGTGGTATTCGTACCGACCTGGCCCAGTATCGTGAGCTGGCCGCTTTTGCGCAGTTTGCGTCCGACCTCGACGACGCCACCCGTCGCCAGCTCGAACGCGGTAAGCGCGTGGTCGAACTGCTCAAGCAGCCCCAGTACCAGCCCAACTCGGTGTGGGAACAGGCCGTGTCTCTGTTTGCCGTCAACAATGGCTACCTGGACGATCTCGAAGTCGAACAGATTCTGCCCTTCGAGAAGGCGCTGCGCGATTACCTGCGCAGCAAACAGGATGCATTGATCCAGCGTATCCAGGACAAAAAAGAACTGTCCAAGGAAGACGAGGGCGAACTGGTCGCCGCCATTCAAGAGTTCAAGAAGCACGGTGCTTATTGAGTGAAGGCACGGATGGCCGGGCAGGGTAGCCCGGGCGTCCGACCGTAAGGCGGGAACTGCTCAGGCGGTCCCGCTATAACGCCCTTTCAGGAAAGAGCGATGGCCGGAATTAAGGAAATTCGAACCAAGATCAAGAGCGTGCAAAACACGCGCAAGATCACCAAAGCCATGGAGATGGTTGCGGCATCCAAAATGCGCAAAGCGCAGGACAGGATGCGTGCTGGCCGTCCCTATGCGACCAAAGTGCGCGAGATTGCCGCCCATCTGATGCAGGCACATCCCGATTATTCGCACCCTTACATGATTGAACGTACCGACGTACGCTCAGTCGGCGTTGTGGTTGTCACGACAGACAAAGGCCTTTGTGGCGGCTTGAACACCAACATTATGCGTCTTGTGCTGGCTCGCTTGAAAGAGTTCGAGCAAAAAGGCGTCAAGACCCAATTCACGGCGTTCGGCAACAAGGGCGCGGGCTTGCTTACCCGTATACGTGCCAATCTGGTGTCCCAAGAAGTTCAGCTGGGCGATGCGCCCAACCTCGAGCGCCTGATTGGTGCAGTCAAGGTTCAGCTGGACGACTTCGTTGATGGCAAGATCGACGCTGTGTACCTGGCCACCAATCGTTTTGTAAACACCATGAAGCAGGATCCCAGCTTCATTCGTCTGCTGCCTTTGCCCAGCAGCCTCGTCGACCCCTTCCTCTCGGAAGCGGACAACGAAGAAATGGAAGCGGGCAAGGTCAAGTCGACCTACGGCTGGGATTACATCTACGAACCCGACTCCAAGACCGTGATCGACGAGCTGTTGCTGCGTTACGTCGAAGGTCTGGTGTTTCAGGCGGTAGCGGAAAACATGGCTTCCGAGCAGTCGGCTCGCATGGTCGCCATGAAGGCGGCATCCGACAACGCCAAGAAAGTCATCGGCGACCTTGAACTGGTCTACAACAAGACCCGTCAGGCAGCCATTACCAAAGAAATTTCAGAAATCGTGGGGGGAGCTGCCGCTGTGTAATCAGCAAGGCATCCCGTCAAAGATATTTAGCAAGGACTAAACATGAGCAACGGTACCATCGTTCAGTGCATCGGCGCCGTGGTGGATATTCAGTTCCCCCGCGACTCCATTCCAAAAATCTACAACGCGCTCAAGCTTGTCGACGAAAGCTCCGCTTTTGCCGAAAAAGGCCTCACTTTCGAAGTGCAGCAGCAACTTGGCGACGGCGTCGTCCGTACCATTGCCATGGGTTCGTCCGACGGCCTGCGCCGCGGCATGGAAGTCGCTGACACCGGTGATGGCATTTCTGTCCCGGTCGGTGAAGGCACCCTGGGCCGCATCATGGACGTTCTCGGCCGCCCCATCGACGAGCGTGGTCCCATCCAGAGCGACGAAACCCGGGCCATCCACCAGGAGGCTCCCAAATTCGATGAGCTCTCTCCTTCGGTTGAGCTGCTCGAAACCGGCATCAAGGTTATCGACCTGGTTTGTCCGTTCGCCAAGGGCGGTAAGGTTGGCCTGTTCGGTGGCGCCGGCGTGGGCAAGACCGTCAACATGCTTGAACTCATCAACAACATCGCCAAGGCGCACAGTGGTCTGTCCGTGTTTGCCGGTGTAGGCGAACGTACTCGCGAGGGTAACGACTTCTACCACGAAATGGCAGAGGCCGGCGTTATCAAGATGGATAACCTCTCCGAATCCAAGGTTGCGATGGTGTTCGGCCAGATGAACGAGCCTCCCGGCAACCGTCTGCGTGTGGCGTTGTCTGGCTTGACCATGGCCGAGAAATTCCGTGACGAGGGCCGCGACATCCTGTTCTTTGTGGATAACATCTATCGCTACACCCTGGCCGGTACGGAAGTGTCCGCGCTGCTGGGTCGTATGCCTTCTGCCGTAGGCTATCAGCCAACGCTCGCCGAAGAAATGGGTAAGCTGCAAGAGCGCATTACGTCGACCAAGACCGGTTCGATCACATCGATCCAGGCCGTTTACGTGCCTGCCGATGACTTGACCGACCCTTCGCCTGCGACCACCTTCCTTCACCTGGATTCCACCGTCGTGCTGTCGCGTGACATCGCTGCGCTGGGTATTTACCCCGCTGTTGATCCGCTCGACTCCACCAGCCGTCAGCTTGATCCCCAGATTGTGGGCGAAGAACATTACGGCGTGGCCCGTGGCGTGCAGCAAACACTGCAGCGTTACAAGGAATTGCGTGACATTATCGCCATTCTGGGCATGGACGAGCTCTCTCCTGAGGACAAACAGGCCGTGGCGCGCGCGCGCAAGATCCAGCGCTTCCTGTCGCAGCCCTTCCACGTGGCCGAAGTCTTTACCGGCAGCCCCGGTAAATACGTGCCGCTGGCTGAAACCCTGCGCGGCTTCAAGATGATTGTCGAAGGCGAGTGTGACGCACTGCCCGAGCAGGCGTTCTACATGGTTGGATCCATCGACGAGGCTTTCGAGAAAGCCAAGAAGATTCAATAAGGAATACTCATGGCCACATTGCATGTTGACGTAGTCAGCGCAGAAGAATCGATTTTTGCCGGCGAGGCAAAGTTCGTGACGCTGCCTGGCGAGTCCGGCGAGCTGGGCATACTGCCCGGCCACACGCCGCTGATTTCGCGCATTCGTCCTGGCACCGTCAAGGTTGTGCAGGCCGATGGCACCGAAATCGGCATTTTCGTGGCCGGCGGTATCCTCGAGGTTCAGCCGGGGATGGTTACCGTATTGTCCGACACGGCAATCCGCGCAGAAGACCTCGACGAAGCCAAGGCACTGGAAGCGCGCAAACAGGCTGAAGAAGCGCTGCGCAACGCCAAAGACAAGGAAGACATTGCCGTTGTCGAAGCCGAGCTCGCAATGCTGGCAGCCCAGGCTGCCGCCGCCCGCAAACTCAGGCACATGCGCCGCAGTTCGCATTGATAAGCTGAAAGCGCGCTTGCCGCGCGCTTTCATTCAGACATCAAGCGCTAACCGCCGGGTATTGGGCGCAAAAAGTTTTTGAACAGCACCCCAGAAGTCGGATTGATATTCCGATCTCTGGGGTGCTGTTTGCTTTTGGTGCGTCTTGTGTGTTCTTGCGCGCACATTAGTAGTTTCCGAATTGTTGTTTTTGCGAATTGTTCCTATTTTCATCCATCGCTATCATTTTTCTCATTGACACTTTTTAGGAAGTAAATATGAGGGAACATCTCGATTGCGCCGTCCTGGTCACCACATGCAATGATCGCTGGATCAACCTGAACGCTTATCCCTCCGTCTCGGCACGTCTTCAGCTCAGGCCCGTGTGCGACAAGCTCGATATCAACAAGCCGGGTGCGACAAACGTGCTGGCTGATCATGCGATGCACCTGTGCCGCTTCGATGCATGCTTGCTTCCCGTGAGCCAGGCCAGCCTGGCGTGGACGCGAACCCTGCTCTCGGCCAGCCAGCACAGCATCAAGACACCTTTGCTGGTACTGGCCCGCGATCTCAAAGCCGCGGCAATCAACGACCTTTTCACACTGGGTATTGCGGATTTCATGCGTGACCCGCTTTGCCTCGAAGAACTGCGCGTTCGCATCGAACGCCTACTCGACAAGCGACGTAACGGATCGCCCGCCAAGCCAGCACGCATGGTTGTGCGTGATGCCAGCCTTGCGCACTATCGCGTAGGCGAAGCCATTATTTGTCCGACATCGAGGCGGGCAGTCTCTGACACCCCCGGCCCTGGCAAGGCGGAGCTGGAAGCCTTCGCGGTTGCATCGGCGTCTCGTTACACATCTTCGTCAGAGTCATTCCGGCGGGCAAAGGGCCGGGTCATTGAGCATTTCGAGCGCGCTTACATTACTGCTGCTCTGAGCCGTAATTCGGGCAATATCGCCATGGCCGCACGGGCCGCGCAGAAGCATCGCCGGGCTTTCTGGGAGCTTATGCGCAAGCACAGTATCGATGCCACGGCGTTCCGAACCAAGCAAAATACAAATACCCTCACAGACGGGTAAAATCAAGGGTCTTGATCAAGAGGACAGACGTGACATTTCCCGCCTTAAAAAACGATACGTTCCTGCGCGCGTTAATGCGTCAGCCGGTTTCTTACACTCCCATCTGGCTTATGCGCCAGGCAGGGCGCTATTTACCAGAATATAACGAAACAAGGGCGCGTGCCGGTTCCTTTCTGGAGCTGGCGCAAAACTGTGAATACGCCTGCGAAGTTACACTTCAGCCTTTACAGCGCTTCGATCTGGATGCCGCGATTCTGTTTTCGGATATTCTGACTATTCCTCACGCCATGGGGCTTGGCCTGGACTTTCTGGCGGGCGAAGGTCCCCGCTTTGCGCACCCGGTGCGCCACGAAGACGACGTAAACAGGTTGCGCGTGCCGGATATGGGCGACCTACGCTATGTATTCGACGCGGTATCTTTGATACGCAAAGAACTTGATGGCAAGGTGCCTCTTATTGGCTTTGCGGGCAGCCCGTGGACTGTAGCCTGTTACATGGTGGAAGGCCAAGGCACCAAAGAATATCAACTTATCAAAACCATGCTGTACAGCCGCCCGGACCTGCTGCATCGTATACTCGAAATCAACGCTCAGGCCACGACACAATATCTCAATGCGCAGATAGAGGCCGGTGCGCAGGCGGTCATGGTGTTTGACAGCTGGGGGGGTGTGCTGGCCGATGGCATGTACCAGGAATTTTCCTTGGCCTATATTCGCAAGATTCTTAAAGGGCTCATTCGTGAGAACGATGGACGCATCGTCCCTGTCATCGTGTTCACCAAAGGCGGCGCTCTATGGCTGGAAGATATCGCCGATCTCGGTTGCGATGCAGTCGGGCTAGACTGGACCGCCAACCTGACCAATGCCCGCAAGCGTATCGGCGATAAGGTAGCGCTTCAGGGCAATCTGGATCCCATGGCCATGTTCGCTGGGGATCAGGTTATTCGCGCACAAGCTCGCAAGGTCATTGATGATTTCGGTCCGGTCGGTAACGGCGGTCACGTGTTCAACTTTGGCCATGGCATCTCGCGCTTCACGCCGCCACAGGCTGTTGCGGCACTGGTTGACGAAGTGCATAGCTATAGCCGCAGCATGCATCAAAACGGCGCTTAAACCTGCTTTCACCGCGGTTTTTCAGCATTTGGTCGATGCGTTGTGCACAGCCTGCGCTGCTGTGCACAACGCTATGATTTTTCTTAGTTACCATTTTGTTAAACGACGCAAATCATTGGATTCATTGAAAAAAAATCATGGTTTTATCGATATTTCCAGTTCGCGGAGGCGAGTCGCTTGACTTTTTTTGAGCTTGTTCATGGGATTTTCCCCAAAGTTATCCACAGGCTGTCATTAAAAAATTAAAAACCGCGCAACCATGCGCTTTTCCGTCACTAAGCCAGAATTTACTTTAACTTTAGATGCCCAGTTCGTTACCTATTGCCAGCCACGATTCCAAGGACAGCCGCCAGCGCGTCCACGATCAGGTGGGGGTGGGTGACATGTGGGTGCGCGTAGCGCTCGATGTACCGTTGCGCAGCCTGTTTGATTATCGCGCCCCGCATCTGATAGGCATCGGAACGCGTGTGATCGTCCCTTTTGGCCGGCGCAAGTTGGTCGGCGTTGTGGTCGACAACCCTGACACGCCTGCCCTTGCTCCTGAACTGGTCCGGGATGTGGATCAGGTCCTGGACGACACACCGCCTTTGCCTGAGGATTGGATTCGCCTTGCCCGTTTTGCGGCGCAATATTATCAGCGGCCATTGGGCGAGGTCATGCTGCCGACGCTGCCAGTGTCCTTGCGCCGCGTGTCGGCCTATCAAGGCAAGCGCTCTGCGGGTGGGCCGGTACACAGGATGGACAGGCGTCCCGGTACGTCCCCCGCGCACGTTGCGACAGATAACGCACCTGACCTGAATGCCGAGCAGGCTCAGGCGGTGGCGGCTATTGCCGCGCTCAAGACGCACAAGACCGTGTTGCTGCATGGCGTAACCGGCAGCGGCAAGACTGAGGTCTATTTGCGTGCTGCGCAGGCAGCGCTGGCGCAGGGGCGTCAGGTGTTGTTCATGGTCCCAGAAATCAATCTCACGCCGCAACTGGAACATTCTCTGCGAGCCCGGCTGTCCGGGCTCGCGGGTTCCGGCACGGTAGCGGTGCTTCACAGCGGCCTGGCAGATGGGGAACGGTTGCGGGCCTGGGTGAGCATACAGCGCGGCCAGGCCAGGGTATTGCTGGGCACGCGGATGTCGGTGTTTGCGCCCATGCCAGCGCTGGGCCTGATCATCGTCGACGAAGAGCACGACACCTCTTACAAGCAACAAGAAGGCCTTCGATATTCCGCCCGAGACCTCGCAGTGTGGCGCGCGCGCGATCTGGATATCCCGGTTGTGTTGGGTTCGGCGACGCCCTCGCTCGAAACCTGGCGCCACGCGGAAAGCGGCCATTACTTGCGTTGTACGCTGGCTCAGCGCGCACGGGCTGTGGAGTTGCCGCGGATCCGGCTGGTCGACACGCGGCGGCTGGCCATGGAGCAGGGGTTTTCTCCACAACTGATCGAAGCCATGGGTCAGCGTCTGGAGGCAGGCGAGCAGGTGCTTATTTACTTGAATCGCCGGGGCTATGCGCCCGTGCTCAATTGCGCCTCTTGCGGCTGGGTGAGCCAATGCCCTCGCTGCACTGCCTATGCGGTGCTGCATAAAAGCGGGCATCGCCGCAACTATCTCCAATGCCATCACTGCGGCTATCAGGCCAGCGTGCCGCGCTCCTGCCCCGATTGCGGTGATCAGGATCTCAAGCCCATGGGCCGCGGCACGCAACGTGTCGAGGAGCATCTGGGCACATTGTTTCCGGACGCCCGCATCGCCCGTATCGACGCCGACAGCACACGTTTGAAGGGCAGCGCACAGGCCTTGTTTTCCAAAGTGCACGCTGGCGAAGTGGACATTCTGGTCGGCACGCAGATGGTCGCAAAAGGCCATGATTTCACGGGGCTGGGATTGGTCGGCGTGCTCAATGCGGACGCCATGTTGTTTGCGCAGGATTTTCGGGCGCCAGAGCGACTGTTCGCGCAATTGATGCAGGTGGCCGGCAGAGCAGGGCGACACGTGAAGGGCGGAGAAGTGATCATCCAGACCGATTACCCCGAACAGTCGGTTTATCAAGCCTTGCAGCGGCACGACTACCTGGGTTTTGCCAATTACGGCCTTGCCGAGCGCAAAGCCGTGGGGCTGCCGCCTTACGCGTATCAGGCACTCTTGACAGCAGAGGCGCGAGAGCTGGCGGATGCGCTGGCGTTCCTGGCTGGCGCGCGCAGCTTGCCGGAGCAACATAGCGACCGCTACCCCTCTGCGCCGGACGTAACGCTTTATGATCCCGTTCCCTTGCGGATTGTGCGTGTTGCGCATGTCGAACGCGCTCAATTACTGGTTGAAAGCGCTCATCGGCCTGCGCTGCAGCATTTTCTGTCAAGGTGGTCCGACGAGCTTCCCGATTGCGCCCGCGGTTTCAAAGTTCGCTACCATCTTGAAGTTGATCCGTTGGAGATATGACCATAGCGGCGGACATTCCTCTTCAATCTCGCGGCCACACGGTACCGCCAGACATGAATGCCATGCAGCGCCAGGCAGTGTTGTATCTGGATGGTCCATGTCTGGTGCTTGCCGGTGCAGGCAGCGGCAAAACCCGCGTAATTACGCAAAAGATTGCCTATCTCTTGCGCGAATGCGGCTACCAGGCCCGTAATGTTGTGGCGCTTACCTTCACCAACAAGGCCGCGCGTGAAATGAATGAGCGGGTGAAGCAACTGGTGGATCCCAAGATGGCGCGGGGCCTGACCGTGAGCACCTTTCATTCGCTGGGCCTGCGATTCTTGCGAGAAGAGGCTGAGCTCGTTGGGCTAAAGCCCCGGTTTTCCATACTGGACGCCAACGATGGGCTTGGCATTGTCCAGGAACTGCTCGCAACGACAGACAAGGCGCGTCTTCGTGCGGTTCAGCAGAACATCTCTCTCTGGAAAAATGCATTGATGGATCCGGACGCGGCCGAGCGCGCAGCTGCATCGCCCAGCGAAGCGGAAGCCGCCAAAGTGTATCGCAGCTACAGTGCAACGTTGGCGGCATACCAGGCTGTTGATTTTGACGATCTCATCCGGTTGCCCGCCATGCTGCTGCAGGACAACGACGACGTTCGCCGGCGCTGGCAGGCACGGGTGCATTATCTGCTGGTGGATGAGTACCAGGACACGAACGTGTGTCAATACCGGTTGGTGCAATGGCTGACGGGCGGGCGTTCTCTGTTTACCGCAGTGGGAGACGATGACCAGGCCATTTATGCCTGGCGTGGCGCCACTGTAGAAAACCTGGCCAACCTGACAAGTGACTATCCCACCCTCAAGATTATCAAGCTCGAGCAGAACTATCGCTCTGTGCAGCGCATATTGTCTGCCGCCAATCGGGTGATTGGACACAACCCCAACATATTCGGCAAGAAGCTCTGGTCAGACCTTGGTGTCGGCGAAGCGATACAAGTTACACCGATGGCCAACGAGGAGGCCGAGGCGGAATCCATTGCTATGCGACTGTCTGCTGCGCGCTTTGAGCGGCGCGCAGAGTGGCGGGATTTTGCCGTGCTGTATCGCAGCAATCACCAGGCCCGGATACTTGAGCAGGCGTTGCGCAATCTGCATATCCCCTACACGATATCGGGCGGGCAAAGTTTTTTCGAAAAGCCAGAAATACGGGACATTCTTTCCTACATCCGGCTGATTGCCAATGATGACGATGACCCGGCTTTTATCCGTGCGGTCACCACGCCCAAACGAGGCATAGGGCAGGCGACGCTGCAAACGCTGGGGCAATTTGCCGCCAGGCACAAGCTTTCATTGTTTGCGGCTATTTTCGAAATTGGCGAGGCGGATGGATTGTCGGTGCGCCAGCTGGAACCATTGCAGGCATTTGGCCAGTTCATACAGCGGTTGCAGGCGCGTGCGGGGCGCAAGAGCGCTGCGCGTGCTTTGCCGGCTCCAGCGCAGGCGTCGCTGTCATCGTTGGATGCGCAGGAACCCGGTGATGATGTGGGCATTGATGGGGCAAGGGAAGATTCCGCAGGCGCCGTGCTGGACGATCTCCTGAACACAATCCAGTATGAGCGGTATCTGTACGATACGCTTGAGGAACGGCCAGCCCAAAATCGTTGGCAGAATGTGCTGGAACTGACAGGCTGGCTCAAGCGCAAGGCCGAAGAAGACGAACTAACGTTGCTGGAACTGGCTCAGCATGTTGCCCTGGTGACGATGCTCGAGCGCGGCGACGAGGACGACCCTGACACGGTCAAGCTTTCAACCCTGCACGCCTCCAAAGGGCTGGAGTACCCACATGTGTATCTGGCTGGCGTAGAAGAAGGCCTGCTGCCGCATTTGGGCAGGGACGACGAGGATACCGACCCCGACAAGGCAGCCGAAACGCTGGCTTCCCGCATACAAGAGGAGCGCCGATTGATGTATGTCGGTATTACCCGGGCCCGGCGAAGCCTGCACCTTACATGGTGCAAGAAGCGGCGCCGCGCACGTGAAGATTTGGTGCGGGAGCCGTCGCGTTTTATCGAGGAAATGGGGCTGGCTCAACCAAAGGAGGGGGATGCCGAGCCCGAGAGCAGCATCAGCCCCAAGGAGCGGCTAGGAATGCTCAAGGCGTTGCTGGGCAAGAGTTAACCGTGACGTTATTTGCCGAGCGCGGCGACCTGAAAAGCAAAAGCCTGCCGAATTAGGCAGGCTTTGGAACCCGGGAGTGTCTGGTCAGAGCGTTGCCTGATGGCAATCTTGACCTTCTCAACCGCTACTTACCACTGCGCGCCGGAAAAGCGGCTGTCTTTTGCGCGGGCGTCGTTCAGTGCGACGGTGACATCAACGACGTAGCTCCAGAAAGCGACGACGAAATTCTTCACGCTGACCGCAACGCTTTTGCTAAGTTTGGCAATGGAAGTCGATTCGCCGTTGGTCAGTTCCTGACGCATCAGGTCGCGTTCCAACGCATCGCTTAAACGGGTATTGGAGTTTAAAGCGTAGATCGACATAATTAACCTCACCTTTCAATGTGTCTTCAAACAACATGTTTGGCTGACAGAACCTATTATAGGGTAAACCCTAAATATAGGCAAGGGTTTACCCTAATTGATGGGAAAGGTGTGGTTTATCCGTTACAGCGCGCAAAAATGATCGCCAAGTGCCGCATAGGCTTGGCGGTATTCATTTTTCAGCGTATCCACAATTTGGGCAACGGGCTGGATCGTCTCGATGCTGCCTACACCTTGGCCCGCGCTCCAGATGTCACGCCAAGGTTTGCTCAGGGCGCTGGAAGGCGCCGTAACGGAAGAAAGACCGGCATTGGAATCTGGCTGGGTGAGCTTCTCGGGATCCAGTCCCGCCTGCACGATGCTAGGCCGCAGATAGTTGCCTGGGATACCTGTGAAAAAAGGGGTATAGACAATGTCGCTGGCCTGCGCTTTGGTGAGCATGTCTTTGTAGGCCTCGTGCGCGCGGGCTTCGGTGCTGGCAATAAAGCGGGTGCCGATATAGGCGAAGTCCGCACCCATTGCCCGAGCCGCCAGAATATCCCTGCCGCTCGAAATGGCGCCGGATAACACAATGGGGCCGTCGAATATCCTGCGGACCTCGCCCAGAAGCGCAAAGGGGCTCAGGGTGCCGGCATGCCCGCCTGCCCCCGCGCAAACCAATATGAGTCCGTCAACGCCGGCATCGATGGCTTTGCGGGCATGCCTCAAGGTGGTGACGTCGTGAAACACCTTGCCACCCCAGGCATGGACGTTTTCCACTATTTCGTTGGGTGCGCGCAGGCTGGTGATGATCAGGGGCACCTTGTGCTCCGCGCAGACTTCCATATCCTGCTCCAGCCTTTCGTTGGAGGCGTGAATAATATGGTTGATGGCGTAGGGAGCGATGACGCGATTGGGCTCGCGCTGCCGAAGCGCGGCCAGCTCGGTTTCTATTTGAGTCAGCCATTTGGTCAATTCGGACTGCGGGCGGGCGTTGAGGGCCGGCATGGCGCCGATGATCCCGCTCGCGCACTGCGCTACAACCAGCTCCGGCCCCGAAACTATGAACATGGGGGCGGACATGACAGGTAAAACCATTTGTGGATACAACGTGCTGGTCAATGGGTGAGGCATTGATGAATCTCCAAAAAAGAGTGTGCGCAAGCAGGCTCCAGGAAGGCAGGGCTGTAGGGCCTGCAATTCTTGACATGGGCTATTTTGCTGTGCCGCGCAAAAACTGTACAACGCATTCTAGGGCGAAATGAGCGGGACGCAATGGGGGGATTGCCTCTTACGCGAGCATACTGGCGGGCAGCACTGCGTGTAATGAGGCAAAATGATGCTTTTTACCTAGGATATGTTCACCATGTCGCCTATACGCTCCGCCCCGTTGGCTGGAATCAAGGTCCTGGATCTCACCAGGGTGCTGGCTGGTCCTTGGTGCACTCAGAATCTGGCCGATCTGGGCGCCGAAGTCATCAAGATAGAACGTCCGGGCGCTGGGGATGATACCCGAGGGTGGGGTCCGCCCTATATCAAGGATCAACAGGGCAACGACACGTCCGAAGCCGCCTATTATGCGTCTGCCAATCGCAACAAGCAGTCCGTAGCGCTTGACATCGCAAGCCCTCGCGGCGCCGAACTGGTGCGCGAGCTGGCCAAGCAAAGCGATATTCTCGTCGAGAACTTCAAGGTAGGCGGACTGCGCAAGTATGGTCTGGATTATGAAAGCATCAAGGCGATCAATCCCGCACTTATCTACTGTTCCATCACGGGATTCGGTCAAGATGGGCCTTATGCCAAGCGGCCGGGTTATGACTTCATGATCCAGGGTATGGGCGGGTTGATGAGCATTACCGGAGAGCGAGACGATCTGCCAGGCGGCGGTCCGCAGAAGGCGGGCGTGGCGGTTGCCGATTTGATGACCGGCATGTACGCCACTGTGGGCGTGCTTGCAGCGCTGCATGAGCGTACCCGCAGTGGCTTGGGACAGCATATCGATATGGCATTGCTTGATTGCCAGGTGGCGATGCTTGCAAACCAGAACCTCAACTTCATGACCAGTGGCGTGTCGCCCAGGCGCGCGGGCAATGCACACCAGAATCTGGTGCCTTATCAGGTGTTTGCGGCGGCCGATGGCCATCTTATTGTGGCAGTGGGCAACGACACCCAGTTCCGCGCCTATTGCGAAGTGATTGGCAGGCCGGGGCTGTCAGATGATGTGCGTTTCAATACCAATTCCAATCGCGTGATCAATCGCGAACTGCTGGTCCCCATGCTGATAGAGGCCATGAAACTGCAAAGCAGGGACTACTGGTTGGAGGAACTGGAGCGCGTAGGTGTGCCGGCCGGGCCCATCAACACGATAGAGCAGGTCTACGACAATCCGCAGGTCAAGGCGCGCGGTATGCGCCAGTCGCTTCCGCACAGCAGCGCGGGCGTGGCGCCGATCAGCGCCAGTCCGCTCAAGCTCTCTGATACGCCGGTACGCTATCAGCATGCGGCACCGCTGCTGGGAGAGCATACTGAACAGGTATTGCGCGAACGCTTAGGATTGTCGGCTGAGGAAATCCAGCAGGTTATGGCGAATTAGGCACGGCGCCCCATAGGGGGTTGGTTTCAGATGGAGAAGACAATGAGTATCAGAACGATCGGAGTGATCGGGGCAGGAGCGATGGGGCGCGGGATTGCGCAGATTGCGGCGCAGGCTGGTTTTGAGGTGTTATTGTTCGATCAGAACCAGGAAGCGGTGGCTGCGGCTCGGCAATCCTTGCAGCAGGTGTGGGAAAAACTCTCGGCCAAAGGCAAAATCACGGAGGCCGTGGCAGGCGAGTCGCTTGCTCGTGTGCGCACATGCGCTTCATTGCAGGATATGGCGCAGGCCCAATTGGTGATTGAGGCGATCGTCGAGCGGCTGGACATCAAACGCGAGTTGTTTAAACAATTAGAAGAAATTGTTGCCGCAGACTGCATACTGGCGTCAAATACCTCGTCGCTGTCGATCACAGCCATTGCCCAGGCGTGCGAAAAGCCCGGCAGGGTTGCTGGCTATCACTTTTTCAATCCCGTTCCCCTGATGAAGGTGGTCGAAATCATTGATGGGCTGCGCAGTGACGCGCAAACGGGAGACGCGTTGATCGCGCTGGCGCGCGAGATGGGGCACACCCCCGTGCGCGCGCGCGATATGCCTGGGTTCATCGTGAATCATGCCGGCCGGGGCATGAACATCGAAGGCCTCAAGGCTGTGCAAGAGTCGGTTGCCTCATTTGCCCAGGTGGATGCGATCATGCGAGAGCAGGCGGGTTTTCGCATGGGGCCATTTGAGCTTATGGATCTTACGGGGCTGGATGTTTCACATCCCGTTATGGAATCTGTTTATCGTCAATTCTATGATGAGCCGCGTTTTCGTCCTTCTCCCATCACGGCAGTCAGGGTAGCGGGCAAGCTGCTGGGCCGCAAGACCGGCCGGGGATTTTACGATTATGGCGAAGATCAAACCGCCAAGCCAGAAGCGCCCGCCGTCCCGCCGCTGCCGGATGGCCTGAGGGTCTGGCTCGCTCCGTTTCAATCGGTGGGCCATCGGCGGGCTGCGGCGTTGCTCAAAGCGCTCGGGGCAAACTTGATCACGTCGGATCGTCCTCCCCACGATGCCTTGATCGTGGTCACGCCTTTTGGGGAGGACGCAGCGAGTATTGTTGGCGCGTACGAGCTCGATGGTGAGCGCACGGTTGCGTTGGACACGTTTTTCGGTCTCGAGCAAGGCCGTAGACGTGTGCTGATGTGTTGTGCTGCCACCGCGCCGCAATGGCGCGATGCCGCGCATGCATTGTTTGCCGGCGATGGCACAGCTGTTTCCGTCATCCAGGATTCGGCCGGTTTTGTCGCGCAGCGTATTGTTGCAGCCATTGTGAACGTGGCCTGCGATATCGCCCAGCAGTCTATCGCCAGTCCTGGCGATATCGATCTGGCCGTGTCGCTTGGGCTGGGTTATCCCCATGGCGGCCCGCTGTCCATTGGCGACAAACTGGGTGCGTCGCATCTGCTCGAAATTCTGCGCGCCATGCAGCGCGTAACGGGCGACATGCGCTACCGGCCCAGCCTGTGGCTGCAGCGTCGCGTGCAATTGGGGATGTCGCTGCGCGCGGAGGCGGCGAGCCAGTAATTGAGTTGGCCGCCGCGCTTTCGGTACGACGGCCACAGGCAAAAAAACAGCCCCCGGATATGGACGCCAAGTCCGATATCCGGGGGCTGTTTGGTGCGCGTTAGGCCGCCAGCGTAGCCCTTTCTGGCTCAGCCGGCTTATTGGGCTGCGTGCACCATGTACTGAACAGCTGCTTTGATTTCGTCATCGCTGGCTTGCGAGCCACCGCGTGGTGGCATCGCGCCTACGCCGCTGATGGCCTTCTCGACCATGGTGTCCAGGCCGCTCGCGATAAATGGGGCCCAGGCGGCCTTGTCGCCGAACTTGGGCGCGCCAGCGACCCCAGCGTCGTGACAGGCAAAGCAAACAGACTTGTAGAGCTTTTCGCCGGCGGGGTCGATAGCACCGGCATCAGCGGTTTGCTCTGCCGCGGGAGCTGCAGCCTGCTCGGCCGGCGCTGCTTCAGCGGAAGGCTCTGCTTGCTCGGCGGGCTGGTCAGCGTCTGCCTTGGCAGGCTCGGCAGCTGAAGCTGTTTGAGCGGCAGCGGCAGCGGGTGCGGCCTCTGCGGGAGCGGCTGCCGCGGCTTTGTCATCAGCCTTTTCGCCTTCGGCGGCGGGCTCCTTGGGTTCGTCGAACGAGGCGCCGGACTGATTGACGATGTAGACCACAGCACGTTCGACCTCGAAGTCGTCCAGAGAGGGATTGCCGCCCTTGGGAGGCATGGCGCCGACGCCATGCAAGGCGTTCTTGATCAGATCGTCGTAGCCTTTTTCGATGAAGGGCGCCCACGCGGCCTTATCGCCCAGTTTTGGGGCGCCGGCAACGCCCGCCGTGTGACAGGCGCTACAGGTGGATTCGAATACTTGTTCGCCCGTTTTGAAGACCTTGGGTGCACTGGCGTCGACAAGCTTGAAGTCGGCAACGGGCTTGATGCGGGAGGCGATTGATTCCGGGTTCTTGGCATCGGAGCCTGGATTGTTGCTGATGCCGGCCGTAACCAGGTTGGCAAGCATGACGATGACCACGATTGGCACAATAAAGGACAGGATGACAGTGACTATCAACTGCTTGGGTGTCTTGATGAACCCCTCGTGATCCTCGATGTGCTCTTCGATGTGCTCTTCCGTGTTATTCATGATCGAATCCTGCGTCTTCCTGTTTTTGAGGGGCACCAAGACCTCATGCAGCAATAGAACCCATACTAAAGTGGGCCGAACCGAAACGAGGGATTGTGCCAGCCGTAGGCCGTTGGGGCAGGACTATTCAGCGCGCGCCCACAACGTCCAGAATGAATGATTATAACGAGAGTGCCGCAGGCGTGCATAATACGAGGTTAGGTCGCTTGAGCCGAGGCGGCTGCCAACCGTCGCCAAACACGCTACAATGTCGTCCCTTGCGCCCGTAGTTCAATGGATAGAATGAGAGTTTCCGAAGCTCTTGATACAGGTTCGATTCCTGTCGGGCGCGCCACTACCAAATTGCCCCCTTTAAAGCGATCTAAAGCCTTGAAAAGTAAGGAGAAATTGGGGGTTCTAAACCCTTCGTTTCTTGTGTAGGCCAGCTGCTCGACGAAGGCCAGTTTAAGGACGATTCGTTTGTCCTCTAGCCGCTCAGAAGTCCATAGTTTCCAAGGACTTGCGAGGAAATCGAAGGCGGTTCTAAGTGTTTCATCAAAGCTGCGTACAGGACGCCCACAATTGGCGATGTTTTCGGCTAGAACAATCTTCCGGTCTTCCAGTGTTTTGATGCGGGTTTCATAGGCCGCGATCACAGATGGCACAGAAGCATCCGCGATTCGGTCAAGGAACTGTTCGACCTGCTCGCTGACTTTCGCCAATTCGGCCTTTAGCGTCTTGGTCCGGGTCGCGCCTGTCGCAAGGCGATGGTCCCAAAGGTCTTTGAACATGGCGCGTGCCGCTTTAAAGAGATTGGCTGACGGTTGCATTTTTCTTAGCAATTCCTCGAAATCCGCTTCAATCACGCTGCGGCGGATGGATTTGCCGTAACTATCGCAGCCGCGCAAGCGGCAGAGGTAATACGGGTGATACGCTGTATTTCCCTTGGACCAGCACGCTGTTAGCGGCGTACCACAATCCCCACAGGCTACGGCTCCGCGCAATGGAAAATCAGCGCTCAGGTCCTTGCGGTTCGGCACCCTGGCTTTGCCGTTGATCCGGTCCTGAATCTTTATCAGTGTTTCATAGCTAATAAGGGCTTCGTGATAGCCTTTGCGTTGGGATATGTCCCATTTGGGCGCGGCTACGTACCCGGCATAGACCGGGCGTGTCAGAATATCGGTTACTTGCTGGCTGCGGACATTCCCTTTGCGGTCACGCGGGAATTCCGGGAACGATTCCAGAAAGCGCCCGACTTCGGCTTGAATTTGAAAGCGGCCAGAAGCAAAACCTTCGAGGGCTTCTTGAATAATGGATGCTAACGGTTCGTTGCGTATCAGAACGTTGCCATGACCGGGAACCCGCTGATAGCGGTAGCCTACCGGGCAAGCAAACGGCCAGTAGCCGTTCATGACGCGCGCTCGCATACGATTCTTGGTTTGTTCCGCATTTTTGCGGCGCTGGTGCTGCGCCACGGTTGCAAGGATGTATTCCTGCAATTCGCTATCGGCATCGTCACCGAATTCGACGCTGGGTGATTCCAGTGTTCCACCCGCAAGGCTAATCGCGGCGCGTAACTCGATATGCGCTTTCATGCCACGAGCGAGCCGGGAAATATCGTCAATCAGGACGGCAAGTCCCGCTTGACGGTGCTTTTTGAGAAAGGCCAACATGGATTTCATGCCGGGGCGTTCAATCAGGCTGCCAGAAGCATCGTCCATAAAGGTTTCGATGACTTTGTAGCCCCTTGCGTTGGCGTATTCGATACAGCGTGTCTTTTGAGAACCTAGGCCATCGCCGCGCTTGGTCTGCGCTGCGCTGGATACCCGCAATAGATGACGGCGCATTGTTGCTCTATGGTCATGTCACTTCCTCCTCGTCGTCCACCGTATCATCGGCGGAGACATTGAATTCATGCGTTGGAATAGCCTGTTCTAGCGTATTCCCGCTGTTTTCTGAAGCCTTTTGAAAGAGGATGGGCAGTGCATATTCAACAACGAACCCTAACCGGACAAACGTTGCCATGATGTCCCAAAGCGTTTGAAGGAACTCTGCCTTTTGAGTTTCGGTCAGTTCGCAATCTTCGATATGTTCAAGGTATTTTTCCACCTGAAACGGTAGAACACCAGAAGCCTGCTGCGGTGCAGAATTAGGAGTGAAAGGTTTTTTGTCTGTCATGGCAACCCCCCGCGGGTATTAATTTCCATAATACAGTCATCCCTATTAATAATTCGTAAAGGAAATGGCTGCGCGAATACGTTTGTGTGTTGTTCTCCTTGTTTAAAATGGGCCAGTTATTAACGTGATTGCTCGAAATCGCGAGTTAAGGAAGGCGAAGATGGGCGGTCCCGCGATGCGTGGTTTTCTTGCGCTTCGCGCAAAAGGCGTTCCTCCCGATGGTGGGAAAGAAAAGCGTCTTCACGTTCACGGTGTTTGTGGGTTAAGGCGTTCACGATTACCGCATTTCGGGCATACACCAAGTGTTCCGCCGATGCTTGCAGATCGGCCTTGTGTCGCTTATCCCTGCGTAATCGCCACGGTGGGGCGAGTTCGGGCTTTGGTCGTTCTGTGCTGATTTCGCGCTTGGCCGTGCCGAGGTCTTCCGCCCGGCGTGCCTGTAGCTCGTCATGCAGCCGTGCTTCTTCCCTTGCGCCTTGCTCCTGTATCTTCTTGAATTCTTTTCGGGCGGCATCTGACAGCAGGAAAATTTCTAAAATTCGCTCACCTGCTTTTGCCGAAAATTCAGAGTTGATTTGCTGGTGGTTCATAGCCACATCTCCAATTTGTGCTTGCGGGTCGGAATCCCCCGTGGCAGGGTGGATTGATCAGAAAGAGCGAGTTTCCAATGATTAACTCAAAAATCGAATTGCCGCCCACGCAGGAAGAATTGGACCAAGACGACGATGCACGGCGTGCGGAAATGCAATTTCTCGCCATTGCGCGTGGCTTGGTTGATGAGGGGATGCCGATGATTTCGGTCGTGCGTGGCCTTGCGGATTCGATCATCGGTCTGATTGATGATGAACACATGAAAGGCCATGCTGAATTTCTCTGGGTGCAGGACTTCTTGCGGGAAATCGAAGCGGGTTTTGGCGATTGGCGGGAGCGTCTGGAACTCATCGGAGACTTGGCGAATGAGATTGAGCGCAGCCGTGCGGCTGGCGGAACCGGAAACCCGTTTCAGTAGCGATTGATGGCGGAGCATGGCTTTCCCCTTTAGACAGGCCGATGGCCTTCGACATAGGCCCATTCGCCGGATTGATGCTGCGGCCAATGGGCGAGGCTGGCAGGTACGCGTTCCCGGATCACCTTCGCCCAACGGCGTGACCAGCGCCCGGCGATGTGCACGCGATCATATGGCTTGTGGTAAGGGTTGGGCAGGTATCCGCCTGCCATTTCGGGACGAGTGAAATAGGGGCGCTTATGTGCGCGGACTGGCGCAAGACCAAAGCCGGATATAAAGAGAATTTGCCTGTCTTCCGGCATATTCAGCACTTCATCGGGCGTCATGAGGGCACGGGCCTGCTTTGTGCGGTGTGACGCTGCACGTGTATGTTGGGCAAGCTCAAATCCAGTCGTAAAGGGATCGCCGCCTGCAAGGATGTTTTGAACGGCGTGTTTTGCCCGGATGCGTGCCATGCCCTGTTCCAGCACGGCATCGTATTCCAGCGTTTGCTGACCGAGCATATTAGAGGCCAGCCGTGCGGTTTCCAGATCGCGCACACCGAAGAACTGGCGGCATTGGCTGGAACCGATGAACCCGGAGAGCGCCGCCTCGCCGTAATTGCGCGTGATCTGGCCGGGGTCTTGCCAGAACGACCATGTCCGCAAGCCCATGCCGCGCCCGTAGCTATAGGCGCGTATCAGGGCTTCAAAATTGCCAAGCTGTGCCGCTTCATCGACCACCAGCAACACGCCGGGGGCGGCGGGGTGGCGATTTTTGTAAAGAATGGCGGTGCCAAAGATGGCCCGTTGCACAGGGGCCAGCAGACCCAGATATTCGGCGGGGATCACAATATAGATATTACAATCCTGCTGGCAGAGGATTTCCAGCGAGAAATCAGACCCGCTCAACGTGTCGCGAATGGCGGGATCGCTTAAGGCTTGGATGCTTTCATAAAGGCTGCCGACAATGGCACCGTATTCCTTGGGGGCTTCCTTACGCTTGCTGGACATTTCTTCGGCCACGCGGTGAATGTCGCCGTCCGGCATTGCCATCATCCGGGTAACAAGGGTATCCCAGCCTGACGGAATCGCCATCATATTGACCAGATCGTAAAAGGTGGACAGGCTGATTGCATCCCGCGTCTTGCTGGACCCGGCTCCTGCAATATGGGTTTTGATAAGCGCCTCTGATAATTCACGGGCGCGTCTGCCAAAGTAATCATCACCACGGGCGGGGAGCGTGATTAAGTCGCTGACCAGTAATTTGACGTCCGCGTGAAAGGTGGGGGAGTCTTGGCGCAAGATGTTCCACGGATTGACCCGGTGTCGGGGCAGGCCGTGCAGCCCAAAGGGATTGATGCAATAGGCGGCTTTTCCAAGACTTAGCTGGTTGCTAATGGAAATGGCGGACAACTCGCCGCGTGGGTCGTTGACGAGCATACGGCGGGGCGCGTGCCATGAGCCTTTACCATCACGGATGCCGCATAAATTATAAGCAAGGCAATCACGCAATTTGCCTGATCCCGCCCCGCCGAATGTAATCAAGGGAGAATCATTCGCCAGACGCAAGGGGCGCTGCCCTAAAAACCCCAGAAACGGACCATGAGGTATATGCAGCCCGGCTCGTGCAATCTCGCGGGATGTTGCCCATTGGGCACTGCCGAAACGGAATTCTTCATGATGGGTTGTCATGGCGATCACTCCCGGAAACTGCGTGTGGCAATGACAGTTATGAGCCAGACAATGCCCGCCGTGATGATGAAGGACACGGCGGCGTAGATGACATAGGCCTCGATTGCCGCCAGCACCCAGATGAGTATTTCGGCAGTGCTTAAGCCCCATGTCTTGGCGAGATAGAAGAAGGCGATTTGCTGGGTGGCATCGAAAACTATGGGGGTGCCGATAAGGGCCGCGCCCAGCGCAATGGCATTTCCGAGCATAGAAATGCTTTTGTAGAGTCCGCTGCTTTCCTTGTTCATGGCTGGCTTCTTGCAATGGTGGCAATGAAAACAGCTTATCGGCAAGCGTTGGAATCGGTTGGAATCCGTGACGAGGCAACAGTTCTAGGGATTGATGGCGCTCGTCTCTTAGCCCTTTAAATGGGAAGGGCTAAGGGCTATAAAGGATTCGGTACTTCCATTTGCAAAACGAGCAGGGCATCGCACAAATGATTGGCATTTTCCAGAATTCGAGTGGGGGGGTAAGACCATTTTTTGATAAGCCCTTGCTTGGGCTTCATACGTAGGGTGGGCCGTTTAAGGACGAGCCTGTTTTTCTGTGCGTTTTTATTGGGTGTATCGACTCTCTCGCCTATGCCAGCCTTTGCTGCCTGCGCTGATCCCGACGGTGTGCCGGGGAGTTAATGTATAACGATACCCATGATGTGATCAGGGCTGGAAGGCGTTCGGCGGCGAGTGTGGAAAGAGTGGTGCTTTATCCGGTCCGGCAGATTGCTCGGAGATCGGAGATAAATGCGCGGACACAACAATTTTTGTCGGCTTCCATCCGAAGACTGGCGAGAATTTATTTATCCCGCCCACGGATCAGGGGGCTATACATAACTGGAAAAACGCAACAGAAACAAACGATGTTAGCCCTAACTCTTACATTGATGGATACTTAAACCACACCAACAGGGTTGGTGCGATTGCTGATTTTTCTGCATTGAAAGCTATGGGCTACACATTAACTGTTCGAGAGCGGTCATGGTACCAACATTGAATGCTTCGTCACGATGATCCACGTGTCGACTTATTTGGGCTTAATTGCCCCGAATATGTCCGTCACATCCTTTCAGAGGCTCGCTCCGCGTGTATCCCATGATCGGGACCTATATACTAAAGTTAAGGTGCTGGCAAAGGATGGGGTCGATACGGTAACATGAGAAAGCAGGCGGTAGTCAGAAAAATATATACAAAGATATTTGAATCCTATAGTTTCTTAGTAGCAAGTAACGGTGCGGTTTTGATCGAACCCACCTTTTGCATTCGCACAACTCCTAAAGCTGCTTACATCGGGGTTTCGGGAGTTTCACGACAGAATTGTTTATGCTCAAGTTCAAGCAGTTGTAAGGAAGACGATTGACCATCATGATCGTGGCTGGTCCGCCAGCGGTGGGACATAACACAGTCTCTGACCTTGTAGGAACGTTACACCCGAACCTTGCGGTGATTGACGTTGACGATGTGCGTGCAATGGCGCGATCACCGATCGAAGGGCTGTTGGGTGGTCCTGCGTGGAATCGAGTCTATGAACGCTCGATCCGCCAATCATGCATGCTGGCACGGGACTTCGATCGGGATGGATTCGACGTAATCCTCCTCGACGTCGCTCCGCCGGAGACGCTTCCCATCTATCGTGCGGAGTTATCGGACGTTGAGACTGTGCGGATCGTGCTTCTCATGGCCGATGTTGAGACGCTTCTGCAACGAGATCGCGACCGTGATCCTAATCCTGACCCTGATCCCGAACCTCTGCGGGTCTGGCATGACCGGATACGCATGCTGCACCGTGAACTCGCCTCTGCGACAGACGCCTACGACGAGGTGATCGACAACGGATCGGTCGCCGCCGAGGAAACGGCAAAACGTCTTTTGAGTTTCTTCTTATGAATTTCGCGGTCTTGGAGCGTGAGCATGCGTAGCGGGGATGAACCGCATTAACAGGCTGGACCGCGCCGAAGCACTGCATGCCGAAACGCTGCTCGTATGCCCCATTGATTTTGCGTTTGCAGTTATTGCCATATGGTGAATGCACATCGGGCAAGTGATACTGCCCGGCAGTTCATCCGCAACTGCTCGGAGCTGTAAACCTAAGTAGCTATCTGCACTCGTAAGATAAATTATTAAGTGATCTATGCTTCGTGTTAACGGGATCATGATCCATTGATTGGCATAGTTTTTCTTCATTTCCTTAATTCTCTGCGGCACCATTTCGCGTTCGAAAAGAAAGCTATGCTCTTGACGCAGGCTTGCTACGACCGCAAGTGTTTTGCAGATTACCTAACACTTTTTAGGCACCTGCCCGCTGCGCGATCAAAAAAACAACAAATGTACCATTTGGTTAATCAGGTTGGGGCTGAGGGCGGTCCGCTTGTCCTTCAAACGCTTGAAAGCGCATAGTTTGCAAGGACTGGATCTATAAGGAAATCGACGGTGGTTCTAAGTGTCTTGTCGAAGCTGCGTACGGGACTGCTCGTAGTTGACGATGTTCCCTTAAACTTTAAGCGCGGCCTGCGCTTCCACTGGCAGTTTCTCGATAACATTCAGGTAGGCTGCTGCGGTTGCATCAGGTTGACGCCGCCCTTGTTCCCAGCCTTTGAGCGTTGCCAGAGGGATTCGGTAGGTCGCGGAAAAAGTCTGCTGCGACATATTCAGCCGTTCGCGCAGGCTGCGTACATCGGGCACTTGTACCACATGCACCTGTGCCGCTTTCGATTGCCCCTTTGCGTGGACAATCGCTTGATTCAGGCTTTCGATCAAATCATTGCCAAAAGTCTTTTCCATTTCAATCTCCTTTCGGGCCGTGCTGCTCTTTCAGCAGTCCGGTCAGTTTTGCTACCTGTCGTTTTTGGTCCGGCGTCAGGTCTGTACTTGCGGCCTTGGCATAGGCCAGCAGCAGATAAATCGGGGCGTCCGTGTGGTAATAGAAATAGATAACACGTGCGCCGCCACGCTTGCCGATGCCAGCTCTGCCCCATCGCAGTTTTCGGACGCCACCCGTTCCGGGAATGAGGTCTCCGTTTTCGGGGTTCCGTGCCACATAGTCAATCAATTCCGCCCGTTCCTCGTCGGTCCAGATTGCCCCGGCCAAATTCAGGAAAGCAGGGGTTTCGACGATGGTTATAGGCCGTATCTTCATTCTTCAACTATACGTCATTGACGCCCCGTTTGGCAAGGGAAAAAGGTGTCATTCATGCCCGCCCCTGAGTGTCCGGTGATGTCGGGGGATGGGTATGTTCTAGCGCCTGCGGCCCCGTTACGCGCCCTGTTTGGCCCTTGCTGCCGTTTCTGGCACGGGATGCTTGTGCTGACAAGCCGGAAATGTCCAGCTCCTTCTCTGGCGTTGCGGCCCCTGCGGAGTGTCGGACCCACGCTTACCCGCGCCCGTTCCGGTCTTCGCAAAGGCCGCACAGGGCGGCCTCCGAACCGAACAGGAGGCAGCGATGAACACGCATACCCCGACCATCCAAGACTTGAACCGCAAGAGCGTACAAGAATTGCATGTGATATTTCATGCCGCGGCGATGGTTGCCGAATCTGAACGACATCCAGCAGATGAGCGGGAAGCCGCACGGCAGACGCTGGACCATATCCGGCGCAGCCTTACCGTGAAAGCTCCCCGGCCATAGGGTCGGGGGCCTTCACGTGGCGCAGGCCCGGTGATGATGATTCACCGGGCCTGTTACGCGCATCCAATCCGCGCAGGGTTGGGCGATGGGGGATGCAAGGGGGAGAGCGAAGTCGCCCTCTTGCCTGATGGGTTCCAAGGGAAAGCGGAAAACGCCCTTGGTCATGGGGGTGTCGGGGGAGATGGAACGCTCCGCCCGACCTGCCTGTATTGGCGCTTTATGCCAATGCAGGCAGGCTGGTGATGCAACGGCCAAGCGTTGCAATGGTGCGGTCCGGCTCGATGCCGGATTGCGCCATAAGCAGGGGGTATCCAACAGGGGGGGCGGCACGCCTCCCTTTGGCAAGATGGTTCTGGACGTAGTACAGAACACATCTTGCGGGAGGCGCGGGTGCAGAAATTGCGACTGTAATACAAGACGGCTGCTATATCGGAGGGACAGCACAGGGCATATCTAGTATGGCTGTTCTTGCCCTGAACGTATCCGTACCACTGCTAGAAAGGGCTGCGCCTGAATACATTGTGGGGCATGATATTTGGCCCCCACGCCTCGAAAAGACGCCTGATACCGATGGGTACAGCGTTCTCTTCTGTGCGAACGAAATGGAATGTCGCTGTGCTGCCTGCTTCGCTATAGCAGTCTTCATATTCGTTTTGACTCGTTTCGTACCAAAAATAAATCTCGTCCTTGATAATTTCCATTTGGAAAATATCTTGAGTTATGGATGCAGCCCGTTCATTCAGGACTTTACATTTCGACCATACGCGTATGGCGTAGTCCACGAATTCAGTATTGCTTCTTGGGAAGACCAATCCCGTTTCGTTTTAATGCCTGTCCATTTAGCAATGGCGTAAATCTGCCCCTTGAAATCGACCGCCACGAAAGCGCGGCGGTCGCCTTGGGCAAGGGTGTAGCCACGCTCGGCGAGTGCCTGTGCGTATGCCTTGCCGGAATCGGACGCGGCCCAGCATTCCTGAAACATGGTTTTCAGGGCTTTGGGGTCTTGTTTTGCCGCCTTTGCTTGCGCCCATTCGCTACGCGTGTAGTTGAGCGGGTCGCGCTCCTTGTCGTTGGTGAACCCTCGCGGCATGGTCCAGCCATGCTCGCGGTAAAGCTGGCGGGCCACGTCCTGTAACTTCAGCTTGGAATGCGGGAGGTTGATGGCCCGCATGCTCTCCGTGTCGATGCGTGACCAGACGGCATGAGCATGGCGGCGGCCATCCTTCTCATGGAAAACAATGGCACGAGGCTGGCCGTCAAGGCCGAGTTTGCGTTCTGCGGCGGTGATAGCCGCCTCGAACTCGGCAATCGTGACCTGTTCGCGGGGTGGCGGGTTGAAGCTGAGGGAAAACAGGAATTGCTTGGCCCGTGTGCCCCGGCTGGTGGCTTCGATCTCCTGAAACGCGGCGTGCAGGTCGTCGGCGGAAAAGCCGTGCAGCTCATGCACCTCGATGTGCTCATTGTCGCGGGCATTGAGAAGGTGGGTGGCAAGCTGGCCCGCGCCGCCGCGCTGGCTGCCTTTGAGAATCATGGTTGACTCCGCAGGCCTAGCGCCAGAATTAGTGTATCCCGCATCCAGCGGACATCCCGGCAGGCTTCTTCAAGCGCCTGTCCGGTTTCCTGTGTGACGGGGAGGGAACCCGTATGCACGGCCTTGGCAAGCTGATTGAGATTATTGGACAACTTCGCCTTGCCTAGTTCTCCGAGTAGGCGGGCAAGGGCTTGTTCGTCCCTTGCGGGCCGTCTGGACGAGCGTCGGGGGCTTTGTTCGTCTTTGGTGAGTAGCTGTGACCGGATATATGCTCCAAGCGGTATATTTCCGGCGCGGCGCAGCAATTCCGCCTTTTCTTCGGCGGTCAGGCGCAAGGAAAACGGCGTGGGGGTTTTGGCGTGGCGACTCCGGGAAGTATTGTGTTCAACGGCATCCCGGAATTCTTCGGTAATGGGTGGGCGATTAAAGCTCATGGCGTGCCCCCTTGCTTGGGCGCAACGCCGGGGAATCAATGCGTTTGAGTTCCGTATCCCAGCTTGCCAGTTCCGCTAAAATGTCGTCCTGAAGGTTCGATGTATCTCCTTCCGGGCGCGCCAGAATCTGAAGAGAGCCGTCGTGGGTTGCCCAGGCTGGTTCTTTCCCATATTCACTGGCGAGTGTGAGTCGTGCCAGTTTTCCACACCCAGTCGTGCCACTTTCCCGAGCTCACGAATGTTGCGCGTAACCCGTGTCGTATCGGCGAAATTGACGCCCTGCCGCTGCAGGAGCTAGCGTTTCGGTGACGGAGCTTTACGTATGCTCCAACGGCTGTATTTCTTTGCGAATGCGCTGGGCGACCTGCTTATCGACTGATTTCAGTTTATAGGCCTGCTGCAGGCTCAGCCAAGAGTTTGCGTCACCGCCGAAGAAGGCTGCTAGACGTAGTGCTGTGTCCGGAGTGATACAGCGACGTTCCCGTACGATTTCGTTCATGCGGGTCGCTGGTACGTGTAAATGGGCGAACAAAGCATTGACGCTCATGCTAAGAGGGGCCAGGTATTCCTCGCGCAGGATCTCGCCCGGATGAATGGGACGCATGCCATTTTTGATCATGATGGACTCCGTTTCAATGGTAGTCGACGATCTCGACTTGCTCGGGACCTTCAGGGGTCCAGATAAAACAAGGCAGTTTTATGGCCCAATTGCGTCATCCGCAATCAGGGCCTGAGCTTGGTTTCTCAACCAGAATATTCGTGAGTTTGTGCGGAAATAATAAATAATCTACAAACAGTTATTTTGGTAGATTAATTTTCCATAAAAATAGCTGCTTCCGTGAATAATAGGAATTATATTAGCTCGGTCCGATGATAATCTTGTATGCCTTAACAGTCATCGGGGGATGGGCTTGTGATGGAACAAAAACTAGAAGAAGACAATCGGCTGGAAAAGCAGATTGATGGGCTTGTTGTCGATATCGAAAACGCCTGTCTCGGCCCTGCTGCACAGCTTCCTGAAGCCATCAGCACAGCGTTGAGCAAAGTTCCGGCCGACACGGTCGCAGCCCTTTCTGCTCGCGCGCCTTCGCAAGACGCTTACACCCGCCGACTGCTGCATGCCGATGTAAAAGGGCGTTTTTCCGTGGTGGCATTGACGTGGTTGCAAGGCCAATGCACGCCGGTTCATGCTCATTACACCTGGTGCGCCTATAGGGTAGTGCAGGGGGCGCTACAGGAAGAGCAATACATATACGAGTCAGCCAGCCAGAATGCGCGGCTTGCCGGCGTGATCAGTCGACACGTTGGTGACACGGCCTATGGGCATGGCGGATTCGATCAGATTCACAAGTTGGGCAACGTCGGCGCTGAGACCGCCGTGTCTTTACATGTGTATGGAATTGACGGTCAACGCGTTGCGACGCATGTGAACCGTCTCATTTAAGCCCGATAGCGATCGGATTGTATTAATAGGAGGAAATCATATGTATAAACGCATTCTTCAGGCGATAGGTGTTTTGGGCTTGACCACCACTCTCGCGGGATACGCCTCGGCCGCAAACTTCCCTGCGTCGAGCCAGCCGATCAAGATCGTAGTGCCCTACACCGCGGGTGGATCTTCTGATTTTGTCGCACGAGCCCTTGCTGCAAAGATGTCCGAGAACATGGGACACACCGTCATGGTCGATAACCGTCCCGGTGGCAGCACAGTGATCGCCGCCGATGCGGTGGCCAAATCCAGGCCAGATGGTCACACCATTCTGCTGCTGGGGGAGCTCACCCATGCATCCTTGAGTTCTTTGAGAAAAGACCTGCCGTTCGATCCGCTGAAATCATTCACGCCTATTACGAACATTGTCGAATCACCGTTGGTGATTTCGGTGCACCCGAGCGTGCCGGCCAATAACCTGCAAGAGTTTATCGAGTATGCAAAGGCTCATCCGGGCGAAGTGAACTACGGTTCAGCTGGCATCGGCAACACGCTGCATCTGGCAGGAGAGTTCTGGTCGACGGTGACGGGTGTCGAGATGACGCACGTTCCTTATAAGGGTGCCTCGCAGGCAATTGTGGATTTGGTGGCCGGCCGCATCCAGGTCATGTTCGATTTGCCGCAAACACCATTGCCGCTCGTTCAGGAAGGCAAGTTGCGCGCGCTGGCAGTGACCAGCGACAAACGGTTGGATTTTTTCCCGGATGTGCCGACCACTGCGGAAGCGGGTGTACCCGAGTATCGCTTTGTCACTCGCATCGGCCTTGCCGCACCAGCCAACACGCCTGACGATGTGATCCAGGTCCTGTATACGGAGGCGGTAAAGGCCTTGCAGGATCCAGACGTTGCAAAAAGCTTGGCCGATCGGGCAATGTTCGTTCGCACCAGCGAATCGCAAGCTGACTTTGTGAAGAGCCTGTCGAGCGGCATCGACATGGTGACAAAAATCCTTACGGACGCTGGCGTGCAGCCAGAATAACTCTAAAGCAGAATGGGAGAGAGTAGTTTATGAACAAGCGAGAGCGTTTCTTCGCGGCAGTCAATGGCGGTCCAGTTGATCGCCCGCCGGTGACGGCGTGGGTGCATTTCTTGTCCGATCATCTGGATGCGGGACGCACAGCGGACCTCCATCTGGAGTTCATGCGGGCCTACGACTGGGATATTTTGAAAGTCATGAACGACTATCGGTATCCCGTGCCTGAAGGTGTCGATACTCTTGAAGATGCGTCGAGTTTCAAGGCTTACAAAAAATTGAGCATGGACGAGCCGTGTTTCGCCATACAGCTTGATTGCCTGTCTCGTTTGCGTAGCGCACTGGGGGCAGACACGCCGATGCTTGAAACAGGCTTTGAGCCATATCAGCAAATTGTCAGAAATGTAGGCTTCGACCAAGCCGACAATCTGCTCGGCCATAAGTCGGCAGTGCTGGATGCGCTGGAGGTGATCACTGAAACGACCTGTGACTATATACGTGAGCTCAAGGCACAAGGTGTGGAGGGATTCTTTCTGTCGATCAACGGAGCTATTCCTGCAGGGCAGCCACGCGGCGTAACCGCTGAGCAGCATGAGTACTTCCAGAAGCCCTTTACCCAAAAAGTGCTGCGTGCAGCTGAGGGCATGGTCAGGGTGCTGCATGTGCACGGCAACAATCTTGAGATGGATCGTGTCGCTGATTATCCGTACGAAGTCATGAGCGTGTCTGACCGGCTCTCAGGGAACCCCAGTTTGTCTGAGCTGCGCAAATTCACCGACCGCTGCATCATGGGCGGGTTGGATGAAACGCATATACAGGAACGGTGCCTGCCGGAGCTGGCCAAAGAAATGGATGACGCCATTGCTCAAGCTGGGCGTGAAAAATTCATTCTCGCTCCCGGTTGCACGATTCCTTCGTTCAGCCCTCAGCGGAACCTGGAGTACGTGCGCGAGTACAGCAAGACGCTGTAGAGGTCTTGCCAACTGCGAAGTACTTTCGGTATGACATGTGGCCATGGCGTGTGAGGTTTACCTTCAGGCCATATGTCTTCGCATAGAAGAGACGGCGTTCTTTGGAACGCCGTCTCGTTTTTTTTGGGAGCCGTCGCGCAACCCGCGCCGCGGTATGGCAGGCGTGCTCAAGCGTGCGACTTGAGCAGGCAGGAAACCATATCCGCATGCGTTGGCAACAACCTGTGAATGAGATGTATGCCCAGCCACAGACCGGCCTGTAACGACGGCAAAGCGGCGTAGACGTGTTGCCAGCCGCAAATGCTTGTCATCTGTTAGCCTAGACGGGTAGTGATTCCGATAACGATTTCTAGGCCAGAAACCATGAATATGCGACGCGTGGTGTGGGTTGGGCTGGGTGTATTGGCACTTTCAATGGCGATCTTTACAGGCTGGCTGCTTTCCTTGCCCGGAGCAGCCTCGGTGAGTACCGCGCCGCCCGTTCCCGACGTCGAACGTAAATCCATGCTTGCCGCGTTGCAACCCGCTGGTCGACATCGTCCTGTGATTGCTGTTGTTGGGCTGAACGAGGCCACCGAAACCACGGATTATCTGATGTCCTACGGTATCCTCAAGCGGGCCGATGTGGCCGATGTGTTTGCCTTGGCGACGCAGCCCGGGCCGATCACGCTGTATCCGGCGCTCAAGGTCGAGCCAGAGGCGACTGTGGCACAGTTTGATGCGCGGTATCCAAAGGGCGCCGATTATGTGATTGTGCCGGCAATGAGTCGCGATGATGATGCCCAGGTCTTGCGATGGATCAATGATCAGGCAGCCAAGGGCGCATGGATTATTAGTGTTTGTGCAGGCGCAAAAGTGGTCGCTGCCGCCGGACTGCTCGACGGAAAATCAGCGACGACGCACTGGTATTACATTGGCGATTTGCTTGAAAAGCATCCTGCGATTCATTACGTCAGCGATCGACGGATGGTGCTTGATCGGGGCGTCGCCACCACTACGGGCATTACAGCGTCCATGCCGATGATGCTTACGCTGATTGAGGCCATTGGCGGCAGGGCCAAGGCGGACGCGATCGCCCGGGATCTGGGCGTGACGCAATGGGACGCCCGCCATAACAGCGACGCCTTCACGTTCACGCGTCCGTTTGCGCTGACTGCCCTGCGCAATCGACTTGCTTTTTGGCGTCGGGATGACCTGGGCATCAAGCTTCGGGCAGGCATTGATGAGGTCTCGCTGGCGCTGGTGGCCGACGCATGGTCGCGCACGTATCGGTCAAGCGCTTTCACCTACGCGGCGGGGCCACAGCCAGTCGAAACATTGCATGGCATGCGCCTTGTGCCGGATCGGGTCGCTGTTGACTGGCCCGCCGCACAGCAGGTGTCGGATGCGGAAGGAACAACGCCGGCCGAAGCGCTTGATCAGACCCTTGCCCGCATTGCGGGCCGTTATGGCGATGCCACCGCGGATCTTGTTGCAATGCAGCTGGAATATCCGCGGGTGGGCTATCAGCCCTGAGGTTCTGGAAAAGCGGTTTCGGGCGCGGGGGCGCTGTCTGCTGGCGTTTCGTTGAATGTTCGGGTTTCGAAAGGCGCCTCGGACGCAGGTGCCTGAGCCTCGGGTGCGTCGTTCTCCGGCTCAATCCGTTCGGGCGCGGGGGTGTCCGGCGCGGGCGCGTCGGGGACTTTGCTTTCGGGGGCGGGCGGACCGCTTCGGCAATAGCCTTCGCCTTGCTTGACGGTGAGGCAGTCGGTTTTGTCTGCCAGCCATTTCATGCCGGTGGCTTTGCCATCGGTGTGCTGTATGGTTTCCAGCACACCATCGCGCTCGAACTGAATGGTGCCGGCTCTTCGATTGCCGAGAAAGGTTCGCGTGCCGTCCAGATTGCGTATCGTAACCAGATAATCGTTGCCGCCGCCGTCAAGGCGCAGGAAGGTGGCTTCGGGGCCGTCCCATTGGCCGAGCCAGTCATCTGTGGAATAGATGCCCGTGGGCGTGGCGGGTGCGCTGGCTTGTGCTGTGGGTTGAGCTGGTCGAGTGGCACATGCTGCCAGCAGCAGAGGTGTCAGCAATATGGATACAGTCAGGGCTGATCTTTTCATAGGGTATCTAGCGTATCGAATCCAGAGTTGGGCGTGCATATTCTGTCGGCATGATGGTGAAGTTTACCTTGCCGTGACAGCGTTGCGGGCTGCACAGTTGCAGATCATGAAGTATGGTAAGGCCTGTCACTGATTGATTCAAAACACCCGGAGGCGGATGATGGAGCACGTGCGCGCGTTATTGTTCGATGTGTTTGGCACGGTCGTGGACTGGCGCCAGGGTGTCGCCAGCCGTGCTGGGCCGTTCCTGGCAAGACACAGCGCCAGTGCAGTTGATGCCACCTTGTTTGCGGATGCCTGGCGAAAGCGCTACCAACCCGCAATGGAAGCGGTGCGCAGCGGACAGCGGCCCTTCGTTCGGCTGGATGTGCTGCATCGCGAAAACCTGGAGGCTGCGTTGGCCGAGATCGGTATTGACGCCGCCAGTATCGATCCGGCGGAGCTGGATGAATTGAATCTGGCCTGGCATCGCCTTGATCCCTGGCCAGATGTCTTGCCTGGCTTGGCCCGGCTCAGGCAAAAATTCATTGTCGCGCCACTTTCCAACGGCAACATTATCTTGATGCTGGATATGGCCAAGCGTGCCGGCATCCCCTGGGACGCCATTCTGGGCGCCGAGGTGGTGCAAGCCTACAAGCCGACACCGCAAGCTTATCTTCGCACAGTGGATCTGCTGGGCATGCGGCCAGAGCAGGTCTGCCTTGTTGCTGCTCACAACAATGATCTCGCCGCAGCGCGAGCCTGCGGCTTGAAAACGGCATTTGTATTGCGACCCACTGAACATGGTCCGCAGCAGACCAGCGATTTGCAGCCGGAACAAGCTTGGGATGTGGTGGCTGGAGATTTTGGCGAATTGGCAGGTGCGCTGGGTGTTTAAGCAGCTGTTAAGCCCAAGTGTTCGCCTTTCGGGCGTGCCTGCGGACTCATTGCCTGCGGATTCATTTTTTCTTACGTATCCAGCTTCCAGTTTGTCCGTTCCGGTTCAATGGCCTGGACGCCTTCGATCTTGGCCAGAATGTTTACAGCGCTTTCGTCGATTGACCCGGAGATAATGCCCACCGCGACCAGCTCTCGTTCGATCACCATGCCCGCGCGGCGACAGTTCTCCACGACCTCGGGGAAGCGGCTGCGCCAGGTTTCGCTGACCAGAACGGTGAGTTTTATACACGGCATGTTCGTGGCACTCGTTCTAAGGTGCCTGCACGATGCCCGCGCCCGCGTCGCGTGCAGGCAGATCGATGGGTCTGGCTTGCTGGGTAAGAATGTCGAACAAGGCCTGGCTGCGATGGCTGGTGTGGGCCTCTGCGTATAGCGCGGCGATGCCGGCGACAAAAGGCGTGGCCATGCTTGTTCCGCTAATGGTGTTGTACAGCTCTGGCGCAGGCCATGCTGACAGGACGTCGACGCCTGGCGCAGCAAGATCAATTTCCCCGCCGTCCGGCTGAAGGCCGCCGCTGGAGAAGGGCGCTATGTGCAGGGCTCGGTCTATTGCCGCAACAGCCATGATGGATGGGCAATTGGCGGGGTGTGATACTGGCGCAATGTCAGCGGGACGTTGGCTGTCGTTGCCTGCGGCTGCCACAATCAGCGTACCTGCTGCCAATGCGCGTCGCCCGACTTCCTCGAAAATCTCTGAATAAGATTGCCCGGGCTGAACCGGCGTGCCGAGCGACATCGATACCACCTGGCATCCGTTTTCGATCGACCAGTTGATGCCTTCGAGCACACCGCCATCGCCGCCGCTGCCTTCATCGCTCAGGACCTTGCCGATGTATAACTCGGCATCATGAGCGATGCCATAGCGCGGTCCGGATGCGGGCGAGAGAGGCCCCGCCGCTATGCCTGCGCAATGGGTGCCGTGACCATTGCCGTCCTGGGCAGTTTGCCCTTCTACGAAAGAGCGTGACACAACGCCGCGATGTGCAAAGTCCGGATGCTTGAGATCCAGGCCGGTGTCCAGAATGGCAATGCGTATGCCTTGGCCGGAATAATTGGTGCTGTTGGCGCCGGTGGCCTGCACGCCCCAAGTCATGGCGCTTTCATCAAATGCGGGGGTGGCGGATGCTTGCCATTCATCGAGGCTGGGCAGGCGTTTTGAAAGATCCTCGATGCCGTCACGGTATCCCTGCAGATAGGCGGCCAGAACAGATGAGTCAGCCAGCGCGGGTACCGTGCGGGTATCCGGAACTGGCGTGGGAATGGAAACGCGTCGGCGCACCATGGATGCCCGGACAGTGCGTTCGGGTTCGACCGCCAGTATGGCACTGTCTTTGGTGCTGGCAAGTTCGGCCAATAGCGCATGTTTGTCGGGCGTGCAGCGTACCAGCGCAACGCCGATACGGTCGAAAACAATGGCGCAATGCTGGCGCAGCGTGGCGGATCTGCCGTAGCGGCTGCGCTTTCCTGCGCGCTTTGCCACGCTGATTTGCGTGAGCTCGGCGAGTTGCCGGATACCTTCGTCAGGTTTGTCTGGACACAGCAATACCAGATAGCGGCCAGTGGTTGTATTGTTCAGTGGCATGGTGCTTTCCCCCACAATGGCAAGACGGGTTTCGCTAGGCCTAGCATGCAACGATGAACGGGCCGGGTCAAGTCAGTCTTCGTCAATGGCCGCAAACTGGTCGGCCAGAAAGTCCACCAGCGCGCGAACAGAGGGGAGTTGTCCGCGTCTGGAAGGAAAGACTGCATGAATGATTTCGCGACGGGGCACCCAGTCGGGTATGACGCTCGTCAGCAACCCATCGGCCAGTTGATCGCGAACCATCAACTGCGGCAGTTGTACCACCCCAACCCCCGCGACGGCGGCAGTGCGCAGCGCGACCATATCTGTGGTGACGAAACGCGGCTCATGATGCACGATAGCCTGCGCGCCATCAGGCCCGGACAGTGTCCAGGTATAGGGCTGCTGCGCTCCAGTACGGGCTTGCAGGGGAGCGCCCAGGCCAAGACTGGGCCAGGCATCCAGATCGGCGGGAGACAGAGGCAGCCCGAATTTCTGAACCAATCGCGGGCTCGCAACCAGACATTGGCCGCGGTCTGCCAATACGCGCAAGATCAGGTCACTGTCCTGTAGTGGAGGGGGCCTGACGCGAATCGCAATATCCAATGCCTCGCTGAGCAGATCCACCCGCCGGTTGGTGGCTTCCAGCTGGACAGAAACCAGCGGATAGCGCGCCATGAAATCGGCCAGCATGCCGCCGATATGAACATGCAGCAAGGCTATGGGACAGGCGATGCGTACAGTGCCACGCGGTTCCGCACGGGAAACATCAATGGCTTCCTGGGCAGCTTCGGCTTCGACAAGCATCGCCTTGCAATGTTCATAGTATGTTTGCCCAACCTCGGTGACATGAAAGTGACGTGTTGTCCGTTGAATCAGCCTGACTCCCAAACGGCTTTCCAGCATGGCAATGCGTCGACTGAGTTTGGACTTGGGCATGCCCAGGGCGCGCCCGGCAGGCGCGAACCCGCCATGATCCACTACCTGTACAAAGTAATAGAGATCGTTCAAATCCTGCATGGTCTTTGATTGTTCAAAAAATAGGACACTGAGGCTTAATTTAGCAGACTACACCGAATTTGCCATCACCAGTATGATCTATTTAACGGTATTGATCAGGAGAAAGGCATGAAAAAAATCTTGGGTGTCTACAGCGCTCCCCGGGCGCATTGGGTGGGCAATGGCTTTCCTGTGCGTTCCCTGTTTTCATACACCAATCACGGCCGGCAGCTCAGCCCTTTCCTGCTGCTGGACTACGCCGGCCCAGCGGATTTCAGCGCGACGGATACACCGCGCGGCGTGGGTGAACATCCGCACCGGGGCTTTGAAACCGTGACCATTGTGTACAAGGGCGAGGTGGCCCACCGCGATTCAACTGGCCAGGGCGGCGTAATCGGCCCTGGAGATGTGCAGTGGATGACGGCGGCATCCGGCATTCTGCATGAAGAGTTTCATTCTCCGGCATTTACGCGCGCTGGCGGAACGCTCGAAATGGTGCAGCTATGGGTCAACTTGCCTGCAAGCGACAAGATGAGTGCGCCTGGCTATCAGGCCTTGGGGCATGACGCAATTCCTGTTGTTGCGTTGCCCAATGACGCGGGGTCGCTGAGGGTTATTGCAGGCAACTATGAGGGTCACCCGGGCGCCGCGCATACGCATACCCCTTTGAATGTATGGGATATGCATCTGGCGCAGGGCAGTTATAGCGCCTTTGCTGTGCCCGACGGCTGGAGCTCGGCATTGGTTGTGCTGCACGGTACAGTGCTGGTGAACGGAAGCGCGGTCGCGCGCGAGGCTCAGATGGTGGTCCTGGATCGTGCTGGTACCCAGATCTCGATTGAAGCCAACAACGACGCTACCGTGTTGTTATTGGGCGGGGAGCCGATCGATGAGCCTATTGTGGGTCATGGCCCATTTGTCATGAACGCCCAGCAGGAAATCGTTCAGGCGATCACGGACTTCAATAGCGGTCAATTCGGGCGGATCGCTGCCTGACCAGGCTGGCCGCAATCATACTGCGGCCAGCCATTCCGGCGCATGGCGCCAACTACAGAGCCAAGGAGCAACGTTATGAGCAAACCTTATGTACGTCTGGACAAAGACAACGCGGCTGTTTTACTGGTCGATCATCAAGCCGGGCTGTTGTCGCTGGTGCGTGATATCGACCCGGACAAGTTCAAGAACAATGTCTTGGCCCTGGGTGATCTGGCCAAGTACTTCGGCTTGCCGACCATACTCACCACCAGTTTTGAAACCGGCCCGAACGGACCGCTTGTGCCCGAGCTGAAAGCGCAGTTCCCTGACGCGCCATATATCGCTCGTCCGGGCAATATCAATGCGTGGGACAACGAGGATTTCGTCAAGGCGGTAAAGGCGACGGGAAAGAAACAACTCATTATTGCGGGCGTGGTAACGGAAGTTTGCGTTGCATTCCCGGCCTTGTCGGCGATCGAGGAAGGGTTTGACGTCTTCGTGGTGACTGATGCGTCGGGAACGTTCAACGAACTTACGCGCCATTCCGCCTGGGATCGCATGTCGCAGGCCGGCGCTCAGTTGATGACATGGTTCGGCGTGGCGTGCGAGTTGCATCGGGATTGGCGCAACGACATCGAAGGGCTCGCTACGTTGTTCTCCAATCACATCCCTGACTATCGCAACCTGATGACCAGCTACGATGCGTTGACGGCAAAGAAGTAGTGGTGAATCCGGGGAACACCCCGGATTGGTTCGGATGTGTATGCTGAACTCTACGCATTGACAATGCGTAACAAGGCTACCGATAATCGGCTCTCACTTTCAATCCAGAGCGGAGCCGCTTGATGAAACCACACACTAGAATGACCTTGCTGGCTGTTGGCGTAAGCCTCGCTGCCGCGCTCGGCAGCGCTGCACAAGCACAGTCCCTGACAATCGCATTGTCGTCCGAGCCTACTTCTGCGGATCCACACTATCACAAGCAGACTCAGAATGATGCGCTGGCTGCGCATGTATACGACTCCTTGATCAATCGCAGCCCTGATATGACGCTGATCCCCGGCCTGGCGACATCCTGGGAGAACGTCGATGACCTTACCTGGAAGCTAACGCTGCGCGAAGGCGTCAAGTACTCGAACGGCGAACCCTTCACCTCTCAGGATGTGTTGTTTTCCATTTGTCGAACCTTGAACAACGAAGGCAATGTGTCGCAGTCATACATGACTGTCACCAAGTTGCTTACGGATGTGCAGACACCCGATGATCACACCGTGATTCTCAAGACAACGGAGCCTTTTCCGCTGATGCCGGCTGAGCTCGCTCGCCAGTTGCCCATTATCTGGAATGGCATTGTCGAGCACGGACCATTGACCTTCGCGCCCAAAGAAGGCTGTGGTGTGACCGGCCCTTGGCCCACTGTGGTTGACTTCAATAATGGTAAGTTCGCGATTGGTACAGGACCCTACAAGCTCAAGTCCTATGTCAAGGGTACGGGCATCCAACTGGAACGCAATGAGAACTACTGGGGCGATAAGCCAGAATGGGAAACCGTAAAGTTCGTTCCGGTTCCCAGCGCGGGGCCGCGGCTGACCGGCCTGCTGTCCGGCGATTTCGATGTTATCGAAAATCCGGCCGCACGCGATTTGCCCCGCCTGAAGCAAGGCGGATTCGAATACATTGCTACGCCTTCCACGCGCCTGATTTTCTTCCAACCTGATATCGGGCGCGATTCCAGTCCGTTCGTCAAGGCCAGCGACGGCAAGAATCCGCTGCAGGATCTGCGTGTACGCAAGGCAATCAACATGGCTATTGACCGTAACGTGATCAAAGACAGGATCATGGATGGATTGTCCACACCGGCAAATCAGTACATGCCGGATGGCATGTTCGGCGCCTTGCCCAACGCGCCCGAAATCAAATATGACCCCCAAGAGGCCAAGAAACTGTTGGCCGAGGCGGGCTATCCGGATGGGTTTGAGCTGACGCTGTCGTCTACCAATAATCGTTACGTTAATGATGGCCAGGTGACCCAGGCCGTGGCGCAATATTTGTCGCGTATTGGTATAAAAACCAATATTGACGCCATGACGGGTTCCATCTATTTTCCCAAGCGTGCCAAGCGCGAGTTTAGTTTTGCAATGGGTGGCTGGCCGGCGGAAACAGGGGAAGCCTCGGCCTTGTTTCAGCTGTGGGTAGCCTCCACCGACTCAGCAAAAAGCCTGGGCACGAGCAATTACGGTGGATTCTCAAATGCCGATTTTGACAAGGTTTACCACGAGGCGATTGTGACCGTGGACCCCGAGAAACGCAAGAATCTGCTGCAACAGGCCACACAGATCGCACTGGACAATGTGCCGCTGATTCCATTGCACTTTGAAAGCAGTGTCTGGGCCTATCGGAATGGCTTGAGTTACGAAGGTCGTCGCGACCAGTACACGCTGGCCATGTCAGTACATCAGGCTGCAAAAAAATAGCGCTGATCCGACTGTCTGCCCTTGATAGGCAGGGCGGACAGTCTACCCCGCGCCCGCACGTCGTTTGGCCTCGATGTTGTCGACCACCTCTTTCACATGCGCGATAAAACGCGTAACAACCGGCGGGAGCAGGCGGTTCGTCATGGTCTGAATCTGCAGGTTCCGAGACTGGAGTTCTGCGCTGTCTACGGGAACAGCCACCAAACCGTCAGATTCCAGCCGCGAGGCCACCGAGACATAACCTGCGAACATGACGGCGTTTGAATGACGCACAAACACATGCAGTACGGGTGAGTAATTGGACGACAGCGCTGCTTCCAGCGTTAATCCTTCCAGCGCGCACTCTCTGTCCAGCAGATGCCTGGCTGTGCTGTTGCCGTCGGTGAGCGCCAATGGATAGCGTAATAGCTCGGGAAGCTTGACGGCAGCGCGCCCCGCCAGCGGATGCCCCGCAGCCATGATGGCATAAACAGGTGTGCGCCAGGAATGCAAGATGGAGACACCCTCGCCTGGGTCAACGGTAAACGATACGGCCAGATCGACTTCGCCTTCCGCAGTCAGGCGCATCGCCTCGAGAGGCGTGGCGACATGCAGCCGGAAACGGGTATGGGGATGATTGTTCCGAAATACGGCCATGGCTTCCGCCAGAAAGCCACGTGCCGCGCCTTCAGAGGCGGCGAGCCGGATTTCATCTTGAGGGGTTTGCTGCAAGTTGGATATCTGATGAAGTACAGATGCCGATTCCATGATCGTGCGACGCGCATGCGCCAACAGCAGTTGTCCGGCCTCGCTCAGCACCATGCCTCTTGGCGCGCGTTCAAATAATGGTGTGCCGATCTCCTCTTCCAGCCCTGCAATCTGGCGACTGATGGCTGACACAGCCACATGAAGCTGCCGTGAGGCCGCGCTAAGGCTACCTGCCTGTGCGACTTCCACAAAATACTTGAGTGCAATGCCGTGCATGATTTTCTGGCCTCCTGATTGAGCCTTGACCTGATTCTTGCGGACTGGAAAATAGCGTGCTGCAGCTTTGCCAAAAAAGCAAAGGGATTGCAGAATATGCTAATTGTAGAGAAAGCATAAGGACTCTAGAATTCGCCAATATCAGACTATTCGCGCATGGCATCACAATGACCTCAAATACGACGACTACGCTGCGCCCGTTTGTTCTTCCCTGTCCGGATCTTTCGGCGGAACGTCTCGGCAATACTAATACACATGGTGTCTGGCATTTCGATTCCGGGGAGCCCGGCAGGAACGTCATGTTGAGCGCGCTCGTGCATGGCAACGAGCTATGCGGGGCCTGGGCGCTCAAGGCATTTCTCGCCAGTGGGCTGCGGCCACGCCGTGGCACATTGACCCTGGCCTTCTGTAATCTGGCGGCCTTCGACCGCTTCGATGCGGACAACTATTTGCCATCCCGTTTTGTGGATGAAGATCTGAACCGTGTCTGGAGCGCAGACAAGCTGGCCGATGCCAATAGCTGCGAGCGCCGTCGGGCGGCTGAGCTGCTGCCCTGGATCGAGCAGGCAGACTGGCTCATGGATTTTCATTCAATGACGACCTCAGACGTGCCGCTGCAACTGACTGGCGTACAGCAACGCAATATCGATCTGGCGCTCAAGCTGGGCGCACCAGCCAACCTCATTGCTGATGCGGGACATGCCGCGGGCGTACGCATGCGGGATTATGGCCGCTTCGGAGCGCCTGGCGACAACGGCACCCGTTCCTTGTTGATCGAGTGTGGATTTCACGGCGCCAACGAGGCGCGCGATGTGGCCATGGATCAAATGGCGCGTTTTCTGATTGAAGCGGACACACTGAACCGGGACGAGGTGCCGTCGGGGTGGCTGGCCCCCGATGCGCCTCATCAGCAGGCGCTGCGCGTGACCCAGGCAATTTCCACGCCGAGCGGAAAGTTTCGCTTTGCACAGCCGTGGGTCGGCCTGGAGTGCCTGGATGCAGGCACGCTGATCGGATGGGAAGAGGACGAACCCGTGGTTGCGCCTTACGACAATTGCGTCCTTATCATGCCGTCGCTTGCCACCGTTCGGCCTGGTGTAACTGTTTTGAGGTTGGCACAAGCTATTTCCTGAGTGCTGCGTCCGGCAGCACAGATGGAGTGGCAATAAGTATAAGAATCCAAAGGAGATAAAAATGCTCAAGTTCTGCGCACGTGGCGTCATGGCATGGGTTGCCATGGCTGGATTTGCCGTAGGGAGCGCCTATGGCCAGTCACTGAAAATTGGATTGGCTTCTGAGCCCACTGCGGTCGATCCGCATTACCATCAAGTCACGCCCAATGGTTCCCTGACCTCACATATATTCGACACACTGGTGGGGCTGGATGCGAAGCTGAACCTGATTCCGTTGTTGGCGACTTCCTGGAAGAATGTGGATGACACAACATGGGAGTTCACGCTACGGCCGGATGTAAAGTTCTCCAATGGCGAAGCGTTCACATCGCAAGACGTGATTTTTACGTTTTGCCGAATGGTCAATAACGAACAGTCGATTGCGGGGTCATTTGAGTCCATCGTCAAAAAGCTGGCGGATGTGCAGGCGGTGGATGCGCATACGCTGCGAATCACGACGCGAGCGCCTTATCCACTGCTGCCCAATGATCTGACACGTGCGAGCATTCTGTGGAGCGGGATCGTCGATCACGGACCAATCACGTTCGATCTCGAAAACAAGTGTGGCGTAAAGGGTGAATGGCCGAAGGTCGAGGCATTCAATAATGGCAAAAATGCCATCGGCACCGGGCCGTATACGCTGAAATCATATGTAAAGGGAGCCCACATTGCGCTGACGCGCAACGAAAACTATTGGGGCGAGAAACCTGAGTGGCGCGATGTGATCTTTACGCCAGTGCCCAATGCAGGTCCCAGATTGACCGGACTGCTCGCCGGCGATTTTGATGTGATCGAGAGCCCTGCCGCTCGCGATGTTCCGCGCATCAAGAACACGCCTGGGTTTGAATATGTTGTCACCCCTTCTGTCAGGGTGGTGTTTTTCCAGTTCGACGTCGAGCGTAACCCGAGCCCGGGTGTCAAGGCGGCTGACGGCTCGAACCCGCTTCAGGATGTCAGGGTTCGCAGGGCCATTTCAATGGCCATTGACCGCAAGACAATTGTGGAAAGAATCATGGATGGCCTGGCCACGCCTGCCAACCAGTTCCTGATCGATGGTCTGTATGGAACATTGCCCAATCCGCCAGAGCTGAAATACGATCCACAGGAAGCAAAGCGGCTGCTTGCTGAAGCGGGCTATCCTGATGGCTTTGAGTTGAAGGTATCTTCGACCAATGATCGTTATATCAACGACGGCCAGATTACCCAGGCCGTGGCACAGTATCTGTCGCGGGTAGGCATCAAGGCAAGCGTCGACGCCATGACGCGCGCCATTTATTTTCCCAAGCGCGCCAAGCGTGAGTTCAGTTTCGCGATGGGGGGCTGGTCCTCAGAGGTTGCCTCATCGTTTCCGCAGTACTGGATCACATCCTATGCGCCTGAACTGGGTTTAGGCACCAGCAATTACGGACGCTATTCCAATCCGGAGCTGGATAAGTTTTTTCGCGAGGCTGCCGTAACCATGGATCCAGCCAAACGAGAAGCGCTGCTGCATAAAACGCTGACCATTGCGCTGGCCGATCTGCCCAGTATCCCGTTGCATTTCGAAAGTTCGATCTGGGCTTTTCGCAAAGGCTTGACCTATGAGGGTCGTGCAGACCAATATACGCTGGCTCCTTCAGTCCATTCGGTTAAGTAGGTTGGGCCGGCTGAAGAGACGTCCATGACTATCAAAGGTTTGTAACGTGGCTTTGTTTACCCTGCGCAGGCTTATTCAGAGCCTGTTTGTGCTTCTCGCCGTTTCCATCGTGGTTTTCTTTGCGGTATATGCGGTGGGCGACCCTATCGAGCTTCTGGTTAGCCCGGAGGCCACCGCAGAAGATCGAATGGCGACGATTGTACGGTTGGGGCTGGATCAGCCTATCTGGCGGCAATACATCACCTTTCTGTGGAATGCCTTGCATGGCGATCTGGGCACTTCGTTCGTGCATGGCATTCCTGCAATTGAGCTGATTCTGCTGCGCATGCCCGCCACGTTCGAACTGGTTGTGGTGGCGATTTTCCTGACCTGTATTCTGGGTATTCCGCTTGGGCTGGTTGCCGGCCTGTACCGGGATCGCCTGCTTGGCCGCGGCATCATGGCAACTTCAGTGCTGGGTTTTTCCCTGCCCAACTTCTGGCAAGGCATGATGCTGATCCTGCTGTTTGCCGTCTGGCTTGGGTGGCTGCCCGCGTCAGGACGCGGCGATACCGTTCAGGTGTTGGGTGTACCGCTATCCATTTTCACTGTAGACGGTTGGTCGCACGTTGCCATGCCGGCGGTAAATCTGGCACTGGCCAATATCGCACTGGTGCTGCGTCTGACCGCATCGGGCGTGGCCGAGGCGCAGTCTCAGGAGTATGTGAAGTTTGCCCGGGCAAAAGGCGTGAGGCCGGGGCGCATTGTTCGCCGGCACATTCTGCGCAACATCCTCATTCCAGTGGTAACAGTGGTGGGCATGGAGTTTGGCAGCCTGATCGCTTATTCCACGATTACTGAAACTGTCTTTGCCTGGCCCGGAATGGGCAAGCTGCTGATTGATAGTGTGTATCAACTGGATCGCCCTGTCGTCGTGGCCTACGTGATGCTGGTCACGCTGATATTTGTGCTGGTCAATTTTATTGTCGACATCCTGTACGCTGCGCTGGATCCACGCGTGCAGTTGGTCGCTGCCGCGCAATAAAACGGAAAGCTTTATGACACACCCCGCAAACAGCGAAAACGCGCGCACGATTCAGCCTCTGGCCCAGACGCCGCGACGCAGAAGCATTCTCAAGCAACTGCGTAGTCGTCCAACGGCTACCGGTTCGGTCATTGCGTTGGTCATTCTGATAGGGTTGGTGTTGATTGGCCCTTATTTCGCGCCGCAGAACCCCTACGACCTTGCAAACCTCAATCTGCTGGATGGCCGCCTGGCGCCGGGGGCGGAATCCATGGAGGGTCGTGTTTACTGGTTGGGTACTGACGACCAGGGTAGGGACATGTTGAGTGCCATCCTGTATGGGCTGCGCATTAGTCTGATCGTAGGTTTGTCCGCTGTGGGCTTGGCGGCGACCATAGGCAGCATGGCTGGCCTGGTGGCGGCCTATGTCGGCGGGTTTGTCGATACCTTGATCATGCGCGTGGTCGATTTCATACTTGGATTTCCAACCATTCTTGTTGCACTGGTATTGCTGGCCATGGTTGGGCGCGGCGTCGACAAAGTGATTCTCGCGCTTGTTGTCGTTCAGTGGGCCCATTACGCCCGCATCATGCGCAGTCGTGCGCTGCAAGAGCGACGCAAGGAGTATGTTGAGGCGGCTGAAAACCTTGGCTTTCCGGCTTGGCGCATCATGGTGTTTCATCTGCTGCCCAATTGTCTGGCGCCCGTCATGGTTTTCGCCACGATTCAGATTGCCACCGCTATTGCGCTTGAGGCGACGTTGTCATTTCTCGGTGTTGGCGTACCCATTACCGAACCTTCGCTGGGGCTGCTGATTGCTAATGGATTTCAGTATCTGTTGTCTGGTGACTACTGGATCAGCATGTTTCCGGGGGTTGCTCTATTAGTCCTGATTCTATTGATCAACATCGTGGGTGACCGCCTGCGGGCAGCACTGGATCCGCGACGATGAATAACGAAATACTGCTCGAGGTTAGTGGCCTGCGCACGGCTTTTCATACAGAAGAGGGCGCGTGGCTGGCCGTCGATGGGGTCGACCTGACAGTACGTCGAGGCGAGATTCTTGGTTTGGTCGGAGAGTCTGGATCCGGAAAATCCGTCACCGGCTTTTCGCTGCTGGGGTTGATTGACCCGCCCGGCGAGGTTGTCGCGGGCAAGATCATGTTCAAGGGTAGCGATCTTCGCCGCCTCGATGAAGAGCAGATGCGCCGCTTGCGAGGAAATCGTATTGCCCTGATCTTCCAGGATCCGCTCATGACGCTTAATCCCGTGCTACGCATTGGCGAGCAGATGATGGAGGCTATTCTGACGCACGAGAATGTTTCGGTGAGTGCCGCACGAGAGCGCTGTCGCGAAGCGCTCGACATGGTCGGTATACCTGCGCCTGAAAAGCGCCTGAACAGTTATCCCCACGAGTTTTCCGGCGGGATGCGCCAGCGTGTGGCGATTGCCATCGCAATGCTGAACAAACCCGACTTGATAATTTGCGATGAGCCGACAACTGCGCTGGATGTCACCATACAGGGCCAGATTCTGTATCGGATGCAGGAGATCTGTCGCGAGAACAATACAGCCTTGATCTGGATCACGCATGATTTGGGCGTCGTGGCCGAATTGGCGGATCATGTTGCCGTCATGTATGCGGGACGCATTGTTGAATCAGGGCCGGTCGACGAGATTCTCGATGCACCACGGCACCCCTATACGAAGGGGCTGCTGGAATCCATGCCATCCACCACAGCGCCTGGCGAACGCCTTTACCAGATTAACGGGATGGCGCCCAGTCTCACAGGCCGCCCGGCCGGATGCGCATTTCGGCCACGCTGCCCCAATGCTATTGCATATTGTGCGGAGCAGGTTCCCGATGCTACGCATGAAGGATCGCACAGCTTCTGCTGCCACGTTCCTGTTGTTGTGCAGGCAGAACAATCATGAGTAAGACAAATACGCCGGTTATCGAGCTGCGCAACGTTCACAAGCGCTTCGAGCAACGCCCGGACCTTGCGCAGCGCATCCTGTCGGTGCTGGGGCGTCCCCTGGAGCGCCGTACAGTGCATGCTGTCAATGGTGTTGATCTGTCTGTTAACAATGGCGAAGTTTTGGGTCTGGTTGGGGAGTCGGGCTGCGGGAAGTCGACACTGGGGCGTGTTGTGGCGGGTTTGCACCGGCAGACCGAGGGAGAGCTGCTCTATCAGGGCCGTTCAGTGGCGACGTTGAAAGGAGCGGAGCGGCTGGCCTACACCCTGGGCGTGCAAATGATTTTTCAGGATCCGCAAGCGTCGTTGAATCCACGTCAGCGATTGCATCAGATACTTGGCGAGGCCTTGCATGTGCACAAACTCTCGCCGTCAGGACAAATTGGTGCCCGCGTTGATCGGGCACTGTCAGAGGTGGGGCTGCACAAAGAGTACCGTGATCGCTATCCGCATCAGATTTCTGGCGGCCAGCGCCAACGCATCGGCATTGCCAGGGCGTTGATGGTCTCGCCCAAGTTTCTTGTCTGCGATGAGCCTGTGGCGGCCCTGGACGTGTCGATTCAGGCGCAGATCATCAATCTTTTTATGGATCTGCGGGAGCAGCATGGATTCACCTATTTGTTCATCAGCCACGACTTGAGCGTCGTCAAACATATTTCGGACCGCGTGGCCATCATGTATCTGGGCAGGATCGTGGAGCGCGCGCCGGCAAAAGAGATATTCGCGCGCGCGAACCATCCTTACACCCAGGCGTTGTTGGCGGAGGTGCCTGACGTCAAGCGCAGGGGTCGAAAATTTGGGCCGATTCACGGGGAGATTCCCTCGCCGTTGAATCCACCCGGTGGTTGCGCCTTCCATCCCCGCTGCCCCCATGCCATGCCGCGCTGCAGCGAGCAGGTGCCTGATCTTAACGAAATTGCGCCGGGGCACTGGTCCGCCTGTCACTTAAACTCTTGAGAGCCATATGGATTCTTCTGACAATGCCAACACCGTTCACATCAGGCGTGAACTTAGCCTGCCCGGTCGCAAAGCGATTCGTTTCATGGATGATGAGCACAATCCAAACAGGCCGATCACGCTGCATTCCTATCGATCAGAGGGCTATGCGCCAGGCCGCCCGGTCGTGATTGTGCAGCACGGAATGTTGCGAAATGGGGATGATTACCGGGATTTCTGGATACCTGCCGCAGACAAGCATCAGTTGCTGATCGTTGCGCCAACGTTCTCCAACGAAGCATGGCGGGATGTTGATCATTACAACAATGGCAGTGTTTTCGAGCCACAAGATGGAACGCTCAGAGACGCCAACAGCTGGGCCTATGCAATTGTTGGCCGTATCGTCGACTGCCTGCGTTCGTCCGGCATGATGAGCGACGATAAGGTGTATTTATTCGGACACTCTGCGGGTGGGCAGTTTGTCCATCGGCTGATGAGCAGTCAGGGACATGAATGGTACAAAGCTGCTGCGCCCGCCAATGCGGGTTGGTATAGCTTGCCGACTTTTGATCATGTTTTTCCAGAAGGAATGGGTGGCATTGGCTTGAGCCAGGATAGCCTGGCTCGCCTGTTCGCTTATCCCATGATGATTCTGGCAGGTGACCAGGATATTGTCACCGACGATCCCAACCTGCCGTCAGGCCCCGCTGCTTTGCGGCAGGGCAAGCATCGATACGCTCGAGCTCATCATTACTTCGAGGTCGGAAAACAGGAAGCGGCTCGCCTTGGCGTGCCGTTTAACTGGTCTTTGCATACCGTTCCCGGTATTGGACACGATGGCAGAGCCATGTCCGCTGCGTGCGCAAGCCTGTGGTTCGAGGGACGACTCCCCAGCGATCACGAACTTGCCGCACTGGCTGGCAAGCACGTTGCCTGATCATTCAACATTCACTCAATTTGGGTTCGTCATGACACTTACGCAGAATACCGAAGAGCTGGTTTCAGGCATCCAGGAATGGATACGATGCGAATCTCCCACGCGTTCCGCAGAGGGTGTGGCCGCCATGGCGGCGCTGGTGCATGCGCAGGCGCAGCAGGCAGGATTGAGGGCTGAGCTTACATCGCTCGGCGACGCCGTGGGGCCGCTGCTCTATGTGAGCAATCGCGCTGCTGATGACGTTCGGCCGGGCATCCTGATTCTGGGTCATCTGGATACCGTGCATCCCATTGGGACGTTACAGGAGAATCCTTGCCGGATAGAAGGCGACCGTCTTTACGGGCCGGGTACCTACGACATGAAGGCTGGCATTTATCTTGCCTTCATGGCAATGAAGGGCTTGGCGGCCCCGGGGTCCACGCCATTGCCGGTCGATTTTCTGATGGTGCCCGATGAAGAAACAGGCAGCCATGCATCGCGGGCATCCATTGAGCAGTATGCCGCGAATGCCAGGTATGGCCTGGTTTGTGAGCCAGCCCGCCCCAATGGCGGCCGCTGCGTGACCGCGCGCAAGGGAACGGGTATGCTGCGTTTGAACGTCAAAGGGCGTCCCGCGCATGCCGGCATGCAGCATGAAAATGGTCGCAGCGCGATACGTGAAATGGCCCATCAGGTTCTGGCGCTGGAAGGCATGACCGACTATGAACGTGGCGTCACGGTCAGCGTGGGCACGATCGCCGGTGGCACGGTTACCAACACGGTGCCGGCACAGTGTCGCTGTGTCGTGGATTTTCGTGTCCCCGACATGGATGCCGCGCAGGCAATATTGAGCCGTATGCGTGCCCTGAGTGCGGTGGATCCGGATGTGGAGCTGGACATTGATGTTGAGCTCAATCGTCCGCCCATGGTGAAGACGGATGCGTCGATGGCGCTGCTTGGGAAGGCGCAGGCGAGCGCCAGCAAGGCGGGTTTTGAACTCGAGGATGCGCCGATGACGGGCGGCGGCAGTGACGCCAACTTTACCTCGGCGATGGGGGTGCCGACGCTAGATGGGCTTGGCGCCGACGGTGACGGCGCGCACACATTGCATGAGCATGTGTTGATTTCTACACTGGGCAGGCGTCAGGAATTTTGGGCAACGCTGCTGCGCGAGCTGGATTGAGCAGGCGGGCTGACATGGGCATGGCATGTGCTGGAAAAACGCCGCATAGGCGCTGTCTGGTTTGAATCTTCAAGGAGCAGCAGTATTTCATTTGCCACGCTACTGCTATTCGTTCTTGCATCGGGTGTCACGATTGTGACGCCTGGTCCTACCGTTCTGCTGGCCATGAGCAATGGCTCGCGTTATGGATTGCGCGATGCATGTTGGGGCATGGCGGGCGCAGTGCTGGCTGACGTCGTGCTCATTGCTACCGTTGCCTCAGGTCTTGGCGTGCTGCTGGCTGCGTCGGAACCGGCCTTCCAGGCAATCAAGTGGATGGGCGTGGCCTACCTTGTCTATCTGGGCTGGCGTCTTTTGCATGCAGATGCACCCGCGGCACTACCAGAGAACGGCATTGTCATGCGTCCGGATTGCAGAACGCTCTTTATGCGCTGTTTTCTCGTGGCAATCACCAATCCTAAGGCCTTGCTTTTCATGTCGGCATTCTTGCCGCAGTTTCTGAACACTGCGGCACCGCTGCTGCCTCAGTACCTTGTGCTCGGCACGATCATGGTGGTTTTGAATACGTGTGCCATGCTGGCCTATGCATTGCTTGGCATACGCATGATGCACGCGTTTGACGCAGGGGGTTTGCGCTGGCTGAACCGGCTGTGCGGCGGTGCGCTGATCGGGCTGGCAGCGACGCTGGCACTGTATCGGCGATCGTGATGCCGCACCTTTTATTTGCCTTGTGACATATGGCAGGGCAAATAAAGCTCATAAACGATCGGGTATCACAGCAGCGGTACGTGACGAGTATCATCGACTTCGTATAAGCATACTTAGTCCGCACTCGTTTAATGACAGAACAACAGCAAACGCTCTGGATCAAGAATCCGCTTGGCTGCTCCGATCCGGATGCGGGCGGGGGCATCGTGGTGGCTGGTGCGAAGATCGTGGAGCAAGTGCCCGCAGGTGGCCAGCCCACGCATCCAGTCGACAACGTCTTCGACGCGTCACAACACGTGCTGTTGCCAGGGTTGGTCAACACGCATCATCACTTTTACCAGACGCTGACGCGAGCATATTCTCCGGCGCTGAACAAAGCGCTCTTTCCCTGGCTGACCACACTGTACGACGTCTGGGCTGGCCTTGATGATGAACAGATGGCGGTGGCCAGCGAGCTGGCCATGGTCGAGTTGCTGATGTCAGGCTGCACCACGGTGGCTGACCATCATTATGTGTTCTCGGGCGCTTTGCGTCATGCTATCGATTGCCAGGCAGAACTGGCGGAAAAGCTTGGCGTACGCGCGGCGTTGACACGTGGATCGATGAGCGTGGGCCGTGACGAGGGCGGGTTGCCGCCACAATCGGTGGTGCAGGATGAGCAGACTATTCTTGATGACAGTGAGCGGTTGATCAACCGCTACCATCAGCGCGACGAGGGCGCCATGGTGACCGTTGCGCTGGCGCCCTGTTCTCCCTTTTCAGTAAGCCGTCAGCTGATGCGCGAAAGCGCTCGCCTGGCTCAGGACAGGGACGTGAGGCTGCACACGCATCTGGCAGAGACCGAGGATGAAACAGCGTACTGCGAGAAGCTTTTCGGCATGCGTCCGCTGGATTATCTTGAAGATTGCGGTTGGCTTACTCAGCGCACCTGGCTCGCCCATGGCATTCATTTCAACGACGCCGAAATCGCGCGCCTGGGCCGTGCAGGTACGGGCATCGCGCATTGCCCCTCTTCAAACATGGTATTGGGCAGTGGCCTGTGTCGCACGGTTGAACTCGAAGCCGCCGGTGCGCCTGTCGGCCTGGCGGTGGACGGCTCGGCCTCCAATGATCACTCCAATCTGGCACAGGAGATGCGACAGGCGATGTTGCTGGGGCGTTTGCGGTACTCACCGGGCCGCATTACGCACGATGTCGTGATTCGATGGGCAACGCAAGGTTCGGCCAGGTGCCTGGGGCGGGCTGACATTGGCGGGCTTGAGCCTGGACAGCAAGCCGACCTGGCACTCTTCCGGCTTGATGAGCTGCGTTTTTCAGGCGCGGAAAACCCTGTTGCGGCACTGCTGCTATGTGGCGCACATCAGGCAGATCATGTCATGGTGGCCGGGAAATGGCGGTTGACCGACGGCATGCCGTGCGGCGTAGATATTGAACAACTGATGGTGCGTCACGACCGGGCCGCCCGACGATTAAGGAATCGGATTCCGGCATATCGCTAGCAGCCCGGAACTGTGCAGTAAACCCGAGCCGATGGAAATCGGATCCACACGGGAATAACAAGGAGACACGCTTTGAATACCAACGTCACGCCTACCTCAATGGAAAAGCGCCCTGAGGATGAAAACCTGGGTGTGGGCGCCAACATTGCTTATGGTTTTCAGCATGTGCTGACCATGTATGGCGGCATTATTGCCGTGCCACTGATTGTCGGCGAAGCGGCAGGGCTGCCTGCCAGCGATATCGGCTTGCTGATCACGGCTTGCCTGTTCATGGGTGGGCTGGCCACATTGTTGCAGACCTTGGGGCTTCCTTTTTTTGGTTGTCAATTGCCGCTGGTGCAGGGCGTATCGTTTGCGGGTGTGGCGACGATGATTGCCATCGTCAATACGGGCGGTGGATTGCCATCCATCTTTGGCGCGGTGATGGCCGCCTCACTGCTGGGATTGCTCATCACGCCGGTATTTTCCAAAGTCATACGCTTTTTTCCGCCGCTGGTGACCGGGTCGGTGATCACGACGATAGGTCTTTCGCTGATGCCGGTCGCGGCGCACTGGGCGATGGGCGGCAACAAGCAGTCGCCGGATTTTGGCAGCATGGCCAATATTGGTCTGGCCGGACTTACACTGGCCATTGTGCTGTTGCTTAGCAAATTAGGCAGCGCAGCGATTTCCCGCCTGTCCATCCTGCTTGCGATTGTCATCGGTACCGTCATCGCCGCTGTTACGGGGGCCGCCGATTTTTCGCAAGTTGCGCAAGGCCCGATGTTTGCGCTGCCTTCGCCGTTCTACTTCGGGATGCCCACGTTCGAAACCGCAGCGATTGTGTCGATGTTCATCGTGATTATTGTCACGCTGGTTGAAACATCGGCAGATATTCTGGCGGTGGGCGACATCATTGAAACAGACGTAGACTGCAAGCGCCTGGGTAACGGTCTGCGCGCCGATATGCTGTCCAGCCTGATCGCGCCCGTGTTCGGGTCATTCACTCAAAGCGCCTTCGCGCAGAACGTCGGCCTTGTCGCTGTGACTGGCGTCAAGAGCCGCTATGTTGTGGCATTTGGCGGGCTTATCCTGATCACGCTGGGCGTGCTGCCTGTCATGGGCCGCCTGGTCGCCTGCGTGCCGACCGCAGTGCTCGGCGGTGCGGGCATCGTGTTGTTTGGCACGGTTGCGGCCAGCGGCATACGTACGCTGGCCAAGGTGAACTACAGCAACAATATGAATCTGATCATTGTGGCAACGGCGGTCAGCGCCGGCATGATTCCTGTCGTAGCGCCGTCATTCTATGATCATTTCCCCACCTGGTTTGCCACGATTTTCCATTCTGGCATCAGCTCGGCGGCAGTCGTGGCCATTGTCTTGAATCTGCTGTTCAATCATGTGTCGATGGGTAATTCTGATCAGCAGTCGGTCTTTGCTGCCGGCACGGAGCGTATTCTCCGCGAGTCTGATATTGCCTGCCTGCACGAAGGGGACCGTGTCGTAGACGGCAAACTGTATGATGCCGATGGCAGGGAAGTGCCTGTCATTCCCAACGGGCATACCATGTCAAGTGGCGGCCCCAACCACCAGACCGTACCTGGCGCGGCCTGATCGCCAGGGTGGGGTTGCCGCTGGCCCGTCGCCGTGCACAACATGGCGACGCCGGCACTGATAGGGCTTGTTTTTACCATCGTAGTATTCTGATGGGTCGCGCATATGCAGAGGCAAGGTGACCTATGTCAATGGATACGATCTCGGCCGACACCCTCAGGATAGGTTTTATTGGTGCCGGACGCCTGGGACAGGCAATGGCCTGGACGCTGGCGCAGCACGGCTGCACCATACACGCTGCAGCCAGCCGCAGCGCCCGCAGTGCCCAGGCGCTGGCCGCCCCGTTGCCGGCCTGCAAGGTTTTGTCGCCACAACAGGTGGCCAATGAATGTGACCTCGTCTTCGTGACAACGCCAGACGCCAGCATCAAGGCGACAGTGGATCAAATTCAGTGGCGTGCCGGCATGGGTGTGGCGCATTGCAGCGGCGCGACCGAGGTCAGCGCGCTGTCGACAGCGGCAGACCAGGGCGCGCTGACAGGCGGCTTTCACCCCATGCAAACTTTTAGCGATCCTCAGGTGGCGGTCAGGACGCTGCCGGGGTGTGTCGTGACCATCGAAGCGCAGGGCCGGCTTGAGACGGTATTGCGTACGCTGGCTGGCCAATTGGGTTGCACGGTGAATGCGCTGCCGCCAGGCATGCGCGGCCGGTATCACGCCGCGGGCGCGTATGGCTCTCAGTTTGCCAACGTCTTGCTGGCCGAGGCGGCGCGCATCTGGCAGTCGTGGGGCGCCAGCGAAGAGGATGCCCTGCGTGCCCTGCTGCCGTTGCTGAAGGGTACTATCTCGTCCATCGAAAGCATTGGCCTGGCCAAGGGGATGCCAGGGCCGGTATCGCGGGGTGACACCGGCACGGTGGCCCGGCATGTCCAGGCGCTGTCCAGCGTTGATGCGGACGTCGCGGCGCTTTACCGTGAGCTGTGCCGGCGCAGTGTGCCGCTGGCGCAAAGCGCAGAGCGTATCGACGCAAAGACTGCGGACGATATTTTGCGAACGCTAGACTAGCTGAGCGTCCCGGGACGAGATCGTGCTACGTTGTCAGGGATCCTGCTCGTCTTTGTATCCATATTCTTCGAGCTTGTTATAGAGCGTTTTGGCGCTGATGCCCAGTACCTGCGCGGCGTGCTTCTTGATGCCATCGCTTTGTCTGAGCGTTTCCAGAATGATCTGACGATTTGCGTCAGCCAGCGACATGCCGAGGGGCACCGAGATTTCTGCGCCGGATTGTGGCGCAAGCACCATTTCAAAGGGATTGAGGCGGGCGCTCAGCTCGTTGTCGGCCAGGATGTAGTTGCGGTAGACGTAGTTCCGGAGTTCGCGAATGTTGCCCGGCCAAGGGTGCCGGCGCAGCGTATCGGCAATGTCGGGCGCGAAGTGTTTTGCAGTGTGGTTGCTGGCATTCAGCTCATCCAGAAAATGCTGTGCAAGAAGAATGACATCGTCATCGCGATCGCGCAACGGCGGTAGCTCCAGCGGAAACACGCTGAGCCTGTGGAACAGGTCTTCGCGAAGCAGTCCGCGGCTTACGGCCAGTTCAGGATTTCGGTTGGTGGCGGCGATAATGCGGACATCGGCTTTGCGATCCTGCTGTCCTCCCACCGGCGTAAAGTACCCCGATTCCAGTACCCGCAAGAGTCGAACCTGCAGCTCGGCAGGCATTTCCGTGATTTCGTCCAGGAACAGTGTGCCGCCTTGGGCGCGATCAAAGTAGCCCTGATGTGCCTGGTCCGCGCCGGTAAAGCTGCCTTTTTGATGGCCGAAAAGTTCGCTCTCTATCAGATTGGGCGAGATCGCGCCGCAGTTGACGGGAACAAAGGGCTGGTCGAAGCGAGGTCCGGCCAGGTGGATGGCCTCGGCCGCAATCTCCTTACCGGTTCCGCTTTCACCCACCAGCAACACCGTAGCCGTCGTGGGGGCTACTTTTTCGATGTGTGTGCGCAGTAGCTGAAGCGCGCGTGATTGACCTTTCAGCTTGGCAAAGCAATTGTCCGCGCGATTTTTTTCGTCTATGGGAGGAAACTTGACCCCCGCCAGCACACCGCGCAGGCGGCGCAGGCTGATGGGTTTGCGCAAGAAATCCGCGGCGCCTGCCCGCAGCGCGGACACCGCCGAATCGACAGTGGGCTGGCCGGTCATGAAGACCACCTGTGCGCCCCGTAGCGCCATGTCTTCCCAGAACTGCATGCCATCGCCATCGGGCAAGGTAATGTCCAGCAATACAACATCAGGTGGCAGTACCCGGATTTCGTCCTGCGCCTGAGCAATATTGCCGGCGGTGGCTACGGTGTAGCCTTCATCATTGGCAATATCGGCGATCAACTCGCAAATTGCCGGCATGTCGTCGACGACTAGTAGGTGTGGCATGAGACCATGATAGGGCCTTACGCGCAGCCCAGTTGTTAGGGCGGTGTGCCTAATGCAACAGAATCTGTTTTTCGGATTGCGGATGACCGTGGCTTTCAGCCGTCGAGCTTGGCCTGCCTGAGCCTGTAACGTCAGGGGTTAGTCGGATTTGTGTTTGGGCTTGCCCTTGGTTTCGGTATCAGCGAACTCGCGCAACTGCTTTTCGTTCATGGACTCATACATGGATTTTGATGCTCCCTTGAGTTCGCTGACCTTCTTTTCGCCCTTTTTGGCGGCGAGCGCGATACCGGCTGCTTGTTGCTGTGCCTTCGATTTGGCGGGCATGGCTGGACTCCCTTTGAGAATGACAGGAAAGGATGGATCATCACTGGCGATGCGAACGGATCGCTTGCGCTGACAAATGCCGCAGCAATCAGTGTTCCCGCCGCCTGAAGGGATGCAGATGAAGGGCTGAATGCAGCGCTTGCCCGAGCGGCAGGCGGGTGCATGCCCAGCGATGTAATGCATGGAAGGTATGACGGGCGGACGCGAGCTCGCCAGCCAACCAAGCCGCAGGCATATATTTTGTTTCAATTGTGGCTGATCAAGGACCAGCGGCTAACTGCTGACCCCGCTTTGACAGCCTTGGAGCGCCGCATGATAGCGTGCGACATAACTGGAGAAATCTTCGGTATCGTCCGCTTTGAGGCGTTGTTGTTCTGCGAACGAGTCGCTGGCCATCTGCTGATAGGCTTGCATGACGGCGGCGTCCAGTGGCTGCGCGCACAAGGTGTCGCGGTGCGCCTTGCTCTGTTGCAGAGTGAAGTCGTGCAGACTCAGTTTGCTGTCGCGCAGATCCTGCAGCAGACGAGCTGATGGGGTAAGTTCACTGTTTGCGACCTTTTTTGCCTGGGCGGACACTGCCGCAGCGTAAAGCGTGCCGCCATAGGCGCTGTCGAGCAGTTCCGCATAGGGGGCAATACGGTCCAGCAAATGCTTGCTCCATTCGGCGAGCGCAATGGGGGTGCCCTCGTTGTTGAGCATAAGGTCTGGTTTGCGCCCTTCTTTTACGACCCGCGCAAAATTACTCTGGCTGTGGAGGCAGAAACCATTGTTGGAAAAGTAGGCGCTGTCTTCGACGGCACAGAAAAGCAGAAAGGCATCCATGAAACGGCTGGTGTCGACCGAAATGCCGGTAGGCGAGTATGGGTCGATATCCAGGCAGCGTACCTCGATATACTGGACGCCGCGCTCTGCCAGCGCGCGCGCAGGGCGTTCACACCGGCCGGTGGTCCGCTTGGGGCGTATGCTGGAATAGTACTCGTTCTCGATCTGGATGATATTGGTATTGAGTTGTATCCACTCGCCGTTTCGGTGCGTGCCGATGGCCTCGTAATCGGGCCATGGCGTCGTCACGGCGTTGTACATGCGCTCCAGAAAGGTTTCGAGATCGTTGTAGCACAGCTGCAGTTCCGACTGTGCCTTGTTACCCTTGTAGCCCAGGTCGCTCATGCGCAGGCTGGTCGCGTAGGGCAGGTAGAGTGTGTTGTCGTCAAGCGTTTCCAGCTTGACCGATGGGGTTTTCAAAAAGCTCTTGGATATCGCGGGTGCACCGCCGAACAAATACATCAGCAGCCAGGAATAGCGCGTGAAGTTGCGGATCAGCGCCATGTAGCCCCGGGAGCGGCGCTGTACGCCGTCGCCCTGTATGCCGATCAGTTCCCAGAAGGGCTCGGGCACCGAGAAATTGTAGTGTACGCCGGCAATGCACTGCATGGATTTACCGTAGCGTTCGGCAAGGCCACGCCGGTACACATGTTTGAGCATGCCGGTATTGGAAGTACCGTACCAGGCGATGGGGATGTCGGCTTCTGGGGGCAGTTGCGCCGGCATGGACTGGTTCCAGATCAGCTCGTCGCCCAGCGCTTGAGCCACAAAGCGGTGCGTTTGTTCAAGCTCCGCGATCAGGCTTTCGGTAGAATCATGCGTGTCCGTAATCAGTTCGAGCAGCGCTTCGGAATAATCTGTGGTGATGTGCGGGTGGGTCAGTGCCGAGCCCAGGCTCTCAGGATGCGGTGTGAGCGCAAGTGTGCCTTCGGGCGTGACGCGCAGCCCTTCTTTTTCGATACCGCGTGCAATGCCTTTCAGTACAGGGAGGTGGTGGCACAGCGCGTTGTAGCCTTGGTTATGAGAAGTCATTGGGCGATATCTTTGATAAGTTGGTTTTTCAGGCGATTTTAACTGAGGTCTTGGGAGACAGCAGCGTGGTGATGTTTCGTACGTTTTTTTCGTTGATCCTGGTGCTGTTGCTGGCAGGCTGTTCTCCGGACTATAACTGGCGGCAGGTACAAGTGGCAGGCGGCGCGGTAACGGCATTTTTCCCGGATAAGCCCCGTACAGAAAGCCGCAACCTGCAGTTCGACGGGCATGAACTGGCCTTTTCGCTGACCAGCGCCTCGGTGCAGGATACCCTGTTTGCGGTCGGCTACGCGCCGTTACCCGGGCCAATACAGGGTGACGCCACCGCTCGCAAGGCATTTGCTTCAGCAGTGATCGCTTCGTTGTACCAGAGCCTGGGCCAGCAGCCTCCCTCAACCTTGCCAGCGATGGGAGAACCCTTTGTCATCGACGGAGAGTCGCAAGGCAGGGCGCTCAGACTGAAGGTTGCGGTGTGGCTTACAGATCAAGCGTTAATTGAAGGAATCGTGACGGCGGCGGCGGATGCGTTCCCTCAGGATCAGGCAGAAGAGTTCCTGCGTGGGATAAGCCTGGCACCAGGCCTGCGTTGAGCGCAATGGTGATGGCCGCCTGGCGACTGTGCACGCCAAGTTTGCGGCAGGCATTGTGAACATGGTAATTGACGGTTCTTTCGGACAAGCCCAGAATCATGCCGGCTTCCCAGCTGGTTTTGCCGATAGACGCCCATTGCAAGCAGGAAAGCTCGCGCGTAGTGAGTGGCTTGCTACGTTTGTGCGCTTTGGCTGTACTTGGTTTGAGGGGCTTTCGCATTCTCAATAGTATCTATCTGCTTGCAAAATATACTCAAATTTATCAAGGAGGCCCGGCCGCAAGTAGCTGAACAGGGCTTTTTTGTTGATGCAGATTGAAAGTTTGAGGCATGATCCCGCGCGGCCGTCAGGGATTTGTTGGGGCAGCGCGGGCCGACGATGCTAAACTAGTTCATTGACCCAGTGTCTACTTATATTTTTTAACGTAGCGCGCCGATTTGCTTGATCTGCTTGCGGGCGCCTCATAAATCCAGCTAAAGAGGTCCTTATGGCCGAAATTACTCCTGCTCAAGTCGTTTCCATATCCGCTCCTGCTGCATCTGCCGGTTCCGCCGGCGATATTCCTTCAGGATCAGTCGGCATCGTTACACCCCAATTCATTTCATTCAACGAGCCCCTGGCATTGGCGAGCGGGCAAGTGCTGCCCAGTTATCAGCTCGCCGTTGAAACCTACGGCGAGCTTAACGCCGAGCGCAGCAATGCCGTGCTGGTCTGCCATGCGCTGAACGCCTCGCACCATGTGGCGGGCATTTCGGCAGATGATCCCAAGAACATCGGCTGGTGGGACAACATGGTCGGACCAGGCAAGGCGCTGGATACCGACCGGTTTTTTGTCATCGGGGTCAATAATCTGGGATCCTGCTTTGGCTCGACCGGGCCGGCCAGTATCAATCCGGACACCGGCAAGCCTTGGGGAGGCGCGTTTCCCATGCTCACCGTCGAAGACTGGGTACAGGCGCAGGCCAGGCTGGCAGACCATTTTGGCATCAGAAAGCTGGCCGCGGTCATGGGCGGCTCGCTGGGCGGCATGCAGGCCATGAGTTGGGCCATCACCTGCCCGGAGCGCGTGGGCGCCTGCATTGTCGTGGCCAGCACGCCGCGGCTGTCCGCGCAGAACATTGGCTTTAACGAAGTGGCGCGCCGCTCGATCATCAGCGATCCTGATTTCCACGGCGGGGACTATTATGCGCATGGCGTGGTGCCGCGGCACGGGCTGTCAGTCGCCAGAATGGTGGGGCATATTACTTATCTGTCAGATGAAGACATGGCAGCAAAATTCGGCCGTGTTCAGCGCGCGCCGGCGGACAACGGAGCATTCCACTATGGTTACGACGTTGAGTTCGAGGTCGAGTCCTATCTGCGCTACCAAGGCGAAAAGTTTTCCAACTATTTCGATGCCAATACTTATCTGCTGATTACCAGGGCGCTCGACTATTTCGACCCGTCGCGCAATTACGGCGGCGATCTGGCCAAAGCCCTGCAGCCGGCTCTGGCTGACTTTCTGCTGGTGTCGTTCACGACAGACTGGCGTTTTCCGCCGGAACGATCGCGGGAGATCGTACGCGCGCTGCTCAAGAACAAGCGCCCGGTAACCTATGCCGAGATCAATGCCCCGCATGGGCATGACGCTTTCCTGCTGGATGACGCGCGATATCATTCGGTCGTCCAGGCCTATTACGATCGCATCGCGGCAGATCTCGGCCTGCCGGAACGCAAACGCGTCACGGGAGTCCTCGCGTGAAACCTGCCACTGTAGCGCCCAAGCATGTGCGCGCCGACCTCGCCCGTATCGCCAGCTGGATTGCGCCCAAGAGCCGGGTGCTGGATCTTGGCTGTGGCGACGGTACGCTGCTCGCCTATCTTCAGGCCAACAAACAGATTATTGGTGCGGGGGTCGAAATCAGCGACGAACTTGTCATTGCGTCGGTGCGGCGCGGCGTGCAAGTGGTGCAGCAAAACCTGGAAGGCGGACTGGCGCTGTTCGACGACAATCAGTTCGATACCGTGGTGCTCTCCAAGACACTGCAATCCATGCACAATACCGAGCATATTCTGCGCGAGATGGCGAGGGTGGCAAAGTACGGTATCGTGTCATTTCCGAATTTCGGACACTGGCCTCACGGACTGTCCATATTGCGTGGACGCATGCCCGTGACGGGCGAAATGCCTTACCAGTGGTTTGATACGCCCAACATTCATCTTTGCACCCTCAAGGATTTCGAAGATTTGGCCGCGGCGCTGCAATTGCGCATTACGCATACAGCCACCTTCAATCGCAACAAAGAAGTTAAACTCTTGCCGGGATGGCGCAGTACGCTTGCTGTGTACCGCTTCGAATCTCCAAATCACCAAGAGGCCTGATCATCGCTTTGTCCAGTGTCTATACCAGCCCCCGTGTCGTTCCCTTGCTGGTGCTGGGCTTCGCCAGCGGATTGCCGCTGGCGCTCACCACTGGCACGCTGCAGGCCTGGGCCACAGTCGATGGCGTGTCACTGCAAAATATTGGCTTTCTCACGCTTATCGGCACTGCCTACACCATCAAGTTTCTATGGGCGCCGCTGGTAGACCGCTATTCCCCGCCCGTCCTGGGACGCCGCCGCAGCTGGGTATTCTTTTCACAATTGCTGTTGGCCGTGACCATCGCCGCCATGGGCTTGCTGTCGCCTGCCGGCCACCTTGGGTTCCTGGCGGTCATCGCCGTGATTGTGGCCTTTCTGTCGGCAACACAGGATATTGCCTTTGATGCCTATAGCACAGATGTACTGCGCCAGGAGGAGCGGGCTGCAGGCGCGGCCGTCAAGGTCTTGGGCTATCGCCTTGCGATGATCGTTTCGGGCGGACTGGCGCTGGTGCTGGCTGATCAATGGCTGGGCTGGCACAACACCTATTTTTTGATGGGAGGCTTGATGGCCCTGTGTGCCGTGGCAACGGTGCTGGCGCCTGAGCCCGAGGTCATTGCCAAGGCGCCAGTGTCCCTGCGCATTGCCGTGGTGGAGCCGCTGGTCGAGTTCTTCAGCCGGCGGGGTGCTGTGACGGTGCTGTTGCTGATCGTGCTCTACAAGCTCGGAGACGCCTTTGCCGGCGCCTTGTCCACCACGTTCCTCTTGCGCGGCGCGGGGTTTGATGTCACAGAAGTGGGCACGATCAACAAAGTGTTCGGCCTGGCGGCCACGATCGTCGGGGCACTGGCGGGCGGAGGCATTATGGCGCGGCTTGGCTTGTACCGGTCGCTCATGCTGTTCGGCGTCATGCAGGCGGTCTCCAATTTTGGCTACTGGGTGCTGGCGGTGACGCCGCCGCATTTGTATTCCATGGCGCTGGTTGTCACGGTGGAAAATCTCTGCGGCGGCCTGGGTACGGCAGCGTTCGTGGCCTTATTGATGGCTTTGTGCAAGCAGGAATTCTCGGCAACGCAGTTTGCCCTGCTGTCAGCATTGTCTGCCGTTGGCCGCACCTATCTGGCGGGGCCGTTTACGCCGCCGCTGGTCGAGTCTTTCGGCTGGCCGGTTTTCTTTGTGCTCACCGTACTGATCGCCGTGCCTGGCTTGCTGTTGCTCAGATTGCGCCGTACTGAAATCGACGCGCTGGATGGAGGCGGCCGATACGCAGGGACGGAACCATCCCTGCCTGCCAAGGCCAAAAGCTAAACGTTTGCTGCTGTCCGCAGCGCGAACTTATTTATCCGCGTGGCGGGATGTTCAGGCCTTTCTCGACTGCAGGCCGTGCCACAAACGCTTCCAGGCTTTTGGCCACATGCGTAAAGTCATCGAAACCGACAAGATCACCCGCATCGTAGAAACCGACCAAATTGCGTATCCAGGGAAAGGTCGCCATATCGGCAATGGTGTATTCGTCGCCCATGATCCACGGCCTGCCGTCCAATTGCCGATCGAGCACACTCAGCAGACGGCGCGACTCGGCAATGTAGCGATCGCGAGGGCGCTTGTCTTCGTATTCCTTGCCTGCAAAGCGATGAAAGAAACCCACTTGTCCAAACATCGGCCCAACGCCACCCATCTGAAACATCAGCCACTGGATGGTCTGGTAGCGTTGAGCTTCATCCTTGGGCAAGAAGCGGCCGGATTTGTCTGCCAGGTAGATGAGGATGGCGCCGGACTCAAACAGGGGCAGCGGCTTGCCGCCGGGCCCATTGGGATCAATGATGGCAGGAATCTTGTTGTTGGGGTTCAGCGCGAGAAACTCGGGCGACATCTGGTCATTGGTGTCGAAACTGACCAGATGATGTTCATAAGGCAGGCCTGTTTCTTCCAGCATGATGGATGCCTTGACGCCGTTTGGCGTAGGCAACGAGTACAGCTGTATGCGGTCGGGATGCCGGGCAGGCCATTTATCGTTTACAGGAAAATCAGTCAAAGCGTGCATAGAAGGGTTCCGTCGTGGAGTGAAGGCCTGGCCGTTCAGCTTTCGGCCTGAGCCGGGGTGCTCGCGCCATGCACCATATGCAGATACTGGCGGTGGCGCTCGTACTGGTCGAGAATGTCGCCGATCACATCGTCCCGGCTCCATCCCATGATGTCATAATCCTGGCCCCCCTCGCGCAGATAGACTTCAGCGCGGAAATAGCGCCGTTCGTCTTCGTGCTCGACTTCGTCGGGCGTCAGGCCAGGACGAATCTGCTCCAACGGGAACACGGCATAGGAAAAATCCAGGTACTGGCCATGGTGGGACACGTGGAGCTGGACCTGATCGTTGTCGCCTTTTTCCTGCACGGTCACTTCGTAGCCCTGGCCTCGCAATTCCTTGGCTACGGCCTGCATGGCCGGCAACACCACGTCGTCGATAAAGCGCATGACGTGTTCGCGGCTTGGCATCATGACGATGTTGCGCAGCCTGCGTTGCCATTGTTGCCCGTTGCCCATTGGCTGCGAACGGGTGATGGTCTGATAGCGGATGCGCCGCTTGGTGGCGTCGAGCTTGAGTGCTTTGAACAGCCCCCAGAGCGCGAGCAACAAAATGACCGAAAATGGCAGGGCGCTGGCGATCGTGGCGGTTTGCAAGGCTTGCAGGCCGTCAGCCAGCAGCAGGGCAATGGCGACCAAACCCATGGACAGTGACCAGAAGATGCGCTGCCAGACGGGTGAATGCGCTGCGCCCCCCGAGGCCAGCAGGTCCACCACCAACGCACCCGAATCGGCCGATGTGACAAAAAACACGACCACCATGATGATGGCGACGATGGAGGTGATGCTGGACAGCGGCAAGTGCTCGAGAAACGCGAACAGCGCCAGGGAGCTGTCCTCGTTGACGATTTCGGCAAAGCCCTCGATGCCATCCACCAGGATGTAATGAATGGCCGTATCGCCAAATACGGTCATCCAGAACAGGGTAAAGCCTGCTGGCACCAGCAACACGCCGCGTACAAATTCGCGTATGGTGCGGCCGCGGGAAATGCGCGCGATGAACAGTCCAACAAAAGGAGACCACGCAATCCACCAGCCCCAATAGAATAGTGTCCAGCCGCCAATCCAGTCGTTGGGCTGGTAGGCATACAGGTTGAAGGTCTTGTTGACCAGGTCAGATAGATAGGCACCGGTATTCTGAACAAACGTCTGGAACAGGAAGACGGTTGGGCCCAGAATCAGTACGAAAAGCAGCAACAGCACGGCCAGCGCCAGGTTGGTTTCCGACAAAATACGGATGCCTCGATCCAGGCCGCTTGCCACTGACAATGTGGCCAGGCCGCAGGCGATGACGATGAGGACGATCTGCACCGGTATGGACACGGGAATATCGAACAGATGGTTCAGGCCACTGTTGATCTGGGCGACGCCCAGGCCCAGCGAGGTGGCCACACCCAGCACGGTGCCGATAATGGCGAAAATATCGACGGCATGCCCGATAGGCCCGTAAATGCGGTTGCCGATCAACGGATAGAGCGCTGAGCGAAGGGTCAGGGGAAGCCCATGGCGATAGCTGAAGAAGGCGAGCGTCAGCGCCACCACCGCATAGATGGCCCAGGCATGCAGGCCCCAGTGGAAAAAGGTGATGTTCATCGCCTCGCGCGCGGCGTGCGCGGTGCCACCGCTGCCCACAGGCGGGTCGATGAAGTGCATGACGGGTTCCGCCACACCAAAGAACATCAGCCCGATGCCCATGCCGGCAGAAAAAAGCATGGCGAACCAGGTGACATCGCGATAGTCGGGCTGGCTGTGGTCCGGCCCAAGCTTGATGTCGCCATAACGGCTGACCGCCACAAAGATGACGGCAAGCAGAATAATGGCAACCGTCAGAACATAGAACCAGCTGGCGTTGCTGAGTATCCATGACTGAATGAGTTCGAATAGTGATTGGGCTTTGGTCGGCGTGATGATCGCAAATGCGACAAGAATAAGAATGAAAGCCGCTGATGTGAAGAATACGGGGCGATTGATGGTTGATGCGGATGGCTTCACTGCTTCTCCTTTCCAGTTTCCTGAGCTATGTGTAGCACAGACCGGAAGGGCGGGCTAGTGAGGGCGGTACTGCGCTCGCAACGCCGTAATCAGAGGACGGCGAACAGGGCTGCGAACACGGCGCACGCTGTTGTCAGCCACAGGAGCAAGCGTGGCTTGTAGCTGATTAGCAGCATGGTGACGAGTGCCGCCATGGTCAATTCGGCAGCCCAGGTGGCCAGGCCAATGGAAATGCCGTAGAGGTGCACGCACGGTATGACAGCCAAGGCCAGCAGCAGCCAGCCCAATAGCCTGAACAGGCCCGTACGCCGCGTCGTGCTGATGCCGCCGAACACCTGTTCATGGTGTTTGTTCATACCCAGGCTCAGGGCTGCCATGCCTGCCATCGATAGCGCCATTCCCACGCCGGTCATGCTGCCGCTCCCTTGGTAGCGGGACGCAATGCAGTTGCCTTTGGTAACGTTGTGGCAGCCCCGGATTTGCACAAAAACCACAAGGCAAGCGCGGCCAGGGCAGCGAAAACGAGGAATACCAGATCGGTGCTGGCGAGCAACCAGTTGCCTTGGACCAGCGAAATACCCAGATGGCTGTTGGGATACCGCAGGTTGCTCAAGGGTAGCGTCACGTAGAGGATGGCGACGGCCCAGCATTGGTCTATCCAGGCATGCCGATGCGTGCGCAACATGGGATGCAGCAAGCAGATCGCCCAGGCAGCGAAGAAGCTGCTGATTTCCCAGGTCGATCTGGCGGCCATCTGTGCCGGCAAGAGCCGGTTTGCCCAGAAATACACGCCCATGGCCACCATAAGGCCGGCAATGGTACCCACATTCAGGCATTCCACCAGGCGATGGCCAAGATGGGTGCCCAGCTTGCGCCGTTGCGGCAGACGCTTGATCACCCACAATATCATCCCGGTTGCAATCATGGCCGAGCCGACAAGGCCACTGATAAAACATAGCCAGCGCAGCCAGGGGCCAGCGAAGCGCATCAAGTGCAAGCTGGAAAACACGTTGTAGACACCCACGGCGCCAGCGGTAGTGGGTTGTGCGGGTGCATCCAGCAGCGTGCCCGAGACGCCATCAAAGCGCATGCGTTCGCTGCGGCCACGCGACACCAGGCTGCTGCCTTTGCCTTCGCGCAGTTCGATGATGGACTGGTCCGTGCCTGGCGCACTGACGCTGATGCTGCCTACGCCGTTGGGCCATTGGCTTTGCGCCTGAGCGAGCAAGGGGGTGAGGTCTGTCATCGGCGCAGGGCGCGAGACTGTGCCCTGTTGCTGTTCTGCAATCCGACTGCCGCGCAAGTCGGAAAAGAATCCGCGCGTATCCCCTTGATACGCGCTCTGTATGCCCCAGGGCATGAGCATGACCATCAGGAGCAGCAGTCCGCTGTAGGTAATCACAAGATGGAAGGGCAGGGCCAGGACGGCCAGCGCATTATGCGCATCCATCCATGAGCGCTGGCCTTTGCGCCGCCGGAAGGTAAAGAAATCGGTGAAAATCTTCTTGTGTGTCACGACGCCGCTGACAATGGCGATCAGCATGAGCATGGTGGCGGCGCCCACTATCCATCTTCCCCAGATTCGCGGCATGCCGTACAGTTCGAAGTGAAAACGATAGAGAAAGTCGGCGCCGCGCGTGTCGCGCGGCGCCAGCGGTTCGGCGGTCGCGGCGTCGAGCAGGAGCCGTTTGCCCCGACGCTTGCCTTGCGGCGCGTCGTCGTCGTCGAACCATTGCACTGAGACGGCAGTAGTGCGTTCGTCTGGCAGTGTGATCGTCCAGCTTGTTGCGCCGGGTGCGATGCTCGGCATGGCCTTGGCCGCGCGCTGGACTGTGTCGGCATCGGGCTGCGACACATGCAGCTCGGGCTTCATCCAGTAATTGATCTCATCGCGAAAGAAACTGACCGTTCCGGTAACAAACACGGCATACAGCAGCCAGCCAAGCAGCAATCCCGTCCAGGTGTGCAGCCAGGCATTGGTTTGCCTGAATCCAAGTCCGTTCATTGTGATGCCCCCGCCCACAGAAGATGGCAGGCAGGAACAGCTGCCAGCAAAAGGCCGCCCATCCAGGCCCGACGAGCGGTTGCCGTGCAAAACACCCAGATGGCGAATACGCAGTACAGGACAAAAGCCAGCATGGTGGCCGTCAGGGCAGCCTGCAGGGGAGAGAGCGGCAGAATCAGGCCCAGGCTGCTTGCGCTGAGGGCCGCAAGGCCATATCCGCCCAGGGCAGCCAGCACGGAACGGGAAGCTACTTCCAGGCGGTAGGCCCGCAGTGCGGCTGGCGATAAAGAGGTTTTGGCCATTGCTGTAAGGTAAATGCGAAAAGATATCAATATTATTCTCGATTGATATAATGCATGTTTTTCCTGATCGCAGCCTGACACGGCAGCTTGTTCGAATGCCATCGGCCAGCCTATGAAAATCCTCATCGTTGATGATCATCAGTCTTTGCGGGATCTGCTGGCGGACCACCTGCGGCGTTGCGGTTTTGCGGTAGAGGTGGCAGGCACCGGCGGCGAAGCCATCGCCTGCATGCAGGCAAGTCGTTACGACGCGCTCATTCTTGATCTCGGGCTGCCGGATATGGATGGCGCGCAGATCCTGGCTGCCCGAAATACAGATCGGAATGGATCGGTCCCGTGTATTGTGCTGACGGCGCGGGATGCACTCGAAAGCCGAGTCGCCAGCCTGAACGCCGGGGCCGACGATTACGTGCTCAAGCCATTTGCGGTGCCTGAACTCGAGGCCCGTTTGCGCGCCGTCCTGCGGCGCACGGTGCCGGGGTATCAGACGCTGAGCCGCGGCAATCTGTCGTTCGAGCCAGCCTCCCGCCATGCGGTGGTTGCAGGACAAGTGCTTGATCTTCCCCGCCGCGAAGCGATGCTCCTGGAAGAAATGCTGCGCGTGGCGCCCCGTATCGTCGTGAAGGACAGGCTCGAAGAGCGTCTTTACGCATGCAATGAATCTGTCACGCTCAACGCCATCGAAGCACTGGTATCCCGCTTGCGGCGCAAGCTCGCCATGGCCGGCGCCGACATTCGTATCGACACGGTGCGCGGTCTGGGCTATCGGATTGTTATGGATGGCAGCGGGCATGTATAGCCGAAGCCTTGAGCATCGCATTTTGATGTCGCTGTTGCTGGTGCTCTTGTTGGGATTCGGCAGCCTTGCGCTGTATCTCTACGACACGCGCGATGAGCTGCGCCGCGGCATCATGTTCATGCAGGCAAATGAAATCGCCGCGGGGTTCACCGCTGCCAGCGACGTGAGCGAACTGCCCTCCGAGTACGCCGGAGAGACGCTTTCCTATACGCTTTACGCGGCCGATGGCGGGTTGTTGTGGCATTCGGATAACCTGCAGCATCCAAGGCGCCTGCGGCGCGCAACGCTGGAAGACGAACTGCGCGTATTCCGCGCCACGGTGCGCAGCGGTAACGTGATCAATATACCCGTGGCGCTCGAGGACGGCTCGGTGCTGATGGTGGCCAAGAACGACGCCAGAGAAAGGGAAATGGTTGGGGCGCTGCTGCAAACCAGAATGATGCGTGGGTTGGTGATGCTGGTGCCGTTCAGTCTGGTCGCCGTGTGCCTGATACTCTGGTTGTTGCACTGGAGCCTTCGGCCAGTCAGAAAAGCCGCGCAGATCGCAGCGGATATCGGTCCTCATGCGTCGGATCGTCGGATTCCGCTCGATAGGTTGCCACGCGAGGTTCTGCCTTTGGCGCGCGCCGCCAACAACGGCCTGGATCGCCTGGCCACAGCGTTCGAGCACGAAAAACGGGTGGTGGCCGACGCTGCCCATGAACTGCGCACGCCGCTCACAGTGCTTGATCTGCGCCTGCAAAAAAGCCGCGCGGAAGGCAAGGCGGACTGGCCGGCGATAGAACGTGAAATGCAGCAGATTCGCCGGTTGGTAGATCAGTTGCTGGCCCTGGCGCGGCAAGAGCACCCTCAGGCGGGGCTGCAACAGGCAGCGCTGCACTGCAATCTCTCACGCGCGACCCGCGAAGCCGCGGCGTCGATGGTTGTGCTGTTCGAAGAAAAAGCTCGCCGCATCGAAGTCGCCATTGCCGACAATGTCATTGTTGTGGGGTCGGGGGACTTGCTGCGCGATGCCATCAGCAATGTATTGGAAAACGCTTTGTTTCATGGTGCCGGCACGGTTACTGTGACGCTGCGCGACGACGGGCAGGCAGGTGTTGAGCTGGACATCGCCGACGAGGGCAGTGGCGTGCCGCTGGATATTCAGGATGCCATGTTCACGCGGTTTCGAAAAGGGCGGCAGGGCTCCCCGGGTTCGGGCCTTGGGCTGGCCATCGTCAGGCAGACTCTGCGGAACGCGGGGGGTGATGTGTACTTTGCCGCCGCCTCGCCCTGTATCGTGCGGATGCGTTTTCAGCGGGTGGCCGCCACGATGGCTTGAACGTCTGCGCGTCAATAACACACCCATGCGTCAGAGAATGGTCAGGAATGGTGGTTACTATCCATAATTACAAAAGATAACCATTCGCATTCTCAATACATGCACCTGCCGTAGCCCCAGGCTGCCGGGTGGATACCAGGACTTTTCATGTTTTCAACGATTTCTCACATTCCGTTCGCGCGGCGTACGGCTTTCGGTCTGGGTGCCGCAACGATGGCATCTCTTGTTCTTCCTCTGCACGCTTACGCGCAGGCCAGCAATGTGGCGACGCTGCCGGATGTGGTTGTCACGGCGTCCGGGTTTGAGCAGGCGCTGTCGGATGCGCCTGCTTCCATCACCGTCATCACGCAGGAGCAGCTCGAAGGCAAGTTCTACCGTGACGTGACCGACGCGCTGCAAGACGTTCCGGGCGTGTCGATCGAAGGCGGTGCGGGAGGAAAGATCGAATCCACATCGGTGACGATACGCGGCCTGGGCGAGCAGTATGTGCTGTTTCTGGTCGATGGCAAGCCATTGGGCGCGTCGTCAGAAGCGTACTACAACGGTTTTGGAGGGGGCGCGCAGGTGGGCTGGCTGCCGCCGGTGTCTGCCATTGAGCGGATCGAGGTCATACGCGGGCCCATGTCCTCGTTGTACGGCTCCAGCGCCTTGGGTGGTGTGATCAACGTCATTACCAAGAAGGTCACGCAAGAGTGGGTGGGCAGCGTCACCATGGATACGGTGCTGCAGAAAAACTCCGATGCCGGCAATACCTACCAGGGACGCTATTATCTGAGCGGCCCGCTGGTGCAGGACAGGCTGGGGGTTACGGTATACGGCTCAAAGTATTATCGCGGCGAGGATGATTTTGATGGGGGATATGCGGGCAAGAAAAGTCTGGACAATACCGCCAAGCTGGACTGGATACTCAACGAAGCGCATAGCCTGGAATTCGAAGGTGGCGTGGCCACGCATGATAACGAGCGTACCGTAAAAACAGGGGCGCCCGGCGATATGAACAATCGGCGGGTACATTACGGCATCACCCATGATTGGCGCTGGGGCAGAAATTTCAGTACCAAGACGTACGCGATTCGCGAAGATGTCTCGATCGAGAACGGCGGCAATGAGTCGTCTTATAGCGCATCCATCCTCAATACGAAGACGGTGATGCCGCTGGACGCGCACATGATTACCCTGGGCGCCGAATACAAGAAAGAAGAAACGGATCACGATGAAAGCCGTTTTCCGGGTTCTCGCGCGCTGAACCTGACACGCTGGCAGGCCGCCCTGTTTGCGGAGGATGAGTATTTTATTACCGATGCCTTTTCGCTGACAGGCGGTGTGCGCCTTGATCGGAATGAGCACTATGGCACCAAGGTCACCCCGCGTCTTTATGGTGTCTATCGGGTGAATCCCGATTTTCTGTTCAAGGGCGGCGTGAGCGGCGGCTACAAAACGCCGACGCTCAAGCAGGCTGACGAGAATATCGTTGAGCAGGCCGGGCGCGGACGTTCCTGGGATATGGGCAACAACGATCTGCAGCCCGAGCGCAGCACCAACTATGAGCTGGGCTTTTCATGGAATACCGCCGAGCAGGTGAACTTTGGCGTGATGGCATACTACACCCGATACAAAGACAAGATCGACAAGCAGACGATTTGCACCAGCCCGCCCGGTGCGCCCAATTGCCACTACAACGGCGAAACCCGGGAAAGCATCAATCAGTATGTGAATCTGGACGCGGCTACGCTGCGGGGCGTGGAGGTTACCTTTGGCATGCCTCTGGGGCCCACGACGCTGAACGCCAACTACACATACTCGGACAGCGAGATCACCAGCGGGATCAACGAGGGCCAGCCACTGAACAACCTGCCCCGGCATATGTTCAACCTGGGGCTGGACTGGAAGGCCACGGCTGATTTCGGCGTGTGGGGCAAGCTGCGGTACAAGAGCCGGTCTATTGAAGGCGGCGAAGAGCGCATTCCTTCGTACACACTGGTGGATATGGGCGCGACGTACAAGTTCAACCGGCGAGTCAGCGGCTTTGCCGGCATCTATAACGTCTTTGACAAGGTCGTTACCTCCGAGGAGTTTGGCAAAACACTGGACGGACGCCGCCTGTACGCGGGGGTGACCGTCGAGTTCTGATTTAGAGCGATGTATCGTAGTCGATGATCAGCGGCGCGTGGTCGCTGAAACGCTCATCTTTGTAGATGGTCGCCAACTTGGCCGTGGCGGCGATGTCCTTGGTGGCGATCTGGTAATCGATGCGCCAGCCTACGTTCTTGGCCCAGGCCTGGCCGCGATTGCTCCACCAGGTATAGGCTTCGCCCGTGGCTTCCGGATACAAGCCGCGATAGACATCCATCCAGCCGATGTCGTCGAACACGCGTGTCAGCCACGCGCGTTCTTCTGGCAGAAAGCCACTGTTTTTCAGGTTGCCTTTCCAGTTCTTGAGATCGATTTCCTTATGGGCGATGTTCCAGTCGCCACACAGGATCACGCGGCGCCCGCAGCGCGCCAGGGCGTCCAGGTGGGCAAAGAAGTGTTCCATGAACACATACTTGGCGGCCTGCCGGTGATCCCCGCTGGACCCCGAAGGCAGATACACGGAGATGATGGACAGATTGTCGTAGACCAGCTCCAGATAGCGGCCTTCGGCATCGATCTCGGGTACCCCCAGCCCTTCGATGATCTGTAATGGCTGTTGGCGGGTATACACGCCGACGCCGCTATAGCCTTTTTTCTCTGCGTAGTGAAAGTAGCCGTAATACCCTTCGGGGTTGAGCATGGCTGCCGTGAGATTGTCTGCCTGAGCCTTGAGTTCTTGCATACAGACGAAATCGGCATTCTGCTTGGGGAGCCAGTCGAGAAAGCCTTTGTTGACGGCTGAACGAATCCCGTTGAGATTGGCGGAAATAACTCTAAGCATGTGTGGGGTAACTCCGGTTGCCGTGATAGGGCCGATTGCTGGACATGCCGGGCGTGCGGGGGATGCAGGCGTTCGATGTCATGATCGGAACTTTGTTGATTGCATATGCGAAACGGGCGTGGCTCAACCATCAAGTGTAATAGATGGTTGAACGAAAATACATGTGCGGTGCCCGGCGTGTGAGCAGACGCGCACGCCGGAACTGACATCATGCGCGTCTCAAGACGGGAGCCGCCCTGATGAACGATAATGCTGGTTTCCCGTCATTTATCGATTTCAACATGAGCGATTCGTCCAACCGCGCCGACTTTGTGCGCTTTTCCCTGGAGCAGGGCGTGCTGCGTTTTGGCAGCTTTACGGTCAAATCGGGCCGCGTCAGCCCTTATTTTTTCAATGCCGGCCTGTTCAATACAGGGCGCTCAGTGGGCCGTCTCGCAGGCTTTTACGCTCAGGCGCTGGTCGATTCGGGGGTGCAGTTCGATATGCTGTTTGGGCCCGCTTACAAGGGCATTCCGCTTTCCACGGCAACGTCGGTGGCGCTGGCATCCCATCCGGGTTTGCAGGGCCGGGATGTTCCGTTTGCCTTCAATCGCAAAGAGGCCAAGGATCATGGCGAAGGCGGAATGCTGGTGGGCGCGCCGCTGCAGGGCAGGGTGGTCATTATCGATGATGTGATTACCGCGGGTACGTCGGTGCGCGAGTCTGTTCAGATCATACGCAATGCCGGCGCGGAACCCGTGGCAGTGCTGATTGCCCTTGATCGCATGGAGCGCGCAGGCGCGGATGACGCGCTGTCGGCGCATTCGGCGGTGCAGGATGTTGCCGCAACCTATGGCATGCCGGTGGTCAGCATTGCATCGCTGAACGATATCATGGCCTTGTTGCAGGATAATGCAGCATTGGCGCCGCATCGCGATGCGGTGGCTGCCTATCGCGCGAAGTACGGCGTTTAGGCAAGGCGCTGTCCTGGGCGTCAGGGCAGCGCGCCCGCGCTGGATGGCGTGGCCCGCCGCCCAGGCGCTGGCTCAGTCGTTGGGCAAACCGCCTAGCCCAGCTTCTGCTTGAGCAGGTCGTTGACCTGCTGCGGGTTGGCCTTGCCCTTGGCAGCCTTCATCACTTGTCCCACGAGCGAATTGAACGCCTTCTGCTTGCCGGCGCGGTACTCATCAACCGTCGCGGGGTGGGCGGCAATAACGTCGTCGATCATGGCGCCAATGGCGCCGCTATCGCTGATCTGCTTGAGGCCTCGTGCTTCGATGATGGCATCGGCGCTGCCGTTTTGCTCTCCAGCCCACATGGCCGTGAACACTTCGCGGGCGATCTTGTTGGAGATCGTGCCGTCGATGATGCGTTCGATCAGGCTGGCCAGCGCGACAGGCTTTACCGGACACCGGCTGATGTCGAGTTCTTCGCGGTTCAGTGCGGCGGAGACTTCGCCAAGCACCCAGTTGGCGGCCAGCTTGGCCTGCCCGGGCGGCAGTGCGGCAGCGGCCTGCTCGAAATAATCCGAGGTGGCGCGATCCATCGTGAGTTGCGCAGCATCGTAGGCGGTGAGGCCGAGCTTTTCCTGGAAGCGTTCGCGCTTGTGGCGTGGAAGCTCGGGCATGGCTGCCCTGACTTTCTCGATCCATTCGGGGGCGATCACCAGCGGGGGCAGATCGGGATCGGGGAAGTACCGGTAGTCGTGCGAGTCTTCCTTGCTGCGCATGCTGCGAGTTTCATCGCGGTCGGCATCGTAGAGCCGGGTTTCCTGGACCACCGTGCCGCCGTCTTCGATGAGTTCGATCTGGCGACGCGCTTCGAACAGGATGGCGCGCTCGAGAAAACGGAAGGAGTTGACGTTCTTGACTTCGCTGCGGGTGCCGAATTCCTTTTGGCCCTTGGGGCGCACGGAGACGTTTGCATCGCAACGGAAGGAGCCTTCTTGCATGTTGCCGTCGCAGATGCCGAGCCAGACGACCAGACTGTGCAAGGCGCGTGCATAGGCAACAGCTTCGGCCGCCGAACGCATTTCGGGTTCGGAGACTATTTCGAGCAGCGGTGTGCCGGCGCGGTTCAGGTCGATGCCGGTCGAAGACTCGCCGTGCGGGCCCGTAAAGTCTTCGTGCAGCGACTTGCCGGCATCTTCTTCAAGATGGGCGCGGGTCAGGTTGACGGTTTTCTCGACCCCATCCACAAAGAACGAAATACTGCCGCCCTGCACGACGGGGATTTCGAACTGGCTGATTTGGTAGTTCTTGGGCAGGTCGGGATAGAAGTAGTTTTTGCGCGCAAAGACTGACAGCGGCGCGACATGGGCCCCTACCGCCAGGCCAAACTGAATGGCGCGCTCCACGGCGCCCTTGTTGAGCACGGGCAGGCTGCCCGGCAAGGCCATATCAACCTCGTTGGCCTGCGTGTTGGGCTCGGCCCCGTATCGCGTGCTGCTGTCAGAAAATATCTTGGACTGCGTGGAAAGCTGCGTGTGTGTTTCCAGCCCGATGACGATTTCCCATTCCATTATGCTTGTTCCGGTTTGCGTTGATGCCAGTCCGTCGCTTGCTGGAAGCGGTCGGCCAGGGCCAGGAGACGGCCCTCGCTGAAGTAATTGCCTATGATCTGCAGGCCAATGGGCAGCGGCTTGCCGGTGCCGCCCAGGCCGCAAGGAATCGACATGGCGGGCAGGCCCGCCAGGCTGACGCCTAGCGTGTAGATATCGGCCAGCCAGTCGGCCACCGGGTCTTCGCGGTTATCGCCAATGCGCTTGGCCACCGAAGGCGTGACCGGCCCCACGATGACATCGCAGTGATCGGCAAACGCGCGCTGGAAGTCGTTGGCAATCATGCGGCGCACGCGCTGGGCCTGCAGATAATAGGCGTCGTAATAGCCGTGGGACAGCACGTAGGTGCCGACCATGATGCGGCGCAGGACTTCCGGGCCGAAGCCTTCTGTGCGCGAGCGGCTGCTCATCTCGGCCAGATCGCTGTAGGCCTGGGCGCGGTGTCCGTAGCGAACGCCGTCGTAACGCGACAGATTGCTGGAGGCTTCCGCAGGCGCGATGACGTAATACGTGGGAATGGACAGTTCAGTGAGCGGCAGCGAAATCGATACACGCGACGCACCCAGCGATTCAAGGCTTGCCAGCGCGGCTTCGATCGCCTGGGCGACATCGGCGGCCAGGCCCTCGCCGAAAAACTCTTGCGGAACGCCGATGCGCAGGCCCTTGAGCGGCTGGCTGCCGCCATCTGTGTAGGCTTTGGCGGTGGCATCGAACTGGGCGCGGATGCGGCCGGGCGCGTTGGCCACACCGTCGCAGGTTTCGAGGCTGGTGGCGTCGCGTGGATCGAACCCGCTCATGGGATCGAGCAGTTCGAGCAGGTCTTGGGCATGGCGGGCGATGGGGCCTGCCTGATCCAGGCTGGAGCCATAGGCAATCATGCCGTAGCGCGAGACCGTGCCGTAAGTGGGCTTGATGCCGCTGACCCCGCACAAGGCGGCAGGTTGGCGTACTGAACCGCCTGTGTCCGTACCGGTTGCGCCGATGACCAGCCCTGCCGCGACGGCGGCGGCCGACCCTCCCGACGAGCCGCCGGGAACGGCATCCAGATCCCATGGATTGAGTGTGGGGCCGAAAGCGGAGTTTTCGTTGCCCGAACCCATGGCGAACTCATCGCAGTTCAGCTTGCCCAGCGAAACCGCGCCCGCCTGCTGCAGGCGGCTGACCACGGTGGCGTCAAAAGGGCTTTTATACTGCGCCAGCATTTTGCTGGCTGCAGTGGTGCGCCAACCCTGGGTGACGAAAAGATCTTTATGGGCAATGGGCACGCCTGCCAACAGCGGGGGCGTGGCTTCTTCTGCCAGCAGGCGATCGGCCGCATCGGCCTGTGCGAGGGTGAGATCCGGGTCTATATGCAGAAAGGCGTTCAGCCTACTGCGGGACTGTACGGCCTCCAGGGCGCTGGTCGCGAGTTCGCGCGCACTGACGCGCCGCGCGCGCAACGCTTCGCGCATGGCGGCGATACTGTCGAATTCGTTGTGCAGGGACATACTGGATATCGCTTATTCGATGACCGTGGGAACCAGAAACAGGTTTTCGTGCCGGGCCGGGGAGTTGGCCATGAGGGCAGCGCGCTGTTCAGGCGTGTTGGTGGGCCAGGCGACATCGGGACGCAGGCGCAGGTGGATGTCCTGGTGGGCCGACAAGGGATGCGCCATGGGCTCGATGCCCTGGGTGTCGACGGCCTGCAACTGTTCGATGAGTGCCAGGATGCCGTTCAACTCCTGCTGGGCCTGGAGGTTCTGGTCTGACGAAAGTTCAATACGGGCGAGCCGCGCGATGCGGTTCACGTCATGCTCGGTGATTGCCATGGCTTTTTGCTTGGTTGCTGAAGAGAGAGAATGAGCGGACATGTATGATTGTTTTTCGGGCATAAGGGATGCCCGGTTACATTCAATAATATGCCGCTTTTTGATCCAATCAAGCGTCAATTATAAGTTATCATTGCTGGTTTAATTCGTTGGTCAAAATTTGGCGCCCATGTTGCGCTGGTTGGTTGCCTGCGCTGACGGATTCCTCTTTACTTTTGATATCACTGAGCGCCCATGTTCGGATTTCTTCGTAGTTACTTCTCCAGCGACATGGCGATCGACCTCGGTACCGCCAATACCCTTATCTATGTTCGCGGCAAGGGTATCGTGCTGGATGAACCGTCTGTCGTCGCCATTCGTCACGATGGCGGCCCCAGCGGCAAGAAAATCATTCAGGCAGTGGGACGCGAGGCCAAACAGATGCTTGGCCGGGTTCCAGGCAACATCGAGGCCATTCGCCCCATGAAAGACGGCGTGATTGCCGATTTCACCGTTACCGAGCAGATGCTCAAGCAGTTCATTCGCATGGTGCATCCGCGCAGCATGTTCGCGCCCAGCCCCCGCATCATTGTTTGCGTACCCTGCGGCTCCACCCAGGTCGAGCGTCGCGCCATTCGCGAATCTGCCCTGGGCGCAGGCGCAAGCCAGGTCTATCTCATCGAAGAACCCATGGCGGCTGCCATCGGCGCAGGGCTGGCCGTGTCGGACGCCAGCGGCTCCATGGTGGTCGACATCGGCGGCGGCACCACCGAAGTTGCCATCATCTCGCTGGGGGGCATGGTCTACAAGGGTTCGGTGCGCGTCGGCGGCGACAAATTCGATGAGTCCATCATCAACTACATTCGCCGCAATTACGGTATGCTCATTGGCGAGCCCACCGCCGAACTCATCAAGAAAGAAATCGGCTCCGCGTTTCCAGGCTCCGAAATCCGCGAGATCGAGGTCAAGGGCCGCAATCTGTCCGAAGGCGTGCCACGCAGCTTTACCGTATCATCCAACGAAATCCTCGAGTCGCTCACCGATCCGCTCAACCAGATCGTGTCAGCCGTCAAGACAGCGCTGGAACAGACGCCGCCCGAGCTCGGGGCCGACATTACCGACAAGGGCATTGCCCTGACCGGCGGCGGCGCCTTGCTGCATGATCTGGACCGCCTGTTGCAGGAAGAAACCGGCTTGCCGGTGGTCGTAGCCGAAGACCCGCTCACTTGCGTGGTGCGCGGCTGCGGCGAGGCGCTCGAGCATCTGGAGCGCTTGGGTACGGTTTTTATTTACGACTGATTCTGCTTTGCAAGGCGCTGCGGGCTGGTGCTTGCAGCGCGTTTAACAGGGCATTGCGCTTTCCATGCAAGAAACCGGCACGATCAGGCTATTCAAGCGCGGCCCCACGGCCGAGCTCAGGCTGTTCGTACTTACACTGCTGGCGGTGGCACTGCTGGTGGTCGACGCACGCTGGGCGGTGCTCGATCCCGCTCGCCAGGCGATGTCTGTGGCGCTCTATCCGTTTCAGCGCCTGATGCTGGCGCCGCGCGATGCGGTGGAGCACTTCAACGACTGGAAAGACGCCGCTTCGCTGGCGCGTTCCGAGAAAGAAGCCCTGCAGCGCCAGCGCATAGAACTGGCGCAGCTGTCCACCCACGCGGCGCAACTGGCCACAGAAAACGAACAATTGCGGCGGCTGCTCAAGGTCGCCGATGAAGTCACCCAGCCCTCCGTGGCCGTCGAAGTGCTGTACGAGCCGCCCAATGCGTTCTCGCATCACCTGATCTTCAACAAGGGCTCATCCAGCGGCATCCGACCGGGCATGCCGCTGATCGACGAGGGCGGCATTGTTGGCCAAATCGTTCGTGTAACGCCGTTCACCTCAGAAGCGGCGCTGCTTACCGACGACAAAGTGTCTATTCCTGTTCAGGTGCTACGCAATGGCCTGCGCTTGATCGCGTTCGGCGGCAATGTTTCCGGCAAGGTCGAGGTGCGCTACCTTACCGCCAACGTCGATATCGTTCCTGGGGATACACTGATCACCAGCGGGATTGGCGGGCTGTTCCCGGCTGGCTTGTCGGTCGCCAGTGTGGACACCGTGTCGCGCGACCCCGCCACGGGCTTTGCGCTGGCAGAAGCTACGCCGCTGTCCCACCCCGAACGTCATCGTCATTTCCTGGTCCTGCTGGTGGATGTTTCTCCGCAAGACCTGGAGCAAGAAGGTTTGAAGCATGGTACGCAAGCCGGACAATAGCGCGCCCGTCTCCCGGCGCGGCGCCTCATCGTTGAGCTCTCTGGAGCCCATCGATCTTTCTCCGTTCAAGCGGCCCAGCAGCGGGCTGTTCATCTGGTTCACCATCCTGCTGGTCTGGCTTATTTCCCTGTTGCCCTGGCGGCTCTGGCAGCCCGCGCCGGATCTTCTCCTGCTCGTGATTGCGTTCTGGTGTCTGAACGAACCCCAGCGAGTATCCATGCTGACCGCGTTTTTTTTCGGGCTGGCCATGGATGTGCACGATAGCTCGCTGTTGGGCGGGCATGCGCTGGTGTATGTCCTGGCGGCCTATGGCGCTGTCGCCCTGAGGCGGCGGCTGCAGCACTTCAATGCCGTGATCCAGGCTGTTCACATGCTGCTCATCTTCGTGGCGGCCAAAACCGTAGGCCGGGTGGTGTATGCCTGGATGTCCGGGGAATGGGCCGGGTGGCAGTGGCTGTGGTCGCCCGTATTTATGGCGATACTGTGGCCGCTGGCCGACTTGCTGCTGCATATGCCGCAGCGCAGGCTGGACGACAACGACGCCGGGTCGGTCTAGTCAGGCCTATGTTCGAGTTCAAGAAAACAACCCACCTGCAGAAGCGGCGCATGTTGATACGCGTCGTGGTGGCGGGTGTGTTCATTGTGCTGTGTTTTCTGGGGCTGGCGGGGCGGTTGTGGTATCTGCAGGTGGTGCGTTACGAAGGCCTGGCGGCGCGCGCGGATCGCAATCGCATTGCGGTGGTGCCCATTCCGCCGCGGCGTGGCGAAATCCTGGATCGTAACGGCACCGTTCTGGCCCGCAACTACCGTGACTACACATTGTCTGTGATGCCTGCCAATGTTACGCGGGACATGGACCAAATGCTCGACGAGCTAGGCCAACTGGTCTATCTGAGCGCGGGCGACCGGCGGCGCTTCCTGCAAAATGTCAAACAGAATGGGCGCTACACATCCATCCTGCTGCGCAACAACCTGAACGAAACCGAAGCATCCTGGTTTGCGGCACATGCCTATGAGTTTCCCGGGGTGCAACTGAGTGCGCGCTGGGTGCGCGAATATCCTCAGGGCGCATCTGCGGCGCATGTGCTGGGCTATGTCGGCCGCATTTCCGAAGCCGATCAGGAAATGCTCGAAAAGACGGGGCAAGAAGGCAATTATCGCGGCAGCAATACCATCGGCAAGAAGGGCATCGAGAAAACCTGGGAAAAATCTCTGCACGGCCGCACGGGTATTGAGGAAGTCGAGGTCACCGCCACAGGGCGTCCGGTGCGAACGCTCAGCCGGGTTGACCCTGTTCCGGGCGCCGACCTGCATCTGTCGCTGGATATCGGCTTGCAGAAAGTGGCCGAGGCGCAGTTCGAGGGCCGGCGCGGGGCCCTGGTCGCCATTGAGCCCAGCACGGGCGACGTGTTGGCCTTTGTGTCGGCGCCTTCGTTCGACCCGAATCTGTTCATCGATGGCATCGATATCGAGAACTGGCGCAAGCTCAACGAGTCGCCCGATCATCCCCTGATCAATCGTCCGTTGTATGGCACGTATCCCATCGGCTCCACTTACAAGCCGTTTGTGGCGCTGGCTGCGCTGGAGCTGGGCGTGCGCTCGGCAACCGAGCGGATTCCGGATCCGGGCTATTTTGAACTGGGCGGCCAGCGCTTTCGCAACGCGGGCGGAGCCGCATACGGTCCCACCGACATGCACCGCGCCATCGTCAAGTCGTCGGATACCTATTTTTATTCTTTGGGGCCGGAAATCGGCGTCAATGCACTACATGATTTTTCGGCGAAGTTTGGCTTTGGCCAGTTGACCGGCATTGATCTGGATGGGGAACGGCGCGGCGTGCTGCCATCCACCGAATGGAAGCGCAAGGCATACAAAAAGCTTGAGCAGCAACGCTGGTACGCCGGCGAAACCGTATCGGTGGCCGTAGGGCAGGGTTATAACTCGTTTACTCTGCTGCAACTGGCCCAGGCGACATCGGTACTGGCGAACAACGGTGTGTATATGGAGCCGCATCTGGTGAGCCTGATCGAAAATCCACTCACGGGCGCCGTCAAGCGCGCGGTCTCGGAGCCCTCGCACACGATTGCGCTTAAACCCGAGAACCTGGCGGTGATACGTAATGCCATGGCCGATGTATTGCGCACTGGTACTGCGCGCAAGGCATTCGAAGGCGCCAGGTATCAGGCGGCCGGTAAAACAGGGACGGCCCAGGTGTACAGCCTGCGTGGCGGCAAATACAATGCGTCGGAAATCGACGAGCGACTGCGTGATCATTCGTTGTTCATGGCCTACGCCCCCGTAGAAAACCCAAAGATTGCGCTGGCCCTTATCGTGGAAAATGGCGGCTGGGGCGCAACGGTTGCTGCGCCGATCGCCCGCACCATTTTCGATTACTGGCTTGATCCGGCCCGGCAGGCCGAGCCGGAGCCCAACGAGCCCTTGCCCGCTCAGCCCCCGCAACAGCCCGCCAGGCAGCAGGCCATGGCGGCCCCACAAAGGGAGGGGCAACCATGAAACGGCTCATGATGTGGCTCACGCGTGCAGTCACCGCCTTCGATCCGCCCCTGATGGCCTTGCTGATCATCATGGCGTTGCTGGGGCTGACCATCATGCATTCGGCCGTGGGCGGCACAGACTGGCGCTTTGCTGATCAGTCGCGCAACTTCCTGATTGCCCTGGCCGTGATGTGGATTGCGGCGATGGTGCCCCCGCCCGCCATGATGCGTATCGCGCCTTACTTCTACGCGTTGGGTGTCGTGCTGTTGCTGGGTGTGGAGTTTTTCGGCGAAACCAGCAAAGGTGCTACGCGTTGGCTGGATCTGGGCCTGGTGCGTATCCAGCCTTCCGAAATGCTGAAAATTGCCGTGCCGATGATGCTGGCCTGGTACTTCCATCGCAATCAGGGCCGGTTGCGCGTGATGGATTTCATTGTGGCGATCCTATTGCTGGCCGTTCCTTTCGCGCTGATTGTCATGCAACCGGATTTGGGCACGGCGTTGCTGGTGTTCGCCACCGGTTTCTTTGTCATCTATTTTGGCGGGCTTTCTTTCAAGTTGCTGGCGCCTATTGTGATTGCGATTGTCGTAGGCATAGGCACGCTGGTGTACTACGAAAAGGATATCTGCCAGCCCGAGGTCGATTGGGTCGTGTTGCACGAATACCAGAAATACCGGGTCTGCACGCTGCTGGATCCGAGTACTGACCCGCTGGGCAAGGGGTTTCATACGATTCAGTCCATGATTGCGGTAGGCTCTGGCGGTATTTACGGCAAGGGCTACATGAAAGGCACGCAGACGCACCTGGATTTCATCCCGGAACGCACGACAGACTTTATTTTTGCCGTCTATGCGGAAGAGTTCGGGCTTTATGGCGGCATCATGATGCTGGTGCTGTACCTGCTGCTGATCGCGCGCGGGCTGGCCATCGCGGCCCGCGCTTACACGCAGTTCGGCAGGCTGCTGGCGGGCGCCATGGCCATGATGTTCTTTGCCTATGTGTTCGTGAATGTCGGCATGGTGACCGGGATATTGCCGGTGGTGGGTGTGCCCTTGCCCTTCATGAGTTATGGCGGGACGGCGCTTATCACCTTGGGCATTGCAAGTGGCCTGTTGATGAGCATCGGCCATTACCGGCCAGTGCGCCATTAGCGGCTCAGATCAACGACGTTGCGGGGAACAGCCCATCCAACAGCTTGCGCACCGGCGCAGGCAGCGCGACCGATGACAGGTTTTCGACAGGCACCCAAGCTTGCCGTATCCCGGGTGACATCACCATCAATGGCGCCTCGCTGTGCAGATACCATGGCTCGATCCCTAACCTGAAATGGGTAAATACATGCGTGAGCGATGCCATGCGGCAGGGGGTATCTTGTGCAAAGCCCATGGTGTCGCAATCCCTGCGCAAGGCATCGGCGTCATCGTAGCGCGGCAGGCTCCACAGCCCGCCCCAGATTCCAGGCGAAGGCTGCTGCTCCAGCAGCACGCGGCCCTGATGGTTGAGAATAAGCATCGCGCACTGGCGATCTGGTACCGCCTTTTTCTGCCGGGGGGTGGGAAGCCGGTGCTGGCATCCCTGAGCAAGCGCGTAACAGCCCTGGCGCAGCGGGCAGATATCGCAGTTGGGTTTGGATCGCGTACAGCACTGTGAACCCAGATCCATCAGGCCCTGCGTGTAGGCGGGCATATCCAGCGTGGGCGTTGCGGCGTCGATCATGGCTTCGGCCTGTTGCCACAAGGCCGTTTCGACAGCGCGCTCGGAGGTCGGGCCGAAAATGCCGAAGCAGCGTGTGAACACGCGCTTTACATTGCCATCCATGATGGGGGCGCGTTCGCCATAGGCAAACGCGGCGATGGCGGCTGCCGTCGAGCGGCCTATACCCGGCAGAGTGGCGATGTCAGCGGCAGTGGTCGGAAAGCGGCCTGCCCACGTTGTGCAGATAACCTGAGCGCAGCGATGCAGATTGCGCGCGCGCGCGTAGTAGCCCAGCCCCGCCCAGTAAGGCATGACTTCATCCTGTGTGGCCGCTGCCAGCGACTGTATGTCGGGAAACCGAGCCAGGAAACGCTCGTAATAGGCCACAACAGTGGAGACCTGGGTTTGCTGCAGCATGATCTCGGACAGCCAGATGCGATAGGCGTCCTGGGTGTTCTGCCATGGCAGGTGCCGGCGTCCGAATTCTTTCTGCCACGCGACGATGGCCGGCGCGAATTGCGCGGGCGCTATCGTGCCAGCGTCGGCAGGCCTGCCTGGCGCTGGCGTCGTTGCGGTGGCAAGAGCCTGTGCAGGAATTTTCGTACAGGCCTGCTCGGTGGCCGATTTCGCGGCGTTGCCGGCCGCAAGAGGCCGGGTGGAGGTTGAAGACATCAGAACCGGGTGTTGCGAGTAACAGACCAGCGGGCGGACAGGGCCGCCAGGATGGCAATGACAATGGTGGAGAGCAACAGGCTCAGCGCATCTGGCAAATGCAGGACGAACTGCACGCCGTAGCTGCTGGCCAGGCGGGCCAGTGCCGCATTGAGTGGTTGCAGCGCCAGCGCCGCCAGCACAATGGCCAAGCCGCTGGCGACGATGCCGCTGATTGCCCCCAGGTAAAGAAAGGGTCGCCGCACGAAGGCTTCGGTGGCGCCCACAAGCCTTGCAACGCCGATTTCTTCTCGCTGCGTAAGCGCTTGCATGCGTACCGTGTTGAAGACGGTCGCCAGCACGACCAGGGCGACGCCGCCGGCCAGCAGCGCCAGGCCGATGCGGGCAAAGTACAGGATCGCATCCAGGCGCCGCACCCAATCGCTGTCGAGCTGGACGGCGTCAACGGACGCCAGTTTGCGCCATTCGGCGGCCAATGACGTGGCATGCCCCGAGAATGCCTGCGCGTCGGTGAGCGTGACAACGATGGCGTCAGGCAGCGGATTGCCAGGCAGGACCGCCAGTGCATCGCTCCAGGCGGGATTACTCTTGAGCTTGTCGAGCGCCTGTGCCCGTGTGACAACCCGGGCCTCCCGGATGGCTTCAGGATGTGTCTGTCGCAATTTGGCAGCCAATGCCTCTGCCGCGTCCGCCGGGGCGTCGGTCTTCAAAAACAGGGTGAGTTCAGGGGTAACGGGAATATCGCGCGCCAGCGGCTGTGCGGACACCAGTACCGACGCGGCCAGGATGGGGATGGCAAGCGCAAGACTGATGACCAGGATATTGGACAGCGATGAAAACGGATGCGCCAGCAACCGTCGGATGGCGACCTTGAGTGCGTAGCGGTGTTGTCGCAGCCAGCGCTTCATGCGACCCCCGGAACATCAGTGAAACGCCCTGCGTTGATACGCAGCGTGCGCGAGGCATAGGATGCCATCAGGGCCTTGTCGTGCGAGGCGATCAGCGTGGTGACCCCCACGCGATTGAAGTCGCGGAATACTTCCATGATGCGGCGGCCGCTATCGTGATCCAGGTTGGCGGTAGGCTCGTCGGCAATAAGGATGGCGGGACGATTGACAATGGCGCGGGCGATGGCCAGGCGCTGTTGCTCGCCGCCGGACATTTCGATGGGGTTGAGGTCTTCTTTGCCGGCCAGGCCGACCTTTTCCATGGCGGCGCGCGCGCGGTTGCCTGCCTGCCGGGAACCCAGCCCGATGACGTCCAGCGGCAGCAGGACATTGGCCATGGCGTTGCGATCAAAGAGCAGGTGCGTGTCCTGGAGTATGACGCCTACTGCGCGGCGCAGATAGGGGCGCGCACGGGTGGGCGTACGGTCTATGCGATGACCGTTGACATGGACGGAACCGCGACTGGGAGGCTCGAGGCCACCGATCAGCTTGAGCAGCGTGGATTTTCCCGCCCCCGAAGGCCCGGATACGAACACGAATTCGCCTGGCTCGATACGAAAATTGATATCGGCCAGAATATTGCGCCCGCGTCCGTACGATTTAAAAACGTGCTGGAATTCGATCATGATGCGAAAAAGTATGAAGCCTTAATCATATACGGCCCGCAAGGGATATCCCTCATGTTTTTAATAGTTTCCAACAGCTACGATGCAACACAAATGTCAGCAGCCACGAGCTGTTGCATCGTCACATCATACTTACAAGTAGAGGTAGAGCATGAAGTTCATCAAAGCAGCTGCGTTGGGCGCGTCCTTGTTCATGTTGGCAGGAGCGGCTCAGGCAGGAGAAACGTATGATGCCGTAAAGAAAAAAGGCTTTGTGCAATGTGGTGTGCATACGGGTTTGCCGGGCTTTTCTATTGCCGACAGCAAGGGTGAGTGGTCGGGTATCGACATTGACATCTGCCGCGGGATTGCCGCCATGGTATTTGGAGATGCCACCAAGTACAAGACAACGCCCGTGACAACCCAGGCGCGCTTCACCGCACTGCAGTCAGGCGAGGTCGACGTGCTTACGCGCAATACCACCGCGACCATGACGCGAGACACAACGCTTGGCCTGATGAGCACCGGCGTCAACTATTATGACAGCCAGGGCCTTATGGTACCGAACTCGCTGGGTGTGAAGAGCGCCAAGGAAATGAGCGGCGCGGCAATCTGCGTGCAGCCGGGCACGACCACCGAGCTCAACCTGGCCGATTGGTTCCGCACCAACAATCTGGAGTTCAAGCCTGTCGTGATCAACAGCCCCGACGAAGCCATGCGCTCCTATGTTGCTGGCCGTTGCGATGCGTATACAACCGATAAGTCAGGCCTGGCCACGATCCGTACCACGCTTGCCGATCCCGAAGAGCACATGATTCTGCCTGAGGACTTTTCCAAGGAGCCGCTGGGCCCCATGGTCCGCCAGGGCGATGACCAGTGGTTCATGGTGGTTCGCTGGGTGCTGAACACCATGCTTGAGGCCGAAGAGTACGGCATCACGTCCAAGAACGTGGATGAAATGCTCAAGAGCCCCAACCCCAACATCCAGCGCATCCTGGGCGTTACCGGTGAAATGGGCAAGGGACTGGGTCTGGATCAGAAGTGGGGCTACAACCTTATCAAGCAGGTCGGCAATTATGGCGAGTCGTTCGAGCGCAACATCGGACAGGATTCGCCGATGAAACTGGAGCGTGGGCTTAACGCACAGTGGAAAGATGGCGGTGTGATGTACGGTTGGCCGGTACGCTGACCCACTTCCCGCCGGCTCTCCGGCGCGCCGGGTCTTGTGGCCCGGCGCGGCTTTCCGTTCAGCGCTGACGCTTGACGCGAAAGCCGTTTTCTCCGGCAAGTAATTTTTATGGCGAATAACGTAACTGTGCCGCGTTCCAGACGGCGTCTTTCCTGGAACAATCCTGGCTTTCGCTCGCTTATCTATCAGATACTGGTGTTGGGCATCGTCGGTGTTGCTGCCTGGTATCTGGTTTCAAATACGCTGCACAATCTTGCAGTGCGCAACATCTCTTCCGGCTTTGGCTTTCTCGACAGGGAGGCGGGCTTTGCCATCGGCGAAAGCGTGATCTCCTACCAGCCGGCCGATACCTATGGCCGGGCGATCTGGGTAGGTATTCTCAACACACTGCGCGTCTCGGTCATTGGCATCGTGGCGGCAACGCTGTTTGGCACGCTGTTGGGTATCGCGCGTCTGTCCAAGAACTGGCTGCTGTCCAAAGTGGCTTCCACCTACATCGAAGTCATGCGCAACATTCCCTTGTTGCTGCAGTTGTTCTTCTGGTACGCCATCATCACCGAAGTCATGCCTGGCCCCAGGGACGCATTGAATCCCGTCCCCGGTGTCTTTCTGTCCAATCGCGGCCTGAAACTACCTTCTTTGGCGGGCGACGGGCTGGACTGGGTGATGGCCGGCGTGGGGGTGGCTATTGTTGCCATCCTGTTTGCCGGCCATTGGGCGCGCAAGCGGCAGGCCGCCACGGGGCAGATTTTTCCGCTAGGCCGGGTGGCAGTGGGATTGCTCGTTCTGTTCCCGGTACTGGGCTGGCTGGCCAGCGGTGCTTCGCTGGAGCTCGATGTTCCTGCACTCAAAGGCTTTAATTTTGTCGGCGGCATCAGTCTGTCGCCTGAGTTCGCGGCGTTGCTGGCGGGCCTGGTGATCTACACCTCTGCGTTTGTGGCCGAAGTGGTGCGCTCGGGCATCCAGTCAGTGAGCCAGGGCCAATGGGAAGCCGCAGGCTCCCTGGGCCTGAAACGCGGGCGCGTGCTGCGGCTGGTGATTCTTCCGCAAGCCTTGCGGGTGATCATTCCTCCGATGACAAGCCAGTACCTCAATCTGACCAAGAACAGTTCGCTGGCGGTTGCGATCGGTTATCCCGATATTGTGTCGGTGGTCAATACCACGCTGAATCAAACCGGCCAGGCCATTGAAGGCATTCTGATCATCATGGCGGCCTATCTCACAGTCAGCCTGTCGATTTCCATCTTCATGAACTGGTACAACAAGCGCATTGCGCTGGTGGAGCGATGATGTCTGTCAATCAATCCACGCCGATGTCGAACGAAGGGCCTCCCCATGCCAGCCGGGGCGTATTTGGCTGGATGCGGGCAAGCCTGTTTTCATCGCCGCTCAATACGCTGCTGACAGTCCTGGTGGCCTGGCTGTTGCTGATGTTTGTGCCGGCCATGATCGAATGGCTGTTCATCCGCGCCGACTTTAATGCGACGACATCGCAGGAATGCCGTGCGTCGGGCGGCGCCTGCTGGGCGTTCATTGTCGAGAAGCACAGGCTGATCCTGTTTGGCGTCTATCCTTACGTTGAGCAGTGGCGACCGCTGATTGCCAGTATCGTTCTGGTGGCTGTGATTGCCTGCAGCTGCATGCGGCGGTTCTGGAAACCCTATCTGGGGCTGATCTGGCTGGTTGCGCTCACCGTCGTGGCCATCCTCATGTGGGGCGGGATATTCGGGCTGACCTATGTCGAGAACGATCGCTGGGGAGGCCTGCCGCTCACATTGATTCTGGCCACGTTCGGTATTGCGTTCGCCTTTCCTTTTGGGCTGTTGCTGGCGCTGGGGCGGCGCTCGCACATGCCGGCCATCAAGGCTATTTGCGTGATCTATATCGAGCTCATTCGTGGCGTGCCCTTGATCAGCCTGCTGTTTATGTCTTCCGTGATGCTGCCGCTTTTCCTGCCCGAGGGTTTCAGTATCGACAAGCTGTTGCGGGCGCAGATCGCCATCATTCTTTTCGCGGCAGCGTATATCGCCGAAACCGTGCGCGGCGGCTTGCAGGCCATCCCGAAAGGGCAGTACGAAGGGGCGGATTCGATAGGCCTGAGCTATTGGCAGCAGATGCGCAAGATTATTTTGCCTCAGGCGCTCAAGATCGTGATTCCGCCACTGGTCGGTATTTTCATCTCGCTGTTCAAGGACACGTCGCTGGTGGTGATTATCGGCATTTTCGATTTGACACAGGCTGCGAAGACCGCTGTGGCCGATGCCGCATGGCGTGGCTATAGCACCGAAGCCTATTTGTTCATCGGTGTGATCTATTTTATTTTCTGCTTTTCGATATCCCGGTACAGCCAGCATCTGGAAAAGCAGTTGCAGACGGGTTATCAGCGTTAAGGGGAGCGGGCGGCGACCCGCGCCTTGAACGCGTACAGCAAGGAGTTTTCGTATGGCCGAGGCCATTATCCGCATGGAAAGCGTCAACAAGTGGTATGGGCAGTTCCATGTGCTGCGCAATATCGATCTGAATGTCGCGTCCGGCGAACGCATCGTGATTTGCGGCCCGTCCGGGTCGGGAAAATCCACCCTGATCCGCTGCATCAACAGGCTCGAAGAGCACCAGCAGGGCAAGATCATTGTTGATGGTACCGAGCTCACGGACGACCTCAAGCAGATCGAAGCCATACGGCGCGATGTAGGCATGGTGTTTCAGCACTTCAATCTGTTCCCTCACCTGACGGTGCTCGAGAATCTCACGCTGGGCCCCGTGTGGGTGCTCAAGAAACCCAAGGCCGAAGCCGAGGCAACCGCCATGAAGTATCTCGAGCGCGTGCGCATTCCGGAGCAGGCGCTCAAGTACCCGGGGCAACTGTCCGGTGGCCAGCAGCAGCGCGTGGCGATCGCGCGCTCGCTATGCATGAGCCCCAAGATCATGCTGTTTGATGAGCCGACCTCCGCGCTGGATCCGGAAATGGTCAAAGAGGTGCTGGATGTCATGGTCGGCCTGGCGGAAGAAAGCGGCATGACCATGCTGTGTGTCACGCACGAAATGGGTTTTGCCCGCAAGGTTGCGGATCGCGTTATTTTTATGGATCAGGGGGAAATCATCGAGCAGAACACACCCGATGAGTTTTTTGACAACCCTGAAAGCGACCGGACCAAGTTGTTCCTTAGTCAGATATTGCATTAAGGTTATCTTTTTTATTAATACAAGGCATTTCATCATGTTCTCTCGTTTAAAGCCTTTGGCTGCGCTGGCGGCGTTGGCTGCAAGCCTGGCCTTTCCTGTATCGGCATTGGCCGAGTCTGCGGCCGACTACCCCTCAAAGCCCATCCAGTTCATTGTTCCTTATTCCGCGGGCGGGCCGCTGGATGGCACTGCGAGACTGCTGGCTGAAAAGGCGCAGGCGGACCTTGGCCCCATTGTGGTCGAGAACAAGCCGGGCGCCGGCGGCAATATTGGCGCGGCCTATGTGGCCAAGACGAATCCCGATGGCTACACCCTGATGATGGGCGCGGTCGCGATCAATGCCATCAATCCCTGGCTGTACGAGAAACTGTCGTTTGATCCCATCAAGAGCTTCGAGCCCGTCACACTCGTTGCGTCGGTGCCCAATGTACTGATCGTGAACAAAGAGTTCGCCCAGGCCAACGGGATCGACAGTGTGCAGAACCTGATCGACTACGCCAGGCAGCATGACGGGCAGCTTAATTTTGCCTCTGGCGGCAACGGCAGTGCGGGCCATCTGGCGGGCGAATTGCTGAACGTGCGCAGCGACATCAACACCGTACACGTACCCTATGCCGGCGCATCGCCGGCCAAGCTTGCGCTGCTGGCGGGCCAGGTGGACTACATGTTTGACAATCTGGCGTCTGCGTCGTCGCTGATCAATGGCGACAAGGTCAAGGCGCTGGCAGTGACCACGGCAGACCGCTCCACCCTTTACCCGGACTTGCCGACCATGCAGGAGTCCGGCGTCGAAAAATTCGATCTTGGCACCTGGTTCGGTGTCTTCGCAACAGGCGGCACGCCCCGTCCTATTATCGACAAGCTTAATGCCGCCTACGCCAAGGCATTAAGGGATCCCGATGTGCGCAAGAACCTGCTTACCATGGGTTCGACCGCTGAGCCCACCACCCCCGAAGCCTTGGCCGACCTCGTCAAGCACGACTTGGCCAAGTACAAAGAAGTGGTTGAAACATCGGGGGCCAAGCTGTTCTGAGCCCGGTGTGGATTGTCCCCTTGCCCTGTGGATAGCCTGGGCAAGGATTTTCCCTGTGAACCGTCAAAAAACGTCAAAACAAGACTAACAGAATAACAATGTAACAACGCAAGAGCGTCTCACTTGCTAGCATGGCTGTTCGGCGGACGTTCGTCCGCCAGACAAGGAATAAGGAGAATTATATGAAGGTATCTATGCGGACAGGCCGCTTTGCCACTGGAATCGCTGCTATTGCCCTGATGGCAGGGTGCGCGAACATGAACGAAATGGGCACGGGCGGCAAGACGGCAGTAGGCGCAGGCGCGGGCGCTGCCGTGGGGGCTGGGCTGGGCGCACTGATTGGCGACAGCAGCAAGGCGGCAGCCATTGGCGCCGGCATTGGGGCGGTGGCCGGTGGCGTTGCAGGGTATAACTGGTCACGCGTGAAAAACGATGTGGAGCAGTCCGGCGCCAGCAGCCTGGGTGTGGACGTGACCGAGATGCCTGACGGCACGCTGCGTGTCAACATCCCCAGCAATGTTTCCTTCGATACCGGCAAATACCAGCTCAAGCCGGCCTTGCTGCCTGTTCTGGACAGCGTTGCCCGCGCGTTGGTGCAGCATCCCGAACTGCGCGCAAAATCGATCGGCTACACCGATAGCACTGGCTCGGCGTCGGTCAACCAGACGCTTTCCGTGAACCGGGCCACGGCCGTCACCAACTATCTGGGACAGCAGGGCGTGCCGGCCACCAAGCTCATGGCTGAGGGCCGCGGCCCCAGCAGTCCCGTGGGCGACAATGCCACGGCAGAGGGCAGGGCAATGAACCGCCGCGTGGAACTCTATCTCTACGCTGTACAACAATAAGACTTCCGGCAGTATCATCATGCAAAAGGGCGGCTCAGGCCGCCCTTTTGCATGCCCTGCAGACGCATCCGGTCAGGGCTTGGTGGCCTTTTTGCCAAATGATTGCAGAAGGCTCAATACGGTTTCTTCGATGACGAGTCGCTCTTTTGGGCTAAGCGCCCAGAAGTCGGCGGACGAAATGCTTGGAAAAGGCCAAAGCCCCTGACTGGCGGGCGGCAGGCCCGGATCGGACAGCCTGTAAGAAAAACCGGTATCCGGCGCCGCCGGGAGCGGCTCCATCGACCCTCGCCCGGTACCCAGCCACGCAGCATTGACCTTCAGGGCCTCAGCCAGGCGAAAAACGTCTTTTGCGGTTTTGCGGCTTGCGCTTTCGTAATTGGAGATGGCGCCTTGTGACAGGCCACAGGAACGAGCCAGTTCGGACTGGCTGAGCCCGCGCAGATGACGGGCATGACGAAGGCGGTCAGCAAAAAGTTTCACAATTGTGATTGAACGACGAGATCCAACCACAATGGTGATAAAGTGAATTACAAACGTGATTTCGTAATGTAAACTAAGGTAAAAAAATAAATCCTAAAGCAACTGGGGAGTCAGAAGATTCGTTGATAGTTTATGTATTCACCACACGCTACGAGGTTCGCTTGATGCAATCCAACCCCTATCCGGCCTTGATGTCCCGGTCTGCTGTCATATTGTTCGTGCCGGCGGATACCTCAAATGCCAGGCTGGCCGGCAGACACCGCATCGCGGAGCTGGAGTCATATGGCCTGGCGGTGTCGTACTGCGCCGATATGCCTCAACTCTATCGTACTACCCGTCAAAGCATGGACGCAGGCGCAACCACGGCTGCGGTGCTGTCGGGCGATCACAATCAAAACTGCACGGTGGCGGCGCACTTGCGGGCGCTGCATCCCTTGCTGGGCATCGTGGCCCTTACCCAGTCCGAATCCGAGGCCATGCTCTTGCAGTGCCTGCACAGCGGCGTCGATCATTTTTGCCCGGCCAGGGCCTCATCACAATTGTTATCGGCGCTCTTGTTCCGCTTGCTTTGGCGTCTTGATGTTTCGGCGGCCGCACGGGCTGCCGCGGGCGCCAGCGCGGTCTGGAGCCTGCCCGAGCAAGCGTGGATACTGGCCAGCCCCGAAGGTAAGCGCATTGCCCTGACCACAGGAGAGCGCGCCTTCCTGATGGCCTTGCTGGCAGCCCCCAATCAGCGAGCGGCGCATGCGGATCTTATTTCAGCCGTCAACGAGGCCTACAAGCAGGAATCCGTGTCGGCCCTGCAGAGCCGGCTCAGCGTGCTGGTCAGCCGCCTGCGCAGAAAATGCGCAGAACATGGGGCTGGCCTGCCGCTAAAGTCGGTACACAACTGGGGCTATATGTTTACCGGGCCGGTTAGTACCGGCTAATGGCCAGGTCATCGCTGCGGATGGCGGTGGCCCTGGCCGATACCAGGTCCGCAATCAGCTGTCCGCTGCCGCATGCCATGGTCCAGCCCAGCGTGCCATGGCCGGTGTTCAGAAACAGCCTGGGTATGCGCGTCGCGCCTATCACCGGCGTGCTGTCGGGGGTCTTGGGTCGCAAGCCTGTCCAGAACGAGACCTCGCCCTGCTTGCGCCCGCCGGGGAACAGATCATCAACCACCATCTCCAGCGTGGCCTGGCGGCTTGCGTTCAGGGATTTGTCGAAGCCTTTGATTTCCGCCATGCCGCCAACGCGTATGCGCTGGTCAAAGCGTGTCACGGCGACCTTGTAGGTTTCATCCAGCAAAGTGGATACCGGTGCGCGAGACTCATCCGCAATGGGTACGGTAATGGAGTAGCCCTTCATGGGATACACCGGCAATTGCATATAGGGTGACAACAGCCGGGTCGACCACGCGCCCAGCGCAAGCACATAAGCATCGGCTGTCAGAAGCTCGCTGCCACAACGCACGCCGGTTACCCCCGAGCTGTTGGCCAGTATGGCGGTGATGTTCACACCGTAGCGGAACGTAACGCCCATCTTCCGGGCTACTTCCGCCAGGCGAGTGGTAAACAGATTGCAGTCTCCGGTTTCATCGTCTGGCAGGCGCAGGCCGCCGGCCAGCTTATGGCGCGCGTATTCCAGCGCGGGTTCCGCGCTGGCCAGTTCAGCACTGGACAGCAGCTGAAAATCAACGCCGGCATCGCGCAATACTTCGATGTCCTTGCCGACCTGATCCACTTGTGCCTGCTTGCGGAAGACTTGCAGCGTACCGCGCTGGCGGCCTTCGTATTCGATGCCGGTTTCGGTCCGCAGGCTAGCCAGACATTCGCGGCTATATTCGGACATGCGGATCATGCGTTCCTTGTTGATGGCATAGCGCTGCGCATTGCAGTTGCGCCACATCTGAAACATCCATTTCAGCTGGAACAAGGAGCCATCAGGCTTGAAGGATAGCGGGGGGTGTTCCGCGAACAGCCATTTGACGGCTTTGAGCGGCACGCCGGGGGCGGCCCAGGGCGAGGAATAGCCGAACGATACCTGGCCAGCATTGGCATGGCTGGTTTCCAGTGCAGGGCCTTCCAGACGCTCGAGTACCGTGACGTCGTGGCCTGCCTTGGCAAGATAGTAGGCGCTGGTCACGCCTATGACCCCTGCGCCCAGTACGATGATTTTCATGTATCTGGTCCTGATAGTTTGGGACTGATGATAAGCCAGGAGGCAAAGCAAGTTTTCATGAATAAGTCTGTTTTTCAGGAAAATTCCCTGCCGGTTTCGCCACGATCTGCATCTGATCGGCCATAATCCCGTAGCAGGCGCAGCGGCGCCAAACGATTGATACGGAGGAAAATGCTGTGCGTATACAACGCAGCCCGATTACCGCCCTGGATAAGCTGGACAGGCATATTCTTGATCTGCTGCAGCGCGACGGCCGCATGTCCATGACCGATCTGGCAGAGCAGGTTGGCCTGACCGTCACGCCTTGCATAGAGCGGGTAAAGCGGCTGGAGCGCGAAGGCATCATCACCGGCTACCATGCGCGTGTGTCCCCCGCCGCGCTGGACGCAGGTTTGCTGGTGTTTGTAGAGGTGTCCATTACCAGCAAGTCGCAGCGTAGCTTTGATGAGTTTCGCCGCGAAGTGTTGTGCATTCCGCATGTGCAGGAATGCCACCTGGTATCGGGGGACTTTGACTACATGATCAAGGCGCGCATCAAGGAAATCGGCCAGTACCGCACCTTGCTGGGCGATATTCTCCTCAGCCTGCCGGGTGTGACGCAGACCAAGAGCTGTATCGTCATGGAAGAGATCAAGGAAACGCTGTTTATTCCGGCCCGGAAATAAATGATGGTGGCGACGCTGAGCGCATGAACACCATATTGTCGCGATGCATGAGCTCTGGATCGGACATGGTGCCCAGAATGTCCGCAATGTGCTTGCTGGGATGCCCCATGATGCGGCGGGTGTCGCTGGCAGAGTAATTGATGAGCCCCCGGCCATATTCCACGCCGTCTGGCCCGACGCAAGCCACGACATCGCCGCGCTCGAACTCGCCGTTGACATCGGTGACGCCGACGGCCAGCAGGCTTTTGTGCCCTTGCGTTAATGCCTTGACCGCGCCAGCATCCAGGGTAACGCGCCCGCGCAGCCGGAGGTGATTGACCAGCCAGCGCTGGCGCGCGGAGCGCACAGGCAGCAGGGCGCGCAGCTCGGTGCCGATGGATTCGCCTGCCGCCAGGCGGAGCAGAACGTCGGGCTCGCGGCCCGATGCGATGACAGTGTGGCCACCGCTGTTTGCAGCCCGCTTTGCAGCCAGGACTTTGGTGAGCATGCCGCCGGTGCCCACGCTGCTGCCAGAGCCTCCTGCCATGGCTTCGAGGGCTGGGTCGCCCGCCTGAGCCACGGCCACGAAGTGGGCGTCCGGACGCTTGCGCGGATCGGCATCGTACAGGCCCGCCTGGTCTGTAAGAATGATGAGCGCTTCGGCTTCGATCAGGTTGGTAACCAGCGCGCCCAGCGTATCGTTGTCGCCCAGCCGAATTTCGTCGGTGACAATGGTGTCGTTCTCATTGACAATGGGCACCACGCCCAGCCCCAGCAGGGTATAGAGCGTGCTGCGCGCATTCAGGTAGCGGCGGCGATCGGCGAGGTCTTCGTGCGTGAGCAGGATCTGTGCAGTGCGTATGCCATGGCGCGCAAACGCGACCTCGTAGGCCTGCACCAGCCCCATTTGTCCGACGGCGGCAGCGGCCTGCAGCTCGTGCATGGCGTTGGGCCGGCGAGGCCAACCCAGGCGGGCCATGCCTTCGGCGATCGCACCGCTGGAGACCAGCACCATCTGTTTGCCGCGAACATGCAGGGCTGCGATCTGGGCCGCCCACTGGTCGACGGCGGTGAGGTCAACGCCTTTGCCTTCGTTGGTCACCAGCGACGAGCCGACTTTAACAACCAGGCGCCGGGCCTGGGACACTGCGGACGACATTGAAGAAGAAGCAGCCATGATACGCAACGCGCACATAAAAGAGGTAAGGGGTTAGTCGGGTGTGGAGCGGCTTTCGTCAAAACGTGGGTCTTCGGAGACAAAGCTGCCGTCTGCCTTGTCTTGCGCGATATTTGCCTGTTGCCGTTCGGCATCGAGCCATTCCTGCAGGCGGAAAACCAGTTCCTGCGTGCCTTCGCCGGTGAGCGCCGAAATCGAAAAGACCGGGCCTGTCCAGTCGAGCGCTTCGATCAACTGACGCTGAACGCTTTCGGGGTCTTCGACCATGTCCAGCTTGTTAAGCACCAGCCACCGTGGTTTTTCGTACAGCGTGGCGTCGTACAGGCGCAGCTCTTCGGCGATGGCACGCGCATCGGCCGCGGCCTGGCCGACAACATCGGCATCGGGGTCGGGCGAAGACACATCAACCAGATGCAACAGGACTCGTGTGCGCGACAGGTGGCGCAAGAACAAATGGCCCAGGCCGGCGCCTTCGGAGGCGCCTTCGATCAGGCCGGGAATGTCGGCGATGACAAAGCTATGCGAGGCGGACGTACGGACCACCCCCAGGTTGGGATACAAGGTGGTGAAGGGATAGTCTGCCACCTTGGGCCGCGCGTTCGACACCTTGCTGATCAGCGTGGATTTGCCGGCATTGGGCAGGCCTAGCAGACCGACATCAGCCAATACCTTGAGTTCGAGCCTGAGCTTGCGCTGCTCGCCTTCTTTACCGTAGGTGAACTGGCGGGGTGCGCGGTTGGTGCTGGATTTGAAATGCAGATTACCCAACCCGCCTTCTCCGCCAGCCGCCAGGGTGGCCTTCTGGTTATGGCGGTCGAGGTCGAACAGCTGTTCGCCGGTTTCGGCATCGAAAATGGTGGTGCCCACAGGCACGCGCAAGGTGATGTCGGGGGCGCCGGCGCCATATTGATCAGATCCACGGCCGTTCTCACCGTTCTTGGCGCGGTGCAGCCTGGAAAAACGAAAATCCACCAGCGTATTGATATTGCGGTCGGCGATGGCATAGATGCTGCCGCCACGACCACCGTCTCCGCCGTCTGGCCCGCCCTTGGGGATGAACTTCTCGCGGCGAAAGCTCGACGCGCCATTGCCGCCCTTGCCTGCAATGACTTCTATGGTTGCTTCGTCTACGAATTTCATGGGTGTCTAGTAAAAAGCCGGCGCGCGGCTTGCGCGCAGCGGCGCCGGTTAACGCCTGCCCGGTTGCGGGCAAGGCGGGAATGAGGCGAAGGAAATGGCCGGATATTCGCCCGCCAACCGGCAGGCTGCCTATAGGGCTATTCTAAAGCAAAAAGCCCTGCCGTCACGGCAGGGCTTTTTCGGGTGCAGTGCGCCGGGAGTTACTCGGCAGCGATCACCGATACGGTGCGCTTGTTGAGCGCGCCCTTGATCGCGAACTTCACGGTGCCGTCGACCAGCGAGAACAGGGTGTGATCCTTGCCCATGCCGACGTTCACGCCGGGGTGAAACTGCGTACCACGCTGGCGGACAATGATGGAACCTGCCGAGATCATCTGACCACCAAAGGTTTTCACGCCCAGTCGTTTCGATTCTGAGTCGCGGCCGTTACGCGTAGAGCCGCCGCCTTTTTTCTGTGCCATGTTTAGCTCCTGCTATACAAAACCGTAGACTGCAATCAGGCCGTGATGGCGTCGATGCGAACTTCGGTGTAGTTTTGACGATGGCCCTGACGCTTTTGGTAGTGCTTGCGACGGCGCATCTTGAAAATCTTTACCTTGTCGTGGCGGCCTTGCGCAAGAACGGTTGCCTTGACCACGGCGCCGGATACCAAAGGCGATCCGATCTGGATCTGATCGCCTTCGCCAACCGACAATACCTGGTCTAGCGAGATTTCTTGCCCAATGTCTGCCGGTATCTGTTCTATCTTCAGTTTTTGACCTGCGGCAACACGATACTGCTTGCCACCGGTTTTTATGACCGCGTACATGTGGGGGATTCCTAAAAATGAAAAGCCTTGGCAAAAATGCCAAGCTCATGATTCTAACGGGAAATTGGCCGATGCGTCAAGCATCCAGGCGCGAAAGACCTGCAAGGTGGGCAGCAGGCTTTTATGCTCCGGGTAGCACAGATAATAGGCGTTGCGTGCCGTGGTGGGCAAATCCAGGGGAATGATCAGTTTGCCATCACGCAGCTCCTCTTCGACCAGGCAGCGAGGAATCAGCGCGGTGCCGAATCCGGCAATGGCGGCCTGTGCCAGCAGGGTGAACTGATCGAAGCGCGCCCCTTCCCGGCTTCGGTGAGTGTCATGGCCGTTGTCGCTGAACCAGTCGGGCCATGACTGCTGTGCGGTTGTGTGGTGCAGCAAGGGCATGGCCAGCAGATCGCCGGGCACGCGCGGTGGCGTTTTGAACAGCTGCGGATTGCAGACGGGCACGACGTCTTTGCCGCCGATGTAGTCGGCCTGGCTGCCAGGCCAGACGCCGCTGCCGTAACGTACGGCGGCATCCACCTCCGGGGATGAAAAATCGTAGCCCATGCGGTGTGGCAGAAAGCCTATATGCAGGTCGGGGTAGCGTCGGCGCAGATCGGGCAGCCGGGGAATCAGCCATTTGGCGCCGAAGGAGGGCATGCAGGTGAGGTTGAGCGTGCCCCCCATGCCCTGATGGGCGATCAATGCAAGTGATGCGGTTTCGATGCGGCTCAGGCTGGCCTGGACATCGCGCAGGTAGCTGTGGCCGGCATGAGTGAGCACCAGCCCGCGCCGGGTACGCACAAATAGCTCGACGCCAAGGAATGATTCGAGGTTTTTGATCTGCTTGCTGACCGCTCCCTGCGTGATACACAATTCTTGTGCCGCTCGGGTAAAACTTCCTTGCCTGGCAGTTACTTCGAAGGCATGTAGTTCGGTAATGGAGGGAAAGAAACGGCGCATGAGTGGCGGGAGTGATCTGGGTGAAATGATGGTTTATGCCGATTTGGCATTACCAGATGGAATAGATTAGTGAAATTCTTTCGTTTGCGCAAACCAGCGCGGGGCAGCAAGAATGTGGCTTCGACCCGGCGGAATATCTGCCTGCCGCGGCTTTCAAAACGATGAAAACCAGAGACACTATGCAACGACGCAAACTCATTCTCGGCTTCTGTGTGGCAGGTGCTGCCGCACTAACATCTACTTTTGCAGGGGTTGCCGGCGCGGCAGCTTACCCGGACAAACCCATACGCCTGATCGTGCCGTTCGCGCCAGGCGGAACAACAGATATCGTCGGCCGGCTGGTTGCAGAGCGACTGGGCAAGGAACTGGGCCAGACCATTGTGGTTGAGAATCGTGCGGGGGCTGGCGGCTCCATTGGCACCGAGTCGGTTGCCCGCGCCCAGCCCGATGGCTATACCCTGGGCGTGGCCACCGTCAGCACGCACGGGATCAATCCTGTGGTGTACAAGCAGTTGTCGTTCGACGCCGAAAAGGATTTTCAGCCCATTACCAATCTTGCATCGGTACCCAATATCATGGTGCTGAACGCCAAGGTACCGGCCAAGAACATGGAAGAATTCATTGCCCTGGCCAAGAAGGATCCAGGCAAGTACACCTATGCCTCCGCCGGCAACGGCTCAGTGTCCAACATGATGGGCGAGCTGTTCAAGATGGCATCGGGCACCGATTTGCTGCACGTGCCCTACCGTGGCGTTGGCCCTGCGCTGACCGACACCCTGGCGGGTCAGGTCAACGTGCTGTTCGACAATCTGCCGTCTTCGCTGCCGCACGTCAAGAATGGCGCGCTGGTCGCCCTGGCTGTGGCCGCGCCGCAGCGCAGCGCTGCGCTGCCCGATGTGCCGACTTTTGCCGAAGTCGGGCTTGAAGAAGTCAATGATGCCTCGTGGTTTGGCCTGGTGGCGCCTGCGGGCATTCCCGCCGACGTCCTCAAGACATTGCACGACGCAACTGTCAAGGTGCTGGCCCAGGACAGTGTCAAGGAACGCCTGGCCCAGCTTGGTGCGGCGCCCGTGGGCGATAGCCCTGAATCGTTCGCCAAAACCATTTCCGACACGATTGCCGTTAACGCCGACATCGTGAACAAAGCCAATATAGAACTGAAATAATCTTTGGTTTATCCCATTACCGGCCTGATACACAGGCCGGTTTTGCACTCTACACAGGCATCATGCATTTTTCTACACAACCGCTGTCTTACCGATATATTGCCCCGGAAACCTATCCGGACTCAGAGGCCGCCGCACCATTGGTTCTGGACTCGCCGCACAGCGGCACAGAGTACCCGCCGGACTTCGCATCGGCCCTGGAGCCAGGCATACTGCGCACGGCGGAAGACACCTGGGTCGCGGATCTGTGGGGCGGCGCGCCCTTTCAGGGCGTGCCATTGCTGGCAGCGCGGTTTCCACGCAGCTATATTGATGCGAACCGCAGCCCGGACGAAATCGATCCCGTTCTGCTTGACCAGCCCTGGCCTGAGCCGCTGCCCGACTCGGCCAAGGTCAGGCTGGGCAAGGGACTGATCTGGCGCATGATGGATGACGGCACGCCGCTGTATGATCGCAAGCTTTCTCTCGACGAAGTGCGTCACCGCATCGAGGCGTGCTGGACGCCTTATCATGACAAGCTCAAGTCGACGATCGATGCGGCGCACGCCCGTTTCGGCAAAGTCTGGCATATCAATTGCCATTCCATGCCCAGTATTGCCGCCGCCTTTGCCACCGACAAGCCGGGGCTGGTGCATCCGGACTTCGTACTTGGCGACCGCGATGGCGCCACGGCAGCGCCCGAGTTTCGCGAGTTCGTGGCCGACTGGCTGCGTGGGCGTGGCTACGATGTGGCGGTCAATGATCCCTACAAGGGTGTGGAAATCGTCAGGCGTTACGGCAACCCGGACCAAGGCCGGCATAGCTTGCAAGTGGAAATAAACCGCAAGCTGTACATGGACGAAGCGACACTTCGCCCGACCGACGGTTACGACAAGCTGCGCGGCGATCTTCATGATCTTTGCGCAGCGCTCATCAACTGGAGCCGTGCGCAGGTCTGATGCAGTCAGCGCTGCGCGATCATGCTTGCATGCGCAATGTAGATATCCAGGAAACTGATATGTCTTTCAATCCTCAAGAGGCTGCCGACCCGGCTGACGCCAATCTGCTCGCGCGTCTGGACCGCGAACGCTTGTGGGGCAGGGTAGAGGCCCTGTCGGGTTTCACGGATCCGCAACGGCCCTGGACGCGGCGTGCGTTCAGCAGCCTGCACGCCCGTTCGCGCGAGTGGCTGCGCGAGCAGATGCAGGCCGCAGGCCTGAGCACAAGACTCGATGCGGCGGGCAATCTCATCGGCCGGCGCGAGGGGCGTCGCCAGGGCGCACCGGCGCTGGCAACGGGTTCTCATTGCGACACGGTGATGAATGGCGGGCGTTTCGATGGCATCATCGGCGTGCTGGCCGGTATCGAGATTGCGCACGCGCTTGATGCTTGCGGTGCCGTGCTTGAACACCCCCTGGAAGTGATCGATTTTCTGTCGGAAGAGCCCAGCGATTATGGCATTTCGTGCGTGGGCAGCCGGGGCTTGGTCGGTCTGCTGGATGACAGCATGCTGGCCTCGCCGAATCCCGAGGGTGAAACGCTGGCGCAGGGCATGCTGCGTATAGGCGCGGATCCTTCGCGTCTGCATCCACCGTTGCGCGGCCCCGGCGACACCGCTGCGTTTGTCGAATTGCATATCGAACAAGGCCCGGTGCTCGAAAGCCGAAACCTGCCGGTTGGGGTGGTGAGCCATATTGTGGGGATACGTCGCGTCGCGCTTACCGTGGAAGGCCGCCCCGACCATGCCGGTACCACGCCGATGGATTTGCGCTGTGACGCATTAGTGGGCGCCGCCAGGTTGATTGAGGCGGTGCATGCCCGTGCCCAGGCGCTCAGCATCGGCCCGGACTACGTCGTTGCAACCGTGGGCCGTCTGGACATGACCCCTAACGTACCCAATGCCGTGCCGGGCCGCGTGGATATGGTGCTTGAAGTGCGCAGCGACAATACCGAGGTGCTGAACGATTTTCCAGAGGTGGTGCTTGCTGCCGCAGCCGGCGGGCTGAAGGCATTGCGCGTAGCGGCACACCTGCGCGAGCTGAGCCGCTCCGCGCCCACAGCCTGCGATCCGATGGTCATGCGGGCGATCGAAGCGGCGGCTGGCGCACTGGGCTACGAAAGCATGGTGCTTCCCAGTGGCGCAGGGCACGATGCAGCCTATATGGCGCGTACCGGACCCATGGGGATGGTGTTTATTCCCTGCAGGAACGGCCGCAGCCATTGTCCCGAGGAATGGACGGCGCCGCAGCAGTTGATGGATGGGACACGGGTGTTGGCGGCAAGCCTGCTGCGCCTGGACAGGGCCTTGTCGACGCGCTGAGGGCCGGGGGTATCCGGCCCTTTGCACGGTGAGCTTCAGGAACGGTAATCGGCGTTGATGCTGACATACTCATGCGAGAAGTCGCAAGTGTAGACCGTGTCGGCCACCTCGCCGCGCCCCAAGGCGATGCATACTTCGATTTCGGATTCTTTCATGACCCGCTGGCCGTCTTCTTCGCGGTAGCCGGGATGGCGTTCGCCGTGGCTGGCGACCAGCACATCGCCCAGCCAAAGGCGGGTGTTGGCGACGTCCAGGTCTTCGATGCCGGCATAGCCGACGGCGCACAGGATGCGGCCCAGGTTGGGGTCGGAGGCGAAGAAGGCGGTTTTGACCAGCGGCGACTGAGCGACGGAATAGGCAACCTTGAGGGCTTCGTCGGCATCTTTCGCCTCTTGGACGCGCACCGTAATGAATTTGGTCGCGCCTTCGGCATCGCGAACGATTTTCTGGGCGAGTTCGCGAGCGGCTTCTGACAGCGCCTGAAACAATTGCGTGTAGAGCGGATCGGCGATGGACTCGATGCGATCGCCGGTACGGCCAGTTGCGATAATGATGAAAGAGTCGTTGGTCGAGGTATCGCCATCGACTGTGATGCGGTTAAAGGACTGGTCGGCAATGGCGCGTGCCATGTCCTTGAGCAGATCCGGGGCGATGGCGGCATCGGTGGCCAGAAAGCCCAGCATGGTGGCCATGTTGGGGCGTATCATGCCTGCGCCCTTGCTGATGCCGGTAATCGTGACACTGGCGTCGCCCAGCGCGACATGGCGAGACACGATCTTGGGCTGTGTATCCGTAGTCATGATGCTGTAGGCTGCCGCCATCCAGTTGTTGTCGGCGAGGTTGGCCACTGCTGCGGGCAGGGCTGCCACAAGGCGGTCTACCGGCAAAGGCTCAAGGATGACGCCGGTGGAGAACGGCAACACCTGCTGGGGTTTGATGCCTAGCGCGTCGGCCAGCGCGACACAGGTTTGCGTGGCGGCCTGCAAGCCGCTTTCGCCTGTGCCCGCATTGGCGTTGCCGGTGTTGATGACCAGCGCTTCGATACCCAGCCCGCCCGCGAGGTGGGTTTCACACACCTGAACGGGCGCCGCCCGAAAGCGATTGCGGGTAAAAACCCCGGCAACGCTGCTGCCTGCGGGAAGCCGGAACACGGTCAGATCGCGGCGGCCGGCCTTGCGTATACCCGCTTCGGCAATGCCGATTTGCAGCCCGGCGATCGGGAGAATGTCGGATTCGGGTGGGATAGTCAGGTTGACGGCCATGGCGCGACTCAGCAAAAAGTGACGAAAACAATGATTCTATCTCAGCGCCACCGCCAAAGGGCGCAGATAAGCAATCTCGTTGCGTTTGCAGTGGACGCCGGTGAGTGCACACATACAACTGATGGCCATGGCGGCCGCCGGGACACGGCGGGCGTTCAGATGAAGGCCGGTTTACTGAAGGCGGCGCAGCAGTTTGAGCTCGCCCAATGCCTCGAACAACGCCGCGCGGCTTGAGTCCGACATGCCCGTGAACAGGGACTGTATCCACGCTTCATGCGATTGCGCCATCTTGGTGAAGGCGCGCCGGCCCTTGGGGGTGAGCTTGATCAATGAACTGCGGCGATCCGTGGCGTTACGCGTACGCTGGACCATGCCTTCTTTTTCGAGCTGGTCGGTAATGCCGGTAATGTTGCCGTTGGTGACCATCATGTGCCGCGAGAGCTCGCTCATTTTCATTCCGCCGGGCGCCCGCTGCAATTGCGCCATCAGGTCAAACCGGGGCAAAGTGGTGTCGTATTCGATCCGCAACCGACTGCGGATTTCGCTTTCGATCAGATTGCAGCAGGTCAGCATGCGCAACCATAGGCGAAGGTCCTGGTGATCCTCGGGCACCGTCCGGCTTTCCAGGTCGGGCACGTCGGGCATCACGGAAGAAGAGAGTGAGTCGCTCATTGCAGAAAGTCGATCAGGATGGGGATTCATGTATTTTAATCTTCAATTACATAAGGGGGAATGGCTGCAAGTACGAACTATCCTGTAAGGGGTGTACCGTATAAGAATCATGCAATGAAATAAATGCATTGTCCTTGACCCATGCATAATTCGCCCATCAATAATCATGAAAAAAAGGAGATTTCCGTGTATCAGAGCTGCTTTGCGCATAATTATGTCAATGCCCGTGAGCGCTTTCTGGAGGCTGCCCGTCTGCAGGAATGCCAGCTGCAGTCGTTCTTGAACCCCGTCGGCAAAGGTATTGATGGGGAAGACCTTACCATGGATATCGCCTACTACGGCGATGCGGCGGCCACCTCGGTGCTGGTCCTGACGTCTGCGATGCATGGCGAGGAAGGGTTTTGTGGCTCGGGCTGTCAGGTTGCCCTGTTGCGGGATCAGCCTTTGCTGGATGAGGCCAGGCAGGCCGGCGTGGGTATTTTGCTGATTCACGCGGTCAACGCCTATGGTTTTTCGTGGGGGCATCGCACCAACGAAGACAATATTGATCTGAACCGCAATTTCTGCAACTTCGAGCAGCCGCTGCGAGACAACCCTTATTACCAAGCCTTGCATCCCTTGCTGGTGCCAGCGGTCTGGCCGCCCGACCCGGACAATGAGGCAGCCATCCAGGCGTTCATTCGCCAGGAGGGCATGCAGGCCTACAAGATTGGCATGATGATGGGGCAGCACGTAGAACCTCAAGGGCTGTTCTATGGCGGTCAGGGGCCCAGCTGGAGCAACCGGACGCTGAGAGAAGTATTCAGGGCGTTTGGCCGCGGGCGGCAGCGCATGGGCTGGGTAGACATCCATACGGGGCTGGGGCCTTGTGGCCATGGCGAGAAGATTTTCGTGCAGAAGGGGCAGGACGAGTATGCGCGCGCGCGGGCATGGTGGGGTGCAGATGTGACATCGGTGTCGGATCCGAGCTCGAGCACGGTGGACATTGCCGGGACTGGCACGCAGGCCATGCTGGAAGAGTGCGCCGATGTGCCCGAGCTCACCTTCATGGCACTGGAGTACGGGACAGTCCCGCTGGATCAAGTCTTTCTTGCGCTTAGGGGTGACCGCTGGCTGGCTTGTCATCCTGAAGCGGATGATGCCACGCGCAAGGCAATGAAGGCGGCACACCGGGCCGCATTTTATGTGGACACCGATGCATGGCGCGGTGCGATTTTGGCGCAATCTCGCGTCTGCATTCTGCAGGCCATACGGGGGCTTTCCAGCTAGCCGAGCCTGCGCCGTGGGTCGCCGCCCGCCTTTCCGACCGGGCGCCCACGGCAATCAAACGCATAAAGCGCCACGGCGGCAAGACAACAAAGAAAAGACTTGCATCGCCCCAAAAGGAGATATATAGTTTAAGCCTAAACTAATTGGGAAAAGGGGCTTGCTCCCGGCAATACCCACAGCGTACCCTTGGAGACCCTCATGAAAATCGCATGCATAGGCGGAGGCCCCGCAGGTCTGTATTTTGGCCTTTTGATGAAGCTGGAAAACCCTGCCAACGAGGTAACGGTGATCGAGCGGAACCGGGCTTACGACACCTTTGGCTGGGGCGTTGTGTTCTCCGATGCGACGCTGGAAAACCTGAAAGAGGCCGATCCGGTATCGGCCGAGCAAATCACCGCGGCGTTCAATCACTGGGATGACATCGAAATCCATTTCAAGAACCGCAGCCTGCGCAGCAGCGGCCATGGGTTTATTGGCATCGGTCGCAAGAAACTGCTCAATATTTTGCAGGCACGGTGTGAAGAGGTCGGAGTGGAACTCGTATTCGAAACCGATGTCACCGACGATCAGGAAATCGCGCAAAAATATAATGCAGATCTGGTGATCGCCGCCGATGGCCTGAACAGCCGGATTCGCACCCGTTATGCCGACACCTTTCAGCCTGATATCGACGTGCGTGAATGCCGCTTTGTCTGGCTGGGCACAGAACAGACTTTCGATGCCTTTACGTTTGCCTTCGTCGACACTGAGCATGGCTGGTTCCAGGCGCATGCTTATCAGTTCGAATCCGGCATGTCGACGTTCATTGTCGAAACACGCGACGAAACCTGGCGGGCGTCGGGTCTGGACGAGATGTCGCAGGAAGAAGGCATCGCATACTGCGAAAACCTGTTCCGGCCCTGGCTCGGCGGAAAACCCCTGATCTCCAATGCCAAGCATTTGCGCGGTTCGGCAATCTGGCAGCGTTTTCCGCGTGTCATCTGCGATACCTGGGTGCATCAGCAGGCCCTGCCCGATGGGCGCACCGTTCCGGTGGTGTTGATGGGCGATGCCGCGCACACCGCACACTTCTCGATCGGCTCGGGCACCAAGCTCGCGCTCGAGGATTCGATTGAACTGCACCGCTCGCTACAGGCGCACCCCAACGACCTGCAGGCGGCTTTGCAGCACTACGAAGAAGTGCGCAGCCTGGAAGTACTCAAGATTCAGAACGCCGCCCGGAACTCGACGGAGTGGTTTGAAAACGTGGCGCGTTATGCGGACTTCGAGCCAGAACAGTTCGCCTATTCGCTGCTGACCCGTTCACAGCGGATTTCCCACGAGAACCTGCGTCTGCGCGACGCCGACTGGCTGCAGGCGTACGAGCGCTGGCTGGCCCAACGCTCGGGCATGCAGTACGCGGCCGACAGCATTGCGCCGCCACCCATGCTCACGCCTTTCAAGGCGCGTGACGTGATGCTCAAGAACCGTATCGTGGTGTCGCCCATGGCGATGTATTCATGCGTTGATGGCGTGCCTGGCGACTTTCACCTTGTCCACCTTGGCGGCCGCGCCATGGGCGGCGCAGGGTTGGTGATGGTCGAGATGACTTGCGTGTCGCCAGAAGCACGCATCACCCCCGGATGTCCCGGGTTGTGGAACGATGAGCAAATGCATGCCTTCGAGCGCATTGTCAATTTTGTGCATGGGAACACAGATGCCAAGATCGGTATGCAGCTCGGCCATGCAGGGCGCAAGGGCTCTACGCGCGTCAGTTGGGAGGGTACAGACATGCCGCTGCCCGACGGTAACTGGCCCTTGGTTTCTGCGTCGGCACTGCCCTACATAGAGGGTGTGTCACAAGTGCCGCACGCCATGACGCGCGAGCAAATGGCGTCGGTGCGTGATGAATTCGTGGCTGCCGCCCGTCGCGCGGCCCAGGCCGGCTTCGATTGGCTGGAGCTGCACTGCGCCCACGGCTACCTGTTGTCGAGCTTCATATCGCCGCTGACCAACCAACGCGATGACGAGTATGGTGGCTCGCTGGAAAATCGCCTGCGCTATCCGCTGGAGGTCTTCCACGCTTTGCGCGAGGTGTGGCCCGCAGGCTTGCCGATGTCGGTGCGGATTTCCGCGCACGACTGGGTCGAGGGCGGTATTACGGCAGACGATGCCGTGCGGATTGCGGCCCGATTCAAAGAAGCCGGCGCGGATCTGGTGGACTGTTCGTCCGGCCAGGTCAGCAAGGCGGAGCAGCCAGTCTACGGCCGCATGTACCAAACGCCTTTCTCGGATCGTGTGCGTAACGAAGCCAACGTCCCCACGATTGCCGTTGGCGCCATATTTGAGGCGGATCACGTCAACAGCATTATTGCGTCGGGCCGGGCAGATTTGTGCGCCCTGGCTCGCCCGCATCTGGCCGACTCGGCCTGGACGCTGCGCGAATCCGCCCGCATTGGTTTTGCCGACATTTCCTGGCCGCGCCAATACTTCCCGGCCAAGCGTCAGCTTGAAACCAATTTTGAACGGGCGGCTGCTTATGCACAGTCGATCGGAAAATGAGCGCGCGGGCCATGCAACTGCTGGAAGGGCGTCACGCGCTGGTGACAGGGGGGTCGCGAGGGATAGGTCTGGCGACCGCCAAGAGTCTTCTTGCGCTGGGCGCGCGCGTGACCATATTGGGCCGCGATGCCGCAGTGCTGAAGGCTGCCGTGGAGACACTTGCGCCACTCGGCAAGCAAGACAGCATCGCCAGTGTTGCGGGAGACATTTCCAGCCAGGAAGCCATTCATGACGCGATCAACGCGGCGCGCAAAACCCAGGGCTCCATCGATATCCTGATCAACAACGCAGGGCAGGCCGTGAGCCAGCGTTTTGATCGCACCACCGCAGAAGACTGGGAGCGCATGCTGGCGGTCAACCTGACCGGCACCTTCCATTGCATCCAGGCTTGTCTGCCCGGCATGATTCAAGGAGGGTGGGGGCGTATCGTGAATGTCGCCAGCACGGCAGGCCTGGTTGGCTATGGCTATGTGAGCGCTTATTGCGCGGCCAAGCATGGCGTCATCGGACTGACACGGGCCCTGGCCATAGAGCTGGGCGGCAAAGGTGTCACCGTGAACGCGGTCTGTCCGGGGTATACGGACACTGATATCGTGCGCGACGCCGTCGCCAACATCAGCGCCAAGACAGGCGCTGATCAGGACAAGGCGCTAGGCCAGCTTACCGCGCGCAATCCGCAAGGCAGGCTGGTTCAACCCGAAGAAGTGGCGGCGGCGATTGCCTGGCTGTGCCTGCCAGCTTCTTCTGCGATGAATGGACATGCACTCCCCGTGGATGGGGGCGAAACGGCGGGCTGACACCGCCAGCAACAGGAGGTTTACATGAATCAGATCGCTTTGACCATGGCACATCACAAGAAGCCCTACGCATCTTATGAAGCCCGTCATTTTCGTTGGAACGTATCCGAGGATGGCAAGGTCGGCGTGATCACGCTGAATCGGCCGGAACGCAAGAATCCGCTTACCTTCGATTCGTATGCGGAGCTGCGCGATCTTTTTCGCGGATTGGTCTATGCGACCGACCTGAAGACGGTGGTGATCAATGGTGCGGGAGATAACTTCTGCTCCGGCGGCGATGTGCATGAAATCATCGGCCCCTTGACCAAGATGAGCATGCCCGAATTACTGGACTTCACGCGAATGACAGGCGATCTGGTCAAAGCCATGCGTGCCTGCCCGCAGCCGATTATTTCCGCGATCGATGGCATATGCGCGGGTGCGGGGGCCATGATTGCGCTGGCTTCTGATATGCGTATCGCTACCGCCCGAGCCAAGACGGCGTTTCTGTTTACGCGAGTGGGGCTGGCGGGGGCGGATATGGGCGCCTGCGCACTGTTGCCGCGCGCCATTGGCCAGGGCCGAGCCTCGGAACTGCTGTTTACCGGGCGGTCCATGTCTTCCGACGAAGGCCTGGCCTGGGGTTTCTACAACAGCCTGCGCGAGCCGGACGATTTGCTCAAGGCGGCGACGGAACTGGCGCGCAGCCTGGCCGACGGGCCAACCTTCGCGCACAGCATGACCAAGAAGTTGCTGCATGAAGAGTGGGACATGGGCGTGGACCAGGCCATCGAGGCAGAAGCCAACGCCCAGGCGATTTGCATGCAGACACAGGATTTTCGTCGCGCTTACGAGGCCTTCTCCGAAAAGCGCAAGCCGGTATTTGAAGGGAACTGAGCACACAGGGCGGGCGTTGCGACAGGAACATGGCCATTCAGGCCGGCCGCAAAGAAACCGCCAACCAAAGGAGCAGAATATGGAAACATCCGCCCATACCGATACATTTGCGCGGGATCATTTACCACCTGTTGAAGAATGGCCTGAGCTGCTGCTGGGCGGCAACCCCGACGTGGATTATCCGCCCCGCCTGAACTGCGCCGTGGCGCTGGTGGATGAACGGGTCGATCAGGGGCAGGGAGAGCGCATTGCCGTGCACTGGCGCGAGGGTAGCGAGAAACACCACCTGAAGTATCGCGAGTTGATGGCGCTCACCAATCGCATTGCACGTGTACTGGTCGAGGATATGGGGCTCAAGCCCGGCAATCGCATTCTGCTGCGCGGGCCGAACAACGTCATGATGTCCGCATCATGGCTTGCCGCGGTGAAAGCGGGGCTGGTCACTGTGCCCACGATGCCGCTGCTGCGCGCGGGAGAGCTGCAGAAGGTGCTGGACAAGGCAGAAATTTCTGCGGTCCTGTGTGACCATCGATTGGCCGACGAAGTCGCGTTCTGCATGGACCCGCAACATCCCGCCCATAGCCCTGCGCTCAGGCAGGTCTGCTACTTTGGCAATGATGCGCCAGACAGCCTGGACACGCTGGCCGCGAGTAAGCCCGATACCTTTGATGCCGTGGAGACGGCGGTCGATGATGTCTGCCTGATTGCCTTTACCAGCGGTACAACGGGCAAGCCCAAGGGCTGCATGCATTTCCATCGCGATGTGCTGGCCATGTGCGATACGTTTTCCCGCCACGTGCTGCGCATGAGCGACAACGATATCGTTTGCGGCACACCCCCTCTGGCCTTTACCTTTGGGCTGGGCGGTCTGTTGTGCTTTCCCCTGCGTGTAGGCGGCTCGACCGTGCTGTGTGAAAAGCTGACGCCTGAAAGCCTGCTTGCGACGGTGCAGGATTTTGGCGTCACCATGACGTTTACCGCGCCAACGTTTTACCGTCAGATGGCCGCGCTGGTGGCCAAATATGACCTGTCTTCCCTGCGCGCCACGGTGTCTGCGGGGGAAGCCCTGCCAGACGCTACGCGTCAACTCTGGAAGGAAGCCTCGGGCATCGAAATGATTGACGGCATAGGCGGCACAGAGATGATACATGTGTATGTTTCCAGCCCGCCGGAAGCCATCAGACGCGGCGCAATTGGCAAGGTGGTGCCGGGTTATGTGGCCCAGGTCGTGGATGACGACTTCCGGCCGGTGGCGCCCGGGCAAACTGGCCGCCTGGCGGTCAAAGGGCCAACGGGATGCCGTTATCTGGACGACGAGCGGCAGCGGCGCTTTGTCCAGCAGGGCTGGAATCTGCCAGGCGATACCTTCTCCATGGATGAGGATGGTTACCTTTACTATCAGGCGCGCAACGACGACATGATTGTGTCGGCCGGCTATAACATCGCGGGCCCAGAGGTGGAGGGCACCCTGCTGGCCCACGAAGCGGTCGCCGAATGTGGCGTCGTTGGCAAGCCCGATGAGCAGCGCGGCAATATCGTCAAGGCGTATGTCGTGCTCAAGCCGGGCTATACGGGCGACGCCGCTTTGGTCAAATCTTTGCAGGACTACGTCAAGGCAACTGTTGCCCCCTATAAGTATCCCCGCGAGATCGAATTTGTTGATAGCTTGCCCAGAACAGAAACCGGCAAGCTGCAGCGTTTCGTTTTGCGTCAGAAAGCGAGTGAATGAGGAACACATGAAAATACTGCAACCCCCCTATTGGCAGGAACCCCGTGGCTATGCGAATGGCATCATGACGGAAATGGTCGCGGGCAGCCGTCTGCTGTTCATTGGCGGCCAGGTGGGCTGGAACGCGCAACAGCAATTCGAAACCAATGATTTTGCCGAACAGGTTGGCCAGACCCTGAGAAACATCGTCGCGGTGCTCAAGGAGGGTGGCGCGGGGCCCGAGCACATCACCCGCATGACTTGGTATGTGTGCGATAAACAGGAGTATGCCGCTGCCTTGCAGAATATCGGCCGCCATTATCGCGAGGTAATTGGCAAGCACTTTCCTGCCATGACTGCGGTCGAAGTCGCTGATCTGATCGAGGATGAGGCCAAGGTGGAAATCGAAGTGACGGCGGTGGTTCCTCCGGTAGCCTGACGCGCCAGGCCGTGCGCAAGAGCGGTCATCGCCAGCGCGCGTTGGCCGAGCGCAGAGCGGCTGCGTGTAAAAAGAGGGCGGCATGCAGTTCATCATGCCGCCCTCTCTGTGTCCACGTGTTCGCTCAGAGCTTGGCGAATACCTCTTCGGCGGCGTCCAGCGTGGCGTTGATGACTTCGTCGTTGTGCGCGCCGGACACAAACCCTGCTTCAAAGGCCGAGGGCGCAAAATACACCCCGCGTATCAGCATGCCGTGGAAGAACTTCTTGAACTGTTCCACGTTGCACTGCTGCATCTGCGCAAAGGTGGTGGGAATGCTGTCGGTAAAGTACAGGCCGAACATACCGCCCACATAGTCTGTGGCCAGGGGCACGCCCGCTGCGCGCGCGCGCTCGGCCATGCCTTCGGCCAGCTTGCGGGTTTGCTCGGACAGGCGGTCGTAAAAACCGGGCTCCGCCAGCAATTTGAGCGTGACTAATCCCGCCGCAACGGCCACAGGGTTGCCAGAAAGCGTGCCAGCCTGATAGACCGAGCCCAATGGCGCAATATGTTCCATGATATCGGCTCGCCCGCCGAAGGCCCCCACGGGCATGCCGCCGCCAATAACCTTGGCCAGCGTGGTCAGGTCGGGCGTAATGCCGGTGAGACCCTGCACCCCTTGCGGTCCGGCCCGGAAGCCGGTCATGACTTCGTCAAAAATGAGCAGCGCGCCATGCTGTGTGCAGAGTGAGCGCAGCCCCTCCAGAAAGCCGGGTATTGGCTTGACCAGGTTCATATTGCCGGCCACCGGCTCAACAATGATGCAGGCGATGTCGTCGCCGAATTCGGCGAACGCAGCCTCGACGCTGTCGATATTGTTGTAGTCCAGCACCAGCGTGTGGCGTATGAACTCTTCTGGCACGCCTGCGGAAGTGGGGTTGCCGAAAGTCAGCATGCCCGAGCCCGCCTTGACCAGCAGGCTGTCCGCGTGACCGTGATAGCAGCCTTCGAACTTGATGATCTTGCTGCGGCCGGTGGCGCCACGCGCCAGGCGTATGGCCGACATCGTGGCTTCGGTGCCTGAGCTCACCAGACGTACTTTTTCAATGGATGGAATGCGGGCCACAATCGCTTCGGCAATGTCGATTTCGGCTTCGGTGGGGGCGCCGAAAGACAGGCCATCCACAGCGGCTTCCTGCACGGCTTTGATGACCTCAGGGTGAGCATGGCCCAGTATGGCGGGCCCCCAGGATCCGACGTAGTCGATGTAGCGGGTATCTTCGGCATCCCAGACATAAGGCCCTTGGGCGCGTTTGATGAAGCGTGGCGCGCCGCCTACCGACCGGAAGGCGCGAACAGGAGAATTGACGCCGCCGGGAATGGACTGACAGGCGCGTTCGAAAAGCTGGGCATTGCGGGACATGGCTGGAAACCCCATGAAAAACAGGTGATGATCAACAAGAGAGGATAACAGTTTGGCGGCGCGGCGTTGCGCAGGGCGCGGCGGCTAGCCGAACAGTTGCGTGCAGCGCCTGGCTTCGGCCTGAATATCGTCTACCCCAAAAAGGCTGCTGATCACGGCGATGCTGTCGGCGCCGGCATGAATAACCGGCCCCGCGTTGGCGGAGGTGATGCCGCCTATGGCGACGACCGCCGGGCGGGCGTTGCCGGGTTGGGCTTGGGCCAGCTTTCGTCCCTGCGCGATATGATCGAGCGTTGCCCGCACGGCATCAGGTTTTACGCTGGACGGATACATGGCGCCGAAGGCGACGTAGTCCATGCCAATCTCCAGGGCCTTGGCGGCCAGTTCCGGCTGGTTGTAACAAGAGCAGCCGATGAGCTTGCCATCGCCCAGCGCAACGCGCGCCTCGGCGAGGCTGCCATCGTCTCGGCCTAAATGCACGCCGTCAGCATCAACCAGCGCGGCAAGGCGCCAGTCGTCGTTGATGATGCTGACAACGCCCAGTCTACGGCAATGGTCAACGATTTCGCGTGCCTGCGCGACGCGATCGGCCGCGGGGATGGTCTTGCGACGCCATTGCAAGGCGGTCATGCCGCCCGCCGCGGCTTGGGCGACAGCGTGCAGCAGCCTGTCTGTGTCGTGCCATTCAGGCGTAATGCCATACAGGCCCCGGGGGAAACGCAGCGAGGTGGTGGCAGAGGTCATGGCAGGCTTCGGTTGACCAGGCGCAATCCCATGCCTGGCTGAAAATGGCGGGCAGTCATTGGGCCGGACAGCGTGACCGCGGTATTGACCGCATCGGGAACGCTTTGCCCGCGGGCAAGCTCGGTGGTGATGAGGCAGGTCAGCGGGCCATCGGGATCTGCCAGACGCGCAGGCGGTGCCTGCCAGGGAAAGCTTGCCGTTTCGTTCTGGCGGCCCTGCAGCAGATAACTGCCTTGGCCGGGCCGCAGCGGCATGCCCGTGGTCAATACCCAGTTGGCGCCATAGTTGAGCAGGGCCTGGGCCGGCGTATCGGCATCGCTGCCTGCAAACACACCCTGAGACTGCCATTGCTCCAGCAGCAGATGGTGTACCACCACAATATCGGTCTGCGGCAGCAGCAGCTCGAACATCGCCAGTTGCAGGTCTTCGGTGTCGGTATCCTGCACCAGGGATTCGTCCGGCAAGCCGGTCAGGTGCAGAAGCAGCGGAACATGGTTATAGTCAGCGGCAATCTGCGCAACCACACTGGCCGACTCAGGCGTGTACAGCGCGCCGACCTTGATGGCCTGGACCGTCATGTCTTCCAGGACGCAACGGGCCTGGTCATCGATGGTTTCGGGCCCCACGGGATGAATGCTTTCTGTGACGGCAGTGTCACGCACAAGCAGGGCGGTGACTGTGCCCAGCGCATGGCAGCCTTGTGACGCGCAGGTAACCGTGTCGGCAGGCAGGTTACTTGAACCGCAAGGGTCAAATGGCCCGAAAATGAGGGCGAGGGGCGGGTACGGGGATTGCACTGTGATGGGTGTAAAAAAGAAATTGGCAACTTTTGGTTAACATTAGGGTCTGGCACTTGGGTTTGGACCCACTGCCCCCATTCTAATGGAAGCGCCCGGGGTTCGCGGGGACCCTTCCCGGTAATGTTCTAGTGAGTATCAAAATATGCGTACGTGGATGTGTCTTATATGCGGTTGGATCTATGATGAGGAAGCAGGCCTGCCCGAAGAAGGGATCCCCCCCGGTACGCGCTGGGAAGATGTTCCGCCCAATTGGGTCTGTCCCGAATGCGGGGCGCGAAAAGAAGATTTTGAATTGATCGAGGTGTAATTTCTACAAGAAATACGGTTCATCACTCCAGGAGGACAAGTCATGAGTACCACGCCCAAAAGGCCTCAGCCCCACGTTAGCGTAGACTTGTCCCGGCAATTGCTGGTGGCAATGCCTGGTCGCGTTACGGGCGAGCTGGCCAATACAGTGATTTACGTTTGTGAGCACACCGGAGACGGCGCGCTCGGTCTGGTCATCAACCGCCCCACCGACATCACGGTCGCTGATCTGCTCAAGCGCATCGACCTCGATCTCTCACTCGATACGGGCGATGTGCAGGATGCCCTGGTGTTTTTCGGCGGGCCTGTCCAGACAGACCGCGGTTTCGTGCTGCACGCGCCTGTAGGCGGCTATAGCTCCAGCATCAAGCTGGGCGATGTCGCGCTGACGACGTCTCGCGATGTGCTGCAGGATGTCGCCAACGGCAAGGGGCCAGCCAAGCTGCTCATCACGCTGGGTTACGCCGGCTGGGGCGCGGGACAACTCGAAAGCGAAATGTCGCAGAATGCCTGGATCAACGTCGATGCCAGCAGCGATATCCTGTTCGAAACGCCCGCAGAAAATCGTTATCAGGTTGCCCTGGGCAAGCTGGGCATTGATCCCATCATGCTGGCTGGCGAAGCCGGGCATGCGTGAGCAAACCCTGTTGGCCTTTGACTATGGCACGCGCAAGATTGGCGTAGCGATCGGCAATACCCTCACGGGGCAGGCCCGCCCGCTCGAAATCCTCGAGCCGGGTACGCGTGTGCGAAGATTTGCCGAAATCGAACGTCTGCTGCAAGACTGGCAGCCTGACCGTGTCATCGTCGGCCTGCCGCTGACGCTCGATGGCCAGGAGCAGTATGCCAGCCTTCGCTGCCGCCGCTTTGCCAATCAACTGCATGGCCGATTCGGGGTGGAGGTGGTGCTGGTCGATGAGCGAGGCTCCAGCATGGAGGCCCAGCAGTTGCTGGGCAATAACGCGCTGGATGATGCCATGGCGGCAGCTGTCATTCTGCAGCGCTACCTGGATGCGCAGTCTGTGCCGGCCGATCAGCCTTTACCTCAAACAACAAGGTAGCCCGGTTTTGTTTCTCTTGCGTTTCGTTTTGCGTTTCATCGTTGTTGCGATATGGGTCATCCTCGGATTGTGCTGCGTCGTGCTGGTCTTTCCCTTCGCCGGCAAGCGCGTCCGAGCCCGCATGAATCGTTACTGGTCGCGCGCGCTCATGGCATTTTGCGGCGTTGCCATGAAAGTACAGGGCCAGCCAGTGCAACGCGGACCAGTCATGTGGGTCGTCAATCATGTGTCATGGGTGGATATCTTTGTACTGAACAGCGTCCGGCCTACGGCTTTTGTTGCCAAAGCCGACATCCGACGCTGGCCGCTGCTGGGGTGGCTGGTGGCCGGCGCGGGCACGGTATTTATCGAGCGCGGGCGGCGGCACGCTGTCAGCAAGGTAGGCAAACAGCTCGAAACCCGCTTCGAGGCGGGTGAGGCCGTTGGTCTGTTTCCCGAAGGTACAACGTCGCCTGGCTTCGATGTGCAGCCGTTTCATTCCAGCCTGTTCGAGGCGGCGATTCATGCGGGCGTTGATATCCAGCCGGTTGCCCTGCGCTTCTTTCATCGCGGTCAGCGTAGCGATTATCTATCGTTTGTGGGCGATCAAAGCTTGATGCAGAATTTGTGGCGGCTGCTCGGTACGAGCGGCGCATGCGTCGAGCTGGATTTTCTGGCGGTGATGCCGGGCGATCATTGCCGGGAAGAGGGCCGCGCCAAGGCCGCCTCCCATGCGCACCGCGCCATACGCCACGCTGTTGTCAAAAGATAGCATCGACCGAGGCGGTGCGCCCGGGCCAAGCCTGTTTCCGCGTCCGGCAGCCAGCCAGGTTTTGTTGTGCCTAATCGGATTTTTGGGGCTGGCCCTTGGGCTTGCGCTGTTGCGCGCAAGGCACCTGGATCAGTGCGCGATCGCGCAGGCGCAGGGCCGTCAATTGGCGACCCCAGATGCAGCCTGTGTCAAGACAGATTGCATCGGGCCGCAGCATCAAACCCAGGGCTGACCAATGGCCAAAGATCACGGTGTCGTGCCGCATGGCGCGGTCGGGCAGGTCAAACCAGGGCATGATACGGCCGTTGTTCATGGGCTCGCCTTTGTGTGCGAAGTCCAGGCGGCCGTCTTGATGGCACATACGCATGCGCGTCATGATATTGATAATGGCGCGAAGGCGGTCGCTGCCCCGCAGGTCATCTGACCAGTTATCGGGCTGGTTGCCATACATCTGCCCAAGGGTAGCTTTCCAGTGCGGGCCACGCAGGGCGGTTTCCACTTCCTGCGCCAGGGCCAATGTTTTGCGCGTATCCCAGGTTTTGTGCACGCCGGCGTGCACCAGAAGATGCCCTTGTTCGTAATGCGCCAGCGGTCGGTGCCGGATCCAGTCTATAAGCGATTGGGCGTCAGGTGCATCGAGGATGTCGCGCAGCGTATCGCCTTTCTTGAGCGCGCTCGCCCCGGCGGCCACGGCCAGCAGGTGCAGATCATGATTGCCCAATACCGACACCGCCCGCTCGCCCAGCGCCATGACGCGCCTGAGCGCGCCCAGCGAGTCGGGGCCGCGATTCACCAGATCGCCCGCGAACCACAGGCGAGTGCGGGGGGCCGAGGCGATGTCAGGATGGTTGGTCAATGTATCGAGTGGCGTGCAGCAGCCCTGCAGGTCTCCGATGACCCAGGTGTCCGGGACGGCGGTCATGTGGCGGGCTTGCTCCAGGGAATCTGTGTCTGTCGGAAACGCCGCACGTTATGCTGGTTCTCCATCAGGATGAGTGCACCCAGGCCCAGCGTGAGCGCGGCGAGATTGGGCACAAGGGCGGTAACCCAGGGCGCCCATTTGCTGAGCATGCCTACATTGAGCGCCAACTGGTTCAGCATGAAGAACCCGACGCCCAGCAGTATGCCAATGAAGACCTTGCTGCCGACCCCGCCGCGCCGCGTTTGCATAAACCCGATGGGGGCGGCGATTGTAATCATGACCAGCAAGGTAAAGGGGTAGGCCATCTTGCGCCAGAGCGCGACCACCTGTCGCTCGGTCTGCAGCTGATTGTCTTTGAGATAGCTGATGTAGTCGGTGAGATCCATGAGCGACATGCGCTCGGGCGTCAGGATACGCGCGATCAGCCGTTCCGGCGTCAGGCTGGTGGACAGGGTTCGCTCGGCCAGCGCCTGCACCGTGGTGAGTGGGGCTTTGGGCTTGTGTCCATCGGCCAGCGCAGAAATTGCGCTGTCGTCGATGCGGGTTTGCTTGACGTCTCGCAGCACGAGCGTGCCATCGCCAAAGTGCCCGCGTGCCGCTTCCGAAAAAGTCGTGAGCTGCTGGTCGGGGCCGAATTCGTACAGCGTGACTTGCTCCACGCCGCCCGTGGCAAGCAGCGTCGATATGTTGATGACGCGCACGCCGCCGTGATCGTCGGATTCCTTGAACCAATAGCCGCTGGCCAGGCGGCCGCCGCCGGATTTGCCCAGCAGCGTCAGCCTGGCTTCGCTGGACTTGATCTCGGCAGCGGGGGTGATGACTTCGGAGAGGAAAAATGCACCGGCCACCAGTGGGATGGTGACGATCCACAGCATGATCAGCAGTTTCATGCCGCTGACGCCCGATACCCGCAGTATCACCAGCTCGTTGCGCTGAGCCAGCCCCGCCAGCGCAAGAATGGCGCCGATGAGCAGGCCGATGGGCAGGAGATCGTACAGCCGCGTAGGCAGCGATAGCGCCTGTATGTAAAACAGGTTGAGCAGCGTGAATTTAGTGCCCACATCATCAAGGTCGTCGATCAGCGCGAAGAACGTGAACAGCCCAAGCAGCGCCAGCAGAACAACAGCGCTGGAGCGGTAAATTTCACGGGCGAGATAGCGACGGGCGGTGCGCATGAATGGATGTTGCCAGAACAAAAAAGTTGTACGAGGGAAACTGCAAGATTACCACTACCAGAAAAATCACTTCAGGCGTATCACGGTGATTCAACCAGGCGCATGCGATGCTGTATGGTGCTGGATCTCGACTTCAGATACGAAGAGCTGCGATGCTTGTCGTAATAGGCCGGATTGGGCAGCATGGCGGCCAGCCGCGCTGCCTGGCCCTGGCTGAGTTTGCTTGCGCTGGTACCGTAATAATGCCGGGCGGCCGCTTCGGCCCCAAAGACATTGGTTCCCCATTGCGCCACGTTCAGGTAAAGCTCGAGGATGCGTTGCTTGCTCATGACCAGTTCTATCATGTAGGCCAGAATCAGTTCCTGCCCTTTGCGCAGATAGGAGCGCGAACTCGACAGAAACATATTCTTGGCGAGCTGCTGAGTAATCGTAGAGCCGCCACGCATCTTGCTCTTGCCACGTTCGGCCTGCCTGCGATTGTATTCCCAGGCTTTGCGAATGGCGTCCCATTCCACGCCATCGTGATCCGTGAATCGGGAATCTTCGGAGGCAATCACCGCGCGCTTGAGATGGTTGCTGATTTGGTCGTAAGACACCCACTGGTATTTGATGGACGCTTTCGGATCCTTGGCGCGAAGCTCGGTAATCGTGTGATTCATGAACGCGCTGCTCGACGGGTTGCGCAGGCTTAGCCACAACACCATCACGAACAGGCCGAACTGGTACAACAGCACGGCGATAATGGCCAGCAGCATGGCCGCAAAGACGACCTTGACCTTGTTGAGCCGACGGCGCGCCATTGCTCAGGCGCTGACGAGCTGGCGGCGCAGGGCTGCCAGCACTTCCTGGGTGTCGGGCGTGGTGCCGTGCCAGATGGCAAAGCTGGCGGCAGCCTGGCTGACCAGCATCCCCAGGCCGTCGGCCGTGTGCGTGGCGCCAGATTGCCCGGCCTGCTGCATGAAAGGCGTAGGCTGCGACCCGTAGACCATGTCGTACGCGAGTGCGCCAGGGGCGTACAGTCCGCCTGGCAACGCCAGCGCTGACGCGCCCAGGCTGCTGGACGTGGCGTTGATGACGATGTCCCATGCGCCTGCTGCCTGTGCCAGGCCGCCGGCTTCCAATCGCGAGGCCAGCCCCGGCTCATGCGTGGTGATGTGCTCGCGCAGGTGCAGCGCGCGCTCGGCGTTGCGATTCACCACGCGCAGGCGCTCACAGCCGGCGCTCAGCAGCGGGAAGATAACGCCTTTTGCCGCGCCGCCCGCGCCGATCAGCAAAATGCGTCGGCCAGCTGGCGCATAGCCCAGGCGCGTCAGGTCTTCGAGCAGCCCAACGCCATCGGTATTGCAACCGTGCAGTGCGGCGTCTTTCATCCAGAGCGTATTGACTGCCCCGGCAAGCTGCGCCCTTGGGCTGAGATGGGCCTGGGCCAACGCGAAGGCTTGCTCCTTGAACGGGACGGTGACGTTCAGACCGCCCCCGCCTTCGGCGAAGAAGGCGGTAACCGTGCTGGCGAACCCGTCCAGCGGCGCGAGTAGCCGGTCGTAACTGAGCGCAATGCCCGTCTGGCGGGCAAACTGCTCATGAATGAAGGGTGAGCGGCTATGCGCAATCGGATTGCCGATGACGCCGTAGCGGGTGGCGCCAGTGGTAGAGGAGAGTGAATTGGTCACGGGGCAGCGGTATTGAGTTGTTGGTTGACGAAATGCCAGGTGCGAGTAATGGCCAGTATGTCGGTTTCCCGGGTAATGGCCGGTGGCAACGGCGGAAACGGCGCCGCGAGCTGGACGATGCGCAGGGCGGCCTGGTTGAGCACGGGATAGCGGGACGGCCGGTTGATCTCTGTGTGATCCAGGGTGCCGTCGCGCCGGATATAGACGGTTAATTGCAGGCTGTCATATAACTTGCCGCGTGCTTCTTGCGGATAATGCTCAGTGCCCAGTATTTCGATTTTTTTGCGCCATGTTTCAACGTATTCGGCGTAATCCGCCCTTTGGGCCGAAGGGCCGGCGAACTGGCGGCGCGGTTGTTCATTGTAACGGTCTATGCGTTCTTTGATGGCGCTGATGCGGGCATTCAGAATCAGGCTTTCCTGCTGACGGTTGTCGGTGCCCGGGTCGCTGGACTGTTCGAACAGATCAGGCTGTTTGCGCGCGGGCAGCGTTTTGGCTTCGGCCAGCAACTGCGTATACAGACGCTGTTGTTCGGCTTCGAGTGCTTCCTGCCGCCGTCGCAACGCGGCCAGCACGATTTCGTCGGGCGACTGCGCGGCGGTGCGCGGCAGCGGAGAGGCCGCGTAGGCTTTGTGTTGGACGGTGCCGCCCCCGTCCAGCGACTGTTGAGCCAGGATACGAGGGGAGACAGGCGCTTCTTCGCTGCGCGCATTGACGAGCGTGACTTCGAGGGCGCGCGCTGGCGGCGCCGCCGGTAGCGACGGATTCGCAAAACGCCAGGCCAGCAGCAGGCCGTGTATCGCCAGCGACAGAACCAGCGCAATGGCCAGATAATCATTGCGTGGCGCGCGGGCACCCGGCAAAGTCGCAAACGTTGGCATAGGCTTTGTCCGTAAGAGGCCGGATCAGGCCGCGATGACCTCGCGCAGCCTGCAGTCCAGCTCAAGCGCCAATTCGTCAAACCCCAGAATATCCAGTGTAACGGACTGTCCACGTTCCAGCTCGGGCAAAGCAGGTACGCGGGTGACCAGCGGCACGCCTTCCAGGCGCACCAGATCGTCCCGGATCACATTGCCCTGCACGGTGCGCAGGCCCTGCTGCTGCAGCCAGCGCAGGCACCAGTAGCGTTCTATCGATGACTGGAAGTCGTTCCATGTTGCATATTGCGAATCGAAGGCACCGATAATGGCAAACAGGTCGGCATCCTTTGGTTTGAATGGCGCGACCAATCGGGCCGAGACACCATGTTCGGCCGTTGCCATGATCTGCCACTGATTGACCATGTCGACATAGCGGCGCAGTGGAGAGGTTGACCAGGCATACTGGGGCACCCCGATCGCCTCGTGCGGCAGGGCATGCGTGGACATGCGTACCTTGCCTGCCTGTTGGGAGCGATAGATGCCGGGCACCCCATGTTTGGCCAGCAAGCCGCCCCAAATATTGTTGGTCAGGATCATGTATTCGGCAATCAGGCGATCCAGCGGCGCATTGCGTCGGCGTGGAATCAGCCTGACGGGCGTATCCGGATCATCGTGGGGGCCATCCAGCTCAAAGGAATAATCCACCCGGTTGTTGTTCTCTGGTTTGCCGCGCACTTGTTCGCGCTGGCGGCACAGGTGCTGCGAAAAACGCCATAACGGCCGCAGCCATTCGGCGTAAGGCAGGTCCGCACCCGGCGTTTCCAGGGCTTCTTCGGTCACGTATTCGTCCAGAACATTGTGGCGCAGGTTCTCCTTTACCTGGATGCGTTCCAGGCGGGTTTCGGTCGCCAATATCTCGCCGGTTTCCAGGTTGGCCTCCACGTACAGCGACAGCGCGGGGCGAACCTGGCCCGCATCGAGCGAGAACTGCGCGATGATCTCGCCAGGCAGCATGGGGATCTTCAGGCCTGGGATGTACACCGTGGACATGCGCCCGCGCGCAAGCTTGTCCAGATCGCTGTCGCGCGTGACGGTCAGGCCCGGCGCGGCAATATGGATGCCGATGCGCACCACGTCGCCCTCCAGGCGGGTGACCGACAAGGCATCATCCACCTCGATGGTGGATGAGTCGTCGATGGAGTAGGCTACAACGTCGGCCTGCGGAAGAGCTTCGCCTGGCGCAGCGGTGGCAAACTGGGGCGCTTGTGTTCCCTTGGGGAAATGGGCTGCAAAGAAGCGATGCAGATGCAAGGCCAGTGGGTGCGGCCAGGCGCCGCAGGACAACAGCAGCTGTTCGGGCGTTGTCTGCAGCTGTTGCACGGCGGCATCGAATGCTTTCCATTGGAGCGAATTCTTGTCTGGCCGGATCAACAGGCTATTGGCGATTGCCGCAATCTCTTCGGGCAGCGTGCCGGCAATCAGTTGATCCGTCCATTGCTGTTGTTGTTCGGCCTGCTTGCGTTTTTTTTCTATTGCCGCGAGCGCGGCGGCAAGAATATCCGGCGGCGCCGGGCGATAGCTGCCTTTGCCGCGCCGGTGAAAGTAGGCCGGCGCGCTGCTCAGCGCGAAAATCAGCGCAGCCTTTTCGACCGCGGACGGCGGGTGCCCGAAGTAATCCTGGGCAAAGGCGGCGGCGTCAAACTCTTCCTGCGGCGCGCATTCCCAGAGAAAGTCGATTTCGAGCGTAGCGGCCAAGGCCTGCGCCTGTTCGAGCATGGCCGCGGGGGCGGGCTGGTCGAACTGGAACAGAACATTGGCTTTCTTGATCTTGCTGCGCTTGCCTGAGGCCGATTCCACTTGCATGGTGGTATCGCTTTCAGAGAAGATTTTTTCCGCTTTGAAGCTTCCGCTGTCTTCGTAAAGAACGTGCATGTATGTTCCGTTGCGATGCGCCACCAGGGGCATCAGGGTTTCAAGAAAGTGAAGTACGTGCCTGGTCGGAGGGTAGCGCGCCAAGTGCAAAGTCGAGCACTTCGGGCAGCCATTGCGAAAAATCGGACAGACCGTGATCGCTGCCTTCCAGTATGCGCATCTGGCTGCCGGAAAACCAGTCGACCATTTCGCGCCAGTCCAGCACCTCGTCGCCTTTGGCGGCCAGCAAGTAGTAGCGCTCGGGGTGGGCAGGCTTGCCCACAGCCATTTCTGCCAGCTCGTCTACATGTTCCGGCAAAAACAGGAAGGGCGCATCTGAATGGTACATGAGGTGCTCGCCCACTTGTGTCGCGAGATCGCGTGCTGCGTAGACGGCCGGGTTGAGCAGGGCGGCGCGGCATTTCCAGTATTCGGCCAGGCAGGTCGCATAGTATCCGCCCAGCGACGAGCCTATCACGGTCAGGTCGCGCTCAGGGTGCAGGCCGCGCTGCTGCGCCTGGCGAATGAGATGCATGGCTTGCTCCATGGCAGTGGCTGGGCTGGCCGGCAACTGCGGGCATAGCCATTGATCCGCGAGCCCGCGCTCGCGCATGGCCTGTGCGAGCAGCATGGCCTTGGTCGAATGCGGCGAGGAGCGAAAGCCGTGCAAGTAGAGAATCATTAGAGTTTGTCCAGTAGCTTCTGGTGTATGCCGCCAAAGCTGCCGTTGCTCATGACCAGAATGGTATCGCCAGGCCGGGCTGCCTGGCAGATGTCATCCACCATTTTATCCAGATCAGCATGCGCCGTCGCCCGCTGTCCCAGCGGCGCGAGTATTTTGGCAGGATCCCAGCCCAATGCGTGCTTGCCGTGGGTTTCACCGTAGCAGAAAACCAGGTCGGCGGCCTCGAGCGAGGCAGGTAAGCGGGCGGCCATGGCGCCCAGCTTCATGGTATTGGAGCGGGGTTCGAGCACGGCCAGTATGCGGCCCTGGCCCAGTTGCCTGCGCAGGCCCTGCAAGGTGGTGGCGATGGCCGTGGGGTGGTGCGCAAAGTCGTCGTACACGGCAATGTCGCGAACCTTGCCCCTGAGTTCCATGCGGCGCTTTACGCCTTCGAAGGCGGTCAGGGCGTGTATGGCCTCGTTCAGGGGGATGCCAACGTGCACGGCGGCCCCGATGGCGGCCAAGGCATTCATTCGGTTGTGCTCACCGGTCAGCGACCAGTCGACCCTACCGGTTGGCTCAGCGCTGTCGTCGACCACGACGTCGAATGCGGTGGCACTGCCAGCGCTGCCCGCCTGCCAGTGGCCGCCCGGTCCAAAGCATTGAACAGGTGTCCAGCAGCCGCGCTCCAGTACGCGGTCCAGCGCCTCGGAATGGGCGGGGCGCAGAATCAAGCCTTGGGCGGGAATCGTGCGTACCAGGTGATGGAATTGCGTTTCGATCGCGGCCAGGTCGGGAAAAATGTCTGCGTGGTCGTATTCCAGGTTGTTCAGAATGGCCGTACGCGGACGGTAGTGCACAAATTTGGAGCGTTTATCGAAGAATGCCGTGTCGTATTCGTCTGCTTCGATCACAAAGTGCCTGTTTGCTGCCTGATAGCGCGCCGACACCTTGAGCCCGGGCGCTACCCCGCCAATCAGAAAATTCGGCGCGAGTCCGGCGTGCTCAAGTATCCAGGCGAGCATGGAGCTGGTGGTCGTCTTGCCATGGGTGCCCGCCACAGCCAGCACATGTTGGCCAGGCAGCACGTGATCTCCGAGCCACTGCGGCCCGGATACGTAAGGCAGGCCCTGGTCCAGAATGGCCTCCATCAAGGGGTTGCCCCGCGTCACCACATTCCCCACGACGAACAGATCGGGCTTGAGGGCGAGCTGCGTGGCATCAAAACCTTCTATCAGCCGTATCCCTTGTTCTTCGAGCTGCGTGCTCATGGGCGGATAGACGCCCGCGTCGCAGCCGGTGACAGTGTGGCCCGCCGAGCGGGCAATCAACGCCAGGCCGCCCATGAATGTGCCGCAGATACCGAGTATATGTAGATGCATGATGATCCTCCGGCCGCCATTTTAGCCAGTTGGCCTGATCTGTCGGCATTGCGCATGCTTTGGTGTTGAAATGCAACAACTTTGATGGAGAGCTGTGCTTGGCCCGGCGCGAGGGCGGCATCTCCTTCCTGGTGCTATGATGGAAATTAATTCCTTATGTTTTCTATCGTTATCCTATGAACCGCCGAGATTTCATCCGCCGGGCCGCGGGTGGCGCGGCGCTTGCCGGTATTCCGTGCCTGGTGGCTCCGCTGGCCATGCAGCCGGCTCGCGCAGCCGTTGTGCATCCGTTTTATGGGCATGTGTTTCCGGATCTGAACGACAGACAGATTCCGTTTGCCTCTTACCTGGGCAAGCCGGTGGTGCTCAATTTCTGGGCGACATGGTGTCCGCCGTGTGTCAAAGAAATGCCCGATCTGGAGGCATTGCATCAGAAACATGCCAACGTGCAGTTTGTGGGGTTGGCCGTTGATACGGCCAGCAACGTCGTCAAGTTCGGTGAAAAAGTGCAGGTCAGCTATCCCTTGCTTATTGCCGGCCACGATGGCATAGCCCTGATGCGCGATCTGGGCAACAAACAAGGCGGTTTGCCGTTTACGGTCGTGTTCGACGCGAAGGGTCGGGTCCAGCGTGAAATCATTGGGCTGGTCAAGCCGGATGTGCTGGAAAAGCTCTTGCAGGATATGTCCTGATCGGGGCAGCGCGCTGTGTCCCCGAGGGCGGCCGGGGTGCCCGCCGGGCGCTGGTTTTATGGACAAATACGGCTATTTAGCGTAAAAAGGCGGTCTGTCTTCATAAAAATATCGTAATGGCGCAGCATATTCTGGTCCTGCATGGCCCTAACCTCAACCTGCTCGGCACCCGTGAGCCGGGTGTTTATGGTCGGCAAACCCTCGCAGACATCAATACCCGCCTGCAGCAAGTGGCACAAGAGCATGGCGCAAGCTGTACTTTTTTCCAAAGCAATCACGAAGGTCAGTTGGTAGACCGCATCCAGGCCGCTGCCCAGGATTCCACCGATTTCATCATCATCAACGCCGCCGCGTACACGCACACCAGCGTGGCACTGGCCGACGCGCTCTCCGCGGTCGATATTTCTTTTATCGAAGTGCATTTGTCTAACGTATACAAGCGTGAAGCATTCCGGCATCAGTCATTCCTTGCCGCCAAGGCGCAAGGAGTGGTCGCAGGGCTGGGCGGCTTCGGATACGAAGCCGCCTTGCGTTTTGCCCTGACCAACTGAAACAGCTTGCGCTTGAATCTGGTTTTTATCGATCAACATTTGCTTTGCGCAATTGTCGCGAAGTAGTACTTGGGAAGCTGGTATGGACTTACGAAAACTTAAAACACTGATAGATCTTGTCGCCGACTCTGGCATTGCCGAACTGGAGATTACCGAAGGCGATGGCAAGGTGCGGATCGTCAAATTTTCTCAGGTTGCCCAGCCCGCGGTCTACGCGCCCGAACCCGCTGCCGCTGCGCCGGCCGCCGCGCCGGCAGCGGCAGCGCCTGCTGCGCCCACTGGCCACCAGGTTAAAGCCCCGATGGTCGGCACCTTCTACCGCGCGCCGAATCCCGGCGCATCGCCCTTTGTCGAGGTCGGGCAGTCGGTCAAAGAAGGCGATGCCCTGTGCATCATCGAAGCCATGAAGCTGCTCAACGAAATCGAGGCGGACAAATCTGGGGTCATCAAGGAAATCCTGGTTGAAAATGGCGAACCTGTGGAATACGGTCAACCCCTGTTTGTTATCGGCTAATCCATGTTTGAAAAAATCCTTATTGCCAACCGGGGCGAGATCGCGCTGCGCATTCAGCGGGCGTGTCGCGAACTGGGTATCAAAACCGTGGTGGTCCACTCGGAAGTCGATCGCGACGCCAAGTACGTGCGTTTGGCCGACGAATCCGTATGCATAGGCCCGGCGCCCGCGCGTGACAGCTATCTGAATATGCCGGCCATTATTTCGGCGGCAGAAGTCACCGATGCCGAGGCCATACATCCCGGCTACGGCTTTCTGGCGGAAAATGCCGACTTTGCCGAGCGCGTCGAGAAAAGCGGCTTTGCGTTCATCGGCCCTCGCCCCGAATCCATACGCCTGATGGGCGACAAGGTCAGCGCCAAGCGCGCCATGATCGAAGCCAACGTACCCGTGGTGCCTGGTTCCGAAGGCGCATTGCCCGACGATCCCGAAGAGATCCAGCGCATTGCCCGCGAAGTGGGCTATCCCGTGATTATCAAGGCAGCGGGTGGTGGGGGCGGCCGAGGCATGCGGGTGGTCTATACCGAGGCCGCGCTGATCACCGCCGTGGCCATGACCCGCAACGAAGCCGGGGCGGCGTTCAATAACCCCGAAGTCTATCTCGAAAAATTCCTCGAGAATCCTCGCCACGTCGAGATCCAGGTGTTGGCCGATGGCGGACGACACGCCGTCTGGCTGGGCGAGCGCGATTGCTCCATGCAGCGGCGTCACCAGAAAGTCATCGAGGAAGCGCCTGCGCCTGGCATTGCCCGCCGTCTTATCGAACGTATTGGCGAGCGTTGTGCCGATGCCTGCCGCAAGATCAATTATCGTGGCGCGGGTACCTTCGAATTCCTGTACGAGAATGGCGAGTTCTATTTCATTGAGATGAACACCCGTATCCAGGTTGAGCATACCGTGACCGAGATGATTACGGGCATCGATCTGGTGCAGCAGCAAATTCTGATTGCTGCCGGCGAGAAATTTACTTTGCGCCAGCGCGATGTCCACTTCAAGGGGCATGCGATCGAATGTCGCATCAATGCCGAGGATCCGTTCAATTTCATGCCCAGCCCGGGGCGCATCACCAGTTGGCATACGCCGGGCGGCCCAGGCGTGCGCATGGAATCCCATGTTTTCAGCGGCTATGTGGTACCGCCCAACTACGACTCCATGATCGCCAAACTGATTACGTATGGCGATACGCGCCAGCAGGCTATCGCCCGCATGGAAATCGCCTTGTCCGAAATGGTGGTCGAGGGCGTTAAAACGAATATTCCCTTGCACCGCGAGCTGTTGCAGGACGCGCGCTTTGTTGAAGGCGGCACCAGTATTCATTATCTTGAGCACAAGCTGTCGCAGCGCCCTTAGGCCGTGGTGCGATGGTCAGGCTTGAACAAAAGGGGGCGGCGCCCCCTGTTTTCTTGATGGAACACTCACATGCGGGAACTCGTGCTGATTTGCCCCGAACAGCGGGCCGAGGCCTTGTCGGATGCCTTGATTGAGGCTGGCGCGCTGTCTGTGTCAGTCGAAGACGCAGACAGCGACACCGATGCTGAGCAGGCATTGTTTGGCGAGCCAGGCCATGAGCCCGATGTTCAGGCCTGGCAGCGCAATAGCGTCGTGGCGCTGCTGCCCGATGGGCTGGATCCGGCGCAGTTGCTGGAGTACGTGCGGTCAGCCGGTATTGCGGATTATGGCGAAGGTCAGTGGGCTGTGCGAGAGGTTCCCGACACGGACTGGGTGCGGCTCACGCAGGCGCAGTTTCAGCCTATACAGATCGGGCAACGCATCTGGATTGTGCCGAGCTGGCATCGCGACAGCCCAGACGTTCCGCCGATTTCCGGTCAGGATGGGCAAGATGGCGGCAAGCTGCATATCGAGCTCGATCCTGGCTTGGCCTTTGGTACAGGTAGTCACCCTACGACACACCTTTGTCTGCAGTGGCTGGAGCACAATATCCAGGGCGGCGAATCCTTGCTGGATTATGGCTGCGGTTCGGGTATTCTGGCGATTGCAGCCCGGCTGCTGGGCGCCGGCGACTCCTGGGCGGTGGATATTGACGAGCAGGCTGTGCAATCCACCCGCTACAATGCAGAAGTGAATGGCGCTCAGGTGCTCGCCATGTTGCCTGATGATCTGTCGGAGGGGCAATTTCAGGTTGTGGTTGCCAATATATTATCCAACCCGCTGAAGGTCCTTGCCCCCATGCTTTCCACCAGGGTTGCGCCTGGCGGCCACCTGGTGTTGTCGGGGGTGCTCGAGCGGCAGGCGCAGGAGGTTGCGCAGGCTTATGCACCATGGCTGGACATGGCGGTATGGCAGGCCATGGATGGGTGGGTTTGTCTGCACGGCCGCCGAGCCTGACGGCCTCTACTGGTTTTACGTTTATGGATCTGACTACGCGTTGCCCGCAATGCGGAACTATATTTTCTGCCAGCCTTGAACAGTTGCAACTGCGCAAAGGCTATATACGCTGCATCAGTTGCGCTCACATATTCGACGGCTTCGAAGCCGTTGTATCCGGCGCAGGCGAATCCGCACCCGTCACAGGGCACGAGGCGCCCCCTGCCGCGCCTCCGGTGCGGCAGGCAACTGCGGGCGGGGCCGCTGCCAGCCTGCATGCTGGCCAAGCCAGTCCTGCGCCGCCCGGCGATCCCAGCATACCTCGCGTGGTACGCCATCGCCATCGCACCGATGCACCGTCGGGCCCGCGTCATGATGCGTCTGGCGCCGCACCGGGGCATACGTTGGACAGCCACCGTCTGGTTTCGTCGCCAGGCCCCGCATTTACGATTTCATCGCGCAGTAGCGCAGATTCTCAAGACGATGACAGCCGCTTCCGGGTTGGCGAGGCAGTGCGCCCGCTGCGGCCCGAGCCCGGTATCAAGGATGAGCGCGCAGCGGCGTCTGCGCAGGTGGGCCGCAGCCATGCTTCTGCGCAAGGCGTCGATACGTCGCCGAGTTGGTCAATCTCCGCTCGAGATGAGCCTCATGTTGATGAGGCATCGGCCGATGCGGAATCGTCGCCGGCCTTCTATCTGGATCCCAAAGAGGCAGGTCAGGTTGCCAGAGGCCGCGACCCGATCGGCCGGGACGTGTCTGCGCGGACGATATCCGATCACGCCCGACGGCCGGACCACGATATTGAAAGCTATCAGGAGTCCAGCAGCATCGCAACCCTGTTCTGGCGTGTCATGGTTGCGCTGGGTGCGGTGCTTTTACTGGCGCAGCTCGCCTACGTCTATCGCGTACAAATCGCCAACGACGTTCCCTTGCTGCGTCCTGTGCTCGAAAAGGCCTGCGTCTCGCTGGGCTGCCAGGTGCCCTACGCGCGCAATATCAATGCAATCACCATCATGAGCTCTTCGTTGAGCTCGGGGGTGGGTATAACGACAGACAATCCGGGCGATGCGGGCAACAAGGACGCCAAGTCCACAGCCACGCCGGGCAGCCTGATGCTTCAACTGGTCATGCGCAATGGCTACGGCAAGCCCCAGGAATGGCCCACGCTTGCGCTCAGCCTCAAAGACGTGGCCGGCACTTTGCTGGTTCGCAAGAATCTTCCGCCTGATGCCTATCTGCCCGCAGAGATGCTGTTGCACCCCTTCGCCGCCAACAGCGAAGTCACTGTGCGTGTTCCGATTATGTTGAATGGCCAGAGCATCAATGGCTATCAACTCGATAAATTTTTTCAATAAGGCATGTAATGACCGACAGGGTTTTGATTTGCGGCTCCATCGCGTTTGATACCATCACCGTCTTCGAAGGCCGCTTCCAGGATCATATCCGCGCCGAAAGCATACAGTCTCTCAGTGTTTCGTTTTTTGTGCCCAGCATGCGCAAGGAATTCGGCGGATGCGCGGGCAATATCGCCTACAGCCTGAATCTGCTGGGTGGGTACGCGGTGCCCGTAGGTACGGTCGGGCCTGATGCCGCTGATTATCTGTCTTACATGCAGCAGTTGGGCATTGATACCAGCTTGATTCGCGTATTGCCGGACATGTTTACGCCGCAATGCTATATCACCACCGACCTGGACAGCAATCAGATTGCGTCCTTCCATCCCGGTGCCATGCTGCGGTCTGCAGAAAACGATATCAGCGGACAGGAGGCGGGTTGGGGTATTGTCGCGCCAGATTCCAAGGATGGTATGTTTGCCCATGCGCGCCGTATGAAGGCCCAAGGGATTCCGTTTATCTTTGATCTTGGGCAGGCCATGCCGCTGTTTTCGGGCGATGATCTCAACGAGATGCTGAGCATCGCGGCCATTCTGACCGCCAATGACTACGAAGCCAGCGTGGTCGAGGAGCGCACCGGCCGTAGCATGCAGGAGATTGCGTCCTCGATGCTTGCCGTGATCGTCACTCAGGGTGCCAAAGGGGCCATACTCTATACGCAGGAGGGTGCTGTCGATATTCCACCGTCGCCCCCCGAGGCGGTCGTGGATCCTACCGGTTGCGGTGATGCGCACCGCGCCGGCCTGTTATATGGTCTTACACACAGTTGGTCGCTCGTGGATGCGTGTCGCTTGGCGAACGTGATGGGGAGCTTTAAAATTGCCGAAAAGGGGCCGCAGAATCATCGTCCATCGCGGGCGGACATTGATACTGTCCTTCACCGCCAATATGGCATCCATCTCGAAGGCTGAGTGTTCGCCATGCGCACGATCTTTTGTTCTCACGTCCGGCCTGGCCGGATCAATGCTTTAAAGGAGTATTCCGTGTATCCAATTTCTATGCAGCAACCCGGCATTCGCGGAACGCGTATTATCGCCTTGGCAGTACTTGCTGGCTCGCTGGCCTTGGTGGCTGGCTGCGCCAATCATAGTGCGTCGTCTTCGGTGTATACCTACGGGCAGGCACAGCGCGAGCAGATCGTACGCACTGGTACGGTCGAAGCGGTGCGCCCTGTCACTATACAAACAGATCAATCCACAGGTGCCGGTGTAGCGGCTGGCGGTGCGCTGGGCGGTGTGGCGGGCAGCACGATTGGTGGTGGCAGGGGCAGTGTCCTGGCCGCGATCGGTGGTGGCCTGTTGGGTGCGATGGCGGGTAATACCGTCGAGAATCGCATGGGCAAATCTCAGGGCCTGGAAATCACGGTCAGGCTGGATAATGGCGAAACGCGGGTTATTGCGCAGGAGGCGGATGTTGCCATTTCGGCGGGTCAGCGTGTGCGTTTGATCAGCGGCAATGGTCCTACGCGTGTTGTTCCTATGTAAGATTTGTGTCTGTTAGCAAGCTGGCGCTGCCGTGGGCGGCGTTTTGGCTGACATGAAGCCCGTGGGCTTGAGTTGTTTTGTGAGGCGGTGTTTTCGTCGTCATAAGAGGGCTCAGGTTTGCGGGTTTTTCTTTTGACGGTCGGCCCGTTCCTCACGTTCCTTTCGGCACAAGCTGAGGCGGTTCGGCGCTCATGCGCCGAGCACTGCATCGGCTTATTCGTGGGGCCTTCTCTTCGTCTGGGTTCGCTTGTTCAGGTGCGGCTTGGGTTCTTTTGACGGTCGGCCCGTCCCTCATCCGCCTTCCGGCACAACTTCGCCGGTTCGGCGCCCATGCGCCGAGCACTGCATCGGCTTATTCGTGGGGGCCTTCTCTTCGTCTGGGTTCGCTTGTTCAGGTGCGGCTTGGGTTCTTTTGACGGTCGGCCCGTTCCTCACCCGCCTTCCGGCACAACTTCGCCGGTTCGGCGCCCCTGCGCCGAACACCGCATCGGCTCGCTCGTCCGGGCCCTTTGGCCCTCCCTTCGCCTCCGCCTCGCTCGGCTCAGATCGTGCCTGCAGGCGGGTGAGGAACGGGCCGCCCTGCATTGAATTGATGCGTCACGTCGCTGGCACGGTCAGGGTGCTTGGCCTTTTTGTGTGATGGCCTGTTAGTGCCAAAGAGCTCTTGCGCTTGTGCGTGCCGGCCCCCCTATCAGGGCCGGCACGCACGTCGGGACAGTAGTTTGCGAAAGGGGGCAAAAAAGCAGAGAGCAGAGAAAGGGTGCAACGCAGAGAAAGGGCCGCGCTGCAGGGAGGGAACTTGCCCGTCGACGATTGCTGATATTTCCGATACGTATCATCTGGCGCTTCAGTGACACGAGACGCCGACAAAACATGCGCACGAGTGATGTCAATCGCCATCGAGAGCGTCAATGCGCAGTTGCGCAAGATCATCAAGACGCGCGGACAGTTCCCCACCGATGAGGCTGCCCAAAGCTGCTGTAGCTGGCGATCCGAAGCTTCACCATCAAATGCTTCACTGACACGAGACGCCGACAAAACATGCGCGCGAGTGATGTCAATCGCCATCGAGAGCGTCAATGCGCAGTTGCGCAAGATCATCAAGACGCGCGGACAGTTCCCCACCGATGAGGCCGCCCTAAAGCTGCTGTAGCTGGCGATCCGAAGCATGGCCATCAAATGCTTCAGTGACACGAGACGCCGACAAAGCATGCGCACGAGTGATGTCAATTGCCATCGAGAGCGTCAGTGCGCAGTTGCGCAAGATCATCAAGACGCGCGGACAGTTCCCCTCCGATGAGGCTGCCCTAAAGCTGCTGTGGCTGGCGATCCGAAGCATCACCATCAAATGGGGCTGCGCCACCCATTATTGGATCGCAGCAATACAGCAATTTGCTATCCTGTACGAGGATCGATTCACGCAGACATATCGCTACGCGGATCCACAGTCACAAGAAAAGCAGGCAGATCATGATCTATTTAAACTGCCTGAACACAAGTATTCTGACACTCCCCAATCCTTCCTAAAGCCCGGCCCGGAGCGTGTCCGACATGCGGTGCTCCGGCCTATGGCTGTCTTGAAGGAGCAAGCTCCGCCAGACGCAGCCAGTGAAAGAGGCACAAGCATTGCCGACACGGCCCGCACGGAATACATGCGCGGCACGCATAGCTCAACCGCTCCACCCAAACACCCCCCGACAAACCTCTCACCAGCCACGGCTCCGACGTGATCATGGGCCCTGATAGGGGGGCCCATGATCACAAGCGCAAGAGCTCTTTGGCATTAACAGGCCATCACGCAAAAAGGCCAAGCACCCTGACCGGCCCAGCGGCGGTGCAAAACAAGCCAGTGCAGGGCGGACCGTCTCTTGCCCGCCTGCAGGCACGATCTGAGCCGAGCGAGGCGCAGGCGAAGGGAGGGCCGAAGGGCCCGGACGAGCGAGCCGATGCGGTGTTCGGCGCGTGGGCGCCGAACCGGCGAAGTTGTGCCGGAAGGCGGGCAAGAGACGGGCCGACCGTCAAAAGAACCCAAGCCACACCTGAGCAGGCGAACCACACGAAGAGAGGGTCGAAAGCCCCGAACAAGCAAGCCGATGCGGTGTTCAGCGCAAGGGGCGCCGAACCGACTCAGCATGTGTCCGACGGCCAGTGAGCGACGGGCCGACCGTCAAAAGAACCAATGCCGATCAAACGGCAGCAGCGCAAAAACCATGACAACCCTGTTCGCGCAGATTGAACGCCGCCTAGAAAGAGACCACCGAGTACGCCACGCGCTGCAGCACCATCATCGCCAACTGTGCGAGTATCAACAGTACCAGCGGCGACAGATCGAAGCGTCCGAAATTAGGCAGAATTCGGCGAATAGGGTTGAGCAGCGGCTCTGTGAGCGTATGCAAGACAGGCATGATGGGCGCCATGGGATTGACCCACGACAGAATCGCCTGAATCAGCACCACCCACAGCACCACATTGAAAGTCCATTTGAGCAGCGTGAACACCGCTGCAAGACAGATGGGCAACAACAGCTGCAGCGTGGCAGGCAGGCCGACGAACAGCGCCGATGTCAGCACCAAGGACAGTAGCGCGGTGATCCAACTTGAAACCAGGCTTGGCCAGTCTATCTTGTTGCTGGAAGGAACAATGCGCCGTACAGGCTGGACCAGCCAATCGGTAATGCGGAGAATCGACTGGGAATAAGGGTTGAACGGGTGCAGACGAATGGCATAGAGCCAGGCGCGCAGGATAAGCGCAATCCCGAACAGGGAAAAGACTATCTCGATAATAAATTGCAGGGCTTCGCGGAGCATGATTGGGCCGTGAATGTTGTCGAACACAACATTGTCGCATGTTGCGTGAGTGATAGAAAACGACCTGCAAAATAGTACTGCCCGACAAGCGTCGGGCAGTAAAAGCCTGCGTCCACAGGCGTGCCTTTAGCGATCCGGCGACCCTGAGGACAGGGCCGTGAACCGAATTAGGGGCGGCCGCCGGTCGGGAATGGCCAAGAGGCGGCAGGGTTGATCGACTGCTTGGCATCAGGCGCTGGCGTTGCTTCCTTGGTTGCCTTGGCTGCCGACTTTACGCTGGCCTTCTTGGGGGCTTTCCGGGCAGTCGTTTTCTTGGCGGCTGCAGGGGCGGCTTTTTTGGCTGGTGCTTTCTTGGCGGCGGCCTTCTTGGCTGGCGCTTTCTTTGCCGGGGCCTTCTTGGCTACTGCTTTCTTGGCGACAGCCTTTTTGGCAGGCGCTTTCTTGGCAGGTGCTTTTTTGGCGACGGCTTTCTTGGCGACTGCCTTCTTGGCAACTGTCTTTTTAGCGACGGCCTTCTTGGCTGGTGCTTTCTTTGCTGGGGCCTTCTTGGCTACTGCTTTCTTGGCGACTGCCTTTTTAGCGACAGCTTTTTTGGCTACCGTTTTTTTAGCGACTGCCTTTTTCGCCACAGCTTTCTTGGCGACTGCCTTCTTGGCGACTGCTTTTTTCGCTACAGTTTTTTTGGCGACTGCCTTTTTAGCGACGGTTTTCTTGGCTGCTGCCTTCTTGGCCGGCGCCTTCTTTGCTACTGCTTTTTTTACAGCGGCTTTCTTGGCCACTGTTTTTTTAGCGGGCGCTGCCTTCTTGGCGACTACGGGTTTCTTAACAGCGGTTTTCTTTGCGGGTGTTGCTTTCTTGGCGGTTGCAGCTTTCTTGGTTGCCGCCTTCTTGGCGGCCTTCTTGGCTGTTGCCATAGTAATGCTCCTTGAGGTCGAGTCGAAGAGAACGTCCACCCATTTGATATGGCCCCCACTATAAGGATGCGACCCATCTCAAATGGCGCAAGCGTGCAAAGTATCAAGTACCTTGCACGCCTAGAGTCTAACGTAGCTTCGCGCGACTACCAAGCATTATTCCCAGCTAAGCGCTCCACCTGTCTGATATTCAATGACTCGTGTCTCAAAAAAGTTGCGTTCTTTCTTCAAGTCGATCATCTCTGCCATCCATGGGAATGGATTTTCTTCTTGAGCAAAAAGAGGCTCAACGCCGATTTGCTGGCAACGACGATTGGCAATAAAACGCAAATATGACTTGAACATTGATGCATTCAAACCGAGCACGCCGCGAGGCATGGTGTCCTCAGCGTAAGCATATTCAAGGTCTACAGCCGTTTTGAAGAGTTCGCGGATCTCTTCACGGAACTCAGCCGTCCACAGATGAGGGTTCTCGAGTTTGATGGTGTTGATCAAGTCGATGCCGAAATTGCAGTGCATGGATTCATCGCGAAGGATGTACATGTACTGTTCGGCGGCGCCTGTCATTTTGTTCTGACGACCCAACGCAAGTATTTGCGTAAAACCAACATAAAAGAACAAGCCTTCCATCAAGCAAGCGAAAACAATGAGTGATCGAAGCAGTGTTTGGTCTGCTTGCGTGGTGCCTGTTTGGAAGTTTGGATCGGCGATGGCGTCGATGAATGGAATCAGGAATTCGTCTTTGGCACGGATCGATGGGATTTCGTTGTACGCATTGAAAATCTCTGCTTCGTCCAGATCCAGGGATTCGACGATGTATTGATAAGCGTGCGTGTGAATGGCTTCTTCGAAGGCCTGGCGCAACAGGAACTGGCGTGCTTCGGGTGCCGTGATATGGCGGTAGGTACCCAGCACGATATTGTTGGCGGCCAGCGAGTCTGCGGTCACGAAGAAACCCAGGTTGCGCTTTACGATGCGACGCTCGTCTTCGGTCAGCCCGGTGGGGTTCTTCCAGAGCGCGATGTCACGCGACATATTGATTTCTTGCGGCATCCAGTGGTTGGCGCACGTGGCAAGGTATTTTTCCCAGGCCCACTTGTACTTGAAGGGCACCAGTTGGTTGACGTCGGTCTTGCCATTGATGATGCGTTTGTCGGCGGCGCGCACGCGACCGGCAGTGCCGGTGGACGTTGCGTCGGATTGAGGCGTAGGAATGGCGCTGTCGGTCATAGCTTGCTGGCGGGCCGTTGGGTTGGTGGTGCCGGTATCGTCGGCGGGAACCGCGGGTTTCGCGGCGGAGTTTTCTTCCCAATTCAACATGATGGTTTCCTAATAGCTGATTACTGGCATGCTTCGCATTCGTCGAACCCTTCGTCGCCGGGCCGCATGGTGCATGCGGCGCCAACAATCTCGGCTTCGGGAAGCGCGGGCACGGTGGAGGACGCTGCGGAGGCAGATGCCGCAGTGCTCGCGCCCGTACCGTTGCTGACGGCGTTCAGTTCGCCGCCGCGGCCAGTGGATTTTTCGGCGTTGGTCGCGCCGATGGAGCGCAAGTAATATGTGGTCTTGATACCGCGTGTCCAGGCCAGCTTGTAGATGTCGTCGAGCTTCTTGCCCGACACGCCGGCCATGAAGATGTTCAGCGACTGGGCCTGGTCAATCCATTTGGAACGCCGCGCAGCGCACTCGACCACCCAGGTGGGATCGACTTCGAAAGCCGTGGCGTAGAGTTCGCGCAGATCATCCGGGATGCGGTCTATGCGTGCCAGGCTGCCATCGAAGTATTTGAGATCGGCGACCATGACTTCGTCCCACAGCTTGCGGTCTTTGAGATCGCGCACCAGGAAGTCGTTGACGACCGTGAACTCGCCGGACAGATTGGATTTGACATACAGGTTGCGGTAGTTGGGTTCGATGCAAGGCGACACGCCAATGATATTGGAGATGGTTGCCGTCGGTGCAATGGCAACGCAGTTCGAGTTGCGCATGCCGTGCTGGGCGATATGGGCGCGCAGCGTGTCCCAGTCCAGCGTGGCGCTGTCGTCGACCTCGAGGTAGCCACCGCGTTGCTCGCGCAGCAACGCCAGCGTGTCTTGCGGCAGAATGCCGCGGTCCCACAGCGAACCCTTGAAGGTTTCGTAGGTGCCGCGTTCGGCCGCCAGCTTGCTGGACGCAAAATAAGCGTGATAGCACAGGGCTTCCATGGAACGGTCGGAGAACTCGACCGCAGCATCGGAGCCAAAGGGCACACGCATCATGTGCAGGCAATCCTGGAACCCCATGACGCCCATGCCCACCGGGCGGTGACGCATGTTGGCATTGCGTGCCTTTTCGACGGCGTAATAATTGATGTCGATGACATTGTCGAGCATGCGCATCGCGGTGGTGATGGTGCGCTCAAGCTTGTCGTGGTCAAGTACATACTGGCCGTTGTCTGCCAGCTTGAGGTGCGCGGCCAGGTTGACGGAGCCCAGGTTGCAGACGGCGATTTCCGACTCGTTGGTGTTGAGCGTGATCTCGGTGCACAGGTTGGAACTGTGCACGACGCCCACGTGCTGCTGAGGAGAGCGCACGTTGCACGCATCCTTGAAGGTGATCCAGGGGTGGCCGGTTTCGAACAGCATGGACAGCATCTTGCGCCAGAGCTGGACAGCGGGAATCTTCTTGAACAGTGTCAGTTCGCCGTTGGCGACCTTGTTCTCGTAGCCGACATAGGCCTCTTCGAAGGCAACGCCGTACTTGTCGTGCAGGTCGGGGCAATCGGAAGGCGAGAACAGTGTCCAGTCGCCATTTTCCATCACGCGCTTCATGAACAGATCAGGAATCCAGTTCGCGGTATTCATGTCATGGGTGCGGCGGCGCTCGTCGCCAGTGTTCTTGCGCAGTTCCAGGAACTCTTCGATATCCAGGTGCCAGGTTTCAAGGTAGGCGCACACGGCGCCCTTGCGCTTGCCCCCTTGGTTGACGGCGACAGCGGTATCGTTGACGACCTTCAGGAAGGGCACGACACCCTGGCTTTCGCCGTTGGTGCCCTTGATGTGGCTGCGCAGCGCGCGCACAGGCGTCCAGTCGTTGCCCAGGCCGCCGGCGTACTTGGCCAGCAGGGCGTTTTCCTTGATGGCATCGTAGATGCCGGCCAGATCGTCCGACACCGTGGTGAGGTAGCAGGACGACAGCTGAGAATGCAGGGTGCCCGAATTGAACAGCGTAGGTGTGGAGCTCATGAAGTCGAATGAGGACAGGACTTCATAGAATTCGATGGCGCGATCTTCGCGATTGGCTTCGTTGAGTGCCAGGCCCATGGCGACACGCATGAAGAACACTTGCGGCAGTTCGATACGACGACCGCGCAGGTGCAGGAAGTAGCGGTCATACAGGGTTTGCAGGCCCAGGTAATTGAACTGCTGATCGCGCTCGGCCTTGAGCGCTGCGCCCAGTTTGGCCAGGTCGTACTCGGCAAGCTTTGCGTCGAGCAGTTCGCCCTCGATACCCGTCTTGATGAACTGGGGGAAGTATTCGGCATAGCGCGTCGTCATTTCAGACTGCTCGACTTCTTCGCCCAGGACTTCCTTGCGGATCGTGTGCAGCAGCAGGCGTGCGGTAACCTGGCTATAGGATGGGTCTGTTTCGACCAGCGCGCGCGCGGACAGAATGGCAGACTTGAAGACTTCGTCGACAGGAATGCCGTCGTAGATGTTCTTGACGGTTTCTTTCAGGATGCCTTCGACGTCGATGTCGTGAGGCAGATTGGCGCCAGCTTCGGCAATGGTGGTGCGCAGACGCGACAGATCCAGCGGACGCTTGACGCCGTTATCGATGACATTGATGCCGCTCTGCCCGGCAACCTCGGGCTGTACGGGCGGAGCGCTGCGGGCGCGCTCCTGCGAGCGCTTTTCGCGATACAGCACATAGGCGCGCGCAACATCGTGCTCGCCCGAACGCATCAGCGCAAGCTCGACCTGATCCTGGACATCTTCTATATGGAAGGTGCCGCCGCTTGGGCGATTGCGCACCAGCGCGTTGACTGCCTGCGCGGTGAGCGTTTCGACCAGCTCGCGCACGCGGGCAGAGGCAGCGCCCTGGCCGCCGTTGACAGCGAGAAACGCCTTGGTCAGCGCGATGACGATCTTGCCGGGCTCAAAACCGACCACAGCGCCATTGCGACGAATAATATGGAAGTTTTCCCATTTGTTGCCGGTATCGGCCGCATGATTGCTTGTGGCAGGAGAAAGAGGGGCGGACTGAGAGGTCGTGGTCTCGGTCGGGTTGGTTTGCATGGAGGCTCCTGAGGCAGAGTAACGGTCGCGGGCGCGCGTCTATCGTTATTTGGGTTGGCGGATGCAAACAGCCGTTTGCTGTGGTATGGCTAGGCAGGCGCTATATTTGCGTCTCGACCACAATATATTGTGGTTGCCCGTTGTTTAAGCACTAATTGTAGTAAGTGTCCCAAGGGGAAGCAAGTGCTTTTAGGCTTGATTTTTACTGAGTTTTGTGGATGCTTTGCGCATCCCAAATCCCGTCGAAATGGGGAAGCCGCGCCAGTCGTAGGCTTGCGGCACAAAGAGACGCAAGCCATGACTTAATCGCTATCAGGAATGTGCTTGTAAAAAATTGTTAACGTCTTGCGTACCTGCTTCTGGGTGAACAACTGCCCTGAGTTGTGCCTGACAGGCGCGCGCAGCCGCTTCCTTGATATAGCCGAAGCCGCGTACGCTTTGAGGCAACTCGGCCAGGTCGATGGCCGACTGATAGTTCTGACGCGTGAGGCGCGGCAGGAGGGCATCCAGCGCGCGTTCGTAGTCCTTGATCAGTTGCCGCTCGAGGCGCCGTTCCGCAGTATACGAGAAAACGTCCAGCCAACTGCCGCGCAGCCCTTTGCCGCGCGCCAGAATCTTGAACACGCGCTCCGTGGCGGGTCCCAGGCTGATCTTGCGGGGCCGGCCAGTATGCGGATCGCGTGGCGCGAACAGCGGCGGCGCCAGGTGAAAGCGCAGTGTGAAATCGCCGCCGAAGGACTCCTTCAGTTGCTGCCGAAACGCACCGTTTGTGTACAAACGCGCAACTTCGTATTCGTCCTTGTAGGCCATCAGCTTGTACAGCGAGCGGGCCACTGCCAGTGCAAGCCGGGGGCGAGCTTGTGGATACAAGGATAGCTCGGCTGCGCGCACGCGCTCCACCCGTTCTATATAGCGCTCTGCGTAAGCCTCATTCTGATAGGCGGTCAGTTCCTCGCGAAAGCGTGACACAACGGCGGAAAGCGATTCGGGCATGTGCACAACGATCGCCTGCTCGCGGGGCGCGGCGTCGGTGGCCAGCGCCTGCGGTTGGCTGGCCGCCAACCGGCCGAGTTCAAACGCTTTTTTATTGGCCTCGACAGCCACGCCGTTGAGCTCCAGCGCGCGCAGGATCGCGGTTTCGCTCAATGGAACGCCCCCAAGCTGCCAGGCATGGCCCAGCATCATCATGTTGGCCAGAATGCCGTCGCCGAGCTGTTCGGTGGCCAGCTTGTGGGCATCGAGAAAGGCCGTCTCGCTACAGCCGGTTGTCGCCTGAATGGTGTTGATCAGTCCGCCAGGATCCTGGGACGCCTGGGCATCACGCGTGAACTCGGGCGTGGGCGCCAGATAGGTATTGAGCGTGACCTGGGTGCCATCGGGTTGCAGTGCCTGCAGCGCATCGGGGCGACAGGCGGCCACCACATCACACAGTATCGCCACGTCTGCCTGGCGCGGGCCGATCCGCACGGCGCCCGGCTCGCGGCTATCCATGGAAAGCCGGATGTGGCTGATGACGGCGCCGCCTTTTTGGGCAAGACCAGTGATGTCCAGCACGGAGGCGGCGCGACCTTCAAGATGCGCGGCCATCGAAAGAATGGCCCCCACTGTGATGACCCCTGTACCCCCTATGCCGGCGACCAGAATGTTGCAATGGTGGTCATAGCGGCGCATCTCGGGCTGTGGCAATGCCTGGATCAGTGCTTGCAGTCGTTGCGGATCAGCGCTGCGGCGTCCGGCCGATTTGCGCGGCTCGCCGCCGATCACCGACACGAAACTCGGACAGAATCCCTCCGCACAGGAATAGTCTTTGTTGCAGCTGGACTGTTCAATGGCACGCTTGCGCCCAAACGGTGTTTCCACCGGTACCAGCGACAGGCAATTGGATTGAGTGCCGCAGTCGCCGCAGCCCTCGCATACCGCTGTGTTGATGAATAGCCGCCGGGCCGGCTCGGCCAGCGTTTTCTTTTTGCGCCGGCGGCGTTTTTCTGCGGCACAGGCCTGGTCATGGATCAGCACCGTGACGCCTGCCGTATCACGCAATTCGCGCTGCAGTGCGTCAAGCTCGTTGCGTGGGTGTACCCTGATCCCATCCGGCAGCTTTACGTGGCGATAGCGTGAAGGGTCGTCAGTCGTGACGACGATGCGCTTGACGCCTTCCCCCTGCAATTGCTGGCAGATGCCCGGCACGGAGATGGAGCCATCGACAGGCTGGCCGCCCGTCATGGCGACGGCGTCATTGAACAGAATCTTATAGGTAATATTGGCATTGGCTGCAACCGCCTGCCGGATCGCCAGGTAGCCAGAGTGAAAGTAAGTGCCTTCGCCCATGTTCTGAAAAACGTGCGGCATTGTCGTGTAGCGCGACAATCCGATCCAGTCGACGCCTTCTCCGCCCATTTGGGTAAGGCCGCCAGTACTCCGATCCATCCAGGTCGCCATGTAATGGCACCCGACGCCAGCCAGCGCCTGGCTGCCTTCTGGCACTTTGGTCGATGTATTGTGCGGACAGCCGGAACAGAAGTAGGGACGTCGCGTGAGCGCTTGCGTGGCTGGATCAGGCGTTTGCTGCGCAGTGCGGCGCAGCGCTGTCGTCTGTAGTTCTGGCAATGCCGGGGAGGCGCCGGCGCGGGCGTTGTCTCGGCTAATTGTGTGCTGCGTGGCTCGACGGCAGGTCGTTGAGACAGTCGAGCGCTGCATGGCGGGGTCAATCTGGCCTATCCAGCGCGTTAGCGCGTATCCGACCCGTGCCGGACAGAGCTGGCCTTCGCGCGGCAGCAAGGCGGCGTTGTCCAGATCGCGCTGGCCGCAGACGGTAGGCCGCGCAGGGCGATTGAACAGAATGTCTTTGATTTGCCCTTCGATGATGGGCGCTTTTTCCTCGACAACCAGAATGTGATCCAGGCCTTCAGCGAAAGCCAGCAGCCCCTGTTCGTCTATGGGCCAGCTCAGGCCGATTTTGTAATGGCGCACGCGTGCTATAGGTGAGTCGGGACAACGCTTGGCCAGATCGTCCAGCGCATCTTCGGCATCCAGAAAAGCCTTGCCTGTGGATACGACGCCTAGCCGCGCGGTCGGTTCAGGCCTGACCAGGCGATCCAGGCTATGCTTGCGCGAGAACGCCTTCACCGCATCAATCCGGCGCGCCATGCGCAATTCGATCTCGGGCGTGAGGAACTCACGGGCGCTGTAAGGTGTCGCGCCTTGATAGGGATCAGACTTGGGTACTGAGAAATCGGGAATCGGCTGCAGGGTGAACGACCGGCCGCTTTCAACAGTTTCGGTCACTGCCTTCAGGGCAACCCATGCGCCGCTGTAGCGCGACAGCGCCCAACCCCAGCGTCCATAGTGCTCATATTCTTCGACTGATGCCGGGTTGACGATGGGTATTTGCCATCCGATCAGAGAAGTTTCGCTGGCGTGGGGAATGGAGGATGACGCCGCGGTGTGGTCGTCGCCCACCACAAGCAGTACGCCACCCTTGGCACTGGCGCCCGCCGCACTGCCATGGTGGAGCGCGTCGCCAGCCCGATCCAGCCCCGGACCCTTGCCGTACCAGAGCGCAAACACGCCATCGACCTTGCGATCGTCCCGCATGCCAGCCTGCTGGGTTCCTATTACCATGGTCGCGCCCAGGTCTTCGTTCACGGCAGGCAAGAAGCTGATTCTGTGGGCATCAAGTTGCTTTTGCGCCCGCCACATGGCCATGTCCACGCCACCCAGCGGTGAGCCGCGGTAGCCGGTGACAAAGCCCGCGGTATTCAAGCCAGCTGCGCGATCGGCGTCATATTGAGACAACAGCATGCGCACCAGCGCCTGTGTGCCGGTGAGGAATATGCGTCCGTTTCTAGCGGTGAGGCTGTCTTCCAACCTGTATTCCAGATCAGGCTGAGGGGTGTGCTGGGTAATCGGTTGAGCGGACATCACTGCCTCCATTTCTCTTTACATGATAGACAGGTCCGGCACTGTGTTTATTGCTATTTCATGGCGTAAAATCCCTAGGAAACGAAATAAACATTTCGTGAGGAGGCAAAATTGGATAAAACAGATTTAAAAATACTCAAACATCTCCAACAGGATGGCCGTGCCTCGGCACAGCAACTGTCAGATCGTGTCGGCCTGTCGGCGGCGCCAGTGTGGCGCCGCGTCAAGTCGCTTGAAAGCGCGGGGGTCATCCAGGGCTATTACGCACAAGTGAATCGCAGCATGGTGGGCCTGGATGGCTGCATGTTTGCGCAGATCAGCCTGGAGCGGCACTCCTCAGAGGTCGTGGAAAACTTCGAACGCACCGTGCGCGATGCCCCGGAGATTCTGGAGTGTTATGCCGTCACTGGCGACGCCGATTACCTGCTGAAGGTGGTGGTCGCCAGCCCTGAGGACTATGATCGTTTCCTGCATCGGTTTCTGTTCAATCTGCCCGGCGTCAGGCAAACGCGCACCATTGTGGCACTGCGCGAGATCAAGCACGAAGTGAGGCTGCCTTTTATGATCTGATACGCTTTTTCGATGGTACGATTATTGCGTGGGCACCGCCGTGGGTGGCCCGCTTTTTTGCAAGGAAGGAATACATGCAAGATACCTTACTGCGCCCGCGCATGGTGATCGCTGGCCTGTTCACGGCTGCCATCGCAGCTGGCTGCACCGCGCCCGTCAAGGCGCCGCCTGTCGAGTCGGCGACCCAGCTTCCTTCGTGCCAGGCCGCGGCCAGCCAGGATACGGTGGTAGGAAACTGGCTGAGCGTCCGTCGCGAAAAAGGGGTGCGAGGCGAGCTCCGCACGCTCTTTACCCTGAACCCCGATGGCACCATGGCCTATACAGAGCAGCTGAAGCGCAGCAAGCAGCCCTCACAAGGGTTGGACGAAACCGGCTGCTGGCACCACGACCAGAACACCATCGTGCTGCGCACGCTGGAATCCAATGGCGCGCAGGTCAGCCTGGACGACCCCATCTACACCAATCGCTATAAGCTGGTTTCAGCAGAGGCCGACAAGCTCGTCCTGCAGGCCAGCGACGGCACGCGCATCAACGCGCGCCGCATGTCTCCAGGGTACAGGCTGCCTTTCTAGCGCGCTATGCGGCGGCCAGCCTTTCCAGCACGCACTCGCGGCCCAGTATGGCCAGCACGGCGCTGATCGACGGCGTCTGCTTGCGGCCCGTTACAACAATTCGCAAAGGGATCGCCAGCTTGGGCATCTTGACGCCATGGTCAGCCAGCATGTCTTTGATCAGCCCGTCGACCGATTCCGGCGTCCATTCAGGCAAGGCCTTGGCCTTGTCGGCAAATTCAGCCAGCAGCGCACGTGCGGCGTCGTCTATGTGCGCTGCCATCAGGTCCGGATCGGCTGGCGCATGGGGCGCGCAGAACAGCATTGCGCCTTCGGCCAACTGGTTGAGGGTTTCGGCGCGATCTTTGAGCAGATCCATGACAGCAGGCAGTGCGACCGCCTGCGGATCTCCGCCCAGCTTGACGATGCGTGGCGCAACGTACTCGGCCAGCGCTTCGTTGCTGCACTGCTTGATGTAGTGCGCATTCACCCAATTAAGCTTTTTGGGATCCCATTGGGCGGCTGACTTGGTCAGATTGCGGGTATCGAACCATTCAACCATCTGCTCCCGTGAAAAAATCTCGTCGTCGCCGTGGCTCCAGCCCAGGCGGGCCAGATAATTGATCATTGCGTCCGGCAGGTAGCCGTCCGTGTCGTACTCCATCACGCTGACCGCGCCGTGGCGCTTGGACAGTTTTTCGCCATCCGGCCCGAGTATCATCGGCAAGTGGCCATACTCCGGCACCGTGGCGCCAAGCGCGCGCAGTATGTTGATTTGTCTCGGCGTATTGTTGACATGATCGTCGCCCCGAAGCACGTGCGTGATCTGCATGTCCCAGTCGTCGACCACCACGCAGAAATTATAGGTGGGGGTGCCGTCAGGCCGGGCGATGATCAGGTCGTCGAGCTCGTGGTTGTCGAAGCTGATCGGGCCCTTGATCATGTCGTCCCAACGGGTGACGCCTTCCTGGGGGGTGCGGAATCGCACGACAGGCTTGCGCCCTTGGGGTATCGGCGGCAAAGTCTTGCCCTCTTCGGGCCGCCAGGTGCCGTCATAGCGTGGTTTCAAGCCGGCGGCGCGGGCTTTTTCGCGCATGGCCTCGACTTCCTCGGGGCTGCTGTAACAATGATAGGCGCTGCCCTCGGCCAACATGCGCGCAATGACTTCGCGGTATCGATCCATGCGCTGCATCTGGTAAAAAGGGCCTTCGTCTGGCTGCATGCCCAGCCAGGCCATGCCATCGAGTATGGCCTGGACTGCCTGCGGCGTAGACCGCGCCACATCGGTATCTTCGATACGCAGCACAAACACGCCTTGATGATGGCGGGCAAACGCCCAGGCAAACAGGGCAGTGCGGGCGCCGCCAAGGTGCAGGTAGCCGGTGGGGGAGGGTGCGAAGCGCGTACGAACGCTGGAAGTTGTTGGCGTGGTCATGGTTAGTGTTAGGCTTTGACTTGTTGTGCACTTGCTCAGGGACAGGTGCGCGTAGACAGAGGTATTGATGAAATCGCTGGCTCTATTTTAGAGTACACATAAATTCTTACAGGAATCGGCTTTTTATGCTTCGACATCGCCTGGCTGCCTTGTTTGAGCCCAGCACCATACTCGTGCTCTCCGACAGCACATTGCCCCTGATCGAGCGCTCCCCCCATTGGCTCCAGGGGGCGTGTTCGTGGGCCAAGGTCATTCCAGGGCAGGCGATTGCGCTGGATGCGGGCAGCGCTGGCGTGCCGCCAGATCAGCGTCTGGGTCAGGCGCTCGTGTGCGTTCCGCCTTCGCGCTTGCCCGAAGCGCTCGAGGCGCTCAAGCCGCTGCGTCCGCGTTGCGTCATCCTGCTGCTGCATGAGCAGCCATCGTCCGACCCGGTCGAAGACATGGTGTATTGCCGCTCGTGGGCGACGCTGAACGACTGCGTGCTGCTCGGTCCCCGCAGCTTTGGCGTGCAGCGCCCGCACCTGGAACTCAATCTCAGCCAGCAGCCACGCACAGCGCTGGCAGGTCGCGTCGCGCTGGTAGCGCAATCCCGCTCCATCGCGACAGCCGTGCTGGATTGGGCGCAGGACATCAGCCTGGGTTTTTCCGCCGTTGTGTCGCTGGGAGACGAAGCCGAGCTAGACATGGCAGAGGTACTGGAATATCTCGCCATGGATGCGCGCACTGACAGTATCGTGCTGTACCTCGAAGAGGCGTCCTCCTCCAGGCGCTTCAGCAGCGCCTTGCGGGCGGCCGCCAGCGTCAAGCCCGTGGTGGTGCTGAAAGTGGGGCATTCACTTGAAAGCCGCTCCGTCGAAGACGCCGTATTCAATGCCTTGCTGCGGCGCGCAGGCGCCGTGCGCATTCGCTATTTCGTGCAGCTGTTTTCGGCGCTCAAGGTGCTTGTCTATACGCAGCGCCCGCGCGGCCGCCGCATTGCCTTGTTCTCCAATGGCGGGGGAGCCTCGCAGCTTGCGCTCGATGTCATGGACGACAGCTACGCTGTTATGGCATCCGAGCTCTCTTCATCCACGATCAAGGCGCTGGATCAGCTGCTCGAAGTCGGGTCGCGCACCAGCAACCCGGTGGTCACCTACACACGCCTTACACCTGCGCTGGTGCAAAGTGTTGTCGATGCATTGGTCGCCGATTCCGGTGTGGATGGCGTATTGGTACTGCTGGCGCCCGATCCCTTGTCCGATCTGGAGGCTGTGGCACGGCAATTGGCGGCGCTGGCGCCGGCATCGCGCAAGCCTATCATCACCTGTTTCATGGGGGATGCAACCATGCGGCCTCTGCGCCACATTCTCGACGACGTAGGCACGCCGGCCTTTCGCACGCCGGAATCTGCCGCCAACGCCTTCGGCATCCTGGGTTCCTATCACTACAACCAGACACTGGCGCAGCAGACCTTGCCGCCCGAGCCGCTGTGGTGGGAGCCTCGTCTCGAAGAGGCGCGTCTTCTGGTGCGCCTTGCTCAGCAGGAAGGGCGCCTGACGCTGGCGGCCGAGGCCTGCGCGCAGCTGCTGGACTGCTTTCACGTGCCGGTGCGCTATATGTCGAAGGCCCAGGCGCGCGACACGGATCTGGACGAAGACAACCTGCCCATGGCGATACGCGTGCGTCGCGACGACAAGTTCGGGCCATACATCACCTTTGGCTCGGGCGGCCAGGACGCGCTGATCTCCATGTCGCACAAGGCGCTAGAAGTACCGCCGCTGAATCGTTATCTGGCGCGGCAGCTGGTTCAGCGCAGCACGCTGTGGCGTCGGGCATTATCCAAGCGCATGCTGCCGGTCGCCCACGAGCAACTGCTCGACGCGCTGGAGCGCATCTCGCAACTAATCAGCGAGATGCCCAATATTCTGACACTCACGATAGACCCGCTGCTTGCGGAAGATGATCAACTGTTGGCACTGGACATGCGGGTTGAACTGGCCGCGTCGCCCATGCTGGTATTGCCCGAAACCACCGGGTACCGGCATATGGCAATTCATCCTTACCCACGGCGTCTGGTGCAGGCCAAGGTGTTCAAGGATGGCCGCCCCTGGCTGCTGCGGCCCATACGCCCCGAGGACGCCGAGCCGCTTCAGGACTTCATCCGGGGCTTGTCCGATACCTCGCGCTACATGCGTTTTGTGTCCATGCTGCGCGAGCTCACCCCGCGCATGTTGGCGCGCTACACCCGCATCGATTACGACCGCGAACTGGCGCTGGTGGCGACGGTGCTCGAACCCAATCCCGCGCATCGTGGGCATCCTCGCGAAAAAATCATTGGCTTTGCCCACTACTTGCGTAATGCGGATGGCCGTGGCGCGGAATACGCCCTGGTCATCGGAGACGACTGGCAGCGGCGGGGCCTGGGCGCGCAGTTAATGGGCGCACTGATCGAAGCTGCGCAGGCGCAGGGGCTGACCTATATAGACGGCCTGGTGCTGTCGACCAACCGGCCCATGCTGAGCCTGATGACACATCTGGGCTTCCGAAATGATATCGATGAAGAGGATCCTTCCATGCGACGTGTCTGGTTTGATCTTGGCGAAACAAAGCTTAGCTGATCACGCTCAGAGGGGCGCACGCAGGGCCACGCAGCGCTGCGCCCGGCTGGCGCTCAGGCCAGCACGCGTTTCAGAAAAGCGGCGACGTCGTTGATTTCTTCCAGGGATACGGAATGCGGCATGGAGTAAGTGCGCCACTGGACGTCATAACCCATCTTTACCAGGGCCTGGTGCGAGGCCTGTGCGCGGTCCAGGGCGACCACAGGATCCGTGACGCCATGGCCCATGAAGATCGGCGTCTGCTGATTAGCCGCCGTGCGTTCGGCTTCAGCCTTGTCGGCCAGGGGCAGGTAGCCCGACAGGCAGACCATGCCGGCCAGTTTGCTGTTCAGCCGCAAGCCTGTTTGCAGCGTCATCGCGCAACCTTGGGAGAATCCCGCCAGCACAATGCGCTCCGTGGGGATGCCACGGCTGTTCTCGCGCTCGATCAGGGCCTCGACCGCCTGCTGTGAATCGCGCAGACCGGCTTCGTCTTCGCGGCGTACGAGATCAATGGTGAAAAGGTCGTACCACGCGCGCATGGCCATGCCCTGGTTGATACTGACCGGCCTGACAGGCGCGTGCGGGAAAACAAAACGGATCGCGGGTGAGTCCTGCAGCTGGAGTTCGGGTACCAGCGGCACAAAATCGTTGCCGTCCGCACCCAGTCCATGCAACCAGATAACCGCGCGTTCCGGATTCGGCCCGGTTTCGATTTCTATGCACTCAAGCAGGGCGTTCGTACTCATGGTTACTCCGTATCTTGGCCGGGCGATACGCCGCCGACCAGGGTTTTCAGGGCCTGGAACAGCGCACGGTAATGCTTGCGCTGTGGATCCTGGCCGGGATTGAGTTTTTCGTTGGCCTGGGCTTCTTTGCGGCCAGCGCGAATCAGCGCGCGCAGGTGCTGGGCATCTGCGCCAGGGTATGTTTGCAGCAGGTCGGTAAGGCTGTCGTCGTCGCGCAACAGCAGGTCGCGCAAGGCCTCCAGCCTGTGCATTTCCTTGGTTTGTTCGCGAGAGCCGTTTTCCCAGATATCCAATTGGGCGCGTATGGCTGGTGCATCCGCATCGCGCATCAACTTGCCTACATAGTGAATCTGGCGTCGGCGTCCTTCCCGACTGGTGGTACGCTGCGCAAGTAGCAGCGCATCGTGCAGTTTCTCCGACAAGGGGAGCTGCTTGAGTTGAGACGGCGCCAGATCGACCAACTGCTTGCCCAGATCCTGCAAGGCAAGCATGTCGCGCTTGACCTGGGACTTGCTGGGTCGATCGTAGCCGTTTTCGTCCACACCGGAAACGTCGTGGGCGCCAGTCGTGGCCTGCGCCTTGCCGGGGTGATCGGCGTCGTGGGGAGTATCGGACATCATCAACGTGAAAAAATAGTGCCTAATTGGCTATGATAACCGTCTAAACTGAAAGAGCATCAATGAGCGACCAACCTTCATCTTCACTGCCCATCGAAAAAAACCAAACGTGGTTCCGCGAACTCGTGGCCGATGCCCTGGCCCATGCCAAGACGCTCGGGGCCAGCGACGCCGCGGCCGAAGTCTCCGAAAGTCGTGGCCTGTCCGTAGCCGTTCGGAACAACGACGTCGAAACCGTCGAGCAAACACGCGACCGATCCCTGGATCTCACTGTTTTCGCCGGCAACCGGCGCGGCTCGGCCTCCACCTCGGATTTTTCCGCCAAGGCGCTGCGAGAAACTGTCGAAGCAGCCTGGCACATCGCGCGCTATACCGCCGAGGACCCTGCCGCAGGCCTGCCCGATGCCTCAGCGCTGGCCACCGACTATCCCGACCTTCAATTGCACCATCCCTGGGATATCTCTGCCGAAGACGCGGCCAGCATGGCGATTTCCGCCGAACGCGCTGCGCGCCAGGTCAGCCCGCTGGTCACCAATACTGACGGCGCTTCCGTGGATACTTACGAAGGCCATTTCGTGTTGGGCAATTCGCGGGGTTTCATGGGCGGCTATCCCTACTCCAGGCATTCATTGTCCGTGGCGCCCATTGCCGGGCGTGGCGCATCCATGCACAGGGATTACTGGTATACCACCGCACGCAATGCGCAGAATCTGGCCGATCCTGAAGCGGTCGGGCGCTACGCTGCACAGCGCACCCTGTCGCGTTTGTCTGCCAAGCGGATCAAGACGGGCCGCTTCCCTGTCCTGTTCGAGGCGCCGCTCGCCGTTGGGCTGCTGGGCGCCCTTGTTCAGGCAAGCAGTGGCGGCGCACTCTATCGCAAGGCGAGTTTCCTGCTTGACGCCCTGGGTAAACCTGTCTTGGCGAACCATGTCGATGTTTCCGAGAATCCATTTATTCCCGGCGCCATGGGCAGTTCCGGATTCGACGGCGAAGGCGTGCGCACCAGCGCGCGGGATGTGGTGGCCGGGGGCATATTGCAAGGTTACTTCCTGTCCACCTACACGGCTCGTAAACTGGGAATGCAGACCACAGGCAATGCGGGCGGTTCGCATAACCTGCTCCTGGCATCCCGGCTCACAGACCCAGCCGACGACTTGCCTGCCATGCTGCGCAAAATGGGTACCGGATTCCTGGTTACCGAGCTTATCGGGCAGGGCGTCAATTACGTCACCGGCGATTATTCGCGCGGTGCGTTTGGCTACTGGGTCGAAAACGGAGAAATCCGCCACGCTGTGCAAGAGGTCACCATTGCGGGCAATCTTGCCGACATGTTCCGCCAGATCGCAGCGGTGGGCGCCGACACCATCACACGCGGCTCCAAGACCACAGGCTCCATCCTGATCGAGCAAATGGCCATCGCGGGGCAGTAGCGGGTGATATCAATTGGTTACACAGGCCGCTGCACGGTGTAATATCCCCGGTGGCGGTTAATCACCGTAAAAATAAGTTGTTTTCCCAAAGGAGAGCGTTCAAATGCAACGTCGTTCATTTCTAAAACAGGCGGGCCTGGGAGCCGTGGCCAGCACCGCTATTGCCGCACCCGTCTTCGCCCAGAGCAATCCAAAGATCAGCTGGAAAATGACGTCCACCTATGGGCCGTCGCTTCCGCCCTTGTTTACCACTGCCCAGGCATTTTGCAAGATGGTAGAAGAAGCGTCGGACGGCAATTTTTCGATTCGCCTGTACCCGGCCGGCGAGATCGTGCCAGGCTTTGGCGTCATGGACGCAGTGGGCAATCGCACCGTGGAATGCGGTCAAACTGCCTCCTACTACTACTATGGCAAAGACCCATCATTTTGCTTTGATACGGCCGTTCCCTTTGGCCTGAATGCACGCCAGATGGATGCCTGGATGTACGAAGGCGATGGCATGAAGCTGATGCGCGAACTGTTCGCGCCGCGACACATCATCAACTTCCCCCTGGGCAACACCGGCACTCAGATGGGCGGTTGGTATCGCAAGGAAATCAAAACCATCGAGGACCTCAAGGGTCTCAAGATGCGTACGGCGGGCTTTGCCGGCGAAGTGCTGTCGCGCATGGGCGTGGTTCCACAGCAGGTTCCCCCTGGCGATATCTACCCTTCGCTGGAAAAAGGCACGCTGGATGCCGTCGAGTTCGTAGGCCCCGTCGACGACGAAAAACTGGGCTTTCACAAGGTCGCCAAGTACTACTACTATCCCGGCTGGTGGGAAGGCGGTGCGCAAGTGTCGCTGTATGTCAACGATACGGCCTACAACGAGCTGCCCAAGCAATATCAGTCGCTGATCGACACCGCAACGCGTGCCGCCGGCTCGCGCATGGTTGCCAATTACGATGCGCACAACCCCGCAGCCCTGCGCCGCCTGATCGCTGCCGGCGCCGTGCTCAAGGCATTCCCGCGTGATGTCATGGATGCGTCGTTCAAAACATCCAACGAGCTCTATAAAGAGTTTTGCGACAAGAACGCCATGTTCAAAAAAATCTACGACAACTACATGGGTTTCCGCGATGGCGTCGTACCATGGTTCCGTGTTGCCGAAGGCGCGTACGACAACTATCTGGGTATTGCCCTGGCGAGCCAGAAAAAGTAATCCCGCCAGGGCGATGTGCCCGGGCCAGCCGGCAGGGGCCTGATGCAGAAATGCACCAGACCCCTGCCGGCTTTGGTGTTTGTTGAGTAGATATTTACGCCAAGTATGTTATTATGTTGGACTTTTCTGGCTGTTTGTACGGGCAAATTACAATGCCTTGACAGGATAGTGGCAGCAGAAAATCTCCCAACTTTTAATTAGGACCCATCATGAAGACCTTTGTGGCCAAGCCGCATGAAGTCAAGCGTGACTGGTACGTGATTGACGCCAAGGGCAAAGTCCTCGGTCGTGTGGCCAGCGAAGTCGCACGCCGTCTGCGTGGCAAGCACAAGCCTGAATTCACGCCCCACGTTGACACCGGCGACTATATCGTCATTATCAACGCTGCTGACATCGTTGTTACCGGCAACAAGTCGGAAGACAAAAAATACTTCCGTCACTCCACGTACCCCGGCGGCATCACCGAAACCAACTTCCGGAAAATGCAAGAGCGTTTCCCCGGCCGTGCCATCCAGAAAGCCGTCAAAGGCATGCTCCCCAAGGGGCCTCTGGGTTACGCCATGGCCAAGAAGCTGAAGGTTTACGCCGGCGCAGAGCATCCGCATTCGGCTCAACAGCCAAAGCCGCTGGAATTCTAAGGATAGGTCATGATCGGTAACTGGAACTATGGAACAGGCCGCCGCAAAACGTCGGTGGCTCGCGTGTTCTTGAAAAAAGGCTCGGGCAAGATCGTCGTCAACGGCAAGCCTGTTGATGAATACTTTGCTCGCGAAACCGGCCGTATGGTCGTTCGCCAACCCCTGGAACTCACCAATCACCTCGAATCGTTCGACTTCCACGTCAACGTGCAGGGCGGTGGTGAAAGCGGCCAGGCTGGCGCAGTGCGTCACGGCATTACCCGCGCGCTGATCGACTACGACGAGTCACTCAAGCCCTCGCTCAAGCAAGCAGGTTTTGTGACACGCGATGCCCGCGAAGTCGAACGCAAGAAGGTCGGCTTCCACAAGGCTCGCCGTCGCAAGCAGTTCAGCAAGCGCTAAGCCGCTACATCAGGGCCCTGGGCCTGTGCAGTATCAAAACCCCCGGCTCGCCGGGGGTTTTTGCTTGGTGCGCTCGCAGACAAGGTGAGGTTGCAGCAGGGTAACGCTCATGACCAGGTCGGGAACTGTTGCATAATATTCAGACGTATTTTGGTTTAACAGGTATCGGGGATTGCTATGACTACATCAGCGGCAAAGCGTATCAAGGTTGGCATCGTAGGCGGCACGGGTTACACCGGTGTCGAACTGCTGCGATTGCTGTCCCAGCATCCGCATGTCGAGCTGGTTGCGATCACATCGCGCAAGGAAGACGGCATGGCTGTTTCCGAGATGTATCCCAATTTGCGCGGCCACGTGGACCTCAGCTTCAGCACGCCGGACAAGGCGCCGCTGGACAATTGCGATGTGGTGTTCTTTGCAACGCCGCATGGGGTTGCCATGGCGCAGGCCCAGCATCTGCTTGACAATGGCGTGCGCATCATCGATCTGGCGGCGGATTTTCGCCTGCAGGATACAGCCGTCTTCGAGCAGTGGTACAAAATGCCGCATGCCTGTCCGGACATCTTGCGCCAGTCGGTCTATGGGCTGGTGGAACTCAATCGCGACAAAATTGCCCAGGCACAAGTCATTGGCAACCCAGGTTGCTATCCCACCACGGTATTGCTCGGTCTGGCCCCATTGTTCGGCACTGGACGCAAGCTGATTGACGCGTCGCGCATCATTGCGGACTGCAAATCGGGCGTGTCGGGTGCGGGCCGCAAGGCCGATGTGGCAACGCTTTTTTCAGAGGCCAGTGACAACTTCAAGGCCTATGGTGTGGCAGGCCATCGCCATCACCCGGAAATCTCCGAGCAGCTTAATGCGCTGGCGGGCGAACAGGTGGGGCTTACCTTCGTGCCTCACCTGGTACCCATGATACGTGGCATGTTCTCCACCCTTTACACGACCATCCTCCCCCAGGCACTGGATACGGACTTTCAGGCGCTCTACGAGCAGCGCTACGCCAATGAGCCATTTGTGGATGTCATGCCGGCGGGCAGCGTGCCTGAAACCAGATCGGTTCGGGCGTCGAATCACTTGCGTATCGCAGTGCACCGCCCAGGCGGCGGGGATCAGCTTATTGTGCTGGTCGCTCAGGACAATCTGGTAAAGGGGGCGTCGGGCCAGGCGGTGCAGAACATGAATCTCATGTTTGGCTTGCCGGAGGCGGCCGGTTTGGGGCACGTAGCTGTGCTTCCTTGATTATTGGGGAACTGTTTTGCGCCAAACCCGGTCTGTGTCAGGATGACAGGCAAACAACCAGAAGCCGCTTCGGCGAAACTTTCCAGCCCTTCTCCTGCAACTTCCGACCAAGACGTTTCCTGTGCCGGGCTGGCGGCGGGCCCGGTAGCCCCCGCGCGCCGTCATGGCCGCCCCTGGGGTGTTATGCTGGTGGCATTGTTCATCGGCTTGGCATTGGGTGGCTTAGGTGGCCGCTACTGGTTCAAGGATCAGGCTACACGCCGCTACGATGCGCTCAAGCAGCGCCTGGAAGCAGAGCTCGTCATCGCCAGGGCCGATCTGGCCAAGGCTCAGGCTCATGTGGATGCCCTGTCCGGGAGCTTGATGGTCGAACAAAGCACGCGCAAGGGTCTGGAAACCTCTCTCGAGGCGGCTCAAGCAGAGCTTGGTCGTACGCGTGAGCAACTGGCATTCTTTGATCAGTTGTTCCCGCCCGGGCCCAAAGGCGCCGTAAGCATTCGGGCGCTGGATGCCGAGCTGCAGGGCAGTACGCTTCAGTATCGGGCGCTGTTTATGCGCAACGCCGTCAATGCACACAAATTTGAAGGCCGAATGCAGTTTGTTGCAAAAGGAACCCGTGATGGCAAGCCGCAAACCCTCACGCTGGAACCCGCCAAGGGTATGCCGCCTGCCGTGGAATCGGCGACCGACACGCCCGAGGAAGCCGTTGATCAATCATCAACCAGCCCGGATGCGGCATCAGATGAGGATAGCGGCAGCTTTGCCCTGGTGTTCAACGAGTTCCAGCGCAGCGCCGGCCTGCTTGATGTGCCGGAAGGCTTCACGCCGACAGCGCTGACGCTTAATGTTCTGGAGGGCGATGCAGTTCGCGCAACGCGCACGATCAACCTGAGCGCCGGCGACTAAGGCAGGTGCGGATGATGAGGCCCGGGCGTATCAGGCACGGTAAATAAGGCAGTGTGCGCACCGGAGTGTTATAGTATTTTGTATATATGAATGTGCTGCCCCCGGGCAGCCACGGAGTGTCAAATGAATACCCTTGTTGAAACCGCTGATCTTCAAGCGCCGCCTTCGCCGCTTATCTTTACGGATGCGGCTGCTTCCAAGGTTAAAGAACTTCTGGAAGAAGAGGGCAATCCCGAACTCAAGCTGCGTGTGTTTGTGCAGGGTGGCGGGTGTTCGGGCTTCCAGTATGGTTTTACCTTTGATGAAACCATTAACGACGACGACACCACCATAGATAAAGAAGGCGTACAGCTACTGGTTGACCCAATGAGCTTTCAGTATCTTGTGGGTGCCGAAATCGACTACAAAGACGACCTCGAAGGCGCCCAGTTTGTCATTCGTAATCCCAACGCCACCTCTACCTGCGGCTGCGGTTCGTCTTTTGTGCCCTGATCAGGGCGTACCGGGGTAGCGGCATCCCAGCAGGCTAGGGTGCCGTGCGCCGGTAACTGTTGGCAATCCGGCATAAACACCGGCCTCATGGGCCCATGCAAGCCAGGCAAAGGCCAAAGCTTCCACCACTTGAACCGGTACCCCCGCGTCCGACGTAGGGGTAACCGGCAGGTTCAGCACGGTTTCCAGCGCACTTACTACGCGGGGATTGCACGCGCCGCCCCCGCACACCAGGACGTCGGCCGCGTCTGGCGCATGCGCTTTTATGGCCTGGGCCGCGCTATGGGCGGTCAGCAGCACCAGCGTGGCCTGGATATCCGCATCTGCCAAGCCTTTTTTCGTGGCTTCAAAGTGGTCCAGCCGTTGCTGGAGCCAGCGTAGGTTGAAGAGGTCCCGTCCGGTAGATTTTGGCGGAGGCAGGGTGAACCAGGGCTCGCTGCCCAGCAGGTATTCGAGCAAATCCGTGTTCGCCGTGCCGGTAGCGCCCCAGGCGCCGTCAGCATCGTAGGCCTGCCCGGTTTTGTCGTGGATCCAGGCGTCGAGCAGTATATTTGCCGGCCCGGTGTCGAATCCACGGACGGGTGAGTCAGACCCCAAGGGCCGCAAAAGCGTGACATTGGCGATGCCACCGAGATTCAATACCGCACGCGGGCGCGTACTCGAAAACATGGCTTGATGAAAGGCCGGCACCAGCGGCGCGCCTTGGCCACCCGCAGCGATATCGCGGGCGCGAAAATCAGCGACGACCGCGATGCCCGTGCGTTCCGCCAGCAAGGCGGGCGCGTTGATCTGTATGGTGTAGCCCGACGCGGGATCGTGCCTGACGGTTTGCCCATGGGCACCGATCGCGCGAACCTCGCAGGCGGCCATGTTGGTTTCCGATAAAAGCTGCAGGCAGGCTTGGGCATAGAGCTCGGCCAGCGCATTGCCGGCCTGCGCCGACCGGGCCAATTCATCAGGCCCGGATGTGTTGAGCGCCAGAAACTCGTTACGCAGCGGCGCCGGCATGGGCAGGGCCGTTGAGGCCAGCACGCGAGGATGGGCCGGATCGGCAAAGTCTGCCAGCACGGCATCCACGCCATCGGTGCTGGTGCCCGACATCAACCCCATGAAGAGCGCGGGCGTTGCGGCGGCCATGTCAGCGGCTGGCTAGCTGCACGTCCTGCGCCAGGGGCTCACGCGAGACAACATTGATCTGGTCGCGGTATTGGGCAACGAGCGCGTTGAATGCCACGCGCTGGGTGTTGTCGAGCGTGCGGGCGACAGGCAGGTCTACCGAGAGCGGGTCGATTGCCTTGTTGGCGACGCGGAACTCGTAATGCAGATGCGGGCCTGTTGCCCAACCGGTGGAGCCAACATACCCGATGATATCGCCCTGGTTCACGCGCGCGCCTTTGCGCAAGCCTTTGGCAAATCGGCTTTGGTGGGCATAGAGCGTGGTGTAGTTGTCGTGATGCTGAAGGATGACAACATTGCCATAGCCATTTTGCCGCCCGACAAAGGATACGACGCCATCCGCGGTTGCGTGGATAGGCGTGCCGGCCGGCGCTGCATAATCTACGCCTTTGTGGGCGCGCCATTTGCCATGTACAGGGTGCTTGCGCAGGCCAAAGGTGGAACTGATGCGGGAGAACTTGATGGAATTGCGCAAGAAAGCGCCTTTCAGGCTGCGTCCGTCGAAGTCGTAGTAGGCGCCGGAGCCGCCTTCGGGTGCGAACCAGACGGCTTCGTAGACTTTGTTTTTGTTCTGGAACTCCAGCGCCAGTATGCGGCCACCGCCAAGCTCTTCGCCGTTGCGGGCATAGTTTTCGTAGACGACCCGGAAGCGGTCGCCGTGGCGAAGATCGCGCAGGAAATCGACCTTGCTGCCCAGAATGTCGGTCATTTGCATGGTGATCGAATCAGGGATGCCGGCGCTGTCTGTTGCGCCGAATAGCGAGCTGTTGATGACGCCTTCGGCGACACGCACCTGCGCCTCGGCATGGGCGCTATGCTCGGCTGCGGCGAAGCTGCCTTGTCCGTCGGGACGGATTTCCAGCCAGCGCGACACATAGCTGCCATCGTCCTGTCTGGCCCCGGGAGTGTGGTTGTACCGCAGCCAGACAAGGGCGCCGCTGTCGTCCAGAGCCGCCTGCACGGTACGGCCGGGGTACAGCTTGTAGATGGCTCGGGCGTTTTTGTTCTGTACCAGGAACTGCTGCAGGCCGGACTCGCTGATGCGCAGGCGTTGAAGCAGCGCCGCTAGCGTATCGCCGCGGCGGATCTGGGTTTCGCTGATGTAGGGGGTGTTGGAGCGGATGGGAGTAAGCGTGGCACTGTCGGGGAGGTCTAGCGTTTGGCGGGCCTGGTAGAAGGCGGGCGCTTCGGGTGGTTTGACCACCGCCAGCGCGGCGGCGCCAGCAAATAAGGCAAGGGCGACGAGGACGACCCCGTTCCGGATGAAGTGATGCGAGCGGTGTGTGCGAGTTGTTTCGCGATAAGAGGGAGAGCCAGTGATCCCTTTTTCGTACATAAGAACAGAAACCTAGAAATGCGCTGCGTGAATGACGGATAATATTGGGGTGGCTATAGGGCCGGCATAGGCCGCCAGAGGTAAACCTCAAGCCCGTATTTTGTAGCCTGGCGCTCTGATAAGATGGCGTTTTAAGCCTTGCTTTTAACGATGTCTACCCAGCAGGGTTTGCGCTTGCACGTTATGCTAGCTTATTAGGCTCGAATTTTCGAGCGTTTTTTCAAAATTGCCGTATAAATCCTCTATGTCGTCCACCGAAGCCCCCCTTACATCCGAAGTCCAGGAAGCGCTGCGCATCACCAAGCGAGGCTGCGACGAGTTGCTGGTCGAGTCCGAGTTCGCCCGCAAGCTTGCGCGCAGCCAGGCCAGCGGCACGCCGCTCCGAATCAAGCTGGGCCTGGATCCCACGGCACCGGACATTCATCTGGGGCACACCGTTGTGCTCAACAAGATGCGGCAGTTGCAGGATCTTGGCCACACGGTCATTTTCCTCATTGGGGACTTCACTTCCATGATCGGCGACCCCAGCGGGCGCAATGCCACCCGGCCTCCGCTCACCGCCGAGCAGGTTCACGAAAACGCCAAAACCTACTACGCCCAGGCCAGTCTGGTGCTTGATCCCGCCAAAACCGAAATCCGCTATAACGCCGAATGGTGCGACAAGCTCGGATCGCGCGGCGTTATTCAACTGGCCTCGCGCTATACCGTGGCCCGCATGATGGAGCGAGACGACTTCACCAAGCGGTTCAAGGGCGGTATCCCCATTTCTGTGCACGAGTTCTTGTACCCCTTGCTGCAAGGCTACGATTCCGTCGTCCTCAAGGCCGATCTGGAACTGGGCGGCACCGACCAGAAATTCAACCTGCTGGTCGGCCGCGAATTGCAGAAAGAGTACGGTCAGGAGCCGCAGTGCGTGCTGACTATGCCATTGCTCGAGGGCATGGACGGTGTCGACAAGATGTCCAAGTCCAAGGGCAACTATATAGGTATTACCGAAACGCCGGACTCCATGTTCGGCAAGCTGATGTCCATTTCGGACACGCTCATGTGGAAGTACTACGAACTGCTCTCCTTCCGTTCCATGGATGATATTTCGGCGCTTCAGGCGCAGATCAGGCAAGGGCTGAATCCGCGCGAGGCCAAGGTCATGCTGGCCCAGGAAATCATCACGCGCTTTCACGACCGCAAGGCCGCCGAGCATGCGCTGGCGAACTTTGAAGCCCGTTTCCGTGATGGCGCCATGCCTGAAGACATGCCCGAGGTCCAGGTTGGCAAGGGTCCCCTGGGCATCCTCAAAGTCCTGCGCGAGGCGGGGCTTGCTGCGTCAGGCGCCGAAGCACAGCGTAATGTCGAACAAGGCGGCGTCCGGGTAGACGGCGATCGCATTGAAGACAAGTCCCTGCAGTTGCCTGCCGGCACGTACGTTGTACAGGTAGGCAAGCGCAAATTTGCCCGTGTCACCCTTACTGGCTAAACCATTTCTGAGGAGTACGTCATGAAGTTAACCAGCAAGTCCTTTACGGATAATGGGAACATTCCCGAGCGTTATGCGTTTGGCAAGATTGATGCCCAAAGCCATGTCGCGCTGGCGGGCAACGTCAACCCGCATTTGGCGTGGTCTGATGCGCCTGCTGATGCGCAATCCTTCGTAGTGATCTGCCACGACCCCGACGTACCCAGCAAGCCAGACGATGTCAACCAGGAAGACCGCGAAGTCCCGAGCGACCTGCCACGCGTCGACTTCTACCATTGGGTGCTGGTCGACATTCCCGCCGGTACGCACGAAATCGCGGAGGGTTCGTATTCCGACGGCATTACGCCGCGGGGCAAGGCTGGCCCGCTCGCGCTGGATGGGACGCGCCAAGGCGTCAACGACTACACCCACTGGTTCGCCGCCGATCGAGACATGAACGGCGACTACTTCGGCTACGACGGTCCGTGCCCGCCGTGGAACGATGCCATCCCGCATCGCTATGTCTTTACCGTGTATGCATTGGATATTGCCGAACTGCCCTTTGAAGGTCGCTTTACGGGCAACGACGTCATCAAGGCCATACAAGGCCATATTTTGGCCCAGGCCTCCATCACCGGCACCTATACCCTGAATCCGCGCGTTGCCGAGGCAGGCAAGGCGTAAAGGGGGCTGAGTTCCCGCAGCCAGCTGCTGCGCCGCCACACGCTCGGCACAGTGGCGTCGCGCTTCAACGGCCTTTTGCCCAGTCGTCGGGCAAGCAACATGAGAACGGCTCAAGCCAGCTTGAGCCGTTTTTTTTCAATGGCACGAATGCGGCTGAATCAGCCTTTCGATCGTGGTTTATCGCGATACTTTGCCGGTAATCACGGATATTCGGGCTAAAATGAGGCAGTTTCTCTACATACCCGCTTCACTCTATTCCAGGATCCTCCCCCATGTTTGATCGTTCACTCACTCTCGAGAAAATCGATGCCGATGTCTGGGCTGCCGTCCAGAAAGAAAACGTTCGCCAGGAACAGCATATCGAGCTGATCGCTTCCGAAAACTACACCAGCCCGGCTGTCATGCAGGCGCAGGGCACGCAGATGACCAACAAGTACGCAGAAGGCTATCCGGGCAAGCGCTACTACGGTGGTTGCGAGTATGTGGACATTGTCGAACAACTGGCCATTGATCGTCTCAAGACGCTTTTCGGCGCCGAAGCCGCCAACGTGCAGCCCAATTCGGGCTCCCAGGCCAATCAGGGCGTCTACATGGCTGTTCTGAATCCGGGCGACACCGTGTTGGGCATGAGCCTGGCCGAAGGGGGGCACCTTACCCATGGTTCCCCTGTCAACGCGTCCGGCAAGCTGTACAACTTCGTCTCGTATGGGCTTGATGCCAACGAGGTCCTGGACTACGACCAGCTTGAAAACCTTACCAAAAAGCACAAACCCAAGCTGGTCGTCGGCGGTGCATCCGCCTACTCGCTGCGGATCGACTTTGAACGCATGGCGCGCATCGCCCACGAGAACGGCGCATTGTTCATGGTTGATATCGCCCATTACGCGGGCCTGGTTGCCGGCGGCGCCTATCCCAATCCTGTGCCCCACGCAGATTTTGTCACCTCGACCACGCACAAATCCCTGCGAGGCCCGCGCGGTGGCGTCATCATGATGAAGGCCGAGCACGAGAAGATCATCAACTCCGCCATCTTCCCCGGCATACAGGGCGGCCCCCTGATGCATGTCATCGCCGGCAAAGCCGTGGCCTTCAAGGAGGCGCTGCAGCCCGAGTTCAAGGAATATGCCGCACAGGTGATCAAGAACGCCGACGTGCTGGCCCGCACATTGGTCGAGCGCGGCCTGCGCATTGTGTCCGGCCGCACCGAAAGCCACGTCATGCTGGTCGATCTGCGCGCCAAAGGCATCACCGGCAAAGAAGCCGAGGCTGTGCTTGGCCAGGCCCACATCACTGTCAATAAGAACGCCATCCCGAACGATCCGGAAAAGCCTTTCGTCACCAGCGGTATTCGGCTGGGTACGCCTGCCATGACAACACGCGGCTTCAAAGAAGCCGAGGCGGAGCTCACCGGTCACCTGATTGCCGATGTGCTGGACAACCCCCGCGACGAAGCGTCTGTCGCCGCGGTTCGAGCCCGTGTCAACGAGCTGACTGCTCGTTTGCCGGTCTACGGCTGATAGCGCCCGCCCCGCGCTTGCGCGGGGCCTGCCCAACATGAAATGCCCATTCTGCAGCAGTTTCGATACTCAGGTCATCGACTCTCGTGTTTCCGAGGAGGGCGACACGATACGGCGTCGCCGCCGCTGTACGGCCTGTGAGCGCCGCTTCACCACTTACGAGCGGGCAGAGCTTGTCATGCCTGCCGTGGTCAAGCGCAACGGCACCCGCACCGAATTCAATATCGACAAACTGCGAGGCAGCCTGAGCCTGGCACTGCGCAAGCGGCCCGTCAGCACCGAGGATGTGGATGCTGCCGTCGCCCGCATAGAAGAAAACCTGCTGGTCAGCGGCCGGCGCGAGGTTGAATCTGGCTATATCGGCGAACTGGTCATGGCCGAGCTCAAAAAACTGGACCAAGTGGCTTATGTGCGATTCGCCTCTGTCTATAAAAGCTTTGAAGACATCGGCGAATTCGTCAAGGCCATCGATGAAATGCAGGATAAGCCCAGGCCGTGAGCACACCGCTGCCATCCTCTGTATCTCGCGAGGCCGCGAATCAAGACCTGCACTGGATGCGCCGGGCACTCGCCCTGGCGGAGAGCGTCCTCTACATCACCGACCCAAACCCTCGCGTCGGATGTGTCATTGTGCGCGATGGGCAACTGATTGCCTCGGGCGCCACGCAGCCTGCTGGCGGCCCCCATGCCGAAGTCATGGCACTGCGCCAGGCCGCGGCGCAAGGCGTCGATATCGCGGGCGCTACGGTCTACGTCACGCTTGAACCCTGCAGCCACCATGGGCGCACACCGCCGTGCGCGGACGCGCTAATTGCCGCACGACCCGCTCGCGTGGTCATCGCCCTGAGCGATCCCAACCCTTTGGTAGCGGGGCGCGGCGAACGACGCCTGCGCGAGGCCGGAATCGCCGTGACAGTGGGCGTCTGCGCAGAGGAATCTCTGGCACTCAATCCAGGTTTTGTCGCTCGCATGACGCGCGCCACGCCTTGGGTATGGCTCAAGCTGGCCGCCACGCTGGACGGGCGCATAGCCCTGCCCAACGGCAAATCCCAATGGATCACCGGCGATGCCGCCAGGGCGGACGGGCATCACTGGCGCGCCCGCAGCAGTGTTGTGCTCACCGGCTCCGGCACGGTCGCGGCAGACAATCCTCAACTGAATATACGGCATGTTGATACCGTACGGCCTCCCATCAAGGCGGTGGTCGACAGCCGTTTCGAGATCGATGAAAATGCCCGTCTCTTTGATGGCACGCAGGTCTGGGTTTTTACCTGCTCGCCTGAGGCCACGAAATCGGCCCGGCTGGCAGCCAAGAACGCGCTGGTCATTCCCATGCCAGCCAGCAATGGCCGAGTCGATCTGGCCGCCATGATGCGCTGGATGGGCGAGCACGAGGTCAATGAGGTCCACGTCGAGGCTGGCGCCCGGTTGAGCGGCGCATTGCTGCAGGCAGGATGCGTGGATGAGTTGCTGATTTATCTGGCGCCCATGCTGATGGGGCCAGGGTTGGGGATGGTGCGCCTGCCGGAACTCGATGAACTGACGGCGATGCAACGCTTCGCTTTTACCGGCGCTGCCCCGGTGGGCGAAGATATGCGGCTGCGTGCACGCCATGTGGAACACTGGCTGGCGCTACGGCAATTTGCGCGAATCTGATGCCTGGCAGTCCAACGACATAGAATTCTGCTAGAATAGCGGACTTCGCTTTAGCCTACGCTAGCGTTGCAGGACAGGTGGCCGAGTGGTTGAAGGCGCACGCCTGGAAAGCGTGTATACGTGAATAGCGTATCGGGGGTTCGAATCCCCCTCTGTCCGCCAGGAATACATCTACAGTTGTACACAACAGTCTATAAGGCCCGCATGGTTAAACGCTATGCGGGCTTTTGTTGTCTACGGCAGTGCATGGCAGACTATAGCCATATACCCTCATCTAGGGGTACATTTGGGGGTATCTCTTGGGCCCTCTAGAAAAAGTACCCCCAATATGGCCCTAACCAACATCCAATGCAAACAGGCTGTACCCAAGGAAAAGCCCTATAAGCTAGCGGCTGGGGGCGGGCTCTCGGGGCCTGCTGGATATGGTGTATCAGTAGGGTTTGGCATAAGAAAGCCCTCTGAGTGGAGAGCGTGTTTGCAGTCCGCGAGGACTTAGGCAGCTTTCTTAGGCTTATCCTTACCATTGGCAATGTACTCACGGAGGATGCGGCGTGTTTCGTTATCCGCGAACCTCTTTAGTACCTGCCTCATCATAGGCTGATAGGAAAGCCCATGGTGCTTGGCGATCATTTTGAAATCGTCGATTAGACATTCTTCGAGACGAATGGAAATTGGACGCATTGCCAAGTTGTCATTGATAAGAGATTCCAAGTCGTCATCATCTACTTTTACATAAGCCTCGTCAGCTCCTAGAGCCCCTGTCTCCCAATTCTCTAAAGTGCTTTCAATCTTAGGTGCATTCATGGCTTTTCTCCATATTTTTTGTATATACGAATTTCTTCAGCATTCGGCTCATATGCCGTCTTGATTTCCAGATGATCATGGTAAGGAATAAAGCAAATTTTTAGCCTCATTCCCCAGTCAGTCTCGTAGCTCTCTGATACGCAACGGGAAGGGGCTTTTTCATTGACGACTCTCGTTTACGCTGGCCAGTGACTTGCCAAATCAAATGACAGTTGCCGCTGATGGCGAATCGAGAGCAGATACACCGTGCCTTTGATGTGCGCATACAGCAGCAGGTAGTGCGCCATCACATATTCGCGCAGTTCGCTGCCTGGGGTAATGGCATTGAGTTGTTTGGTCAGTCGCGTAATGCCGTTGCCTACCTCGACGGAGCGGGCGGGCCGGTCGAGGAATGATCGGCCCATGCCGGGAAAGCGCTCCAGATTGGGGATAACGGCCTGCGTTAGTTCGTCCAGCAGCGCATCGTATGCTTGGGGGGATTTGGCTTGCAGCAGGAACGCTTGGACTTCTTCAAGGTTGCGCTCGAAGTTGGCGGTGAGCTTGACGGTACGACGGGCTGTCACAGTGCGAATCTATCTACTGTCTAGTTAGATGGCTGTTCTGGTGGTGCGGCGAGATTTGAGCGCGGAGAGGGTGCTGCGAGCGTCTTTGACCTTGCCTGCCGATATGTCGGCCAGGCCCTTGCTGGCGTCTTCGATCAACAACAAATGGATACGCTCGCGCTCCAACTGGTGGTAGTAATCCAGTCGCTGGGCGTCGATGATGGCAACGTAGCTTTCGCCGTTTTTTGTGACGATTTTCTCGGCCCCAGCCTTCACCTGGTCGGCCAGTTCGGACAGATTGGCCCTGGCTTGGGACAGCGAGATAATATCGCCGGCTGAGATCGACATAATCGCCTCCATAGGCTCATAGGTTGTACAGAATAACGTACATTATAACTTAGGCGTGTATCGTCGCGAAGCGCTTATCTCTTCTTAGTCTGGGTATAAAAGAAACGCATCATTTCCCGGCTGGCATCGGGGCCTCTGGCATCTGTGTAGCTGCCCTGGTTGCTGCCGCCGGACCACGCATGAGCGGCGCCGTGGATAAGCCATTGTTCGGCGTCGACATGCCCTTGTGCATCGGCATAGGTAGTTCGGGTAAATGCGTGACCATTGGGCGTTTTTCCCACCTGCACGACCGGTTCGGATTTGCCGCTCGTCGTCGCGAGATCCGGATCAGCAGATTGCATATGTTTATCTTGGGATTTGCGGTGTGGCGCACTTTGTACCACGATGGTGTCGCTGTTGCTGGGATGGACGGTTGAGTCTCGGTCGCCATGAAAAACGATGATGGGGATTGCCGCCAGACGGGCAGCGGCCCCAGTGGGTGTTCCGGATTTTGCCTGATATGCCGATGGTCCATTTTTCATTGCTGCCAGCGCTGAGGGCAGGTCTTGTGCCGAGGCATAGGGCAGGCCTGAATGAACACCGACAGCGGTGTATAGATCCGGATAGAGCGTGCCCATGATGACGGCCATCGCGCCCCCCGCCGACATGCCAGCTATATAAACGCGTTTCGCATCGATATGATAAGTGTCGATAACCTGACGCGTGATGCCAGCGATGAGTGACGGCTCGCCTTGATCACGCTTTTGATCGATGGCCTTGAACCAGTTCCAGCACCGCGCACTATTGGCGGATTGTGCCTGGGCGGGATACACGACGAGGCATTGTTTTTCTTCGGCGATCTCGTTCATGCGCGTGCCGCTGGCAAAGTCGTCTGGATCTTGTGTGCAGCCATGCAGCATAACCATCAATGGCAGAGTCTGCCCGTGATAACTGCTGGGAACGTACAGTTTGTAGCTTCGCTGGCCTGCGTTGTTGCGATACGATCCGGCGATAAAACGGTCTGGCTCGCCGGCTTCTTCAGGCTGACAGGCATCGCCTGCCTTGTCTGTACCGAGTGTGTGGTGTGTGTCGGAGATATCTATGCACTCGATTGTCGCTTCCTCTGGCGCAGGGGTGATATCGCGCATCGGGCGCGACTGCTGTGGGCGCCAGGCCGGGTGTTCGCCTGCGTCCCAGCAGCCGTGTTGCTGCAAGGCTTGCTGAATAGCGATCGTGGCTGCTGCTGGTCCGCTTGTCATCAAGGTTGACGTCGCATCCCGCATTTTTTCGAACATCTTTTCGTTCATTTTCATTACAACGGTTCCTTCCAAACGTCGTCAGGCGGATAAGCCAGGGGCGCAGAGTGTTTACGGTCATTCATTAACGAATACGCTGAGCCAGGGCTTTCTTGACGGCCGAACTCGCGCGCAAGGCGCCTAACACGGTTATGGATTCTATGGTTGCCAACGCCAGTTCCGGTGATACATCTGTGCCGATACTGGCCAGGCCCAGCACTTGGATTTGCAGGCGCTGCCCGGCGGCCTGTAGCGCCTCAAGGTCTGCGCGCGAGTAATGCTGCAAACCCAGCACCAGGCTTTTACGAGCTACCGTCTGTTTGACGACATCCGTATGGGTATTCAACTGATTGCGGATGGCGGTGCGGATCAAATCTGTGCGATTTGAATAAAAGCCTTCCTGTACCAACAGATCTATTTGTCCAAGATCAATCAGGCCAAGGTTGATCGTGACCTTCTCGCTTTCATTGAGCTTGGGTCGAATGTCATGCACGCTCATACTGTTCCTTTATACTCTACTTGGATGGTATACACCATCCATTTACCATCCGTATGGAGTTCAGTATAGGCTGTGCAATTCAACAGTCAAGTAACGAAATGAACCAGTTGTTCCGTTCATTCAAAAAAAAACCGGCGCTCCGGCCGGATGAAAGAGGACGGCCGGGATAGGCCGCCAAGCTTTAAATTGTTATGGCAAGCAACCGCCGCCTCAAACTACCTCACATGCGGTTTCGAAGCTCAAGCGTGGAAGACGCGGATGCAACGCCTGATCGTCGCCGTAACCCAGATTACAAAGAAAATTCACCTCATACGGCCGATCCGGGAAAAACGCCTGTGCCACGGCCTCTGCGTCAAACCCGCCCATGGGCCCGCAATCTAGGCCAAGGCTGCGTGCGGCCAGAATGAAATAACCGCCTTGAAGGCTGCCGTTGCGTAGCGCCGCGATTCGGGTGGCGTCGGCGCTGCTGGTGAACCAGGATGGCGCCGACGGCTCATGAGGGTAAAGCGTGGCCAGTTGCTCAGGGAAGTCCAGGTCGTAGGCCAGAATGGCGGTTACCGGTGCCTGGCGGGTTTTTTCGCGGTTGCCGGCTGCCATGTGTGGCAACAGCCGCTCCTTTGCCTGTGGGCTGCACACAAATATCACGCGCAAAGGCGAGCAGTTGGCTGAGGTCGGCCCCATGGCGGTCATGGCATACAGTTTCTGCAGCAGCTGAGGAGCCACGGGCTGGTCCAGCCAGGCACTGTGGGTGCGGGCTTGTAGGAAAAGCTGGTCTATATGTTGATCTGTCATAGCGCTGGATGATACAGAATCACGCATGGATGCCTCCTTTGCGGCTACGCAGCAACCGACCTGGCAGTGATCCGGTCGACTGGCCATGTTCGAAAATGGGCTCTCCGTTGACCAGCGTCGCGACATAGCCGTCTGCACGCTGTACTAATCTACGCCCGCCTGCCGGCAGATCAAATACCATCTCCGGTCCATGCAGCTTGAGCATGGCGGGGTCGATCACATTGATATCCGCCTTGAATCCCGGCATCAGCGTGCCTCGATCGTGCAGGCCATACACGCGCGCGGTATCAGCAGTCTGGCGCTTTACCACGCGTTCCAAGGGCAATGTATCGCCACGCTTGCGATCACGGGTCCAGTAGCTGAGCATGAAGGTGGGTAAACTGACGTCGCAGATGTAACCGCAATGGGCGCCGCCGTCCGACAAGCTGTTCACCGTATTGTCGTGCTGGAGCATTTCGTGCACATGATTCAGATGCCCATAGGCGTAATTGAAGGACGGGTAGTACAAGAATGCTTTGCCTTCCTTCTCCAGCATCAGATCGTAGACGATGTCCAGGGGCTGCCGGCCTGTGCGCGCTGCCATCGCGGCCACGCTGTTTTCCTCTCGCGGCTCATAGTCCGGCTCGTCGCCCAGCGGGAAGATCTTGTGAAAGCTGCTGAATAACGTTGTGGCGCGCCGGTCGAGCAGGCCAGCGTTTTCACCCATCAGTTTGCGGCGTACGTCCGGGTCGCGCAACTGCGCAATCATCTCGTCGAATGGCAGGGTTTGCAGCACCTTGAAGGTCGGGTGCGCGACGAAAGGATGCAAGCTGCTTTGCCATGAGAAAAGTATGCCCAGCGGTCTGCCGCTGATGCCGCCCAGTAAGGGGATGTTCTGCTGGCGGGCTTGTTCCAGTTGGTCCATAAGCTGGCGCCAAACATCCGGCGCATCATCGGTCTGCTGCAGGTTGAATAGAACGGGCAAGTCGTTGTGCCGCGCCAGAGCACCGAGCCAGGGCATTTCCTGTTCCATCGCAGGGTGGTTGGCAGTCATCTGGAACACACCGTGGCCTGCCTCGCCCAGCACGGTACCCAGGGACATCAGTTCCTCTTCCGTGGCAAAAGTGCCGGGAGGATACTTGCGCTCGTCATACTTGTGCAGAAATGTCTTTGAAGTGGAAAAGCCCATTGCCCCGGCATCCATTGCCTGGCGTAAAAGATTGCGCATGTCCTGCAAGTCCTGGGGGGCGGCTTCGTCATGATGTATGGCCCGATCGCCCATGACATAGGCGCGCAAGGCAGAATGCGGCAATTGGGCGCCGATATCCAAGGCTTTGGGCTTACGTGCCAGGGCGTCCAGGTATTCGGGGAAGGTTTCCCACTCCCATTCGATGCCTTCGGACAGCACCGAGCCTGGTATGTCTTCCACGCCTTCCATGACCTTGATCAACCAATCGCGTCGATCCTGGCGCACCGGGGCAAAGCCTACGCCACAGTTGCCCATGATCGCTGTCGTCACGCCATGCCAGGTGGAAGGGCTGAGGTAAGGATCCCACGTGGCCTGGCCATCGTAGTGAGTGTGAATATCGACCCACCCCGGCGTCACCAGACATCCATCCGCATCTATTTCGCGCCGCCCGGCGCCTGCCTTGCCACCTGCCTGAACAATCTTCCCCGCGCTGATGGCAAGGTCTCCACAGAATGCAGGCTGCCCGCTGCCATCGACAATCGTGCCGCGCCGGATTACCAAGTCGTACATGTTGTCTCTCTCCTGATGTCACTGATGAATTTTGCGGGTAGCTGATGCCGGGTCATTTGGGTTGCCGGCCTCTGAAATCCGCCTTCGATCGATAAATCTTAGGCTTGCGGTTGGTTTGAATCAAATGCATACTGTTGGATAAATTAATGATAAAAACTCATTATGCTTAGTTTGCGCGCCTTAAAACACTTTTCCACGCTGGCTGAGGAGCGTCACTATTCTCGCGCCGCGGCAAAATTGCATCTGACGCAATCCGCGCTGACCCGCAGTATCCAGTCGCTGGAAGAAACCCTTGGCCTGAAATTGCTGGACCGCAGCGCAGCCGGTATTCGCCTCACCAAACCTGGCCGCAGCGTTCTGGCGCACGCGCACCGGGTGCTGGCCGAAGCGGCGGCGCTCAAACGTGAAACGGAACTGATCCGGGGCCTGGCCAGCGGCGAGGTCGCCATGGGGGCGGGGGTGTTTCCGGCCGCGGGTTTTCTGTCGCCTCTGCTGACACAATTGGCGCAGGATTACCCTGGCATCAGCATGCGTGTAGAAATAGAAGGCTGGGCCAGTCTGGTGGAGATGCTTGCGCAAGACAGGCTGGATTTCGTTGTAGCGGTCACCCACAGCCTGCCTCCTTCAGCAGAGTTCACGGTACGTCCCTTGCCGCCCCAGCATGCCGGCCTGTTTGTCCGCGCAGGGCATCCGTTGCTGGCGATTCAAGGCCGAAGTGCGTTGCGGTCCGCTCTGATGAATTATCGTTTGGCGGCCACGCCCTTGCCGCCTCGAACACGGGATCATCTGGCAGCGCTGTACAGGCTGACCAGTGTCGATGACCTTCCCATGGCGCTGGAGTGCAACAGTGTTGCCGCGTTGCGCGCCGTCGCGCTGGGCAGCGATGTCATTTTTCTGTGCATGCGAGAATCGATTCGCGGGGAACTCGAAGACGGTAGCCTGATCCAGCTGCCCATTTTCTATTCCAATCAAACAGAACTTACCTGCAGCATTATTCACCATGCCGGACGCACACTGTCGCCCGCTGCCGTACAGGTGATCAGCATGGTAGAAGCATTGATGAGCGAGGGCGCGGCCGTAAAAAAATAGCGCAAGGCGAGGCTGGCGCACGCACATCCAGCCCGCCCGCTGGCTCAATCCCTATTGATCGAGTTTCAGATCAAGCGCCTTGATGATCTGCCCCCAGTGTTCATAGTCCCGACGCACGATACTGGCAAACTCCTTGGGGCCTGCTCCGCTGACTTGAACGCCTTGGGATTCAAAGCTCTTCACAATTTCAGGGTCGGACAGCGCGTGGCGAAACACGCCGGCGATTTGCTCGGCTAATTCATCTGGCACATTGCCTGGCGCGAAGATGGCTTGCCATCCCACTATGTCCAGACCCTCAATGCCCTGCTCCGCCAGGGTGGGCAAGTCCGGGAGAACCGCCAAACGTTTGTCTGTGGCGGTGCCAAAGAGTTTCAGCTTTCCTGCTCTCGCCTGATTCACGGCTGTTGCCGTGTCCACGAAACCGAAATGGATATCCCCTGCAAGCAGGCCTATCAGGGCGTCGGCAGAGCCCTTGTAGGGAATATGGACGGCATCGATTCCGGTATTGCGCAAAAGTATTTCCGAGTTCAGGTGTGCTGTCGACCCTACGTTGTATGAGCCGTAATTGAGTTCACCGGGATGCTGCCGTGCGTATTCGATGAGCGCCTGCATGGAGTCGAACGGAGCGTCTTTGTTCACGGCCAGAATGGTCGCAGAGTCGACGACTTTCAGAATGGGGGTGAAATCCTTGAATGCGTCGTAGGGCAGTTTTTTGAAAAGATGGGGATTCTGGGCATGTGTCAGGACGTAGGTGTAGAGCAGCGTATATCCATCCGGCTTGGCTCTGGCCACCGCATCAGCGCCGATGGTCGTGCTCGCCCCGGGCTTGTTTTCGACAATGACGGGAACCCCGGTTTCCTTGTTCACTTGTTGTGCCAGCCTGCGCACGAGCCCATCAGCGCCTGACCCCGCGCTGAAGGGCGCGACGATTGTGATGGGTTTGCCCGAAGCGGGCCAGGTCGATGAACTGGCACAGGCCGGTGCTGCAGCAGACAGCATTCCTACGGCCAATGTGAAGGCGAAAGGGCGCCAATTATTTCGGAAGATGTTTCTCATTGTGCTGATGTCTCCAATTTGCTCATTGAGTAAGTCAATGGATATGGCCAGGCGATATCCAGGCTCGCCGGGCGACCTCTTAGGGTCTCGCAGGCATTCTAGGGAGAATCCGTGAAGCTAGTCCAATGTATAAATATTCAGAAAAGCCGAGAAAAACTCATAATGACGCGCTGAGTGGCTTTGCCAGTCTGTGGGTGGGCTCATTGATTGCGCGTAGGGTGTCGTTCGGCCCTAAAGCTGGTAAGCGCTAACTCGTTGGGTAGCTCATCGAGCTTATGAAAAAAAACGATCCTAAACGTCAAAAATAATTCGCTTTTTAAATCCATAGAGCTATGAGAAAGTTCTTTTGTCTAAAGATAAAAGTACCGTTCCGTCCCATTGAATTTTTGTTTCTGGAAGAGGTCGTGGCGTGAAGATAGCTCATATAGAAACTTTTCTTTTCTATCCGGGAAGCGGCAAGAACTTGTTGTTTTGCCGCGTTGAAACTGACGATGGACACTATGGCTGGGGTGAGTCATATGTAGGCGTAAACAAAGAAAAGATAGTGGATGAATACCTGCGGGCGATGGCTCCCTATATTGTCGGTCGCTCGCCGTTCAACATACGCCACCTCGGTCAGATTATGTTCGATGACTTCGCTATCCGGCGTACATCAGTGGATTTCCTGTGTGCATGGAGCGCCATTGAAATTGCATTGTGGGACATCGTTGGCAAAGCGACAGGGCAGCCTGTTCACAATTTGCTTGGCGGCGCATCACGTGAGCAGGTGCGGGTTTATGCCAATGGCTGGTGGTATGGGGCAGGAACGATTGACGAAATCGTGCAACGAGCTGTAGAGGTAAAGGAAATGGGCTACACGGCGCTCAAATGGGATCCTTTTCCTGGGCCGTGGCGAACATTTGTTTCCCGGCAGGAAGAAGATCATGCGGTTGAGTGTGTTCGGCAAGTTCGTAAGGCCTTAGGTCCAGACATGGACTTGCTTATCGATGCGCACCGTCGAGTAGCGCCGTATCACTCTATACGAGTTGCAAGACGTTTAGAAGAGTTCGATATCTTCTGCTTCGAAGAACCCTGCCTTTCGGACAACATAGCACTGGTAGCAGAGGTGCGCACAAAAATAAACACGCCGGTGGTAACAGGCGAAACACTCTACACCAAGGAACAGTTCAGCGAAGTACTTGCCGCGAGAGCGGCCGATATTCTGAATCCGGATATTTGTGCTGTAGGGGGCATCTTGCAGATGCTGGACATCGCAGCGATGGCCCATCCGCATGCGGTTGCCATCAGTCCCCATAACTACAACAGCACCATCGTTGGGCTGGCGGCCACCATCCATTATTCGGCAATGATTTCGAATTTCGTGATCGCGGAATGCTTTATCAACCTGCAGGACGCCTGTAATGATATCGCGGTGAATCGGATTGAAATAAAGGATGGCTGGATGGATATTCCTACAGCGCCTGGACTGGGCGTGGACATGGATGTCGAGGTGATGAGACGGCGCCCCTACAAGGCCTTTCCCAGCAAGGGTATGCGCCAATATTGGGAAGAGTTTCCCCGCAAAAACTATGTCTGGGGAATGGCAAACGTTACCCGATAAGTGATTACCAATTATTAGTCAAGGAGACTGAGATGCCAGTAGCACAAGCAGAACGAGGCGCACCTGCGCAAGATATCACCATGTATGAGGGAGTGACCGCAGCGACGGCACACGAAGGTATGGGCAGGCGAGGGGCAATGGATTCCGCCATAAAGCCCATAAGGCAGGGCATGACGATATTGGGCCGAGCCTATACCTGTCAATGCCATCCTGGCGATAACCTCACTCTGCACGCCGCTTTGAAACTTGCTCAGCCGGGTGATGTCATTGTCTGCGATGCGGGCGGATTCACAGAGCAGGGCCTGTTTGGAGATGTGATGGCGAGTTGCGCGGTGGGACGTCAAATCGTTGGTCTTGTCGTGGACGGTGGCGTACGGGATTCTTCGACGATCCATAAAATTGGCTTCCCGGTTTTCTCGCGCTCAATCAGTGTGAAGGGCACGGTCAAGGAAACATTTGGAACATTGAACCAGCCTGTTGCCGTGGGTGGCGTGACTGTGCATCCAGGAGACCTGATCATTGGTGATGATGATGGCGTCGTGGTGGTCCCTAAAGACGAAATCGAGTCTTTGGCGGAGATTTGCAAAACGCGTGAAGAGAAAGAAGTACGTTTTCGCGAAGCACTTATCACCGGAAAGACTACATGGGACATGTTGAACCTGGATGCATTGGTGAAAGCCAAGGGAATCCGGCTTGATATTTGATTGCACTGGCAGGGTTTGATTTTCAGTAAAAGGAGAGAATCATGGCGATGACGTCCCCCATCGAATATGAACACGCGTCCCCTCAGGTGCGGCAGGTATTTGATGACATTATGCAAACCAGAAAAATAGATAAGCTCAACAATTTTTGGAAGTATCTGGCTAACGATCCCAAAACGCTGGCCCGTACATGGTCAAGCATCAAGGAAATAATGGCCCCGGACGGAGCGTTGAGCCCTGCGGTTAAAGAAATCATCTATCTGGCAGTGAGTGTCTCAAACAATTGCCCTTATTGCGTGGCAAGCCATACTGCCGCCGCATACAAGGCGGGCATGACTGATGAGATGTTCGCCGAGATGATGGCAATTGTCGGTATGGCCAATGAGACAAACCGTCTGGTGGCAGGCTATCGCGTTCCCATTGATGAGGCGTACCAACCTTGAACGCGATCGCTTCATATTCTGGAGACAACATGAATACCTTGTCACGTCGGCAAATCCTCTCGATGATGCTCGCCTTCGGAATGGCTCCATCTTTTGCGACGGCCGCTGGAAAGTATCCGGTGCGTCCATTAAGGCTGATAATCCCATTCGCTGCAGGAGGCGGGCAGGATATCTTCATGAGGCATGCCGGCCCCATTTTAAACAAGCACCTGGGGGAAACAGTAATTCTGGAGAACAGGGCGGGGGCTTCCGGAATCGTAGGAGCGTCACATGTGAAGAATGCTGCCCCCGACGGCTATACGTTATTGCTGGGCACGGCAGCGACCCATGGCATGGATCAGGCGTTGGCAGAAAGTATGCCGTACGACGCGGAGAAGGACTTCGTGCCAGTGTGCCAGATTGCCAACGTGCCTTTGGTACTTGTGACTAATGCAAAGCTTCCAGTGGATAGCCTGGAAGAGTTCATCGCGTTGCTCAAGCAGCATCCGGGCAAGTATGCCTATGCGTCATCTGGTATAGGCGGGCCTTTGCATCTGGCTGGTGAACTATTCAAGAAGGTGGCGCAGGTTGACGCGTTGCACGTCCCTTACAAAGGCTCCGGGCCCGCGATGGTCGACCTTGTTGCCGGGCGAACCAGTTTTATGTTCGATACCTTCGCTGCGACCAATGCGCATGTGGCCGACGGCACGCTTAAGATATTCGGCGTAGCAAGTGCAGAGCGCTTTTCCGGTGCGACGGATCTGCCGACACTTAAGGAGCAGGGTTACGACGTCCAGGCCAACTCTTGGAGTGCGATTTTTTCTCCGGCAGGAACCCCGGATTCGGTAGTTGCCGCTTTGCTCAAGGCCTTCCAGGCGACTGTTCGTGATCCAGAGCTGGCCCGCAAGATGCTTGATATCGGATTTGAACCGGTCGTCGATTCTAATCCTGAGTCGCTTGGCAGGTTTGTGAGTGCAGAATTAAAGAAGTGGGCAGATGTAGTAGAAGCCGCCGGTTTGAAAAAAGTCAAAGTGGCCGGTCCCGTTAGGTAATCGTGAGGGAGGAGACCCATCATGAAAAAATGGATGACGCGATTGTGCATTCCGGTGTTTGGCTTGTCTATGCTGGTATCGGCCGGAGCGCAGTCGGCTCAGTGGCCACAAAGTACTGTGAAGCTGGTCGTGCCGTTTCCGCCCGGCAGTAGCAACGATTCGTTTGCGCGCATATTGTCTCAGGCGCTTCAGGAAAAGACTGGGCAGACATTCATCGTCGAAAATCGACCTGGAGCCAGTGGTAGCATCGGTATACGTGAAGTGGCTCAGGCAAAGCCTGATGGACACACCGTACTCGTTGTATCGAATAGCATGGTCACTAATCTTACACTGCCGAACCAAGTTAATTATGACGTTTTTCGCGATTTTGAGCCGGTGAGTATGGCGGCTACTTTGCCGGTTGTGATGGTCGTCAATGGCGGCTTGCCTGTAGCCAATATATCTGAGTTCATTGCGTTGGCCAAAAAGGAACCTGGCACGTTGAAATATGGTTCTTCCGGCACTGGTTCGCCGCACCAGTTGACGGCGGAATTGTTTCAATCACTGACTGGCACGCGTCTTCTGCATGTGCCTTATAAAGGTCAGAATCCTATTTTGATGGACCTGTTGGCGGGTCGGATTGATGTTGCTTTTCTAACATTGGGACCTTCTCTTCAGTACATTGAAGCAAAGAAACTGACGAGTATGGGAATGCTGGGCGAAGAACGTACCGAACTGGCTCCGGATATTCCAACCCTTGAAGAAAATGGCGTAAAAGGGCTGGATATGGGTTGGTGGCTCGGGGTATTTTTGCCCAAAGGTACAAATCCGGAAATTGTGGATGCCTTGGGTCAGGATATTGTACGCCTGAGTAACGACGATGCTTTCAAGAAGAAACTGAAACAAGTAAGCATTGGTGCCGTAGGTAGTACACCCGCAGAATTCAGGAGTGCGTTGAAACGCGAGATTGAAACATGGAAGAAGGTGGCAAAGGCTGCTGGGATCAAGGAGCAATAGTGATATGAAGGCCACGCAAGAAACAGCAAATGAGTTGGCGGAGTATGCGGATAAATTGCTTGGTTTGATTTCGCCAGAAAAAATCCGCAAAGTGAAGATTGAGCGCGTGGACCCCGCCCTCATCAAGCGCTACGAAGCATTGGAAGACGTTACTTCTACTGTGGCCGATATTTTGGATGAACTTGGGATTGACAGCGCCATTCCGGGGCATGAAATCTGCTCCCGGTCTGGCGGGAAAATGGTGGGAAGCGCCGTTACTGTGCGTTATGTACCGGCCCGGATTGCGAGTGGATTCAATATTGCTCACCAGCAGCCCAGTGCAGCCTTGGGTGGCAGCGATATTGTTACGTTGAGCCAAGCAGGCGATGTCCTGGTCATTGAAAGTAATTGTGATCAGGCCGTGTCTAGCTTTGGCGGCATCATGGCAACGAGCGTTGCGGCCGCTGGTTTGGCTGGCCTGGTCGTGGAGGGCAATGTGCGGGACGTCGCCAATATGCGTAAGCTGGGTCTGCGCGTATGGTCCCGCGGCATTACGCCGCGTACCGGCAAGCATCGGCTTGAGCTCGCCGATTTCAACGGCGCTGTGCACATTGCGGGTGTGCAGATTCGTCCGGGTGACCTTATCCTCGCAGATGACGATGGGATCGTGGTGGTACCCATAGCGCTCGCAGAGACAGTCATCAATCGCGCCGAAGCGGCTGCGTCCTCAGAAGGACTGCTTATCGATGCCATCGCCCGTGGAGACTCCCCCAGTGATGTGGTCAAGATCGTTCCTTCCCACAAGTGGTAGCAAACATGACAACGGCATCAGATATTTGTGTTGCATTCATTGGATTGGGCCAGTTGGGATTTTCGCTGGCAAAAGGGATTGCTGGAAGAGGCGATGCGAGAGTAGTGGGTATCGATCCTTATCTCTCTTTGGATCGAAAAGAGGCGGCTCAGAAGGCAGGAATCGATTTACAAGACGCAGATTCGGGCTTGGGCGATGCCGCCTTTGTTTTTTCGACAGTTCAGCCTCAGCACTCCCTGGCGGCGGCGGAATTGGCTTGCACGCGGATTCAGACCTCTGCGGTATTCCTTGATCTGAATTCAATGGGCCGCGATGAAAAAATACGCAACAGTGAAGTGCTTGTCGCCGCGCAACGTCATTTTATTGATGGTGCGGTATTAGGGCCCGCGCAGGATGGCATAAGGGTGCCCATCGTGCTCTCAGGTATAGACGCAGATCGCATATCTCAACAGATCAACGCCCTAGGATTGAATACGCGCTGTGTAGGTGACTCGCCCGGCCAAGCATCCGCCATCAAGATTGTGCGCAGCGTTCTGGCAAAGGGGCTGGAAGCATTATACGTAGAAGCGCTAGTCGCAGCGCAGCGTTTTGATATACGGGATGAAGTGCTGAATTCCTTTTGTCAGATGCTGGATGCGCGTCCTGCGAAGGAGATGGCGGAGCTGCTGGTAACCACTCATGTAGTGCACGCCGAACGGCGATTGCACGAGATTGGCATGTCGGCGTCGGCGATCGCCTCTGCGGGGATTGAGCCTAGCATGGCGAGAGCGGCATGTGATGTTTTTCGGCGCAGCGTCGAGGCAGGGGTGCCTGCGGCTGCCGCTAATGTTGTGCCGACTTCGTTAGAGGCTGCGCTGGATATACTGGCGCGACGCCTGTAAGTACACAAGGTTAGTGTCGAACGATCGCGCCCGTTATATAAATTTGCTAGTTATCAAAATCGGAGGTACTCGACATGCAAGCTCTCATGCTGAAGCAGCACGGTAACGTTGATCAGTTTGAGCTTCAGGATATACCAATGCCTGAAATCAAGCGTGGATATGTGTTGATTAAGGTTGCTGCGACATCCGTCAACCAGGTTGATATCAAGATTAGAAATGGATTGCCGATTTCGCCGGCGCTGCCTGGGCCCATAGGCTGCGATGCGGCAGGAACTATCACGAAAATTGGCGAGGGTGTTACCGGATTTGAAGTAGGTGATGCGGTTTATGGCTGTGTTGCCGGTGTGAAGGGTATGGGTGGTGCATTGGCCGAGTATGTGTTGGCAGATGCGCAGCTTATCGCAAAAAAGCCGGTAAATCTTTCAATGAGAGAGGCTGCCGCTATGCCTCTGGTTGCCATTACTGCTTGGGAGGCTATAGAGCGCGCTCATGTGAAAAAGGGTGAGGCGGTACTGGTGCACGGCGGCATGGGTGGCGTTGGGCACATTGCCGCCCAGCTGGCAGTGCAGCGTGGTGCACGGGTGTTCGTGACGGTGTCGCGTCATCGCGATGACGCGTTGCTGCGCAGTTTTGGCATTGATGGCATTATCGATGCAGGCAAGGAAAGCGTAGAGGATTACGTCGAAAAGTATACGGAAGGTCGTGGTTTTGACGTCGTCATCGACACAGTAGGGGGCGAGAATCTCGACAGGTCGCTACAAGCTGCGGGATTGAATGGACGGGTCAGTGCTATTGCCGCGCGTAGTACCCACGACTTGTCCCCTATGCACGCGAAAGCACTGACGCTGAATGTTATTTTTATGCTGATACCCATGCTGCACGACAAAAACAGGGAGCAACATGGAGAGATATTGGCGAGGATTGCCAGGCTTGTCGAGGCCGGCGGGTTAAAGCCGATTGTCGATCAGACAGAATTCACCCTGCAAACTGCGCCACAGGCACATTCACATTTGGAGTCGGGTCAGGCGCACGGCAAGGTTGTTATCTCGGTCTCATCAGATGCCAACCTTTAAGCAGATCGAGGCGGTCTATTGGGTGCATACGCTAGGCGGCTTCTCGGCGGCGGCAGAGAAACTGCACGCAACGCAATCAACTATCTCAAAACGGATCATTGATCTGGAGGACTTCCTCGGTATCGACATCTTTGATCGTCAGAATCGAACCAGGTTGACGGTCGAAGGCCGTAGCTTGTTGGATGCTTTTACCCGCATGCTGGATATTCGCCAGGACGTGGTGGCACGCACGCAGGACCCTGGCTCGTATTCCGGGTTCTTCAGGCTGGGGGTGACCGAAATGGTGGCACTTACCTGGTTGCCCGACCTGATTGCGTTGATCAAAAAAGACTATCCGAAGATGATCCTCGAATCCAGGGTCGACATGGCCCGCACGCTTTGTCAGCAGATCGCTTCCAATGAGCTGGATTTCGTCATCTCTCCCTTAATGGAGGATATGGATTCCCATATTGCGACGAGCTTTCTTAGCACGCTTGAACTCACCTGGGCGATACGTAGTGAGCTGCTGGTGTCACCCCGAAAAATCTATTCGATGGCAGAGATCGCGAGCTTCCCATTGCTATCGCATTCTGATGGCTCAATGCTCCACAAGACATTAAAGGACTCTTTCCTGACAGGTGGCGCAGCGCCTAAGGACAAATTGTTTTGCGGCAGCATGATCGCGATGGCTGAGTTGGCGCGTGCCGGTTTGGGTGTGGCATACCTGCCTAAGGCTTACTTTTCGGCCTATTTCTGCAGACGGGGGCTACGCGCTATCAAAACGGACTTCCCTATGCCGAAGATGGATTATTACGCTATTTATCGTGCCGACAAGATCAGCGACAGAATCGCGCAGCTCGCTTCTGCGAGTTGCAATTTTAGCCACAAGCGCCAAGTGTTGGCGCCCTGACATCGTGTGCCCGGTTGTCAGGAATACCGCCTTAGGAGAGAGACAATGACCACGCAGAAAACTTCAGACGACAGTGTACTTGTTGCGTTGAGAGGATTGTCTTCGTCGGTGTTGTCGGACGCGATGTTCGGCCTTGGACTCGATGATACGACACTGGATCCTTCCATTCGCCTATTGGCGGGTGAAACCATACTTGGACGCGCCATCACTATTGGACGCATTCCAATGCCGCCCAATGCGACGCAGGAATCGCTAGATGCGTCGATGACGCTCGCGATTCAAGAGGTGATTGATAGCGCTGGAAAAGACTCTATTCTGGTCACTGCCGTTCAGGGCATTGCCTCTCACGCGAACTGGGGTGGCAACCAAGCCCTGCGCGCCAGCAAAGTTGGCATTCTGGGCATAGTGACAGATGGCGCCATACGTGATCTGAATGAAATGCAAGGTTATGGCATGACGGTATTTGCAAAATGCACTTCACCAAGGGCTGGCCAGCATCGTTTTGCCACTACCGTTAAAAACGGTCCGGTGGTCTGTGGCGGGGTGCTGATCAAGCCTGGCGATATCATCGCGGGGGACGCTGATGGTGTACTCTTGATTCCAGAGCACGCGGCCGAAGAGATAGCGCTCAAGGCCCGGCTTTTAATCGAGAGCGAGGAAAAAATGCAGACCTATATGAAAGGCGGGGGCTCGCTGACAGACGCCGTTAAGCGGTTCAAAATACGTTAAAAAAACAATCCTCCTCAGCCGCATGGCGTGCTTGTAATAGTCATAGTAATAAGAAGAAGGTCATGATTTATTGACTCCCGATACAGAATCATCTTCAATGTAGTGGTAAGTTATGCAAAAAAAGCATAGGAATTGAACAATTTGGTATTGGGCAAAGTGCATCGCTGTGGGTACGATGAAAATCCGCAGATTACGCTTGTTCGCGCAAGCAATGGTAGCGATCCCGAGTATGGGATGAGTGCGCGCGCGCTGCAGTGTGCTCCGGAAATAGTATGGCAGGCCTGATGGCGTGGTTACGCGCAGGTCACTTCAAAAAGAACGAAAACGTGGTGTTTACAGAGGGCGACGGTGCTGTCGGCCAGTGCGAATACCGGCAGATTTTCTGAATTACAAGGAGACAAGGCCATGAAGACATCCACCATTGCAATATTGACGGTGTTTGCCGTCTTGGCGGGTTCGCCGGCTTATGCCGACGGCCGGCTGGACAAGATCAAATCCACGGGTGAAATCGCATTGGGACACCGCGACTCGTCGATTCCCTTTTCATATCTGGACGATAAGCAGCAGCCGATCGGCTATTCCATGGATATTTGCCATGAGATTGTCAAGGCTGTTGAAGAGAAGCTGGGCATGGACAGCATCAAGGTAAAGCTGGTGCCCGTGACATCGTCCACACGCATACCGTTGCTGGCAAACGGCACGGTAGATTTGAATTGCGGCTCGTCAACCAATACTAAAGAACGCCAGGCGCAGGTAGCATTTGCGCCTACGACATTTGTGACCGCAACGCGCTTTGTGGCAAAGAAGTCATCCAACATCAATAATCTTGAGGACCTGAAGGGCAAGACCGTGGTTTCCACGGCGGGCACCAGCAATATTCGCTGGGCTACCGGGGCCAACGATAAAGAAAAGCTTGGCATGAACATCATTCCCGCCAAAGATCATGCCGAGGCGCTGCTGACGGTCAATAATGGCCGTGCCGCTGCCTTCTTCATGGACGATATCCTGCTTGCCGGGCTGGTGGCGACATCGCGCGACCCTGACTCATGGGTGATCAGCAAGGACGCATATACCATTGAGCCCTACGCCATTATGGAACCCAAGAATGATCCTGAGTTCAAGAAGCTGGTGGATGACACAATTATTGCCATGATGAAGGATGGGCGCCTCGACACCTTGTATAAAAAATGGTTCGAATCGCCAGTGCCTCCCAAGAATGTCAATCTGAACTGGCCGATGAGCGAACAGCTGAAAAAGGCAATCGCCAACCCGACTGATTCACCGGATCCGGACGATTACCGCTGATTCGTAGCGCAGGCCAGCTATGAATTACAACTGGAACTGGCACGTACTGCTCGAGTCAGCACCAGGCGGCGAAACCTATCTCCAGACCCTGCTGAGCGGGCTGGTCTGGACGATAGGTACCGCAGTGCTGTCGTGGGTGCTGGCGCTGAGCATGGGCACGCTGATTGGTGTCGCCCGCACGACCCGTGTGCCCTGGCTGCGGCGGGTGGGTACCGCCTATGTGGAGCTTCTGCGCAATATTCCTTTGCTGGTGCAGATGTTTCTGTGGTATTTCGTGATGCCCGAGCTGGTGCCCAAAGCGCTGGGCGACGCCATCAAGCAGGTCCCGCCGCCCTGGGGGATATTCATTCCTGCCGTGCTGTGCCTGGGTTTTTATACCTCCTCCCGCATCGCTGAACAGGTACGGGCAGGCATTGACTCTCTGCCCCCGGGCCAGCGCATGGCCGCCACAGCACTCGGGCTGAAACCTTGGGAGGTCTATCGGCATGTGCTGTTGCCTACCGCGTTTCGCATCATCCTTCCGCCTCTTTCGTCAGAGTTGCTCAATCTGATCAAGAACACATCGGTGGCATTCACGATTGGCCTGTTCGAGTTGGTCGGCGCCGCGCGATCCGTACAGGAGTTCAGTTTCCAGGTGTTTGAGACATTCGCGGTGGCGACGCTGTTCTATCTGATACTGAACCTGGTGGTCGTGCGCGGAATGTTGCTGCTTGAGCGGCGCCTGGCGGTGCCCGGATTCATCGGGCCAGCGGTCGCAACAAAAGTGGGGCCGCTATGAACGGATTCGATTTTGATGTGATCGCGCGTTCCTGGGTGTATCTGTTTCGCGACGGCATGACATTCACGCTCAAGTTGACGGCGCTGTCGACATTGGGTGGCCTGTTTCTGGGAACGCTGCTGGCGCTGTGCCGCGTGGCAGGCCTGAAGCCACTGTCCACCATTGCAGGCCTGTATGTCAATCTGCTGCGGGCCTTGCCGCTGATTCTGGTGATCTTCTGGTTCTATTTCCTGGTGCCTTATATTGGCGCATGGGTAACCGGTTCGGATAGGCCGGTCGCTGTCGGCGGTTTTACGTCCGCGTTGATTACGTTCACATTGTTTGAGGCGGCGTACTTCTGCGAAATCATGCGCGCGGGTATCCAGTCGGTGCCGCGTGGTCAGGTTGCAGCTGGCTATGCGCTTGGGTTCACTTATTGGCAGGTGATGCGCAACGTGGTGCTGCCGCAGGCTTTTCGCAACATGACACCTGTGCTGCTCACGCAAGTGATCGTGTTGTTCCAGGATACATCGCTGGTGTATGTATTGTCTCTGACGGATTTTCTGGGCGCAGCGGTCAAGGTTGCCCAGCGAGACGGCAGGTTGATAGAAATGTATATGTTCGTCGCCGTGGTGTACTTCATAATCAGCTATGCTGCATCTTTGCTCGTGCGCTATCTGCGGCGACATACTGAAATTGCACGTTAGGCTGGGCCATATCCCGCAGGAGACCGAATGATAGAGATCAAGCAAGTCAGCAAATGGTATGGGCAAACTCAAGTGCTGGATGATTGCAGCACAGAGGTTGCCAGCGGTGAAGTGGTCGTTGTCTGTGGCCCTTCCGGTTCAGGCAAGTCTACGCTGATCAAGACGGTGAATGGACTGGAGCCTTTCCAGAAAGGCGAGATATTCGTGGATGGTATTTCTGTCGGCGCAAAGTCCACCAACCTGCCCAAGCTGCGCGCGCGTATTGGCATGGTGTTCCAAAGCTTCGAGCTTTTTCCGCATCTGACCGTCATGCAGAATCTGATGCTGGCCCAGGAAAAAGTATTGGATCGCAGCGCCGACGACGCCAGAGCGCGTGCCATTACGCTGCTTGATCGAGTTGGTCTTTCCGCGCATCAGGATAAGTTTCCCGGTCAGTTGTCAGGCGGGCAGCAACAGCGCGTAGCCATTGCCCGGGCGCTGGCAATGGATCCGGTGGCCATGTTGTTCGATGAGCCTACCTCTGCGCTCGATCCCGAGATGGTGACCGAAGTACTGGATGTCATGGTCGATCTTGCCAAGGAGGGCATGACCATGATGGTGGTTACGCACGAGATGGGGTTTGCCCGTAAAGTGGCTGACCGCGTGGTGTTCATGGATATGGGGAAAATCGTCGAAGACTGTAGCAACGAAGAGTTTTTTGGCAATCTCACGGCGCGGTCCGAACGCGCTCAACTGTTCCTTTCCAAGATCCTCCCGCACTGAGTGGGCTGGCTCGCCTGGACCGTCGCGGCAAGCGGGGGGTGTTCCGCTTGCCTTGCGCGCCCGCCGCTATCCCCGCGCTGGCTGATTCTGATCGAGCAGCCGGCCAGCAACATCCACGATATTCTGTGCATCCACGCCAAAGAACCGCCGCAGCTCGCTTCGGGTGTCGCTGCGTCCAAAACCGTCGGTTCCCAACGTCACGTAGCGTCGGTCCGACGGCAGATAGGCGCGCACCGATTCAGGGACCAGACGGACATAATCCGTGGCGGCGATGATGGGGCCAGAGCAGCCCTCGAGCAGTTGCGCAAGATAAGGCTGCTCGGCGGGTTCCCCGCGCAGGGTTTGTTCTTCGCTTCGCCGGCCGTTCCGCGCAAGCTCGCTCCAGCTGGTAACGCTCACAACGTCACTGGCAATGCCGTGCTGTGCCAGTTCTTCGGCGGCCTTGATCACTTCACCCAGAATGGCGCCGGATCCCATCAATGTGACACGTAACTTGGCACCGTGCTGGTCGATGGCGGCTGGCCGCTCGTCTGCCTTGTGCCCCGCCATCACGTCAAATCTGGCATGAACATAAGCGCCTTGCAGAACTTGCTTGTGTACAGCTTCGGGCAGGGCAGGCTGAGCATAGTTTTCGTTCATCACCGTGATGTAGTAGAAAACATCGCGCTGTTCCTCCACCATCTCGCGCATGCCATGGTCAATAATCACGGCCAGTTCGCCGGCGAAGGCTGGATCGTAGGCCTTGCAGTTGGGTATGGTGGCCGCAGACAGATGGCTGCTGCCGTCCTGATGCTGCAGGCCTTCTCCCCCCAGCGTTGTGCGTCCCGAGGTCGCGCCAATCAGGAAGCCACGCGGCCGCTGGTCGGCGGCGGCCCAGATCAGGTCGCCCACGCGCTGAAAACCAAACATGGAGTAATACACATAGAAGGGCAGCATGGTGGTGCCGTGTACGCTATAGCTGGTCGCCGCCGCCACCCAGCTGGAGATGGCGCCGGCCTCGCTGATGCCTTCTTCCAGGATCTGACCATCGAGTGCTTCACGGTAGGTCAGCATCGAGCCGATGTCTTCGGGCTCGTAACGTTGCCCAACGCTGGAGTAGATACCTACTTGTTTAAACAGGTTGGCCATGCCGAACGTGCGAGCCTCGTCGGCGACGATGGGTACTATGCGCTGTCCAAGCTGTTTGTCGCGCAGCAGGGTGCCGAGCATGCGCACAAATGCCATGGTGGTGGACATTGCGCGGCCATCCGACTCGGTCGCAAAGCGCGCATAGCTGGCAAGTTCGGGAACGGGAACAGGTGCGGCATCGGTGCGCCGCGCGGGAAGATAGCCCCCGAGCGCCTTGCGGCGGGCATGAAGATAGCGCAGCTCAGCGCTGTCTTCATCAGGTTTGTAAAAACCAACCTGACGCACTTGCTCATCGTCCAGCGGTAGTGCGAACCGATCACGAAAACCGATCAGATCCTGTTCTTCAAATTTTTTGTGCGAGTGCGTGGTCATGCGGCCCTGGCCCGCGCTGCCCATGCCAAAGCCTTTCTTCGTATGAGCCAGGATGACTGTCGGCTGGCCGGTATGGCGGGCCGCCAGCGCATACGCGGCATAGATTTTGACCAGATCGTGGCCGCCTCGGCGCAGCTGGTCGATCTGCTCATCGGTCAGACCTTGCACCAGGCGGGTCAGCGCCTCGTTCTGGCCAAAAAAATGTTCTCGATTGTATTGACCGTCCTTGGCAGCAAAGGTCTGCATCTGGCCATCGACAGTCTGCGAGAGCGCGTGCACCAGCGATCCGCTCAGGTCGCGGGCAAACAGGCCATCCCAGTCGCTGCCCCACAGCAGCTTGACCACATTCCAGCCCGCGCCGGTGAACAGTTTTTCGAGTTCGGTGATGATGCAGCCGTTGCCGCGTACTGGCCCATCCAATCGTTGCAGATTACAGTTCACGACCCAAACGAGGTTGTCCAGGCCTTCACGTGCTGCCAGCGTGAGTGCGCTCATGGATTCCGGTTCATCCATCTCGCCATCGCCAAAGACGCCCCATACTTTACGGCCAGTGCAGTCCAGCAGTTGGCGATGGGTCAGATAGCGCATGAAGCGGGCATGATAGATGGAGCTGATGGGGCCTATCCCCATGGAGCCCGTAGGGAACTGCCAGAAGTCGGGCATCAAATAAGGATGCGGGTAGCTGGACAGGCCTCGCGCGCCATTGCGGGGGCCGCGCAGTTCCTGGCGATAGTGGGCGAGATCATTTTCATCGAGGCGACCTTCCAGGTAGGCGCGCGCGTACACCCCTGGCGCGCTGTGCGGCTGAAAGAACACCAGATCGCCCCGGTGCCCGGTTTCGTCATTGCGGCCATGAAAAAAGTGGTTGAATCCAACCTCGAACAGATCTGCAGCGCTGGCGTAACTGGCAATATGGCCGCCGAGCTCACCATAGGCAGCGTTGGCGCGAACCACCATGGCCAGGGCGTTCCAGCGCATCATGGCGCCCAGGCGTTGTTCGATGTTGAGATCGCCTGGGAAATCCGGCTGCTGATCTGCGGCGACGGTGTTGACATGGGCGGTTTGCCCTGTAGGGCGCCAACCCACTTGAGCGTCTCGTGCCAGTCGCTGCAGTTCTTCCAGCAAAAACACGGCACGCTGCGGCCCACTGGCATCAAGCAGCGACAAAAATGCATCGCGCCACTCAACGGTTTCTTCGGGATCGATATCGATGGCGGGGCTATCGTGGCCACTGGTATTCATCAGCATGGCAGGCACCTGACTCAGGAGATTCATCAAAAAGGGGTATTCATCATTCTGCATTCAAGTCAGACGAATGTGCTTTCGAATTTGCGGAGCCTGGCGGTGGTTTTCAGCATAAAATGCTTTAAAACGCCTGCTGGGGGACATATGAAGCTTGATGCTACCGATTTGCGCATACTCGAAGAACTGCAGCGCGACGCTTCGCTCAGCAATGTCGAGCTGGCCCGGCGCATTCATCTGTCGCCGTCTCCCTGTCTGGCCAGAGTCAAAGCGCTTGAGGCCGCCAATGTTATCCGGCGCTATGTGGCGCTGGTCGATCCGCCGGCATTGGGGCTGGGGCTGAATGTGTTTATTTCCATCAGTCTCAAGTCGCAGGACAAGCAGGCTCTGGCGGATTTCGAGCGCCGTATTTCGGAACACGATGAGGTCATGGAGTGCTATCTCATGACGGGCAATGCCGATTATTTGATACGTGTTGCTGTCACTGATATTGGCGCACTTGAGCATTTCATTCTCGAGCATCTGACATCCATACCCGATATCGACAAGATACGCTCCAGTTTTGCGCTCAAGCAGGTTTCCTACAAGACGGCGCTGCCTTTGAGCTAGCGTTGGTGTACCGCGCGACGATATTGCCTAAGGCTGGCGTGCGTGCTCCATGTGGTGGTGCATGCGGCCCCCGTGGCATCAACGCAGGCGGCCCATCGGGGCCGCGCAGTCCTCGCGCTGAGACTATTGTCCCGGCGTGCTGGCCTGCATCAGGGATTCCCACTGCGCCAGCGGCACCGCTGGCGTCTGCTGCCAGATGCGTCGGGTTATCAGACCAAGCTCTTCGATGCCGCGATTGCGTGGCCAATACGTGGGCGTGATGGGGTGCCAGGTGTTATCTTGCTGGTTGCGCTCGGCCACCACAAAGCGGAAGGAATAAAAGCCGGTGGCCAAGCCCATGCGAAGATCGGTGACAACAAGCTTGTCATCGATTTCGTCGTAGCGCAGCCAGTTGCCAGTAAACCATTTCAGCCCGTTCAGCGATGGCAGGTTGCGTGCGAGTTCTGAATTGAGTGGCAGGCGTATCTGTTCAGGCGGCTTGCGGTCCAGAATGCTCGAGATGACTTCGATGTAGTGATCGTCGTCCGTACGGGCAGCGATTCGCCATAGCAGAATGTTGAAGGGCCCGGGCGAGGAAAACATGGCCTGCACCTGGATGCCCTCTTGCGCCAGCGTGCGTTGCACGCGGGCTTCGATGACGGCCTTGGCGCCAACTGACAGAGCAAGATACAACACACACCATGCCAGTGCCCAGCTTAAGGCTTTCCAGGTGCGAGGACGGTCGCCCACGATCGCTGCGGCTATCACAGTGCAAAACAGCGGCACAGTGAAAAAGGGATCGATGATGAAAATGCTGGACCAACTGGTAGGGATAGGGCGCAGCGGCCACCATAGCTGGGTGCCATAAGAGGTGAAGGCGTCCAGCAGCGCGTGCGTGCACAGCACTAACCAGAGCGTAAGAAAAAGGCGGCCTGCGCCATAGCCGGCGGACGGTCGCCATCGCCGGTATAGCCACGTGATCAGCAGCGCCAGTGCCGACAGCACAAACAGCGAGTGCGAAAACCCACGGTGATTGATCATGCCCGAAATCGGGTCGCCATGATCAATGAATACATCGAGGTCGGGAAGTGTGGCCAACAGGGCGCCGGCCGCGAGCGCCTTGCGGCCATGGAAGCGGCCGAGCAGGGCGCCTTGTATGCCGGCGCCGAGTACGGCCTGCGTGAGAGAATCCATGCGCCCCTTTACATTAACTGCAGTTGACGCTGGTGACGATATCCTGCTCGTCTACGCGAAGATTCAATCGCTGCGGGTTGTATTCCATCGTGATGACGTCATTGGGGCGCAGGGCGCGAGCCATCTTGGCATGTGCCTGCTTGCGCGACGTTTCGACCAGGTCGGGGCTGACTTTCTGCCCCACCGCATTTTCGGCCAGATCTGAATTGCAGGTATTCTGGTTGGATGAAGTGTCGGTCGTGGCGCTTTGGGTGTCGCCGGCGCCGGTATCCGCGCCGGAGATATCGGGTGCGTGGCTGGCGCAGCCCGCCATGAGGGCCAGGGCCGCCAAAGTTCCGGTAATAGATTTCCAGAGCATGGTTGGTTCCTTTCAATGGAAGAAAGCGGCTTCCATCATACTGGAAACAGCGCTGTGGCCGATAACGGTAAAATTAGGTGTCCACCTTGGTATTTCATATTTATGTCTAGATTTCTCGTTGCCGCACTGTATAAATTCGTCGAGATCGCAGATTATTGCGAACTCCAGGCCCCGTTGTTCGCGTTCTGCGAGGCGCGTGGCATCAAGGGCACACTATTGCTTGCGCGCGAAGGTATCAACGGCACGATTGCCGGGCCAGCGCCAGCGTTACGCGAGGTTTTGGCTTATCTGCGCGAAGATCCGCGCCTGGCGGGGCTGGAGCACAAGGAGTCCTGGGCGGAAACCATGCCGTTCTACCGCATGAAGGTCAAACTCAAGCGCGAAATCGTGACCATGGGCGTGCCCGATATCAAACCCACCACCATGGCAGGTGCTTACGTACCGCCCGAAGAATGGAATGCACTGATTGATGATCCGAATGTGGTGGTGGTCGATGTGCGCAACGATTATGAAGTGTCCATAGGTACCTTCCGGGGCGCGGTCAACCCACACACAACAAGCTTTTCGGAGTTTCCGCAGTGGGTGCAGGCGCAGTCCTCGGAAGGCGGGGTGTTGGCAAAAGGCGCGCGCGTGGCCATGTTCTGCACTGGAGGAATACGCTGCGAAAAATCGACGGCGTACCTGCGATCGAAGGGCTTTGACGAGGTTTATCATCTACAGGGCGGCATTCTTAAATACCTGGAAACGGTGCCGGCCGAGCAAAGCCTCTGGGATGGCCAATGTTTTGTGTTCGATGAGCGGGTTTCCGTGGGGCATGGACTGGAGCCGGGCGATTATGCGCTGTGCCGTGCCTGCCGCCTGCCGCTCAGTGCGGCGGATAAGGCCTCATCGCTGTACGTTGAGGGGGTCAGCTGTCCGCACTGCCACGATAAACATACACTCGAGCAAAAGCAGCGCTTTATGGAGCGCCAGAAGCAGGTTGAGCTTGCACGCCAGCGCAAGCAGCGCCATATTGGGGTTCGCTTCGAAAAGCCCGAAAAAGCGCCACAAGATAAAGCCTCTGCGGCGCAAGCTGCCGACTGATGGTGATGGCACCAGATTCCGGCCGCGATGGCGCAGCAAGCCATGATCCGTTGACCAGGCAGGATGTGCCGATTCTGTACTCTTTCCGGCGCTGCCCCTACGCAATGCGTGCACGCCTTGCCATCGTCGCCAGCAGGCAGCGCTGCGTCGTTCGAGAAGTGGTGCTGCGCGACAAGCCACCTGCGCTATTACAGGCCTCTCCCAAGGGCACTGTACCTGTTCTGGTCTTGCCCGAGGCAAGGGGAGAGCGCATTATTGACGAAAGCCTGGACATCATGCGCTGGGCGCTTTCCTGTGATGATCCGCATCACTGGCTCCACCCAGAGAGGGGCGATTTGCGCAGCATGCTGGCGCTCATTGCACAGTGCGATGGTGCCTTCAAGCGTCAGTTGGATCGTTATAAATACCCTCAGCGCCATGCGGAGTTTGAGGACGACGAGGCGGCCAGCGCTTTTGCCCGGGATCAGCGGGAGCAGGCGGCTGAATGGCTGTCAGCGCTTGATGCGAAACTGGAATCCGGTTTTCTGTTCGGTACGCGCCCCGCACTCGCGGACATGGCCATCCTGCCGTTTATCAGGCAGTATGCTCACGTTGATATGGCATGGTTCGCGGCCCAGCCGTGGCCGCGTTTGCAGGAGTGGCTGGATGCTTGGAAGAGCAGCGATCTTTTCGCTGCGGTCATGCCCAAGTTTCCCCAGTGGCGCGAGGGTGACCCGCCAACGTTTTTTCCGGCGCTGGATTAAAGTGGTGTTGTGGCGGCAAGAGTGCCTCTGGTATTGCTTTTGGCGGCGGGTCTTTTCTTTTGACGGTCGGCCCGTTCCCCACGTTCCTTTCGGCACAAGCTGAGTTGGTTCGGCGCTCATGTGCTGAATACCGCATTGGCGTGTTTGCCTGAGCCTTCGGCGTTCTCTTCGTCTGGGTTCGCTTTGTTCAGGTGTGGATGCGGTTCTTCTCCGGTTTTTTTGACGGTCGGCCCATCTCTTGCCCGCCTTCCGGCACAACTTCGCCGGTTCGGCCCCCTTGCGCTGAACACCGCATTGGCTTGCTTGTTCGGGGCTTTCGACCCTCTCTTCGTGTGGTTCGCCTGTTCAGGTGTGGCTTGGGTTTTTTTGACGGTCGGCCCGTCTCTTGCCCGCCTTCCGGCACAACTTCGCCGGTTCGGCGCCCACGCGCCGAACACCGCATCGGCTCGCTCGTCCGGGCCCTTCGGCCCTCCCTTCGCCTGCGCCTCGCTCGGCTCAGATCGTGCCTGCAGGCGGGCAAGAGACGGTCCGCCCTGCACTGGCTTATTTTGCACCGTCGCTGGGTCGGTCAGGGTGCTTGGCCTTTTTGCGTGATGACCTGTTAATGCCAAAGAGCTCTTGCGCTTGTGATCATGGGCCCCCCTATCAGGGCCCATGATCACGTCGGAGTCGTGGTTGATGAGAGGTTTGTCGGGGGGGGGGGAGCGGTTGAGCTGTGCGTGGCGCGCATGTATTCCGTGCGGGCCGTGTCGGCAATGCTTGTGCCTCTTTCACTGGCTGCGTCTGGCGGAGCTTGCTCCTTCAAGACAGCCATAGGCCGGAGCACAGCATGTCGGACACGCTCCGGGCCGCGCTTTAGGAAGGATTGGGGAGTGTCAGAATATTTGTGTTCAGGCAGTTTAAATAGATCATGATCTGCCTGCTTTTCTTGTGACTGTGGATCCGCGTAGCGATATGTCTGCGTGAATCGATCCTCGTACAGGATAGCAGATTGCTGTATTGCTGCGATCCAATAATGGATGGCGCAGCCCCATTTGATGGTGATGCTTCGGATCGCCAGCCACAGCAGCTTTGGGCAGCCTCATCGGTGGGGAACTGTCCGCGCGTCTTGATGATCTTGCGCAACTGCGCACTGACGCGCTCGATGGCAATTGACATCACTCGCGCGCATGTTTTGTCGGCGTCTCGTGTCACGGACGCGCCAGATAAGAAGTATCGGACGTATCAGCCATCATAGACGGGCAAGCGCCCTCCCTGCCGCGCGGCCCTTTCTCTATGTTGCACCCTTTCTCTGCTCTCTGCTTTTTTGCCCCCTTTCGCAAACCACTTCCCCGACGTGCGTGCCGGCCCTGATAGGGGGGCCGGCACGCACAAGCGCAAGAGCTCTTTGGCACAGACAATCCATCGCGCAAAAAGGCCAAGCACCCTGACCGTGCCAGCGACGTGACGCATCAATTCAATGTAGGTCGGACAGTCCCTTGCCCGCCTGCAGGCACGATCTGAGCCGAGCAAGGCGTAAGCGAAGGGAGGGCCGAAGGGCCCGGACGAGCAAGCCGATGCGGTGTTCGGCGCAGGGGCGCCGAACCGGCGAAGTTGTGCCGGAAGGCGGGCAAGGGACTGTCCGACCGTCAAAAGAACCCGTTACGCCATCCCCGGCACAACCGTAGAAAACCCGCCATCCACATGCGTAATCTCCCCGGTAACCCCCGCGGCAAGATCCGACATCAGGAAAGCAGCAACATTTCCCACATCCTCAATCGTTACATTTCGGCGCAAAGGCGCATGCGACTCCACATACTTGAGAATCGTGGAAAAATCCTTTATGCCGCTGGCCGCCAGCGTCTTGATCGGCCCGGCCGAAATACCATTGGCGCGGATCCCCAGCGGGCCCAGTGCCGACGCCAGATAACGAACGCTCGCCTCTAGCGAGGCCTTCGCCAATCCCATCGTGTTGTAATTGGGAATCGCCTTTTCTGCGCCGAGATACGTAAGCGTCAGCAAACTACTGTTGCGGCCCTTGAGCAGCGGCAGCGCAGCCTTGGCCAGCGCCGGAAAACTGTAGGCCGAAATATCGTGCGCAATACGAAAACCCTCGCGCGACATCCCCTCGAGAAAATCCCCTGCAATCGCCTCGCGCGGCGCAAAACCGATGGAATGCACCAAACCATCCAGCCCGTCCCACCGCGCAGCCAACGCATCCATTGCGCCGTTAATCTGCGCATCGTCAGCGACGTCGCAGGGGATCACGATGTCGCTGCCCAATTGCGCTGCGAACTCGGAAACGCGATCCTTGAAACGGTCGCCGACATAGGTAAAGGCCAGTTCCGCGCCCTGCTGCCGGCAAGCGTTGGCAATGCCATAGGCAATTGAACGGTTGGATATGACCCCGGTGACCAGAATGCGTTTGCCTTCCAGGAAGCCCATATGTTGATCCTTGATAGCTAAAGGGATGGATTATATGAATAAGGCAGCGCTAGCCGCGTATCTGCGTTCCCGGAATACGCAACTGCTTGCCCTTGGAGATACTGTTGCCTTTCAGGTTGTTCAGCTTGCGCAGCTCCGTAACGGATGTCTTGTACCGTTTGGCCAGCGCGTACAGCGTGTCGCCGTTCCTGACCGTATGCGTGCGTACATTAGCCTGGCGCCGAAGAATCTTGACATCTCCCTTGCGGCGGCTTGGCGCGGCAACATCGGGCTGTTCGAGCGATGCCAGGACAATGCCGCCAGTGGGGGCCGACTTGCTGCCTGTGGCAGGTATGAGCAGGGTCTGGGCGAGCGCGCGGCTCTGCTTCCTGCTGATACCGTTGACATTGCGCAGCGTGGCGACACTGATGCCATGGCGCTTGGCAATGGCATCATAGGACTCGCCCTTTTTGCTCTTGTACACCTCCCAGGAACTGAGCCTGCCCTTGTAGGCGGCCAGATTCGCGTTGAAAATGTCGACGCGGTCTGTGGGCAGCAACAACGCGGGATTGTGTGCGGCAAGAATAATGGGCCGATTGAAAGACGCATTCAGCAACTTGAATTCGTCAAGCGGCATTTCTGCCAGCTGCGCAGCCAGTTCGAGGTCGATATCGCTATTTTTCTCGACCACCGCAAAATAGGGCTCGTTGTTCACCTCTGGCAGGGCAATGCCGTATCGGGCGGGATCCGCAATGATATTTTTGATGGCTTGCAGCTTGGGCACATAATTGCGGGTTTCGTCGGGCATCGATAGCGACAGATAGTCTGTCGGATTGCCGGCCATCGCGTTCTTTTCCATAGCGCGCTTGACCGCGCCTTCGCCCCAGTTATAGGACGCCAGCGCCAGATACCAGTCGCCCTGGAAGTCGTACAGATAAGCAAGATAGTCGAGCGCTGCCTGCGTGGAGGCGACGGGATCGCGACGCTCGTCGCGCCACCAGTCCTGCTCCAGATTGAAGTGTCGCCCAGTGCTCGGAATGAACTGCCAGAGGCCCGATGCCTTGGAGCGAGACAGCGCCGTGGGGTTGTAGGCGCTTTCGACGAAAGGCAACAGCGCCAGCTCTGTCGGCAAGCCACGGCGGTTGAGTTCGTCGACAATGTAATACAAATACTTGCCCGCGCGCTCGCTCATACGCTGGACGGCTTCGGGGTGGGAAGCGTAATAGTTGGTCCAGTGATCGGTCAGATCGGTATGAAGATTGGGGATGGCAAAGCCGCGGCGGACGCGGTCCCACATGTCGCGGGGAGGATGGGTAAGGTCTATGGTGCGGGAGGTTTCCGCAGCCGAATACGCCTTGGGGGTGGGGGCGTAAGGGTTCTTGGGTTGTTGTTGCGTGGCGCAACCGGCCAGCGCTGCTACGATAAGCAGGAGGAATAGTCGCAAGCAAGTCATGGGCAGTTCATTAAAAATTGTTCTTCCATTCTCGCAAGCCGGCGAATACATCGATGGAGTTGCTCAGCGCCTCGCCAGCATGACGGGAGGCGGCCTGTACGACGTCTGCTTGCTGGGTTCTGATAAACGGATTGGTGTTAAGTTCTGACTCTATCGTTGACGGCAGGGTTGGCATTCCTTGCGCCCTGAGCTGCGAGGCGCGCTCCCATCTTTGTTGCAGCGCAGTGTTGCCGGGTTCGACCTGTAGCGCCCAACGTAGATTGGACAGCGTGTATTCGTGGGCACAGCAAACCAGGGTCTCAGGCGATAAAGCGCTTAGTTTACCCAGAGAATCCACCATTTGTGCAGGTGTGCCCTCGAAGAGGCGGCCGCAGCCGCCCGCAAAAAGCGTATCTCCACAGAACAGCACAGGAGGAAAACCGTTGAGCTGGCCATGGTAAGCGATATGGCCCGCAGTGTGGCCGGGAACGTCCAGCACCGTGAGCTGCAGGCCAACGCTGGGCAATTGTACCGTATCATTTTCGCTCAAACGATGATCGCACGCGGGCAGGCGTTCGCTGGCGGGCCCGTATACAGTGGCCTGATAGTGCTGCAGCAGCTCCAGCACCCCGCCGACATGATCCCCGTGATGATGAGTGAGTAAAATGGCGTCCAGTGTCAGCCCGCGCGTGCGCAGCATCTCGAGAACAGGCGCTGCCTGGCCGGGATCCACCACCACGGCGTGTTCTCCTTTGCGTATCATCCAGATGTAGTTATCTGTAAATGCGGGGATAGGAAGCAATTCGGTATTTACGTCGGTATTGTTCATGAGCAGGAGTAATAGTGTCTGCAGACCAACCCATTATTCTGGACCTGGCCGAATGGCTGGAAACGCCGCCTGGCAGGTATGTGCGTGGCTGGGAGCAAAAGCAGGTGGACACGATTGTCAGCAATGTGTTTGGGTATCATGCCATACAAGTGGGTCTGCCGCATTGGGATTTGCTACAGGCGAATCGCATCCCCTACAAGGGGCGCACACATATCGAATACCCTCAGGCTGCGGAACTTGGCGCCACGATGGTGATCGAACCCGAAAGCTTGCCGTTCGAATCCCAAAGTATAGACCTGCTGGTTCTTCCGCATGTGCTGGAATGCTCATCGGATCCGCACCAAGTACTGCGCGAGGCAGAACGCGTGCTCATGCCCGAAGGCCGGGTGGTGATTACGGGGTTCAATCCCTGGAGTCTCTGGGGGCTGAGCGACCGGACGCCGGGGCTGGATCCCTTGCTGCCCGTGCCGGCCCATTTGCAGGTTTCGCTGCCCCGTATCAAAGATTGGTTCAAACTTCTGTCATTTGAACTCGATCGTGGTCGCTTCGGGTGCTATCGTCCGGCCTGCAACGATCAGGTGTGGCTGGATCGCTGGGCTTTCATGGACAAGGCAGGAGACCGCTGGTGGCCTGTTTGCGGGGCGGTTTATGTCGTGTCTGCTATAAAGCGGGTGGCGGGTATGAGGCTGGTGGGGCCCAACTGGAAAAAGGCCAAAAAGCGGATGCGACGACAGGCGGTCGTCACGGGGCGTCAGCATGTGGCGCGTGAACGGCAGGAAAAATGGCAATAAATAGCAGTCAGGTAGAAATCTGGACGGATGGCGCCTGCAAGGGCAATCCGGGTGTTGGGGGCTGGGGGGCATTGCTGCGTCAGGGGCGCCACGAAAAAGACCTGTACGGAGGCGAGCTCGCGACGACGAACAACCGCATGGAACTCATGGCGGTCATTCAGGCGCTTCGAGCCCTCAAGCGTCGCTGCGATGTCGTCGTACATACAGACTCTCAGTATGTACAGAAAGGCATGAACGAATGGCTGGTCAACTGGAAGCGTCGCGGGTGGCGCACCGCCGATAAGAAGCCTGTCAAGAACGCCGACCTTTGGCAGGAACTCGATGAACTGGTCGGACAGCATACGGTGACTTGGCGTTGGGTGCGTGGCCATGCAGGTGACCCAGGAAACGAACGGGCCGATGAGCTCGCCAACCTGGGGGTGGCGTTGGTACGGGATGTTTCTCCGAATAAAACCATGTAATGTTTTGATAACTAATGCTAAAGTCACCTCCTGTATCGCGGGGGTGCCCAATTTGTCAGCATATCCATCTCGGGGAACAAATTCCCTGCGCATCCCTTATTTCTACTGTTTGTGTTCTGAGTAGCGTTGTTCATGATGATTTCCGTATTTGTTTTCGGATCGGGCTGTGTTCCGGCCGGCACGCCAAGAGTAGAGGCCTGAATGACGCGCTCGGCTTGGGGTTTTGTCTTAATGCTTGTGGCGGGCGTTGCTTTGGGCGCCTATGGTGCGCAGTGGCTGGGCGACCGGCGTCCCGCAGCGCAGCAATCTGCAGCCGTTCCGAATACTGCCGCTGACGAGCCCGTAAAGTCACGTGTCGAGGCCGTTACGGTCGAAGCCGTGACCCTGCCGCGCAGTATTTCTGCCGTCGGAAGCCTGCGCTCCGAGAATTCCGTCATGTTGCGTTCAGAAGTGAGCGGCCGCATTTCGGAACTCAACTTTCAGGAAGGCGGGCGGGTCGACAAAGGCCAAGTGCTGGTGCGCTTGGACGACAGCGTGGTGCGGGCCGAACTGCAGCAAGCGCAAGCCAATCTCAGTCTGGCCAGCAGCCAGTACAAGCGCGCGCAAGCGTTGACCAAGCAGGGGTTTATCAGCAAGCAGGCGCGCGACGAAGCGGCCAGCCAATTCAAGGTACAGCAGGCCGCTGCCGCGCTCGCCCGGGCCCATCTGGACAAAACCGTTATTGTGTCGCCCTTTGATGGCCTGATCGGCTTGCGCAACGTGTCTGTCGGCGACTATGTCAGTCCGGGCAGCGATCTTGTACCGATCGAATCCATTGATCCGCTCAAGGTGGATTTCCGCATTCCCGAGCAATACTTCGGGCAGGTCAAAGTTGGCCAGCAACTGACGCTCAGCTTTGATGCGCTGCCCAACGCGGTGCGCCAGGGCGAGGTCGGGGCCATCAGCCCGCTCGTCGATGTCGGCGGGCGTTCCATCCTGTTGCGTGCCAATGTACCGAATGCGGATGCTACCCTGCGCCCAGGCATGTTTGCGCGGGTGCGCCTGCAGTTTGCCGATGACCACACCTTGGTGGTTCCGGAAACGGCGCTGGCGCCCTCGGGCGATGAGCAGTATGTATACCGCGTCAATCAAGGGGTTGTCGAACGCGTCGTGGTTCGCATCGGCTTGCGCCAGGCGGGTAGGGTAGAGGTACTCGACGGGTTGAAGGCGGGAGACCTTGTGGTGACCTCGGGGCTGCAGAAAGTGTCTGCGGGTCAGGAAGTCGACGTCGTGGCGCCTGTGGCGCCTGCGGCAAACTCCTGAGGGCGCACTGGCATGGTTATCTCGGAAATCTGTATCAAACGGCCCGTTTTCGCAACGGTTTTGTCGTTGATCATTCTGCTGATAGGCCTCATATCCTATGAACGCCTGACCGTGCGCGAATACCCCGCCATCGACGAGCCCGTGGTCTCTGTTCGCACCGATTACAAAGGCGCTTCGCCCGAAGTCATTGAGTCTCAGGTCACCAAGCCGCTGGAAGATCAACTGTCGGGCATCGAGGGCGTGGATGTCATGACATCGCGCAGTCGTTCCGAAACCAGTTATATCAACGTTAAATTCAACCTGTCCCGCGATCCGGATTCCGCGGCGGCCGATGTGCGCGACAAGGTATCGCGGGCGCGCCGTTATCTGCCCGACGAGGTGGATGAGCCCATCATCAGCAAGGTCGAGGCCGATACGACTCCGATTATTTTCCTGTCTGTCACGACGGGCAATATGTCCACCATCGAAGCATCGGACTATATCAACCGTTATATCAAGACGCGGCTGTCCGTGCTGCCCGGCGCTGCCGAAGTACGCGTGTATGGCGAGCGCCTGCCGTCTATGCGCATCTATGTGGATCGCGCCAAGCTCGCGGCCTACGGCCTGATTGTGCAAGACGTAGAAAATGCCTTGCGAGCACAGAACGTGCTTATTCCTGCCGGTCGCATCGAATCGAAGCAGCGGGAATTCACCGTGATGTCGACCACGGATTTGCAGACGGTTCAGCAATTCAAGGAAGTGATTGTTTCCAACGTCAATGGATATCCCGTACGCATGAGCGACGTTGCGGATGTTCAGATCGGCGCACTGGATGATCGCGTGCTGGCTCGCATCAATGGCAAGTCCAGCCTGCTGATTGGCATCACCAAGCAATCCACTGCCAATCCGCTGGACTTGTCGCGCGTTGCCCGCACAGAGGTCGACGCCATCAACGAAAACCTGCCTTCGGGGATGCGGCTGGACATCACCTATGACACGTCTGTGTTCATTCAGGAATCCATACGCTCGGTGTATCACACCGTTGGCGAAGCCGTGCTGCTGGTCGTGCTGGTGATTTTCTTTTTCTTGCGCAGCGTGCGCGCCAGCCTGATCCCCATCGTCACGATTCCCGTGTCGCTGATCGGTGCGTTTGGGGTGATGTATTTTTTTGGATTCTCCATCAATACATTGACATTGCTGGCCATGGTGCTGGCCATCGGGCTTGTGGTGGATGATGCGATTGTGGTGCTGGAGAATATCTTTCGCCACATGGAAGAAGGCAAAACGCGGCTGGAGGCGGCCTTTCTGGGCTCGAAGGAGATAGGCTTTGCCGTGGTGGCCATGACCCTGACGCTTGTCACGGTCTACGCGCCATTGGCGTTCGCCACAGGGCGTACCGGCCGGCTGTTCATTGAGTTTGCCTTGACGCTTGCGGGTGCGGTGCTGGTGTCGGGCTTCATGGCCCTGACGCTGACACCCATGATGTGCTCAGTGCTGCTGCGGCACCAGAAAGGCCATGGCAGGGTGTACACCTTTATTGAAAGGCTGCTGGTGGCGCTCACCAATCGCTATCGAAACGGCCTGAAGCGCGCACTTCGGCATCGCATGCTGGTACTGCTACTCGGTCTGGTGGTGGCGCTGGGCAGCGGGATGTTGTTCAAAGTGGTCAAAAGCGAGCTGGCGCCGCTTGAAGACCGCGGTGTCATCTACGGCATGTTGACCGCGCCGGAAGGATCGACCATCGATTACATGCTGCATAGCATGGAAAAGGTGGAGCGCATCTACAGCACGATACCGGAGGCGGCGGCCAACCAGTCCATCATCGGATTTCCCACCATCACGGACGGCATCGCCATTTTGCGCTTGAAGCATTGGGATCAGCGCGACAAGAAGCAGCAAACCATCACACAGGAACTCAAGCCGCAGTTCGACCAACTGTCCGGCGTCAGGGCGTTCCCGACCAATCCTCCGTCGCTTGGTCAGCGCGCCACGTCTAAACCAGTGAACTTCATGATCATGAGTCAGGCCAGCTATCCCGAAATGGACAGACTGGTCAAGGTGTTTCTGGACGAGCTGCGCAGTTATCCTGGCTTGCAGAACGTCGATACCGATCTTCGCCTCAATACACCGGAGTTGCGCGTGATTGTTCAGCGCGACAAGCTTGCTGACGTGGGCGTTGACGTGGACGAAGTAGGGCGTACGCTGGAATCGATGCTTGGCGGGCGACAGGTCACGCGTTTCAGGGATAGCGGTGAGCAGTATGACGTGATCGTTCAGGTCAGGAAAACAGACAGGGCCGACCCTGCCGACATTTCGGATATCTTCGTTCGTACCCGCGACGGCACCATGGTTCAACTGTCGAATTTTGTGCAGGTGGTCGAAAGTGTTTCGCCGCAATCGCTCAATCACTTTAATCGCTTGCGAGCGGTCAAGGTGGAAGCGGCGATCGCACCCGGCTACGCGCTGGGCGAAGTCCTTGAACACATGGATCAGGTTGCGCGCGATGTGCTCCCGGCAACCGTGCAGACCGATCTGGATGGCCAGTCGCGTGAGTATCGCGATTCCTCGGGTGGCATCTATCTGGTGTTTGCGATGGCGCTGGCGTTCATTTACCTGGTGTTGGCGGCACAGTTCGAGAGTTGGCGCAATCCGCTCATCATCATGCTTTCAGTGCCGCTGTCCATGACAGGTGCGTTGCTTGCCTTGTATCTGTCCGGAGGTACATTGTCCATCTACAGCCAGATCGGGTTGATTACCCTGGTCGGGCTGATCACCAAGCATGGCATCCTGATCTGCGAGTTCGCCAATCAACTGCGGGCAGAGGGTGCTGAAATGATGGAGGCGGTTGTTCAGGCCAGCGTGATGCGTCTGCGGCCCATCCTGATGACGACCGGCGCCATGGTGCTGGGCGTGCTGCCGCTAGCCTATGCGACGGGCGCAGGCGCTGAATCTCGTCAACAGATTGGCTGGGTTCTGGTCGGTGGGCTCGCATTGGGCACCATACTCACGCTGTTTGTCGTGCCGGTGGCCTATACCTTGATCGCCAGCAAAGCCAGGCCCACGGCGAGCACCAGCGACGTTTGAGGCAGGGCAGGCGTGCGCGATGCCAGACGCTGTATGCCAAGTATCTTCGTTGCTCGGGCCTGCCCGAAACTTTGAACGGCGCGGCGACGCCCCGCTTGTGCAGCGGTGTTTACAATGGCATCTGCATGCCGCGCCATCGACGCGGCCGTATTTTGAGTTTTGTTTCTTGGATAAGCCATGCGTCAGATCATGACGTTCTATATAGTTAGAAGGTATGTCAACAGCGACTGATTGAGCGATTTTTCCTCTGTGCTGCACCTTTAGATGGTTGTAAGATTGCATGGGTTGAGACGTGTTTTGTAAACCATAGCTATCATACAAGCCCAACCGTTTACATTTTCCCGCTTGTCGCTGGGCAGGCGGCAAGCCAGGCACGTTGCGTGATGACCTGCTACAGGCTAGGACGCTGCTATTCCTTCAACCTGGATGATCACGTGTCTCGGTCCCATTTGTTGCGCGGCATTGGTCGCTTTTTTTGGCCTGGGTGACTTGCGCAAGCATCTCGCCCCTTTTTATAGCCACACGGGTCGGCCTTCGATTGATGCGGAGTTGATGGTGCGTATGCTGCTCTTGGGTTACTGCTTTGGCATTCGCTCTGAACGCCGACTATGCGAAGAGGTGCACCCGAACCTGGCGTATCGTTGGTTCTGTCGCCTGGGGCTGGAAGATGCAGTGCCCGACCATTCAGCCTTTTCAAAGAATCGACATGGTCGCTTTCGCGATAGTGAGACGTTACGCCATGTGTTCGAATCCGTCCTGCGCCGGTGCATGATCGAAGGCCTTGTGGCAGGTGAAGGGTTTGCTATTGATGCCAGCGTCATCAAGGCTGATGCCAACCGAGCACGTGGCATTCCCGGCACTGAAGTCATCGACTGGCGCCAAGGCGACCGACAAAGCCGTGCCGTGCGCGAATATCTCGAAGCGTTGGAAGAGAACAATCCAAGCGATGACAACATCTGCGCTTCATCAGAGTCGACAACACCCGCGAAGAATATTTCGCTGACCGATCGGCCGCACGCTCGACGGCCGCCCCAGGCGATCCGGCTTTCTATGCCTTTTCGACCAACTATCTGATAGACCTGCAAGCGGGCATTATTGTGGATGGTCGCAGTTATGGCTGCCTCAGCCCAATGATCTGTTTAGCCCGTTCAATGAAGGCCATGCCCACCATTTTCCAACCGACTTGAAACGGTCGTGCCTGCTTCTTGGCAACTATTGTTTTATTTTTGCAGTTGCAATACGGCTGTCGGGGCTGAGACAAACGAGCCAAGCACCCCTACCCTTCCGGCTATGGATCCTGTAATTATTATAAAAGGCAGTTAAACTAACTGCTAAAATGGCGATTTGTAGCATAGGTGCTAACACCTATATTGTTTTTGTAGATACATTCATATACTAAAGGTTGTAAAGAAGACTGGCCATGAAGACCACAGTGGTCACGGCATGGACATACCGGAGTAGCCAATGACTCGCCATCCGCCAAATATTCGACAGGTCGCTAATGAGCGCAACAAGCGAGAGCTCGATGCCATCGACAGAAAGATTTTGAAGCTGCTACAGGAAAACGGCCGCGCCACCAACCAATGGCTTTCCAAGCAGGTCGATCTAAGCCCCACGCCTTGCCTCGAGCGAGTACGGCGACTGGAGAGCGAAGGCTTCATTCATGGCTACCGCGCTGTGGTTCAACCCGATATGGTCGGCTACCCGATGTTGATCTTCGCCTTGATTTCGTTCGATCGCGCCATAGACGGTGTGTACGAGAAATTTAGCGAAGCCATTTCACAGATCAAAGAGATTGTCGAGTGCCACATGGTCACCGGCGATGTCGATTTCGTCATGAAGATCCGCGTCGAAGATATCAATGCGTTCCGCCACCTGCTTGAGGACAAGATTCTGAGGTTGCCGGGGGTGCGTATCACTCATTCATACGTTGCCATGCACGAGGCCAAAGCGGGCGGCATAGCGCCGATCCCTGACTAGCGGCGTGCCCAGACATCTAACACCGTTGTCGGAGTAGACAAAATGCTGTCATTCATCGCAAAACGATTAATCGCAACAATTCCAGTGATGCTAATGGTTGCCATCGTCGTGTTTGCCATTCTTCGGCTAACGCCAGGTGATCCCGCAGCGCTGCTTGCCGGAGACTTGGCGACCCCCGATCAGCTACGACAGATACGCCATAGTATGGGCCTGGACGAGCCCCTGTACATACAGTTCGTGCATTGGATAGTGCAACTGCTGCAGGGAAACCTGGGGGTCTCCCTCATATCAGACGTCCCTGTCACGGAAATGATTGTGAACCGTATCGGACCAACCCTTTCCATCTCCACCTTCACCATCATATTCAGCGTTCTTGTGGCGGTACCTCTGGGGACGATTGCTGCATGGCGTCGCGGAAAACTACTAGACCGGGCGGTCATGTCATTCTCGGTGCTTGGGTTTTCAGTGCCCGCCTTCGTTGTCGCCTACGCTCTGATCTTCGTCGTCTCGATCAATCTTCAGTGGCTGCCAGTGCAGGGCTATAAGCCGCTTTCGGAAGGATTCTGGCCCTATTTTCAGCGGCTCATCTTGCCAACCATGACCCTGAGCACTGTCTATGTTGCCCTGATCGCTCGAATCACGCGGACCAGCATCATCGAAGTTTTGGGTGAAGATTACATTCGCACCGCAAGGGCAAAAGGACTGAAAGAGCGTGCCGTCGTTATGCAACACGCTTTGGGCAACGCGGCGGTACCCATCATCACCATCATAGGCATAGGCGTCAGCATGCTGATCGGCGGCGTGGTGGTTACCGAGTCCGTGTTCAACCTGCCCGGCCTTGGACGCCTGGTTGTCGAGGCGGTCCTCGCCCGCGACTATCCGGTCATTCAAGGGCTGATCCTGCTGTTTTCGTTCGTCTACATCCTTATCAATCTCGTCGTAGATATCCTCTACTGCGTGGTCGATCCAAGGATCAGGTATTAAGGCCAGCCATGACTTCTGCATCCCACAGCAAAACCAGTTTGCAAGCTACGCCTTCCGACCTCAATGGCTACGAAGAGATTTCATCACGCCCCACGAGCCTGCTGGAACATTTTCGTCAGTTGTTCAGCAGTGGCCCAACGCTACTGGCGTTTGTCATTCTTCTTCTGATTGTCGCCATCGCGATCTTCGCGCCGCTGCTGGGCACTACCGACCCGCTTGCGCTCGATCCGGCGCAACGGCTTTCTCACGCTTCGTCGGTGCACTGGTTCGGTACTGACGCCTTCGGTAGGGATGTCTACTCTCGGGTCGTCTATGGCTCCAGAGTCTCCCTCATTGTGGGCCTGGGGGCTGCCATGACGGCAGTAGTGGCCGGCCTGTTCATCGGCGTGATCGTTGGTTACTTCCCATGGGTAGACGCGATCATCATGCGTCTCATGGACGGCATCATGGCCATCCCCGGCGTACTGCTGGCTATTGCACTGGTTTCATTAAGCGGCGCAAGCCTCGTGACAGTCATGGTGGCAATTACCATCCCCGAGATCCCGCGGGTGGTGCGTCTGGTTCGCGGCACGATTCTGACGGTAAGACACGAACCCTATGTAGAAGCCGCGCTAACGCTAGGCACCAGCCTGCCAGTGCTTTTATGGCGACATCTGGTGCCCGCGGCAACCGCCCCTCTTATCGTGCAAGGTACTTACGTTTTTGCATCCGCGATCCTCACGGAAGCCATCCTGAGCTTCCTGGGTGCCGGACTGCCACCAGAGACGTCCTCATGGGGCAACATCATGGCAGAAGGTCGAATGTATTTTCAGCTTAGCCCTAGCCTGATTCTTTATCCCGGTTTGTTTCTATCGCTAACCGTGCTTAGCGTGAACGTGCTCGGTGATGCGCTGCGCGACGCTCTCGATCCACGAATGGCAAGGAGGTTGAAGTGACGCATAAGGAACACGCAAACGTCGTAAACGGAGCAGTTACCGAAATAGTGCCTGTATTGTCGGTCAAGCAGCTGTCTATCCGTACCCGCGGTGAGCACATGCCCGTCGTGAAGGACTTGACCTTCAACGTGAAAGCCGGCGAGGTGGTTTGCATCGTCGGAGAGTCCGGCTCCGGAAAATCGGTAACCTCCCTGGCCATCATGGGGCTGTTACCGCGCAATGAACTCGTCGTCGAGGCCGGAGAGGCTCTTGTCCAGGGCCAGAATGTTTTGGCGGCGACTGACGAACAGCTGCGCCGTATGCGTGCCGCCCAGATGTCCATGGTGTTTCAAGAGCCCATGACGGCCCTGAATCCGATCCAGACAGCAGGCTCGCAGATCGAGGAAGTTCTACGCCTGCATACCGACCTTGGCGCCGCCGAAAGGCGCCAGCGCGTGCTCGATATGCTGGCTTCAGTACATTTGCCAGACTGCGAACGTATCTATGCCTCGTATCCACATCAGCTTTCTGGGGGACAGCGGCAACGTATCGTCATCGCGATGGCGCTGATATTGCGGCCAAAGCTGCTGATTGCCGATGAACCGACAACGGCCCTGGACGTTACGACGCAAAAGCAGATCTTGGCGCTGGTAAGAGAGCTTCAACAACAGCAGAACACAGCAGTGCTGTTCATTACACACGACTTCGGCGTGGTCGCCGAGATCGCCGACCGAATAGTCGTCATGCGAAGAGGCAGGATCGTCGAAACAGGTACCCGTACTGATATTCTCACCCGACCCGCCGACCCTTACACGCGCCACTTGGTTACCTCGGTGCCCAGTCTCGTACCTGTCGAACGCGTACCATTGACCGGCGAGCCTGTCCTGGACGTCGTCTCATTAAGCAAAACCTATACACGAAAACGCCTGTTCGGCACCGGCAGTTCCGTTACCGCGGCGCAAGATATCAACCTTGGACTACAACGCGCCGAAGTTGCGGGCATCGTGGGGGAATCCGGTTCCGGAAAATCGACAGTCGCACGTTGCATCATGCATCTGATTCACCCGACGTCCGGTCAGATCTCCCTTGGCGGAATGGACATCTCTCGCTATTCCCGGCGCGAACTCGGTCCCCTGCGGCGGCGCATTCAGGTGGTATTCCAAGACCCCTACCGATCGCTGAATCCCAGGATTCGCATCCGCGACTCCATGATTGAAGGGCTTACGAACTTTGGCATGGCGCGCCCCGAGGCGGAGGCGAAGGCCATTGAAATGCTCGAATTCGTCGGGCTGGAGGCGGACGCCATGCAGCGCTACCCCCATCAATTCTCGGGAGGGCAGCGCCAACGAATATGTATTGCGCGAGCACTGTCGCTGGAGCCGGACATCCTGGTAGCAGATGAGGCGGTATCCGCCCTGGACGTATCGGTACAAGCCCAGGTTCTGCGCTTGTTGGACGATATCCGCGAGCGTACAGGCATCGCCATTCTTTTCATAACGCATGATCTTCGCGTCGCCGCACAGATCTGCGACACCATCATCGTCATGCAGCAAGGACGCATCGTGGAACAAGGATCCGCTCTGGATATTCTTAGCCACCCACAAGCCATCTACACCCGCTCGCTGCTGGCGGCGGCCCCTGGACGCAATTGGGACTTCAAGAACTTGCGCGTCCTCGACGATAAGCAGGCTCGTGCCATTGCCTCGTAGCAGCGATAAAAGCCAACTTCTAGGAGAGTAGCATGCCACCCAAACCGCAGCCTTTATCTATCTTACGATTAGTCCAGTCTTTCTTGTCCGCCGCACCCGTCGCCGTCGCTTGTCTGGCGGCACCAAGCGCCTCGGCGCAAACGATCACCGCAGTGATGCAGTCCGGCCTTCGCATGTTGGATCCTGCGATCACCACGATCAGCATGTCGACCTACCACGGTTATATGATCTATGACACGCTGCTGTCGCTGGATTCAAACTATAAGGTCCAGCCGCAAATGGCGGACTGGGAAGAGTCCGCCGACGGCAAAGTCTACACGTTTACCTTACGAGACGGACTGAAGTGGCATGACGGCGCGCCTGTTACCTCCGAGGACTGCATTGCGTCCATCAAGCGCTGGGCGCAACAGGACAAAATTGGGCAGATGCTGATGCCTATGGTTTCGGCCATGAATGTTCTCGATGAAAAACGCTTCGAGATCGTCGTGACCGATCCCACCCCGCTGGTGCTGCAAGGCTTGTCCAAGGTAGGCGGGCCTGTGCCCGTCATGATGCCCAAGCGGATGGCCGAGACGCCCTCCACAGAAGCGGTTAAAGAGCACATAGGCTCTGGTCCCTTCAAGTTCATCGCCAACGAGTTCCGACCCAACACCAAGGTTGTCTACGAGAGAAACACCGATTACATTCCCCGTTCCGAGCCCCCAAGCTGGACGGCCGGCGGCAAAGTCGTGAAGGTCGACCGTGTGGAATGGGTCACGATGCCGGATCAGATGACAGCGGTCAACGCACTGATGAACAACGAAATCGACTACATGGAGGTCATGCCATTCGACTTGCTGCCTGTGGTTCAACAGAACGAAGATATTCAGGTTCAACTGATCGGAAAGCTGGGCTACCAATCCGTGTATCGATTCAATTTCACGCAACCGCCCTTCAATGACAAGTTGCTGCGGAAGGCCGCGATGCACGCCATCGGGCAGCAAGGCGTCATGACGGCTGTAGTCGGCAATCCTGAGTATTTTCAAACTTGCGGCGCAGTGTTTGGATGTCGCGGACCTTTTGCATTTACGGACGATACCGACTGGATCATCAAGCCTAATGTAGAGAAGGCCAAAGCTTTGCTGAAGGAAGCGAATTACGACGGCGCTCCGGTAGTACTTCTTCATGCCACCGACAACCCGCTCTTGTCTGCCCAACCCGTCGTCATGGCGCAAGATTTGCGAAAAGCGGGATTCAAGGTGGAAATGCAATCCATGGATTGGCAGACACTTGCATCGCGACGGACGAGCACCAAGCCTGTGGGCGAAGGCGGATGGAACATATTCGTAACGAGCTGGCCCCTGACCGACATGCTGGACCCGCTGCGTTACCCCGCTGTTGCCGCCAATGGCCCCAAAGCGTGGTTTGGATGGCCAGACTTTCCGGAGATCGAAGAACTACGCGACAAGTTCTCACTTACCACCGACTCCGCAGAACAGAAATCACTGGTCCACCGGTTACAGGAGATCATCCTGGACGAAGGGGTCATCGTTCCGCTGGGCGAATATCAAGTCCCGTCCGCGTACAGCAAGAAGCTTAGTGGCGTCATCGACGCTCCGGTATATCTGTTCTGGAATATCGAGAAAGCCAAGTAACAAACAGGGCGCTGGAGCCGCTGCAGCGCCCACCTTACCGATATGGTTGAATCACTATGCCGAATACAAATTACCTACAGATTGCGGACGATGAGGCGTCCACCACCATTTCCCAGTCCGTCGCAACCGAAGGGGTCGGATTCGTAGACGGAAAAATTGTGCCCATAGCAGAAGCTAGAATACCTATTCTGGACCGGGGGTTTATTCATTCGGATGCCACTTATGACGTGGTTCACGTATGGGAAAACCATTTCTTCCGGCTGGACGATCACTTAGATCGCTTCATGAACGGCATTGATCGGTTGCACATGTCCATCGACTATACGCGGGAGGACATCAAAAAAATTCTTGCCCGCTGTGTCGTGGCGTCGGGATTAAAGAGCGCTTACGTAGAAATGATCTGCACGCGCGGAGTTCCCGATGGCAACTCGCGAGACCCTCGCCGCTGCACTAACGCATTCTATGCCTTCGTCGTACCCTTCTCATGGGTTGCTACGCCTGAAGAACAAAAGAAAGGCGTCCGGCTGCATATCAGCAAGGTTGAACGAATCTCGCCGCAATCTGTGGATCCTACCATCAAGAACTACCATTGGCTGGATCTCGTGCGTGGTCAGTATGACGCTTTCGACGCCGATGCCGACCTGGCGGTCCTTACCGATCGACATGGCAATATCGTGGAAGGGGCCGGCTTCAACGTGTTTACCGTTAAAGGAGACACGGTGGCCACGCCGGGCACAGGCGTCCTTAAAGGCATAACCCGCAAAACGGCAATCGAGCTCTGCGCCCAGTTAGGGCTAGCGGTACAAGAACGCGACGTGCCTACAGCGGACGTTTTGTCGGCAGACGAAGTCTTCCTTACCACCACCGCCGGTGGGATCATACCCGTCCGCTACGTGAATGATCGCAAGATCGGTAACGGAGGATCCACGACCTCATTACGCCTCAGAGACCTCTACTGGGAAGCTCACCGCGACCCGCGCCTCAGCGTACCGGTATCTGTGTGAGGAACTGTCAGCACTTAAAGCCCCTTTGGATAAGCAAAACCAGGAGAAAGAAATGAAGATTGCGGTCGGTGGCATACTTTTCGAGGGAAATACTTTCACGTTGAGCAAAACGACGATTCAGGCCTTCCACGATACCTACTACTTTGAAGGCGGAGATATGCTTTCGTCGCTGCGCGGCGGCGAGGTCGAGGTTTCCGGTGCCTTATCAGTGTTCGACGCGGCGGGTGCTGAAGTCCATCCCCTGATCGCTACGCATGGCGGTGCCGGCGGTATGGTTACACGGGAGTGTTTTGAAGAACTCAAGGAACGCCTTCTTGCCCAACTAGGGCAGGCCTCAGTAGACGGTGTTTACCTCGCACTGCATGGCGCAATGATCTGCGAGCAAACGGACAACGCCGAAGTAGAACTCTTGCAGGCTGTACGCGACCGAACCGGGGCGGTGCCGCTGGTCATTAGTTGCGATTTGCATGCCCATATCACGCCCGCGATGGTTGAGCTTTGCGACGCCATCGTAGGGTATCAACATTACCCACATGATGACGCCTTCGAAACCGGCGCACGAGCGGCCGGCCTTCTGATCAGTACGATATCCAAGGCGACCCCGTTGAAGCTGCACATGACCAAGCTGGCCATGCTGGTGTCGCCGACCATGGCTGGCACACGGAACAACACACCCATGCGTGAGGCGTACAAGGCTAGTCGCGCGTTGGAGGCGTTGCCAGGTGTTCTATCCGTAAGCTATTTTCCGTCCACCCCCTGGGCTGAGCGCAAGGATGGCGGCACTGCATTTGTCATGGTTTCCGACGGGAGTCTAGATTCACCGGAAACCTTGCTTAGTAAGGTAGTCACCGACTTATGGAAGGCACGAGATCGCTTTGAGGTCCAGTTGGTTACCCTGGACGAAGCACTAGAAGGGGGAAGAGCCGTCGCCGGCAAACCGGTTGTGCTGAGCGAGATGTCCGACGCAGTGGGTGCGGGCGCCGCCGGCGACAGTGCATACGTGCTGGACCAATACTTAAGCTCAGGCGCCAAGGAGAGCCTCCTTGTGCAGATCGTCGATTCGGATGTAGTGGAGCAAGCCAAATCACAGGGCGTCGGCGCTTTTATCGAATGTCGCATCGGCAATAAGATCGAAAACCGGCATGGCGGCCCCGTCACCTTATCGGCCCAGGTGATCAGCATGCCTGATGGCCGCTTCACGTACAAAGGTGGACCCATGGCAGGCGCACGCTCTACCGTCGGCCATGCAGCGGTCTTGCGCAGCGGCAACGTCACTATCCTCGTTACCAGCCGGTCTGCGTACGAGTATGCAGACGAGCAATATGCGGCTGCCGGCATAGACATCAGAGGTTTTAAGTTTGTCGTCGTGAAAAATCCAATGAACTACCGGCAAGCCTACTCATGGGCACCACGCCTGTATGCCCTGGATACCCCCGGAGCCGGTCGAGCGGACCTGCAGAAACTGAACTGGACCATCTGCGCTCGACCCTTCTACCCCCTGGACGACAGCGAAGAACCCCTTTATAGATATTAAGACTGCTACATGTCGTGCATGCAAACACCTGACGAGAGAGACATGAGCAAGATAGTTCGCTGCGGTTCAATCCAGACAGCCTTTCCGGGCGTGACCGTTTCTTCTAGCACAATTTTGAATTTTGGTTTTGGCTGACCGTGGGACTCTTCTCACTGTTATATGACTTTCGGTATTTAGGATTGCAACTTCTTTTCTTCGAGAGGTTTCATCTGTTGCTCGCGCTTGAGGCCGTGTACCGAGGCATTGTAGATAAACCGTTAGGCAATTTCCGCCATTTTGGCAATCTCTGCCTTCAACTGATCGTTCTTTTCCTGAAGTTTGGCTATTCGCTCCATGGCCTCCATCCGCTGCTTCGCCCAGGTCATTATCGAGATAGGTCAAGGTTTGCCGACTTGAAGTGCGACTGCTCCACGCCGTGATTACATCGATTGAGATTCCGCTTTGTTTCGCCAGCCGGTTGAGCAAGTGGCGTGGCGAGTGCGACTTGAGCTTGACCGGTTCAAAGCCATGGCGGGTGTAGAAGCAATAATGACACGGCTTTCCATTTTCTTTCGTTGATGCGCTCAGCCGCGCTGAATAGTAACTCGGGTCGAAGGGGGTGAGTAGGATGGGGCTAGTAGTCCATTCGGTCGAGAATTGGTAGCGCAGGCAGCAAAGCAGTGATTCGGACATTTTCAGAGGAGGAACCGCAGCAAACCCAACAGGCCCCTGGTATGGAAAATGAGGATTCAATCGCCGGATGGCTTCAATGGCCGTCTCCGCCATTGTTTCCGGTATTGGTTTGCGAGCAAAGGAGTTGATTTTGGGGACCCAGTATTTCAGGTAATACTGGGTCTTGCCGTCTTTGTCCTTGTCGCGGGCTAGACAATCGACTCTAAATTGTACGGTTTCCATGATGCGCATCTGCGCAGAGAGCAGAAGTGCGGTAATGCTGGTGACCAGCACATCGATGTCTTCAAGCGGGTGGAGATACCTGCGACTGAATACTTCCGCAATCGCGAGCAAAGCGTCCTGGTCTGGAACCTTTTTGTTTTTTACAGACTGTGGAGCAAAGGCTCCGCGCGTTTTCGAGTAGCTGCGGTCTCCCATGTATGGGTGTGTCCAGTAATAGGCGCTAGGGGTAACAATGGCATAGTCGGCCAAGAGCTTGCACCATACATTGAAATGTGCGAATCGAATATTTGCGTTGCTTGGCAAATAAAATAAGGTGATCTCGAAGCGAGCGCTGGGTCTCGGGTGCCAATACCTTGAAAGCGGAGTAATTCACACTCATCATGCCAATCCACTTTAATGAGTCCCCCTCCCAGAAGAGATCACCGTGTTTGAACTCCGGACGGTCAGTACGATCCAGATTTACATCGAGATTTAGTTGCTTATCCGATTCTTTCAGTGCGGTAGCTGTCATTATCCGGCCCTCTTGTCATTTGGTATTGGCTACTACAAGGGCAAGTTTCTGGGCTTCGGCCTCTGTGATATCTTAGAGGGCGATAGGGAAAATCGTTTAGGTAAGCATAAATGGAGTTTACAAAATATGACTAACAGGGTGGTAATTCTTGATACCGAAACCACCGGCCTGGATCCTTCCCAGGGGCATCGGGTTGTCGAACTCGCCTGCGTAGAAGTCGAAAACCGGACATTGACCGGACGGCATCTTCACTTGTATCTGAATCCCGACCGCGACAGCGATCCCGAAGCGCTGGCCGTGCATGGCCTGACCACAGAGTTTTTGTCTCAGCACCCTCGTTTCGAAGAAGTGGCGCAGCAACTGGTGGACTTCGTCAAGGATGCGGAGGTGATCATCCATAACGCGTCATTCGACACCAAGTTTCTGAATGCCGAGTTGGCCCGATGCAGGTTGCCCGAATTCGACAGGCTGTGCGGAAAAATCACCGACTCGCTGTTGCATGCGCGCGAGATTCACCCGGGCAAACGCAACTCGCTGGATGCTTTGTGCGAACGCTATGGCATCTCCAATGCGCATCGCACCCTGCACGGCGCCTTGCTTGATTCCGAGCTGCTGGCCGACGTATGGCTGGCCATGACGCGCGGGCAGGATGCGCTGTTGATGGATTTTCAGGAAGAACAGGGCAATGGCATTGATGGTGTCGAGATCGGACACGTAGACTTGTCGTCGCTCAAGGTCGTCATGGCCAGCGAGGCTGAACTGGCTGAACATGACGCGTACCTGGACGCGCTGGACAAAGCGGCGGGCCAGCCTTGCGTGTGGCGCGGAGAAGTCGTGGCCTCATGAGGCAGGCCAGGGCTTGTTCTGTGTCAGGAAGTTGAGCGGCTTGTTGCCTGCAAAACCGTGCTTTTCGTTGTCGGCGGCACTGCCGGTGCGAATCAAATCAACGAGCAGATCGGCAAGCAGCGACGCGCTGGGCGTGAGCGTGCGGTTTTTTATTTTGACCAATGCCCATTCGCCGAAACGATTGCGTGCCATGGGGATATTGAGCTTGACCACGTCATTGCTGCAGAACTTTTCCTCCATCATCAGATTGCTGCTGACAAAAAGAATATCTGATCCCGGGATCAGCCGGTTTATCAGTGCAATATCGTCGCATTCTATATTGACGGCAAAGGTGTCGTTATGCCCCAGGCCCATGCTCTGCTTGAGCTCGAGGAATACGGGTGTAGGCAGGCTCACAGACGCCAACGTATAGTCCAGTATTTCGGTCGGCGCAATCAGGCGCTGCGGGTCATCGGCGACCAAAGGATGGTTGCGGTCACAGAATAGGGCAAGCGTCAGCCCGCCTACCGGCGTGAAATCCAGCATCGGATCATCATCAATATTGCGGATATCAGCCATGAAAAAATCAATCTTGCCCGCGTGCAATTCTGTCAATAGATTGCCCCAGTGATTGATATTCAGGGTCAAGGATACCTTGGGGTAGCGTGTGTGGAATTCCCTGACGGCCGCATCCAGATAACACGTTGCGGGAAAAGGCCCCGATCCGACCGAGACGCCGCCCAAGGCACCGGTTTTCAGGTATTCGATGTTCTTCCTGAAATTGGTGGCCTCGGACCACAGATGCCGGGCATGGGCCAGAACATGGCGGCCTGACGGCGTGACCTCGACTTTGTTCGTCGTCCGTTCAAAGATCTGAATGCCTATTTCTTCTTCCAGCAAGGCAATGCTCTTGCTCAGGGCCGATTGGCTCAAGTGAACGTTGGCAGCCGCCTTGCTGAAGCTGAGCGTTTCGGCAAGCGCAATGATATGAGAGACCTGTTTCAGATTCATTATGAGTTTAACGAATTAATAGGCATTGTTTTTTTCATTTTACATATTAAGTGACTGCGGGCACATTAGGCACTGGAGAACACAGCGGGCAGAACAAAAGAATGACGTATTTCTGCCCATGAGCATTCATGCGCTTCGCACGAAGACAGCACAGGGAGCAATATGGAGCGGGTCAGCATTGTTGGTGCAGGCATAGTCGGTATATGCACGGCCGTGGCGCTGCAGCAGCGTGGCGTCGCGGTGCGGATCATCGACGAGCGGGATCCGGGAACCGGCGCCTCCTTTGGCAATGCGGGCCTGGTCAGCATAGACAGTTGCATTCCCATTGCGATGCCGGGCATGCTCAGGAACGTCCCCAAGTGGTTGTTCGACACGCAAGGGCCACTCAGTGTCCGCCCCGGCTATCTTCCTTACGCTTCGCCATGGTTGTTGAAATGGATCAGATCGGGAGCCAGCGAAAAGCACGTATCGCTTCTCTGTCGCGCACTCAGGCGACTTCACAAGGATGCCCTGGTCCACTATCGGAATCTGCTTGGAGCTAGGGGTTTCAATGAAGTGATACGGCTGAGCGGGCAATTGCACGTATGGGATACACCCAGAAAATCCGCGGGAGACCTCCTTGCCGACCGCCTGCGCGCGGAGCAGGGGGTGGTCGCGCGAGACCTGAGTGTTGAGGAAATTACCGAGCTGATGCCTGGCATGGCGCGCACAGTGCGCCGCGCACAGCTCTACGAAAACAATGGCTATGTTGCCACGCCTTATCAACTGGTGCAGCGTCTGTTCCAGCAATTTATCGATGGCGGGGGCGAGTTCCTGCAGCAAAGGGTCAATGGAATCAGCCCTCACTCAGATGGGGCAGGTTTTCGCATCATTACCAGTTGCAGCGATCTGCGCTCGAGCCGCGTCGTGATCTGTGCCGGCGCCTGGAGCAAAAGGCTGCTCAAGGGTTTGGGCATTGATATTCCACTTGAGACCGAGCGCGGCTACCACGTGTCTTTCGACAGCAGTGCACTGGATTTACCGATGCCTGTGATGCATAAAGAGCATGCGTTTGGCGTAACGCCCATGGGAGAAAGCATCCGGGTTGCTGGTTTTGTGGAAATTGCCGGCCTGGACGCTGAGCCGGACATGAGCCGGGAAGCAGCCCTTGTCGCGCATGCCAAGCGGCTGTTTCCCGCACTGGACACCAGTCGAAAAGACCGTTTCTGGCTGGGGTTTCGCCCCTCGACGCCAGACAGCCTGCCCATCCTCGGGGGGCTCGACAATATGCCCGGTTTGTTCTTGGGTTTTGGCCATGGCCATACCGGCATCACCGGCGCGCCTGTATCTGCCGAAATACTGGCAAACCTGATTACAGGTACCGCCAACACCATCGACGTTGCACCTTACGCTATAAATCGATTTTAGGAGACAGCATCATGAGCAAACAAAACAGATTGGTGACCAGCCCGGTTTCGCGGCGCTCGGTCCTGAAGCTGGCGGGCGCCACCTTGGCAGCCCCGATGTTCTGGGTAAAGAATGCGGAAGCGGCGCAAGAGCGGGTTGTGATCCGCTCTCCGGGTGGGGCCTACGACGACATCCGGAAAAAGCTTATCTATGAGCCCTTTGCCAAGGAAACCGGCATTCGTGTGATCCCGGTAGCGACGACGACGGGAAAGCTGGAGGCGATGCTGAAATCGGGCAATGTGGAGATCGATATCATCGACAACGATGACAGCGTGTTGCTGCAATGGGAAGACGAGCTCGCGCCGTTGAACTATGCGGGGTTCAAGTACACCGATCCGGACGATATTCTTCCAGAGTACAAGCACGACAACTATGTCGGGAATTTTGTATATGCGGATGTAATGGGGTACAACCTCGAAAAATTCAACCAGGGCTCCGTACCCGCAAATTGGGCCGATTTCTGGGATTACAAGCGCATTCCCGCAAGCAGGGCGCTGGCAGATATCGATACGGGCGCCCCGAATATCGAGTTTGCGTTGCTGGCCGATGGCGTCCCTATGGACAAGCTTTACCCGCTCGATCTTCCTCGTGCGTTCGCGTCCTTGTCGCGTATCAAACCGGCGATTGCCAAGTTCTGGTCATCCGGCGCGTTGTCAGTACAGATGCTGTCAACCCGAGAAGCCGACGTAAGCTCGGTGTGGAGCACACGCATTCTCAAAGGCATCGAAAGCGGATCGCCGCTGGCCATCAACTGGAATCAGCATGGGGTGCATGTGCAGGCATATTCCATACTCAAGAAGGCCAGGAATCAGGAAAATGCGCAGAAACTCATCGACTTCTGTCTCAGCCAGGAAGTGCAAAGCAAATTCAGTTCCTTATGGAATAGCGGGCCGGTCACCAAGACAGCTTATGAGGCGCTCACCCCCGATCTGCGTGAAAAGATTCCAGGCGGGGATCGCACGCGTGAGCATGGTTTTCTGCTGGATGCCAAATGGTGGGCCAAGAACCGTTCGGAAGTTGGTAAGGAGTGGGCAAAATGGGCACTGCAAGCGTGAGCAACGGCGGACGCATTCGATTCGCCGGCATTACCAAAAAGTACGGCGAACTGACCGTCGTTGATGACATCAACCTGGACATTGCGCCCGGCGAGTTCTTTTCCTTGCTGGGGCCGAGCGGGTCAGGCAAGACCACCACGCTGATGATGCTCGCCGGTTTTGCAATGCCCGATTCAGGTCAGATACTGCTGGATGAGGCGGACATCAGCTATCTGAGTCCGCAGCAGCGCAATCTAGGCATGGTGTTCCAGAACTATGCCTTGTTCCCGCACATGAGTGTGCTGGAAAATGTGATGTTTCCTTTGAAGGTCAGGAAATTTTCCGGCAAAGAATGTCTTGAACGGGCGCAGTGGGCTATTGATCTGGTGCGGTTGTCGTCGTTCGCCAAGCGTCTCCCCAAAGAATTGTCCGGTGGCCAGCAGCAACGTGTTGCGCTGGCCCGCGCCGTGGTGTTTCATCCCAGAGTCGTATTGATGGATGAACCCCTTGGCGCGCTGGACAAGAATCTGCGATATCAGATGCAGATGGAGATCAAGGAGCTGCAGCGCAAGCTGAACATGACGGTCGTCTTTGTGACGCACGATCAGGAAGAAGCCATGAATATGTCTGATCGCATCGCGATCATGAACAATGGCAGTATAGAGCAACTGGGCCGGCCAAAAGAAGTGTACGAGTCGCCGCGCAATGTCTTTGCCGCAGGCTTTCTTGGCGAGGCCAACATACTGCCTTATTCACGGCTTGCGGTTGATTATCGGCAGCGCATGGGCATGCAAGACGGCGACCATCTTTTCATTCGCCCCGAGCGAGTGGTGCTGGCGCCCCTGACCGGCACCATGAGCCAGAGCGACAGCGGGCTGACAGGATGCATCCGGAACGTTTCGTTCCTGGGCAGCATTGTCAGGTATCAGATTGGCCTGGATGATGAGTTCAGCATATATGCCGACTCAGCCAACTTATCTGATATGCGTTCCTTTGATGTGGGCGACTCTGTAGCCATAGGCTGGAAGCAAGCCTCGGATATAAGGATTATCAATCATGGCTGACCTTGCCTTGCCGCGCGAGGGCGCGCTGAGCGCACAACGGCCTTCGTCGGGCACCGACCGGTTGATCTATCCCGTTCTGGGCTTTCTTCTTTTGTTCTTCGTGCTGCCCATTGCATGGTTCTTCATCAAATCGGCGATCGATTTCGAAGGCAACTTCGCAGCGATGCTGTACGAGACTTTTACCTCGTCGCTGTTTGTGACCGTTGCCTGGAAAACCGTATGGATATCGTTCGTGGTGACGCTGCTGGCTCTGTTGGCGGGCTATCCCATCGCCTACACGCTGGCCAGATCGCATTCACTCAAGTTCACATTGATCATCATCTGCGTCATTGTGCCGTACTTCACGTCCATTATTGTCAGAACCTATTCGTGGATGATTATTCTGGGCACAAAAGGCGTCATCAATGAGTTCTTGATGTATATCGGCCTGATCGAGAAGCCGCTCAATCTGATGTACAACATGACCGGCGTCGTGATCGGCATGACGTACGTCTTGCTTCCATACTTTGTGCTGACTCTGTTTTCAACAATGAAGGGCATCGACATGTGGCTCATGCAGGCAGGACGAAGCATGGGGGCGTCGAATTTCTATGTCTTTCGCCGGGTGTTCTTCCCGCTTAGCATGCCTGGCATCGTCTCCGGCTTTCTGATTGTCTACATTCTGGCCGTCGGGTTTTTCATCACCCCTGCGCTGATGGGCGGCCCGAGCGATGTCATGATGGCCATGCTCATACAGCGCAATATCGAAGTCACCATGAACTGGCCGCTCGCCTCGGCGTTATCGCTGTTTCTGCTGCTCATCACCCTGGTGATCTACGCGATTTATTGCCGGTACACCGACCTGGACAAGATGCTGGGCAAATAGGAGAGGCGACATGAACATGCTCAAGCAGATAAGCATCACCAACCTGATAACAGGCGTCCTGTGCCTGATTCTGATTGCACCGATACTCATCGTTGTCGTCATGTCCTTTGGGAAGAGCAGCTACATGATCTTCCCACCGACTGCCTTTTCCACGCGCTGGTATGTCGAGTTCTTTTCGAGCCCGGAGTGGATGAACGCTTTGCTATCGAGCCTGATGATCGCCGTGCTATCCAGCCTGATTTCGACATCACTCGGGTTTCTTGGCGCCTATGCGCTGGTCAGAGGCAAGTTCGGCAACAAGAAGCTGATCATTTCATTCTGTCTTTTGCCCTTGATCATTCCTACCATTATCACTGCCGTAGCACTGTATTTTGCGTCCGTACCGCTGGACCTGGTGGGCTCGAGAATATGGATTTCCATTTGTCATGCCTCGCTGGCACTGCCCATCGTGCTGTTGATTCTGATCAGCTCGCTGCAAGGGATTGATGTGTCCATTGAACGCGCTGCCGAAGGTCTCGGGGCAAGCAAGACTTATACGTTTACACGTATTGTGATTCCCATGGCGGCACCGGGGATCATTTCGGCGGCCTTCTTCAGCTTTCTGACGTCTTTTGACGAGCTGATTATTTCTCTTTTCCTCTCTGGCCTGGAAAGCGAAACATTGCCGGTGAGGATATGGAACAGTCTGGTCATGAACATGGAACCCATCATCGCCGCCATCAGCGCGTTCCTGATCATCATCACGGTCTTGCTGCTGTTGCTGGAACTGGCGGGGCGGAAATTAAGGGCGTGACGGCTGAGGGCAGGCTTTGTCCTGCCGCCAGCCGCTTATCCGCCAGCGCTGGATGTTCAGGTTCAGGTTTGTGCTAAACTAGCGGCCTCAATTCTCCAGCACGATAGTATCGTTGCCTGGGGCGGTTAGCTCAGTGGTAGAGCACTGCCTTCACACGGCAGGGGTCACTGGTTCGAACCCAGTACCGCCCACCATTCACAACACGGCTTGGCCCAGACATGAATCTCTCGGCCTCGCTCGACATGCTCAACTACTAAATCTTGGATTCCTAAGATAGAATCGACTGGGGACATCGGCATTCCTTCCATTAAGCTCGTTCTTCGCAAAAACAAGTTTAATGAATGTCGCTGTCCCCCTTTAATGATGGAGAGCCGTCGGTGTCCCCTTTAATGAGGAAGAGCCCTTTCGATTGGTTTTGTAGTAACGTTCCTACTATTGCTGATGCTGGAGGCGCTCTATGACCATCACGACCCTATCTAGTCGAGAGTTGAATCAGGACGTGACGCGAGCAAAGAAGGCCACCAAGAGCGGCCCGGTGTTCATCACGGATCGCGGTAAACCTGCTCACGTGCTGTTAAGCTTCGATGACTATCAGCGGTTGACCAAGCAGCGACGCAACATTGCTGATGCGCTGGCGATGCCAGGTGTTGCAGACATCGAGTTTGAGCCACCGCGCGTGACCATTGGAGCCCGACCGGCTGATCTCTGATGATGTATGTGCTCGATACCAACGTCCTGTCCGAGCTGCGCAAGGTACGGCTTGGCAAAGCCGATGTGAATATGACGGCATGGACGGAAAGCGTCGATGCCGCCGACCTCTTCGTATCGGCGATCACCATCATGGAGTTGGAGCTTGGCGTTTTGTCGATTGAACGCAAGGACGCAACTCAGAGGGTCATGCTGCGCGCGTGGCTGGATCAGCACGTCTTACCCGAGTTCTCCGGACGCACGTTGCCTATCGATACCGCGGTGGCGCAGCGCTCGGCTGCATGTGCCTGACAAGCGCGGTGAGCGCGACGCGCTCATAGCGGCGACGGCATTGGTACACGGCATGGAGGTGGTCACGCGCAACGTGGCCGATTTCAAGCCTACGGGAGTGACCATCGTCAATCCGTGGGAGCCATTGCCATGACCTCCTACGGGTTCAATATTGCTCCAGAGGGCGGTACTCCAGCGGTACAGAACTTAGTTTTGCCCACCTTCTCCAAGCTGCCCTAAACTAGTGTCGCAGTTTATTTTTTTGTTCTGTAGCTTACGCTCACCTATGCTTGATTTTCCTAGGCGTAGCCCGTTGGCGACGAACTTATAATCCGTTGGTGCCGTGCTCGACTCACGGGGGGGCACCAGCGAATGCTTACTGCAAACACCAATTTACGCAAACAATCATAGAGCGTGGTAGGTATTTGCAGGCACTCATAAACAAACAAATTTCGGCTCTTGCTCCTACTGCGTCACTGATGCCTCTTAGCTAGCAGTATGCGAACACACTATATAAATATTTGGCATCCACATCGGTGAGTCGAGTCAACCCTAGCATTGCTGTATTACGGCGCAACTCCGTGGCAAACAAGTCCATAGCGTGCAATACGCCCTTTTCGTCCACTATCGCCGCTGCATAGTTGAAGGATCTGCCCAGGAAAAAACTAATCGCGTTCCATGTGCAAGAGCTTTGACTGCATCGGAACCACGGACCCGTTATTGTTAGGGTTTCACCCGATTGCACACGTGTGCATTAATTTGCATCATTGCTCCATCATGTTCATAAATGGGCGAAAATCATGACTACACGGCGAGAGCTTCTGAGTGCAGCAGCACTTTCACTTGTGGGCATTCCGGCAATAAGCCACGCGCAGAGCCCCAAGCCTATAAAAATTGGCTTTTCAATATCCCTTTCCGGAGCGTTGGCAGCCAGCGGCAAAGCGGCACTGCTGGCAACCCAGATTTGGAACGAAGAGATCAACGCGCAAGGTGGGTTGCTTGGGCGTCCCGTAAAGCTCGTGTATTACGATGATCAAAGCTCGTCTTCGGCGATACCGGGCATCTATGCCAAATTGCTGGATGTTGACAAGATAGATCTAGTGCTCTCTGGATACAGCACCGCACATGTCATCGCAGCGATGCCCTCCGTCATTCAGCGTAAGATGGCCTACATCGGATTGTTTGGTACCCAAGCCAACTCGCTGTTCAAATACAACCGCTACTTTTCGATGATGCCTTTGGGCCCCGAACCTGCACTGTCGCTATCGAAAGGCTTCGTGCAAGTTGCCACGACTTTGAACCCCGCTCCGAAGTCGATTGCCATTGTCGGTGCCGATGCAGAGTTTCCGAAGAAGGCCACTGACGGTATCAGGCAGAACCTGGAGGGCCACTCAATCAAAGTGGTGTACGACCGTTCATATCCGCCGTCGACTGTGGATTTCAGCCCGATAGCGCGGTCGATCAAGGCGGTGGAGCCCGACCTGATTTTCCTTGCTACCCTACCAGGAGATTCTGCAGGCCTCGTTCGCGCATTCCAAGAGGTAGGTGTACAGGCGATGATGGTCGGAGGCCCTGTGATTGGACCACAGGTAGGCCAGTTTAAGAAGCAAATGGGCCCAGCGCTGAACAACTTGGTGACGTGGGACGTATATGTACCAGAGAAAACGATGGACTTCCCAGGTGTTAGCGCGTTCCTGCGCAAATACCAGCAGCGTGCGGAGAAAGTAGGAGCTGATTCACTGGGTTTCTATGTGCCCCCGTTTGCTTATGCGCGCATGGAAGTGCTTGCGCAGGCCGTGGATAAGGCTGGGTCGCTCGATCAAGGTTTAATAGCGAACGTCCTGCGCTCGGCTGCGTTCAAGACAGTAGTCGGCGAGGTGCGGTTCGGTGATGGCGGCGAGTGGACGCAAGAACGTAGTTTGCTCGTCCAATATCGCAATGTGACGCCAAACAGTCTTGAGCAATTTAAGCATCCTGGCGTCCAAGTAATCCTTTATCCGCCACAGTTCAAGACGGGCGATGTTGTCACGCCCTACCTTGCCAGGTAGGGCACGCCATGATGATAGATCTCTTCGTCAATACGCTAATTTCCGGTTTACTGCTTGGAGGTTTCTATGCCCTCGCAACCCTTGGCCTAACACTCTCTTTTGGAATGTTGGATGTGGTCAACATAGCTCAGCCGGCTGTTATGGTCTGTGCCGCCATCTTGACCCAAGCTGCCGCAACACGTTTCGGGCTGGACCCCTTTCTGTGCGGGCTCTTTGTTCTGATAGGCTTCTTTTTTATTGGCAAGTACTTTTACCGGCAGTACTTCAAGGTTTTTGAGGTCAAGCGAAGCGGATCCATCGAGGCATTGGCTCTTTTCTTCGCTCTGCTGTTTTTGCTTGAGACGGGGCTGGCTATGATATTTGGGCCGGAACGTCGACAAATAAACACGGCATGGTACGTCTCTACAACTCTGCAAATCGGCCGATTCAGTTTGCCAATGCGGCTGTTGATTCCATTTGTGGCGGCTACCATACTGGGCGGAGGAATGATCGCGTTCTTGCGGCACACCTTCATTGGCAGGGCTGTTGCGGCTGTCGGTCAGGACAAGCTTGCCGTCAGATTCGTAGGAATTGACCCACTACGTATCCGCAGCTTCGCCTTCGGTCTAAGCTTGGCGCTCGGTGCATTTGCGGGCATCTGCTTGCTGCTCATTCAACCTGTAGACCCCTGGGCTGGCCACACTTATTTGGGCCGGATGTTCTCTATCTGCATCCTCGGCGGCTTGGCAAGTGTACGAGGGACGTGGGTCGCAGCAGTCGTCTTCGGGGTTCTCGAAAACTTCACCGCCACGTACGTAGGGCCAGAGTGGTCTCTATGTGTGGCCTTCGTACTACTTCTTGTGACGCTGGTAATTCGGCCGCAAGGTCTATTTGCACGCTAGGAGATAACAGTGCAGAACTCATTAGAATCCTATATTGCCTTGCGCACTCATCGGATCGCAGTCGCCAATCAAAGGGAATGGATGTTTAATGCCATGTTCGTGGCGGTTGGCGCGCTCCTGTTCGGCGCTCTGCATCTCGCCGGTTCAGAATATCTCTGGTTCGCTTCTTACACTGTCCTACAATACGTAGTGCTGGCGGTAGCTTGGAACATCTTGGGCGGTTACGCAGGCTATGTCAACTTCGGCACTGCGGGTCTTTTCGGCGCTGGCTGTTATGTCGCTGTGCTGCTACTTAAGCTGGGCGTCGGCAATCTCGCGATACTCATTGGCTGTGCGGCCATCGTCAGTGGCGTGCTTGGAATGTTGATCGGTTATCTGACGCTGCGTGTCAAGGGGGCGTACTTTTCGATCGCGACGTTGGCACTAGTAGTGTTGCTGGAGACGTTGATAACGAACTGGGACTACATCGGCGGCGCGCGAGGTGCCCTCGTTGTTCGGCCGGATCTCACCACGGGTTTTCTAAGCAGCTATACCGAGTATCTTTTTATGGCAATGCTGCTGATGGCCATCGCAGCTGTGTGGTTAGGACGCTTTATCGAAGAATCACGCGCGGGCGCGGGTTTGAAGGCATTGAAGGACGACGAACTGGCGGCGGAAGCTGCAGGTATTCCCACACTCAAGCTCAAATTATGGGCAGCCGTCGTGAGTGGCGCGCTCATGGGGGCGGCTGGTGCGCCGGCGGCCTACTTCCTGACGTTTGTTGAGCCGTCGTCGCTTTTCGGGCTGACCATGTCGGCCAACACGATGGCCATGGTGCTAATCGGCGGCATCGGTACCTGGGTTGGGCCGGTATTGGGTGCCATTTTCGTCGCCGTGATCCAGCAGATAGCAGTCGTTACTATATCGTCATCGTTTCACCTGCTGCTCGTTGCCATTCTAATGATAGTGTTCCTTGTAGCGGCACCCAACGGTTTGGCAGGGATACGTAAACAGTTGCGAAAGGCTCGCCATGACTGAGCCAATCAATCCACAACTCTCAGTCACAGGGCTTGTAAAGAAGTATGGAGGTTTCACCGCCCTAAACGGCGTTGGCCTTGAGCTTAATCCAGGTGAGCGACTTGGCATTATCGGCCCCAACGGCTCTGGCAAAAGCACGCTGGTAAATTGCATTACTGGTGTTACAGCCTCCAGTGCAGGGTGTATCCAGTTTCAGGGCTCGGACATCACACGCCTGCCGCCACACGAGCGCGCCCATCGCGGTTTGGTTCGCACTTTTCAGTTGCCCAGGCCTTTCTGGAGCCTGACGTTGCTCGACAACGTGTCCACGCCCCTTCTTCACCGACCGGGTGCCAATTCCGCTGAAGTAATCAGGGGGGTCGCCGCACGCGCTCTTTGTGATGTTGGGTTGGGCCGCAAGCTAGATGTCATGCCGGACAAGCTGACTCAGGTGGAACTGCGTAAATTGGAACTGGCCAAGGGCATCGCGACATCGCCCCATCTTCTCATCGCCGACGAGGCGATGGCTGGATTGTCTGGGTCAGAGGTGGACGAGATTCTCGATCTACTGCTGAAGTTCAACTCCAACGGCACATCGGTGATCATGATTGAACACATCATGCGAGCCGTTACGCGATTTTCGCAGCGGCTGATCGTCATAGTGGCTGGCGAAAAAATCGCGGACGGAGTGCCGGACAACGTTCTGGCACTTAGCAGCATAGAGAGGGCATATCTTGGACAATAAACACGCAAGTCTCACAGTCAAGGGTCTGTCCGCTGGATACGGTGCCATCCAGGTACTGAGCGAGGTGTCGCTCGACGCTGATTCCGGTCAAACGACACTATTGCTGGGCACCAATGGCAACGGTAAGTCGACAGTTATTCGTTGCATCATGGGCATGCTGCCGGCGAATAGGGGCACAATCACTGCGAACATCGACGGAAATGAAATCGATCTCCTGGGCCTCAGTACGCAGGAAATCGTGGAGCTGGGAATCGTGCTCGTGCCCGAGGGGCGTCGACTGTTCCCGCAGTCTACCGTGGAAGAAAATCTGCTGCTGGGGGCATTTCCACGCCACGCTCGAGCAGCACGATCAGCCAATCTGGAAGTTTGTTACTCAATCTTCGGCCGTCTTGCCGAGCGTCGGCGCCAAGTGGTGTCCACGATGAGCGGTGGCGAGCAGCAGATGGTGGCTTTGGGCCGCGCGCTGATGTCTTCGCCTCGCCTTCTGATCATAGATGAGCCATCCGTAGGATTAGCGCCGATCCTTGTGACTCGAACAATGGAGACTATTGCCAAGTTGAAGGCGTCACTCGGCTTGACCGTACTGATGGCGGAGCAAAGCTTTCACCAAGCGTCGCGAATCGCAGACGCAGGCTATGTGCTAGTACACGGCAAGATCGAATTAGAGGCTTGCACTCGTACGGCTCTGAACAACAGCGATTTAATCAGGCGTCTTTATTTCGGTGCATAAAAATGGAAACTAAACTTCATGTGGGATGGATAGGCTTGGGCAAGATGGGCACGCCTATGTGCAGACGCCTACTGAACAACAACATACCGGTTGCCGTTTATGATTTGCGTGCTACAGCAACCAAGGAGCTGGCAAAGCAAGGCGCGACGGAGTGTGGCAGCGTTGCAGCGCTGAGCCGAAAATGCGATCTAGTGTTCTCAATGGTGTCAGATGATGAAGCTCTTCTTAAGGTCGGATCCATGCTTGATCCGGCTGTCACCCTGGTCGACATGAGTACCGTATCGTTGAGCGCGTCGAGGCAGGTTGCTGCCGGACGCCAAGCAGACAGATATCTCCGCGCGCCAGTTTCTGGTAGTGTCAGCCTTGCCGAGTCTGGCACACTGACCATCTACTGTTCCGGGACGCAACGCGCGTTTGCCGCTGCGCAGTCTTATTTATGTCATCTTGGATCTCGTGTGATTTTCTGTGGTGAATCTGAAGAGGCGCGCGCCATCAAGCTCGCTATCAATATCATTGCGGGCTGTGTGCCCTTGTTAGTCGGCGAAGCCATTGCTCTGGCCACGCGATTGGGCGTTTCTCGCGAGATGATCGTCGATGCAATGGCTGAAAGCGCCGTGTCTTCGCCGCTGATACAGTACAAGGCCGACATGCTGAAGTCATTGGGATGGGCGGCCACATCGGCGAGCCTGGACACTGTAGCCAAGGATGCCGGCCTCGCAGTCCGAGAGGGTGCTGCAGTTGATTTGGCACTGCCTCTGAGTTCGATGGTCCGGCAGGTCAGCGCGTCGTTCCAGCAGGCCGGAATGGGACAGCTCGACTTTTTTGCACTATCGCAATGGGCTGATTCCGGACTGCCGTTGCATGACAGGATGCACAAGCCATAAAGAACAAGGCACCTGAACGCTTGAGTCGGGCTGCCCGCTCAGGCCGTATTTGTACTGAATTTCGGGATAGCGCAGCCCAAATTCCTGGATAGCCTGCGGCATATAAGTAAGGGCAAAGCTGGAGGGCATGGATATTCGCAACTTTCCTTTGGGTTGCTGGGCTGTCTCGGTCAGTTGTTCATGCGCGATGCGGGCTTCGGTGATAATGTGCTGGCAGCGCTCAAAGTAAACGGCGCCCGCTTCGGTAAGCTCAACTTTGCGGGTGCTCCGATGAAGCAGACGTATGCCGATATGCTGTTCCAACTGACTGATTCGGCGCGAAAGCGTAGACGCGGGCATGTCCAGCGCCGAGGCGGCACGCGTAAAGCTGCGGCTCTCGACAACCTCTATAAAGAGCGCGATATCGTTGAGGGATGGCTCCATATTTGTTCTGCTAATGATACTAACAGCGATGAATTCTCCATCAAGCAACAAGTGGTTATTACTGCTGAGTATGGAATTATGAATTCGTTCTTCCCATATTTATCTGTTCGCTAGCTTGTCACATACTGAACCCGTCAAAACAAAGTCTTGATCCGGAGCACAGCAAATGCCCGGCTTATTTTTCTACGAGGTTCGTACCGTGAAAGTTATTACTATCGCAGCTTTACTTGCTTTTTCCACTGTTGCTGGCGTTGCGAACGCCGCTGCGGATATTCCTAAAACCCGCACCCAGGTTGTGGCTGAACTGCAGGAGGCCCAGGCCAAAGGCCTGGTGACCATCGGCGAACAACCCTATCCTGTAGAGGTAGCATCGTCCAGCAAAAGCCGTGCGGAAGTGTTGGCGGAACTGCAAGAAGCCAAAACCACTGGCCTTATAACACTGGGCGAGGACTCCGAGTACCCCGTCATTGTTCACAGTTCAGACAAGACACGCACTCAGGTGCAGAGAGAGTTGGATGACTACGTGTCTAGTCATTCCACCTTTGTTGAGCCTTGATATTGTTCGCGACAGCTTTTTTCAAGCTGTCGCCATCGGTGATAATATAGGGAAATTATATTTCCATATTTACATGCAGAAGCAATGATTGTTCTACACTCGCCCAGCTCAACCTTTCCCCGCAGCCGTGGGCGTCCTCGAGAGTTCGACATGGCCGAGGCGCTGGACAAGGCTGTCCTGATGTTTTGTGAGCGTGGCTATCACGCAACCTCCATCGCCGAATTGACAGAAGCGATGGAGCTGGCTTCGGGTAGCGTGTACAAGGCGTTCAAGAATAAGCGGGGGGTATTCCTGGCAGCATTCGACCGCTACAAGAGCGTACGAGATGCTCGCCTGCGCGATTCAATCGATCGGGGGCGAAATGGTTACGAGCGGGTGCGCAATTTCCTCGATTTCTATGCCGCGTCGTCTTACGGGATACAAGGTCAGTTGGGATGTATGGTGGTAGGCGGCGCGGCTGAGCTGGCTACGTTCGACGACGAGATTGCTCAGAGGGTTACGGCCTCAATAAAACGAAGCGAACTCATGCTGGGCGAACTGATCCGGCAAGGACAATCCGATGGCTCGATTCCCGCCGCCCTCGATCATCGGGCAACGGCGCGTCTGATGCTATGCATATTCCAAGGCATGCGTGTGATCGGGAAGACTGGGCGCAGCAAAAAAGAGATGCTGGCGGTGTCCGAAGCTGCGTTGAAATTGCTGATTTAATTTTTTTACCTATTTAGGACATGAACGTTCTCTTATACAAGGATTCTATGAGCTCTCCACTTTCAATGGTCAATGCGAGGCCTGAAACCCAGACATTCTCGCGATGGTTGGTCTTGCTACAAGCCGTCGCCTGTGGCCTGATAGCTGCAAACATCTACTACGCCCAGCCATTGGCCGGGCTAATCAGCGTTGAACTCGGGCTGTCTGCCGGAGCAACTGGACTGATCGTAACGCTGACGCAGATCGGCTACGGCATGGGTTTGCTACTGATAGTGCCTTTGGGTGACTTGATCGAGAACCGCTTGTTGACACTCGTGCTGCTGGGCGTTTCGGCGCTAGCATTGTTGGGTGCAGGGCTTTCCACGAGTCCCTTACCTTTTCTGCTGTCGTCGCTGGGTATTGGCGTCGGAGCTGTTGCGGTGCAGGTGTTGGTGCCCTATGCGGCACACATGGCGCCGGAGGTAATGCGCGGACGCGTGGTTGGTAATGTGATGAGCGGCCTAATGCTGGGCATCATGCTGGCTCGTCCGGTATCGAGCTTCCTTACGGAAATTTTCTCGTGGCATTCGGTTTTCTTCGCATCTGCTGCGACGATGGCACTGTTGGCAGGCGCACTGGCTTTGAAATTGCCCACGCGTGTACCAAGAGGGCAATTGCATTATGGTCAACTGCTGGCATCTATGGGACGACTTGCTCGCCACACTCCCATTTTGCGCCGCCGCGCTCTCTATCATGCTGCACTATTCGCGGCTTTCAGCCTGTTCTGGACCACTACGCCGCTGTTGCTGGCGGGGCCAATATTCGAACTCTCTCAAAGCGGCATCGCCCTATTTGCGCTGGCCGGGGTGGCGGGCGCCATAGCCGCGCCCATCGCTGGGCGCGTGGCGGATCTAGGTTGGACACGCCCTGCCACAGCACTGGCTATGCTAGCGGTAGCGGCGGGCTTTCTGTTAACCCACATCGCCACGCCGGGATCAACATGGTCACTGATATTGCTGGTACTGGCTGCCGTGGTGCTCGACTTTGGCGTGGCGGCGAATATGGCATTAGGGCAGCGCGAAATCTTCGGGCTGGGGGCGGAGTTTCGCGCGCGCTTAAACGGGCTGTATATGACTACCTTCTTTATCGGTGGGGCAATCGGTTCCGCTTTGGGCGGGTGGGCCTACGCTCAGAACGGATGGCCGCTGGCATCGTGGATCGGAGTCGCGCTGCCAGTGCTAGCCCTGGTCTACTGGTCGAGCGAGCGAACGTCGATATAATGCACACGTATGCGCTACTGAACGCTGGAACGGTGGGTACACAGGAATCGTGTATGCGATGAGAATGATCGTTAGTTAAATTAGCGAGTTTCTCCAGTGTAGAATGCCTCATTGACACGATTGCTAATGATTGGTCGTTAGCAACCACTGTGGCGCTGACCTGCCCAGAGGTGCGCGAAATTTAACGTACTCAAGTGAAGGGGATGTCACCATGGATGCCAACGATACACCCGGAGCGAGGCTCCCGCTGCGGGGAGAAGCAGGGGTCACGATACGAGATGTGGCGAAAGCGCTGAATATCTCTCATACGACGGTCTCGCGCGCGTTGGCTGATAATCCAAAGATTAGCGAGAAGACCAAGTCGCGCGTTCGCGCGATGGTAGAGCAGATGGGATATTTGCCATCTGCCTCAGCGAGAATGATGCGTGGCCGGCGCAGCTCTCTTGTGGGCCTCATTATTCCTGATGTGCAAAATGACTTTTATGCGACCGTTGCGAAAATCGTAGCGGATTCTCTGGCGTTGCATTCGATGCAGCTTTTACTGTCGGTCACTGACGATGACCCGGAGCGTGAATTGCGCGAACTACGAGCAATTCTCGAGACGCGACCGGCAGGAATTATCATTGTTCCGACTGCCTCGCCGCGTCCGGAAACCTGCGCGCTATTGCAGAACGTCGAAACAGTTCAGCTCGTGCGAGTGCACACGGATCTTGTCGGAAATGCGGTGGTTATCGACGATCGCGGAGGCATTAGGAGCGCGACCCGACACCTTATCGCGAGTGGTCATAAACGCCTTGCATTCGTGGGCGGGGACGAGACGCTCAGCACCGGACGAGAGCGGCTTGGCGGATTCCAGGATGCGCTTAACGAGCACCGCTTGAAGGCGACGAATATAGCGCTTGGATTGCCGCGCCCGGAGTTTGCACGGTACGCGGTTACCGCCATGATGTCGGCAAAGAATCGTCCGACAGGAATCATTCTTGGCAGCGCTGAATTGACGCTGGGCGCCTTACAGGCGCTAAGAGCGTTGAAACTCGAATGGCCACTGGACGTATCCGTCGTTGGATATCATGATCCCCCGTGGTTCGAACTCGCTGAGGAGGGCATCACAACAGTGCAGCTGCCCGTAAAAGACATTGCCACCACAGCAACGACAGTCCTTCTCTCACGTCTCGAAACTCGTCATGCGACTATCCCACCAAGCGCTTCGGCCGGTACGCTTCAGTTCGAAACATCGTTGGTGCTTCGTGGGTCCACCAGGCCTTTGTAATAGATCTGCTATGTAAGTAGCGCGTCGAGATAGATAACTATTCAATGAGCAGCATCTGGTGCCGTCCAACTCAGCGTGACTGATGGCTGATGCGGCCCCGCCGGCAGCTGCCCGATCCTTCCGCAGGCGCACTAGATAGTGCGTCCGCGGGTTCAATCCCTGACAAGTTCCCCGCCAGCTGAAAACATTCAACGTCAATTGCTGCCGATTTTGGAAATATCCGGGTAAACCATAACGCACACGTGTGCCCAAATTGGTCTACACTGGCGTCAAGCATGAGAAGTAAACCTTGTTGCTGATGAACGGACAAGCCTGCCAGACGCGCCCCACGCTCTTGGCTGCTGCTTGAGCCATGTCGAATGCGCGTCTTATGAGGCCTAGTCGCGTACCACTGAGCGCAATGTTTTGATCTAGTTAATTCAGGTATGTGGGAGACATCATGATTAAATCAATCAGCTACGCAATATACCGGCATCGTGATCTCGATGCCGTGCGGACCTTTTTCGAGGACTTCGGTTTGACTGTCGCTGAAGAAACGTCCGATCGAATTTTCTTTCGAGGATGTGGTGATGCACCGTATCTCTATATTGCTGAGCGTGGAGAAGAGGCGGCTTTCGTTGGAATGGCATTCGAGGTGGATTCGCAGGAAAGTCTGCAAGCGTTGTCTGTGCGTTTGGATGCTCCGATCGAGGAGCTTCATTATCCCGGTGGCGGGAAAAGGGTGACGACGACGGATCCGGATGGCCGGAGAGTCGAGCTTGTTTATGGCATGGCACGTAGCGCGCCGATAGCGGTGAGTCGCCCCGCAGTCGCTTGGAATTCATGGGGAGAGCGTCGGCGCCTTGGAAGATTTCCGATTTTTGATCTGCGGCCTGCCGAAGTGGTGGGGCTCAAACACGTGGTGATGAGTTCTCCAAATCCGCCAGCCATTATTAAATGGTTTACAGAGAACCTGGGGGCATATTCCTCGGATTTGATCTGTGACGAGAACAAAACAGTGATTGGCGCGTTCATGCGGTTCCCGCAAGGCGCTGAATATGTTGATCATCACAACGTTGCAGTTTTCCTGGGTCCGACAAATGGTGCACACCACGCCTGCTTTGAGACAATTGATCTGGATGCCATCGGCGTAGGCCGCCGATACTTGATGTCAAAAGGCTACAAGGCGTCTTGGGGTATTGTGCGTCACGCACTCGGCGGGGCAATTTCCGATTATTGGTACGACCCCTCAGGTTTTCGCGTCGAGCATGTAACCGATGGAGATCTGCTCAATGACACATACCCAACGAAAGTGAACCCCCATAACCAAGAATCCCTTGAGCAATGGTCCACTATGGCAATGCCGGAAGACTTCCTGCGCTCATGAATATTGCGAGGCTGCTAGCCAGCTCTCCTCTAATTGACTCTGAAACATGATGAAAGTGCTTATCACAGATTATGCATGGCCCGACTTGAAGATCGAGACCGGCATGCTTGAAACGGTCGGTTTTGAGTTCGTTGCGGGTCCCGCCGTTCCCGGGAGCGAGGCGGAAGTAGAGCGCCTGGTGGCTGAGCATGATCCTGATGCCATTCTGACCTGTTGGGCTCCCGTGTCCGCAACAGCTATTACGTCTGCGACTAAGCTCAGGATCGTCGCCCGCCTGGGTGTAGGGCTCGACAACATTGACATTGGCGCAGCAACTGCCGTCGGCGCCTGGGTCACCAATGTACCGGACTATTGTGTTGAAGAAGTTTCAGACCATGCGCTTGCGCTGTTGCTGAATCATTTCAGGGCAATCTCCGGGTATAACGGCGACGTCAAGAGAGGACGATGGGCGCCAGGCACCCGCCCTTTAAAACGTATTGCCGAATTGAGCGTTGGCATTATTGGGTACGGGCGAATTGGCCGTGCAACCGCTCGCAAGCTGGCCGCCTTCGGATGCACGGTGATGGCGACCAACGGCGTTCAACCACTGGCCCCGAATGCAAAGGTACAGGTGTCCACCATCGAAGATATCCAGGAAAGAGCGGATGTCATTATTCTGCACGCGCCGCTCAACGAAGAAACGCATCATCTTGTAGATGAGGATTTCATATCCGCCTGCAAACGTAAGCCGTTACTCATCAATGTCAGTCGTGGAGGGCTTGTCTGCAACGAAGCCCTTTTGAACGCGCTCGCTGACGGCCGGCTGTGTGGCGCTGCGCTGGACGTTGTCGATGGAGAACCTAGTCCGCCTGCCAGTATTCTAGGGCATGCACATGTCACGGCAACTCCCCATGTGGCTTTTCTCTCAACGACCTCGGTCACCGAATTGCGGATCAAGGCGTGCGAAGAAGTGGTACGGGTTCTAGAAGGAAAAGATCCCATCAATGCGTGCAACCGACTTCAGAATGGTCAAACGCTACCGGGTGGCGTGGCGAGCGATATTCATGTAATTCAGACTGTTCAAGGTTCGATCGTACTCAAGAGAGCTCTGGATCAACTGAAAGTCGCTGCAGACTGGCGATCGGATCCGGCACGGTCCTTGACGGAAGTTGCGGCGCTGAACGCCGCAGCTGAATTGCTGGGAGCCGAGGCGGTACCGCGAGTCTTGTGGAGCGATCGTATTCGCAACCAGTTCGCGATGGAGCGCATCTCGCCTATCCAGACAAATTGGAAACAAGAGCTTCTTGCAGGCACCGTCAATCTCGCGACGGCCCGAAGGGTGGGCGAGCTGCTAGGAATGCTGCATAAACGCTCATCCAGGAGTCAAGTGCTTGCTGAACGCTTCGCCGATCAGACATTTTTTCGAGAGTTGCGTGTTGAGCCGTATTTCGAGCGCGTCGCGCAGCGCAACCCCGAATATCGCGATGCGGTTGCTGCCGTCATCGAAGGCATGCGAACCCGGCGACAGGCGCTCGTTCACGGTGATTACAGTCCGAAGAATCTCCTGGTCGATAACACGAACGTAACGGTAGTCGACTGGGAGGTCGCGCATTGGGGTGACCCTCGTTTCGACTTGGCCTTTGTGCTTGCGCACCTGATGCTCAAGGCGCATCGTCGGAATGCCATGGTGGATGAGCTGTTGCTTGCTGAGCGATCGGTCGTGGAAGGCTATCGCTTAGAAGGCCTGGCCATCTTTGATGCCCACTTGCTGCCACTGGTTGGATGTCTGCTGCTGGCGAGACTCGATAGCGACTCTCCTGTTGAGTATGTTTCCGAGCTGGATACAGTTGGTATACGGCGCATTGCAAAGACACTGCTGAGCGGCGACATGAAGTTCGCAGATCGGTGGTTTAACTAATCGGTGGATATGACGTGACACATTTTTCTTTGAACTCAGCTCGCTCTGCCGATATCCTGCATGTGCGTGGTCGTCAGATTCTTGACTCTCGCGGTCGTCCGACGGTCGAGGTTGACGTAGAACTCAGAGACGGCTCGTATGGACGAGCCTGTGCACCATCAGGTGCGTCCACTGGGCGGCATGAGGCTCTCGAACTGCGCGATGGTGACGACACACACCATCAAGGTCGCGGCGTATCCAAAGCCGTTGGCAATATTAACGGTGAGATTGCAGAGCTTCTCAAGGGGCGGTGCTCGACGTCGCAGAAAGAGCTGGATGATGCACTCCGAGCCCTTGACGGCTCGGAAAACCTTTCACGGCTCGGAGCGAACGCGATCATTGCTACGTCGCTCGCGATCTGTCGGGCAGCCTCAATACATGAGCGGTTGCCGCTGCATCGTTACATTGCGCAGTTGATCGGCACGACACGGATCTCGATGCCAATGCCCATGGCCAATATTCTCAGCGGAGGCGCGCATGCCCGCCGAAGCATGGACTTTCAGGATTTTCTGGCTGTTCCTGTTGGCGCCAAGAACTATGCTGACGCGCTAAACATGCTTACCAATGTGCGCGCGGCGGCAAGCGAACTGTTAGCCGAAGACGGTATCACAACCTTGCTGGCGGACGAGGGGGGGCTCAGTCCTGGCTATTCGTCCGCTGAACAGGCGTTTCAGCTAATGATGCGCGCATTTGAACGAGCAAAGCTGCGTCCAGGTCACGACATTGCCATCGCGGTTGACGTCGCTGCAAGCGAGTTCTACCACGAAGGGAAATATCAGTTGCTGGGAGAGCGGCGCACACTCGATGGCGAAGAGATGGTGGACTTCCTTGGAGACTTCATACGTCGATATCCGTTGATTTCGATTGAAGATGCATTTGATCAAGATGACTGGTCTTCGTGGGCAGCGTTCACGAAACGCTTTCCCAATGTGCAGATCGTCGGAGACGACTTGTTCGTAACCAACCCCGAGCGTATCTCGCATGGCATCAATGTGAGGGCGGCCAACGCCGCACTGATCAAGGTGAATCAGAACGGCACGCTATCCGGTACCTTCAAAGCGATGAAGCGTGCTCAAGTGGGCGGCTATGCGACCGTCGTGTCCGCGCGATCGGGGGAGACGGAGGATTCGTTTATCGCAGACTTGGCAGTGGGATCGAATGCAGGTCAGATCAAGATCGGCTCCGTTCGCAACTCCGAACGCTTAGGAAAATACAACCAGCTGACACGAATTTCGGAACACGACGACCTGCAACTGGCGTGTCCATTTCTTTAGCGTGTCGCCCTATGACTGGTCGCCTTCGCTACTACGGAACCTGATGACTTATGACTACTCCATACACACTTGCCACTTTCCGCTATCAGAACAGGCCTACTCCTGTGATCGAGGTTAATCGACACTACTGGCCAATCTCAGCTGTAGCGCCGGATTTGCTCCCTCCGGATTCCGCTCGTGGTCTGATGCATCTCTTTGACGACTGGGAGCAGTCCAGCAAGCATCTCACCAGCCTCGCTTCACGTCTTTCGTCTGGGAGCGTGGCCGGCGAGATTTCTGCGCCGCCATCCGCCGACGACATTCTTGCGCCGCTGCTATATCCGAACAAACTGATCATGATGGGTGCCAACTATCTGGATCATATGCAACAGGATGCAGGTGTTGAAGATTTCGAGAAGGCTTCAAAGATCCCCTGTCTGTTCATGAAGCCGCCGACCACAGCGATTGTGGGTAGCGGCGCTTCGGTACTCTATCCAGTGCAAACGAAACAGTTCGATTGGGAACTGGAACTTGCCGCTGTCATTGGCAAGCGAGCGACCCGACTCACTATCGAGAACGCAATGTCGTGCATTGCGGGCTACACGATCGGCATCGACTTATCTGCGCGCGACTGGCAGTTTCATGAAAAACACCTGGTCAAATTTGACCTGTTCGGCGGGAAAGCCTTTGACTCAAGCAACCCACTCGGTCCGTGCATTGTCCCTGCAGATCAAGTCAATGCTGAAGATCTGGAAATGACACTTAAGGTGAATGGAGAGGTGAAGCAACATGCGCGGACTAGTCTGATGATCTGGAACATTGCGGAGCAACTCGTTGCCATCACCGAGCACGTGACGCTCGAGCCCGGCGACATCATCATGACTGGTACACCAAGTGGTGTCGGCCTGGCGACGGGACAGTATCTGAAGCCTGGCGATCGATTGGACGCCGAAATCGAAGGGATTGGCCATCTGGCCATCCAGGTGCGGGACTAAAAGGAGATGACAATGATTGTTGAACTACGAACTTACACCATAAAGCCAGGCGGAGTGCCTGCCTATCTGGATGTCTACATGCGGGAAGCGATGGAGGTACAGAAGAAACATCTTCCGCATATGGTTGGATACTTTTCGACTGACATCGGTCCTCTTAACCAGATTGTGCATATGTGGGGTTATGCCGACCTGAACGAGCGTGCACGCTGTCGCGATGCGCTGTATGCGGACCCAGCTTGGCAAGTGGCTGTAAAGAAACTTCTTGAACTGATCGATGTCATGGAAACCAAGATTCTCGTGCCGACCATTTTCTCGCCAATTAAATGATGGAGTTGGATATGAGCTCACTACAACCGGCCAACCTGAAAGCCCTGGAGGATGAGCGGTGCCGGGCGATGATTAGAGCCGATATGGCTGTGCTTGATCGACTGTTCAGCGACAAGCTGGTTTGGACGCACTCGTCGGGTCACGTAGACAGTAAACAGGAACTGCTGGCCAGAATTGAAGGTGGTACTTCGCAGTACCTCTGTATTTGTCGCGAAGACGAGAAGTATGTCATCTCGGCCGATGCCGCAGTCGCGTCGGGGATTGTCAATCAACAGGTCCGTCTAGGCGGGATCGAACATTCGCTTCAGAGTCGATATACGAATGTCTGGATTCGTGAAGGGGCAGTTTGGCGTGTTGTGGCGTGGCAGTCGACCAAAGCATCTACCGACGCCTGAAGACTAACTGACCGTTCTCCTGAGAATTGCAGTACGCGGATCTTGGTTGCTATCACAACAGGAATAAGTATGGAGCCATCTCTCAATGATATCGCGCTCTTTGTCGAGGTTGCCAAGAGCCGGAACTTTACGCGCGCCGCCTCGGCGCTGGACATGCCCGCGTCTACGCTTTCGCGTCGAATCAGCCAGTTGGAACAGCATATCGGCATACGTCTGCTTCATCGGAGCACCCGCAAGGTTGAGCTTACCGAAGCGGGCGCCGTTTACTTTGAGCGCTGCCAGCACATTGTCACCGAAGCCCGCATCGCGCATGAACAACTGACCGAGACAGCCCAGCAACCCAAAGGAAAGTTGCGAATATCCATGCCTTCCAGCTTTGCCCTTACTTATATGCCGCAGGCTATCCAGGAATTTGGGCTGCGGTATCCCGAAATTCGGTGTGAGTACGACCTGGGCATCCAGGCCATCGATCTGCTGGCCGATCCTTTCGATGTTGTCATCCGTCTGGGCAAGCAGCCTGACTCAAGCGTGGTCTCGCGCCTGCTTACTTATGCGCGGCTTGGTTTGTATGCATCTACTGATTATTTGGACAGGCACGGGACGCCACTGTGTCCAGCGGACCTAGCCCAACACGAATGCCTGCGTTCCTCTGCTGATAAGGAGGGCTCTGTTTGGCATCTGAGAGCGGGGTCGCGTGAAGAGGTGGTGACGGTCTCCAGTCAAGTTGTCGTAAACAATGTGGCCATGCTGAGCCGTTTGGCAACACTGGGTGTCGGTATCGTAACGCTTTCAACTCACGCGCTAGCGCGCGCGGACGATGAGAAATGCCTGGTCCGCATTCTGCCCGATTGGGAATTCGAGTCCATTCCTCTGATCGCGATGTTCCCGTCGCGTCTGATGCCGACCAAAACCCGTGTCTTCCTTGATTTCTTGGTGGACAAGCTGGCACACGGCAAACCTCCAGGCTTATCTCGGCGTTCTGCATCGCTGGCACTTAGTGGTTAAGTGACCGAGCCAGGTACTCCTTGGAACCGTCTTCGTACCGGTTGTGGCATGCTCGCATAGCTCCTTTAGTATTTGGACGAACTTCTCCTCTGCATCCATCGGTGTATCGCGAACGCGACGTATCTCGGCCATTTTTGCGCCGACAGGCGTCGCCAGCGATGGAAGGATCCAGTTGATGGCTGCCAATGCTTGCACCAACTGATCGGTGGTCGCCTGCCTGATGGCGATGATAATGTTGTGACGCTCATAGCGCTGCGTGATGGGTAAATGTGATGCGTGTGGAAATGAATATGACAAAGCATTCCAACTAACTATATCGGAGAGAACTTATACATTTGACAGTTTTGAATGTGCTATCCGAATGGTTGCACCGCAATGTGCACATTGCGGTGTGCCAATAATTGGCCATGGACTGGAGAATAGCGGGCAGATGTTCTGTTGCGCTCATTGCGCGGCGCGAGCGGGGGTGACCGAACTGCGTGACCGTTCAGGGTAGCGAAAATCACCGTTTCAGGCTGGCCCATCTATGCCCGGCGACTGTTGAGGATCAAGTCCAGGCATGGGGTTGGGAATGCTATCAGGAGGGTAAGGTTTCGACGGATCGCGTTCACGTTGGGATTTCTCGTCATCGTTCTCCGTAGGTGTATCGGGTGCGCGTTTATCTGGCTGAGTACTCACCGATGTGCTGCGGGCGGTCATCAACTTCTTGGATGATCTATCGCCGATGTTGATAGATAACTTGCTTGAAGATTGGGGTGAGTATAGAAAATTTTGCATAAATATCTCCTTAACTTTATCTCGCACGAGGATTTTCCTTGTGCAAACGAATCAGTTGCTGCAGCGCAAAATCGGCACTGGCTTCGCGAATTTCATTTCTTGTGCCTTCAAATTTTTTGGTTTTTGAGAAGACCAATAAAGCTGCGCCGGACTTCTTGAATACCCAAGCAAAGCATTGTGTGCCTTCCGGAGGCCCATCAGGCATCGGCTCGGTCGTTCCTGTGTTGGCGATGGCGACATTTGCTCTGCTATGGGCAAGGGCTCCAATTGCCATTTCTGTGGAAACCTCTTCGCTTGTCAGGCCAAATGTCTTTATGGTGTCGGCATTTACGTCTAAACAGCTTAGCTTGGCTGAAGGTGAATAGGTGACAAATGCGCAATCGAGTATTTCTCCCGCCCCATGTGCATCTACTAGTCGCGCAGCAATAAGGCCGGCAGTGCAAGACTCGGCAGTAACCAGAAGAAGGTTATGTTCGCGCATATATCGGGCGATGGATTCAATCTTGTTCATATTTGCTACCGGCCTCGTCTTTCGACTCTGACGTATGCCGATAGCAAGGCATGTGCCTGCTGGCTGGAGGGGTTAGCGTTGATACCTATCGCACCATCATGTGGCGTCTCGCACGTATAGGCGGCTTTTTTTTTCAATCTGATATGGGGCGGGGCTGAGGCGGCCGTCCTCGTCGAATATTTACCCCGAAGCACGCGAACCGTGACCGCCACGCTGCGGCTCAAAATACCTCAAACTATTGACCGCCCTGAACCACTTAAGCGCCAAGCAAGGGGCTTGAGTATCCGCTCACATTCCCGCAATATAAAGTAAATAATGAAAATTACCGGAAGAGGGGGAATCATGCAACTACCGTTGTGTCTGGACATGAGCCGTCGCCGGAACTTGCAACGCCAATTGTTCGAGCAGATCCGGGAATTGATTATCGACGGCCGTCTGAAGCCAGGCGTGCAGTTGCCGGCCAGTCGTGTGCTGGCGCAGGATCTAGGCGTATCACGTAATACTGTGATCCAAGCTTATGGTGTCCTCGTGGCAGAGGGTTATCTCGAAATGCGGCCGCCAGTCGGCACATTTGTTGCGGCGATTGCGCTGCCGCATGCTGCGTCGCCACATCAGGAAGCGATGCCTCTGCCACCGCCGTCGCCACCTCGTCTGCTCCTTCACTATAAAGGAAAGCCGCATGTGGTGATGTCTCCATATCCTCAGCCCGTGGCGTTTGATTTTTGGGTGGGGCGACCTGATGCGCGCCTGTTTCCTATTTTGAATTGGGCACGCAGCATAAAGAAACGATTGCGCTATCTGCAAGATGGTAATAGCGGCTATGGGGACCCTGCCGGTCTGTGGGACTTGCGCAAGGCGATTGCTGATTATGTCGGTGTGGCGCGCGGCGTGCAGGCCGAGCCCTGTGATGTGCTGGTTGTGAACGGCATCCAGGAGGGGCTAAGCCTGATGGCCCAATTGTTTATCGGAGAAGGCACCGGTGTCGTGGTAGAGAACCCCTGTTATATGGGGGCGGCCAACGTTTTTGCCAGCCGTGGCGCGCGTCTGCTGCCGGTGTCGGTGGATACCCATGGCCTATGCGTGGACGAATTGCCCGAATCCGCGACGCTGGCCTATTTGACCCCGTCGCACCAATATCCGACGGGCGCCACGCTGTCCATGGCGCGCCGCGAACGACTGCTCGAATGGGCACAGTCCTGTAATACCTACATCCTTGAAGACGACTACGACAGTGACTTTTACTACGACCAAGCGCCGCTGCCGGCGCTCAAGAGTCAGGATGAAAGTGGTCATGTAATCTACATGGGGACCTTTTCCAAGAGTCTTGGCGCAGGGCTGCGGATCGGATATCTGGTTCTGCCCCGGCACTTGTTCGAGCATGTGCTGACCGCGAAATGCCTGTTGAACAATAGCACTGTCTGGTTGATTCAGGCGCTACTGGCCGATTTTCTGGCTACGGGCGCGTATCGGCAGCATTTGCATCAGATTCGCATGTTATATGCCGCTCGGCGCAGCCTTCTGGCCTGTACGCTCTTGCAAGAGATCGGCGGAGAGGTAACGGGCATACAAAGCGGTATGCATCTGGTATGGCATGTACCGCCTTCTTTGCCTGAAGCCAGCGAGCTGGAACAGCTGGCCCGTGCCCAGTCTGTGGGCGTATATAGCTTCCCCACAGGGAACGCGCAGGTGTTTGGCCGTTCGGCGGAACGCCGTTATGCCCGCGCATTAATGATGGGATACGCCGCCTTGCAGGAGTCTGAAATACAGGAGGGCGTGAGGCGTCTGTCGCGGCTGGTCGGTTGACATCCGCGCGCCGGCGGCGCCCATGGACCCATCAAATGGTGCACGCATGGACCTTGAGCTTATTGCGTCCCGTCCTAAACTAGGCAGGAATACGATAAGACCCTGACAAAGGGGGGGACAACCATGTTGAATCATTTGCTTGGCCGCATACTCGCTGTGGTGGTGGCGATGCTGCTGGCTGCGCCAGTCTCGGCGACAATTTGGGAGTCCGTGCCTGACGAGCAGCTCACGGCACTGGAGTTGAAACGGGATGCAAGCCCCAAGGAGCTGTACGATGCCCTATCGGCACGCTACCTGGCCGAACTCAACAAGGGCAAACTCGCCCAGTGGTGGGAGCCGATTCCCATGGATCAATACCTGGCGCCCACTTTGTTCTACACGCCGCCGAACATTGATATGGAGGTTAGCCGCAGCCAGTGCGTGGACTGTCACAAGGCGGTCACCCACGGCTGGGTAAAGTCCTGGGAAAAAAGCGTGCACGCCAATCTCGATGAAATTCGCAATCTGGATGAAAACGATGTGCGCGCATACAAAAAGGGCATCATTGCAGAGGTTGAAGGCAATCTGCGTTCGCTGAATCTGTTGGCAGAAGGCAAGCAGTTGGGCAATGTGGGCTGTATTGACTGCCACATGGGCGTAGGCATGGAAAAGGGCAATCACAAGGACGACCTGCGCTTGCCGGATCGTACGGCCTGTGGCTCCTGTCACCTGCGACAGTTTGCCGAAGCTGAGTCGGAGCGCGATACGTTGGTCTGGCCTCAGGATCAGTGGGCGCCTGGCCATCCTTCACATACCGTGGACTACATTGCGAACGTCGAAACCGCTACCTGGGCCGCGCTGCAGCAGCGTGAAGTGGCAGCGAGCTGCACCATGTGCCACACCAACCAGACCAAGTGTGACAACTGTCACACGCGTCACGAGTTTTCTCTGGTCGAGGCGCGCAAGCCGCAAGCCTGTGCCACCTGTCACAACGGCGTGGATCACAACGAGTACGAGAACTTCATGATGTCCAAACATGGCACGGTCTATCAGACGCTGGGCCATACTTGGGACTGGAATGCGCGTTTGGCCGATGCTTTCGAAGTGGGTGGACAGACCGCACCCACCTGTCAGACCTGTCACTTCGAATACAAGGGCGAATTCACTCATAACGTTGTCCGCAAAGTGCGCTGGGGTTTTCTGCCATTCCAAAGCATCGTCGACAATCTCGACGACCCATGGTTTGAGAGTCGCAAGCAAGCCTGGCAATCGACGTGCTCGCAATGTCACTCGCCACGTTTCGCCAAAACCTATCTGGACATGATGGACAGTGGCATCAAGGAAGGCACTGCGCTGGTCGAGTCCACCCGCAAGGTGGTTCAGAAGCTTTACGATGATCAGTTGCTTGTCGGGCAGAAGACCAATCGGCCAGCGTTGCCGGAACCCGAAGTAGACGAGCCCGGTGCCTTCTCCTCGCTGTTTTTCGCACAGGGTAACAGCGCCACGATCGTCGACCGGACTTTTGCAGAAATGTGGGAGCAGCACGTGGCGCAATACATGAAGGGTCTGGAGCACGTCAATCCGGGTGGCTGGACCTATTCGTCGGGCTGGTCCGATTTGATCAAGGACCAGATCATCATCAATGAGCACGATACACAGTTGCGTGCCCAGGCGGCGCTCGAAGAGCGTGTGAGCAAGCTTGAGGGACAGACAGCGGGCAAGAAGGCGGCCTTCCTGCCGTCGGCGCCAGGCAATATTCAGGTGGCTGGCATCACACTCGACACGCGCTACACCAGCGGCAGTCTGGCCATGCTGGGAGGCGGGCTTCTGCTGGGTGGCATGGTGTCGATACGCCGCTCCAGCAAGCGCAAAAAGGAATAGGTTTCCTCAAGACGGGCGGTCTCGTCCGAGGCATATCACCTCGACGGGATCGCTCAAGGAGGCGTGTATCTTAGGAGGAACCATGGCGGTGTTTGCTAAAGGGGCGAAGGTAGGAGCGCCCGGTGTGTTGGCGATTGCCGTAGGCCTGCTCTTGCTGCTGGTATCCGCTTGGCTGTGGTTCCAGATTACAGCGGCGGGGCCTCCCTATCATTATGTAATGGACGAGACTGGCCAAGATGCTGTCGAAACCGTGCATAGTACGACTGGCGCGCTGCCGCTTCGCACTGGAAAAGTGATGGCGGCAAGCCAGGGCGAAGTTCTCGCGCATTTTGCCACTGCCAGTTCCACGAGCGGCCCTGTACTGATGCGTTGGCAGCCCACCGTGGATGATCCTTTCCTGCATCTGCAGCCAGCGCTCAGTGAGGTGACTGCACTGGCGGAGGTGTTGGACCGCCATGTCGCAGCCGATACGCCGGTTCTGGCGTGGTGGGATGTGTCGCGTCAACTGCGGGTGCTGTCTGATCGAGTGCCGCTGGTCTTTGATGCGCCCTTGGGCGGGCCGTTGTTTGTGCCAACCGCCTGGCGCGCGTGGCAAAGTCAGGTCGAGCATCTTGAGGCTTCATTCTGGGGCGCACCCGAAGGCGTCAATGCTCAGACTCGCTTCAATCGCTTCGCGCAGGCCTTGCTGATGGAGGAAGAAGCGGGAATGACGGCTTTGCGTGATCTCGTTCAAGGCCGGAAAGCGGTTCTGGTGCTGCATGTGCGCGACATTATTCAACTGGGCCACATGTGGCCGAACCGCATCGGCGTGGCATTCCGCGATTTTCCCCCGGCGGGTGATGTTCATGGCACCGTGCGCAGCGTGCGTCATTGGCTCTCCGAACATGATTATTCCGCTTACGCGTTGATGGGAACACAGGGGCAGCCGGTGCGGGCAATCGCCTTGATGGACGTGGAATCAGGCATGGGTCTGGCGACGCGGTTGCTGCCTTTCATTGGCAATGCGCAATATGACGTACCGGGCGCGACACTGGTCTATCAGGTTGGTGGGTTCTCGGTGTACGAAATTGCGCCGGCACATGGAGATTTCGCAACGGAGCGGGAGTAGGCTTATGGCGGCAAGGCGGATCAACTGGTACGTATATGCAGCGCCCCGGCGGTTCTATTATCTGGCTGGACGTCTGATTCCGTGGTTTGGAACGTTGGCTGTGGTGCTTGGCGTGGCCGGCCTGGCAGTAGGCCTGGTGTGGGCGCCAACCGATGCTCAGCAAGGCGATGCCTATCGCATCATCTTTGTTCATGTCCCCGTTGCGTGGATGTCGATGATCATCTATGTGGCCATGGCTTTGTGGGCCGGCGTCTGTCTGGTTTTCAATGCGCGATTGGCGGCGATGCTGGCTCTGGCCTTGGCGCCGACGGGCGCCTTGATGACGTTTCTCGCTCTATGGACCGGGGCTTTGTGGGGGCGGCCCACTTGGGGCGCTTGGTGGGTGTGGGATGCGCGCCTCACGTCGGAGTTGGTGCTGCTGTTTTTATACGCGGGTTTTCTGGCCTTGCACGCGGCGATAGATGATGTCCGCCGCGCCGACCGAGCGGCCGCGCTGTTGGCCTTGGTTGGTGTCGTCAATGTACCCATTATCTATTTCTCAGTTGTTTGGTGGAACACCCTGCATCAGGGCGCTTCGGTCAGCCTGAGCCGTGCGCCAAGTATGGCGGCCAGCATGCTGAGCGGCATGTTGCTTTGTACGCTGGCGCTGTGGTGTTACTGCATTGCAGTCGTGCTGGCGCGCGCCCGGACATTGATACTCGAGCGCGAAGATGAAAGCGCCTGGGTCAGGCAGACGGAGGCCGCATGATGAACTGGTCAAGTTGGGGATCATTCTGGGCCATGGGCGGCTATGCCGTTTATGTATGGGGTTCGTTTGCCGTTGTTGCATTGACGCTGGCGGTCGAACTCTGTCAGCTTGCGTATCGACGCCGGCGCCTGCGACAACGATTGCGTTGGGGCAGGGCAGCCTTGGAGGTTCATGATGCGTGCCCGAACGAAACGTAGCCTGATACTGCTGGGAGGGCTGGCCGCGCTTGGCCTGGCGAGTGTCCTGGTGCTCAACGCGTTCCAAAGTAATTTGGTGTTTTACTTCAGTCCGAGCCAGGTTGCGGCTAATACCGTTCCTCCTGGGCAGCGGTTCCGCCTGGGAGGCATCGTCGAAGAAGGCAGCGTGCAGCGCCCGGCGCAATCATTGTTAATCCATTTTGCAGTCACCGACGGCGCGCGCACGGTGAAAGTTCAATACCAGGGCCTGTTGCCTGACATGTTTCGCGAAGGCAAGGGTGTGGTGGCGCAGGGCGTGATCAATGCCCAGGGTGTCTTCCACGCAGATCAGGTGCTCGCCAAGCATGATGAAAACTACATGCCGCCGGAGGCTGCGCAAGCACTGGAGGATGCGCGTCTGGCCAAGGGAGGGCCGCAATGATTCCTGAGATTGGCCACTTTGCCCTGATTCTGGCGCTATTGCTGACGAGCGTGCAGGTGGTGCTCCCGATGTGGGGCGTCGTAGCAGGACGGCCTGCCTGGGTTGCGCTGGCCCGTCCTGCCGCAGCGGGACAGACGCTGTTCATCATCCTTGCCTTCGCCTGTTTGATTGTTTCCTTCCTGGTCAACGATTTTTCAGTGATTTACGTCATACAGCATTCGAATACGGCTCTGCCCTGGGGCTATCGGTTGGCTGCGGTGTGGGGCGGTCACGAGGGTTCAATCCTGCTTTGGCTGCTTATTCTGTCCTTATGGACGCTGGCTGTGTCTCTATTCTCGCGCCATCTTGAAGCAGACATGCTGGCGCGCGTTCTGGGAGTGATGGGGCTGATCAGCATCGGCTTTCTGGTCTTCATTCTGTTCACCTCCAACCCATTCGACCGCGTCTTTCCCGCAGCGGCCAATGGCCATGACCTCAACCCTCAGTTGCAGGATCCGGGGTTGATCGTGCATCCCCCGTTGCTGTACATGGGGTATGTTGGCATGGCAGTGCCCTTCGGCTTTGCTATGGCAGCACTGCTGGCAGGCAGGCTGGATACCGCATGGGCGCGCTGGACGCGGCCATGGGCAACTGCCGCATGGTGCTTTCTGACACTCGGCATCGCCCTGGGCAGTGCCTGGGCTTATTATGAGCTGGGCTGGGGAGGGTGGTGGTTCTGGGATCCAGTGGAAAATGCGTCGCTTATGCCTTGGCTGGTTGTGACTGCCTTACTGCACTCCCTGGCCGTGACCGAAAAACGAGACACTTTCAAGATGTGGACGGTGCTGCTGGCCATCATTGCCTTCTCGCTGTCTCTGCTAGGCACATTCCTGGTTCGTTCGGGGGTACTGACGTCGGTGCATGCCTTCGCAACGGATCCGAAGCGTGGCATTTTCATATTGCTGTTTCTGGCGATTGTCGTGGGTGGATCGTTTCTGCTGTTTGCGCTGCGGGCCGCTCAGGTCGGCATTGGCGGACGCTTTGCGGCGATTTCACGGGAATCCCTGCTGCTTGGCAACAATGTTCTGCTGATGGTTGCCGCCGCGTCGGTGATGCTCGGGACGCTGTATCCCTTGATCATTGATGCGCTGGGTATGGGCAAACTGTCGGTGGGTCCGCCATACTTCAATGCGGTCTTCGTGCCGCTGATTGCCCCCGCGCTGTTCTTGATGGGAGTCGGACCAATAGCGCATTGGCAAAAAGCTGATCCGGGCCGGCTGACACGCCGCTTGCGTTGGGCGCTGGGTGTCAGCCTGGTGGCGGCGCTTGTTGCGCCGTTTTGCTTCGGCGATTGGGCAGCCTTGACCAGCTTTGGTTATTTTCTTGGTTTCTGGATATTTGCCAGTGCGTTGGTCAATTTGCTCGGCCGACTGAGGATGCGGCCGTTGCGGGAGGCCATTAAGGTGCTGCGGGTGCAGCCTGGCAGTTATTACGGCATGTTGATCGCGCACGTTGGCATGGGCGTGGTGGTCATCGGCATAACGACTGTGAACAGCTACGAGGAGGAGCGTGATGTAATCATGCGCCCGTCTGAAATAGCATCCATTGCCGGGTATACATTCCGGCTGGATTCGATTGCTCAGCGTCAGGGGCCCAACTACGTTACGGATCGCGCCGTTATTTCAGCGTTTCAAGACGGTCGGCGAATTACGGTGCTTATGCCGGAGCGGCGGATATACACTGCAGCGCAATCGAGCAGCCCGATGACCGAGGCGGCCATCAATACGAGATTGACGCGTGATCTGTATGTGGCGCTGGGCGATCCCATGGGTGACGGATCGTGGATTGTGCGGCTCTACTTCAAGCCCTTCGTGGCCTGGATATGGGGCGGCGGGATTCTGATGGCGCTGGGTGGTGGGCTAGCCGTGATGGATCGCCGCTACCGGCGGCGCAGCACCATTCGTAGCGACACCGACTCAATAGCGTCTCGCGCGCAAGCCTACCCGACAACCCAGTTGGATCTCGGCAATCAAGGAGGTCAGGCATGAAAACGCGCGTTTGGTTGCCGCTGGCGATTTTCTTTGTATTGATCGGGTTTCTGGGTGTTGGTCTGAGACTGGATCCGCGTCTTCTTCCTTCGCCGCTGATTGACAAGCCTGCGCCCCAGTTCACTCTGCCTTCAGTGCATGTGCTGGATCGTCAGTTTTCGTCCGGCAGCCTCGAGGGGCAAGTATGGGTTTTGAATGTCTGGGCTTCCTGGTGTGTTGCCTGCCGTCAGGAGCATGATGTGCTGATGGATTTTGCCGCTCGGCAGGCGGTACCGGTGTACGGACTGAACTACAAGGATCAGAGGGCGGACGCGCTGCGTTGGCTCAATGAGCGTGGTGATCCGTATCAGGATTCTCTTTTCGACCTGGATGGCCGTATCGGTGTCGATTTCGGCGTATACGGCGTGCCTGAAACTTTTGTGATTGATGACCTGGGACGCATTCGCTACAAGCATGCGGGGCCGCTGACACCGGAGCTCGTACACGATGTGATTCTGCCTTTGATCGGAAGTCTGAATGACTAGAACGGCGATATGGCTCATGCTGTCTCTTGCCCTGTTTGTGGGGCTGTCGGCGGCGCTGGCTCGGGAAGCGCGGCCACTGGTCGATGATCCGGCACTGGAGGCGCGTGTCATGGAACTGGCCGACGATTTGCGCTGTCTGGTTTGTCAGAACGAGACGCTCGCCGCATCTCACGCGGAGTTGGCGATTGATCTGCGCAACCAGATCCGCGAGCGGCTGGCTGCGGGCGACAGCCGTGAGCATGTCATTGATTTTCTCGTGGCACGTTATGGCGATTTCATTCTCTATCGACCACCTTTTCAGCCCAATACCTGGGCGTTGTGGGTTGGCCCTTTTGTGCTATTGATCCTTGCCTTGTGGGTGATGGCACGGGTGATTTGGCAGCGCCGGGCCATTGATTCAGAGGTTCGCCTCTTGAGTGAAAAGGAGGAGCTGCCATGATTCTCTTTCTATACTTGGCGGGCGCCACCGCGCTGGCGCTGTCTTTTTTACTGGTGCCGCTGTTGCGGCCTACCGTCATCGCCGACGCGCGCGTACCGACGACGCACTGGCGCACAGCATTGACTGTTGCACTGGCAATACCCCTGTTGGCATTCACGCTCTATGTCGGCAGCGGGCGGCCGTTTGATTGGCTGGGCGCAGGGATCGCAACGCCTCATGCGCAAATGGGCGATCTGGCGCGTATGAACGCCATGACGGATGAGCTGGCGCGGCGGCTGCAAGCACAGCCAGAGAGTCTGGAAAACTGGCTGTTGCTGGCACGATCCTACCAGGGCACTGGCCGAAGCGCGGAGGCGCTGAAAGCTTATGCGCAGGCCGCCTCGCTGGCACCCGACGATTCCGATCTGCTGGTGGAGTACGCGAATGCCCTGAGTCGACAGCAAGGCCGTAGCCTTGCTGGCCAGCCCACGGAGCTGATCGAACGCGCGCTGGCGCTGGCCCCGGATAATCTGAACGCGCTGGCGCTTGCCGGCGCGGCGGCGCTGCAGCGTGGAGAGGCTCAGGTGGCTCAGGCGTACTGGCTGCGTCTGCGCGAACGTATCCCAGCGGGCTCGGAGGACTATGCCCGAATCGAAGCGCTGCTTGCGCGGATCGATAATGGGGAGCGCTCTGTTCCGACAGCCGCACCTGCACCCGTTAATGCTGCCGCCACAAAACATGCCGCTACATCACCCGCGTCGATTGACGGCGTAGTGAGAGTGAGCCCGGAGCTGAGCGGGCGAATCGCTCCGGGCGATTCGCTTTTCATCCTCGCGCGAGTCGCTGAAGGCTCGTCATTGCCGATTGCAGTCGTGCGCAAGCAGGCGGCAGATTGGCCCGTGTCTTTCATTCTGGATGATGGTTCGGCGATGATGCAGGATCGGGCGTTATCAGCGTTTGAGACTGTCGAGCTCCTCGCGCGCGTCTCCCATACCGGCAACCCGGCTCCGCAGGCGGGTGATATTGAGGGTTCGCTTAAATCGGTGGCGGTGGGTGCCACCGGCGTGGAACTGGTGCTGGATCGAGTTGTGTCCGATCCTTGATCCGAGTCAGTCAAGTGAGATTCTTAGGGCGGCGGCACATGCCCAGGGCGCCAGAAAGAGCGCTAGCGCGAGAATCGCGCCCAGGATCGCGCAGTGGCCGCCAATCGGCATACCCTGCAGGCTGTCGCTGACACCTGACGTGCCAAAGATAAGGATGGGGATATATAGCGGAATGATTAGGAGCGCCAGCAACGTGGCGGCGCCTCGGACGCCCACAGTGAGCGCCGCGCCCATGGCGCCTAGCAGGCTCAAGATCGGTGTGCCAAGCAGTAGCATGACCGCCAGCACGCCGATGCTCGACGCCGGCAAATCAAACTGCAGCGCGATGAGTGGCGCGGCAAGCATCAGGGGTACGGCAGTACTGATCCAATGGGCTGTGATCTTGCTCAACAGCAGCAGCGGTAGGGGTATCCCAGCCAGCAGCAATTGCTCAAGTGTGCCGTCTGCGAAGTCATCGGAGAACAACCGGGAAAGCGTCAGCATCACAGCGAGTAGCGCTGCTACCCAGATTACCCCGGGAGCGATGGCGCGTAGTAGCGATGGGTCTGGATTCAACGCAAGTGGAAACAGGCTGGTGACCATGATGAAGAACATTAACGCGCCCACACTGTCGGCCCGCCGCCGCCAGGCCAGACGCAGGTCGCGCTGGAGGATACATGCCATGCCGCGCAGTTCAATGTGCATCATAAAGCGATCACCTGGTGAGGCCGCTGTTCCAGGCCTGTTTCGTCGTGACTGGTGAGGATGACGATGCCTCCCTCACTCAGGTGGCATTCGACCATTTCCTTGAGCCACACGCGTGCTGCGGCATCCAGGGCGGTAAAGGGTTCGTCCAGAATCCAGAGTGTGGGCGCCGGCCGGCAGGCCAGGCGGGCCAGTGCAAGTCGTCGACGCTGGCCTTGCGACAGAAACCGGACAGGAGCATCGCGATAGGCAAGCAGCCCTGCAGATGCCAAGGCCTCCTCGGCGGCGTTCGCCGTAGCCGAGGCGCCTTGAAGCGTGAGCGCGATCATCAGGTTTTCGTGAGCGCTGAGTTCTGCTTTGCTGGCTGGCGCGTGACCAATGTAGATGATCTGTCGGGAGAATTCCTCGCCAAGCCGGTGAATATCCTGGCCCGACCAGCGGATCTGGCCGGCATCGGCGCGAGACAGACCGCAGAGCATGCGCAGCAGACTGGTTTTGCCTGTGCCATTAGCGCCCCGAATGCGCAACAACCCACCCGGCTGCAACTGAACGTTCAGGCCGTCGAACAAGCATTTCGTTCCACGCATGCAGCGCACTTCAGATAGTTCGAATATGTCGAAATCCTCCGCAGGTTTTCTTATCGTACCTGGTGCGAAAAGTGTAGTCAGTCTGGAGGTGGCAGGCAAGGTGTAGTCATTATTGGCTAGTCGCATTATCGGCTGTGTGGTCTATTCGTCTTGCTACAGTTCGGAATCGGGTGTTTCACACCACAGCTTGGGCGATAGGCTGGTGTTTGGGGAAATCCGTGGGTGCGCTGACGCTTTGAATTCGACCAGGGTGGAACGCGTCATATCTCTACTCAATGCGGCCAACCTCAAAACCGAGCGGACACTGGCCATTTGTCAGGCGGTTTGGGAAAAACAGCTGGGCAATGGCTGCTTCAACCCATATAAGTATGCTTACAGGGTGCCTTGATAGTCTGTTGCCCCGAGTGCTCATTGATACTTATTTCATGTTCAGCGGGCACGTTGATTGCTCATGCATTGTCTTCCACTGCGCGGAGTACGACGATGCAAATCGATTGGGCCGGAATGTTTGAGTTTTCCATGTCTCCCTGGGAACTGGTGTTGCGGGGAACGATGATGTATTGGTTCATTTTCATATTGTTGCGTCTTGGCGGCCGGCGCGATCTTGGATCCTTCGGAGCCGCCGATGTGCTGCTTCTGGTCCTGATTGCGGATGCTGCGCAGAACGCCATGGCCGCGCAATACAACAGCGTGTCAGAGGGCGCAGTGCTGGTTGCTACCCTGGTGTTCTGGAGTGTATTCGCGGATCGCGTCGCCTATTTCATACCGGCAACGCGACCCTTCTTTGAACCGGGGCGGGTGCTGTTGATCAAGGACGGCCAAATGCAGCGGCGCGGGATGCGTCGTGAATATGTCAGCCGAGATGAACTGCTGGAAGAACTGCGTATTCAGGGCGTCGACGATATTTCCAAGGTGCGCAGAGCCTATATGGAATCAACGGGAAATGTGAGTATTCTAAGAATGAAGGACGCAAAGTAAGACGTCTGGTTCGCTATCCGAGGGCGTGCTGATTATTAGCATCTTTTGCTTGTTATGCGCATGCCTCCGATAAATGAGAAGAAATCGCTACCGGGTTGCAACAGTAATCCTATTATGCTGTTTGCCTATCACGCGGCAGGGCCACCAGTACGAGTAAACTGCACAGGCCTGCGACGCCGAAAGCGAAATCGTAGCGTCCCCAAACTGCGACAAACGCAGCGAATGCGGTTGGCACGAGCATGTTGGTCATGTTCACCAGAATGCTGGACCCCGCCGAGGTTTCCGAGATCAAGTCGGGGGGCGAACGACGAGCGACCTCCGCTATTTGCACGCCGTTCCAGCTCGCTGCAGAGCAGCCTGCTACAAACGCCAGCAGAACAAGCGTCCATACCGGCCACTGCGGGCTGCTCAATCCAAGCAGCAGGGTGGTGGCTGCCGACAGGATGGCTGCCACCGACAGCGATGCCGTGGCCGAGTGCAGTCGATCAGACAACCATCCCAAGGCAATGCGTCCGATGACGCCGCCCGCCTGCATGACAGCAAATACAACGCCAGCTCTTCCAAGCGAAAATCCCAGTTCGTCTATCAGGTAGATAACCGTGAAAGTGAACCAGCAACTTTGCGACACGGCAAACAGGCTTCCGACGATAGACATCCTCAACAGGCCGCTGTTGTGCATCAGCGATTGCAGCGGCACTTTGAAGGTGTGCAGCGACTGTCGGGTTGGCATGGAAAAACGCCAGCCATCAACGGCGCTTGGCTCGTCTACTTGCTTGCTCATTCGCCAGGTCAGCAGCGTGGGCAGAATCACTAACAGGGCACAGGCGAAGAGCGTCGCGCGCCATCCAGCCAGAAGCACCATGGGGGGAATCACCAGGCCTGCGATCACGCCGCCCAGCGGTACGCCAGCCTGTTTTATGGAAAATATGAGATTGCGTTTGCCGGGTGGCGAAAACCGTTGCAGTACTTCGCTGCCGGCCGGGTTGGCGGTACCATTGCTTAATCCCATCACAAAACATGCGGCCAAAGCGATACTCAAGCTCGAGTGCAGAAAGAACGCCATGCTGGCCGCGCCCAGAAACAGACTGAGCTGCAGCGTTCGCATCCCACCGATTTGTTTGAGCAGCGCTGAGCCGCCCATCAAAATGGCAAGGCCGCCAAGCGAGTTCATGGCCGTCAGATAGCCAATAGAGCTGCCACTCCATCCAAATTCTCCGGACACCGCTGGCGCAATAATGGGAATGAATCGACTCAGAAAAGCCGCGGTGGTTTGCAGAATAAAGATCGCCACAATGGGTACAAGCCAGGCAGGCGTTGTTTTTACCCTTGAATGTGTCTTGAGCTTTGTGCTGTGTTCCTCATCCACGCTCATGTTTCCTCTTACGGTCGCGCTCGTCCTTGAAGGCAAAACCAAGCGCTACGAGCACCACAAGCCCTATTGTTCCAAATCCTATCGACACTGCGATGGGCCAGGAAAATGTTTCCAGCGAAGCGAAAACGGCGGCGGTGATAATAGCGATGCCGACCGAGGTGCCGATGCGCTGTCCTGTCTGCATAATGGCGCCGGAGCTGCCGGCATACGCCAAGGGCACATCTTCCAAAGTCAAAGTCTGGTTGGGGCTGATGACCGATCCCTGCGCCAGGCCAATGAAGGTTAGCGTCAACAACAGCCACCAGATGCTCAAATAGCCCGCTTCGTGCAAAAGCACGACGGCGGAGCTTAGAGCCAGGCCCAAAAGGGCAAGCAGCAAGCCTCCAATGACCACCTTGCGACCGTATCGGCTGACTCTTCGCCCCGCCCAATGCGCCGCGTACGCGGCAAACAGCGCCGCCGGTACGCCAAACAGGCCTGATTCAAGCGCCGTTTTACCGTTTCCGTCCTGAAGATACAGCGCAACCAACACCCAGACACTGGTCATCCCCAGGAAGTACAGCGACATGATGATGGTGCCATTGGCGAAGCTAGGCGTGGCGAACACATTCAGATCGACCATGGGGCTGTGGCCCAGTCGCGCATAGCGTCGTTCCCATTGGACCCACAACCAGGAAAGAACAATGCCCAGCGGCAGCAGCAGCCAGGTGAGGGGCGAACTGCGAAACTCAACGAAAGGGAACAAAATGGCGAGCACGGCAAGTCCCAACAGCGCGGCGCCGACCGGGTCTAACGATCGAAGGCCGCGTTTTGAGGCGCCCGGACTGTTCGATGCGGGGGGCGGGGGGCGTTTGAATAATGGCTTTGGCAGCCACATCAGTCCGAGAATAATGGTGAGAATTCCGATGGGCACATTCACCAGAAAGGTCAGACGCCATCCGATGTGCAGGCCTCCAAGTTCGATCAGGAATCCACCCAATACAGGTCCGATTGCAACGGAAAAGCCGACCGTGGTGCCGAAATAGCCGAACGCCCGCCCACGCTCCGCGCCCCGAAAGAATTGCTGGATGATACCCACGCCTTGTGGGTTCAAAAGCCCTGAGCCAATGCCTTGCGCGAGACGGGCGGCATTGAGCCAGGCGGCATCTGGCGCAAAACCGGCGGCAACGGATGACAGGGTGAAGATGCCCACACCAACAAGGAAGATGCCGCCTCTGCCCATGAGATCCCCGGCACGGCCGGCGGCCACGAGGACCACGCCGAACGTCAGCGCATAGCCCGACAATACCCACTGAACATCCGACTGCGACGCGTCAAGCGCATGCTGAATGGAAGGCAGGGCGACATTGACAATACTCACGCCAATCAAGGACATGAATATGGCAATCAACAACACCACCAATATGCGCCAGCGTATAGCGTTCAGATCGGCGTCCGTGTTCGTCCGCGCTTGCGCGCCGCGGCGGTGTTTCGATAAAAACTTCATGAAGGCCTGTGGGTATATAAAAAAGATCGATGAAATGGTCAACGCCCTCTACATCATACCCACAGCAGTATACGGTGACGCGAGCCGACGCTACTTGAGTGCCGGATCTCTGCCTGCTACCGCTATCCCCGGTGCGGCAGCCGCGAGCGGCGCGAAGGAACTTCCTCCTCCTTGGGGCGGCGCGGCGACGCTAAGGGTTGATGTCCAGATGTTCTGGCGGCGCTCCAGAATCTGATAAATCTGAGGCTTGCCGGCATTGCGCGCAACGATATACAGGGCGCCATTGATGACGCGCAGGGCCGGCGACGAGGAAATATTGGCGGCGATTTTTTGCGCATGCGCATCCTCAAACAACCATAGCGCACCGCCTTGGCGTTCCAATGCGGCTGCGATGATTGCGCCATGTTCATTCAAGTCGACGGCTGGTTTGCCGACGAATTCAATGCCCAGATCGGCGGCTTCGTTCCATAGAACGGCTGACGGATGGCTTGCAAGGTCTTGGGTGTTCCTGGCTTGGGTCATTCGCAGCAAATGGTTGTTTGTCCGGTTGCGCAGATAGACGACGATGGGGCCGCGCGGATCGCGTATTGCCGCCAATCCACCATCTGTGGGCGGTACGTGGATTTCAGTCCATGCAGACCAAAGGCCAGTGTCCTCGTCATTGGTTTGCTGGACAAATAAGAGCTTGCCCGTGGTTGTGGCTGCAAAGATCACCAGACGATTGGCGGCGTCAGTGGTTATGGCAAGGTCCCCGGTGGGCTGATGCAATGGAGGTAATGGGCGCCAGGGAGCCCAGTTGTTTTCCGTCCCGGTGGGCGCTGTCCAGTAAAGCAAGCCATCGTTGGCAAGTGCCACTGCCGCGGTCCTGCCCTGGGCGGTGGCGGTAGGAATGCGTGAACACCTCGCGCCTGGTATGGATCGCCATCCTCGCCAGGTTTCGTCAAGATTTTGCTTGTTGACCCAGATTCCCCCTATTGCATCGCGGACAAAGAATCCCACCGTGGTATCCGGATACGTAAACGAGGCGAGGGGATCGGCGGTACGGCCGCCCAGCGAGCGCCAATCCTGGGCGCGGCTGTTCCAGACATTGGCCGCGTCATTGTCTTCGCCGGTGGCCAGGATCAGCATACCGCCTTTACGATCGGCAAAAAGCGAGGGTGTGGTGTCTCCGCGTGACACATAGTAAGCGCGGCCTACCCATGAGGCGGCCGGGCCGGCCGGTTCTTTGCAGTTCAACGGGCCTGAACAATAGTGGACATCTTTCCAGGCATAGCGACGAAACGCCTCGGTTTTCCTGTTTATTTCCTGTTTGTCGAGATTGGCTTGCCGCTCCTGGGTGGGATACCCGATGTAGCCGACTTCCGCGTAATTGCCGTGGGCTATCTTGATGGCGTCGCGGACCAGTCTGGCGCTGGCGATGTGATCGGGGTGGCCGTGGCCTGCGCAGCGCCAGCACAGCTTGGTATAGGGGATGTCGATCGTGTCGTCCATGTGGCGTATGGTGGTGGGGCGGTATCCTTCGATGAGGCTGGCTAGCGTGGCCACAAGATCCGCGCGGCCGTATGTTTCATGGGAGGCGCCCAGGGTGTCCGCCGTATAGCCAGCGATTGACTCGGCTCGGCTCAACGGTGTGAGGCTTCCCCAACCTTTGCCCAGCCAAGGGTCTTTCAGGCGCATGGCCAGAAGCTGTATTTTCGAGTTTCCCGTGAGCGTAAAGCGGGCAAGGTGATAGGCGCCGACCGCGGCGGTATCTTCGGTCCAGAGGTCAGGCACATTCGCCAGATAGGCATAGGCGGCGCGTACGCCGCGCTCCCGTCCGCGCATGTAGTCTTCGCCTCTTCCGCGATCGCTCGCAGTCAGGTAGACGGTCAGAACGCATCCGCCATCATTGATGTTGGCGGCGATGTCGGGATTCATGAACAGCAGGTCATCGTCCAGATGGGCAACAAATACCAGGTCTTTGTTGTTGCACTGCTGGACCGACGGATTGGTGGTTGTTGCGTGGACCGTGCCAGAAATAATGATGCCCACGCAACAAAGCCATGCCAACCTTGTGACGGTCGTGAGGCAGGCCAGGATGGGGCTCATGATGGGTGGTCGATGTGTTGTTGTTGTAGTCCGATCGCGAGTATACCTACGTCCCTGACAGACCAGATCTAGGTGTTTCTACCGTGAGTCATGGCCGAGCGCTGCGTTCCAAAGCACGCCTTCGTCGACCTCTTTCAGCGTTGCGCATCCTGTCAGGGCCATGGCGACTTCTAGTTCCGCCCGCAGAATCTGAATGAGATGGGCGACACCTTGCGCGCCGGCAACCGCCAAGGCATGGAGTACGGGTCTGCCTATCATCACGGCCTGCGCGCCGAGCGCAAGGGCCTTGAGGATGTCGGTGCCACGGCGGATGCCACCGTCCAGCAGAATGGGGATGCGACCGTCCAGCGCCGCCGCAATCGCCGGCAGCGCGGAAATTGTGGCGGGAACAGTATCCAGGCAGCGACCTCCGTGATTGGAGACGACAATGCCGTCGATTCTGCTATCAGCCGCCCGGACAGCATCATCGGGATCCATAATGCCCTTGAGCCATAGTGGCAGGTCAACCTGTTCGCGCAGCCACAGAATATCGTCCCAGGTAGGTGCGCTGTCCAGCAGGCCGGTCGAGAAGAGCGGACTGCCGCCGGGCGACGCTGGATGGCTGGGCAGTGCGGGCAAACCGTCAAGATGAACGGGGCGCACATGCGCGGGCAGGCTGAATTCCGCTCGCTGTTCCGCATTGCGTATGCCATTGACGGGCGCATCCACCGTCAACATCAATGCGCGCGCGCCGGCAGCCTGGGCGCGGCGGGCAAGCGCGAGCGTGTCTTCGCGCCTAGCCTGTGGATACAGTTGAAACCACAGCTGCGGAGGGTGGGCGCTCTGGGCGAGCTCTTCGATCTGCGTGCCTGACTGCGCGCTGACGACCATGGGTGTGTGCGTTGCGGCGGCAGCCAGCGCGGTTGCCCGCTCTCCATCGGGATGCGCCAGCGCGTGATAGGCGGTAGGCGCAATGAGAATAGGGTGATCGCAGCCTATGCCGTTCAGTGTCAGCTGGGTGTGCGCATTATGCATCGGGCGCAGGACGCGGCTGCGCAGCCGCAGGCGGGAAAACGCGACAAGGTTATCGTGTGCCGTGAGACCATCTGCGCTTGCGCTATTCAGATATGCCCAGGCGCTTGCGTCGAGGTGCTCACGAGCAAAGGCTTCGTAATCGGCTGCGCTGGCGATCTGGGCAGGGATGAGCGTGAGTGGCGGTTTGGACATGGATGCAGTTTACCGGCAAGCGCCACATCTGTGCGACGGGAGCTGCACGCTAGAGCTCTGACCACATCCGCAACAGGTTGTGGTACACGCCGGTAAGCCGCGACAACGCGTCGGGAGCGCCGCCGCTGAGCGTAAGTTCTTGAATGGCAATATCCTGCTCGAACAGCAAAGCGCGCTGTTCGTCGCTGCGCACCAGGCTTTGGGTCCAGAAAAAAGAGGCATAGCGTGTGCCGCGTGTCACCGGCGTTACGCGATGCAGGCTCGTGCCAGGGTAAAGAATGGCGTGGCCGGCCGGCAGCTTGACCCGCTGTTCGCCATAAGTGTCCTGGATGATGAGTTCACCGCCGTCGTATTCCTCGGGTTCGCTGAGAAATACAGTGGTGGACACGTCCGTCCGGATGCGTTGGTTCGTGCCCGGCACCAGGAAGATGGCGTTGTCCACGTGGGCGTCGTATTGCCCGCCGCCCTGGTAGCGATTGAATCGCGGCGGCAGTATGCGCAGAGGCAGGGCGGCAGACATATACAGCGGATCGGCGGTCAGTGCCTGCAGAATCTGGTTGCCGATTTGTTCGGCCAGCGGATGATCCAGCGGCAGTTGTTGATTGTCCTTGGCTCGTGCGGCAAGATGGCCAGCCGTGGATTTGCCGTCCGCCCATTCGGCGCCTTCGAGCGCGGCACGTATCTCGCGGACCTGATCCGCATTGAGCAGATTGGGTACTGCCAGCATCATGGTGAAGTGCTCCCTTGGATTGGGTGCGCGCCTCTTTGCGCGGCGCGCACCGCGGGCAGGGGCTAGTAGCTCAGTTGCGCACTCAGGATGAACTGGCGACCAGGGCCGAAGTCGGCGTGGTGGTTGCCATTGTTGTGCGTATAGTAAACCCTGTCGGTCAGGTTCAAGGCGTTCAGCTGCAGGCTCAGGTTCTTGTTGAACTGGTAGGCCGCCATGGCATCAAAGCGCCAGTGAGCGGGAATATAGGTGCCGTTGGCGCCGCCCCCCGCCGTGCCGGTGCCCGACCCGCCATACATCTTGCCCACATAGTAGGCGCCGGCGCCCACGGTGAGCGGCGGCAGTACCTTGTACGTGCTCCACAGGCTGAAGCTATGGCGAGGCGTGTTGCTCAGCGGATCGCCGACATTCACGTTGTTGTAGGCGCCGCTCACCAGCTCGCTGTCCATGTAGGCATAGCCCCCATAAACAGCCCACAGGGGTGTTATCTGACCCGCAATCCCAAGCTCCAGGCCTTTGACGCGTGTCTTGCCTGCCTGGGCAAAGATGCCGTCATCGACCTCAATCTGCGCATCGCGCCGTTCGTTCTGGAAGATGGCGGCCGTCAGGCTGAGGCGGTCGTTGAGCACATTCCATTTGGTGCCCAGTTCCAGCGTGCTGCTTTTTTCGGGCTTCAGGTCGTTCATATTGGTGGCCAGGCCTTCCTGGTCGCCGCCGCTCATGCTTGGCGGCGTAGACGCGGTCGCGTAGCTCAGGTAAATGCTGCCGTTTTGCGCGGGTTTGTAGACCAGGCCGAGCTGGTAGTTGAACATCGTCCAGCTGCCGTCGGTAGACTCCGCCACTTGAGCGCCGCGCGGCAGAAACTTGCCCGAAATGTCGTAATGATCCAGTCGCACGCCCGCATTGACTTGAAACTGATCGTTGATCTCTATGCTGTCAAAGAAGTACGCCGCCTTGGTGGTGGACTTGGCGTCCAGGCTGAGCGGGCCGCGTGTGATCGAGCCTGACCAGGGGACGCTCGGATCGGGGTTATAGAGCGGCGTGCAATCTTGCTTGCCCGCAAAGACAGCGGGGCAGGACGATCCGTTTACCGTGTCGATGAGGTAGCTGGCGTTGCGGGTTTTCTCGCGCGATAGCTCAATGCCGGTGTTGAAGCTGTGCTTGAGCGAACCGGTATCGAACTTGCCATACAGTTCGGTAACGTTGGCGAGCATATTGCTTTTCTGCCAGCGGGATTTGGTGCCGCGCAGCAGCCAGTACTGGTTGGTGGGGGCATCGTAAGCGACCTGGCCGTCCCCAGGGTTCGTCACAATGTAATCATTGAGCGTTTCACCATAGCGCGTCGCATTGCGCAGGGTCAGGCGGTCAGAGAAATCATGTTCCAGTTCAATCGTGGCGATATCCGCCCGGGTTTTGCGGTAGTCGCGATCGTAAACACCGTAGAACGTGTCACGGTCCACGTCGAGTATGCCGTTGTCAGTCTGATAGGGGAAGTGGCGGGTGTTGGTTTCACGAATCACCGGCACTCCATAGTCCGCCATGCCGTCTGTTTCGTAGTGGTAATAGCTGATGGTCGCCCGCGTGGGGGTTCCAAGACCAAAGGAGAGGGTCGGCGCAATGCCGAAATTCTTGTAGTCCACGGCATCCCGGCCCGCCACGTCGCCTCGTGCGCCCAGCACGTTCAGGCGGAAAGCGCTGGTATCGTTAAACTGCCAGTTGCCATCGGCGGTTGCGCGCAGATAACGGTCTGTGCCCACACCGAGCGTGCCGCTCGCTGCGTTGCCCAGATGCGCATGTTTGCTGGACAGATTAATGCTGCCGCCGCCGGTGCCGCGCCCCCCCAATGCGGAGTCGGCGCCTCGCACGATCTCTACGCTTTCTACTGCAAAAATATCGCGGGTCTGGCCGCCCGGGTCCCGGATGCCATCCACATAAATATTGCTGCCCGAGGTCATGCCGCGAATGACCGGTCGGTCGGCAAGCGGTTGACCGCCTTCGCCGGCGCCAAAGGTAATGCCCGGTGCATTACGCAAGACGTCTTCCAGGGAGGTTGCCGAAGTATCCTGAATGACACCTTGCGGAATGATCTGGACCGACTTTGGGGTGTTGACGAGGGGCGCCGTGAACTTTGCCTGGGAGGCTTCTGTGGCTTGGTAGTCGTGCTCTTGATGTCCGGTGACTGTGACGGGACTGAGTGTTGAAGGCCTTGGGGAAGGGGTGGTTGCGGATTGCGCTTGAGCTGGGGTTGAAAGAAATGCGCCAGGCGCGGCAAGCGCCAAGGCCAGCGAAGACCCGAGCAAGGCCCGGGACGGCAGGGAAGGGGATGGCAAGGCTAACTCCTCAATAGTTTCTAAAAATAAGAATAATTCGCATTATATTTATAGAAACTTAAAGGAAGCTGAATTAAAGCTGAATGCCGCGCGAATGTTGCGGCCCATCCACATTTGTGAAAGGGGCTTGAATATTCTGGAAAACGAGCCACCCATAGCGCAGACCTGTAGGCAGATGTGCGCTATGGGTGGCGTTGCGACCCGTTCGCCCGCTGAGCTGTGCGCCGAGTCAGCGTCTGGTCTGGGCAGGCCGGATCCGACGATTGATGCGTAGTGCCAGCAGCGTGCAGGCCGAGCCGGACAGTAGATACAGGCTCAGCGCGGCAAGACCAAAATGTGCCGAGAGGCCCAGGGCGACCAATGGCGCGAATGCGGCACCAATCAGCCACGCCAGGTCTGCGGTAAGCGCCGCGCCAGTGTATCTGCAGTGTGGCAGAAAGTTGGCCGTGGCGGTGCCGGACGCTTGTCCGTACGAAAGTCCCAGCAGGGCAAAGCCGACCAAAATAAAGGCATCCTGGCCGACGACTCCGGCCGACAACAGCCACGGCGAGGCGATGGCGAAGACGCCAATCAGAATGGCCAGCAGCCCCAGCGTGGTGCGACGGCCCAGGCGGTCGGCAATGGCGCCCGAGGCCAGCATGGACGGGATCGCGATGGCCGCGCCCACCAACTGAATGATCAGCACATCGGCAATGGCCTGGCTATGGTGGATGGCGATCCAGGACAATGGAAAAATCGTGACCAGGTGGAACAGGGCGTAGCTGGCGAGCGAGGCAAAGGCGCCGATGAACAGGTTATACCCTTGTGTGCGCACCATCTCCAGCGTGCCGATAGGGTTGAGTTCGCGATCCTCGAGCATTTGGGTATATTCGCTGGCGAGCACCAGGCGCAGGCGGGCGAACAGTCCAACGACATTGATGGCAAAGGCAACATAGAAAGGGAAGCGCCAGCCCCATTCCAGGAAGTCGGCCTCCGACAACGTGGTATGCAAGTACAGAAAGAGCGCCGCCGCAACCAGAAACCCCAGGGGGGCGGACAACTGGCCCAGCATGGAATACCAGCCCCGCTTGTTGGCGGGGGCATTCAGCGCGAGCAGTGAGGGCAGCCCGTCCCAGGAGCCTCCATAGGCCACGCCCTGAAGGCTGCGAAAGATGGCGAGCAGCAGGATGGCGAGCCCGCCCGACGTGGCATGGGCGGGCAGAAAGGCGATACCCGCGGTGGCGGTGCCCAGCAGGAACAGGGCAATCGTGAGCTTGACGCCACGGCCCCAATGGCGCTGTATCGTCATGAACAGGGCGGTGCCAAAGGGGCGGAATATAAATGCCAGGGCAAAGATGGCAAAAGAATACATCGTGCCGGTCAAGGCATCCGCAAACGGAAAAAACACATGCGGGAAGACCAGCACGGAGGCGATACCGTAGGTAAAAAAATCGAAGAATTCCGAGGTGCGGCCAATAATGACCCCGACAGCAATATCGCCGGGTGTTACGGATTCATGGCCTTCGGCGGCGCGGGCGGCGCGCTGGCGGTCATCATGTAGTGCCCGGGAGCCCGGGGTTGGATAATGCAAGGCCTGTTCATTCATGGCGGATGGTCCTTCGTGCAGCAAAAAGCCAAATAATCGATATGACACCTGAAGCGTCGCATTCCCGCTGCTGAGACGCTATTGGACAAAACCCTTGTCTCTTCGGCTTGACGCAAATAGGACAAAATGTCCAATTCCCTCGCGGAAACTTCGAATTTATAGTACTCGCTTCCCAGTTTGGCTATGCTGATTCCGGTTTTGCGGCAATGATTCGTATCAAGTATTTAAAGTTTTTCCTCCTGCCCGCCGTTGCCTTTCTCTTGACTGGATGTAACGCTGTACTGCTTAGCCCCTCCGGAGACATCGCAGTCCAGCAGCGAAATCTGATCTATCTGGCAACCGCCCTGATGTTGATCGTGATTGTTCCGGTCATCATCGCAACGGTTGTGTTTGCGTGGCGGTATCGCGCCTCCAATACCAGCGCCAGGTATGAACCCGACTGGCATCATTCCACCAAGCTCGAGCTGGTGATCTGGTCCGTGCCGCTGATGATCATCATTGCGCTTGGCAGCGTAACCTGGGTCAGCACGCACTTGCTGGATCCTTACCGTCCGCTCGATCGTCTCGATGCCAAGCGCGCGATTCCCGCAGAAACCCGTCCGCTGACGGTAGAGGTCGTCGCGCTCGACTGGAAATGGCTGTTCATCTATCCAGAGTATGGCATCGCTACCGTCAATGAGCTGGCCGCGCCGGTAGATCGCCCGATCTCCTTCAAGATCACAGCCTCTTCGGTCATGAACTCCTTCTTCGTGCCTGCGCTCGCCGGCCAGATCTACGCCATGGCTGGCATGCAGACAATGCTGCACGCGGTCATCAACAAGCCCGGCGTGTACGAAGGCATGTCCGCCAACTACAGCGGGGCAGGCTTCTCGGGCATGAACTTCAAGTTCCATGGTCTGGACGACGCGGCCTTCGACCAATGGATCGAGTCCAATCGCGCCGCTGCCGATGTGCTCGACCGCGGCGCTTATCTCGCGCTCGAACGGCCGAGCCAGAACGATCCCGTGCGCCGCTTTGGCAGCGTCGATCCGGAACTGTACGACGCCATTCTCAATCGCTGCGTCGCGCCTGGCACCGTCTGCATGCGCGATGTCATGAAGATGGACGCCCAACGTGGCTCGCGCAAGGCTGGCGAGATGCATCATTCCGGCATGCAAGGCATGCCAGCGCCCGCGCAGGCTGGTATCAACCTGCCGTTCGAGGGCGACTATATCGGCGATTTATGTTCCTTCAGCGAGGCTCAGGCGGTCGCGCGACTGCTGCCCCAGGCCCGCAGAACGGCGCTGGCTCAGCCGTGATCCGTTAGGGCAGAGCGCGCCCCGGCTGCGCTCTGCCCCGCTGTTTTCCAATCCTTGCCGTCATGGCAATACCCGATGTAATACTTATGGACCTGCAAAAACTGGTATTCGGTCGCCTTACCTGGGAAGCGATTCCCTTGCATGAACCGATTCTGGTGGCGACATTCGCTGCCGTGGTGCTGGGTGGCATTGCGCTGCTGTATGTGCTTTTCCGCTATCGCTTGTGGGGTTACCTGTGGCGTGACTGGATCACCAGCATCGACCACAAGAAAATAGGCATCATGTACATGATTCTTGGGATCGTCATGCTGCTGCGCGGGTTTTCCGATGCCATCATGATGCGCATACAGCAGGCCATTGCCTTTGGCGATGCCACAGGGTATCTGCCGCCTCATCACTACGACCAGATCTTCACCGCCCACGGCGTGATCATGATCTTCTTTGTCGCCATGCCATTCGTAACGGGCTTGATGAACTACATCGTGCCGCTGCAGATCGGCGCTCGCGACGTTGCTTTCCCTTTCCTGAACAATTTCAGTTTCTGGATGACTACCAGCGGTGCGGTGCTGGTCATGGTGTCGCTCTTCGTTGGCGAGTTTGCAAAAACCGGATGGTTGGCCTATCCGCCTTTGTCAGGGCTGGAATTCAGTCCGGATGTGGGGGTGGATTACTACATCTGGGCGCTGCAGATAGCCGGGGTGGGTACCTTGCTGTCGGGGATCAACCTCGTGGTAACCATCATCAAAATGCGCGCGCCGGGCATGAGCATGATGAAAATGCCTGTCTTCAGCTGGACAGCCTTGTGCACCAACGTACTCATCATTATCAGTTTTCCGGTGCTGACTGCCACGCTGGCCTTGCTGGGCATGGATCGTTATGTGGGCACCCAGTTCTTCACGAACGACCTGGGCGGCAACCCCATGATGTACGTGAACCTGATCTGGATCTGGGGTCATCCCGAAGTCTATATTCTGATCCTGCCGCTGTTCGGCGTTTTCTCTGAAGTGGTGGCCACCTACTGCGGCAAGCGCCTGTTCGGCTATACCTCCATGGTCTACGCCACCGTTGTCATTACGGTGCTGTCGTACCTGGTCTGGCTGCACCACTTCTTCACGATGGGTTCGGGGGCCAGCGTCAACTCGTTCTTCGGCATTACCACGATGATTATCTCCATCCCCACCGGGGCCAAGATATTCAACTGGCTGTTCACGATGTACCGGGGCCGCATTCGCTTCGAGCTGCCCATGATGTGGACGGTCGCCTTCATGATTACCTTCGTGATCGGCGGCATGACGGGCGTGCTGTTGGCCGTTCCCCCCGCTGACTTCGTACTGCACAACAGCCTGTTCCTGATTGCCCACTTTCATAACGTGATCATTGGCGGCGTGCTGTTTGGCCTGTTTGCGGCCATCAACTACTGGTATCCCAAGGCGTTTGGCTATCGGCTCGATCGTTTCTGGGGCTTGTGCTCGTTCTGGTGCTGGGTGGTGGGCTTCTGGGTGGCCTTCATGCCGTTGTATATCCTGGGCCTGATGGGCATTACGCGCCGGGTCAGCCATTTCGACGACACATCCTTGCAGATATGGTTCCAGATTGCGGCGTTTGGTGCTTTCCTGATCGCATTGGGTATTGCGTCCTTCCTGATCCAGCTGTATGTCAGCTATCGCAAGCGCGAAGCGCTGCGCGATGTCACGGGCGACCCCTGGAATGGCCGCACGCTGGAATGGTCGACATCGTCTCCCCCGCCTGACTACAACTTTGCATTTACACCGCGCGTGCACAGCGGCGATGCATGGTGGCACATGAAGCAAATGGGCTTCAAACGACCAGAAACCGGCTTTGTGGCGGTACACATGCCCAAGAACACCGGCGCCGGTTTCATTATCTCGGCGCTGAGCACAGTCTGCGGCTTTGCCCTGGTCTGGCACATGTGGCCGTTGGTCGTCGCTGCCTTCTTCGCGATCGTTGCCTATTCCATCTACCACACCTTCAACTACAAGCGCGATTTCCACATCCCAGCGGATGAAGTCGCCCAGGTTGAAACCGCGCGCACCCTGCAGCTTGCCAATCATGTCTGATACCACCGCCATCCGTCATCCGGGCGTCGCCAGCCAGTCCGCCGCGCCCGAGTTCCTGGTCAAGGAAGATCACCATCCGCAGAACGGAACCCTGCTTGGGTTCTGGATCTACCTGATGAGCGATTGCCTCATTTTTGCCTGCCTGTTCGCTGTGTACGGTGTGCAGGGCCGCAGCTATGCGGGCGGCCCGACGGGTGCCGAGCTGTTCGACTTGCCGTTGGTGGCGCTCAATACCGCCATGCTGCTGATGTCGTCGATCACCTACGGCTTTGCCATGCTTGAGATGCAACGCAAGCGCGTGGGCGGCACGATTGCGTGGTTGATCGTTACCGGCCTGTTCGGCCTGGCTTTTCTGGGCCTGGAGCTTTATGAGTTCGCGCACCTGATCCATATCGGCGCCGGCCCCCAGCGCAGCGCCTTCCTGTCTGCCTTCTTCACCTTGGTCGGCACCCACGGCCTGCATGTCACCTTTGGCATCATCTGGCTGGTAACCCTGCTGTTCCAACTCAAGCGCCACGGGTTGATCCCAGAAAACCGTCGCCGCCTGATGTGCCTGTCGATGTTCTGGCACTTTCTGGATGTGATCTGGATAGGCGTGTTTACCTTTGTATATCTGATGGGGGTGCTGTAATGAGCGCGAACCATAACAGTCAACAACATTCGCATCACGACGATCAAGACGGCGGCCATGCACCCAGCACCTTCAAGGGCTACATGACAGGTTTCATCCTGTCGGTCATCCTCACCGTGATCCCATTCTGGCTGGTCATGGGCGATGTGCTCAAGGCGCCGGACACCACCGCGCTGGTCATTCTGGCTATCGGTGCCGTGCAGATGATTGTGCACATGATTTACTTCCTGCACATGAGCCCGCGCTCGGAAGGCGGCTGGACCATGCTCGCGTTGATCTTTACCATCATCATCGTCGCGATCGCCATGGCTGGTTCCTTGTGGGTGATGTACCATCTGAATACGAACATGATGCCGGACATGATCCACGACATGCGCAATATGCCGTGATGCACCGGCAAGGTTGGCCAGGTTGATGCCGCACTCTTTGCCTGAAGCTTCTTCCACGCCCCCGACGACGCGGTTTCATCCCCGTCGTGGGGGCGTCTTGCTTATCTGGGCGGTATTGGCCGCGGTGGCTTTTAGCGGATTTATTGCGCTGGGCAATTGGCAGCTCAGGCGGCTGGCCTGGAAGCACGAACTGATCGCCCGCGTGACGCAGCGCACTCATGCGCCTGCGGTGCCGGTGCCCGACCAGGCTCATTGGCCCGCCGTGAGTGTCGCGCAAGATGAATATCGCAAGGTCACACTCCATGGCACGTTTTTGCACCAGGACGAAACCTTGGTGCAGGCCAGCACCGAATTGGGCGCAGGATTCTGGGTGCTCACGCCCCTGAAGCAGGTCGACGGCAGCTACGTGCTGGTCAATCGCGGGTTTGTCTCACCCGCGCATCGGGATCCGGCATCGCGCGGTCAGCCGGCGCCGCAAGGTGAGGTGAACATTACCGGCCTGTTGAGGCTCCCCGAACCGGGTGGAGCGTTTCTGCGGCACAATAAGCCTTCCGAAGGGCGGTGGTATTCGCGCGACGTGCAGGCGATCGCTGCATTGCATGGGCTCGCGCCCACCGCGCCATTTTTTGTGGATCAGTCTGCGCCGCCCGGCACGCTTGCGCCGGGGCCGACCAGTGCAATGCCAACTGTCTGGCCGGTACCGGGCCTGACGGTTGTGTCGTTTCGCGACAATCATCTGGTCTACGCAATAACCTGGTATGTGCTGGCGCTGATGGTTGCCGGCGCGGCGGTATTTGTCGGCCGCCTCGAATACCTTCAACGGCGTTGTCCTGGGGTAAATCATGAACACAAAAACCGCTGATGTGATCGCATCCGGTATCGACATCGACATCGACGAAAGCACATCCAGCGATGATGGCACTGGCCGGCAGAATCTTCGGCAACTCATCCAGTTGCGCTGGATTGCCGTGCTGGGCCAGGTCATCACCATTCTCATTACCCAGGTAAGCTTCGACATCCCGCTGCCACTAACCTACATGCTGACAGTGGTTGCCGGGTTGATCCTGTTCAACCTGTGCAGTTTGCTGCGTCTCAGAATCCCGGCTGCGGTACGCCAGACCGAACTATTCCTGGTGCTGCTGGTTGATGTCATCGCACTCACCTTTCAGCTATACCTGAGCGGGGGCACTACCAACCCGTTTATTTTTCTTTTTCTGCTGCAGGTTGCCTTGGCGGCGGTGCTGCTCAAGCCGCTTTCCACGTGGATCGTGGTGCTGTTGACAGCCTGTGCGTTTGCCGGACTTGGCCTGGTCAGCCGTGCTTTGCATATTCCCATCAATCCACACGAAGGGCTTGCCAGCCCTTTTGTGCTGGGAATGCTGATCTGCTTTGTGCTGAACGCCATTTTGCTTGTGATATTCATTACGCGCATCACGCATAATCTGCGCTCGCGCGATGCGCGGCTGGCGACGATGCGCCAGCGCGCTGTCGAAGAAGAGCACATTGTGCGCATGGGCCTGCTGGCGTCCGGCGCGGCGCACGAGCTGGGCACCCCCTTGGCTACGCTGGATATCATCCTGGGCGATTGGGCGCATATCGAGCCGTTTCGCGACAATCCCGAGTTGGCGCAAGAAGTTCAGGAAATGCAGGCTCAGGTAAAACGCTGCAAGGCGATTGTCAGTGGCATTCTGATGTCGGCTGGCGAAGCGCGCGGCGAGGCGCTGGTAGAAATTTCGGTGCGCGTGTTTCTGGATACGCTGGTAACGCAGTGGCGCAGCTCGCGTCAGGCGTCGCGTATGATGTACGAAAACTATTTTGCGGGCGATGTCCGCATCATTTCAGATTTGGCGCTCAAGCAGATGATCTGCAACGTGCTGGATAATGCGTTGGAGGCTTCACCGCGTGGCCAGCGTCTTGAAGTCACGCGAGAGCAAGAAAACCTGGTCCTGTCGATCACTGACGTGGGGCCCGGCTTCACGCCCACCATGCTGCAACGGTTGGGCAAGCCTTATCAGTCCAGCAAAGGTCGTCCGGGTGGTGGCCTGGGGCTATTCCTTTCTCTCAATGTTGCGCGTACCCTTGGAGGTAGTCTTGTGGCCAGCAATCTGCCGTCGGGCGGTGCCTGCGTCACGATTCGCCTGCCCTTGTCCGCGCTCACCCGTGAGGAAACACGCAATGATGTCTGAATCCGAGGAAACCAATCCTAAGAATGACGTTCATGATGCTCAGATGCCTGCGGCGGACAGCCCCGGAAAAGGTGCGGCTGGCGCCCGCAAATCGGCAGGGGTAGAGCGTCTGCTGCTGGTGATCGAGGATGACGCCGCGCTATCCAGGACGATGGTGCGCTCCTTCGAGCGGCGCGGCTATCGCGTCATCAGTGCCAGCAGTGTTGAGGGTATGCGGGCCCTGTTGGAAGAGCAGACGCCAGGGTTTGCGGTGGTCGATCTCAAGCTGCAGGGCGAAGCGTCTGGCCTGGTTTGCGTGCAGGAACTGCATGAGCACGATCCGGACATGCTGATCGTGGTGCTCACAGGGTTTGCCAGCATCGCTACGGCAGTAGAAGCCATCAAGCTTGGGGCCTGCCATTACCTGGCCAAGCCATCCAATACCGACGACATAGAACGCGCGTTCCAACTTACGCAGGGCAACACGGATGTTCAGTTAGCCAAGCGCCAGGCCTCGATCAAGACATTGGAGTGGGAGCGCATCCACGAGATGCTGGTCTCCACGGACTTCAACATCTCCGAAGCGGCCCGGCGTCTGGGCATGCATCGGCGCACGCTGGCCCGTAAGCTGGGCAAACAGCAGGTAAGGTAACTGGCGGGGCGCTCACGCGCCGCAATGCGTCGTCGGTTTTGGGCTAGTGCGGTGCGAAGGGCGCCGGCGCAATGGGACTGCTCCGTCCCGACACCATGGATTCAAGCAGCACGGCGCTGCCGCACGAAAGCGTGAAGCCGAGTGCGCCATGCCCGATGTTCAGCCAGAGATTATCGGCGGCTTTGCTGCGGCCAATGATGGGCTTGCCTTCGGGGGTGGCGGGCCGTTCCCCTGCCCACACGCCGGCCTGCTGCAATGGCAGCCCGGGAAACGTATCGTTCACCTGCTGCTTGAGTAACGCAATGCGTCGCTGGTTGATGGCCGGGCCGCGTCCGCCCATGTCGACCATGGCCGCAATGCGCAGTACATCGCCGATAGGCGCATACACGATGCGGCGTTCATAATCCGTAATGCTGATGGAAGGCGCCTTCGGCGGTGGGGCGTTGGCGGATGGGCTGCTCAGCGGGACGCTCAGGCTATAGCCTCTCAAGCCGTACAGCATGGCGTCGTCGCCCAGGCTGCGCAGCAGTTGGCGGCTGTGCAGTCCGGCCGCCAGCACGAATTGGTCTGCCTGAATGGCTTCGCCATTATCCAGTTCAGCAGCGATGATGCGGCCGTGCTCGCGGCGCAGCCGCGCCACGCGGGCGTTCATGCGCAAGCTGGCCCCGCTCTGCTGTTCAAGGGCGTTGAACAGGCCTTGGGTGAATAAATGGCAGTCGCCGACTTCTTCACCGGGGGTATAGATGGCGCCCGCCAGCCGGTCGCCCAGTCCATCCAGTGCGGGCTCCAGATCTGTGCATTGCTGTCTGCTGAGTATGACTTGCTGCGAACCCTGGCTGGCCTGATAGGCAACGAGCTTGCGAGCCTTGTCCAGCAGTGCGGCGCTTCGGTAAGCGATCAGTTTGCCATTGGTTTGGTGATGGAAGTCGACAGGTGTGTCTGCCATCCATTGGTGCAAGGTGTCGCGACTGAGATACGAGAGCGTGAGCATTGCCGCAGTCGTTTCACGGACAGTCTCAGCCCTGCAGGCGCGCAGAAACCGAAGGCACCAGCGCCATTGCTGGGGATCAAGCGCCGGTCGAAAGCGCAGCGGGGATCCGCCGTCCAGCAGCCATTTGGGTAAATGAGGAAAGACGCCTGGGTCGGCCAGTGGCGCAACATAGCTGTAGCTGAGCTGTCCGCCATTGGCCAGGCTTGTGCCCAGACCAGCACCGGCGCTGGCGTCCAGCAAGGTAACGCGGGCGCCCTGGCGGGCAAATTGCCAGGCGGTTGTCGTGCCAATGACGCCTGCGCCGATGATGCATACGTGCATGATTCCAGTGCTCAGAAAGTAACAAGAACGATTCTGGCATGGAGGGGCGGCGCTGGCTAATAGCTATCGCGAGGGCATGTATTCCAATTGGATATGGGCATGAACCAGGCCGGCAGCCTGCTTTCTGAATAACCGGCAGCCGCAGGCACGCGAGGCGTCAAGAGGCAGTGTGGGTGGGGTAGCCCTGGCTGGACAGTACGTGGCAGTGATACTGCAGCTGCTCAATAAAGAAGGTTTCGATGTCTCGCCGGGCCACTGAGCCGTGAGCCAGCACGCTGATGGGTACACGTATGGCCGGTGACAAGGGCCGCAGCATCATGCCGGCGCGCAGCATGCTGCGCGCTGTCAGGGCATCGACCACGGTGCAGCCGCATCCTGCCAGCGCGAGGGCGCAGGCAACATAGTGTGTTTGAACCTGTATTCTTGCTTGCAGTGTCTGGCCAGCGTCGGCCATGGCGGCTTCGAGCAGGGCGCCGGTGTGATCGTGCATGTCGAGCACAATCAGGTCCTGGGCGGGCAGGTCTTGGAGGCGTATGGGTGTTGACGCCGTGTCGTGCGGATCAGCGTCGGATTGTGTTGGCGCGGGGCCGAGAAAGACCAGTTCCGTGTGTCCGATGACAGTGCGCTCCAGACCCGGGTGTTCCGCGGCGTCAAAAGTGATGGCCAGGTCAAGCTCGCGTACTTGTAGGTGTTCGACCAGTTCGGCGCTGTGATAGGTATGGATATCAAACACGATGCCCGGCCGGTGCGTCCGGGTCGCATGGACGGTTTGTGGCAAGAGCCCCAGCCCCAGTGCCGGTGCGCACCCTATGCGCAGATGGCCTTGTGGATGCAGCTTGAGGTTGTCCGCCAGGCGCCGGACAGCCGTCATGTCCTGTTTGACGCGGGCAATATGCGGGGTGAGCGCTTCAAGTTCAGGCGTAGGATGCAGGCGCCCCTTGACCCGCACGAAGAGCGCGTATCCCAGGTGCGTCTCGGCGTGGGCGAGCACCTTGCTGGCGGCAGGCTGAGAAATATGCAGCAGCGCGGCTGCCTGGGTAAGTGAACCGGTGCGCAGGATGGCATCTATCAGTTCTATGTGGCGCAGGCGCATGTCAAATCCCGAGGCGAAAAAGCGAATGGCCATGGACGGGCGGTGCCGGATGGGGCGGGCGCCGTCCGCCCATGGCCATGATTATGGCATGCTGGCCTGATCCGGTGGCATCGGACGCGCAGTGTCGGGGCTGTCCGCGCGCGAAAGACCTTAGCCTTCTTCGCGCTGCTGTGACTCACGCTGCAGCAATTGCTTCTTGCGGTCTATGCCCCAGCGGTAGCCGGTTAAATCCCCGTCGCGGCGTATCACGCGGTGGCAAGGTATGGCCACCGCAATACGGTTGGCGGCGCAGGCGCTGGCCACGGCGCGCACCGCAGCAGGGGATCCGATGCGCTGCGCCAGCTCGCTGTAGGTTACCGTGGTGCCGGCCGGAATCTCGCACAGCGCGCGCCAGACTCTTTCCTGGAAAGCTGTGCCGCGAATGTCCAGCGGCAGGTTCAGCCCCAGGGCAGGCGTTTCGATAAACCCGACAACCTGGGCGACCAGTTGCTCGAAGGCTGCGTCGCCACCGAGCAGTTCAGCCTTGGGAAATTGATCCTGCAGCTTGCGGACCAGCTCGTCGGGGTCGTCGCCCAGCGTGATGGCGCACACGCCGCGCTCGCTTTGCGCCACCAGCAGCGCACCCAGAGAACATTGCGCCACGGCAAACCGTATCTGCGTTTGCTCGCCACCGGAACGGTAACGCCCAGGGGGCATGCCCAGCAGCTTGCTGGAGTGTTCGTAAAAGCGACTGCTGGAATTAAAGCCGGCATCGTAGACCGCCTGAGTGACGCTGGGCGCATCTGCCAGGCTGCCGCGCAGTTTGCGGGCGCGTTGCGCGTCTCCATAGGACTTTGGCGTCAGGCCAGTTTCAGCCTTGAAGAGGCGATGGAAATGAAAAGAGCTCATGCCGGCCTGTCTGGCCAACTCGTCCAGTGACGGCGGCGTGTCCGAGGTTTCTATCAGGCGGCAAGCCAGGGCCACCAGTGCGCCGCGGCGGATTGCGCTGGCGGATCGATCTATGCCCAGCCGGTGGCTGGGACGATAGCCCGCGGCTTGCGCGGCGGCCTCATCGGGAAAGAACTCCACGTTCTCACGCTTGGGCAGGCGTACACAGCAACTGGGGCGGCCATAGATGCCCGTGGTGCGCACGGCGTAGACGAAGGCATTGTCGGCTTCGGGATCGCGTGCCTGCATGGCCTGCCAGCGGGCATCGTCGTCGGCGTAGGATAAAGTGGACATGATGTTTGACTGCAAGTATACGGGGGCGGGGTGTGCCATGGCGGGTCCTCCAATGTCGATACCTGTACTGTAGGACGCCCGGGCGGGACAGGCATCACGTTTCTTGCGCCTGCCTGTCTATGCACTTTTTTCTTTACGATAACCTGATCAGGGGTGAATTTGTCGTTAGATCACCTTGCGAAAGGTAAAGTTGATGCGCTGGCTGCCCAGCAGCGGATGCGGTGCATCCTGTACTGGCATGACGCCGTGATAACGCATGCGGTCCTCACCGCCCCAGACGACAACATCACCATGCTTGAGCGGCACCCGCACGGTTTTGTCACTGCGCTCCAACCCCCCAAACAGAAAGACGGCGGACATGCCCAACGACACAGACACGATGGGCGCGCTCAAGTCACGTTCGTTCTTGTCTTGATGCAAAGTGAGCCGGGCGCCGGGCAGGTATTGATTGACCAGGCAGGCGTCGGGGGCAAAGCCATCGAAACCCGCGGTCGCTGCTGCGTTTGCCGCCAACTCGCGAAAGACGTCAGGCATGGATGGCCACGGGCGCCCGGTGTGCGGGTTGATTTCGGTATAGCAGTACCCCTGCTCGTCGGACGTCCATCCCAGGCGACCGCAATTGCTCAATGCCACAGACATGACATGTCCGCCAGGCGTCACAAGATGATGGAAAGGCGCCTCGGTTTGGATATGGTCTATGGCCGGCAGCAAACGCGCCTCGTACGGCAGCGCGAATCCGTGCAGCAGGAAAGCGTGGCGCCCGAGCGCGGTGCGTTCGCCCGCGTCGCCAAAGGGAAAGAGTTCTAGCGTCATGGAAAAGGTCGCGGTTTGTAAGGGCCAATATACACCGTGTCAACGCGGCCTTACCGGCGCAAGGCTAGACGTACTGCATGACATCCTGAGCGGGACGGCGCGGCTTCTGCGGCCAGTTCCCTGCAGCGGGATAGCCGACCGTGATCAACATGACGGGTACCTCGGCCTCAGACAGACCGAACGCACCAGACAGCGCAAGGGGATCGAACCCGCTCATCGAGCCCGAACCCAGCCCCATGCCTTCCGCCGCCAGTATCAGCGTCATGGCGGCCAATGATGCCGATCGGAATGCTTCATCCCGTTGCAGGACGGGATTGCCGTCGTGCGAACGGGCGGCCGCAGCGACCCAGGCATCAGAGACCGACGGGGCAATGATCCCCGCGTCGACGGCGGGTCGCAACGCAAGCGGCAACTGGCGGTGCGCCTCGAGCAGGCCGCAGACAATAAAGGTAACCGGCGCAGTTTCGACCTTCTGCTGGCCATAGGCGACCGTCTTGAGGCGTTGTTTTGCTTCAGCCGACTGGACAACGATGAATTTCCAGTTCTGCAGGTTGTAGGCAGAGGGGGCCAGGGTGGCGAGCCTGACCAGCTCTTTGATCTGTGCTTCGCTGACCGGTCTGTCGGGATCATAGTAGTTGAGGGAAACGCGAGATTCGATAAGCGTTCTGATCGTGCTCTCCATGATGGGGCTCCTGAATTCAAGTATGTTGAGATGAGATGGTATGCGCGGGCTTCGGTGCGCAAGCCCATTGCACGGTGAATACGCTGGCCAGCACGACTACCAATCCCGCCATCGAAAGGCTGTTCATGGACTGGCCAAGCAAAAGCCAGCCCAAGGCAACGGCGGTGAGCGGACTGATCAGGCCCAGCGAGGAAACCGCGACAGGCGACAAGCGTTTGAGGCCGCGGAACCATAAGGCATAGGACAGCAGTGCGCCAGCCAGAGAAAGATAGGCATAGGCGCTGATCTGCAGACCGCTGAGCTGAGGCAATGGGGGATCTGCCAGCAGTGCGAAAGGGGCAAGCATGAGGCCGCCAAGCAGCAGTTGCCAGCCTGTCAGGGCGAACACCGGCAGGGACGTGCGCCATCGCCGCGTGTAATACGTGCCGGTGGCCATGGAGGCCGCGCCTGCAGCCGCGGCAATCACGCCTGTTGTATCCCATACCATCGAAGGTGAGAACAGGAGCGCTGCCATGCCGGGCACGCCCAGTATGCCCGCCGCCAATGCCAGTTTGGCGGGCCGCTGGCGTTCCACGCTCCAGGCCAGCAGCATCACAACCAGAGGTTGCAGCGCGCCGACGACAGCGGCCAGCCCGCCTGGAAGCCGGTAGGCGGCCATGAACAGCAGCGCCTGGAAGCCGCCGATATTCAGCGCGGACAGCGCCAACAGGCGCAGCCAGTCCTGGCGTTGTGGCGCGACGCGAAGCACGCAAAGCAGAATCAGCCCCGCTGGCAGTACCCGAAAAAGCGCGGCGGTAAAAGGCCGGTCAGGCGGCAACAATTCCGACGTAACGATATAGGTTGATCCCCAGATGGCCGGGGCAAGCGCGGTAAGCAAAGTATCCATGGCGAAACGCTCACAAGCGTATTGAGATGAATCTCAGTTGAAATATTAATTATCTTGATATCAAGATAAAATGAAGTCTACCGCCAATATGTCTTGATATCAAGATATATTTATCTCCGTCATAATGGCGCCAGTCACCAAGCGTGTGCTCGCTGGTCTGTGTCCACAAAGGAGTGGTGAATGAAACAAAAGCCGGAAGCTGGCCGCCAAACAGCGGCTGATGGTCGCCAGGCAGATGCCGTCAGCGCCATACTGGAACAGTGGCGCCGCGAGCGGCCTGACCTGGATGTATTCGCGATGGGCGTGATAGGCCGTATCAAGCGCTTGTCTGTCATGGTGCAGGGCAGGCTGGACACGGTTTTTGCCCAATATGGATTGATACGGGGCGAGTTCGACGTGCTGGCCACACTGAGGCGCTCCGGCGAACCTTTTTGCCTCGCCCCCACAGCGCTGTTTGCCGCATTGATGGTCACCTCGGGCACCATGACGCACAGATTGCAGCGGCTGGAAGCACGCGGGCTTATCGAGCGTTTGCCCAGCGCCGATGATGCGCGCAGCCTGTTGGTGCGTTTGACGGCATCGGGGCGCGAGCTGATAGACAGGGCGGTTGAAACCCATGTGCAGAACGAGCAGCGCATTCTTGCTGTCTGCGATCGAGAAGACCTCGAGTTGCTGGACCAGCAGTTGAGCCGATTGCTGGCCGCGCTGGAAGTGCGACAGGGCTAGATTTCGACCTGCGCGCCCAGTTCGATGACGCGATTGCTGGGCAGGCGAAAGTAATCTGATGCCGAACGCGCATTGCGGGCCAGGGTGGCATACAGCACCTGACGCCAGTGCGCCATGCCTCCTCCCATCGCCGCGATGACGGTCTGGCGCGCAATGAAGAAGGACGTATCCAGCATTTCGAACTCAAGGCCAAGAGGTTTGCACAAAGCCAATGCGCGCGGAATATCACGCTCTTCCTGAAAGCCAAAGTACATGCCCATTTGATAGCAGCCATGGCCCAGGTCGGTCACGGCAACCCGTTGCGATGAATCGATATAGGGCACATCGGCATTGTGGACGGTCAGGAAAATCGTGCGCTCGTGCAATATCTTGTTGTGCGAAAGATTGTGAAGCAGGGCGTGGGGTACGCCGTCGCCTTCGGATCTGAAGAAAATGGCGGTGCCGGGCACACGCGTCATCTGATCGTGGCTGAACAGCGATGCCAGGAATTCATCGAGCGGAATCCTGTGCCGTTCAAGGTTGTCGGCGACCAGCCTGCGACCCGTGCGCCAGGTCAGCATCAGCACCATGATCAATGCGCCTAGCAGCAAGGGGAACCAGCCGCCACTGGCGACCTTGAGCAAATTGGCGCTCAGAAGGGCAATGTCGATCACCATGAAGATGGCGGTTGCGGCGACGCATATCAGCAGAGGCAGGTTCCACTTGTAGCGGATGACGAAAAAGGTCAGGAAGGTGGTGGCCAGCATGGTGGTGGTCACCGCGATACCATAAGCGGACGCAAGATTGCCCGAAGAGCCAAAGCCGATGACCACCAGCACGACCAGCAGCAACTGCAGCCAGTTGATGAACGGAATGTAGATCTGCCCCATCTGCCGATCGGAGGTGTAGCGCACTTTGAGCCTGGGCAGGTAGCCCAGCGCAATGGCTTGCTGCACGATAGAGAAGGTGCCCGAGATGGTGGCCTGCGACGCGATGATGGTGGCCATGGTGGCCAGCGCCACGAGTGGATACACGCTCCAGTTGCCCAGTTGATGGAAGAAGGGGTTGGCAAGGGTGGCGGGATCGCCCAGCAGTACGGCGCCTTGCCCAAGATAATTGATGCTCAGCGCCGGAAACACCACACAGAGCCAGGCCATGCGTATGGGCTTTGCGCCGAAATGCCCCATATCCGCGTACAGGGCTTCTGCGCCGGTCAGGGCAAGTACGATGGCGCCTAGCGCCACAAAGGCCAGCCAGCCCGCATCCACCATGAAGCGCAGGGCGTAAAAGGGGTTTAGCGCGTGCAGAATGACCGGATGATGAAAGATATTGATCAGCCCCATGATGGCGAGGGCGGAGAACCACAGCAGCATGATCGGGCCGAACCATCTGCCAATATAAGCGGTGCCTTTGCGCTGGAAGGCGTACAGCGCGATCAGAATGGTGACGGTAAGCGGAACGACGTATTGCGTGAAGGCAGGCGTGGCAACGCTCAACCCCTCCATGGCGCTGAGCACCGAAATGGATGGCGTGATGATGCCATCGCCAAAAAACAGAGCAGTGCCGATCAGGCCGATGACGGTAAGCGCGTAGCGTATGCGGGATCGGGGTTTGAAAGGCGACAGCGCCAGCGCGAGCAGCGCCATGATGCCCCCTTCGCCACCGTTGTTGGCGCGCGTGACGAGCAGAACATACTTTAGCGTGACAACCAGCATCAAGCCCCAGAATATGAGCGATACGATACCCAGGATGTTGTCGTGATTGAGCGCCAACCCGTGCTCGGGCGCGAAGGCTTCTTTCATTGTGTACAGCGGGCTGGTGCCAATGTCGCCGTACACGACACCGAGGGCAGCGAACGCGAGTACTTTCGGATTTTGCTCAGTTTGATGACTGCTCAAGGACTTCTCCGCAGCCATCAGTGGGCTGCAATGTGGAAGAGAGATTCTATAAATTTTTGCACCGCACAATCAACCTGAATTTGTTATAAATTTCTTACAAATTGCTGAAATTCCGGGCCTGTCACCTGGACATGGCTTCTTGAGGGCAGCACTTGAAAGACGTCTCGTGTGGCTGTGGCTGTTGCGACGCAACAGAACGGCCGTGTTAGCATGCGAGGCAAGTTCCTGCGTGAGGACGCTATGCTGAGATGGTTGGCCGGCCGGGGAGCATCGCAGCGTCATATCGAGCGCGAGCTGGCACGTATCACCGATGATATTTGGCGGGCAACGATAAGCCGCCATGTTTTTCTCGCTGGCTTGTCGCCGCGCGAGCAGGAGGCATTGCGCCACCGTGTTGCCTGGCTGTTGGCCAGCAAGGATTTCAGCGGGGCCGGCGGCCTGGATATTACTAGTGACATCATGTTGTCCGTCGCCGTGCAGGCCGCTTTGCCGATACTGGAGCTCGATCCCGCGCTGTACGAAGGCTGGAGTGAAATCATTCTCTATCCGGGGGGCTTTGTCATTCCGCGCACCGATATGGACGAGAGCGGCGTGGTGCACGAGTACCTGCAGGAGGCCTCTGGCGAAGCCTGGGAGGGCGGCCCTGTGATTCTGTCATGGGAAGACAGCGAAGCATTGCCGGGGCTGCGCGCCAACGTGGTCATTCACGAGTTTGCCCATAAGCTTGATCTGTATGCCGGCGATGCCGACGGCATACCCTATCTGGGGGGTCACCGCGATATCCGGCCCCGCGACTGGGGGCAGATCATGCAGGCCTCATTCGACGAGTTCAACGAAGAGCTGGCCTTGGTCGAGGAATCCATTCCGGCGAATGTCGACCCCGAGTCCGACGCCGCCGCTCCCTGGTACGACAGCTTGCCCTTGGATCCCTATGCCGCGACCGATCACGCCGAATTCTTTGCAGTCAGCTCCGAAGCGTTTTTTGTCGACCCCGCGCCGCTTTCTCACGGTTTGCCGCAATGGTATGAATTGCTTCAGCGTTATTACAGGCAGGATCCTTTGCGGCGGCTAGCGCAAGCCGCCGTGGCATGAGTGAGGCGGCTGCGGTCTACGGGCCCTGCCCGGCTCGGCGTGTGATATATTTTGCTGCACGGGCCCCTCACAGAGCCAGGCCCGTCAAACGTTCTCAGGGCGGGGCGAAATTCCCCACCGGCGGTGATGGCATGCAATATGCCCAGCCCGCGAGCGCTTGCCGCCACGCCTGTACAAAGGGATTGTCGGCAGGGTCAGCAGATCCGGTGTGAATCCGGAGCCGACGGTCATAGTCCGGATAAAGCGAGAGCGGGATGCAATGCTGCGTGGGTTCGTCCGCGTTTGCAGGTTGTCCTGTCTATCAAAATATCAAAAGCCCTGTTTTTTGTGGTTCTCAAAAACAGGAGTCGTTCATGTTGTCCTCTTCTACTTCCTCAAATTCGCCTTCCGCAGCGTTCTCCGCTCGTCAGCGCATTGCGTTTATTCAGTCCGGCTGGCATCACGATATCGTTGATCAATGCAGGCAGGCCTTTATTGCCGAAATCAGTGTATTGGGCCATGCGGAATCCGATATTGATTTTTTTGATGTGGCCGGCGCATTCGAGCTTCCGCTGCATGCCAAGATGCTTGCGCGCAGCGGCAAGTATGCGGCCGTTGTGGCGGCGGGCCTGGTTGTCGACGGTGGCATTTATCGTCATGAGTTCGTGGCCGATGCGGTCATATCGGGACTGATGCAAGTGCAGCTGGAAACCGACGTGCCGGTATTATCCGCGGTGCTGACGCCGCATCATTTTCATGCGGGCGAAGAACATCATCAATTTTTTTACCGGCATTTTCAGGTAAAAGGGGTTGAGGCTGCCCGGGCCTGCGCGTCGACCATTCAAGGCCTGCGCAAGCTGGCCAGCCTGCTTCAGTCCAGCGAGTAATCAGTATGTTTACAGGAATCATTCAGGCGGTGGCAACCATTGCGTCCGTGCATGACCGCGAAGGTCTGCGTACGTTCGCGATTGAGTTTCCAGAAGGTTTTTGCGAGGGCCTGGCCATAGGCGCCAGCGTGTCCGTGGATGGCGTTTGCCTTACCGTGACTGAGCTACAGTCGCCGACACGAGCCAGCTTCGATGTAATGCTGCAAAGCTTGAATCTGACGACACTGGGCAGCTATCCGCCCGGCGCCGCGGTGAATGTGGAGCGTGCGGCAAGAGATGGCGCCGAGATCGGGGGGCATCCCTTGTCGGGCCACGTTGACTTTTCGGCGGCGCTCGAGCATGTGCGCATCCTGGACAACAACAAGGTATTGCGCATCCATATCCCGCGCGCTTTTCGCAAGTACATCTTTGCAAAGGGTTATATCGCGGTCAATGGAGCAAGCCTGACGGTGTCAGAGGTCAATAAGCAGGACGGTTGGTTCGAAGTCTGGCTAATTCCCGAAACGCGTCGCGCAACGGTATTCGAACACAAAATGGCAGGGGATCGCCTCAATATCGAGATCGAGCGCAGTACGCAGGTGATGGTCGATACGGTACGCGACGCAGTGCAGGAATCACTGGGTCGGTTGCAGCCCGCAATCGAAGCCTTGCTGAAGGAAAAAGGCTTGTCGCTGGATGATTTGATGGCGCTGCCGGCCACGACGCAAGCAGAACAGGGCGGGGCGCAGCAGGCGCCTGCTGCAAAGCGGTGAACCTTGGCAGATGGGTGTTCAGGCTTCGGTCTGAGCGAGCTGCGAAACGTCTATCCACTGTGCGCCCACCAGCCCGACCAAACGGTCGGGGGCGATGCGGATGGTGGAATTCATGGATCCTGCAGCGGGCATGACGATATCGTAATCCTTGAGCGAGACATCGCAGTAAACCGGCAGGTCAGTGGCGAGCCCGAAAGGGCACACGCCGCCGACAGGGTGGCCGGTCAGCGCGAGCACGCTGTCTGTGTCGAGCATTTTGACCTTGTTGCCGAATGCGGCTTTGAGCTTCTTGTTATCCAGTCTGGCATCGCCTCGCGTGACCACCAGCACGACCTGCTCACGCGTGCGCAGAGAAAGCGTTTTGGCAATTTGACCGGGCTCCACGCCGTGAACCGCCGCAGCGAGGGCCACGGTCGCAGTGCTTTCGCTGGTTTCGATAATGGTGATGTCGGGTGCGTGCTGTTGCAAAAATTGCTGTACGGATTCGATACTCATGGTGTAACGCTTTATATCAGCCCAGATTGTCCTGGGCCCATGCTTCGCATGCGATGGCCAGATCCATCAGCTGCTTGATGATTTGTTCCTGGGATTTGCCCGCGTCCTGCTCGGCATCCACATACGCCGCAAGGCTCTGGTCGGTAGGAAACCAGTCTTTTTCAGGCTGTAGTTCCAGACCGTTAATGTTCTTGATGTTGCCGTTGGGCAAGATATACCATGTTGTCATTGAACGTTTGTACCACAGGCCGGGGATCCGTTGATGCCGGCTTTTTGCCAAGGAGTTTTTCCATGAACGCCCGTTTGCCCGATGATGCGCTGCCGCCAGAACTCGATCCCCAAGCCATGCAGGCCTTTGTCGATGAAAAATGGGATAGGGAAATCATTCCTGCGCTGGTGGATTACATCGCCGTTCCTGCCAAAAGCCCCGCTTTTGATCCCGACTGGGAAAAGCATCAGTATCTCGAGCGTGTCATACGCGATGCGGCGCAGTGGGTTCAGGCGCAGAAGGTAAGCGGTCTCAAACTCGACATTGTGCGCCTGCCTGGCCGCACGCCCGTCATTTTCTTCGATGCGCCTGCCACACGCCAGGATAACGGCGATACGGTGCTCATGTATGGCCACCTGGATAAACAACCGGAGTTCTCGGGCTGGCGTACCGGCCTGGGGCCCTGGACACCCAAGTACGAAGACGGCAAGCTCTACGGCCGCGGCGGGGCTGATGACGGTTATGCGGTCTATGCCTCGCTCACGGCCATCCTGGCGCTGGACAAGCAGGGCATACCGCGCCCGCGGTGCGTCGGGTTGATCGAAACCTGTGAAGAATCCGGCAGCTATGATCTGCTGCCCTACGTAGACGCGCTGCGCGAGCGCATGGGCAACGTGGCCCTGGTGGTCTGCCTGGATTCTGGCGCAGGCAACTACGATCAGCTCTGGATGACGACCTCTTTGCGCGGCATGATCAGTGGCACGCTGGAGGTACAAGTGCTGGATGAGGGCGTGCACTCCGGTGACTCCAGCGGCGTGGTGCCTTCCAGTTTTCGCATTCTTCGCCATGTGCTGGACCGCCTCGAAGACAGTAAAACGGGCCGTTTGCTGCCCGAAAGCTTTCACTGCGAAATCCCGGCCGATCGTATCGAGCAGGCGCAGGCTACTGCCCGCATTCTGGGCGACGAAGTCTGGAAACGCATGCCCTGGAGTTGCGGGGCGGATGGCGGCTTTGTACTGCCCATGACCACAAACCCGGAACAGGCGCTGATCAACCGCACCTGGCGGCCAACGCTATCGGTTACCGGCGCAGAGGGTTTGCCGCCCTTGGGCAGTGCGGGCAACGTCTTGCGCCCCCGCACGGCCTTCAAGCTGTCGTTGCGCTTGCCTCCGCTCATTGATGCGGGTGCGGCATCGGAGGAGCTCAAGCAGCTCCTGGAAGAGGATGCCCCATATAACGCCAGGGTGGTGTTCAAGCCCGATGCCGGCGTCGCCACGGGCTGGAACGCGCCCGCCTCTTCGGCATGGCTGGAGCAGGCGCTGGATGTGGCCTCCCGGCAGCATTATGGGGCGCCGTGTGGCTATATTGGCCAAGGCGGCACGATTCCTTTGATGACTTTGCTGCAAGAAGGGTTTCCCCGGTCTCAGTTCATGGTGTGCGGTGTGTTGGGGCCCAAGTCCAATGCGCATGGTCCCAACGAATTCCTCCATGTGCCTTACGGAAAAAAACTCACGGCGGCGGTGGCCCAGACGATTGCGGCAATGCCGATTTGAATCGAAGATAAAGCCAAGTCGGCAAGCGGCTGCATGATGTGGGAAACCATGGCATGGGCTCACTTGAGGCAGCGGTTGAAACAACAACGCCAGCCAGGCGGCCTGAAGGGCACGCTTGGCTGGCGCGGTTATTCACGGCATTCCCGGCTTAGACCAGCGTCAGCGTAACGTCGATATTGCCGCGTGTGGCGTTGGAATAGGGGCACACTATGTGAGCCTTGTCGACCAGGGCTTGCGCCTGGTCGCGGTCCACGCCGGGTACGGAGATCTTCAGCTCCACTTCTATACCGAAACCAGTCGGAATCGGGCCTATGCCTACAGTGCCCTGGATGTTGGTGTCGGCCGGCAGTGCGACTTTTTCGCGTGCAGCGACGAACTTGAGTGCGCCCAGGAAGCACGCAGAATATCCCGCCGCAAACAATTGTTCAGGATTGGTACCGTCGCCGCCGGCGCCGCCCAGCTCTTTAGGGGTTGCCAGCTTGATGTCCAGTACGCCGTCGGATGACACCGCCCGGCCGTCGCGGCCCCCTGTGGCAGTGGCTTGTGCGCGGTAAGCAACTTTTTCGATAGACATGGAAAATCTCCTGTTGGGTTGGTAGAAATTGCGTCGGCGGCTTTTGCGTCGAGCTCCGGGCCACCGAGAACCGGTATATAAGATACTATTTAATCGTGTGCTATATAAGTTATTTGACTGTGCATGCTGTGCATGGAGGTATATACGCTGATTTTTCCTGGTGAGGCGCTAAGGCTAAAGAAAGTGATTCATGCCGCGTCCTCGAGTGTGTGTTCCGCGAGGTTGGCTCTCAGGGCTTCCAGCGCTGTCTTGAGAGCGGATATCTGGCCAGGCGTGCAGTGTGCAGTGCACAAAACCGTTTCGGGCACGGATCTTGCCTTGGCTTTTAATGCTTTGCCTTCTCGTGTAAGCGATACCACGACCTGACGCTCGTCTGCCTCTGAACGGGTGCGGTCTAGCAGGCCAGCGGATTCCAGCCGTTTGAGCATGGGGGTAAGCGTGGCAGAATCCAGGAACAGACGCTGACCGATATCCGACACGGTGAGGCGGTCTTGCTCCCATAGCACCAGCATCACGAGGTACTGGGGATAGGTAAGCCCCAGCGCGCCTAAAAGCTTGCGGTATACCTTGTTCATTGCCAGTGTGGTGGAATACAGCGCGAAGCATAGCTGCTGGTCCAGCAACAGGCTGGGGGCGCCTGGCGGTGATCGATCTGAAGGGCTGCTTGCGTGTTTCATAAGTGCAATATTAAATAGTGTACGATTTAAATTCAAGTCCTTTCAGTGAAATTTTTTTGGATGCCGGGATTTTCCTGCCGGTTTGAACTGGATCGCCAGCGTTCGTGTTGCGTTGATTAGAACCAAGTCGTTGTTTCAGTGGTAGATGACAACAATGTTTTCAGTCGTAATCCTGCTGTATGCTGAGCAGGTTTACTCCTTATTCATCCGAGGATACCGTTCATGCAAATCAGTACGCTGGACCTGTTCAAGATAGGTATTGGCCCATCGAGCTCCCACACGGTTGGTCCGATGCGGGCTGCGTTCAAGTTTGCATCCAGCCTGGATGCGTCCGGCCTTCTGGATGCAACCGAGGCGATCACGGTGGGGCTATATGGCTCGCTTGGCGCGACAGGGCTGGGGCACAGCACGGATAAAGGTGTCGTGCTGGGTTTGATGGGGCAGGCGCCCGACACGATAGATCCTGACACGATCGATGGCATGATGGCCGCGCTGTTGCGGGACAAAAGGCTGGCGTTGATGGGAAAGCGGGAGATTGCCTTCGTGCTGGACAGGGATGTAGTTTTCCTGCCCGAAAAAACGATGCCAGGGCATCCCAATGGCCTGCAGTTCGAAGCACGCGACAACAGCGGCGCCGTGTTGCGCCAGGCGGGTTATCTGTCCGTCGGCGGAGGGTTTGTCATCAATGCGGATGAGGCCGGCGCCGAAGAGGTGTCCTGCGCTCCCGCCGCGGTCTACCCATTCAATAGCGCGGATGAACTGTTGGCGCTGTGCGCCCGGCATCAACTGTCGATTGCGCAGTTGATGATGGCCAACGAGAACGGCCTGCGCCCCGAGTCACAGACGCGGGCCGCGTTGATGCGCATCTGGGAAGTAATGCGCGCCTGTGTGCAACGGGGCATGAAACACGAGGGAGTGCTGCCTGGCCCCCTGGGCGTTCGGCGACGCGCACCCGCGCTTTTCACGGAGCTGCAGCGTCGTGCGAATACCGCTGCCGACACGTTGTCGGGGATGGATTGGCTGACGCTCTACGCGATGGCCGTTAACGAAGAAAACGCGGCGGGCGGCCGGGTGGTGACAGCCCCTACGAATGGCGCCGCGGGAATATTGCCTGCGGTGCTGCATTATCACCAGCATTGCAATCCCGATCTGGACGCGCAATCCGTCATTGATTTTTTTCTGACTGCGGGCGCTATCGGTTCCCTCTACAAGATGAATGCGTCCATTTCAGGCGCGGCGGTGGGCTGTCAGGGAGAAGTAGGGGTGGCATGTTCCATGGCGGCTGGCGCGCTGTGCGCCATTATGGGTGGCACCGCCGCGCAGGTGGAGAACGCGGCTGAGATCGGCATGGAGCACAATCTTGGCCTGACTTGCGATCCTGTTGGCGGGCTGGTGCAGATTCCCTGTATTGAGCGCAATGCGATGGGGGCGGTCAAGGCGGTGAATGCGGCAAGATTGGCGCTGCGTGGCGATGGCGCGCATCACGTGTCCCTGGACGCCGTCATCCGGACCATGCGCCAGACGGGGGCGGATATGGATACCAAATACAAGGAAACGTCCCGGGGTGGCTTGGCAGTGAACATCATCGAGTGCTGAAGGCTGGTCGTGCCGCAGGGCAGGGCGCGAGAGGGCAGCGGGTTGAGGCGGGCATCAGTACATGGCCGGCTAACATTGGCTTGAAGGTTCGCGCTTAGGCGGCCTCAGGCTCCATCTGCTCGAAATGTTGCTTGAGCATTTGATAGATGTGCAGCGTCAGCGGGCTGATCGTGTCTTTGCGCGTCCATAGCATATAGGTCATTGGCGGCAGGGGCGGCAGGCCATCGGCTTCGCCCAGAACACGCATGTCCGCGCCGAGAAACTCCACACTTCGCGCCGTGACGCCCAGCCCTGCGCGCACGGCCGCCTTGATGCCCACCAATGTCGGCGCCAGATAATTGATATGCCAGGTGAGCCGTGTCTGCTCTAGCGCTTGCAGCGCTATCTGGCGAAAAATGCTGCGCTCGTCCGCCAGGATCAGCGGTAGCGGCGCGCGCTTGTTGTAAACATAGTCGGCAGCGCATATCCAGGCTGTCGGCGATGTACGCAGGGCAAAGCCATTGAGTCCGGAATCCCTGCGCGTGGAGATGGTGAGATCAATATCGCCGGATTCCAGGGCATCCATCAGAAAGGGGCTGCGATCCACGCGAATTTCCAGTCGCACCTTGGGGGCATAGCGGGCGATGTGAGTCAATACCGGGGGAAGAATGGTGTCTGCCACATCAAGTGGTGCGCCAAAGCGTATCTGGCCTTCCATCTGCTTTTGTCCCACCGTGCGCAGCGCCTCGTCGTTGATCGCCAGCAGCCTGCGCCCATAGTCGGCTAGCTGCTGACCTTGGGGTGTCAGCACGCGGCGCCTGCCTTTCTTCTGAAACAAGGGGCAACCCAACTGGATCTCCAGGCGCTGCATTTGCTGCGTAATGGCTGACTGCGTCCTGTATAAAGCGTCTGCGGCACCCGAAAATGTATTAGTTTGTTCAATGGTTACAAGGGTGCGGAGAAGATCAAGATCAAGGTTTTTCATAGGGAAATCCCTTATAAAAAGGGCTTTGTTAATCGGCTCTACATAGACAATAGATTAGCATTACTTATGTGTTGCTTAGCACAATTAATTTGTGCCGACCAGCATGACAACCTATATTTCCGTCAGCCACAGGAGATTTACATGAATCAAGTGAATGAAAAGCAGGCAGCCGTTTCCGGCTTTATCGATATCGCCAAGCAACAGACATCTGGCGACGTAACGCGCGAAAATCTGGACGTTGTGCTGAAAGCACTGATTGATATCGCTTCGCAAAAGAACTGGTGGTCCAGTGACGACTATCCGGCCCCAGAAGGCGATGAACTTCAGGCCCGTTATCTCATCCACGAAGAGCCGGACAGCACGTTTGCGCTCTATTTGAATGTAATGCGTCCAGGCAAAAAGATCGTGCCGCACAATCACACAACCTGGGCCTGTATCGCTGCCGTGGAGGGTACAGAAAGCAACTATCTGTATGAGCGCACCGATGACGGCAGCAAACCTGGGCATGCCACACTGGTGCAAACCGGTGAGAAAGAGGTTGGTCCCGGCGAAGGCATTGCGCTGCTGGCGGACGATATCCATGCCGTCCGAATCGAAGACGAAGGCGGCATCCGCCATCTGCACATGTATGGCCTGGCACTGGAAAAGCTTCACGAGCGCATGGCCTACGATCTGGAAAACAATACTTGCAAGGTCATGTCTGTGGGCGTACAGACGCGCCGGAGCGGAAACTGATGAATGCGCCATCCAGGGCGACGATGCTGGCCAGGCTTGGCCGCCCTGCATCAGGTTGGGCCAACACACCCATCGTCAAGGGGAGTACCTATCTGTTCGAGAATGTGGCGCAGTGGCGCAGTACGCGCGCGCGCCGCGAACAGGAAAGAGTATTGTCCTATGGCGCACGCGGCAACGAAACGGTTTATGCCCTTGAAGACGCCATCACTGAACTGGAAGCAGGGTACCGTACCAAGCTGTTCCCCACAGGGCTGGCTGCCATTGCCGCCACGCTGCTTGCTTGCCTCAAGTGCGGTGACCATGTCTTGATTTCGGAAGGCGTGTACGAGCCGGTCAAGCGTTTGTGTGCGACACAGCTTGTCAACTATGGCATTACCTACAGCTTTTTTGCTGCTGACGATGCCGACTGGCAGCGTCATCTGCGCCCCGAGACGCGCATGGTCTACGCGGAGTCTCCGAGCTCCCTGCTGTACGACATGCTGGATCTTCCCGCCATGTCGCAGGTGTGTCGTGCCAGGGGAATACTGCTGTGCGCGGACAATACCTGGGGCTCGTGCCTGAACTATCAGCCACTGGCGCTTGGGTGCGATATCTCGATACTTGCTGCCACCAAGTATCTTGGCGGACATTCGGACGTAATGATGGGGTCTGTCACCACCAACGAGGCCAACTTTCCGGCACTGGAGAACGCCAGTATCAATCTTGGCCAGACCGTTTCCGCCGAGGACGCATTCCTGGTGCTGCGCGGGCTGCGTACTTTGCAGTTGCGTTTGGAGCGCCACGCAGAAAGTGCTCTGGCGATTGCGGCGTGGCTGAACGAGCAGGAAGCTGTCCGTACGGTATGGCACCCTGCCTTGCCGGGCGATCAAGGCTATGCCTTGTGGCAGCGCGACGCGCATGGCAGCAACGGTTTATTGACCATCGAATTTGACCCTGCGCTCAGTGCCGAGTGTATCGAGCAGGGCATAGACCGGATGCAGCTGTTTGGCATTGGCTCCTCCTGGGGTGGCTTTGAAAGCCTGGTGCTGCCCGTTGACCCGGCGCGTACGCGTCTGGCGGCGCAGCCCACTGCGCCAGGCTATCTGCTGCGTCTTCATATTGGCCTCGAGGGGCAGGAAGACCTCAAGCAAGATTTGGGCCGATTGCTCGGCGCCCTGAGTTGAACGATCAATTTAAATCATTAAGACTGCAACATGACTTCTTTTACCCTGCGGTATGTGGACGCGCATCAACTGAAAACCTGGATTCACGATAGTGATGAACTGGCATTGCTCGATGTTCGGGAGCATGGCCAATATGGCGAGAGCCATCTTTTCTTTGCGGTGCCCTTGCCCTACAGCGCGCTGGAACTGAACATTCTGCGCATGGTGCCGCGCAAGGTTACGCGTGTGGTTCTCTATGGCGACAAACAGACAGCCGCGGCCACGCAGGCCGCCGCATCCGTGCTCCATGATATGGGCTACGAAAACGTATTTGTGCTGAAGGGCGGCATAGAGGCATGGACCGCAGCCGGTTACGTCACTTTCGCGGGCGTGAATCTGCCGAGCAAGACCTTTGGCGAGATTGCCGAGCATGTGTACAACACGCCCAGCGTATCGGCTGACAAACTGTATGCGATGCTGAACGACAAAAGCAGCAAGGTCGTGGTGCTGGATGGCCGGCCCATACCTGAATACAAGAAAATGAATATTCCCGGCTCGTACTGCTGCCCCAATGGCGAGCTCGCCCTGCGTGTGCAGGAGCTCGTGCCCGATCCCGACACGACGATTGTCGTGAACTGTGCGGGTCGCACACGCAGCATCATTGGCGCGCAGACACTGATTCATCTGGACGTGCCGAACAAGGTTTACGCTTTGGAGAACGGCACACAGGGATGGTATCTGCACGACTATCCGCTGGAACACGGCTCCGATCGCCTGTATCCCGAGCAGATCAGCGAGTCCTCGAAAGCCGCTCTGCGTGAGCGTTCCGCGCGCCTGATCGAGAAATTCAAAATCGAATTGGTCGGAGCAGAACAAGTGCGAGAATGGATAGCGCAGGATGAGCGAACGGTTTTTCTGTGCGATGTGCGTACTGACGAAGAGTATCAGCAGAATGATTTGCCGAGCCGGGTTCAGCATACGCCTGGCGGTCAGTTGGTTCAGGCGACGGACCAGTACCTGGGCGTACGCAAGTCCAAGGTGGTGCTGTGTGATGTGGACGGCATTCGAGCCCCTGTCGTTGCCAGCTGGCTCAAACAACTGGGCTGGGACGTTTGCCTGCTGACCGAAACCGAAAAACTTGGTGACTTGCCCGAGCTGCCGGTGCACACCCCACGGTTGGCACATACCAATGTGCTGCCCAGTGAAGCGCTGGCCAGTTTTGTGAAGGACCATCCTCATGCCGTCGTGCTGGATGCAAGACCGAGTACAGCGTACCGCAAGCTCTGTCTGGAACAGTCAGCCTGGACGATACGCCCTATATTGCCTGCACAAATGGAAGGCCAGACCGATAAGCCTGTTCTGTTGCTGGGTTGCAGCCTGGGCAACCTGACGTTGTTGGCGCAGGACCTGGAACAGATGGGCTGCGAAGCCGTATATGCATGCGTTGTCGACATGGATTCCCTCAGGGCCAGTGGCTTGCCGCTGGTGGCAGACGAGGACATTCTGCCCGACGAAGCATGTATTGATTATCTGTTTTTTGTGCATGACCGCCATGATGGCAACAAAGAGGCAGCACGCAAATATCTGGAATGGGAAACCAACCTTGTTTCCCAGATAGACGAGCAGGAACGCAACACGTTTTCAATTGGATTTTGAACAAAACAGGAGACATAACTGTGGCACGTCAACTTAAAACAACAGTCATTCTTGGTACCCTGGCGCTCGCGGTCAGCTGGGCGGGTACGGCGTCGGCCAACAGGCTGGACGACATCAAGCAGCGCGGAACCCTCATCTGCGGAACCCAGAATGCCAGCTCGCCTTATGGCTTTCAGGACCCCAAGACACGTGAGTATGTCGGCTACGACGTTGACATGTGCCATGCCATTGCCAAGCAGCTTGGCGTAGCGGTGCAGCACAAGCCGCTATCCACAGAGGCGCGCATTCCAGAGGTCAAGATGGGACGCGTAGACATCGTGGCCGGGTCTGTCGCCTGGCTTCCCAAGCGCGCCGAAGAAGTCGACTTCAGCCTGCAGTATCTGCAAGGCCACATCAAGGTGCTGGTCAAGAAGGATTCGGGCATCAAGACGCTGGCGGATCTTGCCGGCAAGAAGGTGTGCGCGTCTTCGGGCTCAAGTTCGGCAGCGATCGCTCAGAAGGTGCTGACGGGCGCCGACGTTCTGACATTCCAGAATATCTCGCAATGCTATCTCGGACTGCAGAACGACAAAGTTGTCGGCATGACCGCCGGAGAGCTTGTCCTGCGCAGGTTTGCCAACGACTCCCAGAAAACCGATGCGCCTGCGGAGTTGGTTGAAGAGCCAACCTATACCGAGCACATCGGTATCATCATGAACAAGGGCGAGCCTGAGCTCAAGAAAGCCGTCGATGACGCCATCGTCGCGCTGGATCAGTCCGGTGAGTTGACGAAAATCTTCGACAAGTGGATGGGGCCAGAGTCTATCTATAAGTTGACCCGCAACTTCAAGGTGGAGCCGGTCGACGCGTCTTCCAATTAAATCCTGAACAGGAAGGGGCGCGCTGTCGCCCCGAGCGACCCATGGATATCTCTCTTTCTATGCTCTCCGACCCGGAGGTCATGGGCATGCTGGCAAAGGGCGTGGCGGTCACGCTGCGTCTGTTTGTCGGGGCCTTTGTCTGTGGGTTTGTCATTGCATTGCTGCTGTCGGCCCTCAATTTGATTCCCTCGCGCCTTGTGCGCGCGGTGATCGCACTTTACGTCGAATACCATCGCAATGTGCCGACCGTGGTACAGATCATGGTGTGGTATTTCGGGATGCCCGAAATCCTGCCCAAGGCGCTGCGCTTATGGATCAATCAGGGCAACACGGAGTTCTCGTTTGCGCTCATTGCGCTGTCACTGAACGTCAGCGCTTATTACTACGAAGATATACGTTCCGGCATCAAGGCGATTGCCGGCACACAGGTTGAGGCGGCCCGTTCTGTGGGATTGGGCGCCATGCAGGCCCTGCGATATGTGGTGCTTCCGCAGGCGGTGCGCTTTGCTGTGCCGCCCATCATTAACCGCTCACTTATCCTGTTCAAGGATACCAGCCTGGCGATGGTGATCGGCGTTACTGAATTGACATATCAGGTAAAGAAGATCGAGAACGCTACGTTCCAGACCTTTCAGATATTTGTGATCTCCACCTTTATCTATCTGGTGATTTCCCTGACCATCGCGGCGTTGGGCGCCCAGGTGGCGCGCAAGTACCCTGCCAGTTTCAAGAGCTGACCATGTTAGAGTTTCTGAACACTTATGGATTGATGTTCCTGGTGGGCTCGTGGCCCAACGGGCCGGTAGGCGGGTTTGCCGGCACGCTGATTCTGGCTGCGCTGGGGCTGGCGGGCGCGTTTCCGTTTGCGCTGCTGGTTGGTGTTGCTCGCACCAGCGACTTCAAGCCTGTCAAGATCGCCTCTGCCGTGTGGGTCTATACCTTCCGGTCTATCCCGCTGATCATGATTATTTTCTGGGCGTATTTCCTGCTGCCGGAGCTCATCGGCACGGAGGTGCCGCCGTTTTCCACGGCCTTGTGCGCCATCATCGTTTATGAATCGGCGTTTCTGGCGGAGATTATCCGGGCTGGGCTTGAGTCTCTGCCCAAAGGACAGGTCGAAGCATCGCGCGCCATCGGGCTGGGTTACTTCAGAACGTTGCTGTTCATACAGTTGCCACAGGCACTGAGCAATATGATTCCTTCCCTGCTCAACCAGTTCGTGTCCACGATTAAAGCGACTTCGATTGCATACATTATTGGTGTGCAGGAAGCGGCGTTTTCCGCACAGCAGATTAACAGTATCGAGCTGACAGGAACACTGCGCACCTACATGATTCTTGCCTTGTTCTACTTCTTGCTTTGCGCATTGCTGTCCAGGCTGGCAAAAGTGCTGGAAGTGCATCTGACCAACAAGCGCCTGGGCATCATGGCCTGACCCACAGGAGAGACAAATGATTCAGTTTGAGAACGTCAACAAGTGGTACAAGAAGTACCATGCCCTGAACAACATCTGCGGCGAAGTGAAGAAGGGTGAGGTGCTGGTTGTCTGCGGCCCGTCGGGGTCAGGAAAATCCACCATGATCCGCACCATCAACAAGCTGGAAGAGATCCAGAGCGGCACGATACGGATACAGGGACAAAGCATTACCGACAGCAAGGTCGATATCAATCGGCTCAGGGCTGGCATAGGCTTTGTGTTTCAGCAATTCAACCTGTTCCCCCACTTGTCGGTCAAGGAGAACATTGCCTTGTCTCCCATCAAGGTGGGAGGTTTGTCGCGCAAGGAGGCTTACGATCTGGCCGAGGCGCTGCTCCACAAGGTGGGCCTGAGCGCCAAGCTGAACGAAATGCCTGCCAATCTGTCAGGGGGGCAGCAGCAGCGCGTGGCGATTGCGCGCGCCCTGGCGCAAAAGCCGCCGGTCATTCTGTTCGACGAGCCTACCAGTGCATTGGATCCGGAAATGGTTGGTGAGGTGCTAAGCGTGATGAAGGCATTGGCGGCGGAAGGCATGACCATGGTGTGCGTCACCCACGAAATGAATTTTGCCCGTGAGGTGGCGGACCGCATTTGGTTTATGGACCAGGGCGAAATTCTGGAAGACAGCAGGCCAGATGAGTTCTTCCGCAGTCCTAAGCACGATCGTACGAAAAAGTTCCTGGCTGATATTCTGCACTGAGCACTGAGCACTGAGCACTGAGCACCAGGCACCAGGCACCAGGCACCAGGCACCAGGCACCAGGCACCAGGCACCAGGCACCAGGCACCAGGCACCAGGCACCAGGCACCAGGCACCAGGCACCAGGCACCACGTACAGGTACACAGGTACAGGTACACAGGCACCGGGCGACCGAGTGCCGAATGCTCCGTGCTGCTGCCGGCGCCAGGGGCGTATGCCGATGGCGCCGGGCCAGCCGTTCAGGCCTCGTGATAAATACGCGCGCCTTTCTTCAGGAACTCAATGGATTTTTCCTGCATGCCGCGCTGTAGTGCGTCTTCTTCCTGCAGCCCCTTGTTCTGCGCATACTCTCGCACATCCTGCGTGATCTTCATGCTGCAGAAATGCGGCCCGCACATCGAGCAAAAGTGCGCCACCTTCATGGAATCCTTGGGCAGGGTTTCGTCATGGAAAGCGCGCGCGGTATCAGGATCGAGCCCAAGATTGAACTGATCTTCCCAGCGGAACTCAAAGCGTGCCTTGGACAAGGCGTTATCCCGTATTGCCGCGCCCGGATGGCCTTTGGCCAGATCGGCAGCATGCGCGGCAATTTTGTAGGTGATGATACCGTCCTTGACGTCCTGCTTGTTGGGCAGGCCAAGGTGCTCCTTGGGCGTGACATAGCACAGCATGGCGGTGCCATACCAGCCGATCAGCGCAGCGCCTATCCCGGAAGTGATGTGGTCGTAGCCCGGCGCAATGTCGGTGGTCAGCGGGCCCAGGGTGTAAAAGGGCGCTTCATGACAGTGCTCGAGCTGGAGATCCATGTTCTCCTTGATCAGATGCATGGGCACATGCCCCGGCCCTTCAATCATGACCTGCACGTCGTGCTTCCAGGCAACCTGCGTAAGCTCGCCCAGCGTTTTCAGCTCTGCGAACTGGGCTTCGTCGTTGGCGTCGTAACCTGAGCCTGGGCGCAGGCCATCGCCCAGCGAGAAACTGACGTCGTAGGCCTTCATGATGTCGCAGATATCGTCGAAACGCTCATACAAAAAGCTTTCACGGTGATGCGCCAGGCACCATTTGGCCATGATGGAGCCGCCGCGAGAAACAATACCCGTCATGCGGTCTGCCGTCATGGGTATAAACGGCAGCCGCACGCCCGCATGAATGGTGAAGTAATCCACGCCCTGTTCCGCCTGTTCGATGAGCGTGTCGCGAAAGATTTCCCAGGTCAGTTCCTCGGCTTTGCCGTCTACTTTTTCCAGTGCCTGGTAGATGGGCACGGTGCCAATCGGCACCGGCGAGTTGCGCAGTATCCATTCGCGGGTTTCGTGAATATTCTTGCCGGTCGATAAATCCATGACGGTGTCGCCGCCCCAGCGTATCGCCCAGGTCATTTTCTCGACTTCGTCGCTGATGTTGGAGCCCAGCGCGGAGTTGCCGATGTTGGCATTGATTTTGACCAAAAAATTGCGGCCGATGGCCATGGGTTCGATTTCGGGGTGATTGATATTGGCCGGAATGATGGCCCGCCCGCGGGCCACTTCGTCGCGCACAAATTCCGGTGTAATGGATCCGGGGATGGCTGCGCCGAACGATTGCCCCGGGTGCTGGCGCAACAGGCGTCTGGCCTGTTTTTCGCCATCGGGTCCGCTTCGGTGCAGCGTCTCGATGTACTCCTCGCGCCGCAGGTTTTCGCGCAGCGCGACGAACTCCATTTCGGGCGTGATGATGCCGCGGCGTGCATAGTGCATCTGCGTGACATTACAGCCCGGCTGTGCCCGGCGCGGCGGCCGCACGCGCGGAAAACGCATGCTGTCCAGGCGGCTGTCCTGCTGGCGCAATCGGCCGTACTCGCTGGTGATGTCTCCAAGTATTTCGGTGTCGCCGCGCTCGGCGAACCAGGCTTCACGCACCGGCGCGAGGCCTTTGCGCAAATCTATGGTGGCTGCGGGATCGGTGTAGGGGCCACTGGTGTCATACACCGTCAGCGGTGGGTTCTTCTCGCCGCCAAACATGGTGGGGGTGTCATCTTGTGAGATTTCACGAAAAGGTACGCGGATGTCAGGCCGGGACCCCGTCAGATAGACTTTACGCGAGCAGGGAAGGGGAGTGATGGCAGCCGTGTCAACGGTGGCCTTATTGGCGGAAAAAGCGGGATTGGACTTCAAGGCGTGCTCCAAAAAAATACATGGAGCCGATTGGGAATTGTCTCGTGACTATAGGAAAGATGACGCAAGGTCGAGAGACGACGCAAGGTCAGTAGAGGAACGAGCACGCTCCCAGCATCGGCGTTATCCGTACTGGTACGAAGGGTTTTATCTCAACCTGCCGGACCATGAGCCCGGCAAGTACCCCTGCGTGCTGCGTAGTATAAGTGATAAACCCATCCATGCCCACATGCATAGGAAACTGCTGTTTTCTACGCATGTCGTCTGCATGCCCTCCTGTTAGTCCCCCAACAGTTTCATGCGCTGCGGCTTGCCTTTGATCAGCGTACGGCTCAGGCGCGGGTAAACCGAACGCGCGATGCTGCGGTCCAGTGCGACGTAGCTGACCTGATCGGTGATGGCGATCTTGCCGACTTGTTCGCGCGTGAGGCCACCATCGCCGGTGAGCGCGCCAAGCAAATCACCTGGACGCAGCTTGGCTTTTTTACCACCGAGCACCAGCAGCGTAACCATTGGGGCCTGCCTCGGCCGCCCCTTGGAGGCCTTGAGGGTGTGGATATCGGACCAACGCAGCGGTTCGCCCAGGTACTTTTCGATCTGCGAGGCAGGGTAGCTTTCCTGGGGCGAGCATAAGCTCAACGCCAGGCCTTTTTCCTGCATGCGGCCGGTGCGACCGATGCGGTGCACATGCACTTGAGGATCGCGGGTGAGTTCGACATTGATGACGGCCGCCAGCGATGGAATGTCCAACCCCCTGGCCGCGACGTCGGTGGCGACCAGCACATTGCAGCTTTGGTTGGCGAACTGCGCCAGCACGTCGTCGCGGTCGCGCTGATCCATGTCGCCGTGCAGGGCCAGGGCGCTGAACCCCTCGTTGCGCAGGTACACCGCCAGATCGGCGCATTGCGCCTTGGTGTTGCAGAACGCCAGCGTGGATTCGGGCTGGAAGTGATTGAGCAGGCGCGCGGCGGCCTCGAAGCGGCGCTCGTCGTCGATCTCGTAGAAATGCTGTTCGATCTGGCTGTCGTCGTGCAGGGTTTCTACTTTGACCTGCACGGGATTATTCAGGAAGCGGTCGGCGTCGTCGCGGATGCTGTCGGGGTAGGTGGCCGAGAACAGCAGCGTTTGGCGGTCGTCGGGACAGACGTTGACGATGTCGACCACATCGGGGAAGAAACCCATGTCCACCATGCGGTCTGCCTCGTCCAGCACCAGGGTATGCAGCCCGGAAAGGTCCAGGGTCTGGCGCTCGAGATGGTCGATCAGGCGGCCGGGAGTGCCGACAATAATATGCGCGCCATGCGCCAGCGATTCGACCTGAGGCCGCGCGGACGCACCACCCGTGAGCGTGAGCACCTTGATGTTGCCATCGGCTCTTGCCAGGCGGCGCAGCTCCACGGCCACTTGCTCCGACAGTTCGCGCGTAGGACAGATGACCAGCGCCTGAACGGCGAAACGCGCAGGGTTCAGCCGGTGCAGGATGCCCAGCCCGAACGCCGCGGTTTTGCCGCTGCCTGTTTTGGCCTGGGCGATCAGGTCGCGGCCTTCGAGAATAATCGGTAGGCTTTGCGACTGGATAGGCGTCATTTCCAGATAACCCAGTTGCGCCAGGTTATCCAGCTGGGCGGGGGATAGCGGAAGTGAAGAAAACGAATGTGTGGTCACAATAATTGCCGGTGGCGGATCAAAGAGCCAGTCTATCAGGTATGGCGTTCGCACCTTGCCGCGTCTTGTAGTACACCCCCCATGCCAAGCCCAGCACGGCTGCTGCGCAAGACGCGATGAGCACGCCGAGCTTGGCCGCGCCGAGCAGGCTTGCATTATTGAAAGCAAGCGTTGCGATGAAGATCGACATGGTGAAGCCTATGCCCGCCAGCAGGCCCACCAGTGTCAGGCCGGACCAATTGACGCCGGGGGGCAGGCTGCAGAGCCCCAGCCTGACGGCAATCCAGCTAGCGGCAAGCAACCCCAACGGTTTGCCGACGACCAGCGCAACAATGATGCCCAGCATGATCCCCTGTGCGCTGCTTGAGCTGAGATCGAATCCTTCGAGCGTGACACCCGCGTTGGCCAGCGCAAAGATGGGCATCACGCCATAGGCAACCCAGGGGTGCAGGGCCATTTGTACACGGGTGACGGGTGGAAGGAATTCTCGCTGAGCGATTCTGAGCGTCTTGAGCGGCTTGCCCGCATGATGCGGATCGCTGCCAAGTGCTGAGTCGTCGAGTTTGTCGACGGCGCGCCGGGCAAGCTCCACCGGATGAGCGGGAAGGTAGCGGGGAAGCACGGGCGTCATGAGCCCGAGGACGACGCCTGCGAGCGTGGGATGCGCCCCCGTCTGGAGCAGACCTGCCCACAGGATGGCGCCGGGAAGGATATACGCCCAGGCGGAACCTATGCCCATGCGTTGCAGCATGAGCACGGCAGCGATGCCGGCGCCGGCAACCAGGAGGCCGGTGTAGTCGAGCCCGCCCGAATAGAACAGGGCGATGATGAGCACGGCGGCGATGTCGTCGATGATGGCGACCGCCAGCAGAAAGATCCGGAGGCTGCCCGGTATGGACCGCCCCAGCAAGGCCAGCACGCCCACTGCAAATGCAATATCCGTGGCGGTGGGCACCGCCCAGCCATGGCGCAGGATGGGATCAGCGCCATTGAAGGCGAAGTAGACGAGCGCGGGCACAGCGACGCCGCCCAATGCCGCTGCCAGCGGTAGCGAAGCCAGCTTCAGATTGGACAATGCGCCTTCGTGGATTTCCCGGCGGATTTCCATGCCCACGACGAGAAAGAAAACCGTCATCAGGGCATCGTTAACCCAGAAGTGCAGGGAGTGCGAGACCACATGGGATCCTATGCCGAATGACAGCGTGGTATGCCAGAGATCGTGATAGCTGTTTGAGGCGGGAGAATTGGCCCAGATGAGCGCAGCCGCGGCAGCGAGCAGCAGTGTAATGCCGCTGACTGCTTCGATATGGAGAATACGTTCGATGACCGAAAAGGCGCGTTCGGCATATCGCTGTGGGCGCGGCTTGGTTTGCCGCGTAGCAGGTGTCGTCATGGTCGTGGCGTCTCCGCGCGGCGGCCCGACCTGCGCTGAAACCTGCCCTGCGGCCGCACCATGCAACCGTGACACCCGGCGCGTAGTATAGACTATCGATGTCATATGCGACCAACAGGTATTCAGGTTAAATCACATGTCCAGTAAACAGAACAGCTGTTTCAATGTTGCCACCCAGTTAACCCGGCTGGGGCGCGATCCTGGTGAGCAACATGGTTTTGTCAACGCACCCTTATATAAGGGATCGACGGTCATCTACCAAACCATGGATGATCTCGAGCATCGCCGCAGTCGTTTCACGTATGGCACCGCGGGCACGCCCACGATTGCCAATCTGGAGAACGCGTGGACGCAACTGGCGGGTGCGGCGGGCACCGTATTGTCGCCGTCGGGATTGGGGGCGGTAACTTTGTCCCTGTTCAGCACGACCAAGTCGGGCGATCATATTCTGATGCCGGATTCGGTCTATCGTCCCACCCGCAATTTCTGCAATGGCATGCTGGCGCGCTACGGCGTGACAACCACCTATTACGATCCGATGATAGGCAGCGGCATCGAGGCGCTGGTGCAACCGAATACGTCCACGATTTTTCTCGAAGCGCCTGGCTCCCAAACGCTGGAGGTACAGGATGTGCCAGCGATTGTCGCGGTGGCGCGCCAGCACGGCATCAAGACGATTATCGACAATACCTGGGCAACACCGATTTTTTTCCGGGCGCACGATCATGGGGTGGACGTGTCTGTGGAGGCCGGTACCAAGTACCTGGGGGGCCATTCCGACCTCCTGTTGGGCCTGGTGTCCGCCAATGCCGAAAGCTGGCCCGCACTGCGTGCCACCTACGATGCCATGGCCATGCTTCCGGGCGCGGACGACTGCGTGCTGGCGCTGCGTGGCATGAGAACCCTGCACATGCGGCTTAAAGAAGCGGAGCGCAGGGGGCTGGACATGGCAAGCTGGCTGCAGGCCCGGCCCGAGGTCAGCCGCGTGCTGCATCCCGCGTTCGAAAGCTGCCCGGGGCATGAATTCTGGAAGCGCGATTTCACCGGATCTTCCGGGCTGTTCTCCATTGTGCTCAAGCCAGGTTACACCAGGGAAGGCCTGGCCCGCATGCTCGATCACATGGCGGTTTTCGGCATGGGCTTTTCCTGGGGTGGGTACGAAAGCCTGATCATTCCTTTTGACTGCGCCCAGTATCGTACGGCAACCTCCTGGAAGCCCGAGGGATTGGCCTTGCGTCTGCAAATAGGCCTTGAAGACATCGACGACTTGAAACACGATTTGGATCAGGGCTTTGCCAGACTGAAATAGCAAAACGCAGGGCCCGGCGGTAAACAAGGAGGCGGCGACAACCATGGATTACGACCAGAAAAAACTGGCAAGCCTGCGGGCCCGCTTTGCGGGCGAAAACGAAGCAGTCATCCACGATACGCATTTTTCTTCCGTGGCGGCGCATATCATCGATGAGCACGGAACGCGCGCGGCGCCTTATGCGGGTATGCCCACGCTGCTTGATGCCGCCCTCCACCAGATGGACTGGACCCGTCCCGACTTCGGCGATTTGCAGGCCTGTCTGATCGGTGTACCCATGGATTTGGGGATTACCAACCGTAATGGCTGTCGCTTTGGTCCGCGCGCACTGCGTGTCATTGAGCGTGTGGGCCCCTACAACCATGTGCTTAAATGCGTGCCCACCAGGCAATTGCGCGTTGCCGACATCGGCGATGTTCCCTTTCGCAGCCGCTTCAGCCTCGACCAATCCCATCGCGACATTGAGTCTGCATATGATGCCATACATGCCGCCGGCGTGATTCCGTTGTCGGTGGGTGGAGATCACTCCATCACGCTGCCCATACTGCGCTCCCTGGGCCGCGACCGTCCGCTGGCGCTCGTGCATATTGACGCGCATTGCGATACCGGCGGACCATTCGATGGCACGCGTTTTCATCATGGCGGTCCATTTCGGCAGGCCGTGCTGGACGGGGTGCTTGATCCGGACAAAACCATACAGATAGGCATTCGCGGATCCGCGGAGTACCTGTGGGAGTTTTCCTACGAATCAGGCATGACAGTCATTCATGCGGAAGAAATCAATGCCATGGGCATGGCCGCGGTGGTCGCCAAGGCACGCGAGGTCGTTGGCGACAGTCCGGTGTATGTATCCTTCGACATTGACAGCCTGGACCCCGCTTTTGCGCCGGGCACGGGAACGCCTGAAGTTGGCGGCCTGACAACCCGTGAGGCCCTGGATTTGGTGCGCGGCCTGGCGGGTATAAACATTGTCGGCGGGGATGTCGTGGAAGTCTCGCCGCCTTACGATGCGACGACGAACACTGCCCACGCGGGGGCCCAAATTCTGTTTGAAATACTTAGCCTGATGTGCTTGCGGCTTGCGCGCGGCGACAAGGCTTGAAACGGCAAGGCGCCATGTAGTAGAGATGGGTGCGCTTCGCCTGCGCGCCACGGTTGGTGAGGCCCGGGTGCGGCCTCAGAATCCGCAGAGTGCCGCCAGGTTTGCCCATTGCACGCGCATATCGGGCGTGAGATACCCGACAAATGCCAGCGCAATCACCAGCGTCAATGCAATCCAGCCAATGACGCGCCAGCTTCTGCGTGGCTTGCGCTGCGCCGTTTGACTTACGGAATGTGAGGGCTTATCCATGATGAACGCCTGATGGGCCACGTAGACTTTGTCATCATTACATCATGCCGGCCTGGGGCTGGCCAGCACCTGTTCTTTGACAGGCAGGCACAGGGCAGCGGCCACCACCGACAGCACCACACCCGCCACCCATACTGACGTATAGCTGCCGGTTGTCTGGTAGGCGTAGCCGCCCAGCCATACACCGCCAAAGCTTCCGATCTGATGACCAAGGAAAGCGATGCCCGACAGGGTTGCCGCATAACGCAGCCCATAGATATGGCCTATAAGACCTTGGGTGAGCGGAACAGTGCCCAGCCAGAACAAGCCCATCCAGGCGGCAAACACATAGACCACTGCAGGCGTCAAAGGCATGGCCAGCAGAAAAATCATGCCGAAGGCGCGCAGGAAGTATACCCAGGCCAGCAAGGTTTTCTTGCTGATCCGGCCGCCCAATTTGCCCGCATAATAAGACCCTGCAATATTGAATAGCCCGATGAGCGCAATGGCCGTGGCGCCGTGCGTGGCGGTCAGGCCGCCATCTGTAAGAAAAGCGGGCAGATGCAGGGTGATGAAGGCCGTGTGAAACCCGCAGACAGCATAGCTCCAGAACAGAAAGTGAAAGGAACGGTCTGCCAGCGCCTGCTTGACCGCAGCGGCCAAAGAGTGGCCGCCTGCGTGGGCGTCGGGCCGTCCTTTCAGAAAGTAGGCGAGCGGTATGCCGCTGGCAATCATCAGCGACAGCATCCACAAGGCACCGGTCCAATCCATGGTGGAAATCAGTAGCTGGCCTGTCGGCACGATGGCGAACTGGCCGAGCGAGCCGCCCGCGCTGGCGATGCCCATGGCGGTGCTGCGGTAGGCGGGCGGCACCGACCGCGCCACTACAGGAAGGATCACTGGAAAGGTGGTGCCAGCCTGGCCCAGGCCAACCAACACGCCTGCCGTCATATAAAGCGTAAGCTCGGAGTGCGCGTAATACATGCCTATCATGCCGAGCATGTACAGCAACGCCCCCAGCGCGATCGTGCGCCCGGCGCCGTAGCGGTCCGCCAGCATGCCCATGAAGATGGAACCAACGCCCCAGACAATATTCTGTATGGCGAATGCCATCGAGAAGGTGTCGCGGCCCCAGCCTTGCGCTACGCCCATGGGCTGCATGAAAAGGCCAAAGGTTGCGCGCACGCCAAGCGCCAGCAATACGATAAGCGCACCGATGAACAGGGTGCGCATGGAGAAGGCGTTGGATTGGGCGGACATTGGTGGCTCTGCTAAAGGCGGGTAGGGCAACCCGTTTTCTGGAAAACGAATAGTAGCAGTTAGACAGTGCAGGAAGTTAGAGTATTTTCATTAAAAACGAGACAAAAAGTTCCGTTTTCTGTATAATGGAATGTTGAAAAACTCACGATCAGCTCGTTACTCTGTATGATTCCCGGCATCACTGTGCTTGTTCCTTTCATCCTGATCGTTGTTGCCGGGGTCTATTTCCAGACCGTGACGGGCTTCGGCCTGTCCATGATCGTCATGGGAATGGCGGGCGGCATGGGTGTGGCTTCGGTGGCCACGCTTGCATCGGTGGTCAGCATTGTGGCGCTGGTCAATAGTGCGGTCGCCTTGCGGGGCACGCATCATCATATCAATTGGCGGCTCATTGGCTACATGGTGGCAGGTGTGCTCCCTGCAAGCGTGCTTGGCGTTATCGTGCTGGATTTTCTCAGCGATTCCGCCGCCGATATCATCCAGTTGCTCCTGGGGCTGGTCATTGCGTACGGGGGCATTAATTTTGCCTGGCGGCCCAAGCCGCTTACCTCCCTCTCAGGTCGCGCCAGCTTTGTGTATTACGGCTTTCTGGGCGGTTTGATTGGCGGCATGTTCGGGATACCGGGCCCGCCCCTGATCTTTCATCTCTATCGGCAACCGATGACCCTGCCCCAGATACGCGGGCTGCTCATTTTTATCAACGCGGTTGTGGCCTTGGCGCGTACGCTGTTTGTTGGGGCCCAGGGACAGCTCGGCATGGATGTCATCGTACTGAGCGCCGTGTGCCTGCCCATGGTCGCGATCGCGACCGTGCTGGGTAAACGCTTTCCACCGCCCCTGTCCGCGGATGCAATGCGGCGTCTTGCGTTCGCCGTGCTCGTGATCATGGGGATGGCGCTGATGCTCCCCGTGCTGCTGGGCTACTGGAATCGTTAAGCGCGGGGCAGCTAAAATACGACTTTGTACGCCCGTCCCGCTATTTCAGCCTGCCTCGCAAAAGGCCGCGCGGGCGGCATCACGGATTACCTCTTGCTCATGTCTTCTCCCCGTTCACGCCCCCAGGCCGCACAGCGATCGCCTGGTCTCATTCTGTTCGCCCTGGCGATAGGTGCTTTTGCCATCGGTACGACCGAATTCGCAACGATGAGCCTGCTGCCTTATTTCGCCAAAGACCTGAATATCGACGCGCCCACCGCAGGCCATGTGATCAGCGCGTATGCATTGGGCGTGGTCGTTGGCGCGCCCATACTGACCGTGCTGGCGGCACGCCTGCCGCGCCGCACGCTGCTGATCTGGTTGATGACCATGTTCGCGGTGTTCAACGGGCTGAGTGCATTCGCGCCTACCTACGAGTGGATGTTGCTGCTGCGTTTCCTCAGCGGCCTGCCGCATGGCGCCTACTTTGGCATCGCATCGCTTGTCGGCGTGTCATTGGTGCCCCTTAACAAGCGTAATCAGGCGGTAGGCCGGATATTTCTCGGATTGACGGTCGCCACCGTCGTGGGTGTGCCGTTTGCGAACTGGCTCGGCCATGCGGTGGGCTGGCGCTGGGGATTCGGGCTGGTGGCCTTTACCGGGGCGCTCACTGTGGCGCTGGTCGCCTGGCTGGCCCCCGCGACACCAGCGGAAAAAGGCGCGAGCCCGTTGCGTGAGCTTGGCGCCTTAAAGCACGCGCAAGTCTGGCTGACGCTGTCTATCGGCGCCATCGGATTCGGGGGCTTGTTCGCCGTGTATACCTATCTGGCCGATACACTCATGGCGGTTACGCTGGTGTCCCCCGCCATGGTGCCTGTTGTGCTGGGGGTTTTCGGGGCAGGCATGACTGTAGGCAACATCATCGTGCCGTGGTTCGCAGACCGGGCTCTGATGCCCACGGCGGCTGGATTACTACTCTGGAGCGCTGTCATGCTGGCGTTGTTCAGCCTGACGGCGGGCAGCGCATGGGCCATCAGCATCAATGTGTTTTTCATTGGCTTTGGCGGAGCGCTGGGCACAGTCCTGCAAACGCGCTTGATGGATGTCGCAAAGAACGCACAGGGCTTAGCTGCGGCGTTGAATCATTCGGCGTTTAACTTTGCCAATGCCTTGGGTCCCTGGCTGGGCGGGCTGGCCATTGCACATGGCTACGGCTGGACATCACCGGGATGGGTGGGCAGCCTGCTGGCGTTGGGCGGCCTGGTATTGCTGTTGCTGTCAGTGTGGCTGGACCGGATGCGTGGCCCACTGCGGGCGCAGCGGGCCTGATGCCATGATCATCCCGATCGGGCGGCTGTGCTGGCCGCGATCAACAGGAATGCGCGCAGCGCCGTCATGTGGCCGCGACGCCGCGCAACGAATTAATCCTGGCGGTCAGTGACTTCGAGCAGGTGATAGCCAAACTGCGTCTTGACTGGGCCTTGCACAACGCCAACCGGCGCGCTGAAGACGACTTCGTCGAACTCCCGAACCATCTGGCCACGGCCAAAGGTGCCAAGGTTGCCGCCGTCGCGGCTGGACGGGCAGCTAGAGTTTTCTTTGGCAACTTGCGCAAAATCAGCGCCGCCTTCGATGGCGGCCTTCAGTTCGCTGCACTTGGCTTCGGTGTCTACGAGGATATGACGGGCGGTGGCTTGAGCCATGGGTTTTACTCCTTCAAAAATAGTTTTGACAGAGTAACTTAATCTGGCCCCGGCGTGTTCCGTTGCGACGGCTGGCTCGCCCACCCGCGGGTAAGCGTTTATGACAAGGCCCGCAACCCTTGCCGCATGGTTTCGGGGAGCAGGTCGCCCAGTGCGGCTTCGATTTCGGCATGGGTGCGGCGCCAGATTGGCAGCGCTGCGGCGAGCACACTGTGACCTTGCTCGGTCAGCTTGAGGCGGCGGCTGCGGCGATCTGCCGGGTCTGCCTCGATGGTGAGCAGGCCGTCTCGCTCCAGCGGCTTGAGCGCGGCGGTAAGCGTGGTTCGATCCATAGCCAGTAATTGGGCGGTAGGCATCATGGCGGGCGGCGAAGGCCGGTTCAGTGACATCAGCAGCGAGAACTGGCCATTGGTTAGCCCTACAGGTCGCAGCGCGTCGTCAAAACGACGGGCCAGCGCCCGGGCAGCGCGTTGCACGTGCAGGCAAAGGCAGGTGTCGCGTACTTCTAGTGTTGTTTCGAAAGGAATTGTATTTGACATGATATGACTATTATGTTGATATAAACGTAAATGTCAAATAGCCGTAGGGCAAGGCTGAAAGCACTCGCGGCGATTATTCACCCACAGGAGGCAGGCAATGAGTTATATCGAGGGATTTGTGGCGGCAGTGCCGTCGGGCAACAAGCAGGCATATAGCGACCATGTCACGGAAGCGGCGGGATTGCTGAAGGAGTTTGGCGCCACGCGTGTCGTGGAGTGCTGGGGCGACGATGTGCCGGATGGAACGGTCACTGATTTCAAGCGTGCTGTTCAGGCGAAAGAAGACGAAGTCGTCGTGTTCAGCTGGCTGGAGTTTCCTTCCAGGGAAGTGCGCGATGATGCGTTCGAGAAGATGATGTCAGATCCACGTATGCAGGCCATGGGCGAGCGCATGCCATTCGATGGCAAGCGCATGATTTTTGGCGGATTCGTGCCTCTTCTGGATGAGTAAAGCGATGGCAACCATTACACAGAACCTCTGGTTCGCCAAGGATATGGATGAGGCCGTCGCGTTCTACACCTCGCTGATTCCTGGCTCATCGATAACGTGGCGCATGGCTTTGCCGGCGGAAACGCCCAGCGGGCCGCCGGGCAGTGTGCGGCTGACTGCGTTCACGCTGGGTGATCAACGTTACCTGGCCATGGAAGCCGGCCCGCTCGACGACTTCAATCACAGTTTTTCCATTTCGGTTGAATGCGAGGATCAAGCGGAAGTGGATCGATTGTGGGAAGCGCTGGGCGAGGGAGGGGCGTACGAGGAATGCGGCTGGCTGCGCGATCGCTGGGGGTTATCCTGGCAGATCGTGCCCCGGCGACTGAACGAACTGATGCGCGATCCCGATGAGGACAAGGTCAAGCGAGTGGTTGAAGCGATGCTGACGATGGTCAAGCTGGATGTCGCGGGCCTGGAAGCCGCAGCCCGCGACAAGTAACAATCCCTACTCATTCAGACCATGGGAGGATCGGTTTCCCGTTCGAAATGGCGATGTTTCGCCAGCGCATCGATAAATTGAGTTATTCGCTGTTTGTCCAGCTTGGGCACCACGATCAACCCCGCATCGGGTTCGTCCGCGGGGATGCCGGCTGCCTCGAGTAATGCGCTGGCAGTCCCGCTGACCAGAATGGTCTTGCAATGCCGATACTGGTCTTGCGCAAACTCTTTGGCGAGTCCATCAACAGCGGGGGCATCAGCGGCCGTTGCGCCATCTGGCGCCAGAAACCCATCGAACAATACAGCGGGCTGGTTTTCCAGAGACGCGTCAGCATCAATCAGCGAACCATCCGAGGCCTTGAAAGGGCCGATGCGTGGCCCCACCAGTCTGACGACCGCGCCTTCGTCCTGAAGCGCTTGCGCTGCGCCTCGAACCTGATCCCCATCAACACCGTCGGCCACCAAGATAGCAACCTTGCGCGTACGTATGCCGACGCTGCCCGGCCTGGCCGTAAGGGACAGTGATGGCGACGCTGTGATCTCCGGCGCCTGAGGGTCGGCGAGCGCCAGCGGCATCGGCTCTGGCAGCGGCATCCCCAATCCCTGTGCAATGTCTGCCGCCAGGCTTTCCGAGACATTGCGCAGCATGGAGACGGTGCGTTCCCGTATCGCTGGCACAGTGACTTTGCTCAGTTCGAAACGATAGGCATTGGCAATATGCTTTTGTTCAATCTCGGTCTGGCTGTCGTAGAACAATTTTGCCTGCGCGTAATGCTCGGCAAACTTTTCCGGCTTGCCTCGTACCTCGTCTTGCTCCACCGGTTCAGGAAACGAGACGAAGCCGGCCGTTCCGGCCTGGAATGGACAGCCGCCCGCCAATGAGTTGGGTTCATACGATACGCGCCCGCGATGAATGGCTTGCCGGTGCATGCCGTCGCGCTGATTATTGTGAACAGGCGCGAGCGGTGCGTTGATGGGCAGCTCGTGGAAGTTGGGCCCGCCAAGGCGGGTGATCTGTGTATCGATATAGGAATGGATTCGGCCCGCCAGCAAGGGGTCATTGCTGAAATCCACGCCCGGCACCACGTGGGCAGAACAGAAAGCGACCTGTTCGGTTTCAGCAAAGAAATTGTCCGGATTGCGATTGAGCACCATGCGGCCTATGGGCTGCACCGGCACCAGCTCTTCGGGAATCAGTTTGGTGGAGTCGAGCACATCGAAACTGAAGCGCTCTGCCTCTTCCTCGCTGAACGTCTGTATGCCTAGCTCCCATTCGGGATACTCGCCCGCATCAATGGATTCCCACAGATCCCGTCGGTTAAAGTCTGGATCCGCACCGGCAATCTTCACGGCCTCGTCCCACACCAGGGAGTGAGTGCCCTGCGTTGGATTCCAATGGAATTTAACGAATGTGGATTCGCCGTCCTTGTTGACGAAACGAAAAGTATGTACACCGAAGCCCTGCATCATGCGAAAGCTGCGTGGAATGGCGCGGTCGGACATCAGCCACATGAGCATATGGGTTGATTCCGGCATCAGTGACACAAAATCCCAGAACGTGTCGTGAGCGGAGGCCGCCTGCGGCATGCCATGGTGCGGTTCCGGCTTGACCGCATGCACAAGGTCAGGGAACTTCATCGCATCCTGGATAAAGAATACAGGCATATTATTGCCGACCAGATCCCAGTTGCCTTCATCGGTATAAAACTTGACCGCAAACCCCCGCACGTCGCGGGCCGTATCCTTGGATCCGCGCTCGCCCGCCACCGTTGAAAAACGTACAAAGACGGGTGTGATCTTTCCTTTCTCGCTGAAAAGAGAAGCCTGAGTCAGCGAGCTTAATGGCTTGTAACACTCAAAATACCCATGCGCCGCCGAGCCGCGCGCGTGAACCACACGTTCTGGAATGCGTTCGTGGTCGAAGTGGGTAATTTTTTCACGAAGGATGAAGTCCTTCAGCAGGGCCGGGCCGCGCAATCCGGCCTTGAGCGAGTTCTGATTGTCAGATACCTTGACACCCTGATTGGTGGTGAGCGCCTGCCCGCCTGCATCAGCACGCACTCGACCCAATGAACCGCCTGCGGCGTTTTCGCCCGTGACCGCAGGGCCACCGACCTTGTCGCTGTCGTTGGTCTCGGACAGCGTGCTGCCGGTAGTCTGTTCGGAAGGCGGCTCGACCTTCGCCCCCTGTGGTGGAGACAAGGCATTGTCATGACCATATTCGCTTTTCTTGGTCGGATTGTGAGGCATTGCAGCGGCCATTGCGCCGACCTCTGCGGCTTTGTTCACAGAAGGGTGCTTGCTGTCCGGATTGGGTGGCAGGGCGGGGCCGCTGTCGGTATTGGTAAACGCACTGTCGACAGAAGTCTGTCGTGCGTTGCGCCGCGGTGTACCATTCTTGGAAGTTGCCATGCTGTATTCCCCTTGGGTCAAGATAGAGCGTCGTCGCGGTGCATATACAGAAGCCGTCGCAGTGACGATCGCCGAAGACTCAGGGTTACAGCAAGCCTTATGCCTGTCTGCCTGAAAGCGAAGCAAATAACAAAAAACGTATGTTTCTGTTTTAATTATACAGACTGGTATGTATAATTAATCCACACCCGGCTTTCGTTTGCAAGGAATGTTCTCATGGCGCGCCCAATCGGTTCAACCTCATCTGCGCGGTTGCGCATCCTGTCCTGCGCGTCTGAACTGTTCTATCGCAAGGGCGTCAATCATGTGGGGGTGAATGAAATCATTGATGCCAGCGGCGTGGCCAAGATGACGCTTTATCACCATTTCAAATCCAAGAACGACATCATCACCGCTGTGCTCGATGCGCGCAGGCAGCAGCGCAGCGAGGGTCTCCAGGCAGCAATGGCCCGGGCCCGCACGCCGCGGCGCCAGATACTGGCAGCCTTCGACTATCTCGACGATATCATTGGCGATCCGGCGTTTCGCGGCTGCGCCTTTATCAATACCACGGTCGAACTGGCCGAGCCTTCGCATCCCGCGTCGCGCATATCCACACAGCACAAGCAACACATGATCGACGAATTCGAACGTGTTGCGGCGCAGGCCGGGTGGCGCAACCCCAGGTTATTTGCTTTGCAGTGCCAGTTGTTGTGGGATGGCGCAACGGCTGCTGCACAAGTCAATTATGACAATGCGCCTGTGCGGGCCGCACGCAGCGCCGTCGAAACGTTAATGGAATCCGTGCAGCCCGAGAAAATGCAGTCGGCTGGGGGGCGATCATGAGGCCGACGGCTGTTGCCTGGGCTTTGTCCGGCGGCTCGGCGGTTGCCGTGGGCTTTGCGCGCTTTGGCTACGCGCTGATTCTGCCTGCGATGCAAACCGATCTGCAGTTGAACTACGCGCAGGCGGGCTGGCTCAATACCGTGAACTCGCTGGGTTATCTGCTGGGCGCCTTGCTTGTCATTTATTTTGTAGCCGGCTTGGGAAACCGCCGGTTGTTTATGTGGGGCATGGTTCTCACGACGCTGTCGGTGCTTGCATGCGGGCTGACACGCGACTTTCTTTGGTTGAGCGTATTCCGGTTCTTGGCCGGTTTTGGTGGGGCGGGCACGTTTATTTGCGGCGGCGTGCTTGCGGGCGTGATCGGCACGCGCGCCATCGTCGTGTTTTTTAGCGGGGGTGGCCTGGGCATGCTGCTGACGGGTGCAGTGCTGCCATGGCTGTTCGAGCTGCAAGGGCCGGCTTCCTGGCCTGTAGCCTGGCTGGCAACCGGCATCATCTGTATACCGCTTTCGATTGCAGCCATCAGCGCCGCTCGGACCATTGCCGAGCCTTCTTCCGCGCAGTCCAGCGCACGCTGGCCCTGGCGCAAGTGTATGCCTGTACTGGTGTCGTATTTTATTTTCGGCTTAGGCTATATCGCCTATATGACTTTCATGGTGGCCTGGGTCAAGCATCACGCCGCGGACAACACGCGGCTGGCCATCACCACCTCCGTGATGTGGGGGGTGTTGGGCGTCATGACATTGCTGGCGCCGCTGCTCTGGGCGCGTCTGTTCGACGGACGGCAGGATGGCAGACCCATGGGTTCTGCGCTGATTGTATTGACGATGGGGGCGGCCCTGCCGTTAATCCTGCCTGATCTCGTCGGCATCTGGCTTTCGGCGATGTTGGTGGGTGGCAGCGTTTTCATGGTGCCGTCGGCCGTCACCGGTTTTGTCAAAAGCAATCTGGCGCGCCCAGCCTGGGGCAATGCCATGGCGATCGCCACCAGCCTATTTGCAATGGGGCAGACGATAGGGCCCGCCGCCTGTGGGTGGATCAGCGATAGAGCCGGATCCCTGTCCGTTGGTCTGGCCGTATCAGCAGCGATGCTGCTCCTGTCGGGCGCACTGGCATTGCTGCAGAAACCGGTGGCGTAAGGCCGTGCCGTGTGGCGTTGTGCTGGTTGGCGCCCCCACCAGCAATGCGTGCCCGCCGTTTGGTTGGCTGCCTGGCGTGTGGCTTACTGCCAGTCCAGCTGCCAGGCCCCTGATTGCACATTTTGCAGCCACAGCGTGCAGGTAAGCGTTTTGGCGTCTGTCACGTCGCCTTGCCGGCATGCTGCGAGCAGATCATCGATTGCCATGCTTTGCACCTCAAGGAACTCGTCTTTGTCGAGTTGCGGCGCGCCGGCGACCATCTGCCTTGCAAAAAAAATATGAATGATCTCAGTGGAATAGGCGATCGCCAAGTGCAGCGCGCCCGCATGGGCCCATTGGCCGGCTGTATAGCCTGTTTCTTCCAGTAGTTCGCGTTTGGCACAGACCAAGGGATCTTCGCCCGGATCAAGCTTGCCTGCCGGGAATTCTGTCATCACTCTGCCTACCGGGTAGCGAAACTGCCGCTCCAGCAGCACATGCTGGTCATCCAGCAATGGAATAATGACCACCGCGCCCGGATGCACGATGTATTCCCGGCTTGCGATGCCGCCATCAGGCAGGCGCACCATGTCGCGGCGGGCTTTGAGAAAGCTGCCGTTACAGAGGGTTTGACTGTCAATCAGGGTTTCGATCAGGTGTGTATCGGGTGCATCAGCCATGTTGTCAGGCGAGTGGTTGCGGGTAACCGCATTCTAGCCTGTGCTTTTGGCGTGCAATGATCGTAAGGGGGGTTGGCAGCTTTGTGCGCGTTGTTGTGCCATGCGCATTTGAAGCGGAATGACGTATTGTTTGACCTTCCAGTTGCGATACGGTGTTGCAGTCTTGTTTGGGGCAAGCATTCGATACTCCCGATAACCTGCATTAATCAATGGGCAGCGCCCAGGTATAAACAAACTCTGCCGAGGCTGCGGCAAGAGCGGCAAAAAACAAAAGGGAAAAAATGACGATGATGGCGTGAAGGACAGTGCCAACATGATAAGTGACATCTGATTCGGCCAAAGGCCGTGGATTGTGTTGCTCGATCAGGTCTGAAAGCATATTCTTTATCCTCTACCTCAATCTGCGCGGCGTCAATACTGACAAACCATAATGCCACGAAAAGGTTTCAGTTATGCGACATACGGTTGGTGCCGGGCATAAGTGCCAACGATATACTCCAGCCAGCACATCGCCGGAGGAGGACCTGAACATGGAGCCCGTACTGCTGCCGCATGCATCGGCAACCGAAGCCTTTACGCATATCCGCATCATCATCGGCATGGTGCTTGGCCTGTGCATATCGCGCTTGTTGATCGGGGTGGCCGGCCTGCTTCAGCATCGTAAGCCTGGCATTATCTATCCTACACATCTCTGCTGGGTAGCCTTCGCGCTGCTGTCGGTTGTGCATTTCTGGTGGTTTGAATTCAATCTGCGGACTTTGCCGGTTTGGACCTTCCAGATCTACGTTTTTGTGATTTTCTATGCAGGCCTCTACTTCCTGCTCAGCGCCATGCTGTTCCCTGGCGATATGGAAGAGTATGCCGGGTATCGCGATTACTTCATGTCTCGCAGAGCGTGGTTTTTTGGGTTCATGGTGCTCATCTACCTCGCCGATATTGTCGATACGCTGATCAAAGGCTGGGATCACTATGCGGTGTATGGCATCGAATATCCTTTGCAGGTGACGGCGTTCATTGTTCTGAGCCTGGTTGGGATCTGGACGCGCAGCGCAGGGTTCCATCGTGCATTTGCGATACTGGCACTGGTCTACCAGGTCACCTATACCGTCAGGCATTTTTATGTGCTGACCTGAGCGCTGGTCAATCCGTAGTGCTGCTCAGCAGCCACGATTCAACAATGGTTGCCTGGGCGGGCTGGCGTTCATGCTCGGGACGCACCACGTAATAGGACAGGCCATCGAGATGTGTGTGAGCACATACCTGCAACAAGCCGAGGCTTAGCTCGTCATGCACCAGAACCTGGCTCAGCAGGGCAACGCCTTGGCCTGCGACCGCAGCCTGGATGGCGTGACTCTCTTCAGAATAGCGAATGCCTGTTTCGGTACCGGGCATCGCAATGCCAGCCGCCTTGGCCCATGCTGACCATGTCAGATCAATGGGCATGGGCTGCTCCCAATCAAAGTGAATAAGCGGCCAGTCCAGTGTCGAGCCTGGTGCTCCTACCTTCAGCGCGGGGCTGGCTACGGGGATAAAACGGTCTTTCAGCAAAAGTGTGGACTGCATCCCCGGGTAGCTGCCATGACCATAGCGGATGGCAATACCCGGTTACGTTACCGCGATATTGGCGCGATGCCGCCCGCACCCGTAACAGGGGCCTGGATACACGCTGCGTTCACTCCTGCTGAGCGGCGGGAACCCTGGATGAATGAAGTATTGAAGGAAAGCGATGAGCTTGTCGATGAGCTTTTGTCGGCCGATATCATTGTCGCGGGTGTGCCGATGTATAACTTCGGGCCGCCAGCCCAGTTCAAGGCCTACATCGATAACATTGTGCGGGTTGGCCGTACGTTCGGGTTTGACCGCTCGCGTTCCGGCGCACCTTATTGGCCATTGGTGGACAGCGGCAAACGTCTTGTTATTCTGTCTTCCAGGGGTGATTATGGCTACGGGCCTGGCGAGCATGCGGCGGGGCAGAACCATGTTGAATCGTCTGTCAAGACGGCATTCGCCTACATTGGCATTACGGATGTGCACGGCGCCGCCGTGGAGTTCGACGAATTTGCAGATCAACGGCTCAAGGATTCTATTGCGCAGGCAGAAATTGCGGTTGATGGTCTTGCCAAAAAATTACTGGTCAGGTCGGAAAGCCTGCAGAATGTTGATGCTTATTCATCCACAGCTGTACAGTAGTTTCCCTTCATACCGGGCATCCCCGACAGGTATTGGTAAATGAGAGGGATCAGCATTCTGTGCGGGTCAATCGGGGATCTCGTAATCATAGGGGATAAATGACAAGCCACTAGCGGTGAGTGTCGTGCGTATTTCTTCATCAAAGAACTTTGTGAATGAGCGTGTGATTAAAGACGTTGGCTGAAACGTTGGAAAAAGAAGCCACATGTCAAACAGCACAGGCGGATCAATTTTTTTGATGATTATTTGGCCCTCACTGAAACCCAGGGCACTGAACGGATCAACAATGGAGATCCCGGCCCTTTCGACCACAAACTGGCATGCAGCTTCGGACATCTGCGCCTCGGCAACGATTCTTCGGCGCCGTTCCCGCCCGCGAAAATATTCTTCTACGAGAAATTGCGTCCGATCTTCGGTGGTCAATGCAATAAAGGGTTGTCCGTCAAAATCACTGGGAACAATTACTTCCTTGCCTGCAAGCGGGTGGCCAGGGGGCAATGCGCAAACACCTTCCACCTGCATTATCTTTACCAGGCGAATGCCAGGCCTATCTTTGGCCAGAAGGCCAATACCGATATCGCTGCGTTGTGCTGTCACCCATTCAATCAGGAAACGCGAGCCGCTACTCGTCATCAGTGGACGTACGTTGGGGTGCGACTGAATGAAACGGGTCACGATGCCCGGCAATATCCGCGTACATAATGCGGGGAATGCGGCAATGTTCAGCGTTCCGAATCGCTGTTCGCGAATTTCTCGAACCTTCAGCTGAATGTCTTCCGAGCTGATGATCATGCGCTGCACTTCATTGAACAGCAGTTGCCCTTCGGCTGTAACCGTCAATCTGTTGCCCTGTCGCTGAAACAGTTTGAAGCCGCATTTCCGCTCAAGTTCGGCAATTAGCTTGCTAACTGCGGGCTGAGAAATATGCAGCGTGATAGCTGCGCGGGTGATGCTCCCATTTTCCATGACAGCCTGGAAAGCTTCGAGTTGCCGTATTTGCCACATCATAACCTCACAGAATGGAAGCCTTAAGTATTCTCAATTGAAGTATAGGTAGCGTTTTGATCTAATTCAATTCATACGAAGCAATAAAACAAAATATCCCAGCAAGGGCTAACTAGGAGTGAGACATGGCTACAGTTAAACGATGGGCAGTCTTGAGTGCTTCAGCAACAGCGCTGGTCTTGACCGGCGTGTCGGTAACCCAGGCGGCGACGATCACCGTTGCGACATATGGCGGAGAATGGGGAGATGCCATCCGGGATTGCCTGACAGAGCCATATACCAAGGCTACGGGTAACGCAGTCACCCCGGAGCCTGGTGTGGCAGGCGTCACACTGGCCAAGCTTAAGCAGCAGGCGGGCAATCCAACCATTGATGTTGCCTGGCTGGATGGTGGCGTATCGGAGCTTGCGGGGCAGGCCGATGTACTCGAGCCTCTGGATCCAACAGCTATCCCCAATCTTGAGAAGGTTATTCCTGAAGGCATATACAAACGGCCGGATGCAAGCATCTACGCGGTCAGCACCGGATTCTACGCGCTGGGGCTGGTTTACAACACAAAGGAAACAAAGACGGCGCCCACATCATGGAACGATTTATGGAGTCCTGAGTACGCGGGCGTGGTCACTATCCCGAGTCCATCCAATGCCATGGGCGTCCCGTTTGTGTATGCGATTAACCAGGAGCAAGGCGGAACGTCGGCGGATTTCACGCCGGGTTTCGAGAAACTGAAGACCCTGGAGGTTTATAGCTACTTTCCATCGTCCGGCAACGCCACGAACAGCTTTCAGTCTGGTGAGGTGATCATTGGCGCTCATTATGCATCGGCTGCCTGGGCCATGAAAGACAAAGGCTTACCTGTCGCTTACGTTGTGCCCAAGGAAGGCGCCCTTGGTGGAGATATTAGGTTGCACATCACCAAAGGCACGAAGCATTTGAAGGAAGCGCAGGAGTTCGTCAATTTCGTTCTGGAGCCCAAGCAGGCCGCCTGCATGAGCGATCGCCTGTACATCGGACCGGCCACCGTTGGCGCTGAGCTGAGTCCAGAAGCACAAAAGCGTATGCCCTGGGGTGAAGCAGGCTCGATCAAGAACCTGTTGATTACAGACTGGGATGACGTCAACGCCAAACGCAGCGCCATCAATGACCAGTGGAACAAAACGCTGGCTCGATGAGTGATGTCCTTTTTGAAAGGAACAGCCGCAATGACAAGAATGCGCGAACTGATAAGGTTGGATAACGTTGTCAAGCGTTATGGCGATCTGACCGTTCTGGACAGAGTCTCCCTGAGCGTATATGAAGGCGAGTTTCTGGCGCTCCTGGGGCCCAGTGGTTGCGGCAAGACCTCTTTGCTGGGGACTATTGCCGGATTCCTGGTGCCGGATGAAGGAACGTTGACAATAGACGGGCGTTCAGTACTGGCGGATCCTCCGAACCTACGGCCTGTAAATACGGTTTTTCAGAACTACGCCCTGTTTCCCCATCTGACGGTGTTTGAGAACGTGGCATTCGGCCCGCGTCGCCATGGCGTGCGAAAGCAAGAGATCACGGCCAGCGTGAACGAGTCATTGGCACTGGTCAGTATGGAAAAAATGGCCCATCGCTACCCCTCGGAACTTTCGGGAGGGCAACAACAACGTGTGGCGCTGGCGCGGGCAGTGGTGAACAGGCCCAAAGTCCTGTTGCTTGATGAGCCGATGGCTGCGCTCGATCTGAAGCTGCGAAAACGAATGCAGATTGAGCTCAAACGATTGCAGGAAAGGCTGGGAATCACATTCATCATTGTGACGCATGATCAGGAAGAAGCCTTGGTCATGGCCGACAGGATTGCTGTCATGTCCAACGGCGTCATCGAACAGGTGGGCACAGGAGAAGAGATATACGCGAGTCCTAACAGCAGATTCGTCGCTGATTTTGTCGGTGAGGCGAACCTGATCGATTGCGATGTAGACGGAAAAGGATATCTGCGCAGCGCGAAGTCGGACATTGCATTGCCGTACTCGGTATCAGACTCAGGTGTATCAAAGGCGACGCTGATGTTGCGCCCTGAGTCTATCCACTTGGGAAGCTCAGGTGACACCCCGGGTTACGTCAGTGCATCGGGCAAGGTGAGAGAAGTGATATACGCCGGTTCTCTCAGCCGTATCTATCTCTGCAGTGAAATCGTCGATGAACTGGTAGTTACCCGGAATGCCTCTCAGGCAGGGTGGGTTGCGCCGTCTCCAGGCGAAATTGTGAGCATCAATTGGCGGCAGGAAGACGCACGCGTACTGCCCTGCTAGCGGTTCTGTAGCATTTAAATGCCTGTACGGTTCTCCAGCGATGGGGCACGGAAGGGGCGACCTTAGGTATGCGCAACTGCGCAAAGGAATAGCATTCATGTCCACAATCAAAGTGCTCACCCCCACTTGCACCCTGGGGTACGGATTCTGTGACGAGGCGCTCAGGCGCGGAATGAAATGGCAACCCGATGTGATCGCGGTGGACGCGGGTTCAACGGATCCTGGTCCGTATTACTTGGGTTCAGGCAAAACGCTGGTATCGAGCTTTGCAATAAAACGGGAGCTCAAGCAACTGCTGCAAGCGGCGCGCCAAGCCGGAATCCCCATTATTGTGGGCAGTGCAGGAGGTGCCGGGGCACGTCAGCATGTGGATGCCACGGTAGCGCTTGTTCGCGAAGCGGCGCGCGAGTGCGGATTGAGCTTTAAGTTGGCCTGGATATATTCAGATATTTCGGGCGAGGCTGTGGCTCAGGCCATATCGCAAGGAAACATCCGGGACTTTGAGGCAGGTTTTCAACTTGATGTCGAAGCCGCCTTGAACAGCACTGCAATGGTTGCCCAAATGGGCCATGAACCGATTGTGGCGGCCCTCGAGCAAGGCGCGGACGTCATTATTGCTGGTAGGGCTTGCGATGACTCGGTCATCGCAGCGTTTCCAGTATGGAAGGGCGCCCAACCAGGATTGGCCATTCACATGGGGAAAATCTTGGAGTGTGGCGCCTTCTCGGCCGAGCCGCATGGAACGGACGTGATGCTTGGTGCCATTGACGAGTCCGGCTTCACGCTTGAGCCGGGAAGCGAACACAGGAGAGCTTCGCTCATCTCTGTCGCTGCTCACACCCTGTACGAACGAGAAAATCCGTTCGATCAGGCGGGGCCAGGGCACAGATTGGATCTTTCCCACTGCACATTCGAGCAGATTTCGGATAGGGAAGTGCGGGTTGGTGGTTCACAGTTCATTGAGGCTGATGACTATTGGATCAAGCTGGAGGGGGCTCGCATGGTGGGGTATCGCTCCATCTGTATCGCGGGGATACGCTGCCCAAGCATGATCAGGCAGATTGATGCGCTGCTCGAGGACACCAGGGCCAAGGCCTTGGAGTACTTCGATTCTCCAACCCTGAAGATAGAGTTTCATGTATATGGTCGCGACGGAGTTATGCGCGAACTTGAGCCAGAACCAGAGAAAACCGGAAAAGAGTTGGGCCTGGTCATCGAGGCAGTTGATCAGACTCAGGCGTCGGCGAATGCTGTCGCTCACTTTTTGAGCGGAACGCTGCTGCACTGTAGTTTTCCCGGGCAATTCAACACTGCGGGGAATCTGGCCTTTCCGTATTCTCCGTCCGAAATTGATGCTGGCCCTGTGTATGAGTTTTCGGCATATCACCTGATGAAAGTGCAGTCGGCAACGGAACACTTCAAAACGCATTTCGAGGAGGTTTAACGTGGAAACCATTGGACTTTCTTCTATCGCCTCCGTTATTCGCAGCAAGAATGCTGGGCCCTTTCTTTTGACATTCGATGTTCTGTTCGAGTCTTTCGACAAATATTGCCAGGTATGGGAAGGCGGAAGCTTTACACGGGACAACATCTCTGTGCTTTTTGGTGTTTCGCCCGAAGCGGTCACCTCTATATTCGCCGTGCCGCGCGGTCAGGCCATCAAGCTGACGTTGCGCCGCCCCTTGGCGCAGGGAAAGCCCGGCGAGAGCGACATGTACGGATGTCAGCAGCACGCTCCGCTCCTGGATTTTCAGGTAAAGCTGAAAAAGGCCTGAACAATGGAACTGGACCGGCGCTCAGCGCTACTTCTATTGACGATACCGCTGCTCTTTCTGGTGGCGTTCTTCGCCGTGCCATTTTTCGTGGTGGCATTGGAGAGTCTGCGCACTAGCGACGGAGCCTGGAGTCTGGCTCAGTATGCAAAGCTGGTGTCCAGTTGGTTCTATCTTGATGTCTTATGGTTTACCTTCAGAATCGCTTTGTGGGTAACGCTGGCTTCATTTCTGATCGGCTACCCTCTGGCCTACTACATGACGCGCGTCGTCAAGCGACGGTGGATAAAGCGCTTGCTCTACATTGTTGTTATCACGCCGCTGTTCACCAGCAACATTGTGCGCTCGTTCGGCTGGATGATCTTGCTAGGCAGACGTGGGCTGGTCAACGATAGTTTGATGGCGCTGGGGCTGACTGAATATCCTTTGCAGCTGCTGAGCAACGAGTTAAGCATCGTCATAGGGATGACATACATAATGACACCGTTTATGGTGCTCACCATATCAGCGGTGCTGCAGAATATCGATATCACTCTGGAAACGGCAGCGCGTGACCTTGGCGCCAATCCCCTGGTTACCTTTTTCAAAGTCACGTTCCCACTTAGCTTACCTGGCGTTATAGCTGGCACCCTCATTGTGTTCACGCTGACGGTTAGCGCTTATGTGACGCCTAGCATCCTCAGCGGCGGAAAGAAAACAGTGATGTCCATGCTGATTTTTCAGCAGTATGCGGCAATCTTCGACTTCCAGTTCGGTGCAGCGTTATCTGTGGCGTTGTTGTTCACCACGCTTGTATTGATATCGCTCTATCGCGTATTCGGCAAACCCCGCTCGCGCAAGTCGGTCAAGGAGGCAGCAGCATGAGTCATTCTGTTCCCCTTGGCCGCTGGTTGTTGCATGGGTTTTGTCTGCTTGCGGTCGCGTTCCTGTTGATGCCTCTTATCGTCATCGTGGCGGTATCTTTTACAACGACTGAATATCTGGCCTTTCCTCCGGAAGGGTTCACGCTACGGTGGTATCGACAGTTTCTCCTGGACAAGTCATATATTGATTCGATTCTCCTGAGCGCAGGGCTGTCCGTCAGCGCAACCTTTACCGCCATGGTGCTGGGCATTCCCGTCGCACTGGTGCTTTCCCGGACAACAACGAGGTTCAATGGGATTGTCACCGGCCTATTTCTGTCTCCGCTCGTTTTGCCCACTATCGTCATTGGCGCGGCGTTGCTTCAGTTTGCCTCCCAACTGGGCATGGCCCGCACGTGGACGGCCCTTTACATTGGACACACAGTTCTGGTTATCCCCTATCTGGTGCGAACCACCCTTGCGTCACTGAGTCGATTCGATGTAAGCCTCGAACGGGCATCGCTAGATCTGGGGGCGTCGCGATTCAAGACTTTTTTTCTGGTCACGTTCCCCTTGGTGAAATCAGGCATCGTGGCGGGCGCGCTATTTGGTCTGATTATTTCGTGGGTGAATGTCGAGCTGAGTATTTTCAACTCGACCTCTGCGTTACTCCCCCTCCCGGTAAAGCTTTTCAACTACGTTCAGTACTCCATCGATCCGATGATTGCAGCGGTGTCCGCCTCGACCATCTATGTGGCGGTGATTGTGGTGTTGGTCATCGATTGGACAATTGGCATCGATAGGGTCAATTCCAGCTAAGCGCCCAGGTGCGGTTCGCACTTGGTAGTCAGCTCAACCAGAACGATGCATTGGACACGCAGCTTAATTGTCACTGCGTTGGCGTTGCATCGTCCCAAATTTTTCGCAAAAGGACATTCTATGCAAAGCACAGCCACGCACAGCCAGACTAATGCGCCGCTCAAGGACATCAAAGTTCTAGAACTCGGGTCCATGCTGGCAGGTCCGTTCGTGGGTACCATGTTGGCGGATTTTGGCGCCACGGTTATCAAGTTGGAAAAGCCAGGCAAGCCGGACGCATTGCGTGAGTGGCCGCCCCACAAAGGTGAGGTGCCTTTGTGGTGGAAAAGCATGGCCAGGAATAAGCACCTCATTACGCTGGATATCTCGCGCGCCGAAGGGCGCGATATTGCGCTGGAATTATTAGCCTCCACAGACATCGTCATCGAGAACTTCAAACCCGGCACGCTGGAACGTTGGGGGCTGGGGCCTGATGAGCTGGCGGAACGCTTTCCACATATCGTCTGGGTTCGCGTCAGTGGCTACGGACAAACGGGGCCGCTATCAGCGCGCGGGGGTTATGCCACCATCGCAGAAGGATTCAGTGGGCTTGCGTCCTTTTCGGGTTTTCCACAGACCGGTCCTGCGGTGTCGTCGTTTCCGATGGGTGATTATCTTGCCGGGATATTCGGTGCGTTTGGCGCGCTGGCCGCCCATCACCACCGAGAGAAAACGGGTCAGGGCCAGGTGGTGGATGTAAGCCTGTTCGAGCCGCTTTTTCGGATTGTTGAATCTGTCGTGCTGCGCTACGACCAGACGCAAATGAAAAAACCACTGCTCGGAAATCAGATGGAGGAGGATGTGCCGCGCAATGTCTACGTTACTGCCGATAAGGGTTATGTGGCCGTGAGCTGTGGTTCGCAGCGCATCTTTGAGAATCTTCTTGCTGCCATGGACCGCAAGGATTTGCTGGGAGATGCTCGTTTTGAAACGATGGCGCGTCGGGTTGAAAACCGAAATGTCATCGACCAGATCGTTGCGGACTGGGTCGCGCAACGGCAGCTGGATGACGTGATGGCTGCCTTTGACACGCATGGTGTCGTCGCCGGCCCCATCATGGACATTCAGGCTATTTTCGACAACGCCCATTATGCGGCGAGGCAGGCCATTTCAACCGTGGACGATCCCGACCTCGGTATGTTGCGCATGCCGGCGCCTGTACCCAAGCTCAGTGTGACCCCAGCGGAAATTCGATGGGCTGGCAAGAAAACTGGCGCGGATAACGAGGCAGTTTTCGCTCAAATCAATTTGTCGCCGGAGCGTTTGGCGCACCTTAAGGAAACTGGAGTCATATGATGAGCCAGGAAACCACTACAGCGACCTCTCAACCTGAAATAGGTATCGTTGGATTTGGACAGTCCGCCTACAGCAAGAAGACGGACCGAACGCTGATTTCCTTGCTTGCCGATGCGAGCAGGGCTGCGCTGAACAGCTCGGGACTCAAGAAGAGCGATATCGATGGCATATCCGTGTGCTCATTTGTGTTGCCACCAGACAATGCCGTAACCCTGGCCGAGCAGTTCGGATTACCAGTGGGATGGGCGTATTACGGCACCGCCGGCGGCGCTGGCCCCGTGGCAGCCGTGCTCAACGCGGTGCGGGCCATAGAGGCAGGCCACGCTACCACGGTCTTGTGCCTGGCAGGGGACAACTACGACATCGACGGCCATTACAAGCTCATGGATCAGTTCCATCTTGCCTTGCACAACTATGCAACGCCAAATGGCTTCGGTGGTGCGAATGGGTTATTTGGAATCGTACAGCGCAAGCATATGGAAACCTACGGCACGCAATCCAGACAACTGGGCAAGATCTCCGTCGGCCAGCGTTATAGCGCGCAGCGGAATCCGAACGCGCTGTTGCGAGGGCCTATGACGCTGGATGATTATTTGTCCGCCCGCATCATCGCCGATCCCATCAGGCTTTACGATTGCGTGCTGCCTTGCGCGGGGGCCGAAGCGGTTATTGTCACCGCCCTGGATCGCGTCGAGCCATCGCGTCGGATCCGAATTTTGGCCGGCTATGAGCAGCACAACTATCCAGTAGGGGAAATAGCGCCATTGGAGGGTGGGTGGAAGTGCTTTACGGACAGGCTTTTTTCTGATGCTCAGCGCAGCCATGATCAACTGGATTTTGTGCAGGCTTATGACGACTACCCCATCATGGTGGCGATTCAACTCGAAGACTTGGGTTTCTGCAATAAGGGCGAAGTGGGTGCCTTTCTGGAAAAGCACGAATTTTCATTTAACGGAAGCTTTCCCCTGAACACGAATGGCGGGCAGCTCTCATGCGGGCAGGCCGGTGCAGCCGGTGGAATGATCGGCCTGGTGGAGGCGGTGCGCCAACTTCGACACGAAGCCGGTGACTTCCAGGTTGAGACGGCACGTTGTGGGTTGGTGTCTGGATATGGCATGGTTGGCTACGGCCATGGCTTATCCAGCAGCGCAATCATTCTGGAGAATGAACAGTGAATATATCTGACAACAGAGCATACCCGCAGCCAGTGGTGGATCGCGACAACCGAACTTATCTGGAAGGGTGGAAGAACGGCTCGCTCATGCTTCAGCAATGTGCAGGCTGCCATGCGATGATTTTCTATCCCCGGCCCATGTGCCCGCACTGTTGGAGCGATTCGCTCTCCTGGATCAAAGCCAGCGGGCGCGGCAGGGTTGTTTCCTACAGTATGATCCATCGCCCCAATCATCCATCGTTCAATGACGAAACGCCGATTGCATTGGCAGAAATCGTGCTGGAGGAGGGGCCTACGTTGCTCGCGCGCGTATTGTCGCAAGATGTGAAGAGTGGAATGGCCGTCGAACTGGCAAATGATCCTGAATCTGTAGCGCGTTATCCTCTACCGATTTTCAGGCCTCGCCTGAGCGAATGACTGATGGGGGCCAGGAGGTCATTACCGCGCTTGCGATAAGGGTTAGGCGCGGTGGAGGAATACATGCAAAACGCAGGTGCGCAAGGATGTGGACGCTTTGTCGCTGCTATTTTGCTGACTGGCGTCAACCTGCGCCCAGCGATTATCAGCGTATCGCCTTTGTTGCCTGTCATACAGAGCGACTTGGGCTTGACGGCTGGCGCTGCCGGGTTGCTGACTTCACTCCCTGTCTTGTTACTCGCCCTGTCTTCCCCGGCTGCTTTACTGTTGGCCGCCTGGAATATTGAGAGTCCGCGAGTAATAGCATGGTCGCTGATAGGCTTGGCTGGCGGCATTGCTATCCGCTCGCAATCGCTGTCGCCGGATTACGGGGTTGGGGCGCTGTGGGTCGGCACTGTTGTGATCGGTCTCAGCATCGGCATCGCGAATGCGACGCTACCCGGCCTGGTACGTCAAATGCCTCAGCCGGCGAGATCTGTGGGCACTGCCGTGTTGAGCTTTGCCTTGTGTCTAGGGGGTGTGCTGGCTGCAGGTGTCACGGAGCCGTTGCGCACGCTGATGGAAGGTCAATGGGCGCTGGCATTCTCGGTATGGGTGCTGCCTGCCGCCTTGTGCGCGCTGTGCTGGTGGAGGCTGCCTGGAGCTATCCCTGTCGCCGCAACACAAGACAATGCGTCACAGTCGCAGTTCACAGTCCCTCGTTTTAGCCTTTCGCTTTGGTGTCATCCGCTATCGCTCTCGCTTTGCGCAAATCCTGGCATGCAATCGCTGCTATCGCACAGCACGGCAGCATGGTTGCCCACCATCCTGGTGGGGCGAGGTATGGGGGATGTATCCGCAGGAGCCGTTCTTTCGGTTGCCATGGGGGCGCAGCTCATCACTTCCCTGGGTGGTGTATGGCTGGCTGGACGCAGCGACACCCAGCGTGTGCCGATCATCGCGATGTATCTGTTAGCTCTTATTGGCTTTGCCGGCTTGGTGGACGGCGACATGGGGTGGACGTGGTGGTATGCCGTTTTGCTGGGTCTGGGGCAGGGCGGCACCTTCAGCATTGGGCTATTGATGATAGTACTGCGCAGCCCTAATTCAGCGATTACGCTTCAGCTTGCGGTGATGTCGCAGTTATTCGGTTATACGATTGCGTCGATTGGTCCTTGGCTTCTTGGGGTGCTTCGAGATTACTTCGGCTCGTGGGCCTTTGCCAGTGGGTTTGTGCTGATTGCGACGGCTTTGGGTATGGCGGCGGCGTGGCATGCCAGTGGGCATCGGCAGTTTTCTTCCTAGTTGCTGGTAGCGCCGCCAGCCATGCCATCCGCATGATTCATAAGCGTGATTGCCCGCTTTTCCATCAACAGGCAGTGCAGCATCTCCGACGACAAACCATGCAACACCAGCCGGTGCCCGGCCCGCAGTGTTGAGAGTGGCACAAGGGGGTGACTGTTGTTGACCAGGATCAGATGCTGCGGCGCCTGAAGAATCTGCGCCGCATAGATCCCGATCGTCTCGTCCAGTTGCAGTGAGTTTGCGGCACGCCAGAAATCATTGTCGGTCAGAAAAAGCTGGTAAAGCGGTGTGAACAGCTCGATCGCGCTTTGCAAATCCAGTACATTTGTCCAACTGTGAGGCATCGCGGCAAGATCCACATCAGGCGCCTTGACCATCGAAAAGTCGATCTCGGCTGGCGGCTTGATTTCCTCTCCGGCTTCTCGCAGCGCCTGGTTCAGGCGAATCACGAAGCTATACAGGTTGATATCGTGCTGGACGAACAGATTATCTCTAAGCTCATCGATATTGCGTGGCTGCAGCGGGTGTGTCACAACAGGTGTCGGACAATTGGCGCTGATGAACGCCAGAATCTGCGACCCCAGATGGAAGTGCCTAAGGATGAGCCAATTGGCTTCTGGCCGCACAAAGCGCTTGAGCCCCCACACCAGTATGCGATGCAGCAAGCCAGAGTTTGACCAGCGTTTTGGCAGGAAAGTCTTGATGACCTGGATCAGAATAATGAGCAGCCGGGCAATGGGGCGCAGAAAGGGCAGCAGGTATTGCCGTGCGCGAGACCCCGAGTCGCGTAGCCAGGCTGCCTTGACCTCATCGGGCAGGGGTGTGCTGCGATCCAGATACATGGCCAGCCAGGGATCAGGGTCGTTGGGGTCGAAATGGTCAATGTTGAAGTCGGGCGGGTTTTTCATCCGTTAGTGCTCTTTTACATGCTGGAACTGCATCAGGTACAGGGCGGCCGTTCGTCTTGCTGTGTTGACGATATTGCGTTCGGCAATCCCGGCGTCGTCGCACGCCAGGGCCAAGCCTACCGCACTTAGCCAGCGCGCCAGATGGTGCTCGTCGTTATGGCCATGATATTCAAGAAAACGGAATGCGTCTGGCGGCAGTGACAGACTGGCTTTGAGCAAGGGCAGGAGAGCAGGTACGATGCGTTGGCCTGTGCCTTCGATAATATAGATGGCGCCCAGCAGGCCAATGGGATCACGCGTAGCCGCGAGCGCGTGCAGGTAAGCGTTCAGCGCTTCGCCGCCAGGGTTACGCCGGAACGCATCAATATCGTTGATTGAACCGCCCGCACGCTGGTAGTCGCTGAAAAGAATCTTGAAATCATCCTGTTCTTCGCCCGCATGCGTGTTAATGAGGCTGGCAAGCGGCGCGTAGGTGTCGGATAGCGATGCCGTGGCTTCGCGCATCCACTTGGCGCCTTCGCGCACCTGCGGAATCCAGTTTGCCATCCAGCGCTGGTAATCGACAACACTGAACTTGTGCTCACGCAGATCGCGCAGTAATGGTGTGCGCCATACACGCGACCGATAATCGTGCCAAATGGCTGCGAGCTCGGTGAGCAATGGACCCAAGCCTTCGGGCGCTTGATCCGGATCATGAGGCGGGGCGATTGCACCCGCATCCATAGACTGGGTGGATAGGGGCGGCAGACCTCGCGCTGTGACCTGTTGTGTTGCCGAATCGAGCCTTGATTCAACTGCTGGCGTGTCCGCTTCCGCCTCAAACAACATATAAGAAGTCGTAAAACGGCCAGACTCAGGGACGTAGCATAGGATTTGATCGCCTGGCGCCAGCGCGCGGGTTTCAAGGAACTCCGCAAGCATGATGAGAATGGACGCAGCGCCCGTGTTGCCCCGCCAGGCCAGATTGCTGAACCAACGTTCCCGAGGAATGGCAAGTCCTGCGTTGCTCATCAGTGCATCTACGACGGGAATGAATTTTTCTGACGAGTAATGGCACAAGAAGTGACTGATGCGTTCGGGATCAACCCATTTGTCGCGCACAAGACCGACATACTCATGAATGCCTATATCAAACAAATGCGGCAGCAGCCGGATATCCTGGCGCAGTGAGAGGGCGCCGTCCATCTCCGCCGATGCCCAGGATGGGTAGTCCAGATGCGTCTGCCCGCCATTTTCCCTCATGCCAAGTTGCATGCAGACGGGGTAATCACCGGAGAAAGAACGCTGGTGTACCCATTTGAGCCGTAGTTGCAGCCCCGGCGCAATACCGCCGCCGGCGTCGCGCCTGCCTAACAGCGCAGCGCCAGCGCCGTCCGACAACATCCAGCGCAGAAAATGTGAGTTGAAATCGGTGTTGTAATCCCGAGCGGCGAAACGGGAACGCTTGAACAGCCGGGAGGGCATCTCGCTGGCTACGGCCACGCCCAGGGAGTGGGCGCCCAACTCAATGCTTTGAGCGACCGATTGAATGGCGCCGACACCCGCGGCGCAAATGCCATGGACGGAGAGGGTTTCCAGTGGGGGTGCAGACATCCAGCCCTGGACCATATTTGAAAAACCTGGCATCAGGGTGTCACCGCCCGAAGTTCCGCTTGCAAGCAAGGACACATCGGCGAGATCGATCTGTGCACGCCGCAGGCAATGCTGTATGGCTTGTGCAGCCAACTCGGCATTGGACATGGTTGTATTGCCTTCGGCATCAATTGCGTAATGACGCTGGCGTATTCCGTTTTCGGACAGCACGCGGTGTTTGATACGGCGGGACACGCGATTAAGCGGGGCAATATACGCATCCATCTGCTCGTTGTCCACGGGCTCTCCTGGCATGAAGTAACCGGTGCTTTTCAGATAGACATGTTCAAAGGCTGTAGGCATAGAGGGCGAGCTTGATTACAAAGTGGAAGCAATATTGCCCCGCTTGCGGGCTGGTTCAGGGGCCGGCATGAGCGGTGCGCTGCGATAGCGCGGAAAGAAAGTTCCCAGTACGAATACTCGAAACATGTAAGGAAGCAACCCGCGCTCATTCAATGTCGGCGTCACGCGATCTCGATAATGCTGCTGGTGCAGGCGCGTCAGAGTGGACCAGTGTGCACGCGAGTGCTGATGGTGTGCGGTATGCAGGCCAATATTAAAGAGTAGCGGGTTGACGAGTCCTTCAAAATTGCGTGCAAAATCATAGCTCGGCGCGCCACGCCGGCTGTCTTGGCGGCCATCGGCATGGGCATGCTGCAGGTAGTTGGTGGCCAGCAGCCAGTGCAGCCCGTGAAGCTGCGGCAAAATCACGAAGAGCATGCCTTTCTTGATATCAATGAGCAAGACGGTTACCCATAGCCCGAGCCAGAGTGCATACTGCAGCAGACAGTAGCGCCACACGGCAGGGCGATGCCGACGCAATCGACCGGCCCACGCAAAGATCGACGGATACAGTACGCCGATGGCCTGAAACGGGTGCAATAGATAACCAGATAGGGTATTGGTGTCGCCTTCGTCAAATTGATAGGTGCGGGCGATATCGTTTTCGCCATGTTTATGGCGATGGTGATTGGCAACATGTGTAGGCCAGAACACGCAGGCTGGATGACCCTGGCAAAGCGTGATCATGACGTCGGTGATCCGGTTTGCCCAGCGACCGTGCCACATTCGCAGATGAGTGTGGTTGTGATGAATGACACCTACACCCAAGGTAAGAAAAAGCAGCAAGGCGTACAGGGGCAAGGAAAATCCATGATTCCATTGCCAGAGGATCAGGGCGGGAAAGGCCAGCAGATACGCAATGCTTTGGCCGTCTCGGCGGTGACGAAGGCGGGGCGTGCGTCGAATCCACCGGGCCAGCCGCCTGCTCATGTGTTGTGCCGCCCGGCGACATCAACCGTAGACTGTCTGCACAGATAACGGGCTATCGTCGGTCGCGCCGCATCTGCCTGCAGTCGCGTGCCGAACAGCCTGTCCATGAAAGTGAACTGAAAGCCGTAGTTGCCTTGATAACAGGCATGATGCAGATGATGCCTGCGACTGGCGGCAAACCAATGGCTGTACGAAACATTGGGGAAAAAATCATAATTCGCATGGCCGACGCAATTGAAAAACAGGCTGAACAGAGGCACCGACAACAGAGACCAGAAACTGAAATCGTGGACAACCATGGGCAGCAATATCACGTTGCCCAGCATCAAAGCCTCGACGGGATGGAAGGCATAGGTGGAAAACGGTGTTGTGACGACCGATCTGTGGTGCGGCAGATGAAACCGGCGCAACCACGATGTATGGAGCAGGCGATGATTAATCCAGAAGTGCATGTCATTCCAGACGAGCAGCACGAGGATCTCGACGGCAATGCGCCCTGCGCTTGGGTTGGGAGCGAGCGTTGCCCAGCCCAACTGCACCAGCCCCCACGGAAAGATCATCCCTGTGCCAAATATAAGAATGGAGACCGACGACAGCAGGAGTTCGCGTCTGAGTTGCCCCGGCATGAGGGGCCTTGGATCAAGCGGGCGGCCGACACCACAGGCCGGCAAAATATGGCGTGTCAGCAGCCAGGTAAGGCCGCCAAACACAAAATAAATGCCGCCAAAGAAAAGCAGGCCATAAAGGACGACTTGTCCCGCGGATAACGACGCAAACGCCTCTGCCATATATAGATTGCTGATTGATCTTCGCGAGAAGATACTAGCATGGATGTTATCTGCCCCTGGAGCTGCCGCCGTAGCTGGCGCGCACAAAAAAGCCTCGGTGGATGACCGAGGCTGCGTTGCGGTTGCCGCTGGATGGCTGGGGGTTTAGCGCTTGTCGTGATCGAAGGGTGCGCGAACGCGTGCTTCGGCGAGTGCGCCTAGATAGCCGGCCATGCTGCGGTCGAATCTGTTGAGCAATTGCCAGGCGCGTTGCGCAAACGCTGCGCGATTGATTTTGGGCGTGCCCGTGGAATGGCTGATTTGGATATTGCCTGCGGTTGCCAGTTTGCCACACATTACGTTTGCCATGTTCAGGACCCTCGCTGGTCAATGGATGATCGATATAGGCATTATAGGGTAAACCCTGATTTATAGCTAGGGTTTACCCTAGGCGATGTGTTGAAAATACATCACATCGCCAGCCCGGGCCGGCAGAATGCGAATGCCTGGGCTGAGCAGGGCGCTCATCCGACGCGTTGGGAGGCTGCGACGTGCGTTGCTGGCTGGTTATGACGATGCCGGCCGTTTATTACCGCTGTGCGTCTTTGATCATATTGCGTGCAATGACGATTTGCTGGATTTGCGTGGTGCCTTCATAAATCCGAAACAGCCGGACATCGCGATAGAAGCGTTCGATGGCATAGTCGGATACATAACCGGCGCCGCCGTGGATCTGTACGCAACGATCAGCGACCCGCCCACACATTTCCGTGGCAAACATCTTGCTGCAAGATGCTTCGGTGGATACGTTTTCGCCCGCATCGCGCTTGCGGGCGGCGTCGATCACCATGCAGCGAGCGGCGTAGATTTCTGCCTTGCTGTCAGCCAGCATGGCCTGGATCAATTGAAAGTCGGCAATCGGCTGCCCAAACTGCTGACGTTCCATCGCGTAGCGCAGCGTGTCCGCCAGCATGCGCTCAGCGACGCCCACGCTCACGGCTGCGATATGCAGACGGCCTTTGTCCAGTACTTTCATGGCCGTTTTGAAGCCTATGCCCTCTCGTCCACCGATCAGATTCTCGGCGGGCACCCTGCAGTTCTCGAAGACGACATCACAGGTATGGGCGCCGCGCTGTCCCATTTTCTTGTCGATTTTGCCCAATGATATTCCGGGGCTGCCGGCTTCGACCACAAAGGCGGAAATCCCGCTTCCGCCTTTCTTGGCGGGGTCAGTGCGTGCCATGACTGTAAAAATACTGGCTTCCGGCGCATTGGTAATGAATCGCTTTGTGCCATTGATGACATAGTGGTCGCCATCGCGTACCGCCGACGCACGCAGCGATGCGGCGTCGGAGCCCGATCCTGGCTCGGTCAACGCAAACGAACCAATGATTTCACCCGATGCCAGACGCGGCAGATACTTTTCTTTTTGCTCCGGGGTGCCATCGATGACAATGCCCTGCGAGCCAATCCCATTGTTTGTGCCGATCAAAGAGCGAAATGCCGGCGATGCTTTGGCTATCTCGAATGCAAACAGCACTTCCTCTTCCATGGTGAGGTCCAAACCGCCGTACTCTTCCGGAATCGACAGGCCGAACAGCCCAAGTTCGCGCATCTGCGCGACGATCCGCTCGGGAATCGTGTCTGTTTCCGCGACTTCCTCTTCGACTGGTACCAGTTGCTCACGTACAAAGCGAGATACCGAGTGCAAAAGAATGTTGAGGGTTTCCTGGTCTCTTATCATGTGTGTCCTTTTCGGTGGGGCCTGGCTTGGCCGCACCCCGTGTGTTCTTCCAAATCCCAGGCAAGTGGTCGCAGCCGGGGGCCTAAATCGTTGTCCGGCTTGTCGTGCGACAGCAGGTGGCCCGCCCCGCGCGCCAAGGGGCGGGTGCGGTGGCTGCGCTATTCTGTCACGGGTGAATCCGCTGTGCAAATATTTCGGAACATCCGACCGCAGTGCGGAACAGTTTTGAGCATAAATGCCTGCCGGGCATGTGGCTGAACTGGCCTCCCCTTGAGGGCATCGAACAAAAACCTGGGCGGAAGGCAGGGTGAATATAATCATCACTGAGCAATTTGAAAGAATGTGGAACACGCCGGAGAGCAAATGATGAATCTGCCCCAAATGCCTGTCGCGGCCATGGTGCACGAACACGGGGACGCAGCCGATGAGCTCATGCGTTCGCTGGCTGCTGATCTGCAGGCGCAGGGCTTTCGGGTGCGTGGCTTGGTCATGGTGCCGCCCCCCCAGCGTAGCCCTGAGCACACCAAACGCCGCTTGCGAGATCTGCATTCTGGCCGGGAAATCCAGATCTTCCAGGACCTGGGCCGCGGCTCCACCTCGTGTTGCCTGGATGTCGCCATGCTGGCTCAGGCCACGGCATGTCTTCGTCAGGCGTGTGCGGAAGGCGCTGATCTGGTGATGGTCAGCCGCTATGGAAAACAGGAGGTCGCCGGCGACGGATTTGCGAGCGAACTGCTTGATCTCATGTCCACCGGCATTCCCGTGCTTACCATTTTGTCCCATGAGTTTCTTGACGACTGGCGCCGGTTCACGGGGGGGATGGCGGTAGAGCTGCCGGTTGACGAAAAACGCCTCAAAGCGTGGGCGGCCGGCATTAAGCCTGACGATTGTCGGAAGTCACTGGCGCCAGTCGGATGAAGATCCGCCAGGTTCTGGCTCGGCTGGCGCATGAGCAGATCGTCACGCTTGTGCCGAATCGCGGCGCCTATGTGGCCAGGCCGACCGTGGAAGACGCGCGCGAAATGTTTGAAACCCGGCGGCTTATCGAGCCTCCGCTGGTTGGTAAACTACGCCGGCAGGCGAGTCCAGAAAATATTGCACTTTTGCGCAGGATGGCAAGCCCAGTGCGTCGTTGGCGAGTCAGTCATCGCAGGTATAGAATTTGCTGCTAGTTACCCTTCACCCATTCGTCGGCCATCGTGGCCAAGGAGTATTGCCATGAACACCCGCAATTTAACCACCTTATGCTTTGCCGCCTCGCTTCTGTTCGCAGGCGGCGCTTATGCCCAGGCGCCTGCCGCAGGGCAGGATGGGGTGCTGGTCGACAAGGCTGGCATGACTGTCTATACGTTTGACAAAGATACGGCCAATAACGGCACAAGCGCTTGCGCCGACCAGTGTGCCAAAGCCTGGCCGCCTGTGGTGGCCGACAGCAGCGCCAAGCCCGAAGGCGAATACAGCGTGATCATGCGTACCGATGGCACCCAGCAATGGGCGTTTCGAGGCATGCCGCTGTATACCTTTGCAAAAGATACACAGCCAGGCGAGAAAAAGGGCGATAACTTCAAGGATATCTGGCACGTCGTGACCCCTTGAGGGATCCGGCCGGATAGCCGGATCGCAAGCTATCCCTGGCTGTCAAAGCGTTTTGCCGACCTCTTCCAGTGTGTCGACAAAACGCCCCACCATATCGCGCACTTGATCTTCGGTGATGATCAGGGGCGGGCAAAATGCCACGCTGTCCTGAACGCCACGAACGATGAGGCCATGTTGGTGCGCTCGCTCGTAAATGGCCGCGCCCGCTTTGCCCAGCGGGTCGAAAGGGCGACGGCTTGCTTTGTCCGCAACCAGTTCCACAGCGGCAATGAGGCCAACCCCGCGGACTTCGCCCACCAAGGGGTGGTCGCCCAGGGCGCGCAGGGATGACTGCAGCACCTCACCTGTGCGGGCCGCATTCTCGACCAATCCTCTTTCTTCGATAATCTTGATGTTTTCGAGAGCAACCGCAGTGGTCACAGGATGGCCACTGGTGGTGTAGCCATGGCCAAAGGTGCCGAGTTCGCCGCTATGCCGGGAGATCACATCGTGCACCTTTTTGTTCAGCAGGATGGCGGCCAGCGGCAGATACGATGAGGTGATCTGCTTGGACAGCACCATGATATCTGGCTGAATGTCGAACTTTTGCGAGCCGAATAAAGTGCCCAGGCGGCCAAATCCGGTAATGACTTCGTCCGCAACGATCAGCACGTCGTACTTGCGGCATACCGCCTGGATTTTGTCCCAGTAAGAAGCGGGCGGCACGATGACGCCACCCGCCCCCATGACAGGCTCACCGATAAAGGCAGCGATGGTATCCGGCCCCTCGCGCAGTATCAATGCCTCGAGGTCTTCCGCCATGCGCGTTGCAAAAGCCTCTTCGGTCTCGCCGGGAAGGCCTTCGCGATAGAAGTGAGGGCAGGTCGTGTGCTTCATCTGCGGTAGCGGCAGATCGAATCCCTTATGGTTGGGCGCGAGGCCCGTCAGGCTTGCGGCGGCCACGGTCACGCCGTGATAACCTTTGTTGCGGGCGATGATCTTCTTTTTCTGGCTGCGACCCAGCGCATTGTTGTAGTACCAGATCATCTTGATGACGGTATCGTTCGCTTCGGAGCCAGAGTTTGTAAAGAAGGCATGGCTCATGCTGCCATCGGTGAGCTGGACAAGTTTTTCAGCCAGCTCGATGGAGGGCGTGTGAGTCTTGTGCGTGAACGTGTGATAGAAGGGAAGCTTTTGCATCTGGCGGTGCGCTGCCTCGACCAACCTGGATTCGTTAAAACCCACGGCGACGCTCCACAGCCCCGCCATGCCCTCTATGTATTGCTTGCCCTGATCGTCGTATACGTAGATGCCTTCGCCGCGCTCAATGATGCGTGGGCCGATCTGCTGGTGCTTGACCGCATTCGTGTACGGATGCAGATGGTAGTTGATATCGCGCGTTTGGGTGGAGCTAAGTGTCGTCATGATAGCCTTCATTGTGACGGGTTCTGAGAATTACGTTATTGTCGCTGGATGTTGCGGTCCTGAATCAGCTTACTCCAGCGCGCCCTTTCTTTGGCCTCGAATGCGCTCAGTTCCGAACCGGTCAGGGTGCCGGCCTCTGCGCCCAACGATACAAATTTGGCCTGTACTTCAGGGGAGGCAAGAGCCTGTTTAGCGGCAGCCGTAAGTTTGTCCAGGATGTCGGGCGGGGTGCCTGTGGGCGCATACAAGGCAAACCAAGCCGTGACATCCACATTTTTCAGGCCGCTTTCGGCCACGGTCGGAATATTCGGTACCGAGGGAGAGCGCTCCGCCGAGGTGATTGCGATGCCTCTTATCTTGGAGCCATCCTTGATCTGGGCAAGCGTGCTGGGCAGGTTGTCGAGCAGGATATCGACCTGGCCGCCGATCAGCGCCGGCAGGGATTGAGACGCACCTTTGTATGGGATATGCAGCATATCGATGCCGGCTTCTTGCTCGAGATAGGCGCCAGTCAGGTGGACCGACGAGCCCACGCCCGGCGAGGCATAGCTCAGTTTTTTGTCTTTCGCGGATTTGGCGGCGGCAATCAGATCGTCCATGGTCTTGATCTCGGACTGGGCATTGACGGCGATCACGTTGGGCGTGGTCAGGACCAATGCAATGGGCGCAAAATCTTTCTCCGGATCGAACGGCATGTCTGGATACAGAAACTGATTGATGGACTGTGTGCCTATGGTGCCCATGCCCAAGGTGTAGCCGTCGGGTTTGGCCCGGGCAAGCTGGCCCATTCCGATACTGCCACCCGCACCAGCCCGATTCTCCACGACGACGCTCTGGCCCAATACCCCTTCCATTGCATGCGCGATCGTCCTTGCTGCAATATCAGTGGTGCCCGCCGGTGGATACGGAACAATGAGCGTGATGGCGTGTTCAGGAAATGAGGCTGCCTGAGCGCCTGTGCTGAGGGCCAGCGCGGCGATGCCCAGGCTCACGCTGCGGATAAACGGCTTATGAAAAGATGTGTGCATTGCTGGTGTCTCCATTGTTTTTGAATAGTGTGCCAGGCAATCAGTATCCGACGGCCTGACCGTCGCGCCGCGGGTCGGATGCTGCGACATACCCACCATGCGCCTGCCGCAAAATCACCTGCGCCGCCCCGAAGTCCAGGCTGTCCGCAGCCTGTGGTTCAGTGCGATGGCCCAGATCATTCAGCGCCGTGACAACAGCTTGCGGTGTATGTGCTTCCAGCATCACTCTGGGCCCTGACTCGACACGAAAGCGTGGCGCGTTCACGGCTGTCTGTGGGTTGTTCCCCAGGTCGACCAGCTGCTGCATCATCTGCACATGGCCCTGCGCCTGCATATTGCCGCCCATCACGCCAAAACTGGCAAACGGCCGGCCCTGGCGGGTAATGAAAGCCGGAATGATGGTGTGCATCGGCCGTTTGCCTGGCCCGACCTGGTTCCGATGGCCCGGAACCAGTGAAAAACTGCGGCCACGGTTATGCAGTGCGATGCCTGTATCGGGTACAACCACGCCAGAACCAAAGCCATGGTAGTTGGATTGGATAAAGGACACCATCATGCCGTTGCTGTCCGCAGCCGTCAGATAAACTGTTCCTCCCTGCGTGGGTACGCCAGCAATGGGTGTGCCTGCATTGCTCGCGTCGATCAGGGCTGCACGCCGCCGCAAGTAGTCGGCATCCAGCAATTGTTGCGTTAATTCCCCCATGCTCACCGGGTCACCCACATGTTCGTGCAAATCGGAAAAGGCCAGTTTCACGGCTTCGATAGGCAAATGAAACAGATCCATAGGCTGGCCCTGTCGCGGCGGATCAAAGGTATCCAGCATGCCCAGCGCCATCAGGGCTGCAATGCCTTGTCCGTTGGGCGGTATTTCGTGCAAGGTGTATTCGCCGCGATAACTCATCGAAATCGGCTCCACCCAGTCGCAGCGATGCGCGGCAAGGTCGGCCTTGGTCAGCGCGCCGCCAGTGCGCGCTGAAAAATCGGCAATTCTGTCGGCCAGCTCGCCTTCGTAGAAATCGCGGCCGTCACTGCTGGCGATGCGTTCCAGAGTGCGTGCCTGGGCTTCGAACCGCCATATATCACCGGGTTCTGGGGCCGAACCCTGGGGCAGGAAGGCTTCTGCATAGCCCGGCTGGTCCTTGAGCTTGGGGGCCTGGGCAGCCCACTGGCGCGCGATGACTGGCGATACGGCATAGCCATTTTGCGCGTAGGCAATGGCGGGTTCGAATAAATCCGCAAACGGTAATTTTCCGAATCGTTGTGAAAGCGCCGCCCATCCCGCGATCTGTCCTGGCACGGTCACTGTATTCCAGCCAATGTCGGGCATCGCGTCCATGCCGGCGAATCGCTCTGGCGTCCAGCCCTGCGGTGCGCGTCCGGATGCATTCAGGCCGTGCAATGTTCCGTTGTCCCATATCAACGCGAACGCGTCGCCGCCCAGACCGTTCATCACAGGCTCGACGACCGTCAATGCGATAGCTGCCGCAAGCGCAGCATCGACGGCATTGCCGCCTGCCAGCAGCATGCGCAGGCCGGCCTGCGCGGCCAGCGGCTGGCTGGTGCTGACGACATTGGCGGCCAGGATCGGCATCCGTTGGCTGAGGTGAGGGAATTCCCAGAATGAGTTGTGTGACATGATGGCGACTCGTTGTGTAAAAAGGTTAAGCGTGGATTACTGGACGACGATATTGGCGCGCTCTACCAGTGCGCCGATAATCGGAATTTCCGTCTTGATCTGGCTTTCTAAGGCGTCAGGCGTGCCGTCCGCGGGTGCAATACCCATGGTCAACATGCGTTCACGCACGGATTCATTATTCAGCGCGGCCTTCAGTGCCTTATTCAAGGTAGCCGTCACCGTGGCCGGGGTGCCGGGGGGCGCCACCAACGTGAACCAGGCGGTGATGTCAAAACCGGCGTAACCTTCTTCGTCCAGGGTAGGCAGGTCGGGCAGCGTCGACAGTCGGTTTTTGCTGGTGATGGCCAGGACATCCACTTTGTCGGCATTGACTTGTGGCATCCCTGTGCTGACCATGTCAAAGAAGAGATCCACATCGCCATTCACAACTTGCGGCAAGGCCTGGGTAGAACCTTTGAACGGCACATGCAGCAGTTTGATATCGGCGAGCTGCTGAAAGTATTCAGCGGCCAGGTGGGAAGACGTGCCTGCACCAAACGATGCGATGCTCAGCGTGTCGGGCGCCTTCCTGGCCTGGGCCACGACATCTTCCACAGATTTGAAATCATGTTTCTTGGCCGATAGCAGAATCATCGGGCCTATGCCTATCATTCCTATGGGTTCGAACGCATCGGGATCATAAGGCAGCGATTTGAACAGAAAGCGATTGGTGACCAGCGTGGAGTTGGTGGCCAACAGGATGGTATAGCCATCAGGCGTTGCGCGCGCTGCATGCGACGCACCAATCGTTGTTGCTGCACCGGCGCGGTTTTCGACAATCATCGACTGCCCCAGCGTCTTGCTCATTTCTTCCGTCAGCACGCGGGTGAGCGCGTCTGTAGCGCCGCCAGCGGGGAAGGGGGTCACCACCGTAATCGCACGGTCAGGAAAATCCGCAGCACCTGCCACGCCAACAAGGCTACATAACAAGGCGGCTGCCAGAAAACGGGTACCTGCTCTGAACATGGTTGTCTCCTCAGTGTGTATGAAGGGCCTTCAACAAAAAAAGCTGGAAAAGACTTTTGAATTCCGTATAATGGAATTCAATTCCTATATTATGGATTCAATATAGAACTGCCCGGCTTTAAATGCAAACGCTTCCTGCTATTCACCTGGAACCCGTATGAAAAAAGATCCCTTGCCGGTCGGCCGGCGGCCCGCACGGCGCAAACGTCAACCTGGCTTTGCCGACAAATCATCCCCCGACTTTGTCGAGGCGTTGGCGCGCGGGCTAAGTGTTATGCGCTGCTTTCAACCCGGGGTGCCGGCACTTGGCAATCTGGAGCTTGCCGAGCGAACGGGCCTGGCCAAGTCCACGGTCAGCCGCATCGTCTATACGCTGACCACGCTCGGCTACTTGCGTTATCACCACGATACGGGTCAATACTCTCCCGACTACGGTGTGCTTGCCCTGGGGTTCGGCTGTCTGGCCAACCTCGAGGTCCGCCAACTCGCGCGTCCGCTGATGGAGCAACTGGCCAAATCTACGGGGGCAGCGGTGGCGCTGGGGGCGTTCGATGGCGAGTCCATGACCTATGTCGAAGCCGTGCATGGGTCCGCGGCGCTTTATCTGAGGCTGCCGGTTGGTTACCGGGTAGGCATGAACAGCACCATGGGGCGGGCCTATCTTGCCAGCCTGCCTGCCGCGGAACGCGAGCGGTTGCTTGAAACGTTATCACTGCCGCGTGGTATGTCACGCATCATGAACCAGGCATGCAAAGACTTCGCACTTAGCGGCTGCTGTTATGGCATTGGCGATTGGCAGCCAGGAATCAACGCGGTGGCTGCCCCGTTCGCAACACCCACGGGCGAGAATGTCTTTGTATTGAGTTGCGGCGGGCCCGACAGCATTCTGTCGGAACCTCGATTGCGTGGCGAAATCACCAAAAGCCTGAACACAATCGTAAATGCGCTGGCGCCATCGCAAACGCGGGACCAGGCCGGTGATTGGCCCAAAAGCAATATTTAAGGCACACTATCCCTATCGCCTGGTGATTCAAGGCCCATCCATCAGGAACTACTATGACCGGTTATCAAACCGGCCAGGCCTCCATTGCCATAGAAGGCGCGGATGATCTGATTATCCGGTCGTTGCTCGACCGCCAGCAATATCACGATCCCGCCGGTGCGGCCCTGCGTCTTGGCATCTGTTCGGCTTCCTGGCCCCTGTTCGGCCTGGTGTGGCCGTCGGGCATACAACTGGCCATACAGCTTGCCAATCGTCCTGTCTGCAAGAGAGAACGGATACTGGAAATCGGCTGTGGCCTGGGGCTGGCCAGCCTGGTCGGTCATCGACGCGGCGCAAATATCACTGCCAGCGATTGCCATCCTTTGGCTGAAAAATTCCTTGACCATAACGCAGAGCTCAATGGCCTGTCGCCGCTGGCCTATTTTCATGGTCAGTGGGGCCCCAAAGCGGCACGAAAGGCGCCGCTGGATGGCACCGCGATACTCTCCGGTCAGTACGATCTTATTGTGGGCAGTGATTTGTTGTACGAACGAGGCATGCCTGAAGCACTGGCCGATTTCATTGACGATCACGCAACGCCGAGCGCAGAGGTCTGGATCATTGATCCGAATCGCGGCAATCGTCCAGCTTTCAATCGCCACATGGCAGCGTTTGGCTTCAGCTTGGTGAGCGATACCCGGCTGGACCATCAGGTGACTTCGGGAGAAGCCTTGGGTGAAGGATATAAAGGCCGCTTGCTGGTGTACGAGCGCTGAATAATGTCAGGCCCGGCGAGCGTGCGCCGCATAGGCATTCTGCCTGAGGGCGATTGCTATCCTACCGTCTTGCGTTTCGCCAGCAGCTTGTCCAGTTGATTGGCAAACGCCCGGCGGTCAGCCTGACTGAACGACTTGGGCCCGCCGGTATCGACACCGCTGCTGCGAAGTTCTTCCATCATGTCGCGCAGCGCAAGCCGTTCGCGTATCGTGTCGGCTGAATACAGTTCACCGCGTGGGTTCAGCGCCAGCGCGCCCTTGGCCAGAACCTCCGCTGCCAAGGGTATGTCGGCAGTGATGACCAGATCCTGCGCGTTCGCTTGCGCTACGATAAACGCATCGGCCACATCAAAGCCACGCGGCACCTGGCGTGCCGACACAAAGCGCGAGGGCGGCGTACGCAGCATTTGGTTTGCGACCAGCGTCACGGGAATCTGCCAGCGCTCCGCTGCGCGGTACAGAATGTCCTTGATCACGGCGGGGCACGCGTCGGCGTCTACCCATATCTGCATGGCACTCAATGCGTTTCAGTCCAGGACATAACCTGTTCAACCGATGCCGTCACGCCGCCACATACGATCACCAGTATGTTTTCATAGTCGTTCAACAAGTGGCTGGCCTCATACACCAGCGCCAGACTCGCACCGCACGCGGGTTCAATCAGAACACGATGGTCGTCAATAAAGCGACGGCAAGCCTGAACCGCCTGCCGGTCTGTCACGACAGCAGGGCTGACAGGGTGGCTCATCGCCAGCGAAAATGCCTGCTCGCAGACCTGCTTGGCGCCCAACGAGGTGGCCACGCCCGTGATGGTGGGCAGCGTCACCCTGTCTCGCTGCTCGACAGCGCGAGCCAGCGACGCCGTCCCGTCGGTCTCGACAGTGATCACCGGCATATCTGCCCAACCATTGCGTTGCAGCCCCTCCATCACGCCTGCGAACAACCCGCCGCCGCCTACAGACAGCACGATGGCATCCGGCCGCATAGCCTCAGCCGCAACCTCGTCGATGATACTGGCATGGCCCTGCCAGAGCAGAGGATCATCAAAAGGATGGATGAAGGCATCGCTGTCGTTGAGGAGGGAGAGCGCATGGGTATTGGCTTCGGCCCAGGTAGCGCCCTGTACGACGAGCGTTGCCTGCTGCTCCCGGATCAGCGCGCAGGCGCGTTCCGAGGTGGACTCCGGGACGACAACGACCACAGGAAGGCCCAGCTTTCGTCCCGCATAGGCGACAGCAATGCCCGCATTGCCCCCCGACGAGGACACGAAACGCGTTTTTCCCTGACGGGCGTACTCTTCGCAGGCCAGCCCCACGCCGCGTATCTTGAAAGAGCCGGAGGGCTGCAGGGCATCCATCTTTAGCCAAATGTGTTTTCGGGTGATTGCGCTCAGGGGGAGGGACTCAAGCAGCGGGGTATTGATGTGCAGAGGCATAAGGTGAATTGTTGTTGAAATAAGCGTAATGTCAGGGACACAGATTAACGCGATTCGGATAGCCTTGAAAACAATTCGTCCTGTTACGCTAAAGGCTTTCCATTATCTTCAGGAATCGCCACACATCTTTTATCGGGATCCAGCATGAAGACAGCCCCCATTATCGTTATTGGTGCAGGCCTGTCCGGGCTTTCGGCGGCGGTGCGCCTGAGCAATAAAGGGTATCCGGTGGCCGTTCTCGAGGCAGGCGGCCACGTCGGCGGTTGCTGCTCAACCCAAGACGCCGATGGTTTCCGTTTCAACAATGGCGCTGTGTACGGCGCAACACCCTCTCTGCTGCGTCGCGCTTTCCGGTTGCTGGATATGGATCTGGATGCGTGCGTTGCGATGCGTCCAATTGCTGTGCCGCAAGTCAGCATTATGGATAGCGGAACCCGAGTGTTCACCACAACCGTGGAAGAGTCGTGGGTCGAGGGTGATAACGCCGCGGTCAGAACCGCGCAGTACCGGGCCGAGCTCCATCGCTTATATCAGGCTTGGCGGCCTGTTTACCGGCGCCTCGTCGATCAGGTGTTGCCTTACGATTTTTCCCTGTCCAGAACGCTCATGCAGCTGTGGCGCTATCTGCCCAGGCTGTCGGGTAGCGTTTCGCGTGTGCTGGAGAAGCAGTTCTCAGATATCGAGGTGCGCGCCGCAGTAGGGGCTATTACGCTGTATACAGGCCTGGCGCCGCAGAAGACGCCTGCCACCCAGATCGTAGGCCTTCTGGCCTTGCTGGACGAAGGGTTTTTCCTGCCCGAGGGCGGCATGGGCAGCATTCCGCAGGCCATTTGCCGCAAGCTGGAAAGCAACGGTGTTGACGTCCGGCTCAATGCCAGGGTAGAGCGCATCATGTTCCGGCATGGCCGGCTTCAGGGGGTATTGCTCGCTGATGGCTCCGTGCTTGCGGCTTCCGCCGTGATTGCGACCAACTCTGCTGTTGATGTCGTTAAACACATGTTGGATCCAGATCTTGTGCCGTCCACACTGCGGCGCCGGCAGCAACGCGCACCGCTTTCGCACCGGGCCATCTCCGTCCAGTTGGGTATAGAGAGGGGACAGTCGTGCTCGGTGGAGGCCTTTGCCGTTAATCATGTCCCGCTGCTGGATGAGCAGTACCGCTTTCATATACCAGCCAAACACGCTGTGCGCTGGTTTAGCTACACAAACCCGACCAGTGTCCTGCCTGGCTTGGCGCCGGAAGGCTGCTCCGTGGTCGAGATGTTTGTACCCGCGCCTTTGGGAGCGGCTGCTGCGCAGCTCAGCACAGAGCAGGCGTGGGAGGTCGCGCAGCGATACATTTCGGTATTGCAGGACCAGTTATCCGGACGCATAATCTGCCAGCGGATGCTCACGCCAACCGACTACGCGCATAAGCTGAATCTGTACGAAGGCGCGTTGTATGGATTGTCTCCCGCCGCAAAACCCACGGATTACTTTCCCCGCCGCACCGGCATTCCCGGCCTGTATCTTGCCGGGCAGACGACGTACCCGGGCTATGGCGTACCCACCGCCATGTTGTCAGGGCTGCACGCAGCCAACGCGATCATCAAGGAAAAAGAGAGTGCTTTTTGAGCAGAACCGCGCATAGCATTGCTTGAAAAGAGGTATACATACGATAAGGCCAACTACACAGGATACGCTGATGTCTCGACCCGCCGTTGCCATTCTTGACGACTACCAGAACAACGCTTTCGACTTGACCGACTGGAGCAATATCCGGTCCTCCGCTGATATCACCGTATTCAGCCAGCCCTGGAAAAGCGAAGACGATCTCGTTGAGCAGCTTCAGCCTTTTACGATTATTTCGTTGATGCGCGAGCGCACGGCGCTGCCGGCCCGTGTGCTGGATCGCTTACCCAATCTAAAGCTCATTTCCATGACTGGCGGGCGCACCAGCACGCTGGATCTGGATGCCTGCACCAGGCGTGGAGTATGGGTGTCCTACACCGGTTCTTCGCCGTCCCATGCGGCTGCGGAGCTGGCGCTCGGGCTCATGTTTGCCTGCGCGCGAGCGTTACCGCAGGCACACGCCAATATGCGCGGTGGACAATGGCAGGAAGGCCTGCCTATGGGCATGCAGCTCGAGGGCAGGCGTCTGGGCGTGGTCGGTCTGGGTAAACTCGGTACCTATGTTGCGCGCGTTGGACTGGCGCTGGGCATGGATGTGGTTGCCTGGAGCCAGAACCTTACGGCCGACGCCGCACGCGAAAAAGGCGTACGTCGCGTTGAAAAGCATGAGTTGTTTGCGGATGCTGATGTAGTGTCTGTGCATCTGACGCTGTCGGACCGCACCCGGCATGTTATTGACCGGGTTGCGCTGTCCGCCATGAAAAAGGGCGCGATCTTCATCAACACGTCTCGTGGACCACTGGTCGACGAGGCGGCCTTGATCGATGTGCTGAAAGCTGGCCAGATCATGGCCGGTCTGGATGTCTACGACATTGAGCCACTGCCTGAAGACCATCCGTTGCGCATGCTGCCCAATGTAATCCTGGCGCCGCATCTTGGCTATGTGGTCTCGAATGCGCTTGCGCACTTTCTGCAGGAAAGCGCGCAAAACATTCTGACCTTTCTTGAGGGTGGCGTGCCACCGCTCAAGAATCCGGATGTCCTCAATCCATCAACTGCACGGTAGGCGAGGCGCTCACCCTGTCGGTGTTGGGTGGTCCATTCTCGCCTTCTTCTGTGTGTTCACGGGCTGGCGCCAATCGTTCCAGCGCTTTGGCTGCTGCCGCATGCATGGGAATCGAAAGCCCCATTGTCGCGGTCGCTAAAGAAATCTGCGCACCCTGAGCGCTGCCCAAGGACGGGTAGTCATGCCCCTTCTCGAAAATGCGGCGCGTCAGCGAGGCGAGCTCTGCGTCCGAGAATGCGGTGTCTGTGAGCAAGAGGGCGGCGGTAGCAATCGTGGGTACATCCTGTTTCTGACCAGGATACGTACCCTGAGCGATGCTATATGCAAAATAGCCTTGCCTGGCGTCAACCAGACGGGATACCGCAGCTTCTGACAGCGGCAGCAAGCGCAAGGGCATGTCGGTGAGCGAGTCGCGCACGCTGTCCGCGGGTGTTCCAATCACTTGAATCACCGCATCTGTCTGGTTTTTCTGCAGCGCAAGCAATGCGCCGCTGATGCTGAACTCCTGCGGCTGTATGTCTTCGAGCGCTATCCCATGCGCCCAAAGTACCCTGAGCGCGGTGGTGCGCGAGGCCGAGCCTATTTCGCCGATCGCCACACGCTTGCCTTTCAGGTCGGCCATCTTGTTCAGCGAGTCTGTGGCGCGAACCAGTACGTGGATAGGTTCCGGATACAGGCTGGTTACGCCGCGCAGCGCGATGTAGGGCCCTTGCCCCTTGAATGCCCCGGTTCCCTCATAGGCATCCAGCGCGGCGTCGCCTTGTGCCAGGGCCAGCGACACCTTGCCGGACCGCAGGAGCCTGAGATTTTCTTCGCCGCCTCGCGTTATCAACGGAACCGCCCGTGAGCCGCGGCCACTGAACAGGGCCCGCGCGACACGCAGGTATTGGCCATGCTCTGCCCCTGCTGCGATGGCATAGCCATCCGACACCCTTGCCAGTCGCGCACGAATGCTCGCCTGTGCGGCAGCAAGCTCCTCTTCGATCGCGGCATGCTGCTCTGGAGAGGTGTCCCTGGGAAACGCGTCGACAACCTTGCGCAGGGCCGCAAGCATCGCGCCAGTTCGTTCAGGCGATGCAGGGACAACGCCCGGTGCGACAGGAGGCTGGTACCCAGCGGGCAGCACAGCAACCCATTTATCGGCTTCTTGTCTATAGAGAACAGTGCCATGCGCGCGGATGAGGTCATTGGCTTTATTGCCGCCAGATGTAATTCCTTCGATGCCCTTAGGGCCCGCGCCCAGCGCGGAAACCAACCCTGATACGCCTGGCGCGTTCCAGGCGCCGAAGTCGATGTCGCGCGTAAGGCGCAGCGTTGCATCAAAGTAGACGATGCGTCGCTTTTCGCCTGCCGGCGCTTTGGTGTCCGCCTGCGAGCCGCGCCGCTCCAGGCCTGCAAGCTCGACGACATCGCCAGGCAGCGCCAGCTCCAGCCGTTGGCCCACATCGGCACGAACCGTGTCGACATCAGGACCATAGCTGCAGCCTACAAGCAATACGAGAAACAAGCAGGAAATAAATACTCTCATCGTCAACCTCCGATGAAAGGCAGGGCCAGCATGCCTGTTAGCACGAAGGCGTTCATGATGTCTACAAAGAATGCGCCAGCCAACGGCACAATCAGATAGCTGGTTGGCGCGGGCCCGTGCTTGGCGGTAATCGCCTGCATGTTCGCCATTGCGGTGGCGGTTGAGCCCATATTGAACCCGATAAAGGCGGCCGATGTGACGGCCGCTTCGTAATCCTTGCCCATGAAGCGAAAGCAGACGAATACGACATACAGGAACGACGCCGCGATCTGAACCAGAATAATGACCATGAACGGCCCGGCAGAAAGCGCCACCTCCACCAGATTCAGCGTCATCATGGTCATGACCAGAAACAGCGAGAGACAGACATTGGCGATCAGGTCGGCTGCCCGATCATCAAAGCGCAGCCCTGCAAAGGGTAGTAGATTGCGAAGCGCGATGCCTATCAGCATGCACCACAGAAATGCGGGAATCGTAATGGCACTGCCTGAGAATTGGTCGGCAAGCCATTGCCCAGCAAGGAGGGCGGCAAAAATCCCCGCGAGTGTGCCGAGCACGGCGGTTGTGCTGATAGGCGCTGGTGTCTCGGCAAATTCATGAGATGCTGCGGATGCCTCTGCGGACGACCGCAGTTTGTGGCGATTGATGAGAAGCTGTGCGATAGGGCCACCAATCAACCCCCCGACAATCAGGCCAACCGTGGCAATCGTCATGCTCAGGTCCATGACCATCTGCAAATTGTTGATCTCCGCGAAACGGTCCGCATATGCTGCGCCGGTACCGTGCCCGCCCACCAGCGTGATGGAACCAGCGACCAGGCCAAAGATTGGATGCAGGTCCAGCAGCCGGGCCACGCCCACCCCGACGGTGTTCTGCACCACAATGAAGGGCAGCAGCACGAGCAGGAATATCAATAGTGCCTTGCCGCCGCGTTTGAGTTGCCGCAAGTCTGCACACAGCCCGATCCCGCTGAAGAACATCAGCAGAAAAGTAGGCTTGATGGTTTGGTCGAACGAAATTCTGAAGTCGGCAGTTGCCAGCAGCAGCGATGCGATGATGGCAAAGATCAACCCGCCCGTGATCGGGTCGGGGATATTGTAACGAGATAGAAAACCGATTTTGCGATTGACGACCGTGCCAATCAGCAGCATGCCAATGGCGGCCAGAAGCGATCCAAGCGGGTCAAAACTCATGCTTGTGTGAATTGCTCAAGTTGAAGAATTCAGAAGTGTATGACAGAAGCTAAATCTACGGCAGCGTGGCCAGCGTTTCAAAACGTTCCAGGTGGCCGGTGCCTTCGCTGACGTCACGCCAGCTGTGTGCATCGAAATCTATGACAGCCAGCCCGGCGGTTGGGTACTCACGCTGAAGGCGCGCGGCGGCTTGCGCATCACCGGCGCCGGCGAGATAGCTGGCCAATCGCTCAAAGCCAGGGTTGTGGCCGACCATAAGCAATGTGTGGGTGCTGTCGTTCGTGTCAAAGATGACATCCAGCAGTTGGGAAACCGTAGCCTCATAGATGCGGCCTTCATTCTGGTGCGGAACAGGTGCGCCAAAAGCAGGGAGGGCGAGCGCCCAGGTTTGTTGCGCGCGCCGTGCAGTCGAGACCAGAGCCAGGTCGGGTTTCAGATCGTGGCTTGCCATGTACTTTCCGATGGCTTCGGCCTGTCGGTGTCCACGAGGCGTCAGCGCGCGGTCGTGGTCAGTGATTCCGGGGGGATAGTCGGCTTTGGCGTGGCGAAGCAGGATCAGGCGAAGCATGGGGTAGGGTCCTGGGTCGTGTGTGGGTTGAATGAGATGGACGTGGTCCGATGACCATATGATAGGGCATTACGCCGGCCCCGCCATCGTCACACAGAAGCCAGGGGCCGCCTGGATAACGGCAGCCCCCTGCCACTCAATGCCAGAACAACGCTAAAAGAATGATGATGGGAATAGGAATGCCAAGCAAGTAAAGCAGGATTGATCTCATTTTTGAAAGTCCTTCAGCAGTAGTCAGGTGTTGAGGGGATAAGCGTCATCGATGGCCGCCATATCGCGGCGGCGTCCGCCCCAGATGGCAGCCAGGCTTGCGAAGAATGCACCGCACAGCAACGATACGAACATCCACAACGCGGCGGTGGCGGCCGCCTTGCGCGCTGCGTCGGCCGCTTCTTTGGCCTTGTTTTCCAAAGCTGCAGCTTGCTCTTGCGCCTGTTTGTACAGCGTGTCGATACGCTGCTCTGCGTCTGTCTGGCTGATACCGGTTTGACGCGCGATCAAGCCAGCCAGATAGGTTTTGTCAGACGCGTCAAGTTCACCTTGGCTCAGGCTGCGCAGCAGTATCGTTGACGCTTCCCCGTGGCTGCGTTCTGGATTCACTGTGTCGGGTGCAGGCTGGTCCGAGCGAAACAGCGCATCAACAAAGTAATCCATGGGATTGCTGGTATCTTGTGCTGCGCTGGTTGTGACACCTTGGACGGCGGTTGCAACGGCGCCCGAGGTCGCTTTGCCGGCGATTTGCGCACTCGAGCCGATCAATCCGCTTAGGGCCGAGCCTAGAAATGCCGCGGTCACCAGTGTTGCAACGGCCCAGCTCATCATTCCGTGGGCAGTGTCACGAAAATACACTTCGTCATCGTGAATGGATCTCCATTTGACGCGCAGGCGGCCCGCCAGATAGCCGCCCAACGCCGACGCCAGAATCTGGGTAAACGCTAGCCAGATGGCAGTTGAAATGGTGAATGTCGTGGCGCCGACGCCTTCCTGGCTCCATGGGGAGATAGCCGAAAACCCAAGACCCATCCCGAGCATCAGCAAAATGAGCGATAACGCTGCGGCGGCGGCTGCGCCAGCGAAAATTGCGGCCCAGGATACGCCGCTTGTGAAGCTTGCGTCTGGCCGCAAGTTGCTGTCATAGGCCGGAGGCGTCGCGGCCAGGGTGTCATTTTGAATCATTTTCGCTCCCGATGGTTGGTTGCCGATCTTCCTGAGGCCGGCTGATGTCGGTGAAAGCAAATACCGTTCCCGAGCCGCTATATGGCGTGTTACTGGTCTGTCGCGTCACCTGCTTCCAGGCGCATTCCGATCTTGAGGCCAACTTGCCAATGGGCAACCTTGCCGTCCTTGATATGGCCACGCACCTGCGTGACTTCGAACCACTCCAGATTACGCAAGGTCGCGGACGCACGCAGGATGGCTTGCGAAATGGCATCATCGGTGGAAACAGCGGACGATCCCACCAGTTCAATTTGCTTGTAAACGTGATCGCTTGTCATAGGGATTCTCCTTGTGAATTGAAACAGTGCTGTGAGCAAGTTCCAGGCCTGGCAGCGCACATTGCAGCGAGCCGCGGGGGATATGAAAAAGGGCTGGGCCCGAAACTTGCTAGTTCGTCGGGCACAACAACATCGTCCTATGTCCCCTCTGGAGAGCACTATGTCCAAACAAAAAAATCCCATTTCTGGAAAGCTGGCTGTCGCGCTGGCCGTTGGTGTGGCCAGCCTCGCGTTTTCGGCCTGCACCACTACGTTTCCTCAAGGGCAGCAAACCGTGGCCGAAAGACGGGCTGATGTCGACAGCCGGGCCGATGACGCCCTGAACCGCCTGTATCAGGCCTCGCCCGATGCGCGTTCCGCGGTTTCCAAGGCCAAAGGCGTGCTGATCTTCCCCAGAGTGCTGAGTGGTGGATTTGTCGTCGGTGCTGAACATGGCGATGGTGTGCTCAGGGTGAATGGTCAGAAGCAAGGCTACTATTCCACGTCGAGCGGCTCCATTGGTTTCCAGGCGGGCGCGCAATCCAAGGCAATTGTCATTCTGTTCATGACGCAGGACGCGCTTGATGAGTTCCGGAACAGCAATGGATGGACAGTGGGCGCCAATGCGACGGTCGCTGTTGCGAATATCGGCGCCAACGGCACGATAGATGCAAATACCTTCCGCGAGCCTGTGGTGGCCTTTGTGATGACCAATGCAGGCCTGATGGCTGGCGTGTCGTTGGAAGGCACGAAGATCACCAGGCTCGAGGCAGACCAGTAGTCCTTACTTGTGCGAAAATCGGCTGACCCAGGCGCATAGGCCCTGGGCGCAGGCCTGTGTAGTGGATAGGCAGCGCATTCGCTGCCTATCTTTGCGTGGGTCTGATAGACACTAGCACAAGGAGACTCGGCCGTGAACGAAGGCGCACTGAACATAGACGGGAATAGCGTGGCTAACGGATGGCAGATACCCCCGATCGCTCGGCCAGGCGATCCGCTTTCCGATGTCGACACCCCTGCACTCGTGCTTGATCTCACTGCCTTCGAAGACAACCTAGAAGCGATGCAGGGCTTGGTGGATCGCCATGGCGTTGCGCTGCGGCCGCACGCGAAAGCGCATCGCTGCCCCGAAATTTCCCTGCGCCAGCTCGCTCGGGGAGCCATTGGCGTCTGTTGCCAGAAAGTCAGCGAGATCGTTCCTTTTCTCGCGGCGGGCATACGCGATATCCATCTGAGCAACGAAGTCGTCGGCAACGACAAGCTCGACCTGCTGGCGCGCTTGGCCAGACATGGCAGCATCACCGTATGCGTAGACCATGCGCAAGCGGCCCAGGCATTGTCATCCGCCTTGGTAAAGCATCAGACCAGCATGGGTGTGCTGGTCGAGGTTGATGTGGGCCAGAGCCGCTGCGGTGTGCAGGCCCCAGAAGAACTTATCGCATTGGCGCAACAACTGCAGGCCTTGCCGCAGGTGCACTTTGCGGGGATACAGGCCTATCACGGTGGATTGCAGCATACGCGCGGGCTGGATGAACGTCGCGGCGCATGGAAGGAAGCCGTCGCGCTGATACGCAGGCATCTGGACGCGCTGGCGCATGCCGGCATCGCTTGTCCGGTAGTGACTGGCGGCGGCACCGGTTCTGCAATGCTGGATGTGACCAGCGATGTGTTCACCGAGATTCAGGCGGGCACTTATGCTTTCATGGATGCTGATTACGGTGGCATCGATTGGGAGGCTGCGACCAAGTTTCAACATAGCTTGTTTCTGCTGACAACCGTCATGAGCCGGCCAACCCCCGACCGCGCAGTGCTCGACGTCGGCCTTAAATCCACGACAGCGGAAAGCGGAATGCCGCAGGTCGTGGGGTTTCCAGGCGTGCGCTGTGTTTCAGTAAACGACGAGCACAGTATTCTGGATATTGAAAATGGCGTAGCCGCCCCCGAGCTGGGCGCCAAGATCAGGCTGATTCCCGGCCATTGCGACCCAACATTCAATTTGCACGACTACGTGGTCGGCATACGGAACGGGTATGTCGAGGCGGTGTGGCCGATCAGCGCGCGGGGAATGAGCCGCTGAGCAGGCTTGTGGCGCCGGGCGGGCAGGCATAGCGAGCGACGCATGCCTGGTATAACCGCCCCGGTATTTGTTTGCCCCGTTGTCTATATTCCGGCCACGCTTCCCGAGGCATCTCGCCGCAGCTGAGTTCCTGGCCGCGCGCCAGTATGTTCAGCGTTTTCAACGACCAGAACCCCATTAACCAACACGGTTGTGCGATCCCCCGTGGGATAGCGGTGGGGATCGTCGTATGTCGCCTGATCATCAAAGTCATCTGGATCGAAAAGCGTGATGTCCGCCGCGTAGCCTAGCTTGAGCAGGCCCCGGTCCCTTAGCCGCAGCGCTTGAGCTGTGGCGCCGGTCATTTTGCGGACGGCGGTTTCCAGCGAGAGCGCCTTGCGTTCGCGTACATATCGGGACAGGATACGCGGAAAGGTGCCATAAAAGCGGGGATGCGGCATGCCTTGTCCGGTGACCCCACAGTGCGCAACGCAGTTACCATCTGATCCCACGAGCACTGACGACGTTGCCACAATCTGCTGTATATCGTCTTCAGAAATGGAGATAACCAAGACTCGGGTGGCGCCCTTGTCTTCGATGATGTAGTCGCATATCAGGTCAATCGGATCCAAGCCGCGCTCATCGGCCAGGCTTTGTATAGTGCGCCCCGCAAACTGCGGCAGATGGGGAGATATGGAAATCTGAACGCAATCCCACGACGCGATACGCCCCCAGTTGTTGAGCCCATCACGCGCGATATCCTCTCGGATTGTCTTTCGAGTGGACGGAAGCGCAAGGCGCTCAAGCATGGCATCCACGCCACCCGCTTGCACCCATTGGGGCATCAGGTTCTTGAGAGGATTGCTGCCTGCGGTGTAGGGATGCGAGTCGCAAGTTATCGTTAGACCGCGCGCATTGGCAGCGGCGATCATTTCGAGTGCTGTTCGGGCTTTGCCCCAGTTGTCCATGCCTGAGCATTTGAAGTGCACAATCTCCACCGGAACGTCACAAGCTTCCGCAAACTCAATCGCTTCCTTGACCGCATCCAGGACACCGTTCGATTCATCCCTGATATGCGTGAAGTAAGTTGCGTTATGCTGTTTCAAGACGTGGCCCAATGCGTGCATTTCGGTTGCATCAGCATACGATCCAGGAGAGGTGAACAAACCAGACGACAGCCCGAGCGCGCCGGCTTTCAGTCCTTCCTCGAGCATGGCCTTCATGTGTTGCAGTTCGGCATCGGTTGGTTCACGTTGATCCATGCCCATGGCCATGAGCCGCAAGGTGTTATGACCGACGAGCATGCCCGCATTCACCGACGCGGCGGGAAAGGTCTCAAGGTAGTCTGTGAAAGAGGTTTCTTTATAGGTGATCCAGGGGGCGCTCGGCGAGAGGTAGTCACGCAAAAGGTCTACCTTGCCTTTCAGTACCGGTGCGATGGAAAATCCGCAGTGGCCGATTATTTCCGTCGTTACGCCTTGCCGTACTTTGCTCGTTGCATCCGGATTGATAGGCAGCGTGAAATCCGAATGCGTCTTGATGTCGATAAAGCCAGGCGCAACGACAAGGCCTTTCGCGTCGATCACTTTCTTTGCCTGCGTAGCACTCAAGTTCATACCAATCTCGGCAATTTGCCCTTGGGACACGGCGATATCCGACTTGTAGGCGGCTTCTCCCGTGCCGTCCACGATCAATCCACCCTGTATCAGTACGTCATACGTCATTGCAATCTATCTCCATCCTATTGTGTTGAGCTGCCCCATCTGCGCAAGCGCAGCGTATTGCTGTGGTCAATTCGCGCTGATGCGGGCCTGTTCGACCACGCTCGCCCATTTGGCGATTTCCGCGTTGATATAGGTTTCCGCCTCTTCCGGACTCGTTTCCACAGTTTCCATGCCAAGCGTTGCCATCTTCTCCAGGAAGTCCGGTGATCGCTGGGCTGCCTGTACCGCGGCGTTGAGTGTTTGCACCACCTCACGGGGTACGCCGGCCGGTGCCATCAGGCTGTACCAGCCAAACATCTCATAGCCCGGTACGGTTTCGGAAATAGGACGTAGACCGCCCCACTCATCCATGGGCTTGTCGCCGGTTGTTCCCAGCGCTATCAGCTTGCCTTGCTTGATTTGCTGAAGTACGGTCAAAGGACTCGAAAACAATGCGCTGACGCGTCCTGCGAGCAGGTCCGGCATTAATTCGCCCGTGCCTTTATAAGGCACGTGCAGCAGATCAATATTGGCGGTTGACTTGAACAACTCCCCCGCCAAGTGCAGCGATGTACCGACACCGCCGCTCGCATACTCGAGCTTGCCAGGCTGCGCCTTGGCGGCTGCAATCAAGTCGTCGACTGTCCGGAATCCCAAGGACGGGTGCGCCACAAGTACCAAAGGCCCTCGTACGATCATTGAGATCGGCTGAAAATCTTCAAATTGATAATTCACGTCTTTGAAAATGGAGGGGTTGACTGCGTACGCCATTGCGGGAAGGAGCAGTGTGTATCCATCCGGCTTGGCACGTGACACTGACGCGGTCGCCACGTTGCCGCCTGCACCTGGCAAATTCCTCACGACGACTGACTGGCCAAGGGTTTTGGCCATCTGTTCGCCAAGCATGCGCCCGATCACATCGTTGGGGCCGCCTGGCGGGTAAGGAATGACCAGTTCTATGGGTTTTGAAGGAAATGCAGTGCGGGATTGCGCAACGGCAGTGGACATCACTGCAAACAACAACAAAAAAATCCCGTGTTTGAGATAGGCCATTTTTTAGTCTCCGACAGAAAGCCGGCACTTTTCATATTGAATAGTTGTGCCCGGCAGGAACGGATGGATCAGTATGGTGTGGAGCCGCAGAGCTATATTGGCCTCTGAACGGAAATATGTACAATATATTTTATGTGGTCTACATATATAAATAATATATAAGAAATCATGATCGAATATCGCAAGATGCAGCAATTCATCGCTGTTGCAGAAGAACTGAGCTTTCAGCGTGCTGCCGAGCGGCTGCACATGACACAGCCGCCTCTAAGCATGGCCATACAGGCGCTAGAGGAGCAGGTGGGTGTCACGCTTTTCGACAGAAATCGTCACCGCGTGCGGCTTACGGCTGCGGGTGTCGCATTTCTTCGAGAGAGCCGCCGTGCGTTGGCCCAGGCTGAGGTGGCCGTACGTAGCGCGCGCCAAGCCGCGGTGGGAGAATCGGGAGTGCTGCGGCTATCGTTCGTGCCCAGCGCTGCAACGGAGTTTCTTCCGCCGATTCTGCGTCAGTTTCGCGCGCAGTATCCAACGGTGCGGTTGATTCTGACAAACGATTCAAGCATTCATCAACTGGACGCGCTGCGCCGCCAGCACGTTGACCTGGCGATTGTTGTGCCGCCTCTTCACGATCTCACCGGTATACACACCTCGCGGCTCTGTCAGCAGAAGATGGTGCTTGCGGTGCCCGCTACGCATTCATTGGCTGCTTGCCAACGAGTCCAGTTGTCGGCGCTTGCCAATGAGTCATTTCTTACCTTCAGCACCATAGAGGGACCAGGCTTTGTCGCCGCATTGCTGGATGCATGTCAGAAAGCCGGATTTTTTCCCAGGATCATTCAGGATTCGGGTCAGTTGCACACAATCCTCACCATGGTTGCCTGTGGAATGGGTATCGCTTTGGTACCCCAGTCCACCAGACGTTTTCAAATCGACGGTATTAATTATGTAGAAGTAAGCTCGCCTCAGGCAGAGGCTTGCTACACCTTGTCTTTTGCCATGAGGGCTTCGGAAGACAATCCAGTGGTACGCGCCTTTGTGAAAATGGCAACGGCGCATGTAGACAAGATGGAGAGAGGCGCCCGCAGTGAGGCTCGTGGATAGGGCTTTACGTCTGCGCCGCAGGCCTTTGCTGACAAGTTTCATACCAGCGAGGATTAGGCTGCCCCTGCAAGGCAAACTGTTGCTTACGCCGCGGCGACCGCCAGATGCCGCCAGCGATGCCGGGCTGGGGCTCTACGGCATACCAAAACCACTTGCCGTCATCATCCTGGGCAAGCCAATCCCAGCCGTCGGGCGCATCCGCCCAGTTGGGCGCAGATGCGTTGCTCGAAGAAGTGTTGTCCATACGGACAGTTTACTCGTATCAGTTAACCGAGATGCCTGCTGTCAAGGCCATGTGGGATAGCGTTCGCCGCGCTGCAAGGGCTATTAGCCCGCCAGCGCCCGATCCAGAAACTCCAGGCGGTCCTGCCCCCAGAAGGGCTCTTGATTGTAGATATACCACGGCGCACCGAACACCTGGCGTTCGATTGCATCCTGGGTATAGTGATCGAATTGTTCACGCGCGGCTTCGCGGTCCGCGTATAGCGATGCCCCATCCAGGCCGCATTCCTTGCTCACCGCAATCAGCGTGTCTTTGTCGGCAATATTGCGATCCTGCGCCCAGACAGCCCTCAACATGCCGCCAGTCAGCCGCACACCCGCTTCGTGTCCTTCCCGCATGACGGCCAGGGTAATCATCAGGGACGCCAACGTCTCGTCTACAGGAAAATGCTTGGGATTCACGCGCAGCGGAATACGCAGGTGATTGGACCAGCGCTCCAGCTCGACCAGACGATACTTGACGCGCTGCAGCGCGCGCTGCTTCAGCGGAAGGCCGCCCGATGCCGGAAACACCGCCTGATTCAGGGCGCACGGACGCGGATCAATAACCGCGCCGTGTTTCTCGGCTATGGCCACCAGCCGGTCATGGCCGAAGTATGTCCAAGGTGATTGCGGGGAAAAGAAATAAGTGATTGTTTTCATTTGCGCGAGTTCAGAAACGAATGCAGTCGGGGGCCACGGAGCCTTGTCGGCCATTCAAGTGGCGCTGGCAAGCCATAAGAGTAGCGCAATTCGTATCTCGCAGCGCGCCTCGCCCTCCCGCTGGGTCGCCCCGCCCCGTTTACTTGCCTGCGGCATTGCCGAGTGTGTGCGCCCACAATGCGTATTCGTCCTTGACGACCTTGGCATACTGCTCGCCGCTTTGATAGACCACTGCTTGGCCGAATTTCTGTTCATACTCTTTTCGAACTGCGTCATCGGTGAGTATCGCTTCAAGCGCCTTGCTCAGCTGTGCTTGAACATTCTTATCCAGGCCGGCCGGCGCAGCAAGTGACAAGAATGAATTCTGCGAATAGCTCACAAGGCCTGTTTCGGCCAAGGTCGGCGCATCCGGCAGAGACGCCCAGCGCTTGGGGCCGGTAGAGGCCAGCATCCGTACTTTGCCTGCCGTGACTTGCGGAAGCATCGTGGTGGGGGAAGCGTTGGTGGCTATGATGCGCCCAGCCATCAACTCAACGACAGACTCCGTGTCGCCCTTATAGGGAATATAGTTCCAGCCGAGTTTCAGGTCGTTGCTCAAACGCTCCATCAGCAATTGATTGGTCGTGCCAGGCGCCAACGTGCCATATGAAAACTGGTCGGGATGCTGCCTGACATACTCCACAAGCTCGTTCAGTGTTTTCCATGGCGCGTCTGCCTTGACGAAGATGCCGTAATCGTACGGCCCGACCACCGCAAGATGGGTGAATGCAGTCAGCGGATCGTAGGGCGTGCCCTGGAGATGGGGAATGATCGCGAGCGTGGGGAAGTTAACCGTTCCGATCGTGTAGCCATCTGGTTTGGACGTGGCGATCGTGTTGACGCCGATAACCCCACCCGCGCCAGGCTTGTTCACAACGACCACGGATTGATTCAATTTGTCGGAAAGGCGCGAGGCAAGGTCGCGAGCGACGGCATCAGTGGTAGTGCCGGCAGGAAACTGAACCACCATCTGGATCGGCCGTTCCGGCCAGCTGGCCGCATAAAGCATCTGCGGCGCAATCATGATTGATGCGCATATCAAGATTTTCTTTAACATTCTAGGCTCCGATTGGGTGATGATGCTCGACTTCAACCTCTACAGCAGGGTGTAAGGGGTTCCAGGGGTTTGCTGCGGAGGAACGAACAGACAGTTCGAGCGGCCCTTCTTCCGATTCAAGAACAATCCGTGTTGCGTGCTCCAGGCGTTCAATTGCCTGGATTCTCAAACCTGCCCGACCCTGCAGATGCTGGTGAATGTCGCGTGCTGCACCGCCTGCCTGCCGAGGATTGTGTCGTCGGTCCACCAGTCCCTGTCGCGTGAAATACCCACGATCAACATCCATGAACGTATCCAGGCTGATCGCCATGTCGGGGTATAGTGCCGCGCCGATCGAGGCTTCTGCTACGCGAGCCGCCTGGCTGTGATCGTCGGCATTAAGCACATAGGACTCGTCCGGCGATAGCTTTACGTGGACCATCACTGGAATAGTGTTCGATCGAGAAAACCCGGCTATTTGTTCAAGAGATTCCAGCACCGGTTCCGAGTAGCCGATGCGAACGACAATGCCGGCATGCTGGCCTAACCGAGCCTGCATGCCTTCGTCGTCAAGCAGGCGGCACATATCCGCCATCGTGATTCCGCTTGCCATGGTGTGATCAAACGGGGCCGCAGCGTCGAGCTTGTCCGAAACGCTGAAAATAGGCGCATAAAATACGGGATAAGAAGCCTTGCACAGCATTTCAGGAAGGGGCGCGCCCATCTGTTCGCGCGTGCAGATCAGCTCCAGGCCCTGAACACTATTTCCGAGCGCCTGCAAAGCTTCGAGCAAGGCGTCGGAGGGCGCATTGACATTAAAGATCGTAAAGCGATGGCCTAGTGCGGCTAGAATGCGAACCCGATTTCGCGCAGTGGCTTCCAGTACATCATGCGCTGGAATGCGCACCGTGCGTATCGCGCAGTCCCACAAGTTCAGAATGAAATAATCATTGCGGGCTTCCTTGCGCATAAAGGTATCGAGAGGCGGATTGAAGGGCAGCCGTGTGGACGATGTCCAGTCGTGCGTAAAAGCAACGCCCACGGTAGGTCGGTAGTCGTTGCGTACGTCGGTGCCGACCTGGGCGACGATGCCGTTTACATCGTCAGCGCTTGTGGAACCGTGCGTCCTGACAAAGCGGGCCACATGGCCGCTTTCATGAACATCCACAATAAAAAAACCAAACTTGCCCAAGTCATTCCTGCCAAGCTCCTGGGCGGGTTCGACCTTGAACAGTTCCGCATAATCCTGCCTGAAGTTAGTCGAGGAAGGCAGTGCATAGGACCAGGTTGTTCCGAACCTATTGAGAAAGAACGTGTGCACGTGACCGGCGAACAGCGCTTCGACGTCATGATCCTCCAGCAGCTTGAGCAATCGTGCCCGTGGCGCCGAATCGATATTGTCGTAGTTGTCGGGCTCGGCTGGATCGGTAATGTAAGGAGGGTAGTGCGAGAACACGAACTTTCGCTTGGATTTGTTCTTAGCCAGCATGTCTTCAAGAAACAGCCATTGAACGCGCTCTTGGGGCAGCCCCGAGCCTAGCAGGCAGGCATTCAGGATAATGAAGCAGCAATCGTTATGTTCGAAGGCCTGCCACTGCAGGCCAAACCGCGTTTCGTATTCTTCGCAGGTTTGGTTGCTGATGGAGGCGGCCGGCGTACCCGCCTGCCATTTGTCTCCGATATCGTGATTTCCTGGCGCGATGAAGAACGGCTTGGTCAGGCGACTGTATAGCTGCAGCGCATAAGCGCTGGCGCCCTCGTAGTGAGGTGTGGTTGGCAGAGGATGCACGACGTCACCGACATGGATGGTGAAGGCGGGTTCGAGCTGGTTGATGGCGTCAACGACAACCTCGTTGCGTTGATTGGCCATGTGATTGGTTTGCCATGGAGAGGTATTGGCGGCATCAACAGGATTCAGATGCGAATCAGCAACCAGGGCGAATCGAAACAGAAACTTGCCCTTGTTTTGAGGGGTCATGTGTAGCTTGTCTCCTTGCAATTCCATTATATTGAATAGATGTTAATATAGTTGAATTGATTTATAGGCTAGTCTCTATAGGTTGTCAAGGCTATTAAAAGAAGGTCCCCTTACATGGTTGATCCCATCCGCTATGAATTTGAGTCGCGTTCGTTACTTAACGAGATGCCCCAGTTTGCAACGACCGTCGCCCATGGATTCGATGTCTTGCGCTGCTTCACCGCATCAACACCAGTACTGGGAAACAAGGAAATCGCGGATGCATTGGGGTTTTCCAGGCCGACCGTGTCGCGGCTGACCTTCACCTTGGTTTCACTGGGGTATCTCTCGCGTGATGAGAAGACGCAAAAGTATTGCCTGGGGCCTGCCTTGCTCTCGCTGAGCTATCCGTTCCTTGCCAATCTGTCGATTCGCTGGATGGCTGAGCATGATCTGGTTGAGTTGTCGCAGTTTGCCAGCGGGCCGGTGTCTATCGGGATGAGAGACAGGCTTCAGGTCGTTTACGTCGAAACAGTTCACGACAAAGGCTATAACGGGGCCAAGCCTGATATTGGCTCTACTCGCCCGTTATTGCGAACCGCCATGGGGCATGCTTTGTTGTTCGGCCACAGCGAGGCCGAAAGACACAGATTGTTGGGATTATTGGCAGACGAATCGCCAGAGGAAGTCGAGGCCAGCAAGCGCTCGTTGGATCAGTCGTTCGAGCAAATATCCCGTGCAGGATTCTGCGTCAGCTACGGAAGCTGGCGATCCGATCTGATAGGGATTGCCGCCCCCGTGAATTATCGCGTCGGAGCGAGCCCGCTGGGAATCAACATTACAGTGCCCGCAGCCGGCGCAGACCTTGCCTGGGTCAACGAAACACTCGGCCCGCGTTTGAGTTTTCTTGTCCGCAATCTAGAGCAAAGGCTGGGCGTAGGCGAACCTTAGCGTAGCGGCGAAAACCAAAAAGGCGACAATCGTCGCCTTTTTTACGTGTTCCGTGCGTATCAAGACGCAGGCTACTTCACCGCGCCCTCAATCTTGTTTCCCGCCGCCTGGATCTGATCTCCGGCGCTACTCATCGCCTTGTCGATTTCCTTGCCTGCCTTTTCGGCAGGGCCTTCTTTTTGGCAGCCGACCAGCATCAGCGCCAGCATTCCTGAAACCAATGCAGCAACAACCTTGTTTTTGCGGGCGATCATGTGTTACTCCAAAGTCAAAGCGGGTGTAAAGCATAGCCGTAAACAGCAACAATTTCATTGTTCAAACGTTGCAGTTGTTACGAGATCCAGATCCAGGCCGTCCCTATGCAGCGGCGACGACACGCCGGCAGAGCATCGATGAGCGCGTCAAAGTACACCCTGCATATCCCGCGCAGCCTTGTTCAGGTAGGGCAGCATTTCAATCGCGCGGTCGAGCGACATGCGAGCCGTGGGCGCGTGCATGGCAACAACCGCCCGTACGTCGCCTCGGCTGTCGCGCACCGGTACGGCAACGGCGACCATACCTGCGATGAACTCTTCACGATCGGTAGAGTAATCCTGCTCGCGGATTTGCCGGCATTCGCGCTCCAGTTCCATCACACAGGTAATGGTGCTTGGGGTGCGGGCGTCCAGGCGCAGATAGGGCAGAATACGGCTGGATTCGCTGGCCGGCATATGCGCCAGCAAAAGTTTCCCGCTGGCGGTGCAATGCAGGGGAACATGCGATCCCACATCAAAAATGAGACGTAACGGCCATTGGCCTTCAACGCGGTCAAGGTAAACCACCTGCGTTCCATCCAGTGCGTTGAAGTTGCAGGTTTCGCCCACCTGCTTGACCAGCTCCACCAGTATGTCGTGGCGCAGGCTTTGCACCGAGCGGTGTTTCATGGTGTTGAGCGCGAGGCGCCGCAAAGCCTTGCCAACCGCATAACTGCGGTCGTCCACATCGCGCGCCAGGTAGCCCATGGATACCAGCAGACTGCACAGCCGGTGCGCGGTGCCTTTGGGCAGGGCCAGCGCCTCGGTAATTTCGGCCAGCGTCATGGCGCCGCCATGCGCCGAAACCAGGGCGAGGATACGGAGCGCGCGGGCCGGTGCGCCCCCGTGGGTTTCGGTATTTGCGTGCTCGTCTTCGAAATTCGGAACGGAATTCACGGGAAAGTCCTAGGAAGAAACCAGCGGTTTACGGCTTGTTACCTTGCGTCCTGACCTATACCATATCAGAACAGATTGTTCCATTTTTTTGCACGCTTGTCACGTAGAGGAGAGGCGACCGCATGGCCAAGCGCTTCGATTACATCGTTATTGGTGCAGGGTCCGCTGGATGCGTACTGGCTTCGCGTCTTAGTGAAGATCCCTCCGTGCAGGTGCTGTTGCTCGAGGCGGGGCCGCCCGATACGTCGATCTGGCTGCACTTGCCTATTGGTTATGGCAAAACCATGTGGAGCAAAAAATACAACTGGTGTCTTTACACCGATCCTGATCCCAATATGAATGGGCGCCGCATCTATTGGCCGCGTGGCAAGACATTGGGCGGATCCAGCGCAATCAATGGGCTCATCTACATACGCGGACAGCGACAGGACTACGATCATTGGGCTGCCCTGGGCAATGAGGGCTGGCGCTACGAGGATGTCCTGCCATACTTCATCAAGTCGGAGTCCAACGAACGCGGGGCCTCGCAATATCATGGAGACAAGGGGCCGCTCAAGGTTTCTGACATCGCGCACAAAGATGAGCTTATTGAGGCCTTCCTGGATGGCGCGGAAGAAGTTGGCATCCGTCGCACGCCGGACTTCAATGGTCTGGATCAGGAGGGTGTGGGCTATTACCAGTTGACAACATTCAAAGGCTTGCGCTGCAGTACCGCGACCGGTTATCTGCGCCCCGCGCGGGGGCGCAGCAATCTCACCGTATGCAGCAATGCGCGCGCAACAGGACTGATCCTGGATGGCTGCCGCGCGGTGGGCGTTAACTATCTGCAGAGGGGCCGCAAGCAAAGCGCCTATATCAAGCAGGATGGCGAAGTGCTGGTATCGGCAGGGGCCATCTTCTCGCCTCAGTTGCTGCAGCTGTCGGGCATTGGCTCAGCCAGTCTTTTGCAGGCGCATGGCATACCCGTGGTCGTGGACCTGCCCGGTGTGGGTGAAAATCTTCAGGATCATCTTCAGATTCGTTTGGGGTTCGAATGCTCCAAACCCATTACCACCAATGATGCACTCAATTCAATGCGGGGCAAGGTGTGCATGGGCTTGGAGTGGCTAACACGCCGACAGGGCCCACTTGCCGTAGGCATCAATCAAGGTGGTTGTTTCATGCGGGCCTTGCCGGACGAATCCGACAGGCCCGACATCCAATTCCATGTCGCCACATTGTCGGCGGACATGGCGGGTGGCAAGGTACATCCCTATTCAGGATTCACCCTCTCGGTGTGTCAGCTGCGACCCGAATCGCGTGGCCATGTGCGGATCAAATCCACAAACCCGCTGGCCTTACCGGAAATTCAGTCCAATTACCTGGCTACCGATCTTGATCGCCGCACCACTGTTGCGGCGATCAGGGCGGCCAGACAAATCGCTCGCTCCCAGGCCATGCGACCTTACATCAAAAGAGAGGTCAAGCCTGGGCCCGAAGCAGACACCGATGAAGACTTGCTGGCGTTTTCACGCGACACCGGCGCCACGATTTTTCATCCCAGCGGAACATGCCGCATGGGTCCCGAGGGGGACGCCATGGCAGTACTCGATGCGCAGATGCGAGTACGCGGCGTGCAAGGTCTTCGCGTCATCGACGCTTCGTCGATGCCCACACTGGTTTCCGGCAATACCAACGCACCGGTCATCATGATGGCAGAGAAGGTAGCGGATCTCATACGCGAGGAAAGGCGGCAGTTGCTTACACAGGCTGAACACAGCCGATAATGGAGACAGGAAATGACAACGAAAACACCTTTGGATCGTCGTGGTTTCATACGTATCGCAGGCCGCTATGGCCTGAGCTCTACCATGCTGGCGGCGGTGGGTATGTTTGGCCCGCTTACGCTCGAAGGAGTGGGGCGCGCAGCGGCGCAAACGGCGCAAGACCGGGGCGGCAAGGCAAAATACAACTTCAAGATGGGCGCGGCAGGCTTTAACGAGGAAAACCTCAAGATTCAGGAATCAGGCCAGTTATGGTTCGCGCGCGAACTCGAGAAGCGCAGCGACGGCGCCATTCGCGTTGACTTCATCGGCAGCAACCAGATTTGCAATCAACTTGATTGCGTCAAGAAAACACAGCAAGGCATTGTCGACATGTTCACGGCCAGCACGCAAAACTCTGCGGGTGCGGCGCCATACTACAACGTGCTCGACTTTGCCTACATGTTCCCCAGCCGAGCCTCGCAGCATTATTTCTTCTATCACCCAAAGAGTGAACCCTTGCTGCGCGAACCGCTGCGCCGCTTGCACAATATTCAGTTCCTCTTTACACACTGCGAGCTGCGCGGACTCATGATGGGCTCCAAGTTTGCCAACAAACCGACTGTCTCGAAACTGTCGGAACTGGCCGGCACCAAGAACCGCGTGACGGGTACGCAGTTGGGTCGCATCGCCATGGAGCTCATGGATCTGGGTCCTGTCCCGCTGGCGTGGGAAGAGACCGTCGACGGACTCAAGTCTGGCTTGATCGACGGCGCTGAAACATGGATGGGCGCTGCTGGCTATGGCGGCCTGTCGCCGGTGCTGTCGCAGGCGGTGGATCTGCGGTTTTTCTGCGGCACAGAACACACGGCCATGAATAACAAAACGTTCGAGAAACTTCCGCCGGATCTTCAGGACGTAATCATGGAGACCGCTTACGCGGCGCAACAATACACTCAGCGCGAGAACGAGCGTGCGCTGGTCGAAGTTGTCGGGGGCGTGCCAGATCCAGGCCCGGATACGCTGTTTGGCAAGAACAAGGTGCGCGTGGCAGTGCTGCCTCCGGAAGAAATCAAGAAGGCCGAACAGGCATGCTCGCCAGAGTTTGTGCCCAAGCCTTGGGAACAATGGCGCGAAAGGCTCAACAAGATGCAGGGTGGGGCAGACACCTACAAGGAAATCTATAGCGTTGTGCGCGAGATTCCGGAGGATGCAACGGTAGAAAGTGTCGAGCCCCGCAAGTGGTGGGAGTCCGCCTGATAGCGGGCGACAGGGCACGGGGCAGTTGCCCCGGGGCCTTTAACCTGAGCGACGCGGCGAGCCCTCCGTGGCTCCTGCGCGTTTCTGCAAAGGAATGATCGATGGCGTCTCTGTTTTCTATTCTGCGGTGGCTGGACCGCAATGTCGAACGCACCTTTATCCTGGTGGCTTACTCGACCATGGCCGGGATCATTGTGTTTTCCGTGGCGCAGCGCTACCTGTTCAGCAAGCAAATTCCGTGGAGCGGCTCGGTTCCCATTTATCTTTTTCTATGGGTAACGTGGATTGGCTGCTCGTATAACGTCCGTCGACGCTCGCATCTTTGCTTCAATGAGTTTCGCGTCAGGATGTCATATCGCGCACAGTATGCCTGCATGTGGCTGGACGCCTTGTTGTGGCTGGTGTTTGGCGCGCTCGTCGTGTATTACACACTGGAGCAGACCATGCTTGCCTACAATAATTTTTCCATCGTACAGGGTACCGATAACTTGATGCAGTGGTGGTTTTACTGCGCGACCCCTACCGCTTGGGTACTGTTGATGTTTCGTGCGCTGCAGAATCTTGCCGCGGACATCGGACGATACCGCAGGAAGGAACCTTTTATCGTCGACATTCAAAGTGTCGGCTCGAACGTCGTATAGGGGAACGCCATGGATACCAGCACGATACTTCTTCTTGTCAGCCTGGGCGTGGTTGGTCTGTTCCTGCTCGGCGTGCCTATTTTTCTGGTCCTTGGGTTCTGGGTCGTTGGGGCTTCTCTGGCGATAGATTTCACGCTCGCCAATATCGGGGTAACCCTCTTCGAAGGGCTGAATTTTTTTGGCCTGCTAGCCTTGCCGCTGTTTATTCTCACGGGCGATCTGATTGCCGCTGCCGGCATCGCCAGACGCCTGGCCAATTTTGCCCATGCCTGCCTGAGCTGGATGCATGGCGGACTGGGCCTTGCCACCATAGGGTCTTGCGGGCTGTTTGCCGCCATATCGGGCTCCAATGCCGCAACAACCGCCACCATCGGCAGCATCATGCATCCCTTGCTCGTGAAGGATGGATATAAAACGAATTTTGCGGCGGCCACGGCGGCGGCGGGGGGCACGGTCGGTATCATCATCCCTCCCTCCATTATTTTCATCGTGTACGGTTTCATTATGAACCTGTCTATCTCCGACTTGTTCATTGCCGGCATACTGCCGGGCATACTCATGGTCATTGCCATGATGATTGTTTGCTGGTGGCGCTGCCGACGCGAAAACATGGGGCAAAGAACGCCTCTGGATATGCGCAATGTGATGAGGACCGCGCGCAGAGCTTATCTGGGGTTCTTTGCTGTGTTTATCGTGATATATGGCATCTACTCCGGCATATTTTCGCCTACTGAAGCGGCTGCCATTACCGTGGGGTTCTGCCTGTTTGCGGGGCTTTTCATCACACGCGAAATCAACTGGCGCGAACTCCCGGATATTTTGCTGCGTTCCGGCCAGCTTACCGGCATGTTGGCGCCCATGATCGCGGTGTCTATCGTGATGCAGCAGGTATTTGGCTTGTTGGGCGTCAGCGAGCTCGTGGCCAACTTTATTGGTTTTTTTGGCGACCGGCCGATTGTCGTATTGCTGGTGTGCATGAGCATTGTATTTGCCGCAGGCTGCATTCTGGAAAGCCTTCCCGTCACGGTGATCTTTGCGCCCATTTTGGCTCCGATTGCCGTATCCATGGGCGTGGATCCAGTACATTTCTCCGTCATCTTCCTGGTTGGCGCGGCCATAGGCTTTATTTCCCCGCCGTTCGGCCTTAATCTTTTTGTTGCCAGCGGCATCACCGGTATTCCATACATGCGCATCGTACCTTCGGCAATGCTGTATCTCATAGGGTTGGTCATTGCCTGGATGTTGATTGCATTCGTTCCCTGGTTCTCGCTCGGTCTGATTCCTGTGCGATAAGGCCTATGGTCCCGGACTTGGGGGCGCTCGTCCCATTTGCGCTGGTCGTTCTCGTTGCGGTGTATTTCCACACCGTAACGGGCTTCGGGGTGGCCATGGTCATCATGGGCCTTGCCAGCAGCGCAGGTATTGTGTCGGTCGCCACGCTTGCCAGCGTCGTCAGCATTGTCACACTGATGAACGGCGTCGCGCTGCGTGGCAATCTTCATCATGTTCCATGGAAGATCGTCGGTGTAATGGCTGTTGCGGTCTTGCCAGCCAGCGTGGTGGGAGTGCTGTTACTTGATTATCTGAGCAGCGAAGCAGCGGATGTCATTCAAGTGCTGCTGGGCTTGATTATTGTCCACGGAGGAGTCAGCCTGGCTTGGCGGCCCACCCCCTTGTCTACCGTATCAGGGCAAGGGAGTTTTGCTTACTACGGCTTTCTGGGTGGTTTGATAGGCGGCATGTTTGGCATACCCGGTCCACCGCTGATCTATCACCTCTATCGCCAACCAATGTCGCTGGCGCAGATACGCAGCGCGCTGATTTTTCTGAATGCTTTCATTGCCGGCGCACGTACGTTGTTTGTCATGGTGCAGGGGCAGCTGCACACGCCCGAGATTGTATTGAGTGCGCTTTGCCTGCCACTGGTCGTGGTGGCGACGCTGGCGGGGAAGCGTTTTCCCCCGCCTTGTTCAGCTGCTACCATGCGCCGGATAGCCTTTGTACTGCTTGTCGTGATGGGCCTGACCCTGATTGCGCCGGTGCTCATGAAGTGGCTGGGTTAAGCCATGACGCGTCAGGGGCAGGTATTCACTTGCTTAATGAGAGCCCGGTTTCTTTTACGAATTTGTCCCAGCGCTGGTATTGCTCGACGGCGTACTTATCAACCGCGGGACCGTCTGTCGCCATCACCTCAAATCCCAGCTTGGTCAGCCTGTTTTTCACGTCGCTGTCGTTCAATGCCTCCTGGAAGGCGCTGGTCAGACGGTCGGCGATATCTGTCGGCGTTGCGGCGGGGGCAAAGATGCCAATCCAGGAATAAGCCTCGAACTCGGGATAGCCGGATTCCTGCACCGTGGGAACATCGGGCAAGTCTGGAAGTCGATTTGTGCCGGTGACCGCGAGCGCTTTGATATTGCCCGATGCAATATGGGAGCTCAAGGCGGCATAGCTGAGGAAGGTGATATTGGACACATTGCCCAGCAAGGCTTGGATGACAGGACCGCCGCCGCCGAAGGGAACGTGAAGCACGTTAATACCGGCCTGGCGCTTCAGATCCTCGGCGGCAAGATGGTTGAGCGAGCCCGCTCCGGTGGATGCATAGGTGTACTTGTCCGGATCCTTCTTGGCCGCGGCGATGAATTCCTTCAGGTTGTTGGCGGGTGTTTCTTTCGAGGCGCCGATCACCAGCGGAAAACGCAGAGCAAACGTAATGCCTCTGAAATCCTTGAATGTATCGTAAGGTAGCGGCCGGATGATGGGGTTGATGGAATGGCTGTCAAAGCTGACCAGCAATGTGTTGCCGTCTGGCCTGCTGGTCGCGACATACTGGCTGGCAATTTGCGTGGCGGCGCCGGGCTTGTTCTCGACGATCACGTTGCGATCCAGTATTTCTGCCAGTTTGGGCTGGATTATTCGGGAAGCAATATCGGTGCTGCCTCCGGGCGGGAAGGGCACCACCAGCTTGATAGGTGCTTGATCCGCGGCACTGGCAGCCGATAGCACCGACAATGACAGCAAGCAGGTGCCTGCCATCTTGAGCAGCTTGGCGCGGGAAAACGGTAGTCTGGAATCGCGTTGCATTGTCTCTCTCCTGGTCGTTTTAATTTGCGGTACGGTGCGAAATCATCCCATCCACTGGCTGACCGGCACAGCCGTATCCTGCAGCGGCTGAGAAATGACGTCAATCAGCACTGGCCCATCGAACGCCAGTGCCGCCTTGACGGCTTGATCCAGCTCTGCCGGGTCTTCAACCCGAAATGCTTTGATACCGAAGGCTTCGGCGACCCGGGCATGGTTGGTTTGATCGAAGTCGACTGAAAAGTAGCGCTCACCATATCCCGTTTTCTGGCTGGCCTTGATCCAGCCGAATACGGCATTGGAGAAAACAATCATTTTCAAGGGAATATTACGCCTTCCAATCGTTTCGAGCTCGCCGCAGGTAAATCCGAAGCTGCCGTCGCCCATCACTGACACGACCATGGCATTGGGCCGTCCGACCGCGGCGCCAACGCCGGCGGCCATGGCAAAGCCTAGCGCGCCGTGAGCGCGGTTCGTAATGAAATGGCGACCCGCCTGGGGTGCGTTGAAGTAAGCCGAGAAGTAAGGGCATGGCGTGCCCGGGTCGGCAACCACAATGGCTTCGGCCGGAAGGTATCGGTTGAGCGCATCGACGACGCGTTCTGGTCGAATCGGTACAGCGCTGGAGTTTGCGAGCTCTGCAAACAGGCGATGTTTCTCCGCGCGTGCTTTTTCGACCACTGCATAGCCGTCCATGGCACCGACCGCACGTTGGCCCAGTCGCTGTGCAACGGCCTGATTCAGCGCAGTAAGCGTGAGCAGGGCGTCGCCCACCAGGCCGACATCGGTGCGGTAATTGGTGCCAATCACCATGGGGTCAGCGTCGATATGGATGACCGGCGTCTTGCTGTCGGGGAATTTCCAGTGTTCGGTTGTCGTCGAGCCAGCGCGGCACCCAATAAACAGCACAAGGTCTGCCTGGCTGACCACTTCGCGCGTGGCGAGCACGCCCCCGTTGGTGCCGACCACGCCTGCATTGAGCGGATGATTGTCAGCCAGGCTTCCTTTGCCGCTGACGGTTGTGCACACCGGCGCGCTCAGCGATACCGCCAGCGCTTCGAGTTGCTCGCACGCCGAAGACATGACCACACCGCCACCGCAAATGATGACGGGCGCGCGCGCAGCGACCAGCTTGTCGGCTGCCTGTTCAATATCCGCATTCGCGGCGCAGGAGCGCAAGCTGGGGAACGTGGCGTGCTGCGGCTGCGCCCAGACGTCCTGGGAATCGATCTCATGCTTCTGAATATCGTACGGCAGGCAGATATGTGCCGCACCGGGCTTGCCGGTTGTCATGGCACGGAAAGCGCCGCGGATCGCGCCAGGGATCTGGCTGGCAAGATCAATCGTAGTGTTCCATTTTGTGAGCGGACGATAGAGAGACTGCTGATCCAGCTCAGTGAGCGGATATTTGCCGCGAGACACGACGGAGACATCCGACGTGATTCCCAGCACAGCTACCGACGACTCGTTCGCCTCCACCAGCGCTGGCAAAAGATAGGTGGCGCCACCGCCGCTTGGCCCTTCGCACACGCCCACATTGCCGGTTACCCGTGCATAGCCGTCCGCCATATAGCCTGCGCTGCGCTCATCGCGCGTAAGGATATGGTCCATGCCGTGATCCAGCCGTGCCAGCGCATCATAGAAGGGCAGGCTCGTATCCCCGCAAAGGCCAAAAATATGCTTGACCCCATTCAACTGCAACATTCTTACGACAGCCTCGGCGCCGTTCATCTTGGACATGTGTATTCCTTTTCCCTGTTCAGTATGCAAAATAGTATACTGAATTGCATGCAGAGTAAAAGCGCCACGGAGAAAGTGAGATAATCCGGGTGCCCGTCATTCGGATCACGACTAAATTTATGCAAGCTCGAACCATTTCGTCAGTACGCGGAAAGCGGGGCGAAGACGTCCTTGATCGTCTGCGCTCCATGGCGATTTTCTATGAATTCAAGCCAGGGGAAAGGCTGAACGAAGCTGAGTTGGCCGACGCGCTGGGCGTCAGCAGGACACCTGTTCGCGAAGCCCTGATGGCCCTGGCGCACGAGGGATTTCTGGAGGCATCAAGCCGTGGCTATGTGCGGCGCAGGCTCGATGTCAAGGAAATGAAGGATTTATACGAGTTGCGCCTGGCCATCGAGAAGGAGTGCTGTCGTTACGCCGCGCAGCGCGCGACCGATGAACAGATCGTCGAACTCGGGCAATACCTGGCTCATAGCCGATCCGTGGCGCCATCCACCTCTGTGACGGAACTGGTGGAGCTGGATGAAGGCTTTCACGACAGGCTGGCCAAGATGACTGGCAACGCGGAGCTGGAAAAAATGCTGGTGCTGATCAGCCGCCGGATCAGATTCATGCGCTGGATATCCATGGACAACGCTGTGCGGGAATCGACTCAGGATCAGCACAGCGCACTGCTCAATGCCTTGCAGGAGCGCGATGCCGAAAAAATGCAGGCACTCATGACGGCGCATATCTCATTGCGACAGGATCAAATCGTGGAAGCCGTTACCAGAGGGCTTGCGAAAATATACCTCTAAGGGAATTTACTGTCCGCCGCCCCTACAAATGCGGATCGAATACGCATATCCGTCCATCTTCGTGAAGTATGGATGCCCGGGCAATGCTTGCCGCTGAAAGATTTGGGGTGGACTTCACGACAAGCTGCAGATTGGGCAGGTCGATTACATTGGCGCCATCTTCCCGGATGTGCGGTCTGCCATCTATCACTGCGGCCAGTTGCGTGGAAACAGTCTGGGCGGCTGGCGCCTCCACGATAATCTGGTCAAGCGACTTCGCTCCGTTTTTGTGGTGTATTGCCGCCTCGTTCCAGATAAATTCCGGCGTCAGGTGCTGGCAAAAGTATATACGCAGCCCGGCAACGGGCTGCACCGAGAACCGCACCGTATCAAACCGCGCCAGGCACTCCTTCCCCTGGAACAGCAAAGGGCGCTCCAGGCGCTGCACGGGATTCACCTTGTACCCTGCACGCTGCAATCGCTCGAAGGTTGCCTGTGCATCCTCGGTTCTGAACACCAGCGCATCAAGGCCCAGGGGCTGCTCGGCGATCTCCTTGCGCTGCGGCGGCTTGCCGGCGGGCCATCCCAGCAACTCAATATAGGTAGAGTCCAGCGGAATCAAACGATTGATGGACCCAAGATTATGGACAGCCAGGTCTGTCAGGCGATAGCCATCACGCTCGAACAGCGGTGCGCGATTCATCAGCTCGTCGCGCATCATGAGGACGAGATGATCGAAGTGAGTGGATAGAGGAGTCACGCCGGGGCCTTATCGCAGGAAAGTGTTAAGTGACGTCTTGAAATGCACGATGGTGATTCGCTTGGCTCACGCTGCTTGATGCCAGCGCGTGCGTTAACTGAATTTATCATTTTTCTTTTGCCAGGATGGCGCAGCGCCGGCAAAGGTCATTCGGGTGGCGGTGGCCCCGGATGCTACACTGTTTGCCTTTCCCCGCGCAGTTCCTCGCTTTTTTCCATGATCATCCTCAAGAACGTGACCTTGCGTCGCGGCAGCAAAGTATTGCTGGACCAGACATCCGTCACGCTTAACCCCGGTGAAAAAGTCGGCCTGGTCGGGCGCAACGGCGCTGGCAAGTCCTCCCTGTTTGCCGTGCTCAATGGCACTTTGCACGAAGACGGCGGCGAATTTTCCATGCCCGCGCAATGGCGCATGTCGCAAGTTGCCCAAGACATGCCGGAAACCGGGCAAAGCGCCACCGACTTCGTGGTCGACGGCGATGTCGTGCTCAAGGCCGCGCAAGCCGAAGTGACCGAGGCAGAAAACAGCGACGATGGCATGCGCATGGCGCACGCCTATATGGCGCTGCATGATGCCGGCGCACATGATGCTTCAGCGCGTGCGCAAGCGCTTATCCTGGGGCTGGGGTTCAGCGTGGCCGAGCTGGACCAGCCCGTGAACAGCTTTTCAGGGGGCTGGCGCATGCGCCTTCAGTTGGCGCGTGCCTTGATGTGCCCATCCGACTTGCTCCTGCTCGACGAGCCCACCAATCACCTGGATCTGGACGCCCTGGTCTGGCTCGAGGCCTGGCTCAAGCACTATGCAGGCACGATGGTGGTGATCAGCCATGATCGCGAATTTCTGGATGCGGTCACTAACGTCACTTTGCATATCGATCACGGCAAGCTGGTGCGCTACGGCGGCAATTACAGCAAGTTCGAAGACATGCGTGCCGAACAAATGCTGTTGCAGCAGGCGGCGCACGCCAAGCAACAGGAGAAAGTTGCGCATCTGCAAAAATTCATTGACCGGTTCAAAGCCAAGGCCAGCAAGGCCAAGCAGGCGCAAAGCCGAGTCAAGGCGCTGGAGCGGATGGAAAAGGTCGCGCCTGTGCTGGCCGACGCCGAGTTCCAGTTTCAGTTCAAGGAACCACTCAGCCTGCCCAATCCCATGCTGTCGATGTCGGATGCCAGCTTTGGCTATCCACCGGCTTCTGATGCGCCGGCAGACACATTGCCGACAGTCATTGTGCACAACATCAATCGTTCGGTACTGGCCGGGCAGCGTATCGGCATTCTGGGCGCGAACGGGCAAGGCAAGTCCACCCTGGTCAAAACTATCGCGGGCGCGCTGAAAACCACGGCAGGCGAGATTATCACCGGCAAAGGGCTGAATATCGGCTACTTCTCTCAGCAGGAGCTCGACGTCCTGCGGCCGGCCGACAATCCGCTGGAACACATGATCAGGCTGGCGCGCGATACCCCCGCCGGCGTGCGTCCCAGCGCCATGGACTGCCGTGAACAGGGTTTGCGCAACTTTTTGGGGACCTTTAATTTCAGCGGCGATATGGTCAAGCAGAGCGTGGGCAGTATGAGCGGAGGCGAAAAGGCTCGGCTGGTATTGTGCATGATCGTGTGGCAGCGCCCTAATCTGTTGCTGCTAGACGAGCCCACCAACCATCTGGATTTGGCGACTCGCGAGGCGCTCAGTGTGGCCTTGAACGAGTTCGAAGGCTCTGTCATGCTCGTGAGCCATGACCGCGCCTTGCTTAGGTCGGTATGCGACGAGTTCTGGCTGGTGTCGCGCGGCGGGATGAAAGACTTTGACGGCGACCTGGACGACTACCAGGCCTATTTGCTTGAAGAAGCCAAGCGTCAGCGGGAAGCTGCATCATCCCGCAAGGCTGCGTAACGCCGGCTGGCGATTTCGTTACTACAACACGTTTTCTCTGAAGAATGCAGTTGTCATAGCCATATAAAGTTATGTTATAACATTGCATTTTTGTGTGTAACCAATGAAGCACGCGTGTGCTTCAGGTAAATCGCGCACACCATCATTCAGAGAACAACCATGACCACGCGCATCATCACGCCGGTTTGCCTGGCGGCATTAATGGTCGGCACCAGCACCGTTGGCGCTCAACCCTTCACCCCAAAACAAGAGCGCGCCTCTGCGGTTCAGCAGGGGCGGGTAACCAGCCTCAATCCAGTGGTGGTCACGGCAACAGCCTCCGAGCGCAGTCTTGCAGATGCCCCCGCCAGTGTCACGGTGATCGATGGCGAAGGCTTGCGCCGACGTCCGGTGCTCGATCTTGCCGATGCTGTCCGAGGTACGGTCGGCGTAGGTCTCGAAAACACCGGGCTTGGCCGCCGTGGCATTTCCATTCGCGGCATGGGCGCCGAACACACGCTCATGCTCATCGACGGGCAGCGAATCAACGCGTCCGCATCGGCCATTGCGCATTCCGACTACGAACTCGGATGGGTTCCCACCGCCGCCATCGAGCGGCTCGAAGTGGTGCGCGGCCCCATGTCCTCGTTATACGGATCAGAAGCCCTGGGCGGGGTGGTCAATGTCGTAACGCGCACCGCGACCGACACTTGGCAAGGCTCATTCAGCAGCTATGCCTTGCTGAACGATCACAGCCTGGGCGGCAATCAGTTCAAGAATGGCTTTTATCTTGGTGGTCCGTTGGTTGCCGGGCGTCTTGGCCTGAACGCATGGGGCGAGCTCAGCCATCGCCATGCCTTGCGCGATGCCGGCAATACAACCCTGACAGCATTAGATCAACGCAGCGCCAAAACAGGTCACCTTGGGCTTGCATGGACACCCGATCCGCGCCAGCGCATCGACATGTCCATCGATGCGGGGCATGAAGCCCGCGAAGGTGTACGAGGTGGTTCGCGCGGCATCACTTACAACAGTGAAGACGATGTCCAGCGCCGGCGCTATGCTGTGTCACACACGGCAAACTGGAACTGGGGAGATAGCCAGTTCCGCTTCTATCGGTCCACCCTGGATCGCGTCAATACTCGAAGCGATGGCAACACGACGAGCGGGCCTAATCGCTTTGCAGATACCGTGCTTGATGGCCATCTTGGCTTTTTTCTCGGCTCAGCGCATAAGCTGACACTCGGTGCGGAAGCCCGGCGCGAAACCCTCAAAGATCCAACCCTTAACCAACAAGGCCGGAAATCCCAGGACCACTACGCATTCTTCGCACAGGATGAGATCCGGCTCGATCAACATTGGGAACTGGTGCTGGGTAGCCGCGTAGATCACCACGAGGTATTCGGCTCCGAGATCAGCCCTCGCGCCTATCTGCTGTTCCATCCGGGGGAAACACTCACGTTAAAGGCCGGCGCAGGCCGCGGTTTCAAAGCGCCCACGCTCAAGCAACTGTCGCCGGAATATGAGTCCAGGGCGGCAATGGGTGGGCGTGGCATCATCCGCGGCAATCCAAACCTGCAGCCTGAAACCAACCAATCGTTTGAGCTGGGTGTTGAATTCGACCAGCGTCCGTGGTCCGCCAGCGCCACGCTGTTCCAGAACGATGTCAAGAACCTGATCGAAACCGTCAGGCAGCCTACTTGTTACGAACGCGGCAGGGTCTGCCTGAACTACGAGAACGTGGCCAAGGTGCGGTTGCGCGGGCTGGAGCTGGGCGCGGGTGTCGATCTCCCCAGTCAGTGGCGCCTGGATGCCAATTACACCTATCTGGATGCGCGTGATCGCCTTACTGGCGAACCGCTTGCCGAACGTTCGCGCCACAGGGTTAACGCAACCTTGGGGTGGGCCCCGCTGGCCCAGGTTTCCACCCGTCTGCGTGTGGAATACATAGGCGACCAATATCGCTCGCCTACTCAATCAGATCGTCCGGGCTATGCCTTGCTGCATTGGTATCTGGACTACATCCTGAACAAACAGTTGAGCGTGCATGTCGGGATCGAAAACCTCACAGACAAGCGGTTGAGCAACGACGACGCCAGCATCTACAGCGATGCCGATGAAGGGCGACGTTATTTTGTTGGGCTAACGGCGAGATTCTGATGTCATTGAGCACCTGGACCCGTCGCTGCGCATATGCGCTGGCGTTCACCGTTTCATTCGCAACGGCAAGCGCCATTGCCACGGTGCAACCTTCGCCGTTGCCAAAAGTCTCGTCAGCAACCACCGGCATGGCTGCTCCGGCAACTGCATCCGCGACAACGCTGGCTGGGACACCGGCAGCGGTGGGAGCAACCCCAGAAGCCAGAACTCCGGTTGCGAATCCCCCAATGATGCTGGTTTTGCACAATAGCTTTGTGTCGGCCGAGAAGTTCGGCTTACTGCAGCAATTCGCTGTGCAACACGATGTTCGTCTATACGATCTCAATATAGAAAAGGTCGAGCCCGAAGTATTGCGGCAAGCGCTGGCTAACACCGACCTCGTGCTGCTCGATGCGCCCAGGCCCAATGATCGCGCTATGCTGATGCAGCGGCTGGAGCAGGTAGAACGGCATGAAGAGGCTTCGCAACTGGTCGTCGGCGGTGGCGCTCCCTCCTGGAAAGGGCTTGCGCCACACTATGCGTCTGCATTGGCGGCGCTCTATGCAGCAGGCGGCGAACACAACTTCCAGCGTTTTTTTCAACTCTTTCATGCCATGCAGAGGGGCGGCGCGCCACAGCCGCATCTGATGGCCCCTCCCAGGCTCTTGCCAGCTACCGGCTTTTACCACCCCAAGGCGGATCAGGTATTCGACAGCATCAGTGCGTATCTCGGCTGGTATGCGCAGCATGGCAGTCCCCAGGTATTGGGTCAGGCTGTGAGTACCGACCGCAACACAGGCATTGGCGGTAGAGGCAGCGCGAACGATCTCCCCGCTTCGGCCCGCAGAGGCCGGGTTGCCTTCCTGATTCATCAAGGGGTGATCACCGATATGCTCACCCGCGAGGTCGATCAACTGGTTGCCCGCAGCGAGGCTGCTGGCCTGTTGCCAATCGTGTTCTGGCAGGATGCGTCCGATCCTGCCGGGGTGGCGGGCGCTCTCGCCAAGGCCGGCGTAGATGTGCTGGTCAATCTCACTCATATGCGTAACGGATCCGCTCGTACCAAAGATTTTCTCGCCTTGGATATTCCTGTGATCCAGACCTTGCGCTTTGGTGAAGGAGAAGCGGCTGATTGGCCAACTGCAGTCAGCGGTGTCCCGGCACGCACGGCGGCTGTGTTTCTGGCCGCGCCGGAAGGGTGGGGCATGAGCGACCCGGTGGTGTTGTCTGCCAGGACCAAGGGTGTGGAGGATCTGCTGCCTGAGCAAGCAGATATGTTGATCGCCAAGCTCAAAAGCCTCGTTGCCCTGCGCCATACACCGCCGGCCAGAAAAAAGCTTGCACTTATGTTCTGGAACTATCCCGCGGGCGAAAAAAACATGGCAGCATCCAATCTGAATGTGCCTCGCAGCATTGTGTCCATCCAGGCGGCGCTCAAGCACGATGGCTACCACGTTGGCGATGCACTGACAGAGCAACAGATCATCGCGGCAGGCCAGCGCATGCTGGGTGCCCTGCATGGCAGCGTGTCGCTCGATGAACTTGAAACCGAAGGGTTGGCGGCGCGCTACCCTCTGGCTGATTACAAACGCTGGCTGGCGAGCCTGCCATCACAACGGCGAGCTGAGCTGCAGCACGGGGGCGACCCGGCCCGGCACTGGGCGGTGAGGGAACGAAATGGCGAGCAATATTTCATTATCCCCCGTTGGCAAAGCGGCAATCTGCTGATCATGCCGCAGATGCCGCGTGGGCCAAACCCGCAGGCGCACTATCATGACACTGCTGCAGCGCCCGATCACCTTTATATGGCGGCTTACCTGTATCTGCAGAACAACTACGGCTCGCATGCGCTGATCCATCTTGGCTCCCACGGTACCCAGGAATGGCTGCCGGGCAAGGATAGAGGCCTGGCTGCTATCGACTATCCGTTTCTGGCGGCCGGTAATATCCCGGTGTTTTATCCCTATATTCAGGATAACGTGGGCGAGGCTATACAGGCCAAACGCCGTGGCCGAGCCGTGACAGTCAGCCATCAGACTCCGCCTTTCGCGCCAGCTGGGCTGTACGATCAACTGCGCGATCTGCACCATTTGATTCATGAGTATCAACAAGTGGACGAGGGGATGGTCCGCGAACGCGTTCGGCAGCAGATCACTCACGCCGCCATACAAGCGCATCTGCACGACGATCTGGGCTGGACTGCGCAGCACATCCAACAGGATTTCGACGGCTTTCTGCAGCAATTGCATGATCATCTGCACGAGTTGGCTCGCGTCGCCACGCCATTGGGGCTACACACCTTTGGTGTTCCCGCCAGCCTCGAACACCGAGTCAGCACGATCATGCAGCAGTTGGGCCAGCCCTTTTACGACGCGCTCGGCACCAACAGTGCAGAACTGTTTGCCGACGATTATTCGGAACTTCAGCGTACACCTGCATATCAGGCGGTACAGACAATGCTGGCTACCAAAGCGGCCGTCCATCTGCGCCCGATTGGCACCCCGAGCGATCAGTCCGCGCTAAAGCCTTTTGTTGAACGGGCCAAAAGGCTAGACCACAACTTGCGCAACACACAGGAAAACGACACTCTGCTGGCTGCGCTGGCGGGCCGTTTTGTACCTCCCGGCGCCGGCGGAGATCCTATCCGCAATCCAGACATACAAAGCGGGCGCAACCTGTATGCCTTCGAAGCAGACAAAATCCCGGCGCGCGCGGCCTATGAATCTGGCGCGAAGGCCTATGAGCAACTGCTGCAAGCTTTCCGTAGCGAGCACCACGGCGCATTTCCAAAAAAGCTGGCGTTCAGCCTGTGGTCTTCCGAAGCCATTCGCCATCTGGGGGTAACCGAGGCACAAATTCTGCATGCTCTTGGCCTGCGTCCGGTATGGGATGCAGGCGGTCGAGTCACGGCGCTGGACATCATCCCCGCCACTGAGCTCGGGCGCCCCCGCGTGGACGTGGTCGTGCAGGTTACGGGTGTTTATCGCGATCAGTTCGATAGCTTCATGCGCCTGCTGGCCGATGCGCTGGATCGTCTCTTCAGGCTCAATGAGCCCAACAATCCCATTGCCGATCATAACCGTCGCATAGCCGCAACCTTGCAGGGCAGTGGGCTCTCTCACGAAACCGCGCAGGCCGCTGCAAGCTATCGCATTTTCAGCAATGCGCCGGGCGCCTATGGCACCGGCGTACCCGGCCTTGCCCTGCAGTCCACAAGCTGGGATGATAATGCCGCCCTGGCGCGCCAGTTTCTGTCGAGCAGTCGATACGCGTATGGCAGCAAAGGCTGGGGCGAAACCCTTGTACAAGCTAATCTTCTGGCGGAGCAGCTGCGCGGTGCTCAGGCCGTCATCATGTCGCGCTCGTCGAGCCTGCATGGCGTACTGTCCACCGATCATTCCTTTGAATTCATGGGTGGCTTGTCTACTGCCATTCGCCATCTGGATGGCACCGCGCCACAACTGTTGATCAGCGATCTGCGCAGCAACACCATCAAAACGACAGGCCTTGCCCGATTCCTGGCCGACGAACTGCGTGCCCGCTATTTGAATCCGCACTGGATTGCGGCCATGCAGCAGGAAGGCTATGCCGGCACGCTTCAGGTGCTCAATGTCGCCAACAACCTGTTCGGCTGGCAAGTGGCAGATCCGAATACGGTGCGCGACGATCAATGGCAGGCGCTATTCGATACCTATGTAATGGATACGCGCCAACTGGGAGTGCGTGAATGGTTCGAGCGTCATAATCCCACCGCCCAGGCACAGGTGCTGGAGCGTATGGCGGAAACCATTCGCAAGGGATACTGGAACGCATCCAATGAGACCCGGCGCGCTCTGGCCGAGCGATGGCTGGCGCTGGAAAATCAGTTCGGCGTTAATACGGGGGCAGCAACAACCCGGCAGTACATCGTCGACCTGGCGCAGGGTTTTGGGCTGAGCGCAGCGCCTGCGCCCGCCGCAGAGGTTGTGCCTCACGTCATCGCCGAACCCCAAACGCCACCAAAGCAGGGCAGTCGCAGTCAACAAGAGCGGCCTGCACCGCGTGGCGCTGTAAAGCCAGACGAACCAACCGAGCATGTCCAAGGCCAAGTGCTCGAACCCGTCGCAGCGCAGCAAATGCAGGACTACATCCCCCGATACGTTTTGCTGGTACTGATGTTGCTGCTGTGTGCGAGTGGCGGGGCGTGGCAGGTTTGGCACAACCGACACACAGGCTTGAACGATGCTCGATGACATACCTTGATACTGCGCCGCGGATTGTATTCACAGCGTGCAACGATCGCTGGCAGGCTCGTACCGTGACGCTTATGACTGCCTTTACTCAGAGAACTTGATGATTGCCTTTACCGAAATAGAAACCCTGCTGTACGCCGTCTCGCGTGTGTTCCTTGTCCCCGTAATGCTGCTGATTGCCGCCGCGCTTGCTTATGCGCTTGTGATGCTGGGCATGTTTATTGTCGAAGCCATGCAGCGGCGGCGATGGTCTTATCGACCAGCCCTTTTTGTGTATGCAGGCAGGCAGCCACTTGTCACCAGCGACGATCTTGAGCTATGGATCATGAAACGCCTGGAATGGCTGCGCATTCTCTCGCGCACTGCCCCTATGCTTGGGCTGATCGCCACCATGATACCCATGGGGCCTGCGCTGTTGGCACTGGGCAGCAGCAATGGCGCGGCGGTTGGCAAGAACATGGTGGCGGCCTTCTCTTCGGTCATTCTGGCGCTTACGGCCGCAAGCATCTGTTTCTTTATCCTTTCCATACGGCGTCGCTGGCTTTTACAAGACCTGCGCCAACTCGAGCAGCAGCGGCAACTGAGCCAACAAGGAAATGAATGATGCGTTTTCTGGATGACGACGAAGCCAACGACCCTATGCTTTCGGTCGTCAATCTGATCGATTTGTTCCTGGTCATTATCGGCATGCTGATGGTGGTTATCGCCCAGAATCCACTCAATCCTTTTTCGCAAGACAGGGTGGTGGTGGTCGAAAACCCCGGAGAATCACATATGCGCATCACCATCAAGGATGGGCAGGAACTGAAACGCTATGAATCCAGCGGAAAAGTCGGCGAGGGTGAGGGCTCCCGCGCAGGCGTAACCTACCGTCTGGACGATGGGCGCATGATTTACGTGCCGGAAAAGTGAACAGCCTTACAAAACATTCTGCAGGTAATAGTGTGACAGCATCGCATCGAAATACGTGGCATCGAATCTATCGTAGATAGTGAAGTTATGTCTGAATGCGAAGTGCTTGCCGTCCACGTAGGTAGTGATGGTTTTATTCTGCATAATTTGGTTGGCCACGGGGAGATAATCACTCGGCTTGACCGATTCAGGGATGGCCCGCCAGGAAAAAAGCGTTACCTGTACACACGAGGGCGTTTCCGGGCAGGCTTTCGTGCCAACGAAGAAATTCATGGCCTTGCCTTCAACAGCATGTATCTTCCATGTGTCATCCTGCTTGGTTCCCTTGAGTGTTCCGAACTCTGCCAGATACTTGGGTATCTCGTCTTCGATTGACTGAGATGTGGGCTTGAGAAAAGCAGGAACGGCAGGCAGGGCAACGCCATCAAGTGTTTCGCATCCGGCCACCAAGAGGGCCAGCGGTATCATGAGCAGGATTTTCATAAAAATGTCGGTTTCCGTATTACTGCAGCATGCCCTGGATTTCTGTCAGGAAGCTATCGAGATCGCGAAGAAAATTCTCGGGCGATGACTCGACATTGTTTCGCAGGGTAAAAAGCTCAGCGACGGCATACGGAGCAGGTGCAGCCTTGCCATCTGAAATTTTGTTCGCCAAGCGCAACCGGCCTGTGGCAATGGAACCGTTCTCATTATTGAAGCCTTCCATCAACTTCTGCACGGGCATGCTGAAGCCGAACGGGTAATGGGCTGAATACGAGCGGCAGTAGATGTCCTGGGCGGAATGCTTATTTTGCGACCCAACGGATTCCGCTTCGCAATCATTGCCAGCAATCAGATAGATCGACGGCGCATCGGCGCTGTGCCGCTCATCCTGGACGCGGTAGAGAAATTTGCGGGATTTTGGCTCGCTGTGCAATTCCTGTTTGACTTCGTCGCTGTCGACGCGCTCAACCTTGCCGTTGCGATTGAGCATTTCAGGAAGTTTTCTGGCAAAGGCAATGCTTTTAGTCTCTGCGGCGTTTCTGGCGCCCGCAGGCGCATTCAGTTTAATGCCTTGAACCTTTTCGATAGTGGCGTAAATCTCCGCCAGGATCGTGCGAATCTGGGCATCGGAGAAACTGCTGTCCAGTGGGTAGTGCTTTTCGAATTTGACAAGATTTCCCGAAAAAAGTGTCAAGCCATCGGCAGGGCGCTGCTTGCTTGAATAATTCTCCACCGGAAGCCTGTGCAAATTGAAGGTCGGATCGTAGTTACTGGAAGGAAAAAGAATGCCGGCGTGCAAGGCTTTGCAGGCGGAGTAATTCGTGCACCCTTCGAATTTAAATCTCAGTGCTAACGGTTTTGCTCCGGCATACATCACCACATCTGTGTAGTCATTGTCGATTCGATATCGGGTGGTGGTGCTTGCCATCGACTTTTCGAGGGTGCGTTCGAGCCTGGTTGCATAGGAATTCTGCTTGTGCCGGCTGATGTCTGTCATCGCCTGCCCCAAGGCTCGCCAATACTCGGCGTCCGCGCCAACGGCTGGCTGGCTGACCATACCGCTTGCGCCTAGCAGTGCCATCGCGGAAAGCAAAATTCGTTTGTGGAGGCGCATGGCAACCAGGTCCTGTGAGTGCTGAACGACTGGTCGTCGTCATATTCAGTTAAATGTAAGGACGAAATGTATCATTTTGAGATTCCTTGTAGTACCTAGTGTTTACACTTATTGCGCTCAAGTTTCCCTCAACCTTGCTTGGGCGACACACACAATTTATTTGAGAAAATCCATCTCCCTCATGCGTTTCTCCCCACGGGATTCGTGCTGGTTATTGCACAAGCACGGTCCGATCGAAACAGGTAAAACGCAATTGGGGGTTTGATGGAACCAAAGTACTGGATGGCCTTGACGCAGCCATCTGTAAAAGCAGCCTCTACTGGTGTCAACAATGGGCTTGCGCCAGCAATTTTCAAAAAACGTCATCTCGCCGCATTGATTAGCTCAGCGTTTATCTCAATGGCAGCACTCGCAGATGCGCACGGGCAGCCTTCACAGTCCATCTCCTCCGGGGCTGCAACGGGCCCACTCCCCGGATCCGTCAACCAAGCACCATCGAGCACCACCTCGTCAGGTGGAGCCGTCACAACCCTGGGCACGATTTCTGTAGCTGGGCAGCGCAGTATCGACCCCGCCGATGTGCCCTATACCTCCGCTGGATCTGCTGCATATATATCGGGCGAAGAGATCGAGCGTTTTCGCGGCACCTCGGTCGGCGATTTTCTTTCCGGCATTCCAGGCGTAATGAATGCGGACGCACGCAATTCCGGTGCTGTCGACATCAATATTCGCGGCATGCAGGGGCAGGGCAGAGTTCCAGTCATTGTGGATGGGGCGACGCAAGAAACCACTATCTGGCAGGGTTACGGAGGTGCTACACCCCGCAGCTATATCGACCCTGATTTCATCAGTTCCGTAGCTATCGAAAAAGGCATCAGTTCTGCCGCCGATGCTACAGGTGCGACTGGTGGTGTAGTGCGCGCTTCTACCATCGGGGTACACGACATCCTGCTGCCCGGGCGTAGCTACGGGGTGCGCCTAAAGGGTGGGTTCACCACTAATAGTTCACCAGTGCCTCCGGTGGGTACAACAGGTGGTTGGAAAGGGCCCGTGTGGATGTATGGTGAAAATCCCGAGCTGCCTCCTGAAGATACGCGGTTTTATTCAGAAGGTATGCGTCGACCCTCGCTCCTCAAGCCAACAGGAGGATCTGGTAGCGCTGTGTTTGCAGTCACTACAGATTACGTGGATTTCGTAGCGGGATATGTTCGTAGAAAAAGCGGAAACTTCCATGCAGGCGCGCGGGGAGACAATGGCGCACACTTGGTTCCCATGCGAGATCCTAGAACCGGTGGTCTTGAAGCCAGAAATGCCGGTTTCAGCGCTTACCGGGCGGGCGAAGAGATTCTGAACACATCCACAAACAACACGTCCTGGCTGCTCAAGAGCACTTTGAAACCCGCTTTTGGCCATACGCTAGAGCTGGGCTACCGGCAATATAAGAGCGCTTATGGAACGGCTTTTGGAACGCGTCTTGCGGCGACACCTTATCAGAATCCTTTAAGCGACATCACGCTCGACACCTATACCTCCCGCTATAAATGGCAGCCCGAAAACAATAATCTTATCGATCTGAAAATAGATGCCTTTCAAACAGTCACGGATAATCGCATTAATACAGTTGATCGTGGGGTTCAGGTAGATATCAACGAGCTCGGACAATTCATTTACACGCCAGTAATCAGCCCATGGGTAGAGTGGGTAGGCGCCACGCGGCGCGGCATTACCGCGTCTAACACCTCTCGTTTCACAAATCCGGTGGGGGTGTTCAAGCTTGAATATGGCGGTGCATTTGTGCACGAAAGTGTAGGGCTGCCCGATGGCGTAGACACGGAATGGTTCAGAGAGGTTTATAATACAGGCTACCCGAGAGAGGGCTCGCGCAAAGAGATTAGCGGGTTTACAGCGCTGGAATACAAACCCGTTGATCGTGTGACCCTCAGCGCTAGTACTCGCTATTCGCGCTACAAAACACACGATCATTTTGGCCAAGGCTCTGTTTCATTTACGCGCCGAGACAGCGGCTGGTCTGCCTCCGGTGGAGTGATGGTCGAACCTATAGACGGCCTGAAAATATACACAAAATACGGCAAGGCTACGCGAGCTCCCAGCATATTTGAATCTTTGACAGGCCCCTCTTTTTATTTGCCAGTCGACCAAAATCCCATCAAGCTCGAACGCGCACGGAATCTAGAAATTGGTGTCAATTATCTGAGCCACGAAGCTTTCCTGCCGAAAGACAAACTTCGTCTGCACGCCGCTTATTTTGATAACCGCATTGATGATTATATTACCCGTGTCGGGCTTCGCTTAGAAGGAGAGGGGCTCTTCGGTCAGCGCCTTGTTACTGAAATTCTAGGTCGAACCAACCTTGACTACGCGAGGATGCGAGGCTTCGAGGCATCCGCCAGGTATGATGTCGGGCGCTATTACGGCAGTCTGTCATGGAGCCATTACATGGCAGTCATGTTTTGCGCGCGTAAGGGGATTTTGCTGGATGGCGAGCCCACTTGCCAGGCGGGAGGGCTTCCACATAGTTATTCCTTGCATCAAGTTCCGCCGCGCAACACGGTTACATTGAACCTAGGCATGCGACTGCTCGAAAGAAAACTTGATATAGGCGCGCGGGCAAACTACATTGGCAGCCGCTATGCCCCGGGCTATGGCAGGGCAATCGGCATGAGCGGCGTTGAACCTTCTCGCTGGAGTCCATACACCCAGCTCGATCTTTACGCGGGCTATCAAGTCAGCCAGCGCGTTCTGTTTGACCTCGCCGTCGACAACGTCACAGACCACTACTACATGGATGCGCTTAATGCCGCCCAGATGCCGGCGCCTGGCCGAACGATACGTGGAAACGTGACCATCAAATTCTGATCCGATTCAAATTTTCAAGACCAACGCGGCGCAATGAGTGTAGTCATTAGCTTGAAAGGCAGGCGCAAATCGCATTTTTCTGAACTGGCCGTCAGAATGGGCGGTAGCCTGGCCACCTTGGCCGCGCATGGGGTGGTTGGGCTGTGGCTTATTTACGAATCACCGGCGCCTATGGCCGAGCCGCTGCCGCCCACGGCGATTATGATCGAGTTGGCGGAGTCTCCTGAAGCTATCAATATCGAGCAGAATGAGGTATCCCTGAATCAACAGTCTTCCCAAGAAAGCCTGCCTGCAGAAAAATCCGATACGCAGCTGGAATCTCAGGACGACATCATGCCTGATGAGGTTGCCGAGCCGCAGGAAGACACGCCAACCCCTGTCGTGGAGGAAACTCCTTCTCCCAAAAAGCGAGCACCCGCAAAACGTAAGCCTCCCAAAAAAGAGACGCCCACAGATGAACTCAAGTCGTCTGATTCACAGGCGGCATCGCAACAACTCATCGCCGCGCAGGCTCAAGTTACCGCATCTGATGTCAACGCCGCGCCGCAGTCGGTTTCCAGCAATGTTCCGCCCTCGCGCATGGTGGTTACGTGGCAAAGCCGCCTTATGGCGCATCTTGAACGGCGCAAGAGATATCCTTACGGCGCCCGTTCGCGCGGGGAAACGGGCATTGTGTACGTTCAGTTCAACATCGATGACAGCGGAAATGTGCTCTCCCAAAAGATTGCACGCTCCTCGGGATTCCTTGAGCTGGATAACGAGGTGCTGTCGCTGGTGCGTAGGGCGTCGCCTGTGCCCAAACCTCCTTTGGATGCGCCTCGAACCATCATTGCCCCCGTGGAGTTCACAGTACGAATAAGTTATTGATAATGAGAACCGTTATTAGTTATAATGTGTCGTATCAGAACTCAACTAAGTTTTAATCGCCAGGCGGTCGCGATAGTAGCGATGGCCGAGGTCCTGATGCGTCACTGCTGGGGTTGGCTCATGAAAGATGTGTCCTGTTTTCAAGGTCCTAATAAGGGATTTCATCATGAATCACACACTCAAATTAGCAGTTCTTGCATTTGCCATTGCGGGCATAGGCAGCGTGGCACAAGCTGAAGTCGTTGGCGGCGTGAGCCATTCCGACCCTGGTGGCGTGCGTGTCGGTGCTTCAACTTACCCGTTAAATGATCAGGGCAAGCCTGGCGCTGGCGTTGACGGGCAATTGCGGGGGGCATACGCGTCGACCTCTCACTTTGCAAATCCCGAATACCGAGATGGCAACGGGGTTTATAGCTATAGTGGCCGACTACTCGTCAGTCGTGGTGCACCTGGGCCCGGTCAACGGGGAGATCACAGCAAACTCGGCGTTTGGTCGTTCTCTCAGGTAGGCAGCCATGATATCTGGTTTGGCGAATGGAACGCAGAGTCCCCAACGGGCGCTGTCGGCACCAAGGCGCCGGGTACGCATACGGTTTGGTATGTCGGCGAGAACAGCGACGTTGCCAGCACGCTGCCTACGGGCTCGCCAGTTCGGTACACCATACGATCCATCAACAACTACACCGGCAATGATCTGCCTACCAGCACGCTTACGGCCAATTTTGCCACTGGCGCTGCAAGCTCGCGCGGCGATATCGGTTTCAGCGGGGGCGCTATCAAAACCGTCGATCGTGACGTACGTCTGACAGCTTCTCGGGTAACCGTCGCCAGCAGCGGTGGTACTGGCGGTGATCTGGAAGGCAAGTTCTTTGGAACAGGCGCAGCCGCGGTAGCCGGCGTGGTGAAGTTCGCTGACCGTAATCGCGACACAGCGTTTGGCGGCACAAAAAACCGCTGATTCCGCTACTAACAAAGGCTTTGCTTCTGGGCGCTTAGGGGATCATATCTCGATGTACTGATAGTCCGGCTGCAATTTCCTTGAACAAGGGCTTGTTTCGGCAGGCCCTTGTTTTATTCAGCTTCATCGTGCGTTTGGCTTGGCGGCATGCGTAGCTCCAGGCGACAGGATCTCGTTGTTCCTGGCATTCAACAGGCTCATTTTCCATGGATCGATACTACCTGCTCATTCTTTTGTTTTCTGGGGTCGTACTCACAAACCAGGCTGCCGCGATCGAGCGCGATGACACCCGCCGCTTACAGCAGCAGCGTATCGAACGACAAGCCTTTGAACAGGAGCGTGGGCTATTGCAAGAGGCTGAAGTCGAGGCTTCTGGAAAAACGCCTGGTCTGAGGGCCGATGAACAAACGTATGCCGTTGAGCGGAATGCCAGCGATCTCGGTCAAGCGCTTTATCTTTCGTTGCAGCATCATCAGTGGCCAACGGCACAGTCCTTTTTGGCAGAGTATGTGCAGTTGCCTGATCAAGACCCGCTGCTCGTACATTATGCGCAAGGGGCACTTGCTCGTGCGCACGGCCAATTGGAGCTGGCTGAGGCTGAGTTCAGGGCGCTTTTATACTTGCAGCCGGACTTTCTGCCTGCGCGTTTGGAACTGGCTCGTGTCATGTTTGAAAATGCCAAGGAACGGGAGGCCGAGCAGGCGTTTTCCGAAATATACAGGGCGATTGGCTCGGCCGATATCAACGCAGCAGGCGTTCGAAGAACCATTGCAACCTATCTGGCAGCACTCGAAAAACGTAGGGCATGGACCAGTACGCTATCGGTCGGCTCGCGCTGGTCAGATAACATCAACCGGAGTTCGGCTAGCCGCACTTGTCTTGTGCCGGGCGATTCGGGCGTGTGCTATATAGAACGCGAGCTTCCCAAACAGATCAAGGCGTTCGGTTCAGACGTCGAGGCTAGCCTGCAGCGGCGCTTTCCACTTAAACAGCATCATGGCCTTTATCTGCGCGCGCAGGCAGATGCCACACGGTATCGCCATCACACACAATACAACGAAGCCTCGATATCTGCACAGGCGGGTTATAGCTATCGCGATGCTGGTCAACAGATCTTGGTGGGTCCGGCCGTCACGCATTATCAATGGGGAAAGCGCGCACTCTACGATACCTGGGGCCTGCATGCGGAATGGAGATCAACGCCCAGCGATCGCTCGATGATCAAGATGGAAGGTGACTATCAAATCACGCGTTATCGCCAGAACGCCTACGCACAGTATTTCGATGGCGCCGCCCTCAGCCTCTACGCGACTTACTTCCGGAGCACGGCTTCTGGCGTCACGCTCTTTGCTGGGCTCGATGCTGAAGCTAGCCGCGCCAGGGCTGATGTGCAGCGCTATCAGCAAACAGGAATGCGCGTGGGTTCAGCGTTCCAGGCACAGGGGTATACCGCCACCGCTTTTGCCAGCTATCGATACCGTCGCTACGGTGCATATAACCCGTTGCTTGAGGCGCGCCGCCACGATAACGAACAAGGCTACACCATGGTGCTTACCGCAGAGCGCTGGAAAGTCGCCGGCTTTGTACCAAGCTTGACGCTGCGTCACCATAAAGTAAGAAGCAACGTGGGTTGGCTGTATTCCTATGACCGCAACGAAGTTTCGGTGAAGCTGGAATATGCAACGTAGATAATTAGACGTTGGTCTCGATACAGTGTACGAGTGTTTCTACACTACATTACTCATGATCAGTTCCGCGAGTTTCAGTAGCGGTCGATATAGCCTTTGCTCAACCTTTGCTTGCGATCCTCCACCAGCGACGCTGACATTCAGAACATGGATTGGATGGTTCGCGAATACAAGAGGTGTAGCCAGCGCCACGACTTCGGGCTGCCAAGAGGCGATACAGTAGCCGTGGATGGCCACGCTCTTCACGGCAGTTTCTATATCGACCTCCAATACGTCCCATCCGCTTGAACGACGAGCCCTGAGATGCGCCATAATGGCATGGCGCTCCGCCTCGGACACAACAGCGAGATAGGCGCGGCCAAGCGATGTCAGCTCAATGGGTACACGCAATCCCGCAACGACATTACGTAACGACACCTTGCGGTTGTAGCGTACAGATTCCAGATAAACCATTTCATCGCGGTCTCGGGTTGCCAGGCCGACATTGATCTTGAGCGTTTCGGCAGTTGCACGCATCAACGGTGCCGCAGTTTGCAACAGAGGGGAACCGGCCCGCATCGCCTGCCCGAGGCTAAGCAATGGTGCAGCTAACCGGTAAGCACGTTCGCGATGGTCATAGTCAAGCATGCCGGCGCGCACAAGTGTCTGGGTGAGCCGGCTGACTGTTGCGGGAGAAAGGTGCGTACGATCTGCAAGCTCACTGTTCCCCAATAAACCTGCACCGGGACGGAACGCCCGAAGAATCTCTATCCCGCGCTCCAAAGAGCGATTTTGTGCGGGTAGTGCTAGTCGTTGGAGTTCTTCTTTCCTGGCCATCAGACACTCTCTTGTCGGGGGTTTTAATTCCATACAGTGAAATTAGAGCTGCATCGAGCTGTAGTTTAGCCCCTACACTGAAAAACATCACTTAGCGGTCGGCGGCATGGATATTCAGCCGCGGTGCCATAACTATTCTGAGAGGAGATAAAAGTGAAAAAAAGCTTTTTTTCATCTGCAAGCCGGTTTCTCGCCATGGTCATGGCGACAGCGGCTTGCGTTGGATTTTCGGTACCCGCGTCAGCGGCATTTCCTGAGCGCGCTGTACGCATTATTGTGCCGTTTGCCCCTGGCGGTGGTACTGATCTTATATCTCGGCTTCTTGGCGATGGCATGTCTCGGGAACTTGGCCAACCCGTCATCGTTGAAAACAAGCCGGGGGCGGGTACCACAATAGGTTCGGAAGATGTCGCGCGCAGCAAACCAGATGGTTATACCCTGCTGATGGCAACATTCGCGCACGCCATCAACCCCAGTCTTCGTACGAACATGCCCTATGACACGGATAAGGCTTTCGCGCCGGTCATATTGGTGGGCCATTCTCCCAGCGTACTTGTTGTTCGGCCAGACAGTCCTTTCAAGTCCGTTCAGGATGTTATTGAGGCAGCAAAGAAAGACCCAGGCAAGGTGACGTATGCTTCACAAGGTGTGGGCACTTCAGCGCATCTGGCAGGCGAATTGCTGGAGAAGCTCGGCAAGGTCGATATGTCGCACATTCCGTATCGTGGGGCTGGTCCAGCGCTCAATGATTTGTTGGGTGGGCATGTCGACATGATGTTTGGTACTGCTGCTGCCGTAGGCTCATCGCTTCAGGCTGGCACTTTGCGTGCATTGGCCGTAACGACGGCGGAACGCTCTCCTGCTCTGCCTGATCTTCCTACTATTGCTGAAGAAGGTCTTGACGCTTATGTGCTGGATAGTTGGTATGGATTGTATGTACCTGCTGGCACACCCCCCGAGGTGATCGCCCGTCTGAATAAGGCAGCAACCGCCGCTGCGCAATCCGATGCGTTCACCAGTAAGGTTCAACATGAAGGCCTGATGGTTACGCCGGGCACTCCAGAAGACCTGGATAAGTATGTGACGCAGGAACAGAGTCGCTGGGCCGACGTGGTTGCGTCAAGCAACATTACCCTGAATTGACGCAGTCAATAGTCAGAATTTTAGGATTTTCCATGATCAATGAACTCATCAAACTGGATATACAGTCTGGCATTGCGACCATTTATTTGAACCGACCAGAAAAGCGCAACGCGTTCAGTGATGAGATGCGCAGCGAATATCTGGCCGTTTTGCAGGAGGTAGCGTCTAACCGGGATGTTCGCGCCGTAGTGCTCACGGGTACCGGAAAGGGTTTCTGCGCCGGAGGCGACGTAGAAGGCATGGAAGCACGCATGCAGGCGGAGCCTGGCCAAGTTGGCTTCAACGGATGGACACGGCAGCAGCGCGTTCATCAATGTGTATCGCTATTGCACTCCATGCCCAAGCCCACCATTGCGGCAGTCAATGGTGCAGCGTCCGGGCTGGGCGCGGATACGGCGATCAGTTGTGATTTTGTGCTTGCCAGTGAGGCGGCGACATTCGCTTGGTCTTATATCAATCGTGGCCTGATTCCTGATGGTGGGGGGCTCTACTTGTTGCCGCGCCGGGTTGGTTTGCCTACGGCGAAAGATCTGATCTTTAGTGGCCGTCGTCTGGACGCACGTGAAGCCCTGCAACTGGGTATCGCAGATCGCGTTGTTGAATCTGAAGCACTTCTGCCTGCCGCGTGGCGTTGGGCAGAGGAAGTGAGCGGGGGCTCCGCTACCGCCCTGGCATTGGGTAAGGCGATTTTGAACCAGACCTTTGAGCTGAGTGCCAGCCAGGTTTTGGCACAGGGCAGTCAGGCACAGGCTGTTTGCTATACCTCGCACGAGCATCGTGAGTCGGTGCGGGCGTTTTTGAAACAAAGAGATGAACGCCGTGCTGTTGCAACGACGGGAAAGGTTTGAACGATATGGATGCGATTTCCCGCTTGGTTAATCCTCGTAGCGTTGCCATCATCGGGGCTTCGGCCGATCCGACCAAGACTTCGGGAAGGCCTGTTGCCTATTTGCGCAAGCATGGTTTTGATGGCGCAGTCTATCCAGTCAATCCAAAAGTTGATGAAATAGACGGCCTCAAATGCTACCCGGATATTGCCTCACTGCCCGAAACACCGGATGTTGGTATTGTGCTGCTGGGCGCGCAACGTGCGCATCTCGCTGTCCACGAACTTTCTATGCGTGGCACCGCTGCCGCCATTGTGCTGGCAAGCGGCTACGCGGAAGCTGGTGCGACAGGGGCACAGCGTCAGGAGGAGTTGTTGAAGGCGGCAGGCCCGATGCGTATTCTTGGCCCGAACACAATAGGGCTAGTGAATCTCACAAGAAATATTCCTTTGTCTGCCAGTAGTGCATTGGAGATGGATTTTTTTCCCGTCGGTTCAATCGGAGTCGTGTCACAAAGTGGCGGGATCGTGGGTTCTTTGCTGTCGCGTGCTGCGGCACGCGGCATAGGACTGTCCACGCTGATCTCGACAAGCAATGAAGTCGACCTGGATCTGTCGGATTTCGTTAGCTATTTGGCTGAAGACGCTACTACAAAAGTTATCGCACTATATATTGAAACGATCCGCCATCCGGCTAGGTTCCAGGAAGCTGTCATAAAAGCCGCCCGCGCGGGAAAGCCGGTCGTTGCATTCAAGGTAGGGCGATCGGAGTCGGGCGCTCGCGCTGCGGTGTCTCATACTGGTGCCATGGCCGGAGCTGACAATGTATACGAAGCCTTGTTCAAACAGACGGGCATCATCCGCGCAGAAAGATTCAGTGATTTGCTGGATATTCCCGCGGCGCTCTCGGCGGGCCGAGTGCTTCAAAGTCGCCGCATCGCTATTCTGACTTCGACGGGCGGAGCTGGGACGTTGGTGTCGGATGCGCTCGGGCTCAATGGATTCGAGACACCACCGCCCGATCCAGACACGGCGGCCCGGCTACGGGCGCTGCAGACCGGCGACCATGCAGCACTGGACCGAAATCCCATTGATGTCACACTCGCGGGCTTGCGGCCGGATTTACTGCGCGGTGCGATTCGTGCGGTACTGGAGAGTGACGGTTACGGCGCCATTGGTATTATTGTGGGCTCGTCAAGCCTTGCCGTTCCTGATTTGATGGCCAGCGCGATTCGTGATTGCTTGCAGGACAGCACCAAGCCGGTGATTGCTTATGTGAGCCCATATGCACCGCACATCACAGCGTTGCTCAATCAGCGGGGAGTGCCCGCCTTTACCGAGCCAGAAAGCTGTGCTGCCGCGCTGGAAGCGATGTGGAAAGTGGCGCATCAGAATGATTCAATTCCGGTGCCCATAATGACCGATCATATAACCATGCCGAAGTTCGAAGATGGGCCGCTGGACGAAGCGCAAGCCAAGCAGCTGTTTTCTTGTTTCGGGATTTCGTCAGTTCGAGAGACTGTCGTCGACGATGTCGAAACGGCACAGACTGCAGCAGAGGCGCTAGGTCCTCACGTCGTACTCAAACTTCTGTCTCGCGACATTGCGCACAAGAGCGAAGTGGGTGGCGTTGTAGTAGGCGTGACTGCGCAGCAGATGCCTGAGCAACTGCAGGCCATGAGGGAAAAGGTTCTAGCACATACCGGCAAAGCGCCGGAGCGCTATTTGGTGCAGGAGATGGTGAGCGGCGGCGTAGAACTGATTCTTGGCTTTCATCGAGATCCGGTGGGGGATGCCATCCTGCTCGGCATGGGCGGCGTGACGGCTGAACTTTTTAAGGACACGACAATGCGCTTGCTCCCGGCGCAGGGAGGATTGGATCGTCAGGATGCTTTCAGTATGATGCGCGAACTGAAAACCTGGCCTCTGTTAGATGGCTATCGTGGTCGCCCTAAAGCTGACGTGCAAGCTCTTGCTGACGCCATCGTTGCCTTTTCCTGCATGGTTGTCCAGATGGGAGTGCATCTGGTTGAGGCGGAAATCAACCCGTTGTTTATCCTGCCACAAGGGCAGGGGGTGAAGGCGGCAGATGGAATCGCCGTCCTCCAGATGTCCCAACCGGTCAAATGCGAGAATTCGTATGTATGCGGTTGAGACACTGGCTCAGGAGGCGCTTGCGCTATTGCGCAAACCGATTCCCGACGCAGTCGTACATCATGCCAAGCGGGCGGTCATCGATTGGTACGCTTCCGCGCTTCCGGGGACGCAGACAAAAATTGTGCGATTGTTGGAACAGTCCGTTGCGGACGACTTGGATCGCGGCCATTCCTACCTCGTTCTGGGTCGACGCGCGACTACGCGAACAGCGGCGTTGTTAAATGGCGCGGCGGCGCATGCGGCAGAGTTGGATGATAGTTTTCGCGATGCTATGTATCACCCCGGCGCTGCCACCATTGCTGCCGCGCTTGCCACAGCACAAGAGACTGGCATATCTGGGGTGGACTTTCTGCATAGCGTGATCATTGGGTATGAAGTGTCCACGCGGATAGGGATAGTGATGGGACGCGCGCATTATCACTACTGGCATAACACCGGCACAATAGGAGCCTTTGGTGCGACAGCAGCGGCCGCCGCCACTTACCGATTAGATGCTGTTTCATTTGCCCATGCATTGGCGACTGTCGCAACTTTCTCTGCAGGACTTCAACAGGCGTTTCGCAGGGATTCGATGTCCAAGCCTCTGCACCCCGGGCGAGCCGCAGAGGCGGGGGTTTTGGCCGCGCAGCTTGCCCGCCAAGGCATCACGGGGTCGTTGGATATCCTGGAAGGCGAAGCGGGATTGGGGCAAGCGATGAGCGATGGGCCGTCTTGGTCAGGCGTTGCTGATACCTTTGGCAAGGATTTCCACATCACAAGGCTTACCGTGAAAAACCACGTGGGTTGCGGGCACGTGTTTCCAGCGATTGATGGCGTCTTGGCGTTGAAACGCCTGTACGGTGTCGATCCGGACGATATCCGTCATATACACATCGATACCTACCAGCCCGCGCTGGACATTGCTTGTCACGAGGATCCCACCACAGCAGGTGAAGCTCGATTCAGCGTGAAGTACATGGTGGCGACTGCGCTCATCTATGGCGATGTACGATTGAATGCTTATTCTGCCGAGCGTATCGCATGCACCGCGACGCGCGAGCTGATGAGTCGAATTACAACGGCGGTAGATACGGAGATAGACCGTAAATTTCCTCGAGACCGTGCGGCCAGGATAGCGTTTGAACTCAACAATGGGCAGTGTCTGGTCTATTTTCAGCCTGTACGTAAAGGTGACCCTGAGTCACCGCTGACTGATCGCGAATTGGATCAAAAATTCGCCGAGCTTGCGGGTTCAGTCATTGGCAGCGAGGGAGCGATGCAGCTTTTGGCTCGCCTTTGGAATGTGCAGGAAGGCAACACACACAAAGATCACAACCAGATATGCAACGGCTGGCCACCCCATTTTGGCGACCGCCCAGCCGGTTAAAGTGGGGCCGATCAGCAAACCGATGTTGTTGCCTTGCATGATAAAACCCATTGTGGCACCCACGAGTGCTGGGCGAGGGGCGGAGTGGGGCGCACTTGCGAGAAGCACAACTGGAATCACGCCTCCGGCAAGAGAAAAAAGCCCGCACAGCACGATGATCAGTATTGCGGGCGTCGCGGCATTGAATATGCCAATGGCGCATATGGCCATTATGCTGAATCCTGCGTATAGCAGCTGTGTCGGGCGATAACCGCGGGCACGCAGTAGTCCTCCGGCGATATTGCCTGCGGCGCTCACTGCGATTGCCACGGCGCTAAGCATGCTGGCGGTCGCGGCGCTGACCGTCAGACGTTCCGAGAGATAGGCGGGCAGAAAACCGAATACCGCGAAGTAGGCTGCCGCAAATGCGGCGAACAAACCGCCAAGCAGCCATGGCCCCGATGCGCGCATTGTTTCTCCGACATCGTTCAAAATGGGCCGCTGTTGCACGGTGCGTACAGCTTGGCTTTTGACAACATAGCCAAAAAGCACCGTATATGCGGCCAGCAAGAGCGCATTGAGCGCCCAGAAGCCTCGCCACGAGAGTAGGTTCAGTATCGGTGCGGCCAGCATGACGAGCGTCAGGCCTACTGGCATGAACGTGGCCCATATGGCCATAGCTCGTGCGGTGTGATGGGCAGGCGTAAACAGGGCAATCAGGGTTGGGGCGGCAACGACTACGCCAAGAAAACCGACACCTTCCACAATGCGGGCCACAACCAGGCTGGATGCACCGCCTGAAAAGGTGCCCATACCCGAACCCACTGCCAGAATTACAAGCCCCACCAATGCCATTCGCTTGGGGCCGATCCGATCCGCAGCAAATCCAGTAATGATGCCTGCTGCTGCACCAACCACTGCAAAAGCTGAAATCAACCATGAAACGGTGGGCAGGTCCAGGCCAAGGTCCTGCTGCACCTGTGATAGCGCCATGGGCACTTTGCCTACCTGACAGGCAGCGAGGATGCCAGCGCCCACAATCACGAGAATGGTTGGCCATGGTGAATGGTCGGACGTCTGGCGGGTATGGCTCATCTGGGAACTCCGGGTTCAAGGCAGGCAACCATGATGACAGCCAAAGTTGATTTATATAATTGATAAAATATTGCTCAACTTGATCTAAAGGATCGATCATGCTCGATGCGCTGACGCTTGATCAGATGCGTATGTTCATCGCTGTTGCAGAGACGGGCAGCTTCCGTGCGGCAGCGGCAAGATTGATGCGTGTGCAGTCGGCGGTCAGCCATGCAATAGCCGGACTGGAGGCGCAACTCGGTGTGCTCTTGTTTGATCGTTCGGGGCACCGGCCCGTACTGACGCCAGAGGGACGTCTATTGCTTTCCGACGTCCGGGGCATTGTTCTGAAAGTCGACAAGATGCGGGCCAGGGCGCGTGGTCTTGGGGAAGGTGTCGAGCTCGGGTTTACTGTGGCGCTCGATCCACAGTTTCCGCTTGAACTGGCCAGCCAAGCGTTGAAAGATGTTCATGACACTTACCCGTCTGTGATGATACGGGTACAAACAGCCTCGCTCGGCGAAGCCGTGCTCGCGTTGCGCGAGCGCCGGGCGGCATTGGCAATCAGCAGCATTGAACTTCCTGATCCCGCGATCGAGCGGCAGGCCCTTTTGTATGTGCGTCGCGTCGCAGTCGTAGCCGCCGGCCATCCTATGGCGATGCTCGCTTCAAATCAGGAGCAGATCACAACGGAGCAGCTTGCGGATCATATCCAGATCGTCGGCGAGGATCCTTCGTCCCTCACAGAAGGGCGTGATTTTGCGGTGCTGTCGCCTGGTACATGGCGTGTCAGCGACAACGCCACCAAGCACGCGCTGATTCGCATGGGCATAGGTTGGGGCAACCTGCCCCTGTGGATGGTCAACGAAGATTTAGCCAACGGGCGTCTTGTACGCTTATCAATCGCGGAGTTCGGCGCCGAGGGAGAAACCAAGGGCAGGGCCTATCTCATGCATCGAACCGACAGTCCTTTCGGGCCGGCAGTTCGAACCTTTGTCGATGCCTTGCTGCGGCGTACGCACGGGGATCCGGCGCAGCAAACCTGAAACCATAGGCCGGCAGCCCCGAGCGTCGCGCGTGAACGAAATGGACAATACCGCCGAGGCATTAGAACCTGTATCGCAGATTGGCCGATATCCTGCGCGGCTCGCCAAACGGGGAGTAGTACAGACTGTCCACTGTTGCGTAGTATCGTCGATCAAACAGATTGTCCACCACAAGAGTGACCTCTGCTTGCGAGCTGATCTGGTATTTGGCCGTTAGCCCAACCAGCGCCATTCCGCCCCGGTGAATACCGTAGTCGGAACCCATGTTATCCAGCTCGCTGAACACACGGAGGTTGCCACCGATAGTCCAGCGTGTGTCAGGCAGTTTGTAGCTGCTTGCCAGACGTAGGCTGTGCCGCGGAAGCGAGCGCATGTAATGCTCGCCTTTATTGGTGCCAGAGGCATACTTGCTGGACACGTAGGTGTAGCCCGCCGCAACGTTCCATCCGGAGAGAATTTCTCCATTCACGCTCACATCAGCGCCTTGGCTCACAATCTTATCGGCGGCAATATAGCAGGATCCACCGCAGGCATTGCCTGGATCCGGAGGCACGGAGTCATCCAGTCTGGCCAGATTGGTCTGCTCCAGGCGGAATAGCGCCACAGCGGCATTCAGCGCACCATCGAACAATTCTCCTTTCAACCCTATCTCGTAGTTGGCGCCAACCACGGGTTCGAGGGTATCGCCGTCCGCGCTTTTTTGACTCTGCGGCTTGAAGATATCGGAATAGCTGGCATAAGCAGAGAGCTGCTTGTTGATATCGTAGACCAGCCCTGCGTAAGGCGAGACAACGCCGTTCTCTTTCTGGTTTGTTTCGTCGGTAAGCAGGTTTCGCTGCTCATATGAGCTAACGCGAGCACCGGCGATCAGCTTGAGTGAATCAGATAAATTGAATCGGCCAACGGCAAAGGCACCATATTGTTGAGTCTTGCCTTCGGAGGGAGACGGTGTGCCCAGAACTGGCTCAGGTAACGCGTGGGGATCAAAGTGGTACACATTGATCGGTGTCGGGACGTTTCCGGTGTTCAGGCTGTCATCTTTCATCGTTGACCCGTTGAACCCAAACGCAAGCTCATGCTGACGCCCCAGCAGCGTAACAGGCCCGGATGCATAAACGTCGAATGAATCCGAGTTGAAGTTTCTGCGCAGAGACTTGTATTGGTTCAGCGATAGACCGTCGCCCATGGCGACGTCCAGATTGCCCCAGGCCCAGCTTCCTTTGGTATTGTTTACGTCGGTTTCATTGCGACTGTATGTGGCTTTCATTAACCAGTCTGCCGGGAGTCTTTGCTCCAGGCTCAAGGTGTAGAGCTTGTATTCCTTGATACTTTGGGCGTCGGGGTTGCCAAAATAAATCGAGCGGCGCCAGCCCAGGTCGCTGCCATCTGGCCCAAGCGGTACGCCCGAGTGCATGCGGCCTTTGTCCCGCTGATACTGGAAGCTGGTCGTCAACGTGGTGGTGGGGGTGAGATCGGCTTCGAGTATGCCGTAGACGCCGCGGCGGTTGTTATAAACATAATCGATGAATGAATCGTTATTGTCCACGACTGCGACCAGGCGGCCTCGGACATGGCCTGATTCTGTGAGCGGTCCGGATACGTCGCCAACAAGACGCTTTTGGTCCCATGAGCCGAGTTGCACTTCGGCTTGTGCCTGAAATGTATCGGTGGGGCGCTTGCGAATCAGGTTGACCGTACCGCCAGGATCACCCGCTCCGCTCAGTAAGCCAGAGGGGCCTTGCAGTACCTCCACGCGATCAAGAAAGGCGTTGTCGATGGGTGGAACGCGGTTGAATTCGCTGATGCCGATCGGGTTCGGTACGCCGTCATACTGGGATTGCAAGCTGAAACCCCGGCTGTAGTAGGCGCTTCCGTTGTTGCTCCGGTTATAGACAAACACGCCGCTGGTTGCTTCCAGTGCATCGTCCACCGAGGTCATCGCGAAGTCGTCCATTTGCTGCCGCGTCACCACCGTGACGGTTTGCGGCGTTTCGCGCGGCGACAATGCCAGCTTCGTAGCTGTGTTGGTGCGCGTTGCCGCATAGGACCCAGTGCCCTCGGTGGTGCCGCTTAAATCCACATGGCCCGCGACCCGTACCGCTGCCAGCGACGTAACCTCCGCGCTATTGCTGGCGACCGGTGTTTCCCTGAGTGAATAGCTGCCATCCCCGCGTGCGACGAGCTCCAGGCCGCTGCCGGCCAATAATCTTGTCGCTGCCTGCCGGGCGGTCAGATTACCCGATACGCCCGGGCTTTGCCGCCCATTAGTGAGCGCTGGTTCGAAAGAAAGCGCAATTTTCTCTTCCAGAGCAAAACGGGATAATGTCTGACCAAGTGGTCCAGCAGGGATATCGAAATGCTTTTGCTGCACAGCGTCCAGGACGGCGGATTGGGCTGAGAAAGCGTGGGTGCCATGGGCAAGGCCCGCCATCAGGAAGGCGGTCATAACGGAGGCCCGAACGGCCCGGTTGAGCGGATGCTCGCGATATGGTGGTGCAGACATGAGGTATCGGTCCTTCGCTGGTCAAATTGAGGGTTTCATTCTCTTTGCCAGCTGAGATCGAAAAAAGTATCACCCTTGCTCCAATGTCACCCAGTAACCGCGCAACCGCCTGCGGACAGTGACGGGATAGGTCGCAGCGAGCATGGCAAGCGCCATGTCGGTATCGTCCATTGGAAAGGTTCCGGATATTCGGATGTCGGCGACAGCGGGGTCGCATCGAACGAGGCCGCCTCGATATCGCGCAAGCTCGGCGATGAAGTCTCGCAGGCGCATGCGATCGACCATCAACATCCCGTGAATCCAGGCGCCCGATCCGATGGCTAGACTCGTTACGTTATTGGCTCGCTTGTTGGTGAAGCTGACAGTGTGTCCGGTATCCAGGGTAAGGTAGGCAGAAGTCGATCCTTGACTGGGTTCTATGCGCACCGCATGTTCGAATACGGCCACCTCAGTCAGCGCCTCATGCTGGCGTACGCTGAACCGGGTACCTAAAGCTTCGATCAGCCCTTGCGCCGTCCGAACACGAAAGGGTCGGTTCGCCGCGGCGGTATCTGGCGCGGTTTGGACCAGGATTTCACCGTGACGCAGTAAAACCGTTCGTTCAGTGGGGCTGAACTGCACATCGATAGAGGTCGCGGTATTGAGCTGAATGGACGAACCATCAGCCAACTGAACGCTGCGGCGGACACCTGTACCGGTGTGGTAATCAGCCATCCACCCTTTGTCGTCTGCGAACTGCAACCCCAGCCAACCTGTCGGCAGCAGCGCCAGCACGCTGGCTAGCTTGAGCATTGCGGCTCGGCGGTCCGCACAATGCGGCCTGTCCAGAGCAGGCATCGCCAGCCTGGGCGGCACGCTGTCCAGCTTGTTCATCAACAACTCAGCCCGAGCCCAGGCGAGCGCATGCTCTGGGGCCGCACGGCGCCAGCGCTCGCAGGCAAGATGATCCTGATCGGAGACTGTGCTGGAATTGAGTCTGACCAGCCATTCAGCCGCTTGTTCCAGAACGCCGGGTGAAATGGTGGGTGCCGAGCGCATGGCAATTGTCAATCCAGCAGCGCCAGGCATTGCAGGAAGGCCTGTTTCATATAGCGCTTGACAGAAATGAGCGAGCAGCCAAGCTTCGAAGCGATTTGCTCATAACGCAGCCCTTCAATCTGAGACATCAGGAACGCGCGCCGCACACGCGTCGGCAGCGTGTCCAGCATGGTGTCGATCTGGTGAAGCGTTTCGAGTATCAGTTGCCGATGCTCCGGCGACGGCGTTTCGGGCTCGGGAAGCAATGCCAAAGCCTCGAGGTAAGCCCGCTCAAGCGCCTTGCGTTCGTACCAGTTGACGAGAATGCCGCGTGCCACAGTGGTCAGGTAGGCGCGAGGCTCCTTGATATTGTCAATGCGACGGCCCGAGAGAATACGTACAAAGGTATCATGTGCAAGGTCTGCTGCATCGAAAGAGTCGCCGAGTCGACGACGCAGCCATCCCTGCAGCCACCTATGATGGTCGCAATATAGGGTTTCGATATCTGGCGAAGAGGGCTGGTTTGGCAGGGCGGCGATATCCATGTGCCCGGAAATTTGCGATTATAAATATTAATAAGAATTAATCGCAATTATGATACGGGGACGATAATTTCGCAACTTGTTGTGCGTGCGCAGTGATCAGGGCGCATATTTACCGTGCCAATAGATCCAGTTCAAGCTCAACGAATTTCGGTGGAAATTCGAGCCGGGCGTAATAAATAATGATCCCGTCGGCGCAGGCGGTGCGTCGCACCTCCGCAACGCTATCCCCGGGATTCAACTGCAGCGCATTGGCCGACTGGAAACCAGTCTGAATGATCGTCAGTTTTTGCCGGGATTCGGTGATCTCGAGTCCATCAATGCGGGCAATAACTGAGGCGGCGGCCCCGGCTTTGAATTTTTTCTTGTATTTTCGAAACAGCGTGTTCTCGATATAGACCTCGCTGTAGCAGAAGGGCTGGCCATCTGTGCTGTGTACCCGGCAAAGGTACTGATACTGGGCTGCTGGCTTGGCCTTGCTTTGCATCCCCGAATCGGGAAGGTGATGAATGATGCGCTCGGATTCCACGATGCTGCGCGTTCCCAGAATATCGCTCAGCGCGACGGCCTCTTGCCAGGATGTGGGAATTGCCAACGCGGCATGGCTGCTTCGGCGTGGCTCGACGAAGGTTCCTTTGCCCCGCGCTCTGCGAATAATTCCTTCGCTTTCCAGTACGCTCAGCGCCTGGCGTAAAGTCATGCGCGAAACTTTGTAGGATTCCATGAGCGTCTCGAGGGATGGGAGACGCTCCTCTGAAGGCCATGTGCCGGAATCGATACAGCTCCGGAACTCCGCAGCCAGTTGAAGATACAGAGGCATCCGGCTGCGGTTCATTACGGCGTTGTTCAGTTCGACTTTGGACATCTTCATGCTTCCTGAGGTGGCGGCGCTTAATCGTAGTGGCAAGCGTGGCGTGCCTCATCTGTTGACCTATTCATCCGGGCAGGCCTGCCCAAGGAGCGCAAGCGCCATTTTCTGGAGCTCACTCCGCTGGATTTTATTCGAGTTGGCGCTTTCAACAACGGGAAAGGCGGCTATGACTGCCGCGCGAACCGGAACTTTGAATTGGGCCAGGCTCGTCCTGCACTGACCGATGATAAGCTGTTCTGTCAGCGTTGCGTTTGTTTCGGCGATAACGAATGCTACGGGTACTGTTTTGCCTTCATGGACAACGCCGACGACCTGGCAGGCGGCCACACCCGTCAAAGTCTCGATAAACTGTTCCATTTCAACCGGGTTTACAAGAAAACCACTCAAGCGCAGAAAATCCCCCTTGCGGGCATGGAAGATGAAAGATTGCTCATCGACGGTATGCCCGAGGTCGCCCGTCCGGAAGTATCCTTCTGCATCGATCGCCTCGCGTGTCGCGTCCTCGTTGTGCAGATACCCTTTCATCAGGCTCGGCGCTTTGATTTCTATTTCGCCAACTTCACCGTGAGGAAGGATGATGCCAGAGTGTGTGTCGCGCGCGCGTACCCGTGCTTCTGGGGCGGCCAGCTTTCCCCCTGCAAGCTGTCGTTCGTTCAATGGCGCATCGTGCGGTTGTGCCGCCACCAGTGCTTGCAATTCACTGGACCCATATAGCCCCACCAGCGTGATTCCGGTTTTCTCCGCACGCGCTGGCAAGTCGCCCAGCGAAGGCGCGAAACTGGCAAACCCGGCTATCCGCAGCAATGGAAACGGATTGGGCTCATCGTTCACCGCATGGAGGATGCGATCCAGCAATTCGTTATTGGCAAAGGTGTGGGTGGCCCGGTAACGCTTGATCTGTCGTGCGCATTCCTTGGGATCCAGAACTGGCGCAGAGATGAGCGCGGCACCTGCTGCCAGGCCGGCGAGTGCGGACGAGAAGCCGAAGGCGCCGCAGAAGGGTGCGCCCATGAGAATGGCGTCACCGGGAACGACACCGTGAACCTGCGCCACATTCGCACCGTGTGCGACCAACGTTTCCTGATCATGGACGACCAGTTTGGGCTGCGATGTTGTGCCGGAGGTTGTATAGACCAAAGCGTGGCAGCCTCCCGCAGCTTCGGGCACGGTGTCGGGCAGTGGGGACGCGGGCACGCTGTCATAGTCGAACATGGCAGTGCCCACCACTGGTTCCGTGCAGGGCTTTTCCCCGACTACCAATACGCCCTGAAGTGCGCTCAGCAACGAAGCGTCCACATGCCGGAGAATCTGTGCGAACGGCAGCCCCTTGAAAGCCGGCCACATGGCAAGCCAACGGCACTCTCCTCGAGAGATCAGATCACCTACTTCTTGACTGCGGAATCGGGTGTTCATCGATACCACAGTGATGCCCAAGCGGGCGCAGGCGAGGAATATGGCCAGCCACGCGGTGCAGTTGGGCAGCCATAGCGCTAGCCTGTCTCCAGGCCGTGCACCTCTTTCGTGCAGCAGCGCGGCAATACGCAGGGTTTCACGTTGGAGTTCGGCATAGCTGACAGCTTGGTCAATGTCGTACAGGGCGATCGCGTCAGGCCGCTCGGATGCATGCCGTGTTAGCAGCGCGGAAAAATTCATGAATCCACCTTACACCGTTGCAATGGGCGTTACGGGAGAGCCGACGGCACCTGGAAGTCGAAGCGGCGGTGCTGTCAGCAGGAAGCGATTGCGCTGGTTGTCCTCCAGCCATTGCGCCAGATCGCGCAAGTACCAAAGCTCTGCCAGTGGCAACCCTAGCTTGAACAGGCAGTGGTGATGCAAGGGCAGCAGCGATTTTCTGTCCCCTTGGCTGAGCGCGGGGTAAGCTTCGACTGCATAGTTGTCGGCGCAGATAGCGACGATCCCGCTTTGCGTAATCCAGTCGAGCAGTTTCGCATCGGCACCATTCAGAACAGCCCCCGCCTGATGCAAAGCTTCTGCATCAGGCTTGCCGTCCATTTCCACCACAGTTTCCGCAAATCCGGTGCGCAGCACCAGCATATCGCCCGGCTCCACCTGCACGCCGTCAGCCGCCATTACGTCGGCGAGTTCCTTGTAGCCAATCAAGGTTCGGCCGTGACCAAAGTGGCGGACGAAATCCACCAGAACGCCACGGCCCTGCATTCCTTTCATGGCGAAGTTTTCTATGCCCAGTTTCTTTGCGCCGAAGCCGTGCCCGCCGCCGCAGTGACCATCCTGGTGAGGGTGTCCTGATCCGTCGAGCACATCTTCTCCGGCACGGTAGCCGTTGTAATAGACTTTGCGCTCCTGGCCGTTGCCGTCCACATCGAAATGGGCGCCTATGTGCGCCAGCGCGTCCCACTGTGTGGAGTATTGCAATGACAGCGTCACCTGGTCGTCGCTGAGCACATCGATGGAGGTCGCATCAAGGTTTGCCATGGGAAAGTTCATATACGGGATGCCATCGCGCTCGGTAGCAGACAACTGAGGCGGTTTGCGACGAGGGTTCAGCGCCATCCCGCCCGGCAGATCGAGTGGCAACGAAAGACAGAATACCTTTCCTTCCCGAACCTCGCGGATTCCCTTGAGCACCTGTTCATGCGTGAGCAGGTTGACACGGCCGAGTTGATCATCGGCACCGAAATCCCCCCAGTTTGCGCCCTCCGGGCGATGTGTCCAGCGTTTCACTATGTCTCCTGAGCAGTGTTCGTACATGTGTTCATGCACGTATATGGATGGGTCCGGATGCGAATCTGTGGCGAGCGGCGTGGGCTGGCGCTCAGGCCGCGCCGATCGTGATGCCGCCACAGACGTAATGCGTCTGTCCGGTTACAAAACCGCAGCGTGGATCGATGAAGTAGGCTGCGGCATGTGCAACATCCTGCGGCTGGCCGATCCGCCCCACGGGAATGCCTTGCAGCAGTTTTTGCGTGCTGGCGCTCTGTGCATCGTTGACTTCCTGGAAGAATTCCGTGGCAATAGGGCCGGGTGCGATTACATTGACGGTAATCCCATGCTCGGCCAGCTCAAGCGCCCATGTCCGAGTCATGCCGATAAGGCCCGCTTTGGCCATGCTATACAGCGTGCGGCCTTGTTTTCCCAGCGCTGCGCGAGAGCTGATGTTGATGATGCGCCCCATGCCGAGCGCCTTCATGCCCGGCAACAGGGCCTGGGCGCACAGAATGCTTACTTCAATGTTAAGTGCCACGGCGCGTTGCAGGTCGTGCATGTCAACCTGTTCCAGCGTGCCCGTCGGAACGAAGCCCACATTGTTGACCAAACCGTAGCAGGGTCCGGTGTCAGTAACGCGCGCCAACACCTTTTTGATGGCGTCGGGGTTGGATAGGTCGGCGCTATGGAAGGCGAGCTGTTCGGGCCAGTCATCTGGCCGGGTTCTGGCGATGCCGATCACTTCGTAGTGATCAGCAGCGAGCCGTTCGCATATGCCGCGACCAATGCCTCGGCTGGCGCCGGTGACGAGCACTTTCAGTTTTTCTTGCATGATGGGCACTCTTTATGGAAAGGAAAACAGAGGCGAACTAAGCAAAACGCTATCGATCTCGCGCGATATGCGTACGTCTTGATGACGGAGAACGAAATCTAACGCATAATAGTCTATAAAGCTAGACGTTTGACCATTAACTATAACCGCAATATCAGCGGAAAAGGAGACATAGCTATGAAAGCACGTTACGTCGGTCAGGTGGGTAAACTGCGGGTGACTGTGGCAGCGCTGGGTTTGGCGCTAACATGCGGCGGCGCCTATGCAGCTGAATATCCCGCGCAACCCATACAATTGGTGGTGGGCTACGGTGCAGGAGGGGGTACCGATATGTGTTTTCGGGCGCTTGCCGTCACAGCCAGCAAAAAGCTGGGTCAAAGCATTGTTGTCGAAAACAAGCCCGGCGCAGGCTCGTCGCTTTCGATTGGATACATCGTGCGCCAGAAGCCCGATGGCTATAGCATCGCAGCGTTGTCCACTGGCGCCGTGCTGAACCCCTATCTTGTGCCCAATATCGATTACGACGTTCAGAAGGACCTGACGCCTATCGCCATGGTTGCGCAGTATCAGGTTGGCCTGCTGGTGAGGCAGGACTCCACCCTCAAGTCACTGAGCGACATTATCGAAGTTGCGAAGAAGGAACCCGGGAAAATCGCTTTTAGTACCGCAGGCGTGGGAACGCCCCAGCATCTGACCATGGAAAAGCTCGGCGAGGAGGTCGGTGCAAAGTGGACGCACGTTCCTTACAAGAGCGGTATCGAGGCATCCACTGCCTTGATCAGAGGCGATGTGGAAGTCATGGCGCAGACGGCGGAGTGGGTGCCTTATGTGCGTGATGGCCGACTGCGACTCCTGAATGTATTCACCGAGGATCGTATGGCAGGATTTGAAGACGCGCCAACCCTGGTTGAAGAGGGGTATCAGTTGGTTGCGCCGAGTATTCTCGGGCTGGTCGGCCCAAAGGGCATGGATCCCGCAGTTGTCGCGAAAATAGATGACGCCTTCAAGGATGCTATTGATAGCGAGGCGTTCCAGCAGTGCACCGATCAGTTTGGTCTGAAGGTGGATTACAAGAACGCCAGCGAGTTCACCCAATACATACAAGGCACCATTGATACGTGGGCGCCTGTCATTAAGAGTCTCGATACGAACTGAGCTTGGGGACCGCCAAGCTCGACCGCTAGAACGTAACCTTCACCGATGGCGCGCTGCGCACGGCCTCGCCATGGTAGACCGCTTCGATATTGTTGCCGTCGGGATCCAGCACAAAGGCGCCGTAGTAGCCTGGGTGGTAGTCACGGAATCCGGGCGCGCCATTGTCCTGGCCGCCGTTGGCCAGAGCCGTCTTGTGGAAGGCATCGACCATGGCTGGGTCTTTGGCCTGGAAGGCCAGGTGATGGCGGCCTGTCAGTTCGCCAGCGGAGGCTGCGCTGTCCGGGCTTGATACAAAAAGCTCGTCCGCCCAAAAGTAGCCTTCGCCACTTCCCCCCATGGGTATATGCAGGGTATCGAAGATGGCTTCATAGAATGCCCGGCTGGCTTCTAGGTCTTGAACGACAAGTTGTATATGGTCGATTAAACGACCGCGATGCAGTTCCAGGGTTTCCATGCTGGCTCCGAATTCGTTGATGTTATTGATGCAATGCTGTATCTGAGTGGCGTCGCCTCAATTGCCGCTGCATCTGGAACCAAGGCCGGCTTAGTGTAAGGCCGTGCACGATGCCGTTCAATATGGGGCAAGCGGTCGATTCGTAAGCAGGGTTTACACGTCGTTGCGCGTATCGCAGTTGGCATGTCCAAATTCGGTTACACCACAACCTCCTCAGGATCGTCCATGAGTCTCACCAGGCGGCGAAGCGCGTCTTCCATATCGTAGCGATTCGGCGGCGCCATGATGCTCAGGCGCACTCCGCTAGACTTTGCACTGCCAATCGAACACGCATCTGGTGGAGTGATTCGAATACCTTGTTCGCCTGCCCGTCTGGCGAGTTTCTCAGCCGCCATAGCCTTCATGGGCAGCCATAGATGCGGCGAACCGGCAGGCATGGGCACGCTGGGAAGTCGCAGAATTTCCAGCGCCATCCTGGTCCTGATTTTCGCTTCTTTTGTCAGGTCGTCCGCAGCCTGGCGGTGAGCGCCCATCTCAATCAGCGCGCAAGCCAGTTCCGATGCGACAGGTGCCGCGCCAAATGCCTGCGCCCGCAACGCACTGCACAGGCTGCCGAGGCGATCAGCCGGCGGCGCAAGCAGGCCCGCGCGCAAGAGCGGTGTCAGGCATTTGGACAGGCTGGTCAGGTAGTAGACCCGCGAGGGAGCTAGCGCTTTATAGGTTGGACTTTTCTTGGCAGCATAAATACCGTAGATGTCGTCTTCGACAATATAGGCATCGTGCTTCTCCGCGACCTTGAGGATATCCTGGCGCCTTTCCAGGCCGACTTCGAGTCCGAGCGGATTCTGGCACACGGGTACAGCGTAGATTGTCTTGCATCCGGACTTTGCCAGCGCATGATCCAGGTTGTCGGGCAGCATGCCTTCTTCGTCGTGGTCGACGGGCAGCCATTCCATTCCCAGGTTCGCGGCGGCCGCGATAGCGCCGGAAAAAGTCGCGCCTTCGCAGGCGATGAGGTTGGAGCGCGCTTTCAAATCTCCAAAGCATAGGTAGATGGCTTGTTGTGCGCCTACGCACAAGGTTATCTCGTCAGGGTCCAGGCTCACGCGGTTTTCGGCCAACCACCGGGTGAATATCTCGCGCTGAACTCGCGTCCCCCTAAGATCATAAAGTCCTCCGCTAAGTATGCCGAGAACGCTTCTTGCCGCGCGTGCGCTCGCCGCGCTCATCGTGCTCTCGGTGACGACAGGGGGCGGGATGTTCAAAGACAGATCAACGATGTCCGCGCGAGCAGAGGAGGGCGATTTCATCACAAATGTGCCGCGTCCCACTTCCCCGCGGACGATTCCCCTCACGCTCAGCAGATCGATCGCCTTGGTGACGGTGCCGATGGATACCGACGCCAGGCGAGACAATTCGCGGTGCGTCGGCAATCGCTCATCCCTTCCAAGTTGCCCGTCTTCTATTGCTGTCGCGATAGTCTGGGCAAGCCGCTCATGCAACGGCCCTTCGACATCGGCGAGTTTGAGTGTATGCAAAGTGCTGGCCACAACGTCCCCCAGTTAAGCAAAGAAGCTTATCAATTATCTCATTCGCAAATTCAATTGGTGCAGATACGGTTGTGATAATTAAAAAATACAATCCTAATAATTGTATTCTTAGTTATATATTATTGTATCGAATATATTTTAATAAGATAATACAAATGTCTTCGCCACCTTGTCTTTCCGGGTGGCACCCAAACCTGCGCTGGAGCAGACATGGAATTACGACAGACTGCTGCGCTTCGCCGTTGGACCATCGTGATTGCGGCAGGCCTCATCATGGGTGCCACCCTCGGCGTTCGCCATACGCAGGGGCTTTTCATGCAACCTGTGCTGAACGATCAGCACTGGACGCGCGAAGCCTTTGGCTTCGCGATCGCCATACAGAATCTGATCTGGGGACTTTCCCAGCCATTCACAGGAATGCTTGCCGATCGCTACGGATCAGCAAAAGTGATCTTTGCCGGGTTGTTGCTCTACGCACTGGGACTATTCTTGATGTCCGATGCCGCCAGCGAAGCTGGCTTTGCGCTGACCAATGGCGTGTTGATTGGGCTTGCCTTGTCCGGGACAGCGTTTGGCACGGTCTATGGCGCGTTGAGCCGAATTTTCCGCCCTGCAGAGCGAGGCTGGGCGCTGGCCGTCGCCGGCGCGATTGGCGGATTGGGTCAGTTCTGCATGGTGCCGGCAGTGCAGGCCTTGCTGGATGACATGCAGTGGTTCACCGTCAGCGCCATATTGTGTATCGCCATGGTGGTGCTGTCTCCATTGGCCATCTTTCTGCGCGAGAAAGTGACGCACTGCGACGATTGTACCCAGGAACAGGCGAGCCTCTGGATGGCGCTACGCGCTGCGTTTGCACACAAAGGGTTCTGGCTGCTGAACACAGGTTTCTTTGCCTGCGGCTTTCAGCTCGCCTTTATCGGCACCCATATGCCTGCCTATCTGCTGGACCAGGGATTGTCTGTTCATGAAGCCGCCACCGCGCTGGCCTGCATCGCACTGGCCAATGTTTTTGGCATGTATTGCGCGGGCATATCTGTTGGCATGTATCGCATCAAATACGTGTTGGCCAATGCTTATTTGATACGTGCCGTTGCCATGTTGGTATTTATTTCATTTCCCGTGACGGCAGCAGGAACTTATGTGTTCGCGGGGCTGATGGGGTTTCTGTGGTTGGGAACGGCGCCACTTACGAATAGCCTGGTGGCACGTATTTTTGGCGTTCGTTATATCGCTACCCTCTTTGGTTTTGTGTTCTTTGGGCATCAGCTTGGCAGCTTTCTCGGTGTCTGGCTGGGCGGTTACGTCTATGACACTTATGGTTCTTACGACCTGTTGTGGCAATGCTCGATTGCTGTGGGGCTGGTCGCCGCGTTATTGCACATTGGCGTCAACGACGCACCCAGGCAAGAAAGCGCAACCGCATTGAGGCATGCAGCATGAAACCCAAGAATGTTTTTGTTCAAGTATGCCTGCTCGGCGCCATGGCGCTCGCTGCTGCGTATCTTCTGCATCGCTGGCAACAGCCTTCAATGGCCTTGCCACTGCTAAGCGGCAGCATGCTTTGCGGCTGAGTTCTCTTTATTCCGGATCAGCACAATCTATTCAGTAACGTCAATATTGGAGCCCGATGTGTCAATCGCTCAACTCGCTTTTATTACCATGGATGTATTCACAGACCGGCGGTTTGGCGGCAACCCGCTGGCGATCTTTCCCAATGCTGCTGCGCTCTCGACCGAAGCCATGCAGCAGATCGCCATGGAAATGAATCTGAGCGAGTCTGTCTTCATCATCAGTCGTGGCGACACGCCCATACCTTTGATACGCATTTTCACGCCCAAAGTCGAACTGCCATTTGCCGGCCACCCGACTGTAGGCACAGCGCTATTTCTGGCGGCGCAGCCTGACGCCAACGGATTATCCACGCTCATTCTTGAAACCAAGTCTGGACTTGTTCAGGCTGAGATCTTTACCTCCGCCGAAGGTCTTCAGCACGCGCGTATCACGGCCCCTCAACCCCCGCGCAAAGGCTCGGCACCCTCCGCTGATGTATGCAGTGCTTTCCTTTCCTTGCCCAGCAGCGCATTGGCGTTTGATCCTATTGCGTACAGCGCTGGCGTGCCTTACGTCTTGGTTCCGCTCAAGTCGCGCGCCCATCTTGCCCAAGCCGCTCCAGACCTATCCATCTGGACAGCGCAGTTAAAGCAGTGCTGGGCATCGGCTGTTTACGCGCTTTGGATGGATGATTGGGAGTCCGGTAGGGTGGTGCATGCTCGCATGTTTGGCCCGGGCGTGGGGATTCTCGAGGATCCCGCCACTGGCAGCGCTGCTGTCGCCTTGGCGGGGTGGTTGGCGGAGAAACAGGGTTTGATTGACGGCGAGAGAGAGTGGTTGATTCACCAGGGCGACGACATGGGGCGCCCCAGCCGGTTAACTATCCGCGCGGTGGTGGCATCAGGCGAATGCGTTTCCGTTCACGTGAGCGGCACAGCAGTCACGCTTACTACCGGAACGATGCAACTCAATTAGCTCAGACGGAGCCCGTATCATGGATACGACGACGACATGCTTTAACAATCTACGCACTGCCTCACTGGTCAGTGCTGGCATAAACGCGGATCGCATCGCGTTCCAAACCGCCGATGGCGTGACGCTGCACGGCCATTATTGGATTTCTCATCGCCGTCCTATTGCCGCCGTCATTATCAATGCAGCCACGGGGGTGCTGGCCCGCTACTATCATCGTTACGCGCAATTTCTGGCTCAGCAGGGCTTTAATGTGCTGACCTACGATTATCGGGGAATAGGCGAGTCCCGGCCCGAACACCTCAAACGCTGCACATATCGGTGGCGCGAGTGGGGAGAGTTCGATTTCAGCGCCGCATTGCGTGTTCTTCAGGATCGGAACGATTTACCCATCCATGTTGTGGGGCACAGTATAGGCGGCATCCTGCCTGGCTTGGCCTCCAATGCGGCGGGAATAGACCGCATGCTAACGATAGGCGCGCAATACGCATGGTGGCGGGATTATGCTTCGGCTCATCGTCGGCGCTTGTTCTGGAAATGGCATATCGTCATGCCATTGCTGACCTCGGTGATAGGGTACTTTCCTGGGAAGCGGCTAGGCTGGCTGGAAGACTTGCCCAAAGGTGTTGCCAACGAATGGAGCTTTCGCGGTCCACGGCTTGAACGCAGCTTTCCCGCTTGGCAGCGCGAAACGGTGCTGGAGCATTTCAGGGCTGTGCGTTCGAACATCCTGGCAATAGTGGTAGCGGATGACGAGTACGCACCGCGCCCCGCGGTCTACCGTGGTTTGTCATACTTCGAAAACAGCGCGCGAACCGTCGTCGAGCTTCGGCCTGAAGACGAGGGCGTGGATCGCATCGGGCACTTTGAACTGTTTCATTCCAGACATCGGGACTGCTTTTGGCGTGCTACCGCGGACTGGCTCGCAACAGGTGTCAACCCATGGCCGCGCAGGGCCGTTCTCAGGGCGGATGCCAGCGATGCTTACGCTCGGGGTCGTGCGCTGTCCTCTTTGCCGGTTGCCGCCACCGGCCTGGTGTCGGGGCGACGCGTAGAAAAAAAGCAATTGCGATATCTGGTGGAGCTGGATGACCACTTGCTCTCGGACGTGGGATTAACGCGAGATCAGGTCCGGTGTCATATGCGAGACCGGGGCATAGCGTCAGCTGCAGGAACTAGCGGCCTGTCATCAGCCTGGCCTCGCGATAGCTTTTGGTAGGATGCTTAATGAACATCTTCATTTATTGCCTCAGCGTTTGGAGCGTTGGAATGGTATTCTCAGCCTCAGTCTTTTGGTACGCTTTCAGGCAGAAGAATTCGCTGGCCGCTATGAAGGCTTCGCGAGCGAGTGTTTGCCGATCATCGCCTTGGCGTAATATATAAACGCCTGCACTTCGTCCGTGCGGCCCGCCAGATCGTCTCTGCCGCTGCCTAGATAAGCCTCCCGGGCTGTGTGCACGACGGGGGCATACACATCTGGCAGCCGCTCAAGCACCCACGCGGCGGCCGCATCCTTGGATGTGATTTCTCCTGAGGCAGCGCTAAACCAAATGCGGGCAAGCGCAAGCACGATATTTCGCTCATCGCCTTGCCAGTCAGACGTGCTGTTCCACTGCGCAACGGTGTCGAATAACGCTTTGGCCAAATCTTCCTTGGGTACTGGATCAAACAAATCCCGTGCCGGCATGCCCACCAGGTTGATACTGTGTTGTCTTGCCTTGGTCAATAAGATCGCGAGATCGTGGTCGACAGTTGCGCCTTCGACACAGCCATGCTGCAGGGGCTCGCGAAGCCATTCGCCAAACTGAAGTTCGCGCAACGGGGGGTACCGCCACGGCACGACCTCGTGCCGGACAATAACGGTTACTTCGAGCGCGCGATGGGTTTCGTTGGTTCCAGGCGCTGCCGATATCGACAGCAGGTCCATCATCAATGCGTATCGGACCGGATCAGGCAGCGGGGCATTGACGGTTACGAGCAAGTCAATGTCGCTGTATGGTTTGAGTCCGCCATCGATGGCGGAACCAAACAAATGAATGGCTTGCAGCGTGCCTGCAAGATTGCGCTCAAGTGCCGCACGCGCATGTGTCAGTTGGCGTACAATGCCAGATTGCCATGCTTTCATGGGTTCCCTAACCCCATCCATCAAAAAGGTACATCATGACATCCATATCTGTCGCGCAATCGCGCGGTTCATTTTACCTTGCTCTGCTGGTTGCCTTTCACGTCTTAATCATCATTGCCAGTAATTATCTGGTGCAGCTGCCTATCGACCTGTTTGGCTTTCACAGCACTTGGGGCGCATTCAGCTTCCCCTTTATTTTCCTGGCAACTGACCTGACCGTGCGCCTGATCGGCAAGTCTGAAGCACGTCGCGTGATTATGCGCGCCATGATTCCGGCGCTAATCGTCTCTTATATCGTATCCGTGCTCTTTCATGAAGGGCGCTTCAACGGCGTGAGCGCACTGGTAGAGTTCAATACATTTGTGTTCCGTATTGCGTTCGCCAGCTTTGCTGCCTATGTGTTGGGGCAATTGCTGGACGTACAAGTATTCGACCGCATGCGCCGAGGGTACGTGCAATGGTGGATCGCACCCGCGGCTTCGTCCGTGTTTGGGCAGGCGCTGGACACTGCCGCTTTCTTCAGCATAGCCTTTTGGCAAAGCAGCAACCCTTTCATGGCCGAACATTGGGGCGAAATTGCCGTGGTGGACTATGTCATCAAACTGGCCGTCAGCCTATTGCTGTTCGTGCCTATGTACGGTGTTGCCCTAAGTGCGTTTATCCGGGCAATGAAACGGCGTGATGCTCTGTCTGCAGTAGCCTGACTACTGCAGATAACGAACGATGAGTCGTGTAGCTTCGTCGGCCAACGCTTCCTATTGCACTTTTCCTATATCCTGCACCGCTTTTCGCAATACAGCGTCGTCCGCATCCCAATAAGCCTGGAACTCATCGGCATCCAGGTAATCGATGGGGCTGCCGGCGGCCAGGACCTTTGCCTGCACGTCCGGGTCGTTGGCCACAGCTTTGGCTGCGGTGCGCAAACGTTCGATTATTTCGGCGGGCACATCCTTTGGTACAAAAATACCAGACCACTGAACGAACTTCACGTCGTAGCCTGCCTGTGTCAGGCTGGGTACGTTCGGAAGCGTATCAAGTGGCTTGTCGCCCCAATGCGCCAGGGGCCGTACCGTGCCAGCTTTGATATGTTGAAGGATGCTGGACGGGCCGGTGGAAATTGCATCAACCTGGCCGCCCAACAATGCGGCGACCGCCGGACCCGCACCCGTGTATGGGACATGTGTCATCTGAATATTCGCATTTTTCTCGAGCATGGCCATGGGTACATGCATTGAGCCGTAGATACCCGAGCTACCGTAGTCCAGATCGCCTGGCGCCTGGCGAGCCGCCTCGACAAACTCATCGACTGTTTTCCAGGGTGATTTCGCAGGGACGACCAACACTGTGGGGTCTGCGGTAATTCGCGCAATAGGCTTGAAATCCGTTGTGTCGTACGCCGCCTTGCGCCCAAGTATTTTGTCTGCTTCAGGCAAAATGGAAATGGAAGAAAGCATCAACATAATGGTGTAGCCATCCGGTTTGGCGCGCGCAGCTTCGCCTGTACCGATGGCGCCGCCCGCTCCCGCTTTGTTCTCGACCACTACGGACTGCCCCAGCTCTTTGCCGAGCGCGTCTGCGATGGGCCGCGCTACCGTATCGGTCACGCCGCCCGGGGGAAATGGAACAATCATTGTGATGGGGCGTTCCGGGTATTGCGCCCACGCCATGCCGGAAGCCACCATAGTCAGGCCAGCCGCAAATATTTTCAGTATTGTTGCTTTCATTGATGTCTCCTTCACTGAGTGTTATGCCAGTAGTCGGCTTTTTTGTATGTTGCTACGTGAAGCGCCTATCGAAAGGCGTTTTCAAGGGTGCCAAGGCCGTCGATTTCGATGCGAACGCGATCACCGGATTTCAAATAGCGGGGCGGGTTGAAACCCATTCCGACGCCGGCGGGCGTTCCTGTCGCAATGATGTCCCCGGGGTAAAGGGAGATGCCGCGCGAGCAGGTTTCTATCAGCGTGGGCAGGTCAAAAATCAAGTCGCGTGTTTTACCGTCCTGCCTAAGCTCGTCGTTGACCCAGCACCGTACTCGCGTATCCGTGGCATTGAACGCATCGGCGGTGATTAGCCAAGGCCCCATTGGGCAGAATGTGTCGAAGGATTTGCCTAAATCCCATTGCTGGTGCCTGATCTGCACATCGCGTGCCGTTACGTCGTTAACAATGGTGTAACCCCACACGTGGTTCATGGCCTCAGCTTTGCTGATGTTCTTCCCGCCTTTGCCGATCACGACGGCGAGTTCTGCCTCGTAATCAATCTGCTCGCTGATGTCGATCGGTAGAACGACATCTTCGCCATGGGCGATGACGGTTTCGGGTACCTTGGTGAATACGATGGGCCAAGCGGCCGGATTCGCGTTGTTGGCTTTGAATACTGACTCGGACAGCTCCTGAGCATGTGCATGATAGTTGCGACCAACGCAAAAGATGTTGCGTCGAGGACGTGGAATAGGTGCGAGCAATTTCACGGTATCCAGCGGTGTGGGTGCGCCGCGGGCAAGTTCAGCCAGGCGTGCTTGGTCTTCGTGGGTGCGAATCAGGCCGAGCATGCCTTGTTTGGCGGTTTCTGGGGCAACGTCCAATGCCTGTACTGTCAGCCCGTCGTCGCTGACGACGCCTACATATTGCTGCTGCGCCTTCATGTAAGTTGCGATCCGCATACTCTTCCTTCAATGATGGGACGATAGTGAGTCTGCGTACGAGTAGTACCGCTTTTGTACCACTATCGTTAAATTGGTCTGAAGTCGAAAGTATATGGCGCAGGTATATGCAACGCAACCGCTATTATTTAAGGGTTTATGAATGGCTAAGTAAAAATCACCATTTTGACCAATTGGTACAGGAATGATATTCTGCCAGCACTGTTCTTATCGTGCAGATTCAGCAAATCATGACATCCGACGTAATTGAATTGGGCTTGCGCAGTCCTGGAGCGCAAGCCTTGGCAAATTATCTATATACAGAAATTAGCTCTGGCCGGATACCGGTTGGTGTAAAGCTACCCGCCGAACGGGAGTTGAGCCAACGCTTCAACACCTCCAGAGGTTCTGTGCGGCGCGTCCTGGCGGCCTTGCGCGATTCAGGCTGGATCACTCAGTCAGTTGGCAGCGGCACATTTGCCGCGCGTCCTGCACACGAGGTATCTGCAGATGCGGGCGGCCACGGCCTTTTTCTGGATCAAACCAGCCCGGCTGAACTCATGGAAGCTCGCCTGTTGATCGAGCCACTGATGCCGGCATTGATTGTGCGCCACGCAACCCGCAGCGATTTTGCCCGCATGCACGAATGCCTGGTAAACGGGGAGCAAGCGCAAACGGTCGAAGACTTCGAGTTTTGGGATGGCGAGCTTCATCAGGCGCTCGCGAAAGCGACGCACAACCACTTTTTCCTGCAAGTACTGGCGCTGAGCAATCGCGTCCGACAACAAGGTGACTGGGGCCGGCTCAAGCGCAACTCACTCACGCCAGAACGTCGCACCGAATATGAACATCAGCATCGCGCCATTGTGACCGCGCTGGAGGATAGGGATGCCGAATCGGCGCGAACGGCCCTGGTTGGACATTTAGCGCAAATTCAGCGGAATTTGTTTGAGCCGCCTGCGACTGAGTGAATTGAGGTCTTCATGACGAAGCAGGGGGCGGCGCAGCGCCTGTGCATAGCTGCGCAGCTTCACGCAAGCATTCCTTAAAGAGGGCGACCGCAGCAGCGGGCTCTCGCGCTGCATCGGTGAAGCATCCAATGTCGCCAAACACTGGCAGATCCGTTAAGGGCAGGATAGTCAGGATTCTGGCGTCCGCAAATTGCTGGGCTGCCGATCGGGGCATGAGGCCGATTGTCTTGTTATCCAGCATCAGGGCAACGTTCGTGAGCACGGAAAGAGATTCAACAATGTTTGTTGGAGCGGCCAGCCCTGCGTCAAAGAAAAGCCTGTCGGCCGTCTGGCGAAGCGATGAATCGCGCGTAGGGAGTATCCATGGGAAGGGCAGGGCCTGCGCCAGTGAAATCTTTGGAACCGATGAAAGAGGATGCCGGATCCCGCCGACAACACAGAGCTGATCAGTATAGAGCGCTTCGGCCTCAATTTGTGGAGATTTAACTTGCCAGCGAACATCGGTGGGAATGCGTGCGACAACAAGATCCAGGTCGCCGACGCTCAGTGCAGGAAGGAGCTGATCCATCTGGGCAACCCGCAGCGTGACCACGACTTCTGAGGCCCTTGCCTTGAGCAGTTGTATCGCGCGTGGCAGCAGGTCGGCAGCGGCCGATATCAACGTGCCTACCAGCACTTGCCCCGCCATGCCTTCGTTAAAAGCGTTGACCTCGTCTGTCATGTGGCGCATTTCCGCAAGCAGCGATTTGGCGCGGCGACCGACAATCTTGCCTAGATCGGTGGGATAGACGCCCCGATTGCTGCGCACCAGCAAGAGGCCTCCGAAATGTCCTTCGAGTTCATGGATGATCTTGGTGACGGCGGGTTGAGTCAGATTGAGTTTCTGGGATGCGTGCAGGATGGAACCGCTGCGCAGTACTTGCTCAAACACAAGGATTTGTCCGAATCGCAGCTTTCGGCTTAATGCGCTGCTATGCGTAGGAGACATTTCGCCCTCTGACAATCGGTGAAAACGCCGCACCCGCACGAGGCTACGCAGTGATCCTGAACGCAGCAGGTGAAAGGGTGAGAATCAGATATTCTACTTGGGAATACAAGGGGCGAGATATTTCATTATTCAGGAATAGTGAAAATCCCTACACTGCATTCAATATCATCGTTCCTGGAGATCGCAGTGTCTTCCCTCCACAAGCTATATCGAAATTACGTCGATGGCCAGTTTGAACAGACTGACAAGACTTTCCCCAATATCTCGCCGGTAAATGGCCAGGAGCTTGGCCAGATCTGCGAGGCGAACGCCGAGCTTGTGGACCGTGCAGTGCGCGCCGCTCGCGCCGCCTTGCATGGCCCCTGGGGGCAGACCAGCCAAGCAGAGCGTGCTCGCATCCTGCATGCCGTTGCCGATGGCATCGAAAAAAGGTTTGAAGCATTTGTCGATGCGGAGGTTGCCGATACGGGCAGATCTCGGCAACAGGCGCGCAAGCTGGATATTCGGCGAGGCGTTCAGAACTTTCGCACCTTTGCCGATCTGGGTGGCCTTGCGGGCGGTGAATGCTTCGAGATGCGGACAGACGAAGGCGATGTGTTCAGTTACACCGTTCGCAAGCCTCATGGCGTGGTGGCCATCATATCGCCATGGAATCTGCCGATGCTGCTGATGACATGGAAAGTGGCGCCTGCCCTGGCCTGTGGCAACACGGTGGTCGTCAAACCTTCCGAAGAAACACCTGGAACCGCAACCTTGCTGGCGGAGGTCATGCATGAGGCGGGCGTCCCGCCAGGCGTGTTCAATCTTGTGCATGGATTTGGCGGAGGCTCAGCAGGCGAAGCGCTGTCGCGTCATCCGGATATCGACGCGATTACGTTTACAGGCGAATCGCGCACTGGCAGCACCATCATGAAGGCGGTTGCGGACGGCGTCAAAGAAGTGTCGTTCGAACTGGGTGGCAAGAATGCCGCTGTAGTCTTTGCGGATTGCGATTTCGACAAGGCAGTGGCGGGCGTGGTGCGTTCAAGCTTCACCAACACTGGGCAAGTGTGCCTGTGTTCGGAGCGTGTTTATGTACAGCGCCCCATTTTTGACCGCTTTGTCGCGGCGATGAAGCAGCGTGCTGATGCCTTGGAAATAGGATCTCCTGATGTCGACGGGCTGGAGATTGGGTCGTTGATTTCTCACACGCACCGCGACAAGGTTCTGTCATATTTCGAGCTGGCACGGGAAGAAGGTGCAACAGTCGTTGCTGGCGGAGAGGTGCCTCATTTTGGTGACGAGCGGGATAACGGTGCGTATGTCCGGCCAACGATCTGGACAGGCTTGCCCGAAACGGCACGATGCGTAAAAGAAGAGATCTTCGGGCCGGTTTGTCATATCGCGCCATTTGATACAGAGGCCGAAGTCATTGCGATGGTCAATGATTCGCGTTATGGGCTCGCCGCTTCAGTATGGACACGCGACATCGCCCGCGCGCATCAGGTGACGCGGCAGTTCGACGTGGGCATCGTTTGGGTCAATACCTGGTTCCTGCGCGACTTGCGTACCCCCTTTGGCGGTACGGGGCTGTCTGGCATCGGGCGTGAAGGCGGTCGCCACTCGCTGGACTTTTACTCATCTGTTTCCACCATTTGTATCAATCCTTAAAGAGGCTGTACGAGGCTACGCATGATCTCCAGTGAACTTATTACCGCCGCAGATCAGCTTAGGCTGGCTGCAAAGCGTGGGCAACCATGCCCTCCGGTGCGCGACATCATAGAACGGGCATCGGCCCAGGACGGCAATCTCATTGAAATGGCTTACGCCGTACAGAAGCACAACACGGAGCAGGCAATCGAAAGCGGACGTCGGCTAGTGGGCCGCAAGATTGGACTGACGTCGTCTCAGGTACAGCGCCAGCTAGGCGTGGATCAACCCGATTTCGGCATGTTGTTTGCCGATATGGCGCGGCAAGATGGCGAGGACATTGCATATGGCGATGTCCTGCAACCCAAGGTCGAAGCAGAGATCGCGCTTGTGCTGGACAGAGATCTTTCTCATGCCGAGCATACGGTGGTGGATATCATACGCGCGACTGCGTTTGTGTTGCCAGCCATTGAGATTGTAGGCAGCCGTATTGCCAACTGGGATATTCGCCTGGCCGATACGATTGCCGACAATGCGTCGTCGGGGCTGTTTGTCCTGGGGACGCGGCCCGTATCGCTTTCTGGATTGGATCTGATCAACTGCGGAATGAGCATGGAGCGGCGAGGCGAGCCCGTTTCGGTTGGCGCAGGTGCGGCGTGCCTGGGAAATCCTTTGAATGCGGCAGTCTGGCTTGCCAATGTCATGGCATCGTTTGATGCGCCGCTCAAGGCCGGCGACATCATTCTTACCGGTGCGTTGGGGCCCATGGTGCCAGCTCACCAAGGTGATGTGTTTACCGCGCATATCGAAGGGTTGGGCTCGGTCACGGCGGCATTCGGTACCGATCAAGCTCAAGGAACACACTGATATGAAGCCTTGCAACGTTGCGATAATTGGATCAGGCAACATCGGAACAGACCTGATGATCAAAGTGCTGCGGTACGGAAAGCAAGTGGCGATGGGCGCTATGGTGGGCATTGATCCATCGTCAGAGGGGCTGGCGCGTGCTGCCCGGATGGGCGTTCCGATCACGGCAGAGGGCATAGACGGCTTGGTAGCCATGCCTGAGTTTGCTGATATCCGTATTGTGTTCGACGCCACCAGCGCTGGCGCGCATGCGCGCCACAATGCGGTGCTGGAGCGGCATGGCATCCGCGTTATCGATCTGACGCCGGCGGCGATAGGCCCGTATGTTGTGCCTAGTGTCAACCTGGACCAGTACGAGGGGCTTCAGAATCTGAACATGGTGACTTGCGGGGGCCAGGCCACCATTCCCATGGTCGCAGCGGTTGCCAGTGTGGCGCCTGTACATTATGCGGAAATTGTGGCCTCGATATCCAGCAAGTCTGCTGGCCCTGGGACACGCGCCAATATTGATGAATTCACCGAGACGACATCACGTGCCATCGAGACGGTAGGCGGCGCGGCCAGGGGCAAGGCCATTATTGTTCTGAACCCTGCTGAACCTCCGCTCATCATGCGCGATACCGTGTATTGCCTGAGCGACATGGCAGACACCGCAGAGATTGAGACGGCTGTCCATCAAATGGTGGAGCGTGTGCAGGCTTATGTACCAGGGTATCGGCTAAAGCAACGTGTGCAATTCGATCATATCGATACGGCGGTTCGCGTTCCCGGTGTCGGCCTGAAAGCCGGACTGAAAACGACGATATTCCTGGAGGTCGAAGGGGCGGCGCATTACCTGCCGTCCTATGCCGGTAATCTCGACATCATGACGAGTGCTGCATTGGTTTGCGCCGAGCATGTGGCCAGAACGCAACTGAACAGTGGTGCGATGGCGCCCACAGCTTGAGGAAGTAAAGGTGATGAGTAAGAAGCTCTATATATCCGACGTGACCCTGCGTGATGGAAATCACGCAGTTCGCCATCAATACTCCATAGACCAGGCTTGCATGATTGCTGCAGCATTGGATCAAGCCGGCGTGGACTCCATCGAAGTTGCCCACGGAGACGGGCTGGCCGGTTCAAGCTTTACCTATGGCTTTGGGGCACATGATGACATCGAGTGGATCGCGGCGGTAGCGCAAACTGTAAGCAAGGCCAAGGTTGCGACGCTGTTGCTTCCAGGCATTGGGACGGTGCATCATCTCAGGGAAGCCTATGCGGCTGGCGCTCGCATCGTGAGGGTGGCAACGCATTGTACCGAAGCCGATACGGCACGCCAGCATATCGAAACAGCGCGATCTATGGGCATGAATGTGGCGGGCTTCCTCATGATGAGTCATATGGTGGCGCCGGCTCAACTGGCCGAACAGGCATTGAAAATGGAAAGCTATGGTGCGCATTGCATCTACGTTGTGGATTCTGGCGGCGCGCTGACCATGGAAGGTGTGCGCGACCGTTTCAGAGCACTCAAGCAGGTGCTTTCACCCGATACCGAAACAGGCATCCACGCACACCATAACCTGAGTCTTGGCGTGGCAAACAGTATTGTGGCGGTCGAAGAAGGATGTGATCGCGTGGATGCAAGCCTGGCCGGCATGGGTGCGGGCGCGGGCAATGCACCGCTCGAGGTTTTTATCGCGGCGGCAGAAAGAATGGGCTGGCGACATGGCTGCGATCTGTATCGGCTGATGGACGCAGCCGACGATATCGTACGGCCTTTGCAGGACAGGCCAGTTCGCGTCGATCGGGAAACGTTGGCGCTGGGTTATGCGGGGGTGTACTCGAGTTTTCTGCGGCATGCGGAAGCGGCCGCCACAAAGTATGGGCTCAAGACCGTGGATATTCTGGTTGAACTAGGCCAGCGCAGAATGGTGGGAGGACAGGAAGACATGATAGTCGATGTCGCGCTCGATCTGCTGCAGCGGCAGAACGCTGAAACGGAGGTTACAGCATGAGTACCCTGCACGCATCCATCGCCGCGACGCTGGACCAAGCCGCTCGCACGGCCCTAGCAGTGCCACAGCTTAGTTTGGACACGCCGTTTTCTGTTGAGCAAGCCTATGACATCCAGGCAAGATCGATAGACTTGCGCCGCGAGCGTGGTGAAAAGCCTGTGGGCATCAAGCTGGGTTTTACAAGCCGCGCGAAAATGACGCAGATGGGCGTGGATAGTTTGATCTGGGGCTGGCTGACCGACACAATGCTACAGGAGGAGGGCGGCACCGTATTGCTTGATCAATTCATACATCCGCGTGCCGAGCCGGAAGTCTGTTTTCTGACGCGTCGTGATATTGATCGCCCTCTTAACTTGCTCGAGGCAGAATCTTATATCGAGGCAGTCGCACCCGCGATAGAAATTATCGATTCCCGATACCGCGCCTTTACATTCACGCTCGAGGATGTCATCGCGGATAACTGTTCATCCGCAGGTTTGGTGGTGGGGCCCTGGTCGCGCAATATAAACGCGCTTGCCAACCTCGGCGTTATCTTGCGTGTTAACGGGCGCGTCAAGCAATCGGGATCGACTGCCGCCATACTGGGGCACCCCTTGCGCAGCCTGGTGCAGGCCTCGCGGGTGCTGTCGGCAGCTTCACAGACATTGCCCGCGGGCAGCCTGATTATGGCGGGCGCGGCGACCGCAGCCGAGGCGTTGAACGCCGGGAGCCATGTATCTGCTACGGTCAGCGGCCTCGGTACTGCATCATTTCTCACACGATGAAGGCGGGCAGAGAAGCCGTCGATCGCCATTGAATCAACAAGAAGGAGACCTCATGATCAAGCATTGTTACCGTTTTGCCTTGGCAACATTGATTGGATTGGCTGGATTTGTTCATTCCGCCCAGGCAGCATCTTATCCGGACAGGCCGGTAGAACTGGTGGTTCCAGGGCCAGCGGGAGGCACCCCTGACGTCGTGGCGAGAATGATCGGCGAACAATTAAGCGATGCCCTGGGACAGCAAATCGTCGTGAGCAATCGTTCAGGTGCCAGCGGCTTTATCGGCGTGCAGGCGGTTCAACGTGCCAAGCCTGATGGGTACACCTTGTTGATGGGTTTTGCGCAGACGATGGCGGTGAACCCCGTTACCTTCAAGAGCATTCCCTATGATCCGATCCATGACTTCGAGCCCATCGCGCGCTTGGCCGATTTTGAGCTTGTACTTGCCGTGCCGGCCTCGCTGCCGGTTCAAACCTTGGCTGAGTTAGTGACCTGGCTGAAGGCGCACAAGGGCGAGGCAGCATTCGGGTCGTTCGGACCAGGCTCGCCGTCTCAGTTTGCAGGAGAAACATTCGGCCGACTCAGCGGCACGGACGCCTTGCACATTCCTTATAAAGGGTCGGCACCGCTGGTGACCGATCTGGTTGGCGGGCAGGTGCAGTATGGCTTCGTTGTCCTGCAGGTTGCCCAGCAATTGGCACGTTCCGGCAAACTCAAATTGCTTGCCGTCACTGGAAAGACTCGGCAACCATCCGAGCCCGATGTCCCCACCATGGCAGAGGCGGGTTATGGAGAAGTGGAAGCGACGGGCTGGTACGGCTTGTACGCGCCCAAAGGTACGCCAGAACCCGTGTTGGCTAAGCTTGAAAAAGACGTTGACCGGGTGATGAACGATCCTGACTTGCAGGCGCGCTTGCTTCGCCAGGGCGTTCGTCCTGCATTCGCAGGCAGGGCTGAGTTTGGTGCCTACACGGGCGACGAAATCGAACGGTGGCGTGCCATTGCAGCCAAAACAGGTTTCACCGCACAGGAGTAGTGGTCGATATGTCTTCGCTCAAGAAACCTGTCTCTCCAGGCAATACTTCTGTTGCCGCCAAACCCAATCTTGTCTTTATCATGGCAGATGACTTGGGTTTTGCCGACCTGGGCTGTTATGGCGGCCGTGCGCCGGTTTCCCCCAACCTTGACGCGCTGGCGGCCCAGGGCGTGCGGTTCACAGACGCCTATGCCAATTCCCCGGTGTGTTCGCCCAGCCGGTTCGCACTGATGACGGGGCGCTATCAATATCGTTTGCGCGGCGGGGCCGAGGAGCCCATGACGGGCAGAGCCCGTGGCCAATCTCATCTGGGGCTGCCACCGGAACATCCAACCTTGCCATCTCTGTTGCGTGATCAGGGATACCGGACCGCGCTGATTGGTAAATGGCACTTGGGGTTTCTACCGCATTTTGGCCCCCTGAAGAGTGGATACGAGGCGTTCTATGGCCCTTATGGCGGGGGCGTGGATTATTTTACGCATTGCGATCGACGTGGCACGCATGATCTCTATGACAACGAAAGTGAGATCCACGACAACGGTTACTTGACTGACTTGATCAGCGAGCGCGCCGTGCAATGGCTGGCCGACACGCAGCAAGATGTTCCCTTCATGCTGAGCGTGCATTACACGGCGCCTCACTGGCCCTGGGAAACGCGGGATGATCGGGAGGAATCGGAACGCATCCGGGATGCTATCCAGCATACTGACGGAGGTTCTGTCGAAATCTACCAGACCATGATTCGCCACATGGATGAGGGTATCGGGCGCATCATGAACACGCTTGCCGCCAGGGGATTGGACGAAAACACATTGATCGTATTCACCAGCGACAACGGCGGCGAACGCTTTTCTGATACTTGGCCATTGTCTGGGAAAAAAATGGATTTGCTGGAGGGCGGTCTGCGCGTTCCCTTGATCGTCCGCTGGCCAGCCAGAGTACCGGCCGGCACCACCACAGCGCAGGTCGCGATGACGATGGATTGGTGTCCCACGATGCTCCAGGCCGCAGGCGTGTCGCCAGACGCCGAGTATCCGCTGGATGGGATATCGCTTCTGCCCTGTCTGACGCATCCCGACCACGCCTTGTCCAGAACGGTATTCTGGCGCATGAAGCATCGCGCGCAGCGCGCCATACGCCATGGCAACTGGAAATACCTGTCAGTTGATGGACATGACTATTTGTTCGATCTGTCCAGAGACGCGCGCGAGCGTGCAAACATGCTTCGGCGCGAGCCCGGAATTCTGGAAGATCTGCGCCGACGCTATGCCGATTGGGCGCAGAGCATGCCGGACATTCCACCCGAAGCGGGCGTGGAACTGGTGTACACACAAGAAGATATGCCTTGAAAGAAGACAAGTCCCAGGAGATTCTATTAATGACTACAGCATCTACATCATCAGTCGTGACGGGTAAGGCTACGCCGCGCGGCACGTTTCCTCATGTTCGCCGCGCTGGTGATTTTCTCTTTGTTTCAGGCACCAGCTCTAGGCGGCCAGATAACTCCTTCGACGGCGTGGCGGTGGACGAGATGGGTACGACGTCGCTGGACATTCGTGCGCAGACCCGCGCGGTCATCAACAATATCGGCGATATTTTGCGCAGTGTAGGCGCAGATCTCAAGGACGTTGTGGAAGTCACTGCTTTCCTTGTGGATATGAACGATTTCGGCGGCTACAACGCCGTTTACGCAGAGTATTTTGATTACGAAGGGCCAACGCGAACCACAGTGGCTGTTCACCAACTGCCACATCCGCATTTGCGTGTCGAGATCAAAGCCGTCGCCTATCGGCCGACGCAGGAGTAAATTGCCATGGACAGCACTTCCCTCAAGTACGGACTGCCTTTCAATTTTCTGCAGTGGATCTCGGAGCATGAACATCTGCTCAAGCCGCCCGTCGGAAACCAGCAGGTCTGGAAGGATGCGGATTTCATCATTACCGTGGTCGGTGGACCGAACCGTCGAACCGATTATCACGATGATCCTCTCGAAGAGTTCTTTTACCAGATGCGCGGGGATGCGTACCTGTATCTGTGGATAGACGGCCGCAGAGAACGCGTGGATCTGAAAGAGGGGGATATCTTTCTGCTGCCTCCGCATGTGCGCCATTCCCCGCAACGGCCGCAGGCAGGCAGCGTTTGCCTGGTCATCGAGCGACAGCGCCCAGAAGGCATGCTGGATGGTTTCGAGTGGTATTGCGATGGCGAAGGTGGCTGCGGTCAGCTTGTGCATCGCGTCGAAGTGCAGTTGCGTAGCATCGTGCAGGACCTGCCTCCGCTGTTCGATGCCTTTTACCGCAGCGAAGACAGCAGGCGTTGCGCCAATTGCGGAAAAATCCATCCCGGCAAGAGTGCCTGAGTCTCAACGATACGGATTTGTGATGACAAAGAAAATTGATATGCACGCCCATTTCTTCCCGCGCATTACGCAGGACAGCGCAGCAGCGCTTGATGCTGAGGGTGCTCCCTGGCTAGCGATCGAAGCGGACGGGCTGCGCGGCCATATTATGGTGGGCGACAAAAAGTTTCGCCCCGTCTACAGTGCGTTGTGGAATCCGGCGCATCGGCTCGAAGAGATGGATCAACAAGGGCTGGATATGCAGATTGTTTGCGCCACGCCTATTATGTTCGGCTATCGCTACGCGGCGCAGAAGGCTTACGAATGGTCGCAGCGCATGAACGATTCGGCGATTGAGCACTGTGCCTTCAATACAAGCCGGTTGAAGGCGCTGGCGCAGGTTCCGCTTCAGGATCTTGAACTTGCCTGCCGTGAGGCATCTCGTGCGAAGGAAACGGGCCACGTTGGTGTGCAGATTGGCAATCACCTGGGCGAGCGTGATCTCGACGATGCTCATTTGGTGGATTTTCTGGTGCATTGCGCGAACAATGACATCCCGGTGCTCGTCCATCCCTGGGATATGATGACTGACGGGCGCATGAAGAAATGGATGTTGCCCTGGCTGGTATCCATGCCCGCAGAAACCCAGCTTGGCATTCTGTCCCTGATTCTGTCGGGTGCATTTGAACGTATTCCTGCAAGCCTGAAGCTTTGCTTTGCTCACGGCGGCGGCGGATTTGCCTTCTTGCTGGGCCGTGCCGAAAACGCCTGGCACTGCAGGGATATCGTCCGGCAGGATTGTCCGCATCCCCCGTCGCATTACTTGAAGCGTTTTTTTGTGGATAGTGCCGTATTCGATGATCGCGCGCTGCGGCTGCTTGTCGACGTTATGGGGGCAGAACGTGTGATGCTCGGGTCTGATTATCCATTTCCCCTGGGTGAGCAGGAAATCGGCAAGCTTGTCTCGGATGCTACCTGGCTGGCGCGGCGCGATTGCGACCGTATTCTTGCCGGGAACGCGGAGACGTTTTTTGCACTGACTTGAGGCAAAACATACAGTCTTCAGTCTTTTTGAATTCTTTTTGCAGTGTGATGGGGGCGCGGCGGACTAGCGAAAGGCGACAGCAGTGATCGGGTGAGCGCCGATATGGCAGAATCGAATCTGGCGCCCTTGACTGCGCGTCAGATGACGGCATCGTCTCGCGTCGCAACCACCAGCACCTCTGCGTCGTCCGGGCTGATTGTGCGCAGTTTGTGCGGAAGCTCTGAATCGAAGTAGATCGAGTCGCCTGTTTCCAAGTCAAAAGTCCGACCGCCCACGGTAATCGATACGCTGCCTTTCAGCACCAGCATGAACTCTTCGCCCGAGTGCGGAAAGGAGTCGGGCGCAGCCTGATTTTCGCGCGGAGGGTGGATGATGAAAGGGTTCATGGATTTGACCAGCCGCTTGCCGGCGACCGCTTCATAACGATAGCTAGCGTCTCGGTCGGGACGGTCAAGCGGGGTGCGTTCATGTCTGCGAACTACGCTGACACTGTCTCCGCCTTCTTCTCCGATTCCCATGAGTTCGGAAATGCCTATGCCATAGGCCTCGGCAAGCTTGAGCACTGTTGAAATAGAAGGCTCGCTGACGCCGCGCTCCAGCTTGGAAAGATAGCTCTTGGTCAGGCCGCTGCGCTGGGCCAGCTGATCCAGAGACAGGCGCTGTTGTCTACGCAATGCTTTAAGTCGATAGGGAAGGTTTTGCATGTATGGGTGGGATAAGCATGACTCCATGTACCAAAGTATGCCTGAAATTCATGCTTTCCCACAAAAGGCGACGTCTGAAGAGAAAAGCACAGCTGTAACCGGTGTTCCTGCATTCCGGACAGCAGGCTCGCATGAGCAACAGCCTATCTCAGAACGTCGGGATGCTGGGCCAGCGCTTTGCGCGCGTAGTATTCAAAACCGATTTGCGAGCGGCGCGGCTTGAGTATCCAGTCGTGCGCTTCGCGCCCGAGCTCCGGCTTGATCGGTTTGATGTCGCCGGCAGCCATCGCGAGTAGCTGCATCCGGGCTGTGCGTTCGAATTGCAGAGATAGCACACAAGCTTCTTCGATTGAGGTTGCCGCCACCAGCATGCCGTGATGGGCAAGCAAGATGGCCCGCTTGTCGCCCAAGGCGCGAGAAATGATGTCGCCTTCTTCATTGCCTACAGGCACGCCCGGCCATTCTTGCAGAAATGCACAATCGTCATAGAGCGTGCAGTTGTCCATATGAGAGACGACCAGAGGAGTTTCCAGCATGGAGAGTGAAGCAACATAGAGCGGATGGGTATGCACGATGCATTGAACATCTGACCTGGCACGGTATACCCAAGAATGGAAACGGTTGGCGGGATTAGGCATCCCGTGCCCCTCGAGCACTTCCAGATCTTCGTTGACCAACAGAATATTGGAAGCGCTGATTTCATCAAAACCCAGGCCGAGGCGTTGTGTGTAATACGTGCCCGGCTCAGGGCCGCGCGCGGTGATTTGACCAGCCAGACCTGAGTCGTGGCCGCCGTCATACAACACGCGACTTGTAATGGCCAGCTTTTCGCGTACGCTGCGCTCAGGGATCGAAAACTTGCTCTGCATCTGTGCCTGAGCGTTCGCCACAAGCTCCTGCTTGGGCGTGTCCATTGTGTTTGCCATGTTGTTACCTATTCAGGGTGTATGAGTAAAGCGTGTTCGTCGTTGGCGTCGGAAGGGTGGTTAGGCGCTCGCCGGGTCATTCTCCAGCAGCGGCACATGGCCGGGCAGCGCGCGCATTCGTGCCAGCCACTTTGAGATATGTGCAAAGCGGGTCAACTCGTAGCCACCCTGGTCCGCCATGCGTATATAAGGGTAGAGCGCTACATCAGCGATTGTCGGTTGAGCTTGCGCCACAAAAGCATGCTGGCTGAGTTGCGTCTCCAGCACATCCAGCGCTTGATAGCCGCGCTCGCGCCAGCGTTGCGCGCGAGGGTCGTTACGATCCATGGTTTGGCGCAAGGTGATCCGCAGCCGAGGCTGGGCAAGATTCCACATAAGCTTGGTCTGCTCGAACATCAGCCATTGCAAAACCCTGGCCCGCTCGGATGCCTCGTTTGGCAGGAAGGAGGTGCCTTCGCCCAGGTACCAGAGAATCGCCGAAGATTCGGCCAGCCATGCGCCTTCCCGTGTTTTGAGTACCGGAACCTGGCGCAGGGGACTGATGGCCGCAAACGATTCGGCCTCTAAATCGCCATCGAGAATGGACAGGGAGCGTCGCTGTAACGGTATGTCGCAATATCCTGCCAGCAGCCTGACTTTCCAGCCATTGCCAGACAGAATGGTATCGATGAGTTCCAGCGGCTGCCCAGAATTGTGCGGTGTGTTGTTCATGGAATTTTGATGTCCGCTTCTTTGACAATCGTATTCCATTTGTTCTTTTCTGCCGTGATGAATTCCTGGTATTCGGCCATGGTTCCCGTGTAGGGCTGGCTGCCTTGTGCTTCCAGCGTTTGCTTGAACTCGGCGCTGCTCAATGTCTTGCGCAAGGCGGCATTGAGCGTATCGACAACCTCTTGGGGTGTTCCCGCAGGTGCGAATAACGCGTTCCAGGAGCTTATCTTGAGCTCGGCGTTGCCCGCTTCAGCGCTGGTAGGTACGCCAGGTGCAGCCTGTGAAGGTTGATCCGAGGCCAGTGCCAATGCTTTCAGCTTGCCTGCCTTGACGTGGGGAATGATGACAGGTATGGCATCCATGACCAGGTCGACCTGATCACCGAGCACGGCGTTGACTGCTTCGCCGCCGCTTTTGAAGGGTACGTGAACCATGTCTATCTTGCTGGTGTATTTCAACAGCTCGACGCCGAGTTGCGGCGAGCTGCCAACGCCCGCTGAACCAAAGTTCAGCTTGCCAGGATTGGCTTTGGCGTAATCGACCAGTTCCTGCAGCGTGTTTACCTCCAGCCCCTTGCGGGTGGCCAGCACATATGGCGACCCCGATACCATTCCCAAAGGCACGAGTTTGTCCGGATCGTAATTGATGGATTTCATGATCAAGGGGTTTACCACTTGGGTGCCTACCGTCCCCATGAATATGGTGTATCCATCCGGAGCGGCATTGTAGACCGCCATGGCTCCTATGGTTCCCCCCGCGCCTGCCTTGTTCTCGATCACTACGCTCTGGCCGAGCGCTGACGCAAGCGACTTGCCCAGATGACGCGCAATGATATCGGTAATGCCGCCCGCGCCAAACGGCACGATCAGGCGTACTGCGGTATCGGGGTAGGCCGCCGAGACTGGCGCCGCCACTGCGGCGAGCATCGCCGCTGAGCATGCCGATGCAGCCCATTTTCTGATTGATGTCATGACTCCTCCTATTGTGGACAATATGTACTCTGTAGGACACAGTGTGTCCTCAAAATTGATTCAGGTCAAGAAGAGAATGAAATTTTGTCCCGGGCTGGGTTGCCAGGCCAGGCGGGCTTGTGACCGTATTCATGCGCGGGATTGCACGGATTCTTCGCACTAAAGTACGGTAAAACTATGCGGGATATTATTTGGCATAAGGCTGGTTGCGCCAAATATTCTGTTGCTAGGCGCTCGCTGATCGTGCATATATAGCGTTGAAAATGCCCATAATGATTTGCAAGTAGCACACGCCCCTACAAAAACAAATCATTTGGAGACATGCATGAAAGCGAAGTTCAAGTTAAGGGTTGTACGTGCCGCCTCTATGGCGGTTATGCTGACTGGAAGTATGCTCACCCTGGGCCTGGCACAGGCTCAAACACAGGGCGGTACGCTGGTGGCCGTGGTACAGCCTGAGCCTCCGCTGCTGATGTCAGGGATTAACCAGCAAGGCCCTACGCTTTACGTTGCCGGAAAAATCTACCAAGGCTTGCTGACCTATACCGCCGATCTGCAACCTCAGCCCAGTCTGGCCAAATCATGGACTATTTCCGACGACGGTCTGGTCTACACCTTCAAGCTGCAGGAAGGGGTCAAGTGGCATGATGGCAAGCCATTCTCGGCGGCTGACGTTGTTTTTACCGTAGATGAATTCCTGCGCGAGACGCAGCCGCGTATCCGAACACTGATAAGCAAGTATATCGACACGGTTACTGCGCTTGACGAATCCACGGTTGAGTTCAAGCTGAAATCGCCGTTTGCGCCGTTCATTTACGCTTTCGAGGCCGGTTCCATCCCCATCTTGCCCAAGCATCTGTATGCCGGGACCAACTTCAAGACCAACCCGGCCAATCAGACGCCTATTGGTACCGGGCCATTCAAGTTCAAGGAATGGAAACGTGGCTCGTACATCAAGCTGGAGCGAAATCCGGACTACTGGAAGCCTGATCTTCCATACCTGGACGAGGTGATTTTCCGAGTGGTCCCTGACGCGGCGTCGCGGGCGGTGGCGTTTGAGAAGGGCGATGTCCAGGTACTGCGCGGCGGGGATGTCGATAACGTGGACGTTGAGCGTTTGCGTGCGCTTCCTGACACGGAATACTCTCTGAAGGGATGGGAAATGTATTCCCCGCACGCGTATATGATCATGAACATGCGCAACCCGCCGTTTGATAACGTAAAGATCCGGCAGGCTGTCATGTACGCGCTTGATCGTCAGTTCATCGTCGACAACATTCTGTTCGGCTTGGGTAAAGTAGCGACGGGCCCTATTGCGTCCACGACCTTGCTCTATGACGCGGATGTGCCCAAGTACGAACACAATCTGAAAAAAGCCAAGGCGCTGATCAAGGAGTCAGGCGTGGACCTGTCCAAGACGCCCGTCAAGATGCTGCCATTGCCTTATGGCACAAGCTGGGATCGCATCGCCGAATACACCAAGCAAAGTCTTGAGCAGGTGGGTTTTCGCGTTACCACTGAACCGGTCTCCGATGCGGGCAGTTGGTTCACCCGGGTATCCAACTGGGATTTTGACCTGAGCTTCAACTATGCCTTCCAGTATGGCGATCCAGGGCTGGGTGTTTCCCGCCTATACCTATCGAGCAATATTGTGAAAGGCACGCATACCGCCAACGTGCAGAACTACGTCAACCCCAAGGCGGACGAGTTGATGACAGCAGGTGACGCAGCAGTGGCCCTGGAAGACCGTCAGAAGTATTACTCTGAAGCGCAAAAGCTGCTGGTCGAAGAAGTGGCTAACGGCTACTTGTTCGAGATTGAAAATCCGACGCTGTATCACTCCTCCGTCCATAACCTTATCGATAGTGCTGTCGGCGTCAGTGACTCGTTCGACAACGTATACATAGAGAAGTAAGCACGATTTCCATGAAATCACCGGAGCTCAGGCATAAGCCTGAGCCCTCGGCGTGGCCAAGTGCTGGTTCATTGCAATCGTTGCAAGGATGCGTGTAGTGAAATTGTTCTCCTTTTTGATTTCTCGCCTGGGCAAGGCCGTGCTGGTGGTGCTCGGCGTAGTCGTTATCAATTTTCTTCTGATCCATTTGGCGCCAGGCGATCCGGCCGCTGTCATGGCAGGAGAGGCGGGCGCTACAGACCCGAAATATATCGAAGAGTTGCGGCAGCAGTTCGGACTGGACAAGCCGGTGCTGCATCAGCTTTGGATATACATGGAAGGTATTCTGAGGCTGGATTTTGGCTATTCCTACCGAAACGGCCTGCCCGTGCTGGATCTGATCCTGGATCGCTTGCCCGCTACCTTGCTGCTGATGGTTTGCGCCTTCGTGTTCTCCCTCATTACTGGTGTGACGCTGGGTGTGCTGGCCGCCAAAAGCCGGTTCTCCAATCGTCGTAAGTGGATAGACAACGTGATCATGGTGGGCGCGCTGATCATATACGCCGCGCCGCTGTTCTGGTTGGCATTGCTGGCGATTGTTCTGTTTTCCGTCATGCTGGACTGGTTGCCCGCTTTCGGCATGGAGAGCATAGGCGCAAACCTGACCGGGATGGCGCGCGTGTGGGACATTGCCACGCATCTTGTGCTGCCAACCGTCACGTTGGGATGTTTCTTCATGGCGGTCTATGCGCGCCTGACACGTGCATCGATGCTGGAAGTGATTGGCATGGATTTCGTCAATACGGCGCGTGCCAAAGGGGTTCCCAGCAGCCAGATCATTCGCCGCCACGTGCTGCGAAATGCCCTGCTTCCGGTGGTGACGTTTGCAGGAATACAGCTGGGCCAGATGGCGGGGGGCGCGGTTTTGACAGAAACCGTGTTCAGTTGGCCAGGCATAGGGCGCTTGATGTTCGATGCCCTGATGCAGCGCGATTATCAGCTTCTGCTGGGTGTGTTCCTGATGACTTCCGTCATTGTGGTGCTGTTCAACCTGCTGACCGACTTGTTCTACCAAATCATCGACCCGCGCATTGAGTTGGGAGCGTGACATGAATCAATTCTTACAGCGGTTTTTTGCGAACAAAGGTGCCATTGTGGGCACAGTGATCTTCGCCGTCGTGATTGCCGTCGCCATCTTTGCATCGGTCTGGTACGAGAACTCTCCCTGGATGATGATGGGCAAGCCTCTGGTCAAGCCATTCCAGGATCCGAAATTCTGGTTCGGCACTGATATGTTGGGTCGAGATATAGGCGCCGGGTTGGCGCATGGAGCCAGGGTTTCCTTGATGATCAGCGTATCGTCAACGGTTGTGGCAGTGTTCTTTGGCATTCTGATAGGAGCCATGGCAGGCTATTACGGGGGCTGGATTGATGATGTGCTGATGCGCATTACCGAGTTCTTCCAGACTATTCCTCAACTGGCGATGGCCATTGTTGTGGTCGCGATTTTCACGCCGTCTATTTATTCGATTGTCTGCGCCATTGTGATTGTGTCCTGGCCCCCTGTGGCGCGCCTGGTGCGCAGCGAGTTCATGTCGCTGAAGCAGCGCGAGTTCGTACATGCGGCGATTGGGCTGGGTCAAAAGCCTCGTCAGATTATTTTCAGCCAGATTCTGCCCAATGCCCTGTCGCCCATTATTGTGATGGCCTCGCTGATGGTCGCGACGGCCCTGCTGACCGAAGCGGCCTTGTCGTTTCTCGGACTGGGCGACCGCAATCTGATGAGCTGGGGTTACATGATCGGTGCCGCACGCACCATGTTGCGCGAAGCGCCCTGGATGAGCGTCATGCCTGGGCTGGCAATTCTGCTCTGTGTCCTGGCGATCAACCTGATCGGTGAGGGCCTGAATGATGCACTCAACCCACAACTGCGCAAACGGGGTGCCGCATGAACGAAGCACTTTTGGAAGTACGCGACTTGTGCGTGGCGCTGCCCAGCGGAGCTGACCGACCCTTCGCCGTGAAAAACGTGTCATTCTCTTTGGCGCCTGGCGAGATTCTTTGCATCGTAGGTGAATCAGGCTCAGGAAAATCTGTCAGCGCCAACGCCATCATGGGGCTGCTGCCCGATGCCATGAAGCCCAAGGCAGGAAGCATCCTGTTCAAGGGGAGCGAGCTGTTAAAGCAGACCGAAGAGCAGCGTTTGTCGTGGCGCGGCAAAGATATTGGCATGATTTTTCAGGAGCCCATGTCGGCCCTGAACCCGATTATGCAGGTGGGTGAGCAAATTGCAGAGGTGATGGCTGTTCATGGAACCCACTCCGATAAGGCGCGCCATGCCCGAGTGCTGGAGTTGCTGGCCTTCGTCGGCTTGCCTGATCCGGAACGATTGCGCCACAGCTATCCTTTTCGCTTGTCAGGCGGGCAGCGACAGCGTGTGATGATTGCCATGGCGTTGGCGCTGGAGCCGGCAATTGTGATTGCCGACGAACCTACCACCGCGTTAGATGTCACCACACAGGCGCAGATATTGGCCTTGATCAAAAGCATCCAGCGCGCCATGGGAATGGGGGTTATTTTCATTACCCACGACTTCGGTGTCGTGGCCGAGATTGCCGACCGTGTGGCGGTCATGGAAAAAGGAATACTGGTCGAGCAGGGGCAAGCGCAGCAGGTGTTGAACCAGCCGCAGCATCCCTATACCCGGCGCTTGATCGCTGCAGTTCCTCATTTGCGTGCGGAAGAGCGAAGGTCTGATCAGGATGTTCCATTGCTTCAAGTAAAAAATCTGCAAAAGACCTATACCCTGGCCAGCGGATTGTTCGTCAAGAAGCGCACACTGCAAGCCGTCAACAATGTCAGCTTTGATGTGCATCGTGGAGAAACATTTGGCATTGTTGGTGAGTCAGGTTCCGGCAAGTCCACGCTGGGCAAGTGCCTGGTGCGTTTAACGGCAGTGGAGGGTGGCAGCCTGCTGTTCAACGGCGAAGATATCGCCCAGCTGCACGAAAATCAGTTCAGGCCCTACCGAAAGAAGATTCAGATGATCTTTCAGGATCCTTTTGCTTCGCTGAACCCAAGGCACAAAACTGGTCGCATCATCATGGATGGGCCACTTGCCAATGGCGTAAGCGCTGCCAAGGCGGAAAAAAAGGCTCGGGAGCTGCTGGAACTGGTGGGCCTGCAGTCGGCGGCGTTTGACCGCTATCCCAACGAGTTTTCGGGCGGGCAGCGTCAGCGGATTGGTATCGCTCGCGCACTGGCCATGGAGCCTGAACTTCTGGTGGCGGACGAGTCGGTTTCGGCGCTTGATGTATCAGTGCAGGCGCAGGTGTTGGCGCTTTTAGCGGATCTGCAGCGGCAGTTCAATCTGGCCATCGTGTTCATTACCCATGATTTGCGCGTGGCGGCGCAGATCTGTCATCGACTGGCGGTAATGCATCAGGGCGCCATTGTTGAACAAGGCGCGCCTGCGCAGATCTTCGATGCGCCGCAGCATCCCTATACCCAGCAATTAATTGATGCTGTTCCTGGAAAAGCCTGGGACAGTTCAGCCGTGGTGCTGTCGTAAGCCGGCGACTCAGTCACGAACAGAGATTAAGGTGTCTTTCATGTCAAAAGAAGTACGCACTCGCAATGGTGGGCAGATCGTTATTGACCATTTGCGTCTTTATGGGGTCAAGCGCGTGTTCATGGTGGCGGGTGAAAGCTATCTGCCCTGCATAGACGCCCTCTATGATCATCAGGACGCCATTCAGGCGATAGCGTGTCGCCAGGAGGCGGGCGCCGCCTACATGGCGGAGGCACACGGCAAGCTGACGGGCAAACCTGGCGTCTGCTTTGTCACCCGCGGTCCTGGTGCGACGAATGCCAGTATTGGCGTGCATACCGCATATCAGGATTCCACCCCGATGATACTGTTTGTGGGGCAGGTTGACGCGGAAACCGAAGACCGGGATGCGTTCCAGGAAATTGATTACCGTCGCATGTTTGGTGCCGTCGCAAAATGGGTGGCACAAGTGGACTGCACAGAACGTCTGCCTGAATACCTGGCTCGCGCCTTTGCTGTTGCGGTGCAAGGCCGGCCCGGACCGGTGGTGCTGGCGTTGCCCGAGCAGGTATTGTGGGGTAAAGCCGCTGTGGAGGATGTGTTGCCCATGCAGGCGGCGCATCCCAGCCCCATGGTTGCGGAACTGAATCAGATGCAAGCGCTGCTGGACGCGGCCAAGCGCCCATTCTTGCTGCTGGGAGGAAATGGCTGGAGGCCGGAAGCGCGTCAGACGGTGGAAGCTTTTGCCGAGCGTTTTCAGCTTCCGGTAGGGGTAGGCTGGCGGCGTCAGGAATGCTTTGACAATCGGCACCCCAACTACGCCGGACATGTAGGTTATGGTCTGACACCCGAGCTGGCGCAGCGAATCACGACCGCCGACCTGGTGATTGCGCTGGGTTCACGTTTGAATCAACCTACGACCGTGGACTACACCCTGCTGGAGTGCCCGCAACCTAAGCAAAAGCTGATTCATATTTATCCAGATGGCAATGAGTTGGGCCGTGTATATCGACCAACGCTGCCCATTCTGGCTGATGTACACGGTTTTGCCGCCGCCGTTTCCGAACTTCAACCCTTGAACCCTCCCGATCGTGTCCAACACGTACGCGACGCGCATGCCCATTATCTGAATAGCCTGGAGCCTTTGTCCATGCCTGGCCCCATGAATTTGAACGAGGCTGCATCAATTGTGGCCAAGCGTTTGCCGAAGGATGCCTGTGTGACTGCCGGCGCCGGAAATTTTGCTTTGTTTCCTCATCGCTATATCCAGTTTTCTTCGCCAGGCATCCAACTGTCACCTATCCTGGGTGCAATGGGATATGGCCTGCCAGCCGCTATCGCTGCCAAGCTTGAACACCCCGAAAAAGTGGTGGTCTGCTATGCCGGCGATGGCTGTTTCCAGATGAATATGCAGGAGTTGGGCACAGCCATGCAACAACGGTTGGGCATTGTGGTGCTGCTGTTCAACAACAGCACATGGGGCACCATACGCATGCACCAGGAAAGAGAGTTTCCAGGACGCACCATAGGCTTAGGTCTTTCCAATCCTGATTTTGCCGCAATTGTTCGTGCGTACGGTGGGCACGGTGAAACCGTTACGCACACCGAGGATTTTTCCGATGCGTTTGATCGTTGCATTGCCTTTGCCGAAAAAGAGCGCCTGCCTGCATTGATTGAAATTCAATACGACGTAGAAGGCATTACGCCGGAAACAACCCTGAGCGCCATACGCGATACGGCGATTGCCTTACAGAACGTTCAATAATCCGGAGCACCTAATGCATGCATTTTTTTCACCCGATCAGATGTTGCACGATCCCCGCCAGTTCATGCGGGTGGGGCGGATATGCGAAGGCAAGGATCTACCCCAGCGTACGCAAGTGCTCTTGGATGCGCTGAGCCAGTTGAACATACCTTTGTCCGAACCCAAGGATTACGGACTGGCGCCGTTAGAGGCGGTTCATGCTCCGCACTATCTGCGATTCCTGAAGGAGGTCTACACGCGTTGGCGTGCCATTGAAAATGCCGGCCCCGAGGTGTTGCCGAACGTGGGCTATTACCTGAATGGCCGGGTGGAAGATGATGCGCGTCCCCCATGTCGCTCTACGTCGGTCGTTGCGCAGGCTGCGTATTATCTGGGCGATCTTGCCTGCCCGGTCGGGCCGGAAACATATGTCTCGGCAGTGAGATCAGCGCATTCCGCTGTGGCCGCCTGCGAGGCAGTCATGCATGGCGAAAGCGCGGCCTACGCCCTGTGCCGGCCGTCGGGCCATCACGCCCACAGCGATCGCGCGGCAGGGTTCTGCTATGTGAACAACGCGGCGGTTGCTGCCCAGCATTTGCGTTCCAGATTCAACAAAGTCGCGACACTGGACGTTGATACGCACCATGGCGACGGCACTCAGCAGATCTTCTACAGGCGGCAGGATGTGCTCACCATCTCTGTGCACGCCGATCCCATTGAGTATTACCCCTATCAAACCGGATATGCCGATGAAACCGGCCATGGGCAAGGCGAGGGTTGCAACCTGAATCTGCCGTTGGCGCACGGCACCGGCAATGATGCATTGCTGGAAGCGGTAGATACCGCAGCGGCTGCCATTCGAAACTTCGGCGCAGACGTCTTGGTGCTTTCATTGGGGTTTGATGCGCATCGGCTTGATCCGTTAAGCGTGCTGGAAGTGAATACCGATAGCTTTTACGACTTGGGGCAACGCGTGCGTGCACTGAATTTGCCTACGGTTGTCGTCCAGGAGGGAGGATATGCCATCGCCGAGATCGGCGGCTGTCTGCACGCCTTTCTGCGTGGCTTTCTTGCTCGTTGATGCTCTGACTTTAAGGAATGACTATGACTCTGCACGATACTTCTTACTGGAAAAACAAGGCTACCCAACTGTCCTTGCAAGATAAAGCCTATATCGACGGCAAGTTTGTGCCCGCGCAAGACGGCGGTGTGTTGGCGGTGATTGATCCATCCACAGGGGCCACGCTGGCGCAAGTGGCTGATTGCCAGCAGGCAGATGTTGACCTGGCGGTTGCCGCAGCGCGCCGCGCTTATGAATCCGGGGTCTGGTCTGGACTGCATCCGCGTGAGCGGGGTCAGCGCCTGCTGGCATTGTCTGCCCTGATCCAGCGCGACATTGAAGAATTTGCGCTCTTGGAAACCTTGAACGTCGGCAAACCGATTACCGAAAGTCTGATGTTTGATTTGCCTGAAGCCATCAAAACCTATGCGTGGTATGGCGAAGCCATCGACAAGATCTATGACGAAATTGCACCCACTGGATCTAATGCGCTGGCGACCGTGACTCGCGAACCGCTGGGCGTGATCGCAGCGGTGGTGCCGTGGAATTACCCGTTGCTGATGGCATCCTGGAAGATAGCGCCCGCGCTGGTATCGGGCAATTGCGTCGTGGTCAAACCTTCCGAGTTGACACCACTGTCGCTGCTTAAGCTAAGTTCTTTGATGGACGAGGCGGGCATACCCGCAGGGGTGTTCAACGTGGTGCCTGGCACGGGGCCGGTTGCGGGCCAGGCATTGGGCCTGCATAACGATGTGGATTGCCTGACGTTTACCGGGTCTACGGCCACGGGAAAACGGTTCATGGAATATTCCGGTCAGTCAAATCTCAAGCGTGTCTGGCTGGAGTGTGGCGGAAAGTCTCCGCACATCGTGTTCGACGACTGTCCCGACCTTGACAAGGCTGCCATGGCAGCTGCGGTGGGAATTACCTCGAATCAGGGCGAAGTCTGCATTGCCGGCTCACGGCTGTACGTCCAGGAAGGCATTTACGATGATTTCATGAAACGTGTCAGTCGGTGCGTTCAGAACATTCGACCGGGCGACCCGCTGGATCCGAACACGGTGATGGGGGCCATTGTGGATGAGCGCCAGATGAACAAGGTGCTGAGCTACATAGAGAGCGGGAAAAATGAAGGGGCCACCTTGCGGCTGGGCGGCCAGCGAGTACGCGCCGAGACGGGTGGGTACTACATCGAACCTACCATCTTCGACTGCCCAAGCGACCAGTTGTCTATCGTCAACGAAGAGATCTTCGGCCCGGTATTGTCCGCCCGGCGATTCAATACCGAGGAAGAAGTCATTGCCTGCGCCAATGATTCCATCTATGGACTCGGCGCAGGGCTGTGGACGGCTAACCTGGGGCGCGCCCATCGCGTGTCTCGCAAGCTGCGCGCGGGCCTGGTTTGGGTCAACTGTTTCTTTGACAGCGATATCACCGTCCCCTTTGGCGGCGTTAAGCAGTCGGGCTCGGGTCGCGACAAATCGTTGCACGCCCTGGACAAATACACCGACCTGAAAACCAGCTGGTTCAATCTCGACGCCTCAAATTAATCCTATCTGTTAGAGAAGGGCTATGGAACAGAAAACCTTGGTGCTTACCGGCGCCAGCCGGGGTATAGGCCATGCCACGGTAAAGCGGTTCAGTGCTGCGGGTTGGCGTGTGATTACCTTGTCGCGCCAGGCGTTCACCGACGACTGCCCCTGGAGCGCAGGACCCGAGAACCATTTGCAGCTTGACCTGGGCAGCGTCGATGATATGGAGCGCGGCCTGGATGAGCTTCGCCGCCGGATACCGGACGGCAAAGTGCATGCGTTGGTCAATAACGCAGGCATTTCCCCGAAGAAGCCCGGAGGCGGTCGCATTGGCGTGCTCGGCAGCGATTATCAGACTTGGCTGAGCGTCTTTAATGTGAACCTGTTTGGCGCTGCCTTGATGGCTCGGGGCTTGTTCCCCCAGTTGAAGGAGGGGGCGGGAACGATTATCAACGTGACATCTATCGCAGGAGGACGCGTGCATCCGTTTGCAGGCTCTGCCTATGCGACATCGAAAGCGGCGCTGCTGGGCCTGACGCGCGAGATGGCGCATGAATTCGGGCCGCACGGCATTCGCGTTAACGCGATTTCTCCAGGGGAAATCGATACGGCGATTTTGTCGGAAGGCACGGTAGATATCATCAAGAACAGCGTGCCGTTGATGCGGTTGGGTACGCCGGAAGAGGTGGCCGCTGTGATTCTTTTTCTGTGCTCTCCCAATGCGCTTTACGTCAATGGGGCAGAGATACATATCAATGGCGGACAGCATGTGTAGCGGTGACCAGCCACATATTTCGGGGAGCAACTTGTGACTGATACGATGCTATCCGGCATTATCGAGCCGTTAAAGACCTCGCCGCCAGACTTCAGCGTCGGGCAGGCGGTGGCGTTGGTGCAGCGTCACTATGGTATGCAAGCGCAAGCGACGCAATTGACCAGTGAGCGCGACCAGAACTTTCGCATGCGAACGGCTGATGGACAATTATTTGTATTAAAGATTGCCAATACAGCCGAGTGCCATGAGGTCGCCACGTTTCAGACGGCGGCATTGAATCATGTGGCGCAGGTGGACCCCGGCTTGCCTGTGCCGCGCGTGATCAGAACGATGGACGGGCAGCACAATTTTCTCATTCCTGTCGGCAGTCAGCAGGCGGTGGTGAGAATGCTTTCCTATCTGGAAGGGGAGCCTTTGTACAAGGCGCCCAAGAGCCGGCAGCAGCGTTTCAACATTGGGCAACTGTCAGCCCGCCTGTCGCTGGCCCTGCGTGATTTTCAGCATCGGGCCGCGAGCCATGAGATTCTGTGGGATATCGAAAATGCAAGTCATTTGCGCCAACTGCTGGTGCATATTCCCGATGAAAACAATCGCGCTCTGGCCGAGCGGTTCTTGCGCCGCTTCGACGCCAATGTAATGCCGGTACTGCCGCTGCTTCGCACGCAAGTGGTACATAACGACCTTAACCCCCACAACTTATTGGTGGATCCTGAGAACAGGGATCGCGTGGCAGGCATTCTGGATTTCGGCGACATGGTGCGCACTGCGCTGATCAACGATGTGGCTATTACTGCTTCGTACTTGCTGTCCACCGAAGGCAATCCGTTGGCCCCAGTGGTGGATATGCTGCAGGGCTATCAGTCTGTCAGCCGACTTGAGTGGACTGAGATCAGCCTGCTGGTTGATCTGATTGCTACACGCTACGTGATGAACGTGGCCATTACCGGCTGGCGTGCAGCGCGCTATCCGGAAAACAAGGCCTATATCTTGCGCAACAACGAGGCGGCATGGGCTGGCCTGCGCTGCCTGGACGCGTGTTCGCTCAGTGATCTACAACATTATCTACGCACTGAATGCTACGCAGTGACTACCAGGAGCCCGCAATGGGAAGTGAAGAGACCTTGATGCAGCGCCGTGATCGCCTGCTGGGGCCGGCGTATCGTCTGTTCTATGATGAGCCGGTGCATCTGGTGCGCGGCGAAGGCGTGACGCTGTACGACGCGCAAGGAAACGCTTATCTGGATGCCTACAACAACGTGCCCGTCGTTGGCCATTGCCACCCGGCGGTGGTCCAGGCAATGGCCCGGCAGGCTGCGGTGCTAAACACGCATACCCGTTACCTGCACGAAACCGTGCTGGACTACGCAGAGGCGCTGCTGGATACTTTTCCCGCAGAACTGGGCCAGGTGATGTTCACCTGTACCGGTAGTGAGTCCAATGACCTCGCACTGCGTTTGGCCCGCAACGCGACCGGTGCGACCGGCGTAATCGTGACGCGTCACGCCTACCATGGCGTGACCATGGCCACGGCGGACTTGTCCCCGTCTCTCGGGGCTGCGTATCGCCAACCCGATGGCGTTGAACTGGTCATTGCACCCAACCCTTATCGTCATGGGGTCGACACGACAGCGTTGTTTGTTGCACAGGTTAAGCAAGCGATTGAACGCCTCGCCGCGCGCGGCCTCAAGCCTGCCGCCATCCTGGTCGATACCATTCTATCCAGCGATGGCGTGTTGTCGGATGTGAGTGAGGCATTGCGCCAGGGCGTCGACTGTGTGCGCGCTGCGGGCGGGCTGTTCATAGCGGACGAGGTGCAGGCCGGTTTCGGACGGACCGGAGGGCAGATGTGGGGCTTTCAGCGCCACGAATTGCTGCCGGATATCGTTACCTTGGGTAAGCCTATGGGTAATGGACATCCCATGGCAGGCGTCGTGGCCAAGCCGCATCTATTGGAAACCTTTGGGCGAACGTGTCGCTATTTCAACACCTTTGGTGGCAACCCGGTGTCATCGGCCGTAGGTCTAGCGGTGCTGCGTGTGATTCAGGAAGAGGGATTGGTTCAGCATGCCCGAGAAGTCGGAGAAGTGATGAACACTGCACTATGGGAGCTGGCGGACCGGCATGCTTTGATTGGCGATGTGCGCGGCGCGGGCTTGTTTGTCGGTGTGGAACTGGTCACGAACAGGCAGGATCGAGCGCCGGCCGCGGCGCAGACGGCGCATGTCGTGAATCGTATGCGTCAAAAGGGCGTACTGATCAGTGGCGCCGGCCCGCTGGGCAATGTCCTGAAAATACGGCCGCCGCTTCCATTTTCCGTGAACAACGCGCATCAATTCATTCAAGCCCTGGATGAAACGCTTGGTGAACTCGATTAATCTTGATTAGCCCTTAAAGAACAAAATGTCAGAAAATCTGCGAGTAAACGAAGCGCGCTTCTGGAGCACGCTGGAAGTATCAAATGGCATCGGCGCCAATCGAGGCACGGGAGTGAAGCGGCTGGCTTTTACGCCAGAAGACAAAGCCATGCGCGATGTTTTCGTGCAATGGTGTAGGGAGGCTGGTTGCGAGATCACCATTGATCGGGTCGGAAACATATTTGCCCGTCGAGCGGGCACTCATCCCGATCTGAATCCCGTCGCCATGGGAAGCCATCTGGACACCCAGGTGAACGGCGGTCGTTACGATGGCATTCTTGGCGTGCTGGGTGGGCTAGAAGTGATTCGCACGCTGAACGACAACGGGATGACTACTCTGCGGCCTGTTGAAGTGATTGTGTGGAGCAACGAAGAGGGCGCCCGTTTTGTACCTACCATGGGTGGTTCCGCCGCATTCTGCGGTAACTGGGATCTGGACTTTATTCTGCAGGCTCGCGATGACGAAGGCACCAGTTTTGAGCAGGCATTGCAATCCGTAGGCTATAACGGTGATGCGCCTTTGCCTAGCCGGGAGCTGGATACCTATTTGGAGTTGCATATTGAGCAGGGCCCTGTTCTGGATGCCGAGAAAAAGCAGGTAGGTGTTGTGACCGGAGGTTATGCGGTGCGCAGTCTTGTCCTGGAGATTGTTGGCGAAACGGCGCATGTAGGCCCCACGCCTATGGATAAGCGCCACAATGCCATAGTGGGCGCCGCCTATGTGATTACGGCACTCAATGAAATCGGCTGGAAATATCACGACGACGATGCCAAAACGACAACGTCGCGGATTGTGGCCAGCCCGAACAAGCAGGGCATCATCTCTGAGCATGCCGAGCTGATGGTAGACTTGCGCCACCCAAGCACCGAAGGCGCTGAGCAGATGCTGGCCGAACTGATGCAAGCCATACGGCATGCCGAGCAGCGGGCGCAAGTATGCATACGGGTTGTCAAGCAACTTCAGTATGGTCTGGATAGTTTTGATCCAGATGTTATCGAGGTGGTGCGCAGGAACACCGAGCAGCTCGGGTACAGCGCCATGGAAATAAAAAGTCAGGCGGGGCACGATGCTTATCAGGTCGCATTGGTCGCGCCCACGGCCATGATCTTTACGCCTTGCGATTTGGGCTATTCCCATAACGAGAAAGAAGATGCCACGGCGGAACAACTGAGGCCCGGCCTTAATGTGTTGTTGCACAGTGTGCTGGAAAGGGCCTGCCGACCACAGTAAATTAGCGTTCTGACAAAGCGGAATTGGACGAAGGAGACACCGTAGTGCTGAACATCAAGCTGGACCGCATTGACCTTAAGATTTTGCTGCTCATGCAGAAGGATGCCCGCATCACGAACGCCGCGCTGGCGGAGAAAGTGGGGCTTTCCTCCAGCCCTTGCCTGGAGCGGGTTCGTAAGCTGGAGAAGGCCAAGCTGATCAACCAGTACAGGGCGGTGCTCAATGCGGATCGGCTGATTCAGCATGTGCATGTGTTCATGGAAATCACACTGGAAAAGCATTTTGCCCAGGATTTCGTACTGTTTGAGAAGTATGTTTGCGCGATGCCAGAAGTACTGTCCTGTTCGTTGATCAGCGGCGATTTTGACTATCTTCTGCGAGTGATCGCTGTTGACGTCGTGCATCTGCATTCCATTTCGCAACGCATGTTTGCCGCGGAAATCGGGATCGCCAAGCACTTTACTTATATTTCGCTGAAGAACGTGAAAGACACCACAGAAATCCCGCTGGAGGAGTTGCTGGAGGCCAGGCAGCAAACCGTACTGACGGAGTTCATGACACCAGGGGACAGCACGGCTTGATATAGGTATCGAAACAATGCCGCATCAGCCCGCAGGTAATCAAGGCATCGGCGGTTGATAGCGCCTTGAACGCTTAGAAGACCATTGGCGCCTGAGCTGATCGGCGCTGTCTGAGATGATAGCGCCTGCCGAATAACCTTCCGGTAGTGTCACTGCCTGCTAGACAGGAAGAGAAGCGGCGCTATCATCAAGCAGCATTTGGTTGGCAGCATCTCGTCGCCACGTCATGCGATACTCAAAACGCTCTGGGGGATAGAGGATCTCCGCGTAGTTGACTGGGCGATCTTCGTCACTCACAAATATCCGGCGCAGCTTCAATACCGGGCTGCCTACCTTTGTTTCCAAAAGATCTGCGGAACGTTCATCAGCAAGCGTGCAGGTGATAGCTTGTTCCACTCTGTCAATCTTGACCCCCGTTCGATGCAAGAGATCAATCAATGGGTGCGCTTCAAGATCCTTCCGCGTGAACGTTTTACCGATTTCCTTTGGTACGTAGCTGATTGAATGTGAGTATGGCTTTGCTCGCAGCATCCGTACCCGTTCGGCATGCTGAATCACTGTGCCTGGCGTTATCTGTAATTGCTCAGCAATGTACGGTGCGGCCGGCTGATACTCCATGCTTATTACCCTGACGGTGGTGCCCTGGCCTACCGTCGACAAACTCATGAGCAGCCCGTTGATGCTGGCTGAGATCGGACTCTCGACGCGCGAGGCCGCGCTATTGTCGCTCACGGTTGTTCCGCGTCCGCGCGAGCGGGTCAGCAAACCCTCGGCGGCGAGCGTGTTAAGCGCGCGTTGAACCGTAACGCGGCTCACGCCGAACAAGGCCATGAGATCGGCTTCGGCGGGTAGGAGATGCCCCGGAGGGTACATTCCGGTCATGATCTGTTCTCGCAACAGAAGATACAGCTGATGATACAGAGGAAGCGGCGACGCTTCGTCCAGCAACTTTCTCTCGGCCCCGGTAGCGTGCGTGCGCTTGTTTTTTCTCATATAGGCACCTTAATACCAATCTCTTTACAAGTTGGCAATCGTTCTGTTTCATTTCAGGCCTAATGATATGACATTATCTTGCTAAAGAGGTGGCTGGCGGACTAAATACGGCCGTAATGCCATATCTGAAGATTGCTCGCTTGGCTCTAGGGTTTCTACCAGCTATCATTTATAGACCCAATGACCTAGCATTAGGTCATTAATAAACGGCGACTTCAAGAGGCAATGTTATGGAAACCAGCAGCAAGACTGCTCGCGAGCTCTACGAACACATCAAATCGAACCCTACACGCCCTCGTTTTGGTTTTGGACGCAAGCCCATGTTGATCAATATTGATCTTCAAAATGCGTACACAAGGGTAGGGGAGTATGCCACCGCGTATGAGTCCGACCCCCGGCAGATCGAATATGTAAATCAACTCGTAAGCTTATTCAGGGCGCGTCAATTGCCGATCGTCTGGACTTATGTTGCGTACATGGAGTCTGGCGAGGATTGCGGGTTATGGGGTACACGGACCAACACGCCCGACTCACTTCAAAATATCAAAGTCGGTTCTGCCCGCTCTGAACTGGATAGCCGGCTCGACGTCGACAGGCAGCTCGATATCATTATCAATAAACGCATGGCTTCGGCCTTCTTTGAGACTAACCTGCGCTCTTTGATGACCTGGCACGGCTGCGACACAATTATTCTCACTGGCGGCTCAACTTCTGGGTGTATCAGAGCGACGGTGGTGGATGGGCTCTCCAACGGCTATCGCGTCATCGTGCCTGAGCAGTGCGTTGCGGACAAACACGAAAGTCCGCACTTTGCCAATTTATACGATATCGCGATCAAGTACGGCGATGTGGTATCGGTCGAAGAGGTGGTCAAGCAACTTGAAGCGCACAGGGGCAATACATGAGCCACGAGCAAGTAAGCGATCTGCACCTTTACGACTACTTGCCCTATTTCAATCGCCCGGTGATCAAATGGCCAGGCGATGCGCAAATTGCCGTATGGGTTGCTCCCAATATCGAGTTCTATGAATTCGATCCGCCAATGAATCCGTTGCGGTCGCCTTGGCCTCGCCCCAGTCCGGACGTCCTGGGATACTCACACCGCGACTATGGTAACCGGGCGGGTTGGCGGCGGATGATGAGCGCGATGGACGACTACGGCTTCCGTGGATCCGTCTCATTGAACGTAGCGATGTGCGATCACCATCCAGAGATCATTACAGCATGCGCCGATCGGGGGTGGGAGTTCTTTTCCCACGGCATTTACAACACCCGATACGTATACGGGCTCGACAAAGAGCAGGAGCGCGAGATCGTGATTGACGCGCGCAAGACCATCCACAGGACAACCGGTCAGACGCTCGATGGATGGCTTTCTCCGGCGCTGTCGAACAACCCCTGGAGTCTGGATGTCCTGGCGGAGGAGGGGGTCCTATACACCTGTGATCTTTTCCACGATGACCAACCCACGCCCATCAATGTCGCGTCAGGGCGTCTCATCAGCATTCCCTATTCGCTGGAGATGAACGACACCATTTCCTACAACGTGAACAAGCACACGCCTGAACACTATGGAGAAATCATCAAGCGCCAGTTCGATCAGTTGTACAAGGAGGGCGAGACCTCTGGGACGGTAATGTGTATTCCCTTGCATCCCTACCTGGTCGGACGACCGCATCGGATAGATGCCTTTGCGGAAGCTTTGGCTTATATCTCTGGCCATAAGAAGGTATGGCTGGCAACGGGGCGCGAGATCGCGCAGCACTATCTTGATCATTATTATGGCCCGTTCGCAGAATCCATCGCTGCAACAAATCGCTGAGAGCACGACACATGACACTGACTGACGAATACCTGAGCTATCCCGCTCGCCGTTATGGCATGGATCACTCGCTCTATCCGTGGAGTGACCTGCTCGAGCGCTCGGTGGTGAAATGGCCCAATGACGCTCGTGTAGCCCTTTGGGTGACTCCAATACTCCAGTGGTTTCCGCTCAATGCGCCAGCAAAGCCTTTTCGCCCTACGGGTGGCCTGACTATGCCTTATCCGGACTTTCGCCATTATTCAGGACGGGACTATGGCAACCGGGTGGGCATTTTTCGCATTCTCGAAGTGCTTAAAGAACTGAACATCCCCGCATCGGTCGCATTGAATTCCGCCATCGCGCGGCGTTATCCCGCTCTGATGGAACATCTGCAATCGCATAACGTAGCGTACATCGCCCATGGTGTCGATATGGGGCATCTTCACTACACCGGCCTCTCTGCAGCGGACGAGTCCGCGCAGATCGTGGAATCGCTTCAGACGTTGCGCGAGGCTACAGGCCAGCCCGTCAAAGGGTGGCTTTCTCCGGGTCGCAGCCAATCTTTCAATACGCCCTCTCTGCTGGCAAGGCATGGTATTGAATACTGTTGCGACTGGGTAAATGATGATATGCCTTACGCCATGCAGACTGACGAAGGCGTTCTGTACTCAATGCCGCTTGAACACGAGTCAAGCGATCTTTCGCTCACTTTTGATTTTTTCCAGGACGAAGAGGAATGGCTGCGGCAGACAAAGGCCAGATTTGATGTCTTGTATCGTGAGTCTCTACAGTACGGCGGACGAGTCGTCAGTGTCCCATTGCATGCCTGGATCAGCGGCGTGCCTTACCGTATTGGCAAGGTTCGCGAAGCATTGTCATATATGTTGGCGCACGAGGGCGTTTGGGCGGCAACGGCTGGCGAGATTCTGACTGCGTTCAGACCTGCCGGGGAGCTTCCGGATGCCTGAAACAGCGCCCTTGATGCGGGCTCGCACCATGTTCGACAAGATATGGGACAGCCATGAAATCATTGCTGGCTGCGAATCCCCATCACTCTTGTATATCGATAGAGACATTATTCATGAGGGGTCATTTCACGCCTTCGCGGAATTGCGCCGGCGCGGACTGAGCGTCAGATATCCGCAGCATGTGTTTGGCATGGCGGATCATTATGTGCCAACGCATTCGCGCGATGCCAGCGCTGCCGCCTCGCCCGAAATCGCTCACATGATACACACCTTCGACGACAATCTGAGGTGGGCTGGCATTACGAACTTCTCATTGGCTCACCCTCGCCAGGGCATCGTGCATGTTGCAGGCCCTGAGATGGGTATTACGCTTCCGGGGCAAGTGGTTGTGTGCAGTGATAGCCACACCTCAACGCATGGCGCATTGGGCGCCATCGCGTTCGGTATCGGCCAATCCGAGAACGCGCATGTGCTCGCGACACAAGCGCTCTGGCAGCGTCGCCCCAAAACGATGCGTATCACCATTTCCGGAAAGCGTTCACCGGAGGTGAGTGCAAAGGATGTGATTTTGTCGATTATTTCAAGAATCGGCTCTTCCGGCGCAACAGGCTACGCCATTGAATACGCAGGCACTGTGATTGACGAGATGTCGATTGAAGAGCGCCTGACAATCTGCAATATGTCTATCGAAGCGGGTGCCCGTTGCGGCATGGTGGCGCCTGACGACAAGACTTTCTCTTATCTGAGGGCACTTCCTTACTCGCCAGTGGGCAAGGACTGGGACACAGCAGTCGCTTACTGGAAGACGCTGCCTACGGATGAGGGGGCAGGCTTCGATCATGAAATAGAGCTGGACGGTACACAGATGGAGCCTACGGTGACGTGGGGTACCAGCCCTGAGGATGCGCTACCTATCAGTGGCCGCGTCCCGGACCCCGGTTCGGTCAAAGACGCGGCGAGGCGCGCGGCCATGGAGGCTGCACAGGCTTATATGGGTCTGCGTCCTGGCCAGCGGCTCGATCAGATTCGGATCGATCAGGTTTTTATTGGGTCGTGCACCAATGGACGCATCGAAGATCTTCGTGCCGTCGCCCAGGTGATGAAGGGCCGAAAGGCGGCTGTGCCTGCCATCGTGGTGCCCGGGTCGACGGCCGTAAAACGCGCGGCGGAAGCAGAAGGGCTGGATAGAATTTTTAAGGACGCGGGGCTGCTATGGCTTGAGTCGGGTTGTTCAATGTGTGCCGCGATGAATGGCGATGTCGTCGCGCCAGGAAAGCGCTGTGCCTCGACATCCAATCGAAATTTCGTCGGGCGCCAGGGGCCTGGGTCTCGCACACATCTCATGAGCCCTGCCATGGCCGCAGCCGCTGCGGTGACCGGAAAGTTGACCGATGTGCGTACTTTACTCGAAGCCTGACAATGCAACCTTTTACTCAATTAACCGGTACAGCGGCGCCCCTTGCGGGCCGCAATATTGATACCGATCAGATCATCCCGGGTCGTTTTCTGAAGACCGACCGCTCGACAGGATACAAGCGCATTCTCTTTCACGATCTGCGGTTCGATGCCGATGGGCGCGAGCGACCGGATTTTGTTTTGAACCTTCCTGCTTTTCGTGAAGCAACACTACTGATCACAGACGTGAACTTTGGATGTGGGTCCTCTCGCGAGGCTGCCGTGTATGCGTTAGCCGACTATGGATTTCGGGCAATCATCGGACCTAGCTTCGGAGATATTTTCTATAACAACTGCCTGAAGAACGGCATTCTCCCCATCAGGCTGAGCGAAAGCACCGTTGCTGGGGTTCGCGCCCATATTCTCGCTGGCAAAGGAAATCAGGTGACGGTGGATCTGCAAGAGCAGACCGTTGTGCTGCCCGACGGCGATACCGCAACGTTCTCGATTGACGCATTCTGGCGCGACTGCCTTCTGAAGGGAGTGGATGAGATCGAGCTCACCTTGAGCTATCGAGATCGCATAGACAGCTTCGAAGAAGCCTACTTTAGGGCGAGGCCCTGGGCGCGCATTCAACATGATGCTCACCAGAAGATGAAAGATTGTGGATAGCGTTTCGCTTGAACAGCCACTTACGACCAAGGAATAAATGTATGTCTGTCAAAGCCCTGCTCAGCCTGGACAAGGCCATCGTCGCTCCAGGCGTATATGACGCGCTGACTGCGCGCATCGCAGCCAGATATGACTTTCCGGCGCTGTACCTGTCCGGCGCTGCCATCGCACATGCACGTTTGGGTTATCCGGATATCGGGTTGACCACCATGAGCGAAGTCTATGAAACGCTCGCATTGATCCACGACAGTGTCGATGTGCCTCTGATCGTGGACGCAGACACTGGGTACGGTAATGCCTTGAATGTGCAGCGCACGGTTCGCATGTTTGAAAAGGCGGGCGCAAGCGCCATCCAGCTTGAGGATCAAAGCTTTCCCAAGCGTTGTGGGCACTTGCGTGGCAAGTCGTTGGTTTCCTGCGATGAGATGGTAGGCAAGATACAGGCAGCGGTCGATGCGCGTCGCGATGAAGACACCGTCATCATCGCTCGCACGGATGCTATCGCGGCAGAAGGGTTTGGCGCGGCGATGGAGCGCGCGGAGCGGTATGTGGAAGCTGGCGCGGATGCCTTATTCATTGAAGCCCCTCGCACGCATCTGGAGATTCAGGAGGTATGTACTTCTTTTTCCAGGCGCATTCCATTGCTTGCCAACGTGGTGGAAGGCGGGGACACGCCTCCGCTGGGCGCAGATGACCTCGAACGCTTGGGCTTCCGGATCATTATTTTTCCAGGAGGCATTGCCCGCGCAGTGTCGCGCACAGCGGTCGACTATTACTCGTCACTGAAAACGCATAGGTCCAACCTGCCATTCAAAGACAGGATGTACGACTTTCAAGGGCTTAACGACCTGATCGGCACCAGAGCATTGCTCGAGCTGGGAGAGGCCTACGCTGCAGAGACCCATGCCAAATCACAGTTGTCTTCTGGAGACTGAATGCGTAATCCGTAAGCCAAACGTTCGAGCACTTCCCTTCAATGCCATGAGAAATGACACCATGTATATCGTAGACTTCCGCTGCCGTCCGCCCACGCCCGAGTTCAATGCGTATTTTCAGAAAGACTTCGTTTCGAGCCTTCAGGCGCGTAGCGGGGCACAAGCGTCTTCGGCCTTCATGAACGACTCCGTTGACGAGTTCATCTCAGAGATGGATGAGGCGGGTATTTCCGTGGGCGTTGCCATGGGCAGAAACAGCCCTGCCATCGACATGGGAACGCTCAAGTTCCCGGCAGGAATTCTCGCGAATGATCACATCGTGTCCTTGCAGAACAAATACAGGAATCGAATTGTGGGTTTCGCGGGCATCGATGTATCCAACATCTTGCATGATGCCATCGCGGAAATTGACGAGTATGTAGGCAGGGAAGGGTTGAAGGGCATATTCATCGAGCCCTGCCGAGCGATCAACGCGGCTGCGGATGACGAAAGACTGAACCACATTTATGAGCGCTGCATCTATCACGACTGCCCGGTCGCGATCATGTCAGGACCACTGGCCGGACCAGACATAGGCTTTGCGGATCCGATTGCCATTGATCGTGTCGCCACACGATTTCCAGACTTGAAGATAATCATTGTTCATGGCGCATGGCCGGAAGTGCTCAAGGCAGTTGCTGTATCGATGAAGCACAGAAATGTGTATGTGTCTCCCGACTCGTTCCAGTTTCGCCCGGGAACACAACCCTACGTGGAAGCCGCCAATTCGTTCATGGCCGATCAGTACCTTTTTGGCACCGCTTACCCCCTGCGCAACCTGAAAGCCACGGTTGATGAGTTCATCCAACTACCGTTCAGTCCCGAATCGCTGGAAAAAGCCATCGGGCTCAACGCCAAGCGTTTGCTCAACTTGTGAGGCAACAACATGACACGTGTAATTGATTTTCGGCTTCGTCCACCACTGCACAGTTATCTCAAGACTGCAATATGGGAGAAGGCCGGCTTTACCAGGTTCAATCGGTTGCAGGGGGTGGAACCTGCTCCTTCCGTAGTGGCCCAGTCCGTGGATCTGATGTTTCGGGAGATGGACGAGGCGAATATCGAGATCGGGGTGATGAACGGGCGTCAGTGCACCGATTTTCGAGGGGAGGTGACCAATGCCGATTTGGCTGAAATCTGCAATCTTTATCCTGGCCGCTTTTACGCTCAGGCGGGAGTAAATCCGTTTCGCGGCAAGCAAAGTGAAAAAGAGGCTGATTCGTTCATTCGGGACTACGGGTTCAAGGGCATTGCGATTGATCCGGGCGGCTACGAAGAACATATGCATGCAGACGACGAGCGGCTGTTCGGATTCTATGAAGTGTGCTTGAAGCATGATTATCCTGCCGTACTGACGCTGGGGCCCATGGGCGGGAACGGGATTCATTTTGGAGGGGCGTTGCAGGTGGATCGCCTGGCTGCCCGCTTTCCCGACCTCAAGATTGTCGTTTCACATGGCTGTTGGCCTTATGCACTGGAGCTATGCGGTGTCGTTGCCAGGCGGCCGAATGTTTATCTGATGCCGGATATGTATCACGTTGGGCTGCCTGGCGAGGAGCACTATACCCGCGCTATCAGCACCGTGGCCCAGGAGCGGTTCGTTTTTGCTTCTGCTTACCCCAGCCGTCCCCTGGGCGTGGCTGTGGACGGCTATAAATCGCTTGGATTGTCAGAGAATCATCTGGCCGATGTGTTATGGAATACGGCAGCCAGGCTGTTGAAGCTGAACAGTGATTGAGCTAATACAACGCACAAAGGAAATCACAATGAAACGATTGTTCATGTCGATTGTCGTGGCAGCGACCTTTGCAGGCTTTGTCTCGGGAGCCTGCGCCACTGAGGTGAACTCATTTCCGACTAAACCTGTGACGATAGTAGTTCCGTTCTCGCCGGGTGGTGTTACTGATATTGTCGCTCGCCTGGTGGCCGACCAGCTTTCCAGGCAATGGGATAAGCCTGTCGTCATCGAGAACAGAGCCGGAGCAGGTGGAAATATCGGCGCGGCCTATGTCGCCAGATCGGGGTCGGACGGATATACGCTGCTTTTTGCTGGTACGTCTATCGTCATTAACGCGGTAATGGATGATGCCGCCCCTTATACCTTGAAGAAAGACTTGGTACCGGTGGCGCTGGTTGCTGATCTTCCGCATGTCATCGTTACGACCAAGTCGCTGGGCGTAAGTTCATTTCCGGAACTTGTGGCATATTCAAAACAGCATCCCGACCAGCTGAACTTTGGTTCAGGCGGCATCGGAACCTCGTCTCATGTGGCAGGCGAGCTGCTAAAGCAAGTCACGGGAATGAGCATGACTCATGTTCCGTTCAAAGGGGCGGCGGGCGCAACCAGCGAGCTGATTGCCGGACGGATACAAGTCATGAGCGACTCTGCGCAAGGTCTGTTGCCGCACATTGAACAGGGTGCTATCACTGCGCTGGCAACGCCAAGCGCCAAACGCATCCCGTTCCTCCCCAACGTACCAACTGTCAGCGAATCCAGCGCCTATGAGATGCAGGTCAGTTCCTGGCTATCTGTCTGGGCGCCGGGAGGCACGCCGCCCGAGCTTATCGCGCATATCAACCAAGCCCTTGCGGAAGCTGTCCGTCAGCCCAATGTTCGCACGGCGCTTGAAAAACAGTTGGTTCTGCCTGTTGGCAGCCCTGTTTCAGCGTTCGGCGATTTTGTCGACGAAGAGATAAGTAAATGGCGAGAAGTGGTCCAGAAAGCAGGCGTAAAGCGCGAGTAGAACGTGCGATCAATTTACTTCTGTGCTCATGAATTCCAATCGAGGCGTTAATGATGAAAAAAATTCTCAGCGTAGTGATTACCGCGTGTGCGTTGGTCACACTGCCGTTTACCTCAGCGCTGGCCGCTTCCGGGGCCTATCCCTCGCGGCCTATCGTTCTGGTGGTGCCGTTTGCGCCCGGAGGAACGACTGACCTGCTTGGACGGCTCGTGGCCAAGGGTCTCTCAGAAAACCTTGGCGTTAGTGTCGTTGTAGAGAACCGTCCAGGCGCGGGTGGGAACATCGGTTCAAACTCGGTCGTCAAGGCGACGCCCGACGGATACACCCTGCTATTGGGCGGGGCAGGGCATTTGGTCATTTTGCCCAGCATCATGCCGGGCTTCCCTTTCGATCCCTATAAGTCGTTGGAGCCGGTGGCGCTGGTAGGAACGGCAATGAATGTACTGATTGCCAATCCCAAGTCGCCGTTTCAGCATGTTAAAGACGTGGCCGATTACGCCAGGGAGAATCCCAAGAGCCTGAACTATGCATCTGGAGGCAATGGGGGCGTTATTCATTTGGCGGCGGAACTCTTTGCCCACCAGGCGAACGTCGAACTGACGCATATCCCCTATAAAGGCAGTTCCGCCGCCTATGGCGATCTGGTTTCTGGCCGCGTCCAGATCATGTTCGATAACTTGCCTTCGGCGCTCCCTTATATCCGCTCTGGCCAGATGCGGGCGATAGCGGTCACCGGCGAGGAGCGCAGCCCCGAGCTTCCGGATGTGCCGACAATGCAACAGGAAGGAATGCCTGATTACGTCGCCACATCCTGGTGGGGAATCCTGGCACCGGCTGGAACGCCACCAGATATCGTCAACCAACTCAACAAGGCGTTAGCCCAGGTGGTGGAGCGCGAGAAGGAGGCCATGGTCAGGCTGGGTGCAACACCTGTGCATAGCACTGAAGCGACGTTTCGACGTGTGATGGTGGAAGACGGAAAAAAATGGGAGGCCATCATCAAGAGCGCGGGGATTGAAGGGCTTTGATCCCACCGGGCCACGTATTTCCTCTTTGTGAACGCTGTAATAGCAGAGAGGGAAATCACGTGGTCCGAGCTGGAGTGTCTGGGCCTATCAGAGCGCAGATGGCATTTTCAACCCTACCTCCTGGCGCCGCCTGAAGGATTGCGTTGACTTTTTTGATCCTGGCCAGCGCCGATTTGGGTGGTATGCCCATCTTTCTTGGTGCGATTTTGCTGATCGCCGTGGCTCTTTTGGTCTTCGCGCTTGGTGTCGTCGCTTTGCAGGTCTTCTTCTTTAGGTACAGGTTTGTCGTTGTCCATGAAATGAATTCCTTTGCGTAGTGTGCCGTCCGTGGTTGGATTCGCACTGTTTGAGAAAGCCGCCTTGCGATCGCTGTGCACTCGATAGTGGCAGCTTAGTGTTGCTCTATCCTTCTCATGTCGTTCACAGCAAGAAACGTTCCGGCCTACCTGTACCCGATGGGAAGCTGTCGAATGGCTTGGAGAGTAAAGTCATGTGTCATCTGAATGTGCTGCTCCGAAAGCCTGCCAGCCTCTTCCGCATTTCTGGACAGCGCTGCAGTAACGATCTTTTCATGTTCGTTTTCTCTATGCTTGATGATTCGATTTATGGCCAGGTTTCGGTATCTTTCCCATTGATAGAAAAGTCTTCTCTCCGCTTCTTGTAACCATGCAGAGTTGACGCCCGACGTAAGTGCGAGATGGAAATCGAGATGCAACGAATCGTAACAGGGGTTGGGTGTAAGCGGATCGAGCGTTAGATAACGCTGAGACTTTCCGAAATGGTGCCACGCCAGTATTACGCGCTCCTCCCAACTGGCCTCGCCGGTTTCGACAGATCGGCGCACTGCCGCGCCGACGAGGACTATCCGTGCTCGAGTCAGATCTTCCAGATCCGCTTCGCTGATCGGGATCACCGAGAATCCGCGCTGCTCAGAATGAACCACCAATGCTTCGCCTGTTAACCTCTTCAAAGCCTCACGCGTTGGGTTCATTCCACTTTTATAGCGGTTCATTAACTCGATCACCCGGAGCTTCGCTCCCGGAAGCAGCTTTCCTTCGATGATGTCGCGTCTCAACGCTTCATAGACGCCGATACTGCCATCAATGCCATCATTAGCAGCGCTCTTTGTCGAGTCGCGCTCTAATTTCAAGACTTTTTTCAAGCCACTCCTCCCATCGTGTTACCTATACTTTTAACACTTAAATGTATAAAGTTGACACTGACTAAATTTTATATATAATTTGCACTAAATAAGAAAAATATGTATAAAAATTATTTAAGATCGAAATTGCATATATTACGAGAAGGCTCTGCTATCTATTGGCTCATTTTTGCCTGACCAGCCTTTTCCCTAGCTGTTAAACCTTCACCTTACGAGAGTCATCAATGACCAAAATACAACTCACTTCTCCTCAGTTGCCAAAACCCACCGGCCAATTCTCACAGGCAACGGCCATTCAAGCGTCCGGAACATTTGTTTTTGTATCTGGAATGACGCCACGTGCCTTGGATGGCGGAATCGTAGCCGTCGGCGATGTGGAGGGCCAAACCCATCAAGTGTGCGAGAACATCCGAGCTGCTATGGAAGCGGCTGGTGGTTCTCTTGATGATGTTTGCCGTCTTGATGTCTATGTTCGAAATATGGAGCACTTTCCTGTGATCCACAAAGTTCGAGGCGAGTATTTCAAAGCTCCTCTGCCCTCATCAACAATGGTCGAGGTCTCGAAGTTCGTACATCCCGACATATTGATTGAGATCACGGCAGTCGGTGTTGTGCCTCCCAGGTAACTCGATTACCTATCAGGAAAGCTGTCGTGAAGTGCTCATAGCGTGGATTACTTTCATAAATTAATTAGAACAATCCGGAGCCAAACAATGAAACTGCTTCTTATAGCCGTGGTACTACTAACTTTCGGGCTGTATAAACCATCGCTGGCGCAAACATATCCTTCCAAGCCAGTAAAAATTCTTGTTGGTTTTTCGCCAGGTGGCACTGTCGATGCGGTGGGGAGGGCCATGGCCGCTTCCCTCAGTAAAAGTTTAGGGCAGAGCTTTGTTGTAGAGAATAAGGCAGGTGCCGGTGGGATGATAGCGCTGGTCGAGGCGGCTAACTCCGCGCCGGATGGGTATGTTCTTGCGGTAGGGTCATCGGGGCCGCTCACCGTTGCCCCTCATATTTATAGAGAAAAGAACTTCAATTCTTTAGAAAAATTCGACCCTATCATTTGGTTTGTCAGCACGCCAGGCGTAATCGTGACCAAGAATGAGCTTCCGGTGGCAAGTGTGGATGAGCTGGTGGCATTCTCTAAGTCACGGCCAGGAGAAATCACGATGGGTAGTGCAGGGGTTGGAAGTATGCCCCATATGATGGGGGAGTTCTTTCAGATTAGTGAAGGGTTAAAGTGGAATCATGTCCCTTATCGCGGCAGTCCGCCCGCGCTTACTGACCTTGCTGCTGGCCGGGTAGACGTGATGATCGACGTAATGCCCGCACCAGTCAGCTTTCTAACCGGCAACAAGATGAAAGCGCTTGCGGTGACCAGTAAACACCGTTCCAACCTTCTTCCAGATGTTCCTACGCTGGGAGAGCTCGGTCATACGGGTTATGACATGGGCTCATGGATGGGGTTAGTGGCTCCGAAGGGAACGCCGCGCGAGATCATCGATAAGCTCAACACAGCACTTAATAGTGCACTCAATACGGAAGAGGTCATGGAGTCGTTGCTGATGATCGGCGATCCGGCGGGCGGTACGCCTGAGGACTTCACGAAGCACATCGCGAGCGAAAGCAAAAGATGGTCTGAGATCATCACTGCACAAAACATAACTGCTAATTGATGTTTACGATGTCCCGACCACGGTGACGACAGTGTCGGGACAACCAGCGTTCAAACGAAGAACGTTCGCTTCTTAACTTGACAGCTTTCAGGATCCAGTATGAAACTTATCTCGTTTCTTAAACACGGTCGAAGTTGCATTGGTGCAGTGCATCCGGTGCACGCGACGCAGTTCTTAGAAGTTTTTTCATGCGCCCAGGATGACCAGTGCATCATCAAATTTGTCACTGAGATCCAGCTAGTTCAAGAGGCGCAGTCCAAATTTCAACAAGCCCTCGAAAATAGTACGTCAGCTTGGCAGAATATTGACGAGATAGTTATTCAGCCTGTTATTCCCCGGCCCGGCAAGATAATCTGCGTAGGCTTGAACTACGCAGATCACGCGAAAGAAGGCGGAAACGCCAAGCCTGAATACCCCAGCTTTTTTCTTCGCGGCCATTCTTCGCTGGTGGCGCATAGCGAGCCCATGATCTTGTCGCGCGTCTCCGATATGTTCGACTTTGAGGCGGAGTTGGCTGTTGTGATCGGAAAACGCATTCGCCACGCAACCAGTTCAACAGCACTCGATGCGGTCGCCGGTTATACCTGTTTCAATGACGGAACGTTTCGCGATTACCAGAAGCGTACTGCGCAGTGGACGATCGGCAAGAATTTTGACGGAACGGGCGCATTGGGGCCTTTTTTGGTAACCCCTGACGAGGTTCCGATGGGTGCGATTGGTCTCGACATCCTTTCGCGACTTAATGGCGAGGTTATGCAGCACAGCAATACGCGCGATATGATTTGGACCGTCTCTGATCTGATCCAAATATTGTCGGAATGCCTCACCCTGGAACCTGGCGATGTGATTGCTACTGGCACTCCTTCGGGTGTCGGCTATGCCAGAAAACCGCAGGTTTTTATGCGTGATGGCGACACAATTGAAGTTGTAATTGAGGGTATAGGCACGCTTAGTAATCCCGTTCGAAGCGAGGCTGTGGCAAGTATCTGTTGAGGATTATCTGGTGTTATTGCGGCAGCCGGTGCACCGTAAGGCTTAGCATCCCTCAGCGCTTGCTACCTGACACAAACGACGCCACGCCGTCGCGGAAAGCCTGGCTGCCGTATACGCTTTCGATGATATCGTCGTCGTCCAATCGTTGTTCGACGACGATCCGTCGCAGCGTTTCCTTGACGGCGCCCTGTGTGACGGGCGACAGCGCTGTAAGTTGCTGCGCAAGCGCGTGCGCCGCGTGCTGGATATCTTCCTGCACGCACACTTGATGGACGTAGCCGCAGGACAGCGCTTCATCCGCCGAGACATACTCGGCAAGCAGCAGCATTTTTTTAACACGCGGCACGCCAAACGCTGCCGTGAGGCGAGCAATATTGCGCGATGACAGTGTATTGGATAGTGTTTTTGCAATGGGGGCCCCGAACCGGGAAGAATGACTGCAAACCCGGAAATCACACGCCGTGGCCAATGCCAGGCCGCCGCCGACCGCCCAGCCGTCGATGATGGCGATGGTTGGCACTGGAATGCGTTCTACCGCGTCGATCACGCGCTCCACGAATGCCTCGTAGTCCAGACCCTGCTTTCCGTCGGTAAAGTCCTTGAAGTAGGCGATATCCGTACCCGAAACAAACGATTTTCCGCCAGCACCGCGAAACAGTACACATTGAACCGCTGCGTTGTTTGTGCATTGCTCAATCAGGCTCACCATGCCTTCGTACATGGCTAGCGTCATGGCGTTATGCCGATCGGCTCTGTCGATGAGAATCTCGGCGATTCCCCCTTCATGATGAATCAGTTTTACCAGTTGCGTCATGATTTGGCTTCCCTTGCTCGGTTTAATGTGTGGCGCTGGGCGCCGGCTGACTGGGTATGTTTGATTGATCACGGTTTAAGGCTGCAGTGATAAAGCCAGGTGCCCAATACCTTCGGCGGTAGCTTTGCCTGATATCTAAGCCTTCTTCAGGAAGGCGGCTTTGAGCTTGAAGCTCACGCCGTCAACCTTGCAGTCGATCTCATGATCACCGGATATCAGTCGTATCCCTTTTATTTTGGTGCCTTTCTTCAAGATCGTTGACGAACCTTTGACCTTCAGATCCTTAATAACGAATACGGCATCACCGTTAGTCAGCGGGCTGCCATGGGCATCCTGGACCACGCGCTCATCATTGTCATTGTCCGCAACCTCGTCCATTTCCCATTCATGGGTGCAGTCGGGACAGATGTAAAGGTTCTCATCCTGGTACGTGTGCTCCATTGCGCAAACAGGACAGGCGGGGATAGGCATGACAGTTTCCTCAATGTAAATGCCCGGCCCGTTAAGGGTCTAAGCATAGGCTTGGCAAGACGTAGCGGCCGGGGAGTCTTGCCTGATGATCCTAACATGGGTTCACGCTCCGAGTGCCAGGTTTGTGTTGGCAGGCTATAGTTCCATGGTCCTGCTATTTCTTTTTTGATGTGAATGACCGAAGAACAGAACCTCGCCATCATGATGCAGCACGTCTTGAACTCAGCGACGCCGGTACATACGCCCCATACCGGAAGCATTAACCTGATTGATGAAGAGGGCGTGCGTTATCTGCATTTCGGGACTCCCTGGGTTCAGGGCGCGATGCGTCTTGATGATTCTTACGCGCTGGAAATCGAATACGTTCAGCAAATGATGGTGTGGCTGCTGTTTATGCAGCAACCTGCGCATATCGTGCAATTGGGCCTGGGAGCGGGCAGTCTCAGTAAATTCTGCTGGCGGTATTTTTCGCAAGCGCGCGTGACGGCCGTCGAGATCGACCCCGCCGTCATTGATATCTGCCGGACGTCATTTGACTTGCCGTCTGATGATCAACGACTGACCGTGTTGGCGATGGATGCCATGGATTTTGTTCGAGATCCGGCGCAGCATGGCACGGTCGACATATTACAAGTTGATCTCTACGACGCTCTGGCAGTAGCGCCGGTATTGGGGTCTACCGAGTTCTACCGGGCGTGTGCAGACTGCCTGACGCCAGAAGGCATCATGACGATCAATTTATTCTGTGATTATCCTATGCACCAGCAGCACCTGGATGTCATTGCTGACGCTTTTCCTGCGGTTGCACATTTGCCGGAGGTGCATGACGGCAATATCGTTGCGATTGCATTCAAGCAGCCGCCTTCGGTGGATTTCAGCGTCTTGTCACGGCGCGCACAACGTATCAGAAAAGAATACGGCCTGCCAGCCGAATCATGGGTTGACGGCTTGCAGGCCTGGATGCAGGGTGTTGATCAGTAAATGCCGCAGCGCGACATTATTCAATCAGCGCCGCGATAGCGCTTATAGGGAAGCACGTTCCAGATGCGTTCCTGAAGTTTGTCATGGGCGATAGAGGCCGGCACATCGTCAAGCAGTTGAATTGCAGACGCCAACTCACGTTCCACTTCGGCCTTGTCCTGATACATGAATTCGTCTGAGGCTTGATCAGGAGATTGTTGCAGCTTTTCTTCCAGATCGCTGATAATCCGTTCCTGCTGTTGCCGCAAATCAACCCGTGCCTCTTCCAGCCAGCGCGGATGCAGGTTGCGGTTGTGGTCCACGACTGAGCTGTATTCCGCGTATATGCCTGTATAGATATCGTTGGCATGGGTGCGTGCATCGTGGTTGGCAATCTCCAGATCACGGACTGTCAGATCCTCGGGCGAAAGCGGCTCTTTGCGCGGTGCGCCACCCAATCGGGTGTACTTGGTGTAGAAAGGGAACAAGCTCTGAATTACTTTGCCCACTGGCAACGTCCCCTGTCCGTCTTCCTCTGAAATGCCTTTGGGCTGTATGCCTTGCATACCAGCCAGGGCAGATTCTGGGCGGACGACCTCCTTGGGCGGCATTATGCCGTGGCGCAGCATCTCACGTATTCCCGTTCCCGAAATGTTCAGGCGATAACGCTCGTCGTGTGGACACGTTTCGATCGTGCTGTGGCTGGCGCATCGAGCACAGTAAAAAACTTCGTGGAACAGACGTATTTCAATGCCCATCTCTTGAGGGCTGAACTCATCAAATATGCTGTGACTGGCATATTTATCGTAAAAACTGCCTATGCCCGCGTGATCTCGCCCGATCAGGGCATGCGTGCAGCCGTAGTTCTTCATGATCAAGGCATGTAGTACGGTTTCGCGTGGGCCGGCAAAGATGTAGGTGACGCGTAGCGGAGATAGTATCGACCGCTCTTTGGGGTAATACGTCTCCAGCACACTGCGGTAGGCAAGCATGCGATACTCATGGCGTACATACTCGCGCTTGGCCATTTCCACCAAAGGCTGTAGCAGCAACCCATCGATGCCTTCCAGCGCATTACGGTGCATGTACTCATGACCGCGGTGCAAGGGATTGGCGCCTGTAATGAAACCTGCCACAGATTTAAACTTGCGCTCTTCGTAGAACAAGCGCCAAGTATCCTTAGGCTCGCGACGCAATTTTTCGAACGGACCCCAGTCCACGCGCTGCAGCAGGCTGAGCTTACCTCCCAACGACACATCTCCCATACGACGGTGGATGGCGTCCACGCCGGGATGATTACGATCCGTTGTGCCAAAGAGCTGTTGTGCCCGCGCTTGCTTGTCGTAATCGAAAATATCTTCAACGGCCAGGATCGCGATCGGCTCATTATGGTGATCCGTCAACGCGACTTCCGAGTCGACTGACAGGCCTTTGATGACTTCCTGGTTGCGTTCGCCGGTTGGGGCAAAGCTTAACGGTACGGGCCAGATCAATCCGTTGCTCAGGCGACCTGTATTCAGCACAGCGTTGTAGTCGGCTTCATTCATGAAGCCTTCGTTGGGCGACAAGACGCCCGTTGTGATCATTTCTATGGTGATGATGGCTTCGAGGTCCACGCGTATGCTGGGCATGGATCGTGCGCGTTCGATTTCTGCCTTCAGCTTGCCAGCAGGGACAACACGATTGACGAGAGTGCCGCCATGGGGCTGCTGTGGGCAGTGCTCAAAGGGCTGAGTAAACTCCATGAATCCTCCGAATAGGGTCAGTTTCTTATTAAGAACAGAAAACACACGGGCTTATTCTTATGAGGATCATTGTAGTGACCCTGCAGAACTTTGCTCGCGTGAACCCGGAGGTGTTCAGCAGTGTTCCTGCCAGAGCTATCTGAGCTGGCAAGGCAGTAGCGATAATTTGTGAAAAAGCGTTGGAAAGCTACTTTTTACTCAGCCGCCTCTTCCGAGTCGGCTTATTACGCCCTGCCACGCCTTCCTTCTCGGCCAGCGCACGAACCACAACAGAACAGGTGGCCATTAGATGGTCGAGCAAAGTACGCACCGCAGTGTCGGCATCGCGCCTCAACGCGGCATCCATAATCTGTCGATGTTCTTCGTGCACTTCGGGCTTGCGCGACTTCAACCTGGCCAGATTGCGATAGCGCTCAGCCTGGTCAAACAAATTCTCTGAGATCGCGATGGTCCGGCGACTTCCACACGCTGCGATTAACGCGGTGTGGAAGCGGCGGTGCGGATCGGCCCAATCTTGATTCACCACGGTGGATTCTGGGTCTTTATATCTCGGTACTTCGCCTAAACGGTAAAAGCTGAGAACAACTTCGTTTTCCCATTCGCGCCCCCCGTTTTCAATGGACTTCCGTAAGGCGCCTTCGTAGAGCCAGCAGCGTGTTTGCGTAAGGTCGATGACGTCTTCCTGACTGATCTCGCATACGAAGAAACCACGTTGATCATGTTGCGTAACCAGACCTTCTGCGGAAAGCCTGTTCAACGCTTCTCGCAAGGGAATCATGCCGGCGCCGTAGATCCCGGCCAGACTGGCTAATGTCAGTTTGGATCCCGGCCCGAGTGTTCCCAACAGAATGTCTGAACGGAGGCGGTGATAGAGAAGACTGGCAACGGTCATTTGCGGCGCAGCTTCGGCGAGAGTGGGCAAAGTGGAATGCATCGGCTTAACAATATATATGTTCTTGAATCTTAGAGCGCTTTGCGTTCATGGATGCCATATTAGACTCCGGCACAGATAATCGCAGGGCAAAGTGTTGTTTGTTGTCAAAATATATACTAAACTGGGACAAAATAACAAATAGTATATATTTTAACAAGGAGGAGACCCTAATGGCTATCAGCAATCTTGCCCGTAGCTTGGCGGTCGCATTGGCGTTGACTGCGCCCATGTTTGGACACGCCGCAGTGCAGTACCCCTCACAACCCATAAAAATGATCGTGCCTTTCCCGGCCGGAGGTCAGGGCATCGATATGGTGTCGCGTACGATTTCTAAACGGCTAAGTGAGATCACTGGCCAGTCGGCCGTTGTCGACAACCGACCGGGTGCCGGCACAATAATCGGCTCCAGCATGGTGGCAAAAGCGCCAAACGATGGCTATACCCTGCTGGTGATGGCGAACAGCTTTACCGTAAACCCCAGCATTCAGTCCGATCTTCCTTATGACACGCGGGCAGATTTCGCACCGGTTGCATTGCTCACCATAACGCCCCATGTACTCGTAGCACGGAAGGCGTTGCCCGTAAATGAATTGAAAAGTCTGATCGAGCTAGGCAAGGAAAAGCCCGGATCGATAACTTATGCCTCAATCGGCAATGGAACTTCTCCCCATCTGGCTGGAGAAATGCTGAAAAAACTAGCTGGCGTCAATTTCGTTCATGTGCCGTACAAGGGAACGCCGCTGGCCATTACAGCGTTGCTTGGCGAGCATGTCGATCTGCTGTTCGGAAATCTCCCTGATGTTCTGCCCTACATACAGGATGGCAGGTTGAAGCCAATAGCAATATCCGCCACCCAAAGGCACGCAAGCATGCCAGACGTTCCAACCATGGGCGAGGCTGGATTCCCCGAGTTCGAATCCAATTCATGGTATGGAATCGTCGCCCCGGCAGGTACATCACCTGAGGTAATTGGGCAACTCAATACGCTTCTGGTGCAGATACTTTCTGAAAAACCAATTCGCGACTCGTTTGCCGAACGCGGCCTGGATGTGATCGCAAGTACGCCAGAAGAATTCCAGGCATGGCTGAATAAGGAAATCGACAAGTACGCTCAGGTCATTAAGGACTCAGGCGCACATATAGATTAGTGGTCAGTAAAGTGGAGATCCCATGTTTTTTTGTGTATTCGAGCTTTTCGGTCGCCCTAAACTGGGCGGTTGCCTGGATCCTGATAAGGACCGCATCGTTAATCTGACGGAAGCCTGGCCAGCCAATCTGGCGCCTGCACCGACTGACCTTCTCGATCTGATAAAGCGTGGCGATGAAGGATTGGACGTTGTCGCACGTCTTTTGGACTCGGTCGAGCCTACTATGCAGGCGTCCACGCTTAAGATACTTCCGCCAATACAGCGACCGCCCAAGAATATATTTTGTGTTGGGCGCAATTACAGGCAACATATCATCGAGGGAAACGTTGCGAGAGGCATCGAGCCGAATACCTTTCCCGAACACATCGAGTTCTTCACGAAAGCGCCCACGACCATTACCGGGCATGGCGCTGATATTCCATCGCATAGTGGCATAACAGCCCAACTGGACTACGAGGCCGAACTGGCGATCGTCATCGGTGCCACGGGTAGTAATCTCGCACCCGACGCCGCCCTTGATCTTGTTTTTGGCTACACGATCGTCAACGACATCACTGCCAGAGACCTGCAACGGCGGCACGGCCAATGGTTCAAAGGGAAAACGCTGGATGGTACATGCCCGATTGGGCCATGGGTGGTGCATAAGTCGGTCTTGGCGAATGTCAACAACTTGAGCATAAGCCTCAAGGTCAATGGCGAGGTTCGACAAAGCGATAACACTGGTTCGTTGATTTTCGATATCCCCACTATTGTCGAGCAGCTGTCAAAAGGCCTTACCTTGGAGCCAGGTGACATTATTGCAACCGGGACTCCGTCTGGTGTCGGCTACGCAATGACTCCACCACACTTTCTTGGCGACGGTGACCTTGTCACTGTCGAAATCGAAGGAATCGGTCGCTTGGAAAACACTGTCCGTACCAAGCTGAACACTTAATTTTTCAAAGGAATGATGCAATGGAAAAGAAGATCATACGTAGTCCACTCGTGCCAGAGACCGGAGGCCCGTTCAACCTTGCCGTTACGTATGGCGGAATGATCTATATTTCAGGCTTACCTCCATTCGAAGAAGGTTTCTGCGCCGAGCTGCGTGAAGCCCGAAAGCTGGGTAAGCCGTTGCCCAAGATGCCGGACCTGGACATGGAAACCCAAACACACATCGTGATGAAACACCTGAAGGCGCTGCTTGAAGCGGGAGGCTCCAATATGGATTGCCTGTTGAAAGTGGTAGTGTGGCTTAAGGATCAAAGCAAAATGGGACCCTTTGACGATATCTACCGTAGCTATTTCAGCAACGATGAAGCATTGCCGACCAGAACCCGTATTCAGGCCGGGCGTACGCCATTCGACTGCGCGCTGGAGATCGATGCTATTGGTTATATACCGTCGCAGCAGTAGGTGACTGAAGACTGGCGCCCTGCGTCCTTGAGGCGAGGGGCACGCTGCTGGCGTACGAACATAAGCGACAACAGGCACGGCGTACCGCGCCTGTTTTGTCGCGCGATATTTTGATTAATCGTTATTGCTGTCGAGCCGTGTGGGCTGAGGTTGGGGCTGATATTCCCTACGTTGACCGCGATGCGCCAGATACATTGCCGCCGCAAGAAGCTGTATGCCAATGACTGTCGCAAAGAATGTGGTTTGCATAGCGTTTGGCGTTACAGCGGTTTGGCTGAGTATCAAGCCGAAGACTGCGGGTGCAAAAGCGTAGGTTCCTTGGCCAATGGCTACGATGAGCGCCACAACGCGGGCTACATTTTCCGGGGCGAAATCCGATTGAGCAACAAGCGGTGGGATAGACGTTGCGTTGCCTATCCCCGAGCCGAAAAGTATGACACCTATGGTAATGAGCCATACGTTGTGCCCGCCCGAGAGTAGCAATATTGCTGACCCGACGGCCTGAACGACATAGCCGGCTGCCGCAACGACGCGTCGATTGCCATATCGTTGAACCGCTTGAGCGGCTATGGATCGACCAACAATGGCGCATGCGGTGCCCAACCCCATGAGCCAACCCATGCGCTGTGCGCCGATCGCGGGCGAGAAAAGGTTAAAAAGATGAGCCAGCAAACCAATCTGTGCAAACAGGCCGATAGCCATGCCGGCGGATAACGTAATGAATGCTCCGTTACGCCAAAGCGCGAAACCCGGCAGTGTGTTGGCGTCTTTAGGCTGTGAGCGTTGAATTGCGCTTGTATTCGGAGGTTGGCCATCAAGAGCTTGCCCCACGCTTTCGGGCGTCTTGATAAAAACGTAACGCGTGAGCAACAGCACTGCGCAGATGACGATCATGCCTACCGTGCTCGCAGCGCCTACAAACCCTAATCCGCCAATCAACGCGACCCACAAAGGCGAGAAGATCACACCACCGACACTGGCGCCGTTGTATGCCTTGCTTAAGGCAGCGGGCCGGTTTTTGTTGTACCAGGCCGCAACAATTGTATTGATCGCTACAGCACCCATCGTTACCCATCCGGCCCCGGTCATTATTGCGGCTAAGAACAGTTGCCAGGGCATTTGAACGATCGCCCAGCCGACCACCCCGACCGCAGTGAATATGGCACCGCCCACCGTTGTTGCGGGTAAGCCAATCCGCGCATAAAGGCGCGGCAGATTTGCGACCACTAAGGCCCCAACGAGAAAATGCAACGTTACTGCTGCCGAGATCAGGCTCAGCGGCCAGTTTGTTCGTTGTGCCACCTCTGCCAGGTAGATTGGCGGCCCATAGAAGCCTATTCCCCAACCCAAGACGGCCAAAACGAATGCGGCGCGGACAACCCAAACGCCAAAGAATTTTGATGCAAGGCAGGATTGAGCAGTTTTCATGGAGTGCGTATTCCGGAGCCGGACGAGCGGCGACTGGGTGTTGAAGGGGGGGATGACGATTTATATTGTGTCTATAGCAAAAACAAGGTGCTACGGTGTAGACCGTACCGTGACACGCTTCGCTGTTGTTAGAATTGAAATAAGCTCCAGGAGGCCCCATGGTCAGTATCTCTTCTTTTGCGCAAACTGCATCATTGATGGGTGATCTTGCCCGTGCTGGCATGGTGTTGGCGTTGATGGACGGGCGTGCGCTCACCGCATCGGAGCTTGCCCGTGTCGCCGGTATTGCACCGCAAACTGCTAGCGGGCATCTCAGCCGCTTGGTCGATGCCGGCTTAGTTGTTAGAGAGGTGCAAGGGCGGCATCGCTATCATCGTTTGGCCTCTCCCGCAGTTGCCCACATGATTGAAAGCATCATGTCTTTGTCTGGGGGGGAAGACACCCCGCACGTGCCGCCGAGAAGTCCTGCACTCGTCACAGGGCCTCGTGATAAGGCGTTGCGTTATGCGCGCACTTGCTATGACCACTTGGCAGGTCAGTTAGCGGTGCAGATTACTGACAGTCTGATCGAATCAGGCCGCATTGAACTTTCCAGCGACGGTGGCGCATTGACCGACGAGGGCGACAGCTTCTTGCGCGCGCTGGGGGTAGACCTGGAGGCAGCTCGCCGCCGCTCATCGAATAAGGGAACAAGGCGCGTTTTTTGTCGCCCGTGCCTGGATTGGAGTGAACGTCGGCCTCATATTGGCGGTGCTTTGGGTGCTGCACTGTGCCAATGCTATTTCGACAAGGGCTGGATGCGACGTGCCGCGGGCGGTCGGGTCGTGACGATCACGCCAAACGGTCGGCAAGCGATTCAGGAGTTTTTTTCGACGAAGTGAGGTGACACGAAAGCACTGGTTCGGCGACAGCCTTCAGCATATGGTGGGTGGCGTGGCTATCTGAGCTGCGAACGCAAATCGAATGATAGTCCGGGTGTCTGCAATTATTCCGGCTAGCGCGCTGGAAACACCGGCTCGCAACGCACCTCCGTCTTAATCGAGTTGGCAATAAAGCACTCCTCATGGGCCTCATGATGCATATGATTGATTTCATCAGGGCTGGGCAGGTGATCGCCCGAAAACTGTACCTCCGGCCTTAGCGTGATCAAAGACACCGCCATTTTTCCCTGGGTATTTTTTTCCATTACGCCCGTTGCCGAATCAAAATAACGGTCGACGCAGAACTTTCTTTTTCGTGCGATGGAAAGAAACCAAAGCATGTGGCAGCTCGAAACGGAGGAAACAAAAGCCTCTTCCGGATCAACCGCCGAAGGGTCCGACATTGGGGCTGGTACGACAAAAGGAGACGAAGAGCCTGGTACCTCGATCCCGCCGTCGAATCTTAGTAGATGCTTTCTGCTGTACCTGTTGCTCAGGAAGTCTTGTTCACCGCGAACCCAAAGTACCTCTGCAGCGTGCTGAGCCATTTGATTACTCTCAATTATTAAGGTTTCTGCCCGAGCCGATAAAGGCGCCAGCCTCAGAAGAAGCAAGTAATCGGATGGCTTCCAGCCTGGATTCGGCCAACAGCCATCAAGTGCTGGTGGCATCAGGCAATTTTGCGATGACCTTGATCTCGAAGTCAAATCCATAAAGCCAGGTTACGCCAACAGCAGTTAAGGTTGGGTGGGGTGCATTTCCCCAATATTCCGGGACAATTTCCCAGATGGCCTCGAATTTTGATTCGGGATCAACCATAAAAACAGTGACGTCAATCACGTCATCGAAGGAACCGCCTGCCTCCACAAGAATCGCATTCAGATTATCAAAGGCCTGTCGAACTTGTGCTGCCAAATCAGGCTCGGGTGAGCCATCCTCTCGGCTGCCTACTTGTCCTGAAACGAATAAAAAGCCATTGGATCGGATTGCCGGGGAATAGCGATTCCGTTCATAGAGGGCACGACGCCCTTTTGGAAAAACAACATCACGATTTTGCATTACTACCTCCATTAACGAATCGGGTTGGATCCGGTATTGATCGTGACGTGACTATAAGAGGGCTCGCTTTGCAGATAAATAGGTAAATCGCTTCAATACTGTTTGTAAAATACAAACAATGGCCAGGGGCTGGGAATAGAGATGGATCGCAATCGATGTTATGCCAGCTGGCCTCAGCTCACCAAAGCGGGCAGGGGCGAGTGTGGGAGGTAGGCGGGCTTATCGGGGCGACGATACGTCTCTACCTATGCCATGGCCATAGACCATACGGCCGCCCAGCCAGCCACCCAGGGCCAAAGCGAGGAAGCCCGCCGCGTCGAGCAGCAATGACAGCTTATCGGGAGCGAGGGGTTGCAGATGATCCAATCGCAATAGCAGGCGGGCAGTAAACAGGATAAATGCGATGATCATGATGCTCATGTGCAGATAGGTGTCGCGCAGCGGGACGCCTTCAGGCACGCGCTGCAGCTCCAACAGCCCAGCCAGCATGGCCACGATCGCCATCACGCACCCCACCGCCAGCAGCCCGCCCGACCATCGCCACGCGGCTTCACCCAGCCGTAGACTGGCGAAATCGGCAATGACGGCCAGTGACCAACAGGCAATCGGGAAGTGAACGAGGGCGGGATGCAGTGGATGACGCATGGCGTTAGATCACCACACTGAGCAAGGTCAGAAAACCGATGATGGCTACGGCAGCGTGTATGATGACGACGGCTTTGGGTGGCAGTTGCTTGCGCAAATGGAAAGAGGCAAGAAAGAAGCCACCCAGGGCTGCAATCAATAAAATAATGAAACCGGTCAACACTTGCTGGGTCGTTGAACCCTGCACCAGCATCACAATGAGCAGGATCAGGCCGATGGCGCCAAGCAGCGCATGAATCAACGATAGTGCCCAAGGCGCAAACTTGCCGCGCAGCACATGCGAGGCAAGAATCAGACCGCCGATGGCAGCAATGGCAAAAATAAAAAGGACGTAGTTGAGCATTTCCATGGTCTCCTCGCGATGACTCGGTTTATCGGTGAGCGGTCCTGCTCTCCGGAATAAACATTAGATGCTCTGAGCGCCCGGGGCGTTTCAGTATGGTTGGGTTCAGGGTTACGCTTTACTAGCGTTGTGGGCGCGCCGCGCGGTGCGGCGCCAGGCAGATACGGCTTGACAGTCTCATAAACTCGTATAAGACTTCAGCCGTGGGAGGGTGTGTGGACGGAGCGTCGCATCTTGAAGAAATGGTTCTCTCCCGTAAGCGCAGGGGACATTCAGAAATTTCTAAATATCGCTTGAAGATAGCGTTTCGAGATCCAACGGTTGTCGTTGGCATTTTGGCAGCGCTGTTGTTTTCTTACCTGATCGTTGCCCCTATTGTCTCCCTTCTTGCGGATGCATTTCAGGTTCAGTTTGCCGATGCATCGCGTTTAGGGCAGAGCGTCGGATCGCTAACGTTCTATAACTTGGGCCGGGTGTTCAGGTCCATCGTTGCGCCAGATATTCTCTGGCTTCCGCTGGTCCACACGCTCAGTGTCGCTTTTGGGGCGATGGCTATCGCCCTCATCGTCGGGGCCGTCATGGCCTGGTTTATCAGCCGAACCGATATCATGGGTCGAAAGTGGTTCGCCACAGCACTCATTGTTCCTTATATGCTGCCCTCATGGACGCTTGCGTTGGCATGGAGTTCGGTTTTTCTTAACCGCACCGTTGGCGGCCAGCCGGGCTGGTTGGAGTCGCTTGGCTTTGAGCCTCCGGATTGGCTCGCTTATGGCCAGTTCCCCATTACCATTGTCTTGGCGCTGCACTATACGCCTTTCGTTATTTTGCTTTTTGGCAATGCGCTGCGCTCTTTTGACGCACAGATGGAAGATGCCGGACGGATGCTGGGGGCGAGTCGGACAGTGATTGCCCGCCGCATTATCCTCCCATTGATGCGACCGTCACTCTTGTCGGCCATCACACTAATCTTTGCCAAATGTCTGGGCGACTTCGGCGTGGCCTATGTGCTCGGCGCACCGGTCAAGTATGACGTGCTAGCCACGTCGTTATTTCGAAGCGTCACGGCGCGACAAGGTGGTGAAGCGGCCGTGCTGGCAGGAGTCATTATCCTCATCGGCACAATTTCTGTGCTCATTGATGCGCGACTGGTCCGCGAAGCGCGTCGATTCGTGACCATTGGCACCAAGGGGGGAATGGACCGAACGCGCCGCCTCGGATCCTGGCGTTTGCCCATGACGGCTGTCGCCGGAATGGTATTTCTTATCAGCGTCGCGATCCCCCTGACAGTCCTGTTTCTTACCACAGTCATGCGAACCCCAGGTAAGTTTACGGTGGATAACTTCACCTGGGCGTACTGGGTCGGCCATGATCTTCCCACGACGGCGCTGCGTAATGGCATTCTGATCACCGCGGATTTTTGGCATGCCGCATGGAACTCGCTGTGGATGGTGGGTATTGCAGCGATATGTGCTGGCGTATTGGGTGTTCTGGTTGGATATGTGGTGGTGCGTTCACCCTTGAAGTCGATAGGCGCTTACCTGCGTTATGTGACGTTCCTACCTTATCTGGTTCCCGGGATCGCGTTTGCGGCGGCATGTTTGTCGATATTTGCTGTGCCTCATGGGCCCATCCCCGCGCTATATGGCACCGCGGCGATTCTGATCCTGGCCCTGATGGCGGACCAGATGCCGTTTGCGTCGCGCGCGGGGATATCCGCCATGATGCAACTAGGCAAGGATCCCGAGGAAGCAGCCCAGATTGCAGGGGCGGGGTGGTGGAAACGCCTGCTGAAAATTGTCATTCCCATTCAGAAGGGGCCGCTCGCTGCAGCCATTCTGTTGCCTTTCATATCAGGATTGAAAGGCTTGAGTCTTGTGATTATGTTGGCGACGCCAGGGACTGATCTACTGACGACGTATGCGATACGGCTTGTGGACTTTGGCTACAGCCAGGCTGCCAATGCCGTCGTACTCATGTTGTCGGCGATAGCGTTCTTTGGCACCTTATTTCTGCAAAAAGCGACGAAAACGAGCCTTGCGTCAGGGCTAGGAGGGTGATTGTGCCAAGAATTACGCTACGCGGGATCCAGAAGTACTACAGCGGGAGCGGCGCACCTGCGGTGATGGATCTGGATCTCGACATCGAGGATGGAGAATTTCTGTGCATTCTGGGGCCTTCTGGTTGCGGCAAAACCACCACGCTGAGAATGATCGCCGGATTGGAGCATCCCACATCCGGTGAGATACGGGTTGGCGACCAAGTGATCGATTCGGTAGAAAAGGGCATCTATGTGCCGCCCGAGAAGCGGAATATGGGCTTTGTGTTCCAAAGTTATGCACTATGGCCGCATTTAACTGTGCAAGACAATGTGGAGTTTGGGCTTGTGCTCCGCAATGTAGGCAGTGCAGCGCGAAAAGCCGCTGCAGATGAGGTTTTGGATAAACTGGGCATCGCCAAGTATCGTGATCGGTATCCGTCTGACTTGTCCGGTGGCCAACAGCAACGCGTAGCGCTGGCGCGGATGCTGGCGGTACAACCGAGCGTGATCCTTATGGACGAACCCCTATCGAACCTGGACGCGAAATTACGTCTTGAAATGCGGGCGGAGCTCAAAAGAATTCACCTCGAGACCAAGGCGACGATCCTGTTCGTAACGCATGATCAATGGGAAGCAATGACGCTGGCCAGTGTGATTGCCGTCATGAATGAAGGAACGCTTCAGCAGCTCGGCACTCCGGACGATATTTATAATCACCCGCGCAACAGGTTCGTGGCCGAGTTTGTGGGGAGCCCGCCCATCAACTTTGTCGAGTTTGCGGCGGCCGCAACCTCGGCGCTATCAGCGTCGGTGCGAAAGTATATGGATGACATGCGCCCAGGACATCGCGTGGGTTCGGTGGGTATCCGGCCCGAAAGTATCAGGCTCATGCCATCGGCGGGTACCGCGCCAGATACGGCATACTCGGGCCAGGCCATCGTAGCCAGCATTATGCCGACTGGCGGAAGTTGGATCGTGGAGCTGATCTGGGGCGAGCAAAAGCTGTTTGCGACGACCAATACGCCACCGGGTGTACAGTCACAGGATGAGGTGACACTTTGGGTTGCGCAGGGAGATTTGCATCTTTTCGACAATGAAGGAAAGAGGCTGCCGAACCTTGGTGCGCTGTCCGATTTACCGGTGGAAGTATTATAAAGAACAGAATATTGGCCATGCGCCATTAACGACATAAGACAGGAGATGACAGTGAGATACTCAACGCACGTTCACAGAAACAGCACAGGGTTTGTGGCGTCAATCTTGGCCGCTACCCTGGCGATCGCCGGATACGGGCTCCCTGTCCTCGCGGCGTCAAGCAGCACTGATGCGTCTGCTTCCAACGGCAGCACAGGGCTGGGCATTTCCGATTCGGATTACAGCCTGGATGCGCTGATTGAAGCCGCAAAAAAAGAAAACCCGATAACGGTAGTGGATGCAACCGGCAAGATCAAAGTGATGGCCGAGAATTTTTCAAAGAAATACGGCATCCAGACCACAGGTGAAAAAATGTCGGCCTCAAACCAGGCGGAAGTGCTGGTTCGGGAGGCGCAGGCACGTAATGTGAAGCGCGACGTCTTCAACATGAGCAACCTGCCCGACGTAACGGCACAGTTCCTGCCACAGGGCATCGCAGTCAGCTGGATGCCACCCGACTTGAAGGATCAGACCCCTCCGGTCTACCAGCACCCTGCGATTACCAGTCTGAATCCCTGGGTGTGGGTATACAACCCAGCCGTCTACGGCGACACTTGTCCTGTAAACAATATGTGGGCGCTTACCGACAAAAAGTGGAAGGGAAAGGTAAGTATTCCAGATCCGCTGCTTCGCAACGAAACCATGTTTTGGCTTAACCAAATTGCCGATAACGCAGATGACAAGATGAAGGCGGCATACGAGGACTATTTTGGCAAGCCCCTCGAAACAAAACAGCCGTCTGCCACAGCCGAATGGACTAAGCGTTTCGCAGAAAACAACATCAAGGTGCAGAAAAGTGATACGGATGTTGGCCCTATAGTAGGCGCCAGCACGTCCGAACACCCGGTTATCGGGTTTGTCAGCGCGGCAATTTTTACGCACGCGAAGAACGAAAACTTTCCGCTGGCCGTCTGCAAAGACATGACGCCCTGGATTGGGCAGCTAACACCTCGCGTGGCTGTTATTGCAGCTGGAACCAAGAGTCCGAATGCTGCCAAGCTTTTTGTGCACTATATGATGTCGGCCGAAGGTATGGAGCCGCAGATGGAAGACGGCAAGATATCGACAAACAGCAAAGCAGAAATGCCGAAGAGCGAGGCGTCTGGCGTGAGTAAACTGGTTGACAAGATGTATGTCAACAACTCAGACACCACGCAAGACGACTTCAAAAATCTTCAGTTCTGGCGCGACCTCTGGACGGTGAGCAGCCGCTGACTATTTGAGACTGGCGCAGGCGACATTGCCGGGCTATCTATCACCGATAGCCTGGCACGCGTTGCATAGGTGTTTCCAATCTCGTTAGCTCGGACGTAAGCCAGGACCTGACATCTGTCGTGGGGATGGAGCGGCTTTCGTTGTAAGTACGCGCTTTGTCCCACCACATTCCATCGCCCAGCGCAAAGGCTGACCGATACCGCGCCATGACGTTGTCCGGCTCCCGGGACAACGCAGTGCTCAGAAGTTCGGGTGTAAGCAGTTCTCGTTTGAACTTGCTGTGCGTCACGTCTTCAACGATATCTGCGAGTGTTCCATACGAAAGGGTATCGCTGGCAATGTAGACAATCTGATTTGCGATACGCGGCTGCTCCAGCACAATTTCGGTCGTGAGTTTTCCGATATCTTCGGGCGTGGTCACTGTAACCTTGGTTTCCCATGTGCCCAAGCCATGTACTGTTCTGGCGGTGAAGTCCACTACGCCGAACGCCGGCTCAAATAGAAAACTCGTGAACATGCCGGTGGAAACAATCACCCATTCGGTTCGGTTCTGAGACCTCAGCAGTGTCCTGACATCGTATTGTTCATCAAAGACCGGCTGGCCGCTGCCCTTTCCAACGATGTCGTAGTTCACACCAAACTGCCATGGGAAATATCTGTGAACATTGGCAGCTAGCGCGGCATGTGTCACTTTCATTTGAGTCCCCGGGCCTGCAACAAAACCCGTGCAATTAATGACGGTACGAAACTGCTTGAACACTGCAGCCAGCTCTTCGACAGAGCAAGTGGATAAGTCGAAGGGTAGTAACTCCACGCCCAATTCAAGCAGCTCGGCTGTCGACTGCTGATCCAGTGCGCTTGGCGATTCCAGGGATTTTGGCGCGACCAGAACGGTTAGCGGCGTTTGTGCCTTTTGGCGACGAGGCACCAGTTCCCGCAGTACGGCCATGCCTAGCTGGCCTGCCCCGAGCACGAGCATGTGTTCAATATCGACTTCGTTGTGGTGATGGTTCATGAACATATTTCCTTTGCGTTGTCTGTTTGCATTGATCGGATGGCGTTAGGCACACCCATCTATCCCATATTTCGGCATAATCATCGACACTGCCACGGATTCGTTTTTGCTCGTCGAAATCGCCAGGAAGTTGGATGTCGAGGCTGAAGTAGTCATAGAGATGTCTTTTAATCGCAATCCACTCATGCCTTGGAGCAAGTGTATAGATCAGATGAGCGACTGATAAAGCCATGAAGATGGTTTTTAATATTGCTAAAAATGGAATAATATGGCGGTCCCTGATGGCTTTTTTCCGCACGTGCTTATATCAGGCTCACATTCCGGATCAGCCACAGCCATTATGAAAAGCCCAATTTGGAGAGCCAAAAATGGATAAGCTTCGAGCCATGAATATATTTGTGCGCGTTGTTGAAATGAACGGGTTCGCCAATGCAGCAAATGGGCTTTCAATGCCGCCTTCAACCGTGAGCAGGGTGATCAAGGATCTCGAAGCACATCTTGGTGCCCGGCTGCTGCAGAGAACTACCCGCACACTCAGCCTGACGCCAGATGGCACGCTTTACTACGATCACTGTCTGCGAATTCTGAGCGAGGTCAATGCTGTCGAGTCTTCGCTGTCTGGCAGCACGGCGCCTCCGCGCGGTAGGCTGCGTGTGGACATGACAGCCTCGTTCGCTCGAAGGGTAGTTCTGCCGGCTGTCAGCGAGTTCCAGCATCGCTATCCGGAAATCGACCTGATTCTTACTTTGGGAGATCGCCCCGTTGATCTTGTTCAGGAAGGCATTGATTGTGTCGTACGGGCTGGCGTACCTGACAGTTCTGCGGTACTCGTGGCCCGCCAGATTGGCAGTTTTGAATGGGTAACATGTGCGTCACCTGAGTACCTGAAACAACACGGCGAACCCAAGTCGCTGGAAGATCTGGACGCTCACCGCGTGATTGAATTCCTGTCCGGACGAACTGGGCGCTCGACTGATTGGCGCTTTTTAGTCGATGACGAGGAGCGTACCGTTCGCGTCTCTGGAAGCCTTGCCGTCAACGATACTGATGCGTATGTTACCTGTGGACTGCAAGGATTAGGCCTCATCCGCATTGCGGACTTTATCGCTTTGCCATATTTTCAGGATGGCCGCTTGGTGAATATTCTCGGCGATTACCGGGCACCTGAGGTGCCACTGTGTATCCTGTACCCACAAAATCGCCATCTTTCGCCCGCCGTACGCGCGTTCGTAGGCTGGATCAGCCTATTGGTGCGCGAAGCGGAACCAACATGGCGTTTGTTTCGCCGCGGAGAACTTGCCAAACTGGAGTAGAGGGTGTGTTTTGGTCACTATTACCGGCCTTCCACGTAGCGCGCAAAGTTATCCAGAATTGCTTGCCATCCTGCCTGCTGCTCCTCGTTGGAGTGGGTCGATTCAGCCTGGAACGAAACGCTTATGTTGACACCTTCGGGCGTTTCGGCAAACTCGACCTTGGCCTCGCGTTCCCCAAAGGAATATTCAATCAGGCGATGGGGAATGACGTTGGTATAAGTGCCGGCAAAGTCAAACCCAAAGCTGCCGTCTTTCGCTTCCATCCGCGATGAGAATTCACCGCCTGCTCGGAGGTCTACACTTGCCCGGGTGGTGTGCCAGTCATCAGACGCAGCATTCCAGCGAACTATGTCATCTGGTGTAGTGTAAGCCTCCCACACCTTTTCAATGGGGGCGCGAACATTTGTCTCAACGATAATTTTCATACGCTTTCTCCAATTGAAGGGCCCTGGCGGTATATTCGCTTTACTTTACCAAGTGAATATCAGGCGTTTCGTCGCGGATCCAAGGCTCAAGTTAGCAGAAAATAAAAAGGCCGTCTCTGAAAAATTACACAAACGGCTATTCAAATTGCTGGTGGGGTGGGGTCGAACCTGTAATCAACGGGTTTTCAGCTGGGGATTTAGGATGTGTGTATGCGATGTTGAGGGAGAAGGCGAGCGTAGGTTATATGCGCTAGGCCCAGTTGACCAATGTGCGGAATTGGTTGGACAGTGTTCAACTGTAGGCAAGAACCTGCATGAATTGGCCATGGTATGTTGAAGATGTTTGCTCGGAAGATGATGCGACACAGTCCATCCGCGAATTCCTGGGCGTAGGTGGGTTTATACCGGGCCAGTCGATTGCCGTTGTATCAGTTTCGTTGGGAGCATTTGAGCTGGTGGCATGGGGCCTTGCGTGTTAATGGCCGCAAGCAAGGTTTCGGCCGCCAACGTACCTATTTCGATGGATGGGAAGTTAATAGTGGTGAGTGGCGGGTCGATAAAGGCCGAAAACTCGCTGTTGTTGAATCCTATGATCGACATGTCGTCGGGAATATGCAGGCCCTGTTCACGCAGGCAGGCAATGGCGCCCAGGGCCAAGTAATCATTGCCGCATATCAGGGCGGAAAATGACAGTTTTCTTTTTAGCAGGCAGTTTGCAGCCTGATAACCATCGGCAAAGCCGTAGTCTGCTTCGACGATCAACTTGCGTGACAGCTGTCCGCCGCTCGCTGCAATGGTTTCGAGTAGCCCCTGATAGCGCTGGCGGGCACGCTGGTTGGAAGCAAGGTGCCCGCTGATGAACGCAAATTCGCGATGGCCCAGGCTGAGTAGATGTTCGGCTACTTGTTTACCTGCGAGATAGTTATCGAAGCCAATGGCGCCCGGTAAAGCATTGCTGGCGTCAGCCCAGATGGTGGCTACGGGTATCCCATTTTTTTCTATGAGATCAAGCCACTGAGGCGGACAGTCGTTGCCCAGGAGCACTATCCCATCCACTCCGCGCTCAATGAGCGTACGCAATGGGCGTAGATCAGCCTGTTCCTTGATGGATGGCTGTGCCAGCAATAACGTGTAGTTGGCCTTGCCCAACCCTTGACGCAAAGCTTCGATGGTTTGCGCGAATGCAGACGCGCCGATACGAGGAACGACAGCGCCGACGCTGTGTGTGTGTCGTGATACCAAAGCTCGCCCCACGCCTTGCGGCACGTAACCGAGTGCATTCACGGCGACATTGATGCGTTCGCGCGTACTGGCATCAACCATTTCGGGGCGGTGCAAGGCGCGCGATACGGTGCTGATGGATACCCCAACCATACGGGCAATGTCCTGCAAACTGGCAGCCATATTATTGCTTGAATCTCTCATTCTGCAAACGTTGGTCAGAAATATATCACAAAGCTAAAAATGACTCCATTAAATCTGTTGACATGCAAATGCAAACGTTTGTATTCTATAAAAACAACCTCTGTAGAAGGAAGAAGATATGAACGCTGTCTCTGACACTCCCATCTCTGTCACTACCAAACGGGCAATTGTCGAAACACTTGTTGAGTTAAAGGTGGACTACGCCTTTACATTGCCCGGGCTGGGTGTGACATGGATGTTGGATGAGTTCTACGAAACCAGACAGCAGTTGCGCGTGGTATTAGCCCGTAGCGAACAGGTGGCGTCCATCATGGCGCAAGTGGTGGGTCGGCTAACGGGCAAGCCTGGCGTATACATGGGGCAAGGGCCTTTCGCCAGCACAACAGGTGCTTTCGGGATCCTGGAGGCATATTTTGCAGGATCACCCATGTTGGTGTTGACAGATACTTCCTGCTATGACGGTTTTGGCATGTATGGCGTTTATCAAACCATGACGGGCGACTACGGCGCTGCCGACGTTCGTACCGTCATGAAAACCATGACCAAGTCCACATACTATGCAACAGAGCCACACGAAGCCGTGTTTGCCATTCAGCAAGCCTATAAACAAGCCAACTTACCACGCCAGGGACCAACTGCTGTCGTGCTGAAATCGCCTATCATTCGGCGCGAAATGCCCGAGCAATCGCGAGTTCAACTGTATCCCGCGCAAGGCTACCAGCACGTAGCCATGCCAAAACCTGATCCGCAGGCGATCAAGAGCCTGGCGCGGATGGTTGCTCATGCGGAAAGGCCCGTGCTCATTGTCGGCAATGGCATGCAAAATGCACGCGGCCGGACATTGATCGCAAAGCTGGCAGATCGGTTTGGACTGGCCGTAGCCACCAGCTATAACGCCAAAGGCGTAGTGGATGAAACCTCCCAGATTTCAGTCGGCATGTTGGGAACCTGGGGCATGAAGTCGGCCAATGTCGCCGTGAAAGAGGCAGATACCCTGGTGGTTATCGGTGCCAGCCTGGGTGCGGACTATATCAAATTCCGTGATCCCGAGTTCATCAAACCTGGCATTCAGCAGATTGCGCAAGTCGATATCGATGCCCGTAACGCTGGTTGGGTCTATCCGGTTGATTTGGCCGTCTGCGCTGAGGGTGGCGACGTCGTCGAAGCCTTGCTGCAGCATGATCTGGGGGCAGATCGGCGACAGGAACGATTGGACTGGATTGCCGGGTTGCAGGCTGCCCATCCCGTATTCGATGGTTCTCCAGGCTCTGCTGAAGGCATGGTTAATAATGCAGACGTCGTTAGGGTGCTGGACGCTTTCTTGACGCCTGATGACTTGCTGACTTTGGATGCGGGAACCAACCGGATCTGGGCGACCACAACTCTTAAAGTCCGCACGCCAGGTCAGCTGATCGTCCCCGGAGGCATAGGCGGCATGGGCTGGGGTGCGCCGGCTGCCGCAGCCGCCAAGTTGGTCAATCCTGAGAAAAATGTGGTTTGTCTGACAGGTGATGGTGGTTTTGCCATGACGATGAATGTCATGGCCACCTGCGTGCAGGAAAACTTGCCCATTACTGTTGTGGTGGCCAATAACAGTGGCTTGGGGATGGTGCGCGACAACTTGAAAACGCGTCGCATCGCTGTGGATTTCTCACCGACCGACTTTGCCCAGATTGCACAAGGCATGGGGTGCCGAGGAATCCGTGTCACCACACCGGAGCAGCTCTCGGCGGCATTAAATGAGGCACGCAGCGCTACCGTTCCAACGGTCATCGACGTGGTGGTGGATCCTGAGTCCAGCCATATTGAAACGTCAGATTATTGAGGCAGAGCATGAAACCTATCGCGATTGTGACGGGCGGTGCTCGCAATATTGGATGGGCTGTCGTGCAAAGAATGGCGGCCGACTATCGTGTCCTGATTGCAGATGTATCCGAGCCGCAACACGCTTTGATCGACGGCTGCGAGTATCTTCATACCGATGTGTGTGATCCTCAGCAAGTCTCCCAGCTGATGGCCTGTGCCGAACGGATGGGGGAACTGCACGCTCTTGTTCATTCCGCAGCCATTACAGCGCCTGCGCGACCCATTGTCGACCTTCCTCTGGAGGAATGGAGGAGGGTAGTGGATATCAACCTGACAGGAAGTTTTATCGTGGCTCAGGCCGCTATTGCTCCCTTATCCAAATCCAGGGGAAGCATAACGCTTTTGACCTCGCGTGCCGGGAAAACGGGATTCGCCGCACTCAATGCAGGCAAAAGCGGCACCAAGGCGCATTACTGCGCTTCCAAAGCAGGCGTGATCTCGTTGATGAAGTCGCTGGCAACCGAACTTGCTCCGGACGTACGCGTCAATGCAGTCGCTCCCGGTCCTATAGAAGGCGAGATGATCCCTCGTGAACGTTGGCCAGAAATCGCTGCGCGCGTTCCGCTGGAGCGGCTCGGCACGGCGGCCGAAGTAGCCGACGCCGTACATTTTTTGTCCAGCGCCGCGGCCAGTTTCATCACCGGTCATGTGTTGGACGTCAACGGCGGAACGTTGATGGATTAGTTCTGTCGCACCGCGAGCACAAGACAAACGCCCAGAGGCGTTGGGAGCTGTTCGATGCACAGACTGGCAGTGTCAAATCAGAAACCACCAAAGGAGATATGATGAAATTCCTGAAACCATTGACTATCCTGTTGTGCGTGGCCGCGGCTACGGGTCTGGCCCAAGCCCAAGTCACTGCTGCTTCGTATCCCGATCACCCCGTCAAGGTGATTGTCCCGTTCCCACCCGGTGGGGCTACGGACATAGTGGGGCGTGAAGTTTCAGACCGACTGGCACGCGCCCTGGGTCAACCGTTTGTAGTGGAGAATCGTAGCGGTGCCAGCGGAAATATCGGAATGGAAGCGGCGGCACGCGCAGCACCCGATGGGTACACCCTGGTTGTGGGTGCACCGCAAACCCTGACCATCAACCCACAGCTTTTCAAGTCCAATCCATTCGATCCACAGAAGGAGTTGGACCCTATTGTTGTAGTGGCGACGGTGCCTAATGTGCTGATCATCAATCCAAAATTACCAATATCGTCTGTGAAGGAACTGATCGATTACGCCAAACAGCGACCCGGTAAGGTCAACTACGGCTCATCCAGCATAGGAGGGACGCCGCATCTTTCGTCCGAATTGTTCAAGTCCATGACCAACACGGATATCCTGCATATACCTTACAGAGGCAGTTCCCCTGCCTTGACAGATCTGATGGGTGGTCAGATCGACATGATGTTCGATAACCTGCCGGCGTCGTTGCCACACATTAAGTCGGGACGTGTCAAGGCTTTGGCTGTGACCACGACTCAGCGTAGTGATGCAGCTCCCGAGCTACCCACGATGGAGGAGGCAGGAGTGCCAGGCTTTGAGTCGCAAGGATGGTTCTCATTATTGGCACCTGCAGGCACACTGCCCGCCATCCTGGAGAAAATCAATGTCGAGGTGAACAAAATACTGGCGACCGATACGTTCAAGGAACGTTTGGCCAATGTTGGGGCAGAGCCTAAAGGAGGATCAATCGCCGATTTCCGCCAGTTACTGGATATTGAAACACAGCGATGGGCCAAGGTCATCGAGTTTGCCGATATCAAGGTTGAATGAACATGCGGGGTTTGAGTGGAAAAACAGTGTTTCTGACGGCTGCGGGCGCGGGGATCGGGAAAGCAACGGCCCTGCGGCTCGCACAGGAAGGGATGCAGGTGTGGATTTCCGACCGTGATGCACGCGCCCTGGACGAAGTTGTTCAGGAGGCTGGGCGTATGAAACTGCAGGTGTCGGCAATCCAGGCTGACTCTGGCCAAGAAGCAGAAATTGCTCAAGCCATACAGCGCGCATTTGACGCTACGGGACGTTTGGATGTACTGGTCAATAATGCGGGCGGTTCGTTGCACACACCGTATCGTTTTGCCGAAGAAACGGATGAAGACTGGCAGCGGGTGATGGGGCTGAATCTAATGGGGGCGGTGTGGGCGTGCCGTGCCGCGCTGCCGCTGATGCAACGCGTCGGTTCTGGCCGAATCATCAACTACGGCTCGAAAGCAGGGCGTTACGGTAGCCTGATCGCTGGTCCGAACTACGCAGCAGCTAAGGGAGCAATCTCGGCCCTGACTCGTCAGCTCGCTATGGAGTATGGCCCCGAGGGCATTACTGTGAACTGCATTTGCCCCGGTGTAGTGTTGACGCCTCGCACTAGCGGTTTGTGGGCTGAGCGCCGTAGCGCCGCGGAGCGTGACCAGATTGTGTCTGAAATACCGCTGCGGCGTCATGCCGGCGTCGACGATATTGCTGGCATTGTTGCTTTCTTGGCGTCAGATGATGCGGCCTTCATCACAGGCGTTTCGCTAGACGTGAACGGCGGTCAGGCCATGGCGTGATGGCTGGCGCTCGTGTCGCATAAGCGGGGGGGCGCTTGCTTGATTACACTTCCAACCATTCTTTGCGCATCGCGTGGTTACTCGCCAGCGCTTCTGCATTGCCATGGAACACAATACTGCCATGGCCCATCATATCAGGGTCACCCATCAACGTACGGCATAGCGTAAGCATCTGCTGTTCGCCGCCCGATAGTACCCCAGCTGCTGTGTCTTCCCGCTCTTTGAGACGGGGAAAGAAATTGTACATATCTCCGATCGACCATCTGTTCGGACTACGTGTGTCTTTAATTCCGAGTTCGAGATTCTGGCGCACGGTCACTGTCGGAAACACATCACGGCTTTCGGGCAAATAGCCCACTCCCAGCTTCGCAACAAGGGTGCTCTGTGAACCTCCACATCATTGCCTCCACCAGAGTGGAGCGTCATCAAAGCACAAAAGTAAGTTTCGATAGTCCCCGTCCTAAAAGACACGGAAAATTTCTACACCCGTGCGTTTTAAGCGGCAGCCGGCATCCAGAAGATCAATGAGCTATATGCGCGTGCCGGAGCCAATCAAGCAAAACGGGGATTAGATGAAATCACACTGCAGTTTCACCGCAGCGCAGCGCTGCGGGCGCCGGCGCTCGACTGTACGAACAGGCAAGCTTTTCAAGCGGCACCCGATGGTCACGCTGATCAGTTCAACCTTCGTGTCCATGGCTATGTTGTCCAGTGCTTATGGTCAGGTTTCACAGCCAAAAAACAATCGCAAGGATTCAAGCCCCACGCCGGTCGCCGCAGACGGGGTATTCACGCTTGGCACGATTTCCGTGGCAGAGCGGGGCAGGTTAAACCCCGTTGACGTTCCGTATCGAACAGCTGGATCCAGCACTTATCTTTCGGGCGAGCAAATCGAACGATTTCGCGGTACTTCTGTGGGCGATTTCTTGACAGGCATTCCTGGGGTGATGAATGGCGACAGCCGCAACTCGGGCGCCGTGGATGTCAACATCCGCGGCATGCAGGGCCAAGGCAGGGTGCCTTTCATTGTCGACGGCGCTACGCAGGAAACCGCCATCTGGCAGGGATACAACGGCGCAACGCCTCGCAGCTATATTGATCCCGACTTCATCAGCTCGGTATCCATCGAGAAAGGCTTGAGTTCAAAGGCAGATGCCACCGGCGCCACAGGGGGAGTGGTGCGCGCGTCTACCCTCGTCGTACAGGACATTTTATTGCCGGGCGAGTGGTACGGAATACGGCTAAAGGGCGGTCTCAACACAAACAGTTCTCCGGTGCCCGAACCAGGCACCGATGGTGGATGGGATTGGTGGCGGGCGAGTGGAAGGGACCGCGACGGCCAACCGTTCCCCCTGCATACTGCATTTGATAGCGAAGGGTTGAGCCGGCCAGCGCTCTTCAAACCCACGGGTGGTTCAGGCAGCATAGCGGTAGCCGCCGTGACTGACTATCTCGATCTGGTTGCGGCGTATGCACGGCGCAAGAATGGAAACTACCACGCGGGCACACGAGGTGGAGGTCCCCCCAGTGTGATATCGACAACCAGTGAGTACGGAGCGACCCGGCTGGAAAATCTGGGTCTCAGCGAATACATGGCAGGCGAAGAAATTCTCAATACCTCGTTTGATAACACGTCGTGGATGGTAAAGGCCACAGCCAAGCTGGGGGCGGATCGTACGCTGGAACTAGGCATCAGAAACTACGAGAGCGATTACGGCACAATGCTTAGCTCGCGGCTTTGGGGCAGGCCTTATCAGAGTTGGCTCAGTTCCGTAGATCTTGATACTTACACTGCCCGATTCCGATGGAAGCCATTGGATCAGGATGTGATTGATCTGAGTATTGATGCATACCAAACTGTCATAGATAACCGGATCAACGCGATGGATCTAGTTCGACAGCGCCAGGTCGGCGATCCGTCCCACACTGTAGTGGGTAAAAACATTGGCCCATTCTTTCAGTGGATCGGTTCAAAAAGGCGGGGTATCACAGCGGCCAATACGTCTCAGGTGCTGACTGCGCTGGGCGGCCTCACTATCAACCTGGGTGGTACGTTCGTTCGCGAGGACACTGGTTTTCCCAAAGGGGTGGATGGCGACTGGTTCATCGCCAGATATGAATTCAATTATCCTCGGGAGGGCTGGCGTGAAGAGGTCAGTGGTTTCACCGGGCTTGAATGGAAACCCATAGATCGGCTCGCCATCAATGCGAGTGCGCGCTACTCAAAATTCGTCACCAAGGACGCTGCCAATTTTGGGAACCCTTCTTTCAAACGCGGCGATACGGGTTGGTCGCCCATGGCCACCGTGATGGTAGAGCCGCTCGGTGGTTTACAGCTCTATACCAAGTATGGCAGGGTAATTCGTGCACCCAGCATATTTGAGTCTCTGGCCGGCACGTCGTTCTACTATGCGGTTGACCAGAATCCCGTGCATTTTGAAAAAGCAAGAAACCTCGAAATCGGGCTTAATTACTTTAAGAACAGTTTCTTGATGAATGGGGATAAGCTGCGTTTTCATGCTGCGTACTTTGACAACTACATTGATGGATATCTGACGCGAGCGGCGCTTCCCTTTGCCTCTGTAACTCGGCGCGGCACACGGATCGTTTCCGTGCTTGGCCGTGTCAATCTGGATTTTGCCAAAATGCGCGGCTTTGAGCTTTCGGCGGAATACGACACGGGCAAATACTTTGGCGGCCTCGCCTGGAATCATTACACGCAGATCATGTTCTGCGCACCCCCTGGTGTGTTACATGGTAATGATCCTTTGTGCAGCAGGGGTGGGCTCGCGCATAGTTACTCGCTTCAGCAAATTCCGCCTCGCAACACCGTCACCGCAAACATCGGTGCGCGCCTGCTAGAAAGAAAACTCACTGTGGGCTCACGCGCCAACTATGTGGGTAGCCGTTTTGCTGAGAGCATTGGCAAAAACATAGGTTCAGGCGGCGTGCAGCCGTCGTTGTGGAGGCCTTACCTGCTGGTTGATGCGTACGCCAGCTACAAACTCAACAAACACACCACCTTCGATGTGGCGGTTGATAACGTGACGGATCGCTATTACATGGATGCCATCAACGCGGCGTTGATGCCGGCGCCGGGCCGGACTATACGCGGGAGCGTCACCGTCAAATTCTAAGCCTTTCAATACGTTGCCACGCCTTCTTTCTTTCCCGCGCTGGGATGGTGGGAGGCATACAGGCATAGCGATTGCATCCCAAAACCTGTCGGATCTGACAGGTGCCCCTTCTTTTTATTGCAAACGATAATCATTAGCAAATAAAATTGACCGTGCTTCTCCCATGCTGAATGGGCCCGGACACCCCCTCTCTTACCTATGGCGGAATGGCCGGTTGAGGCATCTCAGAGGAGCCGTTTCATACGGTTGTTTTGTTGTAATGCTTTAAGGAAATGCTATGCATAAACATGCAAAGAAGGCGTTCTTGGCGCTTGCAATCAGTAGCGTTGCTGGTGTCGCACAGGCTGACATCGTTACCGGACTTAGTTTCTCAGACGTAAACGGGATACGTGTCGGGCCATCCTCCGTCCAAGTCCATGGGAAAGCAGGTGTCGGGTTGGACGGACAATTTAGAGACAGATACATGGCGGCCTCCCATTTTGCTCAAACGGAGTACGTTAATGATCACGATGTTTATAACTTCAGTGGCCGTGAAGTCGCCGCCGATATGGCAGCCCGACCGGGCACTCGCGGCCCAGACCACAGCCGCATAGGCGTATGGTCTTTCGCGCAAGTGGGAAATCAGGACGTATGGTTCGGTGAATGGAGCGCGGAGTCTCAAACAGGCGCCGTTGGCACGAAAACGCCTGATACGCATACTGTTTGGTACGTAGGGGAAAACGGCGACGTAGCCGCCACGCTACCTGCCGGTGCTCCCGTCAGCTACACCATTCGATCTATCAACCATTACACCGGCTCGGCCTTGCCCACCAGCACGCTTACTGCCAACTTTGATACAGGGTCGGCCCACTCCAGCGGTGACATTCGTTTTAACAACGGTTCAATCAAAACCATTGACAAGGATGTACAGCTTGGCGCCAAAGAGGTAAGCGTAGCCAGCAGCGGCGGTACCAACGGCACGTTGGAAGGCAAGTTCTTTGGCACTGGCGCCACTGGCGTTGCGGGTATCGTCAAGTTTACTGACCGTCATCAAGACACCGCATTCGGAGGTACCAAGAACCCATAAATCTTTTGTTGGCCACAGGTCTTGCATCCGAATCCCCTGACATGATGCTCCCGCAAAACTAGGATGCATGTTCCTTGAACAAGGGCTTGCTTAGGCAAGCCCTTGTTCTATGCGTAGGCTGCACAGCTACTTGCGCGCAGGGAACTAGGACAAAACCATCTTCACACCGGACCATGTAATGACCACCTTGAGGGGCGCCTGGGATTCGATGCGCCAAGGCACCAAGATCGGCGACAAGCACAAACTATTTGATAAGAACGCTCCATTGGCGCAAGCATATGGCCGGTTTGGCGGCGGCGTTTAGCCTTATCCCTACGCTCGTAAACGAAATAAAGCAGGAAGCGCGCGTCGACGCGTTTGGTCAAGCACTGAGCGACTATCTGACCCAGTACGGTATCGACGGTGTCGAGAACGGCGATTACTGGGATATTCCTGAAGAGGATTGGCCTGGTGAGGACACCGGCAGTTCGTGATCGGGCAACACCGTTCAATGAAGGCGCGTGCGCTTATGTTGTTGAGGGCCTCCGGTTCCACGGCATTTTCATGAGCAAGCGGGCAAGGCCGCAATAGCCAGAGATACCTGCAAACACGAGTCCCGCGCCGACGAAACCCGAAAGCAGGAGGAACCATGGCGAAAGGATGGTTCCTAACACTGTTCCAAGCACAATCATTGAGCCTGCGGCAATCTGGACTTGTCGCTGCAACTCCAGCGGTTGCGAGAAATCGGATATGACTGGAAATCCAGCTTTCTTCCATGCATCCAGGCCGCCTTCAAGCACATAGCCGTCGCCGGTGACGCTGGCGCCGAGTGTTTGCGCGCTCATGCGCGTACGGTTGCCAGAGCGGCAATGAAAAATGACGGTCTTCGCATCATGGAGTTCGGCCGCGCCTTCGATCAACTGTTCCATCGGGATATGACGCGCCTGTGCAATGTGTTCACGGGCATACTCATCCAGGGCGCGGATGTCTACGAGCAGCGCGCCCTGGCTCTGATGTTGTTGGGCAGCTTCTGGTGAAAGTGATTTGAGAGACATGCTATGTTCCTTTTTAGGGAGCAAATGGTCACGTCGCGTTGCTCATGACCGTCAAGCGATTCAGCGCATGGCAATTGAGGCAATGCCTGGCGTGGCGCCGATAGGATAGAACAGTATGAGCGTCACGGCGTTTGTTCGATTTTATGCCAGCTGCATCCGAAAATGCCGGAACCCAAGGATCCCTGTGGCGCTAGGTGGCCGCAGGGATTGAGGGCGCAAGACTACCGACACCATAAATAGCCAGGATTAAGACAGCATTAAGAAGCGGAGGGAGTGAGTGAAGCTGGAAACCCTGTTAAGCTTTTTGCTTGCCACAGCCATGCGTTGAGCAACTGTGTAGCGCCATAAGGGACAGGAGTTTGAAATGCATATCTTGCTTGTCGAAGACGATTCCTTGGTGGCGAGCGGTATTATGGCCGGGTTGAAGCTGCATGGCCTGACGATTGACCATGTCAGCACTGCCAGCCTGGCGGACGCTGCGCTTGCAACCACTTATTTTGATATCTGCATTCTGGATCTCGGGCTGCCCGATGAGGACGGCATGAACCTGTTGCGCCGCTGGCGCGACCAAGGCCGCGACCTTCCCGTTCTTATCCTTACCGCTCGCGACGCATTGCACCATCGTGTGGAAGGTTTGCTCGGCGGCGGGGACGACTATCTGGTCAAGCCTTTCGATCTGGATGAATTGCAGGCGCGCCTGCATGTGCTGACACGCAGGATAGCAGGGCGCAGCAAAGATCGAATGGTTCACGGGGAATTGTCTTTCTGCGCCTCGACAGGCGAGGTCACGCTCGCCGGAAAGCCGATAACACTGGCCCGTCGGGAGCTTTCGCTGTTGCGCGCATTGCTGCAGAATCCTAAAGCTATTCTGAGCGCTGAACAGCTCTGTGATAGTGTCTATGGCTACGAACAAAATCTGGAAAGCAATGCGATCAACGTCCATATTCATCATTTGCGGCGCAAGCTTGGCAACAACATTGTTGAAACGGTGCGGGGGCTTGGCTACAGACTGGGCGCCGCCGGGAAAGTAGAAAAATCGTGAGCCTGCGCCTACGGCTTCTGTTGATCATTGGCCTGGCACTGTCGCTGCTGTGGGCTGCGGTGGCTGGCTGGATGTTCATGGATGCGCGCCAGTCATTGCGCGACGCGCTGGATAATCGCCTGGCCGCCTCCGCCCGCATGGTGGCGGGGCTGGTGGCCCAGTTTCCCGAATCGGGCGACATCGCCGCGGCTGGCAACAAACCGTTGGATGTCGTGGCGCGCGATGGGGTGGCGTGCGAGGTGAGTCTTGTTCGTGGCGAAGTCGTCATCGAAGCCGTCGCCCGTACCGCAGGCAGCCCAGACCTGGCCAACGCTCCGTTGGGATTTGGCACGCATATGTACGGCGGCAAGCGTTGGCGCACCTACGTGTTGCGCCAGGGCAATGTTCGAATTGCGACGGCAGACAGCGTCGATGTCCGGGAGGACTTGGTAAAAGAACTGATCTTGTCCGCGGGGTTGCCGTTTGTCGTTGCGCTGTTCGGAAGCCTGATAGTGCTTTGGATAGGCATTACTCATGGATTGGCGCCCGTGGAGCGTATTCGTCTTCTATTGGCGCGGCGCCGTCCGGGTGATGATAGCCCGCTGCCCAAGGTCAAGGCGCCCGTAGAACTCCATCCGCTTGTACATACTATTGAGCAGCTCCTTGAACGATTGCAGGCTGCGATTGTGCGTGAACGGCGCTTCACCGATAGTGCCGCGCACGAATTGCGCACTCCTCTAACAGGTATCAAGACTCACATACAGGTGGCAAAGCTGGCTTCTCAACGGCCCGATGAAAGCGCAACGCTGGATGCCGCGCTGGCCAAAGCCGATCAGGGCGTGCAGCAATTGCAGCATGTACTTCAACGATTGCTTGAGTTGGCGCGGTTGGACGGCCAGCCTATCCGCATGGAGGCCAGTGATCCGGTTGAGGCGGTGTACGCTGCGATTGAGGCGGTGCAGCCTCTCTACGCCGATGCTGCACATAGAGTGATCGTACAAGGGGCTTCGGAATCCCGCCAGGTACGCGTCGCCCGACCCCTCTTGCTCGCTGCCCTGACGAATCTGATTGATAATGCGATACGCTATGCGCCTGCGACAACACCCATTGCCATTCACATCGAAACACAATGCCACGGCACTTTGCGGATCAGCGTGCTTGACGAAGGCCCAGGCCTGGATGCAGAAGGTCGACTTCAAGCCGTCAATCGGTTCTGGCGCGGAGATATAAACGTTCCGGGCTACGGGCTTGGCCTGTCGATTGTCGATGCCATTGCGCGTAGACACGGCGGGACATTTGAGCTTCTGGAGCGAGATGGCTCCGGCCTTGAAGCCAGACTCGTGTTGCCTATCGCGCTCAACACGACGCCTCCATAACGGCCGAACCTGCCGGTACGGGCTTGGCTACTGCGAATCTGGCTTCGTCTTAAGCTTCTCTTAATCCTGCGGGTGCATTATCTACGCAAATCACTTGGAGGATTCCAGCTTGTCGGTTTATCGGATTGCCCGTGCAGCGTTGATTTTGTGTTGTTTTGCTCTGGGGAGTGCCTGGGCCGGCAGCAGCCTGTTTTCAGGCAATGAGCCTGAGTTTCTTGATCCTGAGGACGTATTCACGCTGGAACAAGTGCGGCAACAAGGCAGCGAGTACGTGGTGCAAGGGCATGTTGCGGACCGCTATTATGTTTATAGGCATTCACTGAAGCTGGTCGACGGTCAAGATAACGAAATCGATTTAGCCCTTCCTGCCGGAACCCCCAAGCACGACGAGTTCTTTGGCGATACGGAAATCTATACAGCTAGCGCCGCCCGCCTGCGTTATCCCGCGACAGCGTCTGGCCCGCTGACGCTGCATTGGCAGGGGTGTGCGGAAGAGGGTATTTGCTATCCACCACAGACTATACAGATCAGCGCAGGCGCGGCGCCCGCCGTGGCTGGTGAGCAAACAGCCGAACAACCGTCCGAGGGATCGCAGTCCGAACAGACCGTGCAGCGCGAGGCCGATGCGGCCAGCACGCCTTGGGACAACGGCGATGGCGAGGATCAGGCGGCGGCCCGGCGGCTTGCAACGTTGGGGCCTGTCACTGGTACGCTACTGTTTTTCGGATTCGGTCTGTTGTTGGCATTTACGCCATGCACATTGCCTATGATTCCCATCGTCTCGACCATGGTCGTTGGTAGCCAGGCCAAGCCGCGGCGAGCCTTTGTCTTGTCGTCATCATACGTTGTGGCGATGGCCGGCACATATGCGGCTGTGGGGGCCGCGGCAGGACTGGCTGGCGCCAATTTGCAGGCCACGCTGCAGTCGCCATGGCTGCTCGGCGCTTTCGCTTTGCTGTTCCTCATCCTGGCCAGCTCGTTATTCGGCCTGTTTGAGCTGCGCTTGCCTTCCGCGTTGATGAATCGCGTTCAGGCCGCCGGGCCTGCGGGTTCAGGTGGCAGCATCACCGGCGCGGCCGTGCTGGGCTTTCTATCGGCGCTTTTGGTAGGCCCGTGCATGACCGCACCCTTGGCGGGCGCGCTGTTATACATCGGGCAGACGGGCAGCGTCATTCAGGGTGGATTGGCCTTGTTTGCGCTGGGTCTGGGCATGGGCCTGCCGTTGCTGGCGATTGCGATATTCGGCGCCCGCATCCTGCCCAAGCCCGGCGCATGGATGGATAGGGTGCGCGTGGTCTTCGGCTATGTCATGGTCGGCATGGCAGTGATGATGCTGACACGTTTCTTGAACGGTGCGATGAGCCTTTTTCTCTGGGGAACCTGGATATTGTTGGTGGCCGTAGGGCTCGTCGCTTGGGCGCAAGCCGTGGCTGCCGAGCAGCGGTTGGCGTGGACCCTGCGTTCGGGAGCAGTGTTCGCCGGCCTGTGGTCCATCTTAATGCTCGTTGGCGCTGCTTCGGGAGGCGCGGCAATCTTGCAGCCTCTGGCGCATTTGCGCGGTGCGCCGGCTGCGGCCACGGCAACTTCCGAAGTGAGCTTTATACAGGCGAAATCAGTGACCGACGTCGAGACGCTTATGGCGGAAGGCTTCGCGCGCGGCCAGTGGACTTTGATTGATTTCTACGCAGACTGGTGTGTCAGCTGCCATGTGATCGAGCGTAATGTGTTTGGCGATCCTGCCGTCGCATCACGGCTGGCGCACATGCAAGTCGTGCGGCCCGATGTGACGCGCAACGATGCCGTGGATAAGGAACTGCTCAAGCACTGGGGCGTCATGGGGCCGCCCACGCTCATACTGGTGGGGCCGGATGGTAAGGAACGCCGGGATCTGCGTGTGGTGGGCGAGATCGGTGCAGGTGGCTTTCTGGAGCGCCTGGATGCGGCGAGCGTGTCATGATCGGCATTGGTCCATTCTCTATCCAGGTCGTCACTGTCATTGCCGCCATACTGGTGGCCTGGATGACCGCACGAATCGTGAGCCGGCGGATGCCAGATATGCCTGGCAAAGCAGCGGGGTCAATGATTCTTGATGCAGTGGTTTGGGGGCTATTGGCAGCCCGCCTGGGCTACATCGCGCAATGGTGGGAGGAGTATTCGGCAGCGCCCAAATCCATGATCGCCATCGGCGATGGTGGATTCACCTGGTGGCTCGGCGTGCTGGTGGCTGTTGCTTACATTTGGCGTCGGACGCGATCCGCTCGAACCCTGCGCGTCTCCGTGCTGGGAGGTGTCATGGCCGGTGTCATCGTCTGGATCCTTGCGGGCGGTGTGCTCGCTCTCTTTCTGCGTTCCGCCCCGCCTTTGCCAGACCTGCAGTTGGCGACGCTGGATGGACAGTCCGTTTCACTGCGCGAGTATGCAGGGCGACCGGTGGTGCTCAATCTTTGGGCGAGCTGGTGCCCGCCATGCCGGCGCGAAATGCCAGTGTTTGAGCAGGCTCAGACGCAGTTTCCGGATGTTGCCTTCGTTTTGATCAATCAGGGCGAAAGCACGCAAAAGGCCCAGGCGTTTCTCGAGAGCGAGGGCTTGAGCTTGACGGATGTTTTGCTTGATCCTGCTTCCCAAGCCATGCAGGCAATGCGATCGCGCGGCTTGCCCACAACAGTGTTCTTCGATGCGCAAGGGCGCCAGGTCGACGCACATTTAGGCGAGATCACCCTGCCCAGCCTCAAAGACAAGATATTGCGTCGTTTCGACCTGCCCCCCAAATCTGGTAAAGACAAGTGATGGCCATGTTTACCCTGTCTTTACGTTGGTTCTTCATTGTCGCCGTCAGCCTTTTGTCGCTGGCGGGCTGCAATCGATCGGACGACGCCGAAAAACCGTTGGCCAGCCAGACACTGGAAAGCGACGGGATAGCGGGGCAGCCTCTGCCATCTTTGCCGGACTTGCAGTTGGCGACGCTGGAAGAGCGTCTCATCCGTCTGAGCTCGTATGTGGGCACGCCTGTAGTGCTTAATCTGTGGGCAACCTGGTGCCCTCCATGCCGCCGCGAAATGCCGGTACTTGAACAAGCTCAGAAAACGTTTTCTCACGTTTCATTCGTCTTGATCAACCAGGGAGAAAGCGCTCAACAGGCCAAGGCCTTTCTTCAAAACGAAGGATTGAATTTGAAGGATGTATTGCTCGATCCGTCGTCTGAGGCTATGCGGAAAATGCGAACAGGCGGCTTGCCCACGACGTTCTTCTTTGACGCACAAGGGCACATGGTGGATCTGCATCTGGGCGAGATCTCGATGGCTGATCTCGAGGCCAAGATAGCACGCCATTTTTGATTAACCATCGGAACCGATTCAGGCAAGGAACAACTATGTTTGCACAGCGTGTGCTCTTTTCTTTTATTGCAGCGGCGCCTCTCATCCTGATGCCCAGCGGTGGTCAGGCGCAGGCCACGGACAAGCCACCCGTTATCGAGGCGTTGGAAGATCAAGGTGTAATCTTCAAGCAGGAGTTCGAGGCGGGTGACGGCGTGCGCGCTTTTGCCGGCATCGTGGGCGACAGTCCGGTCGCGGTCTACGTGCTGGCCGACGGCAATGCCATTGCGGGCACGCGCTTGAATGCCAAAGGCGAGCCCATTGATCAGGCGACGCTGCAGAACCTGGTTGCCAAGCCGATCAGTGACCAGGCTTGGGCCGAACTGGAGTCGGCGACGTGGGTGGCGGATGGCAAGGCCGATGCACCGCGCGTTATCTACACCTTCTCCGACGCAAACTGCCCCTATTGCCATCAGTTCTGGGAGGCTGCGCGTCCTTGGGTGGATGCGGGGAAAGTTCAACTTCGACACCTTTTAGTGGGGGTCATTAAGGAGGACAGTCCAGCGAAAGCGGCGGCGATTCTCGGCTCGCCCGATCCTTCGGCGGCGTTGCAGGAAAACGAGATCCAGTACGATCAGGGTGGCATAAGGCCCGCAAAGATCGTTCCGGACGATGTGCAGCGGATTCTTGATGATAACCAGATGCTTATGCTGTCCATGGGGTTTCGGGGCACGCCTGGCATCGTCGTTCGGGATGACGAGGGGTTGATCGAGAAGCACAGTGGCATGCCGCAGGGAGATGCGTTAATCGAGATTCTGGGGCCGCGCTGATCTGCGGCTGTTGATGTTGTTTCTTTCGCTACACCGCCAACCGCTCAATCGCGTTGTCTTGTTAAAGGGACCAGGGTTGCATTCGGTGCGGGACGATTTGCAGCCACGCTACTCCTGAAAGACAAGGCCCGCGAACGTATGATTCACATAGGCGATGGCAGTGAAGACGACACCCGCGATGACGACACCATTCCACTCATAGTGTTGCCATGCATAAACGCCGGTGACTGAACCTGTTGCGCCGCAAATGAAATAGAACGTCATATAGACGGTGTTCACTCGGCTACGCGCTTCTGGTTTAAGGGAAAAAATGCGCGCTTGATTGGATACCTGAGCCGCCTGCAAACCAACATCCAGGACGATGACCCCGAGTACCAGTCCCAGCAAGCTTGCTCTAGAGACGCCAAAGATGAGGAACGCGACGGTGGTCAACATGATCGACTGGGTGATTACGGTCGGCGGACCGCGCTTGTCGGCAAGCTTGCCCGCCAGGGGCGCGGCCAGTGCCCCGGCGGCGGCAATGATGCCGAACAAAATGAAGATCATACCGGTCGCGAACCCGATTTGCGTTGTGGCGGCTGCGAAGCCTACCCAAGATGTATTGCCAGAAATATCATACTTAAGTGCGTCCAGTAGTGGCTGGTTGTAGTAGATGCTCGCAATGGTTGGCTTTATCACGCAATGTCATACTTACGTTTACCAAGTGGCACCCCGCTATGCGAAGCTTCTAGCAGACTGATATATGTTGATACAGATGTTGGCCTGCTGGCGTTAGGGTTGGCTTGCGTTATTGACCTTTGTGCTCTCGTTTGGTTAACGGCTTTCGCTAGCCTCTCTATGTAATCATTACACGTCATACCGACAGAAATGAAAGCGCCCAAAAAATCAGGCAGAACGGCTGAAGCGGCAACCCCGCCCCTTCTCGAGCTTATCAAAACAACCACCATTACCTCACTATTTTCTGATGACGACTTGTTTGATTTGCTGGTCTTGAAGGGTGGTAATGCTATGAATATTATCTACCAGGTGAACTCTCGAGCCTCGGTCGACATAGATTTTTCAGTGGAGCTCGGCTTTGTCCGCGATAATGCATGGCCAAAAATCCAGGAGACCCTTAGGAATGGTTTTGCCGAAATAGGCTACCTCGCGTTCGATCTGTCCATGAGTCCCAGGCCTGGGAAAATGCCTGAAGACTTGGCTTCTTTTTGGGGTGGGTATTTGGTGGAGTTCAAGCTCATCTCTCTGTTACGAGCAAATGAGGTGGGCCAAGACGTAGACATCATGCGTCGAGAAGCTATCAATCTTGGCCAAGGCACCAGATTCACCGTCGACATTAGCCGCTATGAATACGTCGAGCATAAAGAAGCTCACGAACTAGACAACTACACCATTTATGTCTACTCACCTGAAATGATTGTCAGTGAGAAACTGCGTGCCATATGTCAACAAATGGAGGAGTACGCAAACATCATCAAGCGTAAGGGCCTTGGCAATCAGCGTGCACGCGATTTTGTCGACATTGAGGCGCTAATGAAGAAGTTCGATATTGACCTTAGCAGTGAAAGGGTCAAACACTTGATCGAGGAAATGTTTAAAGTCAAAAGAGTGCCAATCACTCTGCTCGGGCAAGTCGCTGACACGCGGGAACTTCACGCTACAGGCTACGACGAGGTACGGGCAACAATGAGCCCGGGAAGTGAAATTCGCTCCTTTGATTATTACTTTGATTTTGTGATTGAACAACTAGAGAATCTAAAATCCTTGTGGAATGTGTAGACGCCACTTCGCGTCGAACGTGGTTTTTTGTAGCCCATAGGCAAGATAAAAATCGCGCGCTATAGGCTGCCGTCGAAAAATCTCAACCAGCGAATCTTTATAGCCGGCTCGTTCTAGATAAAAGCCTATGGCCTGATGGTAGGGGTATCCGAATTTCATTGTTTTGAGCATTGCAGACAACTTGTTTACAGCTAATGTGCCTTTGGCATTCTCAAATGCCTTTGCAACCTCGGCGACACCGCCAGAGTAGAAGGGGCGAGTCACCACATCGATCATGGTTCGTTCCAAATTAGTGTAGCGAATTAACACCCCCTGATCGCTACCATCGTTAAATATTCCTTCGGTAATGCCAAGCCCTCCGTGATTTGCACTTTGCAGCATTACGATACGCACACGCTCTTCAGGCAATTCAATTTCATTCTTTGTAATTCGGGGAGGGTTCTTGAAGGCTTGGTCTATGGCTTTTTGTTCGTACAGAACAGCGCCGTCATTGCCAACGTGGGAAGTAGGTGCCTTTTCGCGATTGATATAAATTGTCTTGGGCACTTGTTCGGTTAGCCCATGGATGCGTAGCGCCGTGTAGTGACTGTAGAACCCCCTGTCAACAAGTCCCATTAGGGTCTCGTATAAGGATACTGAACCCCAGGTATAGCCCGTCACTTCGCGTTGCGGGAACGGGTACTTAACTGCCTTCAATTTACCTTTCTCAATTAAAAAGTCGATAAAGTTTTGTAAGGTAGTCCGCCGGGCTAACCGCCATGAGTCTCGGTTTTGATTGAGCAGGCGTGCGATATCGTCGGCACGCAAAACCCGTGGTCCGTTTGTGAGGGCCGCGACGATATCTTTTTTTGCAATTTGAAGACGGCTTGGGGCTGCCATGGTCGCCTCAGTTTAGTTATCTCTGTGTGGCATATATGCCACACAGAGTATCATATTTATGATGGAAGAGCAAGCTCTTGGTGGTCAGGCAGATCAAAGGGTTAGGTAGAAAAATAATAGAAAGAGGATAGAAATTATGATATGCTATGCGTCATATATGACACATAGCAAAGATAAGGCAGAAAGCGTTCTAATTAATGTGCGTAACAGGTCACGCCCAATAATCAGATGTCTCAACCACCGCGGAATGGCGCGACGACCTCTGAGTATCGCTTGAAGGAACACTATGAACGCATCACCTGACGACATCCGGACAGACCAGGCAACGGCATCGATGCGCGGACAGGGTGCAACGGTTCACCGCGCTGATGCCGCTTCTATGATCGGTACGGTTTCGTCCTCGGTGGGTATGATCGCTGCCTGTACCGTGGGATGCACCCCGATACTCAGGAGGTTGCATTGTTCTGGTACCTGACATTCCCTAAGCGCTGAAACATGTCCAGATAGGTATTCTCAATCAGTTGGTCAGGCGACCATGCTCGCACAGGAAAAACGTGTGGCTCTGTTGAAGATCAGCCGGAGGCTGCGGCGAATTTTTCGTTATATAACTCTCGCACCCAGTCTATGAATACACGCACTCTGGGCGAGAGCTGGCGATGGAACGGGTAAAGCGCACAGACAGGGAGATTCGGACACGCCCACTCATTCAACACCTGAACCAGGCGTCCGGTTTTCAGATGTTCTTCTACGCGAAAAAATGGCAACTGTATCAGTCCGCAGCCTGCTAACGCCGCGCTCAAGTAACACTCGGCATTGCTGACCGACATCCAGCCACTGGCTTTGAAATTCTCTGCCTGCCCATCGATAATGACAGTGAAGGGATAGCGGCTCTCGTTGCCATTCGCGAAGAATCCTACCGCCTGGTATTCGGCCAACTCTTCAGGGTGCTTGGGTGTGCCATATCGCGCCAGGTACTTAGGGCTGGCGCAGATCACCTCCGGCATGTTGGCCAGCTTGCTAACGACAAGCGACGAATCGCGCGGATGGCCAGCTCGTACCACGCAGTCTATGCCTTCCTTGACCAAGTCGACCAGACGGTCGCCACTATTGATGACGATATTTATTTTGGGGTAGCTGTCCCTGAATTCACCGATACGAGGCAGGATGATTGAATTCGCATGTGCCCCATGCAAGTCCAAACGTAGTGTCCCGTGTGGGTTGGCTATATGCGTGCTGAGTGATGCTTCTGCATCTTCCAGTTCAGCCAAGACCCGCTGGGTGCGTTCATAAAAAGCTTGTCCATCCAGAGTGGGTTTGACGTGGCGTGTGGTGCGATCCAGCAAGCGCGCGCCCAATCTTTTTTCCAGCTTTTTAATTGTATGTGTTGCTGTGGCGCGCGGAATTTCGAGCACGCTCGCAGCTTCGGTAAAGCTGCCCAGCTCGACGATCCGTGCGAAGAGTTGAAGAGCATCGAAGCGATCCATAACGATCCTATTGTTGAGGACTTTTGAATTAACAAGGCAATTTCATGTCATTTATGCGGTGACGGCTGATAGCTATCATGCATTCTGTGATCTGCCAACTCGATGATTCAGATGAGAAGGATTCAGGTCGCACACATTGTTTCATCTTATCTGATTAAAGGAAACGATCATGAGCACTACCAAGTCTTCATCCTCAATACCAATCGTCCCCACTGCTATCGTAACGGGAGCCTCCCGGGGTATAGGTCATTCCATCGCGCTGCGCTTAGCCGCTGATGGATTCAAAATGGTCGTCAATTACTCAGGCAACACATCGGCAGCTCAGAAAGTCGTCTCCGATATTCAGGCGCTGGGTGGTGAAGCGATCGCGATACAGGCGGATGTATCTCAGCATGATGATGTAAAGAGGCTTTTTGACACGGCCACGCAAGCCTTCGGTTCTATCTCGGTGGTTGTGCACAGCGCTGGTGTGATGCAGCTCGGTCCGATTGCTCCCGAAAGCATCGATATCTTCGATCGCATCATTCAAACGAACCTTCGGGGAGCTTTTCTCGTCTTGGGAAATGCAGCCCAATATATGCAGGCAGGTGGGCGCATTGTTGCCCTGTCATCCAGTGTGATCGCCAAATCCTTTCCCGAGTACGGTCCTTATATCGCAGCGAAGGCAGGCGTTGAGGGTTTGATCCGTGTGCTGGCCAATGAGCTGAGAGGCCGCAGTATTACGGTCAACGCGGTAGCCCCGGGTCCCGTTGCTACCGACCTGTTTCTCAAGGGAAAGAGCAACGAGGATGTCCTTCGGCTCAGCAAGATCGCACCGCTGGAACGGTTGGGGACGCCTGAAGACATCGCGCGGGCGGTGTCCTTTCTTGTGGGCGCCGATGGCAGTTGGATCAATGGCCAGGTTCTTCGAGCCAACGGGGGGTTCGCTTGAGAAGTCAGCACAACAACGTCTCAGGAACAACAGGCATGAGTTTCATATCTGAAGCATCTTCAGAATGACCTTGCCCCTGAATGACGTAGCCCTTAGTTCCGATTTAAATTGGAACCAAGGAGCAGAAGATGTCAGATTATCAATCGCGTAGCAGATACACATTGGAATTCAAGCAGGAGGGTGTCCGGCAGGTTACTGGGGGGCAATCCATCGCGTCAGTGGCCAGAACGCTGGGCATACCGAAGGCCAGCTTGAGCAATTGGGTACGCCAGCATGCACGTGGAGAAATGGGTGGGCCGGGTAGTGCCCAGAAGCCGGAAAACACAGTGACACCGGAACAGATGGAAATTGCGCGCCTGAGGGCCGAGAATGCTCGGCTGACGATGGAGCGCGATATCGCAAAAAAAGCGGCGGCGTACTTTGCGCAGGACACGCTGCAAGGTACGCCTGGGTTCAAGAAATGAAGGCGCACTGGCCCATCCGGACGATGTGTCCAGTGCTCGATGTCAGCGACAGCGGATTCTTCAACTGGCGGCGTCGTCGCAGCCAGAGGCCGCCAGCGGGCTGCGCGGGCCGGTTTAGCGATGAATGCATCCTGGCCAATATTCGAGCTATTCACGCTGAAGTCAAAGAAGAATATGGATGGCCGCGTATGCACAAGGAACTGGGTAGTCGAGAAATTCGGGTGGGAAAGGAACGGGTGCGTGTATTGATGAAGCGCCATGGCATACGCGCCAGAACGAAGCGTAAATTCGTGCTCACCACCGACAGCAAACACAAATTGCCGATTGCGCCGAACCTGGTCAATCGCCAGTTCAGTCCCCAGGCGCCCAATCAGCTCTGGAGCGGCGATATCACCTATATTCCCACAGGAGAAGGTTGGCTGTATTTGGCAGCCGTCATCGATCTGTTTAGCCGACAAGTTGTGGGATGGAACATGAGGCCACGTATGCAGACCAGCTTGGTAAAAGACGCTATGGCCATGGCTTGGTCTGGGCGACGTCCGCCAGCAGACCTGATCTTCCATAGCGACCGTGGCAGCCAGTATTGCAGCCATGAATTCCAACACGCCTTGTGTGACTGGCAAATCCGTTCATCAATGAGCAGAAAAGGAGACTGCTGGGATAACGCCCCGACCGAAAGCTTCTGGGCGCGCCTGAAAGCTGCCAGTCTCTACGGGAGAAAGTTCGACACTCACCAGGAGGCAATTCGGGCCGTGATGGACTGGATCGCCTTTTATAATCACAGACGGCTTCATTCGAGTCTAGGGTATGTGAGCCCTATGGATTACGAGAAAAGCTGGCATGCGGGTCAGCATAAAATGGCCGCATAACCCTCGAACTGAGAGCTACAAAATTCAGGGGCAACATCAAAAGCGCCTAACCATCAAACAACAAGCGCTTCTCGGTTCAGTTCGGTATGCCAGATGCGAAATATACAGATTATCCGCCTGTTGCCCGCTTTCGGGCACAGCTGCCGTAGCATATCCGATCCCGTGCCAGGCTTGACGCTATAGAATCCCTGCTACACATGCTCCAACTATTATCGATGACCACTAGCTAAGTCGGACGGAACATTGGTACCATAAAACCGTTCGTAGATTTAACAAAGGTAACCTCCACTGCCATTCCGCAATGGACTGCCATAGGTTCAGGTTCAACATCTACCAAGCAAGTCATCATGCGCGGCCCTTCCTCCAGAGTAACTAAGGCTGTAACAAAAGGTACTGCATTACGTAGTTCGGGGATGGATGTGCTGTAGTGAATGCAATATGAATATATTTCGCCGCGGCCGCTAGCTTGCACCCAGGCTATATCGCGAGAACCACAACTTGGGCAACCTGAGCGAGGGTAAAAAAAATGCGCCTGACAAGCATTGCAAAATGGCAGTATCAATCGCTGTTCGCGCGCGCTTTCCCAGAATTCGACGGCATCCGGGCTTGGGGAGATAATGGGTTGTGGAAAAATAGCCATGCCTATATCCTCGCCAGAATAGCGGTGGCTGCACTAGAGAGATAACCGCCCATAGCATTGACCAGTACGGTTTTAGCATCTGCCACTTGGCGTGGTCCGCATTCACCGCGTAGCTGGCGTACCGCCTCGATCATGAGATACATACCGAACATTCCGGGATGGTTGTATGATAATCCACCGCCGCTAGTATTGAGTGGAAAACTTCCATCAGGCGCTGTTCGCTGTCCAGAGACAAAAGCGCCACCTTCGCCTTTAGCGCAAAATCCGAGATCTTCCAACGTGACCAGCACTGTATAGGTAAAGGAATCATATAACTCGGCTACGTCGATATCAGATGGCTTCAATCCAGCCCGGGCGAAGACCTCCGCACCCGTGCGCTTGGCCGGCGTCTCCGTCAAACTTGGCATCTGGCTAATTTGATAGTGGCTAGTGGCCACGGCAGAGGCCAGCACTTCGACCACTGGGACTCCAAGCTGCCTCGCTCGGCTAGTACTGGTCAATACAACGGCCCCGCCCGAATCCGTCACCAAGCAGCAATCCGCAAGATGAAAGGGATAAACTAGCCACGGCGATTCCATGATCTCATCCACAGTCAACGGGGCACGCCGATATGCACGCGGGTTGAGCGCGGCCCACTTGCGAGTGGCTACGGCGATCTCGGCCATTTGCTCACTGGTACTACCATATTCGTGCATATGCCGAGTGGCGGCGAGGGCGTAAGCTGCCGGTGGCGATTCGACGCCGTAGATACGTTCCCATTGCCAGTCAGGCAACCAAGGATCGAAGTGGTGCGGTCGCGTCTGAATATTCCGCTTGCGGTTGGACCGACGGGTTTCCCCGTGCGTGATGAGTGCTACTTCGCAAATGCCTGATTGAATTGCTTGTATCGCTTCGTGTAGATGGGCTACAAATGATGATCCGCCGATCGAGTTGCTACCGGAGATTTTTGGCGTGATGCCCAAGTACTCAGCTACCAACAAACTGGGCATAAAATCTACACCGCAGGTATAATGGGCATCGACGTCACGCAACGAGAGGTTCGCGTGTGTCAGTGCATTTAGTGCCGCTTCGGCGTGCATCTGCAACGCATTTTTGTCCGGTACCACGCCGATCTGATCTGCCTCGGCGGCGCCCACGAAAGCCACGCCCGTGCTCATTGCACAGACCTATAACGATTGATGTATTCCCAATCCAACTCAAGGCCAAGTCCCGGTCCTTGAGGGACGGTATAGTACCCGCCCTCAAAAGTCTGCCGATTAGCAATGAGGTTCCAGAAGATTGGATCACGGTCCGGATCGAAAGTCTCGATATAGGTTCCGTGCGGAATAGAAGCCAACAGGTGGGCCGAGACCTGCGGCTCTTCGTGGTGCCCCATCTGAACTTCGTAGGCTGATGCTATGGCAGCAACACGCAACCATTCACTTGGCCCACCGATCCAACTAGCATCGGCGTTGCAGACATCGATAGCGCCAGAAGCGATCAGATCGCGCTGGCCAGCCCGCGTGGATTCACTCTGACCGGCAGCTACAGAGACACCAGCTGCCAATCGGACATCACGCATCGAGAAGCGATCATTGAGCCATTGGCATGGCTCCTCAAACCAACGTAAATTAAGGTCAGCAGTGGCACGGCAGAATTGGATCGCTTGCTGCCGTGTATAACCCTGATTAGCGTCGACCATTAATACAAAATCATCGCCGGCAATCTTACGAGCTAGCCGAGTGCGTTGGGCATCGACTTCGGGCGAACGTCCGCCAACTTTGAATTTGCAGCCGCCGAATCCGAGTTCCAAATATTTTTCGATCTGCCTGGTAATCTCGGCATCCTCGTTCTCGCCCTCGGCAGCATAATAGCCACCGATACAGATTACCTGCAGACGATTACGATACCCGCCCCAAATCTGGAACAGCGGTAGGCCAACCGCCTTACCGAATAGATCCCACAACGCCGTATCAACACAGGCGATGGCTTGCAGTGATAATGACCGGTCACGTAAAATATCATAGGTGGAAGGCAACATAGCCTCCCAAGCCCCTTCGATATTAAGGGCTGAACGGCCAATTATATTAGGCGCGATCTCATTGCGAAGAATGCTCAAAATAACAGATTGCTCAGCATCAGTATCGCCATTATAAGCTTCGCCGATTAAGCCACCCGCCGTATAAATGCGGGTAACGATGGTACAGCGCGAGGTCATTGAATAGTGGCTGCCTTTGAACCGGCGCTTCAGCGGTACTCGTATTGGGATAAACTCCAAACGCTCGATTTTCAGATCGGCTGGGTTTAACGTTTGGCGCTTTAATTCAGTAATGCTGCTCATTGGATTCCTTCAATTGATATTTAAGAAAAGATGGACATAGATGGACGATCATTCTTGATTTTTAAATTGTTTTAATCGCGGCTCGGCCGGTCCTTGGCGCTGCGAGTGCGCGGTGCCTGCAAATCAGCTTCGAAACGGTCGAAACTGACATGCGCCATCACCAAACGCTGCGCCTGTGTGACGTTACGGGAGCGCAGCGAAGCCAAAATTGCGCGATGCTCGCTATGCCATTCGGCGTAACGACCAACACTGGCCTTTAACCCACCTGATAATGAGCGCCAAGCGTCCTGCAACATCAATTCGACCTCGTAAAGCCAAGTGTTACCAGTGATCTCAATCAGCGCCAGTTCGAACTCTAGCGGTTCCCAAGCGTAAGAAGGATTCTTGGTCATCTCTTCAGCTTGTTGATCGAGCAATTGCTCAAGGCGATCGAAATCCTCCTCTGAGGCGCGCTGAACCACTGCATTTACTACTGCAATTTCAATGCCGACCCGCGTCTCGACTAGATTGCGTAGCGCGTTTTCCTCGGTCGCGTCAAAAATTGCTACCGATGAGGCTCTCCAAGTTGCAGTGGCCGCGGCTACATACGTACCGTCGCCATGCCGAACTTCCACCAGACCTAGTGTGGTTAACACCCGCATGGCTTCGCGTAGTGAAGATCGGCTGACCTTAAGCTGCTCGATGAAGTAACGCTCCGGTGGAAGTCTATCGCCAGGCTGCAGGTTATTGGATTCAATGTAGGCACGGATCTCATGCACCACCCGCTCGGTCACTTTTCCAATGCCGGAGCTTCTAAGGTATGACGTCCGATGATTATCAGGCCTGCATGTCTTGGGCCCAAACCCAGAATTATATTTTTCATCGTCGAGCGGAAATGGAATGGTTTTTTTCATAGTGTGTAAGATTAAATTATAAAGGTCTGATAAGTCAAGCTTGCAAAGCTAAAAAATCGATGATAATCTGACGTCTGATGTTTAAACGACTTTCCGATAATAACGAGCGAATACGCGGTTAAGGTCAGACATCTATGCGCCGCGCGCCAGTAAGCAAACATAAAGGAGACCAAGAAATTGTTGAACTTTTCGACTCATCCCCCGACTTTACGATTGGTTGTAATCGGTGCAGGAACCATGGGGCGCGGCATCGCGACTGCGGCCTTACAAGCGGGATTGGCGACCACTTTGGTGGATTTGGCGCCGGAGGCCCTAGAAGCTGCGCGCACGACGATCGAGCGTCGACTCCAACGGGCAGTGGTTTCGACCGCTGCGGGCTTGGAGGCATTCCGCTGTAGTACTAATTTGGCCGAAGCAGTGCGCGAGGCTAATGTTGTAATCGAAGCAATTCCCGAAATTGAACAGGCTAAGATCGAGATCTTCGCGCAGATACATGCGTGTGCACCCCAGTATGCATTATTGGCGAGTAATACGTCGACTATGAGTGTTTCGACGCTAGCCCAGGCCTGCGGAGGATCGGATCGTGTAATCGGTATGCACTTTTTTAACCCGGTGCATCGGATGGCTCTCGTTGAAATCGTAACTGGTGCCGCGACCTCGCAGGAGACCGTGGCAGATGCTAGGGCACTCTGCGCACGGCTGGGCAAGGATCCAATTGTGGTGCGCGACGTGCCTGGCTTCGTTACGAGTCGGTTAGGTCTGCTTCTGGGTAATGCAGCGATGCGATTGGTCGAAGAAGGAGTGGCTTCAGTGGCTGACATCGACAAAGCCATGCGGCTTGGCTATGGACATCCAATGGGGCCGTTGGAGCTGGCCGATCTAGTGGGTCTCGACGCTCGCCTCAATAATCTACGCAGTATGTTGACACGCTCCGGAGAGCCAGAATATCGGGCCCCAGCTATTCTCGAACGTTTGGTAGCCGCCGGCCAATTAGGGAAAAAAAGCGGCGTCGGTTTCTACGCCTATCAAGGGGACGCTGTGCAGGGGTTGCAGCCTTTACTCGGCCTGAACGGAAGGGTGGAGCACCTATGACAGCCTCCGTTTTTGCTACCGGACCCGTTAAAGGAATATGTGGACGTATCGATATTCGCGATACTTCCAAACTCTATCAGCGCTCTGGTAGCTCTCCCGTACAGGCCTTGCTTCCGGTCGATCTGTCGATTGCGCCTGGCGAATTCATTAGTCTAGTTGGGCCTAGTGGGTGTGGTAAGACAACATTGTTGATGATGATCTGCGGTTTGCTGAGCGCCACTACTGGTAATGTAACTGTTGATAATCATCCAATATACGCTGGCGATCCGACGGTGAGCATCGCCTTCCAGAAACCGACCTTGCTTCGCTGGAAGACTGTGCTGGAAAATGTGCTATTGCCCGCGCGCATTATGCACAGCTTAGATGATGATGTGCATCGGCGCGCCAATGAGCTGCTTGCGGTGACGGGCTTGAGTGCATTTAAGGATCGTTTCCCGCATGAGTTGTCTGGTGGTATGCAGCAACGGGCGTCGATCGTGCGAGCTTTGGTCACGGATCCGAACGTGCTGCTGATGGATGAACCATTTGCCGCACTCGATGAATTCACACGTGACCTCCTCAATGACGAGCTTCTGCGCCTTTGGACGCAGCGGCGCAAGACGGTCGTCTTTGTAACCCATAACATTAGTGAAGCCGTTTATCTGTCCGATCGGGTGGTGATTATGGCACCGCGCCCGGGCCGGGTGCTTGACGTGATCAATATCCCCGTATCCCGGCCGCGTCGGGCTGAGATGCGGGACGAGGCCAACTTTATGGGATTAGTGCGCAGCATTCGAACGGCACTCAATGAATCTTCTGTTTCGGGTACAGCCGGACCAATGGGGGTATTTGCTGGGGAGGGCCAAGCTCAATGACAATGCTCGAACTGAAAACTGAAGATTCAAATGTCCAGGATACATTCTCGGTGAATTCGTCCGCGAGCGCCATGACCTCGCGAGCCCAGCAAACTTTCCCCAGGGATCATACCCGCACAATCGCTGTTGTACTGGCCATAGCTATGGGGCTCTCAATCTTATTTTTTTGGAAGTTAGCTGTGCACCAGCAATGGGTCTCGACTATTGTCTTGCCCGCACCGGAGAGCGTTGCTATTGCGTTGTACCAAGGGTTGATTGGCGGCGAAGTGACCTGGTGGATCGATATCTGGGTGACATTGAAGGAAACAATGATCGGTTTCGTTTGCGGTATCACGGTCGCGCTGACCTTGGGGGCTTTATTTGCTTACGTGCCGGTATTACGAATGGCGGCCTTTCCCTATGTCGTCTTTCTGCAGACTTTCCCGAAGATCGCGATTGCTCCAGTGCTGGTGGCTTGGTTGGGCTATGGCCTGTTGCCCAAAATCGTTATTGGTGCATTGCTTGCATTCTTCCCTGTGTTCGCCAATACCGTAGCGGGCTTATCGCAAATCAATGCCGATGAATTACGACTATTGCGCTCCTTCGGTGCCAGCCGTTGGCAGGAGTTGCGCTATCTGCGACTCCCCAGTGCGCTGCCTTATATTTTCGCTGCCATGGATGTAGCCGTGGTGGTGTCGTTGCTGGGCGTAATCGTTGGGGAGTTCGTTGGTGCCGAGCAAGGTCTGGGCTATCGAATCCAGGCTCGTACTGGTTTCGGTGACATGGCTTCGGTATATGCCGTCCTTTTCATCCTCGGTTGCATCGGCACCAGCCTGTACCAACTGATGCGCTTCCTGCGATCACTGCTGCTCTTCGAAGAATAAGCGATTTCATTTTCCCATTCATTTCAAAGGAATTACCATGTCGTATCAACTGATACATCGCACAAGTAGAGTGCGGCGGCGTTTTCTCCTAACAATGCTAGCTGGTACAGCGCTCGTTGGCAGTAGCGTGGCTGCCGCGGGTGGTGGGCCTGTGAAGGTCGTATTTGCAGTCGGTAACCCAACGTTGGCGATCGATACGGCTCCCTACACATCAGTACCGATGGCCATGGATTATTGGAAAGGTCTTGATGTGAAAGTGTTGGTAACAAAGGGAGCAATTCAGAATTTACAAGCCCTGCTGACTGGCCAAGCGGATATTGCCAATCTTGGTATGTCGGCGATGTATTCACTGGCGACTAAGCACCCCGAACTGCAGGTGATAAGCTTGGCGGCCGGTAATATTTGGCACACCGCGGTGCCTGAAGGAAGTGCGATCAAAAATCAAGCCGATTTGAAAGGCAAGACGATTGGCGTTCAGACTCTAACTTCGGCTAGTTTCCTTTACGGCCGTGCCGCATTAGCTGGGGCTGGCCTGGATCCTGATAAAGATGTGAAATGGCTACCGGTCGGTGTCGGTGCTGGTGCTGCCAATGCATTGAAGCAAGGGCACATCGATGCTTATGCCAGTTACGACGGCCCTTTGGGAACGATCGGTAGTATTCTTGATGTCTCGATGCGCTCGTTGCCCAGTATTATGGATGATCAACCAGGCACGTTGGGTCTGGTAACGACGAAGAAATACCTTACTGAGAATCGCGATATTGTAGTCGAGTTCCTTCGTGGTTTTAATGCTGGCCAACACTTTGCTGCAGCGAATCCGTTGGCTGCGGTACAGATTCACTGGAAAGCGCACCCTGATCAAAAGCCAAGCAACATCGACGAGGCTAAGGCGATTAATCAAGCGCTCAGCCTCGTGGATCGCCGCTTCAAGGTGATGGATCAGCTGGGGTCCGATAATTTGACCGGTTACTTAGACCAAATGACTGTGCAGAAATCACTCGATTTCTTTTTCAAAAATAAGATTATCGAGCGGCCACTCAAAGCTAGCGAAGTAACAGCGTTGGATATTGCCAAAGATGCAGCCGAGTATGACATCGTGACCGTTGAACGTGATGCCAAGGAGTGGACCGAATGAGAGAAGAGACTAAGGGTATCGCTGGCGTCGCACGTGAGCAGCTGCCACTGGCAGGAATACGGATCATAGACTGCACTCATGCCATGGCTGGCCCATATGCCACCAGCCTTATGGGTGACCTTGGTGCCGAGGTGATCAAGGTGGAGGCGCCGGGCGGGGATTTTCTGCGTAAGATGGATCAGAAGTTCGCGCCGGGCGAAAGCATTTATTTCCATAGCATTAATCGGAGTAAGCGTTCGATCGCTATAGACCTGAAGCGCTCCGCGGGCCATCAAGTGCTTGAGAGCTTACTGTGCGATGCGGATATTTTTATTACTAATCTACGCGTAGCTGCGGTGCAGAAACTTCGGCTTGATTACGAAAGTATCGCCAAAATTCGGCCCGAGATCGTCTATTGCTCGGTGACAGCGTTCGGAGAAACGGGTCCGCGCTCGCTCGAGCCCGGCCTTGACCTGCTGGGCCAAGCCGTTAGCGGCATCATGGCAATGACTGGAGAACATGCCGGTCCGCCGTTGAAGGCGGGTCCGTCAATCACAGATATCGTTACATCATTTCTCCTATGCTTCAGTGCTATCACAGCGTTGCGTGCTCGGGATCGCGATGGTGTTGGCCAGAAAGTTGAACTGAATTTGGCCGATAGCGGCTTTGCCACCATGCCTAATTTGGTCACTGAATATATGCATACCCACGTGCCGATGCGCCCCTGGGGCAGTGGGCATCCGCAGGCAGTGCCGTATCAAGCTTTCCTGGCAGAAGATGGTTATTTCGTATTGGCTTGCTTATCCGATGACATCTGGAAGAAAATCGGGGAGGCGATTGATGATCCGGTCACGCGTGATCCACGCTATACCAGAAACACGGCCCGCATCGATTACCGCGTGGAGCTTGTCGATGGACTTCAACGGCTCTTCGCCAGCGCGCCGCGCGAGCACTGGATGACACCACTGCGGCGATTGGGAGTTCCCTGTGCTCCTGTGAATACGCTGGAAGAGGCCATTGTCGACCCACAGTTTGATCACAACGGTATGCTGCGCTGTATGCAGCATCCGGAATTTGGCAGGTACACCGTGGTTGATAATCCAATCAAGATGGATCGTACCCCCGCGGCGCCCTTTGGTTATGCGCCGGCGATTGGGGAGCACTCGAAGGAGATCCTGCTTGAAGCCGGTTTTTCGTCTAATCATATAGAAGAGCTTCTGAGCACTGGCATAATCACCGATCGGAGCCGCACATGAAAAGCACTGGCGGTACAGCGGCTAGGACACCACTCATAGTAAGCCAATACGGTTTAATTGACCGGCTGTTAGTTGACTCTCCGGCCAATCGCAACGCCCTCTCGATCTGTTTGATGGAAGCAATTATTGACGCGATCGAGCGGAGCGCTCAGCGTTGCGCTCGGATGCTGGTTATTGATCACACTGGTGATGTTTTTAGTGCTGGTGTCGACTTGAAGGAACGGTTGGCATTAAAGAATCAGCCACAACGCCATTCGGCGTTGCTCGGGCAGTTGCTCGCGACCCTTTGGGCATATCCGGCACCGGTGATTTGCCGAGTAGCCGGCCGTGTGCGTGGCGGTGGCATTGGCCTAATTGCATGCAGCGATATCGTTGTATGTTCCAGCGGTGCTGATTTCGCCTTCAGTGAAGTGCGGGTGGGAGTTGCACCAGCGCTAGTAGGCAGTTTCAGCCTAGCAGGTCTTAGCTCTAGAGCGCTCAAGCCCTGGTTATTGAGTGGGGAAAGCTTCGGTGCAGAGGAAGCATTACGGCTAGGGCTTGTTACTCGGATTGCCACAGATCCAACCACTGATATCGGTCCGGAAATGAAGGCCGTATTAAAAGGGGCGCCCGGTGGCCAGCGGGCCACTAAGAGCTTGGTACGTGAACTCGCTAGAGAATCCCCATTGCAAGAGATCACAGCGATGCAGCGACTATCGGCCGAGTTGTTCGCAACGGTTGAAGCAATGGAGGGCATGGCGGCCTTCGGTGAGAAGCGTGCGCCGACTTGGGTAGCGGAAGGGGAAGCGGATCTCCATTTGCTATTGGATTAGAATGATTAGATCTGACCAGCTGGCTTTGCCGTATTCTCGAACCTGGTACACTGAAACCGTCTCGACGATAAATTTACGGCCTGGAAAAAAATCCTTTATCACCATCGATGCCCGCACAGCTTGCGGGTTTTTTTATGGTGCGCCCGGCAGGGCGCACCCACTAGAGGGTGCAAGTCCCTTACTCGCCCGACAAGGGGAAGAGTTAGCCTACGGCAAGGGTTTCGCGGGTGACTGCGAGTCTGAAGGAAGCCGGATGGCAAAGCGCCGGCCTGACGCACAGGAAGCGGATGAGGCGTTGCATCGGGGTCAGGCGGCCATAATCGTCGAAGCCCGATACATGTCCGGAACGATGCAACGTAGATCCGACAGGCATAGGCGTGCAAGTGGGTGCGCAATACCCGGGGAGATCTGATCGGGTGCTGGGAGACTGGCTACTGTCCACCGCGAGGTGGCGGGATGCACGATCAGAAGTCAGCAGAGGGCATAGTAGGCGGTGGAGAAGGCGGTGAGCCGATGAGCACCCACCGACGAAGGCCCGAACAGAGGTTACCGAGAGTAGGACGAATGATCTCGATGTGTGTTGATGAAGCAGAAGCCCTGGAGACAGGGGCCAAGGACGAGGTAGGCGGCCGGAAGCTGTCCGAGGGCGTTCGGGGTGCTGAGATGCGCACGGCAACATGCGGGCAAACGAAATCGGAGGACGAAGCGCTCATGGAGCGCGTCGTAGAACGCGAGAACATGAGTCAGGCGTATCGCCGGGTGCTCAGGAACAAGGGGGCTGCCGGCGTAGACGCCATGACTACTGAGGACCTGGGCGCTTGGTTGAAACAGCACTGGCCGTGTGTACACGAAGCGCTGCTGGATGGCAGCTATATACCGCAATCGGTGCGTCGAGCGGACATTCCCAAGCCAGACGGCGGGGTTCGCACGCTGGGCGTACCGACGGTGGTGGGTCGCTGTCGCCGCTGCTATCGGACATCGTGCTCACGGGCCTGGATCACCACCTGGAAGCTCGAGGGCTGGCGTTCTGCCGGTATGCCGATGACTGCAATATTTGCGTGGGCAGCAAACGGGCGGGCGAACGCGTCATGACGAGTACCAGGGCCTATCTTGAGAAGGCCTTGAGGCTTGTTGTGAATGAAGCCAAGAGCAAGGTGGCACGCCCCGGAACCTGTAAGTTCCTGGGCTACCGCGTGGCTACCCGGCTCAAAGAGGCGCACATCAGGATCGCCCCCCAAAGCATCTAGCGATTGATGCAGCGGGTGCGAGAACTGATGCGTCAGGGGCGCGGTCAATCCCTGGCATGCACCATCCAGACGCTCAACCCGCTGCTGCGGGGCTGGGCGAATTACTTCCGCCTAAGTGTTCAGCATAAGCGGATGAGGAATCTGGATGGATGGGTGCGCCGTCGGCTGCGCTGCCTGCTATGGCGGCAATGGAAACGACCACGAGCTCGACAACGATACCTGTTGACTCAGGGGTTGGACTCTGATCGGGCATGGAAATCCAGCGTCAATGGTCGTGGGCCGTGGTGGAATGCGGGCGCTTCGCATATGGAACAGGCGTATCCGAACGCCTGGTTCCAGCGGCTCGGACTGGTCTCGATCCACAAGACAGTGGTCGGCCTCCAGCGTATCCACTGAACCGCCGTATGCGGAACCGCACGTACGGTGGTGTGAGAGGGCTGAGGGGGTAACCCCTCACCCTACTCGATTGCCTCGTGTGTGCTTGTAGAACGTGCTACGACCGATGCCCAGGACTTTGCAAACTTCAGCCGGGCCGTGGCCGTTCGCTGCTATTGTGCGAATGGCCGGGATCTTTTCTGCAGAGAGGCCGGGCCGTCCACCTTTGCCCCCACGCGCAGCAGCCAGCTCGGTATATGTTCGTTCCATAATCAAGTGCCGCTCAAACTCGGCTAGGGCGGCAAAGATAACCATTTCTGTTAGCCTTATGATCAACACGCATTAATAGAGGGCAAAGTCTTACATGAGCGTTGCATACTTGGCTAAATTTTCGAATATCGGGAGCCACCTAAAAGATAGCTAGGAGCAAAAATGGCCACGAGTTCATATCTGTCGATGGAATGGTTCCTCAACCGACTAGAGGCCCGGGTATTCATTGAGGACTGGCGTCGCCACTACAATGAGATCCGACCGCATTCGAGTCTAAATTACCAAACCCCACACGAGTTTGTGGGAAACCTGACCAACGAATGTAAGCGTCTGCCGAACACACCTTGATGGAGCGTAGCGATCGGGACGATAGTCCCCACTTGTTTTTAGTGGGGACTATTCATGGATCCAAACACTTCAGTCCAGCGACCCGCGCGGCGCAAGCACAGCAAGGCCCTCAAGGCACAGATTCTTCAGGCTTGTGAGCAGCCTGGCGCTTCGGTCGCGGGCATCGCCATTGCACACGGCCTGAACCCGAACATGGTGCAGCGCTGGCGCCGCGAAGCCAGGCGCGGTGAACTGACACTGTCGGACGCGCCGGCGTTTATTCCTGTCGTTGCCACGGCGGGCTGCGCGATGAGCACACGCCATAGCGCACAGACTGCGTCGGTGGCCATCGAGGTTCAACTGCAACGGGGTAGTTTGCAAGCGCGAGTGAGCTGGCCCGCACAGGCCGCTGGCGAGTGCGCCGCCTGGCTGCGGGAACTGTTTCGGTGATCCGCATCGAGAGAATCTGGTTAGCCGTCGAACCCGTGGACATGCGTAGCGGCATGGATCGGCTACTGGCCAGGGTAGTGGAAGTCTTCGGCGCCTCGCAGCCGCATCACGCTTATGTATTTGCTAACCGCCGTGGCACACGGCTAAAGGTCCTGGCGTGTGACGGCTTCGGCATCTGGCTGGCTGTGCGCCGCTCACAGCCATGGCATCATGGCGGCCATGTCTGTGAAATCTGCCCCTACCCTCGAACAGCTTGATGCCGAGGCCCTGCGGGCCTTGGCTAGGCAATTAATGGGTGAGCTCGATGAAACCCGCCAGGTCGTGGCCAAGCAAGCGCACGACATCCAGTTCAAGGAAACCCACATCGGTAAGCTCACGCATGAGATTGCGGTGCTGCGCCGCTATCGCTTCGGCAAGAAGAGCGAACAGCTTGGCGGTGAACAGGGCTTGTTGCTGGAAGACGCGGTCGATGCCGACATCGCTGCCATCGAACAGGAACTGATCAGTCTGGGCGGACAGCCCGCTGAGAAAAAGGCTGTGTCTCAGCCTAAGCGTCAGGCCTTGCCGCCGGAGTTGCCCCGTATCCAGGTGCGCCACGAACCGCACTCTACCACCTGCACCTGTGGCTGCCAGATGCAGCGCATCGGTGAGGACATCACCGAGAAGTTGGATTTTATCCCTGGCGTGCTGCGCGTCGAGCAGCATGTCCGGGGCAAGTGGGCTTGCCGCCAGTGCGAGACGTTGACCCAAGCGCCCATGCCGGCACAGGTCATCGACAAGGGGATCGCCACCTCCGGGTTACTGACCCACGTGTTGGTTGCAAAGTATGCCGACCACCTGCCGCTGTATCGCCAAGAACAGATCTTTGCGCGCGCCGGTTTAAGGATCCCCCGCTCTACGCTTGCTGAATGGGTAGGCGTATGCGGGGTGCGCTTGCAGCCGCTGGTCGATGCCCTGCGCGAGGCCATCCTGAACGAGCCGGTGGTGCATGTGGACGAAACACCTGTTCAAGTCCTGCAACCAGGGAGCAAGAAGACCCATCGCGCGTATCTGTGGGCCTATGCTCCCGGCGCCTTCCAGGATCTGAAAGCCGTTGTTTACGACTTCACCGAAGGACGTAGTGGTGCTCACGCCAGGGCCTTCCTGGGTGACTGGCGCGGTGAACTGATCTGCGACGATTACGGTGGATATAAAGCGTGCTTCGAGCAAGGCATTGCCGAAGTCGGTTGCATGGCGCACGCCCGGCGCAAGTTCTTCGAACTACATCAGTCTGGCAAAAGCCTGATTGCTGAACAGGCACTGAAGTCCATCGGGCAGCTCTATGAGATCGAAGCCCAGGTGACAGACTTGCTGCCTGAGCCGCGCCAGCGCCTACGTGAGCAACAGGCCAGGCCGATTGCCCAGGCACTGCATACCTGGATGGCAGCCCATCGACTGAAGGTGCCCGACGGTACCGGCATTGCCCGAGCGCTGGACTACAGCTTGAAGCGTTGGGCGGCGCTGACGCGCTACCTGGTTGATGGTCGATTACCCATCGATAACAACTGGATCGAGAACCAGATCCGGCCTATCGCGAAGGGTCGTTCATTATGCACCTCCTTCCGAAACCTCGATAAACATTGGGAGTTGTCCTTCAACATTGCTACGACACGGGCGATGTTTGCGCGTCAACGCCGCCGTGACAGCGTCACTGCGCAAATCGCTTGCACGAATCTGCCATGGAGCATCGGGCATAACCTGTTCAGCAGGCAGCACTCGATCATTGATCAGACGTCGAATCATGTAATGGGTGACTCCAAGCAGTTTTGCAGCCTCAGACATCGTCAACCATTGCCCATTCTTCTGGGCCGATCGATAGGCATCGATGTCTCGCACGCGCCGTATGGAGCTGACGCGATGCACCGTCCAGGTCTTGTTTTGGCCGGTCCGCATTCCCATCCGGTTTAGCGATGCGGCGATATCCTGATCGGACCATCGGCCTGCCATGCTACCGATGACTGCGAGCGCTTCGTCAGACGTGCT